>CAWDAQ010000012.1:0-38477 GCA_963800325.1 uncultured Actinomycetota bacterium | reverse complement strand
CCTGCGGTGACGTGGTGGTCGGGGTGACAGGATTTGAACCTGCGACCTCTTCGTCCCGAACGAAGCGCGCTACCAAGCTGCGCCACACCCCGTGGCAACGCCGCCCCGGTGGGGACGGCGACACCCGAGAATAGCCCACCCGCCCGGCGGGCCCGAAATCGGATCCCTCAGCGCGGGGCGAGGGTGAGCAGGCTCGCCTCCGGACGGCACGCGAACCGCACCGGGGCGGTCGGCGCGGTACCCAGACCTGCCGAGACGTGCAGCCACGCCGCGTCCTGCGGGGCCTGACCGGACGGCGCGCCGCCGGCGCCCTTCCACCACCGGGACAGGCCCTTCGCCCGGCCCGTGTCGAGGTCGCAGTTGGTGACGAGCGCCCCGAGGAACGGCACGCAGAGCTGGCCGCCGTGGGTGTGCCCGGCGAGCACGAGGTCCGCGCCGTCGCCGACCATGGCGTCGAGGACCCGCTGGTAGGGCGCGTGGGTGACGCCGACGCGCAGGTCGACGTCGTCCGGGGGCGGGGCGCTGGCCGCGGCCGCGGCGTAGTCGTCGCGGTCCAGGTGGGGGTCGTCGACGCCGACGAAGCCGAGCCGGACCCCGGCGACGGTCAGCGCGCCGCGGGCGTTGTCGAGGTCGAGCCAGCCTCCCGCCGTGAGCCCGGCGACGAAGTCCCCGGTCGGCAGCGGGGCCGACGTGCCGACTCCGTGCCGGTGGTTCCGCCCGAGGTAGCGGGCGGGGTTCTTCAGCGTCGGGGCGAAGTAGTCGTTCGAGCCGAGGACGAAGACCCCGGGGACCTCCAGCAGCGGCTCGAGTGCCTCGAGCACGGCCGGCACGGCGTCCGCGCCGGCGAGCAGGTCCCCGGTCGCGACGACGAGGTCGGGCTCGAGGGCGGCGAGGCCCCGGACCCAGGCGACCTTGCGGCGCTGCCGCGGGACGAGGTGGAGGTCGCTGACGTGGAGCACCCGCAGCGGCGGCAGGCCGTCGGGCAGGACGGGGACCTCGACGCGCCGCAGCGCGAAGGCGTTGCGCTCCACCAGGCCGGCCCACGCCAGTCCGCCGGCGGCCGCGGCGCCGGTCCCGAGCAGGGCGGCGCCGAGGGCGCGGGGTGTCGTCGTCACGGGCTCATCCTCGCAAACCCCCGCTCGCCCGGGTGACAGACTGGCGACATGACCGAGCCGAGCCTCAAGTCCACGATCCAGAACGACCTGAAGGGCGCGATGCGCGAGCGGGACCAGCTCCGCTCGGGCACCCTGCGGATGGCGCTCTCGGCGATCCGGACCGAGGAGGTCGCCGGGACCGAGGCCCGCGAGCTGACCGACGACGACGTCCTCAAGGTCCTCGCCAAGGAGGCCAAGAAGCGCCGCGAGTCGGTCGCGGCCTACGAGCAGGCCGGACGGGCCGAGCTCGCCGAGCGCGAGAGCGCCGAGCTCCACGTCCTCGAGGGCTACCTGCCCGCCCAGCTCGGCGACGCCGAGCTCGACGCGATCGTCGCCGACGCGGTCGCCGAGACCGGCGCGACCGGCACGGCGCAGATGGGCCAGGTGATGAAGGTCGCCCAGGCCCGCGTCGCGGGGCGCGCCGAGGGCGGCCGGGTCGCGGCCGCCGTCCGCGCGCGTCTCACCGGCGGCTGAGCCTGCCGCCGCCCCGGCCGCGACAGCGGACGGGCCCGCCCCCGGCGAGGAGGCGGGCCCGTCGTCGCGCCGGGGCCCGGCACGTCAGCCGTTCTTCGTCGTCTTCGGTGGTGGCGTCGACTTGCTCGACGGCTTCTGCGTCGACGACGGCGACGGCTTCTGCGTCGTCGAGCTCGACGACGGCGTGCTGGTCGAGGTCGGCGGCGGCGGGGTGTACGTCGACGTCGGCGGCGGGGGCGGGACGTAGCCCGTCGAGGTGTAGACCGTCACCACGTCGCCCTGGTGGGCGGTGCCGCCGCTCGGGCTCTGCGAGGCGATGAGCCCCTGACCCATCGAGCTGTTGATCTCGCCGGCGACCGACACCCGGAGCCCGACCTTCTCCAGCTCCGAGCGGGCCGAGCCGACCGACTGGCCGATGACGCTGGGCACGGGGATGTTCTCGCCGTACTCCATCTTCGTGCTCGGCTGGTGGAAGCCCTTCTTCTTCTTGCCGTGGAGGGCCATGTCCATGACCTCGCTCCACAGCGGCGCGGCGATCGTGCCGCCGAAGACCCGGGAGTAGTACTGCCCGCCGATGGTGATGTTCTTCATCGACTTCGAGCTCTCCGGGGTGCCGACGTACACCGCGGTCGCGAGCTGCGGGGTGTACCCGACGAACCACGACTGCGTGTAGTTGTCCGTCGTGCCCGTCTTGCCCGCGGCGACCCGGCCCCCGGCGAGCTGCGCGCCGGTGCCGGTGCCGTGGGCGATGACTCCCTTGAGCAGCTGGGTCGCACCGCGGGCGACGTCCTTGGAGATGACCTGCTTGCACTTCTTCTTCGGGATGTCGAGCTTCTTGCCCTCGTTCGTCGTGATCGACTCGATCGGGTTCGGCTGGCAGTACTTCCCCTCGGCGGCGAGGGTCGCGTACGACGAGGCGAGGGTGAGCGGGGGGGTCGAGTCCGACCCGAGGATCAGCGGCGAGGGGTAGGGCTGGATCTGGTCGCCCGTGCCCTGGCGCAGGCCCATCTTCGTCATCGTCTTGCGGACCTTGCAGCCGCCGAGCTCGTCGATGACGAGGGAGGCGAAGGCGGTGTTGACCGACTGCGAGATCGCGGTGTCGAACGGCAGCGGACTGCCGCCGATCGCCTCGTCGTTGCGGACCGCGTACGGCTCGAGCGACTTGCACTTGTCCTTGAACTCGCTCGGGTCGTAGATCGCCGGCTGGGTCGTCGTCGCGTACTTCGACGGGACCGTGCCGTGGACCGGGATCCCCTGCTGCAGGGCGGTGACGACGGCGTACATCTTCGCCGTCGAGCCGAACGGGAACCCGGCGGTGCCGCCGTACTCCTGGGGGACGTTCCAGTTCACCGCGGTCTTGGCGACCGTCGACTGCTTCGCCGTCGGGTCGTACTTCGAGGTCTGGACCATCGCGCGGATCTTGCCCGTCCCGGGCTGGACCAGCGACGCCGCGGCTCCGACCCCGCTCGGGTCCCCGGCCGGGACCTTGGAGCGCAGGTCCTTGCGGATCCTCTTCTGGAACTTCGAGTTGAGGGTCGTCTTGATCAACAGCCCGCCCTGGTTGATCCGCCGGACCCGCTCGTCGACGTTCGCCCCGAGCTGGGGCATCTGCTTGAGGTAGGCCATGACGTAGGAGCAGAAGAACGGCTGGTTGGACCGCTCGCACGTCCCACCCTGGTTGTCCTTGAGGTGGAGCATGCTCGGGATCGACTTCGCCTTGGCCTTCTTGGCCTGCTTCGGGGTGATGTCGCCGAGCTCGAGCATCCGGTCGATGACGACGTCGCGCCGCTTCTGGGACGCCTCCGGGTGGTTGTGCGGGTCGGTCGCGCTCGGGGCCTGGACGGTGCCCGCCAGGGTGGCCGCCTGCGCGAGGTTGAGGTCGGAGGCGTGCACGCCGAAGTAGTGCAGCGACGCCGCCTCGACCCCGTAGGCGAGGTCGCCGTAGTACACGAGGTTGAGGTACCCCTCGAGGATCTGCTTCTTCGTCAGCGTCTTCTCGAGGTCGAGCGCGTACTTCAGCTCCTGGATCTTGCGGCTGTAGGTCTCGGCGACCGCGGCCTGCGCGGCGTCCTTGTTGTTGTTCCGGAGCGCCTTCTCCTGGAGGGTGATCTTCACGTACTGCTGGGTCAGCGACGACCCGCCCTGGGTCTCCCCGCCGGCGACGTTGTTGACCAGCGCCCGCAGCGTCCCGCGGACGTCGAGCCCGCCGTGCTCGTAGAACCGGCTGTCCTCGATGGCGATCTGCGCCTTCTGCATGATCGGGGCGACCTTGCGCAGCGGGACGATGATCCGGTTCTCGTCGTACGGGGTCGCGATCGTCGTGCCGTTGACGTCGACGATCTTCGACTGTTGCGACAGCGGGGACGCCCGGAACTCGCTCGGCAGGTCCTCGAACGCGGTGACCGTCGAGTTCGCCGCCGCACCGGCCGCACCGACCGCGGGCACGAGGAGGCCGGCGCCGAGCACGCCGAGCGCCACGGCCACCGCGACGAAGGCCGCGAACAGGCTGAGGATGTGCGGCACGCTGGGTCGGCGATCCATGGCGCACAGGGTAAGGGACGCCGCTGGGTGGTCCGCGGAGGCGAGCGCCGGGCGGACACGCCTGCCCCTCTCCCCGGCCCGGGACCGTGACACGCCCGGGACCACCCGAAGTGACTAGTCACTCCGAGGGGGGCGGAAACCACCCCGACGGAGCATGGTTCGTTCTTTACCGTCTCTTTACGGTGTCTTGTACAAGTTCGGGGGAACATCACCGTTGGTGAGGGGGAGTCTCCCGAAAGGGTAACGAGCGCAAAGGCACTCCCATGACCACGGTTCCTGTCACCGCACTGCAGCAGACCACCCCGCGCACCGCGTGGATCACCGAGTGGGCGTCGCTGGGCACCTGCGCCAAGGCCGACCCCGACACCCTGTTCGTCCAGGGCAAGGCCCAGCGCGAGGCGAAGGTCCTCTGCCGCGGCTGCCCCGTCATCGCCGAGTGCCTCGCCGACGCGCTCGACAACCGGACCGAGTTCGGGGTGTGGGGCGGGATGACCGAGCGCGAGCGTCGGGCCCTGCTCCGCCGGCGCCCGGACGTGCGCTCGTGGGCGGCCCTGTTCGCTCGCGCCCGTCAGGACGAGACCGGGGCGGCCGTCAGCGCCTGACCGATGGCCCTGAGGCCGTCGAGGTCGTGGATGTCGGAGGGGGCGGCCGGCACCTCGACCAGGGGGACCCCCGGGTGTCCCGCGGAGAAGCGGAGGACGTGGGCGTGCTGGCGGTCGTGGGACGTGGCCAGGTCCGCGTGGAGGTGGAGCAGCCCGGCCGTGGTCGCCGCGGTCGCCGACTCCCGCTCCCGCTCGACCGCCCCCGCCGCCTCGGCGGCGCGTGAGGCGCCCAGCGCGGCCGCGACCTGCTGGACCCGGTTGACGACCACCCCGGCGACGGGCATCTGCTCCTGCTCGAGCCGGTCGAGGAAGAACGAGGCCTCCCGGAGGGCGTCGCGGTCGGGGGCCGCGACGACGAGGAACGTCGTCTCCTGGTCCTGCAGCAGGGCGTAGGTCTGGTCGGCCCGCTCCCGGAACCCGCCGAACATCGTGTCGAGCGCCGCGACGAACGTCTGGACGTCGTGGAGCAGCTCCCCGCCGAGGACCTTCGTCATCACCGCCGTCGCGATGCCCATCCCGGCGGTGAGGACCTTCAGGTACGCCCGGCCGCCGGCCTTCGCCGGGGCCGTGAGCATCCGGATGAACCGCCCGTCGAGGAAGGACCCGAGCCGTTTCGGGGCGTCGAGGAAGTCCAGCGCCGACCGGGACGGCGGGGTGTCGACGACGATGAGGTCCCACGCCCCGGTCCGGCCCGCCTCGGCGCGGAGCTGGCCGAGCTTCTCCATCGCCATGTACTCCTGCGTCCCCGCGAACGAGCTCGACACCGCCTGGTAGAACGGGTTCTCGAGGATCTGGTCGACCCGGTCCGGGGGCGCGTGGGTCTCGACGACCTCGTCGAAGGTCCGCTTCATGTCGAGCATCATCGCGTCGAGCGAGCCGCCCGAGGTCGGGTCGACGCCGGTGACCGGCCGGGGGGTGTTGTCGAGCTCGGTGAGGCCGAGGGACTGCGCCAGCCGCCGGGCGGGGTCGATCGTCAGCACGACGACCCGCCGGCCGGACTCGGCCGCCCGCAGCGCGAGCGCCGCGGCGGTCGTCGTCTTGCCCACCCCGCCGGACCCGCAGCAGACGACGATCCGGATCCCGGGGTCGGCGACGACCGGGTCGAGGTCGAGCCGGGGGGCCTCGGCGCGGGGCATCAGACCATCCCCTGCTCGGCGAGGGCGTCGGCGAGGACGTGGATCCCGCCGGAGTCGAGCCCCTCCGGCAGCGCCGGCAGCCGGTAGACGGCCCGTCCCTGACCGAGGACGGCCTTCTCCTGCTCGGCCTGCAACGCGACCCGGGCGCCGTGCTCGCGGGCCTCGGCGAGCAGGCCCTCGACGAGGTCGTCGTCGGTCTCGACTCCGACGGCGCGCAGGTCGGCGGCGACGCCCTGGGCCAGCCGCACGGTCCGACCCGAGTCGACGGTGCGCATCACCTTCTCGCTGAGCACGGGCTCGCGGACGCCGTTGATGACGATCCCGCCGACGGGCAGGTCGGCCTCCCGGAGGTCGGCGACGGCGTCGACGGTCTCCTGGACCGGCATCTCCTCGAGGAGGGTGACGAGGTGGACCGCGGTGCTGCCGCTGCGGAGCATCCGGGTGATCGAGTCCGCCTGTCCGCGGACCGGGCCCACCTTGGCGACCTGGGCGAGCTCGGAGTTGACGTTGAGGAACCGGACGAGCCTGCCCGTCGGCGGGGCGTCGAGGACGACCGCGTCGAACGCCCGGCGCGCGGAGCGGTCCCGGCCGCGGCCGCCGGCGGGGCGGCCGACCGCCTCGTAGACCTTCCCGATGAGCAGGACGTCCCGCAGCCCGGGGGCGATGGTCGTCGCGAAGTCCACCGCCCCGACCTTCTCCAGGACCGACCCGGCCCGCCCGAGCCGGTAGAACTTCTGCAGGTAGTCCATGAGCGCGTCGGTGGCGTCGACCGCCATCCCGAGCAGCTCCCCGCCGGAGGGGTGGCCGAGGATCCGGGTCTCCTCGTGGCCGAGCGGGGGGACGTCGAAGGTCTGCGCGATCCCCTGCCGCTCCTCGACCTCGACGAGCAGCACCCGCAGCCCGCGCCCGACGAGGGCGAGGGCGAGCGCGGCGGCGACGGTGGTCTTGCCCGTGCCGCCCTTGCCGCTGACGATGTGGAGGCGGACCGGCCCGGCCCCTCCCGTTCCGGATGCCACCGGCTCAGCCTAGGACGCGACCGTGGCGGCCGCGCGGACCACCCGGTCGAAGCCGGGCTGACGGGGGTCGATGAGCTCGAAGTGCCCCGCCCCCGGGACGACCTCGACGGTCGCCGGCCGGGCCGTGCCCGCGGCGACCGCGGCGTAGGAGTGGGAGATCTCGATCGGCACCCGGTCGTCCTCGGTGCCGTGGACGAGGACGACCGGGACCCGGGCCGGGACGAGCTCGGCCGGGTCGGCGGCGGCGTACCGGTCGGGCACGTCGTCCGGGCCGCCGCCGAGGAACGCCTGCGCGGCCCCGTCCCCGAGGTCGAGCCGGGCGACGGTGGCGAGGTCGACGCAGCCGGCGACGGCGACCACCCCCGCCAGCGGCGTGCCGTCCCGGCTCGCGGCCCACAGCGCGAGCTGCCCGCCCGCGGAGTGGCCCACCGCGACCAGCGGGCCGGGCAGGTCGGGGTCGGCGGCGACGGCCTCCAGCGCGGCCGCGACGTCGTCGAGGGTGTCCCGCCACGCACCGGCGGTGCCGGGGCGGCGGTACTCCACCACGGCGACGGCCCACCCCCGGTCGGCGAAGGCCTGCGCCTGCGCGGCGGCGTGGGCCCGGTCGGTCCCGGGACGCCAGAACCCGCCGTGGACGACGACGACGCTGCCCCGCCCGCCGGGCCCGCCGGGCAGCCGGACGTCGTACACCTGCTCCGGGTGCTCGCCGTAGGCGGTGCTCCGGGCGGGTGGGCGCACCGACGGGTCGATGACGTCGTCGAGGCCGAGGAGGGACGTCGAGCCGCTCATGGGGCCCATTGTGGCAACCCGGCCGGGCGATAGTGTGGCGGTCATGACGACGTGGGAGTACGCGACCGTGCCGCTCATCGTGCACGCGACGAAGCAGATCCTCGACCAGTGGGGGGAGGACGGCTGGGAGCTGGTCCAGGTCGTCCCCGGCCCGGACGGGAGCAACCTCGTCGCCTACCTCAAGCGCGCGAAGGGATGACGATGTCCGCAGTCGAGGAACGCCTGTCCGCCGCCGGCTACGAGGTCCCGGACGTCGCCGCGCCCGTCGCGGCGTACGTCCCCGCCCTCCGGGACGGCCGGATGGTCTACACCTCCGGCCAGGTCCCGCTCGTCGGCGGCAGCCCCGCCGAGACCGGCAAGGTCGGTGACGGCGAGGGGCTGGTCAGCCCGGAGCGGGCCAAGGAGGTCGCCGCGATCTGCGCGCTCAACGCGATCGCCGCGGTGAAGTCCGTCGTCGGCGACCTCGACCGGGTCACCCGCGTGGTCAAGGTCGTCGGCTTCGTCGCGAGCGACCCGTCCTTCACCGGGCAGCCGCAGGTCGTCAACGGCGCCAGCGAGCTGCTCGGCACCGCGTTCGGGGACGCCGGGGTGCACGCCCGCTCCGCCGTCGGGGTCGCGGTGCTGCCCCTCGACGTCCCCGTCGAGGTCGAGATCACCGTCGCCGTCGCGGACTGACCCGGGCGTGGCCGTCCGGGACTTCCCGCTGCCGCGGTCGGCGTCGATGCGCGAGCGGGCCGAGGCGTGGGTGCGCGAGCCCGGCACGCCCGTCCCGGTCCGCCCCGCGGCGACCGTGATGTTCCTGCGCGACGCTCCTGCGGGCTTCCCGGGGCCCGACGGCGCGGGCGACCTCGAGGTGTTCGTCCTCAAGCGGGTCGCGTCGATGGCGTTCGCGCCGTCGATGCACGTCTTCCCCGGGGGCGGGGTCGACCCCCGCGACGCCGACCCCCGGCTGCCGTGGTCCGGTCCGGCGCCGGCGGCCTGGGCCGACGCGATCGGGGTCGGCGAGGAGGAGGCGCGGATGCTCGTCTGCGCCGCCGCCCGCGAGGTGTTCGAGGAGAGCGGCGTGCTGCTCGCCGGCCCGGGGGACGGTCCCGGCGCCGGAACCGTCCTCGCGGACCTGTCCGACCCGGCGTGGCGCGAGCGCCGCCGCCGGCTCGTGGACCGGGAGCTGTCGTTCGCCGAGGTGCTCACCGCGCAGGGGCTCGTGCTGCGCACCGACCTGCTCGGCCACCGGGCCCACTGGGTGACGCCCGAGTTCGAGTCCCGCCGGTACGACACCCACTTCTTCGCCGCGACCGTGCCCGCCGGCCAGGTCGCCGACCACGACACCAGCGAGGCCGAGGCCGGCCGCTGGGTCCGCCCGGCCGACCTGCTCCGTGCCGCCGACGCCGGGGAGGCGATGCTCCTCCCGCCGACCCGGGTCTGCCTCGAGGAGCTCGCCGCCGCCGGCGACGCCGCCTCGGTCGTCGGGAGCCGCGGCGCGATCCCTGCGGTGATGCCCCGGCTCGTCGGCACCGACGCCGGCGTCGTCCTCCGGGCGGAGGGGCTGTGACCGCCGCACCGCCGCCGTCCGCCGCGCCCGGGGAGTGGACCGGGGGGGAGGTCACCCCCCGCGCGACGTGCGTGCTCGCCCCCAACCCCGGGCCGATGACCCTCGACGGGACGAACACGTGGGTCCTCCTCGAGCCCGGGGGCACCGAGGCGATCGTCGTCGACCCGGGCCCGGACGACCCCGTCCACCTCGAGCGGGTCGCCGCCCTCGTCCGCGACCGCGGCGCCCGGGTCGCGCTCACCGTCCTCACCCACGGGCACGCCGACCACGCCGAGGGCGCGCCCCGGTTCGCCGAGCTCACCGGCTCCCCGGTCCGCGCCGTCGGACGCGGCCACGCCGACCTCGCCGACGGCGACGTGCTCACCGCCGGCGCCCTCGAGGTCCGGGTCGTCGCCACCCCCGGCCACACCGCGGACTCGGTCTCGCTCGCGCTCGCCGCCGACCACGCCCTCCTGACCGGGGACACCGTCCTCGGCCGGGGCACGACCGTCGTCGCCCACCCCGACGGCGAGCTCGAGGCCTACCTCGCCTCGCTCGAGCGGATCGCGGCCCTGACCGGCGACGGGACCGCGTCGACGATCCTGCCCGGGCACGGCCCGGTCGTCCCGGACGCCGCGGCGATGGTCGACTTCTACCGGGTCCACCGCCGGGAGCGGCTCGAGCAGGTGCGCGAGGCGCTCGCGGCCGGCGCCCGCGGGGTCGACGAGGTCGTCGCCGCCGTGTACGCCGACGTGCCGAGGGAGGTCTGGCCCGCGGCCGCGCTCAGCGTCCGCGCCCAGCTGGACTACCTCGGCGCGTGAGCGACGCCGTCGCCAGGCCGGGGTCGCCCGGGCCGGCGCGCCCCGCGGGCCGGGATCGCTAGCGCGCCCGGCGCTGGAGCCGCTCCATGTCCTGGATGAGGACCGCCCGGGCCTCCAGCCGCAGCCAGCCCCGGGTCGCGAAGTCCGCGAGCGCCTTGTTGACCGTCTCCCGGGAGGCCCCGACGAGCTGGGCCAGCTCCTCCTGGGTGAGGTCGTGCGAGACGAGCACGCCGTGGTCGGCGGGCCGGCCGAACCGGGCCGAGAGGTCGAGCAGGGCCTTCGCGACCCGTCCGGGGACGTCGGTGAACACGAGGTCGGCGAGGTTCTCGTTCGTCCGCCGCAGCCGCCGCGCGAGGGCCGCGAGCAGCGTCGCGGCGACGTGCGGGTGGGCGGTGAGGAACGCCTGGAGCTGGTCGTGTCCGAGGCCGACGAGCTGGGTCTCGGCGACCGCGGTCGCGGTCGCGGTGCGCGGTCCCGGGTCGAACAGGCTGAGCTCGCCGAACATCTCCCCGGGACCGAGGATCGCCAGGAGGTTCTCCCGGCCGTCGGCGCTGGAGCGGCCGAGCTTGATCTTCCCCTCGGTGATGACGTACAGCCGGTCGCCCTGGTCGCCCTCCCGGAACAGGACGTCGCCGCGCTCCATGCGGGTGTGCGTCATCGACTGCAGCAGGTCCCCGGCGGCGGTGTCGTCCAGGGCCGCGAACAGCGGGGCTCGTCTCACCACGTCTAGATCCACGCCGCCAGTGTGCCACGCGGCCCCAGCCGGGAAACGTACGCTGTCGGGGTGTCCACACCCACCTCCGGCGAGTCCCCGCTCGCCCTGAAGCGCCGTGCCCGGCGGATGTACCGCGCCCTGCACGAGCGGTACCCCTACGCCCACTGCGAGCTCGACTTCGACTCCCCGCTGCAGCTGCTCGTCGCGACCATCCTGTCGGCGCAGACGACGGACGTCACCGTCAACAAGGTGACCCCGCGGCTGTTCGCGGCCTACCCGACCGCGTCCGACCTCGCCGGCGCCGACCGCACCGAGGTGGAGGAGATCCTCCGCCCCACCGGCTTCTTCCGGGCCAAGGCGAACTCGGTCATCACCCTCGGGCAGGCCCTCGTCGAGCGGTTCGACGGGGAGGTCCCGCCCCGGATGGCCGACCTCGTCACCCTCCCCGGGGTCGGCCGGAAGACCGCGAACGTCGTCCTCGGCAACGCCTTCGGGATCCCCGGGATCACCGTCGACACCCACTTCGGACGGCTCGTGCGCCGCTTCGGGTGGACCGACGAGGAGGACCCGGTCAAGGTCGAGCACGCCGTCGGGGAGCTCATCCCGCGCACCGAGTGGACGATGCTCTCCCACGTGGTGATCTTCCACGGCCGACGCACCTGTCACTCCCGCCGGCCGGCCTGCGGCGCCTGCCCCGTCGCCCGGTGGTGCACCTCCTACGGGATCGGGGAGACCGACCCGGCCAAGGCCGAGAAGCTGCTGAAGTTCGAGCTCGCCCCGGGGGCGCGGACGTGACGACCCCGCCGGAGTGGCTGCACCGGGTCGGTCCCGCGGCCGCCGAGGAGACCCCGGCGTGGATCACCCGCTTCGCCCCGCCCCGCGGGGTCCGGCGCCGCTCCGCGGTGCTCATCCTCGTCGGGCCGGGCGAGGACGGCACGGGCGAGGACGTCGTCCTCACCGAGCGCTCCCCGCACCTGCGCTCGCACGCCGGGCAGGTCTCCTTCCCCGGCGGCGCGATCGACGAGGGCGACCCGGGCCCGGTCGCCGCGGCCCTGCGCGAGGCCGAGGAGGAGGTCGGGCTCGTCCCCGGGTCGGTCGAGGTCCTGGGCGAGCTCCCGTCGGTCTACCTCCGCCCGAGCAGCAACTCCGTCACCCCCGTCATCGCGTGGTGGCGCCGGCCCGGCCCGATCGGCGTCGTCGACGAGCGGGAGGTCGCCCGCGTCGTCCGGGTCCCGGTCGCCCAGCTGCTCGACCCGGCGAACCGGTTCCTCGTCACCGCGCCCGGCGGGTACCGCGGGCCCGGGTTCGAGGTCAGCGGGCTGTTCGTCTGGGGGTTCACCGCCCAGCTGCTCGCCACCGTGTTCGACCTCGCCGGGCTGAGCCGGCCGTGGGACCAGAGCGTCCGGCGCCGGCTGCCGCCGCGGATGCTCACGCCCTACCTGCGGAGCCGCCCGTGACCTGGACGTGGGTCGACCTGCTGCTCGTGGCCCTCATCGTCGCCCGGGCCGTCGTCGGCTGGCGTCGGGGCGTCGTCGGCACGACGCTGTCCTACGTCGGGCTCGTCGCCGGGGCGGCCGCGGCGATCGCGCTCACCCCGCTGCTGCCGCTGGAGGCGCCGATCGTCCAGCAGGCCCCGGCGCTGCGGTTCATCCTCCCGCTCGGGCTGCTCGCGGTGCTCGCGAGCGTCGGCTACCGGCTCGGGGCCGGTGCCGGCGCCCGGGCCCGCGAGGCCCACCTCGCCGGCGGCGGCATCGGGCGGGGAGCCGCGCTCGTCTCGTCCGCGCTCGGCTCGGCGCTGTCGGTCCTCGTCATCTGCGTCGTCGCGTGGGCGGTCGGGGTGGCGCTGCGCGGCACCGCCCCCGGGCTGCTCGGCGGCACCCTCGAGCGCTCGGCCGTGCTCCGGGCCGTCGACGGGTTCGTCCCGAGCGGGGTGAGCGGGGTGCTCGTCCCGCTCGAGCAGGCGCTGGACCGGGAGGGCTTCCCCCGCGTCTTCGACGGCATCGGCTTCGAGCACATCCGCGAGGTCGACCCGCCCACCCGCAGGGTCTCGACCGGGGTGCAGGCGGCCGGGCCGTCGGTCCTGAAGGTCCGGGCGAGCTCGGTCGCGTGCCGCCGCGGTCAGGAGGGCACCGGCTGGGTCGCCGCGGACGGCGTCGTCGTGACGAACGCCCACGTCGTCGCCGGCGCCGAGCGGGTCGTCGTCGAGACCCGCTCGGGACGGGACGTCTCCGGGGTCGTGGTCGCGTTCGACCCCGACCGGGACGTCGCGGTCCTGCGGGTGCCCGACCTGTCGGCCCGCCCGCTGGCCCTCGCCGGCGACCTCTCCCGCGGGGACGCCGCGGCCGTCGCGGGCTACCCGTGGGACGGGCCGTACCGGGTGGACCCGGTCCGGGTGCGCGAGCGGATCCAGGCGCGCGGCGCCGACATCTACGGCCATCCCGGTGTCGTCCGAGAGATCTACTCGCTGCGCGGCCAGGTCCGTCCCGGCAACTCCGGGGGGCCGCTGCTGACGTCGGCGGGCGCGGTCGTCGGCGTCGTGTTCGCCCGGTCCTCGAGCGACCCGGACACCGGGTACGCCCTCACCCTGCACGAGGTGGCGCCCGTCCTGCGGGACGGCCAGCGGGCGACGTCCGCGGTCGCGACCGGCACCTGCGCCGCCTGACCCGTCGCCGTCCCGGGACCGGGTCGCCGCGGAGCCCAGCCCCGCGGCGGGCCGGCAGGGTCGGGGGCGGGCCCCGTCAGCGGTGGCCCTTGACGACCTCGACGGTCTCCTGCGCGTTGCGGATGGTCCGCTCGGGCTTGGTCTGGGCCTTGGCGATGGCGTTCTTGCCGACCAGCGCGAGGATCCCCGCGACGACGAAGAGCAGACCGGTGACGATGAGGTAGCCCGCCCACTCCGGCAGCCAGATCGCGATGACCATGGCGAGGGTGTGGAACAGGAAGATGACGCCGAGCAGGCCGACGAACGCCGCCCCGGCGAACAGCCCCGCGCCGACACCGACCGACTTCGCGCCCTTGGTGAGCTCGGCCTTGGCGAGGGCGATCTCGTTGCGCATGATCGTCGACATGTCGTGCGAGACGTCGGCGACGAGCTGCCCGATGGTGCGGTCGTCCTGCGGCTCGGTGTTCGTCTCCACGTGTAACCCACCTCTGTCGTCGTCGAGCCCTCCCTGGGCCGCTGCCGGGACGACCCTGCAGGTCGGACCGGCCGCGGCCACGGGCGGGCTCGGTGTGCGTACTCCCCTAGACCCTAGCCGGTCGACGCGGCCCCGTCGCGGGTCGGGAGCCCGTCGGTCCCCTCGGCGCGGCGGGCGCGCCGCCGGAGCAGGAGGACGAGGGCCCCGAGTCCGGCGGCGAGCACCGACCCGGCGAGCACGGCCAGGCGCGCGGTGTCGTCCCGTCCGCCCGGGGCGGTGAACGCGAGCTCGGCGACGAGGAGCGACACGGTGAACCCGACGCCGGTCAGCAGGGCGACGGCGAGCAGGTCCCCCCAGCCCAGGGCCTCGTCGAGACGGGCCCGGGTGAAGCGGGCCGCGGCCCACGTCCCGCCGAGCACCCCGACGGTCTTGCCGAGGAGGAGGCCCGCGACGACGGCGGGAAGGACGGGGTCGGCGAGCGCGTCCCCGACGCCGCCGCCGACGACCCGCAGCCCGGAGGCGAAGAAGGCGAACACCGGGACCGCGAAGCCCGCCGAGAGCGGCCGGAGCCGGTGCTCGAGGTGCTCGGCGAGGTCGTCCGGGCCGCGACGGGGGCGGGTCCCCCGGGCGCGGCGGGGCGCGCGGGCCGGGACGACGAGCCCGAGGAGCACCCCGGCGACGGTGGCGTGGACCCCGGAGGCGTGGACGAGCCCCCACGTCGCCGCGCCGAGCGGGACGAGCAGCCACCACGCGGTGACCCGTCGCTGGACGAGGACGGCGAACGCGGCGAGCGGCAGCAGCGCGAGCAGCAGCGGTCCCGGGTGCAGCTGGTCGGTGTAGAAGACCGCGATGAGGGTGATGGCGATGAGGTCGTCGACGACGGCGAGGGTGAGCAGGAACGAGCGCAGCGCCGCCGGCAGCCCGGAGCCGACGACGGCGAGGACGGCGAGCGCGAACGCGATGTCGGTGGCGGTCGGGATCGCCCAGCCGCGCAGGGCGGCGGAGTCCCCGCCGAGCCCGGCGACGACGGCGACGTAGACCGCCGCGGGCAGGAGCACCCCGCCGACGGCCGCGACGACGGGGACGGCCGCGCGGCGCGGGTCGCGCAGCTCGCCGACGAGGAGCTCGCGCTTGAGCTCGAGCCCGGCGACGAGGAAGAACAGCGCGAGCAGACCGTCCGCGGCCCACGTTCCGAAGCTGAGGTGGAGGTGGCCCCACTCGGGGCCGACCTCGAAGGAGCGCAGCGAGAAGTAGGACTCGAACCACGGGGAGTTCGCCCACAGCAGCGCGAGCAGCGCCGCGCCGAGGAGGATCGCCCCGCCGACGGTCTCGGCGCGCAGCACGTCCGCGAGGACCCGCAGCTCGGGTGGCGACGGCGTCGACAGCAGCCGTCGCGGTCCGGCGCCGGACCGCGCCTCGGGCGGGCGGTCGGGATCGGCAGGCTTCGAGGGCATTCGGGAACCTCCCCGGTGGTGACGTCCGCATCACGGGCGCCCCGCGGGGCACCTCACGCCCCCGGTCGCGGGGGCGCGGCCGACCAGACTTCCCGGCTCACCGCGCCCCATCCTACCGACCCGGACCCCGCACTTCGTGCCCGTCCACCCGCAACCGTGGCCTGCCGTAACCCGCACTTCGTGCCCGTTTGGCCGCGCCGGTCGCCTCCCGTGCCCCGGTTTGTCCGGCCAACCGGGCACGAAGTCGGGAGGGGTGGTCAGTCGCCTGAGGAGCTGCTCAGCCCCGACTGGATCTCGTCCATCACCGAGGAGTCGGCGAGGGTGGTGACGTCCCCGACCTCGCGGTTCTCGGCGACGTCGCGCAGCAGCCGGCGCATGATCTTCCCCGAGCGGGTCTTCGGCAGCTCGGGGACGATGAGGATCGTCCGCGGCTTGGCGATCGGGCCGATCTCGTGCCCGACGTGCCCGCGCAGCTCCTGCACGGTCGCCTCACCGTCGTCCTGGGCGTCGCCGCGGAGGATGACGAACGCGCACACGGCCTGACCGGTGGTCTCGTCCTTGGCGCCGACGACGGCCGCCTCGGCGACCTTCGGGTGGGAGACGAGCGCGGACTCGATCTCCGCGGTCGAGAGCCGGTGGCCGGAGACGTTCATGACGTCGTCGACCCGGCCGAGGAGCCAGATGTTGCCCTTCTCGTCGTACTTCGCACCGTCACCGGCGAAGTAGTACTTCTCGCCGAACCGGGACCAGTACGTCTCCTTGTACCGCTCCGGGTCGCCCCAGATGCCGCGGAGCATCGACGGCCACGGCTGGGTGAGCACGAGGTAGCCGACCTTCTCGGCGTCGTGCAGCGGCTGGCCCTCGTCGTCGAGGATCTCGGCGCTGATGCCGGGGATGGGGGTCTGTGCCGAGCCCGGCTCCAGCGTCGTCACCCCGGGCAGCGGGCTGATCATGATCGCGCCGGTCTCGGTCTGCCACCACGTGTCGACGATGGGAGCGGTGCCGCCGCCGATGTGCTCGCGGTACCACCGCCACGCCTCGGGGTTGATCGGCTCCCCGACCGACCCGAGCAGCCGGACGCTCGAGAGGTCCCGGGCGGCCGGGATCTCGTCGCCCCACTTCATGCACGTGCGGATCGCCGTCGGCGCCGTGTAGAAGATCGAGACCTTGTACTTCTCGATGATGTCGAACCAGCGGCCCTTCTCGGGGGTGTCCGGGGTGCCCTCGTACATCACCTGCGTCGCGCCGCAGGCCATCGGCCCGTAGACGATGTAGGAGTGGCCGGTCACCCAGCCGACGTCGGCGCTGCACCAGAACACGTCGGTCTCGGGGTGGACGTCGTGGACGACCGACGTCGTGTACGCCGTCTGGGTGAGGTATCCGCCGGTGGTGTGGAAGATCCCCTTCGGCTTCCCCGTCGTGCCGGAGGTGTAGAGGATGTACAGCGGGTGCTCGGCGTCCATCGGCTGCGCCTCGTGCTCGCTGGAGGCGCCGGCGAGCGCCTCGTGCCACCAGACGTCGCGGCCGTCGTCCCAGGCGACGTCCTGCTCGGTGCGGCGCACGACGAGGACCTTCTCGACGGGGGAGTCCTCGTGGGAGACGGCGTCGTCGACGGCGGGCTTGAGGGAGGAGGGCTTGCCGCGCCGGTAGCCGCCGTCGGCGGTGATGACGACCTTGGCCTCGGCGTCGGCGATCCGGGTGCGCAGCGCGTCGGCGGAGAAGCCCCCGAAGACGACGGAGTGCGGCGCCCCGATCCGGGCGCAGGCGAGCATCGCGATCGCGGCCTCGGGGATCATCGGCAGGTAGATCGCGACCCGGTCGCCCTTGCCGACGCCGAGCGCCTCGAGGGCGTTGGCGGCCTTGGAGACCTCGTCCTTGAGGTCGGCGTACGTGATCGTCCGGGTGTCACCGGGCTCGCCCTCGAAGTGGATCGCCACCCGGTCGCCGTTGCCGGCGTCGACGTGGCGGTCGACGCAGTTGTACGCCGCGTTGAGCTTGCCGCCGACGTACCACTTCGCGAACGGGGCCTCGCTCCAGTCGAGGGTCGTGGTGAAGTCCGTGGACCAGCTGATCCGCGCCCTGGCCTGCTGCGCCCAGAAGGCCTCCGGGTCCGAGGCCGCCTGCTCGTAGAGGTCGGCGCTGCCGTTGGCCTGGGCGGTGAACTCCGCGCTCGGCTCGTAGCTCAGGTCCTCGTCGGTCGCGGTGGACAGGGTCTCGTCGGACACGATTCCTCCTCTGGGGGTGGGGGCGCGGGAACGCTCTGCCCCCACTCAACCTGCTGACGGCGGTGTCAGCAAGGGGGACCGCTGCCGCCCGCCGCGCGGCGTCGGGCGGGCGGCCGCGGGAGTCCCGGGGCCCGTTCTCGGCTGCGCCGGGCCCGCACCCGGCTCACCAGTGGTGGGCGACGTCGACGACGAGCCGGCTCGAGCCGTGGTCGTCGAGGGTGAAGACCCGGAAGGGGAGCCGCGCGCGGACCCCGACCCCGAGTGTCGTCTGCCCCTCGAACGAGCCGGCCCAGGCGACCTGGCGGAAGGTCCGGTACCCGGTGACGTCGACGACGTTCGCGGGGTCGGCCGGGGTGTACGTCGCCCGGTAGCGGTCGTCGTACGCCGGGACGCGGGCGATGACCCGGAGCCGGGCCCCGCCGCGGAGCGGGACGACGTCGCCCCTCCCGTCGGTGCGGACCGTCGTGACGTACGAGACGTGGTACCCGGGCGCGTGGCGCCCGACGTCGAGGACGAGCCGGTCGTAGCAGGCGTGTCGTCCGGCCCGGACGTTCCTCAGCGGGCCGCTCGACCCGGTGGCCGAGGACTCCCTGGCCATCGAGCCCCAGTGGACGGTGGGGCACGTCGTCGCGGCGGTGGCGAGGGAGGAGGCGGCGACGGGGAACGCGGCGACCGCGAGGGCGGCGACGACCCCGCGGGCGGCGCGGCGCAGGCGGGTGCGGGTTCGGGTGGTCATGGTGTCCCCCTTCCGGGCACTCCTTCCACGCACCAGGGCCCGCCGGGGTTGACGCGCGGACCCTCCGGCGAGGCGACGACGTGCGCGCAGGGGGGCCGGGGGCAGGGGAGCACGACGACACGCCGAGGGGTGGCGGGCGCGCCCGGTGGCGGATCCGGTCGCGCCGAACGGAGTTCGCGATGGGACGAACGGTCGATGGAACAAATAGGACAAAAAGGCTTATACGGTCGAAATGTCGCCCGATGAGACGTCCACCTGTGCGGACGTCCCCACCCGCACCCCACCCCCTGGAGCTGTTCGATGCGTTCGATCCCCCATGCCCCCGTCCGCCGAGAGACCCGGTCCCGGCCGGCCCGCCTCGGCGCCGTCGCGCTGGGCCTCGCCGCGGCGTCCGCGGTCGCCGGCGTCACCGCCTCCCCGGCGCAGGCCGCCACCGGTCCCCGCTGGGGGACCCTCGTCTCCGACACCGCCCACGCCAGGACCGAGTCCGCCGCCGGCGTCAAGCAGGCCATGGTCGAGCTCGACTGGTCGTGGCTCGAGCCGAACAAGGACTCGTGGAACACCCGCGCGCTCGCCTCGGTCAGGCAGGACGTCCTCGCCCAGCGCGCCGCCGGCCGGAAGGTCACGCTCGGCCTCGGCATCCACTTCACCCCGTCGTGGGCGTACCGGCTCTCGTCCGGCCGGGCGGTCAACGGGCACGGCCAGCGCTCGGACGACCTCAACGTCGTCTACTCGTGGCGGGTCCGCCAGCAGGTGGGCCAGTACATCCGCAAGGTCGTCAAGGAGATCGGCCCGGCGAACATCGACACCATCCGGATCACCTCCGGCGGCAACGGCGAGCTGATGTTCGGCGACGAGTCGTACTGGTCCTACGGGCACATCGGCATCACGTCGCTCCGCAACTCCCAGCCCGCCAAGGGCCGGCCGGGCACGAACGCGACCACGGCGCAGCACCGCGCCTGGGCCCGCTGGTACGTCGGCAGCCTGGCCAACGTCGCCGACTTCCAGATGAACAAGGCCCAGGGGGCCGGCTTCGGCGGCAAGTTCGAGCTCATCATGCCCGGCTCGGGCGTGCGGCCGTCGAACTGGGACTACCAGACCCGCAACCACCTGCCCGAGGGACTGCTCGGCCTCGGGGTGGCGTGGGACAAGATCGCGGCCCAGGTCCACCACCGCGGCCGGGTGTACCTCCACCAGTCCGGCGTCGGCGACGGCTCCGGCGCCTCCGGCGAGCAGCAGTGCCAGCCGGGCGACGGGTCCGCGGCGCTGACGAGCCCGGGACTGGACAACTGGTCCTCGACCCGGTGGATCGCCAAGGTCGCCCGCACGTACCACTTCGCCGGCGTCTCGGGGGAGAACCCGGGGTACGGCGACTCGGTCCCGACCTCGTTCTACCGGTCCCCGGGCGGGCTGTTCCAGACGGCGACCTCGCTCGCCCGCTCCTGCGGCTTCCGCGCCTTCTACTGGGCCCACGACGGCCGCCTCTGGGACGGCACCGCCTCGTTCTCCTCCTACAAGGCCGCGATCAACTGACGCGAGCTCGACGTCCACCCCCTGACGACCGAGGGGACGGCCGCTCCGGCGTACCGTCCCCTCGGTCGTCGGTGCGGACGCCGTCGGCCGTGGGTGCGCGCCGTCGGCGGGTCCGTGGGGCGCCTCAGGTGCGCAGCGGGAACAGCGCGATCGGGGAGCCCGTCGGCTCGGAGGACCCCCCGGCCGGCTCGACGGTGATCCCGACCCCGACGGCGGTGCTCGCGTCCCCCTTCAGCGCCACCGCCCGGCTCGTCGTCCCGTCGCGTGGCATGAGCCCGGCCGGCTGCATCGTCCCGTCCGGGCGCTGCAGCCACATCTCGTAGTCCTTGCCGGACGGCGGCGGCGGCATGTCGGTGGTCTCGATGACGGCCCGGCCGACCGAACGGCTGACGACGACGACGGCGGTCGCGTCGCCGATCTGCTTCTCGACGCGGGTGGCGTCGTCGGCCGAGAGCACGCGCTCGGCCACGGTCGTCGTCGGCGGGGGAGTCGAGTCCGACCACGGGCTCCACGCGAGCCCGCCGATGACGACCGCCGCAGCCGCTGCCGCGGCGACCGCCCACGCCCACCGGCCGCCGGGCCGGCGGCGGCGTTCGGCGAGCGAGGGGACGTCCCCGCCCCCCGCGCCCTCCGCGGTGGCCTCGGCATGACGATCCTCGACGGCCCCGCGGCCCTCGTCCGCCTCGGCTTCGGGGGCCAGGGGCCGGACCGCGCGGATCCGGGCCATCACGGCGTCCTTGGCCGCCGGGGGCGGCGCGGTCGCGGTGACGGCGCCGAGCTCGGCCGCTGCCGCGCCCAGGGTCGCCAGCTCCTCGAGGCAGTCGGCGCACTCGTGCAGGTGTGCCTCGAAGGCCGCGCGCTCGGCGTCGTCGAGCGCGTCGACGGCGTACGCGCCCGCGAGTCCGTGCGTCTCGACGTTCATGGCTGAAGCCCCAGGATGTCTCGGAGACGGATCAGACCGTCTCGGATGCGTGTCTTTGCGGTGCCGAGCGGCAGGTCGAGCAGCCCTGCGACCTCGGTGTGGGTGTACCCGCCGAAGTAGGCGAGCTCGATGGCCCCCCGTTGCGCGTCCGTGAGGGAGCCCAGCGCCCGTCGGACCCGCTCGCGGTCCAATGACTGCTCGACGGCCTCGGAGGTCTGGTCGTAGTCCCGGGCCGCGTTCGCCGTGCCCCAGGCGTCCGAGCGCCGGGTCTCGGACTCCGCGGACCGGACCCGGTCGACGGCCTTCCGGTGCGCGATCGTCATGATCCAGCCCAGGGCGCTGCCCCGCTCGGGGGCGTAGCGCGCGCTGTGCCGCCACACGTCGAGGTAGGACTCCTGGAGGACCTCCTCGGCCTGGGCCCGGTCCCGGACGACCCGGAGGACGAGGCCGAACACCCGGCTCGAGGTGAGGTCGTACAGCTCGGAGAACGCCTCCTCGTCGGACCCGGCCGAGGCCCGCAGCAGCTCCTCCAGCGCCCTCGGCCCGCCGGCCGCCCCGGGGGACCCCGGGGCGCCGGCGGGAACCTGCTCGTCCGCGGACGAGGCAGGGGTTCCCCCGGCTCGGGAGCCGCCCGGGGGAACCGCCGTCATGGTGACCATGATGACCGATGGGCCGGTGGGCGGGCCGAGTGGTCCTGCTCAGCTCTTCGGGAGCAGGACGCCGTCGATGATGTAGACGGTCGCGTTGGCGGTCTGGACGTTGCCGCAGACGACCTTCGCGTTCCCCACGGAGAAGTCCTCACCCGAGCCGGTCACGGTGATCGTCGTGCCGGCGAGGGTGGTGTGGTCCCCCGCGAGCTCGTCCGGGCTGATCCGACCCTTGACGACGTGGTTGGTCAGGACCGTCGTGAGCAGGCCCTTGGGGTTGTTCATCGCCTTGGTCAGCGTCGACTTCGGGACGGCCTTGAACGCGTCGTCGGTCGGGGCGAAGACGGTGATCCCGTCGGCGGAGTTGAGGGTGTCGACGAGGCCGGCCTTCTTCACGGCCCCGACGAGCTGGCTGAGGACCGGGTTGTTGCTGGCCGCGGTGGCGACCGGGTCGTTGGCCATGCCGTCGAAGGACCCCGAGCCCGAGGAGGGCACCGCGCTGCACGCGGGACCGAACGGGCCGTCGGCCATGGTCGAGGAGCTCGAGCTGTCGGAGGACATCGAGTCCGAGGAGCTCATCGACGAGCTCGAGGAGCCCATCGAGGAGGTCGAGGTGTCCCCGGCGCTCGTCGAGTCCGAACCGCAGGCGGCGAGTCCGGCGGCGAGCGGGAGGGAGAGGGCGAGGGTGGCGATCGTCCTGCGGTGTCGGGTCATCATGGTGGCCTCCTGGCTGGTGGGTGCGCTGTCACCAGTGGTTCGGAGCGGCCCGCCGGACGGATTGCCCGCTCAGGAGTCCCCGACGGTGACGAGCGCCGAGTGCCACCCGGTCGCGCCGCTGGGGAAGGGGTCGGTGCGCACGTCGGTCTGCGTGCGCCCGGAGCCGTCCGTGGCCCGGACGGTCAGGGTGTGTCGACCCGGCTCGGCCTTCCACGGCAGGTACCACTGCCGCCAGTAGTCGATCGAGACGTCGGCTCCGAGCCGAGCGGCGCGCCACGGCCCGTCGTCGACGCGGACCTCGACCTTCTCGATGCCGCGCTCCTGGGCCCAGGCGACACCGCCGACCATGACGGTGCCCGGGTCGACGGTGCTCAGCGGCCGGGGTGTGTCGATCCGCGACTGGGTGGTGACCGGGGCGTCGATGGCCCACCCGCGATCCGTCCAGTAGGCCGACTCCTTCGCGTACGTCGTCGCGGTGAGCCGGGTGAGCCACTTCGTCGCGCCGACGAACCCGAAGAGGCCGGGGGTGACCAGGCGCGCGGGGAACCCGTGGGCGCGGGGAAGCGGCTGCCCGTTCATCGCGATCGCGACGATGGCGTCGCGGTCGTCGGTGAGCGCCGCGACCGGGGTGGAGATCGTCATGCCGTCGGTCGAGGTCGACAGGACCTGGTCGGCGTCCGGGCTGACCCCGGCACGCCGGAGCAGGTCGCGGGTGCGTACCCCGAGCCACCGGGCGGAGCTGATGTACGGGCCCCCGACCGGGTTCGACACGCAGTTGAGCGTGATGTCCCGCTCGACGACGTCCATCGCGAGCAGCTCGTCCCAGGTCAGGGAGAACGGGTGGTCGACCATGCCGTCGAGCTCGAGCCGCCAGCCGCCGACGTCGACCCGCGGCAGGACCAGGGCGGTGTCGATCCGGTAGAAGTCGGACCGTGACGTCTGCAGCGGGCTGATGCCCGGCACCCGGTTGCCGAGGCCCTTCGGGAGGGGCCCGAGGGGGTCGGCGGGGACGGGCAGCTCCGACGCGGCCGGGACGGAGGTGTTGACGGCGAGCTTCTGCCCGAGGACGGCCGCCCCCGCGCTCAGCGCGACGACACCGGCGGCGGCGCCGAGGAAGGTCCGGCGGGACGGGGCGCGCCCGGTCGCCCCGGAGCCGCCCGGGCCGGAGCCCTCCGGGTCGTGGGCGGGCTCGGAGGGGGGCTCGGGGGCGTCCGCACCGCCCGGCTCCGGCCCCTCGAGGGCCCGGGCGAGCCCGAGGAGGACCGCGACGCCGACGAGACCGGTGAGCAGGCTCGGCAGGACGTCGTACGGCCCCGCGGTGGGGCGGGTCAGGGCGGCGGCCCCGGCGAGCACGACGAGGACGAGGAGGGCGGCGACGCCGAGCCCGCGCCGGCGCCGCGTCAGCAGCCCGGCGGCCGCGGCCAGGACCGCGGTCACGACCGCGACCGAGCCGATGAGCACCGGCTTGTCGGAGGTCCCGAACGTCGAGGTCGCCCACTCCTTGACCGGGGTCGGGGTCGAGTCGACGACCGTGGAGCCGACGGCGAGGACGGGGGAGGCGGCCGGGTCGACGAGGGCGGCGAGGAGGTGGCCGGCCGCCATCCCGGCGAGGGCCGCGAGGAGCCCGGCCACCGCGTAGCACCACCGGGCCCCGCGCGGGCCCCGGGTGGGTCCCTCGGGCCCGGCCGCGGTGTCGTCGGCGGGTCCGGGGAGGCTCGGGGTGGTCATGGTCGTGATTCGAGCACGGGCGGCTCCCGGATGGGTCGCCGGGATGTGACGATCCACGAACATCCGCGGTCCTGCCGGGGGGTAGCGTGCCCCGGGTGAGCCGTCGCCGCCAGCCCCGCTTCCGCGCCTTCATCGTCACCGGCGCGCTCCTCGGCGTCCTCGTCGGCCTCCTGCTCGCCCTGCGCGGCCACGACACGGGGAGCTACACGACGACGTCGGCGGTCGGCTACATCGCCTCGCTCGGCGGCCTCCTCGGCGCGCTGCTCGGCGGTGCGGTGGCCGCGCTGCTCGCCGGACGGGACTGACCGGCCCGCACCGGCGGGGCCGCGGGGCGGCCGGGGGCTCGGCGGCGGTGTGGGAGGATGGCCTCCGTGGCACGTGGCGACGGACGGCTCTCGCACGACATCCTCCCCGGTGAGAAGGGCCCGCAGGACGCCTGCGGCGTCTTCGGGGTCTGGGCTCCCGGCGAGGAGGTCGCCAAGCTCAGCTACTACGGTCTCTACGCCCTGCAGCACCGCGGCCAGGAGTCTGCCGGCATCGCGACCTCCGACGGGCGCCGCATCGTCGTGTACAAGGACATGGGGCTGGTCTCGCAGGTCTTCGACGAGGGCTCGCTCGCGCCGCTGACCGGCCACGTCGCCGTCGGGCACTGCCGGTACTCCACGACCGGAGGCTCGACGTGGGAGAACGCGCAGCCCACCCTCGGCGGGCACGCCGACGACACCGTCGCCCTCGCCCACAACGGCAACCTCATCAACTCCGCCGAGCTGCGCGACCTCGTCCAGGACCGCCGGGCCGACGGCTACGGCCTCAACGGCGGTGAGCTGCGCCGCGGCAACACGACCGACACCGCGCTCGTCACCGCCCTCCTCGCCGACGACCCGGACCGGTCGATCGAGGCGGCCGCGCTCGACGTGCTGCCGCGGCTGCGGGGGGCGTTCTGCATCGTCTTCATGGACGAGCACACCCTCTACGCCGCCCGGGACGCCCAGGGGATCCACCCCCTCGTCCTCGGCCGGCTCGAGCGTGGCTGGGTGGTCGCGTCCGAGACCGCCGCCCTCGACATCGTCGGGGCCTCGTTCATCCGCGAGGTCGAGCCCGGCGAGCTCATCGCCGTCGACGAGCACGGACTGCGCTCGCGGAAGTTCGCCGAGCCCGACCCGCACCGCTGCGTCTTCGAGTACGTCTACCTCGCCCGCCCGGACACGACGATCAACGGTCGCGGGGTGCACGAGTCCCGGGTCGAGATGGGCCGGACGCTGGCCCGCGAGCACCCGGTCGAGGCGGACATGGTCATGCCGACCCCGGAGTCGGGCACGCCGGCCGCGATCGGGTACGCCCAGGAGTCGGGCATCCCGTACGGCCAGGGACTGGTGAAGAACTCCTACGTCGGCCGGACGTTCATCGCGCCGTCGCAGACGATCCGCCAGCTCGGGATCCGGCTGAAGCTCAACCCGCTCCGCGAGGTCATCAGGGGCAAGCGGCTCGTCGTCGTCGACGACACCATCGTCCGCGGCAACACCCAGCGCGCGCTGGTGCGGATGCTCCGGGAGGCCGGGGCCGCCGAGGTCCACGTGCGGATCTCCTCCCCGCCGGTGCGGTGGCCGTGTTTCTACGGCATCGACTTCGCCACCCGGGCCGAGCTCATCGCCACCGGGATCGGCACCGAGGAGGTGTGCCGCTCCATCGGCGCGGACTCCCTCGGCCACATCAGCGAGGAGGGCATGGTCGCGGCCACCCGGCAGGAGCCGGGCCGGATGTGCACCGCCTGCTTCTCCGGGGTGTACCCGGTCGAGCTGCCCTCCGAGGACCGGCTCGGCAAGGGGCTGCTCGAGCTCGAGCTGCCGGTCGGCGTCGACGACACCGACCCGACCGAGGCCGGGACGCTCGACGTCGAGGGCGTCGCCACCGCTGCCGGCGGCGGCGCCACCGACGCCCTGCGGCGCCCCTGACCTGCACCCCGCGTGACCCCACCCGCCTGACCTGCACCCACCTGTACCGACCCGCGCGACAGCGTCCGCGGGCCCGGTCCCGGCACGAGAGCGAGGACACCCGTGGACGACTCCAGCCCCCCGCCGCTGACGTACAGCGCCGCCGGGGTCGACGTCGAGGCCGGGGACACCGCCGTCGAGCTGATGAAGGCATCGGTGGCCCGGGCGCAGCGCCCCGAGGTGCTCGGCGGGCTCGGCGGGTTCGCCGGCATGTTCGACGCCTCCGCGCTGCGCGGGATGTCCCGTCCCGTGCTCGCGACCTCCACCGACGGGGTCGGGACGAAGGTCGCCGTGGCGCAGGCCCTCGACGTCCACGACACGGTCGGGCACGACCTCGTCGGCATGGTCGTCGACGACATCGTCGTCTGCGGCGCGGAGCCGCTGTTCATGACCGACTACATCGCCACCGGCCGGGTCGTGCCCGAGCGGGTCGCCGCGCTCGTCAAGGGCATCGCGGAGGCGTGCGAGCAGGCGGGGGTCGCCCTCGTCGGAGGGGAGACCGCCGAGCACCCGGGCCTGCTCGCCCCCGAGGAGTACGACCTCGCCGGCGCGGCCACCGGCGTCGTCGAGCACGCCGACATCCTCGGCCCCCACCGGGTGCGCCCCGGGGACGTCGTCCTCGGGCTCGCGTCCTCGGGCCTGCACTCGAACGGGTACTCCCTCGTGCGGGCCGTGCTCGCGGCCGCGGGCTGGGGCCTGGAGCGCGAGGTCCCCGAGCTCGGCCGGACCGTGGGGGAGGAGCTGCTCACCCCGACCCGGGTCTACGCCGCGGACCTGCTCGCCCTCGTCCGGGCCGAGCGGGCGGGGGTCCATGCGCTCTCCCACGTCACCGGGGGCGGGCTCGCGGCGAACCTCGCGCGGGTGCTCCCGCCCGGCCTGCTCGCGACCCTGGACCGGGGGAGCTGGACCCCGCCGCCGGTGTTCTCGCTGGTCGGCGACCTGGGTCGGGTCCCGCGGGAGGACCTCGAGCGCACCCTCAACATGGGGGTCGGCTTCGTCGCCGTCGTCGCCGCCGACCGGGTGGAGTCCGCGCTCGCCGCGCTCGCCGAGCGTGACGTGCCCGCCTGGGTTCTCGGGGCGGTCACCCCGGACCCGGACGCGACCCGCCCCGGCCACCCCGGAGGTCCCGAGGGTGCCGGGTCACGCCCCGCGCGCGGCGCGAAGGGGGTCGACGGCGGCACGGTCCGCCTCGTCGGCGACCACCCCTGAGACGGGGGCCGGACCGACGAGGGTCCGCACGAGTGGAGCAGGGGGCGGGTCAGCCAGGTCAGTCCTGGCCGGAGACCCACTTCCCGTAGTCGTCCTCCCCGTCCGCGTCCTGCTCGTCCGAGTGGACGGCACGGTCGTCGGTCTGGGAGGACCCGTGTAGTTCTCGCTCAAGCGCGCTGAGGTCGGTGTTCGGGGAGTAGTACTTCAACTCCCGAGCGACCTTGGTCTGCTTGGCCTTCGCCCGGCCGCGCCCCATGGCGTGACCCCCTCGTGCGTCTAGCGGGACGGCATCGCTCGGCCGGGTGACGTGCGAGCACGTCGCGCGACTCCGCGGAGCGGTCCCGGGATTCGTGTGTCTGTCGTGGGGCCAACGGTACATGGTCGCGCACAGGTTCCGCTCGCCGGTCTCCGAGTCCGCCGCCCGGGCCGGCGGGGCGCGACCGGCGATGACGTACCGCTCAGGCGGTCGGGGCGACGACCGGGGGCGCCGGCAGCCAGATCGTCCCGCCACCGGCCGCCATCCGGCCCTCGGCGATCCGGTCGGCGGCCAGCGCCGGTGAGACACCCTCCGCGTCCGCCGTGGCCAGCACCTCGAGGGTGTGGTCGAAGATCGCGGCCGCGCTGGTGCGGGCCCGCTCGAAGTCGAAGCCGTGGAGCTCGTCGCTGACCTGGATGACGCCGCCGGCGTTGACGAGGAAGTCCGGCGCGTAGGTGATGCCGCGGGCGTGGAGCGCGTCGGCGGTGCCGCCCGGGCCGTCGGCGACGAGCTGGTTGTTGGCGCCGCCGCACACGACCGAGGCGGTGAGGGCGGCGACGGTGGCCTCGTCGAGGGCGCCCCCGAGGGCGCACGGCGCGTACACGTCGAGGTCGCGCCGGACGAGCTCGGCGGCGTCGGCCGCGGCCTCGACCTCCGCGTGGGCGGCGGTGACCCGCTCGACCGCGGCGGCGTCGACGTCGGTGACGACGACCCGGGCCCCGTCCGCGAGGAGGTGCTCGACGAGCAGGTGCCCGACCTTGCCGACCCCGGCGATGCCGACGGTCCGCCCGCGGAGGGTGGGCGAGCCCCAGAGGTGCTGCGCGCAGGCCCGCATGCCCTGGTAGACGCCGAACGCGGTGAGCACCGAGGAGTTGCCCGCGCCGCCCCGGGACTCCGAGCGCCCGGTGGCCCACCGGGTGGTCTCGCTGACCACGTCCATGTCCTCGACGTAGGTGCCGACGTCGCAGGCGGTCACGTAGCGGCCGCCGAGGGACTCGACGAACCTGCCGTAGGCCCGCAGGAGCTCGGGGGTCTTGTCCCGCTCGGGGTCGCCGATGATGACCGCCTTGCCGCCGCCGTGGGCGAGGCCGGTGACGGCGTTCTTGTACGACATGCCCCGGCTGAGGCGCAGGACGTCGGCCAGTGCCTCGTCCTGGCTGGCGTACGGGTAGAACCTCGTGCCCCCGAGGCCGGGCCCGAGCGCGGTGCTGTGCAGCGCGATGATCGCGCGAAGCCCGCTGCGCTGGTCGTTGCAGAACACGACCTGCTCGTGCTCGCTCATGTCGGTGTCGGGGCGGCCGTCCGGGCGGGACGGGTGGGTGGTCGCCGGGTGGGACGGGTGGGTTGCCACGGTGGTGACTCCTCTCTCCTCGTGCCGAGGGCGTCCCCGGGTCCCGGGAGGCGGTCGGCGGGCCGTGGGCGCGGGTCTCGCGCCTTCTCGAGACTATCGCCGGGCCTTCCGGGGGTCCTGCCGGCCCGCGTGGGGACTACTCCCGCCTGGTTCCTTCGAGCGGTGTCGGATTTGCTCCCGTATTTGGCCCCCAACTCGGCCCGGACAGGGCATGATGAGTAAAGAAATCGTCAAAAACCTAAGTGTCACCACAGTGGAGGAGCGGGCATGGTGGGGATTCCAGAGGACACGGAGAGACTTCTGACACCGGCAGAGGTCGCCGCGCTCTTCCGGGTCGACCCGAAGACGGTCACCCGTTGGGCGAAGGCAGGGAAGCTCTCCGCGATCCGAACCCTCGGGGGGCACCGACGGTTCCGGGAGTCGGAGGTCCGCGCACTGCTCGAGCGCCAGTGAGGCGCCGGCGGTGGTTCAGCGTTCGCGGGAGGTCGGGGACCGCTGGTCCTCGTCCTCGGTGACCGGTCCGGTGGGCCGGTCCTGCACACTGGTGCTGTCCGGGGTCTCCCCGGATGGTGGACGGCCGGACGGCTCGTCCGCCTGGCCGCCCGGCTGCTGCGGCGTGGGGGCGTCCGCGGCAGCCGGGTCGGCCCCCTTCCGTTCCTCGCTCCGCGAGCCGCGGCCCGTGGACCCGTTCGTCGGCGCACCGCTCCTGCCCGACGCCCGGTCCGGTGCCGTGCCCGCGGACCCGGTCTGAGAGGAGGTCGCCCCGGTCGAGCCCGCCTGGCCGTCGCCGGCCTGCCCGGACCCGCTCCCCGGGAGGCCGTCCTCGGCCGACGACGCGGCTGACGACGCCCCGGCGTCCGTCGCTGCCCCCTCGGCGCCCTCGGCCGCTCGCATGCGCGCCATCCGGCGGGCCGCGGCGCCGGGTGCGCCCGGCCGGTTGCCGCCGCGCTGGCCTCCCTTGGCCGCGCCCTTCCGGGCCGCACGCCGGGCCGCGGGGAGCGAGGCCCGGTAGGCCTCGACGACCTCCGCTGAGGGGCCGTCCCCGACGAGCCGGCCGCCGTCCATCCACAGCGCGCGGGTGCAGGACTGGAGGATCGTGCCGTCGGAGTGCGAGACGAGGAAGACCGTTCCCGCGTTCTCGCGGATCCGCGCGATCCGCTTCTGGCTGCGCCTCTTGAACTCGGCGTCCCCGGTCGCCAGGGCCTCGTCGACCATGAGGACGTCAGGGGTCACCGCGGTGGAGATCGCGAACCGCAGCCGCGCGGCCATCCCGGAGGAGTACGCCGACATCGGGAGGTTGACGAAGTCCCCGATCCCGGAGAACTCGACGATGTCGTCGAACCGCTCGTCGATCTGCTCCTTGGTCAGGCCGAGCGCCTGCCCGCCGATGTAGATGTTCCGGGCCCCGGTGAGCTTGCTCATCAGGACGGCGTTGACCCCGAGCAGCGCGGGGTCGCCGGCGACCCACACCCGGCCCTTGCTGGGCGGGATGAGCCCGGCGACCGCCCGGAGCAACGTCGACTTGCCCGACCCGTTCCGGCCGATGATGCCGATCGACTCGCCGTGCCGGGCGACGAACGAGACGTCCTTGACCGCGTGCACCTCGTGCATCGCGCCGATGTCCCGGCCCCGGTTCAGGGCACGGCGGACCATCGAGGTGCCGCCGCCGGCCGCGTTCCCGCGACGCTTGGCCCCGTAGATCCGGTAGACGATGTCGAGGTGGGACACGACGACCGAGGGGGTCGCGTCCGGGCCCGGGCCCTCCGGCCCGGACCTCTTCTTCGGCTCCTGCTCGTGCTCAGCCACGTCCGTACCGTGCCTCGTCCCGCCAGAAGACGACGATCCCCACGCCGAGGGAGAAGAACGCCCAGAACACCGCCGCCACCCAGTAGCTCCACCCGAAGTGGAACTCGTTCATCAGGGACTCCCGGCCCAGGGTGAGCGGGAGCGCGAACGGCTGGTAGGTCAGGACCAGGCCTACCCAGCCGTGGGCGTAGTGCTGGATCGGGAAGAAGACCCCCGAGATGTAGCGCAGCAGCCGGATCGAGACCGGGATGAGGTTCGCGACGTCCCGGGTGACGTTGACGAGCCGGGCGAGCATGAACGCGAAGCCGGTCAGCGTCATCATCATGAGCATCACGACGACCGGCCACAGCAGCCACCCCCACTTCGGGGACTCGCCGGTGACGATCATGAGGACGAACAGCAGCCCGAACGCCGGCAGGCTCGCGATGAACTCGGTCAGGGTCACCGAGATCGGCAGCAGCGCCCGCGGGAACCGGAGCGCCCGGACGAGGCCGATGTTGCTCGTCACCGCCTTCGCGCCGCTGCCGATGTTCGCCGAGATGAACTGGAACAGCACGACACCGATCGACAGGAAGCCGATGAAGTTGTTGACGCCGCGGCTGGTGTTGAGGAGGAACCCGAAGACGAAGAAGTAGCTCGCGATGAGCAGCATCGGGTTGAACACCGACCACAGCTGCCCTAGCCGGTTGTGCTGGTACCTCGCGGCGGACTGGGCGGTGGCGAGGGTGAACAGGAACGACCTGCGGTTCCACAGGTCCGCGAGGTAGCGCAGCAGCGGAGGGCGCTCCCCGAGTGCGCGCAGCCCGTTCGCGTCGGCCAGCCGCTCGGCCTCGTGGAGGTCGAGGGCCTCGTCGGGCTGCGGGGTCGACCCCGTGCTCACGCGGGACCGGCCTCCGGTCGGACGGGTCGGCAGGGACCCGGACGGGAAGCGCGGGTCAGCCCGGAGACGGGGACGTCGGTCGACACTCTCGCCTCTCCTCACCTGGTCCGGCCGCGTGCCCGTCGGATACTACAGGAGCGCCCCGTGCCGCCATCCCGCCCCGCGCCGTGCGCCGCCGGCTGTCCCGGGGGGAGCGGAGCGGGCGGGTGCCGCCCCGCTGCGCCACCCGCCCGGCGCCCGGGCGAGTGGGACCGCCCCGGACGGGGTACCTCCGGGCATGACCGCCACCCTGTCACCCACCTCCCCGCCGGCCCCGGTGCGGCTCACCAGCGCCCGAGAGGGGCCGGAGGACCTCGTCGCCGCGGCGGCGGGGGCCGCCGGTGCGGCCGCCGGGGACCCCCGGGCGGCCCTCGCCCTCGCCGTGAGGCTCGGGGTCGACGCCCCCCGCCCCGGGACGGGCGCGACCGCGACCCTGTGGGAGCTGCTCGCGACCCTCGGCGCCGCCGACCTCACCGTCGCCCGCGCCGTCGAGCCGCACCTCGACGCGCTCGCGATCCTCGGCGAGGCCGCCGACGCGGGCGAGCCGGTCGACCTCGGCCGGGTCGGGGCCGGCCCGGAGAGCACGTGGGGGGTGTTCGCCGCCGAGGGCGCCGGCACCCGGCTCGACGCGGCCTGCGAGACGACCCCGGACGGGCCGGTCTGGCGGCTCAGCGGGCGCAAGCCGTGGTGCTCCCTCGGGGGTCTGCTCAGCCACGCCGTCGTCACCGCCCACCTGCCGGGCGACGGCGGTCGGCGCGCGTTCGTCGTCGCGCTGACGGGCCCGGCAGTCAGGCCCGTGGAGGGGGCCTGGGTCGCGCGGGGACTGACGGACGTGCCCAGCGGGCCGCTCGACCTCGACGGCGCCGAGGCGGTGCCGGTCGGGGGCGAGGGTTGGTACCTGACCCGTCCCGGCTTCGCCTGGGGCGGCGCGGGCGTCGCGGCGTGCTGGTTCGGGGCCGCGGTCGCGCTCGCCCGTCGGATGGCGCGGCAGGCAGAGGAGCGCCGCCTCGACCAGGTCGGGCAGATGCACCTCGGGGCGGTCGACGCGACACTGCACGCCGCGCGGGTCGTCCTCGCGGACGCGGCCCGCGCCGTGGACGCCGGCGAGGCGACCGGTGGCGCCGGCGCGGCCACCGCCCACCGGGTCCGCCGGGTCGTGGCCCGGGCGTGCGAGGACGTCCTCACCCGCGCCGGGCATGCCCTCGGGCCCGGGCCGCTCGCCCTCGAGGCCGAGCACGCCGCCCGGGTCGCCGACCTCGGCCTCTACCTGCGCCAGGACCACGCCGAGCGGGACGAGGCCGCGCTCGGCCGCGCGGTCCTCGAGGACGCCACAGCCGCCTGGGAGACCCGGTGACCGGCGCCACCCGACGAACCGGCACCGGGGGCCCGCCGGACGCCACCGGTGGCGGGGGACCGGCCTTCCGGCACGAGGACCTCGGGACCCCCGAGCGGCTGTGGTCCGGGGTCCCCGCGTTCGACGGGCTGGCGCGACTGGACCCCCGGGACCGGGCGGGCCTGGACCGGGTCGTCGTCCTCGCGGCCCACCCGGACGACGAGACCCTCGGCGCCGGTGGGCTGCTCCACGCGTGCGGGTCCGCGGGCCTGCCGGTGGCCGTGCTCGTCGCGACGTCCGGGGAGGGCTCGCACCCGCGGTCCCCGACCCACGGGCCCGAGCGCCTGGCCCGCGTCCGGGAGACCGAGGTGGCCCAGGCGCTGGACCGGCTCGCTCCCGGGTCGGCCCTGGTCCACCTCCACCTGCCCGACGGTGCCCTGGCCGACCACGAGGACGCCCTCACCGCCGAGGTGGCCGCCGCGCTCGACGGCGCCCGCGCCCCGCTCGTCGTCGCCCCCTGGCGCGGTGACGGCCACCCCGACCACGAGGCCGCCGGCGCCGCGGCCGCCCGGGCCGCGGCGCGGCACGGCGCAGGGCTGCTCGAGTACCCCGTGTGGCTCTGGCACTGGGGCGGGGAGGACGACGTGCCGTGGGACCGCGCGGTGCGGGTCGACCTCGACCCGGACGCGCGGCGCGCCAAGACCGCGGCGATCGCGGCCCACCGCAGCCAGACCGAGCCGCTCTCGGACCGTCCGGGGGACGAGCCGGTCCTGCTGCCGCGCACGCTGGAGCACTTCGCGCGCGCCTTCGAGGTCTTCCTCGCCGATCCCGCCACCCTCGGCGAGGCCCGCCTGGAGGGCGTGCACCGGGCCACCGCCGACCCGTGGCAGGTGCAGGAGCGCTGGTACGAGCGGCGCAAGCGGGCGCTGACGCTCGCCAGCCTGCCCCGGGACCGGTTCGCCCGGGCGCTCGAGGTCGGCTGCTCGGTCGGCGCGCTGACCGACGAGCTCGCCGTCCGGTGCGACTCGGTCCTCGCCGTCGACGCCAGCCGGACGGCGGTGGAGGCGGCCCGGCGGCGTCTCGCCCGGCGGGACGGCGTCGAGGTGGAGCACCGCTCGTTGCCCCGGGACTGGCCCCCCGGCTCGTTCGACCTCGTCGTCCTGTCCGAGGTCGGCTACTTCTGCTCGCCGGACCAGCTGGACCGTCTGGCGGACGCGGCCGTCGGGTCGCTCACCCCCGACGGGGTCGTCCTCGCCTGCCACTGGCGTTACGACGTCGCCGGGTGGCCGCTCGACGGGGACGCCGTCCACGCCCGGCTCGCCGCGCACCCCGGCCTGACCGTGCTCGCCCACCACGTCGAGGAGGACTTCGTCCTCGACGTGCTCGTCCCGCCGCCCGCGGTGTCGGTGGCCAGACGCACCGGCGTCCTCGGCGGATGAGCGGCTGCCACGCGGTCCGGGTCGTCGTCCCGGCCCGCGACGAGGAGGAGCTGCTGCCGCGGTGCCTCGCCGCACTGGGCGAGGCGGCGCGGCGGCTCCGCCGGGACCGACCCGGGGTGGACGTCGAGGTCGTCGTCGTCCTCGACCGCTGCCGCGACGGCTCCGAGCGGGTCGCGCGCTCGGTCCCCGGGACCCGGGTCCTCGTCGCCAACGCCGGGACCGTCGGCCGGGCCCGGGCGCTCGGCGCCGCGGTGGCGCTGCGGTCCTGCCCGGAACCGGCCGCGAGGGTCTGGCTCGCCACGACCGACGCCGACAGCGAGGTCCCCCCGGGCTGGCTGGTCGAGCACCTCGACCTCGCGGACCGGGGCGCGGACCTCGTCGTCGGCACCGTGGAGCCGGACGACCTCGGACCCGACCTGCTGCGCCGGTGGCACGCCGACCACCGGCTCGGCCCGGACCACCCGCACGTGCACGGGGCGAACCTCGGGATCCGCGGGGACGCCTACCTGGCCGCCGGGGGCTTCGGGCCGCTGCCGGTCGACGAGGACCGTGAGCTCGTCGACCGCGTCTCCGGCGCCGGGCGGGTCGTCGTGCGCACCGACCGGGGCCGGGTGCGGACCTCGGGCCGGACCGCCGGGCGCGCGCCCGGCGGGTTCGCCACCTACCTCGGGCGGCTGACGGCCATCCACGGGCAGAACGAGGCGCGACCGGCGGCGGGTGCCGCCGGTCGCGCCGGGTCCTGCCGGTAGGGGAGTCAGCCGGCGAAGGTCGCCTCGAGGGTGATCTCCACCCCGGCGAGAGCCTGGCTGACGGGGCAGTTCGCCTTCGCGTCCTCGGCCGCCGCCTGGAACTGCTCGGCGGACAGCCCGGGGACGTTGCCGGTCACCTTGAGCGTGATCCCGGTGATGCCCGTGCCGGGCTGGAAGGTCACGTCGGCGGTCGTGTCGAGCGACGTCGGCGGGGTGCCGTCCCCGGCGAGCCCGTTGGACAGCGCCATCGAGAAGCACGTCGAGTGGGCGGCGGCGATGAGCTCCTCCGGGCTCGTCCGGCCGTTCGGGGCCTCGGCGCGCGAGGGCCAGGTGACGTCGTAGCTGCCGAGTCCGGAGGACTCCAGCGTCACCTGGCCGGCTCCCTCCATGAGGGATCCTTCCCAGTGGGCGGACGCGGTGCGGGTCGTGGCCATGCGGTACTCCTCCGGTGGATGGGTGTCCGGCGCCGACCGGCGCCTCGCCGATCCTCACCCCCACCGCCGCGCCGTGGCAACCGGCGTCCTCGTCCCCGGTGACCCCACGACACGCGGCGAGGGCGCGCCTCGCCGCGTGCCGGGGGAGGCTTTCCCACCCCTGCCACGCTGCTGGACACGACCGGGTCCACCTCCCCCATCCGTATCGCAGGTGGGCGCGGTCCGCGAGCCGTTCCCGCAGGTGGAAGGCCGGATCGGAGCCGCGGCCGCGTCCCTGAAGGCGTCACGGACGCCGTCGTCAGGTGGCCCCGGGGCAGGTCGGGGACCGCAGGGGGCGGGACCCGTCCGGGTCGGCGTTCAGCGGACCGGTGTCGGGCAGCAGCTCCAGCGGCGCGTCCTCGATCGCCGCGACGACGTGCCCGAGGAGGTCGCGGATCGTGGCGCGGGCGAGCCCGGACAGGACGGTGGCATCCGTCGCCGAGCCGAGCGCGCCGAGCGGAGGCCGGTAGCTGCCGCGGAAGCGGACCCGCACCGAGCCGGGCGCGTCGGGCGCGACCTCGAGGTCGGCGTCGAGCGTGGGGAAGAGAGAGGACCCGGGACCACCCGCCTGCCCCCTGAGGGGGATGAGGACCTCCTCGCCGCGGGTCGCCTCGGGGAGGGTGCGCAGGACGATCTCCTTGGTGACGCCGAGCACCCGGACCCGCACCGAGACCGTGGTGGCCCCGCTCGCGGGCTCCTCCTCGCCCGCGCGCAGCCAGCGGAGGAGCCGGGCGCGAGCCACGGCGGGCGCGACCGGGAGCGTCTGCTCCTCCTCGAAGAACATGGACAAAGGCAATCCTGACCGGAAGGGTCGCGGTAGGGCCCTAGGTCACTTCTCGCTGCAGGTCACGGGTGCTTCGGGTGCGGTTCGGCCGGTACCTGTCCCCGGCCGCGACCGCGGCTCTCGGAGTCAGGCCCAGAGGGCGAGCTCCTCGGCGCGCGGGTCCTCGTCGACGCGCGAGGCCTCGTCGAACGTCATGACCGGGCGACGCCCCGGCGACCACGACTCCCACCCCGGGTCGCCGCCGGCGACGAACCCGACCCACGCCCGGTGCATCTCGTCGGCGAGGTGCTGCGGGGCGCCGTCCCCGACCATCGGGGTGCCGCACCGGACGGTGTCGAAGACGAACGCGAGGTCGAGCGCGTGGCAGGCGCCGAGACCGCCGACGGGGGTGCGCCAGGCGAGCTCGTAGGCGTGGACGGGGCCGCCGGCGGCGTACTGGGCCTCGGCCAGGCGCCGGGTCGGGACCCGGAACCCGGCGTCGGTCAGGACGGCGCAGGCGACGTCCCCGGGGGACGCGCCCGGCCGGTTCGCGGCGTAGGTCCGGACCGTCCCCTCGGGCCACCCCAGCCGTCGCGCCGTGCCCGCGAGGTCGTCCCACGTCATCCGGTCCGCCGCCCCGGTCGGGACAAGGAAGAGCCGGAACTCCTCGCGGGTCGTCCCGAGCAGCAGCGGCACCCCGGTGGCGGCGCCGCCGGCGAGCGCGTCCAGCGGGGCCTCGGGGACGAGGTCCCCGTCGACGACCGGGAACAGGCTCATGATGCCGAGGCCCCCGGCGAGCACGCTCGGACCCCAGCGCTCGGGGTCCGGGGCGGCCTGGACCTCGAGACCGACCGTGACCTGTGCCTCGACCACCCGCTCGGGGTCGAGGGCGGCGAACGCGTCCGCCCGGGGCGGCACCCCGAGCAGGTCGGCGATCGCCGCGGTGACCCTCCGGGCGTCGTCGGGGCCGCACACCGAGGCCGCCCCGCCGCTCTGGACGACGGCCCGGTGGAACAGGCCGCGTGCGGATGGGGACGCCATGAGGGTCGCGACGCTCATGCCGCCGGCGGACTCCCCGACGACGGTGACGTTGCCGGGGTCGCCCCCGAAGGCGGCGGCGTTGTCGCGGACCCACTCCAGGGCCGCGACCTGGTCGCGCAACCCGAGGTTGGTCGGGGCCCCGTCGAGGACGCCGAAGCCGGGGACGCCGAGCCGGTAGTTCACCCCGACGAGGACCACACCGTCCCGGGCGAAGGCGGACCCGTCGTAGGTGGGCACCGAGTTCGCGCCGCGGACGAACGCGCCGCCGTGGATCCACACCATGACCGGGAGGTCCTCGCCCTGCTCGGGGGCCCACACGTCGACGTTGAGGTACTCCTCGCCCGGGTCGACCGAGTTCGGCAGGACGGCGGCCATCGGGGGCGGGTAGGGCGCCTGCGCGGCGGTCGGGCCGTGCCGGGTCGCGTCCCGCTCCCCGTCCCACGGACGGACCGGCTGCGGCGGGCGGTACCGGTCGCGGCCCGTCGCGGGGGCGGCGTACGGAACGCCGAGGAAGGCACGGACCCCGTCCCGGCTCGCGCCGCGGACGAGGCCACCGGTGACGTGCGCGCTCGGGGCCATGCGGCCCATCACACCACGCGCGGTCCGCCCCGCCCGGGTCAGGCGTCGGCCACGGGCCTCCCGACGACCATCGAGGCGAGGACATCCGGGCGGAACGTCGCCGCGGTCTCGGCGTCGAGCTGTGCCCCGAGCCCGTCGAGGACGGCGGTGAAGAAGCAGCGGGCCGCGGCCGCGAAGACGACGTCCGCGACGTCGGCGTCGGTGAGCCCGGTCGCGCGCAGCCGGTCCACGTCCTCCTGCGTCACCGACGCGGCGTCCCCGGCGACCTTGCCGGCGAACTCGTAGACGGCGCGGTCCTGCGGGTCGAGCGCGCTGCCGTCGGGGGACTCGGCGATCGACGTCATCGTCGCCTCGTCATCGCAGACGTCGCGGAGGAACCCCGAGTGCGCCGCGGTGCAGTACGTCGAGCGCCGCGCCCGCGCGGCCGCGACCGTCGCGATCTCGAAGCGGCGGCGGTCCATCCCCTCGCGGATCCCCGCGTTGAGGACGTTCCACGCCCGCGCCACGTCCGGGCGCGAGGAGAACGCCGCGGCGTAGTTGGGCAGGAACCCCCACGCCGCCTGCTGGGACCGGTAGTACTCGGCGAGCTCCCCCTCGGCGGCGTCCTCGCCGGTACCGGAGATGAACACCCCGTCATTATCCCGCTGCGAGGCGCCCACGGGAAGAGCCCGGGCAGGTTCGGAGGTGGAT
>CAWDAQ010000011.1:0-243237 GCA_963800325.1 uncultured Actinomycetota bacterium | reverse complement strand
ATTCGTGGCCACGAAGCCGCCCACCACCACGGCCGCGACGGCCAGCGGGAGACGTCCAGCCTGTTCACCCTCGGCCACCGCCTTGCGGCTGAAGTGGACCGTCACCAGGAACGGTGCGGCGAAGAGCAGGAGCGCGGGCGCCACCGCCATCGCGATCACCCACCACGGCGTGGAGCCGAGGGACGGCGCGGAGTAGCCCACCCACGCAGGGACCCCCGTCGCCCCGGCAACCTTCAGGATACGCGCAGCACCGACTCCCACCACCAGTACGCTCGTGGTCGAGCAGCGTCGCCGTGGTCTTCCAAAAGGCGTGGCCGGTGGCCCAGGGCGTGGCGTGCCCCACGCTCGCGCCACCGCGACAAGTGCCGCTGGCCAAGCCGTGACTCAGGTCGTCGCTCTGATGAGTCCGAAGTAGTTGCTACCGAACCTTTCGGCGCCCTGCCAGCCGGCGTACGTCTTCGCCCATGACCAGACATCGACGTCGACCCAGTTCGCGTCTTGCGACAGCGCAAAGGGCGCGGTCAACAACGCGTAGTGGTTGGGAACCACGAAGAACTGGCCAGGGGGAAGCGCACCTACGGGCTGGTTGCGCAGGTCGTAGATCGCGGTGGCGTTGATGAAGAGGACTACGTCCAGATCGGAACTGGGGATGACACCGAGGAGCGTCCGGGGATCACCTTCGGCCACCAGAGTGGTGGTGTTGTCTACAGTCCGGTACAAGCCGGTCGAGGTGAACCAGCTCGCGAGAGTACTCGGCAGGGTGATGCCTGCGACGGCATCGCCGGCGCTGAAGGGCTCGCCGGCGTAGTCGAACCAGAGGTTCTCGCTGTCGCGGAGAGCGCTGAGGACCATCCAGTCGGTGCACTCCGGCGTGGCGTTCGGATGGGCGGCGTCGATCGTGGACCGGAGGAGCGAATACCGCTGCTGCTTCAACTTCCACGAGGGCGCTACTGTGAGCGACCCGATCTGACCGGATCCGTCACGCAGGAGCGTGCAGGTGAAGGCAGCCGCAGCCACGGGGTCCCGGGCGAACCAGGTCCGGAAGAAGACGGCTGGAGCACACGCATTGAGACCACGCTGATCCAGCAGGGCGGGGTGCTGCACCAACCGTCGCAGCCGTGACAGCACCGCCCCACGGTCCAACTCCCAAGAGACGTCCTGCCACTGTTCCGCCTCGAAGGCATCGATGTTGGCCAGTGCAACGTTGATGGAGCCCACGGCCCCTCCAATGAGTCAAGACCAAGAGACTAGCGTCCGCGGAGTTCGGCGTGGAAGGCCTCGGCAGGATCTGGTCGGCCGGCGGGATCGGGTCTACGCTGCTCGCTGGGCGTTCCGCGCGTGGGGGCGCAGAATCGGGCGTCGACGTGGAAGATCCACTCTCGGAACTAGCGGAGTCGCTCCGCCGTCTCCTTCCCGAGGCGGCCCGCCCGCAGTTCGACGCCGCGACCGTCGAGGTACGGGACGCCGTCGCCGCGTCGACGCTGGTCCCCCAGGCGCTCGCCCGCTGGCGCACGGCGCTCGTCGACGGCGCCGGCGGCGCGGACGCGACCCGCGCGCTGTGGCTGCGCGCGTTGGGGTTGCCCCCGGTCCCCGGTCTCGACGACGGCCTCACCACGGCGCTGCTCGCCGGGTCGCCACGGCTCGCCCACGGCTGGGAGGCTCGGGCGGCGCTCGGTCCGCTGACGGTGGACGCCCCGCTCCGGGCCGTCCTCATCGGCCGGCCCGCTCTCGTCGCAGGCGTGATCACCGGGGGCCTCTCGGTGTCGGTCGGCGTCGCGCCGGTCACGGTCTCGGGCGGGCTCGCGCTCGACGCGTACGGGCACGAGCTCACCGGTGTGCTCTCCTTCGACGCGGGCGCAGTGGCTGCGGGCGCCTTCGCTCGTCTGTCCTCCGAGGACGGCACGACGTCGTTCCTCACCATCATCGGCGCGCGGTTCACCCCCGGCATCCAGCTCGGCTTCGGGTTCGAGCTCTCGACCGTCGGCGGGACCGTGGGGGTCAACGTCGCCGTCGACGTCGCGGACATCAGGGGGGCGCTGGCCAGCGGCGCGGCGGCCGAGGTCTTCTTCCCCGCCGACCCCGTCGCGGGCGCCCGGCTGCTGCCACGGCTCCGCTCCTTCTTCCCCTCCCGGGCGGGCTCATCGGTCGTCGGCCCGGCCGGTGAGGTCACGTGGCTGCAGGTGGCGGGCCGATCCTTCCTCCGGCTCTCCGCGGTCGTGCTGCTCGAGCTGCCGCGCGGACGAGTGGTCGTCGTCGGCCGCGGGGCGTTCGGCGTGGTCGAGCTCGTCAGTCTCCGGGTCGACGTGCTCGGCGAGATCGACGTCGCCCGCGGGTGCACGGCACTCGACATGGCAATCGTCGACGGCCGGGTGATGGGCTGGCTCCGGGTCAGCGGCACCGCGGCGATGCGCACCTCGGTCCGGGACCCGGTGTACTCGCTGGTGACCGTCGGGGGCTTCTACCCCGGTTTCCGGGCGGAGGTCCCCGGGCTCGCCCCGCAGCGGAGGATCGCCATGGAGCCCGCCTTCCCGGTGCCCCTCGGGTTGCGCTTCGAGGGGTACGTGGCGGCCACCGACGGCACCTTCCAGTTCGGGGGGTCCCTGTCGACCGGCTTCGACGCCGGCATCCTCGCCGTGCACGGCCACCTCGGCGTGGACGCGATCTTCCAGCTCGACCCCCTGCACTTCCACGTCGACCTCCACGGCGGCGTGACCGTGGAGGCTTTCGGCGAGGACTTCTGCGGCGTCGACTTCCACGGCACGCTCGACGGTCCACGCCCGCTGGTCCTGGCGGGCCGGGTCGAGGTGTCCTTCCTCGGGATGTCCCGGTCCTGGGACAAGCGGGTCACCCTGGTCGGCGGAGACGCCCCCGCGGCGTCCCAGGTTGCCGACCTCCCGACCTGGGTCGCTGGCCGCGTGGACGCGGCGAACGTCTCCGCCGTCGAGGGCGCGGACCCCCTCGTCGAGATCGGGGTCCCCTCCCGGGACACCGCCGGACGCGCCGTGGTCCACCCACTCGGCTCGGTGCGGTGGAGCCAGGCCGTCGCGCCGCTGGACACGCCGATCCACCGGGTTCCCGGCGGACACCTGCCGGAGGAGCAGCGGCTGATCCTCGTCAACCTTCCCGACGGTGCGGACCTGTCCCCGCGCGAGCTGTTCTCGCCGGCCAGCTTCCTCGACGCCGACCGCGACGCGCTGCTCGTCCTTCCGGCGTACGAGCGGATGCCGTCCGGCACCGTGCTGCGCATCGACGGTCGCAGCGGGGACCCGGTGCCCGCCGCGGACGACTACCGAGAGCTCTACCCCGGCGACGACGAGAAGGACCAACACCTGCCGGGCGGCGCCTGGTCACTCGTCACGAGCGCCCTCGCCCGCTGCGTGCTGGCCCGGGGTGCGCCGCCGGTGGCCGCCCCTGCGGGGGTCACCCTCGCGGTCGGCCCGGAGGTGTGGTCGGTGCGCGGGTCGGCTGGCCCGCCGTCGACCAGCCGGACCGACGCCGTCCTGACTGCCGCCCGCATCCGGACCGCCGGGAGGCCGGCCGTCGCGGCGGCCTCCACCGAGCCGACCGTCCGCGTCGACGACGTCTGGCAGGGGTGACCATGGCCGAGCCGCTCGCGTTCCTGCCCTACCACAGGCGCTCGGCGCCGACCGAGGACCTGGTCCACGAGGCGCCCGACCCTGCGCGTGGGCGGCAGCGGCTCGACCTGCAGCTGACCGACGGACGGCACGACGCCACCGTCGCCGCGACGTTCGTGCTGCCGGGTCCCGCGGACGTCGTCGGGCTGCGCCCCGGGGCTGTCCGGGCGATGGTGCCCCGCCCGGGCGAGACCCGGGCGGAGGAGGAGAACTGCGTCTTCGTCGAGTTCGCCGCCGAGGACCTGCCGTGGCGCTACGGGCTGCCGACGCAGGACCCCCTCGGCCCCGTGCCCTGGTGCGTGCTGGTCGTGGGCACGCCCGAGGACCTCCTGGTCGCCGGCGGCCGCGCGACGCTCGGCGCCGACACCCAGACGGCCCACGACCTCGGGCGGGTGCGCAACTGGGTGCACGTCCAGCGCCGGCGCGAGGACGCCGGGACGCCCGGTTCCGGGGTCGCGCGCGTCCTCTCCCCCGCAGAGCTGGAGTCGAACCGGGACTACGTCGCCGCGCTCGTCGTCCCCTGGCACGACGACGGCTCGAAGGCGTGGCCGGCGCCGGTGGTCGACGTGCGCTGCCTGCACGCCTGGCGGTTCCGGACCGGCCCGGAGGGCTCGTTCGCCTCCCTGGCCCGTCAGCTGCACGCGGCCGGCCCGGACGGCACCCCGGTCGGGGCCGTCGAGGTCCACCTTCCCGGCGGTGCCACGGTCGAGGTTCCCGGTGCGCTGACCACCCTCGGGTTCAGCCTCGAACCGCCCGAGCCGGGGTCGCCGGTCCGCGACCACGACCTGCTCGAGCCCGCCCTCGACCCGCAGGGGCGCCCGATCGTGGGCTCACCGGGTTACGGCGGTCCCTGGCTCGGCCACGACGCGGTGCGGACCGCGGTGGGCGCGGCACGGGACGACGACGCCGGCCAGTGGGCGTGGCCGGTCCAGGTCAACGCCGACCTGCGGATGCGGGTCGCAGCCGGGGTCGGCCTCCAGGCCGGGATCGACCTGCAGGAGGAGATCGTGGCCGCGGCCTCCCGGCAGTGGGGCCCCGCGAACGCCGCCCGGGACCTGGTGCACGGGCTGGCCCTCGGCCTCGAGGCCCGCCGCGGGATCTGGGAGCGCCGACTCCCCCGGGACCGGGACGAGCGGCTGGTGGTGCTCGGCCCCGCCGCCGGGCGGATCTCCACCGACGACCGGCCCCCCGAGGGCGCCGCGGACGGGCGCTCCCTGGCCTGGGCGCTCGCCCGCCCCGCTGCCGGGCGCATGCCGTTCCCCGCGCTGCTCCTCGGACCCCGGCTCGCCCAGGCCCTCGGCAGGCCCGCCGTCGCCGCCGCGGGCGGTGCCGCCGCGCTGGTCGGCGCCGCCGCCGACGCAAGACCCGAGCCCGGGCGCCCGGCGGAGGAGCCCGACCCCGCCGACGCCGACGGCGGCCACCTCGACGCGCTCTCCGCCTCGGCGGGCGTGCCGGCCATCGCCGACGGGGAGCTGCTCGGCCGCCTCCGCGTGCCGGCGTTCGACGACGCCGGCTACCGGGAACGGGCACCGCTCGACCGTGACGCCCTCGACGGCCTGCTCACCGACCTCCTCGACGGCGGCGCCGCGCGCGCCCGCGTGGTCGGGAGGATCCGGGGGCTGGCCCCCGCGACCCCCCTGGGCCCGGTCGAGGACTGCCCGGACCTCGACCTGCCCGCCTGGCGGTACCTGCGCGACCGGGCCCGGCACTGGCTCCTGCCGGGCGCGGACGCCCTCGAGGAGGGCGCCGTCGCCGCCCTGCGCACCTGCCCCGAGTTCGTGGAGGCGCTGCTGCTGGGACTCAACCACCGCGCGGTCGGCGAGCTGGACTGGCGGGGACACCCCGTCCGCCCGGGCTGCACCCCGCTGCGCCGCTTCTGGGACCGCGCTCCCGCCGCCGGCCGCGCCGACGACATCACCCCGGTCCGCGACTGGGTCGCGGGGAGCCGCCTGGGCGACCACATCCCGGGCGGGGCCCACGAGCAGCTGGTCGTCGTCGTGCGATCGCCACTGTTCCGGCTCTACCCGCGCACGCTGCTCTACCTCGCCCCCACCGGCGCGCCGCCCGACGGGTCGCCGTGGACGCGGGGCACGGCCCGACTCGACGAGCCGGTCTGGCCGCGGTTCGTCGCCCAGGTCACCGACGACCTGACCCTCTTCGCCTTCGCCCTCGACCCCGCCCGGGTCGCCGCGCACTGGGTGGTGGTCGAGGAGGTCCCCGAGGGCATCCGGTTCCTCAGTCGCTCCGGCGCCCCCGACCCGACCCCCGACAACGGCGCCGAGTACGCGCGGGTGCACCTGCGCCGCCCGATCCGGGTGCTGCTCCAGGGCGCGGGGACGGTGGTCCCGTGACGGCCGCCCGGGTCGGGGTCCTCCTGCCGGCCCGGCTGGAGACCCGCTTCGACCGGGGACGGGACGGGGGGTGGCGGCTGCGGGTGATCGTGGTCCCGGCCGACGTGTGGGTCGACGAGCACGACCCGGTGGCCGACACCGCCGAGCTCGACCTCCTCGAGGCGGCCAGGGCGTCCTGCCCCGAGGTCGGCGGCGACGTCGCGGCACCGGGTGGAAGGGCCGCCTTCGAGCGGCTCGCCGACCAGGTCGGGCCCGGTCGCGCGGCCTGGCTGGTCCGCACGCGACTCGTCGTCGACGCCGCCGGCAGCAGGGTGGACCGGAGCGGCGAGGTGCCCGCCGACCCCGGGGCCGCTCGCGGCGGGGTGGTGCGCGGGCTGCCGGCACGGCTCCAGCTGTGGGCGGACGTCGACGACGCCGCCGGTGCCCGGCAGGTCCGGCTGCACACCTTCCGCCCCCGCGGACCCGATCTTCCGGTGCTGCCCCCGGACCCCGCCGACCCCGCCCCGCGGTTCTGGCCGACCTGGCGGGCCCTGAGGGGCGCCGGGCTGACCGCCGGCGTCCGGCTCGAGCGGCACGGCATCGAGCCCGAGGCGATCGCGCGGCTGACCGTGGTGGGACTGGGCGACACCCCGCCTGAGGCACTCTTCCGCGCCCACGTCGACGCGGGTCGCGCGGCCCTGCTCGCTCCGGGCACCCCGACCAACGTCGTCCCGGACTCGCCGCGGGCGACCCCGTCGGTGGCGCAGGTCCACGCCGCGCTGCTCCCCGCCGCACCCCCGGTCGGGGGCGCCCGCGGCGGAGCCGACGTCGCGGAAGCACTGACCGGGTCCCCCGACGGCTTGCCGCCGATGCCCGGCGGCGACCGGGACCACCGCGGCCTGCAGGCAGATCTCGTTCGGTGCCTGTGGCCGGCGCTGTGGGGTCACGCGCTGCAGGACCTGTGGGGGCCGGGGGACCGCTGGGCCGCCTCCGGAGCCGCCGAGTGGCTGGCCGGGAACGTGCACCCGGAGGGGCCCCTGCCCACGCTGCTCGTCGGGGACCAGCCGCTCGCGCTGCTGCCGCTGACCCCGCTGGAGGACGCGGTCGACGACGCGAGGCCGCCCGAGCTCGGGATCGTGGCCGGACTCGTCGAGGCCTTGCGCCGGCTGCGGGACCGCCCCGGGCTCGGCACCGTCGTCGGCTGTGACGACCCCGAGCGGCTGCTGCGTCTGGTGGCCCGCACGCCCGTCTCGACCGGGTACGCCGCCCGGTGGGCCACGCTGCTGCGGGAGGCGCCGTACTCGCCGGGCGAGCGGGACGCGCTGTCGGCCGCGCAGGCCGACGCGGTCGCTCCGGTGCTGGAGCCCGCCGGCCTCGACCCGCGGGCGGCGACGGCCCCCTCGGTCGCGTTCGGGGAGGCCCACCCGGTCCGGTTGTCCCCGGTGTGGCCCCGGACGGCGGACGGACGCCTCGACCCCATCACCGAGGGGTGGCTCGAGCGACTGCTCGGCCCCGACGGAGACGTCGTGGCGGACGAGGTGCGCGCCCTGGACGAGCGCGGACTGCTCAAGGACCCGGTCCGAGTGCTGCTCCTGACGATCCTCGCCGCGGCCCGCCCGTGCATCGAGGATCCCTACGGGCGTCACCTCGCGGAGCGGCTGGAGGTCGCCGAGGGCTGGGTCGACTCGCTGTTCTTCCAGGTCCTGCGCCCCTCCCTGCTCGAGGCGTGGCGCTGGGGGGCGTGGGTCGCCGCCGGCGAGCCGGGACCGAGGGTCGAGCCGGACACGCTCTTCGGCCGCGGTGGACCGTGGCCGCTCCCACCCAGGGGGGACACCTCGTGGGTCGAGGCCGTCCTCAAGGAGGCCGTCGAGGCGCTGGGAACCATGGCGCAGCGCGACCTCGACGGGCTGGAGCGCACGGTGCGGGCCACGGTCGACGCGGCGATCCACCGCGTCGACCCGCTGGCCGTGGGTCTGGCCTGGCGGCGGCTGTCCGAACGGGGCGACGCGCCCCGGGCCCTCGGCCTCTACGCCTGGGTGGACCGCCCGTTCGTCGGCGAGCCGGGGCTCGCAGACCGCGGTCTCGTGCTCGCCCCCTCCGCCGACCAGGCGAAGGTGGCGGCGATCCTGCGCGACCGTGCGGCCTCGTGGCACGAGTCCGGCGCGGCCCCGCAAGACCGGTGGGACGTGCCGCTGGACTCCGAGCGCGTGCGCCTCGCGCTCGCAGTCGCGGGCGCGGTGCGCGACGGCGCGCACCCCGCCGAGGCGCTGGGCCGGGAGATCGAGGCGCTGCTGCCCGACGCGGAGACGGTACGCACGTTCCGGGACACCTACCGGCAACACGAGGAGCACGCCGGACGGCGCACCTGCGACGGCCTGAAGACGCTCGCCGCCTACCGCGAGGGGTCCCTGACCGCCGACACCGGGTACGTCCCGGCCGACCACGCGCGACGCGGCCTGGACCTCCTCGCCGGGGTGGGCGCCGACCTCGCCGACCTGCTCGTGGCCGAGGCCGTGCACGACACCGTCCGCGGCGGTGCGGGCCGTGCGGTGGCAGCGCTCGATGCCGCCGCCGGGCTCGGGATCCCGCCCGAGCCGCAGGTCGTGGCCACGCCCACCACGGGACACGCCGTCACCAGCACCGTGCTGATCGCGCTTCCCCGCGTCGAGGGCGCCGGATCGGTCGACCGGCCGGCCGCGGCCGACCCGTCGGTCGCCCACCTGCTCGACACCTCGTTCCCCGCGCCCGCGGAGTGGGCCTGGAGCGCGGCCGACGGCGCCACCGCCAGCCTCGCCGACCTCGGACTGGCCGTGTCGGACCTGGTGGCGGTCGGCGATGACACCCTCGATCGCGCCGCGCGCGCCCACCTCGGCCTGGCTGTGCCCGCGGACGACGTGGCCACCCCGGTGACGCTGCAACCGCCCGCGTCACTGGAGCAGCTGCGTGCCCTGGTCACCCTGCTGGCCGGCTTGTCGGGCCCCGGCGACCCGTCGGCGGCCGTGCCACCACCCCCGACGGTCGCCGAGGAGCTCCGCGCGGCGGGCGAGGCCCTCGCCGCGGACCTGGCCGCCGCGGACGCGGACGCGCCCCTCTCGGGTCCGCTCGCCGCACGGGCACTCCGCTGGGGGCTGGTCGCTCCCGCCGGGGCCGCGCACGATGCCCTGCGAGCGCACCTCGACCATCCCGGCGACGCGGATCCCCGCACGGCGCTGCGCCAGCTGGCCTCCCCGGGACGCGCCGCCGCCCGAATCGACGAGCTGTGCCCGGTACTCCCCCCGGTCACCCTGTCGGGGGGCGCTGCCGACGCCGGCCCCTGGCGCGAAATCGTGACGAGGGTGCGGGGACGCCTCACGCGGATCCCGGTGGGGTGGCCGGCGGTGGCGGACCCCCCGGACCGGTGGTGGACCGGGGCCCCGGTCGACCCCGACCACCCGGACCGCGGGGCCGCGCTCACCGTCGCCTTCGGCCCGGGGCTCGACCCGGGGGCCGATGTGGTCGGCGGGGTGCTCGACTCGTGGACCGAGCTCATCCCGGACGGCGAGGTGCCCGCCACAGCGGCCTTCGCGTTCCGGACCCCGGGCTCGCGAGCGCCGCAGGCCGTCCTGCTCGCCGTACCCGCGCGGGAGGGTGCCGAGGTGACGGTCGACGAGGCCCGCGCCGTCGTCGCGTTGGCTGCGGACCTCGCGCGGGTCCGGTCGCTGCGCCAGCGTGACCTCGGCCCGCTGGGCGCGCTGCTGCCGAGCCTGCTGCTCCCTGCCGGTGAGCGGGGCGGCGCGGAGCTGCAGCCCCCGGGGCCGTACGACGCCGTCAGCCGCCACGCCCATCTGCGCCTGGAGCCGCTGGCCGGCGAGGCCGACGCTGACCAGGGGCTGCGTGCCGAGCTCGGCGACCCGGTGTGGGCGCTCGCCCGTCAGTGGCAGCTCGGGGAGCACCAGGGCGCGAACGCGGCCAGCCCGGTCCGCTACCGGATCATGGCCCGGCACACCCCGCTGCTCCCTCCGGCCGACCGGCCCTTCGCGGACCCGGTCTCGGTGCCCGGGGAGGCGGTCCTCGAGGCGGCGGCCGAGGACTGGCCGGCCCCCGGCGGCGCGGACCCCTGGGACACCACCACGCTCTGGCACCGGGTGCCGCTCTCCACCGGTCGCGGCGGGAGGACCGAGGCGGGCGCGCCGCGCCACGACGGCGGCGCGGCGGACTGGTGGTCCGTCGACGTGCGCCCCCTCGGCGGCGGCTCCGGTCGCCCCTTCCGGCCCGGCTCCGGGCCGCGGATCTACCAGGGCTCGGCCGGGGCGCTGCGCTACCCCGGGTGCCCTGCTCCCGGGTGGTTCACCCTCGAACGGCCGGAGGAGAGCGTGGTGGCCCACCTCCCCGACACCGCCCACGTGGCGTCCTTGTTCTTCCTCGACGTCGTGACCGGCCACTCCACCGACTGGTACCTGGCGGGCGTGCCGACCCCGCCGGGGCACATCCTCACGGTCCGGTCCGTCCGCGTCCGCGACGTCTTCGGGGACGTCTGGCCACGCCCCGGCGCCCCGTGGAGGTCGGACCACGACGACCGCTCCACCCTCTTCCGGTCGACGGGGCTGGGCCCCCACGACCTGCTCGCGTGGTTCGCGACCACCCCGCTCCCCGGGGACGTCGTGGAGCAGGTTCTGCTCGGGGTCGACGAGGACGCCGACGTGCTGTGGGCCGTGGAGGAGATCCGCGCGGGAGAGGACGTCGCGCCGCCGGAGGCCGGACTTGCCCCCGTGACGCTGGGTGACGGCGATCTGCGCACCCCCGACGTCCGCTACCAGGTGGCCGCCCCCTCCCCCGGGCCGTGGCACCCGTACCCGCTGGTGGAGGTCGGCGAGGGGACGACCCGGCGCCGCTACCGGCAGGGGCGCCTCACCGTCGCCGACGCCGACGGCGCGCCCCTGCTGCAGCCGCCTCCCGATGAGGGCGTCAGGTTTCTCCGACGCACCGGGACCAGGCTCCACGAGATCGACCCGCCCTCGGTCCCGGCCGGGGGGCTGCGGCTGGAACGCCGGTGGATGCTGGCCAGGCGCCGCGACGGCTCTCCGGTCCTGTGGCAGCAGCGCCGTCGGCTCACGCCGACGACCGCGCCGGCGCACGCAGTCGGCTTCGACCGCTCCGAGGTGATCGCGGAGTCGTGACCTGAGCACGACTCCGAGATTCACGCGTCGTCGGGGACGTGCTTCCCCCCCGGCGAGCACACCGCAGCCCTCACCGATCCCGTCTTCCCCGCCCCCAAAGGTGGACTGCGGGACCCGTCGAACACCCAACGGCATCTGCGCGAGGCCCCCCAGTGGGCCGGCCTGCCCTGGGCCACCAGTCACGTCTTCCGCAAGACCACGGCGACCCTGCTCGACCACGCCGGCCTCTCGGCCCGGGCTATCGCCGACCAGCTCGGGCACGCCCAGCCCTCCCTGACCCAGAACGTCCACATGGGACGCAACATCGCCTCATCCGACGCCGCCCGCGCCCTGGACGACCTCGGCTAACCGGCAGGCCTGCGGATGCTCGCCACGGGCAAGCGATAGGGACAGCGTCATCTACGCGGCTACATGACGATTCACGAAGGATTGGTGTCCGGCCGAACCCGGTTCAGGTGATCGCAGGGCAGCTCCCCATGCGGCTGCCCACCAGCGCTACCGGTGCCAGGAGCGACGCGCATGGAGCGGGTCATCATCGGAGTCGGGCGGTGGACCCCCGGTGAAGCTGGCCGCCACAGCGCAGACGTCCGTGCTGGTCGGCCCGGTCAGCAGCGACGGGTTCTCGTACGGCAGCAGCTCGGCCTTCAGCATCGTCCACAGAGAGCGCGCCAGCGCGTCGGTGTCCTCGGCCAGCTCGAGCGAGACGGTCCTCTTGTCGTCGAGGCGTACCGCGACCAGCCGGACGACGCCGTCGGTACCGGTGACGACCGGTGCGATCCGCTCCCGGCTGCCCCGTTCGATCAGGGCGGCGGCTTCGTCGGCGCGCGACGCACCGCGTGTGCATGACCTACGCTGGGCACGCAAGTGTTCTTTCAGTGTGAACAAGGGATAGGGATGGCTCGGTGACCCAGACAGGCCCCGAATGGGTCGGTATCGGCGACCGCGTGCGCCAAGCTCGGAAGGCTGCACACCTGAGCGTGCGGGAGCTGGCACGGCGAATCGACGTCTCGGCCAGCCACGTCTCGCAGGTCGAACGCGGTCTCGCCTCCTTCAGCGTTCGAAACCTGTACAACGCGGTTGGCGTCCTGGGGATCACGATGGACAGCCTCTTCCAGGATGGGCATCCCGCGGTGGAGACCTCGTCGGAGGCTGATCAGGGGAGTGCGGTCGACGTTCCACGCGGCCCGCTCGACGAGGCTCTGATCGTGATGCGCGCCGGTGCACGACCAACCATCCCGTTGCCCGAGGGCACCCGCTGGGAACGCCTCACCCCCAAGCCGGAGATCGGCGCCGAGTTCATCGAGGTCGTCTATCCGGCCGACCCGAGTCCACATGAGCCGGCTCAGGACTTCACCCGGCACTCCAGCCGTGAGTACGGGCTGGTACTCAAGGGGTCGCTCACCGTACAGGTGGGGTTCGAGCAGACCGTGCTGAACACCGGTGACTCGATCGCGTTCGACTCCCACATCCCGCACCGCTTCTGGAACGCCACGACCGGCGAGGTCCGGGCTGTCTGGTACATCCGGGACGACGCCGTGGCGGGTGCGGGCCGTTCCGACCGGCTCGCCCACGTCGACGGGCCGGGGGTGCCCGCCGGGCACTGACGAAGGGGGAGCGGGGCCCTCCGCTCCACGTGGTCTACCCGCGGGGATCCTGGACGTGCCCGCGGTGCACGCTGATGCGGGCCCCTGATGGAGAGTCAGCCGACAGACAGTGCGTTGGCGTCGACTCGCATCGTCGCCGCCTGCCGAGTCGGGGCGGGCTGACGGCCGGATGTCCGGCGTCGTCGTCGAGGAATCCGAAAATCCTGGGTATGACGGGTAGCGCCTCTGTGCACTGAGAGTTTACAGTTGTGCCCCGTAGGTGTTCACTCTCAAAGTCACTCGATGACAGGCCGTCCGGCCGTCATTCCGCGCGAGGAGGCCACGCACGATGGACGGACCCACACCTGACCGATCACGAAAAGTCGTCATCGAGGCCAACTCGATCGTCAAGCGCTTCGGCGGGGCCGTCGCGGTGAACGGCGTCAGCATCGCCATCGAGGCCGGTGAGATCTACGGGCTCGTGGGCGAGAACGGTGCCGGGAAGTCCACCCTGATGCGCATCCTGGCCGGGGTCCTGGCACCTGACGAGGGGGAGGTGAGGGTGAACGGCCAGGCCGTCCAGGGGAGCGCCAAGGAGTCCCTCGATGCCGGCATCGCCCTGGTGCACCAGGAGCTGAGCCTGGTTCCCGAGATGACCGGGGCCGAGAACATCACGCTGGGCGCGTTCCCCACGAAACGAGGATTCACTCGTTTCCGAGACATGAAGCAGATCGCCCGTGACGCGATCGAGGAGATCGGTGTCGAGGTCGACCTCGACGAGCCAGTGGGGCGGCTGTCCGTGGCACTGCGGCAATTCGTGGAGATCGCCCGAGCCGTTGCGCGCAAGCCCCAGGTACTGATCCTCGACGAGCCTACGGCTTCGCTCACCCCAGCGGAGACCGACTATCTGCTCGCCATGCTCCAGCGCCTCGCGGCAGCGGGGTTGTCGATCGTCTACATCTCGCACCGCATCCCCGAGATCTTCGCGATCTGCAATCGGGTCACGGTGCTGCGGGACGGCAGTCTCATCGAGACCATGGAGATCGGTGAGACCACCCCCGACAAGCTCGTCGACAAAATGGTCGGCCGTGAGTTGAAGGAAGAACTGCAGATCCACCGCAAGAGCCAACCGGGGGACGTGGTCTTCTCCGCACGTGGTGTTCGCGCAGCCGGCGTCAACGGGATCGATATCGATGTGCGGGCCGGGGAGATCGTGGGCCTCGGCGGCCTTGTAGGAGCGGGTCGCACCGAGTTCGTCCGCGCCGCGCTGGGGGTCGACCCCAAGACAGCGGGCGACGTGACGATCACCACCAACGGACGGACACGAAGGATCGCGACCTACCAGTCCGCGATCCGCAACGGGGTCGCGTACGTCCCGGAGGAGCGTCGTACCGACGGGCTGGCCCTGAACATGTCGGTCTCGGACAACATCGCGCTCCCGAACCGGGTCCGGCTCTCCTCGGGCGGCGTGCTGAAGCCGGCCATGATCGCCAAGTTCGCGACGTCACTCGCCGACTCGGTGGGGCTGCGTCCTCCGGACATTCGCCGCGATGCGGGTGAGTACAGCGGCGGCAACCAGCAGAAGGTCGTCATTGCCAAGTGGCTCGGTCGAGAACCGGACGTGATCGTGCTCGACGAACCGACTCGAGGCGTGGACGTCGGGGCCAAGGCTGAGATCCACCGGCTGGTCTGTGACCTCGCCGACAACGGCGCCGCTGTCCTGGTGGTCAGCTCCGACCTTCCTGAGCTGTTGGACCTGTCCGACGTTGTTCACGTCATTCGGGATGGTCGAGTCGCCGGCACCCTCACCGCCGACGAAGCCGACGAGAAGTCCGTCATGTCCCTTGCAGCAGGAGGAAGCCTGGTGGACGCACCATGAGCAAGACAGCCCCAGCCCCGGAGGCGCCGACTCAGGCCTCCCCCAGCCAGGCCGGTCCCGGCACGCCCCAGGCCTCGGTGATGCAGTGGACCGCCGAGCGCGGGATCTTCGTGTTCACCGTGCTGCTGATCCTCCTCGCTGCCCTCTTCGTCGACGGCTTCGTCTCCCTTGTCAACATCACCGACGTCTTCAACCGAGCGGCGCCCGTCGGCATCGTCGCGGTCGGGATGACCTTCGTCGTCATGAGCGGCAACTACCTCGACCTCTCGGTGGTAGCGCAGGTCGCGACTTCCGCCGTGATCTTCATCGGCGTCAGCAACGCCACCAATATTCTCGGCGCCGTCGTCGTCGCACTGCTCGTCGCACTGCTCTACGGCGCGCTCAACGGCGTGGCCGTGGGGTACTTCCGGGCGAATGCCGTCATCGTGACCCTGTCCACCACCTACATCGGCCTGGGACTTCTGCGCTGGCTCTCGGGAGGCAGCATCTTCTTCGGCCCGGCGGACGGCCCCATCAAAGCCATGGGCCAGATCAAGATCGCCACGATTCCGTTGTCGATGATCGTGCTCGTCCTCATGACGTTGCTCCTGGCCTTCGTCTTGAGGCGGACCACCTTCGGGTTCGCCATCCGGTCCGTCGGCTCCAACAAGGAGGCGACCCGGCTCGCCGGAGTCTCCACACCCCGCGTGGTGGTCGGCGCCTTCGTCATCACCGCTCTCGCCGCCATGATCGCCGGATTCGTCCTCGCCGCTTTCTCCAATACCGCGGTGTCGACGATGGCCACCGGATTCGACTTCCAGGCCCTCGCGGCCATCATCATCGGCGGCACGAGCGTCTTTGGTGGGCGCGGCAGCGTGCTACGCACCCTGTTGGGGGTGGTCTTCATCAGCGTCCTGACCAACGTGCTGGTGCTGAACAAGATCAGCGTCGGCTGGCAGCAGATCGCGATCGGCGTATTGATCGTCTTCGCGGTTTCCGTCGACGCCCTGGCCAGAAGGATGGCGAAGTGATGTCCTCGACTGAATCGATGAACCTCGGCGGGGCCCGTCCCGGCAACCTCTCCACCAGGGTCCAAGCGGCCCTCGGACGGCGGACGGAGTCGCGCGGCGTCATCCTGCTGGCGGTGCTCGCCATCGTCGCCCTGATCTTCGCACCTACCGTCTTCACCGCCTACCAGGTGACTCTCGAGTTCATGTCCCTCATCGGCCTGGTGGCTATCGGTCTCACCGCGGTCATCCTGATGGGCGAGCTCGACCTCAGTGTCGCGAGCACTCTTGCCGTCTCCGGGGTCATCATGGCCATGGTGCCCAACCTCTTCCTGGGGATCGTCTTGGCACTGGGCACCGGGCTGGCGATCGGAGCGGTCAACACGTTCTTCGTCGTCAAGGTCGGAATCAACTCGTTCATCGCGACGCTGGGCATGCTGTTCGCCCTGCGTGGAGTCGCCTTCGTGCTCTCCGGCGAGAGGCCCGTGCCGCTGACCAACGCCGATGCCGGCATCAGTTTCGGCAGGCCGCTGATCGGGCCCATCACTCCCCGGATCATCCTGTTCCTGCTCGCGTTCATCGCGCTCCAGATCTTTCTCACGCGGGTCCGGGCCGGCCGCGAGTTCTACGCGGTCGGTGGCAACCGCCAGGCGGCCCACGACACCGGCATCCCGGTGTCTGGGCGGATCCTCACCGGGTTCATGCTCTCCGGCTTCGTGGCCGCGCTGGCTGGTGTGATCAACACCCTCGAGCTCACCGCGGCCGACCCCACCGCCGGATCCACGGCACTCCTGACAAGCTTCGCCGCAGCCATCATCGGCGGGACGGTCCTGACCGGTGGCCGCGGCTCGGTCCTGGGCACGCTCGTCGGGGCAGGCTCACTGGGCATCCTCACCGTCGGGCTGACCCTGTACGGGGTGCAGGCCGAGGTCCAGCAGGTCTTCATCGGCACGGTGCTCTTCATCGCGGTGATCACCGACCCGGCAAGTCTTCGCGCAGTCGCTGGGGGCGTACGCACCTGGCTCCAAGGCCGCCGGGCCCCGGCCGCCGGCTGAGATCAGCCCACCAACCCCGTGAGACCTCCACCGATGAGAAGGAGAAACACCAATGCGCATCTCCCGCACCGTGGCAGGAGCCGGCCTGGTGGCGATCGGATTGGCCGTGGCGGGCTGCTCCTCCGACGGCGCAGGGTCGTCCACCGGCTCCGGCCGCCCCTACAAGGTGTATGCCCTCCTGCCGCAAGGGACCGACCAGCCCTACGGCACGACATACCTGCCCGCGATGAAGAAGCAGGCGACCAAGGACAACATCAAGCTGACGATCACGAACTCGCAGTACGACGCCAATGCCCAGGACAGCCAATGCAGGGTGGCCGTGGCCGCCAAGCCGGACCTGATCATCCTGTGGCCGGCCGTCAATGACACGGTCCGACCGTGTTTGGTCGACGCGAACGCGGCCCACATCCCCGTTACCGTCACCAACTCCAACGTGAATCCCAAGGACATCCCCCTGACCAAGGGCTTCTCCGGTCCGGACACCTACGGTGAGGGCGCCGCGTCAGCCCAGATCATGTGCGGGCTGGCCGCCGGGAAGTCCACGAACATCCTCGTGGTCGACGGCCTGACGGGGAACTCCACGGCCATCAGCCGTCGCGCAGGCTTCGTGGATACGATCAAGAAGGCCTGCCCCAACGTCAAGATCCTGGCCGAACAACCAGGCGACTGGAACAAGGACACCTCGCAGACCGTCACCTCGGAGATGCTCACGTCTGTGGGCGCCGCCAAGGTGGACGGCATCTTCGCCGCCGACGACACGATGGTGGCAGGAGCCATCGCTGCCCTCAAGGCCCGCGGCATCGACCCCAAGCCGCTGATCATCACCTCGATCGGCAACACCAAGCTGGGGAATCCCCTGGTGAAGTCCGGCGACCTCGACGGCACGATCTTCCAGTCCTCGTCCTGGGACGGCCAACACGCAGTGATCCTGGCCAATGACGTCCTCACCGGCCAGGCGGTCGAGAAGAACCTGCTCATGCCCTCGGTGAAGGTGACCAAGAAGAATGCCTCCGACCCCGCCGTCGCCCCCGAATGGTGACCAGTAGACGCCGGCAGCCGCCCTGTGTCGGTCTGCCCCCGGAAGGGTCCGCGGGGCAGCCTTCCGGGAGTCAGTTCAGCCCGCCTCCATCGGACCCGTGTTAGGAGAAGAGACCATGACGCAGACAACCACACCGCCTCCACAGGCGCCGGCATTGGACTTCGCCACCAGGATGATCCCCGCCCCCGGGCATATGGGCGTCGACTACGAGGCCCGCGTCGACTTCGCTCGACTTCGCGAGTATCGACTTGGCCGCGCCGTGGATGCGTTGCGGACGAGTGGTTGCGGAGCCTTCCTGCTCTTCGACTTCTACAACATTCGCTACACGACACAGACCTGGATCGGTGGGGCGCTGGGCGACAAGATGTCGCGGTACGCGCTGCTGACCGAGGACGCGAAGCCCTACCTGTGGGACTTCGGCTCAGCGGCCAAGCACCACAAGCTGTTCGCGCCGTGGCTGGAGGAAGACCGCTGCCGGGCGGGCATGCTCGGTCTGCGTGGGGCGATCCATCCCGAGGTCGGGCTGATGAGGGATGCGGTCGCGACGATCAAGGGTCTGCTGACCGACAGAGGTGTTGCTGACGAGCCCATCGGGGTCGACATCGTCGAGCCGGCGTTCTTGTTCGAGATGCAGGCCCAAGGCCTGAAGGTCGTGGACATCCAGCAGCACATGCTCGGTGCTCGCTCGATCAAGTCGGTCGACGAGATCATGCTGCTGAGCCAAGCCGCCGCGATGGTGGATGGCGTGTACCAGGACATCGTCGACGTGCTCAAGCCGGGCATCCGCGAGAACGAGATCGTGGCCCTGGCGGCCAAGCGGCTCTACGAGATGGGCTCGGACCAGGTCGAGGCCATCAACGCGGTCTCCGGTGAGCGCTGCAACCCGCACCCACACAACTTCAGCGACCGGCTGATCCGCCCGGGCGACCAGGCCTTCTTCGACATCATCCACTCCTACAACGGATATCGGACCTGCTACTACCGCACGTTCTCCGTCGGCACGTCGACGGCGTCGCAGCGGGAGGCGTACACGAGGGCCCGGAGCTGGATGGACGCCGCCATCGAGAAGGTGGGCCACGGGGTCGGCACCGACGAGGTGGCCCAGCTTTGGCCCAGGGCCACAGACCTCGGCTTCGCAAGCGAGATGGACGCCTTCGGGCTGCAGTTCGGCCACGGGCTGGGCCTCGGGCTGCACGAGCGGCCGATCATCTCCCGGCTCAACAGCCTGACCGACCCGGTTGAGATCAAGGCCGGCATGGTCTTCGCGCTCGAGACCTACTGCCCGGCCTCCGACGGCATCTCCGCCGCGCGGATCGAGGAGGAGGTGGTGGTCACCGAGCGAGGCGCCCAGGTGCTCACCAAGTTCCCAGCCGACGACCTGTTCGTCGCCAACCCCTACTGATTCGTCTCCGTTACCCGACACACAAAGGAGCATTCTGAGATGGACGCAACACGTCTCGCTGGAAAGAACATCCTGATCACCGGAGCAGCCCAGGGCATGGGTGCCGCCGTAGCGCAGGAGTACGCCGCGCAGGGAGCGAAGGTCTGCCTCGGTGACGTCAACGTCGAGGGCGTCGCCCGAACCGCCGAGGAGATCCGTCACAAGGGCGGCGTCGCCACCCACGTCAAGCTCGACGTCAGCAGTGAGGAGGACGCGGCAGCGGCGGTCGCCCACACGGTCGAGGAGTTCGGCAGCATCAACGTGCTGGTCAACAACGCCGGCATCAACAAGCCCTTGTTCTTCCTCGACATCACCAGGGACAACTGGCAGAAGATCATGGACGTCAACGCCTGGGGCACGCTGAACTGCATGCAGGCCGCCGCCCGCCAGATGAAGCAGCAGGGCAAGCAGGACTACCCCTACAAGATCATCAACGTGGGCTCGATCCTCTCCCGCGAGGTCTTCGACGACGTCGTCGTCTACTCGGCGAGCAAGCACGCGGTGCTCGCCATGATCAAGGGCGGCGCCAAGGCGCTGATCGAGCACAACATCACCGTCAACGGCTACGGCCCCGGCGTCGTCCGCACAGAGCTGTGGGAGCAGCTGGACAAGGACCTGGTCGCGATCGGGAAGTTCGACAGGCCCGGCGAGTCGATGGACAGCCTGGCGCAGAACATGATTCTGATGCAGCGCTACTCCTACCCACAGGACGTTGTCGGCACCGCGGCGTTCCTGGCGAGCGCCGACAGCGACTACATGACCGGCCAGTTGATCATGATCGACGGGGGCATGGTCATCCAGTGACCAGGAAGGCCATGTCCCTGCTGGGGACCCCCTCCGACCTGCTCATCGGCGGCGAGTGGGTCGCCTGCGGCCGGCGTCTCGAGGTGCACGACCCCGCCACCGAGGAACTGCTCTCCGAGGTCGCCGATGCCTCCGCCGACGAGGCGCTCCAGGCGGTCGGCGCCGCACACGACGCCCTTGGTCCGTGGTCAGCCTCGTCACCGCGCGAGCGAGCGGAAGTGCTTCGTCGCTCCTTCGAGATCATGTCGGCGCAGATCGAGGACTGTGCGCGCCTGATCGTCCTGGAGAACGGCAAGGCGTGGAGCGACGCGAGGGCAGAGGCTGCGTATGCCGCCGAGTTCTTCCGCTGGTTCTCCGAGGAGGCATGCCGGGTTGCCGGTGACTTCCGCACAGCGCCGGGTGGCGACAAGACCATCGTCGTCGACCACCGCCCCATGGGGGTGGCCTACATGATCACCCCGTGGAACTTCCCCGCGGCGATGGCGACCCGCAAGCTGGCGCCCGCTCTGGCGGCGGGGTGCACGGCGATCCTCAAACCGGCCGCGGAGACGCCGCTGACCGCGCTGTGGGTGGCTGATGTGCTGCAGCGAGCCGGCGCCCCCGACGGCGTGGTCAACCTGATCACCACCTCCCAGGCCGGAGCCGTCTCGGAGGCGGTGCTGGCCGACCCGCGGGTGGCGACGCTGTCGTTCACCGGGTCGACGCACGTCGGCAAGCTGCTGCTCAGGCAGACGGCGCGGCGCGTGCTGCCCTCCTCGATGGAGTTGGGCGGCAACGCCCCGTTGCTGGTGCTCGAAGGTGCCGACCTCGACGCGGCGGTTGCCGGGGCAATGGTGGCGAAGATGCGCAATGGCGGGTCGGCGTGCACCGCTGCGAACCGCTTCTACGTCCACGAGTCGCTGGCCGGCGAGTTCGCCGACCGGTTCCAGGCGGCCCTGGGGTCGCTGCGGATCGGTCCCGGGATCGCCCCGGAGAACGACCTCGGAGCCATGGTGAGCATCAAGGAACGCGACAAGGTTCTCGACATGGTCGGTCGCGCCGAGGACGAGGGCGGCACGGCGGTGGCCGTCTGCGAGGCCCCCTCGTCAGGCGCATTCATGGCGCCGCGCATCGTGCGCAGCGTCGAGCACGGCTCCACGCTGACCCGGGAGGAGATCTTCGGGCCGGTGGCCCCGATCATCACGGTCGGTTCCACCGACGAGGCCGTCGCCATGGCCAACGACACCGAGTTCGGCCTGATCTCCTATGTGTTCGCCCGCGACAACGGCGAGGGCATCCGGGTTGCGCGCCGGATGCAGTCGGGGATGGTGGCCGTCAACCGCGGGGTCGCCTCGGACCCTGCGGCGCCCTTCGGTGGGATGAAGGAGTCCGGGCTCGGCCGCGAGGGCGGGTTTGCCGGCATCCACGAGTTCCTCGAGACCCGGTACCTCGCGGTGGACCTCTGAGGCGTGGAACCTCTGAGGCATTGGAACCTCTGAGGCCAGGGACCTCTGGAACCAGGAACCCGGGGTGCCCAGCGACGTGGACGTGGGTGCCTCGGTCAGTAACGTGGCCCGGAGGCCCCTGCGAAGATCTCGGGGTGCGTCGCCAGCTCCAGCCTGGTCCGGCGGATGTGCATGGTCAGGATGGTGCTGGCGGTCTCCGGGTCGGCCGAGGAGATGGCGTCGATCAGCAGCCGGTGCTCGGACGTGATGATCCAGGAGGCCTCTCTCCCGGCGAGCCGCGTGAAGGCGCGGCGATAGTGCTGGGTGGTGTCCCACAGCCGTTCCACCATCGCGGCGAGCTGTGGAGCGCGATGCCGCCGATACGTCGCCCAGTGGAATCGGCGGTCAAGCACCAAGAAGCGCTCGACGTCGTCGTTGCCCTCGATCTCGTCCTGGATGTCGCGCAGCTCGGCGAGGTCGGCGGAGGTCAGCCTCGGCAGGCTCTCGACCAGCAGAAGAGGCTCGATCCTCTCGCGGATCTGGTAGCTGATGCCGAGGTCGTGCGGGTCCATCTGGGAGACCCAGGCGCCCGAGTTGGACTTCAGCGTGACCAGCCCGCGCGACTCCAGGATGCGCAGGGCCTCGCGCACGGGGATCCGGCTGGCCGCCAACTCGTCGGCGATCTGCTCCTGCTTGATCCGGGCGCCCGGCGCGAGCATGCCGCTCAGGATGCGCTCACCGATGATCTCGGCGATCCGCTGGCTCGCGGTGGAGCCGGGCACCTCGCTCATGTGTCCTCCGGTCGTGGTTCCTGAACCACCGGCGGCCAGCTGCGTCACGCAAAGTCCCCGGGTCGGTGGTCGAAGGCCTTTCCCTCGGGGTAGGAGACCAGCTCGAACTGCATCCCCCACGGGCTCAGAAAGTACACCCAGCGTTGTCCCTCGCTCGGACCCTTGCTGCGGGTCGGTTCACCCATGACGACCAGCCCGTTGGCGTGCAGCGCCTCGAGCGCGGCGTCGAGGTCATCGACGTAGATGGCCACGTGGTGGCCGCCGATGTCACTGTTGCGCGGCGGGGACAGGACCTGCTCCGGGGCGGCGTACTGGAAGACCTCGAAGATCGCCTGCCCGCCCAACCGGTAGAAGTGCAGCTGCTGCATCACCGTGCGCGGTTCCACGTTCAGGTGCTCGGTCATCCAGCTGCCCGCGTCGTCACGGTAAGGGCCCAGACGGTACATGTATTCGCACCCGAGAACGCCGGTGAAGAACTCGTGGGCTTCGGCGAGGTCGGGCACCGTGACGCCGATGTGGTCCACGGCGCGGACCCCCGGAAGTGGGGTGACGGCCATCCTGCCTCCTCTTGTAATGTATCCCTTGGCACCCTACTATCGGAGGATCACGCGATCAACACGTCCTGCATCGCGGTCATTGGATACAAAGTCAGCGATGAGGAGCTGGTATGCCAAGTCACCACGCACTGGAACAGGGCTCCCCGTGGCTGGAGCTCACCGTCGACGACAGCGACTGGGCAGCAGCGGACCCTGACCTGCTGCTGCACCTGCTCGGACAGGCCCAGTGGATCCGGTCCTTCGAGATGTACGTCCTCGAGCTCGCCGGCCGAGGACTGGTGCACGGTCCCGCCCACTCCAGCGTCGGTCAAGAGGCGGGAGCGGTCGGCTCGGTGCTCCAGCTGCGCTCCGACGACTTCGTCAACGGGTCTCACCGCGGCCACCACCAGTTCCTGGCCAAGGCGTTCGGTCATGTGGTCACGCCCAAGTCCGGTGCGCTCCCGGAGTTGACCCCCGAAGTGCACGATGTCCTGCGTCGGACGCTTGCCGAGATCTGCGGCCTGGCCGACGGGTTCTGTCGCGGCCGGGGCGGCTCGATGCACCTCCAGTGGCGCGAGGCCGGGGCCATGGGCACCAACGCGATCGTGGGTGGGGGCGTCCCGCAGGCGGCCGGTTTCGCCTGGAATCAGCTGCATGCCGGCACGGACGCCGTCACGGTCACCTACTTCGGTGACGGGGCGGTCAACATCGGCTCGGTGCTCGAGACCTTCAACCTTGCGGCCGCCTGGAAGCTGCCGGTCTGTTTCTTCATCGAGAACAACCAGTACGCCGTGTCCACTCCTGTAGCCAAGGCCACCGCGGAGCCGCGACTCTCCGCGCGCGGCCTCGGGTTCAACATCGCGAGCTGGCGGGTCGACGGCATGGACGCGCTCGCGGTGCACACCGCGATGGGCGAGGCGGTCGATCACATGAGGGCCGGCAACGGGCCCACCATCGTCGAGGCTGATCTCTACCGCTACTTCCACCAGAACGGCGCCCTCCCCGGCTCGGCGTTCGGTTACCGCGACAAGGCGGAGGAGAAGACCTGGCGCGACCGGGACCCGATCGCCCAGCTCCGCAGCGCCGTGGTCGGCCGGGATCTCCTCAGTGAGGAGGAGATCGACGCGGCGGCAGCCGAGGTGGACGCCGTCATAAAGGGCATCGGCGACGGCTTCCTCGAGGAGGTCCCCGACGGCAAGCCCAACGAACGCCAGATCATCGGGAGCCTCTGGCCCGACCCGAGCTTCGTGGACGTGGGCATTCGCGGCGACCTGTCCGAGCTGGAGGGCTGCCGTTACGAGGAGGCGGAGAGCTTCTCCGGAGAGCTCGCCGAGCGGCGCTTCGTGGACCTGGTCAGCGCGGTGATGGCCCGTCGCATGGAGACGGACGAGTCCATCGTGGTGATGGGCGAGGACGTCGACGGGCTCAAGGGCGGCACCAACGGTGCCACCAAGCGCCCGCTGGAGCTCTTCCCGGACCGGGTGCTCGGCACCCCGATCAGCGAGAACTCCTTCGTCGGGCTCGGCGGGGGCATGGCGCTGGACGGGCGCTACCGCCCCGTGGTGGAGTTCATGTACGCCGACTTCATGTGGGTCGCGGCCGACCAGATCTTCAACCAGATCGCCAAGGCGCGCCATATGTTCGGCGGTGACAGCGCCGTACCGCTGGTGCTGCGGAGCAAACTGGCGGCCGGCACCGGGTACGGCTCCCAGCACTCGATGGATCCCGCCGGGGTACTGACCACGGCGCCGGGTCTGCGGGTGGTCGCGCCGTCGAACCCCTTCGACTACGTGGGCCTGATGAACGCCGCGCTGGCCTGCGACGATCCCGTGGTGGTCCTCGAGCACGTGGACCTCTACACCGCGACGGGCACTGCCCCGGTGGACGACCTCGACTACTGCATCCAGGTCGGCAAGGCTGCCCTCCGCTGCCAGGGCGATGACCTCACGGTGATCAGCTACCTCAGCATGGTCGGGCACTGCCTCGAGGCACTCGACGAGGTCACCGAGGTCTCCGCCGACCTGATCGACCTGCGCTGGCTCGACCGCGCCTCGCTCGACTGGGACACCATCGAGGCCAGTGTGAAGAAGACCAACCGCGTGCTCATCGTCGAGCAAGGCGCGGTCGGCACGTCGTACGGCGGCTGGCTGGCCGACGAGATCCAGCGCCGGCTCTTCGACTGGCTCGACGCCCCGATCGAGCGGGTGACCGGTGCCGAGGCGTCTCCCAGCATCAGCAAGGTGCTGGAGCGGGCCGCCATCGCGAAGACCGAAGAGGTCGCCGCGGCCCTGCGCGCCATCGCCGCGGAGTGACGGTCCACCCGACCACCAGAGAGAGGGAACTTCATGGCTGAGCTGTTGCTCGTCCCCGAGGTCGCCGCGGGCGCCACCGAAGTCGTCATCGCGGAGTGGTTGGCCAAGCGGGGTGACGCCTTCACGGCCGGCGAAGCGATCGTCGTCCTGGAGACGGAGAAGGCCGCGGTCGAGGTCGAAGCCGAGGGCGACGGGACGCTGCTGACTACCCTCGTGGCCTCCGGAACGCAGATCAGCGTTGGCTCCCCAATGGCGCTGATCGGCAGTGCCGAGGAGCTCGACGCCGACCTCGACGCGCTGCTGTCGAAGCTCGGCGCCGAGACCGCCGTGGACACGCCCGCGCCCCAGAAGCGCGAGATCCCAGGCCCGGAGGAGGAGTCCCCGGCCCCCGGCCAGGCGGCAGCGCCGCAGATGCAGGCCATCGCGTCGGCCCGCAACGAGGCCACCACCTCCGCCCCGCGAGAGCGGCTGTTCGTCACTCCGCTGGCCCGGAAGGTTCTCGCGCAGGCCGGTATCGACCCCCACGACGTGTCCGGCAGCGGCCCACACGGGCGCATCCGGCGGCGCGACGCCGAGGCGGCGATCGCGGAGCGCGACCGGTCGCACACCGAGGAGTCGTCCGCGTCGCCTGCGCCGAAGGCACCGCCGGCGACCTCGACCGCCGGGTGGACAGACATCCCGCACTCGCGGCTGCGTCGCGCAGTCGCCGCACGGCTCACCCGGAGCAAGCGGGACATCCCGCACTTCTACGTCAAGCGCACGGCGGTGATCGACGACCTGCTCACCCTGCGAGCCCAGCTGAACACCCACTCACCGGTCAAGCTGTCGATCAACGACTTTGTGGTGCGGGCGGTGGCCGTCGCCCACCAGGCGGTGCCGCAGGCCAATGTCATCTGGACCGATGACGCGATGCGGCAGTTCGACAGCGTCGACATCTCGATCGCCATCGACTCCACGCGTGGCCTGGTGACCCCGGTCCTGCGCGGGGTGGAGAAGAGTTCGCTCAGCGCCATCTCGATGGGGATCAAGGGCTTCGTCGAGCAGGCCAACGCCGGACGCCTCCAGCAGAAGGACCTCGAGGGTGGCTCGATCAGCGTCACCAACCTAGGGATGTACGGCGTGGACGAGTTCTCCGCGATCATCAACCCGCCCCAGTCCGCGGTCCTTGCGGTCGGTGCCGGGGATCGGGTCGCGCGGGTCGTGGACGGCGAGGTCACCACGGTCACCGCAGTGACCCTGGTGCTCTCGGTCGACCACCGCGCCATCGACGGCGCTCTCGCTGGGCAGTGGATGGCCGCGTTGGTCTCGGCGCTCGAGACTCCGATGCGCCTCGTGGTCTGACCACACGATTGCCTCACCAGCAGGCGCCCTCCTCGGGGGTCGCTGTGCTGGCGATCGCCCTCGCTGCAGGCATGACTCCATCCTCCTGGGGAGATCAAGCCATCCACCCTTACCCGGACGATCCACACCGTGGACCGTCGAGGCCGGCCACCTCGGCGATCGTCATCTCCCCGGCCAGCACACTCAGCCCGATCCGAGTCCTCCGCTCGGCCGGGATCACAGGGGGTCTACCCATGGTCAAGATTCTCCTTCAGGACTGACTCCACAGCCCTGCCAGAAGTCTTGATGCGCGACACCGCTATCACCAGCGTGGATACGGCCCAGCCCTGTCGGGTGCCGCTCCCAGGTGCGCCCGCCCGAGGATGTGGCGAGCGCAGTGGTGCTGCCGGCCCCGAGAAGGGTCAGCGAGTAGGGCGCGTCAGTCTGACGGCCCGCCCGGAGGGGCCTCGGCCGCCGGGTAGTGGAGGCGGGCGCCGACCCGTCCCTGACCGGCCGCCGCACGCCGACCGGGGTGGTGCCCCGGGCGGGCATGGGACAGACCGTGGTCCGCCCCGAGGGCGACTTGGGTGCCGGAGTGGTGAAGCCCGCCAGGTAGGCGGTGGCGTTCACGAGAGCCCCACGAGCACGACTCCGGCGACGAGCGTTGCCCACAGTCCTCGGTGAACGGCGACCACCGGTCCCACCTCCTCGCGCGACCGCGCTCAGTGGGTGTCCCTGTTGACCCCCGTGCGCGGAGCGTCGGCTGCCGCCTTCACCGACGCGGCCACCGGAGACCTCGGAACTGGGCCGGGGCTGGCACGGGTGCTGGGCACGGAACCCGGCGGCGACGGCGGGTTCCGCACGCCCCCCGAAGCCCGAGCCCGACATCTCGGAAATGGCCCCTTTCCCCCTGTACGTCCCGCCCCTGGCGGTTCTACGCTGGTAACTCCGCACGCAGCTCAGGGGGCAGCGATGAGCGAAAACGCAGATGCCGGCGACGGGGACGTCGAAGAGACCCACGACGCGTCGACGGGACCACCGGCGGAGGCGAACGAGGACGCCACCCGCGCGGTCCTCCAGGGAGACCAGCCGTACTGGCTGACCGAGAACGAGCTCGACCGGCGGCAGGCGGCCATGGGCACCGAGCGCAAGCCCATGGGGCCTCCGCTGGAGGACGAGGAGGGCGGCGACGCCGCCCGGGCCGCGGCGCCGGAGACCGGCGAGGCCGAGGCCATCGACGAGCCGGCCGAGCCCTCGGCCTGACCGAGCCCACCCGACCGACCGGGGCCGCCCTGCGGCCACCGCGTCGCCTCACCCACATCACGCGCACCAACCGAAGGGTCGTGGCTCCCCATGGCTTCCAGCGACTTCGTCCTCTACCGCAACATCGGGCTGAACGACTCGGCGACGGGGCTGCAGACCTCGACCGTCGGCGAACCCAGCCTGGCCAACAACGGCAAGCAGATCTACTACACCGGCAACTGGTACGCGACGAAGTCGCTCGACAACGGCGCCTCCTGGCAGTACGTCAGCCCGTTCTCCACCCTCCCCGCCGCCGCCGCGGGGTTCTGCTGCGACCAGGTCGCCCACTACGACACGAGCCGCGACATCTTCGTCTGGCTCCTGCAGTACATCTCCGACGGCAACGGGGAGAACGTCGTCCGGATCGCGATCAAGCAGGGCGCCACCCTGAACAACAACGCGTGGTACTGGTGGGACTTCGCGCCGAAGTCGCTGAACTCCGCCTGGACCGGCCAGTGGTTCGACTACCCCGACATGGCCCTGTCCGACGACCACCTGTGGGCGACGTTCAACGTGTTCACCAAGGCCGGCCAGTGGCAGCGCGCCGTCGTGTTCAAGTTCCCTCTCGACGGGCTCGCGACCCCTGCCGCGTTCGGCTACAGCTGGTGGTCCACGACCGACTACGGCTCGCTGCGCCTGACCCAGGGCGCGAGCGACAACATGTACTTCGCCTCCCACAAGAGCACGAGCACGCTGAGGCTGTTCCGCTGGGCCGACGACGGCACCACGGTCTCCGGGTGGGACGTCGGCGTCTCGACGTGGTCGACCGGCAGCTATGTCTCCACCGCCCCGGACGGCCACAACTGGCTCGGCCGCACCGACCCGCGGATCACCGGCGCGTGGCGCGCCGACGGCGCCCTCGGGTTCATGTGGACCGCCCGCGAACGCGGCGGGCGCCCGAACCCGCACGTGCGCGTCGTGCGCATCGACGAGGCCACGAAGAAGCGGATCGACGAGCCCGACATCTGGAGCCGCACCTCGGCCTACGCCTACCCGTCGGCGTGCCCGAACGACCGCGGAGACGTCGGCATCAGCCTCTTCTACGGTGGCGGGCGCTACTACCCCAGCCACGTCGTCGGGATCTCCGACGACTTCACCCCGACCTGGTCGCTCGTCTTCACCCGCACCGGCGGCGACGCACCCGACGACGGCAAGTGGGGCGACTACACCCAGTGCCGGCGCCACACCCCCGACGGGCTGACGTGGATCGGCTCCGGCTTCACCCTCCAGGGCGGCTCGGCCCGGCAGAACGTCGAGCCGCGCTACGTCCACTTCGGCCGCAGGCGGGAAGAACGCGCCGTCGCCCGCTGGGCGAACTGCTGAGCGACCCCACCCGGGTGCTTCGAATGGCTGCGCTCGCGACCGCGGCGGCCGTCCTCGCCGGGTGCGACGGCGGCGGCACCTCCTCCCAGCCCCGGGTCACGCTCGAGGCCACCGTGGTCGCGGGGCCGTCGTGCCCCCCGATCGTGTCCCGGGAGAAGAGCCCGCAGTGCCGCAGCCGCCCGGTGGAAGGCGCGACGGTGACCGTCAGCGGAGAAGGCAGGACCATCCGGCGGGTCTCCGACGCCTCCGGTCACCTGAGCGCCGAGCTGGCCCCGGGCCGGTACACGATCACGCCGAAACCCGTCCACGGGTACCTGGGAACGCCGCAGCCCCTCACGATCCGGCTCGACTCCGGAACGGTCCGGGCCACCATCGCCTACGACACCGGGATCCGCGACGACAGCCCGCCCTCGTGAGCCCGCTCCACCCGGGGCCCCGGGTGCTGGGACCTGCCCACCTTCACCGCGAACCCACCACAGAAGGGGAACAGTCATGACACGCAAGGAAAGAACCACGACGCTGTGTGGCGCCGTCCTCCTCGTCACCGGGCTGGCGCTCTCGCTGCTGTCGACGGCCTGGGTCGAGGAGACCATCGGGGCCGAACCGGATGGTGGCAGCGGGCTGCTGGAGCTGCTGCTCGCCCTCGTGCCCGCCGCAGCCGGACTCTGGCTCCTCGGGACGGTGGCGCTCTCCCGGCTGCGCCGCCGCGCCGTCAGCCGCGCCGGAGGTCACTGACCGCACCCCCTCCCCCACGACGGCGGCCCCAACCCGGCGGGATGCCCCTCGGTCGAGGACACCGCCTCCGGGCCGGTGCCCCACGGGCAGCGTGGGAGGAATTCACGCCGGGCAGGCACGACGGGTCACCCGGTGGAAGCCCGCGCTGTAGGCGTTCCGTCACCTTCGCCGGCCGCATGCCCGCGGCCGAGACCCTGTAACCGAAATGCCAGTTGTACCGGGGTTCTAACAGACCCTCCGCGGCGGCGTCGCGCGAGTGCCGTCACCGGGACCGGCTGGCGGCACGCCGGCGGAGGACGTCCCGGCGGTTCCGGACGAAGGTCCAGGTGAGGACGGTGTACACGGAGGCGAAGAACGCGACGACGAACGTCGCGGCCCAGAACTCGGGGTCGGAGGGGCCGTGGCCGACCGCGGTGACGGCGATCCGGACGACGCCGACCGACGCCGGGACGATGAGCTGGACGACGGTGACGGCCCCGACACCGAGGCCGACGAGGCAGCCGACGAGGTAGCCGCGCACGGCGAGCCGTCGCGCGCCGACCGCTCCGGGGTGCCGGCGGGGACGGCCGATGAGCGCGCGGAGGAGGTCGGCGCACTCCGCCCGGGCCAACGGGACGAGGTTGTCGAGACGTGCGAGGGTCGTCACGACGTAGTAGAGGTCGGTCCGGAAGAAGATCCCGGTCTGGAAGAGGAGGTTCGAGAAGAGCATGTAGGCGACGACGTACGGTGCCCGGCCTGCGGTGTGCGTGGCCTGGAGGAGGAGGCACGCGTCGAGGACGAGGACGTCGAAGGTCATCCCGGCGAGCAGGGGCCGCAGCCGTTGCCGACGGGGCAGCGAGTACACGCTCGAGAGGTCGGTCTCGCAGACGAGGTTCCACAGGCGGTTGCCGAAGCGGGTGTACGCCGGGCAGGCGAGCGCCCGGGCGACGAGGCTGTGGGCGAGCTCGTGGAGGGCGAGGAGGACCCACGCGACGGGGACGAAGACGAGAAGGAGGACGAGGACGCTGGGGTAGACGAGGGCGTCCTCGGCGCGCGGGATGTGGCCGACGGCGAGGAGGACGGCGAGCGCGGCCCAACCGGCGACCGAGAGCGCCGTGACGGCCGGTGAGAGCAGCCACCGGCAGTGCCGCCGGGTCAGCCCCCCGAGGAGGACGATCCCGCGCGAGCGCATCGGCGCCGGCTCGATGAGGGTGCCGCCGGCGCGCGCGACGAGCCCGACGTCGGCGAGGCCGGAGACGAACGCGTCGAGGTCGGGGGCCTCCCCGAAGCGCGCCCGGACGGTCTCGGACACCTGCGCGACGGTCCGTCCGCGCTGGAGCTCCCGGACGACGACGGCCCCCGGCTCGGGGACGCTGACGAACTCGCCGGTCTCCCGGTCCCCGACGAGGTACTGGCCTCCGGCCTCCTCGACCACCGACAGGTCGCGGAAGGCGACCGTGTCCTCAGGCGTGAGCGGCGGCACGGGCACGGACGTCACCCCCGCGCACGGAGGACGGCGAGCACGTCGGGCAGGTCGGGTGCGGCGGGTCGGGGAGGTGGTGCAGCTCGGCGTTCGGCAGGTCGACGACGAGCTGGTGGTCCAGCAGCGCACTCGGCGTGATGCCGGTGAGGACCTTCATCGCCTCGAGCGCCGCGAGGGAGCCGAGAAGGCCGGCGACCGGGGCGACGCACGGACTCACGGCGACGTCGCCCAGGGAGCGGATCGCGTCGACGAGGTGGCGGTCGCCGGAGCCGTCCGCGTCCGGCGCGAGCCGGCACTCGGCACACGCCGTCCGTCCGGGCACGAAGAGGTCGAGGACGGCCGTGAGCCCGACGCTCGAGCCGCGCATCCACGGCCGCCCGCTCGCGAGGGCAGCCGTGTTGAGCCAGCGGTCGAGGTCGACCCGCGGCCGGTCCGCGGCGCAGACGAGGAGGTCCCCGGTGGTGAGCCACCTCGTCGCGTCCTCGACCCCCCGGACTGCGGACTCGCTCGCGACGACCTCGACGTAGGGGTTGACCGCCCGGAGCCGCCGGGCTGCGGCGGCGGCCTTCGGACTGCCGATGTCGGTCTCGGTGAAGAGGACCTGCCGGTTGAGGTTGCTCTCCTCGACGGTGTCGAAGTCGACGAGGTGGAGGCGCCCCACTCCGAGGGCGGCGAGGTGGAGCGCGACGTGGGAGCCGAGGCCGCCGACCCCGAGGACGACGACGGTGGACCGCCGGAGCGACCGCTGCGGGGAGTACCGCGTCGCAAGCGGAGCGAGGCGGTCGTCGGCGCCCGGGTCCTCGGTCGGCTCGAGCGCGTCGGGGGCCCCGGGCGCGTCCACGGAGCCGGTCGTCTCGGTCGCGGCCGGGACGTCTGCCCGGTCGGTGAAGTACGAGAAGAACTCGCTGTTCCGGCTGTACCGGCGGACCTCGGGTCCGCTCAGCTCGGCGGGGGGCGGTACCGAGGCGTCCTCGAGGAACCCCTCGGCGGCGAGGGCGGCGACGACACCGAGGACGGCGTCCCGGTCGCACCGGCCGGTGAGGTCGCCGACGACGTCCTCGATGTCACGGCTGCCGTCGAGGACGCCGAGGACGGCTCGGACCCGGCCGTCGGGATCGGGGACGACCGCGCTGCGGGGGGTGCGCGGGAAGCCCAGGGAGAGCGTTCTCGGGGCGAGCTCGATCGGGGTGAACACGGGCTTGAGTCGCGGACGTCGCACGAGCGTCGCCTTTCGGGTCGCGAGGGAGGGTTGGTCGGGGCGGGGGCCGGTCCGGGCCGGCCCCCGCCCCGGAGGTGGGCTCAGCCGTGGGGCTGGTCGGCTGGCCGATGCGGTCAGCAGTCGCCGCAGACGGGACACGGCTTGCGGCTGGTGGTGTCCAGGTGCTCAAGGCGAGTGATCGTGATGGTCATGAGGTTCACCTCCTCCCTACCTGTAGGCGGTCGCGGACCGGGGCACCGGCTCGCTCGTGCTCGCGGTGCGTGGTCCCACGGGTAGGGAGGGCGGGGACGCCGGTGAGATACCCCGCCGGGAGAGAATGGCTCCCGGCTACCGGAGTCAGAGGCCGGGGGCGTCGTGGACGGGGAACCAGCGCGAGAGGTCCTTCTCGACGCGCAGGTCGTTCTCGAGGGCCGCGCTGATCTCGAGCTCGAGGCTCGAGTCGCGCCGCTGCGCGCCGGAGGGGGCGAACGGGCACCAGCTGCCGCGCTTGCAGAAGCCGGTGGCAACCACGGTGAGGAGCCGGCGCACGCTCTGGCAGGCGCCGGTGAACACGAAGTGTTCGGCGCAATCGAGGGCCACCTCGGCCTTGCGGGGGCTCGACACGGAGTCGTAGGCCGGGCGGCTGCTCCAGTCGAAGGGCGATTCGTGGTCGGCCGTCCCACCGACGATCAGGAGCGCCAATGAGCGCTCGCGGTTCGGCCAACAGGCCATGACCCGCCTCTCGTAGGAGATCGGGCTCATGGACTCGCGGAAGGGCTCCGGGCTCGAGACGCCGCGGCACCCTGACACCGTCATCGGGTGCAGCGGACGGCGGGGTGCTCGCTCGCCCTGACGGGAAACGAGTTCGCGGTACTCGACGACCATCTCCACGGCTTTGTCACCCAGAGCAGAGCCTGGCGTTCGCGCGCGGCGATGACTTCGCCGAACCGGGACGTAGATGGTCGCTCGTCGCTGATACGGAAGCAATGGCTCCCCTCGTCAACGCCCCCGCACTATGGAGCGCCTGCGGTCACTCGGCGCGGAACGCCTCGCGCAGACGCACCCGGGCGCCGGTGCGAAGCACGGCGTTGGAGTAGATCCGGCCGGCGCCCCAGACGAGCGCCGGGATCAAGGCCAGGGAGAGCGCCAGCGACGCGAGGATCTCCCAGGTCTCGACGGTGCCGAGCGCTATCCGGATCGGCATCACCATGGGTGCGGCGAAGGGGATGTAGCTGAGTGCCACGACGATCGGGTTCGTGGGATCCCAAGGGGCGATGCTGATCCCGATCACGTAGGGAATGACCATGAGGATGAGCACCGGTGCGGTGACGGAGGCGACGTCCTCCTGCCGGGAGACCAGCGAGGCCAGGGCGGCCAGGGCCAACGAGAACGTGATGAACCCGACCACGAACCAGACCAGCGCCCAGGCGATCGTGGCGCCCAGGTCGAGGCTGCTGGTGTCGAGCAGCCCGAGGGCGAGCGCGGTGCCGGCGGCGGCGGTGGTGACGGCGACGACCTGGAGCAGGCCGATGACTCCGATGCCTGTCACCTTGCCGGCCATGAGCTGCCAGGGCCGGATGGTGCTGAGCAGCAGCTCGACGACGCGGGTGGACTTCTCCTCCACCACGCCCTGGGAGACGAGTTGCGCGGTCGTCTGAAGGGCCAGGAACAGCAGGATGCCGGCCACGTAGCCGGCCGCAATCTGCCCACCGTCGCGCTCCGGTGCAGGTTCGAGCGCCTGTATCTTCACTGTCGCCGCGGCCAGCTGCTCGGCCACCTGGGCCGGGTCGCCTCCGAGGTCGGTGACGGCTGAACTGAGTGCGGCCTGCTGGCGCAGCAGTGTCAGCATCGCGTACTGGTTGGGGTCGGGCTGTGTTCGCACCACGACGGTGAAGTCCGTCGGGTCTCCGGTCAGGGCCGCGTCGGCAACCTCGTCCGCCACCGCCGCCCGCGCGGCGGCGTCGTCGTCGACCTCGAGGATCCTTACGGCCTCGCCGTTCGAGCCCGCGATGGCTTGCAGGGGTTGCGCCAGACGCTCGGTCTGCGGGGTCACTGCGACGGCCGTGGCCGAGGACGAGCCGAGGGCGAGGTTCAGGATGACGCCGCCGGCGACGATCGCGACCACCAACAGACCCGTGGTCCACAAGAAGGCCTTGGACCGGATGCGGGTGGTGATCTCGCGGCCAGCGACAAGACGCATCGTCTCCAGCGTGCTCATCGGCGAGCCTCCTCGCCGGCCGGGCTGGCCATCGGTGGATCGGTTGACTCGTCGCTGACTGCGTGCCGGAACAGCTCGACCAGGTGCGGACGGACCGGACCGAATGCATGGACCGGGCCCGCTGTCAGTGCTGCCTGCAGCACCTCCTGGCCTGCGTTGTCCGCCTCGCCGTCCCGGTCCACGACCTCGACGACGGTGGTCGGCCCCTCGACGCTGACTACTCGCGCTCCGGGTACCTTTGCGGGCCAACCCGCCTCTGCCGGAGGGCCCTGCACCTGCCACCGCAGCCCACCGCGGCTTCGCAGCTCGCTGATCGAGCCGATGGCGACCATCGAGCCCTCCTTGATGATGCCGACACGGTCACAGAGCCGCTCGACGAGGTCGAGCTGGTGCGAAGAGAACAGCACCGGGACACCCGCATCGGCTTGGGCCCGTAGCACCCGGCTCATCACGTCGACCGCGACGGGGTCCAGGCCGGAGAACGGTTCGTCGAGGATGAGGATGTCGGGCTCGAAGACGAGCGCCGCGCACAGTTGCACTCGCTGCTGGTTTCCCAACGACAGCTTCTGGACATCGTCGTCGAGACGGCTCGAGATACCCAGAACCTGCGTCCAGCGCTGCACCGCCTGCTCGGCCTGCCCCGGGCTCCTGCCGTGCAGCCTCGCAAGGTAACGGAGCTGGCGCCCCACCCGCATCCGCGGGTAGAGGCCACGCTCTTCGGGCATGTAACCGATCCGACGGCTCACCGTCAGGTCCACCGGCCGCCCCGCCCACCGGACCTCCCCGGCATCCGCAGCCAGCACGCCAACCGCGATCCGCATCGCCGTGGTCTTGCCGGCGCCGTTGGATCCCACAAAACCAAAGATCTCGCCCGACTCGACGGCAAGGCTCATCTGGCGCAGGGCGTGGACATCGCCGTAGGCCTTGTCCAGGTTGACCATCTCGAGCTCGGGCAAAGGACCGCTCCTCTGGACCGCCGTGGACCCCTGTCGACCGCCCACAGTAGTGGTCGGCGGCCGCTCGCCTGCGTGGGCCAGGCGTAGGAGTCCCTTATCAGTCCAGCAGTGACCGACGAGCCTCCCCGTCGACGGCAATGCCGAGCCGTGATGGTGGCCCTGATCGGACACCCGTTGTGGTCCTCACCCGCTGGGCTGGTCGGCAGGCGGCGGAATACCGCGGCGGGCACGCGCGGCTCGAGCTAGCGCTGTGGCGTTCGGGCACCGGGTGCCTCGGAGCCCGGCCGTCGCCTTGACGCGAGCGGCGGGACATCTGCGAGGCGTCGGTAGCCTTGGGCCATGGCACGCCGCACGGCAGCGGCGATCGCACTTGCCTGGCTGGTCACGATCGCTATCGACTTCGGGATCTTCGGTGGCATATTCGTCGGCGCGCTGGAGGGAGCCGACGACCCCGCAGTGCTCCCGCCGAAACAGCTGTTCGTGCGGATTCCCGCCGGGTACGCGTCGTTCCTGCTGGAGGTCGTGCTCGTGCACTGGCTGCTCCGGGCGAGCCGGCGACCCGGGATCAGCGGTGGGCTCCTCACCGGCCTCGTGGCCGGGCTCGTGTTCGCCACCGCCGTGACGCTCGGCCTGTGGTCCTTCTCGACCGTGCCGCTCAGTGCGCTGGGGATCTGGTGGCTCACGCTCCTCCTGCAGTTCGCCGGCGCCGGCGTGGTGCTGGGTGCCGCGAACACCCCTCAGTGGCCGCGCGTCCGCACCTGGGCGATCTGGGGCACAGTGGCCTTGGTCGTCGCCGGGGTCGTGCTGCAGAACGTCAGGTGAACGAGCCGACAGCGCGTCCCCGGTTGCCGGTCGCCAAGCGGCGGTGTGGGGCAGGGGCTACAGGAGTCGGCAGTGGCGGACCTCGACCTCCCGCTCGGGGCGGCCCTGGAGCGGATGCGTCGATCGCCGAGGACAGCGGCGACGGCCTGCTCCGGCGAATCGACGGGACCGGCGTTGGGGGCTGAGCAACCAGGGCTGGAAGGACTCCGGGGACTCCATGCGCCTGGCTACCGGCGCCGTCGCCGAGGGCCCCAACGCCCTCCTCGAGACCCAGACGTACGCGGTGGAGGCGGCACTCGGGGCCGCGGACCTGGTCGAGGCCGTGCACGGCCGAGACGGCGACCCGTGGCGGGAGTGGGCCCAGGCCATGGCGGAGCGGGTCCGGGAGACGTTCTGGGTCGGGGAGGGTGACCAGCGCCATGCCTTCGATACCGGGCTGCTCACGACCGACGAGGAGGTCGGTCTGGACGCACGACACGGCCATCGGGGCTGGGGGACTCGCGCGCACCGGTCACGCCACCACGGCAGCCGCCGTACTCCGCTCGCTCATCGACGTCGCCGCAGCACGCGGCTACCGCTGGCCCGAGCTCTACAGCTCCGAACCCATCCTCGACGTGCCCGCCCCCTACCCGGCGAGCTGCCGCCCCATAGCGTGGACCGCGGCGTCCGCAGGGCTCGTCGTCTCCGCCGCCCTCGGGCTGCGAGCGGACTGGATCGCCCCGGCTCCAGTGGAGAGCGGGTTGTGCCGTCTCGGCGGGTGCCGGGGCGGGGGCGAGATCAGCGTAGTAGTCGGTCTCGAACTCGGTGGGTGGGATGTCGTCGCAGTGGCCGTGGAGGCGTGAGTTGCCCTTCCCGGGGCGATCCATAGCCATGCGATGCAGGCCAGCGCGGGGGCGGACGCTCGGAAGGCTCCTGCCGCGACCGTCGGGCGCGCCTGGATCAGGCGGGCACAAGGCCGTGGCGCGCGCGGCGAAGCAATACCTCATGCAGTCCGGTGGTCAGTACCCACACCACGAGCAACCAAGCCAGTGCCTGGTCGCCGAGGTCGAAGCGCCTGTCCACGAGCAGCACCGCGCCGGTGAAGATCGCGGTGATGAGCAAGTAGGTGCCCACGGCCATGCGCTCTCTGCGCTTCCTGACCACCGAGTTCTTGCCGAACTCCGCACTGAGGTCGGTGGGCGCCCCGAAGGATCCCAGCGCCGATGCGAAGGCGTCGTCTATGGCGGCACCGTCGTCGATGCGGTCCTGTGCACTGGAGCGCACGTGGTCCGCAAGCTCGCCAACGTGGGGGGCGAGCTCGGGGTGAGTGGCGCGCAGCTGGTCGGTCCACTGGCTGATGAGTGCGTCAAGCGATGGCATGGGTTCCTCCTGGGTTCGGGCCGCGCAGGGCGGCGAGGGTTGTCGAGATCAGGTCGAAGTCGCGCGACTGGGCGTCCAGGTGGTCGCCTCCCGCGGTCAGCAGGCGGTAGTACCTTCTGGCTCGACCGGCGTCCGACGTTGCGTGGTAGCTCTCGATGAACCCTCGGGACTCGAGGCGGTGCAACAGCGGGTACAGCATCCCTTCGGTCCACTCGAGCCGTCCGCCCGAGGCCGCCTGGATGTCGTGAAGGATGGCGTAGCCGTAACTGTCCCCCCTGCGGAGAACGGCGAGCACGAGTGGCGTGGCAGAGGCGGCCACGAGGTCCTTGGCAAGTTTCACCTGATCTCACCTCGTCGACGGAGGATACCTAGAACTGGGAGGTACTATACCCAACAGTGCGAGGTATGCGAGACCCCGCGGGCCAAGGCGCGGGCGGCGGGTTCCGCGTCGAAGCGGTCCTGCCGATCGAACCCGGCCACCGACCAGTTGCCCGCGCGCCCGCAGAACACCACGAGGTCGGCGCGCGATGACGATCGCCGTGCCCGTGGTGGACGACGACACCCTCGTTCGGGCGGGCCTGCGCATGATGATCGAGACCCAGGACGACCTCGTCGTGACGGGCGAGGCCGCCAACGGTGCTGATGCCGTCGCCCCCGCCCGCGAGCTCCGGCCCGTCGTCGTCCTGATGGACATCCGAATGCCGGGAACGGACGGTATCGAGGCGACCCGGCGGATCACGAGTGCGCCCCGCCAGGACGATGCACACGAACCTCCGCGCGTCGTCATCTTCACCACCTTCGAGATCGACGAGTACGTCTATGAAGCGGTGCGCGCCGGAGCCAGCGGCTTCCTCCCCAAACGCACCCCACCGGAGGAACTCCTTGCCGGAATCCGCACCATCGCCGAGGGCGACGGCCTCCCGTCACCGTCCGTGACCCGCCGCCCCATACACGAGTTCGCCAGGGCCACCGCATCAGGCGCACCACCCACCGACGTCAGCAACCGCGACCTCAACCGCCTCACCGACCGGGAACGCGAGGTGCTCATCCACATCGGTCACGGCCTGGCCAACCGCGAGATCGCCCGAGAACTTCACGTCGGCGAAAGCACCGTCAAGACACACGTCAAGCGAATCCTCATGAAGCTCGCCCTGCGAGACCGGGTCCACGCCGTCGTCTACGCCTACGAAACAGGCCTTCTGACTCGGAGCACAGAGAACAACTAGGCCGAACTCGGTGCGACGAGGGGGCGCGCGTCACGACGCTGCCTGCCAGCCGACGCTGAGGGCGCGGTAGCAGTTGGCGTCGGCAGCCGACTTCAGCCGCGAGCGAACTCCTGGAAGCAGTGGTCCACGACGCGCTCAACATCGCGCCTTCGTCGTGCGCCAATCAGGGCGAGGCGGCGGGCGAGAGGTCAGTCAGCCCGATCCACTCGGCGGCCCGCGCCGCCTCGGCTTCGAAGACCTCCGCGCGTCGCTCGGGCGTCACCGTACCCTCGAGCTGACCGAAGAGCTCGAAGGAGACGGTGCCGAACAACCAGGCCCAGACCATGAGCCCGTGCGCCGTCCACTCCGGGGTTGCGGGGGGGCCCATGAATGCCACGGCGGGTGCGAGTCCCTCGACCGCCGCTTGCGCCAGCGGCAGGTGCTCGTCGCCACCCGGCCCGAGGGCTCGTGCCTGCGGCCCGTGCGAGGCCATGGTGTCGAGGAGCAGGACGGTGAGCAGGCGGCTCACCCGCGTCGCCGGACCGATCGTGTCCTGCGGTGCTGCGTACCCGGGCACCGGCGAGCCGTACACGAGCGCGTAGAGGGTGGGGTGCTCGAGCCCCCACGCCCGCACGGAGTTCGCGATCCTGAGCCATCGCCCGAGCAGGTCGCTGCGCGATGCGGTGGCCTCCGCGGCCTCGACGGCCTCCCCGAGGGAGTCGTAGGCATCGATGATGAGCGCGGTGAGCAGCGCGTCACGGTTCTCGAAGTAGCGGTAGAGAGCGGACGAGGCCATCCCCATCTCGCGGGCCACCGCCCGCAACGACAGTCCGGCCGCCCCACCCTCGGCGAGTTCACGGCGGGCGGCGTCGAGGATCGCGGTTCGCATCTCGGCCCGGGCCCGGGCCCGCACGTCCTCGGCTCGGCTGGTGATCGACATGGCAGCAGTCAAGCACAGTCGTGCGAGCAATGCACACATTGCAGAGCAGCGCTCTTGCGCTGACAGGCCCGCCTGGTGTTCACTGATCACTGTAGAGAGCACTGATCACAGGAGCAGTCATGGACGTGCACGTCGTTGTCGGGTCGGGGCCGGTCGGTACCCGTGCCGCCCTCCTGCTGGCCGAGGCGGGTAGCCGCGTTCGCGTCGTCACCCGTTCAGGGGGTGGACCTGAGCACCCGCTTGTCGAGCGAGTGGCCGCCGACGCCTCCGACGCCTCCGCCATGCAGCGGTTCGCGACCGGGGCCGCGGTGATCTACAACTGCGCCAACCCGGCGTACACGCGGTGGACCACGGACTGGCCACCGATCGGCGCCGCCCTGCTCGCGGCTGCGACCTCCACGGGTGCGGTGCTCGCGACCGTCAGCAACCTCTACGGGTACGGCCGCGTCGAGGGCCCGATGGGCCCGGACACCCCGCTCAACCCGTGCGACCCCAAGGGCGAGGTGCGGGTGCGGATGTGGCGCGACACGCTCGCGGCACACGAGGCGGGACGGGCCCGCATCGTCGAGGTGCGAGCCAGCGACTATGCCGACGCCGGCGCCAACTCCCATCTGGCGCGCAACGCACCGGCCGTCCTCACCGGCCACCGGGCCCGGGTCCTCGGCTCCGCGGACCAGCCGCACAGTTGGACGACGACGCACGACACTGCCCGCCTGGCGGTGCACCTCGCAGCCGACGAGAGTGCCCACGGCAGGGCGTGGATCGTGCCGAGCGCACCAGCGCGGACGCAACGGGAGGCGCTCGAAGACATCGCCCGAGCAGCCGGGGCACCTCCGCCGCGGATCAGTGTCCTCGGTCCGCGGGCCATGCGTGCGGTGGGCCTGTTCGCGCCGATGGTGCGCGAGCTGTCAGGCACCGCGTACCAGTTCACCGCACCCTTCGTCGTCGACGACCAGGCGACGAGGCGCCATGTCGGGTGGGAGGCGGAGGCGTGGCCGACCACCCTGGGGCGCGTGGTCGACGCGGCCCTGGACTTGAGCGCGGCAGGGGCCCCGTGATGCGCCGCTCGCGCGTCACCGGCGGACTGCTGGTCGCCCCAGGAGTGCTGAGCATCGCGAGCTACCCGTGCTCGGCACCAGTTCGGGTGGCCCGCGGTGCTCGACGAGCCGGGATCGACATCGCTCGACGCGTTCGTCGGCGCGCAGGCCTGGGAGCGGTTCGGCTACTACCTCTTCCTCCGGTCCAGCCTCGCCCTGGTCCCGGCTGCGATCCGAGTGCTCGACGGGCTCGGAGCGGACTCGACGGCAGCACGGTCGGTGGCGGCCTTCGGCGTGCTCGACGGGCATGCCCGGAGGCGCCCTGGGCGAGCACCTCGGCTGGCTCCTCCAGGGGATCTGGGCCGTCGGCGTCGCCGTGCTCGCACTACGGGCGGCGCGGGTGCCGCGGTGATTCGCCACCCTCGGACTCGTCGCGGCAGCGGCCTGGGCGCTCGCCGTCCCCACGGCCATCGCGGTCGGCCCGGAGCCCCTGGAGTGTTGGGGCCTAAACCTCTACCCGGCGTGGTACCTGTGGCGCATGGCGTTCGGGATGCTGCTCCTGCGCCGCTCATACAACGCCGCTCGTCAGCCCGACCCTGAGCAGGTCCGAAGCGCAGGGCGAAGCCTGGCGTCGTAGCCCCCACTTCCGTCATAGCAGCCGCGAGCCGGGCGGGATGTCGGGCAGCAATTCGGCGTCGAGCGCCTACCCGTAGTGGTAGCGGCAGGCCGCGACGCGTACCTCGTCGCCGACCATCTTGTAGACCAGGCGGTGTTCGTCGGTGATGCGGCGCGACCAGTAGCCGGCGAAGTCGTGCTTGAGGGCTTCGGGCTTGCCGATGCCCTCGTTGCCGTTGCGGCGGATGTCGGCCAGGAGCGTGTTGATCCGCTTGAGGACCTTGCGGTCCTGCGCCTGCCACCACAGGTAGTCCTGCCAGGCGTTCTCGTCCCAGACGAGCGGCAAGTCAGTCGGTCTCGAGCAGCTCGTGGGTCTCGCCGCGCCCAGACTCGAGTCGCTCCATCGCGTCGAGCAGGCGCCGGGCGTTGGCGGGTGAGCGCATGAGGTAGGCGGTCTCCTTGAGGGACTCGTAGTCATCGAGCGAGACGATCACGACGGGGTCGTGGCCGGCCCTGGTGATGACTACTTCCTCACGGTCGTTCGTCACCCCATCGAGCACCTCGGCGTACCGGGCGCGGGATTCGGTGTAGCTCATCGTCTTCATGAAGACCTCCTGTACGGAAAAGCGTACGTCCGGGTGGCCGCTCCGCGCAAGCAGCAGTTGGCGGCTGCGGCAGCGGCCGCCATCGCACGTAGCCCACATCGCCGCGTGCCGACCTAGCCCACCGCGGTACAGGAGTGCGTCGGCTCGCCTTCGACGAACGGGCACGAGCAGCCCTCGATGGGGTCGCGCGTTGGGGTTGGATGACGAGCGCTCGATGTCGACCGCGCTGGGAAGGTGGTTGCTGCCCCACTCCCCCGCGTTCAGGCGCCGAGGGAGCCCCCGAATAAAGTGGGGCCGGCCCGGGACGCAGAGAAGCCGCAGGCCTGTGACCTGCGGCTTTGCTCCCCCGGTTGGATTCGAACCAACAACCCTCCGGTTAACAGCCGAATGCTCTGCCAGTTGAGCTACAGGGGACCGTCCGTGCGGCGGACCGCCACGGCGCTGCGCCACGATAGCAAAGGTGGTGCGGCCGGGCGAAAACGTCGCCAACCCTGGGAGCTAGGGGCGCAGGACGTGCGCGGAGTTGTCTCCCGGAGGCACGCCCTGCGCGCGCGAGACCGTGCCCGCCCGGCGGCATCACTGTCCTCGGGGACCACAGCCGGCCTCCGTCGGTGGTCCAACGGTGTCGCTCACGACTCGAGCTGGGCCGGGTTGGTTTCGGGCCGCCCGGGTCAGGCGTCACGCCCCGGCCGGTGCGACGTCAACGGCGCTTGGTCCACAGGTCGACCACGGCTCCGGCCACGAGTCCCAGCGCACCGCCGAATGCGGCCCCCAGCGCGATGCCCGCGCCTCCGGCGACCAGCACGCCGACCGTGGCGCCGACGCCGGCCGAGATCACCAGCCCGGCGCCGGCCCACTGGGTGCGTGTGGTGCGGTGCTGCTCCTGCCTCTTCCCTGGCATCCGGCTCACCTCGCTCTCCCACTGCCGACGCTGCCCGAAGGCCACGCCGAGCGGCAGAGTCGGAGGTCACCGCCCGGCGTCCGCCGCCCTGATTGCACCGGACCGGCCTTCCTCGCAGATGTCGTCACGGCTTGATCGGTCGCCGAGCCGAGGTTGCCGCCCGCGGGACCACCACCGCCCCAGCGCGTGGCGTGACGAACGACCGCCCAGGTCAGTCGAGCCCGACCTGCTCGCGAAGGTCAGCGCGGGCGGCGGCGGTGGCCTCGGCGACGCCCGGGTCGTCGCGGCGGACGCCGCGGCCGAGGATGGTCTGCTCGAGCAGGTCACCCGTGGCCAGGTCGGACCTGACGACGACCCGCGCGAACCGGCGCCCGGGCAGCTCCACCCGCTCGGCGAGCACGACCGAGGCCTGGACCCGCTCCCGGACGGTCTCGGGCAGCATCCGGGGCTCGGGCAGCACCCACGTCGAGGTCCGGGCGCCGTCGACCCACGTCACGGTGAGGGCGAACGTGTCGTGGTCCCACCCGCCGGCGTCGACGAGGTGCCACGGCCGGCCGAGGTCGACCTCGCCCGCGGGCGTGACGACGAGGAGCCGGTGGGTGCTCGCGACGACCGCGGCCCCGGCCTCGTCCTCGGCCCAGGCGAGCAGCCGCTCCCCCGGTGCGGTGTCGATCGCCGTCCGTGCCCGGCCGGGCACGCGGTTGCGGGCGTTGCGCGGCAGCCTCATCCGCCCAGTCCTTCCCGTAGCGCGCGGTTGCGGGTGGTGCGCGGCAGCCTCATCCGGTCAGTCCTTCCCGTAGCGCGGCACGGCGTCGCTGGAGGTCCTGCAGCTCGGCCCCGAGGGACCTCGCCGCCGCCGGGTCGGCCCCCGGGTCGGCCGCCATCCGCCGCATCGCCGACATCGCGTCCCCGATCCGCCGGGTGAGGGCGACCTCCTGGACCCGGACGAGCAGGGAGTCGACGTAGCGCCGCTCCGGCAGCCCCGTGGCCGGGTCGAACCGCGTCGGCAGCGGGGCGACGGCGAGCTCGGACACGAGCCCGCGCACCGTCTGCGGGGCCGCGTCGGCGACCGCGGAGAGCCACGCGGCGTGCGAGACGTCGGTGCGGGGCCCGCCCGCGGCCCGGACGCCGTCGACGACGGCCCGGTGGGCCGGGGCCGCGAGCGCCTCGACGGGGATCGCGTCGACGGTCTCGGCGGTGAACAGGCTCGGGTACTGCAGGAGGCACTGGAGCAGCTGGCGCTCGGCGACGACGACGGGGTCGCGCAGGTCGGGGGCGGGCATCGCCGGAGGGCCGGGGTCCTCGGGGTCCTCCTCCGGGGGCTCCCCGGGCCGGCCGGGCGCGCCGGCGGCCTCGGAGGCCGGCCCGCGTCCGCGGGGGCCGTCACCGGGCGGCGTCTGCTGCCGCTCGCGGCGCGCCGCCCGGGCGACCTCGGTGGCGACCTGCTCGACCTCGACGCCGATCCAGCCCGCCACGGCGCGGGTGTACTCCGGGCGCAGCGAGCCGTCCCGGATCGCGGCGACGATCGGGGCGGCGGCGCGCATCCCCTGGACCCGCCCCTCGGGGTGGGAGAGGTCGAACCGGGCGAGCGTGGTCCGCACCGCGAACTCGAACATCGGGGTGGCGTCGTCGATGAGGGCGCGCACCGCGGCGTCCCCCTTGGCCTTGCGCAGGTCGCACGGGTCCATGCCCGCCTCGGCGACGGCGACGTAGGACTGCGAGGCCCACCGCTGGTCCTCGGCGAACGCCTTCATCGCCGCCTGCTGGCCGGCCTTGTCCCCGTCGAAGGTGAACACGACCCGCGCGGGGGCGAGGTCGGCCTCGTCGCGCATGATCCGGCGCAGGATCTTGATGTGCCCGACCCCGAACGCCGTCCCGCACGTCGCCACCGCGCCGGGAACCCCGGCGAGGTGGGCGGCCATGACGTCGGTGTAGCCCTCGACGACGACCGCGCGCCGCTCGGACGAGATCGCCTTCTTCGCCAGGTCGAGGCCGTAGAGCACGCCGGACTTCTTGTAGATCGGCGTCTCGGTCGTGTTGAGGTACTTCGCGGCGATCCGGTCCTCGTCGTACAGCCGCCGGGCGCCGAAGCCGACGGTGTCGCCGGTGACGTCCCGGATCGGCCAGACCAGTCGCCCGCGGAACCGGTCGTAGAGCCCCCGCGAGCCCCGCCCGGCGAGGCCGGACAGGGTGAGCTCGTCGTCGGTGAAGCCCTTGCCGCGCAGGTACCGGGCCAGCTCCTCGCCGCCGGAGGGGGCGTACCCGACCCCGAACGTCTCGGCGGCGGCGCGGTCGAAGCCGCGGGAGCGGAGGAAGTCCCGCCCGGCGCGGGCGTCCCGCCCCGCGACGAGCCGCTCGGCGTAGAACTCCTCGGCCGCCCGGTGCGCCTCGACCAGACGCGCCCGGCGCCCCAGTCCCTCCTCGCGGGGCCGGCCGCCGTCCTCGTAGCGCAGCTCCATCCCGAGTCGCCCGGCGAGGCGCTCGACGGCCTCGGTGAAGGTGAGGTGGTCGACCTTCTGGACGAAGGAGATGACGTCCCCGCCCTCCCCGCAGCCGAAACAGTGGTAGGCCCCCACCGTGTCCCGGACGGTGAACGACGGGGTCTTCTCGTCGTGGAAGGGGCAGAGCCCCTTCATCGAGCCCGGCCCGGCCGAGCGGAGGGTGACGTGGTCGCGGACGACGTCGACGATCGAGGTGCGCTCCTTGACGGCCGCGATGTCGTCAGCCTTGATCAGGCCCGCCACTGCCACCTCCGTCGCTCCTCCGACTCCGGCGCCAGTCTAGGCGCGGCCCGGCCGGCCACCACGGTCGGGCGGGCACCGGGTCCCCCCCGGCGCACCCCCTCAACACCAGGCCCGGTGCAGCTCGACGGCGCGGACGTCGGTGAGGGAGGCGACCTGGTCGACGACGACCCGGCGGGCGAGGTCCTCGCCCTCCGCGGCCTCCCAGTCCGCCCGGAGGTCGGCGTCGAGGCGGTCCGGCCGCGCGAGGTAGGCCTCGGCGAGGTCGTGGACGACCTGCCGCTGGTGGGTCATGAGCTCGACGCGCTCGTCGACGTTCATCACGAAGTGGGCGGCGACCCCCTTCAGGACGGCGCACTCGGCGCGGGTGCCGTCGGGCACGACGAGGTCGGCGGCGTACCGGGTGAGCCGTCCCGGTCCGTGCCGGTCGCGCGTGGCGAGCTCGCCGGAGAGGACGAACCGGCCGATGAGCCGGGAGGTCATGTCCTTCAGCTCGGCGCGGGCGCGGCGGGAGCCGTCGTAGCCGTCTGGCACCGTCCCGGTCGCGAGGAGCCGCTCGAGCCCGGCGCGGAGCTCGTCCTGGCCGAGGTCGGCGGCGTAGAGCCCCTGGGCGACCGCGAGCACGGCCTCGACGTCGCCGGGGTCGCGCAGCCGGCGCAGGTCGAGCCGCCCCGAGGCGACCGCGTCCTCGACGTCGTGGACGGAGTAGGCGACGTCGTCCGACCAGTCCATGACGTCCGCCTCGAGGCACCGGACCCCCTCCGGGGCTCCCGCGCGCAGCCACCCGAAGACGGGCAGGTCGTCCTCGTAGACGCCGAACTTGGCGCCGCCGCCCGGGGCCTGCCCGCGCCGCCACGGGTACTTCGTCGCGGCGTCGAGGCTGGCCCGGGTGAGGTTGAGACCGGCCGGGCGACCGTCGGCGTGGAACCGCTTGGGCTCGAGCCGGGTGAGCAGCCGCAGCGTCTGGGCGTTGCCCTCGAACCCGCCGATCCCGGCGGCGACCTCGTCCAGAGCCCGCTCCCCGTTGTGCCCGAACGGCGGGTGACCGAGGTCGTGCGCGAGGCACGCGGTGTCGACGAGGTCGGCGTCGCAGCCGAGGGCGGCGCCGAACTCGCGCCCGATCTGGGCGACCTCGAGGGAGTGGGTGAGCCGGTTGCGGACGAAGTCGTCGCTGCCGGGCTGGAGGACCTGCGTCTTGGCCGACAGGCGTCGCAGCGACGCGCAGTGGACGAGCCGGCCGCGGTCGCGGGCGAAGTCGTCCCGGTCGACGCGCTTGTGGGCGGGGTCCTCGCGGACCCAGCGCTCACGGTCGGCCGGGGTGTAGCTCACAGGGCGAGACTAGGCCCGGGCCCCGACGCGCCGCCCGGCACCGTCCTCAGCCCTCGACGTCCTCGTCCTGGGCACCCTCGGTCCCTGGCGTGCTCGGTCCCTGGCGTGCTCGGTCCCTGGCGTGCTCGGTCCCTGGCGTGCTCGGTCCCTGGCGTGCTCGGTCCCTGGCGTGCTCAGCCGTCGGCGTCCCTCATCCCGAGCGCCTCCCGGACCCGCCGCACCCACGCCGGCTCGGCGCCGTAGCGCTGCGGCGGGATGAGCCGGCCGTGCCGGCTGTCCTCGAGCAGCTGCTCCACCCGCCGGTCGCGGGTCTCGGGGCGCTTGGCCGCGGCCACCCAGGCCAGGCAGGTCCGCCGGTAGGAGGCGGGCGCGGCGTCGAGCCACGCCGAGGCGGCCGGGTCGGCACGCAGCCGCTGCGCGTGCGCCGGGTCGAGCTCGGCCTCGCCGTCCTGCTCGTAGCTGTAGATGCCCTGCCGGTCGGGGCGGCGACGCTCGAACGCGGCCAGCCCCGCGGGGTGCATCCGTCCCTGCTCCACGAGCTCTTCGACGGCGGCGACGTTGACCGTGCTCCACGCGCTGCCCGGCTTGCGCGGTGTCCACCGCTGCCGGACCGCGTCCTCGTCGATGCGCTGGACCTTGGAGTCGATCCACCCGAAGCAGAGCGCCTCCCGGACGGCCTGCTCCCAGACCAGGCCGCGGCCCTCGACGTGCTTCTTGTACAGCCCCATCCACAGCTCGTCGGCGCGGTCGTGGTGCTCCTGGAGCCAGGCCCGGAACTCCTCGGGGCCGGAGAAGAACAGCGCGGGACGGTCCGGCGTGCCCCCCGGCGTCCCGGCCACGCCTCAGCCCCCCGAGACCGAGAGCTCGGCCTCGGCGACGACCGCGCGCTGGTCGGCGTCGAGCAGGGGTGAGTCCAGCCAGCTCTCCGGCAGCGCGACCCGCCGCGGGGACCCGGCCCGGCCGCGGGGCCCCTCCGAGGGCTCCCCCGGCCAGGGGAGGTCGGGGTCGGTCGTCGCGATGAGCTCGTCGAGGGCGGCGAGGCTGTCGACGAGGGCGAGCCGGTTGCGGACGCTCGACCCGGCGGGGAACCCCTTGAGGTACCAGGCGATGTGCTTGCGGATGTCGCGGCAGGCGCGCAGCTCGTCGCCGTCGTAGAACTCGACGAGGTACTCGGTGTGGCGGCGCATCGTCGCGGTGACGTCACCGAGCCGGGGCCGGACCCGCTCGGTCCGGCCGGCGAACGCGGCGGCGAGGTCGGTGAACAGCCAGGGCCGGCCGAGGCAGCCCCGGCCGACGACCACCCCGTCGCAGCCGGTCTGCTCGACCATGGCGAGCGCGTCCTCGGCCGACCAGATGTCCCCGTTGCCGAGCACCGGGATCGTCGTCACGGTCTCCTTCAGCCGGGCGATCTCGGTCCAGTCCGCCTGCCCGGAGTAGGCCTGGGCGGCGGTCCGGCCGTGGAGCGCGACGGCGGCCGCGCCCTCGGCCTCGGCGATCCGGCCGGCGTCGAGGTGGGTGTGGTGCTCCGCGTCGACGCCGACGCGCATCTTCACGGTGACCGGGACCCCCGCGGGGCCGGCCTCGCGGACCGCGGCGGCGACGATGGCCCTGAACAGGTCGCGCTTCCACGGCAGCGCCGCCCCCCCGCCCTTGCGCGTGACCTTGGGCACGGGGCAGCCGAAGTTGAGGTCGACGTGGTCGGCCCGGTCCTCGCTGACGAGCAGCCGCACCGCCGCGCCGACGGTGGCCGGGTCGACGCCGTAGAGCTGGACCGATCGGGGGGACTCGTCCTCGTCGTGGCCGATGAGCCGCATCGACTCCGGGTTCCGCTCGACCAGGGCCCGGGAGGTGACCATCTCGGCGACGTAGAGGCTGCTCGCGCCGCTCCCGGGCTGCCCCGCGGTGCCGTACTGCCGACAGAGCCGGCGGAAGGCCCGGTTCGTGATCCCCGCCATCGGGGCGAGCACGACCGGCGAGGTGATGGTGTGCCGGCCGATCCGCAGCGGCGGCAGCACCGGGGCCGGCGCGGCGCCGGCGTCGTCGGCGGCGTCGGGGCCGTGGGCGCGGTCCGGTCCGGTCACGGGCGTCTCGGTGGTCGTCGTCATGGCACGGCCAGTGTCGCACCCGTCCCCGCCGGGGGTCGCGCGTCGGGTCGGGCGCCGGGTGCGCTCCCACCGCCTCCGCGTGGTGGACTGGCGCGCATGAGCGCACTCATCGGTGTCGACGAGCTGTTCGCCCGGCTCGGCGAGGTCGTCCTCGTCGACGTGCGGTGGTCGCTGACCGGCCCGCCCGGGCGGGAGGAGTACCTGCGCGGACACCTTCCGGGCGCCCACTTCGTCGACCTCGACGCCGAGCTCGCCGGCCCGCCGGGCCCCCGGGGTCGTCACCCGATGCCGAGCGTGGCGTCGCTGCAGGCGGTGCTGCACCGGTGCGGCATCGACGACGACAGCACCGTCGTCGTGCTCGACGCGAGGACCTCGCAGGCCTCGGCCCGCGCGTGGTGGCTGCTGCGCTGGGCCGGGTGCGCCGACGTCCGGGTCCTCGACGGCGGGGTGGCCGCGTGGGAGGCCGCGGGGCTCCCGTTGACCACGCAGGTACCCGTCCCCGGCGAGGGCACCGCGACGGCACGGCCCGGCCGGCTCCCCGTCCTCGACCCCGCGGGGGCCGCCGCGGCCGCCGCCTCCGGGGTGCTGCTCGACTCCCGTTCCGCCGAGCGCTACGCGGGGGCGGCCGAGCCCGTCGACCCGGTCGCGGGCCACGTCCCCGGGGCGGTCAACGCCCCGATGACCGACTACCTGCGCGAGGACGGCACGTTCCTCCCCGCCGCGGAGCTCGCGGCGTACTTCGCCGACCGCGGGGTCCGCCCCGGTGCCGCGGTCGCGACGATGTGCGGCTCCGGGGTCACGGCGATGCACACCGTCCTCGCCCTCGATGCCGCCGGGATCGACCGCCTCGTGCCGGCGGTCTACGTCGGCTCGTGGAGCGAGTGGGTCGCCGACCCCTCCCGCCCGGTGGCGACCGGTCCCACCCCCTGACCGCCGACCTCCCGGGCGCGCGGCTCAGAGCCAGCCGTTGTCGTCGGCCACCCGGACGGCCTCGGCGCGGGTCGAGCTGTTCGTCTTGCCGATGGCCGAGGACAGGTAGTTGCGCACCGTCCCCTCGGACAGGTGCAGCCCGCCGGCGATGGCCGCGACCGTCGCCCCGCCGGCGGCCGCGCGCAGCACGTCGACCTCGCGGCCGGTCAGCGGGGACTCGCCCGCGAGCAGGCTGTCCGTGGCCAGAGCGGGGTCGACGACGCGCAGCCCGGAGTGGACCCGGCGGACCGCGTCCGCGAGCTGCCGCGCCGGGGTGTCCTTGACGACGAACCCGGCCGCGCCGGCCTGGATCGCCCGCCGCAGGTAGCCGGGCCGGCCGAAGGTGGTCACGATGAGCACCCGGACCCCGGGACGGGCAGCGGTGAGGCGCGCCGTGGCCTCGATGCCGTCCACCCCGGGCATCTCGACGTCCATGAGGACGACGTCGGGCTCGGTGCGCGCCGCGGCGTCGACGACCTCGGCGCCGTGGGAGACCTCGCCGACGACGGTGAGGTCCTCCTCGAGGTCGAGCAGCGCGGCCAGCGCGCCCCGCACGAGCGCCTGGTCGTCGGCGAGCATCACCCGGATCGTCACGTGCGGGCCTCCTCGGTCAGGGCGCCGGCGCCGTCGCGCGCGGCGGGCAGGAGGGCCGCGAGCTCGAACCCGTGCGGGGTCAGGGCCCGGGCCCGCACGACCGCCCCGGCCGCGGTGGCCCGCTCGCGCAGCCCGACGAGCCCGTGGCCGGCGCCGAGCACGACCCCGCCGTCGGGGGTCGCGCGGCCGTCGTCGGTGACCGTCACCCCGGTGGCGCCCAGGGCGATGACGCAGTGGGTCGCGCCGCTGTGCCGGATCACGTTGGTGACGCCTTCCCGGATCGTCCACGCGCACAGCTCGCGCAGGTCCCGGGGGACCTCGTCGGTCGAGGACGGCAGCTCGGCGGTGACCCGCGCGGCGGCGAGGGCCTCCCGGGCGCGGGCGAGCTCGCCGGACAGTGAGATCTCCCGGTAGCCCTCGACGGCGCGCCGGACGTCGGCGAGCGCGTCCCGCGAGAGCCGCTCGAGGTCGGCGACCTCGCCACGGGCGCGCTCGGGGTCGACCTCGATGAGCCGGGAGGCGAGCTCGGCCTTGACGGTGATGACGGTGAGGCTGTGGCCGAGGATGTCGTGGACGTCCCGGGCCATCCGGTTGCGCTCCTCCTGCAGCGCGAGGCGTGCGTTCTCGCGACGGGCCTCGGCGAGCGCGCGCTGCCGCTGGCCGGCGACCATGCCGCCCGTGACGGCGCTGACCGCGAGGACGATCGCGAAGCTCACCCCGGCGTCGTGGTGCCACGTCGTGATGTGCAGCGAGAGGACCTCGTAGAGCACGACGAGCAGGACGCTGACGAGGTGCCCGACGGGGACCCGGAACGTCCACAGCCCCGCGACGGCGAGGAAGACCCACGTCGTGGCCGCGTCCTGGCCGACGACGGCCGTCGCGACCGCGGCGAGGACGGCGAGCCCGAGCCACCGCAGCAGCGACAGCCGGCTCGTCACGATCCGGGAGCCCCCGGCGGGGCGGGTCCCCCACGTCGTCCGCCGCTGCCACCAGAAGTGGAGCAGGTAGAGCACGGCGAACGCGACGAGCGAGACCAGGGCGAGGTCGCCCGGGGTCTCGTCGCGGTTGTGCCAGGCCCGCACGACCGGGTCGGCGAGGTAGACCAGCCAGATGCCGACGAGGAAGACCCCGAACAGGCCGGAGAACGGTCCGGGCTCGCGCTCGTCGGGGACCTCGAGGTGGCCGAGGGTGTCGGCGGCCCCGCCGAGCGTGAGCGCCTTCCGGCCGGCTCGTCCCAGCCACGTCCGCGTCATGCTCCCCAGCGTAGGAGGCGGGACGCTCACCCGCGGGCGGTGTCCCGCCGGTACCGCCACGCGGCCCCCACGACGAACAGCGCCGCCCAGGCGAGCACGTTGACCACGGACGTCGCGTGCAGCTCGCCGCCGGTCAGCGGCAGGTGGGCGAGGTCGCTGACGCCGTACATCGGCGTCCACGTCGCGATGCTCGCCCAGAGGGTGCCGTCCTCGATGGGGACGAACAGCCCGCCGCCGAACGCGAGCACGGCGAGGGCCGGGCCGAGTACCTGCATGACGTTCTCGCTCGGCAGCAGGTACCCCATGAACAGCCCGAACGCGGCGAACACCCCCGAGAGCAGCCACGCGAGCAGCAGGCAGGCCAGCCAGCGCCCGGCGGGCATGTCGGCGCGGGTGAACAGGGCGGCGACGTTGACCGCGAGCGCCGCGGCGAGCCCGAGGAGCATCGCGATCCCGATCTTGACGCCGACGTAGGCGCCCGCGGTGAGCGGGGTGAGCCGCAGCTGCCGGCTCCACCCGGCGGCCCGCTCGACCGAGACCATCGCGCCGCCGCTCGTCGTCGCGATCATCGCCCCGTAGAGGGCCATGCTCACCATGATGTAGGCCGCGACGTTGCCGTGGTCCCCGGCGCTCTCGCCCGCGTAGGCGTCGTTGGTCCCGAACAGGAGGAAGAACACGACGGGCATGACGAAGGTGAACACGACGGTGCGCCGGTTGCGCACCATCCGGCGCAGCTCGATCCGCACGAGGGTGGGGTTGAGCCCGCCCCACCGGGGAACCGAGCGTCCCGCGAGGTCCGCGGCGGTCATGCCCCGGCCCCCGGGCGCCCGCCCTCGCCGGTGAGGGCGACGAAGGCCTCCTCGAGGCCGCGGGCGACGATCTCGAGGTCGCGCGCCGGGGTCGTCGTGAGCAGGTGGCGGGCGACGGAGTCGGTGTCGGAGGAGTGGATCAGGACGCTGTCGCCGCGGACCTCGACCGCCTCGACCCCGGGGACCCGGGCGAGGCTCGCCTCGTCGGCCCCGGGCAGGGTGCAGCGCAGGGTCCGGCCGGACGCGAGCGCCTTGACCTCGGCGGCGGTGCCGTCGGCGACGACCTCCCCGCCGCGGACGAGGACGACCCGGTCGGCGTAGGCGTCGGCCTCCTCGAGGTAGTGGGTCGCGAAGAGGATCGTGCGCCCGCTCGCCGCGTCCTCGCGGATGGCGCCCCAGAAGGCCCGCCGCGCGGCGACGTCCATGCCGGTCGTCGGCTCGTCGAGCACGAGCAGGGCCGGGTCGGGGAGCAGGGCCATCGCGAACCGCAGCCGCTGCTGCTCCCCGCCGGAGCACTTGCCGACCGCCCGCCCGGCGATGTCGTCGATCCCGGCGCGCTCGAGCACCTCGGCCACCGGCCGGGCCCGGGTGAACAGGCTGCCGGTCAGGGCGACGGTCTCGGCGACCGTGAGGTCCTTCAGCAGGCCGCCGCTCTGCATGACGGCGGCGACGAGGCCGTGGCGGACCGCGTCGTGCGGACGGGCGCCGAGCACCTCGACGGTCCCCGCGCTCGGGGCCGACAGGCCGAGGACCATGTCGATCGTCGACGTCTTGCCCGCCCCGTTCGGGCCGAGGACGGCGACGACCTCGCCCTGGCCGACCTCGAGGTCGATCCCCCGGACGGCCTCGACGCTCCCGAAGGACTTGCGCACCCCGGACAGCGCCACCGCGGGCACGTCCGGCCCCGGGCCGGCGGCCGCGGACGGGTGGGCGGCGGTCTGGGTCACCGGTGCATCCTCCCCCGCCGCCGGTGCCGGGGGCCGATGGCGTGCGTCACCGCCGAGTCCGTGACGGCTGTCACGGCTCAGCACCCGAGCAGGCGGCTCGCGAGGTAGGTCTCGACCTGGTCGAGGGCGACCCGCTCCTGGCTCATCGTGTCCCGGGCCCGCACGGTGACGGCCTGGTCCTCGAGGGTGTCGAAGTCGACGGTGAGGCAGAACGGGGTGCCGATCTCGTCCTGGCGGCGGTAGCGGCGGCCGATGGCGCCGGCGTCGTCGAAGTCGACGTTCCAGCTGCGGCGCAGGCGGGCGGCGAGGTCCCTCGCCTTCGGCGTGAGGTCGGCGTTGCGCGAGAGCGGGAGCACGGCCGCCTTGACCGGGGCGAGCCGGTGGTCCAGGCGCAGGAGGACCCGCTTGTCGACCCCGCCCTTGGTGTTGGGCGCCTCGTCCTCGGAGTAGGCATCGACGAGGAACGTCATCAGCGAGCGGGACAGGCCCGCCGCCGGCTCGATGACGTACGGGGTGTAGCGCTCCCCGCTCGTCTGGTCGAAGAAGCTGAGGTCGGCCCCGGAGTGCTTCGCGTGCGTGGTGAGGTCGAAGTCGGTCCGGTTCGCGATCCCCTCGAGCTCGCCCCACTCGCTGCCGGCGAACCGGAACCGGTACTCGACGTCGACGGTCCGCTTGGAGTAGTGGCTGAGCTTCTCCTGCGGGTGCTCGTAGAGCCGGAGGTTCTCGGGGGCGATGCCGAGGTCGGTGTACCAGGCCATCCGCTCCTCGATCCAGTACCGGTGCCAGTCCTCGTCGGTGCCGGGCTCGACGAAGAACTCCATCTCCATCTGCTCGAACTCGCGGGTGCGGAAGATGAAGTTGCCGGGGGTGATCTCGTTGCGGAACGACTTGCCGGTCTGCGCGATCCCGAACGGCGGCTTCTTCCGGGCCGCCTGCATGACGTTGGCGAAGTTGACGAAGATGCCCTGGGCGGTCTCCGGGCGCAGGTAGTGCAGCCCGGTCTCGTCCTCGGTGACGCCGAGGTGGGTGCGCAGCAGCCCGTTGAACTGCTTGGGGTCGGTCCACTCCCCCTTCGTGCCGCAGTTGCTGCACGCGACCTTCTCCAGAGGCACCGAGTCGGGGTCCTCGATCCCCTTCTTCTCGGCGTACGCCTCCTGGAGGTGGTCGGCGCGGAACCGCTTGTGGCACGAGCGGCACTCGACGAGCGGGTCGACGAACGCCTCGACGTGGCCGGAGGCCTCCCACACCTGGCGCGGGAGGATGATCGAGGAGTCGAGCCCGACGATGTCGTCGCGCCCGGTGACCAGGGAGCGCCACCACTGCCGCTTGATGTTCTCCTTCAGCTCCACCCCGAGCGGCCCGTAGTCCCACGCCGAGCGGGTGCCGCCGTAGATCTCCCCGCAGGGGAAGACGAAGCCGCGGCGCTTGCACAGGTTGACGACGGTGTCGACGGTCGAGGTCGGTGCTGCCATGCGCAGAAGGGTATCGACCACCCACCGGCCGCCTGCCGCGGGGAGCCGGTCACCGCGAGTCCGGGGCCGGCGCCGGCGTGGCCTAGGCTGGCCGACTGTGTCGAGCCGCTTCCGCACGAGCCTGGAGACCACGAGCGAGCCCCTGCTGCGCCGGCTGGGGGCGCTGCCGCGAGCCGTGCCCGTGCTCGCGGTGCTCGCGCTCATCGCCGCCGGGGCGCTGCTCCCGTGGGGCTGGGTGTGCACCGTCCTCGTCCTGCTGTTCCTCGCGTGGCTCCTCGTGCTCGGCTGGCCGCACCTGAGCGCGGCCGAGCGGCTGCTGCGGATCGCGGTGCTCGTCCTCCTGCTCGCGGTCGCGGTCGTCCAGGCGGTCCCCCGACCCGCCTGAGCGCCCGACGGCGTCCGCCCGTCGTCGCCGAACTTGACAACCGTTCTCACTTTTCTTGAGAATGGTTGTCATGTTCAGAGGGCTGGCCGCGTGGGCCGCTGTCGGCGCGGTCGCGCTCGCCGGCTGCGGCGCCCCGCAGCCGGCCGCCGACGACGGCGGTGCCGCAGGGGGCCGGGTCGCCGTCGCCGCGGCCTTCTACCCCCTCGTCTACGCGACCGAGCAGGTCGGCGGGGACCGGGTCCGGGTGACGTCGCTGACCAAGCCGGGCGCCGAGCCGCACGACCTCGAGCTCACCCCCCGCGAGGTCGCCGACCTCGCCGACGCCGACCTCGTCGTCTACGAGTCGGGCTTCCAGCCGGCCGTCGACACCGGCGTGGCCGACCTCTCCCCCGCCGCGGTCCTCGACGTCGCACCCGCCGCCCGGCTCGACCTCACCGCCGACCCGAGCGGGACCGAGCACACGACGAGCGAGCACGACCACGCCGGCGGGACGGTCGACCCGCACTTCTGGCTCGACCCGACCCGGTACGCCGACGCGGGCCTCGCGATCGGGCGGGCGCTCGCGCGGGTCGACCCCGACCACGCGGCGGCCTACCGCGCCGGCGCCCGCCGGTTCGCGGCCCGGATGGCTGCCCTCGACCGCGAGTTCCGGGACGGGCTCGTGGACTGCCGGGTCCGTGACCTCGTCACCGGCCACGAGGCCTTCGGCTACCTCGCCGCCCGGTACGGCTTCACCGAGCACGGGGTCACCGGACTCGACCCCGACGCCGAGCCCTCCGCGGCGGCCCTGGCCGACGTCATCCGCCTCGTCCGAGAGAAGGGCATCACCACCGTGTACACCGAGACCCTGGCCGCCCCCGGCGTCACCGAGACCGTCGCCCGGGAGACCGGGGCCGAGCTCGCCGTCCTCGACCCCGTCGAGGGCATCACCGACTCCTCCCCCGGGCGGAGCTACCCCGAGGTGATGCGGGCCGACCTCGCCGCGCTGCGCGCCGGGCAGGGCTGCTCGTGACCGGCGGCAGCGGACCCGTGGCCGCGGCGGACTCACCGGACCAGACCGCGGGCGAGGAGGTCCTCTCGCTGCGGGAGGCCTCGTTCGGCTACGCCGACCGGCTCGTCGTCGCCCCGACCACCCTGCGGGTCCGGCGCGGCGAGGTCGTCGCCGTCCTCGGCCCGAACGGGTCGGGGAAGTCGACACTCGTCCGGGGGTTGCTCGGGCTCACCGACCGGCTCGGCGGCGAGGTGGCCCTCCTCGGCCGGCCGCTGGACCAGATCGAGCGGTGGCGGGTGGGCTACGTCCCGCAGCGCCACACCCTGGGCACGTCGGTGCGCTCGACCGCGGAGGAGATCGTCGCCGTCGGCCGGCTCTCCCGCCGCCGCTGGTGGGCCCCGTGGCGACGCTCCGCCGCCGCCGACCGGCGGGCCGTGCGCCACGCCCTCGAGGTCGTCGGCCTCGCCGACCTCGCGGGCCGCGACGTCACGACGCTCTCCGGGGGCCAGCAGCGGCGGGTCCTCATCGCCCGAGCGCTCGCCGGGGAGCCGGACGTGCTCGTCATGGACGAGCCGACCGCGGGGGTCGACGTCGCCAACCAGCGCGTGCTCGCCGACGTCCTCGCCCGGCTCGTCGCCGAGGGGACGACGATGCTCATCGTCACCCACGAGCTCGCGGCCGTCGCCGACCTCGTCACCCGCGTCGTCGTCGTCCGCGACGGACGGGTCCGGCTCGACGCGACGCCGGCGGAGTACGCCCGCAGCGCCGTCGCCGCCGGGCTCGTCAGCCACCACCACGACGACGACGCCGAGATCGTGCCGCACCTGGCGGGCCCCCCGGACCGGGGCCCGCTGGACCCGGCGGCCCGGAAGGGGGCCGAGCGGGATGCCTGAGGTGCTCGCCTACGACTTCATGCGGCAGGCGCTCGTCGCCGCCGTGCTCGTCGGCCTCGCCGCGCCGATGGTCGGGATCTTCCTCGTCCAGCGCCGCATGTCGCTCATCGGGGACGGCATGGGCCACGTCGCGCTCGCCGGGGTCGCGGTGGGCGTGCTCACCGGGGCCGCCCCGGTGCTCACCGCGCTCGCCGCGGCGGTCCTCGCGGCCGTCGCCGTCGAGCTGATCCGGCTGCGGGGGCGCACGAGCGGGGACGTCGCCCTCGCGGTGATGTTCTACGGCGGCATCGCCGCCGGCGTCGTCATCATCGGCCGGTCCGCCGCGGGCACGCCCGCGAGCCTGACCGCGTACCTGTTCGGGGCGATCACGACGACGAGCCGCGCGGACGTCGTCGTGTTCGCGGTGCTCACCGTCGTGGTCCTCCTCACGACGTCGCTGCTGCGGCCGTGGTTGTTCGCGGTCGCCCAGGACGAGGAGTACGCCCGGGCGAGCGGGCTGCCGGTGACCGGGCTCAACCTCGCCCTGTCCGTCCTCACCGCCGTCACGGTCGTCGTCTCGATGCGGGTCGTCGGGCTGCTGCTCATCAGCGCGCTGATGATCCTGCCGAACGCGACCGCGCAGCTGCTCGCGCGCAGCTTCGCCGCGAGCGTGCGGGTCGCCGTCGCGGTCGGGGTGCTCGCGAGCCTGGGTGGGGTGCTCGGGTCGTTCTACGCGGCCACCCCGTCCGGCGGGACGATCGTCCTCGTCGCGATCGGGGTCTTCGTCGCGACCGCGGGGGCGACTGCGATCACCGGCCGGGTGCGCGCCCGGGCGCACCGGCGTGCCGGGCCCCACGGCCACGAGCACGGACCGGGGTGCGGGCACGAGGCCGTCCTGCACGGCGACCACGTCGACTACGTCCACGACGGCGACCGGCACGCCCCCCACGAGGGCCACTGGGACGTCCACGACGAGACGGAGGTCCGGCGGTGACCGGCCGGCGCCCCACCCGGCAGCGCACGGCCGTGGAGTCCGTGCTCGCCGACCAGGAGGAGTTCCGGTCCGCGCAGGAGGTCCACGCCGCCCTGAGGGACGCCGGCGCGCGGGTCGGGCTCGCGACGGTCTACCGGACGCTGCAGTCGATGGTCACCGAGGGCGAGGTCGACGTGCGGCGCACCGGCGAGGGGGAGGCGGTGTACCGGATGTGCGCCACGACCCGCCACCACCACCACCTCGTGTGCCGCGCCTGCGGGCGCACCGTCGAGGTCGAGGGTCCGGCGGTCGAGGCGTGGACCGACCGGGTCAGCGCCGAGCACGGCTACACCGACGTCGAGCACACCGTCGAGATCGTCGGGCTCTGCCCGGCGTGCGCGGCGTCCTCCGGGGCAGGGCCCTGAGCGGTGTCCGGAGGGGCCGGGCTCCGCGGTCGACGCGTCAGGCGGGCCCCGGGGCCGCGCCGGGTCCGCCCTGCTCGTCGGGGGTCTCGTCGGGGACCTCGTCGGGGGTGTCGACGGCGCCGCCGTAACGGCGGTCGCGCCGGGCGTAGGTCTCGACGGCCTGCCAGAGGTGGCGCCGGTCGAAGTCGGGCCAGAGCGTGTCGAGGAACACGAGCTCGGCGTAGGCGCTCTGCCAGAGGAGGAAGTTGCTCGTGCGCTGCTCGCCGCTGGAGCGGACGAACAGGTCGACGTCGGGCATGTCCGGCTCGTCGAGGTAGCGGCCGATCGTCCGCTCGTCGATCCCCTTCGGCTTCAGCCGGCCGGCGGCGACGTCCTCGCCGATGCGGCGGACGGCGTCGGCGACCTCGGCGCGCCCGCCGTAGTTGACGCAGAAGTACAGCGTCAGCCCGGTGTTGTCCTTGGTCAGCTCCTCGGCGACCTCGAGCTCGTGGATGACCGAGCGCCACAGGCGGGGCCGTCGCCCCACCCACCGCATCCGCACCCCCCAGGCGTGGAGCTGGTCGCGGCGGCGGCGGATGACGTCGCGGTTGAAGCCCATGAGGAACCGGACCTCGTCCGGGGACCGCTTCCAGTTCTCGGTCGAGAACGCGTACGCCGACAGGTGGCCCACGCCGAGCTCGACGGCCCCGGCGATGACGTCGAGGAGCGCGGACTCCCCCGCCTCGTGCCCCTTCGTCCGGGGCAGGCCGCGGGCGTTGGCCCAGCGGCCGTTGCCGTCCATGACGACCGCGACGTGGCGCGGCACCAGCCGGGCCGGGACCGCCGGCGCGGTCGCCCCGCTCGGGTGGGGAAACGGGCGCTCGACGGGCATGGGCGGCACTCTCGCTCGGGTCCGGGTGGTCGGCGACCCCAGTGTGTCAGCGTCGGAGGTTCTCGAGGACGACGGCCAGGCCCTGCCCGACCCCGATGCAGATCGCGGCGACGCCCCAGCGCTCGCCGGAGTCGACGAGGGTGCGGGCGAGCGTGCCGAGGATCCGGGTGCCGGATGCGCCGAGGGGGTGGCCGATCGCGACGGCGCCGCCGTGGGTGTTGACGATGCCGGGGTCGACGTCCCAGGCGTCGACGCAGGCCAGGGACTGCGCGGCGAAGGCCTCGTTGAGCTCGACGGCCCCGACGTCGCCCCAGGCGATGCCGGCCCGGCGGACCGCGATGTTCGCGGCCTCGACCGGGGCGAAGCCGAACAGCTGGGGCTCGAGGGCGAACGCGCCCCGGCCCGCGACCCGGGCCAGGGGCTCGGCACCGATGCTCGCCGCGGCGGCCTCGCTGCCGAGGAGTGCGGCCGAGGCGCCGTCGTTGAGCGGAGAGGCGTTGCCGGCGGTGACGGTGCCGTCGTCCCGGAAGACCGGGCTGAGGGAGGCGAGCCTGTCGGCGGAGGTCTCCCGGACCGACTCGTCGCGCTCGAGGTCGACGCCGGGCACGGCGACGACCTGGTCGTCGTAGAAGCCGTCGGCCCACGCGGCGGCAGCGAGCTCGTGGGAACGCAGGGCGAAGGCGTCCTGGCGCTCCCGGGAGATGCCGTGGCGCTCTCGGAGGATCTCGGTGGCCTCGCCGAGGGAGACCGTCCACTCGGCCGGCATGGCGGGGTTGACCAGGCGCCAGCCGAGGGTGGTCGAGACGAGCGGGAGGTCCCCGGCGGGGAACGGCCTCTCGGTCTTGGGCAGCACCCACGGCGCCCGGCTCATCGACTCGACGCCCCCGACGAGGACGACGTCGGCCTCGCCGACGTCGATCTGCCGCGAGGCGATGATGGCGGCGTCGAGGCTGGAGCCGCAGAGACGGTTGACGGTGGTACCGGGCACCGAGGTCGGCACGCCGGCGAGCAGACTCGCCATCCGGGCGACGTTGCGGTTCTCCTCGCCGGCGCCGTTGGCGTTGCCGAGGACGACCTCGTCGAGGCGGGCGGGGTCGAGGTCGGGCACCCGGGCGAGCTGCTCGCGGACGACGAGCGCGGCGAGGTCGTCGGCGCGGGTCCGCGCCAGCGCCCCGCCGTAGCGACCGAACGGGGTGCGGACGGCGTCGTAGAGGTAGGTCGCTGCCACGGCGGGCATGCTAGTGCTCACCGGAGCCCCGGTCGGGCGGGGCCCGCCCCCGTCGGCTACGCCGGCCTGCCCCGGGCCGGGTCCGGGGTCCGGTCGACGAGGCGCAGCGAGCGCACGCCGCGCTCGATGTGCCACTGGAGGTAGGCCGAGGTCAGGCCGCTGCCCTCGCGCCGGTGCCGGTACTCGCTCACGTCCGCGACCGCCCAGTCCCCGGTGAGCAGGGCCGCGAGCAGGGTCATCGTCTCCGGCGCCGGAGCCGCCGAGCCGGGCAGCCGGCAGGCGGGGCAGACGGTGCCGCCGGAGGGCAGGTGGAACGCGCGGTGGGGTCCGGGCGCGCCGCAGCGGGCGCAGTCGTGGAAGCTCGGCGCCCAGCCGGCGACGGCGAGCGCCCGGAGCAGGTAGGCGTCGAGGACGAGGCCGGGGTCGTGCTCGCCGCCCGCGAGCGAGCGCAGCGCGCCGGCGAGCAGGAGGTACTGCTGCAGCGCGGGCTCGCGCTCCTCGGTGAGCCGGTCGGCGGTCTCGAGCATCGCCGCGGCGGTGGTCCAGGCGGTGTAGTCCCGCGCGATGGCGTCCCCCCAGGACGCGAGCGTCTCGGCCTGGGTGACGGTGTCGAGCGAGCGTCCCTCGTAGCACTGGACGTCGACGACCATCGCCGGCTCCAGCCGCGCGCCGAACCTGCTCTTCGTCCGGCGCACGCCCTTGCCGACGACCCGGACCTTGCCCAGGCGCCGGGCGAACAGCGTGACGATGCGGTCGGCCTCACCCAGCTTGTGGGTGCGCAGGACGATCGCCTCGTCACGGTAGAGCGGCATCCCCCCATTGTCCTCCCCGGTCCCGCCGGGTCCCACGCCCCCACGCCGTCCCCCCGCCCGTAGCCCGCACTTCGTGCCCGGTTGGCCGTCCCCCAATCCGCACTTCGTGCCCGGTTGGCCGGAGGCAACCCGGGCAAAGCGGGCGCGAGCGCGGCGCAACGGGCACGAAGTGCCTGACTCGCCGGAGCACTTCGGGCACGAAGTGCATGAGTCGGCTCGGCGTCCCGGGCGTGAGGCGAGGTCAGCGGACGCGGGCGCGGCGGGCCAGCAGCGGGCGCAGCACCCACACCGCGAGCCCCGCGAACACGACCGCGGCCACGCTCAGCAGCGATGCCGTGCCCGCCGAGGCGTTCGGGTCCCCACGGGCGAGCATGACGAGCGCCATCGCGGCGACCGACGGCGGGACGAGCGCGAACCAGCCGAAGACGGCGTACGTCGCGAGCTCGCCGGAACGGTCCCCCCGGCGGACCCCCACGGCTGCGGCGACGGTGGCCGGCACGACGAGTCCGAGGTCGAGCACCCAGATCGACCAGTAGAAGCCGGGCGACCGCGTGAACTCCTCCGGCAGCGGACCCGAGGTGACGGCCGCGAGCAGGCCGGGCAGGTAGCGCAGCACGACGAAGCCCGCGAGGCCGAGCAGGACCACCGCGCGGCGCCGGGCCGCGGCGGGGTCCAGGCCAGGCAGCGGCCCGTCGAGCGCGAGCGCCCAGGCGCGGGCGACCAGCACGACGCTCGCGACGAGCAGCCCGAGCTGGAGCAGGATCACCGGCTCGTAGCGCAGGTACCCGGGCCCGAGCAGGTACTGCACGAGCATGTACGCCGCGTAGCCCGCCGGCCCGACGAGGAGCACGGGTCCCGCGGGGCGGCCCCGGCGGCACAGGACGCCGGCGACGACCAGGGCCGGGACGACGAGCACGAGGGTGACGACCTCGAGCCCGAGGAGCTGGTTCGTCAGCGACTCGTCCAGGTCGAAGTCGACGAGCCCGGCCCCCAGCGGGCCGACGGCGGCGTTGGCCACGAGACCGGCGCCGAGGAGCAGGCCGAGGGTCCCGACGGACCGGTGCCGCCGAGCCGGCCGGGAGCCGTCCCCGACCCCGCCGACGAGGCCCGAGGCCGCTGCCCCTGACCGGGCGGATGCCCGCGTCGCCACTGCGCACCTCCCAGGCACCGATCCGAGGACGCCGCTCCCCGGCGCCACCTCCACCCTCGTCCCCCCGACGTCCGGCCGCGAGAGCCGAACGTCCCGCTCACCCGGGGGGCGACACGCCGCACTTCGTGCCCGTTCGGCCGCGCTCACGCCCGGTTTGCCCGACTCGGGCGCGGTCGAACGGGCACGAAGTGCGGATTTCGGGGGGCTCTTTGGGGGAAGTGGTTCGTACACGTGTTCGAGGTTTGAGGTAGGGTGGGCCCATGGCCGCCGCGCTACAGGGGTCGCTGCTCGACCTCGACGACGAGATCTCGCTCCGCCCGCTCGCGCCCGGGGTGAGTCGCACCCCGCTGACCCGCGGGGCGTGGCTCGACCTCCGACCGGGCTGGCTCGCCGGAGCGGACGAGCTGTTCGCCGCGCTCCACGCGGACGTGCCGTGGCACGCCGAGCGACGCTGGATGTACGAGCGGGAGGTGGACGTCCCGCGGCTGTTGAAGTTCTACGGCGAGGACGAGCCGCTCCCCCACCCCGTCCTCGTCGAGGCCCGGGACGCCCTGAGCCGGCACTACGCCCGCGAGCTCGGGGAGCCCTTCGTGACCGCCGGGCTCTGCCTCTACCGGGACGGGCAGGACTCGGTCGCGTGGCACGGCGACCGCATCGGCCGCAGCCAGACCAGGGACACGATGGTCGCGATCCTCTCGGTCGGGGCCGCCCGGCCGCTCGTCCTCCGCCCGCGCGGCGGCGGCCCCGCCCGCCGACTGGCCCAGGGCCACGGCGACCTGCTCGTCATGGGCGGCTCGTGCCAGCGCACGTGGGACCACGCGGTCCCCAAGACCGCGCGGCCGGTCGGCCCGCGGATCTCGATCCAGTTCCGGGTCCGCGGGGTCCGCTGACCCGACGGCGCAACGGGCCCGCGTCCGGGTCGTGCCCGCCTCCCGGCCCGGCGGCGCACCCCGGGAGGGCGTTTCCGCTGGCCCGACAGCGCAGGACGTCGTCGCAACCGGCGGCAGTTGCCGCCGGTGACGACGATGTCCGCCGGTGGTGGGTGGCCGGGCGGCCCGGGTCAGTCGGGGAGGGTGCCCCGCTCGGCGCGGTTGACCGCCGACAGCACCGCCGTCAGCGAGGCCCGGACGATGCTGTTGTGCAGCCCGACCCCCCAGAGGACCCGGTCACCGACGGCGCACTCGACGTACGCCGCCGCCTGGGCGTCGCCGCCGGCCGAGAGCGCGTGCTCGTGGTAGTCGAGCACCCGGACGTCGATGCCGACCCCGCCGAGCGCGTCGACGAACGCGGCGATCGGGCCGTTGCCCACGCCCTCGAGGGTGACCTCGGTGCCGTCGTCGAGCACCGTGGCCCGGATCCGGTCCAGCCCCTCCTCCTCGCTGACGAGGGTGTGCCCGACCGGGGTGAACCGGCCCCACGAGTTCGCGGCCCCGTCGGTGACGGGCAGGTACTCGTCCTGGAAGCTCTCCCACAGCACCTTCGGGGCGACCTCGCCGCCCTCGGTGTCGGTCTTGGCCTGGACGACCCCGCTGAACTCGATCTGCAGCCGCCGGGGCAGGTCGAGCTGGTGCTCGCTCTTGAGGATGTAGGCGATGCCGCCCTTGCCGGACTGACTGTTGACCCGCACCACCGCCTCGTAGGACCGGCCGAGGTCGTGCGGGTCGATCGGCAGGTACGGCACGCCCCAGACGAGCTCGTCGATGTCCTTGCCGCTCTCGGCCGAGCGGCGCTGCATGTCCTCGAAGCCCTTCTTGATCGCGTCCTGGTGGGACCCGGAGAACGCGGTGAACACGAGGTCGCCTCCCCAGGGGTGGCGCTCGCCGACGGGCAGCTGGTTGCAGTGCTCGACGGTCCGGCGGATCTCGTCGATGTCGGAGAAGTCGATCTCGGGGTCGATGCCCTGGCTGAACAGGTTCATCCCGAGGGTGACGAGGCAGACGTTGCCGGTGCGCTCCCCGTTGCCGAACAGGCAGCCCTCGATCCGGTCGGCCCCGGCGAGGTAGCCCAGCTCAGCGGCCGCGACGCCCTCGCCGCGGTCGTTGTGCGGGTGGAGGGAGACCATGACGGACTCGCGCCGGTGCAGCTGCCGGGTCATCCACTCGATCGAGTCGGCGTAGACGTTGGGGGTGGCCATCTCGACCGTCGCGGGGAGGTTGACGATCATCTTGTGGTCCGGCGTCGGGTCGATGACGTCGATGACCTCGTTGCAGATCCGCACCGCGAACTCGAGCTCGGTGCCGGTGTAGGACTCCGGGGAGTACTCGTAGTAGACGTCGGTCTCGGGGACGGTCTCCTCGAGCTTGCGGCACAGCCGCGCCCCCTGGAGGGCGATGTCGACGATGCCGTCCTCGGGCAGGCCGAACACGACCCGGCGCTGCAGCACCGACGTCGAGTTGTAGAAGTGGACGATCGCCTGCTTCGCGCCCTTGATCGCGTCGAAGGTCCGCTCGATGAGGTGGTCCCGGCACTGGGTGAGGACCTGGATCGCGACGTCGTCGGGGATGTGGCCGCCGTCGATGAGCTCGCGGACGAAGTCGAAGTCGGTCTGGCTCGCCGACGGGAACCCCACCTCGATCTCCTTGTATCCCATCCGGACCAGGAGCTTGAACATGCGCATCTTGCGCTCGGCGTTCATCGGGTCGATGAGCGCCTGGTTCCCGTCGCGCAGGTCGACCGCGCACCACCGCGGCGCCTTCGTCATCACCCGGTCCGGCCACGTGCGGTCCGGGAGCTCGACCCGGATCTGGTCCTGGAACGGGACGTACTTCTCGATCGGCATGCCCGAGGGCTGCTGCGGGTGGATCATCTGCTGTTCCTCAACTTCTCTCGTCGCGGGTGCCGGCCGGACACGACGAACTCCGCGACGAGGGGCGGCCGTTCAGGCCTCGCCGCGGCAGCGAAGGAGGAGTCGCAGGGACCGCATGCCCCCCACGGTAGGCCCGCCGACCCTCCCGGTCCAGCCCGCGGACGCCTGCGCCCACGATCCGGGACGTCGTCAGGCCTTCCCCGTGCCCCTTCCGCACCTCGCCCGCTCGGGTGACACTTGGGGGGACCGGCGCCGCAGGGCGAGGACACGGACAGGGTGGGGAGAGACATGAGCGCGCAGACGCAGCACCGCGGGCCGGGTGAGGCCGCCGGGGGTCCCGGGGGGAACGGTGGGGTCAGCGAGAAGGAGGCCCGGGCCGTCGCCGAGGCCGCGCGGGAGTCCGCGTGGACCCGGCCGAGCTTCGCCAAGGAGCTCTACCTCGGCCGCTTCGACCTCGGGCTGATCCACCCGCCGCCGGCCGCCGACCCGGAGGAGCAGGCGCGCGGCGAGGAGTTCCTCGCCCGGCTGAGGGAGGTCTGCGCCGGGATCGACGCCGCCCGGATCGAGCGGGAGGCCCGGGTCCCGGACGAGGACCTCGCCGCGCTCGCCGACATCGGCGCGTTCGGGATGAAGATCCCCACCGAGTACGGCGGCCTCGGGCTGTCGATGGCGACCTACGGCCGGGCGCTCATGCTCGTCGGCTCGGTCAACGCCAGCCTCGGCGCGATGCTCTCGGCGCACCAGTCGATCGGGGTGCCGGAGCCGGTCAAGCTCGTCGGCACGACGGACCAGAAGCAGCGCTTCCTCCCCCGCTGCGCCGCGGGCGCGATCTCGGCGTTCCTGCTCACCGAGCCCGACGTCGGCTCCGACCCGGCGCGGGTCGCGACCACCGCCACCCCGACCGGGGACGGCGGCTACCTCCTCGACGGGGTGAAGCTGTGGACGACGAACGGGGTCGTCGCCGAACTGCTCGTCGTCATGGCCCGCGTCCCGGCCCACGACGCCGGGCACGACGGCGGGCACGAGGGCGGGCGTGGCGGCATCACCGCGTTCGTCGTCGAGACCGCCTCGGAGGGGGTCACCGTCGAGAACCGCAACGCGTTCATGGGACTGCGCGGCCTCGAGAACGGCGTCACCCGGTTCCACCAGGTGCGGGTCCCGGCCGAGAACCGGCTGGGCGCAGAGGGACAGGGCCTGAAGATCGCGCTGACGACCCTCAACGCGGGGCGCCTGTCGATCCCGGCGATGTGCGCCGCCGCCGGCAAGTGGTCGCTGAAGATCGCCCGGGAGTGGTCGAGCGAGCGGGTGCAGTGGGGCCGCCCGGTCGGCCACCACGCCGCCGTCGCCGAGAAGGTCGCGTTCATCGCCGCCACGGCGTTCGGTCTCGAGTCGGTGCTCGAGGTCTCGGCGCGCCTCGCCGACGCCGGGAGCACGGACATCCGGATCGAGGCGGCGCTGGCGAAGCTGTGGAGCAGCGAGATGGCGTGGCGCGTCGCCGACGAGCTCGTCCAGGTCCGGGGCGGCCGCGGGTACGAGTCCGCCGCGTCCCTCGCCGCCCGGGGCGAGCGCGCGGTGCCCGCCGAGCAGGTACTGCGCGACCTGCGGATCAACCGGATCTTCGAGGGCTCCACCGAGATCATGCACCTGCTCATCGCGCGGGAGGCCGTCGACGAGCACCTCAAGGCCGCAGGGGAGCTCGCCGACCCCGACGCCGACCTCCAGACCAAGGCCCGGGCCGCGGCCGGAGCAAGCGGGTTCTACGCCAGGTGGCTGCCGAGGCTCGTCACCGGGGCCGGGGACCGTCCCGGCTCGTACGCCGACTTCGGCCCGCTCGCGACCCACCTGCGGTTCGTCGAGCGCTCGTCCCGCAAGCTCGCGCGGCAGACCTTCTACGGCATGTCCCGCTGGCAGGGGAAGATGGAGTACAAGCAGGTCTTCCTCGGCCGGGTCGTCGACATCGGCGCCGAGCTGTTCGCGATGGCCGCCGCGTGCAGCCGGGCCGAGACCCTCCGGCAGGAGGCGAGCACGGCGGGCGAGGTCCCGCGGGGCCGGGCCGCCGTCGAGCTCGCCGACGCGTTCTGCGGCCAGGCCCGGGTGCGGGTGGGCCGGCTGTTCGACGCGCTGTGGTCGAACACCGACTCCGCCGACGTGGCCCTGACCCGCTCGGTGCTCGCCGGCGAGCACACGTGGCTCGAGGAGGGCGTGCTCGACCCCAGCGAGGGCACCGGGCCCTGGATCGCGTCGTGGCGACCGGGGCCGAGCGCCGGGGAGTCGGTCTGGCGCGCGGTCCGGTGAGCGGCGTGGACCGAGCGCGGCCGGTCAGCGCGCCGCGAGCAGCTCGGCGACCTGGACGGCGTTGAGGGCGGCGCCCTTGCGGAGGTTGTCGCCGGCGACGAACAGGCTCAGGCCCCGGCCCTCCGGCGCGGACTGGTCGGTGCGCACGCGCCCGACGAACACCTCGTCGCGGCCGGCGGCCTCGAGGGGGTTCGGCACGTCGGTGACGACGACGCCGGGCGCGTTCTTGAGCACGTCGAGCGCCTCGTCGGGGCTCACCGACCGCTCGAGCTCGATGTGGATGGCGAGGGCGTGGCCGGTGAAGACCGGCACCCGCACGCACGTGCCGGCGACGGGCAGGTCGGGCAGGTGGAGGATCTTGCGCGACTCGTTGCGCAGCTTCTGCTCCTCGTCCGTCTCCAGCGACCCGTCGTCGACGAGCGACCCGGCGAGCGGGACGACGTTGAACCCGACCGGGACCGCGTACACCTCGGGCGGCGGCAGGGTCACCGCGCGCCCGTCGAGGGCGAGGTCCTTCGGGTCACCGGAGGCGTAGCCGGCGCGCAGCTGGCTGTCGAGCTCGACGAGGCCCTTGCCTCCGGAGCCGGACACGGCCTGGTAGGACGCGACGGTCAGCCGGGTCAGGCAGCCGAGGTCGTGCAGCGGCTTCAGGACCGGCATCGCGGCCATCGTCGTGCAGTTCGGGTTGGCGACGATGCCCTTGGGGATGTCGGCCAGGTCCTCGGGGTTGACCTCGGCGACGACGAGCGGGACCTCGGGGTCCTTGCGCCACGCCGAGGAGTTGTCGACGACCGTCGCGCCGGCCGCCGCAACCTCGGGGGCGACCTGCTTCGACGTCGACCCGCCGTTGGAGAACAGCGCGACGTCGATGCCGGAGAAGTCGGCCGTCGCGGTGTCCTCGACGGTCACCTCGCCGTCACCCCAGGGCAGCGTCGACCCGGCCGACCGGGCCGAGGCGAAGAAGCGGATGTCGTCGACCGGGAACGCGCGCTCGGCGAGGAGCGTGCGCATGACCGATCCGACCTGTCCAGTTGCTCCGAAGACTCCAACTCGCATGCGTCCCAGCATACGGACCGGCCACGGCCGCTTCCCCCACGCCCGCGATGCGGGACCGGACCGCCGCTGACCTGCGCGGACGGGCCGGGGACCGTCGCCCGGGACGGGCCCGTCAGAACCCGAGGCGCTGCAGCTGCTTGGGGTCGCGCTGCCAGTCCTTGGCGACCTTGACGTGGAGGTCGAGGTAGACCCGGTGCCCGAGGACCTCCTCGATCCCGCGGCGCGCGGTGGTGCCGACCTCGCGCAGCCGGGAGCCGCCGCGGCCGATGACGATCGCCTTCTGGGACTCCCGCTCGACGAACACGTGGACCCGGACGTCGGACATCGGGTCGTCCTCGGGACGGCCCTCCCGGGGGACGATCTCGTCGACGACGACGGCGAGGGAGTGGGGCAGCTCGTCCCGCACGCCCTCGAGCGCGGCCTCCCGGACGAGCTCGGCGATCATCACGACCCCGGGCTCGTCGGTGACCGACCCCTCGGGGTAGAGCGGGCCCGGGGACGGCGGCAGGTGGGCGGCGAGGACCTCGCGGACCTCCTCGACCTGGTCCCCACGGGTGGCCGAGCACGGCACGATCTCGGTCCAGTCGCCGAGCTGGTCGATGGCGATGAGGTGCTCGGCGAGCCGCTGCTTGTCCACCCGGTCGCTCTTGGTCGCGATGGCGACGACCGGGGTGCGCCGGGCCCGGCGGAGCTCGGCGAGCTCGCGGGCGATGAACGTGTCGCCGGGTCCGGGGCGCTGGTCGGCGGGCAGGCAGAAGCCGATGACGTCGACCTCGAGGAGGGTGTCGCGGACGAGGTCGTTGAGGCGCTCGCCGAGCAGGGTGCGGGGCTTGTGGAGCCCGGGGGTGTCGACGAGCACGAGCTGGCTGGTGTCGGTCGTGACGATTCCCCGGATCGCGTGCCGGGTCGTCTGCGGCTTCGAGGACGTGATCGCGACCTTCTCCCCGACGAGGGCGTTGGTCAGGGTCGACTTGCCCGCGTTGGGGCGGCCGACGATGCACGCGAAGCCGGCGGTGTACCCGGCGGCCTGCTGCGCCGCGCGCTCGGCGCCGACCGGCGGGACCGCGCCGGCCGCGTCCGCCGTCCCGGCCCCCTGGGGCGTGTCGGCCGTCCGGGACGTGTCCGCAGTCGCGGCAGCCTCGGCCGTGTCGGCAGCGTCGTCGACGGGGGGCTCCTGCTCGCTCACGCCACGCCCTCTCGCTCGTGGGACCGCTCGTCCTCGCCGTGCTCGCCCGTCTCCTGCTCGGGCTCGGCGACCCGCTCGACGACGACGGTCGCGATGCGGTGGCGGCGCCCGGCCATCTTCTCCGCGGTGAGCGACAAGCCTGCCACCTCGCAGTGCGACCCGAGGATCGGGACCCGGCCGATGGTCTTGCCGATCAGCCCCCCGACGGTGTCGACCTCCTCCTCGGCGATGTCGACGTCGAACTGCTCGGCGAGGTCGTCGATGTCGAGGGAGGCGGGCACCCGCCAGCGGCCGTCCCCGAGGTCCTCCACGCCCGGGCCCTCGCGGTCGTACTCGTCCGCGATCTCCCCGACGATCTCCTCGAGGATGTCCTCGATCGTCACCAGCCCGGCGGTCCCGCCGTACTCGTCGATGACGACGGCGAAGTGGGTCTGGTCCCGCTGCATCTCGCGCAGCAGGTCGTCGACGGGCTTGCTGTCGGGGACGAACACCATCGGCCGCATGAGCCGGTCGATCTCCAGGGTGCTCGCCTCCGGGTCGGCGTTGACGCGCCGGACGACGTCGCGGAAGTACAGCAGCCCGAGGACGTCGTCCGAGCCCTCCCCGACGACGGGGATCCGGGAGAAGCCGGACCGGAGGAAGAGCGACATCGCCTTCCGGCACGTCGTCCCGCTGTCGATGGTCACCATGTCGGTCCGGGGGACCATGACCTCGCGGGCGACGGTGTCACCCAGCTCGAACACGGAGTGGATCATCTGGCGTTCCTCGGCCTCGATGAGGGAGCGCTCGCCGGCCTGGTCGACGAGGTCGCGCAGCTCGGACTCGCTCTGGAACGGCCCGTCGCGGTACCCCCGCCCGGGGGTGACGGCGTTCCCGACGGTGACCAGGAGGCGGGCGAGCGGGCCGAGCACCCGGCGCAGCCACACGACGAACGGCGCGGCGGTGAGCGCGACGGCGTCGGCGTGCTGGCGGCCGAGCGTGCGCGGGGACACGCCGACGACGAGGAAGGAGACCACCGCCATGATCGCGACCGCGCCGAGCAGCGCCTGCCACGTCGTGGCGACGACCTCGTGGATGGCGAGGGTGACCACGACCGCGGCGAGCGACTCGGTGACCGCCCGGAGGAACGCGAGCACCGACAGGTAGGCCGCGACGTCGCCGACGACGAGGAGGAGCGAGCGGGCGCCGGCGCGCTCCTCCTCGAGCAGCTCCTCGGCGCGCACCCGCGAGGTGCGGGCGATCGCGGACTCGACGAGGGTGAGGACGAACGCGAGCAGGATCGCGCCGAGCGCGACGAGGACGAACCGGAGGACCACCGCGCTCACCCGGAGGGACGGCCGCGCCCCGCGAGGAACGTCAGCAGCAGCGTGCGCTGGAGGTCGAACATCTCCTTCTCCTCCTCCGGCTCGGCGTGGTCGTAGCCGAGCAGGTGGAGGACGCCGTGGGTGGTGAGCAGGAGCAGCTCCTCCTCGGTCGCGTGGCCGGCCTCGCGGGCCTGCTTCTCGGCGACCGTCGGGCAGAGCACGATGTCACCCAGGACCCCCTCCTCCGGCTCGACCCCCTCCCGGCCGGGGCGCAGCTCGTCCATGGGGAAGCTCATGACGTCGGTCGGGCCGGGCAGGTCCATCCACATCTCGTGCAGGACCGCCATGGCGTCCTCGTCGACGACCCGCAGGCAGAGGTCGGCCTGCGGGTGGACCTTCATCTGCTCCATGACGTAGGTCGCGCACGCGACGAGCTCCAGCTCGTCGAGGGCGTACCCGGTCTCATTGAGAACGTCGACGCTCACGCTGCACCCCCGTGTGCTGCCGGGCGTCCCAGCGGCCGTAGGCGTCGACGATCTCCGAGACGAGCCGGTGCCGGACGACGTCCTGGGACCCGAGCCGCGCGAAGTGGACGTCGTCGACGGTGCCGAGGATGTCCTGGACGACCTTGAGGCCGCTGCGGGTGTCCCCGGGGAGGTCGACCTGGGTGACGTCGCCGGTGACGACGATCTTGGAGCCGAAGCCGAGCCGGGTGAGGAACATCTTCATCTGCTCGGGCGAGGTGTTCTGGGCCTCGTCGAGGATGATGAAGGCGTCGTTGAGGGTCCGGCCGCGCATGTACGCCAGCGGGGCGACCTCGATGGTGCCGGCGGCCATGAGCCGCGGGATCGACTCCGGGTCGAGCATGTCGTGCAGCGCGTCGTAGAGCGGCCGCAGGTACGGGTCGATCTTGTCGTTGAGCGTGCCGGGCAGGAACCCGAGCCGCTCGCCCGCCTCGACCGCGGGCCGGGTGAGGATGATCCGGTTGACCTCCTTCGCCTGGAGGGCGGCGACCGCCTTGGCCATGGCGAGGTAGGTCTTGCCGGTCCCGGCCGGACCGATGCCGAACACGATCGTGTGGCTGTCGATGGCGTCGACGTACTGCTTCTGCCCGGCGGTCTTGGGCCGGATCGTGCGGCCCCGCGAGGAGATGATGTTCATCGTGAGCACGTCGGCGGGACGCTCCCCGCCGCGGGCCCGCAGCATCCCGATGGACCGCTCGACGGCCTCCCGGCCGAGCGGCTGGCCGGCCTCGATGACCGCGAGGAGCTCGTCGAGGAGACGCTCGACGGTCGCGACCTCGGCGCTGGGCCCGGTCAGGGTGAACTCGTTGCCGCGCACGTGGATCGAGACCTGCGGGAACTGGCGCTCGATCGTGCGCAGCAGCTCGTCGTGCGGGCCGAGGAGCCCGACCATGGGCACCGACGGCGGCACGACGACGGTGTGGGTCGGGGCACTCGGTTCGGAGGCCGCGGTCGGGAGCGCGCTGTCGGCGGTCTCACCGGTGGCGGCCTCGGCGGGAGGGAACGGGTCGGCGTCTGTCATACAGGAGTGATTCTACGGGCCTGCTCAGCCGGGTGGCCACGAGAGCGGGCGGCCGCCCAGCACGTGGAGGTGGGCGTGGAACACGCTCTGCCCGGCTCCCTCGCCGGTGTTGAACACGAGCCGGTAGTGCCCGTCCAGTCCCTCGGCGTCCGCGACCTCGCGCCCGGTGCGCACGACGTCGGCGAGCTCCTCGGCCGAGGTCGCGGCGAGCTCGGCCGCGCTCGGCACGTGCCGCCGGGGCACGACGAGGACGTGGGTCGGCGCCTGCGGGTTCACGTCCCGGAAGGCGACGCTGAGGTCGCTGGAGCGGACGACGTCCGCGGGCACGTCGCCGCGCCCGATCCGGCAGAACAGGCAGTCCTCGGAGTCCATGGCCCGACCCTAGCGGCCCCGACCGGCGACGGGCGCGGGCCCGCTCCCCGCCGCGGCACACCCCCGCACGACGCGGCACGACGCGGCCGGGGCCGCGGTCAACCGGCCGGGCGGGTCGCGCGTGGGAGGATCGTGACGATGGCTTCCTGGACCGGACCCCGTGCCCTGGCGGGGGGCGAGGCGCGCGTGACGGCCGACGAGGGGGTCGCCGAGCTGTACGCGGCGTCGTGGACGACGATGGTGCGGGTCGCCTACCTGCTCGTGCGCGACCAGCAGGTCGCCGAGGAGGTGGTCCAGGACGCCCTCATCGCCGTGCACCGGCGGTGGGACGGGCTCAGCGACCACGACAAGGCGACCGCCTACCTGCGCCGCAGCGTCGTCAACACCGCCCGGTCGGTGCTGCGCCACCGCCGGGTCGAGCAGGCCCACCTCGTCACCGAGGCCGGCAGCGCGAGCGCCCCCGGGCGGCTGGCCGCGCCCAGCGCCGAGGCCGGCGCGCTCGCCGGCGCCGACCACGACGCGATGGTCGCCGCGCTCGCCGCGCTGCCCCGTCGCCAGCGGGAGGTCCTCGTGTTGCGCTACTACCTCGACCTCTCCGAGGCCCAGATCGCCGACGCCCTCGACGTCGCCCGGGGCTCGGTCAAGGCCCACGCCCACCGCGGGCTGCTCGCCCTGCGCGACCAGCTCGGCACCGACCCCGAGGAGCGGTCATGACCGACCCCGACCTGCGTGAGACCGAGCAGGGCCTGCGGCGCGCCCTCGAGCGGGAGGCGTCGTCGGTGCGACCCGGCGACCGGCTCGGGGACGTCCTCGACCGCGCGCACGACGCGGAGCGGGAGCGGGGTCCGGTGCACCGGTGGCTCGTCCCGCTCGCCGCCGCGGCGGTCGTCGCCGTCGTCGCCGGGGTCTTCTTCGGCGACCGCGGCCTGCCGGGGACGGCGCCCGCGGGCTCCCCGACCGGCTCCGTCGCGAGCCCGACCGCGTCCGGCCCGTCGCCGACGGGCTCCGGCACGTCGGGCGCGTCGGGGCCCACGGGCTCGTCGGGGACCACGGGCTCGTCGGGGACCACCGTGCCGACGGCGGCCGGGACCACGGTCGTGCCCGCGTACTTCGTCGGCCCCGTCCTCGGGTTCGGCGACCGGCAGGGCCTCTACCGGGAGTTCGTCCCGGCGCGCGCCGACGGCACCGGGCCGGCCGCCCGGGTCGCCGCCGCGGTCCGGGCCGCGCTCGACCCCGGGTCCCGCCTCGGCGCGGACTACCTCGCCGGCTGGGGGGGCACGACCCTGCAGGAGGCGACGGTCTCCCCCGAGGACCGGATCGTCCTCACCCTCTCCGACGGCGGCCCGACCGGGCTCGACCGGCGCTCCGCGCAGCTGTCGGTCCAGCAGCTCGTGTGGACCGCCGAGGCCGCGCTCGGCCGGGGCCCGGTCCCGGTCAGCTTCGTCCTCGCCGACGGCGGCAGCGACCTGTTCGGGCGGATCCCCGCCGGCACGGACCGCACCCGCCCGCCGAAGGCGTCGTGGAACGACGTGCTCGCCCCGATCTGGGTCTCCTCCCCCGCCCGGGGACAGCGGCTGGCCGCGGGGAGCCCGGTCCGCCTCGAGGGCCAGGCGAGCGTGTTCGAGGGCACCCTGCAGTGGTCCGTCGTCCGCGCCGGCGTCGCCGTCGACGAGGGCACCGTGACCGCGTCCGAGGGGGCCCCGGGCCGGGGAACGTACCGGGCCGAGCTGGGTGAGCTCCCGGCCGGGGACTACACCCTGCGGGTCTGGGAGACCAGCCAGCGCGACGGCAGCGAGCTCGGCACCGTCGAGGTGCCCTTCAGCGTGGGCTGAGCCGGCGCCGAAGGCCCGCTCGTCGCCGTGCTCAGCGCCAGCGGCCGCGGGCGCTGAGCACGGCGAGCCCGGCCGGACCCGCGGTCGAGGACCGCAGCACGCCCGGGCCGAGCCGCACCGGGACCGCCCCGGCCGACTCGAGCGCCGCGAGCTCCTCCGGAGCGATGCCGCCCTCGGGCCCGACGACGAGCAGGACCTCGCCGCCCGGGGGCGGCTCGGTCCCGGCGAGCGGGGCGGTGGCGTCCTCGTGGAGGACGTAGCACGCGGCCGCCGCGGCGGCCCGCTCGCGCAGCGCGTCCGTGGTCACCGGGTCGGCGACGACCGGGTCGCGGCTGCGCCGGGACTGCTTGGCGGCGGCCTCGGCGGTCGCGGCCCACCTCCGGGCGCCGCGGGCGGCCTTCTCCCCCCGCCAGACGACGACGCTGCGCGCGGCCTGCCAGGGGACCACCTCGTCCACCCCGAGCTCGGTGGCCGCCTCGACCGCGGCCTCGTCCCGCCCGCCCTTGGCGAGCGCCTGGACGAGGACGAACCGGGGGTCGGGCTCGGGCTCGGAGCGCAGCTCGAGCAGGGTGGTCTCGAGCTCGTCCCGGCCGGCGGCCGTGACCCGGGCGCGGGCGCTCGCGCCGCGCCCGTCGGCGAGCAGGACCTCCTCCCCGACCCGGATCCGCCGCACGGTGGCCGCGTGCCGCCCCTCCGGCCCGGTCAGGGCGACCGGGTCGCCGGCGGCGCGGCCGTCGAGGCCCCCCGCGGTCAGGCGGAACAGCGGCAGCGTCATCGGGGGCGGCGGTCGGCCGTCAGCGGGCGCGGAACGCGCCGCGGAGCTTGGTGAGGAACCCGTGCTCGGTCGGGGCGAGCCGCCCCTCGGGCTGCTCCTCCCCGCGCAGCGCCGCGAGCTGGCGCAGCACGTCCTCCTGCTCGGGCGTCAGCGCGGTCGGGGTCTGCACGTCGGCGTGGATGACGAGGTCACCGCGGCCGTTGCCCCGCAGCCGGGTCACCCCGAGTCCGTGCAGCGTGATCGTGTGCCCGGCCTGGGTGCCGCGCTTGACGTCGATCTCCTGGGTCCCGTCGAACGTGTCGAACTTCAGGGTTGCCCCGAGGGCGGCCGCGGTCATCGGGACCTGGATCGTCGCGTGCAGGTCGTCCCCGCGGCGCTCGAACGTCGAGTGCGGGTTGACGACGACCTCGACGTAGAGGTCCCCGGGCGGGCCACCGCCCTCGCCGACCTCGCCCTCCCCGGCGAGGTGGATCCGGGTGCCGGTGTCGACCCCGCCGGGGATCCGGACGGTCAGGGTGCGCCGGGTGCGCACCCGGCCGTGGCCGGAGCACTCGTAGCACGGGTTGGGGATGACCTCGCCGTAGCCGCTGCACGTCATGCACGGCCGGGAGGTCATGACCTGGCCGAGGAAGGACCGCTGGACCTGCTGGACCTCACCGCGGCCGCCGCAGACGTCGCAGGTGCGCCGGCCGGTGCCCGGCTGCGCCCCGTCGCCGTGGCAGGTCTCGCACGCGACCGCGGTCTCGATCGTCAGCTCGCGCTCGCCGCCGAAGACGGCCTGGACGAGGTCGACGTCCACCCGCACGAGGCCGTCCTGGCCACGGGCCTGCCGCGAGCGGGGACCGCGGCCGGCGGCGGCGCCGCCGCCGAAGAACGCGTCCATGATGTCGCTGAACGAGAAGCCCTGCCCGAAGCTGGCGGCCCCCCCGGCGTAGGGGTCGGCCCCCATGTCGTAGGAGCGCTTCTTCTCCGGGTCGCCGAGGACGTCGTAGGCCTGCGAGACCCGCTTGAACTCCTCCTCCGCGTCGGGGCCGGGGTTGACGTCGGGGTGGAGCTTGCGGGCGAGCCGGCGGTAGGCCCGCTTGATCTCCTCGGGGCTGGCGTCCTTGCCGACGCCGAGCTGCTCGTAGTAGTCGTTCAACGGTTCGTCCTTGTCAGGGGTCTGGTCAGGGGGTCTGGTCGGGTGTGCGGACCCGGTGGGCCCGCGGGAGCCGTGGCCACCGCGGGCACGTGGCCTCAGCCGTCGAGGATCCGGGAGACGTACGTCGCCACGGCCCGGACCGAGGCCATCGTCGTCGGATAGTCCATCCGGGTCGGGCCGAGGACGCCGAGCCCGGCGACGAGGTCGGTGCCGGTGCCGTAGCCGGTGGAGACCATCGACGTCGTCTGCAGCTCGGCGTACGGGTTCTCCTGGCCGATCCGCACGGCGACGACGTCGGCCTGCTCCTGCACGGAGCCGAGCAGCCGCAGGAGCACGACGTGCCGCTCGAGGGCGTCGAGCACGGGCTCGAGGGTGAGCGGGAAGTCGGTCGGGGTGCGCGCCAGGTTGGCGGTCCCGGCGAGCATGACCCGCTCCTCCCGCTCCTCGAGGAGGGCCTCGTCGAGGGCGCCGACGACCGTGCGGACGAGCTCTCGCTCCGGGGCGGGGAAGCGCTCGGGCACGGCCCGCAGGGCCGCGGCGGCGTCGACGAGCCGGCGGCCCGCGGTCTCGGCGTTGAGCCGGGCCCGCAGGTCGCCGAGGACGGTCTCGCCGTCCGGGGTCGTCAGGTCGGTGCCGGTCTCGACGACCCGCTGCTCGACCCGCCCGGTGGTGACGATGAGCACGATCATCAGCCGCGTGGGGCCCATCGGCACCAGCTCGATGTGCCGCACCGAGGACCGGGTGAGCGAGGGGTACTGCATGACCGCCACCTGGTGGGTGAGGGTCGACAGCAGCCGCACGGTGCGCTCGACGACGTCGTCGAGGTCGACCGCCCCCTCGAGGAACTGCGAGATCGCCGCCCGCTCGGGACGGCTGAGCGGCTTGACCGAGCTGAGCCGGTCGACGAACAGCCGGTAGCCGGCGTCGGTCGGGATCCGCCCGGCGCTGGTGTGCGGTGCCGTGATGAGGCCCTCCTCCTCGAGGACGGCCATGTCGTTGCGGACGGTGGCGGCCGACACCCCGAGCTGGTGGCGTTCGAGGAGGGCCTTGGAGCCCACCGGCTCCGAGGTCTGCACGTAGTCCTCGACGATGGCACGCAGGACGGCCATCCGGCGCTCCTCGCTCACCGTTCGTGCACCTCCTCGCTCCACGTCCTCCGGCGGGGTCGACGCCCGCCCCGGCGCCCGTCCGGCGCCTCTCGCGGCACTCACTGCTTGGCACTCAGTACGCCTGAGTGCCAATTCTACGGCCTCTGGCAAACCGGGCCCGGGGCACGCCGACGGCGAGCCTGTCCGTGCAACGACGTGGCCCGGCATACCCTTCCGCGGTGAGCGACAGGTATGGCCCCGACGTGCTCGCCGGCGACTGGAAGGCCCCGCCCCGCGGGCGCTCCCGCCCGGTCGAGGCCGAGACCGGCATCGTCGTCGAGGAGGTCGAGACCGGCTGGGTCGGCGCGGTGGCGACGGTCGAGAAGGCCGGCGGCGCCCACGTCGTCCACCTCGAGGACCGTCACGGCCGGCTGCGCGCGTTCCCGCTCGGGCCCGGGTTCCTCATCGACGGGGCACCGGTGACGCTCACCCCGCCGACCGCCGCGGCCCGGCGCCGGCTCGCGGACGCCCGCGCCGCCGCGTCCCGCACGGCGAGCGGGTCCCGCGCCGTCCACGGCGCGCGCGCCCGGGTCGCCTCCGGGTCCCGGATCTTCGTCGAGGGGCGACACGACGCCGAGCTCGTCGAGAAGGTGTGGGGGCACGACCTGCGGGTCGAGGGGGTCGTCGTCGAGCAGCTCGACGGGGTCGACGACCTGCGCGCCGTCGTCGACGACTTCGCGCCCGGGCCGGGCCGCCGGCTCGGGGTCCTCGTCGACCACCTCGTGCCGGGCACGAAGGAGACCCGGCTCGTCGAGCACGCCCGGGCCAGCAGGTACGCCGCCGACCTGCTCGTCGTCGGCCACCCCTACGTCGACGTGTGGCAGTCGGTCCGCCCCGAACGGCTCGGCCTGGCGCACTGGCCCGAGATCCCCCGTGGCCGCCCGTGGAAGCAGGGGGTGGCCGAGCACCTCGGCCTGCCGCACCGCACCCCGGCCGACGTCGCGCGGGCCTGGCAGCACGTGCTCGGCGCGGTGCGCACGTACGCTGACCTCGAGCCGTCCCTGCTCGGCCGGGTCGAGGAGCTCATCGACTTCGTCACGGCCCCCGGGGGCGGGCGGGAGTGAGGACCGCGGTCGGCCCCGTCCGGGCGTCGGCGGCGCAGACGGGGTCGCCGGCGGGCACCGGGCGGAGGGAGTGACGAGGTGAGCCAGAACGCGGTCACCGCCGAGCTCGTCGCCGTCGTCGCGACGGTCCGCGACGACGAGCCGTACGTGCTCGCCCCCGGGGACCCGGCGGCGCTGCCGCACGGCCCGCTCGAGCCGGAGCACCGCTCGCTGCAGGCGGGGGTGCGGGCGTGGGCGGGCACCCGGATCGGCCACGACCTGGGGTACGTCGAGCAGCTGTACACCTTCGCCGACCGGGGCCGGCACGGCGGCGCGGGCCGCACCGTCGCGATCTCCTACCTCGGGCTCACGCGCGACACCCCGCAGACCCCGGGGTGGCGGCGCTGGAGCGAGCACCTGCCGTGGGAGGACCGCCGCGACCCCGCCGCGGTCGACCTCGTCCGCGCCCTCGAGGAGCCCCTGTGGGCGTGGGCCGCCGCGGGAGGCGTGCTCGCCCGCGCCCGGACCGACCGGTGCGAGCACGCCTTCGGGCTCGGTGAGGAGCCGTGGCGCCCCGACCTCGCGCTCCAGCGCTACGAGCTGCTCTGGGAGGCCGGACTCGTCGCCGAGTCGAGCACCGCACGAGACGCGTCCGCCGCCTCCGACCCGCCCGCCGGGCCGTGGACCGGGGAGCCGATGCTGCACGACCACCGGAGGATCCTCGCCACGGGCGTGGCCCGGCTGCGCTCGATGATCCAGTACCGGCCGGTGATCTTCGAGCTCATGCCGGCCGAGTTCACCCTGGGCCAGCTGCAGACGTGCGTCGAGGCGCTCGCCGGGCAGGCGGTCCACAAGCAGAACTTCCGCCGGCTGGTCGAGCAGCAGCTCGCGCTCGTCGAGCCCACGGGGGGAACCTCGCGCCGCACCGGTGGCCGGCCCGCCCGGCTCTACCGGTTCCGCAGCGAGGTCTTCCGCGAGCGCCGCCATGTCGGGACCAAGCTGCCCCTGCCCCGCAGCACCTGACCCGCAGCACCCGGCCCCTGCGGTCGGGCCACGGCGTGGACCGCCCCTGCCGCGGCCGCGGTCCCATCGGTTATGCTCGGGGACAGCATCTACTCAGGCTGATGATAAGGAGCACCCGATGGCCACGGACACGATCGGGACGCGCACGGCGGACGCGGTGTCGGACGGGGTGGCGGACGCCGTCCGGCAGACGGCCGCGACCTACGAGCGGGTGCGGCACGTGATCCCCGAGGTCGAGTGGGCCACGTTCGCCGAGGACGTCGTCGCCATCGAGCGGCTCAAGCGCGAGAAGGACGCGGTGATCCTCGCCCACAACTACCAGACCCCCGAGATCTTCCACGGCGTCGCCGACATCGTCGGGGACTCCCTCGCCCTCGCCCGCCGCGCCCAGGACGTCGAGGCCGGCACCATCCTCCTCGCCGGCGTCCACTTCATGGCCGAGACCGCCAAGCTCCTCAACCCGGGCAAGACCGTCCTCGTGCCCGACCTCCGGGCGGGCTGCTCGCTCGCCGACAGCATCACCGCCGACGACGTCCGGGGGCTGCGCGAGCGCCACCCCGGCGTGCCGGTGGTCACCTACGTCAACACCTCGGCGGCGGTGAAGGCCGCGAGCGACGTCTGCTGCACGTCGGGGAACGTCGAGAAGGTCGTCGCCGCGCTCGGGACCGACCGGGTCATCCTCATCCCGGACGAGTACCTCGCCCGAAACGTCGCCGACCGGACCGGGGTGGAGGTCATCACGTGGGCCGGCCGCTGCGAGGTCCACGAGCGGTTCACCCCCGGCGACATCCGGCAGATGCGCGCGGAGCACCCCGGGGTCACCGTGCTCGCCCACCCCGAGTGCCCGCCCGAGGTCGTCGCGGAGTCCGACCTCGCCGGGTCGACGGCGCAGATGTCGGCCTACGTCGAGCAGCACCGTCCCTCGACGGTCGCGCTCATCACCGAGTGCTCGATGAGCGACAACGTCGCCGCCGGGCACCCGGAGCTGACCTTCATCAGGCCGTGCAACATGTGCCCGCACATGAAGCGCAGCACCCTCGGCGGGATCCGCGCCGCCCTCGAGACCGGCGGCCCCGAGGTGACCCTCGACCCGGCGGTGGCGGCCGACGCCCGTCGCGCGGTCGAGCGGATGCTGGAGCTCTCGTGACGCGGGCACCGGCCACGGGCCCGCAGCACGTGCCCGAGGGGGTGCCGGTGGTCGTCGGTGCCGGGCTGGCGGGGCTGCTCACCGCCCACGCCCTCGCCCCGCAGCCGTGCGTCCTGCTCTCCCCCGGCCGGCTCGGAGCCGGGACCGCGAGCGGCTGGGCCCAGGGTGGGCTCGCGGCCGCGCTCGACCCCGAGGACTCCCCCGCCGCGCACGCCGGGGACACCCTCGCCGCCGGCAGCCGGCTCGGGGTGGCCGAGACCGTCGACCGGGTCACCGCCGCCGCCCCCGGGGTCGTCGACCTGCTCCTCGCCCTCGGGGTGGCGTTCGACCGGCTCGACGACGGCCGGCTCGCGCTCGGCCTCGAGGGCGGCCACGGCCGCCACCGCATCGTCCACGTGGGCGGCGACCGGACCGGGGCGGGGATCATGGCCGCGGTGACGGCCGCCGTGGCCGCGCTGCCGTCGGTGACCGTGCTCGAGCACACCCGCGCGACCGCGCTGCGGACCGAGGACGGTCGCGTCACCGGGGTGGCCACGGCCCCCTCCCCCGGGAGGGCGCGCGGGGCGACGACGTCGGCCCCCACGGTCGTGCCCACCGACCGGGTCGTGCTCGCCACCGGCGGCGCCGCCGCGGTCTACCGCGACACGACGAACCCGCTCGGCTCCCACGGCCACGGGCTCGCACTGGCCGCCCGAGCCGGGGCGGGGCTGGCCGACCTCGAGTTCGTCCAGTTCCACCCGACCGCGCTCGACGTCGGCCGGGACCCGATGCCGCTGCTGTCGGAGGCGCTGCGCGGCGCGGGAGGGGTGCTCCTCGCCGACGGCCGCCGCTTCGTCGACGAGCTCGCCCCGCGCGACGTCGTCGCCGCCGCGGTGTGGCAGCGGCTCGCCGCCGGCCAGCGGGTCGCCCTCGACGTCCGGGGCGTCCCCGACCTCGCCCACCGGTTCACCGGCCTGGTCGCCCTCGGCCGCGATGTCGGCCTCGACCCGCTGCGCGACCTCCTCCCGGTCCGGCCGGCCGCGCACTACCACATGGGCGGGGTCGCCACGGACGCCCACGGCCGCACGAGCGTGCCCGGGCTCTGGGCCGCGGGGGAGGTCGCCCGGACCGGGCTGCACGGCGCGAACCGGCTCGCCTCGAACTCCCTGCTCGAGGCCGCGGTGACCGGCCGCGCGGTCGCCGCCGACCTCCCTGCCGGGGTCCACGAGCACGCGGCCCCGACGACCGGCACCGGCTCCCCCGACCCGGTCGCGACCGGTGCCGGCGCCGCGGGACCCCCGGCCTCCGGCGCGGGCGGGCCGGCGGCGCCCTCGCTCGCCGACGTCCGGGCCCTGATGAGCGAGCACTGCGGCGTGGTCCGGGACGCCGACGGGCTCTCCCGGGCCCTGGACGTGCTCGCCCCGCACACCGCGGACGACCACGCCCTCGTCGCCTGGCTGCTCTGCCGGGCCGCGCTGGCGCGGCCGGGCAGCGTCGGCGGTCACCTGCGGCGCGACGACCCCGCGCGGCGCGCGGCGCTCGCGTCGGCCGGTCGGGGCGCCGCGTGACCCCCGCGAGGACCGGGCGGGCCCACCCCGTGCCCGGCCCGGGGGACCTCGTCGCCGTCGCGCTCGCCGAGGACCTCGCCACCGCCGGCGACCTCACGACCGACCTCACCGTGCCCGCCGGGGCGACCGCGACCGCCCACCTCGTCGCCCGCGCCGACGGGGTGCTGTCCGGGAGCGGCTTCGTCGCCGCCACCTACGCGGCGCTCGACCCCGGCGTCGTCGTCGCCGCCGGGGCCGCCGACGGGGACCGGGTGCGTGCCGGCCAGGTGCTCGCCACCGTCACCGGCCCGGCCGGGCCGGTGCTCACCGGGGAGCGGGTGGCGCTCAACCTCGTCGGCCGTCTCAGTGGCGTCGCGACCGCGACCCGGGAGCTCGTCGACCTCGTCGCGCACACCCGCGCGCGCATCTGCGACACCCGCAAGACCACCCCGGGTCTCCGGGCGGCGGAGAAGCAGGCGGTGCTCGACGGCGGAGGGGTCAACCACCGGTTCGGGCTGCACGACGCGGTCCTCGTCAAGGACAACCACATCGCCCTCGCGGGGGGCGTCGCCGCCGTGCTCGAGCGCGTCGCCGCCGGGACCGGTCACCTCGTGCGGGTCGAGGTCGAGGTCGACACCCTCGACCAGCTCGACGAGCTCCTGGACCTGGAGGCCGAACGCCTCGCCGCGGGCCGGCACCCGGCCGTCCACGCCGTCCTGCTCGACAACATGGGCCCCGAGGGGGTCGCGGCCGGGGTCGCCCGGGTGCGGGCGCACCCGGCGCCCGTCGTCGTCGAGGTCTCGGGCGGGGTCACCGCGGCCACGGTCGCCGCGCTCGCCGAGGCCGGCCCCGACGTCATCTCGTGCGGCGCGCTGACCCACAGCGCCCCCGCGCTCGACGTCGCGCTCGACATCGACCTCGCCATCGAGCGCGACGGGGGGCCCGACGTCCGGAACGACGTCCGGATCGACGCCCGGAACGACGACCGAATCGACGTGGCGTCCGCCGGGGGCCCGGGGGCGGGTCAGGGGTGACCCTGCCGCGTCCCCGAGCCGACCCCGACCCGACCCCGAAAGTCCTCGATCCGGCGCCCGGCGTGCGGTTCACTGGTGGTGGTCGCAGGACTCCACCAGCAGCCCGTCACCAGCAGCCCGTCACCAGCAGCAAGGACACGCCATGACCGAGCCCAACCCGGGCGCCCCGAACCCCAACCCGTACGACGCGCCGTACGCCAGGCCGGCCGTCCCCGCGCCGATGACGCCGGACCAGGAGCGGCAGGTGGCGATGTGGTCCCACCTCGTCCCGCTCATCCTGTTCGTCCTCAGCGCCGGGACCCTCGGGTTCATCGGCTCGCTCGTGATCTACCTCGTCTACCGGGACCGCGGCCCCTTCGTCCGGTCCCACGCGGCGACGTCCCTGAACTTCCAGATCATGGTCCTCATCGGGCTCGTCGTCTCGGTGCCGCTGATGTTCGTCCTCATCGGCCTGATCACCTACCCGGCGATCTGCGTCTTCGCCGTCGTCGTCCACGCGATCGGCGCGATGAAGGCCAACCAGGGCGAGTGGTTCCAGGCGCCGCTCACCCCGAAGATGATCAGCTGAGGACTACCAGCCGAGCAGCCGCCGGACCACCGCGTCGGCGAGGAGCCGCCCCCGCAGCGTGAGCACGACCAGCCCGCTGCGGGAGGCGGCGTCCTCGTCGGCGAGGCCGTCGGCGACGAGTCCCGGCACGGCCTCCCGTCCCTCCGGCCGCAGGTCGGCGACCGGGAGCCCGTCGGCGAGCCGGACCCCGAGCAGGACCCGCTCGTCGTGGCGCTGGTCCTCGGTGAGGACCTCCCGCCCCGCGCCCGGTGACGCGCCCGAGGCGAGCCGGGCCGCGTACGCGGCGGGGTGGCGCACGTTCCACCAGCGCACGCCGCCGACGTGGCTGTGGGCGCCGGGGCCGACACCCCACCAGGTCCCGCCGTCCCAGTAGCCGACGTTGTGGCGGCACCGCGCCGCCGGGGAGGCCGCGAAGTTGCTCACCTCGTACCAGCGGTAGCCCGCGCCGCTGAGGACGGCGTCGGCGAGCTCGTACTTGTCCGCCTGGTCGTCGTCCTCGGGGGCGGGCACCTGCCCGCGCCGGACCTGCGCGGCGAGCCTCGTGCCGTCCTCGACGACGAGGGCGTACGCGGACACGTGGTCGGGCGCGAGCGCGGTCGCCGCCGTGAGGCTCCGCTCCCAGTCCGCGAGGCTCTCCCCCGGCGTGCCGTAGATGAGGTCGAGGCTCACGCCGAGCCCTGCGCTCCGGGCGGCGTCGACGGCGCGGGCGACGTTCGCCGGGTCGTGGGTGCGCTCGAGGGTCGCAAGGACGTGCGGGACGGCCGACTGCATCCCGAGCGAGACCCGGGTGAACCCCCCGGCCGCGAGCTCGGCGAGCGAGTCGGGGGTGACCGAGTCCGGGTTCGCCTCGGTGGTCACCTCCGCGTCCGGCGCGAGGCCCCAGCGCTCCCGGATCCCGTCGAGCACCCGGACGAGGTCGTGGGCGCGCAGCATCGTCGGGGTCCCGCCGCCGACGAACACCGTGGAGACCGGTCCCACCGCGTCCCCGAGGACCCGGTCGGCCAGGTCGAGCTCGGCGAGCGCGGCGTCGGCGTAGGTGTCGACGCTCGCGCCGGGCCGGGTCCCGAGCTCACGGAGGGTGTAGGTGTTGAAGTCGCAGTACCCGCAGCGGGTCGCGCAGAACGGGACGTGGACGTACACCCCGAACCGCCGGCCCCGGGCGCGTCGGAGCGCGGCGTCGGGCAGCTCCCCGCTGGGGGGCACGGGGTCGCCGTCGGGCAGGGCGGAGGGCACCCGTCCATCCTCCCAGCCCCCGCCCCCGGTCCTGCGGGGCCACCCACGGTGCTGCAGGGGCACCGCGCGACGCCCTGTCGGCGCCCCGACCTACTCTGGTGCGATGAGCACCGGGTGGATCGACCTCGAGGGCGTGGCGAACATGCGCGACGTCGGTGGCCTGCCCACCCGGGACGGCGCCCGGGTCCGGCGCGGCCGGCTCATCCGGTCCGACAACCTCCAGGACCTCAGCGACGCCGACGTCCGCCACGTCGTCGAGGTCCTCGGGGTCACCGACGTCGTCGACCTGCGCAGCAGCCTCGAGCTGCACCACTCCGGCCCCGGACCGCTGCGGCGGACCCCCCTGACCCACCACCACCACTCCTTCCTGCCCGACGACACCGGCGAGGTGACCGGGGAGGAGGCCCTCGTCCTGCCGTGGCGCCGTCAGGGCAGCGTCCGGCGCGACGAGGACCACTGGGCGAGCCACTACCTCGGCTACCTCAGCGAACGGCCGGGCTCGGTCTCGGCCGCGCTCGCGGTCGTCGCGACGAGTCGCGGCGGCACGGTCGTCCACTGCGCCGCCGGCAAGGACCGCACCGGGACCGTCGTCGCGCTCGCGCTCGACGTCGCCGGCGTCCCCGCCGAGGAGATCGTCGCCGACTACGTCGCGACGGGCGAGCGGATCGAGCGGATCGTGTCCCGGCTCGTGGACGCGCTGCCGTACGCGGAGTCGCTGCGGGGCCGCTCGGTGACCGAGCAGGTGCCCCGGCCGGAGTCGATGGAGCGGATCCTCACCGTCCTCGCCGAGCGGCACGGCGGGACCGCGGGGTGGCTGCTCGAGCAGGGCTGGAGCGTGTCCGAGGTCGACGGGCTGCGCCGCTCCCTCACCGAGGCTCCCGACGGCGCGTGAGCGTCACCTCTTGCTCTGGTCCCCGCCCTGGTCGGAGGACAGCGCCGCGATGAACGCCTCCTGGGGCACCTCGACCCGGCCGACGGTCTTCATCCGCCTCTTGCCCTCCTTCTGCTTCTCCAGCAGCTTGCGCTTGCGGGAGATGTCCCCGCCGTAGCACTTGGCGAGCACGTCCTTGCGGATCGCGCGGATCGTCTCCCGGGCGATGATCCGGGCCCCGATCGCCGCCTGGATCGGCACCTCGAACTGCTGGCGCGGGATGAGCTCGCGCAGCTTGGTCGCCATCATCGAGCCGTACTGGTACGCCTCGTCCTTGTGGACGATCGCGGAGAACGCGTCCACCTGCTCGCCCTGGAGGAGCACGTCGACCTTGACGAGGTCGGCGACCTGCTCGCCCTCGGGCTCGTACTCGAGCGAGGCGTACCCGCGCGTGCGGGACTTCAGCTGGTCGAAGAAGTCGAACACGACCTCGGCGAGCGGGAGGGTGTAGCGCATCTCCACCCGCTCCTCGGACAGGTAGTCCATCCCGTGCAGGACCCCGCGCCGGGTCTGGCAGAGGTCCATGACCGGGCCGATGTAGTCGCTCGGGGTGAGCACGGTCGTGCGCACGATCGGCTCGCGGACCTCGGCGATCTTGCCCTGCGGGAACTCGCTCGGGTTGGTCACCTCGATCTCGGTGCCGTCCTCCATCGTCACGTGGTAGACGACGTTGGGCATCGTCGAGATGAGGTCGAGCCCGTACTCCCGCTCGAGACGCTCCCGGATGATCTCGAGGTGGAGCAGACCGAGGAACCCGACCCGGAACCCGAACCCGAGCGCGGCCGAGGTCTCGGGCTCGTACACCAGGGAGGCGTCGTTGAGCTTGAGCTTGTCGAGGGCCTCGCGCAGCGTCGGGTAGTCCGACCCGTCGATCGGGTAGAGCCCGGAGAAGACCATCGGCTTCGGGTCGCGGTAGCCGCCGAGCGGGTCGGCCGCCGGCCGGCGGGAGGAGGTGACGGTGTCCCCGACCCGGGACTGGCGCACGTCCTTCACCCCGGTGATGAGGTAGCCGACCTCTCCGACGCCGAGGCCCTGGCACGGGGCGGGCTCGGGCGAGATGACCCCGATCTCGAGGAGCTCGTGCTCGGCGCCGGTCGACATCATCTGGATCCGGTCGCGCGGACGCAGCGTGCCGTCGACGACCCGGACGTAGGTGACGACGCCGCGGTAGGTGTCGTAGACGGAGTCGAAGATCATCGCGCGGGCCGCCCCGTCGGGCTCCCCGACCGGTGGGGGCAACTGGGTGACGATCTGGTCCAGCAGCGCCTCGACGCCCTCCCCGGTCTTCCCCGAGACGAGGATGACCTCCTCGGGCTCGCAGCCGATGAGGTGGGCGAGCTCGGCGGCGTACTTGTCCGGCTGCGCCGCCGGGAGGTCGATCTTGTTCAGCACCGGGATGATCGTCAGCTCGTGCTCCATCGCGAGGTAGAGGTTCGCCAGCGTCTGCGCCTCGATCCCCTGCGCGGCGTCGACGAGCAGGACCGCCCCCTCGCAGGCCGCGAGCGACCGGGAGACCTCGTAGGTGAAGTCGACGTGTCCGGGGGTGTCGATCATGTTGAGCGCGAACGTCGTCTGCCGGCCGTCCTCCTCGCTCGCCCACGGCATGCGCACGGCCTGGCTCTTGATCGTGATGCCCCGCTCGCGCTCGATGTCCATCCGGTCGAGGTACTGCGCCCGCATGGTCCGCTCGTCGACGATCCCGGTGATCTGCAGCATCCGGTCTGCCAGGGTCGACTTGCCGTGGTCGATGTGGGCGATGATGCAGAAGTTCCGGATGAGGTCCGGCGGCGTCGCGGCGGGCTGCAGCGCGGTGCGGGCCAAGGGGGTCACGAGCGGTTCGAACCTCACGGGGTGTCGGGGGGTCGGTCCGGCTCAGTGTCCCACGGGGAGGGGTGGGCGGGCGTCAGGCCTCTACAGGCGCCCGCCGGTCGTCGAGCCCGAGAGCCGCTGGGAGAGGTAGATCGGGATGATCGAGACGACGATGAGGACGGTCCCGACGACGTTGACGACCGGGGTCTGGCTCGGCCGGAAGAGGTTCTTGAAGATCCAGATGGGCAGGGTCTCGACACCGGCGCCGGCGGCGAAGGTCGTGACGATGATCTCGTCGAAGCTGAGGGCGAACGCGAGCAGGCCCCCGGCGAGGAGGGCGGAGCGGAGCAGGGGGAAGGTGACGAGCCGGAACGTGGTCCACCCGGACGCGCCGAGGTCGCGGGAGGCCTCCTCGACGTCGCCGCCGAGGCGTCCGAGCCGGGCCCTGACGTTGTTGAAGACGACGACGATGCAGAACGTCGAGTGGGCGACGACGACGGTCCACAGGGCGAGCTGGACCCCCATGAACTGCTCGAACGCGTTCTTCAGGGCCATGCCGGTGACGATCCCGGGCAGGGCGATGGGGAGGATGACGACGAGGGAGAGGGTGTTCCGGCCGAAGAAGGCGTAGCGCTGGAGCGCGAACGCCGCGAGCGTCCCGAGGAGCAGCGCGACGAGGGTCGCGGCGATGGCGACCTGCACACTCGTCCAGACCGCGTCCGCCGCGCCCTGGCTGGACCACGCCACCCGCCACCACTTCAGGGTCAGGCCGGTCGGGGGCCACGCGAACGTGCGCGCGGTGCTGAACGAGCTGATGACGACGACGGCGAGCGGGGCGTAGACGAAGGCGAGGACGGCGACGACGGCGAGCCCGAGGAGCCGGCGGGCCGAGCGGCTGAGGGTCATCGCGGGCTCCTCAGAGGTTCTCGAGGGCGCCGGTGCGCCGGACGAGGAACATGTAGACGGCCATGACGGCGACCGAGAGGGTGGCGGTCGCCGACGCGACGGGCAGGTCGAGGGTCTGCTGGGCGTAGATGAGGTTGCCGAGCATCTGCGAGGCGCCGCCGACGATGTTGACGCTGATGTAGTCGCCGAGGCTGAGGGAGAACGTGAAGATCGACCCGGCGATGACGCTCGGGAGGATCCCGGGCCACACGACGGTCCGGAAGGTGCGCCCCGGACGGGCCCCGAGGTCCTCGGACGCCTCGATGTGGGAGTCGGGCAGGCGCTCCAACCCGGCGTACACGGGCAGGATCATGAACGGCAGCCAGAGGTAGGCGAGGGTGACGACGACCGCGACGAGCCCGAGGCCGGGGCTGGCCCCGAACGTGCTCGCGAGGACGCCGCCGTTGATGACCATGATCCGCCACGCGTACGCCTTGACGAGGTAGCTCGCCCACAGCGGCATGAGGCACGCGACGACGAGGAGCTTCGCGGTGCGGGGCCGCGCGACCTTGGCCATGTAGAACGCGATCGGCAGGGCGAGCACCGCGTCGATGACGGTGACCGCGGCGGCCACCCCGACGGTGCGCGCCAGCACGGTCCGGTAGAGCGGCTCGGTCGCGAGCTGGCGGAAGTTGTCCAGCGTCCACGTCCGGATGATGTTCCCGGTGAACGAGTCCTGGGTCCACAGCGACGTGGTGAACAGGGCCGCGAGCGCGCCGAGGTAGACCACGACGAGCCAGAGGAGGGGGGCGCCGAGCACCCCCGCCAACCGCAGGCGGGGGTGCCGGTGGAGGTAGGCGGCGCCCGGGGTCGGCATCAGCCCTTGATCTCCTGCCACTTCGTCGTCCACGTCGCGTAGTCGGTGCACGTCACGTCGCGTCCGTCGAGGCACTGCGGGATCGGCGTCGTCCAGTACCAGATCTGGTCGGCGTACGCCTTGTCCTCGGCGTGGTACGTCGCGCAGAACTTCGGGTCGGAGGTCTCCGTGCACGCCTTGAGGTTCGCGGGGGCCTCACCGAAGTACTCGGCGACCTCGGCGTTGACCTTCGGGGAGACGATGTAGTCGAGCCACTTGTACGCGCAGTTCGGGTGCGCCGACTTCGCGCCGACCATCCACGTGTCCGACCACCCGGTCGACCCCTCCTCGGGGAGGATCGCCTTGACGGGCGCGTCCTCCTTGGCGATGTTCGCGATGACCTGCCACGTCGTCCCGACGACCGTCGAGCCCGCCTTGAAGGCGCTGACCTCCTTGGTGTAGTCGCTCCAGTACTCGCTGATGTTCGGCCGCTGCTCCTTGAGCAGGTCGACGGCCGCCTGCAGCTGGCTGTCGTCGAGCGCGTAGGGGTTGGTGATCTTCAGCTCGGGCTTGTGCTTCATGAGCCAGAGCGCGGCGTCGGCGATGTAGATCGGGGAGTCGTACGCCGTCACCTTGCCCTTGTACTTCGAGGCGTCGGTGAAGACCGCCGACCACGACGTCGGGGCCGGGGTGACCTTCTTCGTGTTGTACATCAGCAGGTTCGCGCCCCAGCCGTGCGGGATGCCGTACATCTGCCCGTCGACGGAGTTGAAGTCCCGGTCCTTCAGGAACGGGGCGATGTCGGCGTAGCTCGGGACGAGGTCGGTGTTGACGGGCGCGACGTCCCCGGACGCGATGAGCCGCAGGGTCGCGTCCCCGGAGGCGGAGACGACGTCGTACTGGCCGCTCTTCATGAGGTTGACCGCCTCGTCCGAGGTGCCGAAGTACTTGACGTTCGCGGTGCAGCCGGTCTTCTTCTCGAAGGGCGTGACCCAGTCCACGGAGGGGTCGGTCGAGCCGTCCTCGGCGTAGCCCGGCCAGGCGAGGATGTTGATCGCCCCCTCGCCCTTGCCGACCGACTGCTGCATCTTCACGTCGGGGGGACTGAAGGAGCCGCCCGACCCGCCGGACCCTCCGGAGCCGCCGGAGCCCCCGGACCCGCCGCTGCTCGTGCCGCAGCCGCTGAACGCGACGGGCAGCAGGACGGCCGCCGCGACCGCGGCGACCCGTGCTCGGTTCCACCTCATGTCGACTCCTTCGTCTCGTGGGCCCCGCGGACGCCCCGGGGGCCGCCCGGCCCGTCCTCGGCCACACCAGTCTCGTCCCCGCCGCCGGTCCGGTCGGCGATCCGCAGGCAGTGGCGTTCCTCGAACCCGACGACGACGCGCTCGCCGCGCAGGTGCTCGACCTCCTGCGACCCGCCGGTCCGGTTCTGCGCGAGGACGACGAACCGCGGCCCGGCGTCGAGGTCGACGACGAACCGGGTGACCGGTCCGGCGTAGACGACCTCGGCGACGCTGCCCTCGGCGCGGACCCGCCCGCGCGCGCCGGCACCCGCCTCGACGAGCGCGACCTTCTCCGGGCGCACGGCGAACGTCCCCGTCCGGCCGAGGAGGGTCCGGGCGGCGGCGCCCTCGAGCACGTTCGAGGTCCCGACGAAGCCGGCGACGAACCGGGAGACGGGCCGCTCGTAGACCTCCTCGGCGGTCCCCACCTGCTGGACCCGGCCGGCGTCGAAGACCGCGACCCGGTCGCTCAGGGTGAGCGCCTCCTCCTGGTCGTGGGTGACGAAGACGAAGGTGATCCCGACGCTGCGCTGGATCTCCTTCAGCTCGACCTGCATCTGCTCGCGGAGCTTGAGGTCGAGCGCCCCCAGGGGCTCGTCGAGCAGCAGCACCTGCGGGTCGACGACGAGGGCGCGGGCGAGCGCGACCCGCTGCCGCTGCCCGCCGGAGAGCTCGGTCGGCCGGCGCTTCTCCATCCCGGCGAGGGCGACGCTCGCGAGGGCGTCGGCGGCCCGCTCGCGCCGCTCGCGGGTCCTGACGCCCCGGACCCGGAGTCCGTAGGCGACGTTGTCGACGACGCTCATGTGCGGGAAGAGCGCGTAGTCCTGGAACACGGTCGTCACGTCCCGCTCGAACGGCGCGAGCGCGGTGACGTCGGTGCCGGCGAGGGAGACCGTGCCGGCGCTCGGGTGCTCGAACCCGGCGATGAGGCGCAGCACCGTCGTCTTCCCCGAGCCCGAGGGGCCGAGCATGGAGAAGAACTCGCCCTCGGCGATGTCGAGGTCGACGCCGTCGACCGCGTCGACCCTGCCGAAGGTCTTCCGCAGCCCGCGGAGGGCGACCGCAGGCGGTCGGTCCGCCTCGTCCCGGGCGGCGCGCGTCCCCGTGGACACGGGCTCGTCGTCCATCGGCTCACTTCCGTGATGAGGGCGCCACGCGCCGGGCAGGTCGGCTGGTGTCACCCTAGGGCGAAACCCCGCCCGGTGGCAGGATGCGGGGGTCGGCGCGCCACGCCGGCGCGCCCGGGGGGGCCGCGGGGGTGTGGGCGAGCGTGCGGGGCGGGCGGCCTCGTCGGCCCGAGACGCGCGAAGGCCCGCCCCGGGGTCCGGGACGGGCCTGCGCGCGGTGCGGGGTCGCTCAGCCGAGCTGGGCGGCCCGCTTCGCCATGGCCGACTTCTTGTTCGCGGCCTGGTTGCGGTGGATGACGCCCTTGCTCGCGGCCTTGTCGAGCTTCTTCGACGCGGTGCGGAGCGCCTCCTGGGTCGCGGTGGCGTCGCCGGAGTCGGCGGCCTCGCGGAACTTGCGGATCCAGGTGCGGATCTCGCTCTTGTGCGCCCGGTTGCGCTCGGTGCGCACGCGGTTGGTCTTGATCCGCTTCATCTGGGACTTGATGTTTGCCACAGTGTTCTCTCTGTTGGTCGGTCGGTGTGCCGGTGAGGGCGGCAAGGCGCCTCGGGACCGGCGTGGGGAGTGCCGTGGGAGAGACGCCCTGGGTGCTGCGTACGTACGCGCACGACCTTGCGCCCACGCAGACCGAAACTTACCAGCGGGCCCGGGGCGCGACCAACTTCCGCCACGGCGCGGACCTGCGCCGGGAGGCCCTCCCGGGCAGGTCCGCCGGACGACCTCGTGGGGACGAGGCCGCCGGTCACCCCTGCCGGGCCCCCCGGCGCTCGGTCGCGATCGTCAGGACCGCCTTCTCGACGGCGTACACCGGGTCGCGCCCACCGCCCTTGACCGCGTGGTCGGCGGCGGCGACGGCCTGGATCGACCGACCGAGGGCCGCGGCGTCCCACCCCCGCAGGGCCCGGCGGGCGCGGTCGACCTGCCAGGGGGCCATGCCGACCTCGCGGGCGACGTCGGCCGAGCGTCCGCGGGCGGCGTGGCCGACCTTGGCGAGCTGGCGCAGCTGGGAGGCGAGCACCGCGACGAGCGGCACCGGGTCCAGCCCGCTCGCGATCGCGTGCCGGAGCAGGCGCAGGGCCTCGCCGGCGTCCCCCGCTACCGCGGCGTCGGCGACCCGGAAGCCCGTCGCCTCGACCTTGCCGCCATGGTAGGTGAGCACGGCGGCCTCGTCGACGACCCCCGTGGTGTCCTCGACGAGCTGCTGGCAGGCGGCGGCGAGCTCGCGCACGTCCCGCCCGACGGCCTCGACGAGCGCCCGCACCGCCTCCGGGGTCGCCCGGCGCCGGGCGCGGCGGAACTCGTTGGTCGCGAACTCGCTCTTGTCCCGGTCGCTCTTGACGGCCGGGGCCTGGACGACCCGGGCCCCGGCCGAGCGCATCGTGTCGAGCACCTTCTTGCCGCGGTTGCCCGACTTGTGGGTGACGACGAGGGTGACGTCGTCGCTGACGTCGCGGAGGTAGCCGAGCAGGTCGGCCTGCAGCGCGTCGCTCGCCTCGTCGAGGTCGTGGACGACGACGGCCTTGTCCTCCCCGAACAGCGACGGGCTCGTGTGGACGGCGAGCTCGCCCTCCTCGTACGTCGCGGCGGCGAGCCGGACGACGTCGAGGTCGGGGCGGGTGGTCCGCAGCCGCTCGAGGATCTCCTCGACCGCCCGCTCCGCGAGCAGCTCCTCCGGTCCCTGGACGAGGACGAGCGGGGGCACGTCCGTCCCTCCCCCGGCCCCGCCGGCTCCCCCGCTCCCGCCTGCCCGGGGACCCGGCCCGCTCTGCCCGCTCACGCGGTCCAGCCTGCCATGCCCCGCGGACACCCCACGCGCGCCCGCCCGCGTGCGCGGCAGCCGTCCCGCCGACCACGTCGAGTGAGCACCAACGGTCCCCCCGTACCCGTTGAGTGAGCAGCAACTGTCCCGGATGCGCTTGGCGAGGTGCATCTGGCGCTCACTCAACGTGGGGTGGGGTGCAGCACCTGCTCACTCAACGTGGGGCGAGGGAGGGCGGGTCGGGTGGGGTGGGGTGCTCTGGGGGGTCGGGGTCACGGCGCGGCGGTGAGGCCGAGGCCGCGCAGCCGGGTGCCGACGACGTCCTCGGGGAGCTCGAGGCTCTCGGCGAGCTCGGCCACGCCGAGTCCGAGGTCGACCCCGTCGCGCAGCTCCTCGTCCTCCTGGTCGGTCCACGCGTGCCCCTGGGTCACGGCGGTCCGGGAGGACGGGGCCCGGGGCGAGGAGTCGGCCACCGGTCGGGGGCGCTCGGCCGGGTCCGAGCCGGACGGGCCCCGGCTGCCGGTGAGACCGCGCAGCACCGGGGCGGCGACCGGCTGCGGCGGCTCGGCGGTCTCGTCCAGCCGGGCGAGCGCGCGCAGGACGAGGTCGCGGTCGGTGGTCGGCCAGAACGGCGGCAGGGAGCGTTGGAGGAACCCGGCGTAGCGGGCGGTCACCATCCGGGGGTCGAGGAAGGCGACGACGCCCCGGTCGGCGGCCCGCCGGACCAGCCGGCCCGACCCCTGGGCGAGCCGGAGCGCGGCGTGCGTCGCCGAGACGGCCATGAACCCGTTCCCGCCCATCCGGGCGATGGCCTGGCTCCGGGCGGAGGCGAGCGGGTCGTCGGGGCGCGGGAACGGGATCCGGTCGATGATGACGAGCTGGCAGGCCGACCCGGGCACGTCGACGCCCTGCCACAGGGTCAGGGTCCCGAACAGGCAGGTGCGGGGGTCCTCGGCGAACCGGCGCACGAGCGTGGTCACCTGGTCCTCGCCCTGGCAGTGGACCGGGATGTCGTCGCCGAACCGCTCCCGCATCGCCTCGCTCGCCTCCCGGGCGGCCCGCATCGAGGAGAACAGCCCGAGGGTGCGACCGCCGGCGGCCCGCACGAGGGCCTCGATCTCGTCGTGGGACTGCGGGCTCGGACCGTCCCGCCCGGGGGGCGGGAGGTGGCGGGCGACGTAGGCGATCGCCTGGCGCGGGTAGTCGAACGGGCTGCCGACGTCGAGGCCGCGCCAGCTCGGCGATCCCTCGCCACGCAGCCCGATCGTCCCGGCGACGGCGTCGAACGTGCCGCCGAGCTCGAGTGTGGCGGAGGTGAGCACGACGGTCCGCTCGGTGAACACCTTGTCCCGGACGAGCGTGGCGACCGACATCGGGGCGACCCGCAGCACCGGGCCGCGGCGCGGGTCGTGGCTGACCCAGGCGACGTCGAGCTCGCGCTCCTCGAGGACCCGGGCGGCGGTGTCGAAGACCTCGTCCACGGCCGCCCGGGCGACCTGCCGGGAGCCGTCGCCGTCGTCGGGGCCGCCGGGCTTGAGCTCGGTCTGCACCGTCCGGGCGGTGTCCCGGACCCGGGCGAGGGCGAGCCCGAGGGCATCCGGGACGGCGGTGAGCCGGCCCTCGGGCAGCTCCTCGAGGGTGGAGCCGAGCAGGGCGCCGGCCTCGTCGAGCGCGTCGGTGGAGTCGGCCAGCCGGCCCGCGCGCTTGGCCGCGGCCGCGACCGCCGGGCCGGTGAGCTCGTCGGTCGCGGTCGAGGTCACCCGGTCGACGAGCTCGTGGGCCTCGTCGACGACGAGCAGGTCGTGCTCGGGCAGGAGCTGACGGCCCTCGAAGGCGTCGATCGCCATGAAGGCGTGGTTGGTCACGACGACGTCGACGTCCCGGGCCGCCTCCCGGGAGCGCTCGACGAAGCAGTCCCCGACGAGCGGGCACCGCGACCCGAGGCACTCGCTCGCGCTGACCGACACCTGCCGCCACGCACGCTCGGAGACCCCGGGGACGAGCTCGTCCCGGTCCCCGGACTCGGTCTGCTCGGCGAACTCGCGCAGCCGTGTCACCTCGGCGCCCAGCCGGGAGGTCGGCTCGTCGTCCCCGACGGTGAACAGCGAGTCGGCGTCCTCGTCGGGGAACCCGCCGGCGAGCTTGTGCTGGCAGAGGTAGTTCCGGCGGCCCTTGACCAGGGCGTACGTCGGGCGGCGGCCGAGCCGGGAGACGAGCGCGTCGGCGATGCGCGGCATGTCCCGGTCGACGATCTGGCCCTGCAGCGCGAGCGTCGCTGTCGCGACGACCGCGGGACGGCCGGTGTCGACGGCGTGCTGCACCGCGGGCACGAGGTAGGCCAGCGACTTGCCCGTCCCGGTACCGGCCTGGACGAGGAGGTGGTCGCCGGACTCGACGGCCGCGGCGACGGCCGTGGCCATCTCGACCTGGCCGGGGCGCTCCACCCCGCCCACCCCGGCGACGGCGTCGTGGAGCAGGTCCTCGAGCGCGGGCATGCCCCTCAGCCTAGGCGGTGGCCCGCCCGCGGCGGCGCCACCGTCCCCAGCCCGGTCGGTGCCGGGCGTCGCCACGGGTCACGCCGGGTAGGCCTGCAGCTCCCCGGCGAGGTCGGGGTGGGTGCGCGCCTTGACGCGGGTGCCGGTCCCGGTGTGCTCGCTCGCGATGACCTCGGCCTCCTCGTGGAGGCGGTTGACGAGGTCGCCGCGGTCGTAGGGGATGAGGACGTCGACGTCGACCCGCGGGCGGGGGAGCTCGGCGGCGACGACGTCGAGCAGCTCGTCGATGCCCTCGCCGGTGCGCGCGGAGACGACCAGCGAGTGGCGCTCGTGCCGGCGGAGGCGGGCGAGCACCTCGGGGTCGGCGACGTCGGCCTTGTTGACGACGACGATCTCCCTGACCCGGTCGCCGCCCACGTCGGCGAGGACGGCACGCACGGCGCTGATCTGGCCCTCGGGGTCGGGGTGGCTGCCGTCGACGACGTGCAGGAGCAGGTCGGAGTCGGCGCACTCCTCGAGCGTGGAGCGGAACGCCTCGACGAGCTGGTGGGGAAGGTGGCGGACGAAGCCGACGGTGTCCGAGAGCGTGTACACCCGGCCGTCGGGGGTCTCGGCGCGTCGGACCGTCGGGTCGAGGGTCGCGAAGAGCTGGTCCTGGACGAGCACGCCCGCTCCCGTGAGCCGGTTGAGCAGGGAGGACTTCCCGGCGTTGGTGTACCCGGCGATCGCGACGCTCGGCACCGAGCGCGCCCGGCGGCCGGAGCGCTTGGTGTCCCGGGTCGTCTTCATCGCACGGATGTCGCGGCGCAGCCGCGCGATGCGGCTGTTGATCCGCCGCCGGTCCAGCTCGATCTTGGTCTCGCCCGGCCCGCGGGAGCCGATGCCCTCACCCCCGGCGACCCGGCCCCCGGCCTGACGGGACATCGAGTCACCCCAGCCCCGCAGTCGCGGCAGCAGGTACTGCAGCTGGGCGAGCTCGACCTGGGCCTTGCCCTCCCGGCTCTTGGCGTGCTGGGCGAAGATGTCGAGGATCAGCGCGGTGCGGTCGATGACCTTGATCCCCACGATGTCCTCCAGCGCCCGGCGCTGGCTCGGGGCGAGCTCGGAGTCGCAGATGACGGTGTCGGCGCCCTCGGCGATGACGACGTCCCGCAGCTCCTGGGCCTTGCCCGACCCGAGCCACGTGCCCGGGTCCGGGCTCGTCCGGCGCTGCAGCACGCCCGCCAGCACGGTCGAGCCCGCGGTCTCGGCGAGCGCGGACAGCTCGCGCAGCGAGTTCTCCGCGTCCTCGGCGGTCCCGCCGGTCCACACCCCGGCGAGGACGACCCGCTCCAGGCGCAGCTGGCGGTACTCGACCTCGGTGACGTCCTCGAGCTCGGTGGACAGCCCGCCGACCCTGCGGAGGGCGGCGCGCTCCTCACGGTCGAGCTGGTCGCCGTCGTAGTGCGCGGTCTCGGCGCGCGTGACTCCGGGGGGCGTCGAGGACGTCACCGGGGCGCCGGGGCGTGTCGGGCTGGTGGGTGTGGGTGCGGCGGTGTCGGTCTCAGGATGTCGCGTCATGTCTCCTCAAGGGTCTCACCGTGCAACCCCCGGGGCGAGCGGATTATGCCGCTCCTCAGTCCAGTGCGCGGCCGACGGCGACCTTGCGGGTGTCCGGGGCGGCGGTCCGGTGGGCGTTGGCCTCGAGGTCCTCGGACTGCTGCTGGGACTCCCGCTCGGCCTCGACCCGGGCCCGGTAGGCGTCGACCTCGGTGCTCACCCGCTCCTGGTCCCAGCCGAGCACCGGCGCGACGAGGTCGGCGACGGCCTGCGCCGAGTCGACCCCCCGGCTCGGGGTCTCGATGGAGATCCGGGTCCGCCGGGTGAGGAAGTCGTCGAGGTGGAGCGCCCCCTCGTTGGTGGCGGCGTAGAGGAGCTCGACCTTGAGGTACTCCTCGGCCCCGGGAAGCGGGTCGTAGAGGCTCCGGTCCCCGGCGGCGAGCTCGAACAGCTCCCCGACCATCGAGCCGTAGCGGTGGAGCAGGTTCGTCATGCGCCACACCGGCAGGTCCTGCTTGCGGGCGAGCCGGTCGATCTGGTTGACCAGCGCGTGGTACCCCTCGGCGCCGACGAGCGGGATGTGCTCGGTCACGCTGTCCGAGACCCCGGTCCCGACGTCCACCCGGGCGGCGTCGACGGCGTCGGCGGCCATGACCCGGTAGGTGGTGTACTTCCCGCCGGCGATCGAGATCAGGCCCGGCTGGGGACGCGCCACCGCGTGCTCCCGGGAGAGCTGCGAGGTCGACTCGTCCTCGCCGGCGAGCAGCGGCCGCAGGCCGGCGTACACGCCCTGGATGTCGTCGTGCGTCAGCGGCACCGACAGCACCCCGTTGACGTGCTCGAGGATGTAGTCGAGGTCGGCCCGGCTGGCCGCCGGGTGCGCCTTGTCGAGCTCCCAGTCGGTGTCGGTCGTCCCGAGGATCCAGTGGGTGCCCCAGGGGATGACGAACAGCACGGACTTCTCGGTCCGCAGGATCAGACCCGTCTCGGAGTTGATCCGGTCCCGGGCGACGAGGATGTGCACGCCCTTCGAGGCGCGCACGTGGAACCTGCCGCGTCCCCCGGCGAGGGTCTGGACGTCGTCGGTCCACACGCCGGTGGCGTTGATGACGACCGAGGCGGAGACGTGGGTGCGCTCGCCGGTCTCGACGTCCTCGACCTCGGCGCCGACGATCCGCTCGCCGGCGTGATCGAGGTCGACGACCCGGGCGGAGGTGAGCACGGTCGCGCCGTACGCCGCCGCGGTCCGGGCGACGGTGAGGGTGTGGCGCGCGTCGTCGGCCTGGGCGTCGTAGTACATCAGCGCGCCGGTGAGGGCGTCCTTGCGCAGCGACGGCGTGAGCCGAAGCGCGCCGGAGCGGCTCAGCTGCCGGTGGCGCGGCACGGAGCGCGCCCCGCCCATGGAGTCGTACAGCGTCAGGCCCGCGGTGACGTAGGGACGCTCCCAGAACCGGTGCTGCAGCGGGTAGAGGAAGGAGACCGGGCGGACCAGGTGCGGGGCGATCCGGGTCAGCATGAGCTCGCGCTCCTTGAGCGCCTCGCGCACGAGGCCGAAGTTCATCTGCTCGAGGTAACGCAGCCCGCCGTGGAAGAGCTTCGAGCTGCGCGAGCTCGTGCCGGAGGCGAAGTCGCGCTGCTCGACGAGCGCGACCGACAGCCCGCGGGTGGCGGCGTCGAGCGCGACGCCCGTGCCGACGACCCCGCCGCCGACGACGAGGACGTCGAACTCCTTCTCCCCCAAGCGCTTCCAGGCCCTGCTGCGGTACTCGGCGTCGAGTGGAGTCGGCGTCGGCATCGGTCCTCCTCTGACCAGGAGCCGCAGACCGCGGCCCGAGCGGAGGACCAGCCTAGCCCCACCCCCCGCCGCGAAAAAGGCACGGGCGGAGGACATTGACCACCTCCCCCGGTCCCTCTACTGTCATTTCCACGTACCAACCAGCAGCGTCGCTCGGGGTGGGGGTCGGTGCTGCCGTCGTCAGGAGTTCTTCATGCTCGGTTTCGGCGGGATCCTTCTCAGTGAGTTCATGGGCACCGCGATGCTCACCCTGCTCGGGTGCGGCGTCGTGGCCAACGTCATCCTCGCCAAGAACAAGGGGTTCGACGGAGGCTGGCTCCTCATCAACTTCGGGTGGGGGTTCGCGGTCTTCTCCGGTGTCTACGTCGCGTACAAGTCAGGCGCCCACATCAACCCCGCGGTGACGGTGGGCCTGCTCGCCTCGGGCGACACCCTCGGCGGCTTCGGGAACGTCATCGCCTACTTCTTGGGCGAGTTCTCCGGGGCCTTCGTCGGCGCGGTCGTGTGCTGGCTGGCGTACAAGAAGCACTTCGACGACCCCGAGTCCGAGATGGGGGCGAAGCTCGCGGTCTTCTCGACCGGCCCGGCCATCCGCCACTACACGTGGAACGTCGTCACCGAGGTCGTCGGCACCTTCGTCCTCGTCTTCGTCGTCATCGCGTTCGGCAAGACCCCGACCCAGCTCGGTCCGCTCGCGGTCTCGCTGCTGGTCCTCGGGATCGGTGCCTCGCTCGGCGGGCCCACGGGGTACGCCATCAACCCGGCCCGTGACCTCGGCCCCCGGGTCGCCCACGCGGTCCTGCCCATCCCCGGCAAGGGGACCAGCGACTGGGCGTACTCGTGGGTGCCGGTCGTCGGCCCGCTCATCGGGGGCGCGCTCGGGGGTGTGGCCGCGAACATCGTCAACTTCGTCTGACCCACCGCCGCCGACTCCCCGCACGCCTCCGGTAACCGAAGGAGACCCACATGGACAACAAGTACATCGCCGCCATCGACCAGGGCACGACGAGCACCCGCTGCATGATCTTCGATCACTCCGGCGACGTCGTCGCGGTCGACCAGATGGAGCACGAGCAGATCCTCCCCAGGGCGGGGTGGGTCGAGCACGACGCCCAGGAGATCTGGCGCAACACCCGCGAGGTGCTCGGCGGCGCGATGGGCAAGGGCAACCTCAACAGCGGCCAGATCACCGCCGTGGGCATCACCAACCAGCGCGAGACCGCGCTCGTGTGGGACCGGAAGACCGGCGAGCCGGTGTACAACGCGATCGTCTGGCAGGACACCCGCACCCAGAAGATCTGTGACGAGCTCGCCGGGGACGAGGGCGCCGAGAAGTACAAGTCCCGCGTCGGGCTGCCGCTCGCGACGTACTTCTCCGGGCCGAAGGTCAAGTGGATCCTCGACAACGTCGAGGGGGCCCGCGAACGGGCCGAGGCCGGCGACCTCGTGTTCGGGAACATGGACACCTGGGTGCTGTGGAACCTCACCGGGGGTGCCGAGAACGACGGGGTGCACGTCACCGACGTGACGAACGCGAGCCGGACGATGCTCATGGACCTCGACACCCTCTCCTGGGACGAGTCGATCGCCGCGGACATGGGCATCCCGATGTCGATGCTCCCCGAGATCCGCTCCTCCTCGGAGGTCTACGGCGAGTGCCGTCCCGGGGTCCTCAAGGGCGTCCCGGTCGCGGGCATCCTCGGGGACCAGCAGGCGGCGACCTTCGGGCAGGCCTGCCTCGAGAAGGGCACCGCGAAGAACACGTACGGCACCGGCAACTTCATGCTCCTCAACACCGGCACCGAGCAGGTGCCCTCGGAGAACGGGCTGTTGACGACGGTCTGCTACAAGATCGGCGACAACGCGCCGGTCTACGCCCTCGAGGGCTCGATCGCGGTCACCGGCTCCCTGGTGCAGTGGGTGCGGGACAACCTCGGGATGATCTCGAGCGCCTCCGAGATCGAGGACGCGGCGAAGACCGTCGAGGACAACGGCGGGGCGTACTTCGTGCCCGCGTTCTCGGGCCTGTTCGCGCCCCACTGGCGCTCCGACGCCCGCGGCGCGCTCGTCGGGCTCACCCGGTTCGTCAACAAGGGCCACATCGCCCGGGCGGTCCTCGAGGCGACGGCGTTCCAGACCCGGGAGGTGCTCGACGCGATGAACGCCGACTCCGGGGTGCCGCTGAAGGAGCTCAAGGTCGACGGCGGCATGGTCGTCAACGAGACCCTCATGCAGTTCCAGGCCGACATCCTCGGCGTCGACGTCGTGCGGCCGAAGGTCAACGAGACCACCGCGCTCGGGTCGGCGTACGCCGCCGGGCTCGCGACCGGGTACTGGGAGAGCGAGGACGACATCCGCGCCAACTGGGGCGAGGGCCAGCGCTGGACCCCGCAGATGGACGAGGACCGCCGCGAGAAGCTCTACCGGAACTGGAAGAAGGCCGTGACGAAGACCCTCGACTGGGTCGACGAGGACGTCGACTGAGGCACCCGACCCTCCCTCCACCAGCACCGACCGCGGGGTCGGGCGCCGCGGCGCCCGACCCCGCGCAGGTGCGGGTGGGCCCGGCGGCCGCCTCCCCCGCGAGGCTCTGGGAGGCTGGTGGGGTGGCCGAGCACTACTTCACCTCCTCCCCTGCGGGACCGGGCGAGCGACGCCCGCTCCGGGTCCGCCTCGCCGGCCGGGAGGTCGAGGTCGCCACCGCGGCCGGGGTGTTCACCCCCGGGGGGCTCGACAAGGGCACCGAGGTGCTGCTCGACCGGGTCCCCCCTCCCCCGCCGGACGGGACGGTGCTCGACCTCGGCTGCGGGTGGGGTCCGGTCGCGCTCACGGCGGCGTTGCTCGCGCCCGCCGCGACCGTGTGGGCGGTCGACGTCAACGAGCGCGCCCTCGACCTCACCCGGGAGAACGCGGCAGCCCTCGGGCTGACCGGCCTGCGGACCTGCCGGCCGGAGGAGGTTCCGGCCGGGACCACCTTCGACGCGATCTGGTCCAACCCGCCGATCCGGGTCGGCAAGGCGGCACTGCACGAGATGCTGCTCGCGTGGCTGCCGCGGCTGGCCCCGGGCGGCGCCGCCCACCTCGTCGTCTCGCGCAACCTCGGCTCGGACAGCCTGCAGCGCTGGCTCGCCCGGTCCCTGCCGGCCGGGCTCGCCGTCGGCCGGGCGGCGAGCTCGAAGGGGTTCCGGGTGCTCACGGTGACCCGCGCCGGGGACTGAGCGCAGGCGGGCGGGAGCGGGCCGGGCGACCGGGCGGTGCTCAGCCGAGCAGCCGCGTCGTCCCCTCGGCGACGAGCACCGCGGGCCCGGTGAGCTCGACCTGGTGGCCCGGCAGGGCCCGGACGGTGAGGCGGCCGCCGGGGACGTCGACGACCCACACGTCGCCCCCGGCGTCACCGCCGGCCCAGAAGCGGGTCGCGAGCGCGGCCGCGCACACCCCGGTGCCGCAGGAGCGGGTCTCCCCCACCCCTCGCTCGTGGACCCGCATGACGATGTGACCCGGCCCGAGGGGGCGGACGAGCTCGACGTTCGTCCCGTGGGGGGGTGCCGGGTTGACGACCGGGACGCGGGTGAGGTCGAGGGCGTCGAGGTCGACGTCCTCGGGCAGCGCGACGACGGTGTGCGGGTTGCCGAGGTCGAGGCTGAGGGCGGAGAACGGCTCGCTGCCCTCGATGTGGACGAGGGCGTCGACCCCGTCGGCCCCGGCCCGCTCGGGCGCCGCGAGCGCCCAGCGGCCCATCCCGACGGTGACGAGCTCGCCCTCGACCCGGACGTCCTTGACCCCGCCGCGGGTCGCGACGCCGAACTCGTCCGCCTGCTCCAGCCCGGTCTCGCGCAGGTAGCGCGCGAAGACCCGCACGCCGTTGCCGCACATCTCGGCGACGCTGCCGTCGGCGTTGCGGTAGTCCATGAACCAGTGGGCGCGCTCGGCGAGGTCGCGCACCCCGGGCTCGGCCGCGAGCGCCGTGGGCACGACCCGGATCACCCCGTCCCCGCCGATCCCGGCACGGCGGTCGGCGAGCCGGACGACGTCGGCGGGGCGCAGCTCGCGGGCGCCCGCCTCGTCGGGGACGAGGACGAAGTCGTTCTCGGTGCCGTGGCCCTTGACGAAGGGAAGCGCGTCAGCCATGGCCCCCATCATCCTCGTCACGGCTCGCGAGGAGTCGCAGGACCTCACCGGACAGGTCGGGCCGCCTCGGGTCGAGCCACACGACGCGGGGGTCGGCGCGGAACCAGGACTCCTGGCGCCGGGCGAACCGGCGGGTCGCCCGGGCGGTGTCGGCGCGGGCCTCGTCCTCGCTCATCCGGCCGTCGAGCTGGGCGAGGGCCTGTCCGTAGCCGAGGGCCCGGGAGGCGGTCCGGCCGGACCGCAGGCCGCGCCCCGCGAGGTCGGCGACCTCCGCGAGCAGGCCCGAGGACCACATCCGGTCCACCCGGGCGGAGATGCGGGCGTCGAGCACCTCCCGCGGCAGGGCGAGGCCGACCGTGAGCGTCGGGTGGACGTGCTCCCGGGTGGGCATCGAGGCGCTGAACGGCCGCCCGGTGAGCTCGACGACCTCGAGGGCGCGCACGACCCGCCGGACGTTGCCCGGGGCGATCCGCTCGGCGGCGACCGGGTCGAGGGAGGCGAGCCGGGCGTGCAGCGCCGGCCCGCCCTCGGCCCCGGCCTCGTCCTCGAGCCGGCCACGGACCGCGGGGTCGGTCGGCGGGATGTCGAGCCGGTCCAGGGCCGCGCGGACGTAGAGGCCCGACCCCCCGACGAGGACGGGGTGGGCTCCCCGGGCACGGATCGCGTCGACGTCGGCGCGCGCGGCGCGCTGGTAGGCCGCGACGCTCGCCTCGTCGGTGACCTCGAGCACGTCGAGCTGGTGGTGGGGGATCCCCCGACGCTGCCCGGGCGGCACCTTGGCGGTCCCGACGTCCATCCCCCGGTACAGCTGGAGGGCGTCGGCGTTGACGACCTCACCGCCGACCCGCTCGGCGACCTCGAGGGCGAGCTCGGACTTGCCGGTCGCGGTCGGTCCCACGACGGCGAGCACCGCCGGACCAGCGGCCTGCTCCCTCACGTCAGCCCCGACCCGTCGAGCGTCACTCGTCGTCGTGCCCGAAGGGGTCGCGGTCGACGCCGGGCGTCCAGCTCGCCCCGGGGGCGCCCCACCCGCGGGCCCGCACCACCTTCTTCGCCTTCCGGGCCCACTGCCCCTGCAACCGGTCGAGGTAGAGGAACCCGTTGAGGTGGTCGTACTCGTGCTGCATGCACCGCGCGAACCAGCCGGTCGCGTCGAACTCCAGGTCCCGGCCCTCGAGGTCCTGGCCGCGCACGCGCGCCCGGGTCCCGCGTCGCAGCGGGAAGGACTCCCCGGGCACCGACAGGCACCCCTCGGACTCCTCGCCCGGGTCCGGCTCGCCCTGGACCGGTTTGGCTGCGGTGACGAACGGGTTGATGACCACCCCGCGGCCGGGCACGTCGTCGGCGTTGTCCAGGTGCCAGGTGAACACCCGCAGCGCCACCCCGACCTGCGGCGCGGCGAGCCCGACGCCGTTCGCGGCGTCCATCGTCTCGAGCATGTCCGCGACGAGGTCGCGCACCTCGTCGTCGATGACCTCGACCGGGGCGGCACGGCGGTGGAGAACGGGGTCGCCGAGCATGACGATGGGCCTGACGGTCATGGGCGCCAGTCTGTCAAAGACCGCTCGCCGCCCCCGGCCGGGATGGCGCCGCAGCCGCGGGTGCGCGAGGCTGGACGGGACCATCGCACCGAGAAGGGAAGATCCATGAGCCTGTTCGACAAGGCGAAGAAGAAGGCGACCGAGTACGCCGAGAAGAACCCAGAGAAGACGGAGAAGTACACCGACCAAGCCATCGAGAAGGGGGGCGACGCCGCAGACCGGGCGACCGGGGACCGGTTCTCGGGCCAGGTGGACGCCGCGCAGCGGGCCGCCGACGAGCGCCTCGGCGAGGAGGGTGGAGGGCGCTGACGCCGAGCTCGCGCGGGGTCGGCGTGGGGCGTCAGCGCCCGCAGGCCGGCGCGGGCTGCGCCGCGGGTGCCGGCGGACCCACCGACGGCATGCCGAGGCCGACCGAGGGCCTGCCGTCGCCACCGGCGTCCTGCAGGTCCTGCCAGGCGTCCCCGCCGCGGGTGCGGCGCACCTCGTACCGGCCGCCGGCGGGGCCGGAGTCGGCGACGAGGTGGTGGGGTGCGCCGTAGGTGACCTCGGCGGTGACGACGTCACCGGGTCGCGGCCGCTCGGCGCCCTCGGGGACGGCGACGTGCACGAGCCGGTGGTCCCGGGCGCGACCGGAGAGCCGGTGGGTGGTGGCGTCCTTGCGTCCCTCCCCCGGTGCGACGAGGACCTCGACCTCGCGACCCTCCTGCTCGCGGTTTCCCGCCCAGGACACCTCCTCCTGCAGCGCGATGAGCCGGTCGAACCGCTCCTGGACGACCGGCTTGGGGACCTGGTCGCCCATCGTGGCGGCCGGCGTACCGGGACGCACGGAGTACTGGAACGTGAAGGCGCTGGAGAAGCGGGCCTGCTCGACGACCCTGAGGGTGTCGGCGAAGTCCTCCTCGGTCTCGCCGGGGAACCCGACGATGACGTCGGTCGTGATCGCCGCGTCGGGGATGCGCTCGCGGACCGTGTCGAGGATCCTCAGGAACCGCGAGCTGCGGTACGAGCGGCGCATCGCCTTCAGCACCCGGTCGCTGCCGGACTGCAGCGGCATGTGCAGGCTCGGCATGACGTTCGGGGTCTCGGCCATCGCGTCGACGACGTCGTCGGTGAACGCCGCGGGGTGGGGGCTGGTGAACCGGACCCGCTCCAGCCCGTCGATCTCGCCGCAGGCCCGGAGCAGCTTGCCGAACGCCTGCCGGTCCCCGAACTCGACGCCGTAGGTGTTGACGTTCTGCCCGAGCAGGGTCACCTCGACCACGCCCTGGGCGACGAGCGCCTCGACCTCGGCGAGCACCTCGCCGGGGCGCCGGTCGCGCTCCTTCCCGCGCAGGCTGGGCACGATGCAGAACGTGCACGTGTTGTTGCAGCCGACCGAGATCGAGACCCAGCCGCTGTAGGCGGAGTCGCGCCGGGTGGGCAACGTCGACGGGAACGTCTCGAGCGCCTCGAGGATCTCGACCTCGGCCCGCCGGTTGTGGCGGGCCCGGTCGAGCAGGGCCGGCAGGCTGCCGATGTTGTGGGTGCCGAAGACGACGTCGACCCACGGAGCCCGCTCGACGATGCTCTCGCGGTCCTTCTGGGCCATGCAGCCGCCGACGGCGATCTGCATGCCCGGGTTGCGGCTCTTGACCGGACGAAGCTGGCCGAGGTTGCCGTAGAGCTTGTTGTCGGCGTTCTCCCGGACCGCGCACGTGTTGAAGACGACGACGTCGGCGGCCTCGGGACGCTCGGTCTCGGGCAGGCCGCTGACGTCGCGGTACCCGGCGGTCTCGAGCAGCCCGGAGAGCCGCTCGGAGTCGTGGACGTTCATCTGGCAGCCGTGCGTGCGGACCTCGTAGGTCCGGGGACGCGCGCCGGCCGCCTGTGCCTGGTGGGTCGTGTTCGTCATCGCACCGCCAAGGGTACGTGCGGGTGAGGCATGCTTGGGGCATGGGCGACCAGACCTCGGCCGTGGACCTCAACGCCGACCTCGGGGAGGGGTACGGCCGCTGGGAGCTGACCGACGACACCGCGCTGCTCGAGGTCGTCACGAGCGCGAACGTCGCGTGCGGGTACCACGCGGGGGACCCGGCGACGATGCGGCGCGTCTGCGAGCTGGCGGTCTCCCGCGGGGTCGCCATCGGCGCCCAGGTCGGCTACCGCGACATCCACGGGTTCGGCCGCCGGTTCATCGACGTCGACCCCGAGGAGCTGGCCGCCGACGTCCTCTACCAGCTCGGCGCGCTCGACGGGTTCGCCCGGGTGGCCGGCGACCGGGTGCGCTACGTCAAGCCGCACGGGGCGCTGTACAACGCGGTGGTCCACCACGAGGAGCAGGCCGCGGCGGTGGTCGAGGCGGTCACGGCCTACGACCCGAGCCTGCCGGTGCTCGGGCTGCCGGGATCGCGCCTGCTCGAGCTCGCGGCCCGCGAGGGCCTCGTCGCCGTCGACGAGGCGTTCGCCGACCGCGGCTACACCTCGGCCGGCACCCTCGTCCCCCGCTCGGAGGCGGGCGCCCTCGTCCACGACGCCGACAGCATCGCGCAGCGGTGCGTCGCGATGGTGACCACGGGTGCGGTCACGTCGGTCGAGGGGACGCAGGTCCCGGTGGCCCCCCGCTCGATCTGCGTGCACGGCGACTCCGCCGGTGCCGTCGCGGTTGCCCGCCGGGTGCAGCAGGCCCTGACCGAGGCCGGCGTCACGCTCAGCCGGTTCAGCTGAGGCCCGTCGGTGCCCGCCACCCCCGCCCCGTGGTCGTGCCGCCCCTGCGGCGAGGCCGCGCTGCTGGTCGACCTGCCGGACCTGGCGGCCGTGCACCGGCTCGCGGCGGCGCTGTCGGACCGGCCGCCCGCCGGCCTCGTCGAGGTCGTCCCGGGGGCCGCGACGCTTCTGGTCCGGTTCGACCCGGGCGGCACCGACCACGCGGCCATCGAGGCCGCCGTGGCCGCCGTGGCCGCCCCGGCGGCGGGGGGCGGGGCCGGGCGGAGGAGGGCCGCGGGGACGCGGGAGCCGGGGACGGCGGCGCGGGAGGCGACGGTGACGGTCCGGGTCCGCTACGACGGCCCCGACCTGACCGCGGTGGCCGAGCTCGTCGGGTGCTCGGTCGAGGAGGTCGTCGCGGCGCACACCGGGACCGCGTGGCAGGTCGGCTTCGGCGGCTTCGCTCCCGGCTTCTGCTACCTCGTCGGCGGTGACCCGCGACTGGAGGTGCCCCGGCTGGAGACCCCCCGGACCCGCGTCCCGGCGGGCGCGGTCGGGCTCGCCGGCCGGTTCAGCGGCGTCTACCCGCGGCCCTCCCCCGGCGGCTGGCGGATCATCGGCAGCACCGACGTCACGCTCTGGGACCCCGACCGCGACCCGCCGGCGCTCCTCCGGCCGGGGATGACGGTGGCCTTCGAGGCGGTGAGCAGCGGGTGAGCGGCTTCGTCGTCCTCGAGGCGGGCGCGCTCGCGACCGTGCAGGACCTCGGCCGTCCGGGGTACGGGGCGATGGGGGTCGCGACCGCGGGAGCCGCGGACCGGGGCGCGGCGCGGCTCGCGAACCGGCTCGTCGGCAACCTCGAGGGCGCTGCCGTCGTCGAGGTCACCCTGGGCGGGTTCCGTGCCCGCGCCGAGGGGGACCTCGTCGCCGCGGTCACCGGGGCGGAGGCCGTCGTGCTCGTCGACCGGGTCGTGGTCGGCGTCAACACCCGCTTCCGCTGGGCCGCCGGGAGCACCCTGACCGTCAGGGCCCCGAGCGCCGGGCTGCGCAGCTGCCTCGCCGTCGCGGGCGGGGTGGCCACCGAGCCGGTGCTCGGCTCCCGGTCCCGGGACACGATGTCCGGCCTCGGACCCGACCCCCTCGGTCCCGGTCACCGGGTGGCGGCAGGGCGCGCCCTCGGGGAGCCTCCGGCGACCGACCTCGCGCCGCTGCCCCCGGTGCCGGTTGCCGAGGTGACGCTGTCCGTGGTGCGCGGCCCCCGGGACGACTGGTTCACCCCGCAGTCGTGGGCCCGGCTGCTCGGCTCCCGGTACGAGGCGACCTCCGAGCTCGACCGGGTGGGAGTGCGGCTCGCGGGACCGGAGCTGGACCGGAGTCGGTCCGGCGAGCTGCCGAGCGAGGGGATGGTCCGCGGCGCCCTCCAGGTGCCGCCCTCCGGGGTGCCGACGATCTTCCTCTCCGACCACCCGGTCACCGGCGGCTACCCCGTCATCGCCGTCCTCACCGAGGCGTGCGCCGACCGGGCGGCGCAGCTGCGTCCCGGGCAGGGGGTCCGCTTCAGCGAGCGCACCGCCGGGGCCCGCCCGCGCGGCCCGGGCCCCGCGGGCCGCACGGGTGCGGTGGGCGGCTGAGTCCCGCTCAGTCGCGCCGGTGCTCGGGCGCCTCGGCGAGCGCCTCCCGGACCACGTTCATCGCGACCTCCGAGGAGTACCCCTTCCGCGCGAGCATCCCGGCCAGCCGCCGGGTCTGCACCGTGGCGTCGAGACCGTGGAGGGAGCGCAGCCGCTTGTCGACGAGCTCACGGGCACGCGCCCGCTCGTCATCGGGCTCGATGCGCTCCAGCGCGCCCTGGGCGGTCTCGGGGTCGACGCCCTTGCGCCGGAGCTCGTGCGCGAGGGCGCGGCGGGCGAGGCCGCGCCCGGACTGCTTGGAGCGCACGAGCATGTCGGCGTAGGCCTCGTCGTCGACGAGGCCGACCTCCTCGAGCCGGTCCAGGACGCCGGCGGCGACGTCGTCCGGGCAGTTGCGCCGCCGGAGCACGTCCTCGAGCTGGGAACGGCTCTTGGGTGAGGCGGTCAGCTGCCGGAGCACGATGGCGCGGGCGACCTCGGCGGGGTCGGGCTCGGGGTCCTCCCCCACCGGGTCGCTCGCATTCGCTCCCGGGGCCGGCACGTCGGTCCTCAGAACTCGACCGGGACCTCGGCACCGTTCGCGGGCTTGTCGACCTGGGCCCCGATGCCGAGCTTCTCCTTGATCTTCTTCTCCAGCTCGTCGGCCAGGTCCGGGTTGTCCTTGAGGAACCCGCGGGCGTTCTCCTTGCCCTGCCCGAGCTGGTCGCCGTCGTAGGTGTACCAGGCCCCCGACTTGCGCACGAAGCCCTGCTCGACGCCCATGTCGATCAGGCCGCCCTCCCGGGAGATGCCCAGCCCGTAGAGGATGTCGAACTCGGCCTGCTTGAACGGCGGCGACACCTTGTTCTTGACGACCTTGGCCCGGGTCCGGTTGCCGACCGGCTCGGAGCCGTCCTTGAGGGTCTCGATACGGCGCACGTCGATCCGGACCGAGGAGTAGAACTTCAGCGCCTTCCCGCCCGTGGTCGTCTCGGGCGAGCCGAACATGACCCCGATCTTCTCCCGGAGCTGGTTGATGAAGATCGCCGTCGTGCCGGAGCTGTTGAGCGCCCCGGTGAGCTTGCGCAGGGCCTGGGACATGAGCCGGGCCTGGAGGCCGACGTGGCTGTCGCCCATCTCGCCCTCGATCTCGGCGCGCGGCACCAGCGCGGCGACCGAGTCGATGACGATGATGTCGAGCGCGCCGGAGCGGATGAGCATGTCGGCGATCTCGAGCGCCTGCTCACCGGTGTCGGGCTGGGACACGAGGAGGTTGTCGGTGTCGACCCCGAGCTTCTTCGCGTAGTCCGGGTCGAGCGCGTGCTCGGCGTCGATGAACGCCGCGATCCCACCGCCGCGCTGGGCGTTGGCGACCGCGTGGAGCGCCACCGTGGTCTTGCCCGAGCTCTCCGGGCCGTAGATCTCGATGATGCGGCCCCGGGGCAGGCCGCCGATGCCGAGCGCGATGTCGAGCGAGATCGACCCGGTCGGGATGACCTCGATCGGGGGCCGGACGTCGTCGCCGAGCCGCATCACGGCTCCCTTGCCGTACGACTTCTCGATCTGGCCCATCACCACGTCGAGTGACTTCAGGCGGTCGGTGCCTGCGGCAGCTCCAGCCATGTCCACACCTGCTTCCTCGTGCTTGTCGTGAGCGCGCCCACCGGCGACCCGCCCCGCTGTCGGTCTCGTTGCGTCGTCGGGTCAGACGCTAGGCCCCGCCACCGACATCCCTCCCCGGCTGCCGTGGGGCTGGGGAGGACGTGACCCCGGTGTGCGGGCCTGTGCACCAGCCTACCGAACACGTGTTCGAGGCCGTGGGACGCCGCGCCCCGCGACACGCCGTCGGTCAGCGGTCGCCGCGCCGGTCACCGGAGCCGTCACGCGAGGAGTCGGGTGGGGGCGCCGAGCGCGGTCGACCGGCGGCGTCCGCGCGTCTGCGCATCGGCCGGTGCGGGATGCCGTCCTCGAGGAACTCCGGGCCGTCGGGGGCGAAGCCGAGGGCGGCGTACCAGCCGACCAGGTGGCTCTGGGCGTCGAGGACGACGTCGCGGCCGCCGGCGAGCGCGACCGCCCGCCGCACGAGGGAAGCCGCGAGGCCGCGTCCCCGGGCGGCCGGGGCGGTGACGACCCGTCCCACCCGCAGCGCCTCCGGGTCGGCGAGGACGCGGAGGTAGGCGACCGGCACCCCGCAGTCCTCGACCCAGAGGTGGCGGGCGTCGGGCTCGAGGTCGCGCCCGTCGAGGTCGAGGTAGGGACAGTCCTGCTCGACGACGAAGACCTCCTGGCGCAGCGCGAGCAGCCGGTAGGCCGTCGCCGCGGGGACGTCCTCGAACGCCGCGCACCACGTGGTCGCGTCCGTGGCCTCCCCTCCCTCCCCGGGCCGCGCCGTCACGTGAGCAGCAGCCTCTCGATCCGGCGGGCCGCCCCGAGGACCCCGAGCCCGCCCATGACGACGAGGTAGGCCACGTGGAGCAGCAGCCCGGGACCGACCTCGCCGAGCACGAGACCGCGCTCGAGAGCCACACCGTGGTAGAGCGGGGTGGCGCGCACGAGCCACTGGAGCCCCTCCGGGTAGGTCGACAACGGGAAGAACGTCGCCGAGAACAGGAACATCGGCTGGATCGCGAGGGTGATGTAGTCGAGGTCGACCCAGGAGCGCATGAACGTCGTCGCGAACATCCCGACCGCGGAGAACGCGAAGCTGATGAAGACCGCCGCGGGGACCGCGAGCAGCGCCCACCACGACCGGACGAGCCCCGCGAGGACCGCGACGAGGAAGAACAGGCCGGAGTAGATGCCGCCGCGCAGCAGGGCCCACGAGATCTCCCCGACCGCGACGTCCCGCGGCCCCATCGGGGTCGCGAGCACCGAGTCGTAGAGGCGGGCGTACCTGAGCTTGAAGAAGACGTTGAAGGTGGAGTCCATGACCGCGCCGTTCATCGCCGACGCCGCGAGCAGCGCCGGGGCCACGAACACCGGGTAGGTCACGACCGAGCCGCCGTCGGTCGTGACCGTCGCGACGAGGGCGCCGATCCCGACCCCGAGGGAGAACAGGTAGAAGACCGGCTCGAGGAACCCGGTGAGCAGCGCGATCCACTGGTGGCGGAAGCCGGTGACGTTCCGTTCGACGAGCATCCGGGCCAGCCCGGCGCCGGCGGGCACCGGCAGCGCCCGTGCGAGCCGGGAGGAGGCGGGCAGCGTGGTCACACGACCAGCCTCCTGGTGAAGGTGCGCAGCGCGCACGCCCAGCCCGCCCCGACGAACCCGGCGAGGACGAGGACGTGGCCGAGCAGCGGGAGCACCTCGGGGCTGCCGAGCGCGAGCGCCCGGCAGGCCTCGACGCCGTGCCACAGCGGGGTCACCCACGCGACCGGCTGCATCCACACCGGCAGCTGGTCGACGGGGAAGAAGGTGCCGGAGAACAGCATGAGCGGGGTCACGACGAACCGGAACAGGATGTTGAAGCCCGAGTCCCCGTCCTGGGTGGCGGTGAACGCGAAGACCGGCACGGCGAACGCCATGCCGGTCAGGACCGCGACCGGCACCGCCAGCAGGACCCACCACGAGGTGAACCCGCCGAACGCGGCGGCCACGGCGACGAAGATCGTCGTCGCGACCACCATGTGACCGGCGACGGCCAGCAGGTGCCCGGTGAGCACGTCGCGGATCCCCAGCGGGGTCGCGAGCATGGCGTGGTAGCTGCGGTTCCACTTGATGTACCCGAGCACCTGGTAGGTCGACTCCCCCATCGCGACCCACACGGTCTGGACCGCGACGATCGCGGGGACGACGAAGTGGAGGTAGGACACGCCGTCGACGCCCCCGGCCTGGCTGTCGACGAGCGACCCCAGCCCGAGTCCCATCGCGAGGAGGAACAGCACCGGGGTGAGGAACCTGCCGATGATGCTGCCGCGCCACGTGCGGCGGTAGACCGCCCCGAGGTAGGTCAGGACCCCGCCCCACCGCTCGACCCGGCTCATCGGTGGCCGGGGCCCCCAGCGGGCGCGGCCGGCCGCCGAGGGGCCGGCGTCCACCACCACGTCCTCGCGCACGTCAGTCCACCAGGGTCCGGCCGGTGAGGTGGAGGAAGACGTCCTCGAGGCTCGCGCGGCGCACGAGCACCGACATCGGACGCACGCCACGGGCCGCGACCTCCCCGGCCGCGGCGTCGCCGTCGTCGGCGTAGACGAGCAGGCGGTCCGGCAGCACCTCGACCCGCTCGCCGACGCCCGCGACGTCCTCGGCGTGCCGCCCGTGGTCGTCGGTGTCGAACCGCAGCTCGAGGACCTCCCGCGTCGAGTGGATCCGGATCAGCTCACGCGGCGAGCCCTCGGCGACGATCCGGCCGTGGTCCATGACGACGAGGCGGTCGCACAGCTGCTCGGCCTCGTCCATGTAGTGCGTCGTGAGGACGAGCGTCACCCCGGCCCGCTTGAGCCGGAACAGCCGGTCCCAGAGCACGTGCCGGGCCTGCGGGTCCAGGCCGGTCGTGGGCTCGTCGAGCAGGAGGATCTCCGGGGAGTTGATGAGCGAGCGCGCGATCGTCAGCCGGCGCTTCATCCCGCCCGAGAGCGGCTCGACCCGCTCACGGGCCCGGTCGGTGAGCTGGGCGAAGTCGAGCAGCTCGGCCGCGCGGACGCGCACCTCCGCCTTCGAGAGCCCGAAGTACCGGCCGTAGACCCGGATGTTCTCCTCGACCGTGAGCTCCTCGTCGAGGGTGTCCTTCTGCGGGACGACGCCGAGCCGGGCGCGGATCGCGGGACCGTCGACGGCCGGGTCGAGGCCGAGGATCCGCAGCGTCCCCCCGGTGGGCGGGGAGACGCACCCGATCATCCGCATCGTCGAGGACTTGCCCGCGCCGTTCGGGCCGAGGAACCCGAACGACTCCCCGCGCCGGACCGCGACGTCGATGCCGTCGACCGCGGTGACGTCGCCGAACCGCTTCGTCAGCCCCTCGGCCCGGACCAGGACGAGGTCGCGCTCCGGCGACGGCGCGCGGACACCGGCGGACGTCCCGGGCGCGCTCGCAGATCCCACCTCGCGACGATATCCGCCCCGCGCCCGGCCCGGGCAACCGGACCGCCGCGGGCCGCGGGGCGCTCGACCGCGGGCCCGGGCAAGCCCGCCGAGGCGGGAGGAGGGAAGGAGGAGGTCGCGATCGTGTCACGGGTCTCGCCCTCGTCGCGTTCTGCTGGCAGGGTAGGAGCTACCGGCGCGCGCCGGTGCGGTGGCCACCCCCGAGGCTGCGGTGTGGGCTGACGGCGACGACGAGGTCACCGCGACCGACGAGACCAGGAGTCGACCGTGTCGAGACCTCGGACGAAACGCCTCGCGGCCGCCCTCGTGACCGCCGTCACGGGGGTCGGGCTGCTCGCCGGCTGCGGCGGCGGCTCGGACTCCGGCTCGGGCGCCCCGACACTGACCTGGTACATGAACCCCGACGGCGGCGGCTCCGACCCCAACGGGGGCGGGCAGGCCGAGCTCGCCCGGATCTGCACCGAGCAGGCCAACGGCGCGTACCGCATCTCGACCCAGCTCCTCCCCAACAGCGCGAGCAGCCAGCGCGAGCAGCTCCTGCGCCGGCTCGCGGCCGGGGACAGCGGGGTCGACATCATGAGCCTCGACCCGGTCTTCGTCGCCGAGTTCGCCGAGGCGGGCTACCTCGCGCCCGTCCCGAAGGACATGCAGGCGACCTTCACCGAGGACCGGGTCGGCGCCGCGATCGACGCGTCGAAGTGGAAGGGCGACCTCGTCGCCGTCCCGTTCTGGGCGAACACCCAGCTCCTGTGGTACCGCAAGAGCGTCGCGCAGGCCGCCGGCCTGGACATGTCGAAGCCGGTGACGTGGGACCAGCTCATCGCGGCCGCGAAGGAGCAGGGCAAGACGATCGGCGTCCAGGCGATGCGCTACGAGGGGTACACGGTGTGGATCAACGCCCTCATCGCCGGGGCCGGCGGCGAGATCCTCGACAACCCGGGCGCCCCGGCCGCGGACATGAAGCTCGGCCTCGCGACGCCGGCCGGGAAGAAGGCCGCCGAGATCATCAAGAAGGTCGCCGCGAGCGGCGTCGGCGGCCCGGCGATCGGCTCGAGCGACGAGACCGTCTCGCTCAACCTCTTCTCCGCGAACTCCTCGAGCGGGTTCCTCGTCAACTGGCCCTACGTCTGGGCGGCCCTCCCGGCGAACGGGGTGAAGTTCATCGACGACATCGGCTGGGCCCGCTACCCCAGGACCGTCCCGGACGAGCCCTCCCGGCCCCCCTTCGGCGGCATCGAGCTCGGGGTCAACGCCGCGAGCGAGCACGCCGACGCCGCCTACAAGGCCGTCGAGTGCATCACGACGAAGGAGAACCAGCAGCGGTACATGCTCGGGACGGGCAACCCGGCCTCCCGCAAGGCGGTCTTCGACGCCCCGGCCGTCCGCAAGGCGTTCCCGATGGCCGACCTCATCCGCACGTCCCTCGACGACGCGGCCCCCAGGCCCCAGACCCAGTTCTACGGCGACCTCTCGACCGGCCTGCAGCGGACGTTCAGCCCGCCGTCGTCGGTCAACCCGTCGACGACACCCGAACAGGCGGCCCAGCTCATCAAGGCCGCCGCGAACGGAGAGGTGCTGCTGTGAGTACCGCAACGGAGGCCGAGGAGACGAGGACGACCCGGCGCTCCCGCCGGCCCACCGTGTCCAACCGCGCCAAGGGCGAGCGCCGGCTCGGGTGGATGCTGGCCGGCCCGGCGTTCCTCGTCATGCTCGCCGTGACGGCCTACCCGATCCTCAACGCGGTGTGGCTGTCGTTCTTCAACTACCGGCTCACCGACCCCGAGGGCCGGGCGTTCATCTGGCTGCGCAACTACGGGGTCGTCCTCAGCGACCAGCTGTGGTGGCAGGCGCTCGCGGTGACCGTCATCATCACCGTCGCCACGGTCGCGGTCGAGCTCGTCCTCGGGTTCGCGCTCGCCATGGTCATGCACCGGATCGTCATCCCCCGGCGGACGCTGCGCACGATCGTCCTCATCCCGTACTCGATCATCACCGTCGTCTCCGCGTACGCGTGGCTCTACGCGTTCCGGGTCGACACCGGCTTCGTCAACTACTGGCTGCACACGCTCTCGTTCGGGGCGTTCCCGGACACGTACAACTGGTTCGGCGGGACGTGGTCGGCGATCACCATCATCTGCATCTCGGAGATCTGGAAGACGACCCCGTTCATGTCGCTCCTGCTCCTGGCGGGCCTTGCGCAGATCGACAGCGCGATGGAGGAGGCCGCGAAGGTCGACGGGGCGACCTTCGGGCAGCGGCTCTTCCGGGTGATCATCCCGAACATGAAGGCCGCGATCATGGTCGCGCTGCTGTTCCGGACGCTCGACGCGTTCCGGATCTTCGACAACCCGTTCATCATGACCGGAGGGGCGCAGAACACCTCGACGGTCTCGATGCTCGCCTACTTCCAGACGATCAGCCGGGTCGACATCGGGCTCGGCTCGGCCGTGTCGGTCCTGCTGTTCCTCTGCGTCTTCGGCATCGCGCTGATGTTCATCAAGGGCTTCAAGGTCGACCTCACCGAAGGGAAGTGAGTCACGGTGAACCAGGACGCACGCACCAGCCGGTGGCTCGCGTGGGCCTCGATCCCCATCATCGTCTGGACGATGATCCCGCTCCTGTGGATCCTCGGGCTCTCCCTGAAGACCTCGGCGGCCCAGTCCGACCCCTCGCTCAACACGATCGGCAACTTCTGGCCGAAGAGCCTGTCGTTCGAGAACTACAGCCTCATCCTCACCGGCGGGGCGCAGGACCTCTTCCTCCCCGCGCTCGCGAACTCGGTGATCGTCTGCCTCTCGGCGACGATCATCAGCGTCATCCTCGCGATGTTCTGCGCCTACGCCATCGCCCGGCTCGACTTCCCCGGGAAGAAGGCGATCCTCTTCACGGCGCTCGCGGTGTCGTTCTTCCCGGTCATCTCGCTCGTCACGCCGCTGTTCAACCTCTGGCGGCAGATCGGGCTCTTCGACACCCGGGTGGGCCTGGTCATCCCCTACCTCGCGCTCACCCTGCCGCTGAGCATCTGGGTCCTCTCGGCGTTCTTCCAGCAGATCCCCTGGGAGATGGAGCAGGCCGCCCAGGTCGACGGCGCGACGAGCTGGCAGGCGTTCCGCAAGGTCATCGTCCCGCTCGCGGCCCCCGGGGTCTTCACGACGGGGATCATCACGTTCTTCACCGCGTGGAACGACTTCGTCTTCGCGATCTCGCTGACGAGCGAGAAGGCCCGGACGGTTCCGGCGGCGCTCGCGTTCTTCACCGGGGCGAGCCAGTTCGAGCAACCCACGGGGGCGATCGCCGCGGCCGCGGTGGTCGTCACGATCCCCGTCGTCGTCCTCGTCCTCATCTTCCAGCGCCGGATCGTCGCCGGCCTCACCTCCGGGGCCGTCAAGGGCTGAGCGCCCCCGGCCGAGTCGGACCACACCGAGAAGGAGCTCGACCCCATGGCACAGATCCAGCTGCAGAACATCGTCAAGAAGTACGGTGACGGGTTCCCCGCCGTCAACGACGTCTCGCTCGACATCGCCGACGGCGAGTTCATGATCCTCGTCGGCCCGTCGGGCTGCGGGAAGTCGACGCTCCTGCGGATGATCGTCGGGCTGGAGGACATCACCTCGGGTGACATGCTCATCGGGGGCAAGCGGGTCAACGACCTCGCGCCCCGCGAGCGCGGGCTGTCGATGGTCTTCCAGAACTACGCCCTCTACCCGCACCTGTCGGTCTTCGAGAACATCGCCTTCCCCCTCCGCCTCGCCAAGGGAAAGCACAGCGAGACCGAGATCAAGGACAAGGTCAACAGGGCCGCCGACATGCTCGAGCTCCACGAGCACCTCGAGCGCAAGCCGGCGAACCTCTCCGGCGGGCAGCGCCAGCGGGTCGCGATGGGGCGTGCCATCGTCCGGGACGCCGAGGCGTTCCTCTTCGACGAGCCGCTGTCGAACCTCGACGCCAAGCTCCGTGGGCAGATGCGGACCGAGATCGCCCGGATGCAGCGCCGGCTCGGGATCACGACCGTCTACGTCACCCACGACCAGACCGAGGCGATGACCCTCGGGGACCGGGTCGCCGTCCTGAAGAAGGGACTGCTCCAGCAGTGCGCGAGCCCCCGCGAGCTCTACGAGCAGCCGGTCAACCTCTTCGTCGCCGGCTTCATCGGCTCGCCGCCGATGAACTTCCTCCCGGCCCGCGTCGACGGCGCCACCCTCCACACGCCGTTCGGGGACGTCCCGCTCCCGAGCGCGACGGCGGAGAAGGTCAAGGGCCTCGACCTCGTCATCATCGGGATCCGCCCGGAGCACTTCAAGGACGCCGCGCTCGGGGACATCGAGAACGGCGTCCACGTCCGGGCCGTCGTCGACGTGACCGAGTGGCTCGGGAACGAGCTGTACGCCTACATCCCCTACGACACCGACCCCGCGGTCCAGGGCAAGCTCGACGAGCTCGACCGCGAGCTCGACGGGGAGGGGATGCGCTCGCAGATCGTCGTCAACCTCGACGCCCGCTCGCGGGTCCTCGAGGGCGACGAGGCGGAGCTCGTCTTCGACCCGGCCAACGTCCACGTCTTCGAACCCGAGTCCGGCGAGTGCCTCACCCGGGACGAGGAGGCCGCGCAGGAGATCGCGGCGCAGAGCGAGCGGGAGCGCACGCGGGCGCTCGAGCGGGCCCGGGAGCGCGAGGCCGCGAACGCCTGACCGGCCCCGGCGTCCGGGTCCCCGGCGTCCGGGCCCCCGGCGCGCGGGCCGGGCGTCAGGCGCCGGTGCCGGTGCCGGTGCCGGCGAGGAGGTCGCGGGTGATCCGTCCCGCCGGTCGCGCCCGGACCCCGAGGTGCCCGGTGCCCGCCCAGAGGTGGGTGAGGTCGGCCTGCCCGCTCGCCCTGCCGTACCCCCGCAGCGGCGCGGTGACGTGGTGCACGTGCGGGTAGGCCGCGGGGGCGTCGTCGCCGAACAGGTCGGTCCAGGCCGAGCGCAGCGCCCGCGCCGAGCGCCCGGTGAAGCACCGGGTGACGACCGTCTCGGTCCGGCTGTGCAGGGCGTCCCGGTGGACTGCGGAGGTGCCGGCCTCGTCGGCGGCGAGGTAGGCGGTGCCGCAGGCGACCGCGGTCGCGCCGGCCTCGAGGAGGGCGGTGACGTGGGCGCCGCCGGTCACCCCGCCGGCGGCGACGACGGGCAGGTCGGTCAGGCGCCGGACCTGCTCGAGGAGCTGGCGCACCGGCGGCTGCGGCGCCCCCGCGACGTCGACCGGGCCGCCCCGGTGCCCGCCGGCCTCCCATCCCTGGGCGACGATCCCGTCGACCTCGAGCGCGAGGGCCCACTCGACCTCGCGGGCGTCGTTGACGGTGACCCAGACCTCGCTCCCGGCGCGCTGCAGCCGGTCGACGACGTCGGCCGGGGGCCAGCCGAAGGAGAACGAGACCAGCGCGGGCGGGTCGGCCAGCAGCGTCTCGACCTTGGCCCCGAAACCGTCGTCGTCCCAGCGGGGCTCGCCGAGGCCCACCCCCGCGGCGGCGGCCCACGGCTCGAGCCGCCGGGCGTAGGAGCGGGCCGCCCCGAGCGCCGCGGGCGTGTCCGGTGCCGGCACGAGCAGGTTCACCCCGAAGGGGCGCGACGTGCGTCGCCGGAGCCCGGCGGCGTCCTCGGCGAGCCGGTCCGCGGTGAGGTAGCCGCCGGCCAGGGTCGCGAAGCCGCCCGCCCCGGACACGGCGGCGGCGAGGTCGACGGTGCCGGGGCCGCCCGCCATCGGGGCGAGCACGACCGGAGCGTCGAGGACGGTCACGGCGTGGGTCGCGGTCGGACGTCACGGCCGAGCCGGCGGGACTCCGGCACGTCCATGTCGTCGCAGAGCGCCGCCCACACCCGCCGGGGCTTCACGCCGTCGTCGAGCGCCTGCAGCGCGGTGCGGTTGCCGAGCTCGCCGAGGACGTGGTCCTGCGCCAGCGACCCGGCGTAGGCCTCCCCGAACTCGTCCTCCATCAGGGTCCAGAAGTGACTCAGCCGCACGGCACCAGTCAACCACGGGGGCTGGGGCATACTGCGGGGCGTGAGGCTCATCAGCGCCGGCGGCGTCCCGTCCTCCCCCGCCCGCGTCCACGACCCCGCCCGCGTCCACCCCGACCGGGTCCCGCTGACGGTCGGCCTCGTCCAGCACGCCTGGGACCCCGACGCCGCCCGGCTGCGCGCGACCCTGCGCGAGGGCGTCGAGCGCGCCGCGGACGCGGGTGCCCGGGTGGTGTTCCTCCCCGAGCTCACGCTGTCGCGCTACCCGGCCGACACCCTGCCCCGGGGGGTCCCGTCCGAGGCCGCCGAGCCGCTCGAGGACGGGCCCACGGTCGCCTTCGCCCGCGAGGCGGCGCGGTCGAGCGGAGCGTACGTCCACGCCTCGCTGTACGAGCGCGCCGACGCGCCCGACGGCCTCGGGTTCAACACCGCGGTGCTGCTCTCCCCCGGCGGCGAGCTCGTCGCCCGCACCCGCAAGACCCACATCCCGGTCACCGCCGGCTACTACGAGGACCGGTACTTCCGGCCCGGGCCCGGCGAGGACGCCTACCCCGTCGTCGAGCTCGCCGACCCGGCGGTCCGCCTCGGCATGCCGACGTGCTGGGACGAGTGGTTCCCCGAGGTGGCCCGCGCGTACGCCCTCGGGGGTGCCGACGTGCTCGCCTACCCGACGGCGATCGGGTCCGAGCCCGACCACCCCGACTTCGACACCCGGCCGCTGTGGGAGCAGGTCATCGTCGGGCACGGCATCGCCAACGGCCTGTTCGTGGTCGTGCCGAACCGGTGCGGCACCGAGGGGCTCATCACGTTCTACGGCAGCTCGTTCGTCTCCGACCCCTACGGCCGGGTGCTCGTCCGGGCGCCCCGGGACGAGGCCGCCGTCCTCGTCGCCGACCTCGACCTCGACCAGCGGCGGGACTGGCTCGACCTGTTCCCGTTCCTCGCGACCCGCCGGCCGGACTCCTACGGCGCGCTCACCGAGCCGGTGCGCCCCGAGCACCGCCGCGTCGACCCGGACGCGGTGACCCCGTCCGCCGACGTCAGCCGGTGACGGCGTCCGTCCCGTCGGGCGCCTCGGGCGCCTCGGGCGGCCCGCCCCCGAGGTGGCGGATGCCCGCCGAGACCGAGCCGCACACCCGGACGTGGATGGCGTGGCCGAGCCGGGGCTACACCCTCGGCGACACCCCCGAGGAGGTCGCCACCGCCCGCCGGACGTGGGCCGCGGTCGCCCACGCCGTCGCCCGGTTCGAGCCGGTCACCGTCGTCGTCGACCCCGCCGACGTCGCCGTCGCGGCCGAGCACCTCGACGCCCCGGGGCGGGTGGACCTCGTCGCCGCGCCGCTCGACGACGCGTGGATGCGCGACACCGGTCCCTCGTTCGTCCTGTCCTCCGGGGGCGGGCTCGGCGCGGTCGACTGGGTGTTCAACGGCTGGGGCGCGCAGCCCTGGGCCGCGTGGGAGCGGGACGCGCGGATCGGCCGTGTCGTCGCCGAGCACGCCCGCGCGACGCTCGTGCCCTCCCCGCTCGTCAACGAGGGCGGTGGGTTCCACGTCGACGGGCTCGGCACCGTCCTGCTCACCGAGACCGTGCAGCGCGGCGAGGGGCGCAACCCGCACCTGACCCGCGAGGAGGTCGAGGCCGAGCTCGCCCGCACGATCGGCGCCCGCCGGTGCGTGTGGCTCCCGCGGGGCCTGACCCGCGACTACGACGAGTTCGGCACCCGCGGCCACGTCGACATCGTCGCGACGATGCCCTCGCCCGGCCGGGTGCTGCTCCACTGGCAGGAGGACCCTGCCCACCCGGACCACGCCGTGTGCCGGGAGGCCGAGACCGTCCTGCGCGCCGCGGTCGACGCCCGGGGCGAGCCGTTCGAGGTGGTCCGGCTCCCGGCGCCCGCGACCCTGCGCGACGACCACGGCTGGGTCGACTGGTCCTACGTCAACCACCTCGTCGTCAACGGCGGCGTCGTCGCGTGCAGCTTCGAGGACCACCACGACGAGCGTGCGCTGCAGGCGCTCGCCGGGGCCTACCCCGGCCGGGAGGTCGTCGCCGTCGACGCCCGGCCGCTGTTCGACCGGGGCGGCGGCATCCACTGCATCACCCAGCAGGAGCCGGCGGCCGGCGGCGCCTGAGCGCGGCCCGCGAGCTGTCAGGGCCGGGTGGCAGGCTGGGGGCGTCATGGCAGACCCTGACGTCCTCGAGCGCTTCTCCCCCGCCACCCGCGAGTGGTTCCGGAGCAGCTTCGCCGCGCCCACCCCCGCCCAGGTGGGCGCGTGGGACGCGGTGAGCTCGGGGCGGCACGCACTCGTCGTCGCGCCCACCGGCTCCGGGAAGACGCTCTCGGCCTTCCTCTGGGCCCTGGACCGGCTCGCGAGCGAGCCGCTCCCTCCGGAGCGGCTGCGCCGGTGCCGGGTGCTCTACGTCTCGCCGATGAAGGCGCTCAGCGTCGACGTCGAGCGCAACCTCCGCTCCCCGCTCGTCGGGATCGGGCACGCCGCGGCGCGGCTCGGGCTGGAGCGGCCGGACGTCACCGTGTCCGTGCGCTCCGGGGACACCCCCGCCGCGGAGCGGCGCGCCTTCGCCCGGGCGCCGAGCGACGTGCTCATCACGACCCCCGAGTCGCTGTTCCTCCTGCTCACCTCCCGTGCCCGGGAGGCCCTCGCCGGTGTCGAGACCGTCATCGTCGACGAGGTGCACGCCGTGGCCGGGACGAAGCGGGGGGCGCACCTCGCGCTCAGCCTGGAGCGGCTCGACGCGCTGCTCGACCGGCCCGCCCAGCGGATCGGGCTGTCGGCGACCGTGCGCCCCGTCGACGAGGTCGCCCGGTACCTCGCCGGCGGCCGTCCCGTCGACGTCGTCCAGCCGCCCTCGGACAAGGGCTGGGACCTCGACGTCGTCGTCCCGGTCCCGGACATGTCCGCGCTCGGCGAGGTGACCGACGACCTGTCCGGTCCGGCGGCCGGGGAGCAGCAGCGGGCCTCGATCTGGCCGCACGTCGAGGAGCGGATCGTCGACCTCGTCGCCGGCCACCGCTCGACCCTCGTGTTCGCCAACAGCCGCCGGCTCGCGGAGCGGCTCACCTCCCGGCTCAACGAGATCTGGCAGGACCGGCTCGAGCTCGCGCAGGAGGAGACCGCCGCGGACGGCTCCGGCCCGGAGGGCCCCCCGGGCCCGGGCGGGGCCACCGCCGCGCGCGGTGCCCCGGCGACCCGTACCCCGGCGGAGGTCATGGCGCAGGCGGGCACCGGCGCCGGCGCCCCCGCCGTGCTGGCGCGGGCCCACCACGGGTCGGTGAGCAAGGAGAACCGCGCCGAGATCGAGGACGAGCTCAAGGCGGGGCGGCTGCCGGCCGTCGTCGCCACCAGCTCGCTCGAGCTCGGCATCGACATGGGGGCGGTCGACCTCGTCATCCAGGTCGAGTCGCCCCCGAGCGTCGCGAGCGGGTTGCAGCGGGTCGGCCGGGCGGGCCACCAGGTCGGCGCGGTCAGCCGGGGCGTGCTGTTCCCGAAGTTCCGTGGCGACCTCGTCCAGACCGCGGTCGTCGTCGAGCGGATGCGCTCGGGCGAGATCGAGGCCCTGCACGTCCCCGCCAACCCGGTCGACGTCCTCTCCCAGCACGTCGTCGCGATGTGCGCGGTCGACGACTGGGACGTCGACGAGCTCGAGACACTCGTCCGGCGGGCCGCGCCGTTCGCCCAGCTCCCCCGGACCGTGCTCGAGTCCGTGCTCGACATGCTCGCCGGGCGCTACCCCAGCGACGAGTTCGCCGAGCTGCGTCCCCGCCTGGTCTGGGACCGGGTCGCGAACACGCTCACCGGACGCCGGGGTGCGCAGCGGCTCGCGGTCACCAGCGGCGGCACGATCCCCGACCGGGGGCTGTACGGGGTCTTCCTCGCCTCCGGCGAGGGCTCGGGCCGGCGCGTCGGCGAGCTCGACGAGGAGATGGTCTACGAGTCCCGCGTCGGGGACGTCTTCACCCTCGGGACCTCGACCTGGCGGATCGAGGACATCACCCACGACCGGGTCCTGGTCACCCCGGCCCCGGGGATGCCGGGCAAGCTGCCGTTCTGGAAGGGCGACCAGCTCGGCCGCCCGGCCGAGCTCGGCCGGGCGGTCGGGGCGTTCGTCCGCGAGCTCGGTGGACTCGGCGCGGACGCCGCCCGCGAGCGCGTGCTCGCCGCCGGACTCGACGCGTGGGCCGGCGACAACCTCCTGGGCTACCTCGCCGAGCAGCGGGCGGCGACCGGGCACGTCCCGGACGACCGCACCGTCGTCGTCGAGCGGTTCCGCGACGAGCTCGGCGACTGGCGGCTCGCGCTGCACTCCCCGTTCGGCGGCCAGGTCCACGCGCCGTGGGCGCTGTGCCTCGCCGCCCGGATGCGCGAGCGGTTCGGTGTCGAGGTGCAGGCGATGCACGGCGACGACGGCATCGTGCTGCGGCTGCCCGACGTCGAGTTCGAGGACGGCCGCGACATCGGCCCCGAGCTCCTCGAGCTCGTCACCCTCGACCCGGACGACGTCCACGACCTCGTCACCGCCGAGATCGGCGGCTCGGCCCTGTTCGCCGCCCGGTTCCGGGAGTGCGCCGCCCGGGCGCTGCTGCTGCCCCGGCGGCGCCCCGACCGGCGACAGCCGCTGTGGCAGCAGCGCCAGCGAGCCGCCCAGCTGCTCGAGGTCGCGAGCCAGTACGCGAGCTTCCCCATCGTGCTCGAGACGGTCCGCGAGTGCGTCCAGGACGTCTTCGACGTCCCCGGCCTCGCCGACCTCATGCGCGCCGTCGCCGCGCGCGAGGTCACCGTCGTCGACGTCGAGAGCAGCCAGCCCTCGCCGTTCGCCCGCTCGCTGATGTTCGGCTACGTCGCCCAGTTCCTCTACGAGGGCGACTCCCCGCTCGCCGAGCGCCGTGCCGCCGCGCTCAGCCTCGACCCGAGCCTGCTCGCCGAGCTCCTCGGCCGCGGCGAGGGCCTCGCGCTGCGGGACCTGCTCGACCCGGCCGAGGTCACCCGCACCCAGCGTGAGCTGCAGCGCCTGACCCCCGAGCGGGCCTGCCGGGACGCCGAGGACGTCGCCGATCTCGTCCGCGTCCTCGGACCGCTCCCGCTGGAGGAGGTGACCCGGCGCTGCCGCGAGGACGCCACTGCGGCGGAGGTCGGCGGCTGGCTCGTCGACCTCGAGTCGGCCCGGCGGCTGATCCGCGTCCGGGTCGCCGGCCAGGAGCGCTGGGCCGCGATCGAGGACGCCGGTCGGCTGCGGGACGCGCTCGGCTGCTCCCTCCCGGTCGGGGTCCCGGAGACCTTCCTCGAACCGGTGCCGGACCCGCTCGGGGACCTCGTCGCCCGGTACGCCCGCACCCACGCCCCGTTCGCCGTCGCCGAGATCGCCGCGTGGTGGGGACTGGGCACGGCGGTCGCCACGGACGCGCTGCACCGGCTCGTCTCCGCCGGCCGGGTCGTCGAGGGCGAGCTGCTGCCGCTGGACAACGGCGGGGGGGCGCACGGCCTGGACTACTGCGACGCCGAGGTCCTCCGGCTGCTGCGACGCCGCTCGCTCGCCGCGCTGCGCTCCGAGGTCGAGCCGGTCGGCACCCGCGACCTCGCGAGGTTCCTGCCCGGCTGGCAGGGCGTCGGCGGGTCCCTGCACGGCCGGGAGGGGGTGCTGCGCGCCGTCGAGCAGCTCGCCGGCGCCGTCCTGCCGGCGAGCGCGCTGGAGACCCTCGTGCTCCCCTCCCGGGTCGCCGGCTACACCCCGGCGCTGCTCGACGAGCTCATGAGCGCCGGGGAGGTGCTCTGGCGCGGGCACGGCTCGCTGCCCGGGGACGACGGCTGGGTCTCGCTCCACCTCGCGGACACGCTCGCGCTGGCCTCTCCCCCGCCCGGGGAGCAGGAGCCGGGCGCGACCGGGGCCGCGATCCTGGACGCGCTCGGCGGGGGCGGCGCGTTCTTCTTCCGGGACCTCTCCGACGCGGTCGGGAGCACCGACGACGAGGACCTCGTCCGCGAGCTGTGGGACCTCGTCTGGGCCGGAAGGGTCGGCAACGACACCCTCGCGCCGGTGCGGGCCCTGCTGCGGGGCGGACGCGGGGCCCACCGCAGCGGTGGCAGGGGGGCCCGAAGCACCCGGTACGCCGGCCGGCGCGGCGCCCTGGGGTCGCTCGGCGGCGCTCGCGGGTCGAGGCCGCGGCTGCCCGCCCGCACCGGGCCCCCCACCGGGGCGGGCCGGTGGTTCCTCCTGCCCGAGGTCGAGCAGGACGCCACGGTGCGGGCGTACGCCACCGCCGAGGTGCTGCTCGACCGGCACGGGGTGCTCACCCGCGGGGCGGTCGCCGCCGAGGGGGTCGAGGGCGGCTTCGCCGCCGTCTACCGGGTCCTCGCCGCCGCGGAGGAGGCCGGTCGGGTTCGCCGGGGCTACTTCGTCGAGTCCCTCGGCGCCGCCCAGTTCGCCTCCACCGGGGCGGTGGACCGGCTCCGGGCCGGTGCCCGCCCGATCGAGGGCGGCCGCGCCGAGCCGTCGGCGGCCGTCGTGCTCGCCGCGTGCGACCCGGCCAACCCGTACGGGGCGGCGCTGCCGTGGCCGGACCGGGAGGACCCGGTCGACCTCGCCGGCGACGACGAGCCCGGTGGACGGGCCCGCGGCCACCAGCCGGGCCGCAAGGCGGGCTCGCTCGTCACCCTCCTCGACGGGGAGCTCGCCCTCTATGTCGAGCGGGGGGGACGGACGCTGCTGTCGTGGACCGATGAGCCGGCGGCGCTCCAGGCCGCCGTCGACGCGCTCGCGCTCGCGGTCCGGGAGGGCGCGCTCGGGCGGCTGACCGTCGAGAAGGCCGACGGCGCCGCGGTGCTCGGCTCCAGCCACCCCCTCGTCCAGGCCCTGACCGCGGCCGGGTTCCACCCGACGCCCCGCGGGCTGCGGCTGAGGCGGTGACCGGTGCCCGAGGGCGACACGGTGTGGCGGACCGCGCACCGGCTCGACCAGGCACTGGCCGGGCGGGTCATCACCGGCTCGGACCTGCGCTGGCCGAGCCTGGCGACGGTCGACCTGACGGGCGCGACCACCCGCGAGGTCGTGGCTCGGGGCAAGCACGTCCTGCACCGGCTCGACTCGGGGCTGACGCTCCACTCCCACCTGCGGATGGAGGGCTCGTGGTGGCTGGAGCGCACCGAGCGGCTCACCGGTCGCCGCGCCCGCGGGCACACGGTGCGGGCGCTCCTGTCCACCACCGAGTGGACCGCCCTCGGGATCCGGCTCGGCATGCTCGACCTCGTCCCGACGCCGCAGGAGGACCGGCTCGTCGGCCACCTCGGCCCGGACGTGCTCGGCACCGACTGGGACCCCCCGCGGGCGGCGGCCGCCCTCCGGGCCGCCCCGACCACGGCCGCCGCGGCCCTGCTCGACCAGCGCAACCTCGCCGGCGTCGGGACGTTCTGGGCCTCCGAGGCGCTGTTCGTCCACCGGCTCGGCCCGTGGACCGCCGCGGGGGACGTGCCCGCCGACGTCCTCGACACGGTGCTGACGTGGCTGCACGCGGCGATGCGCCGGGCCGCCGAGCACGCCGTCCAGTCCAGCACCGGGGTGCACCGGGCCGGCGAGACCGGCTACGTCCACGCCCGCTCCGGGCGAGCCTGCCGGCGCTGCGGCGGCGTGGTCCGGGTCGCCATGGCCGGGACCCCGCCGCAGGAGCGGACGGTGTTCTACTGCCCGACCTGCCAGGGCGGGCTCGCACCGACCGACGACGGCCGGCCGCAACGGCCGCTGAGCAGCGGGGAGCGCAGCAGTCCCCGGCGTGGACCCGACCGTGGGGCGGGCCGGCGGGCGCGGGGGTGAGCCGTGACGGCCTGCCCGCGGGTCAGGCGGCGGTGACGACCGGGCCGCGCACGACCGGCAGGACCACCGGCGTCGCAAGGGCCTCGGCGAGGGCCACGCGCTCGCTGACGAGGACGAGGACCTCCGACAGCGGGAGGTCGAGGGCGGCGCAGATCGCGAAGAGGAGCTCGGAGGAGGCCTCCTTCTCGCCCCGCTCGACCTCGCTGAGGTAGCCGAGCGAGACCGAGGCCGCGGCGGAGACCTCGCGCAGGGTGCGTCCCTGGGCCTGTCGCTGCTCGCGGAGCACGTCACCGAGCTCACGCCGGAACAGGATCATGACGCCTCCCTTCGAGTCCTTCGCTGTCGTGACCACGGTCACCAGAGTACCCCGTCGGGGTCCCGCCGCGCAGAGGGGACGCCCAGCAGCGCCCCCGGCCGAGGGGCGACCCGGCGCCCCGGAGCGTCCGGGCAGGTACGGCGGTCAGGCTCCGGGCCGGCTCCGGGCGCCCCGGGTGAGCCGGACGGCCTTGACGACGTAGTCCACGCCCGTGCCGACGGTGACGAGGACGGCCACGGCGAGCACGACCCACGCGAGCGCGGACCAGAGCCCGGACAGCGGCAGGGTGTCCAGCGGGAGGAGGAACACCGCGAGCGCGACCGACTGCAGCGCCGTCTTGATCTTCCCGCCCCTGCTGGCGGGCATGACCCCGTGCCGCAGGACGAGGAAGCGCAGGGCCGTGATGCTCCACTCGCGCAGGAGCACGACGATCGTCACCCACCACGGCAGCACGTCGATGATGGACAGCCCGACGAACGCCATCCCGATCAGCGCCTTGTCGGCGATCGGGTCGGCGACCTTCCCGAAGTCGGTGACGAGCCCGCGGCTGCGGGCCAGGTCGCCGTCGATCCGGTCGGTGATGATCGCCGCGACAAAGCACCCGGTGGCCCAGAACCGCAGCGCCGGGTCCTGTCCCCCGTCGCGCAGCAGCAGCCACGCGAACAGCGGCACGACCGCGATCCGGAGCACCGTGAGCGCGTTCGCGATGTTCCACGCGCTCGGCTGGGGGCGCGAGCCGGCGACCGCCCCGGGCGTCATGAGCGCCCGGCGATCGCGTCGGCGGCGGGGCGGGCGACGACGGGCGCGGACGCGGGCTCCCCCGGCGTGGCGGTGGCCACGCAGCGCTGCGTCGTCGTCATGGCACCACTCTAGTTCCCGAGGTCACGGCTACAGTGCCACGCATGACCGATGAGGGAGCCGGTGACGGGGAGGCCCCGGGCACCCCCGGGACCCTCGTGCGCGACGTCCTGGCCGCCCACCCGGTCCTCGACGGGCACAACGACCTCGCCTGGGCCGCCCGCGAGCTCTGCGGGTACGACCTGGGACGGCTGGACCTCGTCGGCGGGACGAGCGCCACCCACACCGACCTGCCGCGACTGCGGGCCGGCGGGGTGGGCGCCCAGTTCTGGTCGGTGTACGTCCCCGCGACCCTCGCCGGCGACGAGGCGGTCAGCGCGACGCTCGAGCAGGTCGACTTCGTCCGCCGGCTCGTCGCGAGCCACCCGGACGTGCTCGCGCCGGCCCGCACCGCCGACGACGTCGAGGCGGCGATCGCCTCGGGCCGGGTGGCCTCGCTCATGGGCGCCGAGGGTGGCCACTCGATCGGCTGCTCGCTCGGGACGCTGCGCATGCTCCACGCCCTGGGGGTCGGATACCTCACCCTCACCCACAACGACAACCTGCCCTGGGCGGACTCGGCGACCGACGAGGCCGTCCTCGGCGGGCTGTCCCCGTTCGGCGGCGAGGTCGTCCGGGAGATGAACCGGCTCGGCATGCTCGTCGACCTCAGCCACGTCTCGGCGGACACGATGCGCGACGCGATGGCCGTCACCGAGTCACCGGTCGTGTTCTCCCACTCCTCGGCGCGGGCGGTGTGCGACCACCCCCGCAACGTGCCGGACGACGTGCTCGAGGCCCTCGCCGCCAACGGCGGCGTGTGCATGGTGACGTTCGTGCCGAAGTTCGTCTCCCCGGCGGTCCGGGAGTGGGACCGGAGGGCGAGCCGGGCCGCCCTCGCCCACGGGGTCCGCCCGACCGACCACGTCGCCTACACCGCGTTCCTGCGCCACCACCGGCGGGACCACCCGCAGCCGCCGTCCTCGGTGGCCGACGTCGTCGCCCACTGCGAGCACGTCCGCGAGGTCGCCGGCATCGAGCACATCGGCCTCGGCGGCGACTACGACGGCACGGACGGGCAGCCGGCCGGCCTCGAGGACGTGTCCGGCTACCCGCGGCTGCTCGAGGCGCTCGCCGACCGGGGCTGGTCGGCCGACGACCTCGGCCGGCTGACGAGCGGGAACGCGGTGCGGGTCATGCGAGCGGCCGAGGACGTCGCGGCGGCGCTGCAGCGCACCCGGGAGCCGAGCATCGCGACGATCGAGGACCTCGACGGACCGGACGCCGCCTGACCGGCCGCGACCGGTTGCGTCCGCAGGGTCAGCGCCCCGGCGACCATCCGCGCGGACGCACGGCGAGCTCAGTCCTCGTGGGTACCGGCGCGGAGGGCGACCGCGGCGAGCCCGGCGGAGCCGGCCGACGCGGCGGCCATGACGATCGCCATCGACAGCGCGGGCCCGGTCGCGAGGAGCCCGGCGACCGGGGCGGCGATGCCGCCCACGGCGAACTGGCTGGCGCCGAGCATCGCGGCCGCGGTGCCGGCGGACTCGCCGTGCCGGGACAGCGCGAGGGCCTGGGTGTTGGGGAAGATCATCCCGCAGCTGGCGAGGATGACCCACAGCGGCGCGAGGACCCCCGCGAGCCCGCCGAGCCCGGTGCTCGTCGCGACCAGGAGCGCGGCGGCGGCGACGGCGAGCACGGTGACCGCGGACCGGAGCACCGCCCGCGACCCCCACCGCCGCACGACGGTCGGGTTGACCTGCGAGGCCAGCGTGAGCCCGAGCGAGTTGCACGCGAAGACGATCCCGAACTGGAGCACGCTGAGGCCGTAGACCTCCTGGAGGACGAAGCTCGCCGACCCGACGTAGCCGAACAGGGTCGCGAACGCGAGGCCGGCGACGAGGACGAGACCGACGAAGGTGGGGTCGGACAGCAGCGTGGCGTAGCGCCGGCCCACCGACCGGGGCGCGAACGTCCCGCGGCGCTCCGGGGCGAGGGTCTCGGTGACGGTGACCCGGCCGAGGAGGAACAGCCCGATCGCGGCGGTGGCGAGAAGGACGAACACCCCGCGCCACGTCGTCATGGTGAGGATGACCCCGCCGATCGCGGGCGCGAGCAGCGGGGCGACCCCGATGACGAGCATGAGCCGGGAGAGCACGGTGGCCGCGGCGACCCCGGAGTAGCGGTCCCGGACGGTGGCCATCACCGAGACGGACACGGCGGCGCCGCCGACACCCTGCAGGAGCCGCCCGGCCATGAGCAGCCCGATGACGGGCGCCGTCGCGCAGACGACCGAGCCGACCACGTGCACCACGAGCCCGGACAGCAGCACCGGCCGGCGGCCGCGGGCGTCGGCGAGCGGCCCGAGGACGAGCTGGCCGAGGCCGAGACCGATGAGGATCGCGGTGAGCGTCCCCTGGGCGGCGGCCTCGCTGGCGCCGAGGTCGTCGGCGATCGTCGGCAGCGCCGGGAGGTAGGTGTCGATCGTCAGTGGCCCGAGGGCGATGATCACCCCGAGGGAGAGGACGAACCGGGCCGGGACCCGCTCCCGCCGGCCGCCCTCCGGGCGGCTGTCCCGACCGGCGCGGCGGCCGGTCACCCCGCCGTCCCGGCTCGCCGTGGCGGTCCCCTCTCGCGCGGGAACGCGGGCAGGCTCGGGCGCGGCCGAGGGGGAGGGTGGGCTCTGGAGGAGGTCGGGGGCTGGAGTGTCGGGCACGGCAGGGGCCAACCGGGCGGGCCCGCGGACTATTCCCCGCGCTTACTCCCGACCGGTGAGGGACCAGGCGTCCTCGCCGCCCTCCTCGACGGCCTCGGTGCCGTCGTACTGCGCCTGCACCGGGTCCCCGCCGTACGGGTCCTCGTAGCCCGCGCCGTCCTGCGGCTGCGGCTCGGCCGCGGAGCTCCCCGGGCGCGCGTCCGGCTCGCCGACCGGCTCGGGGACGTCCTCGCCCCGCATGAGGGCGAGGGTCGTCGGCAGGTCGTCGGGCTTGACGAGGACGTCGCGGGCCTTGCTGCCCTCCGAGGGGCCGACGACACCGCGCGACTCCAGCAGGTCCATGAGCCGGCCCGCCTTGGCGAACCCGACCCGCAGCTTGCGCTGGAGCATCGAGGTCGACCCGAACTGCGTCGTCACGACGAGCTCGGTCGCCTGCAGCAGCAGGTCGAGGTCGTCGCCGATGTCCTCGTCGATCTGCTTCTTCGGGGCCGCGACCGTGACGTCCTCGCGGTAGACCGGCGAGAGCTGCTCCGTGACCCGCCGCACGACCTCCTGGACCTCGGACTCGGTCACCCACGCGCCCTGGACGCGCATCGTCTTGCTCGCCCCCATGGGCAGGAACAGCGCGTCCCCCTGTCCGAGGAGCTTCTCCGCGCCCGGCTGGTCGAGCACGACCCGGGAGTCCGACAGCGACGAGGTCGCGAACGCGAGCCGGGAGGGGACGTTGGCCTTGATGAGGCCGGTGACGACGTCGACCGAGGGCCGCTGGGTCGCGAGGACGAGGTGGATGCCCGCCGCCCGGGCGAGCTGGGTGATCCGGACGATGCACTCCTCGACGTCCCGGGGGGCGACCATCATGAGGTCGGCGAGCTCGTCGACGATGACGAGCAGGTACGGGTAGGCCTGCAGCACCCGCTCCGAGCCCGGCAGCGGCTTCAGGCTGCCGGATCGGACCGCCTTGTTGAAGTCGTCGATGTGCTTGAACCCGTACTGGGCGAGGTCGTCGTAGCGGGTGTCCATCTCCCGCACGACCCACTGCAGCGCCTCGGCGGCCTTCTTCGGGCTCGTGATGATCGGCGTGATGAGGTGGGGGATCCCCTCGTAGGCGGTGAGCTCGACCCGCTTGGGGTCGACGAGGACCATCCGCACCTCGTCCGGGGTGGCGCGCATGAGCACCGAGGTGATCATCGAGTTGACGAAGCTCGACTTGCCCGCGCCGGTGGCGCCGGCGACGAGCAGGTGCGGCATCTTCGCGAGGTTGGCGACGACGTAGCCGCCCTCGACGTCCTTGCCGACCCCCATGACCATCGGGTGGTCGCTGCCCCGGGCGGCCTGGCTGCGCAGCACGTCGCCGAGGGAGACGATCTCCTTGTCGACGTTGGGGATCTCGATGCCGATCGCGGACTTGCCGGGGATCGGGCTGAGGATGCGCACGTCCGCCGAGGCGACGGCGTAGGCGATGTTCTTCGACAGTGCGGTGACGCGCTCGACCTTGACGCCCGGGCCGAGCTCGACCTCGTACCGGGTGACCGTCGGCCCGCGCATGAATCCGGTGACCTGGGCGTCGATGCCGAACTCGTCGAGCACCGTCGTCAGCGACTCCACGACCCGGTCGTTCGCGGCGGAGCGGGCCTTCGGCGGGGTGCCCTCCTTGAGGACCGAGCTGTCGGGGAGGGCGTAGGTGACGTCGCCGGCGAGCGCGAGCTGCTCCACCCGCTGCGGCAGCTGGGTCGTCGGTGGGGCCTCGAGCGCCCCGGTCGCCGCGGCCCTGGCGGCCCCGCTGGGCCCGCCGGCCCCGGAGCCGCTCGCGCCGCTGACGGCGTCGGCGGCGGTGCCGGTCGGGCGCCTCTCCCCCGGCCGGGGGCCGCGGGGAGTGGAGTCGGCGCCGTCCCGCTTGCCGGACCGAGCCACCTCGGCGGCCTGCTCGTAGGCCGTGTCGCCGGTGCGCTCCCCCTCGGCCTCGGTGCGCCGGCGACGCCGTCGCGCGCCGGCGACCGCCGCGGCCGGGGCGTCCCCGGCCCGCGGCGAGGTGTCGGCGGCGGCGCCGGCGGCGTCGGCCGGCTCGCCGTGGTGGAACAGGTGGTCGCGCAGCTCCGCGAGGCGCGCGGGGATCCGGTGGACCGGGGTCGCCGTGAGGACGAGGACGGCGAAGAAGCCGAGCAGGAGCAACAGCAGGGCCGCGCCCCACGTGGAGACCGCCGCCTGCAGCGGGCTCGCGGCGAGGAAGCCGATGATCCCGCCGGCGTCACGCATCGCGTCGGCGCCGTCCGGCGGCGAGGGCAGGCCGCGGGCGAGGTGGGTCAGTCCGCACGCGGACAGGGCGAGGAACGCGGTCCCGAAGCCGACCCGGGCGGTCGCGGCCTCGTCCTGCGGCGCCCGGAGCAGGCGGACGCCGAGCAGGAGCAGGACGATGGGGAGGGCGTAGGCGACCTGACCGAACGTGCCGGCGGCGACGGCGTGCACGACGTCGCCGAACCGGCCGTCGAGGCCCCACCACTCGCGGGCGGCGACGACGACGGCGAGCGCGACGAGCAGCAGGCCGACGCCGTCGCGCTTGTGCTCCGGCTCCAGGTCCTCGGCCCCGTGGCCGACCTTGCGCACCGCCGACCCGGCGACCCCGGCGACCCCCATCCAGGTCCCGCGGACGGCGCGCAGCGGCAGCGGCAGCCCGCCGCCCTTGGCGGACCGGCTGCGGGAGCGCGAGGCCGAGGAGCGGGAGCCCGAGCCACTCGACCGGCCGGACGGGCGGGTCGAGGATCCGCGCGAACGGGTGGATCGGGTGGAGCGCGTGGCCTTCGTGGGCATGTCGGCACGGTACGCCAAAGTCACCCCCGACTCACGCGTCACACGCGCCCCTGCCTGTTCGCACCGGTTCGCGCTGGTTCGCACCGGTTCGCTGACGTTCACTCGGGTACGCAGCACCCTCCCGTCTGCGCGCCCGACCACTCCGACGCCCGGTCCGGATCACGGGACGGACCTCGCCGGCGACACGGGTCCGGTCTGGTGTCTCCGACCAGGTCACGAGTGCCAGCGCCAAGCCCCGGCTCGCTGGTCGGCAACCCTCCTCCGCGGCGGGGTGCTCCGGGTGATGACCGGGTCGGCCGCGCACGGCGGGCGGTCGGCAAGCGCGGACCGCGACGCTGCTCGGGGTCCCGGACCCCGAAGGAGACGCATGTCCCGGAACACGTCCCCGCACGTGCCCCGCTTCCCCGCAGCCTCCGGCTGCCCCTCCCCCGCACCCGCGGTCCGCCTCGCCCCCCGGGAGCGGGCGGCGGCGCCGGCGGTCGTCTCGGCGGGGTTCACGGCGCCGACCCCGGACGGTGGACGCGTCGAGTACGCCAACCTCGACCATGCGGCCTCCGCCCCCGCGCTGGTCGGGGTCGAGCGCGCGCTCGGCCTGCTCGCCGGCTGCGTCCCGGGCGGTGGGCGGGTCGTCGTCTTCGACAGCGACCACCACGCCGCCCTCCTGCCCTGGGGGCCGGCCCGCACCCGCCGGCACCCGGTCCCCCGTTCCGAGGACGAGGCCGCGCGTCTGCTCGAGGAGGAGCTGGCCGGCGCCCCCGCTGCGCTCGTCGTCCTCTCCGGCGCCTCGAACGTCACCGGCGAGGTGTGGCTGGTGCGCCGGCTCGCCGACCTCGCCCACCGCCACGGGGCCCGTGTCGTGCTCGACGCCGCCCAGCTCGCCCCCCACCGTGCCGTCGACCTCACCGCGACCGGGGCCGACTACGTCGCCCTCTCGGGGCACAAGCTCTACGCGCCGTACGGCGCGGGCGCGCTGGTGGGCCGGGCGGACTGGCTCGACGCGGGCCCGCCGTACCTTGCCGGGGGCGGCGCCACCGCCTCGGTCACCCCCCCGGGGCGTCACGTGGCGCACCGGGCCGGCCCGGCACGAGGCGGGCACGCCGAACCTGCTCGGTGCCGTCGCGCTCGCCGCCGCCTGCGCCGCCCTCCGGTCCGGGCGCCGCGCGGTCCTCGAGCACGAGGACCGGATCGGCCGGCTGCTCCTGGCGGGCCTCGCCGCGCTGCCCGGGGTCCGGGTGCTGTCGCTTTTCGGGCCCGGCCACGACCGGCTCCCGGTCGCCTCGTTCACCGTCGACCGGGTGCCGGCGGGCCTGGTCGCGGACGGCGCCGGGCAGGACGCCACCGAGCCGGTCACGGTCCCCCTGCCCTGGTGAGGCGGGGCTCGGGCGACGCCCCGAGACGCTCATGAAGTCATGCCCTTCACTGTTGGCACAGTGAAGGTATGCTCTTCATATGGACGATCTGAAGTACGGGGCTTCTGAGGAGCGCGTGCTCCTCATCGGGGACGTCGTCGGCTCCCGGCTCGCCCGCAACCGCCGGGAGCTCCACGAGACGCTGAGCGGCCACCTGGCGGCGGCCACCGCGCGCCACCACCCGCTCGACCCCCTCCGGGTCACGGTCGGCGACGAGTTCCAGGGCGGGTTCGCCGGGCTCGGCGTCGCCCTCAGGGTGGCCGAGGAGCTTCGGGTCGGGCTCCTCGCCGACGGCGTCGACGTCCGCACCGGGCTCGGCCGCGGCGCCGTCGAGCTGCTCGACGAGGACACCGGCGCCCAGGACGGCCCCGGGTGGTGGGCCGCGAGGGACGCGGTCGAGGAGGCCAAGGACCTCGCCGAGCGCCCGGGCAGTCGCCACGTCCGGACCCGGTACCGCAGCGCTGGGGCGGACCCGCTCGAGCCCGCCGTCGCGGCGGCGCTGCTCTGTCGGGACCACGTGGTTGGATCGCTCGACGACAGGTCGATCCGCATCCTGAGGGGGCTCATGTCCGGCCGCAGCCACCGCGACGTCGCCGAGGAGGAGGGCATCTCCGCCTCCGCCGTCTCCCAGCGGGCCCGCCGGCACGGCCTCGAGGTCCTCCTCGAGGCCGCTGACCGACTGGCGGAGCTGACGTGAGCCTGCTCGCCACGCTGCTGGTCGCGCTCGGGGTCGCCGACCTCGTGCGGGGCGCGGACGGCCCGTCCCGACGGGTCCTCGCGCCGGCGGCGGCCGGGGCCGGGACGGTCCTCGCCCTCCTCGTCCTCGCCGACCTCACCTCCCCGGGGAGCCTGCTCGTCCTCTTCCTCGAGGTCGCGGCCGTCGCCGCGTGGGCGGTCCTCGTCGAGCGCGCGCAGCGGTCCGGGACCGGCCACGTGCGGGCGCTCGCCGCCCCCGCGGCCGGGCTCGTCGCCGCGACCGCCCTGTCCGGGTGGGCCGACCCCGTCGGCGGCCCGCTCGCCCGCTGGCTCGGCTGGCTCGCCGTCCCCGACCTGACCGGGGTGTCTCCGGACCGGGCGCTGCTCGTCGTCGGCCTCGTGCTCGTCCAGCTCGCCACCGGCAACCTCGTCGTCCGGCTCGTCCTCACCAGCGTCGGCGCGATGGGGCCGCCCGGGGTCTCCCAGCCCTCGGACCGGCTGCGCGGGGGCCGACTCCTCGGTCCCATGGAGCGGGTCTTCATCCTCGGCCTCGGGCTCGCCGGCCAGCTCACCGCCGCCGGGATCGTCATCGCCGCCAAGGGCCTGATCCGGTGGCCCGAGCTGCGCGCCGACCAGGCGGCCGACCTCGAGATCGGGGTCGACGAGGTGACCGAGTACTTCCTCGTCGGCAGCTTCGTCAGCTGGCTCGTCGCCCTGGCGGCTGTCGGCGCCGCAGCTCTCGCGGGCTGACCTCAGGCCTCGATGACCACGGGGATGATCATCGGGCGGCGCTTGATCTTGCCCCCGACCCAGCCGCCGACCGCGCGCCGGATGACCTGCTGGAGCTGGTAGCTGTCGCTGACGCCCTTGCCGCTCGCCTCGGCGAGCGCCTGCTCGATCCGGGGCCGGACGTCCTCGAAGACGTCCGCGTCCTCGGCGAAGCCCCGGGCGGTGATCTCCGGGCCGGCGGCGACCTTCCCGGTCGCGGCGTCCATGACGACGATGACGGAGATGAACCCCTCGTCGCGCAGGATGCGCCGGTCCTTGAGCAGCTCGTCGGTCGTCTCGCCGACGTTGGACCCGTCGACGTAGACGTAGCCGCACGGGATCGCCCCGGCGACGCGGGCGCGTCCGTCGACGAGGTCGACGACGACGCCGTCCTCGGCGAGGACGACGTTGTCGGCGGGCACGCCGGTCTCGATCGCGAGGTCGGCGTTGGCCGCGAGGTGGCGCCACTCGCCGTGGACGGGCATGACGTTGGCCGGACGGACGATGTTGTAGCAGTAGGTCAGCTCGCCGGCGCTGGCGTGCCCGGAGACGTGCACCTTGGCGTTGCCCTTGTGGACGACGTCGGCGCCGAGTCGCATGAGTCCGTTGATGACCCGGAAGACGGCGTTCTCGTTGCCCGGGATCAGGGAGGAGGCGAGCAGGACGGTGTCGCCCTCGCCGACGTCGATCCGGTGGTCCCGGTTGGCCATCCGCGACAGTGCTGCCATCGGCTCGCCCTGGGAGCCGGTGCAGACGAGGACGACCTTGTCGTCGGGGAGGGCGTCGAGCTTCTTGGCGTCGACGAGCACCCCGTCGGGGACGCGCAGGTAGCCCAGGTCGGCGGCGATGGTCATGTTGCGCACCATGGAGCGCCCGACCATGGCGACCTTGCGCCCGGACCGCTCGGCGGCGTCGAGGACCTGCTGGACCCGGTGGACGTGCGAGGAGAAGCAGGCGACGATGATGCGCCGCCGGGCGTCGCGGAACACCTTGTCGACCGCGGGCGCGATGTCCTTCTCCGGGGTCGTGAACCCGGGCACCTCGGCGTTCGTGGAGTCGACGAGGAAGAGGTCGACGCCCTCCTCGCCGGCGCGCGCGAACGCGCGCAGGTCGGTGATCCGCCCGTCGAGCGGCAGCTGGTCCATCTTGAAGTCGCCGGTGTGCAGCAGCGTGCCACCGGGAGTGCGCACGAACACGGCGAGCGCGTCCGGGATGGAGTGGTTGACCGCGATGAACTCGCAGTCGAACACCCCGAGGCGCTCGCGCATCCCCTCGGTGACCCCGAGGGTGTACGGCCGGATCCGGTGCTCCTTGAGCTTGGCCTCGACGAGCGCGAGGGTGAGCTGGGAGCCGACGAGGGGGATGTCCGGGCGCAGCCGCAGCAGGTAGGGGACGGCCCCGATGTGGTCCTCGTGGCCGTGGGTGAGGACGATCGCCTGGACGTCGTCGAGCCGGTCCTCGACGTACTCGAAGTCGGGGAGGATGAGGTCCACCCCGGGCTGGTGGTCGTCGGGGAAGAGGACGCCGCAGTCGACGACGAGCAGCTGCCCGCCGTGCTCGACGACCGTCATGTTGCGTCCGACCTCACCGAGCCCGCCGAGCGGGACGACGCGCACGCCGCCGTCGGCGAGCGCCGGGGGAGCCTTGAGCTCGGGATGGGGGTGGCTCACGCCAGACCTGCCTTCGTCAGTCCTTCTCGGACGGATTCGACCTGACCCGCGTCGGCCTCGAGCAGAGGCAGCCGGACGGCCGCCGAGTCGAGGACACCGAGGACCTTCAGGGCGGCCTTCGCCATGACGGCTCCCTGGGAGGGGGCGCCGGGGGTCATGATCGCGTTCACTGCGGGGATCACCCTACGGTGCAGCGCGACGGCCTCGGTCAGGTCCCCCGCGTCGAGCGCGGCGACCATCGCGGCGTAGACCGGCCCGGCGGCGTGGCCGACGACGCTGACCACCCCGACCGCACCCTGGGTGAGGTGGGCGAGGTTCATCGGGTCGTCCCCGCTGTACCACTGCATGTCGGTGGCGGCCATGACCTGGCTCGCGCCCCAGAGGTCGCCCTTGGCGTCCTTGACGGCGACGATCCTGGGGTGCTCGGCGAGCGCGATGAGGGTCTCGGTGTGGATCGGGATCCCGGTCCGGCCGGGGATGTCGTAGAGCATGACCGGGAGCCCGGTGCTGTCCGCGATCGCGGTGAAGTGCGCCCGCATCCCGGCCTGGGTCGGCTTGTTGTAGTACGGCGAGACGACGAGCAGCCCGTCCGCGCCCGCGGCCGCGGCGTCCCGGGCGAGCTCGATGCTGTGCCGGGTGTCGTTGGTCCCGACGCCCGCGGTGACCGCCGCCCGGCCGCCGACCGCCTCGACGACGGCCTTGACGAGCTCGCGCTTCTCGGCGTTCGTCGTCGTGGGCGACTCCCCCGTCGTGCCGTTGACGACGACCCCGTCGTGACCGTGGTCGACGAGGTACTCCGCGACACGGGCGGCCGCGTCGAGGTCGAGCGCACCGTCGGAGCGCATGGGGCTCACGAGTGCGGTCGTGACCCTTCCGAAGGGAGGCGTGGAAGACATGGCCCCGAGGCTACCGCGCACGCCCGCCGCCCTCAGGCCGCCGTTCCGGCGGCCGGTGCGGCGACCCGGCGCGCGTCGTCCCGGGGCCGGGGGCACCTCGCGGGCCGGTGCTACGTTGCCGTGGTGCGGGCCTACCTCGACCTCCTCGACCACGTCCTGACCACCGGCGTCAGCAAGTCCGACCGGACCGGGACCGGCACCCGCAGCGTCTTCGGCTACCAGATGCGCTTCGACCTCGCCGAGGGGTTCCCGGTGGTGACGACGAAGAGGCTCCACCTGCGCTCGATCATCGGCGAGCTGCTGTGGTTCCTGCGCGGGGACACCAACGTCGGCTGGCTGCACGAGCGCGGGATCACGATCTGGGACGAGTGGGCCGACGAGAACGGCGACCTCGGTCCGGTGTACGGCCACCAGTGGCGCTCGTGGCCGACCCCGGACGGCGGCCACGTCGACCAGGTCGCCCGCGTCATCGAGGGCATCCGGACCACCCCGGACAGCCGGCGCCACGTCGTCTCGGCGTGGAACGTCGCCGACGTCGACGACATGGCCCTCCCGCCGTGCCACGCGCTGTTCCAGTTCTACGTCCGACCCGACCCCGCCGGCGGCCGGTCCCGGCTGGACTGCCAGCTCTACCAGCGCTCGGCCGACGTCTTCCTCGGCGTGCCGTTCAACATCGCCTCCTACGCCCTGCTGACGATGATGGTCGCCCAGCTCACCGACCTCGAGCCGGGTGAGCTCGTCCACACCCTCGGCGACGCGCACCTCTACAGCAACCACCTCGACCAGGCCCGACTGCAGCTGACCCGCGAGCCGTACCCGCGGCCGACGATGCGGATCACCCCGCGGGGGGCCATCGACGACTACGACCTGCCCGACTTCGAGCTCGTCGGCTACCGGGCCCACCCCTCGATCAAGGCGCCGATCGCGGTCTGAGCGCCGGTCGACCCGGGCCCGGGCCGGGATCCGACGGCGCGCCGCCGCCGCCCGCCGCCGTCACCTCCGGCCCCCTACGCTGGCCCCATGACGCGCATCACGCTGCTCGCCGCGGTCGCCCGCAACGGGGTCATCGGCTCCGGGGGCGGGATGCCGTGGCACCTTCCCGAGGACCTGCGCCACTTCAAGGCGACGACGCTCGGCCACGTGCTCGTCATGGGACGGCGCACCTTCGACGCGATCGGCCGCGCCCTGCCCGGCCGGCGGACCGTCGTCATCACCCGCGACCCGGTCTGGCGGCACACCGACGTCGAGACCGCCCACTCCTTCGAGGAGGCCCTCGTCCTCGCCGGGCCCGCGGACGAGGTGTTCGTCGTCGGCGGCGGCGAGGTCTACGCGCTCGCGCTGCCGTTCGCCCAGCGGATGGTGGTCACCGAGGTGGACGCCGAGCCCGATGGGGACACGTGGTTCCCGGACTGGGACCGGGCGCGGTGGCGCGAGGAGTCCCGGGAGCACCACGAGGGCTTCGACGTCGTCACCCGGGTCCGTCGCCGCGCCCAGGGCTGAGGCTCACGCGTCGTAGTCGAGGGTGACCTCGTCGGTGACGGGGTGGGACTGGCAGGCGAGCACGATGCCGGCGTCGACCTCGTCCGGCTCGAGGGCGTAGTTGCGGTCCATGCGGACCTCGCCGTGGACGAGCCGTGCCCGGCACGTCCCGCACACCCCGCCCGTGCACGAGTACGGGGCGTCCGGGCGGGCGCGCAGCGTCGCCGCGAGGATCGTCTCGTCCCGGGAGGGCATCTCGACGCGGGTCGTCCGGCCGTCGAGGTTGACGGTGACGACCGCCTCGGCGGGGGCGCCCTCGTCGACGACGACCTCGCGCCGGGGCTCGTCCTGGCTCGCGACGTGGAAGATCTCGTGGTGGACGTGGTGGCCGTCGACACCGGCGTCGGCGAGGAGCTGCTGGACGCCCTCGACCATCCCGAACGGGCCGCAGAGGTACCACTCGTCGACGTCGCCGACCGGCGCGAACGCGGCGAGCAGCGCCCGGACCCGCTCCGGGTCGAGCCGGCCGCTGAGCAGCTCGGCGTCCTGGGGCTCGCGGGAGAGGACGTGGAGCAGCTGGAGCCGTCCCATGTACCGGTTCTTCAGGTCCTCGAGCTCCTCGAGGAACATCACCGAGCTCGTGCGCCGGTTGCCGTAGAGCAGCGTGACCCGCGAGTCCGGCTCGTCCTCGAGCACGCTGGTGACGATCGCGAGCACGGGGGTGATGCCCGACCCGGCGGCGACCGCGACGTGGTGACGGGAGAGCTCGGGACGGGTGGGGCAGGTGAACCCGCCCATCGGGGTCATGACCTCGATGTCGTCGCCGGCGCAGACCTCGTCGGCGAGCCAGTTCGACATCCGTCCGCCCGGGACGCGGGCCGAGGCGACGCGCAGCGTCCCGGTCCGGCGCGCGCGGCGCGGGGAGAGGCAGATCGAGTACGACTGGCGCACGTCCTCCCCGCCGATCTGCGCGCGGAGGGTGAGGTGCTGCCCGGGGGCGTAGCGCAGGTACTCGGCCGCGAGCTCGTCGGGGACGGCGAAGGTGATCGCGACGGCGTCGTCGGTGAGCCGCTCGACGTCGGTGACGCGCAGCGGGTGGAACGTCGGCCGGTGGCGCGGCGGGGCGGAGGGGGTCAGCAGGGACATTCAGATGGCCTTGAACTCGTCGAAGGGCTCGCGGCAGGAGCGGCACCGGCGCAGCGCCTTGCACGCCGTGGAGCCGAACCGGGCGAGCTCCTCGGTGTCGTCGCTGCCGCAGTGGGGGCAGGTGACCCGGCGGGCGGTCAGCGTGACCGGCACCGGCCCCTGCCGGTGGGTCTGCCCGTCGCGGGCCGCCGCGCCGGGCTCGGGGGGCGCGATGCCGAACTCGCGCAGCCGCGCCCGGCCGGTCTCGCTCATCCAGTCGGTGGTCCACGGCGGGGAGAGCCGGGTGCGCACCCGGGCGGTCCACCCGAGCCGGGAGGCGACGTGGACCAGGTGGGACTCGATCGCCGCCATGGCGGGGCAGCCGGAGTAGGTCGGGGTGATCGTGACCTCGACGGTCCGGCTCGCCTCGTCCGCCGCGACCTCGCGGAGGATGCCGAGGTCGGCGACGGTGACGACGGGGATCTCCGGGTCCGGCACGGCGGCGAGGGCGGCGGCGAGGGCGCTCGACGTCGCGGGCGTGGCGGGGGGCGCGCTCACCACGTCGCCCCCGGGTGGGAGCGGGCGATGTGCTGCATCTCGGCGAGCAGGTAGCCCATGTGCTCGGAGTGCAGGCCCTCGCGCCCGCCGCGGGAGCGGCCGACGGGCGGCTCCGGCGGCTCGAGCCCCGCCCCGGCGAGGACGGCGGTGACGTGCGCCACGGCGGGCTCGCGCAGCCGTGAGGGCAGCACGCCGATCCCGGCGTCGGCCGCGGCGACCGAGCAGGGGTCGTCGTCGAACAGCTCGTCGACGTAGGGCGCGACGTCGGCGAGGGCGGCGACCGTCCGCCCGCGGGAGGTCGGCGTGCCGTCCCCGAGCCGGGTGACCCACTGGCTCGCGTGGTCGCGGTGGTAGTCGACCTCCTTGACGGCCTTGGCGGCCACGCCGGCGACGACGGGGTCGGCGGAGTCCCGCAGCGCCCGCCACAACCCGTGCTGGTAGCTGGTGAACCAGAGCATCCGCACCATCTCGTGGCCGAAGTCGCCCCGGGGCTGCTCGACGAGGTGGACGCAGCGGAACTCGCGCTCGTCGCGCAGGTAGGCCAGGTCGTCCTCGGTGCGCCCGGTCCCGTCGAGCTCGCCGACCCGGGTGAGCAGGGCCCGCGCCTGGCCGAGGAGGTCGAGGGCGATGTTGCCGAGCGCCATGTCCTCCTCGATCTGCGGGGCCCGGGAGATCCACTCCCCGAGCCGCTGGGCGTAGACGAGGGCGTCGTCGGCGAGGCCGAGGACGTATTCCGCGGCGCTCGTGGTGGGGGTGGCGGTCACGGTCTCGCCCCTCACAGGTACTCGACGTCGTCGGGGACGTCGTAGAACGTCGGGTGCCGGTAGACCTTGTCCCCGGCAGGGTCGAAGAAGGAGCCCCGCTCGTCCGGGGAGGACGCGGTCACGTCGCTCGCCCGCACGACCCAGACCGAGACCCCCTCCTGCCGGCGGGTGTAGAGGTCCCGGGCGTTGCGCAGCGCCATCGTCGCGTCCGGGGCGTGGAGCGAGCCCGCGTGGACGTGGGAGAGCCCCCGCTTGGCGCGGACGAAGACCTCCCAGAGCGGCCAGGACCGCTCCGGGCGCGGGACCTCCGACTCCTCGGGCGGCGTCGCGGGCGTGCCGTCCGTGGCGCCGTCCGTCGTGCCACCCGTGGCGCCGGCGGGGCCGGACGGGCTCACGCGGCGACCTCCCGGGCGCGGGCGGCCTGCTTCTCGGCGTGCGCGGTCGCCGCCTCGCGCACCCAGGCGCCGTCCTCGTGGGCGCCGACGCGGTGGGCGACCCGCTGGGCGTTGCAGGGACCGTCGCCCGCCAGGACCCGCCGGAACTCGGCCCAGTCGATCTCGCCGAAGTCCCAGTGCCCCCGCTCCTCGTTCCACCGCAGGTCGGGGTCGGGCAGGGTGAGCCCGAGCCGGTGGGCCTGCGGGACGGTCATGTCGACGAACTTCTGGCGCAGGTCGTCGTTGGCGAACCGCTTGATCCCCCACGCCATCGACTGCTCGGTGTGCCCGCCGCCGCGGGCGTGCTCCCCGGTGTCGGGCGGGCCGAACATCATCAGCGAGGGCCACCACCACCGGTCGGCCGCGTCCTGGGCCATCGCCCGCTGCTTCTCGGTGCCGCGGCTGAGGGTCCAGAGGATCTCGAAGCCCTGGCGCTGGTGGAACGACTCCTCCTTGCAGACGCGCACCATCGCCCGCGCGTACGGGCCGTAGGAGCAGCGGCACAGCGGCACCTGGTTCATGATCGCCGCGCCGTCGACGAGCCACCCGATGGCGCCGACGTCGGCCCACGTCAGCGTCGGGTAGTTGAAGATCGAGGAGTACTTCTGGCGGCCGGTGTGGAGCTTGTCGAGGAGCTCGGCCCGGTCCACCCCGAGGGTCTCGGCGGCGCTGTAGAGGTAGAGCCCGTGGCCGGCCTCGTCCTGGACCTTGGCCATGAGGATCGCCTTGCGGCGCAGGCTCGGCGCGCGGGTGATCCAGTTGCCCTCGGGCTGCATGCCGATGATCTCGGAGTGGGCGTGCTGGGCGATCTGCCGCACGAGCGTCGTCCGGTAGGCCTCGGGCATCTCGTCCCGGGGCTCGATCCGCAGGTCGGAGGCGATGAGGTCGTCGAACAGTCCGGCGTCGGCCGCGTTGAGCGGCTCGTCGGGGGCCGGTGCCTGCTCGGTGGGGCCGAAGTCGTTGCCGTACATGACCCCAGTATGACGTCGTGTTACACGATCTCGCAATTGTGCACTCGAGGTGTCACACCATGACGTCGTCCCCGGGGTCGGCGACGTCGCCGTCATGGGCGAGGATGGGGCGATGCCGCACGAGCACGAGCACGAGCACGACCACGAGCAGCACGAGCACCCCGTGGGCGGGTCCGAGCGCGGGCCGCTGGCGGACGCGAGCGTGCGCCGGGCCCGCGAGAGCGACGTCCCCGCGGTGGGCCTGGTCCAGGCCGAGGTGTGGCGGGACAGCTACCGCGGGGTGCTGCCGGACGAGGTCGTCGCGGCGTTCGAGCCGCAGGCGTTCGCCTCGGCGTGGCGGACCTCGCTCGCCGCCCCGCCGGAGGGGGTGCACACCCTGCTCGTCGCCTGCGCCGGTGACCAGGTCGTCGGCTTCGCCGCGGTGGGCCCGACGCAGGACCCTGACGCCGACCACGCCACCGGCGAGCTGCTCGCGCTCGGGGTCCACCCCGCGGCACGCCGGGAGGGCCACGGCTCCCGCCTGCTCAACGCGTGCGTCGACATCCTCCGTGAGGCCGGTGGCGAGGTCCTCCACGCGTGGGTGCTCAGCGACCAGGGGGCGACCCGCGCCTTCCTCCAGGCCGCCGGGCTCGGCCCGGACGGCGCCTACCGCGACCGGGTCGTCTCCCCCGACGGCGACACCCTCCGCGAGGTCCGCCTCCTTGCCGACCTCACCGCCGACCCCACCGCCGACCCCACCGCCCAGCCCGCCGGTGACTGAGGCGACCCTGCCGCCTGCCCGCCGGGCGGCGGTCGTCCGCCAGGGGCTCTCGGTCGGGGTGGCCACGGGCGCGTACGGGGTCAGCTTCGGGGCCCTCTCGGCGGCCGCGGGACTCACGGTGTGGCAGACGCAGGCGCTCTCGCTCCTGCTGTTCTCCGGCGGCTCCCAGTTCGCACTCGTCGGGATCGTCGCCGGCGGCTCGGGCGCCGGCGCGGCGGCGGTGGCGACGTCGACGCTGCTCGGCGTCCGCAACGGGCTCTACGGCCTCCAGCTCACCCGGTTGCTCGGAGTGAGCGGGCTGCGGCGGCTGCTCGCGGCCCAGCTGACGATCGACGAGTCGACGGCCGTCGCCGTCACCCAGCCGGAGCGGGCGGCCTCGCGGCTCGGGTTCTGGGTCACCGGGACCAGCGTGTTCGCGCTGTGGAACCTCGCGACCCTCGCCGGGGCGCTCGTCGGGACCTCGGTCGGCGACCCCCGCACCTACGGGCTCGACGCCGCGGCCGCCGCGGCGTTCGTCGGCCTGCTCTGGCCGCGGCTGCGCTCGCGGGACACCGTCGCCGTCGCCACCGCCGCGGCGGTCGTCGCCGTCGTCCTCCTCCCCCGCGTCCCGGCCGGGGTCCCGGTGCTCGTCGCGGCGCTCGCGGCGCTGTTCACGCTCCGGGACCGGGTCCGGGGCCCGGGCGGCCCCCCGCGCCACGGTGACGACCCGGGCCCCGGCGGCGGTTCGCGCCGCGGGGGCGGCTCGCGCCACGACACCGGCTCGCGCCACGACACCGGCTCGCGCCACGACACCGGCTCGCGCCACGACGGGCGGAGCGACCACGCCCGGGGGCCGTCGTGAGCACGTGGACCGTCGTGCTCGTCGCGTCGGTCCTCGCCTACGCGCTCAAGCTCGCCGGGCACCTCGTCCCGGCCCACCTGCTCGAGCACCCGGCGGCGGTCCGGGTCACCGCGGCACTCCCGGTCGCGCTGCTCGCGGGACTCGTCGCGACGCAGACCTTCGGCGGCGAGGGCGGCACGCTCGTCGTCGACGCCCGGCTCGTCGCCGTCCTCGTCGCCGTCGTCGCGCTCGCGCTCCGGGCTCCGTTCATCGTCGTCGTCGCGCTCGCCGCGCTCGTCGCCGCGGGCCTGCGCGCCGCCGGCTGGGGCTGACCCGCCCGCCCCTCCCACGTTGAGTGAGCGGCCTCCCACCCCGCCCCTCTCACGTTGAGTGAGCAGCACCTGTCCCCGATCCGCCGATCCGGGAGCAGCAGCTGCTCACTCAACGTGCGGGGGCGGGGGTTGCGGTGAGGGGGCGCTAGCTGGACGTCGGCGCGGGTCGGGGTCAGTCGGCGATGCCGAGGTAGTGCTCGAGGCCGACGGTCAGGCCGGGGCGGCCGGCGACCTGGCGGACGGCGGTGACGACGCCCGGCATGAACGAGACGCGGTCGAAGGAGTCGTGCCGGAGGGTGAGCATCTCCCCCTCCTGGCCGAAGAGGACCTCCTGGTGGGCGACGAGCCCGCGCAGCCGGACGGCGTGGACCGGCACCCCGTGCACGCGGGCACCGCGGGCGCCGTCCGGGTCGTGGGCCGTCGCGTCCGGGACCGGTCCGAGGCCCGCCTCCTCGCGGGCGGCCCCGACGAGGTCCGCGGTCCGGGCGGCCGTGCCCGAGGGGGCGTCGACCTTGTTCGGGTGGTGCAGCTCGACGACCTCGACGGACTCGTAGAACCGGGCTGCCTGCCGGGCGAAGGACATCATGAGCACGGCGCCGATGGCGAAGTTGGGCGCGACGAGCACCCCGACCCCCTCGTGCGCGGCGAGGGTCGCGCGCAGCCGGTCGAGCCTGGCCTCGTCCCAGCCGGTCGTCCCGACGACGACGTGGACGCCCTGCTCGACGCAGTGGGTGACGTTCGCCTCGGACACGCCCGGGACGGCGAACTCGACCGCGACGTCGGCGCCACCGAGGTCCGCGAGCTCGTCCCCCTCGTCGAACCGGCCGACGAGCTCGAGCCCGTCCGCGGCCTCGACCGCGCGGCACACCTCCGAGCCCATCCGTCCGGACGCCCCGATCACCGCCACCCTCGTCTCGCTCACGCGCGTCACCCTACTGGCCCGGCGCCCGCCCTCGCGGGGCCGGGGACACGCCTGCGGGCGCCGTACCGCGACGGCGTGTGTCCGGTGGGGGTACTGTAGGTGAACAGAAGGTGAACGGGAGGTGTCTCATGAGGGGACGCGAGACGAGCGGGACGGGACCCGCCGGGCGGGGGCCGATGCGCTGGGTCGCCGTGCCCGACGCCCGTGGCCGCCTGCGGATGGAGATGCGCTGGAGCGTGCCCGAGCGCGAGGTCACCCTCGACGTCGCCGGCGTGCCGCCGGCCGCGCAAGCCGACCGGGTCGCCCGGGTCCCCAGCGGCTCGCACGCCGCCTGACCCAGCCCCCTGACCCACGGGTCGCCACCCGACGCGGGACCGGCCCCGCGAGGGGTACCACACGACGCGACGCGGCCCGGGACACCCGTGGGTGTCCCGGGCCGCGTCGTCGTCAGCCGGCGGAGGGCGTCAGCTCGAGACGTCCTCCGAGACCGCGGGCGCGGACTGCTCGCCGTCGCCCCGGCCGCCCCGGCGGCGGCGCCGGCCCCGTCCACCGCGACGGTCGCCCGAGTGCTCGTCGGCGCGGCCCTCCGGCCCGGACTCCTCGGAGTCGTCCACGTCGTCCGAGCCGGCCTCCGAGCCGGCCGCACCGGCGTCCGAGCCGCTCGCGTCGCCGACGGCCCCACCGGTGTCGCCGTCCTCGCTCGGGGCGAGGACCGCGGCGAGGCTGAGCTTGCCGCGCGGGTCGATCTCCTTGAGCTCGACCTGGACCCTCTGCCCGACCGAGAGGACGTCCTCGACCGCGTCGATCCGCTTGCCGCCGACGAGCTTGCGCACCTCGGAGATGTGCAGCAGGCCGTCCTTGCCGGGCAGCAGCGAGATGAACGCACCGAAGGTCGTCGTCTTCACGACGGTGCCGAGGAACCGCTCCCCGACCTCGGGCATCTGCGGGTTCGCGATCGCGTTGACCGCGGCCCGCGCGGCCTCGGCCGACGGGCCGTCGGTCGCGCCGATGTACACCGTGCCGTCGTCCTCGATGGAGATGTCGGCGCCGGTGTCCTCCTGGATCTGGTTGATCATCTTGCCCTTGGGCCCGATGACCTCGCCGATCTTGTCGACCGGCACCCGGACGGAGATGACGCGCGGGGCGTAGGGGCTCATCTCGTCGGGAGCGTCGATGGCCTCGGCCATGACGTCCAGGATGTGCAGCCGCGCGTCCCTGGCCTGGGTCAGCGCCCCGCCGAGGACCGAGGCCGGGATCCCGTCGAGCTTGGTGTCGAGCTGGATCGCGGTGACGAACTCCTTGGTGCCGGCGACCTTGAAGTCCATGTCGCCGAAGGCGTCCTCGGCGCCGAGGATGTCGGTGAGCGCGGCGTACTGGGTGCGCCCGTCGACCTCGGCCGAGACCAGGCCCATCGCGATGCCGGCGACCGGCGCGCGCAGCGGCACGCCGGCGTTGAGCATCGACAGGGTCGAGGCGCACACCGAGCCCATCGACGTCGACCCGTTCGAGCCGAGCGCCTCCGAGACCTGCCGGATCGCGTACGGGAACTCCTCGCGCGTCGGCAGCACCGGCACCAGCGCCCGCTCGGCGAGCGCGCCGTGGCCGACCTCGCGCCGCTTGGGCGAGCCGACCCGGCCGGTCTCCCCGGTGCTGTACGGCGGGAAGTTGTAGTTGTGCATGTAGCGCTTGCGGGTCACCGGCGACAGGGTGTCGAGCTGCTGCTCCATGCGGAGCATGTTCAGCGTCGTCACGCCCATGATCTGGGTCTCGCCGCGCTCGAAGATGGCCGAGCCGTGCGCCCGCGGGAGCACGTCGACCTCGGCCGAGAGCGCCCGGATGTCGGCGAGCCCGCGGCCGTCGATGCGGACCTTGTCGCGGATGATCCGCTCGCGGACGAGCTCCTTCTGGACGGCGCGGAAGGCGGCCGAGACCTCCTTCTCGCGCCCGGCGAACGGGGCGCCCTCGTCGCCGGAGAGGCGCTCCTTCAGGGAGGCCTTGATCTCGTCGAGCCGGTCGTCGCGCTCCTGCTTGCCGGCGATCTGCAGCGCGCCGGCGAGGTCGTCGGACGCCGCGTCCCGGACGGCGCCGAGGGCGTCGTCCTCGTAGTCGAGGAAGACCGGGAACTGCTCGACCGCCTTGGCGGACTTCGCCGCGAGCTCCTCCTGGGCCTCGCAGAGGGCCTTGATGAAGCGCTTGCTCGCCTCGAGGCCCTCGGCGACGACCTCCTCGGTCGGGGCCTGCTTGCCCTGGTGGTGGACCAGGTCCCACGTGGCCTCGGTCGACTCGGCCTCGACCATCATGATCGCGACGTCCTCGCCGCCGTCCTCGGTGGTGACCTTGCGGCCGGCGACGACCATGTCGAACGTCGAGCGCTCGGCGTCCGAGAAGCTCGGGAACGCGACCCACTGGCCGTCGATGAGCGCGACGCGGACGCCGCCGACGGGACCGGAGAACGGCAGCCCCGAGATCTGGGTCGACGCCGAGGCGCCGTTGATCGCGAGGACGTCGTACTGGGCGTCCGGGTTGAGCGAGAGGACGCTGATGACGACCTGGACCTCGTTGCGCAGGCCCTTGGTGAACGTCGGGCGCAGCGGCCGGTCGATGAGCCGGCACGTGAGGATCGCGTCGGTGGAGGGACGGCCCTCGCGCCGGAAGAAGCTGCCCGGGATCTTGCCCGCGGCGTACATGCGCTCCTCGACGTCGACCGTCAGGGGGAAGAAGTCGAAACCCTCGCGGGGGTGCTTGCCGGCCGTCGTCGTCGACAGGAGCATCGTGTCCTCGTCGAGGTAGGCGGCGACGGCGCCGCCGGCCTGCCTGGCCAGCCGTCCGGTCTCGAACCGGACCGTGTGGGAGCCGAAGGCGCCGTTGTCGATGACGGCCTCGGCGGAATGGATCTCTGGACCCTCCATTGGGCCCTCCTTTGGTGTCTGATCTCAACGAACCACGCGCATCGTCGTTGTGCGCGCGGTGTGCTTCTGGTGGTCACATCGGTATGGAGTTGTGCCCGCCCGGGGGCGGGTTCCGGGGCCGTCGGCCCCAGACGAAAGGGAGCGGCCCCCGAGTGGTGAGGACCGCTCCCTCTCGAAGCGTGTTACCGGCGCAGGCCGAGCCGCTTGATGAGCGACCGGTAGCGGTCGACGTCGGTGGCCTCGAGGTAGCGCAGCAGCCGGCGGCGGCGCCCGACGAGCAGGAGCAGCCCGCGGCGGCTGTGGTGGTCGTGCTTGTGCTGGCGCGAGTGCTCGGTGAGGTCGGTGATCCGCTGGGTGAGCAGCGCGACCTGCACCTCGGGGGAGCCGGTGTCGCCCTCGACGGTCGCGTACTCGGCCATGATCTTCTGCTTGACGTCGGCGTCCAACGGCATGGGACGACACTCTCCTTCTGGGATTCGCTGCACGGCGCACCCGGGCATGTCCACCGGGGCTCTCTGGAGTCCGTGGCCGATCGAACGGCAGCGTCCAGACTAGCAGCGGCGCGAGGAGCCTCCCTAATCGGCGGCGGCGGCCCTCAGAGGTTGATCATGTGCCCTGCGATGCCCTCCACGGCCTCCTTGACCGACTCGGTGAGGGTCGGGTGGGCGAAGATGTTGCGCGCCACCTCGTCGGCGGTGAGGTCCCAGCGCTGCGCGAGGGTGAGCACCGGCAGCAGCTCGGTGACGTCCGGGCCGATCATGTGCGCGCCGATGATCTCGTTGTGCCGGGAGTCGGCGACGACCTTGACGAAGCCGACCGCGTCGCCGAGACCCATCGCCTTGCCGTTCGCGCTGAACGGGAAGGAGGCGGTGGTGACCTCGTACCCCTTCTCCCCGGCCTGCTCCTCGGAGTAGCCGAAGGAGGCGACCTGCGGCTGGCAGTACGTCGCCCGCGGGATCATGTCGAAGTCGATCTCCATCGTCTCGGCCCCGGCGATCGTCTCGGCGGCGACGACGCCCATCGCCTCGGCGGCGTGGGCGAGCATCATCTTGCCCGTGCAGTCCCCGATGGCGTAGACGTTCTCGACGTTGGTGCGGCCGCGGGCGTCGGCGGCGACGGCGCCCCGGTCGTTGAGCTCGACGCCGATGTCCTCGAGGCCGAAGCCCTCGACCCGGGGCTGGAACCCGATGGCCTGGAGCACCTTGTCGGTCTCGAGCACCTGGCTCTCGCCCCCGTCGGCCGGGGAGACGGTGACCTTGACCTTCTCACCGGAGTCGTCGATGCCGTCGACCTTCGTCGAGAGCATGACGGTGACCCCGAGCTTCTTGTAGTGCTTGAGGAGCTCCTTGGACACGTCCTTGTCCTCGGCGGGCACCATCCGGTCGAGGAACTCGACGATCGTCACGTCGACGCCGAAGTTCTTCATGACGTAGGCGAACTCGACGCCGATCGCGCCCGAGCCGGCGATGACGATCGAGCCGGGCAGCTCGTCGTTGAGGATCTGCTCCTCGTAGGTGACGACCCGCTCCGAGAGCGAGGTGCCCGGCACGAGCTTCGTCGTCGCGCCGCTGGCGACGATGAGGTGGTCGAACGTGATGCTCGAGGTCTCGCCGTCCTTGTCGCGCACGTCCATCGACGTGGGGCTCGTCAGCGTCCCCCAGCCGTCGACCTCGGTGATCTTGTTCTTCTTCATCAGGTAGTGGACACCCTTGACGATGCCCGCGGAGACCTGGCGGCTGCGCTTGTGCGTCGGCCCGTACTCCATCGACGCGTCGCCGGTGATGCCGAACTTGTCCTTGTCGTGCTGGAGGAGGTGGGCCAGCTCGGCGTTGCGCAGCAGCGCCTTGGAGGGGATGCAGCCGACGTTGAGGCACACCCCGCCCCAGTACTTCTCCTCGACCACCGCGGTCTTCAGACCGAGCTGCGAGGCGCGGATCGCAGCGACGTACCCACCGGGACCGGCACCCAGGACGACAAGATCGAAGTCAGACATGCGGGTCAGCCTAGAGGAGGCGCCGCCGCGGGGGCGGCGCGACCGGCCGGGCAGTCCGGCCGGCCGCGCGCCCGCGACCTGCGGGCCTCAGGCGGCCAGCGCGGCGTCCTCGGGCTGCAGCGCCCTGCGGCCCGTCCGGGCCGGGACCCGCGCCGCCCGGCGCAGCCGCCACGCGGCGTACACCGCGAGCAGGCTCACCGCGACGTGGAGACCGAGGAAGGTCCCGCTCAGCCCGGCCCCGAGCAGCACGCCGGCGAACAGCGGCCCGAGCGCCGAGGACCCGGTCTGGATCGCGGCGAAGACCCCGAGCGTGGTGCCCACCATGCCGTGCGGGGCCAGGCTCGCGGTGAGCGGGTTGAGGACCGGGGCGTACATCGTCTCACCGACCCCGAAGATGCCGAACGTCGTGACGAAGACGGCCGCGGCCACCTCGGGTCCCGCCTGGGAGGCGGCGACGAGGACGAGCCAGGAGAGGGTCCAGATCCCGCCGACGACCATGAGCAGCGTCGGGCCGCCGCGGTGTGCGGTGGCGCGGACGACGAGCATCTGCAGGACGATGATGACGACGCAGTTGACGGCGGCGGCGAGCCCGATCGTCGACTCGTCGGTGCCGAGGACGGTGAGGGCGTAGGCCGGCAGGCCGCTCTCGAACTGGGCGTAGAAGCCCAGCGCGAGGGTCGCGGTGACCAGGGCCATCCACCGCAGCGCCGGGACCGCCCAGATCGCGCGCAGCGCGGTTCGCCCGGCGACCCGGCCGGTCGCACCCCCGGCCCCTCGGGGGTCGGCCGCCGCGAGGGCCACCTCCGGCCGGGGCGCGCCCACGCCCGCGGCGAGGACGAGCGCCGCCGAGACGACGAAGCCGGCGCCGGCGAGGAGGAAGCCGGGGACCATGCCGTCGGTACGGCCCAGGTCGACGACCTGGCCGGCGACGAACGCGCCGACGGCCATCCCGAGCGCCTGGCCGGTGAACTGCCAGGCGAAGACGCGACGACGGTCCTCGCTGCCGACCCACCGGAGCACGAGCACCGCCTGGGCGGGGTTGGCGGCGGTCACGCCGACGCCGAAGAGGAGCATGCCGGCGAGGAACCAGCCGCCCGTGGAGGCCCAGACGAGTCCGGCCATCGCCGCCGCGGAGACCAGGCGCGCCGACACGGCGACCTTGACGGGGTCGACCCGGTCGGCGAGCCGGCCGCCGACGGGGGCCGCCGCGAGGGCGCCGACCGAGAACAGGCTGGAGGCGCCGGCGGCGACGAGGTCGCCCCAGTCGCGCGTCCCGGCCGCGTAGGCGTACTGGTACGGAAGGACGGTTCCCCACCCGATCATGGCGACGGACGAGGCAAGGATGAGCAGACGTGAACGCACGGTGCACCCCCTTACTGCTTGACGGTTGAAGGATTCGACATCCGAGTCTTTGACTTCGAATATTTCGATACCGAAATCTTAGACCTCGAACTATGGGCACGCGCAACCGGGGTCGGTCCCCCCGCCGGGGTGCAGGCGTGGTGAGAGGATGGCCGGCATGGCCGAGCGCACCCCCCGCGACCGCTCCGCCCGGCTCGAGCACCGCAAGGCCGTGCGGGCGTACGTCGCCGCAGGTGGCGAGGAGTCCGTCCAGCGGGTCATCACCGCGATCTACGGGCTCACCCGCAAGCTCGACCAGTGGTACGCGCGTCAGCTGTCCGACCTCGACGTCTCCCCCGGGGAGTGGAACGTCGTGACCCTGCTCGCGAAGGCCGGGGACCAGGCGGTAACCCCGACCCAGCTCGCCGAGGCGACGAACGTCGCCGCCTCGTCGATGACCCACCGGCTGGACCGGATGGAGGAGCGCGACCTCGTCACCCGCTCCCCCGACCCGGACAACCGCACCCGCGTGCTGGTGAGCCTGACCACCCGGGGGTGGGAGCTGTTCACCGCTGCGGTCCGCGAGGCCAACGTCGTCGAGTCCGACGTTCTCGCGGGGCTCAGCGCGCCGCAGCGGACCGAGCTCGCCGAGCTCCTGGAGGAGATCATCTCCGGGCTCGACGACGGCGGCTGAGGCGCCTCCGGGGGGCGGTCAGCCGGCTGGGGCCGTCAGGACCCGGGGAACCAGATCCCGATCTCGCGCTCGGCCGACTCCGGGGAGTCCGAGCCGTGGACGATGTTCTGCTGGACGGTCGTGCCCCAGTCGCGGCCGAGGTCGCCGCGGATGGTGCCGGGCAGGGCCTGCGTGGGGTCGGTGGCGCCCGCGAGGGTGCGGAAGGCCGTGATGCACGACTCGCCCTCGATGACCGCCGCGGTGACCGGGCCGCTCATCATGAACTCGACGAGCGGCTCGTAGAACGGCTTGCCCTCGTGCTCGGCGTAGTGCGCGGCGAGCTGGTCCCGGGTCGGGGTGAGCACCGCGAGCGCCGCCAGGGTGTAGCCCTTGGCCTCGACGCGGCAGAGCACCTCGCCGGTGAGGCCGCGGCGGAACCCGTCCGGCTTGATGAGCACGAGGGAGCGTTCGGTCTGCGTCGTCACGGGGGACACCCTACCGACCCGGTTCGGCCTCCTCGGGTGGGCTCTGCGGGCTCTGCGGGGTCTGCGGGGTCTGCGGACTCTGCGGACCCGGCCGGGGCCGACTGTCGATCCGGTGGCCCTGGACGAGGCAGGCGACCCAGAGGCCGGTGAAGATGACGAAGACGGCGACCATCGTCGGCACGACGAGCACCGAGACGAGGGTGGCGAGCTGGACCAGCCAGCCGAGGGTGACCCCCCACCGGCCGCGCATGAGGCCGGCCGCGAGCAGGCAGGCGACGGCGAGCGCGCAGCCGAGCACGAGGTAGGTCGTCGACCCCTCGCCGCCGCGGGCCGCGGTGAGCGCGCGGGCGACGAGGGCGCCGAAGAAGACGGCGATCGCCTCCCCCGCCATGACCGTGGCGAGCATCCGCCACGTGAAGGTCCCGAGCGGGCCGGTCAGGCGCAGGGCGCTCATCGGCGCTTCCAGCTGCGGGCGTCGATCGCGTGCTTGGCCTCGACGAGGCCCGCCCGGGTCGCGTCCCGGTAGATCTTCACCGCGCTCGCGGTCCGGCCGTTGGAGATCTGGTGGTCGATGGCCTCCCGGACCCCCTGCGGCAGGTCCTGCACCGGGACCGGGTGGCCGGTGTCGGTGGGGGTGCGGGTCCGCAGCCGCGTCACGAGCCACCAGGCGGCCGCGAGCACGAGCAGGACGAGCACGAGCTTGCCGAACGGGGTCATGGGCCAAGGGTAGGCACCGCGGGCGGGCCGGGGCGCCACCGCCCTCGCCGGGTCCGGCGGTGGACGAGGCGGGCCGGGCGGGGCGGGTGCCGGGGCAGCCCCGGGTCAGGCGAAGATCTCGTCGATGCGGGTGACGGCGTCCCCGCTCAGGCGCAGGGTCGCGGCCGCGGCGTTCTCGGCGACCTGCTCGGGACGGGTCGCGCCGGCGATGACGCTCCCCATGCCGTCTCGGGTCAGCAGCCACGCGAACGTCACCTGGGCCATCGGGGCGCCGACGTCCTCGCACACCTCCCGGTAGGCCTCGAGCTGGTCCCAGTCGGCGCCCTCGAGGATCTCGGGCTTGGCGTCGGTGATCCGCGACCCGGCCGGCGCCGTGGCGCGGGAGTACTTGCCGGTCAGCAGCCCGTTGCCGAGCGGGAAGTACGGCAGCAGCGACAGGCCGTGCTCCAACAGGGTCGGGACGAGGTCGCGCTCGGCGCCCCGGTTGAGCAGGGAGTAGTCGTTCTGGGCGCTGACGAACCGGACGTAGCCGTTCTCACGCGCGACCCGGTCGGCCTCGGCGACCTGGTCGGCGTCGAAGTTGCTGTTGCCGACGTAGCGGACCTTGCCCTCCTCGACGAGCTCGGTGAGCGCGGCGAGGGTCTCCCCGATCGGGGTGGCCGGGTCCGGGGTGTGCATCTGGTAGAGGTCGATCCGGTCGGTCCGCAGCCGGCGGAGCGAGGCCTCGCAGGCGGCCCGGACGTACCTCCGTCCGCCCTTGGGTCCCCAGTCCGCGGTCTCGTCACCGGCCGGGAAGGCCGAGTGGCCGAACTTCGTCGCGAGGACGATGCGGTCGCGGCGGTCGCCGAGCGCCTCGCCCATGAGGGACTCGCTCGTCGTCGGCGGGGACCCGTAGATGTCCGCGGTGTCGAACAGGGTGATCCCCGCGTCGACCGCGGCGCCGATGACGGCGTCGGTGCCGGCGAGGTCGGCGGTCGCGCGCCCGCCGCGTCCGAAGTTGTTGCAGCCGAGGCCGACGTCGCTGACGACGAGGTCGCTGTCACCGAGCCGGCGGGTGGTCATCGTGGTCATGGCCCCACGGTAGGACCGTGACCCGACCCCCGCCCGGGCCGCCCGGGGGCGCCGGGTGTTCGATGGCGACCGTGACCGGACCCGGGGCGAACGCGGACCGGTCCCGGGTGCGCTGGGCCGTGGCCCTCGTCGCGGCCCTCAACCTCGCCTACTTCGCCGTCGAGGTCGGGGTGGCGCTCGTCATCGGGTCGGTCGCGCTGCTCGCCGACAGCGTCGACTTCCTCGAGGACACCGCCGTCAACGTGCTCGTCCTCGTCGCGCTCGGCTGGCCCCTGCACCGGCGGGCCGTCGCCGGACGGGTCATGGCAGCGATCATCCTCGTGCCCGGGCTCGCGGCGGCCTGGCAGGCGGTGGCGAAGGCGGGCGACCCGACGCCCCCGGACGTCACCGCGCTCGTGGTCACCGCGCTCGGGTCGGTGCTCGTCAACGGGGTGTGCGCGTGGCTGCTGGTCCGGGTGCGCCACCACGCGGGGAGCATGTCCCGCGCGGCGTACCTGTCGGCGCGCAACGACGTGCTGGTGGGGATCTCGGTCGTCGCCATGGGCCTGGTGACCGCGGCGACCGGCTCGGGCTGGCCCGACATCGTCCTCGGCTGCGCCATCGTCGTCGTCAACGCGACGGCGGCGAAGGAGGTCTGGGAGGTGGCCGGCGAGGAGCGCCTCGCCGCCCGGGCCCTGACGGGGAACGACCCGCCCTGACCACCGGGGCCCCGTACCCCGCACTTCGTGCCCGGTCGGCCGGGCGAACCGGGCGTCTCGGGCGCCGGCACGCGGCCGAACGGGCACGAAGTGCGGATACGGGAGTCAGGTGTCGGTGGTGCCGAGGAGCATCCGGACGTCGGCGGCGGTCGTCACCGAGCCGGTCGCGACGACCCCGCCGCCGACGCCGCCCTCGTCGGCGAGGCCGCCGGCGACGTCGAGGGCGTCCGGGAGCTCGGGGACGACGGTGACGCGGTGGTCGCCGAAGAGGTCGCGGGCGAGCGCGCCGAGGTCGTCCGGACGCATCGAGCGCGGCGACGTCGAGCGGGAGACCACGACGTGGTCGAGCACCGGCTCGAGGGCCTCGAGGATGCCCTCGGCGTCCTTCTCCCGGAGCACGGCGACGACCCCGACGAGCCGGGCGAAGCTGAACTCCTCCTCGAGCGCCTGCCGCAGGACGAGGGCGCCGGCGGGGTTGTGCGCCGCGTCGACGAGGACCGTCGGGGACCGGCGGACGATCTCGAGCCGGCCCGGGGTCGTGACGTGCGCGAACGCGTCCCGGACGACCTCGGGCGAGAGGCGCTCGCCCCCGCCGCCGAGGAAGGCCTCGACGGCGGCCACGGCGAGCGCGGCGTTGCGGGCCTGGTGGGCCCCGTGGAGGGCAAGCAGGACGTCGTCGTAGTCCCCGGCGAGCCCGCGCAGCGAGAGCTGCTGGCCGCCGACGGCGACCTCGCGGGTGAGGACCCCGAAGTCGGCGTCCTCGAACGCGATCCGCGCGCCGACCTCCTCGGCGCGCTCGGTGAGGACCTCGGCGACGTCCGGGTCCTGGGCCGCCGAGACGGTCACCGCGTCCGGCTTGATGATGCCCGCCTTCTCGGACGCGATCGCGGTCAGGGTGTTGCCGAGGAAGTGCATGTGGTCCATGCCGACCGGGGCGATCACCGAGACGACGCCGTCGGCGACGTTCGTCGCGTCCCAGCCGCCGCCCATGCCGACCTCGACGACCGCGACGTCGACCGGGGCGTCGGCGAACGCGGCGTAGGCGAGCACCGTGAGGACCTCGAAGAAGGTGAGCCGGGGACCTCCCGCGGCGGCGGACTCGGCGTCGACGACGTCGAGGAACGGCGCCACCTCGTCGTAGGCGGCGACGAACGCCTCCTCGCTGACGGGGTCGCCGCCGATGACGACCCGCTCGCGCACGGTGTGCAGGTGCGGGGAGGTGAACCGGCCGGGGTTGAGGCCGAGCTCGCGCAGCAGCGCCCCGACGAGCCGCGCCGTCGAGGTCTTGCCGTTGGTGCCGGTGACGTGGATGACGGGGTAGCTGCGCTGCGGGTCGCCGAGCAGCTCCATGACGCGGGCGACGCGGTCCAGGCTCGGCTCGAGGTCGTGCTCGGGTGTGCGGGCGAGGATCGCGGCCTCGACCTCACGCATCCGCCGCGTCGCCTCGAGCGAGCGCGCGGCCTCCCGCTGGGCGGCGTCGGGGCGGGACGAACCGGCAGCCATCAGTGCACCTCGCTGTTCTCGGGTGTGCCGTTCTCGGACGGGCCGTTCTCGGGTGTGCTGTTCTCGGACGGGCCGGTCTCGGGCGCACCCGTCCCCGGCTCGCTCGCGGAACCGTCGCCGGAGCCGTCCTCGGGGACGTCGCCGTCCGGCCGCACGAGCGGCCTGCGCATCCACACGGTGTCGGGCAGCCCGCCCTGCCCGGGTTCGCGGTCGCCGTCGGTGAACCCGTGTCGGACGTAGAACCGCCGGGCGGCCTCGTTGCCGTCCAGCCGGGGCAGGCGGACCTCGTCGTAGAGGCCGTGGGCTCGCTCCAGGGCCGCGGTGAGCAGGGCCGCCCCCGCGCCGCGGCGCTGGTGCTCGGGCAGGACGTAGAGCTTCCACACCACGAGGCGGTCGCCGTCCGACCCGGTGGCGACCATGCCCGCGACGGTGCCGCCGAGCTCGGCGACGAGGACCCGACCGGCGCGGATGAGCGGGATGATCGCGTCCGCGGTCCACCACTTCTTCAGCCCCATCGCGACGTAGTCCTCGCCGGCCAGCGGCGCGTAGGTCTGCGGCCACGTCCGGTGGCCGACCTCGAGGACGGCCTGGAGGTCGTTGCCGTCGGCCTCCCGGACCGTGACCTCCTCGGGCCCGCTCACCGCCGCATCACCTTGACCCGGACGGGCTCGCCGTCGCCGACCGTGGTCTCGACGACGTCGCCGCGCTGCGGCAGCGCGTCGAGCTGCGGCGCCGAGCCGAACTGGGCGGCGAGGGTCTCCTCGACGATGAGGGCCTGGTGGGTGACGGTGGCCTCCCACACCGGCTGGGTGCCCGTGATCGTCAGCGAGATCCGGTCGGTGACCTCCAGCCCGGCCTCGCGCCGGGCCTGCTGGACCACCCGCACGAGGTCCCGGGCGATGCCCTCGATCGCGAGCTCGGGGGTCACCTCGGTGTCGAGGACGACGAAGCCGCCGCCGGGGAGGGTGGCCGTGGCGCGGGGGCCGTCGCCGCCCTCGACGACCGTCTCGAGGGTGTACTCACCCGGGGCGAGGTCGACCCCGCCGGCGGTCACGGTCCCGTCGTCGGCGACCGACCAGTCACCGGACTTGCTGCCCCGGATCGCCTGCTGGACCTCCTTGCCGAGCCGGGGGCCGGCGGCGCGGGCGTTGACGCTCAGCCGCCTCGTCACCCCGAAGCCGGCCGCGGCCGGGTCCTCGACGTCGAGCAGGGAGACCTGCCGGACGTTGACCTCGTCGGCGATGATCCCGCCCTGGCCCTTCAGCGACGCCGGGTCCGCGGTGACGACGGTGAGGTCGCGCAGCGGCAGCCGGACCCGCAGGCCCCGGGACTTGCGCAGCGACGAGGCCGCCGAGCACACCTCCCGCGCCCGGTCGGTCGCCGCGACGAGCACGTCGTCCTCGGGCAGGTCGCTCGCCTCGGGCCAGTCGGTGAGGTGGACCGACCGGCCGCCGGTGAGGCCGCGCCAGACCTCCTCGCTCGTCAGCGGCAGCAGCGGCGCGACGGCGCGGGTGAGGACCTCGAGCACGGTGTAGAGGGTGTCGAACGCCTCCCGGGCCGAGGGCGATGGCTGCTCCTGCTCGCTCGTCGCGTCGCCCGCGGTGTCCCAGAACCGCTCCCGGGAGCGGCGGATGTACCAGTTGGTCAGCACGTCGAGGAACGCCCGGGTCGAGTCGCACGCGTTCGCGACCTCGTACCGGTCGAGCTGGCCGGTGACGTCCTCGAGGTAGCCGCGCAGCTTCGCGAGCAGGTAGCGGTCGAGCGGGTCGCTCGACGCGGTCGACCAGCGGGCCTCGTACCCGGCCCCGTGGGCGGCCGCGCCCGCGTAGAGGCTGAAGAAGTACCAGCTGTTCCACAGCGGGATGATGACCTGCCGGACCCCGTCGCGGATGCCCTGCTCGGTGACGACGAGGTTGCCGCCGCGCAGGATCGGGCTGCTCATGAGGAACCAGCGCATCGCGTCCGCGCCGTCCCGGTCGAAGACCTCCCGGACGTCGGGGTAGTTGCGCAGCGACTTGCTCATCTTCTGCCCGTCCGAGCCGAGCACGATGCCGTGGCTGACGCACGTGCTGAACGCAGGCCGGTCGAACAGCGCCGACGCGAGCACGTGGAGGGTGTAGAACCAGCCGCGGGTCTGGCCGATGTACTCGACGATGAAGTCACCCGGGAAGTGGTGCTCGAACCAGTCGGCGTTCTCGAACGGGTAGTGCACCTGGGCGAAGCTCATCGACCCGGAGTCGAACCAGACGTCGAGGACGTCCTCGACCCGGCGCATCGTCGAGCGGCCGGTGGGGTCGTCCGGGTTGGGCCGGGTGAGCCGGTCGATGAACGGGCGGTGCAGGTCGGTGACCTCGACCCCGAAGTCGGCCTCGAGCTCGGCGAACGAGCCGTAGACGTCGACCCTGGGGTAGCGGGGGTCGTCCGACTTCCACACGGGGATCGGGCTGCCCCAGAACCGGTTGCGCGAGATCGACCAGTCCCGGGCGTTCTCGAGCCACTTGCCGAACTGGCCGTGCTTGACGTGCTCGGGCACCCAGTCGATCTGCTCGTTGAGGGCCACCATGCGGTCCTTGACGGCGGTGACCTCGACGAACCAGCTCGAGACCGCCTTGTAGATCAGCGGCTCCCGGCAGCGCCAGCAGTGCGGGTACGGGTGGTCGTAGCCCTCGCGGCGCAGGAGCACCGTGCCCTCGGTGACCGGGCCGCCGTCGCCGCCGCGGGTGGCCGCCTTGAGGTGGTCGATGATCGGCTCGTTCGCGTCGAAGACGAGCAGGCCCTCGTAGTCGTCGACGGGGTGGGTGAACCTGCCGTCGGGCCCGACCGGCATGACCGGCTCGATCCCCTCCCGGTCGGTGACCTCCTTGTCCTCCTCGCCGAACGCTCCGGCGCTGTGGACGAGGCCGGTGCCGTCGGTGGTCGTGACGAAGTCGGCCTCGACGACCCGGTGGGCGCGCTCGTGGCCGCGGTAGTACCGGAAAGGCGGGCTGTAGGAGCGCCCGATGAGGTCCGCGCCGGTGAGCCGCTCGACGACTCGCTCCGCGACCGCCCTCCGCGCCGTGTCGTGGTCGCCGCCGACGAGGTCGCCGGCGTAGGCCTCGAGCCGGGCCTCGGCGAGGACGTAGCGCTCGGTCGTGCCGGTGGGCACGTCGGTCTCGACGACGACGTAGTCGATCGCCGGGTCGACCATGATCGCGAGGTTCGACGGCAGCGTCCACGGCGTCGTGGTCCAGACCAGGGCGAGCTCGCCGGTCTCGAGCCGGAGGCCGACGGTGACGGCGGGGTCGCGGCGGACCTGGTAGACGTCGTCGTCCATCCGCAGCTCGTGGTTCGACAGCGGGGTCTGGTCGTTCCAGCAGTAGGGCAGCACGCGGAAGCCCTCGTAGACCAGGCCCTTGTCGTGGAGGGTCTTGAAGGCCCAGATGACGCTCTCCATGTACTCGGGGTTGAGCGTCTTGTAGTCGTTGTCGAAGTCGACCCAGCGCGCCTGCCGGGTGACGTACTCGCGCCAGTCGTCGGTGTAGCGCAGCACCGACTCGCGGCACTTGGCGTTGAACGCCTCGATGCCGAGGTCGAGGATCTCGTCCTTGGTCTTGATCCCGAGCTGGCTCATCGCCTCGAGCTCGGCCGGGAGGCCGTGGGTGTCCCAGCCGAACCGGCGCTCGACCCGCTGGCCGCGCATGGTCCGGTACCGGGGGATGAGGTCCTTGACGTAGCCGGTGAGCAGGTGGCCGTAGTGGGGCAGGCCGTTGGCGAACGGGGGGCCGTCGTAGAAGACGAACTCGTTCGCGCCGTCCTCGCCCGGCTCCCGGCCCTCCACGGAGGCCTCGAACGTCCCGTCCTGGTCCCAGTAGTCGAGGACGCGCTCCTCGATCTCGGGGAAGCGCGGCGATGCGGGCACCCCGCCGGCGGGGTCGGGCGTGGTGGAGACCTTCGGGTACGTCATGGTCGGCTGCTCCAGGTGGTCGCGGCTCGGGTGTCGCTGGGCCACGAGGACGACACCACCGCCCGGGGCGGCGGCACCGCGGTACCACCTCGCTTGCCGCGGCCGCCGGGGTGCCGGCGGACGCGACCGCTCGTCCTGGGCGGTGACGGGCCCGACCGTCCGGGTCTACTGGGGGTCAGGCCGTGGCCGGGACCCTGTTCTTCCGGAGGCTCGCCGCTGATGACGGCTCGAACGCCTGTGGCGCCCATCCTAGCCCGGACCTGTGTCTGGCACCCACCGCGGCGGGTCCGGGCGGGGACGGCGGTGGGCTACAGTGACGGGGTCGCCACGGGCGACACCACACGCGAGACCCGGGGGAAGCCGGTCCAAGTCCGGCGCTGACCCGCAACCGTAGGCCACCGCACGCAGGTGGCGAGCCGGAATGCCCGGGGCCCGCGAGCGGCTCCACACCACCGTCGAGGCACGCGGGGCGGAGCCCGGGCCCCCGGTCCGAGTCCGCCCTCGCCCCGTCCGCACCACCGGCCGGGTCGAGGGCGTCGTCGTCTCCGGAGCGTTCGGGAGATCCGTCACGAACCGCTCAGGAAGAAGGCACGATGCACACCCCCCGGACCCCGCACCACCGCTCCCGAAGGCGCGTCCCGACGCTCCTCGGCGCGCTGCTCCTCGGCGCGCTCGCCGTCGGCGGCCCGCCGCCGGCGTCGGCGAGCACCACGACGCCGAGCACCACGACGGCGATGACGGGTGCCACCGGCTCCCCGGCGCAGGAGTGGTCGGACCCGGCCGCGGCGGCGGGCCGCTACCTCGCCGGGCAGCTCGCGGCGGGCACGGACGTGCTCAGCACGAGCTACGAGGGCAAGGACTACCCCGACTACGGCCTCACCGCGGACGCCGTGCTCGGGCTCGACGCCGCCGGCACGGCGCAGGACCAGGCAGCGGCCTCGACGTCGGCCCTGCGGCGGCACGCCGTGGACTACGTCGGCGGGGGCGCGAAGGGCGACCACTACGCCGGCGCCACCGCCAAGCTCCTCCTCGTCGCGCTCGCCCAGGGCGAGGACCCGAGCGCCTTCGGCGGGTACGACCTGCCCGCGGTGCTCGCCTCGCTCGAGGCGGGTTCGGGCCGGTACCGCGACGACGCCTCCGCCGGGGACTTCTCCAACGTGGTCGGCCAGTCGCTCGCGGTCATCGCGCTCTCGCGGACCGACCACCCGGCCTCCCCCGAGGCGGTCTCGTTCCTGCTCGACCAGCAGTGCGACGACGGCGGGTTCCGGCTCGACCCGGGCACGAAGCCGTGCACCTCCGACCCCGACACGACGGCGGTCGCTGCGCAGGCGGCGCTCGCCGCGGGCACCGACGCCGCGACCGCCGCGGCGCGCAGGGCCGTCGACCAGCTCGCCTCCGCCCAGACCGACGCCGGCGGCGTCGCCGGCACCGGGCCGACCGCCGGCGTCAACGCCAACTCGACCGGACTCGCCGGGCAGGCCTTCGCGGCCGCGGGCCGGGACGCGGCGAGCTCGCGGGCCACGGACTACCTCGTCGGCCTGCAGTACGGCTGCCACGCGCCGACCGCGCGCGCCGGTGCGGTCCCGTACGACGCGGCGGCCGCCCGGAAGGGCAGGTCCGCCCGGGCCGAGGCCGCGACGAGCGACGAGGACCGGCGGGCGACGGCCCAGGCGGTGCTCGCGCTCGCCGGGACGCCGCTGGCGAGCGTGTCCGCCGACGGGGCGGCCGCGGCGCCGGCCGACCTCACCTGCGCCACGGCCGCCGCTGGGACCGCCGCCTCGGGTGCCTCGGGGTCTGCCGCCTCGGGGTCTGCGGCCTCGGACGCGCGGGCGTCCGACGACCCCGGGACCGCGTCCTCGTGGTGGACCAGCCCGCTCGCGATCGGCGTGGCCGTCGCGGTCGTGGCGCTGCTCCTCGCCGGGGTCCTCCTCGCCCGCGCCGGGTCCCGGGGGCGGCGGACCACGTGAGCGCGACACCGGCCCTGCTCCTCGCCGCCGCGGCCCTCCCGGCCGCGGTGGCGGGGGCGGGTCCGGCTGCCCACGGCACGGCCGGCGCGGGGACCGCGACCTCCCCCACCGGCTCCTGCCGCGGGGTCGTCGTCGTCGTCGACCCCGGCGGCTCCGCCGCCCCGGCGGCGGCGTGCGTCCCCGGCGACCCGGCCAGCGGCCTCGCCGCACTGCGGGCCGCCGGCCACCGGGAGACGCCCGTGCAGTCCTTCCCCGCGGCGGTGTGCCGGGTCGACGGCCTGCCGGCGACCGCCTCGTGCCGGGCCATGCCGCCCGCGGACTCGTACTGGTCGTACTGGCGCTCCGACGGGAAGGGCGGCTGGACCTACCAGCGCACCGGGGCCGCCGACAGCGACCCCGCGCCGGGCTCGGTCGAGGGGTGGGCCTTGGGCCCGGGCGACCCTCCCCGGACGGCGCCGGGCCGGGCCGAGGCGAGCGCGACCCCGGCCCCCTCGAGCGCCGCCACGTCCGCCCCCGCCCCGGCGTCCCCGAGGGCGTCGGCGTCCTCGCGCTCGTCGGCGTCCTCGGGGCCGGCCCCGGCCGACGGCGCAGGCTCCCTGACCGGGGTGCTCGCCGGCGGCGGGGTCCTCCTCGCGCTCGGCGGGGCCGGCGCGTGGGTGGCGCGCCGGCGCCGCGCGGCTGCCGACCGGGGCGCGGACGCCGACGACGGCCGGCCGCCCCACCACGGTGGCGCCACGTGAGCCCGCTCGCCCGCGAGGTCCACCCCGCCGCGTGGTGGGCGTGGGCGCTCGGCCTCGCCGCAGCCGCGTCGACGACGACGAACCCGCTCGTCCTCGGCACGGTCCTCGGCGTCGTCTGCCTCGTCGTCGCGGCGCGCCGGGGGAGCTCGCCGTGGGCGCGCTCGTTCCGGCTCTACCTCTGCCTCGGCGCGGCGATCGTCGCCGTGCGGGTCGTCCTCCACGTCCTCGTCGGCGTCAAGTCCGGCGACGTCGTCCTGCTCCCGCTGCCGAGCGTCACGCTGCCGTCGTGGGCGGCCGGGGTCGAGCTGCTCGGCCCGGTCCGGCTCGAGGGGCTGCTCGCCACCGCGCTGGAGGGGGCCCGGCTCGCGGTCATGATCGCCTGCGTCGGCGCCGCGAACGCGCTCGCCAACCCCAAGAGGCTGCTCCGCGCCCTCCCCGCGGCGCTGAACGAGATCGGCACCGCGGTCGTCGTCGCGGTGACCGTCGCGCCCCAGCTCGCCGAGAGCGTGCAGCGGGTCCGCCGCGCACGGAGGCTGCGCGGCGAGCCCGCCCGGGGCGTGCGGGGTCTGCGCGAGGTCGCCCTGCCGGTCCTGCAGGACACCCTCGACCGGGCCCTCCTGCTCGCCGCGGCGATGGACTCGCGCGGCTACGGCCGGCGCGACGGCGTCACCCCCCGCAGCCGTCGGATCACCGGCGGGCTCACCCTCACCGGCCTGCTCGGGACGGCGGTGGGCTGCTACGGGCTGCTCGACACCACCTCGCCGGCCGTCCTCGGGCTGCCGGTGCTGCTGGTCGGGCTCGCGCTCGCCGCCGCCGGCGTCGTCGCCGCCGGCCGGGGAGTCCGGCGCAGCGTGCACCGCCCCGACCCGTGGGCGCTGCCCGAGTGGATCACCTCGGCGAGCGGGGCGCTCGCGGCCGCCGTCCTCCTCGCGACCGCCCGGACCGACCCCGAGGCCCTCGCCGCCCCGCTGTACCCCCTCGGGCTGCCGGTGCTGCCGGTGGTCCCGGTGCTGGCGCTGCTGCTCGCGGCCCTGCCCGCGGCCGCGACACCGCCGCCCCCGCCGGCCCCGGCACGGGGGGCCGCGGGCCGCAGGGTCCGGACCCGCCCCGCCCCGCGGGCGAGGGTGGTGAGCCGGTGACCCCGCCGCTCCACCCCGTGGTGCCCGAGCCTGCCGTGCCCGAGCCCGCCGTCCTGCTCGAGGGCGTCAGCGTCACCTACGCGGGCGCCCCGGCCCCCGCGCTCACCGGCGTCGACCTCGCCGTCGGCGAGGGCGAGCTCGTGCTCGTCGTCGGACGGACCGGCTCGGGCAAGTCGACCCTGCTCGGGGCCGTCGGCGCCACCGTGCCCCACTTCACCGGGGGTGTCCTGGGCGGCCGGGTCACCGTGCACGGCCGGGACACCCGCACCCACCGACCCCGCGACCTCGCCGACCTCGTCGGGGTCGTCGGCCAGGACCCGCTCGCCGGCTTCGTCACCGACACCGTCGAGGAGGAGCTCGCCTACGGCATGGAGCAGCTCGCGCTGCCGCCCGCGACGATGCGCAAGCGGGTCGAGGAGACCCTCGACGTCCTCGGCATCGCCGACCTGCGGCGCGCGCCGCTGCGGGACCTGTCCGGCGGGGAGCAGCAGCGGGTCGCCATCGGCTCGGTGCTCACCACCCACCCCCGGGTCCTCGTCCTCGACGAGCCCACCTCGGCGCTGGACCCGACGGGCGCCGAGGAGGTCCTCGCCGCGCTGACCCGCCTCGTCCACGACCTCGCGGTGACCGTCGTCGTCGCCGAGCACCGGGTCGAGCGGGTCCTGCAGTACGCCGACCGAGTCGTCCACGTCGGCGCCGGAGGGCGGGTCACCCACGGCGCCCCTGCCGAGGTCATGAGGTGGTCCGACGTCGCTCCCCCGGTCGTCGACCTCGGGCGCTGGGCGGGCTGGGACCCGCTGCCGCTCTCGGTCCGGGACGCCCGACGGGCGGCGACGGGCCTGCGCCGCGCGCTCGCCGACCCGCGCGTCCCGGACGCGCACGCGGCCGGCCCCCGCCACACCGGCCCCCACGACGCCGACCCACGCGCAGCCGACCCACGCGCAGCCGACGCGCGCGTGCTGCTCGAGGCCCGCGACGTCGTCGTCCGGCACGGCCCCGTCCTCGCCGTCGCCGCTGCCGGGATCGCGCTGCGGTCCGGGGAGGTCACCGCGCTCATGGGGCGCAACGGGTCCGGGAAGTCCTCGCTGCTCTGGGCCCTCCAGGGCAGTGGACGCCGGGACGGCGGCACCGTGACCTGCGACGGCACCGACCCGGCCGCGCTGAGTCCCCACGAACGGCGCCGCCTCGTCGGCCTCGTCCCGCAGACCGCGTCCGACCTGCTCTACCTCGACACCGTCGCCGCCGAGTGCGCCCAGGCCGACGCCGAGAGCGGCGCCACCGGCGGCACGTGCGCCGCGACCCTGGCCCGGCTCGCCCCCGACGTGCCCGGGGACCGCCACCCCCGCGACCTGTCCGAGGGGCAGCGCCTCGCGCTGGTGCTCGCGATCCAGCTCACCGCGCGCCCGCCGGTGCTGCTCCTCGACGAGCCGACCCGGGGCCTGGACCCGGACGCGAAGCGGTCCCTCACCCGGGTGCTCGACGAGCTCGCCGCGGACGGGCACGCCGTGCTGCTCTCGACCCACGACGTCGAGTTCGTCGCGGATGCCGCCGACCGTGTCGTCGTGCTCGCCGAGGGCGAGGTCGTCGCCGACGGGCCGACCGCGGACGTCGTCGTCGCCTCCCCGGCGTTCGCACCGCAGGTCGCGAAGGTCACCGCGCCCGGCCGGTGGCTGACCGTCGACGCCGTCCGCGGGGCGCTCGACCGCGAGGGCGTCCACGCGGTGGGTGAGGTGGGCTCCGAGGGCTCCGCGGGCAACGTGGGCAACGTGGGCACGCCGGGACCGACCGGCGGGGGTGGACCGTGAGCTCGGCACGCAGAACGGACGCACCGAGCAGAGCAGACACGGCGAGCAGAGCGGACACGGCGAGGGCCCCGTGGGAGGCGGCCCGGCGCGCGGTGCTGCTGCGGCCCCGGTCGGCCCTCGCGATCGCGCTCGTCAGCGCCACCGGGGTCGTCGCGTTCGGCTGGCCCCTGCTCGTCGACCCCGGCTCCGGGCTCGCCCACGGCGGCGACGCCCCCCTGCTGTTCGCGCTGCTCCTGCCGCTGCTGCTCGCGGTCGTCCTCGTGGAGGTCGCCGAGGGCGGGCTCGACGTCAAGGCGGTCGCACTGCTCGGGGTGCTCTCGGCGGTCGGGGCCGCGCTGCGGCCCGTGGGCGCCGGCACCGGCGGCGTCGAGACCGTGTTCGTCGTCCTCGTCCTCGGCGGGCGGGCCCTCGGCGCGGGGTTCGGCTTCGTGCTCGGCGCGAGCACCCTGTTCGCGTCCGCGCTCGTCACCGGGGGCGTCGGGCCGTGGCTGCCGTTCCAGATGCTCGGCGCGGCCTGGGTGGGCCTCGGTGCCGGGCTCCTCCCCCGGGCCCGGGGACGGGTCGAGGCGCTGCTGCTGGCGACCTACGGGGCCGTGGCGTCACTGCTCTACGGGTGGGCGCTCAACCTCTCGTTCTGGCCGTTCGCGACCGGGACCGCGACCGGGCTCTCCTTCGTCCCCGGCGCCCCGGTCGCCGAGAACCTCCACCGCTTCCTGCTGTTCTCCCTCGCGACCTCGCTCGGCTGGGACCTGCTCCGCGCCGCGACGACGGTGGCGCTGCTCGCCGCGCTCGGCCCGGCGGTCCTGGGCACCCTCCGCAGGGCCGCGCGGCGGGCCGCCTTCGAGGCCCCCGTGGAGTTCGCGCCACCCCGGGGGCGGGAGGAGCCCGTGTGCGAGGATTCGGGGCCATGAAGCCGATGGACCTCGACCGGAACGCCGCGTGGCTCTCCGAGGAGGACCTCGAGAGCGTGCGCGGCCGCATGCCGATCGTCTACGTCGACGCGGTGCCCGTCCGGGTCGACCAGGTCGGGGACGTCACCGCGGTCGGGCTGCTGCTGCGCGCCTCCTCCGACGGCCACGTCAACCGCGAGCTCGTGTCCGGGCGGGTGCTCTTCCACGAGCGGGTCCGCGACGCCCTGCTCCGCCACATCGAGAAGGACCTCGGACCGATGGCGCTGCCTCGGGTCCCGCTGAGCCCGCAGCCGTTCACGGTCGCCGAGTACTTCCCCACCCCCGGGGTCACGCCGTACCACGACCCGCGCCAGCACGCGGTCTCGCTCGCGCACATCGTCCCGGTCACCGGGGACTGCGCCCCGCAGCAGGACGCCCTCGACCTGGCCTGGCTCACCCCGCAGGAGGCGGCCGACCCGAGCATGCTCCAGGAGATGGGCGGCGGGCACGGGGCCCTGCTGCGCCAGGCCCTGGCCCACCTCGGCCACCCCGTCTGAGGGGACCCGGCACTCCGCGTCCGCCGGAGCACGAGACTCCGCGTCCGCCGGAGCACGAGCCCGGGGCGGACCTGCTCAGGAGTTGAACCGGTCCCGGGTCCGGTTCATGTCCCGCAGGTCCTTCTCGTGGGCCTCCTCCGGGGTCGGCGCCCGGCCGCCGAGCCGCGCCGGCACGTACACCAGGTCGTCACCGGTCAACGTGGGGTAGGCCTCCTGCTGGGCGTGGAGCTGCGCGGTCATCGTCGCGGTCAGCGTCGCCAGCGCCGCCTCGGCGTCGTCCCGCCGCCCGACCGTGATCGGGTGGCCGACGGTGACCGAGATCGGGATGTTGCTGCGCCCGAGGCGCTTGGGCAGGTCCTTGGTCCACACCCGGTGCGAGCCCCACAGCGTCACCGGCAGCAGCGGTGCGCCGGTGACCTGGGCGAGCCGGACGACGCCGGACTTGAACTCCTTGATCTCGAACGAGCGGGAGATCGTCGCCTCCGGGAACACCCCGACGACCTCGCCGTCCTTGAGCGCCTGGATCGCCGCCCGGAACGAGGCCGTCCCGGCGGCCCGGTCGACCGGGATGTGCTTCATGCCGCGCATGAGGGGACCGGCGACCCGGTGGCCGAAGATCGACTCCTTCGCCATGAAGCGCACGTACCGCCCCGAGGGGCGCGCGGCGAGCCCGGCGTAGGTGAAGTCGAAGTAGCCGGTGTGGTTGATCGCCATGACCGCCGGACCGCTGCGGGGCACGTTCTCCGCGCCGTGGATGTCGAACCTCAGGCCCTGCGCGGCGAACACGGCGCGGGCGGCGGCGATGACCGGACGGTAGACGGGCTCCATGGCGCCCGAGCGTACGCGCGTGCGCGCTCCTCGTGGCGCGGCAACTGGTTGGAACCCTGCCGCGGGCGTCTGGGAAGATTCCGTCCATGACTCCCGCGACCGACCCGACCCGAGCCCTCGCCGTCCCCGACAAGCCCTCGGTCGACGGTCTCGAGGAGAAGTGGGCCCGCGTGTGGCAGGAGCAGGGCACCTACCGTTTCGACCGGGAGCGGGCCCTCGGCCTGCCCCGGGAGCAGGTGTACGCGATCGACACCCCTCCCCCGACGGCGAGCGGGTCCCTCCACGTCGGGCACGTGTTCTCCTACACCCACACCGACTGCATGGCGCGGTACAAGCGGATGCGCGGGCTCGAGGTGTTCTACCCGATCGGCTGGGACGACAACGGCCTGCCGACCGAGCGGCGGGTGCAGAACTACTACGGGGTCCGGGGCGACGCGAGCCTGCCCTACGACCCGGACTTCACGCCGCCGCAGCAGGGGGGCACCGGCAAGAGCAGCCGGGCGGCCGACCAGGTCCCGATCAGCCGGCAGAACTTCATCGAGCTCTGCGACGTCCTCACGGTCACCGACGAGGAGGCGTTCGAGGCGCTGTGGCGCCACCTCGGGCTCTCGGTCGACTGGGACGTCAGCTACCGGACCATCGACGACCGGTCCCGCTCGGCAGCGCAGCAGGCGTTCCTGCGCAACCTCGCGCGCGGCGAGGCCTACGCCGCCGAGGCCCCGGGCCTCTGGGACGTCACGTTCCAGACCGCGGTCGCCCAGGCCGAGCTCGAGGCGCGGGACTACCCGGGCCACTTCCACCGGGTGACGTTCCACTCCCGGGCGACCGCGGACGGCACGGTCGCGATCGAGACGACCCGCCCCGAGCTGCTCCCGGCGTGCGTCGCGCTCATCGCCCACCCCGACGACGAGCGGTACCAGAAGCTGTTCGGCACCACCGTCACCTCCCCGGTGTTCGGCGTCGAGCTGCCCGTGCTCGCCCACCCCGCCGCCGAGATGGACAAGGGCGCCGGGATCGCGATGTGCTGCACCTTCGGTGACCTCACCGACGTCCAGTGGTGGCGCGAGCTCGACCTGCCCACCCGCTCGGTCGTCACGCGCACGGGACGGCTGCAGCCGGAGACCCCGGAGTGGCTCCCCGAGGGACCGGGTCGTGAGGTCTACGCGCAGATGGCCACCAAGACCGTCCACAGCGCGCGCACGGTCGTCGTCGAGGCGCTGCGGGCCTCCGGCGACCTCGTCGGCGAGCCCACCCCGACCCAGCGGAAGGCGAACTTCTACGAGAAGGGCGACAAGCCGCTCGAGATCGTCACCTCCCGGCAGTGGTACATCACCAACGGCGGTCGGGACGCCGACCTCAACGCCGAGCTCATCGAGCGCGGCCGGCAGGTCGAGTTCCACCCGCCGTTCATGCGCGCCCGCTACGAGAACTGGGTCGAGGGGCTCCACGGCGACTGGCTCATCTCCCGGCAGCGGTTCTTCGGGGTCCCGATCCCGGTCTGGTACCCGCTCGACGACGACGGCGAGCCGCGCCACGACGCGCCCATCGTGCCGACCGAGGACGCGCTCCCGGTCGACCCGGCCGCGCAGGCGCCGCCCGGCTACACCGAGGACCAGCGTGGCCGGCCCGGCGGGTTCGTCGGCGACCCGGACGTCATGGACACGTGGGCGACGTCCTCGCTGAGCCCGCAGATCGCGACCGGGTGGCGGGAGGACCCCGACCTCTACCGCCACCTGTTCCCGATGGACCTGCGCCCCCAGGGCCAGGACATCATCCGCACGTGGCTGTTCGCGACCGTCGTGCGGGCCCACCTCGAGCACGGCACCGTCCCGTGGCGGCACGCCGCGATCAGCGGGTGGATCCTCGACCCGGACCGCAAGAAGATGAGCAAGTCCAAGGGCAACGCGCAGACCCCGGACGACGTCGTCAGCGCGCACGGCGCCGACGGTGTGCGGTACTGGGCGGCCTCGGCGCGGCTGGGCACCGACGCGGCCTACGACACCGGCCAGATGAAGGTCGGCCGCCGGCTTGCGATCAAGCTCCTCAACGCCAGCCGCTTCGCGCTCACCTTCGGCGAGGTCGACGGCGAGCTCGCCGACGCGGTGACCCACCCGCTGGACCGCGCGGTGCTCGCGGGCCTCGCGGACGTCGTCGAGCGCGCCACCGACGCGTTCGAGGCCTACGACCACGCCCGTGCCCTCGAGCTCGTCGAGACCTTCTTCTGGTCCTTCTGCGACGACTACCTCGAGCTGGTCAAGGACCGGGCCTACGGCGGCCGGGACGCGCCCGTGGACCCGGCCGAGGCCGCGAGCGCCCGGGCCGCGCTGCGGATCGCGCTCTCGGTCCAGCTCCGGCTGCTCGCGCCGTTCCTGCCCTACGCCACCGAGGAGGTCTGGTCCTGGTGGCACGACGGCTCGGTCCACCGCGCGCCGTGGCCGACCGCCGGTGAGCTCGCCGTCCCGGCCGGCACGGGAGACCCCGAGCTGCTCGCCGCGGTCGGCGAGGCCCTGACCCGGGTCCGGCGCACGAAGTCGGACGCGAAGATGGGGATGCGGGCCGAGGTCACCCGGCTCGTCCTCGCCGGACCGTCACGCGTGCTCGACCTCGTCCGGGTCGCCGAGGCGGACCTGCGGGCCGCGGGCCGGGTCACCGGGCCGCTGGAGTGGGCCGACGCCGAGGACCTCGAGGTCGCCGACGTCACCCTCGTCCCGGTCGCGAAGCCGCCCAAGGGCTGACGGCGCGCACGCAGCGGCCGAACGCCCCGGCGGACGTGGCCCGGCTCGGCCTGGCAGGCACGCCCGCGAGCCGGTAGGCCGGCAGCCTGACCCGGCGGCTCCCGGACGGCTGCACCGCGAGCCACGGCACGTCCCACCCGGACAGCCGCAGCCGCCGGGACGCGAAGGCCTCCGGGTCCAGCTCGGAGACCAGCCCGGTGCCGGGGTCGTACACCGCGACGCCGCGCGCGCCCGGAGGGCGCAGGAGCAGCACGACGTGCCGTGGCAGGACCGGGCTGCCGACGTAGAGCAGCGCCGGCTCGCCGTCGACGACGACGTCGAGCAGGTGGGCGTGCCGGGCCCGCAACCGGGCTCGGGTCTCCTCGCGCAGGACCTGGGAGTGGTAGACGGTCCCCGCCGCCGAGGCGCCGTCCTCGAGCTCGCGCTTGGCGCCCCACGGAGGGGTGCCCAGCTGCGGCGGCCACGGCACGCTCAGGCCGTGGCCGGCGGGCCGCAGCGCCGTGGTGCGCTCGTGGACCAGCCGTTCCCAGGCGGCGAACCGCTCCACCTCGCCGGTGGCCTCCGCCACCTCGGGGCGGCAGCCCTCCCCGGTGCGCACCCAGGTCGCGAAGGAGGGGTCGGCGAGCATCCGGGCGACGGTGAGGCAGGCCGCACCGCACGTGACCGGGGTGCTCTGGATCGGTCCGGTGTCGCCGGGGCGGAGGAGGAAGCGGGTGCTCACCCCTCCATCCTCATCCTCCGTGCGGCCGATTTCCAGCAACCGGGGCGCCTGCCGCGCGGCCGGGACTCACAGGCGGACCCGGCCGGGGCCGGCCCAGGCGGCATCCCCGGGCCACGCCGCCGCGAGCGGCGGCCTCGAGATCCCGGAGGAGCCGGTCACGGGCTCGGGCTCGGCGAGCGCCGCACGGACGGCGTCCTCGAAGCCGAGCCGTCCCCCCTCCGGGTCGGGCACATGGTCGAGGATGTCGACCTCCTGGCAGACGACGTCGTGGACGAGGCTGCCGACGAGCGGGCGCGCGATCCCGGACGGTACCGGGGTGACCAAGCCGACCCAGTGGCTCGCGAGCCCCGGGGTGAGGACCGGGAGGGTGATCACGAGCCGGGGCCGCAGCCCGGCCACCCGGGCGAACCGTCGGAGCATGTCGGCGTAGCTGAGGATGTCCGGGCCACCGACGTCGAAGGTCCGGTTGACCTCTGCGGGCATCCCGGCCGACCCGACGAGGTCGCGGACGATGTCCTCGACCGCGATGGGCTGGATGTTGCTCCGCAGCCACTTCGGGGCGACCATCGCGGGCAGCCGGTCGGCGAGGTGACGCAGCATCTCGAACGACGCCGAGCCGGCCCCGAGGATGACCGCGGCCTGGAGCACGGTGGTCGGCACGTCGGAGTCGAGGAAGATCCGGCCGACCTCCACCCGGGAGGCGAGGTGGTCCGAGAGCGGCCCCTCGGGGTGGAGGCCGCCGAGGTAGACGACGCGGCCGACCCCGGCCCGCTCGGCGGCCGCGGCGAAGGTGCGGGCCATCTCCCGGTCCCGGGTGACGAAGTCCCCGCGGCCGTCCATCGAGTGCAGGAGGTAGTAGGCGACGTCGACCCCCTCGAGCGCGGCGTCGAGGTCTCCGGAGTCCGTGGCGTCGCCGGGGGCGACCTCGACGTGGTGGCGCCACGGTTGGCGCTCGAGCTTCTCGGGGCTGCGGGTGAGGACCCGGACCCGCCACCCGGCCTCGATGAGCGGGATGACGAGCCGGGAGCCGAGGTAGCCCGTCACGCCGGTGACGAGCACGAGACCGCGGGACGGGGCGGCACCGGGCTCGGCCGCCTGCTCGTGCAGGGTGGTGTCGTCGCGCGTGGTGTCGTCGTTCGTGGTGTCGTCGCGTGCGGGGATGCCGGTGGGGTGCTCGGGCATCGGGTTCACCTCAGCATCTCGAGGGTGGGGGTCAGGAGGAGGAGCATTCCGGTCGACCAGATGGCGTGGGTGACCATCGGCCCGAGCACGCCCCCGGTGACTCGGCGCTGCAGCCCGGTCAGGAGGCCGAGGACAGCGGCGGAGAAGACGAGCATGACGTTGCCGGTGGCGACCGTCGCCAACGCGTAGAGCACCGTCGTGACGGCCACCGCGTGCCGTGAGCCGACCGCGGCGAACAGGGCCCCGCGGAAGTACAGCTCCTCGGCGAGGCCGTTGCCGACGGTGATGAGCCAGACCACGGCCAGCGGCCCGGCCCGGGCGTAGTCGAGGACCGCATCGACCCTTCCGCTGAGCACCGGGACCCGCGCGACGACGACCGAGCCGGCGAGGAAGACCAGGACGGCGGCGACCCCGAGGACGGCGGACTGGACGACGGGCCGGGCGCGGCTGTGGCCCGCGCGGGTGTGCGCCCTGCCGAGGTGGAGCGGTCCGGAGAGGACCGCGCCGACGGTCCACACGAACGCGAGGACGATGGTGCCGACGTAGAACGCCGGGTCGCCCGGAGGGGTGCGCAGCGAGAAGCCGAGGACGCCGGCGCCGACGAGGAGCGTGGCGAGCGCGACCCGGCGGCGGCGACGGAACGCGGCGTCGCTCTCCCGGTGGTCGCGCGGCACCGGGTTGACGAGTGCCGCCCGGAGGAACCGCACCGGCTCGTGGAGGAGGTCACGCCAGGCCACGGCTCACCCCCGGGACCGGGCCGCGTCGTATCGCGCGAGCGCGACCTCCCGCTCCCGGCCGTGGTCGACGATCTGCTCGGGGTAGCCCTCGGCGCCCCCGTGCCGCCACGGCTCGTGGGCGGCCGGGCCGTCCAGGTGGCGCAGCTCGGGCACCCAACGGCGCACGTACACCCCGTCGGGGTCGAAGCGCTTGCCCTGCGTCACGGGGTTGAACACGCGGAAGTACGGGGCGGCGTCGGTGCCGGTGCCGGCCACCCACTGCCAGCCGTGGTTGTTCGAGGCGACGTCGCCGTCGCGCAGGTGGGTGAGGAAGTGCCGGGCGCCGTGGGGCCACCAGACGTGGAGGTCCTTGCAGAGGAAGCTCGCGGTGATCATCCGCAGCCGGTTGTGCATCCAGCCCTCGGCGAGCAGCTGGCGCATCCCGGCGTCGACCACGGGGAAGCCGGTGCGCCCCTCCTGCCAGGCCCGCAGGTCGTCCCCGACCTCGCCCCGGGGGTCCTCGTACTCCATCGACGCCAGGTCGGGCCGCAGGTCCGACCACGACGAGCGCGGGTGGTGCCAGAGGACGTCGGCGTAGAACTCGCGCCAGGCGAGCTCGGTCGTGAACGCCCGCGGGCCGGAGCCGCGGCGGGCGCCCAGCCCGGCGAGGAGGGTGCGCGCGTGGACGGTGCCGTACTTGAGGTCCATGGACAGGTGCGAGGTCGCGTCGAGGTCGGGTCGGTCCCGGTCCTCCTCGTACCCGGCGAGCCCGTCGCCCCGGAACTCCTCCCAGCGCGAGAGCGCGGCCTCCTCGCCCACCTCCACCGCGCGCTCGCCGTCGCGCACGGGGGACGTGGGGCCGTCGGGCAGGTCCTCGGACTCGGCCTGACGGTGCCAGCGCAGCCCGGACGGGGTCTCCGCGGGCCCGGGCCAGCCGTGCTCGCGCCAGGCCCGGGAGAACGGTGTGAAGACCTTGTACGGTCTCCCCGAGCCGTTCACGACCGAACCCGGTCCGACGGCGTACGGCGACCCGGTCGCGACGAGCGGGACGCCGTCCGGCAGGGCCCGGCGGACCCGCTCGTCCCGCCGCCGGCCGTACGGCGTCGACTCGGCGCTGACGTGGACGCTCTGCGCGCCGGTCTCGCGGACGAGGCTCGCCAGCACCTCCTCCGGGCGGCCCCGGCGGATGACGAGCGCGCCGTCGTAGCGGGCGCCGGTCGCTCGGAGCGTGTCGAGCAGCACCCGGGCGCGGGTGTCCCCGGCCGAGCCCAGCAGGACCGGGTCGAGGACGAACACCGGCAGCACCCGGCCCCCGTCGGCGGCCTCGGCGGCGGCGACGAGCGCGGGGTGGTCGTGCAGGCGCAGGTCGCGCCGGAGCCAGAGGATCGCGGTGGGCACGTCAGGACACCGCCCGCGCACGACGGCGCCGGCCCGCGGTGGGGTCCCTCAGGGGTCGGCTCGGGACGGGCATGGCGCCCACCCTGCCACGTGCCTCCGACAGGCACGCACCACCCGACGTCGCGGGGCACGTGCGAGGATGCCGGCCGAGAGGACGTCGGGCCTCGTGCGGACGTCGGGCCTCGCCGGTCCTGGGGGGGGCCGGGGTCGGGCGGTGGCGTCCTCCTCGGCGCGGACAGGATTGCCCTGATCTGTGGCAAAATATCCTGGATGTCTCTTCCAGTTCTCACTCCCGACACGGCCCCCAAGAACTCCTTCGTCCTCCCGGACCACAAGATCCTCTACATGTCCGTCACCAAGGCGGCCTGCACGAGCGTCCGGTGGATGCTGGCCCACCTCGGCGGTGAGGACCCGGCGAGCTTCAGCGGGGGCACCGGCGCCGTCCAGTCCAAGCTGATGACCATCCACGGGGGCCGTGACCGCTGGCAGCGGACACCGCAGCTGACGGACCTCTCGGCCCCCGAGCTCGCTGACATCAGCCCGGAGAACGGCTGGTTCGTGTTCGCCCTCGTCCGGGACCCGTGGAGCCGGTTCTGGTCCGCCTGGGAGTCGAAGTTCCTCGTGCGGCACAACTCCTACCTGCGGCGCTTCGCCGACGAGCCCTTCTTCCCCCGGGTCCCCCGCCACGCCGAGGAGGTCGTCGAGGACTTCCGCAGGTTCGTCGAGCTGCACCCGTGGACGACCGACGAGCGCCTGATGTCGGACGTCCACTTCTGGCCGCAGGCCAGGTCCGTGCTCGTGGACCGCGTGCCCTACACGCGCATCTACGACGTCCGACAGTTCGGTGAGCTCACGAGCGATCTGCACGCCCACCTCCACGGACTCGGTCTCGACTCCGAGCTCTACGCGCCCCGGGCGAACGAGACCCCCCTGGGGCTGACCCGCGAGGTCATGTCGGGCGGTGTCAAGGAGGCGATCGAGTACCACTACAGCGACGACTTCGACCTCTTCGGTGACCGGTGGAGCTTCGAGGACCTCAAGTTCGTCCCGGACGGCTGGAACGCGGACGCGCTCGCGCACGCCGAGTACCACACCGTGGCGAACGAGTGGATCGGCGAGCTCAGTGACCGCGCCCGGGAGCACCGCGCCCGGGCGAGGCAGCACCGGGAGAGCGCCGGGGAGCACCGGGCGCGGGTCGGCGAGCTCAGCCGGGAGCGCGGTCGCCTCGAGTCCGAGCTGCGCCGGGAGCGTCACCGGGCGCGGGAGCTGGAGCAGGAGCTGCGGCGCCGCTCCCTCGCCGGGCGGCTCCGGCAGCTGGCTCCGCCACCGGCCAAGCGGCTGGCGCGCCGGGCCCTGCGCCGCTGATCCCGCCCGGGAGGTCCTCGGCCTCCAGCCGCGCCGGCAGGCCGAACACGGGGAACAGCCGGGTGTCGAAGAAGGCGCTGACGTGCCCGACGCGGCCGCCGTGCAGGCTGAGCACCTGGAGCTGGAAGGGAGCGAACCCACCGTCGGGGTCGCGCATGTAGAGCCCGAAGGCGGGCTGGCCGTTCGCCCGCGTCGGCACCATCGGCATGTCCTGCGAGCCGCCCGGGCACTGCTCGTCGATGAGCCGGCCGATGGCCCTCCGGCCGGAGTACCAGCCCGTGAACGGGGGCATCTCCCAGGTCGCGTCCTCGGTGAGCAGCTCGACGATCCCGTCGACGTCCTTGTCCCAGAACGCGGCGACGTAGCGCTCGAGGAGCGCCCGCTCGCGGGGCCCGAGGTCGTCGGCGACGGTGTCCTCGGTCGGGGCAGCGGTCGCGATCTGCGCGTGCGCCCGCTGGAGCATGCTGTTGACCCCGGCGGTGGTCATCTCGAGCGTCTCGGCCACCTCGGCGGCCTTCCACCGCAGCACGTCACGGAGGATGAGGACGGCGCGCTGGCGCGGCGGCAGGTGCTGCAGCGCGGCGACGAACGCGAGCCGGACGCTGTCCCGGGCGGAGACCAGCCCCGCCGGGTCCGAGGTGAGCAGGTCGTCCGGCGCGGGTTCGAGCCACGGGACCTCGTGGTCCACGACGAGGGGGTCCAGGGCGTCGGACGGCCCCGCGCCGAGGCCGGTCGGCAGCGGGCGGCGGGCCCGGCCGGACAGGGAGGTCAGGCAGGCGTTCGTCGCGATCCGGTACAGCCACGTGCGCACCGAGGAGCGGCCCTCGAACCGGGACCAGGAGCGCCAGGCGCGCAGGTAGGTCTCCTGGACCAGGTCCTCGGCGTCGTGCACCGAGCCGGTCATCCGGTAGCAGTGCGCGGTCAGCTCGCGCCGGAAGCCGTCGGTGGCCGCCGTGAAGTCGGGCGCGGTGAGGTCGGGCGCCGTGACGTCGGGCGCGGTGACGTCGGGCGCACCGGTCACCGCGCGCACCTCACCTCAGGCGGAGCGCTTGCGCTGGGTGCGCTTGCGCGGCGTCTCGTCCTCGTCGCGGCGCACGATCGTGGGCAGCACGTTGTCGAGCACGACCTCGCGGGTGACGACGACTCGGGAGATGCCCTCGTCGCTCGGGACGTCGAACATGACCGGGAGGAGGACCTCCTCCATGATCGCCCGGAGCCCGCGCGCGCCGGTGCCCCGGGCGAGCGCCTGGTCCGCGATCGCCTCGACCGCGTCGTCGGCGAACTCGAGCTCGACGCCGTCGAGCTCGAACATCTTGCGGTACTGCTTGACGAGGGCGTTGCGCGGCTCGATGAGGATCTTCACCAGCGCGTCCCGGTCGAGCGGGGAGACCGTCGTGATGACCGGAAGGCGGCCGATGAACTCGGGGATGAGCCCGAACTTCATCAGGTCCTCGGGCATGACGTCCGAGATCGACTCGGCGAGGTCCTTGGGGGTGTGCAGCTCGGAGCCGAAGCCGAGGCCCTTCTTGCCGTTGCGCGACTCGATGAGGGTCTCGAGCCCGGCGAACGCTCCCCCGACGATGAACAGGACGTTCGTCGTGTCGATCTGGATGAACTCCTGGTGGGGGTGCTTGCGCCCGCCCTGCGGCGGCACGCTCGCGGTGGTCCCCTCGAGGATCTTCAGCAGCGCCTGCTGGACGCCCTCGCCGGAGACGTCGCGGGTGATCGACGGGTTCTCGCTCTTGCGGGCGATCTTGTCGACCTCGTCGATGTAGATGATGCCCGTCTCGGCCTTCTTGACGTCGTAGTCGGCGGCCTGGATGAGCTTGAGGAGGATGTTCTCGACGTCCTCGCCGACGTAGCCCGCCTCGGTCAGGGCCGTGGCGTCCGCGATCGCGAACGGGACGTTGAGCATCCGCGCCAGGGTCTGGGCGAGGTAGGTCTTGCCGCAGCCGGTGGGACCGATGAGCAGGATGTTCGACTTGGCGATGTCGACGTGCTCGGCGTCCTTCTTGGCCGTGGTCGAGGACTCACCGGCCTGGATGCGCTTGTAGTGGTTGTAGACCGCCACCGACAGCGCCTTCTTGGCGGCGTCCTGGCCGATGATGTAGTTCTGCAGGAACGTGAAGATCTCGCGGGGCTTGGGGAGCTCCTCGAAGCCGAGGTCCGAGGACTCGGCGAGCTCCTCCTCGATGATCTCGTTGCAGAGGTCGATGCACTCGTCGCAGATGTACACGCCCGGGCCGGCGATGAGCTTCTTGACCTGCTTCTGGCTCTTTCCGCAGAACGAGCACTTCAGCAGGTCGCCGCCGTCTCCGATCCGTGCCACCGGCTGTCCTTCCGTCCAGGTCGGGGGGACCGGAGCGAGCCGGTCCCTTCTGCGTGCGTGCCGCGCCGGGCGACCCGGCGTCGTGCGGGTCCGACGCTACCCGCTGCGCCGGTGCCCGCGCTCCATTGAACGCCCCATGTCGGGGCGCCGTCCCCCTTGTCCGCTGTCAGCGGACACGAGGGACGGCGGGCCCGGTCAGTCCTGCAGCGAGGCCTTGCGGGAGGCGAGGACCTCGTCGACCAGACCGTACTCCTTGGCCTCGTCGGCGGAGAGGATCTTGTCCCGCTCGATGTCCTCGTTGACCTGCTCGTGGGACCGCCCGGTGTGGTGGGCGAGGGTCTCCTCGAGCCACGTCCGCATCCGGATGACCTCGTTGGCCTGGATCTCGATGTCCGAGGCCTGGCCGTAGTCACCGCCGGCGAGTGCCGGCTGGTGGATGAGGATCCGGGAGTTCGGGAGCGCGAACCGCTTGCCCGCCGACCCCGCGCCGAGCAGCACCGCCGCGGCCGAGGCCGCCTGTCCGATGACGAAGGTCTGCACGTCGGGCCGGATGTACTGCATCGTGTCGTAGATCGCCGTCATCGCGGTGAACGACCCACCCGGGCTGTTGATGTACATGAGGATGTCCCGGTCCGGGTCCTGGGACTCGAGCACGATGAGCTGGGCGATGACGTCGTCCGCGGACGCGTCGTCGACCTGCACGCCGAGGAAGATGATCCGGTCCTCGAACAGCTTCGTGTAGGGGTCCTGGCGCTTCATCCCGAAGGACGTGCGCTCCTCGAACTGCGGCAGGATGTACCGGCTCGAGGGGCTCAGCTGCGCGGGGACCTCGGCGCGGTGCAACCGCGGGTCCATCTGGGGGCTCATGGGTTCTCCTGACGTCCGTCGTCGCTCGTCACTGGTCGGTGACCGGGTTGCCGTCGGGCCGGCTGCCGCGGTCGGCCTGCTCCGCGGTCGTGAACACGTGGTCGACGAAGCCGTAGTCGCGTGCGGCCTCCGCGGTGAACCAGCGGTCCCGGTCCGAGTCCTTCTCGATCTGCTCCAGGCTCTGGCCGGTGTGCTCGGAGATGAGCTCGGCCATCTGCTTCTTGATGTGGAGCATCTGCTCGGCCTGGATCTTGATGTCCGAGGCGGTCCCGCCGATGCCGCCCGACGGCTGGTGCATCATGACCCGCGCGTGCGGGGTCGCGTACCGCTTGCCCTGGGTGCCGGCGCTGAGGAGGAACTGACCCATGGACGCCGCCAGGCCCATCGCGACGGTCGCGACGTCGTTCGGGATCCACTTCATCGTGTCGTAGATCGCCATGCCGGCCGTCACGGAGCCGCCGGGGCTGTTGATGTACAGCCAGACGTCCTTGGTGGGGTCCTCCGCGGCGAGCAGGAGCATCTGGGCGCAGATCGCGTTCGCGTTGTCGTCGCGGACCTCGGACCCGAGGAAGATGATCCGCTCCTTGAGGAGGCGGTTGTAGATGTGGTCGTCGAGGCCGAACCCGCTGGGCTGATCCGCGGCGACGATCTCACTGCTGCTGCTCACTGTCACTCCGTCTCGATGGGTGCGGGGGTGGCTGCCTGTCGATGACCCTAACGTCCGCCCTCGTCACCGAAGTCCCGGGATCCGGCGCTGTTCGCCGTGAGCGCAAGCCCCTCGCGCCGGTCCGGCTCCCGAACGGCGGGGACGACCGCGAGCGCGACGAGCAGGAGCGCACCGACGGCGAGCAGGGAGTGGAGCACCCCGACCCGGTCGCCGAGGAAGCCGAGCAGCGGCGGGCCGCCGAGGAAGGCGCCGTAGGCGATGGTCGCGACGACGGAGATCCGCGCCGGGGCACGGGCCTCGTCGTCGGCGGCGGCGCTCATCCCGACGGGGAAGCCGAGCGCGGTGCCGATCCCCCAGATGGCGGCGCCGGCGTAGGCCAGGGGGGCCGGCCCGGCGACGACGAGGATGCTCCCGATCCCGGCGGCGACGAGCATGACCCGCAGCACGGGCACCCTGCCCCAGCGGTCGAGCAGACGGGTGCCGATGAGCCGGCCGGTGGTCATGAAGGTCAGGAACGTCGCGAACGCGAGCACGCCGGCCCACGGGGGGAGGTCGTACCCCTCGACGAACGCGACCGAGACCCAGTCGTTCGCGGTGCCCTCGGTGAACGCCGCGACGAGGGTGAACAGCCCGATGAGCAGGGTGCGCGGCTCGCGCCATGCACCGAGCGGGTGGGACGAGGGCGGCCTCGTGCGGTCGGCGGACTCGGCGGAGGTCGCCGCCGGCTCGGCAGTGCTCCCGGGCGACGGGCGGGACGCCGGCTGCGCGGTCCCGGCGGGCTCGGAGGTCACCGCGTCGTCGGCCTCGAGCCGGCGGGGCAGGAACGAGCGTCGTCCCCGCTCGGTGGCGGCGACGATGATGACCGACACGAGGGCGAGGTGGAGGAGGACCGGCACGCGGGCGAACGACATCGCAGCGCCGACGAGGGCGCTGGCGACGGTGCCGCCGCTGAAGGCCGCGTGGTAGTGGGGCATGGTCGTGCGGCCCATGAGCCGCTCGACGCTCGCGCCCTCGAGGTTCATCCCGACGTCCCAGAGCCCGTTGCCGAGGCCCACGGCGAACAGGGCGCCGGCGACGAGCCAGCGGGAGTCCGAGACGCTGACGCCGACGCCGACGCCGAGGAGGCCGACGACGGTGATCGCGAGCCCGATGGCGACGGCCCGGGCGGCTCCGAACCGGTCGGTGACCCAGCCCGAGGCGGGCAGCCCGAGGAGGGAGCCGACCGAGGCGAAGAGCAGCGTGAGCCCGAGCTGGCCCGGACTGAGCCCGAGTGCGATCTTCGCATCGGGGATCCGCGAGGCCCAGGCGGCGAACGCGGTCCCGTTCGCCGCGAACACGACGAGCACGGCGCGGTGGGCCAGCGCCGCTCGCTGCGGCGGGTGCGCCGGGACCGGTGTGGTCACGTTCGTCCTTCCAGACAGGTCTGCCGCGCCGGGGTGACCCCGGCGCGGCAGACCTCGGTGTGTCGGGGGCGGGTCAGGCCTTCGCCTGCTCCTCGGCAGCCCCGCCCTCGGCCTGACCGCTCTCGGCCCGGGGGTTCGTGGGCCCCTCGGAGCCGGTCTGGTCCTGCTCGTCCCGCTCGGTGACGAGCTCGGTCTCGGCGTCCGCGGCGGAGCCGTCGGCGGCGGCGTCGGAGGCGGACTCGTCGACGGGCTGCTCGGTCGGCTCCGACCCTCCGGCCTCTTCGGCCTGCTCGTCCTGCTCCTGCTGCGGGGCGAGCTCGTCGAGGTCGACGGTCGCGCCGGCGGTGTCGACGACCTCGGCGCGGTCCAGGACCGCGGCGAGCGCCTTGCGGCGGGCGACCTCGCCGACCATGGCGGGCACCTGGCCCTGCTGGTCGACGGCCTGAGCGAACTGGTTGGGGTCCATGCCGTACTGCTGCGCGGACTGGACGAGGTACTCGATGAGCTCGTTCTGGCCGACCTCGACCTGCTCCTTCTCGGCGAGCGCGTCGAGGAGGAACTGGGCCTTCAAGGCCTGGCGGGTGCTCGCCTCGACCTCCTCGCGGTGCTCGGCGTCCTCGAGCCGGTCCTCGTTCTCGAGGTGCTGGTTGACCTCGGACTCGACGATGCTCTCCGGCAGCGGCACCTCGACCATCTCGAGGAGCCTCTCGAGCACCTTGTCCCGGGCCTGGACGCCCTGCTCGAGCTTCTTGGCCTGCTCGGCCTGACCGGTGACGTCGGCCTTGAGCTCCTCGAGGGTGTCGAACTCGGAGGCGAGCTGGGCGAAGTCGTCGTCCAGCGGCGGGAGCTCGCGGACCTTGACCGACTGCACGGTGACGCTGCAGCTGGCCACGGTGCCGGCCTGGTCGCCGCCGGCGAGCGGTGCGGTGAAGTCCTTGGACTCGCCGGCGCTCATGCCGACGAGGGCCTCGTCGAGCCCCTCGAGCATCGTGCCGGTGCCGACCTCGTAGGAGACGCCGGAGACGGAGTCGATCTCCTCGCCGTCGGCCTCGGCCGAGAGGTCGATCGAGACGAAGTCCCCGCTCTGCACGGGGCGGTCGACGCCGGTGAGGGTGCCGAAGCGCTCCCGGAGCGAGGTCAGCCGCTCCTCGACGTCCTCGTCGGTGACGGTGACCTCGTCGACCTCGACACGGATGCCCTCGTAGTCGGGCAGCTCGACCTCGGGGCGCACGTCGACCTCGACGGTGAAGTGGAGCTCCTGGGAGTCGTCGGCCGGGACCTGGGTGACGTCGACCTCGGGCTGGCCGATCGGCTTGACCTCGGTCTCGTCGACCGCCTGGCCGAAGAGCTGCGGCAGGGCGTCGTTGATGGCCTCCTGGAGGACGGCGCCCTTGCCGACGCGCTGGTCGATGATGCGCGCGGGGACCTTGCCCTTGCGGAAGCCGGGCACCTGGACCTCGGAGCCGATGCTCTTGTACGCCGCATCGATGCTCGGCTTGAGCTCCTCGTAGGGCACCTCGACGGTCAGCTTGACCCGGGTCGGGGTGAGGTTCTCGGCGGCACTCTTCACTGCGGATGCTCCAGATCAGGACGGTGACTGTGGTGTGGGGGACCCCGGGCGGCGCGCTCCCGGGTCGATGTCCGTGCGCGGCGCGGCGGACCGGGAGCGGCACGGCGGACCGGGCCAAGCGCCCATCCTAACGACAAAGCCGCGCGGCGCCGAAACGGCGGTGACACCGTCCCGGGCGCGGCGTAGCGTTTGGACGGTGACTTCGCCGCCGAGCCCCGAGAGCCCGCCGTGCCGCCTGCACCGGTTCGCGCTCCGGACGGCCGACCGCGTCGACCTCATGCTCCTGCACGCCCAGGCCCTCGACGAGCTCGAGGTCCGCGACCGCGTCGCGCTGCTGGGGACCCTCACCAGCGTGCTCGTCTCGGGGAGGCGGGTCACGGTCGCGGACTCCCTGAAGATCGCCCGCCGGTTCGTCCTCGCCGAGAAGCGCCAGCCCGGAGCGGTCCTGTTCGCGCTCGAGGACGGCCTCCGGGAGCGCCTGGCGGTCGCGTTCCTGCGCCAGTCGGGCACCCCGGTCCTGCTCGAGGGGTACCAGCGGTGGAACGGGCGCGAGCCGGCCCCGCTCTCACCGGGTCTCGCCACGGTCTCCGGCAGGCTCAGCTCGGGTGAGGAACGGCGGCTACGGCTGGCGCAGCTCGAGGCGGCGGGGGACGGCTACGGGGCGGGCCTGGGGGGCGGCTTCATCTGACGCCGCCGGCGCGGGGGGTCTCTCCCCCCGATGCCGTCGCCGCTACGCCGCCTCCCCGCCGAGGGTCTCACCAGGGCCGGGCCCACCACCGCCCGGACCACCACCACCCGGACCACCACGACCCGGACCACCACCACCCGGATCGCCACCACCCGGATCGCCACCACCCGGGCCGCCGCCTTCCTCGTCCCCTCGGGCGCCCTGCCCTCGGGGTCGCGGGCCGGCACGCCGGCCCGGACCGCCCGTGCGCCACGTGACTCCCGAAGCGGTGACGCTCGCGGTCAGGCCGTGCTGGTGGACGTGGGTGTGGTGGCGCTGGCAGACGAGGGCGAGGTTGCCCAGGTCGGTGGGACCGCCGTCCGCCCAGTGCCGGACGTGGTGCGCCTGGCACCATCCCGGCGGCCGGGAGCACCCGGGGAAGGTGCACCCCCCGTCCCGCAGCCACAGGGCGCGCAGCAGCCGCGGTGTCACGAGGCGGCGCTCGCGCCCGACGTCGAGCGGCTCGCCCTGCGAGCCGAGCACGACGGGCAGGACCCCGGCCTCGCACGCGAGCCGGCGGGCGCTCCCGGGAGCCACCAGCGACCCGTCGGCGGTCGTGGCGGCCCCGGTGGCCGCCCGGAGGTGCTCGTGGTCGATGGTCACGACGAGGACGGCCCGCGGCGTCGTCGGGACGTGCTCCGCGGAGGCGACGGCCCGGCCGACGAGCTCGACGAGCGCGTCCGCGCGGCGCTGGTGGCTCGATCGCAGGTCCGGCGCGCCGTCCGCGGGCTGGGGCGCGGCGAGGGGCGTCAGCGCGGCCTCGAGGACCTGGGCGCCCTCCGGGTCGAGCCGCAGGACGTAGTCCCGCATGCCCGACCCGTCCTCGCTGCCGCTGCTCAGGGCCCGCATCCGGGCCAAGGTCGCCTGCTCGCGGTCGAGGGTGCCCGCGGCGCCGTGCTCGGCGACGAGCAGGGTCCGCAGGTCCCGGACGCCCCGGGGCCCGTGTGCCGCCCCCATCTCGACGAGGCCGCCCAACACCGCCGGAGCCGCGTCGGGCACGAGCTGCGGGCGGAGGCAGGCGTACTCCCGCAGCACCACCCTGGCGGTGCGCGCGGTCAGGTCGCCGCTGCGGACCGCCTCGGCCACGGGCCGGACCGCGCGTTCCCGGCCGGCGGAGGCCACCTCGGCGATGCACCGCGCCTCGCCGGGGGCGAGTGCCCGGGAGCGGGCGAGCACCCAGTCCGTCGGGGACGCGGCGCCCGACTCCCCGACCAGCCCGCGCTCGGCCGCCTCGGCGGTGAGGGACACGCGCGCGCCGTCGAGCGCCGCGCCCAGCGCCCCGGCGGCCGCCATGAGCCGGTCGACGCCGGAGCTGCCGACGCCGGTGGCGTCGGCCGCGAGCGCGGCGAGCAGTCCGGTGGCCGCGTCGAGGAGCGCCACCTGCTCGTCCTCGCTCAGGTGACCCGGCACCACCCGGTCGTCCATGGTTCGATCATATGTTCGAACACCGACAGCGCGCCGCCGTCGTCCACAGGGCCCCGGCCGTGGCCCAGCCGCCGACTCGTGCCGATGCGTGTCGATGCGTGTCGACCCGTGCCGATGCCTGCCGATCCGTGGCGTCGGGGTAGCCGGATTCGAACCGGCGGCCTTCCGCTCCCAAAGCGGACGCGCTACCAAGCTGCGCCATACCCCGCGACCCCCACGCGGCGTGTCACCTGGGGGGTCGGGACCCGCGGTTGTGACTCCGCCGCGGGCGGGCATTAGGCTAACCGCTGCCCACCGGCCGTCCTGCGGCCGGGCGCGCGGGCGTAGCTCAATGGTAGAGCCCCAGTCTTCCAAACTGGCTACGCGGGTTCGATTCCCGTCGCCCGCTCCGTTCCGCCGCCCCGGCCACCGCGGTCACCCCCGCCGCCCCGGCCCCAGCGGTCACCGTGACCGAGTGCCCGAACGCCGGGGCCAGCCGCGGCCGAGGGGCAGCGGTCCCTCAGTGCAGCCGGACCTTGAGCCCGATGATCGCCAGCCCGACGAGGACCGAGAGCACGACGGACCCGACCCGCAGGATCAGGGATCGGTGCGAGCCACGGGCCTCGGCCACGCTGATCGCGGCCAGCGTCAGCGTCCCCAACCACAGCGCCACCGTGATGGTCGACTGCACCGAGGCACTCGCGAGGTGCGCGAGGACGAGGAACGCCCCGGCGGCGACGCCCGGCGCGGCAGCCATCGAGCTGGCCTCCAGCTCGTGGCGGACCTCCCCCGGCGGCAGCCGGTCGTCCTCGTCGAGAGCGGACGAGAGCAGACCGGCGTAGGCCTCCCCGAAGAAGATCACCAGGCCGGTCCCGACGACCGTCACCACGGCGCGGGTCAGGCTCGTCTCGTGGTCGCCGAGGTAGGCCAGCACGGACATCGCGAAGATGGACCCGGTGAGCGCGGCCCGGACGTGGTCCCGGGTCACGAGACCGCTCTCCGCGCCCGCTGGCCCGGCCTCACGCTCGTTCGGGGCAGCTGCCACCCGGACCTCCTGTCGGAGCCGTGACCGGCTCACGCGTCGGTCATTGTCGTCCCGCCCGGGCTGCCGGGGGATCGCCCGTCGCGGGTGAGAGGGGCGGGGGGCCGGGTGGTGGGCCGGTCGCAGGCTGGGGCCGCGGCTCGGGTGCCGGAGCGGTCGGGGGCGCCGGAGCGGTCGGGGGCGCCGCGGTCGGGGCGAGCATCGCCCGCACGGTGAGCTCGCGCAGGCCGGCGCGAGAGGCCTCCCGGCGCATGGTCGAGACCCACGAGCCCGCCCGCGGGTCCCCCGTCCCGGACGCCGATCCCGCAGAGGGCGTCGAGGATGTGGACGTCGAGCCAGACGTAGGGGTCGGCGTGCCGGTTGGACCGGGTCCGCGCGCCGACGAGCGCGTCGACGGCGCCGACGGCGTCGCTGCGGGCGTCCGCGACGAGGGCGAGCCCCCGGGCGGAGATCCCCTCCCGGCACGGGTCGCCGATCTGGCAGGCCCGGGCGAACGCCTGCCGCAGGGCCGCCGCCGCCGCGTCGACGTCGCCGCGGGCGAGGTGTCGGAGCCGGACGCGTCGGCGAGCAGGACGGCGGAGTGCAGCGAGTCGACCCCCGCCTGCACCGTCCCGGCGGCCACCGCCGCGGAGCCGGCCTCGACGAGCACCTCGACGGAGACCTGGTCGGCCACCTCGGGCGCGTCCCGGCCCCCCCCACCCGCCGAGGCCGCCGGCGCGGCGGGGCGCCGCGAGCGGCCGATGCCGCTCCCGCAGCGCGGCCTCCAGCTCCTCCCCCGGGGTCGTGCCGAGCTCGCGGTCGAGCGTGCGCGCGAACGCGGAGTACTGCTCCCGGGCGGCGGCGACCCGCCGACGCTCGGCGAGCAGCCACGAGTCGAAGCCCGGAGCGCCCCTGACCTCGAGGCCCTCGAGCAGGTCGGCACCGAGCCCGGGCAGGGCGATCGCCTGCGACCAGGAGCCGCGGAGGAGGACGTGCACGTCGGCGACCCCCGGGGAGGGGAGGGTGAGCACGACCGGGTCGCCGTCGACGCTCCCGCCCGAGCCGAGTCCGCGCCGGATCTCGGCGAGGCTCCACCGCAGCGTCCGCAGCGGGTCGTCGGCCTCGGCGAACAGCAGAGAGGCGAGCTGGCCGCGGGTGGGTGGCCGTTCGCCGAGCACGAGATGGGCGAGCAGCGCCCAGCTCTTCCGGCTGCGGAACCGGTAGCCGGCGCCCTCGACCCGCGGTCGGCCGAGGAGGTGGACGGCGACCTGGGGTGCGGACCGGGCCGGTGCGGGCCCGTCGCGGGACACGACGGCCACCCCCAGAGGTGTCCCACAGCCGGGAGGCGTCGTCCCCCGTGAGGGCGGCCCCGGGTCCCGTCGCGTGGCCGCGGACCCGGGGGCCCACCCGTCATCAGGAGTGCTCGCTGACCGAGTAGATCTCGTCGGCGACGAGGCCGTGCGCCTCGCGGTGCACGGTGGCGGCCGCGTCCGCGTCCGGGGCGTCGACGAGGCAGAAGACCCGCCCCGCCTCCTCGTCGACCCAGTAGCGCAGGTAGGTGACGCCGTAGCGCCCCTGGGTGGCGAGGTCGGCCTCGTGCGCGGCCGCGACGTCGCTGACCGTGACGCCGCCCTCGATCGTGTGGGCGTCCATGAAGAGTGCCATCGTGGTGTCCTTCGCTTCCGTCCCGGTGCCGGTCACCGGGCTCGCTTCCATGGAAGGACCGGCCCGTGTGACCGGCGGTGTGACGGCCGGTGTGACGTCGCGTGTGACGCACGGGGGCGCGTCACCCGCGGGGGGACCGGGTGGTCAGCGGGCGAACGGGGACATGACGAGCAGGGTGCGCACGTTGGGGTCGTCGGTGCCCTCGTACGCCCCGGCGTCGGCCCGGCGGAGGAACTCACGCCCCGAGATGCCCAGGGTCGCCCGGACCCGCGCGTCGAAGAGGCGGCGGGCGTCGTCCCGGCCGAGGACCCCGTCGAGGTCGGCGAGGGTGTCGTCGGGGGCGCCGCGCAGCACCACGGTCCGGCAGCGGTCGCACGTCGACCACCGCTCTCCCGGGCGCGCCTCGCGGAACGCGGGGTCGCGGCGAGGGAGCTCGGACGGGGCCGCGTCCCGCCAGACGTGCTCACAGCTCATGCCGGTCTCCTCGGTGGCCCCCGCCGGTCTCGGCAGGACCGGGCGCCGGCCTAGGGCCGAAGGTACTCCGCGGCGAGCGCGTCCGGGGCGCAGGAGAGCCACGCGTCGACGACGAGGTCGCGCAGGTCCTCCTCGGGCACCCGCTCGAGCTCGACGAGGACGGCGGGGTAGCCGGCGAAGTGGGCGATGTCGAACACGCCCGGGGTCCCGGACCCGAGCACGGCCTCCTTCTCCCCCAGGTCGTCGACGGCCACGGCGACGATCGGTCCCCGGGGCGGGGTGACGTCGCCGAACCGGCGCAGGTCGGCCTTGCTGAAGGGGCGCTCCCACGCGAACGCCTTGCCGGCGACGAACCACGTCCGGTGCGACCAGCGGGTGCCCTCGCTGACGCCGGGGAGCGCCAGGGCCAGGGCCGCGACCTCCTCCAGCGACGCCACGGCCCCTCGTCCTCAGTCCCGGTCGGAGACGACGTGGGCGGCGGCGGCGCTCAGGGCGGCCACCCCCAGGACCGCCGGCCAGGGACCGACCTTCTTCGCCAGCGGGTGCGAGGCACCGAACCCGCCGAGGTAGACCGCGGACAGGGCGGCCGCGCCGGGGACCCCGTCCCGGGCGAGCCAGGTCCGCCCGGCGTACGCCCCGGCGAGCCCGAGCACGACGCCGCCGAGCGGCCGGATGCCGGTCTCCCGGGCGGCGAGGTACCCGCCGACGAGCCCGAAGGCCGTGAGCGGAGCGGTGGTGACGTCCTCGGCGGCGCGCAGCTTCATGCGCCGATCGTAGGACGCCCGGCTGTGAGCCCGGCCGCCCCGGGCACCCCGGACGGGCTCAGCGGACTCCGGTGAGGAACGTCGCCCCGGTCATCCCGGTGCGCACCAGACGGGCCTTGGCGGCGAAGGACCCGGTGCCGTCGCCGGCGTAGAAGTAGAGCCGGCCGGAGGCGGTCAGCGCGAGCAGGTCGTCCCGGCCGTCCCCGTCGAGGTCCCCCGCGCCGGTGATCCTGGCGAACCAGTCCCACCCGGTCCCGACGACCCGGCGCGGCGGGGCGAACGTGCCGCGCCCGTTCCCGGCGTAGAGGTACAGGGTGCCGCCGGGGGTGCGGCCGAGCAGGTCGGCCTTCCCGTCACCGGTGAAGTCACCGGGCGAGAACACGGTGTCGAACATGTTCCAGCCGCGGCCGATGACGACGCCCTTCCGCAGGCCCCCGTGCCCGGTGCCGGCGAACAGGTGCAGCTGCCCGGCCCCGTCGCGGGCGATGACGTCGGCGTTGCCGTCACCGGTGAAGTCACCCGGGGAGAGGAGAAGGCCGTACGCGTTCCAGCCGCGGCCGATGACGACCTCGGGCCGGACCCCACCTGTGCCCTTGCCGGCGCGCAGCACCAGGGTCCCGTCCCGCCGCCGAGCGATGACGTCCGCGACGCCGTCGCCCGTGAAGTCACCGGGCGAGAAGAAGGTCGAGTACTTCCCCCATCCCCTGCTGATGCGTCGCGGGGTGCCCAGCCGGCCGGTGCCGGTGCCGGGGTAGAGCCACAGCGTGTTGTTCCTGCGACGGACGAGCAGGTCGGGCTCGTCGTCCTTGGTGAGCCCGGGACGCGTGGCCTTGACCGCGGAGACGGTCGGCGTCGGGGTGGACGTGGTCGTCCTCGGGGTCGACGTCGTCGTCCTCGGGGTCGACGTCGTCGTCCTCGGGGTCGACGTCGTCGTCCTCGGGGTGGACGTCGTCGTCCTCGGGGTCGACGTGGTCGTCGTCGGGGTCGACGTCGGCAGCACGCCGCCGGTGCGCAGCAGCGCCCGCCAGGTCGCGACGTTGGTCGTACCGGTCGCCTTCAGCCCGGCGCGCTCCTGCCAGGAGCCGAGCGCGGCCTTGGTGAGCGGACCGAACTCACCGTCGGCGCCGGCACCGACGGCCTTCTGCACGGTCGCGACGGCGGGCCCGGCGGACCCCAGCCGCAGGTACATCCCGGAGTAGCCGTAGAGCGTCTGGACGAGCGAGCTCGACCCGGACGGGGCGCTCACCTTCGGGTAGCTCGCGCACGGGCCGTAGTTCGCGCTCGAGCGGGGCGCGGCCCAGTTGAGGTCCTTGACCCGGCAGGGGCCGAACTCCGGGCGGGCCACCGCGCCGGTCCACCACGAGGTGCGCTCGTGCGCTCCCTCCCACGACAGCGAGAAGTGGACGTGGTTGCGGTGGCACGTGGTGTCGTAGGCGGTCGAGGTGAGCGCGGAGCAGCCGCTGTACTCCCGCCAGCCCTCCGAGGCCCGGTAGGAGCCCCAGATCTTGTTGTTCCAGATGATGTACATCACGCCGAGCCGGCGCGCGTTGGCGTACTGGTGACCGGCGGCGTCGGTCGCGAGGAGCCAGTTGATGACGGCGGTCGCCTTGGCCTTCGACGTCGAGTCCCGGATCGTCGTGAACCAGTCGACGGCGCGGCCGTCGTAGTGCTCGGAGGTCGAGAGTGCGTCGGAGCCGCAGTTGCGGGGGATGGTGTAGCCCACGCCCGTCGCCGACTTCAGCTGCTCGGCGAAGGCGATCGTCCCGGGCTTGGCGAGGGCGTCGCAGGAGTCCGCCGGCACGTACCGGGCGAGGTCCTCGATGCCGCTCGGCAGCGTGGCCGGCGTCGCCGGCACCGAGGCCGCCGCCGAGGCCGGCGCGGCGGCGCCGACCGTACCCGCCGTGGCCAGGCCACCACCGAGGACGATGGCCGCGGCGGTGAGCAGGGCTGCGGGCGCGCCCGGGCGCAGACGTGGCATGGGTCCTCCGGTGGGGATCTCGGCGAGGCGTCGTCGCGCCCGCTCGAGGTGGCGCGGGCGGCGCACCACCTGGCCCCTCCATCGGCACCGCCCCCAGAGGGCTGAGCGGTCCGGTCTGCGAAGATCATCCGGTGCGCGCCGTACTCGTCCGCCGAACCGGGGTGCGACCGGACCTCGAGGAGGTCCCGGCCCCGGACTGTCCCCCTGACGGCGTCGTCGTCTCGGTCGAGGCCACCGGGGTGTGCCGCTCGGACTGGCACGCCTGGCGGGGGCACGACCCGGTCGCCCTCCCCCACGTCCCCGGCCACGAGCTCGCCGGCACCGTCGCGCGGGTCGGCCCGGAGGTCACCCGGTTCGCCCCCGGGGACCGGGTGACGGTCCCGTTCGTGTGCGGGTGCGGCGCGTGCCCGACGTGCCTGGCCGGCGACACCCACGTGTGCCCGCACCAGACCCAACCCGGGTTCACGGGGTGGGGGTCGTTCGCCGACGAGGTCGCCCTCCACGCGGCGGACACCAACCTCGTGGCCCTCCCCGACGGGGTCGACGCGGTCGCCGCGGCGGCACTCGGCTGCCGGTTCGCGACCGCGTACCGGGCGCTGACCGTGCACGGCGCGGTGGGGCCGGGCACGCTGCTCGCGGTCCACGGCTGTGGCGGCGTCGGCCTGGGGGCGGTCGTCGTCGGCGCCCACCTCGGCGCCGAGGTCGTCGCGGTCGACGTCAGCCCGTCCGCACTCGACCGCGCCCGGGAGCTCGGCGCCTCCCACGTCGTCGACGCCTCCACGACCGACGACGCGGCTCGGGAGGTCCGCGCCGCCACCGGCGGCGGCGCCCACGTCTCACTCGACGCGCTCGGCTCCCCCGCGACCGCCGTCGCCTCGGTCCGCTCGCTGCGCCCCCGGGGACGCCACGTGCAGGTCGGACTGCTCCTCGGGCCGAGCTCGACGCCCCCGCTGCCGATGGACCTCGTCGTCGCGCGGGAGCTGTCGGTGCACGGGACGCACGGGATGCCGGCCCGGGACTACCCACCGATGCTCGAGGCGGTCGCGGCCGGGCGGCTGCGACCGGAGGTCCTCGTCGGCCGCGTCATCGGGCTGGACGAGGCGGGCGCAGCCCTCGCCGCGATGGACCACCCGGCCGGGACCACCGGGCTCACCGTCGTCGACCTGCGCCGCTGACCCCACCCACCCGCGAACCCGGGGGCGCCCGCCGCCGTCGAGTGAGCGCCAAGTGCTCCCCCACGACCCGGCCGGGGACAGTTGCCGCTCACTCAACGGGGCGGGTCGGACCTCCACGGGGCGGGTCGGACCCCGACGGGGCGGGTCAGCGCAGACGCGCGGTGATCTCCGTGATGCTCCGGCCGGCGTCCAGGCCCTTGTCCTCGAAGCCGTCGGTGGGGCGCCAGGCCGGCCGGTCCCCGGTGGTGACCTCCCAGCAGCCGTGCTCCTCGAGCCGGGCCAGGGTGTGCTCGGCGTAGTGGTCCTTGTCCGTGGCCACCCGGAGCACCCCGCCGGGCTCGAGCCGGTCGGCGAGCAGCGCGAGCGTGTGCGGCTGGACGAACCGCCGCTTGGCGTGCTTCTTCTTCGGCCACGGGTCGGGGAAGAACAGGTGCACCGCGTCCAAGGACGCCGGCGCCAGCCCCTCCTCGAGCAAAGTGATCGCGTCGCCGTTGTGGACGCGCAGGTTCGCGACCCCGGCGTCCTCGGCGGCGGCCATCATCCGCGCCAGACCCGGCACGTGGACGTCGCTGGCGACGACGTCGTGGCCGGGGAAGGCCCGGGCGTAGGCGATCGCGGCTGCCCCGTGCCCGCACCCGATCTCGAGCACGAGCGGGGCCCGGCGGCCGAACACGACGACCGGGTCGACGGGCTCGTCCGCCGCGCCGGGCAGGCCGAGCACGGGCATGAGCCGGGCCATGCGCTCGTCGGTCAGCGGGGAGCTGCGCCAGCGCGGGGTGAACGTGCGCACGCCGGGCCGGCGCGCCGTCGCGGGTGACGGCGTCTCGGTCGTCTCGGTCGTCTCGGTCGTCTCGGTCATCAGCGTCGTCGGGGTGGTCGAACGGGGGGTCACCCGCCAAGGGTAGGTGCAGCGGGCGCCCCGACCGCCCGCCGGCCGGGGGCCGCGGGCCTCACGTGCGCCAGACCACGACGACGGCCCGGTCGTCGTCCTCGCCGGAGCGGGCGGCGGCGCACAGCCGGGTCGCGAGGCCGCTGAAGCCGGTCTTGAGGCTGCGCTCGGCGGTGCCGAGCATCCGGTCGATGCCGTCGGCGAGCTGGCGGGTGCGGGTCTCGATGACCCCGTCGGTGTAGAGCAGGAGGGCGTCCCCCCGCTTGAGGACGCCGTGACGGCGGGGGAAGGAGACCTGCTCGAGGACCCCGAGCAGCGGCCCGCCGGACCCCTCGACGACCTCCCACCGCCCGGACCCGGCGGAGTACTTCACCGCCGGCGGGTGCCCGGCGGTGGCGACGGAGTACGCCCCGGTGGTGGTGCACACCTGCAGGTGGACCGCGGTCGCGAACCCCTCCCCCCAGGACTGGCGCAGCAGGTAGGTGTTGGCCGCCGGGAGGAACCCCTCGGCGTCGGTGGCGCCGAGCAGTCCGCTGAAGGCCCCGGAGAGCAGCAGGGACCGGGTCCCGGAGCGCAGCCCCTTCCCGCTGACGTCGACGAGGACGATCTCGAGCGTGGTGCCGCTGCTGTTGCGGGCGGTGACCATGAAGTCCCCGGAGAAGGCGTCGCCGTAGGCGGACTCCAGCGCCGACTCGGCGTGCCATCCGGACGGGAGCGCCGGCATCTCCCCCATGAGGCGCAGCCGGTCGCGCAGGTCGACGAGCATCCTCTCCCCGCCGAGGCCCGTGACGCCGGTCCCCGCGCGCGAGCGGGACATCCAGAACATGAGGGCCATGACGAGGAGGAGCACGACGAGCCGGACGACGAGCAGCGCGTCCAGTGCCACCGGCCCGTCGGGGAGGACGAACGTCGCCGCGACGCCGGCCGCGAGCCCGGCGTAGACCACCAGCAACGGGCGCGGGGGGAGCAGCAGCCCGGCGAGGACGGCGAGGAGGACGAAGAAGAGCCGGGCCTGGTCCCACGCGGCGACGGCGGCGACGAGCGCGCCCACGAGGGCGAGCATGAGGACGACGAGCGCGTCGTCGCCGTCCCGTCCGGGCAGGCGCAGCCGACGCAGCCCCCGCCGGACGCGCCCGGGACGCTTGACGGGAGCGACCTCAGGCACCATGCCCCGCCCCTGTCCTCGCTCGACCACTGAGGGTGCTGATCCTTTCACAGCCTCGGCGCGGTCGCCGACCGGACGCACCCCGCCGGCCCGCTCGCGCGGCGCCCGGTGTCAGGGCAGGTCGGGCAGGGTGCCCGAGGACTCGTACTCGCCGACCATCTCCAGCCTCCGGGCGTGGCGGGACTCGCCGGAGAAGTCCGTCGCGAGGAACGTGCGGACCATCGCCACGGCCTCCTCGACCGTGCTCACCCGCGCCCCGATCGAGATCACGTGCGCGTCGTTGTGCTCCCGGGCGAGCCGGGCCAGCTCGGGGGTGAAGCAGAGCGCGGCGCGGATGCCGCGGACCTTGTTCGCCGCGATCTGCTCGCCGTTTCCGGACCCGCCGAGGACCACCCCGCGCGAGCCGGGCTCGGCGGCGACCGCCTCCGCGGCGCGGAGCACGTAGACCGGGTAGTCGTCCTGGGCGTCGTAGGCGTTGGGCCCGTGGCACGTGACGTCGTGGCCGTCGGCCTCGAGCACGGCGACGAGCTCACCGAGCAGGTCGTAGGCGGCGTGGTCGCCGCCGATGTGGACTCGCATCGTCTGGCTCCTGTCTGGGGCGGGGCGCTCGGTCGGCCGGGTCCGTTGGGTCAGTGGGGTCAGTCGAAGATCGGACCCACGTCGCGGCTGCGCTTGAGCTCGTAGAAGCCCGGGGTGGCCGCGACGAGGACCGCGCCGTCGAACAGCCGGCCGGCCTCCTCGCCCTTCGGGGCGGGGGTGACGACGGGCCCGAAGAAGGCGACGTCCTCGACCGAGACCACCGGCGTGCCGACGTCGTCGCCGACGAGGCCGATGCCCCGCTCGTGGCTCTCCCGGAGCTCACCGTCGTTCTCGTCGCTCCCGGCGTAGCGGGCGAGCTCGGCGGGGAGGCCGACCTCGTCGAGGGACTCGGCGATGACCTTGTCGTAGTCCGTCTCCTCGCCGGGGTGGATCCGGGTGCCCATCGCGTCGTAGAGCGGCTTGACGACCCCGTCGCCGTGCTCGCGGGCGGCGGCGACGACGACCCGGACCGGGCCCCAGGCCTTGTCCATGAGGTCCTGGTAGCCCTCCGGGAGGTCGCGCCCCTCGTTGAGGACCGACAGGCTCATCACCGACCACGTGACGTCGACCGGACGGACCTTCTCGACCTCGCCGAGCCAGCGGGAGGACATCCAGGCCCACGGGCAGACGGGGTCGAACCAGAACTCGACGGGAGTGCGTGCTGCGTCGGTGGTGGAAGTCGTCATGATGTCCCATCCTGCCACCACCCCCGGACGGCCACACACGCGCGCACCCCGCGCCCCCGTGAACTCGCCCCCGTGGGCGCGGTCACGGGGGACGGGGCCCGCGGCGCGCTCCCCCCGTTGGGTTTCGGGCGCGCGCGGCGTGCGTGCGAAGATGGCCGCCGGCCCCACCCGGCCCGCGGCCCCGGCACGACGACGCGCCCGGCCCTGCCGGCGCCGCTGCCCGGGCCACCCGACCACCAGCCCGACCCACTCGGAGGACCTGTGCCTGGGAAGAACCTCACCCGCGAGGAGGCCGCGACCCGTGCCGCCCTCGTGAGCGTGGACCGCTACGACGTCACGCTCGACCTCACGACGTCGGAGACGACCTTCGCCACGAGCACGACGGTGCGCTTCGACGCGAGCCAGCCGGGGGCGGAGACCTTCCTCGACCTGCTCGCCGAGTCCGTGCAGCGCATCACCCTCAACGGCACCGACCTCGACGTCGCGGCCCACTACGACGGCGCCCGCATCCGGGTCCCCGGCCTCGCCGCCACGAACGAGCTGACCGTCGACGCCACCGGGACCTACATGAACACCGGCGAGGGGCTGCACCGGTTCGTCGACCCGGTCGACGACGAGGCCTACCTCTACACCCAGTTCGAGGTCGCCGACTCCCGTCGGATGTTCGCCGTCTTCGAGCAACCCGACCTCAAGGCGAGCTTCGCCCTCACGGTCACCGCACCCGAGCACTGGCAGGTCGTCTCGACCTCGCCGACCCCCGAGCCCGAGCCGGTCGCGGACGGTGTCGCCCGGTGGCGCTTCGAGCCCACCCCGCGGGTGTCGAGCTACATCACCTCGCTCATCGCCGGGCCGTACGACGTGGTCCGGGACGAGGTCGTCACACGCGCCGGGACGGTGCCGCTCGGGCTGTTCTGCCGGCGCTCGCTGACCCCCTACCTCGATGCCGACAACCTGTTCGACGTCACCAAGCGCGGCTTCGCGTTCTTCGAGGAGGAGTTCGACTCGGCGTACCCGTTCGCCAAGTACGACCAGCTCTTCACGCCGGAGTACAACATGGGCGCGATGGAGAACGCCGGCGCGGTGACGATCAACGAGGTCTACGTCTTCCGCTCCAAGGTCCCCGAGGCCCTCGTCGAGCGGCGCGCGCTGACGATCCTCCACGAGCTCGCCCACATGTGGTTCGGCGACCTCGTCACGATGCGGTGGTGGAACGACCTCTGGCTCAACGAGTCCTTCGCCGAGTGGGCCTCGACGACGTGCCAGGCCGAGGCCACCCGCTGGGAGAGCGCGTGGACGACGTTCGCGACCTCGGAGAAGGCGTGGGCCTACCGGCAGGACCAGCTGTCCTCGACCCACCCGATCGTCGCCCCGATCCGCGACCTCGAGGACGTCGAGGTCAACTTCGACGGCATCACCTACGCCAAGGGCGCCTCGGTCCTCAAGCAGCTCGTCGCCTACGTCGGCCGGGAGCCGTTCGTCGCCGGGCTGCGCCGGTACTTCACCGCGCACGCGTGGGGCAACACCACCCTCGGCGACCTCCTCGGTGAGCTCGAGGCGACCTCCGGGCGCGACCTCGGCAGCTGGTCGAAGCTGTGGCTCGAGACGGCCGGGGTGGCGACGCTGCGGCCGGTCGTCGAGGTCGACGAGCAGGGACTGGTCTCCCGGGCGGTCATCGAGCAGTCCGCCCCCACCGGCCACCCGACGATCCGTCCGCACCGCCTCGCCGTGGGGCTGTACGACCTCGACGGGGACCAGCTCGTGCGCACCGACCGCATCGAGCTCGACGTCGACGGCGCGGAGACCGAGCTCACCCAGCTCGTCGGCCGGCCGCAGCCGGACCTGCTGCTCGTCAACGACGACGATCTCACCTACGCCAAGATCCGGCTCGACGAGCGCTCGCTCGCGACGGCGATCGCCCACCCGCGCGGCTTCACCGAGAGCCTGCCCCGCTCCCTCGTCCTCGCCTCCGCGTGGGACATGACCCGGGACGCGCAGATGCCCGGCCGCGAGCTCGTCGAGCTCGTCCTCGCCTCGCTGCCCGGCGAGACCGACTCGACGCTGCTGCGCACCCTGCTGGCCCAGCTCCACACCACGGTGCGGATGTACCTCGCCCCCGAGCACCGCGAGGAGGCCCGCACCCGCGTCCTCACGGCGCTGCACGGCCTCGCGACCGGCGCCCCGGCCGGCAGTGACGCCCAGTTCCAGCTGATCGGCGCCGCCGCCGGGCTGCTCGCCCCGGGCGACGACACCGCGTGGGTCCGGAACCTCCTCGAGGGCCGCACGAGCCTCGAGGGCCTCGAGATCGACACGGACCTTCGCTGGACCCTGCTGACCGCGCTCGCCGCGGCCGGCGCGGCGAGCGAGGCCGAGGTCGACGCCGAGCGGGAGCGGGACAACACCGCCACCGGGCGCGAGCGGGCCGCCCGCGCGCTCGCGGCCCTCCCGACGCCCGAGCTCAAGGCCGCCGCGTGGCGAGAGGCCGTCGAGCGGGACACCCTGCCGAACTCCGTCCTCGAGGCGGTCGCCCTCGGGTTCGGCCGCACGTGGGACCCCGAGCTGCTCCGGCCGTTCGTCGAGCGCTACCTCGACGAGATCGAGCGGGTCTGGGACGAGCGGACGCACGCGATCGCCGAGGCCATCGTCACCGGCTTCTACCCCCTCGGGGTCGCCGACGTCGACCTGCTCCGGCGCACCGAGAGCTGGCTCGAGACCCACACCGCCGCCCCCGCGGGGCTGCGCCGGCTCGTCGCCGAGCACCGGGACACCGTGGCGCGCTCCCTCGCCGCCCAGGAGCGTGACGGCCGATGAGCTTCGCCCTCGACGCCTCCACCGCACAGGAGAGCATCGACGTCGCCACCCGCGTCGTGGACTGGTCGCTCGACCAGGGCCTCCAGATCCTCGTCACCATCGTCCTCGCGGTGGTGGCCCGGTGGGTGCTGCACCGGATCATCACCCGGTTCGTGGAGTCCACCGCGACCCGGTCCAGCGCTCGGCTGTCCGACGCACCCAAGAAGGCCGGCCGCGTCCTCGCCGGCGCGGCGGGGCTGGCCACCGAGCGTCGCGAGCAGCGCACCCGGACGATGGGGTCGCTGCTGCGCAGCATCGTCACGATCGTCGTCGGCGTCATCGCCGGCCTGACGGTGCTGCAGATCATCGGCATCCCGCTCGCCCCGCTGCTGGCCTCCGCGGGCGTCGGTGGGGTCGCGCTCGGCTTCGGCGCGCAGTCCCTCGTGCGGGACTTCCTCTCGGGGATCTTCATGATCCTCGAGGACCAGTACGGGGTCGGCGACATCGTCGACACCGGCGAGGCGGTCGGCACGATCGAGGAGGTCAGCCTCCGGATCACGCGGCTGCGCGACCTCAACGGGGTCACGTGGTACGTCCGCAACGGCGAGATCATCCGGATCGGCAACCACAGCCAGGGCTTCGCCAGCGCCGTCGTCGACATCCCGTTCTCGTTCAAGGAGGACGTCGACCAGGTCATCCGCATCATCACGAACGTCGTCCACGCGATGACCGACGACGAGGCCTGGTCCGGACGGCTGCCGGAGGAGCCGAGCGTCCTCGGCGTCGAGTCGATGTCCGCCGGGACGATGACCGTGCGCGTCCTCGCCACGTGCGTCAGCGGCAGCCAGTGGGAGCTGAAGCGGGAGATGCGCCGCCGCATCAAGGAGGCCTTCGACCGCGAGGGCGTCAAGGGCCCGGACATCCCGCCGTTCTCGACGACGCAGGTCTGACGTGCCGGAGAGCCTGTACGAGCAGATGGGCGGCCACGAGACGTTCGCGGCGCTCGTCCACGAGTTCTACCGCGGCGTCGCCGCGGACGCGAAGCTGCGCGCGCTCTACCCCGAGGAGGACCTCAGCGGCGCCGAGGAGCGGCTGCGGATGTTCCTCGAGCAGTACTGGGGCGGCCCGACGACGTACTCCGAGCAGCGCGGCCACCCGCGGCTGCGGATGCGGCACATGCCGTTCCGGGTCACGCCCGCCCAGCGGGACCGCTGGCTGGAGCACATGATGGCCGCGGTCGACGCCGTCGGGCTGCCCGAGACCCAGGACGCGGTGCTGCGCGACTACCTCACCCGGGCCGCGTACAGCATGGTCAACACCCTCGAGGAGGAGTGACCCGGCCTCGCCGGGCGGTGGCGGCGACCCCCACGTGACGACGTGCCCGCCGGTGCGGAAGCATGACGTCCGTGAGCGACGCCCCCAGCACAGCACAGACCGTCCACCACCCCGCCCCCTCCGACGCCGCGTGGTGGCGTGACGCGGTGATCTACCAGATCTACCCGCGCTCGTGGGCCGACGCCGACGGCGACGGCGTCGGCGACCTCGCCGGCGTCGGGGCCCACCTGGACCACCTCGTGGAGCTCGGCGTCGACGCGGTGTGGTTCTCGCCCTTCTACCCCTCGCCGCAGGCCGACGCGGGCTACGACGTCGCCGACTACCGCGACATCGACCCGGTCTACGGCACGCTCGCCGACTTCGACCGGGTGCTCGCCCGCGCCCGCGAGCTCGGGATCGGGATCATCGTCGACCTCGTGCCGAACCACTCCTCGGACGAGCACGCGTGGTTCCGGGCCGCGCTCGCCGCCGGCCCCGGCGGCCCGGAGCGGGAGCGGTACGTGTTCCGCGACGGCCGCGGCCCGGACGGCGACGAGCCACCGAACGACTGGCGCTCGGTGTTCGGTGGGAGCGCGTGGACCCGGGTCGAGGACGGCCAGTGGTACCTCCACCTGTTCGACACCCGGCAGCCGGACTTCAACTGGGACCACCCCGAGGTGCGCCAGGAGTTCCTCGACGTCCTCGCCTTCTGGCTCGACCGCGGCGTCGCCGGGTTCCGGGTCGACGTGGCCCACGGCCTCGTGAAGAAGGAGGGCCTGCCGGACTGGGCCACGCCGATCGAGCTCATGGGCGAGGACCCGACCGGGAGCGCCCCGATGTGGGACCAGGAGGGCGTGCACGAGATCTACCGCTCGTGGCGCAAGCTGCTCGAGAGCTACGGCGAGCCGGACCGGATCATGTGCGCCGAGGCGTGGGTGAAGCCGCCGGACCGGCTCATGCGCTACGTCCGGGCCGACGAGTTCCACCAGGCGTTCAACTTCGACTTCCTCGACACGCCGTGGGACGCCGCCGCGCTGCGGGCGGTCATCGAGTCCTCCCTCGGCCAGGCCGCCACCGTCGGCGCGACGACCTCGTGGGTGCTGTCCAACCACGACGTCGTCCGGCACGCGAGCCGGCTCGGGCTGCCGCAGGGTCGCCCGCGGCCGATCGGCATCGCGGCGGAGGACCCGCAACCGGACCGCGTGCTCGGGCTGCGCAGGGCCCGGGCGGCGACGACGCTCATGCTCGCCCTGCCGGGGTCGGCCTACCTCTACCAGGGGGAGGAGCTCGGCCTGCCCGACTCGACCGACATGCCCCACGAGCACCGCCAGGACCCGGCGTTCCACCGCACCGAGGGACTCTCCATCGGCCGGGACGGCTGCCGGGTGCCGATGCCGTGGCGCGCGGACGCGCCGGCGATGGGCTTCAACGACACCGGGGAGACGTGGCTGCCCCAGCCCGAGGTGTACCGGGAGTACGCCGCCGACACCCAGGACGGGGTCCCGGGCTCGACGCTGGAGCTGTACCGGTCCCTGCTCGCCCTGCGCCGCGAGCGCGGGCTCGGGCTCGGCGGGCTGGAGGTCCTCGCCGACCCGGGCGGCGACGGGAGCGCCGCCGACGACGGCGTGCTCGCCGTGCGCAACACCGGTCGCGGCGGGGCCCACCCGGTGCTCGTCGTCGCGAACGTGTCCGCCGAGCCGGTCCGGCTGCCGGAGGGCGCCAGGGTGCTGGTCGCCTCCGGAGACCTCACCGACGACGACCGGCTCCCGGCCGACACGACGGTCTGGCTCGAGCAGGCCGGGGCCTGAGGCGGGACGGGCCGGGCCGTGCGCGCCGGGGACCACCCGTACTTCGCCGCGCCCCGGCCCATCGGGCTGGCGCACCGCGGCGGGGCACTGCACCCGGCCAACGTGGACCGGGAGAACAGCCTCGCCGCGTTCCGGACCGCGGTCGACCTCGGCTACCGGTACCTCGAGACCGACGTCCACGCGACCGCCGACGGCGTCCTCGTCGCCTTCCACGACGACCGGCTCGAGCGGGTGACCGACGGGGCCGGGCGGATCGCCGACCTGCCGTGGGCCCAGGTGCGCCGGGCCCGCATCGCCGGCAGGGAGGAGATCCCGACGCTCGACGCGGTCCTCGAGGAGCTGCCCGACACCCGGGTGAACATCGACGTCAAGGCCCCGGGCGCGGTGGGCCCGCTCGCGGCGACCATTCGGTCCCACCGGGCCCTGGACCGGGTCTGCGTCGGCTCGTTCTCCGAGCGCCGGCTCCGGGCGATCCGCCGCCTGCTCGGGCCGCGGCTCGCGACGGCCGCCGGCCCGGTGGGGGTGGCCGCGGCCCGGTTCGTCCCGTCCTCCCTCTCCCGGTGGGTCCGCTCCCCCGCCCCGGTGCTCCAGCTGCCGGTGCGCCACCGGGTCGCCGGGCGCGACCTGCTGCTCGTCACCTCCGGACTGGTCGACCGGCTGCACCGCGCCGGGAAGCACCTGCACGTGTGGACCATCGACGACGCCGACGAGATGCACCGGCTGCTCGACCTCGGTGTCGACGGCATCGTCAGCGACCGGATCGACGTCCTCAAGGAGGTCCTCGCCGCCCGGGGCACCCCGCTGCGCGGGTAGGGCCGGGCGCAGCAGGCATCGGGTAGGGCCGGGCGCAGCAGGCATCGGGTAGGGCCGGGCGCAGCAGGCATCGGGTAGAGCCTCACGCGGAGCGGAGCAGGCCCTCCAGAGTCTCCACGGCCGAGGGGGTGCCGGCGAGGTTCCACGTCGTGCCGCGGTGCTCGACGAGCCGGGTGGCACCACCGACCCCGAGCACGAGCGCCTGCCCCGGCAGCCAGTCCCACTCGTGCACCGAGTGCTGCGCCCACGCCTCGACGCGCCCGGCGGCGACCGCGGCGAGGTCGCACGAGCTCGAGCCGAGCATCCGCAGCGTGGCGGCGCCGCCGGCCATCGCGAGGAAGGGGTCGCGCACCTCGGGGACGGCGAGCCGGGTCGGGTGGAGGTAGGTCGCGAGGCAGCCGCGGTCGAGCGGGACGTCGGCGATCCGCGGGACCGGCTCGCCGTTCACGCGGGTCCCGGTCGCCGGGCCGCCGACCCACAGCTCGCCGGCGGTGACGTGGTGGACCGCGCCGAGCACGACCCCCTCCTCGTCACGCAGGGCCAGGGCGCTGCACCAGTGGCTCAGCCCGGACAGGAAGTTGTACGTCCCGTCGACCGGGTCCACGACCCAGGTCCGTCCGCTGGTCGACTCCCGCCGGCCGCCCTCCTCGCCGACGAGCCCGTCCTCGGGCCGTGCCCGGCGCAGTGCCTCGACGACGAGGTCCTCGGCGGCGTGGTCGGCCTCGGTGACGACGTCGGAGACCGAGGTCTTCTCGGCGTGCCGGACCCCGCGGGCCCGCATCCGCGCGGCGAGCAGCCCGGCGCGGCGGACGAGCTCGGCCGCGAGGTCGGCGTCGTCGAGGCCGGGGTCGATCGACTGCACGTCGAGCAGCTCGGTCACGTCGGTCGCGCTGGTCCCGCTGGTCCGGGTCTCGGTCGGCTCGCTGTCCACCCGCCCAACCCTAGGCCGACGCGTGCCCTCCTCCGCACGGCGCCGCTCGACCGGGAGTCGGCGGGAGGAGGACGTCAGCGGACGAGGACGTGCCCGACCCGGGTCGAGCAGCGGGTCCACCGGCCCTGGCTCCACACGGTGACGACCGCGCCGGCGGAGCTGAACCCGAGGGCGTGGAGCCCGAACGCGGCGCCCGAGGGGACGGGCGGCACCGTCGCCGTCGTCCGCGACCACACCCGCTGGCGCAGCGCGGTGACCGCCTGCGCGCCGGCGCCCTCCGGGGCGCCCTCGGCGACCTCTGCGATCCCGGCCCGCGCCACCTCGCGCAGGTCCTCGGCGCCGACCTCGCCCACTCGCTCCCAGCCCGAGCGAGGCGGGGTCACCGCCGCCCACGGCGCGGTGGCGGTGACCGGCGGGACGTCGAGGTGCTGCCGGGTCTGCTGGCGGGCGAGCCGGTCGGCGACGGCGCCGAGGGGCACGACGGCGTCGACGTCGGCGGGCTCGGAGAGCCGGGAGACGCGCAGCCCGAGGACCGTGCCGGCCGCGTCGAGACCCGCTCCGGGCAGTACCCGCACCCACGTCGCGAGGGTCGAGCCGGTGGCCTGGAGCCGGATGGCCCCGTCCTCGTCGAGGGAGCGGGCCCGCGCGACGAAGGTCGCGAGGTCGGCGGCGGTCTCGGCGTCGGGCAGGTGCAGGGTCGTCACCGCCGCCTCCAGCGGAACGGGACGGGGCTCCCCTCGTACCGCCGCAGGACCTCGCGCTCGTCGGGCGCGAGCCGGCGCGGGGAGGCGCTGGCGAAGTCGTAGGCCACGAGCGAGGTCTCGGCCCGGGCGTAGAGCACCTCGCCGACCCGGTCGGGGTCGAGCACCTCGTAGGCGAGGTCGAAGCTCGCACCCCCGATCTGGGTGGCCCACATGTCCACACGGATCGGCGCGTGCCGGAACGGCAGCGGGGCGAGGTACTCGATCTCGTGCCGGGCGACGAGCACGCCGGTGTCGAGGATGGTCCGGTCCTCCCCGAACCACTCGGCGAACCCGATGACGCGCGCGTCCTCGAGCAGCCGGAGGAACTGGACGTTGTTGACGTGGCCGTACGCGTCCATGTCGCTCCAGCGCAGGGCGACCTCGACGGAGTAGCAGTCGGTGGGCATGCGCTCAGCATGGCAGCCCGGGCGACGGGGGTGTCGGCACGTCCGCCTACCGTGTCCCCCATGCCGTCCTCCGCACAGCCCGCCGCCGTCCCCGCGAGCACGGCACCGCCCGACCCGGCCCTCACGGAGCGGGCCGGGGCCGCGCTTCGCGAGCTCGTCGGCCGGGGGGACGCCGAGTTCCACCCCGGCCAGCTCGAGGCCGTGGCCTCCCTCGTGGAGGCCCGCGAGCGGGTGCTCGTCGTCCAGCGCACCGGGTGGGGCAAGTCGGCGGTCTACTTCGTCGCGACCGCGCTCCGACGGGCCGCGGGGGCGGGTCCGTCGGTGATCATCTCGCCGCTGCTGGCCCTGATGCGCGACCAGATCGCCGCGGCCGAGCGCGCCGGGATCCGGGCGGTGACGATGAACTCGGCGAACGCCCAGGAGTGGGAGCAGGTGCGCGCCGCGCTCGCCGCGGACGAGGTCGACGTGCTCCTCGTCAGCCCGGAGCGGCTCAACAACCCCCGCTTCCGGGCCGAGCAGCTGCCCGACCTCGCCGACCGGTGCGGCCTGCTCGTCGTCGACGAGGCGCACTGCGTCAGCGACTGGGGCCACGACTTCCGCCCCGACTACCGCCGGATCCGGGACCTGCTGACGGCCCTGCCGCACGAGACGCCGGTGCTCGCGACGACCGCGACGGCGAACGAGCGGGTCGTCACCGACGTCGTCGAGCAGCTCGGCGCGGGCGGGCACGACGTCACCACCCACCGCGGCCCGCTCGCGCGGGACTCGCTCCGCCTCGGGGTGGGCCCGAGGACGTCCCCGGAGCGCCGGATCGCCTGGCTCGTCGCGCACCTGGACGACCTACCCGGCAGCGGCATCGTCTACACGCTCACCGTCTCGGCCGCCGAGGACGTCGCCGCCGCGCTCCGCGAGGCCGGCCACGAGGTGCGCGCCTACACCGGCCGCACCGACACCGCGGACCGGGAGGCCCTCGAGGCGGCGCTGCGCGCCAACGAGGTCAAGGCGCTCGTCGCGACGAGCGCGCTCGGCATGGGGTTCGACAAGCCCGACCTCGGCTTCGTGGTCCACCTCGGCGCGCCGTCGTCCCCGGTCGCCTACTACCAGCAGGTCGGCCGCGCCGGGCGCGCGACCGAGCGCGCCGACGTCCTGCTGCTGCCCGGGGTCGAGGACCAGGACATCTGGGCGCACTTCGCGTCGGCGTCGATGCCCCGACAGGACCAGGCCGACGCGGTCCTCGCCGCGCTCGCCGAGGCGGGCAGGCCGCTGTCGACCGTCGCGCTGGAGAGCATCGTCGACGTGCGGCGAACCCGGCTCGACCTGCTCCTGAAGGTGCTCGACGTCGAGGGGGCGGTCACCCGTGTCCAGGGCGGCTGGACGAGCACCGGCCGGCCGTGGACCTACGACGCCGAGCGCTACGAGCGGGTCGCGCAGACCCGCCGCGAGGAGCAGCGGCTCATGCTCGGCTACGAGGCCACCGACGGTTGCCGGATGGCCTTCCTCCAGGAGTGCCTCGACGACGAGACCGCGCGCCCCTGCGGGCGGTGCGACACCTGCGCCGGGACGTGGTTCCCCACCGAGGTGCCCGACGAGCTCGTCTCCGGCGCGGCCGGGCGGCTCTCCCGGGTCGGGGTCGAGCTCGAGCCCCGCGCCCAGTGGCCGAGCGGGATGGACCGGCTCGGGGTCGCCGCGAAGGGCCGGATCCCGCCCGAGGAGGCCGCCGGGTCCGGCCGCGTCCTCGCCCGCACCACCGACCTCGGGTGGGGACAGCGGGTGCGCGAGCTGCTCCGGTCCGAGGACGAGGAGGTCCCGCCGGAGGTGCTGCGCGCCTGCGTGCAGGTCCTCGCCGAGTGGGACTGGCAGGTCCGCCCGAGTGGGGTCGTCCACGTTCCCTCCCGCTCCCGACCCAGGCTCGTGGGCTCGCTCGCGGCCCGCCTCGCCGAGATCGGCCGGCTGGAGTACCTCGGCGGCCTGGACCCGGTCGACGACGGGCCCGTCGGCGAGCCGGGCGGCAACAGCGCCTTCAGGCTCGCCGGGGTCTGGGAGCGGCTCGTCGTCGGACCGGAGCTGGGCCGCGCGCTGGCCTCCGGGAAGGGACCGGTGCTGCTCGTCGACGACGTCGTCCACTCCCGCTGGACGATGACGACGGCGGCCCGGGAGCTACGCCGCGCCGGGGCAGAGGCCGTCCTGCCGTTCGCGCTCGCGCTCGACGGGTGAGGCGAGCGGGACGGTGAGCACCGGCAGCGCGAGCTGCACCACCGGACCGATCATGAGGGCGTAGAGGACCGTGCCGAGTCCGACCGTTCCGCCGAGCGCCCAGCCGGCGGCGAGCACGGTCACCTCGAGGGCGGTCCGCACGAGCCGGATGCTGCGCCCGGTGCGGCGGGCCAGTCCCGTCATGAGGCCGTCCCGCGGCCCGGGGCCGTACTGGCTGCCGATGTACATCGCGCCCGCGACCCCGTTGAGGACGATCCCCCCGAGGAGAAGCGGCACCCGGGCGGCGAGGGCGTCCGGCGGGTCGAGCACCGCGAGGGTGGCGTCGGTGGCCAAACCGATGACGACGACGTTGGCGACGGTGCCGAGCCCGGGCCACTGGCGCAGCGGCCACCACGCGAGCAGGACGCCGACCCCGACGAGGATGACGACGGTGCCGAAGCTGACGGGCAGCCGCCGGGCGAGGCCGTCGTGGAGGACGTCCCACGGGTCGAGCCCGAGGCGGGAGCGGACCATCATCCCCATCGACGCCCCGTAGAGCAGCAGGCCGGCGGCGAGCTGGGCCCCCCGTCGCGGGGTGCGGCCCGCGGCGAGCTGCTGGCGGGGCGTCATCGGGAGGAGGTCGGCACGAGGAAGTGACATGCCGACCACAGTGGACCCTTCTGGCCTTCTATGACAGAGCCAATTGTGCAAAAGTGGCCTCATGTCGATGCCCACCCTGTCCGCCCGACGACTCGCGACCCTGCTGGGGTCCGCGACCGCGACGAGCCCCGCTTACCGCGGTCTCGCCGACGGGCTGCGCCTGCTCATCGCCGACGGCCAGGTGCCGTCGGGCACCCGGCTCCCGAGCGAGCGCTCCCTCGTCGACGCCCTGGGCCTGAGCCGCACCACGGTGACCCGCGCCTACGCCCTGCTCCGCGAGCGCGGGTACGCCGTCTCCCACCGCGGCTCCGGGACCGTCGCGGCGCTGCCACGCGACGGCTCCCCCGGCACCGTCGCGGGGGGCGGGGCCGGGGGCGGCGGTGGTGTCGCGGACGGCTCGGGACGGGGGCGGGCGCTGCCCGGTGGGGGCGCGCTCGCCGGTGCGGACCCGGCCGGGGTGCCGCTCGCCGAGCGGGTCATCGACCTCACGTGCGCCTCGCTGCCCGCCGTCACGGGCACCGCGGCCGCGGTCGAGTCCGCCGCGGCGGCCCTGCCGGCCCACCTCGCCGGGAGCGGGTACCACCCGCTCGGGCTGCCCGCGCTGCGCGAGCGACTCGCGCAGGGGTACGACGACCGGGGCCTGCCGACGGGCCCGGACCAGGTCATGGTGACCTCGGGAGCGGTCGCCGGGCTCGCGACGGTGGCGCGGGCGCTCCTGCAGGCCGGGGACCGGGTGCTCGTGGAGAACCCGACGTACCCGAACGCGGTCGACGCCCTCCGGCACGCCGGGACCCGGCTCGTCGCGACCCCCGTGGGACGGGACGGCTGGGACGTGGAGGGCCTCGTCGCGACCGTCGCCCAGACCGCGCCCCGGGCGGCCTACCTCGTGCCGGACTTCCACAACCCGACCGGGGCGCTCATGGGCGAGGCCGACCGACGCCGCGTCGGCGGGGCACTCGCGACCGCCCGGACGCTGGCGGTCGTCGACGAGACGATGGCGCAGGTCCGGCTCGAGACGGATGCCCCCGCTCCCCCGCCGCTCGCGGCGTACGCCGGGGACACGGTGACGGTCGGGAGCGCGAGCAAGAGCCACTGGGGCGGGCTGCGGGTCGGGTGGCTGCGGGCGCCCCGGCGGCTCCTCGCGCCGCTCACCCAGGCCCGGCTCACCCTCGACCTCGGCACGCCGGTGCTCGAGCAGCTCGTCCTGATCGAGCTCCTCGACCGCGGCGACCCGGCCCCGGCCCGGGCCGAGCTGCTCGCCCGGCGGCGCTCGGTCCTCCTCGATGCGCTCGCGCAGCTGCTGCCGGACTGGCGACCGGTGCCCGCCCGCGGGGGGCTGTCGGTGTGGGTCGAGCTCCCCGAGCCGGTCTCGACGGCGCTGACCGTCGCCGCGGAGCGGCACCGGCTGCTGCTCACCGCGGGGCCGCGGTTCTCGGTCGACGGCAGCCTCGAGCGCTGGCTGCGCATCCCGTTCACCCGTCCTGCCGAGGAGCTCGCCGAGACCGTCCGGCGGCTCGCGGTCGCCGCGGCCGAGGTGTCCGCCCGCGGCCCGGGCCGCACCCGCCCGGCCCGCAGCCTCGTCGCCTGACCGGCCCCGCCGGGTGACTAGGGTCGGGGCCGTGACCACAGACAGCAGCCCGCTGACCGAGCTCCTCGACGTCCTCGAGCTCGAGGAGCTCGGCACCGCCCGCATCCACGTCGAGGGGCTCGCCGACGGCGGCGCGCAGCTCGGGGACACCGGCGCCACCGTGTTCCTCGGCCAGAGCCAGCGGATGCCCCACGGGCGGGTGTTCGGCGGCCAGGTGCTCGCCCAGTGCGTCATGGCGGCCGGGCGCACCGTCGCCGACGTCGCGGGGGACCGGGCGATCCACTCCCTCCACGGGTACTTCATGCGCCCCGGGGACGACACCCAGCCGATCCGGTTCGCGGTCGAGCGGATGCGGGACGGGCACTCGTTCAGCACCCGCCGCGTGCACGCCCTCCAGCACGGCGCCGCGATCCTGTCGATGATCACCTCGTTCCAGGCGCCGGCCGGCGGCCTGGACCACCAGGACCCCGCCCCGGACGTCCCCGGACCCGAGGGACTCGCGAGCCTGTCCGACCTCTACGGCGGCATCGACCACCCGGCGGCCGCGCACCTGACCCGGCGCCCGGTCGAGCAGCGCCACGTCGAGGGCAACGTCTACGCCGCCCCGGCCCCGGAGCGCGAGGCACGGCAGCACATGTGGATGCGGGCGGTCGGCCCCCTCCCGGACGACCCGCTCGTCCACGCCGCGGTGATGGCCTACGCCTCGGACTACTCCCTGCTCGAGCCCACGCTGCGCCGCCACGGCCTCGCGTGGCGCGACCCGCGGCTGCGCCCGGCGAGCCTGGACCACGCGATGTGGTTCCACCGTCCGGCCCGGATGGACGACTGGGTGCTCTACTCCCAGGAGTCCCCGTCCGCGCAGGGCGGCCGGGGGCTGGGACTGGGCCGGATGTTCACCGCCGACGGCGTCCTCGCCGCCGCCGTCGCCCAGGAGGGCATGGTCCGGCTCAAGGAGTGAGCCGTGCTCAGCCGGCGGCGCGGACGACGGCGACGTCGTCCGGGGCGACCCGGACCCCGCCGGGGACGACCTGGACGTCCTCCCACGCGGCGAGCAGGACGCTCTCCTCGGCGCCCGGCACCGTGACCTCGGCGACGGTCTCGGAGAGGTTGACGACGACGTGGACCGAGCCGCGGCTGAGCACGAGGGTCCCGGCGTCGTCGACCCGGGTGCGGACCCGCGTCAGCCGGTCGTCGGCGAGGTCGGGCTCGGAGCGGCGCAGCGCGGTCAGGGCGCGGTACCACCGCAGCATGCGCACGTGCGCGTCCTGCCCGAGCTCGTCCCAGGCCAGCACGCTGCGGTCCCGGGTCGCGTGGTCCTGCGGGTCGGGAACCTGCTCCGCCTCCCAGCCGTGGGCGGCGAACTCGGCCCGCCGTCCGGAGCGGACGGCCTCGGCGAGGTCGGGGTCGGGGAAGTCGGTGAAGAACTGGAACGGGCTGCTCGTCGCCCACTCCTCGCCCATGAACACCATGGGCGTGAACGCCGACAGCAGGTACAGCGCCGCTCCCGCGGCCTGCCGGCCCGCGGTCACCGACGCCGAGACCCGGTCCCCGACCGCCCGGTTGCCGACCTGGTCGTGGTTCTGCAGGTAGGCGACGAAGCGCCGGCCGCGCACGGCGCCGGTGTCCACCGGCGCGCCCCAGTCCTGCTCGCGGAAGCTCGACCAGCGCCCGTCGTGGAGGAACACCTCGCGGAGGGTCTTGCCGAGGACCGAGGTCGCGCCCCCGTCGGGCCACGCCCGGCAGTGGCCGGCGAAGTCGCCGTAGTAGCCCTGGGTCTCTCCGGTGAGGGCGACGTGGAGGGCGTGGTGGACGTCGTCGGCCCACTGGGCGTCCATGCCCCGGCCGCCGGCGTCGGTGGGGGTGACCATGACCGGGTCGTTGAGGTCGGACTCGGCGACGAGGTCCAGCGGCCGGTCGAGCTCGTCGGCGAGGGCGGCGACGGCGTCGCTCATCTCGGCGAGGACGTGCCGGGGGGAGGAGTCGCGCAGCTCGTGGACCGCGTCGAGGCGCAGCGCGTCGAGGTGGAACTCGCGCAGCCAGCGCAGCACGTTGTCGACGACGTAGGCGCGGACCTCGTGCGAGCCGTCCTGGTCGAGGTTGACGGCCGGGCCCCACGGGGTGGTGTGGGCCTCGGTGAAGTACGGGCCGAAGCGGGCGAGGTAGTTGCCGCTGGGCCCGAGGTGGTTGTGGACGACGTCGAGGCACACCCCGAGGCCGGCGGCGTGGCAGGCGTCGACGAAGCGTTGGAGCGCGGCCGGGCCGCCGTACTGGTGGTGGACGGCGAACGGGTAGACCCCGTCGTAGCCCCACCCCCACCGGCCGGGGAACGCGGCGACCGGCATGAGCTCGACGACGTCGACCCCGAGGTCGACGAGGTGGCCGAGCCGGTCCGCGGCCGCGTCGAGGGTGCCCTCGTCGGTGAAGGTCCCGACGTGGAGCTCGTAGACCACCGCACCTGCGGTCCCGGCGCCGTGCCGGGGGCCGGGCCACCCGGCGTCCTGCCACGTGTGGGCGGCGGGGTCGAACCACCGGCTCGGCCCGTCGACGCCGTGTGGCTGCCAGGCGCTGCGCGGGTCCGGCAGCGCGGGCCCGCCGTCGAGGGAGTAGGCGTAGTCGAGCGGGTCCGGGACGTCCGGGCCCGCCTGCCACCTCCACCAGCCCCCGTCGGCGCGGGCCATCGGGCTTCGGTCCGGGATCTCGCCGGGGCCGCCGAGCACGACCTCGACGCCGTCGGCCTCGGGCGCCCAGAGGGCGAGGCGGGGCGGGGTCGCGGCAGACGAGCGGGTCGGCGGGGCCGGCTGGGGGTCGGTCACGAGTCCTCCCGGACGAGCAGGGCGACGGGCATCTCGGTGAGCAGGTCGGCGAGCGCGACCGACCCGGTGGCGGTGTGGCCGCCGAGCAGGTCGCGCCACTCCCCCTCGGGCAGGTCGAGCCGGGTCCCGCCCCAGCCGCCGGCGTCGGCGAGCCGGCCCGCGAAGCGGGTGACGACGGCGAGCACCCGCGCGGGGCCGTCGCCGCGGGCGGCGGCGAGCACGTGCCCACCGTGCCCGTGCTGCCCGTCACCCGTGGGCAGCAGGCTCCACGTCGCGTCGGGCCCGGTGAACCACTCGGGGTGGTCCTTCCGCAGCCGGAGGGCGGCGGTGGTGACGAGGAGCTTCTCGTCGTCGAGGCCGTGGGGCTCGGTGCCGGTGTCGAGCGACTCCTGGGCGCGGGCGATCTCGGTGTGGTCGACCGGCCGCCGGTTGTCCGGGTCGACGAGACTGAGGTCGACGACCTCCCTGCCCTGGAAGATGTCGGGCACCCCGGGGTGGACGAGCTGGAGCAGCTTCTGGCCGAGGACGACGGCGCGCGCGGCGGGAGCGGTCGCCTCGACCCACTCCTCGACGAGCGAGCGGGCCGCCGGTGAGGCGAGCACGGCGTCGGCGAAGGCGTGGACCGCCTTCTCGTAGTCCGGGTCCTGATCGGTCCACGTCGTGTGGGTCTTCGCCTCCCGGACGGCCTTCTCGAGGTAGCCGTGGAGCCGGTCGGCGGTGATCGGCCAGGCTCCGACGAGCGTCTGCCAGATCAGGTACTCGGTGGGGCCGTCGAGCAGGGCGGGGCGCTCGGCGGCGGTGGCCTCGCGGGCCCGGGCGAGCCAGGAGCGCCAGTCGTCGGCCCGCTCGGCGAGCACCGCGAGCCGGGCCCGGACGTCCTCGGAGCGCTTGGTGTCGTGCGTGGTCAGGGTCGTCATCGTCGTCGGCCACGTGGCGAGCACGTGCCGGGCGAACCGGTCGAGCTCGGCGGGGTCGGTCCCGACGCGCCCCGGGTCGCCGCCGACCTCGTTGAGGGCGGTGAGCCGGAGGTAGCGGTAGAAGGCGGTGTCCTCGATGCCCTTGGCCATGACCGGTCCGCAGGTCTGCTGGAACCTGACGACCAGGTCTGCGAGGTCTGCGAGGTCATGGCGGTCGGCACCGTCGCCCGCGAGGGCCCCGGCGGGTGGCTCCCCGAGGACGAGGCCGTGCAGCGCCTCCAGCGCCGGTCGGTCGGCCGGGTCGAGCCGTGAGGCCGCGACCTCGGCGGCGTCGGCGAGGGCGGTGCGGGCGACGTCACCGACGGGCTCCCCCGGCACGACGTAGGCCCGGTAGCGGTCCATCGCGACGAGCAGCTCGACGAGCCCTTGCCGCAGCGCGTCGGGGTCGTGGTCGGGCAGCAGCCGGCTCGCGGACTGCAGCAGCCGGGCGACCTCGGAGCCGAGCACGTCGGCGGCGACGTGCCGCTTGGCGTCGGTGACGACGTCGGCGAGCGGGGTCGCGGAGCCGCTGACCGCCCTCCACTCGGCCGTGAGACCCGCCTCCCCGGAGGGGTCGACGAACACGCCGCCGACCCGGGCGAGCGCGTCGTACCCGGTCGTCCCGGCGCAGGCCCAGTCCTCGGGGAGGGCCTCGTCGCCCTCGAGGATCTTCTCGACGACGACCCAGGCCCCGCCGGTGGCGCGGGAGAGCCGGTCGAGGTACCCGCTGGGGTCGCTCAGGCCGTCCGGGTGGTCGATGCGGAGGCCGTCGAGGGTGCCCTCGGCGAGGAGCTCGAGCAGCAGGCCGTGGGTGGCGTCGAAGACGTCCTCGTCCTCGACGCGGATCGCGACGAGGCTGGTGACGTCGAAGAAGCGCCGGTAGTTCAGCTCGGTTCCGCCCAGGCGCCAGTCGTCGAGGCGGTACCACTGCCGCTCCAGGAGCTCGGGCAGCGGCAGGCCCTCGGTGCCGGCGCGCACCGGCAGCTCGTGCTCGTAGTAGCGCACGACGGTCTCGTCGCCGGCGGGGCCGCCGTCGTGGGCGACGGTGACCTCGCCGGCGGCGACGGCGTCGTCGACCGGTCCGCCGAGCACGGGGACGAGGACCCGGTCGTCCTGGGCGGCCCAGTCGACGTCGAACCAGTGGGCGTAGGGGCTCTCGCGGCCCTGCCCGAGCAGCGACCACCACGGCGCGTTGAGGTGCTCCGGGGTCGGGGTCGCCATGTGGTTGGGCACGACGTCGGCGACGAGCCCGAGACCCGAGGCGTGGGCGCGGCGGGCGAGCTCCCGCAGGGCCTCGACCCCGCCTGCCTCACGGCTGACGCGGGTGTGGTCGACGACGTCGTAGCCGTGGGTCGACCCGGGTGCGGCCTGCAGCACCGGCGAGAGGTAGAGGTGGGACACCCCGAGCGACGCGAGCCGCTCGACCTGCTCGGCCGCGTCGTCGAAGGTGAACCCGGGCTCGACCTGGAGCCGGTAGGTCGCGGTTGGCACGGGGCGCCCGGGCGCGGGCCGGTGGGCTCGCTCGTCGGACACCACCGTCACTCCCCTCCGTACTGGACCCCGGTCGAGGGCGCCGACGGCGCCTCCCGCGGGCTGCGGAGCACGACGACGCTGCGCGGCGCAGCGACGAACTCGCTCTTGGGCTCGTGGAGCTCGGGGTCCTCGGCGACCCCGGCGGTGTTGACCTCGACCAGCCAGTGGCTGCCGTACGTCAGGTCCGGCAGCGTGAACGGGATCGGCTCGTGGTGGCCGTTGATGATGACGAGGAAGTGGTCGTCGAGGATCCGGTTGCCGCGCTTGTCCGGCTCCGGGATCGCCTGGCCGTTGAGGAAGACCATGAGCGAGCGGGCGTGCCCGTTGCCCCAGTCCTCCTCGCTCATGTGGCCCCCGGCGGGGGTGAACCACTCGATGTCGTGGACCTCGCTCTCGCCGCCGTGGGCGGCGGTGCCGGCGAAGAACCGGCGGCGGCGGAACACCGGGTGGTCACGGCGGAGCTCGACGAGCCGCCGCGTGAACGCGAGCAGGTCGAGCTCGTCCTCCCCGAGGTCCCAGTCGACCCACGAGATCTCGTTGTCCTGGCAGTAGGCGTTGTTGTTCCCGCCCTGGGAGCGACCGAGCTCGTCGCCGTGGGAGATCATCGGCACGCCCTGGGAGAGCAGCAGCGTGGTGAGGAAGTTGCGCTGCTGGCGCTGGCGGAGCGAGAGCACCCCGGGGTCGTCGGTCTCGCCCTCGACCCCGCAGTTCCACGACCGGTTGTGGCTCTCGCCGTCGTTGTTGTCCTCGCCGTTGGCCTCGTTGTGCTTGTCGTTGTACGAGACGAGGTCGCGCATCGTGAACCCGTCGTGGGCGGTGATGAAGTTGATCGACGCGATCGGCTTCCGGCCGGAGTGCTCGTAGAGGTCCGAGGAGCCGGTGAAGCGGGACGCGAACTCGCCGAGCGTGGCGAACTCGCCGCGCCAGAAGTCGCGGACGGTGTCGCGGTACTTGCCGTTCCACTCCGTCCACAGCGGGGGGAAGTTGCCGACGTGGTAGCCGCCGTCGCCGACGTCCCACGGCTCGGCGATGAGCTTGACCTGGCTGACGACGGGGTCCTGCTGGACGAGGTCGAAGAACGCCGACAGCCGGTCGACCTCGTGGAACTGCCGCGCGAGGGTCGCGGCGAGGTCGAACCGGAACCCGTCGACGTGCATCTCGGTCACCCAGTACCGCAGCGAGTCCATGATGAGCTGGAGCACGTGCGGGCTGCGCATGAGCAGCGAGTTCCCGGTGCCGGTCGTGTCGTAGTAGTACGCCTTGTCGTCGTCGACGAGCCGGTAGTAGTTGTTGTTGTCGATCCCCCGGAACGCCAGCGTCGGGCCGCGGTGGTTGCCCTCGGCCGTGTGGTTGTACACGACGTCGAGGATGACCTCGATGTTCGCCTCGTGGAGCGCCTTGACCATGCCCTTGAACTCGAGCACCTGCTGGCCCCGGGTGCCGTAGGCGGCGTAGCCGTTGTGGGGCGCGAAGAAGCCGATGGTGTTGTAGCCCCAGTAGTTGCGCAGCCCGTGGTCGAGCAGGGTGAAGTCCTGCACGAACTGGTGGACCGGCATGAGCTCGATCGCGGTGACGCCGAGGTCGCTGAGGTGCTCGACCATCGCGGGGTGGGCGATCCCGGCGTACGTGCCGCGGATCTCCTCCGGGATGTCGGGGTGCCGCTGGGTCATGCCCTTGACGTGGGCCTCGTAGATGACGCTGTCGTGGTACTCGTGCTTCGGCGGGCGGTCCTGCCCCCAGTCGAAGAACGGGTTCGTCACGACCGAGAGGAGGGTCTTGCCGCGCGAGTCCTTCGGGCTGAGCTTGCCGGTGGTCCCGGCGGTCCGGTCGTTCATCCGGTACGAGAACAGCGACGGGTGGTAGCGCATCTCGCCGTCGATGGCCTTCGCGTACGGGTCGAGCAGCAGCTTGCTCCCGTCGCAGCGGTGACCGCTGGCCGGGTCGAACGGGCCGTGGACCCGGTAGCCGTAGCGCTGCCCGGGCTGGACCCCGGGCAGGTAGCCGTGCCAGACGAAGCCGTCGACCTCGGGCAGCTCGACGCGGGTCTCGGCGCCGCGCGCCCCGATGAGGCACAGCTCGACACGGTGGGCGGCCTCCGAGAACAGGGCGAAGTTCACGCCCGTGCCGTCGTAGGTGGCGCCGAGGGGGTAAGCCTTTCCAGGCCAGATCTCCATGAAAGTCCTTGTCGTCCGGGGGTCGGCGGGGTGGCCGCCGATGGTGCCGTGGACGTCGTTGCCCCGGGCGCCCCCATCCTTACCCCACGGGGGTGGGCAGGCAAACTCGGCCCTCAGTCGACGGCGATGGCGGCGAGCTCCACGGCCCCGAGCAGCACGACGTCGAGGGCGAGCAGCAGCGCCCGTGTGCCCTCGTGGACGCCGCGGGTCGGCGCGGGCATCCCGGCTCGGCGGCGGTACTCCCACCGGGCGGAGAGGAAGATCGTCCCCGCGAGGGCGAGCGAGACCGCGAGCACGACGACGGCGAGCCCGCCGAGGGCGGACGCCGCGAGCCGGGTGACGACGAGCGCCGCCACGGTGACCGAGAGGGCGGTCCGCTGCCAGGCCAGCGAGGTGCGCTCGTTCTGGCCCGCCGGGTCGAGGAAGAGGGTGTCACCCACGCGTGCTCCGCACCGGGCCCGGGACGGCTGCCCCGAAGGCCCTGGCCGCCGGGCTCACGCGGTGACGACCACGACGAGCATGACGACCGAGACGACCGCGACACCGACAGCGAGGGTGGCGACCGGCCCGAACCCGTGCAGCGGCCGGGAGCGGCGCATCGCCCGCTCCGCCGCCGCCCAGCGCAGGAACCCCAGCCCGGAGGCGAGCATGGCGAGGACGATGACGACCGCGGCGATGACGCCCCGGTTGGGCAGGTCGGTGACGGCGTGCAGCGCGACGCCCCCGGCGAGGAGCGCGAGCGCGGTCCGAACCCAGGCCAGGTAGGTCCGCTCGTTGGCGAAGCTGAACCGGTAGTCCGGCTCCTCCCCCTCGCCGTACACCCACGCGGGCCAGCGCCTGTCCCCCGCCACCCGGGCTCCTCTCGTCGACTCCCCGTCGTGTCGATTGTCACACGGGCACCCGGCGGGGCCCGGAGCGAGAGCAGGTGAGCGCTCGCTCACTAGACTGCGGTCGAGATCCCCTCACCCGAACCGGAAGGACCCCCAGTGAGCACCGAGCGCGTCGCCGTCGTCACCGGAGCAGCCCGCGGCATCGGGGCCGCCACCGCCCGCCGCCTCGCCGAGGCGGGCACCGCGGTGGCCGTCCTCGACCTCGAGGAGGACGCGTGCGCGACGACGGTGCACGACGTCACCGACGCCGGGGCCCGAGGGCTCGCCGTCGGCGTCGACGTCTCGGACGCCGAGCAGGTCCGGGCCGCCGTGGAGCGGGTCGCGACCGAGCTCGGCCCGCCGACCATCCTGGTCAACAACGCCGGCATCATCCGCGACAACCTCCTCTTCAAGATGTCCGAGGAGGACTGGGACGCCGTGCTCGGGGTCCACCTGCGGGGGGCGTTCCTCGTGACCCGGGCGGTCCAGGCGCACATGACCCAGCAGGGGTACGGCCGCATCGTCAACCTGTCCTCGAGCTCGGCGCTCGGCAACCGGGGCCAGGCGAACTACTCCGCCGCCAAGGCCGGGATGCAGGGGTTCACCAAGACGCTCGCGATCGAGCTCGGCCGGTTCGGGGTCACCGCCAACGCCGTCGCCCCCGGGTTCATCCAGACCGACATGACCCGGGCGACCGCCGAGCGCGTCGGGATGTCGTTCGAGGACTTCGTCACCCAGGCCGCGAAGCAGATCCCGGTCGGCCGGGCGGGGCGCCCCGAGGACGTCGCGGCGACGATCGGATTCCTCTGCTCCGAGGAGGCGGGCTTCGTCTCGGGCCAGGTGGTGTACGTCGCCGGCGGGCCGCTGGACTGACGGCGCGAGGACCGCAGGACGTCGTCGTCACCGGCGGCAGCTTCCGCCGGTCGCGCCGGTTCCCGCCGGGCGGCTCGCCCGGCGGCCGTCTGCCTCAGATCCCCCCGGCGAGGGTGACCCCGCCGTCGACGACGAGGGTCTGGCCGGTCAGCCAAGAGGCGTCCGGGCCGAGGAGGAACGAGACCGCGCCGGCGATGTCGTCCGGGGCCCCGAGGCGGCGCATCGGGTAGGTCTGCGCGAGCTCGGTCTCACGGCCCTCGTAGAGCGCGCTCGCGAAGCTCGTCCGCACGACCGCGGGCGCGACCGCGTTGACCCGCACGTCGGGCCCGAGCTCGTGCCCGAGCTCGACGGTGAGGTGGATGAGCGCGGCCTTGCTCACCCCGTACCAGCCGAGGACACCGGTCGCGCCGAGCCCGGCGACGGAGGCCATGTTCACCACCGCGCCGGGCACCTCGTCGCTGCCGAGCCCGCCCCCGACGGCCTTCTGCACCCACGAGAACGCGGCGAGCACGTTGGTCTCGAGGATCTTCCGCCCCGCCCGCACGTCGGTCTCGAGCATCGGTCCGTACACCGGGTTGATGCCGGTGTTGTTGACGAGGTGGTGCAGCCCGCCGAAGGTCTCCCGGGCGGCGGCGAGGACCTCGTCCTGGTGGTCGGGGTCGGCGGCGTCGCCGGCCACCCCGAGCGCGTGCTCCGGGCCGCCGAGGGCGCTCACGGCCTCGGCGAGCGGCTCCGGCTTGCGCGCGGTGAGGACGACCCGCGCGCCCTCGGCGACGAGGCGCTGCGCGACGGCGTAGCCGATGCCGCGGGAGGCCCCGGTGACGACGGCGACGGCGCCGGCGTGGACGCCGCTGCGGGGCGCGGCCACGTCAGAGCCCGAGGTCCCGGCCGATGAGCTCCTTCATGATCTCGTTGGAGCCGGCCCAGATCTTCGTCACCCGCGCGTCCCGCCAGGCACGGGCGACGCGGTACTCGTTCATGTAGCCGTAGCCGCCGTGGAGCTGGACGCACTCGTCGAGCACCTCGTTCTGCACCTGCGCGCTCCACCACTTGGCCTTCGCGGCGTCCACCGCGGTGAGGCGGCCCTCGGCGTGCGCGGCGACGCAGTCGTCGACGTAGGCCTGGGTGACCTCGATCTTCGTGACGAGCTCGGCGATCTTGAACTTGTTGTGCTGGAAGGCGCCGATCGCCTGCCCGAACGCGGTGCGCTCCTTGGTGTACTCGATCGTCTCGGCGAGGATCTGCTTGGCGTGTGCGGTGTTCGACACGGCGGCGCCGACCCGCTCCTGCGGCAGCCGCTGCATCATCGCGACGAACCCGGCCCCCTCGTCGCCGATCCGGTTCGCGTCGGGCACGCGGACGGAGTCGAAGAACAGCTCGGCGGTGTCGGACTCCTCCTGCCCGACCTTGTCGAGCTTGCGACCCCGGGTGAAGCCGGCCATGCCGTCCTCGACCATGAACAGGGTGATGCCCTTGGCGCCCTTGGACGGGTCGGTCCGGGCGGCGACGATGACGAGGTCGGCCTGGTAGCCGTTGGTGATGAAGGTCTTGGACCCGGTCAGGAGCCAGTCCTCGCCGTCGCGGACGGCGGTGGTGCGCAGCGCCGCGAGGTCCGACCCACCGGAGGGCTCGGTCATGGCGATCGCGCAGATCTTCTCGCCGGCGGCCATCGCAGGCAGCCACCGCTGCTTCTGCTCCTCGGTGCCGAGGTCGACGAGGTAGGGCGGGCACACGTCGGAGTGGATCCCGAAGCACGAGGACACCGAGGCGCTGAAGCCGGAGATCTCCTCGGCGGCGACGGCGTTGAACCGGTAGTCGCCGGCCCCCGCGCCGCCGTACTCCTCGGGGATGTCGAGGCCGAACAGGCCGGCCGCCGCGGCCTCCTTCCACACCGTGCGGTCGATCGAGCGGCTCGCGACCATCTCCTCGGCGCGGGGGCGCAGGGTCCGCTCGACGAACTGGTGGACCGAGGAGCGGAACGACTCGTGGTCCTCGTCGTAGAGGTTGCGGGGCATGGGCGACCTTCCGGGTGGTGTCCGGCCCCCGGCGCCGCGGGGCGGCCGCGCGGGTCCGGGACGACGTGACTAAGCGCTTGCTTAGTCTCCGTGAGGTCGGGCATGCTGTCAACCGTGACCCCTGCCACTCCCCCGCGTGTGGGCTCCCCCGCCCGGTCGCTCCCCCCGCTGCCGGAGGAGGCGCCGAGCGAGGCCGCGCTGCGGCTGATGACGGCGGCGGCGGAGGCGTTCGCCCAGAAGGGCTTCCACGCGACGACGACGCGGGACATCGCCTCCCGGGCCGGCCTGAGCCCGGCCGGGGTGTACGTCCACTTCGCCTCCAAGGAGGACCTGCTGTTCCAGCTCAGCAGGCGCGGGCACGTCGCGGCCCGGGACATGCTCGTGGACGCGGCCGCGGCGGCCGGCTCGCCGACCGAGGCGCTGCGGGCGATCGCGTCGGTGTTCGCCCAGTGGCACGCCGAGCACCACACGACGGCGCGCATCGTCCAGTACGAGTTCCCCCACCTCACCCACGCCCACCGCGAGGTCGTGCTCGGGCTGCGCAAGGAGATCGACGGCGTCGTCCGGGGGGTGCTGCGGGACGGGGTCGCGACCGGGGAGTTCGCCGTCGAGGACGTGCCGGGAACCGCGCTCGCCGTGCTCTCGCTCGCCGTGGACGTCGCGCGCTGGTACGACCCGGACATCCGCCGCACCCCGGAGAGCATCGGGACGGCGTACGGCGAGCTCGCGCTGCGGCTCGCGACCGCACGCTGACCCCGGCGCAGCCCCGGGACGGGTGGCGGGCCCTGCCTCGACCACGGCAGCGCCCGGGCGGGCACCGGCCGGCCGGGGCCGGCGGGGAGCGCCCGCCCGACGGGCTACGCTCTCACCAGACCCCTCCCCGACCGAGATCCCCACGTCGTGTCGCACTCCCCCGAGACCGCACCCCAGGTCCCGCCCCGGCCTCGCACCGGGGCCGCCCAGATCCTGAGCCGGCACCGCTACGCCCGGCTGCCCTACAAGGTCGCCAACCGGGTCGAGCGGCGCCGGCTGCTGCGCGACAACCCCGTCGCGACCGCCGCGGACGGCGTCGTGCTCAGCCGGCGCGAGGGTCGGCTCTGGGTGATCTGTGTCGACCCGGGGGCCTCGGCCGAGCAGGCGCGCCGCGCGAACCTCGCCCTCGCGACGTCGGTGAGCGAGCGCGCCGGCGTGCCCTACCTCGCGGTCCCGGAGCCGGGGACGTCGACGGTGACGCTCGCGATCGGCGACGACCGCTGGGAGGACTTCGTCGACGCCCTGCGCGCCGAGGGTGCCGACCGACCGGTCTACACCGCGGTCGAGGTCGCCGACGAGAGCGGGCGCGTCGGCTGGTGGTCCTGCCTGGTCACCGACGCCGGTCCCGACACGCTGCGTGAGGCGCCCACGCTGCCGGTGTTCACGATCCAGGCGCCGACCCCCGACGCGCCGTTCTTCGGGCGAGCGGAGGGGTGCCGGGTCGAGCGCTGGAGCACCGACCCGGACGGGACCCTGCGGGCTCCCTCGTCGAACGGGCGCACCCAGGTCGTCGACCCCGAGTTCCGCGAGCCCGGCACGGTCCGCCGGCACGGCCGGGACCTACCCACCCTGGCCCGGCTCGCCAGGCCGCACGTGTTCGACCTCGACTTCGACATCGACCTCGTCTACCTCTGGGTCGACGGCGGCGACCCGGACTGGCTCGCCCGCAAGCAGCAGACCCTCGAGGAGGTCACCGGCAGCCGCGTGCCGGTGGGCCACGGCGTCGAGCGGTTCCGTGACAACGGCGAGCTGCGGTTCGCGCTGCGCTCGGCGTACCAGTTCGCGCCCTGGGCGCGACGGGTCTACCTCGTCACCGACCGGCAGGTCCCCGACTGGCTGGACCGGGACCACCCGTGGGTGAGCCTGGTCGACCACGAGGAGCTGTTCGACGGGGTGGGCCGGATGCCGACCTTCAACTCGCACGCCATCGGGAGCCGGCTGCACCACATCGACGGGCTGAGCGAGCAGTACCTCTACCTCAACGACGACGTCTTCTTCGGCCGGCTCGTCTCCCCCCAGCTCTTCTTCCAGGCCAACGGCGTCTCGAAGTTCTTCCTGTCGAAGGCGACCCTTCCGCTGCAGCCGCCCGACACGATGCCGCCCCACCTCAGCGCGCGGAGCAACGTCGTCCGGCTGCTCGAGCGGGACTTCGGCCGGACCGCGACCCGGACGTTCTTCCACACCCCCGTCCCCCAGCGCCGCTCGGTACTCGAGGAGCTCGAGCGGACCTACCCCGAGGTGTTCGCTCACAACTGGGCCAGCCAGTTCCGCTCGGCCGAGGACTACGAGGTCAACAGCTGGCTGCACCACTACTACGGCTACCTGCGGGGCACGGCCACCCCGGACGCGATCCGCTACGACTACTTCGACCTGTCCGACCCGGGGGTCCCCGCCCGGCTCGCCGACCTGCTGCGGCAGCGCGACCGGGACTGCTTCTGCATCAACGACAACGCCGACGCGCTCCCGGGCGCGCCCGACCTCGTCGCCGACTGGCTGCGGTCCTACTTTCCCGACCCGGCCCCGTTCGAGACCGACGCCTGAGCCGGCGTTCTCCCCGACACGGCCGCGGCCCGGTCAGGACACGGCGCGCTCGAACCGGCTCGGGAACGGGAAGTAGGCCTCGAGGAACCTCGTCGCGTGCCGGTGCCGCTCGGGCACGGGCCCGGCGGCGTCGTGGTCGTTGAGGCAGAACGCGTCGACGTCCCGGCCCCGGCGCAGCCGGTCCAGCCGCGCGGCCGTCCCGGGCAGGTTGACGTTCGCGTAGTGGTACCGGAGGTCGCCGGGCACGGCCCGGCCGGTGGCGTACCCGTACCAGTGGTGCAGCGCCGAGACGACCGAGTGGTCCTCCGGGTGGCGGAACTGGGACCGGCTGGTCGCGGCGAACGCGTCGGCGAACACCGACTCCATCTCGGCGAGCACGCTGACCCGCAGCGGGTGCGGGGCGTGCTTGAGCTTGTTCGTCACGACCTTGCCGAACTCGCGCTCCACCAGCGCCCGGTTGTTCTTCGCCGCGGTCATCACCGGCGCCTCGCCCTCGCGGACCGGACCGAGGTCGAGCTTGGCGTGGGAGGGGTAGAACCGCGTGAGGCCGCTGCCGGTGAAGAACAGGTCCGGGGCGACGGGGCGACCGAGGAAGACGTCGTCGTTGAGGTAGAGGAAGTGCTCGCTCAGCCCGTCGATGTGGTGCAGCTGGGTCTCGATGGCGTGCGAGTTGAACGTCGGCAGCCGGCCCCGGTCCCCGAACAGGGTGCGGTGGTCGACGACGGTCAGGCCCGGCTGCGTGGTGTCGAGCCAGTCGGGGACCTGGTCGTCGGTGACGAGGTAGACGTGGCGGGCCCAGCCGGCGAACATCTCGACCGACCGCAGCGAGTAGCGCAGCTCGTCGTGGGAGGCGTACCGGGCCGTGGACGCGGCGCTGTGGTGCCGGCTCGCCATTCCCGCGGCCTCCTGGGCGCGGGCCTTGCGCTCCAGCCACGCGGGGTCGTCGCCGTCGACCCACGTGTAGACGACGTCGACGTCGAAGTCGACGTCGAACAGGTGCGGGCGGGTGGCGGGCTCGGTGACCGACCACGGGACGTGCTCCCGGGACTCGGCGGCGGCGAGGTCACGCGGCAGGAGGTGGTCGGTCCACCGGTTGCGGCCGGGGGCGAGGAGGGTGCCCGCGGGCAGCGGGTCACCGCCGGAGTCCTCGCCGTCGTGGTCGAGCTCGTCCCAGAACTGGACCTCGCAACCGAGGGCCCCGGACTCCAGGACCGACCCGGCGGCGTCGACGAGCACCCGGTGGAGCAGCAGCGAGCGCCCGGATGGCTCCGAGCGCAGCGAGGCGACCGGGACCGGGCCCCCGCGGCCGGCGACGTGGAGCACCGACGCGCCCGCGGCCCGGAGCCGGCGGGCGACCTCGGCCCGGGTGTGGGCGGGCAGGGCGACGACGCTGCGCCGGGCGGGACCGGCGTCGAGGAGCACCCCGGGGCCGACGCCGGCGAGCAGGTCGGCGACGGCGGCCGACGTCTCGGTGCGGACCTGCTCGGCGTCGAACCGGTGCACGACCTCCCCGAGGACGACCCGGGCCCGGACGCGCACCGGGGTGACCTCGAGCCCGCTCCGGGCGAGCTCGGCGCGGCGGCGGGGGCGCAACCGCTGCACGGCGGCACGCTGCGGCGGGGCCTCGCCGTGGACCCAGGGCCGGACGCGCCGCCAGGCGCCGTCGGGCAGGAGGGCGAGCACGCGCCGGCGCACGCCGAGCGGGAGGGCGTCGGTGGCGTACCTCACCTGCGCGCCCCCGTTGCCGGGGTCCGCGCGGTCACCGGGGCCGGGCCGGGCACGTCAGCCGGCCGAGGAGGAGGCGACCTCGCGCTCGAGCCGCTGGCGCACCTTGCGGGCCGCGGCCAGGCCCTGCAGGTCGGCCTCCCGGGCCCAGCGCAGTGCGGCCCGGGGCCACCTGTCGCCGAAGTCCGAGGTCTCGTCCAGCCGCCGGGCGAGCTCGAGGGCGGCGCGGGCGTTGCCGTCGGCAGCCATCGAGTGCAGCGTCGCGATGCTCGCGCCGGCGTCGACGCCGTCGTCGGACGGGCCGGCCGCGGCGAGCTCGCGACGCCGTTTGGCGATGCGGTCGGCGACGTACTCAGAGGACGTCGACGGCGCGATCCGCGGCTCGGCGCTGAGCTCCCAGTCGTCGCCGTAGCCCATGAGCCGCATCGGCTTCGCGAGCAGCGGACGGTAGAGGTCGACGTCCTCCGGGGTGAACCAGTCCCGCCAGGCGCCGTGCCCCTTGGAACGGGAGATGTGGGTCAGCCACCCGGACGTCTCCGAGGCTCCCGGGTTGAGCGGCAGCCCGAGGTAGCTCGCGAGCGCGGCGACGTCGTGGTCGACGAAGTCCTCGTACCGGACGACGTGGAAGCCCTCGTCCTCGGCGAACTCGGCCATCTGGACGATCTCGGACGCGAGTCGCTTCGGTTTGTGGTGGCGGTAGCCGACCTCGTCGGCGAGCGTCATGAGGTCGGTGACGCTGACCGAGCGCGGGTCGGCCTCCTTGGCGCGCAGGCCCTCGATGAACCGCTCGTGCTGGTCCATGCCGACCTCGCCGACGACGTTCTTCAGCAGCGGCTTGAACAGCAGGGTGGACACGATCGTGTCGCGCGGGTCGCGGACGGTCATCACGCGCCGCTGGAACATGTCGAGGTCGAAGTTCCCGACGTTCTTGTACATGATCTTCGTCATGACGCTGCGGGTCGGGTCCCGGCGGACGACCTCCTCGAGCGAGCGGCCGCGCAGCGGCTCGAACGAGAAGAAGTACTCGTCGGCGAGCGGCGCCAGCGCGGACTTCACGAGGCTGTACACCCCTGTCGTCCCGGTCTTCTGCTGCCCGACGATGATGATGTTCCGGCCCACGGCCACCTCCCGGGCACCGGTCGAGCCGCCAGCTCGGCGCCGGTCACCGCCTCGGACCCGTCGGCTGGCCTGCCGGGCGCGCGCAATCCATGTCCTCATGAGCGTGCGTGATGCTAGCAGCCGTCAGTCCCGGGTCAGCTTGCGGTAGGTGACCCGGTGCGGCCGGGCGGCCTCCTCGCCGAGCCGGTCGACCTTGTTCTTCTCGTAGCCCTCGAAGTTGCCCTCGAACCAGTACCACCGCGCGGGGTCGTCCTCGGTGCCCTCGTAGGCGAGGATGTGCGTCGCGACACGGTCGAGGAACCAGCGGTCGTGGCTGACGACGACGGCGCAGCCGGGGAAGTCGAGCAGCGCGTTCTCCAGCGACCCGAGCGTCTCGACGTCGAGGTCGTTGGTCGGCTCGTCGAGCAGGAGCAGGTTGCCGCCCTGCTTGAGGGTGAGCGCGAGGTTGAGCCGGTTGCGCTCACCGCCGGAGAGGATGCCGGCCTTCTTCTGCTGGTCGGGGCCCTTGAACCCGAACTGCGACACGTAGGCCCGGGACGGGATCTCGACGTGCCCGACCCGGATGTAGTCCTGGCCGTCGGAGACGACCTCCCACAGCGTCGTGTTCGGGTCGATGCCCGCGCGGTTCTGGTCGACGTAGGAGATCGAGACCGTGTCCCCGACCCGGACCTCGCCGGCGTCGGGCTCCTCGAGCCCGACGATCGTCTTGAACAGCGTCGTCTTGCCGACGCCGTTCGGGCCGATGACCCCGACGATGCCGTTGCGCGGGAGCGTGAAGGACAGGTCGTCGATGAGGAGCCGGTCGCCGAACCCCTTGCGGAGCCGGTCGACCTCGATGACCTGGGAGCCGAGCCGGGGGCCGGGCGGGATCGTGATCTCCTCGAAGTCGAGCTTGCGGGTGCGGTCGGCCTCGGCCGCCATCTCCTCGTACTTCGCGAGGCGGGCCTTGGACTTGGCCTGCCGGCCCTTGGCGTTCGAGCGGACCCACTCGAGCTCGTCGGAGAGGCGCTTGCTCAGCTTGGCGTCCTTCTTGCCCTGGACCTCGAGCCGGGCCGCCTTCTTCTCCAGGTAGGTCGAGTAGTTGCCCTCGTAGGGGTAGAGGCGACCGCGGTCGACCTCGGCGATCCACTGGGCGACGTTGTCGAGGAAGTACCGGTCGTGGGTGACGGCGATGACGGCGCCGGGGTAGGACTCGAGGTGGGACTCGAGCCACTGGACCGACTCGGCGTCGAGGTGGTTGGTGGGCTCGTCGAGCAGGAGCAGGTCGGGCCGCTGCAGGAGGAGCTTGCACAGGGCGACGCGGCGCCGCTCACCGCCGGAGAGGACGCTGACGTCGGCGTCCGGCGGGGGGCAGCGCAGGGCGTCCATGGCCTGTTCGAGCTGGGAGTCGAGGTCCCACGCGTCGGCGTGGTCGATCTCCTCCTGGAGGGTGCCCATCTCGGCCATGAGCGCGTCGAAGTCGGCGTCGGGCTCGGCCATGAGCGCGGAGATCTCGTTGTACCGGTCGAGCTTGGCCTTGATCTCGCCGGCGCCCTCCTCGACGTTGCCGAGGACGGTCTTGTCCTCGTTGAGCGGCGGCTCCTGGAGCAGGATCCCGACCGAGGCACCGGTGGCGAGGCGGGCCTCACCGTTGGAGGGCTGGTCCAGACCGGCCATGATCTTCAGGATCGTCGACTTGCCGGCCCCGTTCGGTCCCACCATGCCGATCTTCGCGCCGGGGTAGAAGGACATCGACACGTCGTCGAGGATGACCTTCTCGTTGTGCGCCTTGCGCGCCTTGCTCATGGTGTAGATGAACTCGGGCATGGCAGCAGGCTATCGACAAGCGCGCGCCCGCCCGAATCCGCGGTCTGCTCCGCCAGCGGCCGGGCTGCCGTCCGGCCGCGGGGCCTCAGGTCAGCGCGGCGTCGAGCTCCTCGCGGGTGCGCCTGTGCCGTCCGAGGACGGCGAGGATCGGCTCGACCACCCGCTCCTCGGCGGTCTCGGCGACGGCCCGGTGGAGCCGGCCGCGGATGAGCGCCCCGCGGCGGCGCGCCCCGGCACGGGCCAGGGCCCGGGCGAGCGCGGCGAGCAGCAGACCGAGGCCCACTCCCCCGACGAGCAGGACGAACGGGAGGGTCACCGGGCCCAGCTCGACCCGGGGAAGGTCGGGCAGCTGGAGCCACGCGAACGCGGCGTCGACGCCGAGCCAGAGGGCGCCGAGGACGGCCGCGGCGGCGAGCAGGACCTGCAGCCCGCCGAACACGGGCCACCACAGCGGCGCCCGGGCCCGCAGCGGGGTGGAGACCACGGCCTGGTCGAGCGCGTCGGCGAGGTCGTCCCCGGGGGGCGTGGCCGCCTCCCGGACCGCCTCGGCCCACGGCCGGGGCAGCCCGGAGGCGGCCCGCTGGCCGAGCCGACGGGTCGCGAGCTCCACCCCGGCCCGGGCGGCCGGGGACGGGGCCGGCAGCGAGGACCGCCCGAGGACCTGGCGGACGTCGGAGGCGGTGACGACCGCGTCCCGGTCCTCGAGCCGGAGCCGCCGCAGCGGGGAGGGTCGCAGCGCCCGGACCCACCGGGTGAACGGCCACCCGGTGTGCGCCCACGCCTCTCGCCGGTAGTCCCGCTCGACGGCGTCGACGACGGTGGCGAGGCCCCCGGCGCGGGCGAGGGCCTCGACGAGCTCGTCGGAGGCGAGCGCGGACCGGTCCGGCTCGGTGTCGCCGACCCCGGCGCGGACCTGCTCGGCGAGGGTGCGCACGTCGGCGTCGAGCCGGTCGCGGACCGCGTGCGCCCCGGACAGCGCCTCGGCGAGGCGCTCGCGGAGCTCGGCCAGCCCGGTGCCGTCCGCACCGGAGGTGGTCACGAGCCGCACCGTGCCGAGTCCGTCGCGCTCGAGCAGCCGGCGCAGGTCGGCCGAGCACGAGTCGAGCGCGTCGGCGGTGAGCCGGTCGGACTGGTTGAGGACGACGAGGGTGACGGCGTCGTACCGGTGCAGCCGGGCGACGTAGTCGTCGTGGAGGCGGGCGTCGGCGTACTTCTGCGGGTCGGTGACCCAGACGAAGACGTCGACGAGGTGGAGGATGCGCTCGACCTCGTCGCGGTGGCTGGTCACCCGGGAGTCGAAGTCGGGCAGGTCGAGCAGGACGAGCCCGTCGAGCGGGTCCTCCGGCCCGGCGGACCCACCGGTGACGAGGTGTCGCTCCCCCACCCCGAGCCAGTCGAGCAGCCTGCCGGCCCGGTCCTCGCCCCACACGGCGGCCGTCGGGGCCGCCGTCGTCGGGCGACGAGCGCCGACCGTGGCGACGTCCTCGCCGACGACGGCGTTGAACAGGGTGGACTTCCCGCTGCCGGTGGCACCGGCGAGCGCGACGACGGTGTGGTGGGCACCGAGGCCGGTACGGTCCTCGACCTTCTCGACGACGGCCTGGGCGTGGTCGGCGGTGAGCGGGTCGACCTGCGCGCCGCCCGCCTCGAGAGCGCCGGCGAGGGAGGAGGCGCGGCGGGCGAGGTCCTCGGGACTGACCGACGCGTCGCGCCGGCGGGTGAACAGCGGACTCACCGGGCAGCCCTGACCTCGGCCACGGCCCGGGTGAGCCGCTCGGCCTGGTCGCCGTCCCCCGGGAGCGGGCCAGTGGACTCGCGGGACGAGTCGCCGAGGGTCTCCCCCGGGTCGCCGGTGACCTCGGTGAGCGTCTGCGCGAGGACGTCCTCGTACCGGGCCTGCTCGCCGGCGTAGAGCTCGCGGACGTGCTCGAGCAGCAGGGCGCGAGCGCGCCGGGCCATCTCCCGCACGGCCTGGTCGCCGAAGATCGCCTCGAGGACGCGCTGGGCCACGACCGCGGTGCCGCCGGCGACGCCCACCTCGGCGCCCATGAGGGCGCCGCCGGTGTGGGCGAACGCGACGAGCATGAGCAGCAGCCCGACGCCGTTGAGGCCGTAGGCGGCCACCCTGGCGTTGGTGCGCCGGTCCCGGCCCTCGTCGCGGACGAGGTCGAGCACCTCGCCCTGCCAGGCGCGCACGAGCCGGTCGACGTCGTCCGGCAGCCCGGGCGAGCTCGTCGCGAGCTCGGGGTGGGCGGCGACGAGGGACTCGCCGCCGGGAGTGAGCCGCCAGGCGCGGGCGACCGCATCGGCGCCCGCGTCGGCCTCGGCGCGCACGAGCGCGGCGGCCCCGGACTGGAGGGCCTCGTCGACGTGCTCGACCGGCGCGGGACGCCCGGTCACGGCGGCGGTGATCCGGTCGCGGACCCGGGAGACGCCGCTCTCGACCTTGCGGAAGAACTCCCCGGTGCCGACGTACTCCTGCCAGCGGGCGAGGACCTCCCCGCGCAGCAGGGTGCCGTCGCTGATGCCGTCCTCGACCCGCCGCGCGGCGTCCTCGTAGCCGGCGGCCGCGGCGGACCGCAGCTCCCCGGCGGCCGCGCGCTGGGCCCGGCTGGCGGCCACGAGCTCGTCGCACCGGGCGTCGAGCGAGCCGAGCGCGCCCTGGAGGGTCTGACGGACGACGATGGCGCGGGCGCGGGCGTCCCCGGCGAGGGCACCGAGCCAGGACCGGAGCCGCCCGATCTCGTCCTCGGGCAGCAGCCCGTCCGCGGTGAGCGTCGTCTCGGGCACGGTGAACACCGGGGCGGTGCCGAGCCCCTGCTCGCGGAGCATCCCGGCCAGGTGGGGGCGGACCTCCTCCAGCGCGCCGGGCGGCACCCGGTCGAGGACCATCGCGACCGCGGTGCCGCGGTCGGAGGCCTCGCGGAGCAGCCGCCACGGGACGTCGTCGGCGTACCGGGCGGCCGTGGTGACGAACAGCCACAGGTCGGCGGCGGCGAGCAGCTGGTGGGCGAGCTCCCGGTTCGCGGTGACGACGGAGTCGATGTCCGGGGCGTCGAGGAGCGCGAGGCCCGCGGGCAAGCGGGTCGAGGAGGAGAGCCGGACCGCGCCCGGGCCGGGGTCCCCGTCCCGGCTGCCGGTGACCCGGGAGAGCCGCGGCAGCACCCGGGTGTCGGCGAACCAGTGCGCGTCGTCGGGGTGGTGGACCAGCACCGGGCTCGTCGTCGTCGGCCGGAGCACCCCGGGGCGGCTGACCTCCTCGCGGAGGACCGAGTTCACCAGGGTCGACTTCCCGGCGCCGGTGGAGCCACCGACGACGGCGAGCAGCGGCGCGTCGAGGGAGTCCAGCCGGGGCAGGACGTAGTCGTCGAGCTGGCGCAGCAGGGCGACCCGGTGGGTCTCCGCCTCGCCGGCGCCCGGCACCTCGAGGGGGAGCCGGGCGCGGCCCACCTCGGCGCGCAGCGCGGCCACCCGGTCCCGCAGCAGCCCGGCGTCGGCGAGGGGTGGCTGCATGGCCGCAACTGTACCGAGCAGCGCGGCTTCCGCCCCGGTGGAGGGGTGCGGGTCAGCGCCGCCCCCCGGCCGCGCACCGGCCGCCTTCGTGCGGGTGGGGGGCATGATGGCCGGGTGCGCCTCTTCGTCGCGGTGCCCTTCCCCGAGCCGGTCGTGGCCGATCTCGACGCCTTCCTCTCACCCCGCCGCGACGCCGACAGGCGGGCCCGCGGTGGGCCCCGGTGGACCGACCCGGACCAGTGGCACCTCACGCTCGCGTTCATGGGGTCGGTGCCCGACTGGCGCGCCGACGCGCTCACCGAGCGGCTGGAGGAGGTCGGCGCGCGCCATCCGGCGGCCGGGCTCGCCGTCGCCGGTGGGGGCGCGTTCCCGTCGGCGGCGTCCGCGCGGGCGCTCTGGGCGGGCGTGACCGACCCGGGCTCGCGGCTGGCAGCCCTGGCGCGGGCGGTTCGGGGTGCCGCCAACACGGTCGGCGCGGAGCCCGCCGGGCGGCGGTTCCACCCGCACCTGACCCTGGCGCGGTTTCCGCGGCCGGTGGAGGCCACCCGGTGGGTGCGCGTCGTGGAGGGGTACGCCGGGCCGGAGTGGACCGCGTCCGAGGTGGTCCTCGTCGAGTCCCATCTCGGCCAGGAGTCCAGAGGTGGGCGCCGGCGGGCCCGGCACGTCGAGCTGGCGCGGGTCCCCCTGGCGGCGTCCCCGTCGGGGAGCGGGTAGGTGCCCCCGGCAGGATTCGAACCTGCGACCTCGGGATTAGAAGGCCCTTGCTCTGTCCAGCTGAGCTACGGGGGCTCGTGGAGCCGGGCGCCAGTATGCCTCACGGGGCCGCCGGGGAGGCGACGTCGAGCAGGACCGGGCGGTGCCGCGGCCCCGGGCCGCCGGGCGGGGCCCGCGGAGCGGGGTCCCCGGTCCGGGAGAACCGACCTGCGAGGATGCTCCGGGTGGGCGAGGTGGAGATCTGCGAGGCGGGGGTCGTCGGTGACGAGGGGGAGCTCGCCCTGCTCGACGCGGTCGAGCGCGAGCGGCTGGGGCGCAAGCGCGACCCGCGCCCGTTCGTCACCGCGCACGCACTGCAGCGCCGCGTCGTCGGCCGGCGGCTCGGGGTGGAGCCGGTGGACCTCGCGTTCGAACGGCACTGCGCGACGTGCGGCAGCGACCGGCACGGCAAGCCGTCGATCGTCGGCCACCCGGGCTGGTCGTACTCGCTGTCCTACACCTCGGCGCTCGCGGTGGTCGCCCTGACCCGGCTCGGCCCGGTCGGGGTGGACGTCGAGCGCGTGGGTGAGTCCGACTTCGCCGGGTTCGCGGAGGTCACGCTCGCCCCGGACGAGGTCGTCGGCTTCGACGGGCTGACCGGGGCCGCGCTGCTCGACGCCCGGGCCCGGGTGTGGGCGCGCAAGGAGGCGGTGCTCAAGGCGACCGGCCACGGGCTCGTCGTCGACCCCTCCCAGGTCGTCGTGTCCGCCCCGGGTGAGCCGGCGGCGCTGCTCGACTGGCGGGCGGAGCCCGACCCCCCGGCGTCGGTCCTCGTCGCCGACGTCCCGCTCGCCGACCGCGGGCACCGGGGCGCGGTCGCGGTGCTCACCGACGAGCCCCTCGAGCTCGTCACGGCGGGGCCGTCGACCGTGGCGGAGGCGCGCTGACGGCGCCGCCGGGCGCACCACGTCACGGCGGCCCGCCCGGGAGCGCGCGGCCCGCAGGTCAGGGCGCGAGCCGGCGCAGGGCGCACTCGGCGAGCAGGGCGGCGGCGTCGGGGACCACCGAGTCGTCGAACGCGGCGCGCGGCGAGTGGTTGTCCGGCGCGGTCGCGGGCTCCTCGGCGTCGCCCCTGCCGCCGGCACGCGCGCTGAGGTAGAGGTAGGCGCTCGGGACGAGGTCGGCGACGAACCCGAAGTCCTCGGCGCCGCACTCGGGGTCGGGCATCTCCAGGTAGCGGTCGGCGCCGAACAGGTCGACGGCGGCCTGCCGGGCGAGGTCGTACTCGGTCTCGTCGTTGCGGGTGACCGGGTAGCCGCCGCGGAAGAGCACGTCGGCCGCGAGCCCGTGCGCGGCGGCGGTGCCCTCGACGACCCGGGTGACGGCGGCGTGGACGCGACGACGCTGGACGGCGCTGAAGGTACGGATCGTCATCTCGAGGGTCGCGGTGTCCGGGATGATGTTCTCCTTCGTCCCGGCGGCGATGTGCCCGACGGTGAGCACGACGGGGTCGAAGACGTCGAACTCGCGGGTCACCATGGTCTGCAGCCCGAGGACGAGCGCGCACGCGGCCGGGACCGGGTCCTTCGCGTGCTGCGGCTGGGAGCCGTGGCCGCCGGCGCCGGTGAGGGTGACGACGCACTCGTCGGCGGCCGCCATGAGCGGCCCGGGACGGGAGAACCACGTGCCGAGCGGGTGCGGGGAGGCGCTGACGTGGAGGGCGTAGGCGGCCCCGACCCTGCGGCCGGCGGCGTCGAGGACGCCCTCGCGGATCATCGGCTCGGCGCCCCCGGGGCCCTCCTCCCCCGGCTGGAACATCAGGACGACGTCACCGGCGAGCTCGTCCCGTCGGGCGTGGAGGATCCGCGCCGCGCCGACGAGGCCGGCGACGTGGAGGTCGTGCCCGCAGGCGTGCATCGAGCCGGGGACCTGCGAGGCGTAGTCGAGGTCGAGCTGCTCGGTGACGGGCAGCGCGTCCATGTCGGCGCGCAGCAGGACGGGGTCGCGACCGGCACCGGGTACGGCGGTCCGGCCGCGCAGGACGGCGGTCACCGACGACAGTCCGGCGCCGGTGGTGACCTCGAGGTCGAGTCCGGTGAGCGCGTCGAGGACGGCGGCCTGGGTGCCGGGAAGGTCGAGACCGATCTCCGGGTGGCGGTGCAGCCGGCGGCGAAGCGCGACGAGGTCCTCCGACTGGGCCTGCGCGGCCGCCCTGGTGTCCGACGTCGTCATGCCACCGCCCTCGCGGCGCTCTCGCGGCGGCAGGCTGCGAGGACCTGCAGCAGCTGCATCTCGGTCTCGCGCGCCCGCGGGTCGGCGACGCCGAGGGCCATGCGGCGGTGGAGCAGGGCGAGCTCGCTCGCGGTGTCCTGGAAGGTCCGCATCAGCGACAGGGACCGCGCCCCGCCGACCGCCCGCGCCCAGGCGCGCGCGGCGCGGCGCTCGCGCATCGAGGCGAGCATCGCGACCTCGGCGGGCGCGAGCCAGCCGGCCTCGGCGTAACGGACCAGGTGCTGGCCGATGAGCCGTCCCTCCCGGCGGCGGGCCCAGACGAGGACGCCGACGAAGCCGGCGAAGACCGGGAACCCGACGAGGAGGTAGCCGGTGAGGAACCCGCCGGGTGCGGCCACGGAGACGAGGTTCCACGCCGCGTGCGCGGTGACGGCGAGCACCCACCCGAGCACGACGGCGATCGGGCGGAGCACGGCGTGGGGGGTCGTGGCGGCGATGCCGACGCCGATCCCGATGAGGACGGTGAACATGGGGTGCGCGAACGGGGCGAGCAGGCACCGGCCGACGAATGTCGCCGCGAGCATCGAACCCCCGCCGTCGGTGTAGGCGGTCGCGAGGTACTGGACGTTCTCGGTGAACGCGAACCCGGCCGCGGTGACCCCGGCGTAGACGATGCCGTCGGTGATCCCGTCGAACTCCTGGCGCCGCAGCCGCCAGACGAGGACGACGAACAGGCCCTTCAGGGACTCCTCGACCGGGGGCGCGACGAGCACCGCCGTCGTCAGCAGCGCCGAGGTGGGGTCGGCGACCTCCCGGAAGACGAGCATCGCGCCGGTGTTGAAGACGATCGCGACCCCGGCGGCCACCAGGGCGCCCCAGAGGAACGCGGCGAGGAGGTAGCGCCGCGGCTCGGCCTCGAACCGGTCGAGCCAGAGGAAGGCGGGCAGGACGACCCCGAGCGGCAGCGCGGCGACGAGCAGGGCGAGCACGAGGGCGCGCACGCCGTAGGTCGAGCCGTAGGTGACGGTGATCGCCGTCGCCGCGACGGCGAACATGACGACGGCGACGCCGCCGAGGGCCCAGCGACGCAGGACCGGCCGCGAGGTCGGGTTGCGCGGGGGCCCGCTGCCGACGCCCCGCTCCCGCGGCGGGGCGGGCACCGGCTGCCACGACGTCTGCGCAGGCCGGTGGGGGGTCATGGGCGCCACGCTAGTCGAGGGGACGGTCAGGGGTCCGGGGGCGCGGCGGCGCCTAGAGTGGGGCCAATGACTGAGCAGCCCGCGACGAAGCAGCCCACCGACCGTGCCCACACCGACCGGATCGTGTGGATCGACTGTGAGATGACCGGGCTCTCGCTGGCCGACGACGCCCTCATCGAGGTCGCCGTGCTCGTCACCGACTTCGAGCTCAACCAGCTCGACGAGGGCATCGACGTCGTCATCGCCCCACCGGCCGAGGCGCTGGAGCAGATGGGCGACTTCGTCCGGGAGATGCACACGACCTCGGGCCTGCTCGAGGAGCTCGCGGAGGGACTGACGATGGCCGAGGCGGAGAAGCGGGTCCTGGACCACATCCGCGACTGGGTGCCCGACCCGGGCAAGGCGCCGCTCGGGGGGAACACCGTGGGGACGGACCGCAACTTCCTCGCCCGGGACATGCCCGAGCTGGAGGCCCACCTGCACTACCGGATCATCGACGTCTCCTCGATCAAGGAGCTCGCCCGGCGCTGGTACCCCCGGGCGTTCTTCAACGCCCCGACCAAGACCGGTGGTCACCGGGCGCTCGCCGACATCCGCGAGTCGATCGCCGAGATGCGCTACTACCGCGAGGCCGTGTTCGTCGCCCCGCCCGGCCCCGAGGCCGGGGCACTGCGCAAGCTCGCGGCCCAGCACGTCGTCGACCACGAGGCCGCCGACAAGGCGAGCGGGGCGCGCACCGGCTCGTGACCGAGCGGTGACGTCGTCGTCACCGATCCGTGACCGGTTGCGGTGAATCCCCCCGCGAGTGCCCGGGTACGACGGGAGTGCCGCGCGCCACTGGGTACGGGTCGGCGCGCGGGACACAGGGGGAAACCGCCCCCTCTCCCACCACAGCGTGGGAGAGGGGGCTCTTGCCGGTGGAGAGGCCCCAGCGGGCGCTGCGACCTGCGATGATGCGGGGGTGACGACGACCGCGCCGGGGTATCCCGCCCCGGCGGCGGGGGCAGCGTCCCGTCCCCGGACGTGGGGGCGGCGCACCCGCCTGCTCGTCGCGGCCGGGATCGCCGCCGTGTGGCTGGTCTGGGCGGTGACGACGTGGCAGGTCCAGGCCCGTCCGGTCTCCGCCGCCCAGCTGCGGGCGGACGTCGCCGCCACCGACGTCACCGGCTACCTGCTCACGCGCGGGGTCGAGGAGACCGAGCGCGGCTGGCTGCCCGGGACGACCGACCTGCGGACCCCGGGCGACGGCCGCCACGGCGGCATCGTGCTCTACCGGACCACCTCGGGGACGCTCCGCTACGTCGTCGGGATCCGGCAGTTCGACCCGAGCGATGTCCGCGGCGGGTACGGCGGGGTCGGGGGCACCGCCCTCAGCCGCGACCTGGCCGCGACCCTCGACGGCGCCGGGGTACCGCACGTGTCGGCGTTCTCCCGCTCGGACTGGCCCGAGTCGACGGCCGGGCTCCTCACGACGACCGCACTCGTCCTGCTCGTGCTCGCGCCCACCCCGACGCGCGGGACGCGCTGGTTCTGGTTCTGGCTCGTCCTCTTCACCCCGTGCGGCGCCGGACTCGTCGGGTACGCCGCCGCCGAGCTCGTCATTCCCGTGGCCGACGGCAGGCCGCGCCTGCCCGGGGTGGCCGGGGCGGCGCTCGGGATGGCCGCCGCCCTCGTCGTCGTCGGGATCGGCATCGCGCTGCGAGCCTGGCTCGGCACGGCGGCCGTCCCGGGCTGACGCACTGCCCTCCCCGGGTCGGACCAGAAAGGCCCCCGACCCGCAGGTGCGCAGGTCAGGGGCCCTCGTGCGTGGGGTGAGTGACGGGATTTGAACCCGCGACACCCGCGACCACAACGCGGTGCTCTACCGACTGAGCTACACCCACCACGCCAGACAACCGACCCGTGGGCCGGCTGCAGCGGGAAACATCGTACCCGCTCCCGGGGGGTGCTCGTGACCGGGTCGTCCCGGGGCGAGGAGCCTCAGGCCCCCAGGCCCGGGACGACCTCCGCGCCCGGCAGCTCGCCCAGGCGCCACCCCGGCAGGACGAGCTTGCTGCGACGGACGCCGCTACCGATGACCGCGACCGGGATGGCGACCGTGGCGGGGTCGAGGAAGAGGCGCCAGCCCACAGGGATGCCGACAGGCGTGATGCCGCCGTACTCCATGCCGCTCTCCTCGACCGCACGGTCGGTGGGGAGGAAGGAGCACTTGCGGACGTCGAGACGGTTCTTCACGACGGTGTTGACGTCCGCGCGGGTGTCGGCGCGGACGAGGCAGGCCGCGACCCGCTCCTCCCCCTGCCGGCGTCCCGCCACGACCACGCAGTTCGCGCTCGCCTCCACCGGGAGGTCGTAGGCGGACGTGAGGGCGTCGGTGTCGGCGAGGTCGGGGTCGATCGGGGTGACCGCGACGTCCCCGGCGCCCGGCCACTCCGCGAGCGCGGCGGCGACGGGGTCAGCGAGCAGCTCGGGGTGCTCGGCCGCGGGAAGGCTGGTCAGGGATCCGATCGCGGGGAGGGCCATGGGCTCACCCTAGGACGGGGCCGCCGAAGGGTCGGCCGCCCCGGACTCGCCACGAGCGGGCGTGGTCGCGAGATTGCGGCATTTCGGGCCACGCCCGTGCATCATGGACGCCATGTCCGCCGCTCGCGTCCCGACGCCCGCACCGTCCGGCCTCGCCCGCCTCGTCCTCTCGCTCTTCGCGGCTCTCGCCGTGCTCACCGTCTCGGTCGGACTCGCCGCGCCCGCGTCCGCGCACGCCGACCTGGTCTCGGTCAGCCCCGAGGACGGCTCGAGCCTCACCGCCGCGCCGCCGGAGGTCACGCTGACCTTCAGCGACACCATCAACACGGAGTTCGCCAAGGTCACCGTCAACGCCGAGGACGGGACGTCGGTGACGTCGGGGGCGCCCTCGGTCGACGGGGCGGTCGTCACCCAGCGCCTGGTCTCCTCGATGGGCGGGGGCACCTACACCGTCGCCTACCGGGTCGTCAGCGAGGACGGCCATCCGGTCTCGGGGTCGAGCACCTTCAGCGTCGACTCCCCCGGCCCGGAGGGCGAGGTCGCCTCCACTCCGCCGAGCGGGTCGAGGACGAAGAGCGCGACCTCGACGGTCGGCACGAGCAGCACCTCGACGGGGACCGGCGGGACGGACTCCGTCTCTTCGTCGTCGTCGGCGGCGGCGGGCACCTCGGCGTCGAGCACGACCCCGTCGGTGACGGACACGGAGGCGACGTCGGCCACCGGTGACGGCGGCCCCTCCCCCGTCCTGTGGACTCTGCTCGGCATCCTCGGCGTCGCCGCGATCGCCGGCCTCGTGACCTTCCTCCTGCGCCGCCGGGGTGGGGAGCACGTGGGGGGCTGAGCCCGTCCACGTGCGGGATTTCAGGTCCACGGTCGGGGGGTGCTAATGTCTGCCGTCGCGCGCCATTAGCTCAATGGGCAGAGCAGCTGACTCTTAATCAGCGGGTTCGGGGTTCGAGTCCCTGATGGCGCACCATCACCGCAGGTCAGGTCTGTGTGCCACCTCGCCGATCGCGGCTACCCCCCATTTAACCCCCCATTTTTGGCGGTTCCCCCTCGTCGAGGGCGCCTTCGAGGGCGCGGGCGGCCCCCGGGTTCCGTGACCGTCGGCCCATGTAGACGTCCTGGGTCATCGAC
>CAWDAQ010000010.1:0-109518 GCA_963800325.1 uncultured Actinomycetota bacterium | reverse complement strand
CGGGCCTTCAGCCCTGAGGCCGGCCGTGCCCCCCGACCCGGCGGCCCGGTGACCACCCGTGGCTCCCCACGACCCGATGGCCGGGGTGACCGGCCGCGGTCCCCACGACCCGCCCTCCCCGGCGCACCGACGTTCCCGTTGAGTGAGCGCCAACTGTCCCCCGGAAGCCAGTTCGGGCTCACTCGACCCGGTCACCGGGGGCCGACCGGGCTGGCAGCATGGCGGCGTGACCGACGAGGACGGCCCGTCGCCGTGGGACCAGCCCCCGACGAGCACCGGCGCGCTCCGCACGACCCTCGCTCGGTCTCGTCCTCCCGGTCGTGTGCGTGGTCGTCGTCGTGGTGTCCGCCGTCGAGCACGCGTGGGTCCGGATGGCGGTGGGCATCGCCCTCGGGCTCGCCGTGTGGCTCCGGCTTGTCACGTGGCCCCCGGTCCTCGCCGAGCTGCGGCGTCGCCGGCGGGGCGACCCCCCGAGGCGGGTCCACATCACCCGCTGAGTGAGCGGTAGGTGTCCTCCGTCAGGATCGGAGGCGACAGCAGGCGCTCACTCAACGGCTGGTGGCTGGCGAGGTCACTGCCCCGAGCTCAGGCGCCGGTACCGCGCAGCACGGCCGACACAGTCCGGATCATGATCTTGACGTCGAGCCAGAGCGACCAGTTCTCGATGTAGAAGTTGTCGAAGTGGGCGCGGTCGGCGATCGAGGTGTCCCCGCGCAGCCCGTTGATCTGGGCCCAGCCGGTCAGCCCAGCCGGAACCCTGTGACGCGCGCCGTAGCCAGGGTTGGTGGCGCAAAACTGCTCCACGAAATGGGGACGTTCCGGCCGGGGCCCCACAAGGCTCATGTCCCCACGTACGACATTCAGCAGTTGAGGCAGCTCGTCGAGCGACGTCTTACGGATGAAGCGGCCCACCGGGCCTACGCGGTCGTCGCCCGCGACCTTCCACGTGGTCCGTGACTCATCCTCGTCGACCGGTCGAAGTGACCGGAACTTGAGGAGCTCGAAGGTAGTTCCTCCAACCCCGATCCGCTCTTGTCGAAACAGGACTCCCCGACCGCCTTCGAGGCGGACCAGCGCGGCGACCACGACCATCACGGGGGCCGCGGCTGCAAGCGCGAAGACAGAGGCGATGACGTCGACCGCCCGCTTGAGGCGCCATTCAAGGGTCCGGTAGCTCGCCCGGCGCAGCCGAACCAGGGGAATCCCCCAGATGCTCTCGCAGTCCCGTCCCAACCCGTGGGCCTCGATGAGGCGCGGAACGACGAAGACGTCGCACTGCAGCCTGTTCCAGTAGCGCACTTGCTCGAGCAAGTCGAGCTCGCTCAGGGAGGAGGAGCCGACGACGACGACACGCACGCCAGTGTCAGCCGCCACCCGAGGCAGCTGGTCCACAGAACCGAGCAGAGGCAATGCTTGGCGCCGGGCGCCAGCAACGGGGTCGCCCTCGTCACTGCCGTCCAAGAAACCCACGGGGAGCAGGCCGTACTCACGATGAGCGCGCAGTACTCCTGCGATCTGGTCGGCCGCCCGCTGGGTTCCCACGATGAGCGTCCTGTGCGAAGCCGCGCCTCTGGCGCGGGCGGTGCGCACCAACCAGTACGAGGCTGCCCGCCCGAGCACTACGCCGCCCAATGTCAATGCGGCAACCCGAAAGGCACCCCAATCGACGACCAACGCCCCGCCCCACCTGACCTTGGCGAAAACGACCTGGGCCGTCACGCCCAGCCCGATGGCTATGAGCCAGTGACCGACGAGTACCGGCAGGTCGTCAAGGAGGCCCAGTGACAAGCGGGAGCGATAGAGTCCAGCCACGGCGAGGCAGCAGATGTAAGCCCCTGCAAAGGACAGATACGAAAAGCGGAAGTCAGACGCATACCACGCCCCCCAGAGGACAGCCGCTAGGCAGACGAAGCCGTCCCCTAGAAGCAGCAGTGGACGCTGACTGAACCGGACAAGCAACCCCAAGGACCCTAGGGAAATGCGAACACGGGCAAAAGGCTTTTGAGGAGTCCGAGAAGCGCGCGCCGCCGCGGTAGTAGGCCGCGCAACTTCTTCATCTACCAAGGCCGAGCGCTCTGAACTCACCAGCACCCCTGAGTCGAGTCTCGAAAACGTCGGGCGGTCACGCTGCGGGCCAATGGCCCCCAGGGCCGTCACTCGCGGTTGGCGCGCATCGGCGAACTGGGCGAAACCCCCTGTCGGGTCTCGGGGTGACCGAGTGCCCGACTAGGCCCTTGCACATGATCTATTTGACGCTTGGCCAAGGCAAGGGGGATATTCTGGACATTTGACATATAGAAGCTCAAATGACTCCAAGAACAAAATGTCTGTTGTCGCTGGATCTGCCGCCACATTTGGTCGACACGATTTCAGAGTATCCGTGGCCCAAACCACCCATGGTGGTAATCTTCTTGGCTTCGGGCCAGGCCCGGCCGTGTGACAAGGAGGTGCTCCGGTTGACGCGTCCACCTGTGGTGCTGATGTACCACGGCGTCGACGACCTCCCGCCTGACATGGACCCCGTGGGCATGCACGTCACGCCAAAGTCCTTCCTCGCTCAGTTGCGGCATCTGAGCGACGGCGGTTATCACTTCCTCACTGAGGACGAATATGTGGGTTGGCTTTCAGGCGGCCATGTTCCAACTCGGTCAGTGCTGCTGACTTTCGATGACGGCTACCGTTCTGTGCTCGAGAAGGCCGCGCCACTCATGCAGGAGTTCAGCGCTCCTGGGGTGTGCTATGTCTGTCCAGGGCTTCTCGGTGGCCGATCCGCGTGGATGGCCGAAGCCCCGCACCACCCCCTCATGGGCCCCGAGGAAGTCCGTCGGCTCGCTGGGCTGGGTTTCGCCATCGGCGTCCATGGCCACGACCACACTGCGTTGGACTCCGTCCCGACCGAAGCTCTCGCGCTTCACACCGCAGAGGCGGCTGAGCGGGTCGAACACGTGGTCGGGGTGCCAGCCCGAACGTTCGCCTATCCCTACGGCGCACATGATCGCGCTTGTAGGGAGGCTGTCCGGCGCTCCGGCTTCGAGGCAGCCTTCTCCGTCAGCGAGAGAGCGGGCCGCTGGGCGATCCCGCGCATTGACGTCAACCCGCTGGACACCAGTTTCACCTTCGCCCTCAAGCTGTCCAGCGCCTACCGCCCTGCCCACCGACTCCTGGCGAGGACCCCGGGCCTGCGACACGCCCTACGAAGGGTAGTGGGGAACGCGCGCCCGTAACCCACTGCTCGGTCGCTCATCTCCTTCACAGTTACCACGGGCAAATCGGCACCTTCGCCGGATGTCGCCCGCGCGCGTAGCATTGAATCTTGCGACCGCCGAGGATGCCCACCGGCCGCCACGTAGGCTCGCAGGCGACGAGGGGCTGACGTGCTCATGAGCGACGATCTGGTCAGTCGGTTGGCCACTCGCGGTGTTGCCGCCGCTACGGCGTTCTTCACGACTGTTGTCGGACTTCACGGTGTCAGTTTCAGTACCTACGAGCGCCAACGCAGTCTGGGTCAGGGGCGCCCGTTTGGGGCGTCGAGTCCGTTCAACCAGCCGATCCCCTCCACGGTGAAGCTGGACCGCAAGAACAAGGCCCTGGTACGGCTCCTCAAGCGGGGCGACCACAGCGCCGCCATCGAGGACTACGGCGTCCCCGTCTACGACGCCTTCGCCTCCACCCCCAAGCGCCGGGTCCCCTGCACCAAGCCCTGGGGCACCTGCCCCACCGACCGAGCAGCCCCCCTCCCCCGCTCAGCCACGCCATCCCGAGGCAGCGACGCCGCCATGGTCGTCATCGACTGGCACACCCGCACCGTTTACGAGTACTGGCAGTACCGCGGATCGACCACGTCCTGGTCGACCGCCCAACCCCTCGACGGCTCCGGCCGCCAAGGCGGCTCCGTCGGCGCCGGAGTCTCCCGCCTCGCGGGGCTGGTCCGCACCCACGAGATCAGCGCCGGACACATCAACCACGCCCTCGTCTTCTCCACCGACATGGCCTGCCCGACCCACCACCGCTACCCCGCCACCAAGACCGACGGCGCCAACCTCGCCCACGCCAAGCCCTGCATCCCCGAAGGCACCCGCCTCCAACTCGACCCCCGCATCAACCTCGACACCCTCCCCCGCCTCACCCGAGCCGACAAGATCATCGGCAAAGCCCTCCAGACCTACGGCGCCTACGCCATCGACAACGGCGGCGCCCGCATGGCCATCATCATGGAGAAAGATGTCAAGTCCTCCGGCGGTCGCCATCGGGTCAACCTCGGCCTCCCATGGGGCAGGCTGCGCGTCCTCGCGAAGCAGGGGTAATCGGGCTCCAACGTCACCGACCCACCAGCTTGCCGGGCAGGCTCAGAAGCGCCCGGAAGGTCTTGTCGTCCAGAAGGCATAAGGCGCCGAAGTAGGCCATTGCGCCGACGACGACTTGTACCAGAAGGACGCCTGGTAGCGGCACGCCGCCGCCCAGGGCAATGGGTATGACGACCACCAGCAGGGCCATGATCGACCCGGCCACGACGGAGGGCCAGATGGACCGCCACTGCTCGGCGACGGAGAGTCTCAGGACGCGATGCACGAGGTAGAGCCGAACGACCCCGAAGATTAGGTGCACACCGACCAGTCCGGCCGCCACAGCCACCGGTGAGATCCCCGCCGCCCACCAGAGCACGGGGACGAAGACCGCGAGTTTGGCCAGCGACAGTTGGATCAGGATGTCGGCGCGTCCTATGGCCTTGTACACGTCACCGGTGCTGAAGCTCAAGGCGTATATGGCGGAGTAGATCCCGAGCAGAACGAGTATGGGGATCGCGGGGGCGAATCCGGGCCCGAAGACGACGAGGACGATCTGGGGGGCCGCGGCGGCAAGTCCCAGTGCAGCTGGCACGGCGATGGAGGCGACGACCGTGGTCGCCCTCAGGAACTGGGCTCGAATGTCCAACGGGCTGTGCTGGATGCGCGAAAAGGACGAGAACAGGACTTGCCCGATCATCGTGCATGCGCCGATGACGATCAGTTCTGGCAACCGGAAAGCGATGGTGTAGAACCCCAGCTGCTCCGCCCCCAGGCGTCGCCCGATGACGAGGTAATCGATGTTGTCGAGTATGAGCGAGAAGAGCGCTACCCAGGACAAGGACGAGCCGAAGCGCACGAGGCGGCCAGCCACCTCGCGTGACCACCCGAAGGGCATGAGCGACCCGCCCCGCGAGCGGTACGCCAGCCAATAGCCGGCAGTGATGACCGTGGAGGCGACGACCTGGCCCCAGACCAGGCTCCACGCCCCCCACCCCGACAGTGCCAGGCTCACGGCCACCACCGCCTTGACCACGGCGCCTGCCAGCTCGGGAAGCACTCGCTCTCTGAACGCGAGATCCCGGCAGAGGGCCGACTCGGGGAAGACAGCCACTCCGGAGACGAGGATCCACACAGACAGCACCCGGAGCATGTTGCTCAGAGAATCTTGACCACCGAGAACGGAGGAGATCGCGGGCGCCGCCACCACACCGATCCCGGCGAAGAGGATCGCCGTCACGACAGTGATGGTCGCCCCCGTAGGAGACACCCGGGACCACACCCCCGGGTACTGGACGAGCGCTTGACCGACGCCGAGATCCTTGACGCGGTCGATCACGTTGATGGCTACGAGTGCAAGAGCAACGAGTCCGAAGTCGCTGGGAAGGAGCAGGCGAGCAAGTACGACCGTGGAGGCGAAGGTGACTGTCTTTCCCCCCGCATACTGCAGCAGGTTCCAGAAGGTGCTGCTCCCGACCTTCCCCAAGTCGCTCATGTTCGTCCGTCACCGCGCGCGGGGACAACTGCGAGCCCGGAGTCGAACGCTTCGGCCACCTCGTCCCAAGATGCGTGCAGAGAGAGTTGACGCCGGCCCTCCGACCCAAGCCGGAGCGCGAACTCGGGCTCGGCCAGTAGACGGACGAGGGCGGCAGCCAGGCCACCGACGTCCCCGGGCGGAACGACGAGTCCGGAGATTCCGTCGTGCACAACCGCCGGGATGTCACCGACTCGCGTGCACACCACCGGCCGGCCGAAGGTGTGGGCCACGTGTGCGACCCCGGACTGGCTGCCACGTCGGTAGGGCAGCACCACGACCCGCGCACGCGCGAAGTAGGCCGCGACACCCTCGAGTTCGACGTAGCCCTCATGAAGCTCGACGCCCGCCAGCCGAGCGACGCTTTCGCGTAGCCACTCCTTGTCAACGTCGGGGTTCACCGCACCGGCGAGCACGAGTCTGGCACCCGGCAGCTGGCGCAAGACCTCCGGCCAGGCCTTGAAAAGGACGTCGATCCCCTTGTAGGCACGGATCGTGCCGAAGCAAAGGGCTACCGGCCCCGTCTCGTCCACGGGGCCCAGTGACGCTTGGCCGAAGACTCCCTCGTCCCCGTGGGGGATGACTTGGACCGGTGCGGCTAGAGGCCATGTGGCAACCAACGCCTCACGCGCAGACTCGCCGAGCACGTACGCCACGTCCAGAGCTCGGTGGGCGGCCGTCAGAGCCCGTGAGTCCGAGTCCTTGTACAGCCCATCACCTGCCTGTTCGCGCAGCGGGCGCGGTTCGTGAGCGATGAGCGCCAGGACCGCGGCCGGGAGGACCTTGCGGACCGCGAGGACACCCCACCCGTCGATCGAGAAGCGCCACGATGACCAGACCACCACATCCGGCCGGCGAGCAACCAGGACGGCGATCACGGTGAGCCACCCTGCGACGTACTGCCCGGCCCGCACACCGCGTCGCGCTCGTCGCCACCACTCGGGAGCATCGGAGCCGGCAGTGGGGTGCCACGTCGGAAGAACGCTCGTCACCCGACAGCCGGACTCACGGGAGTCGAGCTCCGGCCGGGGGCCTGTTATCACCTCGACCTCGTCCCCCCGCCTCGCCAAGGCTTCACCGAGTTGAACGGAGAACTGGAACAGCCCTCCCGACGGAGCGAACTCGACGAACACGATGCGAGCCCCGGTCACGTCCGGCATTCCGAACTCACGCGCAGGGGCGGGTGGATCCCGGGCGGCGTCGTGCGGAACACGGCGTCGTAGCGAGCAGCCACCGCCTCAGGCGAGAACCTCTGACTGTACGTGTGGCGAGCGCCTTCGGACTCGACCCGATGAACCTCGGCATCGGTGAGGCGAGCCAGCGCGGCCGCGGCCTCTCGAGCACCCGCAACGATGGTCAACCCCGGTTCGCTCCCCGTACCTATTCCTTCGCTGCCCACCGGGGTGGCGACCACGGGCACGCCTCGCGCAAACGCTTCAAGGACCTTGATCTTGACCCCTGAACCGAAGCGCAGGACATTCACCAGCGCGCAAGAGCGACCGAGCACCTCATCGAGGTCCGGCACGAAACCATGCATCACGACATGGCCACCGAAAGTTGCCGCGAGCGCCAGAAGCCTCTCCGAGGCCCCCCTACCGACGACGTGGAGCCGCGCATCCGGCATCATGCGGAGCAGTTCGGGCATTCCCTCCTCGAGAAAGTGCGTAAGGCCGTCGTGGTTATGCGCGAGAGAGAGCAAGCCGATGAAGGCGAAGTCCGGGCCGCCGCCCCATTGGTCACTCGCACCCGGAGCTACTGCGCAGGTGACGAGCGGGGGGATCACCTCGACATGGGCGTCGCTGCGGCGTCGCAGCAGCTCCGCTTCCTCGTGGTTGAGCAGGATCGAGAGGCTCGCCGCCGACGCCGCCCGGGTCTCGCTGCGACGCATTCTGCGGGCCTCGGTCTGGAGAAGCAGCCTGCGCACACACCGGTTCTCAGTCGCCCCGCGCAACCACGCAGGCAGATGGTCCGCGAACTGCCCGATGGGATTGAATCCCGAGTCGCGCTCCCCGGACTTCATCGCGTTGAGCATTCGCTGGTAGCGAACGCTGAAGAGGTCGTCGAGGTAGAGGATGCGCCGTCCCCGGGGTCTGGGTGCGAGGTACTGGTCCATCCGAAGGGTGTCAACGATCTCGAGGTCCGCTGACAGCCGATCGAGCGTTGCCCTGACCTCAGTTGCCACGGACCTTGAGGAGAGCAGCCCTTCCTGCAGGCTTCGACCTCGCAACGCCACGTCGACGAGCAGCGCACGTAGCTGCTCCCACGGCTCGGGGCCTCCCATCTCGTGGACGACCACACCGTCGAGGTCCCCCAGCCCGTCCAAGGGGCGCCCCACGTGGAGAAGATGGAGGTGGCCGGGCCCCACCCGCGCAGCGAGATGAGTGAGGAGCCCGGCCATGACAACACTCTTGCCGCTGTCACGGGGATAGGGCCGACTCGCGCTGACGATTGCGATGGTGTCGGGTCTCCGGGAATCCTCGACCGAAGTCACATTCCTAGTCAGCCCGTGATGTCCATCAGCGGTATTCCGCACGGGCTCCGAGAGCACCTCGTCGTATACCCGGAGGAGACGCTCGGTCCACACGACAGCGGAGAACTGAGTACGGTAGCGGGTTCGTGCGGACTCCTCCATCGAGGCCCTCCCGCGTGGCTCCGTCCTGAGGAAGTTCACGAGATCGTGTAGCGCCTGTGCGAGGGCCGGACCGTCCCCCGGGGGGACGAGAACTGCGCAGGAGGGATCCGTCACGTCGGGGATCCCTCCAACCCGGCTGGCGAGTACGACACGCGAGGCGGCGAGGGCAGAGATGAGGGCAGTGGGCAGGGCGTCCTCGCGGCTCGGGTGGACCACGAAGTCGGCCGCAGCCAGCAGGTCCGGCACGTCCTCGCGGAAGCCCAGGACGCGGACCCTCGTGGCCAGCCGGGAATCGTCATCGACCGATCGCCGGACCTCGTCGAGAAGCGGGCCGTCGCCGGCGAGCGCCAAGACGAGGGGGAGTGAGTCAGGAAGGCGCCGAACCGCCTCGAGCAGGACGTCGTAGCCCTTCTCGGGACGCATGAGCGAGACGGTCACACCGAGAACTCCGTCGGGAGGCACACCCAGGGAGCGGCGTACGGCGTCCCTGTCGCGTGTCACAGTCGGCTCCGCCACCCCGTTCGGCAGCAGCACCACAGGGGCCGAGGGCGCAACGGACGCGTACCAGTCCCGCTGAGCCGTGGACAGGGCGATGACCCGGGCAGCGAGCCTGCCACGCGCCCGGGCCGCGAGTTGCACCCGGAGTCGGCCGATCAGGGTTGACGGCGTCTCGATCACGTGCAGTGTCGAAACCACGGGCAGCCCGAGCAGACGGGCAGCCAGACCCCCGACGACGTCGGCGTGCTTCAGGTGTGTGTGGACCACGTCCACTCGCTCACGATGCAGGATGCGAGCCGTGCCCAACACCGCGCTTGGGTCGTAGCGTGAGGCTCCCAGGAGGTGGACTTGCGCGCCGGCTGCCTGGAGCATCGGTACGGCGCGCTGGTTCCGGGTGCCGGAGAGACCGATGACGACGAGCGTCATGCCGGCGTCAGCGGCGCTCTGGGCAAGTTCCACGAGCACGGACTCGGCGCCGCCCGGTCCGAGCGAGTGGATGACATGCGCTACGCGCAGGGGGGTTCCGACCCGCTGGTTGTCGCCGACCTGCCTCCCCGTTGTCGTTGCCATGGTCATCTCCTGGAGGTCGAGGCTGCGGGTGCCGCACCCCTCGTGCGGACGGACCGGATGGTGATCGATGTCAGGTGACCCGTCAGTGCCCCGAGGAGGGCTCCGGCTAGCAGGGACGCAGCACCTGGCCTCTCCGAGCCCGTCGTCACGGGCCCCCACACGGGCCGGTAGAGGCGGTTCAAGCCCGAGCGTTTGAGGGCACGATCACCCGAAGACACTGCGGCGGTCACCCGATGGACCGCGCTACTCAGGTCAGGGTCGGTGGCGGAGATCGTGATCAGGCCGGAACGGTAGGCGCCCTGGGCATCGATGCCTTCGTCGTCCGATCCTGCCGCCACCACGAGTGCATAGGTGGGCACGACGACCGCACGGGTGACGACGTCCCCCAGATAGGGATTGGCCGTGGACGGGTGGAGGAAGGCAACCGCCTGTGCTCGTGCAGGGTGCGGCTGCACCCACACGATCCCCACACCAACAATCGTGCCTACGACGACGGGCGTGAGGGTGCGCAGCAGGGCCCGCCTGTGGTGCCGGGCCGCTGGTACTGCGCGGACGTGTGCCCGTGTGCGCTGGTGCAGGGCCGCCGCCAGCACGACGAGGATGAGAAAGACCCTGACGTGGGCCGCGTGGAGAAACAGACTCGCCACTGACCATCCCGAGAGCGCTGCGAGGGTCGCCGCTGCAAACGGGAGATGGTTTCGGCGCTCGGGCTGCGGCAGCGCACGAGCCTCTCTTATGGCGGCCGTGCTGCCGATGGCGGCGAGCACGAGCACCAGCAACCAAGCGGCCAGGCCGATTGTCCCGATCTCAGCGGCGAGGCCCAAGTAGAGGTTGTGGGGTGCAACGCTGCGCTCGAACGTCAGCTGAGCCCTGGCCGCGAAGGCGGGAAAAGCACTCAGATAGCCCCCCGGTCCTACCCCAGTCAGTGGGTGGGCCTCCACCATTCGCCAAGCCACTTGTTGCGTCGAGAGGCGCTCGATGAGGGAGTAGTCGACCGCGGCCTTCTGCCCGGACTCGACCAGTCCGGTGACGCTGGCCAGTCGACTCCCGAAGCCGGGCGCCAACAACAGCGGCGACGACACGAGAACGGTCAGGGCGAGCCAACGAAACCTGATCCCGATCGCCAGCGCGAAGACCGTCACGGTCAGCGCGGCGGCGAGGAAGGCACCGCGGGACCCGGTGAGATACAGGGCTACGAGGAGCAGGACCACCACAACAACTGCGACAACGGTGCTCGCGCCCGCGACACGACGCGCCGCCTGCTGTCGGCTACGCGTCGCGCTCGCGTGGTACCACACGAGGGCGAGGGCAAAAGCAAGGGCGACGACGAGGAACCGTCCCCAGAAGTTCGCGTCCGGGAGGGGACCTGAGTGGCGCGCAGTGACCGTCCCCTCACCGGTCGCCGTCGAGATCGTAGCGAATCCACCCCATGTCCGTGGCGCTGAGAGCACCCACTCATTCGCGGCGGAAACGAGTCCGATCAGGGCAGCGGGTCCCGCCATCGCGGCCGCGGGGTAGACCCAGGAACCAACGCCAGTGCTGAGTACGAGGAGCACGAGAACGAAACCGAGGTCGACGACGGCGTCGTGGACCCCCACGGAGGTCAGTGAGGGGTCGAGCGACGACGTGGCGTAGGACAACGCGACGGTCACCACGAAAGTCCCCATGGCGGCCAGTACGGCCCAGGGCAGACGGATCGGGCGGGTAAGAAGCCTGACGAGGGCCAAACCAAGAGCGAACACCAGTAGAACGGTGAACGGGGAGACTGGGATGTGGGCCGCCAGCACGTCGAACCCGCCTGAGAGCTCCATGCCCACGACGAGGCTGAAGATCACAGTGCAGGCCGCGGACCGCGTCTCGCTTGCCGCGTGCCGGGGTGCCGCCGTGGCCGTTCCGCGTGCGGTCATGACCGCATGAGGCGGATGAGTGCCGCAGCGGCGAATCCGCACACCACCCCTGCAAGCACCGCCACACCCGAAAGGACCAGTCGGGAAAGACCGACTCGAGTCGGCCCCGACACCTTGGGGTCCACCTGAAGCACGACGTAGGGCGCCAGCACCTCGTTGATCCTCGGTGTGGCCCGCACGACCACCTCACGTGCGGTCGAGCGAGCAGCGTCGGGGTCCTCGCTGCGTGCAACGATCTCAATCAGAGAGCTCGGCACCACGCCACCAGCAGACACCGCGACTTCGGGGGTTTCAGGATGCCAGCGATCCTCACCGAGCAGGTCCGCGGCCGTGGCAACCACCTGCCCCCTGCTCAGCGAGTCGAAGAGGGACGCGTAGTCCGCGACCGAAGCACCCGAACGCGGGACCACGACGACAGTCGTGGAGGCGGTATAGGTGGGCGCCTGGAGCGCCACCCACGCCAGTCCGGAAAGACCTATGACCAAGGCGAAAAGCAGCCCCGCGGAGTGGGTGGGATCCCTGAGCCATGACCGGAGGCTGCCGGCTGTGGATCTCAGACTCACAACGGGAACTCTTTCCCGGGAGCGATGGGCGACCCGTTGAACGGGTGGCGGTTTCGCCTGCAGGTTCCTCATGTGGCCTCACCTGTGGGTAGTCACGAGCCGTTGCGCCGAATGACGCTCGGCGACGACCTCGGAGTAGATTTCGTTGAGCCGCGAGATCCACGCGTCGATCGAGAAGTTGAGCCGGGCGTGCAGTTCGGCTGCGCGCCCCATACCCCTTCTGCGAACTGGATCCTCCACGAGAGAGATCACAGCCCGTGCCAGTTCAGTTGGTCTCTCCGGAGGAACCAACAGCCCCGTCCGGCCGTCGAGAACCACCTCGCGCGTTCCACCCGCATCCGTCGCCACGGCGGGGAGACCCGCGGCAGCGGCCTCGATGAGGGCGGTCGGCAATGCCTCCGTGAGCGAGGCTGAGACGACGCCGTCTACGTCGCGGAGCAGCCCGGAGACGTCGGGCACCTCCCCGGTGAACATCACGTTGGACCCAAGGCCCGCACTCTGCGCGGCGCGCTCGAGACCCGCCCGCTCCGGGCCGTCTCCGACGATGAGCAGCCGGATGTGTGGATGCTCGGACACCACTTGGGACCAAGCTCGGAGGAGGTCCATGTGCCCCTTCGGCGCGCGCAGCGCCGCCACGCATGCCCAGGTCCCGGTTTCGCGCCGTATCTGGTGTCCGCCTACGGCGAACCTGTCGACGTCGACACCGTTGGGCACGACTAGCCAACTCCGGCCCGCTGGCCCGTACCGCCTCTCGAACCCGTCGCGTGCGTCCTGAGAGACGAAGATGACGCGACCGATGAGTGCGGGGACGCGTACCGAGAGCCACTCCTTGACTGCATCCTTGCGGGTCCCTTCCTGCCCTGGCGCCACGTGCAGGGTCGCGACGCAGGGTCGGCCGGCGAGCCGGGCGGCGAGAGGGACGAGGGTGGCCGAGTATCCGAGGTGGGCATGTACGACGTCCACCTCACACGCGCGAAGGCGACGAACGAGCCGGACGAAACCCGGCAGGTCAACGAGCCGACGGACATCGAGATATTGAGGGTGAAGGCCCGCCGCGCTCAGCCTCTCCGCCATGCGGTCCCGCTCCGAGGACCTCGGCGCAAGGCTCGCCACGCACAAACTGATGCCGCGAGGGCAGCGACGCGCGAACTCGGCGACGAGGTTTTCGGCGCCTCCGAAACTGTACGAGTCCAAGACCATGAGCACCCGACGCGCGGCCGGGCTCGGCTTTGGGCCCGAGCGCTCGGTTCTGGCCAAATCCCACCCGCCCGTTCGGCTCGGCCGCCGCATCGCCGATCTCGGTCGGCCCCGAAGATCGAGCGAAGGGTTCCTTCTTCCCGCCCGTGAGCCTACTCGAATCAGACCCTGTTTCAGCAGCTCCGCGTAGACGGATCCGGGTCTTTCCGATGGAATAAAACGGACATATCTGTTGTAATCGGGCGACCTTCTCAGCGGTTGCCCCAGCGTCTGTCTCACGCCCTGGTCAGTCCGGCCGATTGGGGGGATCGCGCGACCGTCCCCGACACGGAGGATCCCCGTGAGAGCTCTCCCCTGCGCCCACCGCGGCATCGCCCGCACGGCGGCCGTCACCGCCCTCCTCGGGCTTACGACCTTGGCCGGAGCGCACGGCGCCTCGGGTCTACAGGCAGATTCGGGCGTCGCCCCAGGTCAGGGGCGCCCGTTTGGGGCGTCGAGTCCGTTCAACCAGCCGATCCCCTCCACGGTGAAGCTGGACCGCAAGAACAAGGCCCTGGTACGGCTCCTCAAGCGGGGCGACCACAGCGCCGCCATCGAGGACTACGGCGTCCCCGTCTACGACGCCTTCGCCTCCACCCCCAAGCGCCGGGTCCCCTGCACCAAGCCCTGGGGCACCTGCCCCACCGACCGAGCAGCCCCCCTCCCCCGCTCAGCCACGCCATCCCGAGGCAGCGACGCCGCCATGGTCGTCATCGACTGGCACACCCGCACCGTTTACGAGTACTGGCAGTACCGCGGATCGACCACGTCCTGGTCGACCGCCCAACCCCTCGACGGCTCCGGCCGCCAAGGCGGCTCCGTCGGCGCCGGAGTCTCCCGCCTCGCGGGGCTGGTCCGCACCCACGAGATCAGCGCCGGACACATCAACCACGCCCTCGTCTTCTCCACCGACATGGCCTGCCCGACCCACCACCGCTACCCCGCCACCAAGACCGACGGCGCCAACCTCGCCCACGCCAAGCCCTGCATCCCCGAAGGCACCCGCCTCCAACTCGACCCCCGCATCAACCTCGACACCCTCCCCCGCCTCACCCGAGCCGACAAGATCATCGGCAAAGCCCTCCAGACCTACGGCGCCTACGCCATCGACAACGGCGGCGCCCGCATGGCCATCATCATGGAGGCCCCCTTCGGCGGCACCGACCCCTACCCGGCTGCCGGGATCAGCAACTACGAGAACTTCAGCCTCCCTTGGGGCAAGCTGCGCGTGCTGCGCAGGTGGAATGGGAAATAGGCCCCTCCTGCTGATCCAGGACCCCTAAGTCCGCGTCGTCAACGCCGCCACCGGCGAGATCCTCACCGACCTCACCCGCGACTACCACGGCACCGGACGACCACCCCGACAGCACTAAGCCCGAACCCACAACCGAGGGTCCGGGCTATGCCGATGTCCCGAGACATCACACGGGCTCCCCGGGTAGGAATCGAACCTACGTCGCTTGTCCTGATTCAAAGGTCGACCCGGTGAGGGGGCCGAGTACGGGATGGTTGCGTGACCTGCCGGAACGTGCGGCGCTCCCCCGCCGGTCACCATCCCGGACCCACCCCCGGTTAGCGCCGCGTTAGCAGGAGCCGGCCCCGCGGGTCTGCGCACCGACCGGAACCCGAGCTGCCGGGGCGGCGACCCGCTGCGATGCGGGTACGACAGCCGGGAGCACGGGTCTGAGGAGCCGAGTCCCCCGGCGGTGACGGCTGGGGCGTACGCATGCCCATCCCCCGCGGCTCCCCCGCCCTCCCCAGCGTCTGAGCAGGCGAGCGGCTGGAAGACGTCGAGGCCCCGGGCCTGGATCACCTCGAGGACCGGGCTGGCGCGGGGTGCGGTGGGGTGCGCGGAGGCGCGCCAGCGCCGCAGCGCGGGGCCCCGCGGCGGGCGCGGCGAAGCCGCGCCCCTTGATCTCCCTAGAGGTCTATTCGTCAGAACCAAGAGCGCGGGCCGCGGGCGAGGGCACGCCGCGCCAGCCGGGCCCTGCTACGTGCGGCCTCTGCGGAGCGACGGCACGAGCAACAGGATCACCAAGCTGTAGAGCACCAGCGTGAGCCCACCGGAGACGAGGGCGCTCCCGACCGGTCCCGACAGCACGATCCCGACTACCCCGGTGGCAACGCCGACAGCCAGGATGGCGAAGAGCGCCCGCCTGCCTCGCGCGACCTCGGCATCGCCATGTTCCTGCGTGCGCTCGGTGATCAGAGCCTTGAGGCCGAAAAGGAGGATCGCCGAACCAACCGCGATGAGCGCCACCCAGAACCACACGGCTGAACCCTCGGCCAAGAAGACGTTCGGCACAGCCAATCCGAGGATGGAGACGCTGATTCCGAGGGACAGCACCATCCCCTTGCTCATTGGTCTCACCGGGTCCGCCCACCCCGTCGGATCATCTCGACTGCCATATGTGACGCCGGGTCACGCCCCATCATCGTCCTCCCCATCCTCGGGCTTCAGGACCGGCGTCTTCGGAGCAAAGACACGCTCATCCGCGCACCGCGTCAACAGCCGGACCACTGCGCTCATTCGTAGTCATGTCGATGCCGAGCCCCACTCGCGAACGAAATTGCAAAACCCGCAACCGGGCAGAGTGCCGCGAGCACGTACACGGCTACCGCACCCCTGGTCTGTTAGCGAGACCGCAAGCAGACACAATGGAAGCGTCGAGACGATCAGGAAGGCTCCCGCCGCCTGGCTGCGCCAGTAGGAACTCGACCTCAGGCGCGACTTCCCAAGAAATGGCTTCCCGCGGCACAGCACCCACAGTGGAATTACCTCAAGGACCACCCGGATCAGAGTGATCTGCTTCGCATCCATCACTTACCTCTTCACGGCGATCAAGGCGCACCTTCTCTTCGTTCGTTGACGGCGTCACACTGGCTGAGAGAAGTACGGCTTGTTATGGGTCGGGTCACCGTCCGCCTAACTCCGCCCCCTAACCGCGCCGCCGCGCCGATCGCTCCCGCTCCTGAACCAGGGCGAGGACTCCGAAGGCCGCGGAACCCAGGCTCGCGAGCAGACCACGACCAGGATCCCGGCGATGTCCGGGCCCGGACGCGACAGGTTCCACACCGCGACCACGCCGCCGACCAGCCCGACGAGGATGCCAACCACAGACCGCACCACGACGTAGCGGTGGTACAACCGCTCGTTCTGCCGCGGCGCCCACACCAGGGAGCGGCTCCGGAACCCTCCTGCGCCGCAGAGGAACACCCCGAGGAGAATCCCGTACATCAGGCTGTAGGCCACCGGCGTCGACGGCCCGATCACCAGGAGTTGCACGGCGCCGAGGACGAGCGCGAGCGGAAGCACGACCAGCCCGACCCGCATCAGCGGATCAAGCTGCCCCATTCGCGAGAGCACATCCTTGACGCGCACGAGCCCCCTCGGTCCAAGTCAATGGATGCTGCTCGACGGCCTCTCGCCGTCAATCAGCGACTTGCCACGGTAGACCGGCCCCCGCGCGCCCGAGAGGACTTTCGCGAATCTGCTGCCACGGCGAGGCTGCAGGGCGGGGCAACTCACGACTCGTCCCGGACGGCTACTTGTCGCTGCCGCCCAGGCGCGAGTTGTCGGCATTCACCGTCATCGCGAACACCCCGATGAGGAGTCCGAAGAGCAGCACGACGCCCACGATCCCGAGCACCGGCTCTCCTGGCACATTGAAGAAGTGCTCGATCAGGAGCGCCAAGATGCACCCAGCCGCCCAGGCCGTCAGAACTCGCGCTCGGCTCCAGCCCCGACCCAGGGACTTCCCAGTCCACTCTGGCCTCCCGTCCGCGGCCATCCTGCGCAACACGCTCTCCCGGAGAGCCACCGTCTGCGGGGGCGGCGCCAACTCTTCACGTTGCGGTGTTGAACGCCAAGAATGCCATGACGCCGGACCAGAGCAGGAATAGCAGGGGGAGCCACATGGGCAGGCGCTTCTTGTGAACCAATCGCTCCACCAGCAGTAGTGTGAGTGCCACCATCACCAAAGTCATGATCAGAAAGGTCTTGTTCAATTCAGTCCCTCGAGGAGCATCAGTAGGTGACGACGAAAGGTCCTATCAGCAAGAGTCGCCATCCGATCCCGGGGCTCATTTCGGCACCGTGCTTAGTTAGTGATTCGACTCTGAATCTCCGGGCGCGCTCGGGTCATCCCCGAGGAGTCCCCTTGTGAAGATGATCCGGAGTTGGATCACAAGTAGAACGAAGGCTAGAAGGGTCAAACCGATCTTTAGCGCCGCATGGGTCGACAAGAGTGAGGCGACCACCAAGGAGGGAACGGTCAGAGTTAACACCCAGACCATTTGACGCGCTTGCCTCGTAGTCAGACGGTCGACCTTATCGAATATCACAACACCAACCCCTCCCGACGCGAACCATACGCGGTGGCGGCTCTGCCCGTGGGGCCTTCGGTCACGTCGAGCCGCCGCCGCCCTCGAGTCACGGTGCTCTGGCGCTCCTCGTCGATCAATCGGGACTATCGGTGGACTGAGGGCGTTGCCGGCGGGTCAATGGAGGCATGGTCGCGATCCCGGTCAGTGATGAGGCGGTGGGTGAGGTCGCCTCCCGTGAAGGGGTGTGTGTCCGCCCGGTGCTGCGGAGGGTCACCGACCGGGCCACCGGGGCCTCGCAGGTGCGGGCGATCGCGTGCGGGTCCACACGGGAGGCCCGCTGCCCGGCGTGCGCGGCGCGGGCCCGGCGGCTGCGGATGACCCAGTGCCGCGAGGGCTGGCACCTGGCCGAGGAACCCGACCTGCCCACCCGCGGCCGGGACGAGACCGACACCGGCAACTGGGACCACGACACCGACCCGGCCGCCGCTAACGAGTCCGACGGCGCAAGCGTGGGGCCGGGGGACAGCGCGGGTCGGCGGGTGCGGTCGACCCGTCGGCTGGCGGGGATGCCGCCGCTGCCCCGCCAGGAGGAGCAGGACCGCACCGTGGGCCGGACGTTCACCGCCCCCGACGGCACCTCCTACCGGCCCTCGATGTTCGTCACCCTCACCCTGGGCTCCTACGGCAAGGTCCGCCCCGGCCGCGGGGTCCCGGTCGACCCCGACCGGTACGACTACCACCGCGCCGCCCTCGACGCGCTGCACTTCGCCCGGCTGGTCGACCGGTGGGTGCAGAACCTGCGCCGCTGCGCCGGCTACCGGGTCCAGTACTTCTCCGCCGTCGAGGCCCAACGCCGCCTCGCGCCCCACCTGCACCTCGCGCTGCGCGGCGCGATCCCCCGCGCCACCCTCAAGGCCGTCACCGCCGCCACCTACCTCGCCCTCTGGTGGCCCCCCATCGACACCATCGCCTACCCCGACCGGAACCCGGTCTGGGCCGACGGCGCCTACCGCGACCCCGACACCGGCTTCCCCCTGACCACCTGGGACCAAGCCCTCGCCGAGCTCGACGCCGACCCGGACGCCCGGCCCCTGCACGTGCTCACCTTCGGCCGCCAGGTCGACATCCAGGGCCTCCTCGCCGGCACCCCTGACTCGGCCCGCGCGGTGCGCTACCTGACCAAGTACCTCACCAAGGACCTCGCCCACACCTACACCACCGACGACGACGAGGACACCCGCGACCCCGACTACGAGGCCCACATCGACCGGCTCCACCACCACACCCGGTGGCTGCCCTGCTCCCCCCGCTGCGCGAACTGGCTCCGCCACGGCATCCAACCCCACACCCCCGGCCCCGGCCTCGTCCCCGGCCGGTGCCCCTCCCCCGCCCACGACCGCGACCACCTCGGCTGCGGCGGCCGCCGCGTCCTGGTCTCCCGCGGCTGGACCGGCAAGACCCTCACCGACCACCGCGCCGACCGCCGCGCCGTCGTCCACGCCGCCCTCACCGCCGCCGGCATCACCCCCGACGACCCGCACCGCATGACCACCACCGCCACCACACCCGACGGCCACCCCCGCTACACCTGGCAACCCGTCCCCCGCGCCACCGCCGACTGGGCCACCACCGTCCTGACCGCCCTCCTCGAACACCGCGCCTGGCGCGCCCAGTACCAAGCCGCCAAGACCCTCCTCGCCGACACCGGACCCCCTGTGGACACCCGTTCGGCAACTGCCCAACCGGCTGCTCAGGGAGCAGCGTGACGAGAGGAAGACCGATGAACGACAAGCTGCTCTACCGGGTGCCAGAGGTCGCCCAGTTCCTCAGCCTGAGCAAGTCGAAGGTGTACGAGCTCCTCCGGTCCGGGGTGATCCCGTCGGTGAAGATCGACGGCGTTCGCCGGGTCCGGGGTTCCGACGTCGTCGCCTTCGTCGAGTCCCTGCGCCCGGTCGCGTGATGGCCTCCCTCCGTGACGGCGTGATCCGCCGCGGAGGGTCGTGGTCGTACGTCATCCGCGTCACCGACTCCTCCGGCGTGAGCAAGCCGCGGTGGGTGAGCGGCTTCCGGACCGAGGACGAGGCGAAGGCAGCCCGGGACGCGGCCCGAGTCGCCGCGCGCCGCGGGGAGTACGTCACCCGGAGCCGGCTGACCGTCGAGCAGTACCTGCTGCGGTGGCTCGAGGCGCACGCCCTCGAGGTCAAGCCGAAGACGTACGAGGACTACCGCTCGCTGCTCAGGTCCTACGTCCTGCCGAGGATCGGGAGGATGCCGGTGCAGAGCGTGCGGCCCGACACCCTCAGCGCCCTGTACCGGACCCTCCTCACCGAGGGCGGCCGGGGCGGACGGCCGCTCTCGCCGCGCACGGTGGGCTACGTGCACGCCGTCCTCCGGAAGGCCTTCAACGACGCGGTCCGCCTCGACCAGATCCTCACCTCGAACCCCGCGGAACGGGCCAAGCGGCCACGCAGCCAGGCGGTGCGCCAGGTCGACAAGGTGTGGGACGCCGCCCAGCTGCGAACCTTCCTCGACGCGGTCTCGGCCCATCGGCTCTACCCGTTCCTTCGGCTCGCGGCGTACACCGGAGCGCGGCGTGGCGAGCTGCTGCACCTGCGGTGGGAGGACATTGAGTTGGACGGCCCGGATCCGCACGTCCGGATCCGGGGGTCGACGACGATGGTCGCTGGCCACCGCGTGGACGGGACGACGAAGACGGGCCGGGTCCGCCGGATCGGCATCGACCCGGGGACGGTCGCCGTCCTGCGAGAGCACGCGGAGCGACAGGGCAAGGAGCGGGAGCGGGCGTGCGGCTCGTGGCGCGAGGGCGACCTCGTCTTCCGGATGGAGATCGGCGCGCCCCTCGTCGCCGACGCGGCGGGGTCGCTGATGCGCCAGACCATCAGGACCCTGAACGCGACCACGCAGGGACCGGTGCTGCCGATGATCCGATTCCACGACCTCCGGCACACGCACGCGACCCTGCTGCTCAAGGCAGGAGTGCCCGTCCACGTCGTGGCGGCACGGCTCGGGCACGCCGACCCCGCGCTCACGCTGCGCGTCTACGCCCACGTCCTCCAGGACCAGGCCGTCGAGGTCGCCGGCATCTTCGCGGCCGCCGTCGAGGCGGCGGGCTCCTCGCCTGAGCCGCTGTTAGCAGGGCCGTTAGCAGACGCGCTCGCAGCGACCTCCGTGAGCGAGCCGGACACCGGCGCTGGCCTGCGCTGACGGGCTCCCCGGGTAGGAATCGAACCTACGTCGCTTGTCCTGATTCAAAGTCAGGCGGGCCCTACCAGCAGACCAACCGGGGATCGTGGCCCCTCAGGGTAGTTGACGGCGGTGTCCGCCCCGGACGGCACAATGGCACCCGTGACCCCACCGACGTCGAAGGACACCAACCACGCCGCCCGCGCCCGGATGACCGGTGCCCAGCGGCGTGAGCAGCTCATCGAGGTGGGCCGCCGGCTGTTCGCCGAGAAGGGCTTCGAGGGGACGACCGTCGAGGAGATCGCCGCCAAGGGCGGGGTGTCCAAGCCCGTCGTCTACGAGCACTTCGGCGGCAAGGAGGGGCTCTACGCCGTCGTCGTCGACCGGGAGATCGCCGCGCTCCTCGGCGCGATCACCGTCGCGCTGTCCTCCGAGGGACACAGCCGGGTGCTGCTGGAGCGCGCGGCCCTCGCCCTGCTGGAGTACATCGAGGGCTCGACGGACGGGTTCCGCATCCTCGTCCGCGACTCCCCGCCCGGGCAGTCGACGGGCACGTTCGCGAGCCTCATCAGCGACGTCGCCTCGCAGGTCGAGCACATCCTCGCGGCGGAGTTCAAGCGCCGGAAGCTCGACCCGAAGGCCGCACCCGCCTACGCCCAGATGCTCGTCGGCATGGTCGCGCTCACCGGGCAGTGGTGGCTCGACTCGCGCAAGCTGAAGAAGGCCGAGGTCGCGGCCCACCTGGTCAACCTCGCGTGGAACGGGCTCAGCGGGCTCGAGCCGAGGCCGAGCCTGCTCGAGCCGCCGGACTGAGGCGGCGGCCCGCCCGGCGGCCCTCGCCGAGGGGCCGCACGCGCCCCGCCCTCAGTCGGCCCCACCACCCGTCCGGTGGGCGACGGCGAACAGGCGGTGGAACGGCAGGACGACGCCGACCTCGCCGCGCGGGTAGGCCTGGCGCAGCAGCGCGTCGTAGGCGGCGACGAACGCCTCCTGCTCACCGGGGCCGGTCAGGACCCGCAGCACCGGTCGCAGACCGGTCGCACGCACCCACTCCAGCACCGGCGAGGCCTGCTCCCCCGCCGGGTCGAGGACGTGGTGGTAGGTCGTCTCCCACACGTCGACCTCGCACCCGAGCCGGGTGAGCAGGGTCAGGTACGTGCCTGGCTCGGCGACCGCGGGACGCGCGAGCGCCGGCAGCAGCTCGTCGCGGCGCGGGTGGTCGGCGGCGACCTCGCGCATGAGCCGGTGGGTCGGGGCGTCGAAGTTCGCCGGGACCTGCATCGCGAACCAGCCGCCGGGCGCGAGGGCGCCGACCCAGCGCTCGAGCAGGGTGAGGTGGTCGGGGACCCACTGCAGGGACGCGTTGCTCACGAGGACCTCCGGCGCCCCGGCACTCTCCGGGTCCCACGAGGCGAGGTCGCCCTCGACCCAGGAGACGCGGCCGTCGGCATCGGCCCCGCGGGCGGCCGCGAGCATCTCCGGGGAGTGGTCGACGCCGACGACGTCGGCCCGGGGCCACCGCGCGGAGAGGTCGAGGGTGCGAGGACCGTTCCCGCACCCGAGGTCCACGACGAGCCCGGGGTCCTGCGCGCCGACCCGGGCGAGCAGGTCGTGGAATGGCCGGGCCCGCGGCCCGGCGAAGCGGGCGTACTGGGCGGGGTCCCAGGAGGTCGAGCCGGCCTCCGGTCCAGGCACGGCGGCTGGGGGCATCGCGACCTCCTCGCTAGTATCTCGACGTCAAGATACTTGATGTGGGTAGGGTTGTCACATGTCCGACGACCCGGCAGGCGCCGACGATGCCGATGCCGATGACGTCGACGCCATCGTCGCGGCGTGGCAGCAGGCGCGTCCAGACCTCGACGTCTCCCCGCTCCAGGTCCTCTCCCGGGTCTCCCGCCTCGCCCGGCGCCTCGACCGGGCGCGCGGCACCGCCTTCTCCGAGCACGGGCTCGAGGGCTGGGAGTTCGACGTCCTCTCGGCCCTGCGCCGCGCGGGCCCCCCGCACGAGCTGTCCCCGGGCCGGCTCGTCCAGGAGACCCTGGTCACGAGCGGGACGATGACGAACCGGGTCGACCGGCTCGCCCGCCGGGGCCTGGTCTCTCGGCGCCCCTCCCCGACCGACCGGCGGGGCGTGCTCGTCCGGCTCACCGAGAACGGCCGGGCGACCGTCGACGCCGCGATGGCGGACCTGCTCGCCCGCGAGCGGCACCTGCTCTCGGACCTGCCCGAGGCCGACCGGGACGCCCTCGTCGGCGCGCTGCGCCGGCTCATGGTCTCGCTCGGCACCTGAGGACGGAAGCCTCGGCGGCCCTCTACTCGACGACCTCCGCGGCCGCGAGCCACTCGATCTCGAGCCCCTCGCGCTCCTCGACGACCTCCCGGAGCCGGCCGTTGAGCTCGAGCACCCGGGCGTGGTCGGTCGACGCGGCAGCCATGTCGTGGTGGATCCGGTCCTCGCGCTCGGCGAGCCGGGTGAGCTGCTTCTCGACCCGTGCCATCGTCTTGCGGGCCTCCCGCTCCTCGGCGGCGCCCGCCCTGCCGGCCCCACCGGCGTCCGTCCCCCCGGACGTCGCAGGGGGCGACACCCGGGCGGGCTCCGCACCGGCCTCGGTGGCCCGCAGCGAGCGGGTCGCCTGCCCTGAGCGGCGCAGCTGGAGGTACTGCTCGACGCCGCCGGGCAGGTCCCGGATCGTGCCGTCGCCCATGAGCGCGACCTGACGGTCGGCGACCCGCTCGAGCAGGTACCGGTCGTGGGAGACGACGAGGAGGGTGCCCGCCCAGCCGTCGAGGACGTCCTCCAGGGCGGTGAGGGTGTCGATGTCGAGGTCGTTCGTCGGCTCGTCGAGGAGGAGGACGTTGGGCTCGCCCATGAGCAGCCGCAGCAGCTGCAGACGTCGCCGCTCCCCGCCGGAGAGGTCGCCGACCCGGGTCCGCTGCCGCCCGCCGGAGAACCCGAGGCGCTTGGCGAGCTGGGAGGCGCTGACCTCCTTGCCGCCGAGCACGGTCGTGCTCCGCACGTCCTCGACGGCCTCGATGACCCGCAGGTCCCGCAGGGGGTCCAGCTCGCGGACCTCCTGGGACAGGTACGCGGTGACGACCGTGACCCCGACCTTGCGCCGGCCGGCGCTGAGGGGGACCTCGCCGGCGAGCACGCGCAGCAGCGTCGACTTGCCCGCCCCGTTGACACCGACGACCCCGATCCGCTCGCCGGGAGCGAGCTGCCACGTCACCCGGTCGAGCACGTCGCGGCCGCCGAGCTCGACGCTGGCGTCGTGGAGGTCGATGACGTCCTTGCCGAGCCGGGTCGTCGCGAACCGGACGAGCTCGACCTCGTCCCGCGGGGGCGGCTCGTCGGCGATGAGGGTGTTCGCGGCGTCGATCCGGAACTTCGGCTTGCTCGTGCGGGCCGGTGGCCCCCGGCGCAGCCACGCCAGCTCCTTGCGGAGCAGGTTGTCGCGCCGCTCCGCGGTGACGGCGGCGATCCGGTCCCGCTCGGCGCGGGCGAGGACGTACGCGGCGTAGCCGCCCTCGTAGGCGTCGACGCCGCCGTCGTGGACCTCCCACGTCGTCGTCGCGACCGCGTCGAGGAACCACCGGTCGTGGGTGATCGCCACGAGGGCGTTCCCGGGGCGGGCCCGCTGGCGGACCAGGTGCTCGGCGAGCCAGGCCACGCCCTCGACGTCGAGGTGGTTCGTCGGCTCGTCGAGCAGGAGCACGTCCGGGTCGGCGACGAGGACCGCGGCGAGCGCGAGCCTGCGCCGCTCGCCGCCGGACATCGGGCCGACGACGGCGTCGAGTCCGCCGACGGCCGGCGCGTCGACGCCGCCGAGAAGCCCGGTGACGACGTCGCGGACCCGCGGGTCGCCGGCCCACTCGTGCTCGGCCAGGTCGCCGAGGACGACCTGCCGCACCGTCGCGTCCGGGTCGAGGGTGTCGTGCTGGCTGAGGACCGCGGCGGTGACGCCGCCGGTCCGGCTCACCCGACCCGAGTCGACGGGCTGCTGCCCGGCGAGGACCCGCAGCAGGGTGGTCTTCCCCCCGCCGTTGCGCCCGACGACCCCGACCCGGTCGCCCGGGTTGATCCCGAGCGAGACGGCGTCGAGCACGACGGTCGTCCCGAGCGCGAGGGAGGCGCGCTCGACGTTGACGAGGTTGACCACTACCGGGCCCCCGGGCCGGCCATGACCTGGGCGCCGTGGACCGGGCCGACCGCCCGGCGGACGTCGTGGGCCACCCCGGAGGCGGTGAGGGACACGGCGAGGTCGAGCGCGGCCTCGGTGCCCTCGGTGAGGAACGCCACGGTGGGCCCGGAGCCGGACACGACGCCGCCGAGCGCCCCGAACGCGCTCCCCGCCTCGAGAACGTCCGCGAGCGGCGGCATCAGGGACAGCGCGGCCGGCTGCAGGTCGTTGGCGAGCAGCGGCGCGAGCTCGCGCGGGTCCCCGCTGCGCAGGGCGCTGACGAGCTCGGGGGTGGGCGTGGGGTCCTCGGCGGGGGCCTCGCCGCGGAGCCGGTCGCACTCGGCGTAGACCTCGGGGGTGGACAACCCGGCCTCGGAGAGGACGAACACCCAGTGGAAGGTGCCGCGGGTGAGCACCGGGGCGAGCAGCTCGCCCCGGCCGGACCCGATCGCGGTGCCCCCGGCGAGGAGGAACGGCACGTCGCTGCCGAGCCCGGCGGCGACCTCGGCGAGCTCGGCCTGGTTCAGGCCGAGTCCCCAGAGCTGGTCGCAGGCGAGCAGGGACGCCGCGGCGTCCGCCGACCCCCCGGCCATCCCCCCGGCGAGCGGGATGTCCTTGCGGATCGTGATGTGGACGCTCTCCTCGAGCCCGGCGTGGTCGGCGAGGTCGCACGCGGCCCGGGCGGCGAGGTTGTCCTCACCGGAGGGGACGCGCTCGGCACTGCGCCCCGAGAGGGTCATGCCGGGGGCGGGCGCGGCCTCGACGGTGACCTCGTCGAAGATCCCGACGGCCTGGTAGACGGTCGAGAGCGCGTGGTAGCCGTCGGCCCGGGCGGGGCCGACGAGCAGCTCGAGGTTGACCTTCGCGGGGACGCGCACCGTCACCGCCGGTGGGGTGAGCATCGCCGAGGCCATGGCAACACCTAATCATGAGGCCGCGGCACGTGCCGCGGCGACGGACGCGAAGCCGGCGATGCCGACCTGCTCACCCCGGGCGCGCGGGTCGATCCCCGCAGCCCGGAGCAACTCCTCGGCCCGCGCCGGGGAGCCCGCCCAGCCCGCCAGGGCCGCCCGGAGGGTCTTGCGGCGCTGGGCGAAGGCGGCGTCGACGACGGCGAAGACGTCGGCCCGCTCCACCGTCGTCTGCGGCGGGTCGCCCCGGCGCAACGCGACCAGCCCGGAGTCGACGTTCGGCACGGGCCAGAACACGCTGCGGGGCACCCGCCCGGCGAGCCGGACCGGCCCGTACCAGGCCGCCTTGGCGCTCGGGACCCCGTAGGCGCGGCTGCCGGGAGCGGCCGCGAGCCGCTCGGCGACCTCGAGCTGGACCATGACGAGCACGAGCTCGAGCGTCGGCAGCCGCTCGAGCAGGTGGAGGACGACGGGCACGGCGACGTTGTACGGCAGGTTCGCCACGAGCTTCGTCGGTGCCGGCCCGGGCAGGTCGGTGACCTCGAGGGCGTCGCCGTGGACGACGTCGAGCCGGCCCGCGTGCTGGGGGGCGACCCGCTCGACGGTGCCCGCCAGAGCGCCCGCGAGGACCGGGTCGACCTCGACCGCGGTGACCTGGCCGGCCGCACGGAGCAGGGCGAGGGTCAGCGACCCCAGGCCCGGGCCGACCTCGAGGACGGCGTCGTCGGGCCCGACCTCGGCGAGCCGGGCGATCCGGGCGACGGTGTTGCCGTCGACGACGAAGTTCTGGCCCCACTGCTTGGTGGGACGGACCCCGAGCCGGTCGGCGAGGGCGCGCACCTCGGCGGCGCCGAGCAGCCCGCTCCCCCGCTCCGCGGGCGCGGACCCCGGGTGCGGCGGGGAGGGCGGCTCGACCGGCATGGACACACCCTAGGCAGTCGGGCACACGACGACGCACCCCGGACCGGTGGGTCCGGGGTGCGTCGCGGGGGTGGCGGGCGGTGCTCCCGCGCGGCGGGGGTCAGGCCGCGTGGGCGCACTCCCACGGCTGCAGGCCACGGCTGGCGTAGAGCCGGTTCGCGACCGTGATCTGCTCGGCGCGGGTGGCGAGGTCGGGGCGGGAGGCGAAGTCGCCGCCGCCGACGCTGTTCCATGTCGCGATGTTGAACTGGAGGCCGCCGTAGTACCCGTTGCCGGAGTTGATGCTCCAGTTGCCCGTGGACTCGCACTGGGCGATGCGGTCCCACATCGCGGAGTTCGCGAGGTTGAGGCCGGCGCTCGAGGACGAGCTCGAGGAGGTGCTCGGCGCGGGGGCGGGAGCCGGGGCCGGGGCGGGCTTCGGCTTCGGCTTCGGCTTCGACTTGGTGCCGACGTCGATGACCCGGCCCTGGGGCTTGTCGACGACCGTGGAGCCGGCGCGCTTCCGCTTGACGACCTTGCCGTCGTGGACGGTCAGCTCGTAGGTGACCTTGCGCTTGCCGGCGTGACCGGAGTGCACGAGCTCGGCGTGCCCCTTGTACATCGAGGAGTCGTTGCGCCGGACGGTGCCGAACGGGATCGACTCGGTGTCGGTCGCCTTCTTGTGGCTGACCTTGACGACCTCGAGCTTCATCCCGTCCTTGACCCTCTTCTTCGGGCCGGGGTGGACGATGTCGTTCTTGTCGGTCTTGACCTTGAGGTCGTCGAGCAGGCCGGCGACCGTCTTGTCGGTCGTCGTCGTCTTCTTGCCCTTGCCCTTGATGTCGAGCTTGACGGTCTTGGGGGTGCGAACCGTCATGCTCAGGCCCTTGCGGCCGAGGGTCTGGGAGCGCGAGGCCGACAGGTAGGCATCCTGGGTGTCGCGGATGCCGAGCTCGCTGAGGGCGTCACCGACCGTCGTGGCGGTGGTCCAGTAGGTCTTGGTCGTGCCGTCGACCTTGACCGTCAGCTTGCGGCCGTAGCGGACGACGATCTTGTCGCCGTCGGAGATCGAGGCGGAGGGGGAGGGAACGACGACGTCGTGCGGGCCGACCTCGACGTCCTCGGAGTCGAGGACGTCCTGGACGGTGCCACCGAAGGCGTGGACGTCCTGGGTGTCACCGTCGACCGACAGGGCGACGGACTTGTCATAGGCGGTGAAGCCGGCGACGCCGGCCGCGAGGGCGCCGACGAGGCCGACCTGGACGGTGCGGCGAACAGGGCGAGAGAACAACGATGCTCCAGGGAAGTGTGGGGGGTCCTGACCTTCCGGGCACCGGTGGGGACGCGGCCGCACCCTCGGGGGGCGTGCGGGATCGTGGAGCGGCAGGCACGTGCGCGACCACGGCGAAGGCCTCAGCGCGACGGTGCGGTGAGGCCTTCCAGCGTCGCCCGGGTGTGTCTACCGGTCCCGGCCGAACGGTTACCACCCTGCCCGAGAGTCGCCGCGAAGGTCAAATTTCGATAACGACAAGTCCACGTTCGGGTAACGGAGACGTGTCGTGAGCCCTCGCGGCGGGACCGGTCACGGCCTCGTCGTCGCAGGTCAGGCCGACGTCCAGGGACCGTAGACCCGCTCCGATGTGGCACTGGTCACGCTGCAGAGCGTGGGCACCGCGACGCCGAGGACGGACGCCATCGCCCGCACCGTGAGCGGGACGAGGTAGGAGGAGTTGACCGCCCCGCGCCACGGGGCCGGGGTGAGGTAGGGGGCGTCGGTCTCGACGAGGACCTGCTCGAGGGGGGTGACCGCGAGCGCGTCCCGCAGCGACCCGGCGTTCTTGAACGTCACCGTCCCGGCGAAGGAGAGCAGGTAGCCGCGCTCGACGCACTCGCGGGCGACGGTGACGTCGCCGGAGAAGCAGTGCATGACGACGGTCTCCGGGGCACCCTCCTCGGCGAGGATCCGCAGCACGTCCTCGTGGGCGTCCCGGTCGTGGATCTGCAGCGGCTTCCCGGTGCGCTTGGCGAGGTCGATGTGCCAGCGGAAGGCGTCCTGCTGGACGGCGACGCCCTCGGGGCCGGTCCGGTAGTGGTCCAGACCGGTCTCCCCGACGACGCGGACCCGCGGGCGGGCGGCCAGGGCCTCGATCTCGGCGAGCGCGTCCGCCAGCTCCCCCCGCTCGTGGAGCCGCGGCGCCTCGTTGGGGTGGATCGCGACCCCCCCGAGCATGGCCGGGTGGAGGTCCACCTGCTCGGCGGTGAACCGGGCACCGGGCAGGTCGCAGCCGACCTGGACCACCCGGTCGACGCCGACCGCAGCCGCGGCGGCAAGCGCGTCGGCGACGTCGAGCCCGGGACCGTCGTCCCGTCGGATGTCGAGGTGGGTGTGGTTGTCGACGACGGGCACCGGGAGCGGGTCCGGCGCAGGTGGGAGCTCGCCGTGTCGCCCGGGGCGGTCGCTCCGGCCGCCGCTCACGCCCCGCCTCCGGGAGCGGTCACCGGTCGCCACGCAGCCGCGCCAGCTCCTCCTCGACGACGGACTCGTCGAGCTTGGTGAACACCGGCGTGGGCCGGGCCACGGGGGCACCCACGGTCACCGGGCGGGAGCGCCACGGGGGGGTGGCGGTGTACTCGCCGGTGATGACGGGGTAGGGGTGGCCGTCGTCGAGGTCGGTCACCTCGGCGACGCGGGGCATGGGCATGAGCTCGCCCTCGCCGCCGAGGACCCGGTGGACCGCGTTGGCGCTGTGCGGCAGGAACGGGCTGAGGATCGTGTTGAGGTCGGTGACGCACTGGGCGAGGACGTGGAGGATCGTCGCGAGCCGCTCGCGCTGGTCCTCACCCTTGAGCCGGAACGGCTCGGTGCGGCTGACGTAGGCGTTGACCTCGCCGACGACCCGCATCGCGTCGGCGATGGCCTGCCGCTGCCGGTGCCGGTGGATCAGGCCCCCGACCCGGTCGAAGGCGTCCCGGACCGCCGCGAGGACCTCCTCGTCCTCTTGGGCGAGGGCCCCGGCGGCGGGGATCTCGCCGAAGCTCTTCGCGATCATGCTCGCGGTCCGGTTGACGAGGTTGCCCCACCCGGCGACGAGCTCGGTGTTGGTGCGGGTGACGAACTCCTGCCACGTGAAGTCGGAGTCGTTGTTCTCGGGGCCGGCGGCGCAGATGAAGTACCGCAGCGCGTCCGGCTGGTAGCGCGAGAGGACGTCCCGGACGTAGATGACGACGCCGCGGCTGGAGGAGAACTGTCGTCCCTCCATGGTGAGGAACTCGCTGGAGACGACCTCGGTCGGCAGGTTGAGCCGGCCGTACTCCCCCGGCTCCCCGCCGTGGTCACCCCGGCCGGCGTACGCGAGCAGCTCGGCGGGCCAGATCTGGGAGTGGAAGGTGATGTTGTCCTTGCCCATGAAGTAGTACGAGACGGCCTCCGGGTCGTCCCACCACTCGCGCCACCGGTCCGGCTCGCCGAGCCGCCGGGCCCACTCGATCGACGCCGAGAGGTAGCCGATGACGGCGTCGAACCAGACGTAGAGCCGCTTGCTCGGCTGGTCCCGCCAGCCCTCGAGCGGGACGGGGATGCCCCAGTCGATGTCCCGGGTCATCGCCCGGGGGCGGATGTCCTCGAGGATGTTGCGGGAGAACTTGATGACGTTGGGGCGCCAGGTCCCGCTCGCCTCGCGCTCGTCGAGCCACTCGCGCAGCGCGCCGGCGAGCGCGGGCAGGTCGAGGAAGAAGTGCTGGGTCTCGACGAACTCGGGGGTCTCGCCGTTGATCCGCGAGCGCGGCTCGATGAGGTCGGTCGGGTCGAGCTGGTTGCCGCAGTTGTCGCACTGGTCGCCGCGGGCCTCGCCGTAGCCGCAGATCGGGCACGTGCCCTCGATGTAGCGGTCCGGGAGGGTGCGCCCGGTCGAGGGCGAGATCGCGCCCTTGGTGGTGCGCTCGATCATGTACCCGTTGGACCAGACCTGGGTGAACATCTCCTGCGCGACGGCGTAGTGGTTGGCCGTCGTCGTCCGGGTGAACAGGTCGTAGGACAGCCCGAGGGCGCAGAGGTCCTCGACGATGACCCGGTTGTTCGTGTCGGCGAGCTCGGCGGCGCTGACGCCCTCCTTGTCGGCCTGGACGAGGATGGGGGTGCCGTGCTCGTCGGTTCCGCTGACCATGAGGACCTCGTGGCCCGCCATCCGCATGTACCGGCTGAAGACGTCGGAGGGCACGCCGAACCCGGCCACGTGGCCGATGTGGCGCGGGCCGTTGGCGTACGGCCAGGCGACGGCGGACAGGACCTTGCTCATGGCGGCATCCTAGGCGTCGGCCCCGGCGCCCCCGCCGCCACCTGCGCCGCCCACGGGTCCAGCGGACGTCCAGCAGGCTCCCAGACGGCGCCCGTACCCTGCGGCGGTGCTCGCGACCACCCCCTCACCGACCCTGACCCGGCGGCAGCTGCTCACCGAGTCGTGGCTGGTCCTCGGGGTCTCGCTGGGGGCGTCGGCGATCTGGTCCGCGCTCAGCCTCGTGCGCAAGCTCACCGCCCAGGTCGCCCTCAACGAGCAGACGACGGCGATGAACTCCTCGGTCACCCCGGACCGGCCCTGGCTGGACCTGGTCCACCAGCTCGTCGGTATCGGGCTCGCGCTCGTCCCCGTGCTGCTCGCGGTCCACCTGCTCGCCCGGGACGACCCCGGCGCCCGCCACCGCATCGGCGCCGACCTGCGCCGCCCGTGGTCCGACCTCGGCCGGGGCGCCGCGCTGGCGGCCGTGGTCGGGGTCCCCGGCCTGGGCCTCTACGCCCTGGCCCGGGCCCTCGACCTCAACACGACGGTCGCCGCGGCGAACCTCACCGCCGCGTGGTGGTCGGTCCCGGTCCTCGTGCTCGCCGCGGCGCAGAACGCGGTGCTCGAGGAGGTGGTCATGGTCGGGTACCTGTTCACCCGGTGGACCCAGGCGGGCTGGTCGACGGCGCTGGTCGTCGTCACGTCCGCGGTGATCCGCGGCTCGTACCACCTCTACCAGGGCTTCGGCGGGTTCCTCGGCAACCTCGCGATGGGCCTGCTGTTCGGCTGGGTCTACACCCGCACCCGGCGGGTCGGGCCGCTCGTCGTCGCCCACACCCTGCTCGACGTCGTCGCCTTCGTCGGGTACACCCTCCTGAAGGACCGGCTCGGCTGGCTCTGAGCCCGGCCGGCGGCTCGGCTCAGCCGCGTCCGCTCGAGGTGCCCGCGTGCCGCAGGTCCTTGTTGAGCTGGGAGATGACGTCGAGCGGGATCTCCTTCGGGCACGCCCCGGCGCACTCGCCGATGTTCGTGCAGCCGCCGAAGCCCTCCACGTCGTGCTGGCCGACCATCTTCAGCACCCGGGAGTCCCGCTCCGGCTGGCCCTGGGGCAGCTCGCCGAGGTGGGTGACCTTGGCCCCCATGAACAGCATCGCCGACGCGTTCGGGCACGCGGCGACGCAGGCGCCGCAGCCGATGCACGTGGCCGCGTCGAACGCGCGGTCGGCGTTCGGCTTGGGGACCGGCACCGAGTGCGCCTCGGGCGCCGCGCCGGTGTTGACGCTGACGTAGCCGCCGGCCTGAATGATCCGGTCGAACGCGGACCGGTCGACGACGAGGTCCTTCACGACGGGGAACGCGTCGGCCCGCCACGGCTCGATGGTGATCGTGTCGCCGTCGGCGAACGAGCGCATGTGCAGCTGGCACGTCGTCGTCACCTCGGGGCCGTGGGCCTCGCCGGAGATCATGAGCCCGCACATGCCGCAGATGCCCTCGCGGCAGTCGCTGTCGAACGCGACCGGCTCGGTGCCGTCGGCGATGAGCCTCTCGTTGAGGACGTCGAGCATCTCGAGGAAGGACATGTCCGAGGAGATGTCGTCGACCTCGTAGGTCTCGAGCCCGCCGGTGGCGTCTGCGTTCGCCTGGCGCCAGATCTTCAGTGTCAGTCTCACTTGTAGCTCCGCTGCTTCATCTCGACGAACTCGTAGACGAGGTCCTCCTTGTGCAGGACCGGCCTGCCGCCGTCCCCGCCGAACTCCCATGCGGCGACGTAGGCGAAGTCCTCGTCGTCGCGCAGGGCCTCCCCGTCCTCGGTCTGGCTCTCGGTGCGGAAGTGCCCGCCGCAGGACTCGGCGCGGTGCAGCGCGTCGATGCACATCAGCTCGCCGAGCTCGAGGAAGTCGGCCACCCGGCCGGCCTTCTCCAGGGACTGGTTGAGCTGCTCGTTCACCCCGAGCACCCGGACGTTGGTCCAGAAGTCCTTCCGCAGCGCGCGGATCTTGTCGATCGCCGTCATCAGGCCCTCGGCGCTGCGCTCCATGCCGCAGTACTCCCACATGATGTGGCCGAGCTCCTTGTGGTAGCTGTCGACCGTGCGGGTCCCGCCGACGGACAGGAACTGCTCGATCCGGCGGCGGACGCTCTCGCGGGCCTCCTCGACCTCCGGGGCGTCGTCGGCCACCTTCTCGTAGGGGCCCTTGGCGAGGTAGTCGCGGATCGTGTTCGGCAGCACGAAGTACCCGTCGGCGAGGCCCTGCATGAGCGCGGACGCGCCGAGCCGGTTCGCGCCGTGGTCGGAGAAGTTGGCCTCCCCGGCGACGAACAGCCCCGGGATCGAGGACTGCAGGTCGTAGTCGACCCACAGCCCGCCCATCGTGTAGTGCACGGCGGGGTAGATCCGCATCGGGACCTCGTAGGGGTTCTCCCCCGTGATCCGCTGGTACATGTCGAAGAGGTTGCCGTACTTCGCCTCGACCGCCGGGCGTCCCATCCGCTCGATCGCGGACGCGAAGTCGAGGTAGACCCCGAGCCCGCTCGGGCCCACGCCCTTGCCGTCGTCGCACTGGTACTTCGCGGCGCGGGAGGCGATGTCGCGGGGGACGAGGTTGCCGAACGAGGGGTAGATCCGCTCGAGGTAGTAGTCCCGGTCCTCCTCGGGGATCTCGCGCGGGTCCTTGTCCCGGTCCTCGGCGTTCTTCGGCACCCAGATCCGGCCGTCGTTGCGCAGCGACTCCGACATCAGGGTCAGCTTCGACTGGTGGTCCCCGGAGACGGGGATGCACGTCGGGTGGATCTGGGTGTAGCACGGGTTCGCGAAGTACGCGCCCTTGCGGTGGGCCCGCCAGGTGGCGGTGACGTTGCTGCCCATCGCGTTCGTGGAGAGGTAGAACACGTTGCCGTACCCGCCGCTGGCGAGGACGACCGCGTCGGCGAGGTGGGTCTCGATCTCGCCGGTGACCATGTCCCGCACGATGACCCCGCGGGCCCGGCCGTCGACGACGACGATCTCGAGCATCTCGTGGCGGGTGTGCATCTCGACGGTCCCGGCGGCGATCTGCCGCTCGAGCGCCTGGTAGGCCCCGATGAGCAGCTGCTGGCCGGTCTGGCCGCGGGCGTAGAAGGTCCGCGAGACCTGGACCCCGCCGAAGGAGCGGTTGTCGAGCAGCCCGCCGTACTCGCGGGCGAACGGGACGCCCTGCGCGACGCACTGGTCGATGATGTTCGCGCTGACCTGCGCGAGCCGGTAGACGTTGTCCTCCCGGCTGCGGTAGTCCCCGCCCTTGACCGTGTCGTAGAACAGCCGGTAGACGGAGTCGCCGTCCTCCTTGTAGTTCTTCGCGGCGTTGATGCCGCCCTGCGCGGCGATCGAGTGCGCCCGGCGCGGGGAGTCCTGGTAGCAGAACGACTTCACGTGGTAGCCGGCCTCGCCGAGGGTCGCCCCCGCGGAGGCGCCGGCGAGCCCGGTGCCGATGATGATGACCGACAGCTTGCGGCGGTTCGCGGGGTTGACGAGCGCGGCCTCGAACTGGCGCTTGTCCCAGCGCTCGGCGATCGGCCCACCGGGGGCCTTGCCGTCGGCGACGGGGTCGCCGAGTCCGTAGAGGTCGGCGCCGAGGGCGTCGTCGGTGGTCTGCTCGCGCGGCGGCGCGGTCGTCGTCGCCGCGGGGGCATCGGTCCGGGTCTGGTCAGTCGTGGTCATGGCGTGGGTCAACCCCTCAGTCGACGAGGCCGAACAGGATGGCGAGCGGCGGGACGACGAACCCGACGGCGACGACGAGCGCGAGCGCCCAGCCGACTCCCTTCGCGCGCACCCGCGCCCTCGGGCTGGAGGTCCAGCCCAGGGTCTGGGAGGCGCTCCACACGCCGTGGTGCAGGTGCATGCCGAGGGCGACCATCGCGAGGACGTAGATGAGCGTCACCCACCACAGCGAGAAGCTGCCGACGACGTTGTCGTACGGCGTGGGCTCGCTGCCCTGCGGGTGGATGGTGTGCGTCGTCAGGTGGAGGATGTGGAAGACGACGAAGAGCAGCAGCGTCACCCCGCCCCACCGCATCGTGCGCGAGGAGAGGCTGGAGGAGAGCGACTTCTTCACCGCGTACCGGTGGCTGCGGGCCGAGTGCGCCCGGGCCCACAGCGCGAACGCCGACCAGGCGTGCACGACGAGGCTGACGATCAGGACGATCCGCAGGACCCAGAGGAAGCCCGCGTACGGCAGCATCGGCTCCCCGATGGTGCGCAGGTGGTGGGCGTAGGCGTTGAAGGCGTCGGCGCCACCGAAGACCATGAGGTTCCCGTACATGTGCGCGAGCACGTACAGCACGAAGATCACGCCGGAGACCGCCATGAGCAGCTTCAGCCCGATGGTGGACCGGCTCGCACCTCGCTGCGCTGCGGGGAGAGTCGTAGTTGCCACGACAGGCAACGTATCGCGAGCCGAGACGTCCGTCAGCACCGGGGAGCCGTGGCGTCGTGTGAGATCCCCCCCGTTACCGAACCGTAGCGAGGGCGCGGGAGGATGGGGGGATGGACGACGAGCAGCCGCCCCGGACGGTCGCCCGAGCCGACACCCCGCGGGGGGAGATCGCGCTCCGCGAGCGGGGTGAGGAGCCCTACGTCGTCCACGAGCTCGTCGTCGCCGGGGTGTTCGCGATGGACTCGCTCGACACGAGCACCGAGACCCTGCTGGCCGAGCGGGCCCTCGCCGGCCACGCGGACCCGGCTCGCGTCCTCGTCGGCGGCCTCGGCCTCGGGTTCACCGCGTGGACGGTGCTGAAGGACCACCGCGTGCACCGGGTCGACGTCGTCGAGCTCGAGCCCGACCTGCTCGACTGGGCCCGGCTCGGGCTCACCCCGACCCTGGCGATGGTCGCCCGGCACCCGCGCGTGGCCCTGCACGAGGGCGACGTCGCCGACGTCCTCGCCGACGCCCTCGCCGGCGGGCCGGCGGCGGCCCCCGGCGGGCCCGCCGTCGCGGGCCTGACCGGCCCGTGGGACCTCGTCCTGCTCGACGTCGACAACGGGCCCTCGTTCCTGGTCCACGAGGACAACCGGCGGCTGTACTCGACCGACGCGCTCGCCGCCGCCCTGGCCCACCTCGCGCCGGGCGGGGTGCTCGCGCTGTGGTCGGCCCAACCCGAGCCGGACCTGCTCGCCCGGCTGCGGGAGCTCGCGCCGACCGAGGAGGTGCTCGACGAGGTCACCCGTGCCGGCCGGGTGCTGACGTACGCGACCTACCTCGTGCGCCCCGCCCCGACCGCGGCGTCGTAGAGCTCCTTGACCCGCAGCCCGCTCTCGGCGGCGACGTCGCGGCAGACGTCCTTCAGGCGCTCCCCCGCCTCGACCCGGGCCCTCACCCGGGGCAGCTCGTCCTCGACGCTCGCCCGGCGGGGCTCGGCGCCGGCGACGACGACGGTGACCTCGCCGCGGACCCCGTCCCGGGCCCAGGCGGCCAGCTCGTCGAGGCGGCCGCGCCGGACCTCCTCGTAGGTCTTGGTCAGCTCGCGGCACACCACCGCCGCGCGCTCGGGACCGAACGCCTCGGCCATGGCCGCGAGCGTGTCGGCGAGTCGGTGCGGGGCCTCGAAGAACACGAGGGTGCGCCGCTCGTCGGCGAGCGCGGCGAGGGCACGGGCGCGCTCCCCGGGCCGCCGGGCCGGGAAGCCCTCGAAGCAGAACCGGTCCACCGGCAGGCCGGACACCGCGAGCGCCATGAGCACCGCGCTCGGCCCCGGGACGCACGTGACGTCCACCCCGGCCTCGGCGCACGCCCGGACGAGGCGGTAGCCCGGGTCGGACACCGAGGGCATCCCCGCGTCGGTGACGAGGACGACCCGTTCGCCCGCGGTGAGCCGGTCGAGCAGCTCGGGGGTGCGCGAGGCCTCGTTGTGCTCGTGGTAGCTGACGACGCGGCCGCCCGGGGCGACCCCGAGGTCGCGGCACAGCCGGGTGAGCCGGCGGGTGTCCTCGGCGGCGACGACGTCGGCGCCGGCGATCTCGGCGCCGAGCCGCGCCGAGGCGTCACGGGGGTCGCCGATGGGGGTGGCGGCGAGGACGAGGGCTCCGGTCACGCGGACATTCTCCCTCCCGGACCGGTCCGTACGATGGCGCCCATGACGCGGGCCGAGCAGCTGCAGTCGCGGCTGCTCGGCTTCCGCCCCACGGACCGGTTCTGGGGCTGGGCCGGCCCGCTGCTCATGGCGGCGATCGGCGGCGTCCTGCGGTTCTGGTCCCTCGGGCGCCCCCACCAGCTCGTGTTCGACGAGACCTACTACGTCAAGCAGGGCGTCTCGCTGCTGCGGTACGGCGTCGAGCTGCGGTGGAAGGGCGACGGGGAGAAGGTCGACCCGCTGTTCACCAAGGGCAACCTCGACGTCTTCCTCACCGGGCAGGGCGACATGGTCGTCCACCCGCCGGTCGGGAAGTGGGTCATCGGGTTCGGCGAGTGGCTGTTCGGCCCGACCTCGTCGTTCGGGTGGCGGTTCTCGGTCGCGCTGCTCGGGACGGTCTCGATCGTCATGGTGGGCCGGGTCGCGCGCCGGATGTTCGGCTCGTCCCTGCTCGGCACGCTCGCCTCGTTCCTCACCGCGTTCGAGGGCCACCACTTCGTCCAGTCCCGCACCGGCCTGCTCGACCTCATCGTCATGTTCTTCGCCCTCGGCGGGTTCGCGGCCCTGCTCGTCGACCGGGACCGCTCCCGGGAGCTCCTCGCCGCCCGGGTCGCGGCCGTGGCTCCCGGGGACCGCCTCGGGTGGGGCCCGTGGCTCGGGCTGCGGCCCTGGCGCTGGGTGGCGGGGCTCTCGCTCGGGCTCGCAACCGGGACGAAGTGGTCCGGGGTGTTCTTCCTCGCCGTGTTCGGCGTGATGACGGTGCTGTGGGACGTCGGCGCGCGCCGCACCGCCGGGGTGCGGCACTGGGCCGTCGCGGGGATCGCCAAGGACGGCCCGTTCGCGTTCCTCGCGATGGTCGGGACGGCGGCGGTGACCTACCTGCTCTCCTGGGTCGGCTGGTTCCGCTCGACCGTCGGCTACGACCGGCAGTGGGCCGCCGACAACCCGTCCGCCCGCTGGGGCTGGGTGCCGGACCCGCTGCGCTCCCTGTGGCACTACCACGTGGAGGCGTTCGACTTCCACACCCACCTGACCTCCTCCCACCCCTACATGTCGAACCCGTGGTCGTGGATGGTCCAGGGGCGGCCGACGTCGTTCTTCTACGAGGGACCCAAGCGCGGCGAGGACGGCTGCACCGTCGCGCAGTGCTCGAAGGCCATCGCGTCGATGGGCACGGTGTCGGTGTGGTGGCTCGCCACCGCGGGGATCCTCGTCCTGCTCTTCTGGTGGGCGTTCCGCCGCGACTGGCGCGCGGGCGCGATCCTCGCCGGGTACGTCGCCGGCTGGTTGCCGTGGTTCATGTACCAGTACCGGACGATCTTCACCTTCTACGAGATCGCGTTCGAGCCGTACGTCGTCCTCACCTGCGTCTTCGTCCTCGGGCTCGTCCTCGGGCCGGCGACCGCCCCGGCCCGGCGACGGCGCGCGGGGCTGCTCCTCGTCGGCGGGTACTGCCTGCTCACGCTCGCGCTGTTCGCGTTCTTCTGGCCGATCTGGACCGCGCAGGTCATCCCGTACGAGCACTGGCGGTGGCGGATGTGGTTCCCGAGCTGGATCTGACCGCTCGGGCACTGGCTGCCGCCGCCCGCGTCATCCCCGTCGTCACGGGGGTGTCGTCGTCCCGGGGGTGTCGTCGTCCCGGGGGTGTCGGAGGGCGTGGCTACCGTGGGGTCATGTTCCACCTCGACGGTGTCGGCGGGCTCGTGCTCAGCCCGAGCGACCTGCGGGTCGCCTCCGGGTGCGAGTTCGCCCTCCTCGGCGAGCTCGACGTCCTCCTCGGGCGCGTCGAGGCGGTCGACGTCGCCGCCGACCCGCTGCTGGAGCGGGTGAGCGCCCTCGGGACCGCGCACGAACAGCGGGAGCTGCTCCGGCTCTCGGCCGCCCACCCCGGCCGGGTGCGCCAGTTCCCGATCCCCGCCGAGCGCACCCGCGAGGCGTACGAGGCGGCCCACCGGGCCACCCTCGCCGCGCTCGCGGACGACGGCGTCGACGTCGTCTACCAGGGCACGTTCTTCGACGGCGGGTTCTGCGGGTTCGCCGACTTCCTCGTCCGCGAGGACGGCCGGTGGACCGTGTGCGACACCAAGCTCGCCCGGCACGAGAACGTCGCCGCGCTCCTGCAGGTGGCCGCCTACGCCGAGCAGCTCGTCGGCGCGGGGGTCCCGACCACCGGGGTCGCCCGGCTCGTGCTCGGCTCCGGGGAGCACGACGACGTGCCCCTGGGGGAGGTGCTTCCGGTGTACCGGGAGCGCCGCCGCCGGCTCGAGGAGGTCGTCGCCGCCCACGGCGCCGACGCGGGGCCGGTCCGGTGGGGCGACGAGCGCTGGATGGCCTGCGGCCGCTGCCGCGCGTGCGAGCAGGCCGCCGAGGCCGCCCGGGACGTGCTCCTCGTCGCCGGGGTGCGGATGCCGCAGCGCGCGCGGCTCGCCGAGGCCGGGGTCCACACCGTCGAGGACCTCGCCGCGCGGACCGCCCCGGTGCCGGGGCTCCGGGAGCCGGTGCTCGAGCGCCTCCGGGCCCAGGCCTCGCTGCAGCAGCGCCAGGACGCCGACCCGGCGCACGAGGTCATCGCCGAGGTCACCTCCCCGGAGGCGCTGCGGGCGCTGCCGACCCCGAGCGAGGGGGACGTGTTCTTCGACTTCGAGGGCGACCCGATGTGGACCGAGCCCGGGTCCGGGGAGTGGGGTCTGGAGTACCTGTTCGGCATGGTCGAGGTCGACGGCCTCCGGCCCGGCGAGCGGCCCCGGTTCCGCACGTTCTGGGCCCACGACCGGGACGAGGAGCGCCGCGCCCTCGTCGACTTCGTCGCCTACCTCACCGAGCGGCGCCGCCGGTGGCCGGACCTGCACGTCTACCACTACGCCGACTACGAGCGCACGGCGCTGCTGCGGCTCGCCGTCCGGCACGGCGTGTGCGAGGAGGAGGTCGACCAGCTGCTGCGGGACGGGGTGCTCGTCGACCTGTACGCGACGGTCCGCGCCGGGGTGCGGGTCTCGCAGCGCTCCTACAGCATCAAGAAGCTCGAGCCGCTCTACATGGGCGCCGACGGCCGCGCCGCGGACGGCGTGCAGCAGGGCGGGGAGTCGATCGTCGTCTACCACGAGTACTGCTCCGCGGTGCTCGACGGCCGGGACGTCGACGCCAAGGCCCGGCTCGACGCGATCACCGACTACAACGAGTACGACTGCGTCTCCACCCTCCGACTGCGCGACTGGCTCGTGGGGCGGGTCGGCGGGGACGTCGGGCACGGGGACGGCGGGCACGGGGACGGCGTGCACGGGGACGGCGGGCAGGGGGGCGACCCGGCGGGGACCGGGGAGGCGGGACCGGCAGCGCGCCCGGACGGCGCCGGCGAGGCCGACCGGCTCGAGGCCGCCCTGCGGGCCCGCGTCGGCGACACCCGGCGGCACGAGCGCACCCGCGACGAGCAGGCGCTCGCCCTCGTCGCCTCCTCGGTGCTGTTCCACCGCCGCGAGGACAAGCCGTTCTGGTGGCGCCACTTCGCCCGGCTGCGCACCCCGGTGCAGGACTGGCCCGGCGACGACGGCGTCTTCGTCGTCGAGCGGGCCGAGGTCGAGACCGACTGGCACGCCGAGACCCCCCGCAGGCGGCCGCGTCGGCGGCTCCGGCTCGTCGGCGAGTCCCTCGGCGGCACCCCGGTCGGGCCCGGCACCGAGGTCGCCGCGGTCTACACCGGCGAGGTCCCCCCGGGCGTCGTCCGCGACCCGCAGCACCTGCACGCCCGCTCCCCCGGCGGCGTCACCGTCCTCGAGGCCGACGTGCTCGACGGGGGTGGCACGGGCTCCGACGACGGGCGCGACGACCGGCCCGCGGAGGTCCTCCTCGTCGAGGAGCTGCGCCCGAAGGACGGCAGGGAGCACGACGAGCTCCCGGTTGCGCTCGTCCCCGGCGGCGTGATCAACACGACCCGGATCGACGGCGCCATCGGCGAGCTCGCATCCGGGGTCCTCGCGAGCCTTCCCGACCTGCCGCGCAGCGCAGGGGTCGACCTCCTGCGCCGGGTCCCGCCGCGACTGCGCTCCGGGAGCGACCTCCCCCCGGTCGGGGACGGGCCGGACCGGTACGTCGACGCGGTCACCGCGGCGCTGTCCGACCTCGACGACTCCTATCTCGCGGTGCAGGGACCGCCGGGGACCGGCAAGACCCACGTCGGCTCCCGCGTCGTCGCCCGGCTCGTCGCCCGCGGGTGGCGTGTGGGCGTGTGCAGCCAGTCCCACGCCGCGATCGAGAACGTCCTGAGTGCCTGCGTGCGAGCGGGCGTCCCACCAGCCCTCGTGGGAAAGGTGCCCCGGCACACCGAGGACCCGACGTGGACCGCGCTCGCCGGCAGCGACGCGCTCGCCGGATTCGCCGCCGGGCAGGCGGGGGGCTACGTGGTGGGCGGCACCGCGTGGGACCTCTGCCACGAGGGGCGGGTCGCTCGGGGCCAGCTCGACCTGCTCGTCGTCGACGAGGCGGGGCAGTACTCGCTCGCGAAGACCCTCGCCACGTCGGTGGCCGCCCGCAACCTCCTCCTCCTCGGCGACCCGCAGCAGCTGCCGCAGGTGAGCCAGGGGAGCCACCCCGACCCGGTCGACGCCTCCGCCCTCGGCTGGCTCGTCGGCGACGCCGCGGTGCTCCCGCCGGCCTGCGGGTACTTCCTCGAGACGACGTGGCGGATGCACCCGGCGCTCACCGAGCGGGTCTCGACCCTCGCCTACGACGGTCGGCTGCGGTCCCACGAGCAGGTCACTGCCGCCCGCGACCTCGAGGGGGTCGCGCCCGGCCTGCACGTGGTGCGGGTGCCCCACCGGGACAACGCGACGTCCTCGCCCCAGGAGGCCGGCGAGGTCCTCGCCCGGGTCCGGGACCTGCTAAGGCGGACGTGGACCGCTCCCGACGACCCCCGCGCGCCGCGTCCCCTGGGCCGGGCCGACGTCCTCGTCGTCACCCCGTACAACGCGCAGGTCGCCCTCCTGCGCGCCACCCTCGACGCCGCCGGGCTCGACGACGTCGCCGTCGGCACGGTCGACCGGTTCCAGGGGCAGGAGGCGCCCGTGGTCATCGTGTCCATGGCGGCCTCGGCGCACGCCGACGTCTCCCGGGGGATGCGGTTCCTCCTCGACCGCAACCGGCTCAACGTCGCGGTCTCCCGGGGGCAGTGGGCCGCCTACCTCGTCCGCTCCGACGTGCTCACCGACTTCGCGCCTCGCTCGCCGCGCGAGCTGCGCGCGCTCGGCTCCTTCATCGCCCTGTGCGACGGGGGACGGGAGGATTCGCCGCTCCTCCCCCCGGGGCGCGTCGGCGTCGCGAGCGACGTCTAGAACCCGCTGGGCTCGGTCTCGTACTCGGGCTCGGCCGGGCGGGGCTCGTGGTGCAGCGGCTGCAGCGCCCGGGTCTCCTCGAACCAGACCAGGGCGTCGTAGCGATCGCCGAACACGACGACGGCCGGGTGGCCGAGGGCGTGGTGGAGCAGGTCCTCGTGGCTGCCGGGGCGGGCCGCGGGGACGCGCATCACGCGCTCGGAGGACCCCCACTCGGTGGCCGCGGCGAACGCGGTGTCGTCGCCCCCGGCACCGTCGCCGTGGACGAGCGCGTGGGTGCGCCGCCGGACCTCGACGAGCAGGGCGACGACGTCGGTCTCGCACGAGGCGGGCACGAGGCGGGTGCTCCGGGCGTACCGGTGCGGGTCCTCGCGGTACGGCACGAAGCAGCGCCAGGCCTACAGGGCCTCGGGAAGCGCCTCGGGCGCGTTGACCTCGAGCCAGCCGATGACCTCCCGGAGGGAGTCCCAGAGCGAGTAGACGTCGAGCCCGTAGAAGCCGACCCGCTCCGCGGGGGGACGGGTGAGGTTCCGGGCCCGGAGCCGGTCGAGAAACCCGGCCACCTCCGCGTTGGCCCACATCCACGTCGGCCACCGCTCGAACCGGGCGAGGAGGTGACGCGCGTCGAGGTGCTGCGCCGCGTGCCCGCGGACCCAGAGGTTGAGCCGCCAGCAGTCCGGCCAGTCCCCCTCGACGCCGATCCACGTGAACCCGTGCTCGGTGACGAGCCGCATGCTGAGCTCGGCACGCCACCGGTAGTACTCGCTCGTGCCGTGCGAGGCCTCGCCGAGCGCGACGAACCGGGCCCCACCCACCGCGCCGACGAGTCCGTCGAGGTCGGCGGGACCGGTGAGCCGGCGGGCGAGGGCGCGGACCTCCCCGGACGCGTCCCCGGCGTCCTCGGGGGCGGACGGCACGGACGTCACGTCGGACTCACCCGGCCCTGCTGGTCTCGGGGCCGCGGTCCCGTCCGGCCCCGCCAGGGACGAGGTGGCGCAGGAACCAGTCCCGGGCCAGCCGGCTGACGTGCTCCAGCGCGCCCGGCTCCTCGAACAGGTGGGTCGCCCCGGGGACGACGACGAGGTCGCTCGGGCACCGCAGCCGGGACCGTGCCCGCCGGTTGAGGGCGAGGACCTGGCTGTCGGCCCCCCCGACGAGGAGCAGCGTCGGCGCCCGCACCTGCCCCAACCGCTCTCCGGCGAGGTCGGGACGGCCGCCCCGCGAGACGACCGCGGCGACGTCGTTGCCCGGCTCGGCGGCGGCGTACAGGGCGGCCCCGGCGCCCGTGCTCGCCCCGAAGTAGCCCACCGGGCCGGTGTCGGGCCGGGCCGCGAGCCACCGGGTCGCGGCGAGCAGCCGGTCGGCGAGCAGCGGGATGTCGAACACGTTGGCGCGGTCCTGCTCCTCGGACGGGGTGAGCAGGTCCAGCAGCAGCGTCCCGAGCCCGGCCTCGCCGAGGGCCGCCGCGACCCGGCGGTTGCGGGGGCTGAAGCGGCTGCTCCCGCTGCCGTGGGCGAAGAGGACGACCCCGGCCCCGGGGACCGGCAGGGCGAGGGTCCCGGCGAGGACGACCTCGCCGGCGGGGACCTCGGCCTCGAGCTCCACGCCGGGACGGGCCCCCCCGGGGACGTTCCCGGGGCCGCCTGCCGTGGCGGAGGGGTCGGCGGGGGCCGGCGGCCACGGGATCCCGGAGTCGTGGTTCCGGTGCTCGGGGGCGGCGGCCGAGAGCAGCTCGATGACCTCCTCGTCGGTGACGGGGCGGAAGTCGGCGTAGTGCTGGCCGACGGCGCGGAACCGGGCCGGCGTGCGCAGGCAGACCACCTCGTCGGCCTCGGGGACGGCGTCGGCGACGCCCGGCGGGCCCACCGGGACCGCGAGCACGACCCGGCGGGCCCCGAGCCGGCGGGCCACCGCGCACGCGACCCGGGCGGTGGCCCCCGTCGCGATGCCGTCGTCGACGACCACTGCGGTCCGGCCCTCGATCCGCTGGCGCGGCCGGCCCCGGCGCAGCTCGCGGACCCGGACCTCGATGACCCCGCGCTCGCGGGTCTCGGCGCGGGCGAGCTGGGTCGCGCCGACGCCGGCCCGCTCGACGATGCGGCGGTCGACGAACCGCGCTCCCCCCTCCCCCACCGCGCCCATGGCCAGCTCGGGCTGGGCGGGGACCCCGAGCTTGCGCACGACGATGACGTCCAGCGGCGCCCGCAGCCCTCGGGCCACCTCGGCCGCGACGGGGACCCCGCCGCGCGGGAGGCCGAGGACGACGACGTCGTCCCCCACATGCCCCAGCGCCCCGGCGAGCCGCTGGCCCGCATCGACCCGGTCGACGAACTCCGGCACGGCAACCGCCTCCTCGGTGAGCGGTCGGGCGGCGCACGGTCGCCCCTCGTCCACCGTCACCGGCTCCCGCCACCCCCGGGCAGGGCCGAACGTCCCGGGAGTACCGGGAGGGCGGCGGGACGTGCACCCGGGAACCGCCCGGGAGAGCCCCGTCCGGGTCGGGTGAGAGGGTGACCCCCGTGAGCACCTCCCCCCGGACGCGCGCCGAGCCCAGGGTGACGGGTGCTCCCGGGCCCACGGCCGGCCACGCGGTCGTCGCCCAGCTCGAACGGCTCGGCGTCGAACGGGTCTACTGCGTTCCCGGGGAGAGCTACCTCGAGGTCCTCGACGGCCTCCGGGACAGCCCGATCCGGACGGTCGTCTGCCGGCAGGAGGGGGGCGCCGGGTTCATGGCGGTCGCCGACAGCCGGCTGACCGGCCGGCTCGGGGTCGCGCTCGTCACCCGGGGCCCGGGCGCGGCCAACGCGACGATCGCCGTGCACACCGCCTGGCAGGACGGCACCGCGATGCTCCTCCTCGTCGGCCTCGTCCCGCTCCGCAACCGCCACCGGCAGGCGTTCCAGGACCTCGACCTCACCGGCTGGTTCGGCACGACCGCGAAGGCCGTCGTCACCCTCGACACGCCCGAGCGGGCGGGCGAGCTGCTGGCCGACGCCGCGCACCTCGCCCGGTCCGGTCGGCCGGGGCCGGTCGTCGTCGGGCTCCCCGAGGACGTGCTCCTCGCCCCCGGTCCGGCCGGGTCGACTGCCCCGCGCGCCCTCGCCGAGGGCGGGGCCGACCCCCACGACGTCGAGGCGGTCGCGGGGACCCTCGCCCGCGCGGACCGACCCCTCCTCGTCGTCGGGGGCGAGCGGTGGACGGCCGAGGCCGCCGCCGACCTCGCCGCGTGGGCCGAGTCCGCCGAGGTCCCGGTCGTCGCGGACTTCCGCACCCAGGACGTGCTGGACAACGCCAGCGGTGCCTACGCCGGCTGGCTGGGGTTCGACGACGCCGGCCCCGCCGCCCGGCTGCTCGACCGCGCCGACGCCGTCTGCTTCGTCGGCTGCGGCAACACCGACGTTCCCAGCGGCGGGTACACGCGGGGTGCCGACGGGCGGCACACCGTCCTCGTCCACCCCGACCCGGCGCTGCGGGCGCACGCCGGCGGGGTCGACCGGCACCTGCTCTGCGCGCCCGGCCCGTTCACCGCCGCCCTCCGCGCGCACCCGGCGCCGCCGGCGGGACCACGCGGCCGGGAACGCCACCGGACCTGGTACGCCCCCGCCCGCGCCGCGCAGGAGGCGTTCACCGCGGCGCACGCCGACCGCCCGGGTCGCGGCGTCGACCTCGCGGTGGCGATGGACCTGCTTCGGCGACGGCTCCGGCCCGACGCGGTCGTCACCTACGGCGCCGGCAACCACGCGCTGTGGGCGATGCGCTACCTGACCCACCACCGCTACCCGTCACTGCTCGCGCCGCGGAACGGGGCCATGGGCTTCGACGTGCCCGCGGGCGTCGCCGCGTGCGTCGCCGAGCCGGACCGGCAGGTCGTGACCGTCACGGGCGACGGCTGCTTCCTCATGAACGGCCAGGAGCTCGCGACTGCCGCCGCCGAGGGCGCCGCGCCCCTCGTGGTCGTCGTCGACGACGGCCAGTACGGCACGATCCGGCGCCACCAGGAGCGTGCGCACCCCGGTCGGGTCAGCGGCACGGCACTGCACAACCCTGACTTCGCCGCGTACGCGCGGGCGTTCGGCGGGTTCGGCGCCACCGCGTCCACCACCGACGAGGTGGGGCCCGCGCTCGACGCCGCGCTCTCGGCCGGGACCCTCGCGGTGGTCCACCTCCGCACCGACCCGGACGTCCTGCGCCCGACCTGACCCGGCGTGCCCACCCGCGCACCCGCGGTGTCCCCCCGGGCGGGGGTGTGGCGCCGACGGCCCGGCGGGAGTATCACGGGAGGTGGACGGCGCTCTGACGAGGGCACCCGCCGGGGAGGTGGCCGAGATGCCGCACACGTTGTTGCGGTTCCGCGTGGCGCCGGCCGCGCTCGCGGCTGCCGTCCTCCTGCTCACCGGCTGCGGCGGCGGGGACGGGGCGGGCGGCACGGGGACGGCGACGGCGACGGAGACGACGGGGACGACGACCCGGAGCTCGACCCCGGGCGGGACCGCCGGGAGCGGGGCGACCACGGTCCTCGGCACCGAGCAGGTCACCGACGCCGCGGGGATCGCCCTGAGCGCCGACCAGGTCGACGAGCTCGTCGCCGACTGCCAGGGCGGGGCCGGGGTCCCCGGCCCGGACACGACGTGCACCCTCGTCCTGCCCATCGTCCTGGCGCCGTGCACCCCGGACACCCCGCTCTGCCTGCTCGGCGGGCTCAGCACCTCCGGGACCGGCGGGGTGCTCGTCCTCGTCGACCGGCGCGCCGACTCGGTGTGCGCCGGCGACGGCGCCGCCCTCTGCGCCGGGGTCGGCGTCCCCGCGGGCGTGGTCCGCTCGCTCGGGGCCGGATTCGGATCCGGGTCCTCCGGCACGAGCGGCACGCCGCGGACGGGGACGACGGGCCCGGGGACGAGCAGGGCCACCACGAGCTCGTCGACGAGACCACCGGCGGTCCCCGGGGCGACGCCCCCGACCCGGCTGCCGGGGACGACGCTGCCACCGCTGTCCCCGCCGACGCCGGCGACCCGCGTGCCGCTGCCGACCCGGGAGACGCTCACCCTGACCCCGAGGGCCCCGCTGCTGTCCGGGGCCACCCCGACCGGCACGAGCACCCCGTGACCCTCGACGCCACCCCGGAGGCCACCCGCGGGTCCGCGGGCGGAACCGCCGGGCAGGCGCGGCCCTGGCGAGCCGCCGGGGACCTCCTCGTCCTCCTGGGCCCGGCGACCGCCGCCGGGGCCCTGCTGACCTACTTCGGGTACGTCAGCGAGCGGACGTTCTACGGCTACTTCGGGATCAGCCTCACGGTGCTCGAGCAGTCGAGCACGACGTACGTCATCCGCAGCGCCGACGCCCTGTTCCGTCCGGTCGTGACCGCGCTGCTGCTGCTCGGTGTCCTCGTCGCGGTGCACGCCCTCGCCGGACGGTGGCTGGAGCGGGCGACGCGCACCCGGGCCCGGGGCGCGACGCTCGTCGTCCTCGCCGTCGCGGCGGTGCTCGCGGGCGCCGGCCTGCTCGGGCTCTACCGGCCACCGCAGGGGACGTGGGCCCCGTTCGCGCTGGGCGGCGCGGTCCTGCTGCTCGAGTACGCCGCGTGGACGGCCACCGTCGGGGGACTGCTGGCCCCCGCGACGGTGGCCCGGCTCCGGGTGGGGGCGCCGCTGCGCCGGGGTGTGGTCGTCGCGCTCGTCCTCGTCACGGCCTTCTGGGGGGTCACCGACCTCGCGCAGACGCGAGGACGCTCGACCGCCCGCGTCGTCGAGCGCACCCTGCCGATCCTGCCGCAGGCGGTCGTCTACAGCAGCCAGGACCTCCACCTGCCCGGCCCCGGGGTCGGGGTGGCCCGCCTTGACGCCGACCACAGCGCCTACCGGTTCCGCTACAACGGCCTGCGCCCCCTCGTCCACGCCGGCGGTCGCTGGTTCCTGCTGCCGGTCGGGTGGACGCGCGCGGGGCTGGCGACGGTGGTCGTGCTCGACGACCAGCCGGGCCGGGTGCGCGTCGACCTCGCCCCCGGGCTCGGGCCCTGACCCGACGTCGGCGTGGTCGGCCGGGACCTCCTCGTGGGAGGGGTCCCGGCCGCTCCCTCGACGTACCCCGACCGGGACCGCGGCACACCAGGCCGGGGACCTTCGTCCCTGCCCGGCCGTGGGCCGTGCGCGGTTGGGTGCACGTGGGGGGTGGGGCCGGTGACGCGCAGGCTCACGGTCGTCCTCGCCGCGGCGGGCGTGCTGCTCGTGCTCGCCGCGTGCGCGGCGGGGCCGAACCCGGGCACGAGCCACGGCCCCGAGGCCGCCGGCTTCTGGCTCGGGCTGTGGCAGGGCCTCATCATCCCGGTGACGTTCGTCGTCTCGCTGTTCACCGACCAGGTGAGCATCTACGAGGTCCACAACACCGGCGGCTGGTACGACTTCGGCTTCGTCCTCGGCGCCATGATCGGCCTCTCGGGCGCGGGCGGGGGCGCCGGGTCGGCGGCTCGCCGCCGCTGACGGCCCCGACCGGCGGCGACCGGGGGCGACGGGGGTCAGGTGCCCGGGAGGGCCACCTCGACCCCGTCCGGGATCTCGGTGCACGTCACCGTCAGTCGCGTGGGGCCCCCGCGACGGGCCGGGGGGAGGTCGAACGGCTCCGTCGACGCGAGCGGGCCGAGCTCCACCTCGGCGGCGAGCGCGGCGCCACCCGAGGGCGCAGCCACCGTGACCCGGGTCGCCGGGACGAAGGAGACGTTGCGCAGCCGGTACCCGCCCCTGGTGAGCAGCTCGACCGTGAACGCCGGGACGCCGCCCTCGGGCGCGCCCTCCTGCTCGCCCTCGTGGTCGCCCTCTCGGCGGGCGCGGAGGCCGCCGCGCCCCGGGGCGCGCTGCCTCGCGGCGAGGGCGTCGGCGATCCGCTCGAGCGAGACCTCGACGCTCGCGGCGCCGTCGCGGGCCTGCGCGGCCTGCCGGGTCGCCCGCCACGACTGGAGCGCCGAGAGGGCCGAGATCACGACCGCCGCCCAGCCGGCGACGGTTCCCCACTCCACCGCGACGTCCTCAGTCCGGGGTCTGGACCGACTCGTGCCGGGTGCGCTCGGGCTCCTCGACGCGCTCGTCGGACTCGGCGAGGATCGCCTCGGCCTGACCCTCCGGGTCCTCGCTGCCGACGGCCTGCTCCTCGGGGAGCAGGTCGGTGCGGTGCTCGATGCGGGTCTCGTCGGCGGGGTCGACCATGCCGTGACGCTACCAACCCGCCGGCCGCATCTCCCCCGTCCGGGGTGAGGCCGGGCCGAGGGCAGCCCGCCGAGAATGGGCCGAGCCCCGTGGAGGGCGTGAAGGGGGGAGCCGTGCCCGAGCACCTCACCCTCGGCGAGCGCACCGCCCGCGGCCGGGAGGCCCGCAAGGACCTTCCCCGGGGCGACCTGGCCGAGCTCGTCCTGCCCGATACCCGTCCGGACCCGGTGACGGTCCTCGAGGACCAGGCCAGCGCCCGGGTCCCCGAGCTCGTGCCGATCCGCTACGGCCGGATGCTCGTCTCGCCGTTCACCTTCTACCGGGGCGCCGCCGCGGTGATGGCCGCGGACCTCGGCGCCGGCCCGAGCACCGGCCTGGAGGTCCAGCTCTGCGGGGACGCCCACCTGACCAACTTCGGGCTGTTCGCCTCCCCGGAGCGGCGGCTCGTGTTCGACCTCAACGACTTCGACGAGACCCACCCGGGTCCGTGGGAGTGGGACGTCAAGCGTCTCGTCGCGAGCCTCGCCGTCGTCGGCATGACCCTCGGCGCCGGCCGCGGCGACCGACGCGCGGTGGTCCGGGGCACGGTGCGCCGCTACCGGGACGCCATGGCCGAGTTCGCCGAGATGCCGACGCTGAAGGTCTGGTACACCCGCGCCGAAGCCGACGAGCTGAGCGCGCTCACCGGGGCCCGGCTCGCCAAGCGCCAGCGCAAGGCCGTCGCGGGGACGCTCGCGAAGGCCCGCGCGAACGAGAGCCTCAAGGCGCAGCGCAAGCTCACCCGGGTCACCCCGGCCGGGCGTCGCATCACCGCCGACCCCCCGCTCGTCGTGCCGGTGGACGACCTCGCCGGGGGCACCGCCCGGGAGGAGCTCGTCACCCTCGTCAAGGGCCTCGTCGCGAGCTACGGCCGCAGCCTCCCCGCGGACCGCCGGGTGCTGCTCGAGAAGTACGAGTTCGTCGACATGGCACGCAAGGTCGTCGGCGTCGGCAGCGTCGGCACCCGCTGCTGGATCATCCTCCTGCGGGGTCGCGACGACGACGACCCGCTCTTCCTCCAGGCCAAGGAGGCCCCGCCCTCGGTGCTCGCGAAGCCGCTCGCGGGGCGGACCCGGGGAGCGGTGCCGGACAACCAGGGCGAGCGGGTCGTCGCCGGGCAACAGGTCATGCAGGCCGTCAGCGACATCTTCCTCGGCTGGGACCGCGTCACCGGGCTCGACGGCCGGGACCGCGACTTCTACCTGCGCCAGCTGCGCGACCAGAAGGGGTCGCTCGACGTCGAGCAGATGCGCCCGGAGGGCCTGCGGCTCTACGGCGAGCTCTGCGGCTGGGCGCTGGCCAGGGCGCACGCGCGCTCGGGGGACCCGGTCGCCCTGTCGGCCTACCTCGGCTCGGGCGACGCCGTCCCGGACGCGCTCGCCGAGTTCGCCGAGCGGTACGCCGACCTCGCGGTCGCCGACCACGCCGCCCTGGCCGAGGCGGGGCGAGAGGGGCGGATCGAGGTCGAGGAGGCCTGACGCCTCGTCGCCCCGGGGCGGCCCGGGGAGACCGGGGCGCCCGGCGTCGCCGACGGTACACGTTGCCCTGAATCCACGAGCCTGTGTACCGTCGCGGGCATGGACACCGCGACCCACCACGAGGTCCTCTCGCGGTTCGGGCACGCCCTCGCCGACCCGATCCGCGCTCGGATCCTGCTCGCCCTGCGCAACGCCCCCGGGTACCCCAGCGACCTCGCCGAGCTCGTCGGCGCCTCCCGGCAGGGGGTCTCGAACCACCTCGCCTGCCTGCGGGGCTGCGGGCTCGTCGTCGCCGTCCCCGAAGGCCGCCGGGTGCGCTACGAGCTCGCCGACGCCAGGCTCGGGCACGCCCTCGAGGACCTGGTCGGCGTCGTGCTCGCGACCGGGACCTGTGCGGAGGTCGACGTCTGCGAGGTGCCGACATGAGCCGGGGGAGCTCACCCGAGTCCGACCTCTGCCGCGGCACGACCCCGCCGGAGGCGGGGGCGAGCGGCGCGACGCCGGGCACGAAGCACGACCAGGGACACGGCCACGACCACGACGTCTCCCCCGACGCCGACCGCCGCTACCTCGTCGGCGCGCTGGCCCTGCTGGTCGCCTTCATGGTCGGCGAGGTCGTCACGGCGTTCCTGTCGGGGTCGCTCGCCCTGCTCTCGGACGCGGGACACATGCTCTCCGACGTCGCCGCCATCGGGGCGGCACTCTGGGCGATGCACCTCGCCGCCCGGCCCGCCGAGGGGATCTGGACCTTCGGCCTCAAGCGGGCCGAGATCCTCTCGGCCGCCGGCAACGGGATCACCCTCGTCGTCGTCAGCGTCGTCGTCGCGGTCGAGGCGGTCCGGCGGCTCGTGCACCCGCCGCCGGTCGAGGGCGGCCCGGTGCTCGTCGTCGCGATCGTCGGGGTGGCGGTCAACATCGCGTCCGCGTGGCTCATCGCGCGGGCGAACCGGCGCAGCCTCAACGTCGAGGGCGCCTACCAGCACATCCTCACCGACCTCTACGGCTTCCTCGGCACCGTGGTCGCCGGCGTCGTCATCATCCTCACCGGGTGGACGCGCGCGGACGCCATCGCCTCCCTCCTCGTCGTCGCGCTGATGCTCAAGGCCGCTCGGGGTTTGCTGCGCGACTCCGGGCGCATCCTGCTCGAGGCCGCCCCGGAGGGGGTCGACCTCGGGCAGGTCCGTGGCCACCTCATGGACAACGAGCACGTCCTCGACGTCCACGACCTCCACGTCTGGACGGTGACCTCCTCGCTGCCGGCGCTCTCGGCCCACGTCGTCGTCGAGGACGCCTGCTTCCGCGAGGCGCACTCCCCCCGGGTCCTCGACGAGCTCCAGGCGTGCATCGACGGGCACTTCGACGTCGAGCACTCGACGTTCCAGCTCGAGCCGGCGAGCCACTCCGCCCACGAGCCGGGCACCCACTGACGCGGGCGCCCCACCGGAGCGGGCCACGACCGAGCCGGGCGGCATGTCCGAACGGCCCCTTCGGGGCCGTCCATCCCACATGTCGGGATTTCCCGAAAAGTGCTCAACTTTGAGTCAGGGCTGAGTAAGGTGAAGGTCAAGAAACGACAACCGGGCCACCTCCACCGGGGAGGCCACACCGTGTGGCCGCACGCCACGGGAAGGGGCAGTCGTGGCCGCGAGCCTCGAGGGTACCGAGCAGCTGATGACCCCTGCCGAGGTCGCCGAGCTGTTCCGGGTGGATCCCAAGACCGTGAGCCGGTGGGCCAAGGCGGGCAAGCTGTCCGCGGTCCGGACGCTCGGCGGTCACCGCCGGTTCCGGGAGTCCGAGGTGCGTCGCCTCCTCGCTCCCACCGCGTCCTGACCCACCCCACCGACGTTGCGTCCGCACGCTCGGTCGCCCCGACGCTGACCCTGCGGACGTAGGCGCCCCCAGCGACGTTGCGTCCGCACGCTCGGTCGCCCCGACGCTGACCCTGCGGACGTTGGCACCCCCACCGCTCGTGCCGCCACCTCACCCGGCCCGGGTGATCCGTTCGTCCCGTCCAGGGCCGTAGCCTGCTGCCCTCCGCCCCGGGACCCGGGGGGGACCCACCTCCACGGACGGGAGCCTCGATGCGGCAGTGGTGGCCCCTGGTCGCACTCGGCGCGGCCCAGTTCCTCATGGTGCTCGACCAGTCGGTGATGAACGTCTCGATCAGCACGCTCGTCGCGGACTTCGACACCACCGTGACCACGATCCAGGCCGTGATCACCCTCTACTGCCTCGTCATGGCGATGTTCATGCTCGCCGGCGCCAAGGTCGGCGACATCATCGGCCGTCGGCGGGCCTTCCTCGTCGGGCTCGTCGTCTACGGCTGTGGCTCGGCGGTCACCGCGGCGGCCCCGACGACCCTCGTGCTCGCGCTCGGCTGGTCGGTGCTCGAGGGGCTCGGGGCGGCGCTCGTCCTGCCGGCGCTCGCCGCGCTCGTCGCGGGCAACTACGAGGGGCGCAGCCGCGTGCTCGCGTACGCCGCGATCGGCGGGGTCGCCGGCGCCGGCATCGCGGTGGGGCCCATCCTCGGCGGCTGGGTGACGACCGACCTCACCTGGCGCCTGGTGTTCGTCGGCGAGGTCGTGCTCGTCGGGGCCGTGCTCGCCCTCTCGGGACGCGTGCGGGACGCGCCCCGGGAGGGGCCACGCCCGTCACTGGACCTCGTCGGCGCCGGGCTCGCCGCGGCTGGGCTCGGCCTCGGCGTCCTCGCGGTGCTCCAGTCGAGCTCGTGGGGCCTGCTCGTACCGCGAAGCTCCCCGGTGGAGCCGTTCGGGCTGTCCCTGACCCCCTTCGTCCTCGCGCTCGGCGGGGTGCTGATCTGGATGCTGGTGCGCTGGACGGCGCGCCGGGAGCGGCGCGGCGAGGACCCGCTCGTCCACCTGTCCCTCCTCGGCGTCCCCCCGCTGCGGTCCGGGCTCATGGGGCTGCTCACCCAGAACCTCGTCCTCATGGGGGTGTTCTTCGTCGTCCCGCTCTACCTCCAGCTCGTCCTGGGCCTCGACGCCCTCGAGACGGGCCTGCGGATGCTCCCGGTGTCGGTGGCGATGTTCCTCGCGTCGGCGCTCGGATCGCGGCTCTCGACGTGGTTCGCCGTCCGCTCGGTGGTCCGGGCCGGGCTGCTCACGACGATGGTCGCCGCCCTCGGGCTGCTCGCGACGATCCGGCCGGGGCTGGACGAGGTGCCGTTCGCGGTCTCCATGGCCCTGCTCGGGGTCGGGATGGGGCTGATGGTCTCCCAGCTCGGCAACGTCGTCCAGTCCTCGGTCGACGCCTCCGGGCGCAGCGAGGCCGGTGGCCTGCAGTACACCGGCCAGCAGCTCGGCTCCTCGCTCGGGATCGCCCTCGTCGGGGCGGTCCTCATCGCGGGACTCGCCAACGCGTTCACCACGAACGTCGAGGACGACCCGCGGGTGAGCGCCGCCGTCAGCCGACAGGTCGGGGTCGCGGTCGAGTCCGGCCTCGACTTCGTCACGAGCGCGCAGGTCGAGGCCGCCGCCCGGGACGCCGGGCTCGACTCCGCCACGACGGCGGCGGTCGTCGAGGGCTACGAGGACGCCCAGCTGCGCTCTCTCAAGGCGGGGCTGCTCGTCGCGGCCGTCCTCGCCCTCCTCTCGCTCGCGACGACGGCCGACCTCCCGCACGAGCGGGCCGCCCGGGGCGGGACCGGCGCGGACGCCCCGGCGGAGCCGCCCGCGCGGGCGTCCGGCTAACGACGCCCGGCGGCCCGCAGCAGCACGTCGGCGGCCACCTGCAGTCCCTCGACCCGGCCGAGGGAGGCGTCCTCGTGCTCGATGTTGACAGCCATGTCCGCGTCGACCGCGGCCAGGGCGTCGACGAACCGGCTCCAGAAGGCGACGTCGTGCCCGCGGCCGAGCGCGACGAAGTCCCAGGCCGAGTCGGCCGGCCACTCGTTGACGTACTCCTCCCCGCCCAGGTTGGTCCGCTCCTCGTCCGGCCGGAGGCGCCGGAAGCGCTCGTCGAGCACCCCGTAGACGAGGGCGTGCTCGTTGGTCCGGACGTCCTTGGCCGCGGCGTGAACGACGAGGTCGCCGAGGTACTCCACGGCCGCGACCGGGTCCATCCCCTGCCAGAACAGGTGGGAGGGGTCCATCTCGGCACCGACGTTGCCGGCCCCGGTCCGCTCGACGAGCCGCTGGAGGGTCGGTGGGTTGAACACGATGTTCTGCGGGTGCATCTCGATGGCGACGGTGACGCCGTGGTCGGCGGCGAGCGCGTCGATCTCGCGCCAGAACGGCACCGCGACCTCCCACTGGTGGTCGAGGACGTCGAGCGCGCCGCTGTTCCACGCGTTGACGACCCAGTTGGGCACCCGGGCGCCGGGCTCTCCGCCGGGCAGGCCCGACATCGTCACGACCCGTGACTGCCCGAGGGCCGAGGCGAAGGCCGAGCAGCGCCGTCGCCGGGACCCGGCCGCGCGGATCGCGCGCCTCAGGTCGGCGGCGTGCTTCTCGCCGATGACCGGGTCGGGGTGGAGCGGGTTGCCGTTGGCGTTGAGGCCGGCCAGGGCGATGCCCTTGTCCTCGAAGACCCCGAGGTAGTCCTCGGCGGCCGTCCTGCTCTCGATGACGGCGTCGACCGGGAGGTGCACCGGCGGCAGGAACCCGCTGGCGTTGATCTCGGCGGCCTCGAGGCCGAGCGAGGCGATGACGTCGAGGGCGTCGGGCAGGGGACGGTCGTGCAGGATCGCGGTGTAGACGCCGAGCTTCATCGGTCGGTCCTCTCCGTGGTGGGGCTGGACTGCGGGGGGAGGGAGACGGCGGCCCCGCCGCCGGCGGCGGAGCGGGCGACGGCGTCGAGGATCTCCATGTTGTGCAGGCCCTCGGCGAAGGTCGCGTTCCGCGGCAGCGACTGCTTCGCGGGCACCCCGGCGACCTCCTCGAGGAAGGCGCGGGCCTGGTAGACGAAGGCGTCGTTCTGGCCGAAGCCAACGCCCGGCGCGTCCATGGCGAGTCCGCCCGCGACGTACGGATGCTCGGGGCCGAGCACCACGGTCCGGTAGCCGTTCTCGGCCGAGGTGCCCTCGTCGAGGAAGACCCCGACCTCGGCGGGCCGGCGCTGGTCGAACAGCGCGGCGCCTCGCTCGCAGAAGATCTCGAAGACGAGGCTGTTCGCGTGCCCCGCGGCGACCCGGGAGACCTCGAGGGACCCCACCCCGTGCTCGAAGGCCGTCGAGAACGTCGCATAGTCGTCGTTCTCGACCGGCTCGCGCTCGTCGGAGACCGCGACGTGGTCGTGACCCGAAACCGCCCAGGGGGACGGGGCGGGTGGGGATGACGGTCCCGAGCCGGCCGCCGCTGACCTCGCTCATGCCGCCGCAGAGGAACTCCCCCACGTACGACAGGTGGCTGCCGACGTCGGCGAGGGCCCCGGACCCGGGCGGGCCCTGGTAGCGCCAGCTCATCGGAGCCGACGGGCTCGAGCCGTAGTCGGTCCAGTACCGACCGCTGAAGTGCAGCGGGGTCGAGGGGCTCGTCATCGCCCGCGAGCCCGGCGCCCTGCCCCTGACCGACCTTGCGGTGCCCTTCGTGGTCATCGGCCACCGGACCGCAGTCCCCGAGGACGCCGACCTCGTCACCGGGGACGACGCCGTCGGCGCCGCTCTCGCCGTCCGGCACCTGGTCGACCTGGGGCACACCGGGATCGGGCACCTGACCGGGTCGGGGGGCGCCGCCACCCAGCGGCGGCGCGGCTACGAGGAGGCGATGGCGGCCGAGGGGCTGCCCCCGGTCGTGAGCGGCGAGGGGGGCGCGACCACCGAGGAGGCGGGATACGCCGCCGCCGTCGCCCTCCTCGACGCCCACCCGGGGACGACTGCGGTGTTCGCCGCCAACGACACGATGGCGCTCCGCGCCCTCGCGGTCCTGCGCGAGCGGGGCCTGCGCGTCCCCGAGGATGCGTCGGTGCTCGGCTACGACAACTCGCCGCTCGCCTCGACGCACTACCTCGACCTCACCTCGGTCGACGACCGTGCCGTCGACGTCGGCGCCGAGGCCGCGCGGGCCCTGCTCGACCGCATCGGCGACCCGGATCGGACGCCGACGCGGGTGCTTCTCGAGCCGGCCGTCGTGACCCGCTCCTCGACGGGGCGCGTGCGGCCCCGGGACCTCAGACGATGACGGGGAAGGTCGCGACGATCGCGACGCCGACGCCGGCGAGCACAATGGCGAACCCGAGCATGGTCCGCGCCGCCCACGTCGGGAAGCTCCGGCTCGACATCGCCGTGAAGAACAGCACGAGCGCGAAGAGCACGGTGAGCAGGGAGTACTGGTCGCCCTGGGCGTTGTTGTCGAGCGCAGCCTGGAACCGGTCGTCCGCCCGGGACGTCAGCCGCTCGGCCTCCGCGGTCCCGGCCGGGACGTAGGACGGCTCCGCGAACGGGGAGGGGAGCTTGCGGTCATGGGCGTTCCAGTCCTCGAAGGCGGTCGCGAACGTCGGAGTGAACCGGTCCTCGATGTAGGTCGCGAGCCGGGTCTTGTTCTGGGCGACGGCGTCGATCCACTGCGTGTAGATCGCGAGGTCGACCGACCGGGCGTCACGGGCCTCCGCCTGGGCCCCGACCGCCTGCACCCGCGCGCTCGAGGCCTGGCTGAACGCGATCGACATCTCCCCGCCCCACTTGGAGGACTCGAACCCGCACCAGGCGGTGAGGACGGCGGTGATGGAGAGCAGGACCACCGTGACGACCTCCCGGACGTCCCGCGATCTGCGGCTCTCCCCGTGCTGGCTCGGCTCCTCCGGCGGCTCTGCAGTGGTCATCGTTTCCCGTTCTCTCGGCAGCCCGGTCAGATCCTGCCCCACCGGCGCTCGCACGTGGCTCACCCGAACCGGGTGACGCGGCCCGGCCCGGGCGCCGTCGACGCTTGGCTGTGTGAGCATCGGTCAGGCCGTCGGGGCAGTCCTGGGGAACGCGGTCGGGGTGGCGATCAGCCCCGTGCCGGTCATCGCGCTCATCCTCATGCTGTTCTCCCGGGCCGCCGCGCGGAACAGCCTCGCGTTCCTCGCGGGCTGGCTGGTCGGCCTGTCCGCCGCCGTCCTCGTTGTCCTCGCGATCGGCGTGGGCTCCGCCTCGGACGGGGAGTCCGGGGCCGGCGGCGTGCTCCAGGTGCTCGTCGGCGTCCTCTTCCTCGCCCTGGCTTGGCGACAGTGGCGCTCGCGACCCGTCCCCGGGGAGGCGCCCGCGGTCCCGGCGTGGATGGCCGCCGTCGACGAGTTCTCGGCGGTGAAGTCCCTCGGCACCGGCCTGCTGCTCACCCTCGCCAACCCGAAGAACCTCGGGCTCGCCCTCGCCGCGGCCACGAGCATCGGTGGTGCGGGCCTCGACACCGCCGGCGAGGTCGTCGCAGGCACGGTCTACGTCCTCCTCTCCTCGGTGACGATCATCCTGCCGGTGGGCGCCTACCTCGTCGCCGGGGACCGCGCCGCCCCGGTCCTGACGACGATGAAGGAGTGGCTGACCGCGAACACCGCCACCGTCATGACGGTCCTGTTCGCCGTCCTCGGGGCCAAGGTCCTCGGGGACGGCCTCGGGATGCTCGCCTGACGCGTCCCCCGAGGTCACCCGTCACGGGTGACGACGTCCGGGCCTCCCCGGCGCCACCGTGAACGAGCGACGCACGTCCCCCGACCCGAGTCAAGGAGCACCGCGATGAGCGATCCGAAGGAGCCGACCGCCGCCACGTCGGCGGCGAACCACCGCCTCCTGGACGACCTGCCGTTCGACGACACCGCCGACTTCGACGCGGCCGGGCAGGGCCTGATCGCCCACGAGGACGAGGTCGTCGTGTCCGCCCCGGACGGCTCCCCGGTCTGGACGACGACGTCGTGGGACTTCGTCGACGGCGAGAACCCGGACTCGGTGAACCCGAGCCTGTGGCGCCAGACGCGGCTCAACGCGGTCCACGGGCTGTTCGAGGTCGTCCCCGATCACGTCTACCAGGTCCGTGGCTACGACCTGTCCGTCATGAGCGTCATCCGCTCCGAGACCGGCTACATCGTCGTCGACCCGCTCATCTCCGCCGAGACCGCTGCGGCGGCCATGGCACTCGTGCGCGAGCACCTCGGGGACCGCCCCGTCGTGGCCGTCCTCCACACCCACTCCCACGTCGACCACTACGGCGGGGTGCGCGGGGTCGTCGACGAGGACGACGTCGCCGCCGGTCGGGTGCGGATCGTCGCGCCGCACGGGTTCCTCGAGCACGCCGTCAGCGAGAACGTCATGGCGGGGACGGCGATGGGACGCCGGGCGAGCTACATGTACGGCAACCTGCTGCCCAAGGACGCGCGCGGCGCCGTCGGCGGGGGGCTGGGACAGACGACGTCGTCGGGCACCATCGGCCTGGTGGCGCCGACCGACACGATCGAGCGGACCGGGCAGACGCTGACGATCGACGGGGTCGAGATCGTCTTCCAGGACACCCCGGGCGCCGAGGCCCCGGCCGAGTTCTGCTTCTACCTCCCCCGGTTCAAGGCGCTGTGCATGGCCGAGATCGCGACGCACACGCTGCACAACTGCTACACCCTGCGGGGGGCGGAGGTGCGCAACGCGCTGCTGTGGAGCAAGCACATCAAGACCTCCCTCGAGCTGTTCGGCGAGGCCGAGGTCGTCTTCGCCAGCCACCACTGGCCGACGTGGGGCAACGCGGCGATCCGGGCCTACCTCACGGGGCAGCGGGACCTCTACCGCTACATCCACGACGAGACCCTCCGGTTGGCCAACCACGGCTACGCCATGGACGAGATCGCCGAGACGGTCGCCCTCCCCGACTCCCTCGCGCGCTCGTTCGCCAACCGCGGCTACTACGGCTCGGTCAGCCACGACGTCAAGGCCCAGTACCAGCTCTACCTCGGGTGGTTCGACGGCAACCCGGCCAACCTCGAGCCGCACCCGCCGGTCGAGACGGCCCGGCGGCGGGTGCGGTACATGGGCGGCGCCGAGGCGGTCCTCGCCCGCGCGCGGGAGGACTTCGCCGCGGGCGACTACCGCTGGGTGGCCCAGGTCGTCAACGACGTCGTGTTCGCCGACCCCGACAACGAGGAGGCCCGCGAGCTCCAGGCCGACACCCTCGAGCAGCTCGGCTACCGGGCCGAGTCCGGGCCGTGGCGCAACTTCTACCTCAGCGCCGCCCAGGAGCTGCGCCAGGGCGTCCGGGAGCTGCCGACGCCGTCGACCGCGAGCCCGGACACGATGCGGGCCCTGACCCTGGACATGTACTTCGACTACCTCGCGATCCGGCTCAACGGCCCGCGGGCGGCCGGACGCACCATCCGCCTCACCGCCCGGTTCAGCGACCTCGACGCGACGTACGGGCTGCTCGTCGACAACGGCGTCCTCAACTACTTCGAGGGCGCGCCCGACCCCGACGCGACGGCGTCCGTGACGCTCACCCGCGCGGCGCTGGACGACCTCACCCTCGGGATCGCGACCTTCGAGGAGCGGGTCGAGAGCGGCGCGATCACCGTCGACGGCGAGGCCGCCGACGTGGCGGAGTTCCTCGGTCTGCTCGACACGTTCGCGTTCTGGTTCCCGATCGTCACCCCGCGCCCGGACCCCCCGACCCCCTGAGGTCACCACCCCAGCCCGCACTTCGTGCCCGGTTGACCGCGGCAGCCCCCCGATTCGGGGGGAATGCGCGGCCGAACGGGCACGAAGTGCGGGCTACGGGGCGGGACGTGGGGTCAGCGGCGGAGCAGGGCGAGGCCGGCGAGGACGTACCAGAGGATGAAGCCGAGCCCGAACACCGAGGCGGCGACGGTGGCCTGCGGCACGAGCGTCGCGATCCCGACGAGCCCGACGCAGAGCCCGAGGACGGACTGCCCGCGGGGCAGGACCCCGGTCCGCAGGGCGAGGACCGCGACGAGGAGGACCCACACCGCGCCGACGAGCTCGATCCCGCCGCCGAGGCCGTCCTGAACCGCCGAGACCGCGGACCACGTCGTCGCCGCGGTGTCCCCGTCGGTGGCGGCGAGCCCGACGACGGTGCGCTGTCCGACGAGGCTGACCATGCCGCTGGCGAGGACGACCCCGGACCAGAGCAGTCCGAAGGCGGTCGCCGTCTGCGCGAGCGCCGGACCGGCGGCACGGATCCGGTCGTGGACGCCGAGCACGAGGACGACGAGCGCGACCCCGGCGACGAGGTAGATCAGCAGGTACCACAGGTACATCACGGACTGGTTGGCGAGCAGGAACGACAGCGCGGCGGCGGGGTCGCCCTGGGCCTCGGCAAACCCGCGGGGGCCGAGCCAGGCGGCCATGGCGGCGAAGCCGACGACGTAGGTAGCCGCCTGCACCAGGGCGGCGACGCCGCCGGCCCGCTGAAGCGCGGCGCCGGCACCTGTGGCGGCGTCCGGAGGCGTCCGGTGAGCGGTGGGGGTGGGCGTGGGGGTGGACGTGGGGGTGGGTAGGTCACGGGGCGAGAGCGTGTTCGTCATGCCGTCCAGCGTCGTGGGCCGACGCCCCGGGGCGGATCGGCCCGGCGGACCCATTCGCCTCCGACCACGGTCCGAGAGCGACCCGACCGGAAGTCCGATCCGTCGGCGTCCGGAAGTCCCTAGGCTGACGCCGTGGTCAGGAGCGCCCTGAGGGCCCTGTGGGACGAGCCCGCCGTCCCCGCACCCGCGGGGGTGCCGTGGTGGGACAAGGCCCTGGCCGCCGTGCTCGTCCCCGCGGCCCTGGTCGAGGGCCTGCTCCGCAGCGACGTGCCGTGGCCGGCGTACTCGATCCTGCTCGCGATGGTCTGCCCGGTCGCGCTGCTCTGGCGCAGCCACCGTCCCCTCGCCGCCCTCCTCGCCGGCTACGGCGCGCAGACGCTCGCGGGCCTGGGGCCGGCGCTCGCCGGCCGGGACCACGGGGTGCTGGACGTCACCTCGTGCGTGCTCCTGTTCCCGTACTCCCTGACCCGCTGGGGCTCCGGCCGCGCGGTCGTCGCCGGGATCGTCTTCCTCGACGCCTGCCACCTGCTGCGTGAGCCGCTCTACGACTCGAGCGGGCTGAGCATCCTCGTCGGTCTCGGCTTCCTGTCCTTCCCCGCGGCGCTCGGCGCCGCCGTCCGGTTCTGGGCGCGGGCCCGCCGGCGCGAGGGCGAGCAGATCCGGATGCGCGAGCGCGAGCAGCTCGCCCGCGAGCTCCACGACACCGTCGCCCACCACGTGTCGGGGATCCTCATCCAGGCCCAGGCGGGCCGCGCGGTCGCGGCGAGCGACCCCGACCGTGCCCTCGAGGTGCTCGCGACCGTCGAGGACGCCGCGGCGCGCTCGCTGACCGAGATGCGCTCCCTCGTCGGTCTCCTCCGGGAGGGGGAGGCCGCCGAGCGGGCCCCGGCCCACGGCGTCGACGACCTCGGGGGGCTGGTCCGCGACGGTGACGTCCCGCCGGTCGAGCTGTCCGTGAGTGGGGACGTCGTCGGCCTCGGATCCGCGGTCGACGCCGCGGTCTACCGGCTCGTGCAGGAGTCGGTGACGAACGCCCGGCGGCACGCGAGGGCCGCAACCCGGGTCCGGGTCGAGGTCGCCGGCGGGCCGGACGCGGTCCGGGTGACGGTCCGGGACGACGGCCGGGGTGGCGCCGCGGCGGACGAGCGCGCCCGGGCGGGCGACGACGGGTACGGCCTGGTCGGGATGACCGAGCGGGTCACCCTTCTCGGCGGGACGCTGCGGGCCGGGCCGGCCGACGGCGGCGGCTGGGTGGTGAGCGCCGTCATCCCGCGCGCGGCGGCGGACCCGTGACGGGCGCGACGTCCGGGGAGTCCCTGCGGGTCCTCGTCGCCGACGACCACGACCTCGTCCGGGTGGGGCTCGGGATGATCCTCGGGGCGCAACCCGACATCGACGTCGTCGCGGAGGCGCGCACCGGCAGGGAGGCGGTCGTCCTCGCCCGGCGGCTGCGGCCGGACGTGTGCCTGCTCGACATCCGCATGCCCGAGCTCGACGGCATCGAGGCGACCCGCGAGCTCGCCGGGCCGGGGGTACCGGACCCGCTCGCCGTCGTCGTCATCACGACGTTCGACCTCGACGAGTACGTCCACGACGCGCTCCGGGCGGGGGCCCGCGGGTTCCTCCTCAAGGACGCCGGTCCCGAGCTGCTCGTCCAGGCGGTGCGGGCGGCCGCCAAGGGGGACGCCCTCATCGCGCCCAGCGTCACCGCCCGGCTGCTCGAGGCCTTCGCGGGACGCAGCACCGCGCCCCCGGCTCAGCCGACCGAGCCGCTGACCGCGCGGGAGGAGCAGGTGCTCCTCGCCGTCGGGCGGGGCCGGACGAACGCGGAGATCTGCGAGGAGCTCTACGTCTCGATGAGCACGGTCAAGACCCACATCGGCAACCTCATGGACAAGCTCGGCGCCCGCAACCGCGTCGAGATGGCGATCTGGGCCTACGAGACCGGCCGCCTCCCCGTCTGACCGCCCCCGCCGGCCCCCCACCCGCCGGTCCCGTAGCCCGCACTTCGTGCCCGTTACGCCGCTCCGAACCCGCCCATTTGGGCGGGTTGCGCGGCCACACGGGCACGAAGTGCGGACTACGGCGGCCCCCTTAGCGACGGGCGATCGTCAGCCGCCGCGTGCCCCGGGCGCGGAGGTCGCCGCGCCGGAGCAGGGAACCGGGCCCGGCGTCGTCCACGAGGTCGGCGACGGCCGCCGCGTCCGCGGGTGAGAGCCGGTCTCCGAGGCCGTCGGCGAGCCGGGCGTACGAGGTGTGGGCGAACCGGGCGAGCTCGGGGCAGCCCGCGCCGTCGACGTCGATCGGGACCTCGACCTCCTCGACGACGGTCCACCCGGCGTCGGTGAGCCGGGGGGCCCACGGCGTGCGCAGGGTCGGCATCTGCTCGGTGTGGGCGCGGTCGACCTCGGCGACGACGCGCTCCTCGAAGTCGCCGTCCTGCTCGGGCAGGAACCGGAGGCTGTCGACGACCTCGGCGACCGCGAGCAGTCCGCCGGGGCAGGTAGCGGCGAGGACGTCGCGGAGCACCCGGCCGGGGTCGGCCATGTGGTGCAGCGACATCGAGGCCCAGGTCAGGTCAAGCGGCTCGAGCCCGGCCGTCTCGGGCCACCCGAGGTCGAGGTCGGCCCCGACGACCCGAACCCGGTCGGTCACACCGGCCCGGTCGGCTCGGGTCCTGATGCGCTCGAGCGAGCCGGCGTCGACATCGAGCGCGACGACCTCCGCTCCCGGGAGCCGGGAGGCGAGACCGACCGTCCCGACGCCCGTGCCGGCGCCGAGGTCGAGCACCCGCGGGTGGCCCCGACCGGCGGCCGCCGCCGCGACCCGGTCCAGCACGGTCTGCCAGTAGTCCCGGAGCACGGTCGCCTCGAGGTCGAGCCAGTCGGCCGGTCCCGCGGAAGCCGCTTCGGCGTGGCCGTGTCCGTGCTCGTCCCGGCGGCCTTGCCCGTGTGCCTGACCGTCTTCCTGCCCGTGCGCCGTCATGACCCGACCCTGGGTCCGCACTTCGTGCCCGTGTGGCCGCAACAACCGGACATCCTGTCCGGGTGTGCGCGGCAGAACGGGCACGAAGTGCGGAATGCGGCACCGGGGGTGGGGGGTTGGCGGTACCCCCTAGGGGTATAGGCTGGCTGGTCGTGGACGAGGCGACGCGGTCCGGCGGGACGCCGGACGAGCACGACGACGAGGCCCCCACGTGCGACACCGGGACGGCCGACCGGGACGACGACGTCCCCGCGTGCGACACCGGCCCGGGCGGGCGGATGCGGTTCGTCCGGCGCGAGCTCGCCGGCGCCTGGCGCGAGTGGCGGGAGCGCCGCGCCCACGGGTGAGCCGACCGGTCCGCCCCGACCCCCGACGACAGACGAGGAGAACGACCACTGATGCAGGTACTCGAGGTCATCGGCAAGAGCCTCCTCGACGGGCTCGGCATGTTCTGGGCGACCCTCTGGGCGCTCGTGCTCGGGTTCACCCTCTCCGGCGCCGTCCAGGCGTTCGTGTCCCGTGCCCGGATGCAGCAGGCGCTCGGTGACGGCCGCCCGCGCACGATCGCCAGGGCCGGACTGTTCGGCGCCGCCTCCTCCTCGTGCTCCTACGCGGCGTCCGCGCTGGCGAAGTCGCTGTTCGCGCGGGGGGCGAGCTTCACCGCGGCACAGGCGTTCATGTTCGCCTCGACCAACCTCGTCCTCGAGCTCGGCATCGTGCTCTGGCTCCTGCTCGGCTGGGAGTTCGCCCTCGCCGAGCTCGTCGGGGGCGTGCTGATGATCACCCTCCTCGCCCTCGCGCTGCCCCGGGTCATCAAGCCCGGGGAGCTCGAGCAGGCCCGCCGCCGCCTCGACGACGGTCGCGGCGGTCACGACCACGGCTCGGGCGGGGAGCCGGGACGAGGGCGGATCCGCACCCTCGCCGGCTGGTCGGACGCGGCGGGGTACACGATCAGCGACCTCACGATGCTCCGCAAGGAGCTCGCGATCGGCTTCCTCGTCGCCGGCTTCCTCGACGTGGCGGTCCCGGTCTCGGTGTGGCAGGCCCTGTTCCTCACCGGTCACGGCTTCTGGTCGACACTGGAGAACGTCGTCCTCGGCCCGTTCCTCGCGATCATCAGCTTCGTCTGCTCGGTCGGGAACGTCCCGCTCGCGGCGGCGCTCTGGACCGGCGGGATCTCCTTCGGCGGGGTCGTCGCCTTCGTGTTCGCCGACCTCATCGCGTTGCCGCTGCTGCTGATCTACCGCAAGTACTACGGCACCCGGATCGCCGCGAAGCTCCTCGCCGTGTTCTGGGTCGCGATGAGCCTGTCGGGCCTGGTCATCGAGTACCTGTTCACCTGGCTCGGCATCGTCCCGGACGCGGCGACCGGACAGCACGGCAGCGTCGGCCGCGACGCCCTCGGCCTCAACTACACGACGGTCCTCAACGTCGTCGCGCTCGCCGCGTTCGCGGTCATCTACTGGCTCTACCGGAACCGGGAGCGGTTCGGCGGCGGCGCCGGCTACGCCAAGGACCCGGTGTGCGGCATGCAGGTCGAGACCGCCCACGCCCCCGCCACGGGCGAGCACGAGGGCCGGACGTTCTTCTTCTGCTCCGACCACTGCCGCGAGACCTTCGTCGCCCACCCGGACCGCTACTCCGGCGACGCGTCCGGCCACGACGGCCACGACGGCCACGACGGCCACGACGGCCACGACGGCCACGACGGCCACGACGGCCACGACGCAGGGCAGGCCACCGACCCGGTCTGCGGGATGACCGTCGACCCGGAGAAGGCCGCCGCGACCGCCGAGCACGACGGCCGCACGTACCACTTCTGCAACCCCGGCTGCCGGGACGCCTTCGTCGCGGACCCGGACCGCTACCTCGTCGACTCGCGGTAGCCCCGCCGTGTCAGCGCACCCGGTCGCGCCCGACGGCCCCGCCCGGCCCCGTCCCCGAATTGCACGGTTCGTGGCCTAGGAGAAGGATGTCTCCGCTCACCGTCGCGCACCCGAGGGGACCCGTGCCATGCGTCTGCCCACGAAGGCCGGCCTCGTCGCCGTGCTCGCGGCCGCCGTCGGCCTCGCCGGCGGCGTGCCCGCCCGCGCCGACCACACCCCCGTCCCGGACACGGTCACGCTCGCGGGCAGCCTGCAGTCCGAGCTCGGGTGCCCCGGGGACTGGCAGCCCGGGTGCCCGGCGACCCACCTCGACCTCGTCGACGGCGCCCCCGGGACCTTCGCCGGCACCTTCGACGTCCCCGCGGGCGACTTCGAGTACAAGGTCGCGCTCGACGACTCGTGGGACGAGAACTACGGCGCCGGGGGCGAGGCCGGCGGCGCGAACATTCCCCTCCACTCCCCCGGGGGCCCGGTGACGTTCACCTACGACCACACGACCCACCGGGTCACGACCGACCTGCCGCAGCCGCTCGGTGCCGAGCGCGCGGGCCAGTGGGTCCGCCGTGGCCTCGTCGCGTGGAAGGCGCCGAAGGACGCGGTCCGCTTCCGGCTCGTCGCCGCCCCTGAGGGCGGGCTCGCCCTCGAGGACGGGACGATCACCGGGGGCCGGTCCTACCGGCTGCGCCGGGCCGGGAGCCTGCCCGCGCGCGTCCTCGACGACCTCCCCCAGCTGGCGGGCTACGACGCCCTCCGTGTGGGCCGGCGAGCCCGGCGCGACGTGCGCCGCCTCCTCACCGGCCAGCTCGTCGTGGCCGCCTACGACGCCGGTGGCGCCCTCGTCGGTCACACCGGCGTCCAGACCGCCGCGGTGCTCGACGACGTCTACGCCCACGCCGCGCACCGCTCGCTCGGCGTCACGTGGCGCCACGGCCGGCCCCGGCTGTCGGTGTGGGCGCCGACCGCCAAGGACGTCACCCTCGAGCTCTGGCTCCCCGGGACCGAGGAGCCGCGGCGGCTGGAGATGCACCGGGACCGGGACGGGGTCCACAGCGTCCGCGGCCGCGCCTCGTGGCGGGGGGCGAGCTACCTCTACGCGGTCCGGGTGTGGGCCCCGGCCGTCTCCGAGGTCGTCACCAGCGAGGTCACCGACCCGTACTCGCTCGCGCTGACGACGAACTCGGCTCGCTCGGTGGTCGTCGACCTCGACGACCCGGACCTCGCGCCCGCCGGCTGGGACCACCTGCACAAGCCCGCGCTCGGCACGCCGGAGGACACGTCCGTCTACGAGCTCCACGTCCGGGACTTCTCCGTCCACGACCGGACCGTCCCGGCCGGGCACCGCGGCACCTACCTCGCCTTCACCGACCACGACAGCGCGGGCATGCGGCACCTGCGCCGGCTCGCCGAGGCGGGGTTGACCACCGTGCACCTGCTCCCGGTCAACGACATCGCGACGATCGAGGAACGCCGCTCGCAGCAGCGGGAGCCGCCGTGCGACCTGCCCTCGTTCCCACCGGCGAGCGAGCAGCAGCAGGCCTGCGTGGCGAAGGTGGCCGACAGCGACGGCTTCAACTGGGGCTACGACCCGCTCCACTACACGACGCCCGAGGGGTCCTACGCCACCGACCCCGAGGGCCCGGTCCGCACCCGGCAGTTCCGCAGCATGGTCGCCGGACTCAACCGGTCCGGGCTGCGGGTCGTCATGGACGTCGTCTACAACCACACCCCCGCGGCCGGGCAGGACCCGAAGTCGGTGCTCGACCGCGTCGTCCCCGGCTACTACCAGCGGCTGTCGGCGACCGGGCAGGTCGAGACCTCGACGTGCTGCGCGAACACCGCGACGGAGCACACGATGATGGGCAAGCTGCTCGTCGACTCCGTGCTCACCTGGGCCCGGGAGTACAAGGTCGACGGGTTCCGGTTCGACCTCATGGGCCACCAGCCGAAGGCCCTCATGGTGCAGCTGCGCCGCCGGCTCGACCGGCTCACGCCCGCCCGCGACGGGGTCGACGGCAGGTCGATCTACCTCTACGGCGAGGGCTGGAACTTCGGGGAGGTCGCCGACGACGCCCGGTTCGTCCAGGCCACGCAGGCCAACATGGCCGGGACCGGCATCGGCACGTTCAACGACCGCCTCCGCGACGCCGTCCGCGGCGGCGGGCCGTTCGACGAGGACCCGCGCATCCAGGGCTTCGCGAGCGGCCTGTACACCGACCCCAACGGGGACCCGGTCAACGGCACCCCCGCCGAGCAGCGCCAGCGCCTGCTGCTCCTCCAGGACCAGATCCGGGTCGGCCTGACCGGGAACCTCGGCGGGTACCGCCTCACCGACCGCAACGGCACCGTCGTCACCGGGGCCGACGTGCCCTACAACGGCCAGCCCACCGGGTACACCGCCGACCCGCAGGAGGCGGTCACCTACGTCAGCGCCCACGACAACGAGACCCTGTTCGACGCGCTCGCGTACAAGCTGCCGCAGGACACCCCGATGGCCGACCGGGTCCGGATGCAGCTCGTCGGGTTGAGCACGACCGCCCTGGGGCAGGGGGTGTCGTTCTGGCAGGCCGGGACCGAGAACCTTCGCAGCAAGTCCTTCGACAGCAACAGCTTCAACTCCGGTGACTGGTTCAACGTCCTCGACTGGTCGGGCGCGACCAACGGGTTCGCCCGCGGCCTGCCGCCCGCGGCGGACAACGAGGCGAAGTGGCCGTACATGCGCCCCCTCCTCGCCGACGGGGACCTGCTGCCCGGCCCGTCCGACATCGCCGCGGCCGACCGCGGCGCCCGGGACCTGCTCGCGATCCGGCAGAGCACGCCCCTGTTCCACCTCGGCACGGCGCGCCTGGTCCAGCAGAAGGTCGGCTTCCCGCTCGCCGGACCGCACCAGACCCCGGGCGTCATCGTCATGACGATCGACGACTCCCGCGGCCCGGACGTCGACCGGCACGTGCGGTCGCTCGTCGTCGTCTTCAACGCCGGGGCCACGCCGACGACCCAGACCCTCCCGGGGACGGCCGGTCGCCGCTACGAGCTCCACCCCGTCCAGTCCGCCGGGGGGGACCCGGTCGTCCGCTCGGCCCGCCACGACGCGGCCACCGGCGGCTTCACCGTCCCGGCCCGGACCGTCGCGGTGTTCCTCGAGCCGGAACACCACCGCCGCCACCGCCGCTGACCGGGGCCGCGCTCGGTCCCGGGCACCGCCGCCCTCAGCGCGGGGCGAGCACCGCGGCGACCTGCAGGTCGGCCTCGAGCTGGGTCGCGACCGTCCACGGCCCGTCGTGACGGGGGTGCCGGCCGACCTTGCAGCCGCAGCGGTCGCTGCGCCAGCAGTCCGCCCGCCGGCGGCCCTCGCGGACGCAGCACTGCCGGTCGTCGGTGCACGGCCCGAGCACGGCGATCGCCCAGGCCGTGGCGGTCGCGAGGCGGGCGTCGTCGGTGTGGACGCCCTCGAGCCAACAGCGGTAGCGCTCTGCGAGCCGGGTGTAGCGCTCGCGGTAGCGGGCGGAGCGGGTCCACCGGCCGGTGCAGACCTCGGCCAACGTGGCGTCGAGGATCGTCAGGGCGCCGGGGTGGATGGCGTCGGCGACGGGGAGGGTGCGGTGGTCGATGACGAGCACGGGGACTCCTGGGAACGGCGAGGAGACGAGAGGACCCGCGACGAGACTGCTGCCGCCGGTCGGGTCGGACCCTCCCCCCCGGTGACGACAACGCGTCCGAGACGACCCCAGTGTGCCCTCCGTGCCCGGCCCACGCATCCCCCGTGCGGCCCCCGCCCAACGGGTGGACGGCCGACCCGGGCCGGGTCATCGCCCGGGGCTCGTCGTGGCCGCGGCCTGCTCGGCGCGGTCCCGGATGCCGAGCATCATCTTCCGGGTCATGACGAAGCTGACGACGCCGACGGGGGCCATGAGCGCAGCCGTCAGCCGGCTGCCGTAGGCGACTCGCTCACGCACGAGCAGGCGGCTCGTGCCGTGCCCGGCGTCGCGGACGACGAAGGTCCAGAGGAACTCCCACCGCACCCCCTCGTCGCGCGACATCGGGCGCGCGTGGGCGACGTCGGCGGTCTTGAGCACGAGCGCCTCCCCCGGCAGCACCTGCATGACGTACCAGCCCGCGCTGCCGGCCGCGTCGGCGTGCACGAGGTCCCCGACGGCGCGGTGCTGCCAGGCCGGCACGACGTCGTCGGCGCTGTGGATCCCCAGCCGGAAGAGGTTCTCCACCCAGTCGTAGCTGTAGAAGCCGCCGCGGTCGGCGCCGACCTGGACCACCCACGACCAGACCTCCTCGCGCAGGGCCCGGACCGTGACCGCGCGAGTGGTCTGCGCGGCCGGCTCGGCGACGAACGCGTCACCCGGCAGGGCCGCGCCGACCTCGGCGTCGGTGGCGCCCCAGCGCCGCTGCCAGGGACCGAGGACGCGCCGGTAGCCGACGCCCGCTGCCGCCAGGGCCGCGACCGCCACCGGGCCGGTGGCCCACGGCGCCACCGTCCGGCTCCGTCCTGCCCCTGCCATGACCGCACCTCCGTCCGTCACCGGAAGGGGGTGATGCACCACACCCCACCCTCGGGTTCACCTCCAGCATCCGGCGGAGCGCTTCCGGCGGGCAGGGCCGAACGGCCCGACCCGGCCGGCGTCGTCAGCCGGTGGCAGCCGACGCCGCGGGTCGAGGCCTCGGCAGCTCGAGCTGTGCGGCGAGCCAGTCGTCGAGGGAGCGGACGTAGGTCGCGGTCAGGTGACCGGCGTCGCGGTACATCAGGACGTTGCCCATCACCCCCGGGCACGTGCCGTGCGGGCAGAGCTCCGGCGTGGGGTCGACGACGCCGACCCCCGCCGTCCGGTGGGCGGCGTCGGCCAGCGGGGTGAAGGTGACGGCAACGTCCTCGGGGATCGCGCACGCGTCGAGGTGGCGCAGGTGGCCGGCCACGCAGTCCGGCACCTGGGCGCGGTGGTGCGGGATGTCCTGGAGGGCGATGACGCGGGCGCTCGCGTCCCGCAGGCGGCGAAGGACCCCGTGGTAGCCGCTGCGCAGACGCGCCCGCGACTCGGCGCCGCCGAGCTCGCCGCCGTCGTGGTCCACGACGCCGTAGTCGGTCGCGCTCCCGGTCAGCACGAGGTCGGGGTGGATCCGCTCGACGCGGTGGAGGGCGGCGCCGCGCCACCGGTCGCACTCGGTGAACCGACGCTTGAGCTTCGGGTTGAAGATCGGTGCGTCCGAGGGAGGGCAGGCGGCCTTGGTGAGCACGACGAGCCGCCAGTCGCTGCGCCGGACCACCCGCACGAGCGCCGGGAACCACTGCATCGCGTGCGAGTCACCGAACAGCACCGCGGTCCGGGGGGAGTCCTCCGCGCCGAAGACACAGCGCGGGGAGCTCGTGTCCTCCCGGTGGACCAGGCAGCCGGCGTCGTACACCCGCCCGCGGTCCTGCGCCGCGTCCTGCGGCGCCGGGCGCACGCGGTCCGCACGGGTCTGCAGGGACGACCTGACCCCCGGGGCCTTGGCGCCGGGGGCCTCCTTCGCCGACGCGGTGGGCACCACCGGCGTCGCCGCGCTCAGTCCCACCCCGACCACGGTCACCAGGCCCGTGCAGACCAGCCCCACGCCGAGCGCCAGGGCCGGCCGGCGCGCCAGCCGGGCCGACCGACGGAACCGCTCCTCGACGAGGCGGTGGGTGGCGAGCGTGGGCAGGTAGGACGCGGCCACCACGAGCAGTCCGGCCACGGGGCCCAGTCGACCCCAACGCGCCTCGGCGAAGACCAGGAGCGGCCAGTGCCACAGGTACCACGTGTAGGACAACCGCCCCACGTGGCGCATGGGGGCGCTGGCGAGGAGTCGCTGCGGCCCCGTCGGGGCGCCGCCCCCGCTGCCGGCGAGGACGACCGCCGCCGCGCCGAGCGACGGCAGCAGCGCCCAGGCTCCCGGGAAGAGGGTCGCGTCGTCGAACCCGACCACCGCCGCCGCGATCGCGCCCAGCCCCAGCAGGGCCAGCAGCCCCCGGGCGGGGACGCGACCGGGTTCCGAGCGGGCGAGTGCCACGGCGAGCAGCGCTCCGACCCCCAGCTCCCACCCCCGGGTGAAGGTCGAGAAGTAGGCCCGGCCCGCCTCGGTCGCCGTGAGGAGCACGCAGTACCCGAACGACGCCGCCGTGACCGCGCCCACCACGACCAGCAGCCGGGAGCGCAGAGAGCCGCGACCCCGGGACCAGGCCGCCACGCCCAGCATGAGCAGCGGCCAGGCGAGGTAGAACTGCTCCTCCACCGCCAGGGACCAGATGTGTTGGACCGGGCTCGCCTGCATGCCGGCCGCGGAGTAGTCCACGGTCGTGTGGACGAACCACCAGTTGACGACGTACAGCGCCGCGGCGACCACGTCGCCGTAGACGGTCGCCCGGCGCACCGGGGGCAGCACGAGCCAGGCAAGCACCGAGACGGTCACGAGCACCAGGGCCAGGCTCGGCAGGAGCCGCCTGGCCCGTCTCGCGTAGAACGTGCGCAGCGACAGGGTGCCGCGGCCCTCGAGCTCACGAAGCAGGAGCCCGGTGATCAGGTAGCCCGAGATGACGAAGAAGACGTCGACGCCGACGAAGCCTCCGCCGACCCACGGGACCCCGGCGTGGTAGAGCAGCACGGCGCCGACGGCGACCGCCCGCAGGCCCTCGACGTCGGGTCGGAAGGTCTGGACCCCACGAGCGGGTCGTCGCCCCTGCGTCGCTGTGGTGGTCGAGGTCATGGTCGAGGCCCCCGTACAACTCCCCGGCGAACCCACCGGTCACTCGTGCTGCTCGTGCCACGTGCCCACCGAGGACCCGTGGCCCGGCGCCCCGACGGGTGGCGGTGTCGACCGTAGCGGATGGGCCGGCTCCTGTGTGGCGGACGCACCGGCCGAGGGTGTCCGGCGTCCGGTCGACCACTGCCCCCGCCGGCGGGCCAGAATGCTCGCATGAGCGATCTCGGCGACCCCAAGTCCGCGCTGCACCACTACCTCCGGTCCCAGCGGGAGGCCCTGCTGTGGAAGCTCGACGGCCTCGGAGAGCGCGACCTGCGCACGCCCCGGACGCCCACCGGGACGAACCTCATCGGCATCGTCAAGCACATGGCCAACGTCGAGATCGGCTACTTCGGCGACACCTTCGGCCGCCCGTGGCCGACCCCCGCGGAGCGCGTCTCGGAGGAGGACCTGCGCGCCGACCCCCAGGCCGACTGGTACGCGACGGCGACGGAGACCTGCGACGGGCTGGTCGGCCTCTACCGACGGGTGGGGGCCTTTGCCGACGCGACGATCGACGATCTGCCGCTGGAGGCGACCGGTCGGGTTCCGTGGTGGCCGGAGGACCGCGCCCGGGTCACGCTGGGGCGCGTGCTCGTCCACGTGCTCGTCGACCTGTCACGGCACGCGGGTCACGCCGACATCCTGCGCGAGGGGATCGACGGGATGGCGGGGCTCACGCCGGCCTCCCCCAACCTCCCGGAGGGGGAGGACTGGCCCTCCTACCTCGCCCGGCTCACCGCGCTCGCCGACGACCGCTGAGTCCGTCACGGGACGAGCGCCCCGCACGCCACCGTGAGGGGCGTGGGGGGCGCTCGCAAGCGAACTCAGGTCAGGTCAGGTCCAGCTCAAGTCGGGTGAGTCAGGTCAGGGTGGCGCTGTCGATGACGAACCGGTACCGGACGTCGGAGGCGAGGACGCGCTCGTACGCGTCGTTGACCTGGTCGGCCGAGATGACCTCGACCTCGGCGCCGATCCCGTGCTCGGCGCAGAAGTCGAGCATCTCCTGGGTGAGGTCGATGCCCCCGATCATGGAGCCGGCGAACGAGCGGCGGCCTGCGATGAGGGAGAACACGTTCACCTCGAGCGGCTCCGGGGGAGCGCCCAGGTTGACCAGGGCGCCGTCGACGGCGAGGAGGCCCAGGTACGCGTCGAGGTCGATGCTGGCGCTCACCGTGTTGATGATGAGGTCGAAGCGTCCGGCGAGCTGCTCGAACGTCGACGGGTCCGAGGCGGCGTGGTACTCGTCGGCGCCCAGGCGCAGGCCGTCCTCCTGCTTCTTCAGCGACTGGGACAGGACCGTGACGTGCGCACCGAGGGCGTGCGCGATCTTGACGGCCACGTGCCCGAGCCCGCCGAGGCCGACGACGGCGACCTTCGTGCCGGGGCCGGCCTTCCAGTGGCGGAGCGGGGCGTAGGTGGTGATGCCCGCACAGAGCAGCGGCGCGGCGGCCGCCGGGTCGAGGCCCTCGGGCACCTTCAGGACGTAGTCGGAGTCGACGACGACGTGGGTGGAGTAGCCCCCCTGGGTGGTGGTGCCGTCACGGTCGGTGGCGGCGTAGGTGCCGACCATGCCGTCGAGGCAGTACTGCTCGTCGCCACGGCGGCAGCTCGTGCACTCGCCGCAGGAGTTGACCATGCAGCCGACGCCGACGCGGTCGCCGACCTCGTGGCGGGTGACGTCGAGGCCGACCTCGGTGACCACGCCGACGATCTCGTGGCCGGGCACGACGGGGAACGGCTGGGGTCCCCAGTCGCCGTTGACGGTGTGGATGTCGGAGTGGCAGATGCCGGCGTACTCGATGGCGATGAGGACGTCGCTCGGGCCGACGGGCCGGCGCTCGATCGTGGTCGGGGCCAGGGGCTGGCCGGCCGCGGGGGCGGCATAGGCGTTGACGCGCATTGGGGGCGTTCCTTCTCTGGTGTCGGGGCGGAGGGCGCTCTGCTCGGCGTCCCGCGCTCACGTCCAACACGCTAGGAACTTCAAGTACTCGAAGTCAAAGCCCGGGGTGCGGCGGTCGAGCCGGGAGACCAGAAGTGCGCGGCACAGAGGAAAACCCGCCCGACCGTGCCCTCGGGCCGGTCGGAGGGGGTTCCCGACGGGTGGAGCTGAGGGGATTCGAACCCCTGACCTTCTCATTGCGAACGAGACGCGCTACCAACTGCGCCACAGCCCCTTGTGCGTCCGAAACGATAACACCCGTCCCGGGCGTCTCCGAATCGGCGGCGGGACCGGCCTCCGAGGGCCCGGACGAACGGGCGAGCCGCCCCGCTGACCGCATAGGCTCGACGTTCACGCCCCAACCAGGAGAGGAGCCGACCGTGCCCTCCGAGCCCCCGGCGACCCCGCCGGACCAGACCGACCGGACCCGTCCGGCAAGCGAGGCCGTGCCGTTCGGCATCCGCGTCGCGTCGCAGTGGGCGGCTCGGCTGCTCGTCATCGGCGTCGGCGTCTACGCCCTCCTCTGGTTCGGCGCGCTGCTGTCCGAGGTGACCATCCCGCTCCTCGTCGCCGTGCTCCTCGCGGCCCTCCTCGAACCCGTGTTCAAGGGCCTGGACCACGTGCTCCCGCGCGGTCTGGCGGCGTTCCTCACCGTCATCGGGACCCTGGCCCTCATCGTCGGCCTGCTGAGCTTCGTCGGAACCCAGTTCGCCTCCCAGTTCCAGGACATCTCCTCCCAGGTCGTCGAGGGGATCAACCGGATCCGGACCTGGCTGAGCGACACCTTCAACATCAGCAACCAGCAGTTCAACGACTACATCGACCGGGCGCAGAAGGCCGTCACGCAGAACGGCGAGCTCGGCACCCGGGCCGCGAGCGCCGGGCTGACGGTCGGGCACGTCGTCGCCGGCTTCTTCATCGCGATGTTCGCGCTGTTCTTCTTCCTCTACGACGGGCCTCGGATCTGGGGGTGGCTCGTGCGGCTGTTCCCCCGGCAGGCGCGCGCGAACGTCGTCTCCTCCGGTCGGATCGCCTGGGGCCAGCTCGGCGCCTTCACCCGGGCGACCATCCTCGTCGCCGCCGCGGACGCGGCCGGCATCGGGCTCGGGGCCGTGGTCTTCCAGGTGCCGTTCGCCGCGGGCATCGCCCTGCTCGTCTTCTTCGGCGCGTTCGTGCCGGTCGTCGGGGCATTCGTCAGCGGGCTCGTCGCGATCCTCCTCGCCCTCGTCGCCCACGGCATCGTGACCGCCCTGTTCATGCTCGCGGTCGTCATCGGGGTGCAGCAGCTCGAGGCGCACGTGCTCCAGCCGTTCCTCCTGGGGCGCGCGGTGCGGGTGCACCCGCTGGCCGTCATCCTCGCGATCGCCGTCGGCATCATCCTCGGCGGGATCGTCGGTGCGCTCATCGCCGTCCCGGCCGCGGCGGTCGCCAACGCGGTCGGCCACCACCTGCTCGACCGGCGGGACTACGAGCGCGCCGAGGACCTGCTCGCCGAGGAGGAGCGGGCCGAGGTCCGCGAGGAGATCGCCGCCACCGAGGCCGCGGCCCGCGAGGACGAGTAGGGCCCGCGACCGGGCCGCCGGGGCGGCCCGCGGGTGGCGGCTCAGCCCCCGACGGCCCGCCGGGCCTGCGTCGGGAGCCGGTCGGACCGGTCCGCGTCCTGCGACGGCGCGGTCGGCTCGGTGGCCGGCACCGGCGCGGGCTGCTGCACCGGCGCCGGTCGGTAGGCCCGGGCCTTCATCGTGTACGTCGGCCGCGGCACCGGGACGGGGTCCCACGTGAGGGGCATGTCGTCCTCGTCGAGCTGCGGCCGGGGACGGGGGGCTCGGCTGGCGGCGCGGCCGGAGGGCCGGACCGCGGGCAGCTCGGCCGTCGGGGCGCCCGCCTCGACGTCGAAGACGACGGTGTCGGGATCGGCCCGGGCTGCCGGGTCGTCGGCGCGCACCGGACCCTGCTCGGGCGCCCCGGGGGCCTCGGTGGTCTCGGGGGTCGCGACCCGGGTGTCGTCGACGTCGCGGTCCTCGTGACCGCCACCGGGGCCCGCCGGGCCGGTCGCGGCGGCGTGGCCCGTCCTCGGCTCCGCGTCCGGACGCCCCGCCGGACGGGTCCGGCCCCGCTCGCCGGGCCGGGTCGTGTCGTGGGTGGCCCGGCGCGGCGCCGCGGGGCGGGCAGGCCGGGCGTGCGGGCGGTGCCCGGTCCGCAGGGAGCGGGCACGCTGCCGGGCGGCGACGTTCCGGCGCACCCAGAGCAGCGACGCGGCGCTCGCGGCGACCCCGACCAGCGGGACCCACACCGGGAGCACGCCCGACACGGCCAGGCCGGCGGTGACGAGCGTCGCCGCGAACGCGACGAGGAAGCTCAGCCCGGCCGCGGGGTTGCGGCGGGCGCCCTGCGTGCGCCGGGACGGCTCGGGGCGGCGAGACCGGGAGGGCGCCGTGGCCACGGGCTCACGGGGCTCCCAGTGCTCCCGCGGGTCCCTGGACACCTCGGCGTCCGGGTGCGCGGGCCCCTCGGGCGCCTCGTCCCGGGTGACGCGCGTCGCCCGGGTCGGGCTGCCGACGTAGGACCGCGGGGCGGACGTGGCGGGGACGGCGGGCACGGTGGGCCGGGTCTCGAGCAGGCGCATGGCGTCCGAGAACCGGTCGACCGACCTCGCGGTGACGAGGTGGTCGCGGCGGCGGACCCAGTGCTGGGTCACGTAGGCAGCCCAGATCCCGATGACGACGACGAAGACGAGGCTGCTCGGGTGCACGGCACAACGGTAGGGAGCGCGCGCGAGGCTACCGCGGACCCGTGTCGGTGTGTCGCGGATGCGCCTGCCGTGACCAGTGCGCGAGGCGCTCCCGAAGCGTCCCCCCGGCGAGGTCCTCGGTGGTCAGGGCGAACGAGCGGTGGTCGCGCCACGAGCCGTGGATGTGGAGGTAGCGCCGGCGGACGCCCTCGTCGCGGAACCCGAGCTTGGCGACGACGGCGAGGCTCGCGGCGTTCTCCGGCCGGATGTTGACCTCGAGCCGGTGCAGCCCGACGTCCCGGAACCCGTGGTCACCGGCCAGCGCGAGCGCGGTGGGGGCGATGGCCCGCCCGGCCACGCGCCGGCTCACCCAGTACCCGGCGGTGCACGAGCGGAAGGAGCCCATGACGATGGTGCTCAGGGTGACCTGGCCGCACAGCACGCCGCCGACCTCGATGACGAACGGCAGCATCCGCCCGGCCCGCGCCTCGGCGTCGAGCCGCCGGACGAAGCCGCGGAACCCCGCGGACTGGTCGACGGGGGGCTGGTCGGGGACGGTGGCCTCCCACGGCCCGAGCCAGGCCTCGTTCTCGCGCCGGACGTCGACGAACACCCTCCGGTCGGAGCGTCGCAGCGGCCGGAGCACGACGAGCTCCCCCGAAGGGGTCGCCCCGCGCAGCTCGACCGGCCAGCGCCTCGGCACGGCTCAGTGGTCCCCGCCGGCGATCTGGTTGACCGCGTGCCCGAGGATCGGCTCGAGGACGGCGAGCGCGTCCCGGACGCCGCCGCTGGAGCCGGGGAGGTTGACGACGAGCGTCCGGCCGGCGACCCCGGCCACGCCCCGGGAGAGGACGGCCGTGGGGACGCCGCGGGCGACGCCGTCGGCGCGCAGCGCCTCGGGGATGCCGGGGACCTCCCGGTCGAGCAGCTCCCGGGTCGCCTCGGGGGTGCCGTCGGTCGGCGCCAGCCCGGTTCCGCCGGTCGTGAGGACGATCTCCGGCTGGGCACTGAGCGCGGCGGACAGCGCGGCCGCGACGTCGGGCCCGTCGGGGACGACGGTCGGCTCGGCGACCTCGCAGCCCCACGAGCGGAGCGCCTCGACGAGCACCGGGCCGCTCCGGTCGGGGTAGACCCCGCTCGCGGCCCGGGTCGAGCACGTGATGACGACGGCGGTGGCCCCGTCGAGTGGGTTCATGCCTGCTCGCTCCAGTCCCCGGACCGTCCGCCGGACTTGGCGGTGACCCGGACGTCGGTGATCCGTGCGTGCCTGTCGACGGCCTTGACCATGTCGACGAGCGCGAGCGCGGCCACGGTGACCGCGGTGAGCGCCTCCATCTCGATGCCGGTCCGGTCGGCGGTGCGCACCCGGGCCTCGATCGTCACCCCGGCGTCGACCACGTCGACGTCGACCGCGACCCCGTGCACCGCGACCGGGTGGGCGAGCGGCACGAGGTCCGGGGTGCGCTTGACCGCCTGGATGCCGGCGATGCGCGCGACGGCGAGGGCGTCCCCCTTGGGGACCTCGCCCGCCCGCAGCGCGGCGACCGCCTCGGCCGACAGCAGGACCGTTCCGGCGGCGCTCGCCTGCCGGACGGTGACGTCCTTGGCGGAGACGTCGACCATGTGGGCCGACCCGTCGGACCGGACGTGGGTCAGCCCCCGCGGGCGCGCCGGTGCGCCACCCGGCTCCGGTCGCCCCTCCCCCGGCCCACTCACGACGCCACCCGGTCCTCGGCGCCGTCGAGCAGCCACATCTCGACCTCGTCGCCGGCCGCGAGACCGGTGACCTCGGCGGGGACGAGGACGAACGCGTTCGCGCGGGAGAGGTCGGCGAGGAAGTGGGACGCCTGCCCCCACACCGGCTCGACGCTCCACCCGCAGCCGCCGCCCGCGTCCGGCTCCTCCGGCCGGGCGACCGCCCGGGCGACCTGGAGCCGGCCCTGCGGGGAGCGCAGGTCGTGGTTGAGCCGGGCGGTGCGGGCGACCCGGCGCTCCGGGTGCCGGCCGAGCATCCGCCGCAGCGCGGGCCGGACGAACACCTCGTACGAGACGTAGCTCGACACCGGGTTGCCCGGCAGCGCGAACAGCGGCACCCGCCGATCCCCGAGGAGGCCGAAGCCCTGCGGCTTGCCCGGCTGCATCGCGACCTGGACGAACTCGACCGTGCCGCTCTCGCGCAGCGCGGCCTTGACGACGTCGTAGGCGCCCATGCTCACCCCGCCGCTGGTGACGACGACGTCGGCCTCGTCGGCGAGCCCGGCGAGGAGGCCGAGGACCTCCTGCGGGTCGTCGCCGGAGCTGACCCGCCGGACGGTGACCCCGCCGGTCTCGGTGACGCAGGCGGCGAGCATGTGGGAGTTGGAGTCGTGGATCTCTCCCGGCGCGAGCGGCGCGCCCGGGTCGACGAGCTCGGCCCCGGTGGAGACGACGGCGACCCGGGGCCGTGGGCGGACGAGGACCTCGCCGTGGCCCGCGGCCGCGGCGACCGCGAGCCGGCGGGCGTCGAGGACGACGCCGGCCGGGAGCACGACGTCGCCGCGGCGGACGTCCTCCCCGGCGCGGCGCACCGACGTCCCGGCCGCGACGCCCCGCCGGACGCGGACGTGCTCGGTGCCGCCGTCGGTGTCCTCGACCTTGACGACGGCGTCGGCGCCGGCCGGCAGCATCGCGCCGGTCATGATCCGCACCGCCTGCCCGGGGCCGGCGAGGATCCCCCCGGCGTCCCCGCCCGCGGCGACCTCGCCGACGACCGGCAGGGCCACCGGCGCCGTGTCCGCGGCGTCGGCGACGTCCGCGGCGCGGACGGCGTACCCGTCCATCGCGGAGTTGTCGAAGCCGGGCAGGTCGACGGCGGCGACGACGTCCTCGCAGGTGACGAGCCCGAGGGCGTCCGCGAGCGGCAGGCGGACGGGGGGCAGGGGCGCGACGGCGCCGAGGACGGCGTCGAGGTGCTCCTCGACGGTGCGCACTCAGGCCCCGCCGAGCCGGGCCCCGGCGGGCACGCTCGTCGGACCGGTGACGGTGACGTCCCCGGTGCAGACGACGCCCTTGCCGAAGGTCACGTCGCCGGTGACGGTGAGCGAGGAGCAGTCGACGAGCGACGGCGGGCCGCCCGGGAAGCGGGCGTCGAAGTCGGGGACGAGCTTGAACGGCTTGTCGAGGTCGATCGCCGGGTCGGGGTGGTCGATCGTCGAGACCACCCGCGAGTCCTCGTCGAGGTCGAAGACGTCGGAGCGGACGAGCAGCAGCTCGTTGGTCGTCTTCACCGGACGGAACCGGCTCCGGGGCACCTGGAGGGCCTGTGACCCCTCGAACACCTCGATCGCGGCGCCCATCGCCGACTCGACCTGTATGACCTCGGGCGAGTCCGGGTCGGAGGGGTCGACGGTCTTCTCGTTGACGATGATCGGCAGCCCGAGGACGCCGTCGCGCTCCGTGAGCAGCCGGTCGAGGACCTCGAGGTCGACCCAGAGGTTGTTGGCGTGGAACGTCCGGTGCCGCTCGGTGTCCTGGAAGTACCTCTCCTCGCCGTCGGCGACCATGGCGCTGTCGCGCAGGATGAGCCGGCCGTCCTCCCGGCGCACCGCGAGGTGGCCCCCCTTTCGATCGTTCCGGGTGCGCTCGCACACCTCGGCGACGTAGGGCAGGCCCTGCTCCGTCATCCACGCGGCGACGTCCGGGTCGCACGTGGCGCCGAGGTTGTCCGAGTTGGACAGGAACGCGTACCGCACCCCCTTCTCCCGCAGCCGGGACAGCAGCCCGGAGCCCTTGAGCGCGACGTACACGTCGCCGTGCCCGGGCGGGCACCACTCGAGGTCGGGGTCCCGCGGCCACTCGACGGGGCTGAGGTCGTCGGCCCGGAGCTTGGGCTCGGCGTTCTGGAGGAAGTCCAGCGGGAGCCCGTCGACGGGCAGGTCCTCGTAGCGGCCGAGGATGTCGAGGGACTCCTCGCGGGTGCGGAAGGAGTTCATCAGCAGCAGCGGCAGGTCGACGTCGTAGCGCCGCCGCAGCGCGAGCACCTGACGGGCGATGACGTCGAGGAAGGTCAGCCCGTCCCGGACCGGCAGCGCCGACTTCGGGCCGCTGAGCCCCATGCTCGTCCCGAGCCCGCCGTTGAGCTTGATGACGACGGTCGCGCCGAGGGCGGCCCGGCGGTCCTCCTCGGAGGCGTGGAAGTCGCCGAGGGCGGGGATGTCGCCGAGCGGCTCGATCGTCTCCTCGGGGACGACGCCGGTCGCGCCCTCGACGAGCTCCCCGTAGTAGTGCTCGAACACCGAGATCGCGCGGTCGTCGATGCCCCGCTCGCGCATCTTCTCGACCGCCTGCTGCAAGCCCTTCTCGCTGACGTCCTTGGCACTCATGGCCCAACCCTACGATGAGCGCATGGCGACGTCCTCCGAGCCGGTCGCGGCCAAGACCGAGCTGCGGGCCCGGCTGCGGCGCCGCCGGCGGGAGCTCGTCGACGCGCTCGGCCCGGACGGACGGGCCGAGGAGGCCGACGCGCTCGCCGCCCACGCCACCGCGGTCGCCGCCGAGCTCGGGCTGCGGGCCGGCGACGACGTCGCCGCGTACGAGTCGCTGCCGTCCGAGCCACCGACCGACCGGCTCCGGCAGGCGCTCCGCGGCAGGGGTCTGCGGGTGCTGCTGCCGCTGACGCTGGCCTCGTGGGACCTGGACTGGGTCGCCGACGGGGACCCGGACCACCTCCTCGGACCGGGAGCGGTCTCCGGGGCACGGCTCGTGCTCGTCCCGGCGCTCGCGGTCGACCGGGTCGGCACCCGGCTCGGCCAGGGCGGCGGCTGCTACGACCGGACCCTGCCGCGCCGCGCCGACGGGGTGGCTGCGCTGGCGGTGCTCCACCCGGGCGAGCTGACGACCGGGCCGCTCCCGGCGGGCGAGCTCGACGTCCCGGTCGACGGGGTCCTCACCTCCGAGGGGACGGTGTGGCTGGGCTGATCAGCCCGCCTGCGGCGCGAGGGTGAGGGTGTCCTCGGCGGCCCCGCGGACCGCCTTCTCGCTGAAGGGCCACGGGAAGGTCTCGCCGTTGACCCACGCGTCGACCTGGTCGTCGTAGTGGTCGTCGTAGGCGTGCCCGCTGACCCCGGTCTCGTCGACCCACGTCGAGGAGTCGAGGTCGCCGAGGTCGACGACCATCCGCATCGACGGGGCCCAGTCGACGCCGTAGCCCTCGGCGGCGTTCCACCCGTTCGCGTCGACGATCGCCGAGCCGCCGGGCATCTCGTACGAGCCGCGGTTGAACGCCGCCCGGACCGGAGCCGGCACGCCGTCCCCGCCGAGGACCGGGTGGCGCAGCGTGAGCTGGTGCAGCTTGCCCCACTCCCACGACGACGGGTCCTTGCCGAGCTCGCGGGTCAGCTCGAGCCGGGCGTCGGTCAGCGCCTGACGGAGGATCTCGTCCCGGCCCTCGACGACCCCGGGGGTCTGCCGGTTGTCCCACCACAGGCTCTGCGGCTTGTCGAGCAGGACCGAGACGGTCTCCATCGACGCCGAGCCGCCCTCCGCCTGCAGGTCGGCGGGCATCTCGTCGTTGAAGGTCAGGCGGAGCAGGTTGGACCACACCGCGTTGTAGTACGCCGCCGCGGCTGCCTCGGCCGAGTCGTCGGCGGGGTTGGTGAAGTCCCAGTCCCGGAGCAGGTCCCGCGCCTCGCCGGTGAACGGGTCGTCGAGGGAGACCCCGAGGAGGTAGTGCACGAGCCGGGGCGCGAACTGGTTGCGGGTGTCGAGCTGGATGCGCGACATCTGCTGCGGGGAGATCTTGTCGCGGTGGCGGATGAGGTCCCGGATCCGCTGCGACCGGAAGCCGTAGGCCCACTCGGTGGTGAGGAACGGGCGCGGGCTCGCGGTGACCTGCTGGTTCGCGGCGACGAGGTACCCCTCGGGCGGGTCGAGGGTGTAGGGCATGTCCCTGAACGGGACGTACCCGTTCCAGTCCCACTTCGACTCCCAGCCCTTGGCCGGCCAGTACCCGGGCGGCGCGCCGGCGACCGAGGAGCGGCGCAGCGGCACGCGCCCGGGGGCCTGGTAGCCGATGTGCCCGCGGGTGTCGGCGTAGAGCAGGTTCTGCGCGGGGACCGCGAAGTCCTTCGCGGCCTTCCGGAAGTCCTTGAAGTCCCGGGCGAGGTCGAGCTCGACGAGGCTGTCGGCGACCTTCGTCGGGGTCAGCGCGGTCCACGCGAGCGAGACCTCGTAGCTGCCGGTGTTGGGCTTGCCGTTGACCGGCGCGGACCTGCCCGCCTCGGCGACCCCGTCGAGCACGTCGGAGAGGATCGGGCCGTGCACGGTGTGGCGGACGGTGACCTGGACGTCGTCGCCGCCGGCGACCTTGATCGTCTCGGTGCGGCTGCGCACCGGCTCGTACCGGCCGTCCCGGAGGTACCTGCTGCCCCGGACCTGCTCGAGGTAGAAGTCGGTGACGTCGGGGTTGAGGTTGGTCAGCCCCCACGCGACGTGGTCGTTGTGTCCGATGACGACGCCGGGGACCCCGGCGAAGGTGAACCCGGAGACGTCGAACGGGCACTGCTGGCCGACCTGCCGACAGTGCAGCCCGGCCTGGTGCCAGATGCTCGGGATCCCGACCCCGAGGTGGGGGTCGTTCGCGAGCAGCGGCGTGCCCGTGGTCGACCGGTCGCCGCTGACGACCCACGAGTTCGACCCGACCCCCTCGCCCCGGCCGAGGAGCCGGGGGATCGCGGCCATGGCCTTCTCGGCCGAGGCGTACGCCCGCTGGGCCCGGGGGCCGGTCGGCAGCCCCACCGAGGACGGCCCCGCGGACGGCCCCGCGGACGGCGACGCCGACGACGCCTCCTCCCCGCGCTGCGGACCCGCCGCCGGCGAGGTCCGGGGCGAGGAGGCCCCGCGCGAGGCCCGGCCCGGGGTGTCCCGGAGCAGGGCGCTCGGCACGGCGGAGCCCTGCGGCGCCCGCGAGGTGCTGATCGACCAGTCCTGCGGCGAGAGGATGGGGGCCCGCTTGTCGGTCGGGTACGGCGGGTACAGGTCGGCGATCTGGGAGTCGGTCACCCGGCCGGCGAGGCGGGCGCGGGTGAGCTCGTCGGAGTAGTCCCCGCGCAGGTCCCAGGCCATCGCCTTCAGCCACGCGAGGCTGTCGGCCGGGGTCCACGGCTCGATGCGGTAGCCGGGGACCGTCTGGGCGAGGACGGTGTACTCCAGCGACACGTGCGACGGGGTCCCCGCTTGGTCGAGGTAGGCGTTGACCCCGTCGGCGTAGGCCTGGAGGATCTGCCGGGTGCGGGGGGCCAGCGTCGGCAGCTCGGCCTCGGCGACCCGGCGCCAGCCCATCGTCCGGATGACCTTGTCGGACTCGACCCCGTCGGGCCCGACGAGCTCGGCGAGCCGCCCGCTGGTGACGTGGCGACGCAGGTCCATCTGGAAGAACCGGTCCTGCGCGGCGACGAACCCCTGGGCGCGGAAGAGGTCCTGGGTGGTGTCGGCGTAGATCTGCGGGACCCCGCGGGCGTCCCGCAGCACGGTGACCTTGCCGGTCAGCCCGGGGACGGCGACGTCCCCGTCGGTGGAGGGGAACGGCCGCCGGACGAGCGAGATCGCGACGGCCACGGCGATGACCGCCAGCACGAGCACGACGGCGACGAACCCGATGAGGACACGGCGAGCGACGTGCAGACGGGTCACCCTGCGAGACTAGGTCATCACACCGGGCAGAAAGGACACGACGGGCCGTGGGAGAGGGAATGGGCGCCGCCGTCACCGGGGGGTTCACCCTCGACGACCTCGCCCCTGTCCTCCTGGTCGGCTCCCTGGTCCTCATCGTCTGCGTCGCGGCCGTCCGCCTCTCGCTGACCTCCGGCCTGCCCTCCCTGCTGCTCTACCTCGGCGTGGGCCTCGCCCTCGGCGAGGGCGGGGTCGGGATCCGGTTCGACAACGCCGACCTCACCCAGGTCCTCGGGTACGCCGCGCTCGTCCTCATCCTCACCGAGGGCGGGGTGACGACCCCGTGGTCGTCGATCCGCCGCTCGGTCGCCCCGGCGGTGGTGATGTCCACGGTCGGGGTGGTCGTCTCGGTCGCGGTCGTCGCGGTGACGGTGCGGTTCTTCCTCGACCTCTCGTGGACGACGTCCCTGCTGCTCGGCGCGATCCTGTCCTCCACGGACGCCGCGGCCGTGTTCTCGGTGCTGCGGAAGGTCCCGCTGCCGCACCGGATCACCGGGATGCTCGAGGCGGAGTCCGGCTTCAACGACGCCCCGGTCGTCCTGCTCGTCACCGCGCTGTCGGTCGCCGCGGCCCACCCGGACGAGGCCGAGCCGTGGTGGTTCCTCGCGGTGCAGGCCGCGCTCGAGCTCGCCGGCGGGGCCCTGATCGGGCTCGCCGTCGGCTGGCTCGGCGGGCACGCGATGCGCCGGGTCGCCTCGAGCGCCTCCGGCCTGTTCAGCATCGGGGTCGTCGCGGTGGCCGTGCTCGCCTACGGGGTCGCGGCGGTCGCCCACACCTCCGGCTTCATCGCGTGCTACCTCGCCGCCCTGCTGCTGGGGAACATGCGGCTGCCGCACCGGGCCGCGGTCCGGGGGTTCACCACGGCGGTCGGCTGGCTCGCCCAGATGGGCCTGTTCGTCATGCTCGGGCTGCTCGCCTCGCCGTCGGGCTTCCTCGTCCAGATCGGACCGGCGGTCGTCATCGGGCTCGTGCTCCTGCTCGTCGCGCGGCCGCTGTCGGCGCTGGTCTCCCTCGCCCCGTTCCGGGTCCCGCTGCGCGAGCAGGCGTTCCTGTCGTGGGCAGGGCTGCGGGGCGCGGTCCCCGTCGTCCTCGCGACCGTCCCGGTGACCAAGGGGGCCCCCAACCTCGACTGGATCTTCGACCTCGTGTTCGTGCTCGTCGCGATCTTCACGGTCGTCCAGGGGCCGAGCCTGCCGTGGGTGGCGCGCCGGCTCGGGTTGACCGAGTCCCACCAGACGATCGACCTCGACGTCGAGGCGACCCCGCTGGACGAGATGTCCGCGGACCTGATCCAGGTCCGGGTCGGGCCCGCCTCGCAGCTGCACGGCGTGGAGGTCTTCGAGCTCCGGCTGCCCGAGGGCGCGCACGTCACCCTCGTCGTGCGCGACGGCCACGGGTTCGTCCCGACGTCGCACACGTCGCTGCGCCACGGCGACGAGCTCCTCATCGTCGCGACGACCTCGAGCCGGGACCGGGCCGAGAAGCGGGTCAGGGAGGTGAGCCGCGGGGGCCGGCTCGCCGGGTGGACCGAGCGGCTCGGCCGTCCCGCGCCGGAGCCGGGCACGGGAACAGAACGGGGCCGCCGGACCTTATAATCGTCAGCCGTACCCCGTGCGGGATCCCGTACCGCACCAGCTTCGCCTGGAGGTTGACGTGCCCACGTACGCCTATGCGTGCACCGAGTGTGACCACCGCTTCGAGACGGTGCAGTCGTTCAGCGACGACTCGCTGACCACCTGCCCGCAGTGCGAGGGGCGGCTGCGCAAGCTGTTCAACGCCGTCGGTGTCGTGTTCAAGGGCGGCGGGTTCTACCGCACCGACTCCCGGTCCGAGTCCGGCCGGTCCGGGCGCACCTCGGGCGGGGAGTCCTCGTCCGGCTCGGACTCGTCCGGCTCGGACTCGTCCTCGTCGGGCTCCTCCTCCGGTTCGTCCTCGGGCTCGTCGACGGGGTCCGGGTCGGGCTCGACGGGCGCCTCGAACGGGTCCACGTCCTCCTCCACAGGCTCCTCCCGCTCGGCCACGGCCTCCACAGCCTCGGCCTGACCGGCCTCGCGGCCGCGGCGGGGTCGTAGCCTTCCGGCCATGGTTCCCGCGACCGGCTCCGCGAGCCCACCGAGCACACCGGGCGACGTGCCCCCCGGACGGGGGGACCGCGGCCTCGCCGAGATCGGGATCATCGGCGGGTCCGGCTTCTACTCCTTCTTCGACTCCGCGGACCGCCACCGGGTCACGACCCCCTTCGGCGAGCCCAGCGACGACGTCGTCGTCGGGGAGGTCGCCGGGCGGCGGGTGGCGTTCCTGGCCCGGCACGGGCAGGGGCACCGGTTCCCGCCGCACCGGGTCAACTACCGGGCCAACCTCTGGGCGTTGCGCTCGGTGGGCGTCCGGCAGGTGCTCGCCCCCTGCGCGGTCGGCTCGCTGCGCCCGGAGCTGGCACCGGGAGCGGTCGTCGTCCCCGACCAGGTCGTCGACCGCACGTGGGGCCGGGAGCACACCGTGTACGACGAGGTCGGCCCGGTCGTCCACGTCGGGTTCGCCGACCCGTTCTGCCCCCGGGGCCGGGCGACGGTCCTGACCACCGCGCGCGCCGAGGGCGTCGAGGCGACCGACGGGGGCACCCTCGTCGTCGTCAACGGCCCCCGGTTCTCCTCGGCGGCCGAGTCCCGGTGGCACCAGCAGGCGGGGTGGTCCCTCGTCGGGATGACGACGATGCCCGAGGCCGGGATCGCCCGGGAGCTCGCGATGTGCTTCACGACCGTCGCCCTTGTCACCGACCACGACGCCGGGGTGCAGGGCGGGGAGGCGGTCACCCACGAGGAGGTCATGCGGGTCTTCGGCCTCAACGTCGAGCGCCTCAAGGGGCTGCTGCGCGGGGTCGTCGCCGCCCTGCCCCCCACGGAGTCCGACGCGGACGCCACGTGCGGGTGCCGTCGGTCCCTCGACGGGCTCCCGCTGCCCTTCGAGCTGCCCTGAGCCCCCGCCGGTGACGACCTGGCCCCGCCCGGGGGACCCGCCGCTGCCGAGTCGACGCGCGCGCTGGCGCCGCACCGTGCTCCGCCGGGTCGCCGCCGGACTGTGCCTCCTGCTCGCCGTCGGGATCGCCGCCGACGCCCGGGCGGACGCGACCCGGACGGTCCCGGTGCTCGTCGCCGCCCGGGACGTCCCCGCCGGGACCACGCTCACCGCGGCCGACGTCCGCACCGAGCAGCGGCGGCAGGTCGAGCTGCCCGCCGGGGCGCTCGTCGCCGCCCGGGAGGTCGTCGGCCGCCCGACGACCGTCGCGGTCACCGCGTCCGAGGTGCTCACGGCCGCGCGGGTCCTCGGGCCCGGGGTGCTCGCCGGACTGCCGCTCGGGTCGCGCGTCGTCCCGGTGCCGCTGCTGGACCCGGCGACCGGCCTCGTGCGGGTCGGGGACCGGGTCGACCTCTACCCGCCCGGCAGCCCCGCCCCGACGACGACCGACACCCTCGTCGTCGGCGTGCTCCCCGCCGGCGACGGCGGCGCGCTGTCGGTGGCCCCGTCCACCGGGTCGGGGGCCGTCGTCCTCGTCGCCGCGGACGAGGACGAGGTCTCGGCGCTCGCGGCGAGCCAGGCGCCGGACGCCCCGGCGTCGGGGTTCACCGTCGCCGTGCGCCCGCGCGGGCTCGGCGCGGCGGCACGCTAGCCTCGTCCCCGCCCAGTCCCGTCCGGAAAGGAGCAGGCGTTCCATGAACTTCGTCAGGGGTTTCAAGGACTTCGTCATGCGCGGCAACCTCGTCGAGCTCGCCGTCGCCTTCATCATGGCGGCAGCGTTCACCGCGGTCGTCACGGCGTTCACGACGATGCTCATGGACGGGCTCGGCAAGATCGGCGGCAAGCCGGACTTCTCGAGCTACAACCCCGGCGGGGTCAGCGTGGGCGCCTTCCTCACCGCGCTCGTCGCGTTCGTCATCCTCGCGGCGGTCGTCTACTTCCTCGTCGTGCTCCCCTACGAGGAGGCGAAGAAGCGGTTCACCAAGCCCGAGGAGGCCGCCACCGCCGAGGAGATCGAGCTCCTCCGTGAGATCCGCGACAGCCTCCGGGCCCGCAACGCCGACACCGACTGACCTCACTCCCAGTGCGGCGGGCGCTGCTCGCGCAGCCAGCGGTCGTGGGCGTCCTCGTCGGGCCGCTCACCCCAGCCGGTGTCGGTGTCGTCGCTCGTCTGCCCCGGCTCCAGCTGGGCGCCGCGGCCGGTGCCACGGCGGGTCGCTCGGCGGGCGCCGCGCTTCGGCCGGCCGTCCCGGGAGGCGTCCGCGTGGGGCCCGGCCGGGTCGGCGCGCTCCTGCGGTCCGCTCACGCCGGGGTCCTCACTCGTCGGGCTCCTCCCGGCCGAGGCCCGCGCGGTGGATCGCGGCGAGCACGCGGGTCTCCTCCCGGGTGGGGTCCCGGAACAGGTCCGTCGACCAGACCCGCACGTGGGTCCAGCCCCGCTGCCGCAGCGCGTCGACGCGGAGCCGGTCGCGCTCCCGGACGCTGCGGGTGCGCGCGTAGGCGGGCCCGTCGCTCTCGATGGCGACGAGCAGCCGGCCGGGGTGCTCCCGGTCCTCCACCGCGAGCGCGATCCGGTCCTCGCCGACGCCGTGGCCCTCGTGGACGACGAGCCCGGACTGGCGCAGCCTCCGGGCGAGGTCCTGCTCGAGGACGCCGGTGGGGCGCTGCTCGGGGCCGGGCGCGATGTCGGGGGACCCACCCCGCTCGGCCCACGCCAGCGCCTCGCGGAGCAGGACCGGGCCGCGGCCCTTGAGCCGCTCGGGGTCGAGGTCCCCGGCGGTCAGCGCGGACACGACCACGGTCGCGGTGCGGGCGCGGGTGAGGGCGACGGTGAGCAGCCGGTCCCCGCCGGGACCGCTCACCGGCCCGAAGCGGTGGATGACCCGGCCGTGGACGGTGCGGCCGTAGCCGGTCGAGACGATGACGACGTCCCGCTCGTCCCCCTGGCACCACGCCGCGGGCTTGACGAAGGTCCGCTCGTCGGCGGCGCCGTCGAAGATCGCCCCGAGGCGGGGCCGGTCGGCGAGCGCGGCGCGCAGGGCGAGGTCGACGGCACGGGCCTGGGCCGCGGTGAGGGTGACGATCCCGAGGCTCAGCTGCGGGCTCGTCCGGGCGTGCTCCAGGGCGAGCTCGACGACCCGGTCGACCTCAGCGTCGGTGGTCTCGACGACCCCGTCCTCGGAGTCGAGCATGCCCCGGCCGTCGACCCTCTCGAGCCGGACGACGGCGTCCGCCGACGTCCCGGGAAGGGTGCGCAGGGAACCGCCGTAGACGTGGTCGTTGGCCCACGTGACGAGCCGCTCGTCGTCGTGGCCGTGGTCCCAGCGCAGCGCCCGCCGCGGCAGGAACGCGCCGAGGTCGCCCAGCACCGAGGGCGCCGGGGTCCCCTCGCCGGGCGCCTCGCCGGAGGTGACCGTGGTCGAGAAGGGCTCCGGGCCCAGCTGCCGGTCGTCGCCGACGGCGACGACCTGGTGGCCGCGGGAGAGCGCCGAGACGACCTCCGCGGTGGGAGCCTGGCCGGCGTGGTCGACGACGACGACGTCGAACCACGCCCCGGGCGGGACCTCGCCCGCGACGAGCAGCGGGCTCATCGCCCACACCGGACGGAGCGCGCTGAGGACGTGCGGGGCGTCGGGGAGGAGCTCGACGAGCGACCCGGCGCCCTCCCGCTCGGCGGCGGCGAGGGCGGCGACCTCGCCGAGGTGCTCGTCGAGGACCCGGGCGCACCGGGCGAGGACCGCCCGCCGGACGGTGACCGCGCCGCTGGCGACCCGGGAGCGGTCGGCGGCGGCGAACTCCCCGACGACGCCGCGCAGGCCGTCGCCGTGCGGGCCGGCGTAGCGCGGGTCGGTGGCGGCGACGTGCTCGACGATCGAGGTCCACCAGAGGAAGGTCAGCTCCTCGCGCACCGCGTCGACCGGGACCCCGCGGCCGGCGAGGTCGTCCACGAGCGGGCCGAGGCCGGCGCCGGAGAGTGCGTCGAGGGTGTCGATGACGTCAGGCACGACCGTGAGCCGCTCACCGTGCTCGGCGAGCCGCTCGAGCCGCAGCCGCAGCCGGGCGACCTCGGTGCCGAGCAGGTCACCGCCCTCGGGGGTGGCCGCGAGCCGCTCCCCGAGCCAGCCCAGGTCCTCGGCGAGCTCGCCGTAGACCTCGTGCGCGGTCTCGATGCCGTCGGGGATCTGCGGCCGTCCCCCGGCACCGGCCATCGAGGACCACGTGCTCCGCTCGTGCCGGGCCTCGACGAGCGCGGCGTGCAGGTCCGGGGGCGGGGTACCCGGACGCAGCAGGCGCCGGGCCTGACGCCGCAGCCGCCACCGCTCGAAGAACGAGGGGGTCCGGTGCGGGGCGGACCGGGGCGCGGTCGCGGCGACGTACGAGTCGAGCGGGGCGTCGTAGACCTCCGGGGTGAACACCTCGAGGGTCGAGCGGACCGCCTCGATCGCGGTGAGGAACTCGCCGTACTCCGCGGGGGTCCTCGCCGCGGGGAAGCGGAGCTCGGCGAAGACGTCGTCGAAGACCTGCTGGACCCGGGCGAGCCCGCCGTCGACGAGGCGCTCGCACGTCTCCCGGGCCCGCTCGACCTCCTCCCGGTCGTGGACCCGGGCGCGGTACCAGGGATCGTCGTCGAGGTCGGGGTCCCACGCGCCGGCGCGGGCGACCTCGGTGAGCCGGTCGCCGAGCTCCTCGAGGCGCTCGGCGTCGACGGCGGCGAGCACGTCCCCGGTGAGCCTGACCCGGGTGCGGGGCGGGCGCGGGCTGCCGGCGAGCCGGGCGATCGACTCCTGCAGCTCGTGGGCGCTGCGCCCCCACGGCCGGCGGACGGTGTGCAGCGCCTCGACGTGCTCGTCGAGGCGCTCACGGGCGGTGTCGCGGATCCGGTCGAGCGTCGCGGTGTCCGGCGCCGGCACCCGCTCGGTCGTCGTCGCCGCCTCGGCGAGCTCGGAGAGCAGGCGCGGGCCGGATCCGGGGGTGTCGTCGACCTCGAGGACGAGGTCCCCCAGGCCCTGGGCCTGGAGCAGCGAGCGGACCTGCCGGAGCGCGGCCTGCTTCTGCGAGACGAGGAGGACCCGCTTGCCCTCGGCGGCGAAGCCGGCGACGAGGTTGGCGACGGTGCGGGCCCGCCCCGTCCCGGGTGGGGCGTCGATGACGAGGCTCTGCCCGGAGAGCGCGAGGTCGATCGCCTCCTGCTGGTGCGGGTCGGCGTCGAGCGCCGGCGGGTCGGCGTCCGGGGCCGGCCGGCGCCCGGCGGGAGCCGCGTCCCCGGGGTCGCCGGTGCCACCGGCGTCCCCGCTGTGACCGGCGAGCTCGCTGCGGGCGCGCTCGTCCCCGGCGAGCGCGGCGATGACCGGGTGCCCGACGAGCACGTCCCGGCCGGCGGTGAGGTCGGCGACCGCGCGCAGCTTGGCGCGGTTGAACGTGCTGAGGACGAGCCGGGGGGCGATGTCGAAGCCCTCGACCGACCGGCACGCCTGACGCAGGGCGGCGTAGACCGGACCGGGGTAGAAGCCGCCGGCGACGGTGGCCCGCCGGGCGAGCGCGGGCGGGTCGAGGACGATCCCGTGGGCGGAGCGCAGGTACTCGACGAGGACGGGGTTGACCTCGACCTCGTCGGCGAGGTCGACGGTGAAGTCGGTGTGGGAGGCGTCGACGGGGGTGAGGTTGCACCGGCGCAGCAGGACCGGGGCAGCGGGGCGGCGGCCGCCGGCCATGTCCCACGTCGCGATCCCGAGTGCGAGGTGGCAGACGGTGAGGCCGCGCTCCTCGGCGAGCTCGATGGCCTTCTCCCGGATGGCCCGGGCCCGGGCGAGCGCCCGGCTGAGCGCCTCGGGCTCGCGGACGAGGTCCGACAGCCGGGTCTGCCGCCCGGCGAGCAGCATCGCGAGCCCGCCCGGGTGGGCGGTGCTGAGCTCGATGGTCCCGTTCGGCAGATCGCGGTACCACAGCAGCGTGTTGGGTCCGCCGACGTCGGCGAGGTGGCGCTGCCAGCCGCGGACCACCGTCGCGACCGGGTCCTCAGCGGGGCCGTGTGCCTCCACCGGGTCGGCGGTGGCGGCTCGCTCCTCAGTCACCCGAGCAGGCTAACGAAAGCGCCGCGGTCGGGTGCACCCTGCTCACGCGGTGGTCGGGGCCGGGTGGCGAGGGCGGATCGTCAGCGCCGCCACTCCGACCGCGACCGCGGCCACGAACGCGCCGAGCGCGAGCGAGCCGTAGCTGAGGTGGGCGACGACGACCCCGGCGAGCGCTCCCCCGCCGGCGCCGGCGACCCCCATGACGAGGTCGGACGCGCCCTGCGCGCCGGGGCGCTCGCCGACCGGGAGGGCGCCGGTGAGCAGGGTGGAGCCGGCGACGAGCGTGCACGACCAGCCAAGACCGAGCAGGAGCAGCGCGAGCGTGAGGCCGGGCGAGCTGCCCACGGGGGCGCGGGCGGCGAGGAGGGTCGCGGCCCCGAGGACGACCGAGCCGGCGAGCGCGACCCGGCGACCCCCGAACCGGTCGGTGGCGTACCCCGTCAGCGGGGAGAACGCGAACATCCCGACGATGTGGATGCTGATGACGAGTCCGATGACCTCGAGGTCGGCGTGACCGTGCCGCATGTGCAGCGGGGTCATCACCATGACGCTGACCATGACCGCGTGACCGAGCGCCACCGTGACGAGGCCGAGGAGGGCGACCGGCGTCCGGGCGACGACCCGGAGCCCGCGCACCACCGATCCGTGGGGCGCGGTGGCCGGGTCGGCCGGGGAGGCGAGGCTGGCCCGGCGGCGGGCCTCGAGCAGCGGGTCGGGGCGCAGCCGCGTGGTGAGCACGGCGGTCGCGAGCGCGAACCCGACGACCGAGAACAGGAACGGGCCGGTGAGCCGGGGCAGCCCGAGCGCGGCGGCGACACCCCCGGCCGGGCCCACGACGTTCGGGCCGAGGACGGCGCCGACGGTCGTCGACCAGACGACGACGGCCAGGTCGCGCCCCCGGCGGCCGGGCACCGCCAGGTCGGCGGCGACGTACCGCGCCTGGTTCGACGACGCGGTCGCCCCGCCGAACAGCAGCGCGCCCACGAGGAGGAGCCCGAACGAGCGGGCCGAGCCGGCGGCGAGGATGACGGCGGCCCCGACCAGCGCGAGACCGTACCCGAGCAGGAGTCCCGACCGCCGGCCCCGGGCCGCCATGAGCCGGACCATCGGGACCGCGACGAATGCGGCCCCGAGCACCTGGAAGGTGTTCGCGAGGCCGGCGTAGGTCGCCGACCCGGCGATGTCCTCGGCGAGCAGCGACCCGACCGCGATCCCGCTCGAGATCCCCATGCCCCCGAGGACCTGGCTCGCGACGAGCGTGGCGAGGGTGCGCCGCTGCACCCGGCTCTCGGCCGGAACGGCGGTCGCCACCGGCCCAGTATGCCCGCCGGGGCGTCTCACCCGGCCCTCCCCCGCTCCCCCTCCGCGCCGCGGGCGGCCACCGGCAGCAGTCGTCATCACCGCCGGCAGTTGCCGCCGGTGACGACGGCTACCGCCGGTGCGCCGGCGTCAGTGGCGTCGCCGGCGGGCCACCGAGCGGATGACCAGCGCGACCACCACCGCGACGATCTGGCCCCCCATGATCACCCGGTTGACGTCGACGGCCGGGCGCCACGAGACGGCGTCGTTCTTGACGACGTAGACCCCGGCGGGCGACGCGTCGAAGCCGCCGCCACCGCCACTGCCCGACCCCTCGTCCCCGGGTCCCGTGCCGCCTCCGCCGCCGGCCCCGCCGCGGACCCGGGCGACCGGGACCATCAGGACGTCACCGTGCTGGATCGGCTCTCCGAAGACCCGCCCCACGGTGACGCTGTCGCTCACCTTGGAAAGAAGTTCCTGCACGTCCATCCGGACACGGTAGGGGCCGCCGGACCGCTCCGGGGTGGGTCGAAGGTCCCCGATCCCTCGACCCGATGGACCTCCGACCGGGGTCCCCAGTGGACGGGGAATGACGGAATGTCCTGTTCGGGACCTGTGTCCCTTGCCAGACTCGCCCGTGGTGCGACATTGGGGTGATCCCGGGTCTTTCGGGACCCTGTCCCAGGGGGTCTGAGCCATGCGCCGTCTACGCCTGCTTGCTGTCCTGCTCGGGTTGGCCATCGCCGTCCCGGCCACCGTGGCCGCCGCCCCGGCGGCACCCCGCAACCCGACCCTGGTCGGCATCCGGGCGGCCCAGCACCACGGGTTCGACCGGGTCGTCTACGACTTCGCCGGGGGTCTGCCCAACCGGATCCGGCTGCGGTACGTCACGACCCTCGTCGCGGACGGCTCCGGGCGGCCGGTGCGGATCGCCGGCCGCGCGATCCTCCGGCTGTCGATGTTCCCCGCCGAGGCCCACACCGGCGCCGCCGTCAACACCGCCCCGCGGCGGCTCGCGTTCCCGTACAAGAACGTCATGACCACCGTTCGGGCCGGGGACTTCGAGGGCTACGTCACCTACGGGATCGGTCTGGCGAAGCGGACGCACTACAAGGTGTTCACGCTCCACAACCCGGATCGCGTCGTCGTCGACAGCCGGAACACGTTCAGCACGACGAGGAAGCGGATGTGGCTGTTCAACCAGCCCCGCTACCTCGCGAACACGCCGCCGTTCTTCACCCCGCGCTACCGCCAGGTGCGCACCACCGCCCCGGCCACCGGGGTCATGGACCGGGTCTTCGCCGGGCCGACCCAGCACGAGAAGGCGCTCGGGCTGCGGCTGATCCGCTCACGTGCGACCGGCTTCACGGGCCTGCGGATCTCGGACCGCGTCGCGCGGGTCCAGCTCACCGGCGGCTGCACCAGCGGCGGGTCGACGGTGACGGTCGCCGGGGAGATCATGCCCTCGCTGCGACAGTTCTCGACCGTCCGCTGGGTCAAGATCTACGACCCGAGCGGGCACACCGAGCGGCCGGGCGGGCACTCGGACTCGATCCCGACCTGCCTCGAACCGTAGGACCCACCAGCGGCCGCGGCGTGGACGGCCAGTGTCGTTCGTCCACCGTCGCGGTCGCCGCGGCCCGGGCCCCCGGGGGGCCGGCCCACCCCGTCCGCGCCAGCCACCCGGGTGTCGGCGCAGGTCAGCGACACGTCAAGACGGCGTCAAATGGTGCCGCCGGACGCTCGATTCCCTAAACTTCTTCATATGTGGCGAAAGGGATTATTCGCCCAAATGGGTGGACCCGTCGGATCCGTGTCCTCCCCTGCCTCCCTGACGGCCCTCGGCTGGCTCGTCGGCCTCGGCACCACCGTCCTCGTCATCGGCACCCCCTACCTCCGGTTCGCGTACTTCAACCCCGACCTGCGGCTCATCCTCGACTCGCTCTCGGCGGGTGTCGCGCTGCTCGTCGCCTACCTGCTCTGGGGCCGGTACGCGCGGCGCCGCAGCCTGCAGGACCTGCTCCTGGCCCAGGGGTTCCTCCTGCTCGCGCTGTCCGGCCTCGGAATCCTCGAGGTCCTCCACGTCATCGCCTGGGACGAGAGCAGCTCGGTCGACGTCTGGCTCCCCGCGACGCTGCGGCTGAGCGGCGCGGTCCTGGTCGTCGCCTCGGCGTTCTGCGGCGGCCGGCAGGTCGGCACGGACGGGCTCGACTGGCGCCACGCCCTGCCCCTGCTCGTGGCCCTGGCAGCCTGCGTGCTGCTCTGGGTGCTGCGGGACGCCCTCCCGCTCGCGACGACCGAGAGCCCGCCGCAGGCAGCCGACGGGGCCGAGGTGTCCGGGCACCCCGCCCTGCTCGGCGTGCAGGCCGTCTCGGCGGCGTTCTTCTTCCTCGCCTCGGTGTGGTTCACCCTCGGCGCGAGCGGTCGCCCCGACGAGCTGCTTCGGCTGCTCGGGCCTGCGAGTGCGCTCGCGGGGTTCGAGCACCTGAACTACCTGCTCTACCCCTCCCTCTACAGCGGTTGGCTCTACACCGGGGACGTGCTGCGCACCGGGGCCTACCTCGTCCTCCTGCTCGGGGCCTTCCGGGAGATCGGCCAGTACTGGTCGGCCCAGGCCCGGGCGGCCGTGCTCGAGGACCGGCGCCGGCTGGCCCGCGAGCTCCACGACGGGGTCGTTCAGGAGCTGGGCTTCATCCGCTCCCAGAGCAACGCAATCGTCGACGACCCCGTGCCGGCCCGGGACCGGGTCATCGCCGCCTGCGACCGGGCGCTCGACGAGGCCCGGGCCGCCGTGGACGCCCTCGGCCGCAGCCCGAGCGAGCCACTCGGGTTCGTCCTTCACCGGGCCGCCCGGCAGGTCGCCGACCGCTACCGCGACACCCGCGTCGACGTCCTCCTCGACGACTCGGTCACGGCCCAGCAGGAGCAGCGGCACGCCCTGGTCCGAATCACCCGCGAGGCGGTGTCGAACGCGATCCGGCACGGGCACGCCTCGACCGTCTCGATCCAGCTCGAGGAGAGCGACGACGGGCGGCGGCTCGTCGTCGAGGACGACGGCACTGGCTTCGACGTCGGCGCGGTCGCGCAGACCTCGACCGGCTTCGGCCTCATGAGCATGGAGGAGCGGGCCCGGGGGCTGCGCGGCGCCTTCGAGATCGAGTCCACCCCCGGCGAGGGAACCCGGGTGGCCGTGACCTGGTGACCGGCGGGTACCCGGTCGGGTCCGGCGCTACCCGAGGACCCGGTACCGCGACTGCATGCCCGCCTTGATGTGGTCGTCGACGTGGCAGTGGAAGAACCACGTGCCCGGGTCGTCGGGCGTCATGTCGGCGGTGACCATCGTGGCCGGCATGAGCTCGACCACGTCGGTGCGGCGCCCGTTGACGGTGACGACGTTGCCGTGCCAGTGCGGGGTGTGCAGGTCGACCTCGGTGCCGAGGCTGAAGGTGTACCAGCGCACGCGGTCGCCGACGTGCATGGTCGGGACCGGGCCGTTGCCGTAGACGAAGCCGTTCATGGTGTGCATGAGGTTCGACTCGTGGAAGTCCTCGTCCTCCAGGTCCGGGTACGGCGGCTTCGCGAAGTGGTGGAGGTTGTGGTCGAGGTAGTGGCTCTGGTTCTCGTCGGAGACCTCGAAGAGGTGGAACAGCTCGCGGTCGACGTCCTTCGGGGTGCCGTCCGCCTTGGCCTGACCGGGCGCGGTGACGACGATGGGCCCGACGAGGCCGGAGTAGCTGTCGGCCACCGGGTTGGTGTGGCCGTGGTAGAGCCAGACGAGCGAGCTGCCGTCCGCAGGGCCGGGGCCGGCACGCTCGGGGACCTCCCACGTGTAGGTGTAGGTGTGGCCCGGCTTGACCGCGTCGTCGGCCTTGCTCTTGCCCGAGGTGCGGTCCGAGTAGCGGGCGCCCTCGTTGGCCTTGGTGTAGAAGACGCCGTGCGGGTGCATGGTCGTGGGGAAGCTGCACGTGTTGTGGAAGACGACCCGGATGGTGTCCCCGACGGCGGCGTGGAGGACGGGACCGAGCATGCCGAGGTAGCCGTCAGCGGCCGGGCGCTTCTTCTCGTGCCGGAAGGTCTCGTCGGTGAACTCGCGGTAGAGGCACTTGCGGTACGTCGAGCCGATGCGGCCCGCGCCGCGCTTGACGAACACGCTCTCCATCGCCCCGAACGGCTTGCCGGTGATCTGGTTGGTGCGGCTGGGTGTGTAGTTCCAGTTCCGCTGGACCGCGGCGACGTAGTAGGTGCGGGTGGTCCCCGAGGCCCGGGACCCGTGGCCGGAGTGCTTGGCCGACGTCGCCGTCGTCCCCATGCACCCCGTCAGGCTCGCGAGCGCGAGGACCATCACCACGACGACCAGGACGGTCTTCCGTCCGCGACTGCTGACGTGGCGCGACATCTCCGTGCCCCCTCCGAGTGGCGCGACGACCACGAGGTCCGGGGCCGGCCACCGGTGGCCGCAGGGCATGGGTCGCACGGCCCACCCGGGCCGTCGCACCCCTGCGCACCACCGACGACGGCGACCCGGTGAGGCCCACCATGGTCGGTGCTGATGGGAGGTTAGAGCGCTGGTCAGCGCGGGCGCCACGAAATCGGGAAAAGTCGCGGCACGACAGAGACACCCGGGGGCAAACCTGGCGTGACCTGCGGATTTCCGGTCCGCACGGCAGCGCCGAATTCGTTGTCTTCCGCGGCCGAAGGTCCCCAGCGCCTCACGGCGCCTTGGTCGGACTTCCTCCGTCGGGACCGCTGCGGTGAGCCTGCCAGTACGCCTCGAGCTCCCTGGCCCAACGCCCGGACTGCAGCCCCGGTAGCTCAACGGCCGCGCCGTTCTCGAGCTGGAGACGGGTGCGCTGACCGCCGTCCCACCAACTTCGAGTCTCGACCGCCACCACGTCGTCCCACGCGAGTTCCTTCTGGCGACGCGGACCTTCTCGGATGCACAGCCCCCGAGGGTGCACCTGGGTCTGGGGCCCCCATACCCGGACCAGCACGAACAGCATCCCGTCCAGCACCCCGAGCAGCACGAGGCAGACGAGGATCCCCAGCCAGACGCTATCCGGGAGCTGGTACAGCGCCGTGATGAGGAGGATCGGGACGAGTGCGAGCACGTAGTACCAGGTGGGCACTTCGGTGCGGTGCCGACCCTCGAGCGGTCTGACCCTTGTTTTCACGGCCATCCGCTCCCCCCGTCAACGATTTTCGAGGGCAAGTGTGCCAAGCCTGCCCCGCAGCGGGGCCCGCATCGCGCACATCGGGGCGACTCGCGTCGATCCTGCGGGGACCGCACGGGCACCTGCGAGCATCGCGACTCGCAGGACAGGCGGTCTCCGAGCGTCCCCGAAGCACGTCTGACCTGCGGTTTTACCGTGTGCCCCCGGCAGGATTCGAACCTGCGACACCCGCTTTAGGGGCCCTTCGTACCTGAGGGTGGTTCACGGGTGTAGCCCGCCGGCGATGAGGAGCATTCTGAGGCGGTAGTTGTCGCGGTTGCGGAAGCCGCGGGCGATGCGGCGGTGGAGCTCGATGAGTCCGTTGACGGCCTCGGTGCCGCCGTTGGAGGCGCCGTCGGTGGTGAAGTAGCCGAGGAACGCCTGTCGCCACTGGCGCAGGGTCTTGCCGAGTCGGGCGACTTCGGGGATCGGGCAGGACGGCAGGGCGTCGAGGACCTTCTCGGCGACGACGCGGCCGGTGGCGTGGCTGGCCTGGTGGTAGGCCGAGCGGACCTGCTGGGCGCACCGGTAGGCGACCTCGACCTCGACGTGCTCGGCCCGGGCGGTGAACGCCGCCCCCAGGCGGGCGCGCTGCCGCTCGGTGAGGTTCTCCTCCCCGGCGCGCAGGACGTTGCGGACCCGGTACAGCGGGTCGCCCTTGCGTCCCCGGTGACCGGTGGTCTCCTGCTGCACCCGGCGTCGGACGTCGTCCACGACCTGGGTGGCGAGCTTGACGACGTGGAACGCGTTATGCCGACGTCGGCATAACGCCTTTTATGACGACCTCCTGGTTATGCCGACCTGGGGACGGCGTGGCCCCTTGAGCAGGGGGTTTGTGACTGCTGGGTCGGCATAGCGTGGCTGTGGGCTGACCCTGGCCTCTCCTACGAGGAGGGGAGAGTGGTCATGAGCGGTGCTTCTGATCCGTCGCGTGTCGGGATGTCCGGGCCGTTGGTCGGGTTCTACGACGGTCTGGTCGGTGAGCTGGAGGTGCTCGGTTACGCGACGACGACCGCGAGCGAGCTGATGCGGCTGGCCGCGCACCTGTCTCGGTGGATGGAGGGCGCGGGGCTCGGCCTGGCCGAGCTGACCCCGTCGGTCATCGACGTGTTCGTCGCCGAGCGCCGGGCGTCGTATGTGAACCTGGCGTCGCCGCGTGCGCTGGACCCGATCGTGGGATATCTGCGTCGGGTCGGTGCCGTTCCCAAGGCTCAGGTGGTCGTGCCGACGACGGCAGCGGAGGTCGCCCTGGCCCAGTTCGTGCGGTTCCTGTGCGACGAGCGCGAGTTGAGTGCTCCGGTGGCGGTGGCCTACGCGCACTGGGTGCGGCCGTTCGTCGAGCAGGCGCTATGCCCGCCGAACAGCGAGGCGCCGAGGGACGTCACCGCGGCCGAGCTGGTCGCGTTCTTGGCGCGGACGCTGCCGGCGCTGTCGGGGAAGTCCGCGCAGATGACCGCGACGGCGTTGCGGTCGCTGCTGCGGTTCGCTCACGCCAGGGGCTGGTTGACGGCGGACTTGAAGGCCGTGGTCCCGCCGGTCGCCCGGTGGCGGCTGGCCGGCCTGCCCAGGCCGCTCACCCCCGCGCAGGTCGGCGCCCTGCTGGGGGCCTGCGACCCGGCCGATCCGGTCGGCTCAAGGGATCGGGCGGTGATCGTGCTGATGGTCCGGCTGGCGCTGCGAACCGCCGAGGTCGCCGCGTTGTGCCTGGAGGACGTGGACTGGGTCGGCGGGACGGTCCTGGTCCGCGGCAAGGGCGGCCGTATCGACCGGATGCCGCTGCCGGCCGACGTCGGGGAGGGGCTGGTGGCGTATCTGCGAGGCGGGCGTCCCGCCACTGCTGCGCGGACGGTGTTCGTCCGGGCAGTCGCACCGTTCACCGCGCTCGGTTCCAGCAGCGTCAGCTGCATCGTGGCCCGGGCGGCCCGCCGCGCCGGTCTGGGCACGGTGCACGGCCACCGGCTGCGGCACACCGCCGCCAGCGAAACCTTGAACGCTGGCGCGAGCCTGGACGAGGTCGCGCAGCTGCTCCGCCACGACGGCGTCGCGAGCACGGTGATCTACGCCAAGGTCGACCGCACCCGGCTGACCTCGCTCGCCAGACCCTGGCCCGCAGCACCGACGCCGTCCGCCGAGCCGCCGTCAGCCGAGAAGCCGTCCGCGGGTGGGGGCTCGCGGTGACCGGCGGCACGATCACGGCGCTGGACTTGCGGACGCTGATCGGTACTTACCTGGCGACCCGCCGCGCCCTCGGGTTCAAGCTCGAGGGCGAGGGTCGGGTCCTGTTCGCGTTCGCCGACCACCTGGACCGGAGCACCACCGGTGACGACCAGCACGTCGGTCCTGCGACCGGCGCCCACGTCACCGTCGAGCAGGCGCTGCGGTTCGCGACCGCGTCGCCCGCCGCATCGGCCCGGTCCCACGCGCTGCGCTTGTCCACGATCCGGCTGTTCGCCCGCTGGGCGCAGCTGCTGGACCCGCAGATCGAGGTCCCACCAGCGCGGCTGCTGCCCGCCCGGGCGAGCAGACCCACGCCGTTCATCTACAGCGATGCCCAGGTCGGCGACCTGCTGGCCGCCGCCGACGAGCTGCGACCGCCGATCCGGGCCGTCACGTTCCGGACCCTGCTGGCGCTGCAGGCCGCCACCGGTATCCGCACCGGAGAGGCGCTCGGGCTCGACGTCGACGACGTCGACCTGGGCGCAGGCTCCAGGCAGGCGACGTTGACCGTCACCGGGAAGTACGGCAAGACCCGCACGCTGCCGCTGCACCCGACCGTCGCCGCCGGCCTGACCGGCTACCTCACCACCCGCGCGGCGCTGCTGCCCGCCACCAGCTGCCCGGCACTGCTCATCAACACCCACGGGAGGCGTCTGGGCAAGGGCAGCGTCCACCCGACGTTCCGCGCCGTCGCCGACCGCGCCGCCCTGACCGCCGCCTCGTCCACCAGCCGCCCCAGGTTGCACGACCTACGGCACACGTTCGCCGTCAACACCATGCTCGAGGCCTACCAGAGCGGCGCAGACCCAGCTGCGACGCTGCCGCTGCTGGCGACCTGGCTTGGCCACGCTGAGCCCAGAGACACCTACTGGTACCTGACCGGCACCGCCGAGCTGATGGCAGCCGCCACCGAACGGCTCGAACGAACCCGAGCCGCCAGCACCAGAACCACCAGCACCGACGACGCTCGCGCCGCGCACGGGGCGGACCGATCATGACCCGGCTCGCGCCCACCCTGCAGGCCTACTTCACCAGCCGGCTGACCGGCGAGCTCGGCGCCAGCCCGCACACCGTCGCCGCCTACCGCGACACCTGGCGGCTGCTGCTGCGCTTCGCCGCCCAGACCCGCGGCTGGCCGCCGACCCAGCTCGACCTCGCCCAACTCGACGCGGGGCTGGTCAGCGACTTCCTCACCCACCTGCAGACCGACCGAGGCAACAGCATCAGGACCCGCAACGCCCGACTGGCCGCGATCCACTCCTTCTTCGACTACGCCGCCCTACGCCACCCCGAGCACGCCTCAACGATCGCGCAGGTCCTGGCCATCCCGGCCAAACGCCACCGGCGGACCGACCTGACCTACCTCACCCCAGCCGAGGTCACCGCGCTGCTGGCCGCCCCGGACCCCGACACCGCCGCGGGACGGCGGGATCACGCGATGGTCCAGCTCGCCGTCACCACCGGACTGCGCGTCAGCGAACTCACTGCGCTGGCCCCCGCCGACGTCCACCTCGGGACCGGGCCGCACGTCGCCTGCACCGGGAAAGGACGCAAGCGCCGCATCACCCCGCTCGACCAGCAGACCGTCGCCACGACGCGCGCCTACCTGTCCACGCTGCCCGACGACACAGCCGTCCTGTTCCCCAACCGGCAGGGCACCGCGATGAGCACCGACGGCGTCGCGAAACGCCTGGCCCTGCACGTCACCGTCGCCGCGGCGACCTGCCCGACCCTGGGCACGAAAAACGTCACTCCACACACCCTGCGACACACCGCCGCCATGCGACTGCTCCACGCCGGCATCGACATCACCGTGATGGCGCTCTGGCTCGGCCACCAGAACATCGAGACGACCCAGATCTACCTGCACGCCGACATGACCATCAAAGAGCGGGCCCTGGCCCGCACCGCGCCCACAGGCGCTGACCCCGGCCGCTACCAGCCAGCCTCCGACGAACTGCTGACCTTCCTACAACGCCTCTGACTATGCCGACCACACGACAGTGTCCATGCTGGTCACAGGCCCGCGCCGGCCCCAGGTCGGCATAACCAGGAGGTCGTCATAAAAGGCGTCCAGGACCGCGACGGCGTCCTCGAGCTGGTCATCGATCGCGTTCTTGTACCCCTGGAACGGGTCCAACGTCGCGATGCCCACCCGGCTGCGGAAGTCCTCGCCCCGGTCGGCCAGCCAGCCGCGGTAGGTCTCCCCGGAGCGGCCGGGGACCAGGTCCAGCAGCCGGGCCCGCACCCGACCTTGGCTGTCGCGGGTGAGGTCGACCATCCCGGTCAGCTCCTTCGGGCCGCGTCCACCGGCCTCGACCGGCTTCGTGCTGACGTGGTGCCACACGTGCTCGTCCACCCCAAGGATGCTCACCCCGTCGAACCGAGTCGGGTCGGCGTCCGCCGCCTGCAGCAGCGGCCGGATCGAGTCCCACACCGTCCGCCACGTCGTCCCGAGCCGCCGCGCCAGACCTTGCACCGACGCCTGCTCCCGCCGCAGCTCGGCGATGGCCCACCGGCACGCCCGTACCGTCAACAGCCCCCGCGGGCGGGCGACCCTCTCGTCCTGCTCGGTGAACACCCCGACCGGGCAGGCCGCCTCGAGGCAGACCCAGCGCCGCTTGCGCCACACCACCCTCGTCGGTCTCCCGAACGCCGGCGCGTCCACCAGCCCGACCTCACGCCGGCCGTGGCCGCGAGCGAGCACACCGCAGGCGGGACACCCCACCGGCCCCGGCGCGGACTCGACGTCGACGACGAGCCCGCCACCGTCGTCCCGGAGGACATCGAGGACGTGCAGCCCGTCCAAGCCGACAAGAAGGTCACAACGGTCGCAGTAGCCGCTGCGGGCACGGCAGCACGACGTAGGCTCGGGCATCGTCGAGGTCCTCGCGGTCAGAAGGGTGTGAGAGTCCTCTGATCCTCGGGGACCTCGACCCCCAACACCCCTCAGCCGACCCGTCGGCGCGCCGCGCTCACCCCACCCTCAGGTACGAAGGGCCGCTTTAGGAGGCCGATGCTGGACGGACGGTTGAGCGGATCCTGTTGCGGCGCAGGCGATCTGCTGCCGCGTCGTACCGGCTGGTTCCGGCCTCTGTCGGGGGTGTGGGTACCTCACGGGCACCTGAGCACGTCAGGGGTGCAGGGAGGTGACGTCGATGGTCGTGCGGCCCGCCGGCAGTGGCGAGGAGCCTCTCGACCAGGCTGAGCCGCCGGCCCGGTAGCGGAGCACGTGAGCCGGCCGGAGTGGGCGGGTCAGGGGTGGCCGGAGGCCATCGCGGAGCGACGCGCAGCGCCCTTGACGCGGCCCGGAGGCAGGCGCACGCTCCCGTGTCGGGTCGGCGGTGACCCCCAAGGTCGCGTCCGCGGGGCTTCGGGCCAAGTCTTCACCAGGGCCGTGGGTTCTCTCTGGCCTCTTCTTCGCCCCATTTCAGGACCCTGCGGAAGTGTTTGAAGACCCGGATTGAGCTGAACGCGCCCCAGGCGATGAGGACGAGGGTGAGGGCGATCCCGAGGACTGTCCGGTCGGTTGCCATGGACCACTGGGTCCCGATGACGAGCGCGATGACTACGACAAAGGCCGAGGGCGCTTCGCCCGATGCTGCCCCTAGTCGGTCGTGACACACCGAGATCGGGTGGTGGGTCGCCCATCGTCGCAGGCTAGCCGGGCGGGGCGAGTTGCGCGGCGGAATCCGCCACTTGGCGCGGGGTGCGGTGGGGTGCGCGGAGGCGCGAAGCGCCGGAGCGCGGGGCCCCATCGCGGGGCCCCGCGCCGGCCGCGGCGCAGCCGCGGCCTTGAGCCAGTAGAGAAAGTCCTCACCGGCCTTGATGGTCTTACGTGTCCTCCGTCGACTGCGCGACAGATGCTCCCTACCCGCGGTGGACACACGATGCGGACACACTTCAACTGGGAAGAGTCAGTTGACCAACCAATACGCCCCGACAGCGCTAGGACAGCGGCAACGTGCTCTATTTTCCATCAGCATTCCGGCGATGGTCCAGCCAAGATCCAAACTGCACAAGAAGCATCAAGCATCGCACAGTAGCATACAGAAATACGACAATAGATACCGACCCCAACACATATAGCAAGGTCGAACCTCCCGAGCGATGGCCCGCGCTGGATACGAGACGGCTGACCACCAGGGACACGACGAGAAGAGCGCCGTGAAAGACCATGGTCTTACCCGAAGGGCGTCGCTTAGTTTCCGAGTTGTCCAAAGAACGTCGTCCCAAATACTGCTTGTTGAAATGCCCCGCAACCATACACGGCACCGAGCGCTGCGCCGGGCACCGCACCTTCAACGACGAAGGTTGCTCCAATGAGCAGACCGAAGCTAGCGCCCTCAAGCGCACCCTCTCCGCACGCCGATAGGTAGTCCAACGCCGTGAAGAACTGCTGAGAATCAGTGCCCCTCGGATCGATCTTGTTGCAGGGGTTGTTGGCGGCGTATTGGTAGGGGTTGGCGTTGCTCGGGTCGTTCAGGTGGGTGTGGTCACCTTCTTTGGCCCCAGGTAGGCCGCTGATCGTCAGGAATTTCGGCCCCACCCTGGTGGCCACGACGGCGCGGTGTCCGGGTGGGTGTGTCGTCGTGAATGTTGGCCCCACCCCGGTCAGGGTCTTCACGTCAGCGGTTGTCGGCGTGGAGGTCCCGGTGAGGCGACGGTCCAGGGTGGAAGTCTTCGAAGAGATCCGGCGCGATGCCCGGCTCGATCCGAGCTTGTCGGTGCGGCAGCTTGCCAAACGTCATGGCGTGCATCGGCGGGCGGTGCGCCAGGCACTGGTCTCGGCGGTCCCGCCGCCGCGGAAGGTGTACCCGAACCGGCCTCGGCCGGCGATCGACCCGTGGGTCGAGGTCATCGACAGCTGGCTCATCGGGGACCAGCAGGTGACGAAGAAGCAGCGGCACACCGCCCGGCGGGTGTGGCAGCGCCTGATCGCCGAACACGGCGCGTCCCTGTCGGAGGTGACGGTCTCGCGGTACGTCGCCCGCCGCCGGGTCGAGCTGGGGCTGGTGACCAAGGACGTGTTCGTCCCGCAAACCCACCCGCCGGGCGCGGAAGCTGAGGTCGACTTCGGCGAGTTCGACACCACCATCGCCGGGGTGACGGTCCGAGTGTGGATGTTCGTGATGCGGCTGTCGCACTCCGGCCGGGCGTTCCACGTCGCGTACGGCACCCAGGCGCAGGAGGCATTCCTCCAAGGCCACGTCGAAGCGTTCGCCCACTTCGGTGGGGTGCCGGGGCGGGTGCGGTACGACAACCTCAAGCCAGCCGTGACCCGGGTACTGCGAGGTCGCAACCGCGACGAGTCCAACCGATTCACCGCCCTGCGCTCCCACTACGGGTTCGACGCGTTCTTCTGTATCCCGGGCAAAGAAGGCGCCCACGAGAAGGGCGGCGTAGAGGGCGAGATCGGCCGGTTCCGCCGACGCCACCTCGTGCCCGTCCCGACCGTGAGCACCATGGCCGGGCTCAACGACATCATCCGCGCCGGCGACGCCACCGACGACGACCGGGTCATCACCGGGCACCGCGCCACCGTCGGGGCTGAGTTCGCCGGCGAAGCTCCGCTGCTTCAACCGTTGCCGGTCGAGGTGTTCGACACGGCGGTGGTCGAGGACCGCCGTGTCGATCACCGCTCAAGGGTGTCGGTGCGTCAGAACCACTACTCCGTCCCGGCGCGGTACGTCGGTCGCCGCCTGAGCATCAGGTTGACCGCGACGACCGTCACCCTCCTCGACGGCGGGACCGTCGTCGGTCGGCATGACCGGTTGTTCGGGCGGTACCTCGAAGCGCTGAGCCTGGATCATTACCTCGAGGTCCTCGTCCGCAAGCCCGGTGCGCTGCCCGGGGCCACGGCGCTGGCCCAGGCCAAGGCCTGCGGGGCGTTCACCCCGACGCACCAACGGTATTGGGACGCGTCCCGCCGGGTCATGGGCGACGCCCGCGGCACCCGCGCCCTGGTCGAGATCCTCCTGGCCCACCGGACCCTGCCCTCCCCCGACCTGGCCGCGGCCATGGACACCGCCGTGACCACCGGGATCGTCAACCCCGAGGTCGTGATCATCGACGCCCGCCGACGCGCCACCCCCACTCCGTCGACCGCATGGGCGGCGGCGACGGACGCGCAGGTCGCGAACGGTCACGACCTGAGCCGGTACGACCGGCCCGCGCCGTCCCTGACTGGCTACGACGACCTGCTCACGTCACCGACACCACCGACACCACCGACTCGAAGGGCCCTGCCATGACGACCACGAAGAACCGACCCCTCGCGGACGCCGCCGCTCAGGCTGCGGTCGATGCCGCCGCCCGCGAGCTGCACCTACCTACCGTGCGGGAGGAAGCGATCCGCCTGGCCGAGGTTGCGGTGCGGGAGCGGCGTACCCACCTGGGATACCTCGGGGAAGTCCTCGCCGCCGAGGTCGACGACCGGCAAGCCCGACGGCGGGCACGCCGGGTCGCGGAGGCCAAGTTCCCCCGCCTCAAGCGGTTAGCCGACTTCGACACCGGCGCCTCGACCATCCCCCCAGCCACGCTGGCACACCTCACGTCCGGGGCGTACCTCGACGCCGGTGAACCCGTGGTCATGCTCGGTGACTCCGGCACCGGCAAGACGCACCTGCTGATCGGGCTCGGCCTCGCCGCCTGCGAGCAGGGCCGACGGGTGCGGTACGCCACCACCGCACAGCTGGTCAACGAGCTCGTCGAAGCCGCCGACGACCGCGCCCTGTCCAGGATCGTCGGCAAGTACGGACGCCTGGACCTACTCTGCTTGGACGAGCTCGGCTACGTCCACATCGACCCCCGCGGCGCCGAGCTGCTGTTCCAGGTCATCACCGAGCGCGAGGAACGCGCCTCCGTCGCGATCGCGACCAACCTGCCCTTCTCCGAATGGGGCACCGTCTTCCCCGACCCCCGCCTCGTCGCTGCCATCGTCGACCGCGTCACCTTCAACGCCCACATCCTCGAGACCGGCACCCAGTCCTACCGCCTCCGCACAAGCAAGACCACCACCCGCCGAACCCACTGAAAGCCCTCGGCCAGGGGGTTGGGGCCAACATTCATGAGGACAGGTGGGGCCA
>CAWDAQ010000009.1:0-104872 GCA_963800325.1 uncultured Actinomycetota bacterium | reverse complement strand
GGTCGAGGAGCTCGAGCTGTCGGAGGACATCGAGTCCGAGGAGCTCATCGACGAGCTCGAGGAGCCCATCGAGGAGGTCGAGGTGTCCCCGGCGCTCGTCGAGTCCGAACCGCAGGCGGCGAGTCCGGCGGCGAGCGGGAGGGAGAGGGCGAGGGTGGCGATCGTCCTGCGGTGTCGGGTCATCATGGTGGCCTCCTGGCTGGTGGGTGCGCTGTCACCAGTGGTTCGGAGCGGCCCGCCGGACGGATTGCCCGCTCAGGAGTCCCCGACGGTGACGAGCGCCGAGTGCCACCCGGTCGCGCCGCTGGGGAAGGGGTCGGTGCGCACGTCGGTCTGCGTGCGCCCGGAGCCGTCCGTGGCCCGGACGGTCAGGGTGTGTCGACCCGGCTCGGCCTTCCACGGCAGGTACCACTGCCGCCAGTAGTCGATCGAGACGTCGGCTCCGAGCCGAGCGGCGCGCCACGGCCCGTCGTCGACGCGGACCTCGACCTTCTCGATGCCGCGCTCCTGGGCCCAGGCGACACCGCCGACCATGACGGTGCCCGGGTCGACGGTGCTCAGCGGCCGGGGTGTGTCGATCCGCGACTGGGTGGTGACCGGGGCGTCGATGGCCCACCCGCGATCCGTCCAGTAGGCCGACTCCTTCGCGTACGTCGTCGCGGTGAGCCGGGTGAGCCACTTCGTCGCGCCGACGAACCCGAAGAGGCCGGGGGTGACCAGGCGCGCGGGGAACCCGTGGGCGCGGGGAAGCGGCTGCCCGTTCATCGCGATCGCGACGATGGCGTCGCGGTCGTCGGTGAGCGCCGCGACCGGGGTGGAGATCGTCATGCCGTCGGTCGAGGTCGACAGGACCTGGTCGGCGTCCGGGCTGACCCCGGCACGCCGGAGCAGGTCGCGGGTGCGTACCCCGAGCCACCGGGCGGAGCTGATGTACGGGCCCCCGACCGGGTTCGACACGCAGTTGAGCGTGATGTCCCGCTCGACGACGTCCATCGCGAGCAGCTCGTCCCAGGTCAGGGAGAACGGGTGGTCGACCATGCCGTCGAGCTCGAGCCGCCAGCCGCCGACGTCGACCCGCGGCAGGACCAGGGCGGTGTCGATCCGGTAGAAGTCGGACCGTGACGTCTGCAGCGGGCTGATGCCCGGCACCCGGTTGCCGAGGCCCTTCGGGAGGGGCCCGAGGGGGTCGGCGGGGACGGGCAGCTCCGACGCGGCCGGGACGGAGGTGTTGACGGCGAGCTTCTGCCCGAGGACGGCCGCCCCCGCGCTCAGCGCGACGACACCGGCGGCGGCGCCGAGGAAGGTCCGGCGGGACGGGGCGCGCCCGGTCGCCCCGGAGCCGCCCGGGCCGGAGCCCTCCGGGTCGTGGGCGGGCTCGGAGGGGGGCTCGGGGGCGTCCGCACCGCCCGGCTCCGGCCCCTCGAGGGCCCGGGCGAGCCCGAGGAGGACCGCGACGCCGACGAGACCGGTGAGCAGGCTCGGCAGGACGTCGTACGGCCCCGCGGTGGGGCGGGTCAGGGCGGCGGCCCCGGCGAGCACGACGAGGACGAGGAGGGCGGCGACGCCGAGCCCGCGCCGGCGCCGCGTCAGCAGCCCGGCGGCCGCGGCCAGGACCGCGGTCACGACCGCGACCGAGCCGATGAGCACCGGCTTGTCGGAGGTCCCGAACGTCGAGGTCGCCCACTCCTTGACCGGGGTCGGGGTCGAGTCGACGACCGTGGAGCCGACGGCGAGGACGGGGGAGGCGGCCGGGTCGACGAGGGCGGCGAGGAGGTGGCCGGCCGCCATCCCGGCGAGGGCCGCGAGGAGCCCGGCCACCGCGTAGCACCACCGGGCCCCGCGCGGGCCCCGGGTGGGTCCCTCGGGCCCGGCCGCGGTGTCGTCGGCGGGTCCGGGGAGGCTCGGGGTGGTCATGGTCGTGATTCGAGCACGGGCGGCTCCCGGATGGGTCGCCGGGATGTGACGATCCACGAACATCCGCGGTCCTGCCGGGGGGTAGCGTGCCCCGGGTGAGCCGTCGCCGCCAGCCCCGCTTCCGCGCCTTCATCGTCACCGGCGCGCTCCTCGGCGTCCTCGTCGGCCTCCTGCTCGCCCTGCGCGGCCACGACACGGGGAGCTACACGACGACGTCGGCGGTCGGCTACATCGCCTCGCTCGGCGGCCTCCTCGGCGCGCTGCTCGGCGGTGCGGTGGCCGCGCTGCTCGCCGGACGGGACTGACCGGCCCGCACCGGCGGGGCCGCGGGGCGGCCGGGGGCTCGGCGGCGGTGTGGGAGGATGGCCTCCGTGGCACGTGGCGACGGACGGCTCTCGCACGACATCCTCCCCGGTGAGAAGGGCCCGCAGGACGCCTGCGGCGTCTTCGGGGTCTGGGCTCCCGGCGAGGAGGTCGCCAAGCTCAGCTACTACGGTCTCTACGCCCTGCAGCACCGCGGCCAGGAGTCTGCCGGCATCGCGACCTCCGACGGGCGCCGCATCGTCGTGTACAAGGACATGGGGCTGGTCTCGCAGGTCTTCGACGAGGGCTCGCTCGCGCCGCTGACCGGCCACGTCGCCGTCGGGCACTGCCGGTACTCCACGACCGGAGGCTCGACGTGGGAGAACGCGCAGCCCACCCTCGGCGGGCACGCCGACGACACCGTCGCCCTCGCCCACAACGGCAACCTCATCAACTCCGCCGAGCTGCGCGACCTCGTCCAGGACCGCCGGGCCGACGGCTACGGCCTCAACGGCGGTGAGCTGCGCCGCGGCAACACGACCGACACCGCGCTCGTCACCGCCCTCCTCGCCGACGACCCGGACCGGTCGATCGAGGCGGCCGCGCTCGACGTGCTGCCGCGGCTGCGGGGGGCGTTCTGCATCGTCTTCATGGACGAGCACACCCTCTACGCCGCCCGGGACGCCCAGGGGATCCACCCCCTCGTCCTCGGCCGGCTCGAGCGTGGCTGGGTGGTCGCGTCCGAGACCGCCGCCCTCGACATCGTCGGGGCCTCGTTCATCCGCGAGGTCGAGCCCGGCGAGCTCATCGCCGTCGACGAGCACGGACTGCGCTCGCGGAAGTTCGCCGAGCCCGACCCGCACCGCTGCGTCTTCGAGTACGTCTACCTCGCCCGCCCGGACACGACGATCAACGGTCGCGGGGTGCACGAGTCCCGGGTCGAGATGGGCCGGACGCTGGCCCGCGAGCACCCGGTCGAGGCGGACATGGTCATGCCGACCCCGGAGTCGGGCACGCCGGCCGCGATCGGGTACGCCCAGGAGTCGGGCATCCCGTACGGCCAGGGACTGGTGAAGAACTCCTACGTCGGCCGGACGTTCATCGCGCCGTCGCAGACGATCCGCCAGCTCGGGATCCGGCTGAAGCTCAACCCGCTCCGCGAGGTCATCAGGGGCAAGCGGCTCGTCGTCGTCGACGACACCATCGTCCGCGGCAACACCCAGCGCGCGCTGGTGCGGATGCTCCGGGAGGCCGGGGCCGCCGAGGTCCACGTGCGGATCTCCTCCCCGCCGGTGCGGTGGCCGTGTTTCTACGGCATCGACTTCGCCACCCGGGCCGAGCTCATCGCCACCGGGATCGGCACCGAGGAGGTGTGCCGCTCCATCGGCGCGGACTCCCTCGGCCACATCAGCGAGGAGGGCATGGTCGCGGCCACCCGGCAGGAGCCGGGCCGGATGTGCACCGCCTGCTTCTCCGGGGTGTACCCGGTCGAGCTGCCCTCCGAGGACCGGCTCGGCAAGGGGCTGCTCGAGCTCGAGCTGCCGGTCGGCGTCGACGACACCGACCCGACCGAGGCCGGGACGCTCGACGTCGAGGGCGTCGCCACCGCTGCCGGCGGCGGCGCCACCGACGCCCTGCGGCGCCCCTGACCTGCACCCCGCGTGACCCCACCCGCCTGACCTGCACCCACCTGTACCGACCCGCGCGACAGCGTCCGCGGGCCCGGTCCCGGCACGAGAGCGAGGACACCCGTGGACGACTCCAGCCCCCCGCCGCTGACGTACAGCGCCGCCGGGGTCGACGTCGAGGCCGGGGACACCGCCGTCGAGCTGATGAAGGCATCGGTGGCCCGGGCGCAGCGCCCCGAGGTGCTCGGCGGGCTCGGCGGGTTCGCCGGCATGTTCGACGCCTCCGCGCTGCGCGGGATGTCCCGTCCCGTGCTCGCGACCTCCACCGACGGGGTCGGGACGAAGGTCGCCGTGGCGCAGGCCCTCGACGTCCACGACACGGTCGGGCACGACCTCGTCGGCATGGTCGTCGACGACATCGTCGTCTGCGGCGCGGAGCCGCTGTTCATGACCGACTACATCGCCACCGGCCGGGTCGTGCCCGAGCGGGTCGCCGCGCTCGTCAAGGGCATCGCGGAGGCGTGCGAGCAGGCGGGGGTCGCCCTCGTCGGAGGGGAGACCGCCGAGCACCCGGGCCTGCTCGCCCCCGAGGAGTACGACCTCGCCGGCGCGGCCACCGGCGTCGTCGAGCACGCCGACATCCTCGGCCCCCACCGGGTGCGCCCCGGGGACGTCGTCCTCGGGCTCGCGTCCTCGGGCCTGCACTCGAACGGGTACTCCCTCGTGCGGGCCGTGCTCGCGGCCGCGGGCTGGGGCCTGGAGCGCGAGGTCCCCGAGCTCGGCCGGACCGTGGGGGAGGAGCTGCTCACCCCGACCCGGGTCTACGCCGCGGACCTGCTCGCCCTCGTCCGGGCCGAGCGGGCGGGGGTCCACGCGCTCTCCCACGTCACCGGGGGCGGGCTCGCGGCGAACCTCGCGCGGGTGCTCCCGCCCGGCCTGCTCGCGACCCTGGACCGGGGGAGCTGGACCCCGCCGCCGGTGTTCTCGCTGGTCGGCGACCTGGGTCGGGTCCCGCGGGAGGACCTCGAGCGCACCCTCAACATGGGGGTCGGCTTCGTCGCCGTCGTCGCCGCCGACCGGGTGGAGTCCGCGCTCGCCGCGCTCGCCGAGCGTGACGTGCCCGCCTGGGTTCTCGGGGCGGTCACCCCGGACCCGGACGCGACCCGCCCCGGCCACCCCGGAGGTCCCGAGGGTGCCGGGTCACGCCCCGCGCGCGGCGCGAAGGGGGTCGACGGCGGCACGGTCCGCCTCGTCGGCGACCACCCCTGAGACGGGGGCCGGACCGACGAGGGTCCGCACGAGTGGAGCAGGGGGCGGGTCAGCCAGGTCAGTCCTGGCCGGAGACCCACTTCCCGTAGTCGTCCTCCCCGTCCGCGTCCTGCTCGTCCGAGTGGACGGCACGGTCGTCGGTCTGGGAGGACCCGTGTAGTTCTCGCTCAAGCGCGCTGAGGTCGGTGTTCGGGGAGTAGTACTTCAACTCCCGAGCGACCTTGGTCTGCTTGGCCTTCGCCCGGCCGCGCCCCATGGCGTGACCCCCTCGTGCGTCTAGCGGGACGGCATCGCTCGGCCGGGTGACGTGCGAGCACGTCGCGCGACTCCGCGGAGCGGTCCCGGGATTCGTGTGTCTGTCGTGGGGCCAACGGTACATGGTCGCGCACAGGTTCCGCTCGCCGGTCTCCGAGTCCGCCGCCCGGGCCGGCGGGGCGCGACCGGCGATGACGTACCGCTCAGGCGGTCGGGGCGACGACCGGGGGCGCCGGCAGCCAGATCGTCCCGCCACCGGCCGCCATCCGGCCCTCGGCGATCCGGTCGGCGGCCAGCGCCGGTGAGACACCCTCCGCGTCCGCCGTGGCCAGCACCTCGAGGGTGTGGTCGAAGATCGCGGCCGCGCTGGTGCGGGCCCGCTCGAAGTCGAAGCCGTGGAGCTCGTCGCTGACCTGGATGACGCCGCCGGCGTTGACGAGGAAGTCCGGCGCGTAGGTGATGCCGCGGGCGTGGAGCGCGTCGGCGGTGCCGCCCGGGCCGTCGGCGACGAGCTGGTTGTTGGCGCCGCCGCACACGACCGAGGCGGTGAGGGCGGCGACGGTGGCCTCGTCGAGGGCGCCCCCGAGGGCGCACGGCGCGTACACGTCGAGGTCGCGCCGGACGAGCTCGGCGGCGTCGGCCGCGGCCTCGACCTCCGCGTGGGCGGCGGTGACCCGCTCGACCGCGGCGGCGTCGACGTCGGTGACGACGACCCGGGCCCCGTCCGCGAGGAGGTGCTCGACGAGCAGGTGCCCGACCTTGCCGACCCCGGCGATGCCGACGGTCCGCCCGCGGAGGGTGGGCGAGCCCCAGAGGTGCTGCGCGCAGGCCCGCATGCCCTGGTAGACGCCGAACGCGGTGAGCACCGAGGAGTTGCCCGCGCCGCCCCGGGACTCCGAGCGCCCGGTGGCCCACCGGGTGGTCTCGCTGACCACGTCCATGTCCTCGACGTAGGTGCCGACGTCGCAGGCGGTCACGTAGCGGCCGCCGAGGGACTCGACGAACCTGCCGTAGGCCCGCAGGAGCTCGGGGGTCTTGTCCCGCTCGGGGTCGCCGATGATGACCGCCTTGCCGCCGCCGTGGGCGAGGCCGGTGACGGCGTTCTTGTACGACATGCCCCGGCTGAGGCGCAGGACGTCGGCCAGTGCCTCGTCCTGGCTGGCGTACGGGTAGAACCTCGTGCCCCCGAGGCCGGGCCCGAGCGCGGTGCTGTGCAGCGCGATGATCGCGCGAAGCCCGCTGCGCTGGTCGTTGCAGAACACGACCTGCTCGTGCTCGCTCATGTCGGTGTCGGGGCGGCCGTCCGGGCGGGACGGGTGGGTGGTCGCCGGGTGGGACGGGTGGGTTGCCACGGTGGTGACTCCTCTCTCCTCGTGCCGAGGGCGTCCCCGGGTCCCGGGAGGCGGTCGGCGGGCCGTGGGCGCGGGTCTCGCGCCTTCTCGAGACTATCGCCGGGCCTTCCGGGGGTCCTGCCGGCCCGCGTGGGGACTACTCCCGCCTGGTTCCTTCGAGCGGTGTCGGATTTGCTCCCGTATTTGGCCCCCAACTCGGCCCGGACAGGGCATGATGAGTAAAGAAATCGTCAAAAACCTAAGTGTCACCACAGTGGAGGAGCGGGCATGGTGGGGATTCCAGAGGACACGGAGAGACTTCTGACACCGGCAGAGGTCGCCGCGCTCTTCCGGGTCGACCCGAAGACGGTCACCCGTTGGGCGAAGGCAGGGAAGCTCTCCGCGATCCGAACCCTCGGGGGGCACCGACGGTTCCGGGAGTCGGAGGTCCGCGCACTGCTCGAGCGCCAGTGAGGCGCCGGCGGTGGTTCAGCGTTCGCGGGAGGTCGGGGACCGCTGGTCCTCGTCCTCGGTGACCGGTCCGGTGGGCCGGTCCTGCACACTGGTGCTGTCCGGGGTCTCCCCGGATGGTGGACGGCCGGACGGCTCGTCCGCCTGGCCGCCCGGCTGCTGCGGCGTGGGGGCGTCCGCGGCAGCCGGGTCGGCCCCCTTCCGTTCCTCGCTCCGCGAGCCGCGGCCCGTGGACCCGTTCGTCGGCGCACCGCTCCTGCCCGACGCCCGGTCCGGTGCCGTGCCCGCGGACCCGGTCTGAGAGGAGGTCGCCCCGGTCGAGCCCGCCTGGCCGTCGCCGGCCTGCCCGGACCCGCTCCCCGGGAGGCCGTCCTCGGCCGACGACGCGGCTGACGACGCCCCGGCGTCCGTCGCTGCCCCCTCGGCGCCCTCGGCCGCTCGCATGCGCGCCATCCGGCGGGCCGCGGCGCCGGGTGCGCCCGGCCGGTTGCCGCCGCGCTGGCCTCCCTTGGCCGCGCCCTTCCGGGCCGCACGCCGGGCCGCGGGGAGCGAGGCCCGGTAGGCCTCGACGACCTCCGCTGAGGGGCCGTCCCCGACGAGCCGGCCGCCGTCCATCCACAGCGCGCGGGTGCAGGACTGGAGGATCGTGCCGTCGGAGTGCGAGACGAGGAAGACCGTTCCCGCGTTCTCGCGGATCCGCGCGATCCGCTTCTGGCTGCGCCTCTTGAACTCGGCGTCCCCGGTCGCCAGGGCCTCGTCGACCATGAGGACGTCAGGGGTCACCGCGGTGGAGATCGCGAACCGCAGCCGCGCGGCCATCCCGGAGGAGTACGCCGACATCGGGAGGTTGACGAAGTCCCCGATCCCGGAGAACTCGACGATGTCGTCGAACCGCTCGTCGATCTGCTCCTTGGTCAGGCCGAGCGCCTGCCCGCCGATGTAGATGTTCCGGGCCCCGGTGAGCTTGCTCATCAGGACGGCGTTGACCCCGAGCAGCGCGGGGTCGCCGGCGACCCACACCCGGCCCTTGCTGGGCGGGATGAGCCCGGCGACCGCCCGGAGCAACGTCGACTTGCCCGACCCGTTCCGGCCGATGATGCCGATCGACTCGCCGTGCCGGGCGACGAACGAGACGTCCTTGACCGCGTGCACCTCGTGCATCGCGCCGATGTCCCGGCCCCGGTTCAGGGCACGGCGGACCATCGAGGTGCCGCCGCCGGCCGCGTTCCCGCGACGCTTGGCCCCGTAGATCCGGTAGACGATGTCGAGGTGGGACACGACGACCGAGGGGGTCGCGTCCGGGCCCGGGCCCTCCGGCCCGGACCTCTTCTTCGGCTCCTGCTCGTGCTCAGCCACGTCCGTACCGTGCCTCGTCCCGCCAGAAGACGACGATCCCCACGCCGAGGGAGAAGAACGCCCAGAACACCGCCGCCACCCAGTAGCTCCACCCGAAGTGGAACTCGTTCATCAGGGACTCCCGGCCCAGGGTGAGCGGGAGCGCGAACGGCTGGTAGGTCAGGACCAGGCCTACCCAGCCGTGGGCGTAGTGCTGGATCGGGAAGAAGACCCCCGAGATGTAGCGCAGCAGCCGGATCGAGACCGGGATGAGGTTCGCGACGTCCCGGGTGACGTTGACGAGCCGGGCGAGCATGAACGCGAAGCCGGTCAGCGTCATCATCATGAGCATCACGACGACCGGCCACAGCAGCCACCCCCACTTCGGGGACTCGCCGGTGACGATCATGAGGACGAACAGCAGCCCGAACGCCGGCAGGCTCGCGATGAACTCGGTCAGGGTCACCGAGATCGGCAGCAGCGCCCGCGGGAACCGGAGCGCCCGGACGAGGCCGATGTTGCTCGTCACCGCCTTCGCGCCGCTGCCGATGTTCGCCGAGATGAACTGGAACAGCACGACACCGATCGACAGGAAGCCGATGAAGTTGTTGACGCCGCGGCTGGTGTTGAGGAGGAACCCGAAGACGAAGAAGTAGCTCGCGATGAGCAGCATCGGGTTGAACACCGACCACAGCTGCCCTAGCCGGTTGTGCTGGTACCTCGCGGCGGACTGGGCGGTGGCGAGGGTGAACAGGAACGACCTGCGGTTCCACAGGTCCGCGAGGTAGCGCAGCAGCGGAGGGCGCTCCCCGAGTGCGCGCAGCCCGTTCGCGTCGGCCAGCCGCTCGGCCTCGTGGAGGTCGAGGGCCTCGTCGGGCTGCGGGGTCGACCCCGTGCTCACGCGGGACCGGCCTCCGGTCGGACGGGTCGGCAGGGACCCGGACGGGAAGCGCGGGTCAGCCCGGAGACGGGGACGTCGGTCGACACTCTCGCCTCTCCTCACCTGGTCCGGCCGCGTGCCCGTCGGATACTACAGGAGCGCCCCGTGCCGCCATCCCGCCCCGCGCCGTGCGCCGCCGGCTGTCCCGGGGGGAGCGGAGCGGGCGGGTGCCGCCCCGCTGCGCCACCCGCCCGGCGCCCGGGCGAGTGGGACCGCCCCGGACGGGGTACCTCCGGGCATGACCGCCACCCTGTCACCCACCTCCCCACCGGCCCCGGTGCGGCTCACCAGCGCCCGAGAGGGGCCGGAGGACCTCGTCGCCGCGGCGGCGGGGGCCGCCGGTGCGGCCGCCGGGGACCCCCGGGCGGCCCTCGCCCTCGCCGTGAGGCTCGGGGTCGACGCCCCCCGCCCCGGGACGGGCGCGACCGCGACCCTGTGGGAGCTGCTCGCGACCCTCGGCGCCGCCGACCTCACCGTCGCCCGCGCCGTCGAGCCGCACCTCGACGCGCTCGCGATCCTCGGCGAGGCCGCCGACGCGGGCGAGCCGGTCGACCTCGGCCGGGTCGGGGCCGGCCCGGAGAGCACGTGGGGGGTGTTCGCCGCCGAGGGCGCCGGCACCCGGCTCGACGCGGCCTGCGAGACGACCCCGGACGGGCCGGTCTGGCGGCTCAGCGGGCGCAAGCCGTGGTGCTCCCTCGGGGGTCTGCTCAGCCACGCCGTCGTCACCGCCCACCTGCCGGGCGACGGCGGTCGGCGCGCGTTCGTCGTCGCGCTGACGGGCCCGGCAGTCAGGCCCGTGGAGGGGGCCTGGGTCGCGCGGGGACTGACGGACGTGCCCAGCGGGCCGCTCGACCTCGACGGCGCCGAGGCGGTGCCGGTCGGGGGCGAGGGTTGGTACCTGACCCGTCCCGGCTTCGCCTGGGGCGGCGCGGGCGTCGCGGCGTGCTGGTTCGGGGCCGCGGTCGCGCTCGCCCGTCGGATGGCGCGGCAGGCAGAGGAGCGCCGCCTCGACCAGGTCGGGCAGATGCACCTCGGGGCGGTCGACGCGACACTGCACGCCGCGCGGGTCGTCCTCGCGGACGCGGCCCGCGCCGTGGACGCCGGCGAGGCGACCGGTGGCGCCGGCGCGGCCACCGCCCACCGGGTCCGCCGGGTCGTGGCCCGGGCGTGCGAGGACGTCCTCACCCGCGCCGGGCATGCCCTCGGGCCCGGGCCGCTCGCCCTCGAGGCCGAGCACGCCGCCCGGGTCGCCGACCTCGGCCTCTACCTGCGCCAGGACCACGCCGAGCGGGACGAGGCCGCGCTCGGCCGCGCGGTCCTCGAGGACGCCACAGCCGCCTGGGAGACCCGGTGACCGGCGCCACCCGACGAACCGGCACCGGGGGCCCGCCGGACGCCACCGGTGGCGGGGGACCGGCCTTCCGGCACGAGGACCTCGGGACCCCCGAGCGGCTGTGGTCCGGGGTCCCCGCGTTCGACGGGCTGGCGCGACTGGACCCCCGGGACCGGGCGGGCCTGGACCGGGTCGTCGTCCTCGCGGCCCACCCGGACGACGAGACCCTCGGCGCCGGTGGGCTGCTCCACGCGTGCGGGTCCGCGGGCCTGCCGGTGGCCGTGCTCGTCGCGACGTCCGGGGAGGGCTCGCACCCGCGGTCCCCGACCCACGGGCCCGAGCGCCTGGCCCGCGTCCGGGACACCGAGGTGGCCCAGGCGCTGGACCGGCTCGCTCCCGGGTCGGCCCTGGTCCACCTCCACCTGCCCGACGGTGCCCTGGCCGACCACGAGGACGCCCTCACCGCCGAGGTGGCCGCCGCGCTCGACGGCGCCCGCGCCCCGCTCGTCGTCGCCCCCTGGCGCGGTGACGGCCACCCCGACCACGAGGCCGCCGGCGCCGCGGCCGCCCGGGCCGCGGCGCGGCACGGCGCAGGGCTGCTCGAGTACCCCGTGTGGCTCTGGCACTGGGGCGGGGAGGACGACGTGCCGTGGGACCGCGCGGTGCGGGTCGACCTCGACCCGGACGCGCGGCGCGCCAAGACCGCGGCGATCGCGGCCCACCGCAGCCAGACCGAGCCGCTCTCGGACCGTCCGGGGGACGAGCCGGTCCTGCTGCCGCGCACGCTGGAGCACTTCGCGCGCGCCTTCGAGGTCTTCCTCGCCGATCCCGCCACCCTCGGCGAGGCCCGCCTGGAGGGCGTGCACCGGGCCACCGCCGACCCGTGGCAGGTGCAGGAGCGCTGGTACGAGCGGCGCAAGCGGGCGCTGACGCTCGCCAGCCTGCCCCGGGACCGGTTCGCCCGGGCGCTCGAGGTCGGCTGCTCGGTCGGCGCGCTGACCGACGAGCTCGCCGTCCGGTGCGACTCGGTCCTCGCCGTCGACGCCAGCCGGACGGCGGTGGAGGCGGCCCGGCGGCGTCTCGCCCGGCGGGACGGCGTCGAGGTGGAGCACCGCTCGTTGCCCCGGGACTGGCCCCCCGGCTCGTTCGACCTCGTCGTCCTGTCCGAGGTCGGCTACTTCTGCTCGCCGGACCAGCTGGACCGTCTGGCGGACGCGGCCGTCGGGTCGCTCACCCCCGACGGGGTCGTCCTCGCCTGCCACTGGCGTTACGACGTCGCCGGGTGGCCGCTCGACGGGGACGCCGTCCACGCCCGGCTCGCCGCGCACCCCGGCCTGACCGTGCTCGCCCACCACGTCGAGGAGGACTTCGTCCTCGACGTGCTCGTCCCGCCGCCCGCGGTGTCGGTGGCCAGACGCACCGGCGTCCTCGGCGGATGAGCGGCTGCCACGCGGTCCGGGTCGTCGTCCCGGCCCGCGACGAGGAGGAGCTGCTGCCGCGGTGCCTCGCCGCACTGGGCGAGGCGGCGCGGCGGCTCCGCCGGGACCGACCCGGGGTGGACGTCGAGGTCGTCGTCGTCCTCGACCGCTGCCGCGACGGCTCCGAGCGGGTCGCGCGCTCGGTCCCCGGGACCCGGGTCCTCGTCGCCAACGCCGGGACCGTCGGCCGGGCCCGGGCGCTCGGCGCCGCGGTGGCGCTGCGGTCCTGCCCGGAACCGGCCGCGAGGGTCTGGCTCGCCACGACCGACGCCGACAGCGAGGTCCCCCCGGGCTGGCTGGTCGAGCACCTCGACCTCGCGGACCGGGGCGCGGACCTCGTCGTCGGCACCGTGGAGCCGGACGACCTCGGACCCGACCTGCTGCGCCGGTGGCACGCCGACCACCGGCTCGGCCCGGACCACCCGCACGTGCACGGGGCGAACCTCGGGATCCGCGGGGACGCCTACCTGGCCGCCGGGGGCTTCGGGCCGCTGCCGGTCGACGAGGACCGTGAGCTCGTCGACCGCGTCTCCGGCGCCGGGCGGGTCGTCGTGCGCACCGACCGGGGCCGGGTGCGGACCTCGGGCCGGACCGCCGGGCGCGCGCCCGGCGGGTTCGCCACCTACCTCGGGCGGCTGACGGCCATCCACGGGCAGAACGAGGCGCGACCGGCGGCGGGTGCCGCCGGTCGCGCCGGGTCCTGCCGGTAGGGGAGTCAGCCGGCGAAGGTCGCCTCGAGGGTGATCTCCACCCCGGCGAGAGCCTGGCTGACGGGGCAGTTCGCCTTCGCGTCCTCGGCCGCCGCCTGGAACTGCTCGGCGGACAGCCCGGGGACGTTGCCGGTCACCTTGAGCGTGATCCCGGTGATGCCCGTGCCGGGCTGGAAGGTCACGTCGGCGGTCGTGTCGAGCGACGTCGGCGGGGTGCCGTCCCCGGCGAGCCCGTTGGACAGCGCCATCGAGAAGCACGTCGAGTGGGCGGCGGCGATGAGCTCCTCCGGGCTCGTCCGGCCGTTCGGGGCCTCGGCGCGCGAGGGCCAGGTGACGTCGTAGCTGCCGAGTCCGGAGGACTCCAGCGTCACCTGGCCGGCTCCCTCCATGAGGGATCCTTCCCAGTGGGCGGACGCGGTGCGGGTCGTGGCCATGCGGTACTCCTCCGGTGGATGGGTGTCCGGCGCCGACCGGCGCCTCGCCGATCCTCACCCCCACCGCCGCGCCGTGGCAACCGGCGTCCTCGTCCCCGGTGACCCCACGACACGCGGCGAGGGCGCGCCTCGCCGCGTGCCGGGGGAGGCTTTCCCACCCCTGCCACGCTGCTGGACACGACCGGGTCCACCTCCCCCATCCGTATCGCAGGTGGGCGCGGTCCGCGAGCCGTTCCCGCAGGTGGAAGGCCGGATCGGAGCCGCGGCCGCGTCCCTGAAGGCGTCACGGACGCCGTCGTCAGGTGGCCCCGGGGCAGGTCGGGGACCGCAGGGGGCGGGACCCGTCCGGGTCGGCGTTCAGCGGACCGGTGTCGGGCAGCAGCTCCAGCGGCGCGTCCTCGATCGCCGCGACGACGTGCCCGAGGAGGTCGCGGATCGTGGCGCGGGCGAGCCCGGACAGGACGGTGGCATCCGTCGCCGAGCCGAGCGCGCCGAGCGGAGGCCGGTAGCTGCCGCGGAAGCGGACCCGCACCGAGCCGGGCGCGTCGGGCGCGACCTCGAGGTCGGCGTCGAGCGTGGGGAAGAGAGAGGACCCGGGACCACCCGCCTGCCCCCTGAGGGGGATGAGGACCTCCTCGCCGCGGGTCGCCTCGGGGAGGGTGCGCAGGACGATCTCCTTGGTGACGCCGAGCACCCGGACCCGCACCGAGACCGTGGTGGCCCCGCTCGCGGGCTCCTCCTCGCCCGCGCGCAGCCAGCGGAGGAGCCGGGCGCGAGCCACGGCGGGCGCGACCGGGAGCGTCTGCTCCTCCTCGAAGAACATGGACAAAGGCAATCCTGACCGGAAGGGTCGCGGTAGGGCCCTAGGTCACTTCTCGCTGCAGGTCACGGGTGCTTCGGGTGCGGTTCGGCCGGTACCTGTCCCCGGCCGCGACCGCGGCTCTCGGAGTCAGGCCCAGAGGGCGAGCTCCTCGGCGCGCGGGTCCTCGACGACGCGCGAGGCCTCGTCGAACGTCATGACCGGGCGACGCCCCGGCGACCACGACTCCCACCCCGGGTCGCCGCCGGCGACGAACCCGACCCACGCCCGGTGCATCTCGTCGGCGAGGTGCTGCGGGGCGCCGTCCCCGACCATCGGGGTGCCGCACCGGACGGTGTCGAAGACGAACGCGAGGTCGAGCGCGTGGCAGGCGCCGAGACCGCCGACGGGGGTGCGCCAGGCGAGCTCGTAGGCGTGGACGGGGCCGCCGGCGGCGTACTGGGCCTCGGCCAGGCGCCGGGTCGGGACCCGGAACCCGGCGTCGGTCAGGACGGCGCAGGCGACGTCCCCGGGGGACGCGCCCGGCCGGTTCGCGGCGTAGGTCCGGACCGTCCCCTCGGGCCACCCCAGCCGTCGCGCCGTGCCCGCGAGGTCGTCCCACGTCATCCGGTCCGCCGCCCCGGTCGGGACAAGGAAGAGCCGGAACTCCTCGCGGGTCGTCCCGAGCAGCAGCGGCACCCCGGTGGCGGCGCCGCCGGCGAGCGCGTCCAGCGGGGCCTCGGGGACGAGGTCCCCGTCGACGACCGGGAACAGGCTCATGATGCCGAGGCCCCCGGCGAGCACGCTCGGACCCCAGCGCTCGGGGTCCGGGGCGGCCTGGACCTCGAGACCGACCGTGACCTGTGCCTCGACCACCCGCTCGGGGTCGAGGGCGGCGAACGCGTCCGCCCGGGGCGGCACCCCGAGCAGGTCGGCGATCGCCGCGGTGACCCTCCGGGCGTCGTCGGGGCCGCACACCGAGGCCGCCCCGCCGCTCTGGACGACGGCCCGGTGGAACAGGCCGCGTGCGGATGGGGACGCCATGAGGGTCGCGACGCTCATGCCGCCGGCGGACTCCCCGACGACGGTGACGTTGCCGGGGTCGCCCCCGAAGGCGGCGGCGTTGTCGCGGACCCACTCCAGGGCCGCGACCTGGTCGCGCAACCCGAGGTTGGTCGGGGCCCCGTCGAGGACGCCGAAGCCGGGGACGCCGAGCCGGTAGTTCACCCCGACGAGGACCACACCGTCCCGGGCGAAGGCGGACCCGTCGTAGGTGGGCACCGAGTTCGCGCCGCGGACGAACGCGCCGCCGTGGATCCACACCATGACCGGGAGGTCCTCGCCCTGCTCGGGGGCCCACACGTCGACGTTGAGGTACTCCTCGCCCGGGTCGACCGAGTTCGGCAGGACGGCGGCCATCGGGGGCGGGTAGGGCGCCTGCGCGGCGGTCGGGCCGTGCCGGGTCGCGTCCCGCTCCCCGTCCCACGGACGGACCGGCTGCGGCGGGCGGTACCGGTCGCGGCCCGTCGCGGGGGCGGCGTACGGAACGCCGAGGAAGGCACGGACCCCGTCCCGGCTCGCGCCGCGGACGAGGCCACCGGTGACGTGCGCGGTCGGGGCCATGCGGCCCATCACACCACGCGCGGTCCGCCCCGCCCGGGTCAGGCGTCGGCCACGGGCCTCCCGACGACCATCGAGGCGAGGACATCCGGGCGGAACGTCGCCGCGGTCTCGGCGTCGAGCTGTGCCCCGAGCCCGTCGAGGACGGCGGTGAAGAAGCAGCGGGCCGCGGCCGCGAAGACGACGTCCGCGACGTCGGCGTCGGTGAGCCCGGTCGCGCGCAGCCGGTCCACGTCCTCCTGCGTCACCGACGCGGCGTCCCCGGCGACCTTGCCGGCGAACTCGTAGACGGCGCGGTCCTGCGGGTCGAGCGCGCTGCCGTCGGGGGACTCGGCGATCGACGTCATCGTCGCCTCGTCATCGCAGACGTCGCGGAGGAACCCCGAGTGCGCCGCGGTGCAGTACGTCGAGCGCCGCGCCCGCGCGGCCGCGACCGTCGCGATCTCGAAGCGGCGGCGGTCCATCCCCTCGCGGATCCCCGCGTTGAGGACGTTCCACGCCCGCGCCACGTCCGGGCGCGAGGAGAACGCCGCGGCGTAGTTGGGCAGGAACCCCCACGCCGCCTGCTGGGACCGGTAGTACTCGGCGAGCTCCCCCTCGGCGGCGTCCTCGCCGGTACCGGAGATGAACACCCCGTCATTATCCCGCTGCGAGGCGCCCACGGGAAGAGCCCGGGCAGGTTCGGAGGTGGATGGTGGCCAGGGGCGGGGTCGAACCGCCGACCTTCCGATTTTCAGTCGGACGCTCGTACCAACTGAGCTACCTGGCCGGGACATGCACTCGCGACGGGTCCCACCCGGCTCGTGCCGACCGAGGCCTGTCGCGACGCGGACGAGCATAGACCATGACGGCCGCGCCCACGGAGTCGGGAGGTCAGCCCCGGTAGTTCTCGACGGTCGAGGCGTCGCGGACCTCCGCGGCGGCCGGGTCCTCCCCGAACTCGCGCCGTGCCCGGCGCTGGCGCAGCAGGTCCCAGCACTGGTCGAGCTCGACCTCGAGGCGGCGCAGCCGCGAGTTCTCCTCCTCGACGCTCATCTCGCCGCCGCCGAGGCGCTCGCGGAGCTCGTGCTCCTCGTCGATGAGCGTCCTGATGTGCTGCTGGATGTCCACGTCCTCGGCCACGCCACCAGTGTCGCACCGGTGGGGCCCGAATCGGGAGCCGTGCCGCCGACCCGCGCCGCCGCGGTCATCGCCGGCGCCGGATCACGTTTGGACCGGCCCACCGGTGGGCACGAACAGGGGTCAGGAGCGCTCGCGGGGCCCGCCGACTCGGCGGGCCCGGCGCGGCACACCGAGAGAGGGGAGCACATGAGGATCGGCTACTTCCTGTCGTGCGAGGAGTACGGCCCCGCCGAGCTCGTCGAGCAGGCCCGGCTGGCCGAGGAGGCCGGCTTCTCCGCGCTGTGGATCAGCGACCACTTCCACCCGTGGAACGGAGAACAGGGCGAGAGCCCGTTCGTCTGGTCGGTCATCGGGGCCCTGTCCCAGGTGACGTCGCTGCCGGTGACGACCGCGGTGACGTGCCCGACGATCCGGACCCACCCGGCCGTCGTCGCGCAGGCCGCGGCCACCTCGGCCGCGATGCTCCCCGGCCGCTTCGTCCTCGGCGTCGGCTCCGGCGAGGCGCTCAACGAGCACATCCTCGGTGACGCCTGGCCGAGCGCCGACGAGCGGCTCGAGATGCTCGAGGAGGCCGTCGAGGTGATCCGGAAGCTGTGGACCGGCAAGGACGTCACCCACCGGGGCACGCACTACGACGTCGACACCGCCCGGATCTACACCCTCCCCGAGGCGCCCCCGGACATCTACGTGTCCGCCTTCGGCCCGAAGGCGCTCGAGGTCGCCGCCCGGATCGGCGACGGGTTCATCACCACCTCCCCGGACGCCGAGGGCGTCCGCCGGTTCCGGGAGGTCAACGGGCCCGAGGCGCCGACGATGGCCGGGTTCAAGGTCGCCTACGCCGACACCCCCGAGGAGGGGGTCGACCACGCCCACCGGATCTGGGCCAACGCCGGGCTCCCGGGCGAGCTCGCCCAGGTCCTGCCCACCCCGGAGCACTTCGAGCAGGCCTCCACGCTCGTCACGCGGGAGCAGACGGCGTCCTCGGTCGTCGCCGGCCGCGACGCCGACGAGCACGTCGCGGCGTTCGCCCCGTTCCGCGACGCCGGGTTCGACGAGGTCTACGTCGCGAACATGGGCCCGCACTACCGGGAGATGATCGAGTTCTACGGACGCGAGGTGCTCCCCGCCCTGTCCTGACCCCGCAGGGCCCTCTGGCTGGCCGGTCGGTGGGAGGGATCCCGTCGACCACGGAAGGATGTTGAACAGCCAGCAGATGCCTTTCGTCGGCCGCGCGCACCCTCGGTGCGCGCGGCCGGGTCATGCCCGGACGATTCGCGCCCCGGTTCCCCACCCCGCTGCCGGAACGACGCCGCGCTGTGGCAACGTACGTACATGCACTGGACTGCCGACAGCGCGCGCGGGGTGCTCGCCATCCACGGGCCTGTCGACGACGCCGACGGCCCCCGTCTGGCCGACGTCATCCGGGACGTCATGAGCCCGCAGATCGCGGTGCTCGACCTCACCGACGTCGGCTCGTGGTCCGTCGACGGCATCAGCGCGCTCGACACCGCGCTGTCGGCCCTCCGTGGCTCCGGGCTCGACATCGACGTCCTCGCCGCCCCCGCCGGCATGACCGGCGCCGTCGTGGACCGCCACGGCCCCTCGTACGGCACCGCGCCGGCCGAGGCGCTCCCCGACTCGGTGGCCGAGCCGAGCGACGAGGGCGTCAGCCGGCTGCGAGGAGCCTTCGACGAGGTCTCCGCCGCGCTGGAGTCCCAGGGCGAGGGCCCGATCGACGCGCTGCTCGACCGGATCGTCAAGGCCGCGGTCACCGCCGTCGACAGCGCCGACTCGGCGAGCCTCACCGTCGCCGAGAGCCGGTCGCGGGCCAGCACCTCCGCGGCCACGGACGACCTCGCCCGCCGCGTCGACGCGCTGCAGTACGAGGTCGCCGAGGGGCCGTGCCTCGACGTCGCGACGACGACCGCCCCGGCGGCCGGGTCCGGTGACCTCGCCCACTCGACCCGGTGGGCCCGCTTCGGGCCGCGGGCCTCTGCGGAGGGCGTCGGTGCGGTCCTCGCGGTCGGGCTCACCCACGGCCACGAGATCGAGGGCAGCCGACTGCCGTTCGGCGCGCTCAACCTCTACTCGATCCGCACCTACGCCTTCACCGAGCAGGACCGGGACACCGCGATCCTCCTCGCCTCCTACGCCGGGGTCGCGATCGAGAGCGCCCGCCGGACCGCTCAGGCCGCCAACCTCCACCTGGCCATCGAGAGCCGCGACGTCATCGGGCAGGCCAAGGGGATCCTCATGGCCCGGCACGGTCTCGACGGCGACCAGGCGTTCGACGTCCTCCGTCGGACGTCGAGCCACCTGAACGTCAAGCTCCGGCGGGTCGCCGAGCACGTCACGGAGCAGGGCTCGCTGCCGGCGCTCCCGGGCGACGGGTCCCCCGGGATCCCCTGAGTCCCCGCTGGGCGTCGCCTCCGGATGCCCTGAACACGCAGGTCCCCGCCTTGTGCGGGCTCCGCTCGAGTGGTTTGCTGGCGAGGAAGCACGTGGTCCAACAGCGGCGCCACCGTCTCACCCCCATACCGGCAAGGACGGAGCCCTATGGCGCCCACTACCCGTGTGCCCCCACCCGAACTGACCCCACCCTTCGAGCCCCTCGACCCGCACGACCGCGCCGAGGCGCTGCTCGTCGAGAGCCGCGACTGCGGTCCGGAGCGACGGGCCGAGCTCGAGCAGGAGGCGGTGCTGCTCACCATGGACATCGCCGACGCGATCGCCCACCGCTACCACAACCGGGGGATCGACGCCGACGACCTGTCGCAGGTCGCCCGGCTCGCCCTCGTCAAGGCCGCCAGGGGCTACCAGCCGGGGGCCGGCAACGGCTTCTCGGCCTACGCCGTCCCCACCGTCACCGGGGAGATCAAGCGGTACTTCCGCGACCGCGGCTGGGCGGTCCGCCCCCCGCGGCGGCTCCAGGAGCTGCGCGCGGACATGGGGGCCGAGGAGGAGCGGCTACGCCAGCTCCTCGGCCGCGAGCCCGACGACGTCGAGCTCGCCGAGGCCCTCGACGTCGAGGTCGCCGCCGTCCGGGAGGCCCGGGCCTGCTGCGCGGCCTACACCGCCGTCTCGCTCGACACCCCGGCGACGACCTGGACCAGCCGGCTCGGCGCCGCCGCCGGATTCGACCCGTACGGCTCGCTCGACCTGCACGACGCGCTCGTCCGGGCCCTGGCGGAGCTGACCGACCGGGAGCGCACGATCGTCCGGCTGCGGTTCATCGAGGAGCGGACCCAGGCCGAGATCGGCAAGGAGCTCGGCGTGTCCCAGATGCAGGTCTCGCGGCTCCTGTCCGGGATCCTCGGCCGGCTGCGGGCGTCCCTCGCGGACGCCGACTCCGACGTCGCCTGAGCGGCTCGTCGCGGGCCGGGGGCGTGGTGCCCCCGGCCCGTGACGACGCGCGCGGCGACGCCGGTGACGTCAGGGGCGCGGACGGGCGGCCCGGCGGTGTCAGCCCTGGGAGAGGACGCTGTCCTCCCAGTGGGCGACGAGGTCGGCCGGGTCCTTCCACGTCTCGATCGCGCCGGCGCGGTCGAGCTCGTCCGCGCTCGTGCCCCCGCACTCGAGACCGATGGTGCGGATGCCGATCTTCGTCGCGGCGTGGACGTCCCAGACCGAGTCGCCGACGTAGATCGCGTTCTCGGCCTCGACCGTGGCCCGCTCGAGCGCGACCTGGACCAGGTCCGGGCTCGGCTTGGTCTGCTCGGCGTCGCCGGACGTCGTCGTCGCGTCGAGGTCCCGGGCCGAGTTCCGCGGGCCGGCGTCGAGGACGGCGAGCATGGCGTCGAGGTCCCGCTCGCTGCACGAGGAGGCGAGCACGACCGACAGCCCGGCCCGCTGGCACGCCTCGAGGAGGTCACCGGCGCCGGGCAGGGCGACGACACGGGCGTGCCACGACGCGAAGTGCGCCCCGTGGGCGGCGGCGATGGCGTCGTCGTCGCTGTCGTCGTGGTCCTCGCCGAGGGCCTGGTCGAGCAGGTGGTCCGAGCCCATCCCGACCGCTCGGTGCAGCACCGACATCGGGACGGTGCGCCCGAACTGCTGCAACGCCTCCCACCAGCAGACCGCGTGGATGTAGGTCGTGTCGACGAGGGTGCCGTCGAGGTCGAACAGCACGCCCCGGACGGGCGCGGAGGCTGGCGTGTCCACTGGGGTCCTTCCGCAGGTGGGGTGGGGCGCCGGCCGGTGGCCGGTGCGCATCGGGCGGTCGGTGGACGACCGGCGCCCATCCTGCCCTACGGGGCGCCCGGCGGCGCCCCCGAGGTCACCGCCCGGAGGCGAGGTCCCGGAAGGCGGCCTCCGCGCGCCGGTGCTGGTCGACGAAGCTGCCGCTGCGGGGCACCGGCGACCCGGGCCCGGAGTCCTCGTACCAGAGGTCGACCATGTCGAGGGCACGCACGACCCGCTCGAGGTCCTCGGGCCGCGTGTGGTCGATGAACGCGGGCAGCTCCTGGGACTCCTCGGCCTCGGCGTGGCTGGACACCGCCTCCTGGAACAGGTCGAACTGGGTGAGGAACTCGAACGAGTCCGGGTCGTACTGCTCGAGCCGCTGGATGACCTGGGTGGCCTGCTGCTCCTCGGTGACGCGCTGCTCGGCGACGCCGTCCTCCCCGTCCGGGTCCCGGATCATCGACCCGTGGAGGAAGAGCTGCTCGGCCGCCTCGTGGATCGCCAGGTAGCGGGCGAGGTCGGCGAACGCCCGGCTGCGGGCTTCGCCGTCCCGGTGGCTGACCGCCCGCATCAGCCCGGTGATCCGGGCGTGCTGGGCAGCCACGGTGGTCTCGAGGTCCTCGTGGGGTTCGGGCATGGGTGGGTCCTTCCGGCAGCGTCCCCTGTGGAGTCCCCAGATCCCCCGGGGACTCTTGGGGACGTACCCGGGGAGGGGCGTCCGAAACCGGGCCGGTCGGCCGTGGACGCACGACGGGCCGGCACCTTGGTGGTGCCGGCCCGGGTGTGAACGTGCTGGCGACCCCGACGGGACTCGAACCCGCGACCTCCGCCGTGACAGGGCGGCGCGCTAACCAACTGCGCTACGGGGCCTTGGTGCAAGACCGTGGCCTGCGTATCCCCAACGGGATTCGAACCCGTGCTACCGCCGTGAAAGGGCGGGGTCCTAGGCCGCTAGACGATGGGGACCCGATCATCGACCGGAGCCCCCCTCGCACAGCGAGCAGGGCTCGGATCCGTCGAGGACTCGGAAAGCATAGGTGAGGACCTCCGGATTCACCAAAGCGAGGTCCGAGGCCGACGCCGGAGCCGGTTTGGCCGCCGCCCGGGGCGACTCCGCGAATTCCTCGCGGGCCCCGGGGGAGGCCGTCCGGGCGGCGGCCGGACGGCCTCGTCGCGCCGCCGTGCGAGCCCACGGGTAGCGTCGCCGCCATGGACATGCGTGCGCTCGGAAGGACCCACCGCGACGTCGGGGTCATCGGATTCGGCTGCTGGCAGATCGGCGACGCCTGGGGCGCCGAGGTCGCCGAGGACGCCGCCCTCGACGCCCTGCACGCGGCCGCCGACGCCGGCGTGACGTTCTTCGACACCGCGGACGTCTACGGGGACGGGCGCAGCGAGAAGCTCGTCGGACGGTTCCTCGCCGACCGGGGCGACCCCGGTCTCACCGTCGCGACGAAGATGGGCCGCCGCGCCGACCCGCACGTGCCGGCGGCCTACACCCTCGAGGCGTTCCGGGCGTGGAACGACCGGAGCCGGGCCAACCTCGGCCTCGACACCCTCGACCTCGTCCAGCTCCACTGCCCGGCCCCCGAGGTGTACGCCACCGACGCCGTGTTCGACGCCATGGACACCCTCGTCGACGAGGGCCGCGTCGCCGCGTACGGGGTCTCGGTCGAGACCTGCGCCGAGGCGCTCGCCGCGATCCGCCGACCGAACGTCGCGACCGTCCAGATCATCCTCAACGTCTTCCGGCGCAAGCCGCTGGAGGAGGTCCTGCCCGTCGCCCAGGCGGCCGGGGTCGGGATCATCGCGCGGGTGCCGCTCGCGAGCGGGCTGCTGTCGGGCCGGTACGACGAGTCGACGACGTTCGACGAGGCCGACCACCGCAGCTTCAACCGCCGCGGCGAGGCCTTCGACATCGGCGAGACCTTCGCCGGGGTGCCGTTCGACGTCGGCGTCAAGGCCGCCCGAGAGGTCGCGGAGCTCACCCCGGAGGGGGCGAGCACCGCGCAGATGGCGCTGCGGTGGGTCGCCGACCAGCCGGGCGTCTCCGTCGTGATCCCCGGCGCCCGCAGCCGCGAGCAGGCCGAGTCCAACGCCGCCGCCGGCGAGCTGCCTCCGCTCGAGCCCGCGGTGCTCGACGCCCTGGAGGCCGTCTACGACACCCACATCCGGGAGCACGTCCACGACCGCTGGTGAGGGCCCCCCACCCGTTGCGTCCGCACGGTCGGCGCCCAGGCGACCAACCGTGCGGACGCAAGCGGCGCGTCACCTGTTGTGTCCGCGAAGTCGGCGCCGGCGACCATCCGTGCGGACGCAAGCGGGGGGTCAGGCGGGGGTGTCGCCGCGGGTCCACGCGAGGAGCCGGTCGGCCTCCCACGTCGTGACGACCCGGTCGAGCGGCACCCCGAGCCGGGCCGCCCGCTCGCAACCGTAGGCCTTCATCTCCAGCTGGCCCGGGGCGTGCGCGTCCGAGTCGATGGCGAACAGGCACCCGGTCTCGACCGCGAGCCGGATGAGGTCGTCGGGCGGGTCCTGCCGCTCGGGGCGGGAGTTGATCTCGACCGCGGTGCCGTGCACCGCGCACGCCTCGAACACCGCGCGCGCGTCGAACGTGCTCTGCGGCCTGGTGCCGCGCGAGCCCTCCACGAGCCGTCCGGTGCAGTGCCCGAGGACGTCGACCCGGGGGTCGCCGACCGCGGCGACGAGGCGGCGGGTCATCGGGCCGCTGTTCATCCGCAGGGTGCTGTGCACGGAGGCGGTGACGACGTCGAGCCGGTCGAGCATCTGCTCGGACTGGTCGAGCCTGCCGTCGTCGAGGATGTCGACCTCGATGCCCTTCAGCAGCCGGAACCGCCCGGCGAGCGAGCGGTTGACCGCGTCGACGACACCGAGCTGCCGGGTGAGGCGCTCGGAGGAGAGCCCGTTCGCGACCCGCAGCCGGGGGGAGTGGTCGGTGAGGGCGAGCCAGTCCTGGCCGAGCTCGACGGAGGTGAGCACCATCTCGTCGATGGGGCTGCCCCCGTCCGACCAGTCCGAATGGCTGTGGCAGTCCCCCCGCAGGGCCCGGAGGAACTCCTCGCCGCCGGTGACGAGCGGCTCGGCCTCGTCCTGCAGCCGGGCGAGGTAGTCCGGCAGGTCCCCGGCGACGGCCTGGCGGATGATGGCCGCCGAGGACTTCCCGATCCCGGACAGCTCCTCGAGCGTGCCCTCCTCGGCCCGGGAGGCCACCTCGTCGGGGTCGAGGCCGCGCACGACCTTCGCCGCGCCCCGGAACGCCTCGATCCGGTAGCTCCCCGCCCGGACCCGCTCGAGGAGGAACGCGACCCGGCGCAGCGCGTCCACCGGCTCGACGGGCGCGACCAGGGGGGCGAGCGGGGCGTCCACGCCTACCCCCGCCCGCCGGGCGCCGCCGCAGCGGACCGGTCCACGAGGTCGCGCACGCCCGCGAGGAGCCGGTCGACGTCGTCGTCGGTGCTGTACGGCGCGAGCCCCGCGCGGACCCCGCCGGTGTCCCCCAGGCCCAGGTGGCGGGAGCACTCGATCGCGTAGAAGTGGCTGGCGGGGGCGTTGACGCCCCGCTCGGCGAGGGCGCGGTGGACCTGCCCGGGCTCGTGGCCGTCGAGGGTGAACAGGACCGTCGGGGTGCGCCGGGCCGCCCGGGACCACAGCGTCACCCCCGGGACCTCGGCGAGTCCGTCCTCGAGCCGCTCCCGCAGCCGGTCCTCGTGCGCCTCGAGCGCGGCGAACGCCGCCCGGAGCCGGTCCCGACGGGGCCCGTCGCCGCCGCCGTCCAGCGAGGCGAGGAAGTCCACCGCGGCGGTGGTCCCGGCGAGCAGCTCGTACGGAAGCGTGCCGAGCTCGAACCGCTCCGGCACGTCGTCCCGGGACGGGAGCAGCTTGTCCGGTTTGAGCGCGTCGAGCACCTCGGGGTCGGCGGCGAGCACGCCGCAGTGCGGCCCGAGGAACTTGTACGGCGAGCACGCCCAGAAGTCGGCGCCGACCGCCGCGGCGTCGGTGAACGTGTGCGCGGTCGCGTGCACCCCGTCGACGTGGAGCAACCCGCCCGCCTCGTGGACGAGCGCGGCGATCTCCGCGACCGGGGGCCGGGTGCCGATGAGGTTCGACGCGGCGGTGACGGCGACGAGCCGGGTGCGTCCGCTGAGCACCGCGGCGACGTCGTCCGCCGTCAGCTCCCCGGTCGCCGGGTCGAAGTCGGCCCACCGGACGGTCGCGCCCGCGGCGTCGGCGGCCTGCACCCACGGCCGCACGTTGGCGTCGTGGTCGAGACGGCTGACGACGACCTCGTCGCCGGGCTCCCACGTGCGCGCCAGGGCCCGGGACAGCTCGTACGTCAGGGCGGTCATGCTCCGACCGAAGACGACCCCGCGGGGGTCGGCGCCGGTGAGGTCGGCGACGGCGGCGCGGGCCCGGTGGACGACGTCCTCGGCGCGCAGCTCGGAGGCGGTGACGGTCCCCCGGTTGGAGATCGCCGAGGTCAGCGTGGCCGCGACGGCCTCGGCGACGACGTCCGGGGTCTGGCTGCCCCCGGGTCCGTCGAAGTGGGCGGCGCCCTCGCGCAGGGCGGGGAAGTGGGACCGGACGGCGTCGACGTCGTAGCGGAAGTCAGTCACGCGCCTGATCCTGTCAGGTGGCGGGGACGCTCACCACGAGGTGTGCAGCGGGCGGCCCTCGGCGAAGCCCGCGGTCGACTGCAGCCCGATGACCGCGCGCTCGTGGAACTCCGGGATCGTCCGGGCCCCGGCGTAGGTGAAGCTCGAGCGCACCCCGGCGGTGATCGTGTCGAGCAGGTCCTCCACGCTCGGACGGGCCGGGTCGACGTACATCCGCGCCGAGGAGATGCCCTCCTCGAACAGCGCCTTGCGGGCCCGCTCGTACGGGGACTCCGCGGCGGTCCGGCTGCGCACCGCCCGGCTCGAGGCCATGCCGAACGACTCCTTGTAGCGCCGCCCGTCCGGGTCGGTGGCGAGGTCGCCGGGGGACTCCAGCGTCCCCGCGAACCACGACCCGACCATGACGTTCGAGGCGCCCGCGGCGAGGGCGAGCGCCACGTCCCGCGGGTGGCGGACCCCGCCGTCGGCCCAGACGTGCGCGCCGAGCTCGCGGGCCGCGGCCGCGCACTCCAGGACCGCGGAGAACTGCGGACGACCCACCGCGGTCATCATCCGGGTCGTGCACATCGCGCCCGGGCCGACGCCGACCTTGACGATGTCGGCGCCCGCGTCGACGAGGTCCCGGGTGCCCCCGGCGGAGACGACGTTCCCGGCGGCGACCGGGACCTCCGGGTCGAGGCGCCGGACCGAGCGGAGGGTCTCGATCATCCGCTCCTGGTGGCCGTGGGCGGTGTCGACGACGAGGAGGTCGACCCCGGCGTCGAGCAGGGCCTCGGCCTTGGCGGTGGCGTCCCCGCTGACGCCGACCGCCGCGGCGACGCGCAGCCGGCCGGCGGCGTCGGTGGCGGGACGGTAGATGTTGGACCGGACCGCCCCGCTGCGGGTGAGGAGCCCGACGAGCCGGCCGTCGGTGCCGACGACGGGGGCGACCTTGTGGTGGCTCGTCGTGAGCCGGGTGAAGGCGTCCTCGGGGTCGACCCCCTCGGGCAGGGTGTCCGGGTCCGGGTGCATGACCGAGCCGACCTGGGTGAACCGGTCGACCCCGGTGAGGTCGGCCTCGGTGACGATGCCGACCGGCCGGCCGTCCTCGACGACGACGGCCGCGCCGTGGGCGCGCTTGGTCAGCAGCGTGAGGGCCTCGCCGGTCGTCTGCTCGGCGGTGAGGGTGATCGCGGTGTCGTGGACGAGGTGGCGCTGCTTGACCCACGCGACGACCTCCCGGACGACGTGGACCGGGATGTCCTGGGGGATGACCGCGAGGCCGCCGCGCCGCGCGATCGTCTCGGCCATGCGGCGTCCCGCGATCGCGGTCATGTTCGCGACGACGATCGGGATCGTCGTGCCGCTGCCGTCCGAGGTGGCGAGGTCGACCTCGAGCCGGCTGGCGACGTCGGAGCGGCTCGGCACCATGAACACGTCGTCGTAGGTGAGGTCGAACTGCGGCTGCAGACCGTTGAGGAAGTGCACCCCGGGAGTCTACGGGCGCTCGCGCCGCCCCCGACCCGTCCCGGGAACCCCCACTTCGTGCCCCTCCTGCCGTCCCGCAATCCGCACGTCGTGCCCACGTGGCCGTCCCGTAATCCGCACTTCGTGCCCGTCTGGCCGCCCCGCACCCGGCGTGTCGCGGCGCCGGCGCGGCCAAGTGGGCACGAAGTGCGGAGGGGGACCCGGCCACGGGGGTACGACGTGCGGAGGGGGACCCGGCCACGTGGGCACGAAGTGCGGGGGTGCGTGGGGGAGGATCGGGGCCGTGACCTTCATGGACGCCTCGCCCGCCGACCCGGCCCGCCGGAGTGCGCTGCGGCGGATGCGGGTGCTCGCGACGTCCCTGCTCGGCCTCGCGGCGCTCGTGTACCTCGTCACGCTGCCCTACGCCGCGGGCGGCTGGGGCTACCTCAACACCGCCGCGGAGGCCGCCATGGTCGGCGCGGTCGCGGACTGGTTCGCCGTCACCGCGCTGTTCCGCCGGCCGCTCGGCCTCCCGATCCCGCACACCGCGCTCGTGCGCCGCCGCAAGGACGAGCTCGGCCGCAGCCTCGAGACGTTCGTCACCGAGAACTTCCTCACCGAGGAGATCGCCCGGGACCGGCTCCGCTCGGCCGGCGTCGCCCGACGGCTCGGGACGTGGCTCGGGGAGCCCGACCACCGGGCCCGCGTGATGACCGAGGGCGCCCGGGTCGGCACCGCCGCGCTCGGCCGGCTCAGCGACGAGGAGGTCCGCGCCTTCGTCGAGGAGGTCCTCCTGCCGCGGCTGGTCCGCGAGCCGGTGAGCGCCGTCGCCGGGGACCTGCTCGACGCCGTCGTCGAGGACGGGGCCCACCACGGGCTCGTCGACCTCGCGCTGGAGCAGGTCCACGACTGGCTCGTCGAGAACCCGGGGTCCTTCCGCGAGGTGATGAACGACCGGGCGCCCTGGTGGACCCCGTCGTGGGTCGACGACCGGGTCATCGCGTGGGCCTACCAGCAGGCCCGGGACTGGCTGTGGGACGTGCGCACCGACGGCGCGCACCCGGCCCGGGTCGCGCTCGACGGGCTGCTGCGCCGGCTCGCGCGAGACCTGCAGAAGGACCCCGAGGTGCAACGGCGCGCCGAGGCCCTCAAGGAGCGGCTGCTCACCCATCCGCAGGTCGGCGAGACCGCCGTGAGCCTGTGGCGCTCGGTGCGCACCTCCCTCCTCGGGGCCCTCGAGGACAGCTCGAGCCGGCTCTGGCAGCGCGGCGACGCCTGGATCGCCGAGGCCGGCGAGCGGCTCGTCGAGGACGAGGCACTCCGGGCGAGGGTCGAGGACGCCCTCGGCGACGCCGTCGCCTTCCTCGTGCGCACCTACGGCGACGAGCTCGCGAGCGTCATCTCCGTCACCGTCGACCGGTGGGACGGCGCGGAGGCCTCCGCCCGGATCGAGCTGTTCGTCGGGCGGGACCTGCAGTTCATCCGGATCAACGGCACGGTCGTCGGCGCGCTCGCCGGGCTGGCGATCCACGCCGCGAGTCAGCTCGTCGGCTGACCCGGCCGGGACGGCGCCGGGCCCCGTCCCGGCCGGGCGGGCCGGCTCTCGTCAGGCCCCGGTGATGTTGACCAGCCAGTGGGTCCCGTAGCGGTCGTCGCACATCCCGAAGGTGTCGCCCCAGGGCGCCTTCTCCAGCGGCATCGTCACCGTGCCACCCTCGACGAGGCCGTCCCAGTACCTGCGCAGCTCGGCCTCGTCGTCGCCGCTGAGCGAGATCGACACGCTGGACCCGCTGGTGAACTCCATCTGGTTCGGGGTGTCCGCCGCCATGAGCGTGAGCCCGACGTCGGTGGTGAGCGCGGAGTGCATGATCTTGTCGGCCTCGGCCGGGTCCTCGCTCGCGTGGAACTCGGCGAACGTGCTCCGGGTGAGCTCCCCGCCGAAGACCGAGTGGTAGAAGTCCATCGCCTCACGCGCGGTGTCGCGGAAGCTGAGATAGGGGTTGAGCGTCGTCGTCATCGGGGTCCTCCTCGGTCGGTGGGGTCGGCATCGGTACAGACCCTCCGCCCGCCCCCGACTCATCGTCCTCGCCGCCGGGCCCCCCGTCGAGGACAATGAGGACACCTGTCCCGACGAGAGGAGACCGCCGTGCCCCCCGACCCGAGCAGCACCGGTGGCGGGACGGGGTGGTCGCACCCGGACCGCCCCCGCGTCCTCGTCTTCGACGTCAACGAGACCCTGTCCGACATGGCCCCGATGGCCGACCGGTTCACCGAGGCGGGCGCCCCCGCGCACCTCGCGGCGACGTGGTTCGCCGGTCTCCTCCGGGACGGGTTCGCCCTGACCGTCACCGGCGCCAACCCGGCGTTCGCCGAGCTCGGGGAGGCGTCCCTGCGGGGCCTGCTCGCCGGGGTCGTCCCCGACGTCGACGCGGCGGTCGCGACCGTCATGGGCGGCTTCACCAGCCTGCCGGTCCACGCCGACGTCGTCGAGGGGACCGGCGACCTGCACCGACTCGGGCTGCGGCTGGTGACGCTGAGCAACGGGTCGGCCTCGGTGGCCGAGGGGCTGCTGGAGCGCACCGGGATCGCCGGCCTCTTCGAGATGCTGCTCTCGGTCGAGGACGCGCCCCGGTGGAAGCCGGACCCCAGCGCGTACGCCCACGCCCTCGACCGGACGGGGGTGGAGGCCCGCGAGGCGATGCTCGTCGCCGTCCACCCGTGGGACACCCACGGCGCCCACGAGGCCGGGCTGCGCTCGGCCTGGGTCAACCGCACCGGGGCGGACTACCCGCCCCACTTCGCGCCGCCGGACCTCGAGGTGGCCTCGCTGGTCGACCTCGCGGCCGCGCTCGGCGCGGCGGGCTGAGCGCTCCTCGGGCGCTCCGCCCCGGGTGTGCGACGCTGACACGACGGAGCGGCCTCGGCCGGTCGAGGAGCAAGGAGACACCGAGTGAGGGTGGCGCTGCAGGTCACGTGCCTCGGGGACGCGATGTTCCCCGAGGTCGGCCGCGCCGTGCTCGCCCTGCTCGAGCGGCTCGGGGTGGACGTCGACTTCCCCGCCGGGCAGACGTGCTGCGGCCAGCCGATGGTCAACACCGGCTACCTCGAGGAGGCGGTCCCCGCGGTCCGCTCCTTCGCCCGCGCGTTTGCCGGCTACGACGCCGTCGTCACCCCGTCGGGCTCGTGCGCGGGCTCGGTCCGCCACCAGCACGCCCTCGTCGCCCGCCGCGCCGGGGACCCGGCGCCTCGCCGAGGCGGTCGCCGAGCTGTCGCCGCGGACGTACGAGCTGAGCGAGTTCCTCGTCGACGTGCTCGGGGTGACCGACGTCGGCGCCGCGTTCCCGCACCGGGTCACCTACCACCCGACCTGCCACTCGCTGCGGATGCTGGGGGTCGGGGACCGTCCCGAGCGGCTGCTGCGCGAGGTCCGCGGGATCGACCTCGTCGAGCTTCCCGCCGCCTACGAGTGCTGCGGCTTCGGCGGGACGTTCGCGGTGAAGAACCCCGAGGTGTCCGTGGCGATGGGTGCCGACAAGGCCCGGCACGTCCGCGACACCGGCGCCGAGGTGCTCGTCGCCGGGGACGCCTCGTGCCTGATGCACGTCGGCGGGCTGCTGTCCCGGGAGCGCTCCGGGGTGCGGACGATGCACCTGGCCCAGGTCCTCGCGGCGACCGAGGGGGCGGCCCCGTGACCACCCGGCCGGACGCGGCGCCGTCGACCGGCGGCACGTCCCTCGGGATGCCCGAGGTGCGGCCCTACCCGAGCTCCGGCTTCCCCGCCGCGTCCCGGGAGGCGGTCGCCGACACCCGGCTGCGGGCCAACCTCGCCCGGGCGACCTCGACGATCCGCGCCAAGCGGGCGGCCGTCGTCGGCGAGGTCGAGGACTGGGAGGCGCTGCGCACGACCGGGGCGGAGGTGAAGGACGCCGCCCTGACCCGGCTCGACGAGCGGCTCGTCGAGCTCGAGGAGAACCTGCTCGCCCGGGGCGCGGTCGTCCACTGGGCCCGGGACGCCGCCGAGGCGTGCGCGCTCGTCGGGGACGTCGCGGCGGCGCACGGCGTCGACGAGGTCGTCAAGGTCAAGTCGATGGCCACCCAGGAGATCGGGCTCAACGAGGCGCTCGCCGAGCGGGGCGTCGCCGCGTGGGAGACCGACCTCGCCGAGCTCATCGTCCAGCTCGGCGGGGACCTGCCCAGCCACGTGCTCGTCCCGGCGATCCACCGTGGTCGGGCCGAGATCCTCCAGATCTTCGCCGAGCGGATGGCCGCCGCGGGCCGCCCGGCGCCGGCGGACCTCACCGACGAGCCGGCCCGGCTCGCCGAGGCCGCCCGCCTCCACCTGCGGGAGAAGTTCCTCCGGGCCAAGGTCGCGGTCTCCGGGGCCAACTTCGCCGTCGCCGACAGCGGCACCCTCGTCGTCGTCGAGTCCGAGGGCAACGGCCGGATGTGCCTCACCCTCCCGGAGGTGCTCGTCTCCGTCGTCGGCATCGAGAAGGTGGTCCCGACGTGGGACGACCTCGCCCCGATGCTCCAGCTGCTGCCCCGGTCCTCGACGGGGGAGCGGATGAACCCCTACACCTCCACCTGGTCGGGGGTGACACCCGGCGACGGGCCGCAGGAGGTCCACGTCATCCTCCTCGACAACGGCCGGACCCGGGCCCTCGCGGACGAGGTCGGCCGCCAGGCGCTGCGGTGCATCCGCTGCTCGGCCTGCCTCAACGTCTGCCCGGTCTACGAGCGGGTCGGCGGGCACGCGTACGGCTCGGTCTACCCCGGCCCGATCGGCGCGATCCTCGGCCCCCTGCTGCGCGGACCCGGCGCCGACCCGCACACCGACTCGCTGCCGTACGCCTCGACGCTGTGCGGGGCCTGCTACGAGGTCTGCCCGGTCAAGATCGACATCCCGTCGGTGCTCGTCGAGCAGCGGGCGAGGGTCGTCGACGCCCACCGCGGGGACCGCCCGCCCACGCCCGAGGCGGTCGCGATGCGGGCGGCCGGGTGGACGTTCGGCTCCTCGGGACGGCTGTCAGCCGCGCTCGGTGGGTCAGGCCTCGCCGGGCGGGTGCTCGGTCGGGTCGCCCGCCGTGCCATGCCCGGCGGGCGGCGGGCACTGTCGTGGCTACCCGGACCGGGCTGGGCGTGGACGGGCGCCCGCGACCTCCCCGCGCCACCGGCCGAGTCGTTCCGGGCCTGGTGGGCCCGCACCCGCGGTGGCGGCGACCCGGGGGAGGGCTCGTGAGCGCCCGGGAGGAGGTGCTCGCCGCGGTCCGGGCCGCTCTGGCCGGGGTCACCCCGGTGGAGCGCCCCGGGAGGGTGCCGCGGCCACCGGCGGCGGGCGGAGCCCCGGCGAGCCGGGCGAGCGCTGGTCCGGGCGGGGCCGACGGGCCCGAGCCGGACCGGGTCGCCCTGCTCGACCTGTTCGCCGAACGGGTCGGCGACTACCGGGCCGACGTCACCCGCGCCCACCCCACGGACGTGCCCGCCGCCGTGGCCGCGGCCCTGGGCGACGCCCGCCGGGTGCTGCTCCCGGACGGGCTGGAGACCCCGACCGCCGCCGACCTCGGCCCGGGCCGGGAGGCCGTCCGCGACACCGGGCTCAGCGCCGCCGAGCTCGACGACGTCGACGCGGTCGTCACCACCTCCGCCCTCGGCATCGCCGTCACCGGCACCGTCGTGCTCGACCACGGCCCCGGCCAGGGCCGCCGCGCGCTCACCCTCGTCCCCGACCGGCACGTCTGCCTCGTCGCAGCCGCCAGCGTCGTCGCGGACGTCCCGGACGCCGTCGCACGGCTCGATCCCGCCCGTCCGCAGACGTGGGTGAGCGGCCCCTCCGCGACGAGCGACATCGAGCTCGACCGCGTCGAGGGCGTCCACGGCCCCCGCCACCTCCACGTCGTCCTCGTCACCCCCTGAGCGGCAGCCGCCGCGTGCGTCCGCACGGATGGTCGCCAGGGTGCCCACCCTGCGGACGCACCGAGAGGGCCCCGGTTGAGTGAGCAGCAAGTGTCGTCGTCAGGGCCGATCGGCGACATCTACTGCTCACTCAACCGAGGACGGGGGAGCATCTACTGCTCACTCAACCTAGGCCGGGGGCGGGACGTCGCCGTTCCCGGATCCCGTCGGCGTCGTGAGCGCCCCGAGCGCGGCGAGGTGGCTCAGCCAGCCGACGACCTCCCGGCCCTCGGCGTCGAGCACCGGCAGCGCGCTCCCGGTCCCGCCGTCGAACGCCTCGACCGCGACGTCGAGGGTGTCGGTGACCCGGACCGTCTGGGGCAGCTCGACGAGCTGGGACACCGTCTCGGAGCCTTCCCGCCCCTCGGCGAGCGCCTCCGCCACCGCCCGGGCGCGGACCGTCCCGTGGTAGGCGTCCTTGCGGTCGAGCACCGGCAGCACGCCGTGGGGGGAGTGCGCGAGCCGCCGGGCCGCGTCGAGCAGCCGGTCGCTGTCGTGCAGCGGCTTCGGCACGCTCGTCATCACCTGGGAGACCGGGATCCGGTGCGCGTTCGCGTGGCGCGGGTCGGGGGCGCTGAGGTCGATCCCGCGGCGGCGCAGCTTGAGGGTGTAGATCGTGTCGGGGGAGACGTGGTGGCTGATGCCGGTCGCGAGGACGATCGCCGCCATGAGCGGGAGGATGATGCTGTACTCGCCGGTCAGCTCGAACATGATGACGACCGCGGTGATCGGCGCCCGGGCCGCGCCCGCGAACACCGCGCCCATGCCGATGAGGCCGTAGGCGCCCACGGGGCCGGTGAGGTCGGGGAAGATCCCGTTGACGGCCTCGCCGAACGCCGCCCCGAGCATCGCCCCGATGAACAGGCTCGGGGCGAACACCCCGCCGGAGCCGCCGATGCCGATCGTCAGGCTCGTCGCGACCATCTTCCCGACGAGCAGGACGAGGAGGAACCCGATCGCGTACTTGCCCGCGACCCCGTTGCCGAGGACGGGGTAGCCGACCCCGTACATCTGGGGGAGGGCGAGCAGCAGCAGGCCGAGGAGGATCCCGCCGACCGCCGGGCGGAGCCACTCCGGGCCGTGCCAGACGCGGTCGCAGACGTCCTCGATCGCGTAGAGCACCTTGGTGAACACGACCCCGGTCGCGCCCGCGAGGACCCCGAGCAGGGCGAAGAGGAGGTACTCGGACAGGTGGTGGACCGAGAACTGCGGGAGGGTGAGGAACGGCTCGTCGCCGAGCGCGGCGCGGCCGATGACGCTCGCGGTCACGGAGGCGAGGACGACCATCCCGAAGGACTGCGCGGCGAAGTCGACGAGGATGAGCTCCATCGCGAAGAACACCCCGGCGAGCGGCGCGTTGAACGTCGCGGCGATCCCGCCGGCGGCGCCGCACGCGACGAGGACCTTCATCCGCGGCTCCGCGAGGCGCAGCACCCGCCCGAAGCTCGACCCGAGGGCCGAGCCGATCTGGACGATCGGCCCCTCGCGGCCGACCGACCCGCCGCCGCCGATGCACAGCGCGGACGCGAGGGCCTTCACGACCGCCACCTGGGGCGCGATCCGGCCGCCGCGGCGGGCCACCGCGTACATGACCTCGGGGACCCCGTGGCCGCGGGCCTCCCGCGCGAACACGTGGACCAGCGGACCGTAGAGCAGTCCGGCGACGACGGGCGCGGCGACGACGAACCACGGGCCGAGGCCGGGCAGCGCCGGGTGCGCGGCGCGACCCGCGTCGGAGTAGTCCGCGTGCCCGGACAGGATCAGCGTGAACGTGCGGATGAGCCAGCGGAACACGATGGCGCCGAGGCCGGCGCCCGCGCCGACGGCGAGGGAGAGCGCGAGGAGTCCGGCGTGGGAGCCGCGCAGCTCGGTCAGCAGGCGGGTCCACCCCGCCTCGAGACCGATCCGGCGGGACGCGGGTGGGACGGTCCCGCCTGCGGTTCGGGGTGCGGGGGGCATGATTGGAGTATGCAACTGTTGCGCCTGCTGACAAAGTCCGGCACGTCACCGACCGTGACGCGGCGGGCCGAGGCGGTCCGTCGATGAGCGCCGACACCACCGGCGAGGACGGCCGGACCGAGCCCGCCGCCGCCGACGTCGACGCGCTCGTCACCGGGGTGCTCGTCGCCTCCCGGGCCCTCGTCGGGGTCTCGGCCCGCTCGCTCGCCGACATCGAGGGCACCGTGACGGTCGCGCAGTTCCGGATGCTCGTCGTCCTCGAGGGCGCCGAGGACGCCCGGCTCAACCGGCTCGCCGAGCTGCTCGGGGTGACCTCGTCGACCGCGCTGCGGATGGTCGACCGGCTCGTGTCCGCGGGCCTGGTGACCCGCCGGGAGAACGCCGCCGACCGGCGCGAGGTGCTGATCCGGCTCACCACCGACGGCGCCCGCCTCGTCCGGCGGGTCACCGAGCGGCGGCGCGAGGAGATCGCCCGCATCGTCGGGCGGGTGCCCGAGGGCGTCCGCGCCGACGTCCTCGCCGCGCTCCACGTCTTCGCCGAGGCCGCCGACGAGCCGACCCCGGGGCCGGACGCTGCCACCCGCCTCGGCTGGTAGCCCACGGCCGGCACCTCCGCGCTCCAGGGCCCCCGGGCCCCTTGACGCTTCGCGCCGCCTCGTAGACCATTGGTCCAGAAAGTTAGACCGGAGGTCCACTTTTGAAGTACATGCGGCTGCGCGACGAGCTCCTCGACCTCGTCGACGGGATCGAGCCGGGGGAACCCCTGCCCTCGGAGCGGGTGCTCGTCGCGCGGCTCGGGGCCTCCCGGATGACGGTCCGCCGCGCCGTCGACGAGCTCGTCGCCCTCGGCCGGGTCGTCCGGCGGCACGGGGTGGGCACGTTCGTCGTCGCCAAGGCCGAGCACCCGCTGACGGCGACGTCCTTCAGCGCCGACATGCGCGCCCGCGGCCTCGTGCCCGGCTCGGTCGACCTCGGCAGCGTCGTCGTGCCCGCCGGCGTCTCGATCGGGCGGCGGCTGCGGGTCTCGCCCGCCGAGGACGTCCTGCGCGCCCGGCGGCTCCGGCTCGCCGACGAGGTCCCGATGGCGATCGAGGTCCTCCACGTCCCGGCCGCCCTCGTCCCCGGCCTCACCGGGGCCGACCTCGTCGGGCGGTCGTTCTACGCCGAGCTCGCCGACCGGTTCGGCATCCGGGTCGCCGCCGGCGAGCAGGAGCTCGAGGCGACCGTCACCGACGCCGAGGAGTCCGACCTCCTCGGGGTCCCGGCCCACTCGCCCGCCTTCCTCTTCCAGCGCACGTCGTGGGACGACGCCGGCCGGGTGGTCGAGTTCGTCCGGTCGGTCTACCGGGGCGACCGCTACCGGATCACCGCGCCGATCTCCGCCCCGGTCTCCGCCGCCGTGGGGGAGGCGCGGTGAGGGTCCTCGCGCTCGACGTCGGCAAGACCGGCTGCCGCGCCGCGCTGTTCGACGACGGCGTCCGGGTCGCGGAGGCCGAGGGGCCGGGCGCCGCGGGACTCGCCGCCCCGGACGGGGTGTCCGCCGCCCTCGACGCGACCGACGCGACCGCCCGGTCGCTCGGCCCGAGGCGCCCGGACCTCGACGTGGTCGCCGCCGGCCTGGCCGGGTTCGCCGCCGCGCGTGGCCGAGCCGACGAGGTCGCCGCCGCGCTCGCCGCACGCCACCGGCCGCGCCGGGTCGTCCTCGCCAGCGACATGACCACCTCCCACCTCGGCGCCCTCGACGGAGAGGCCGGGGTCGTCGTCGCCGCCGGGACCGGCGCGGTCGCGCTCGCGGTCGCCGCGGACGGCGGCCACGCGGTCACCGACGGGTGGGGCTGGCTGCTCGGCGACGCCGGCAGCGGCTTCGAGATCGGCCGCCGCGGCCTCGACGCCGCGCTCCGCGCGCACGACGGCCGGGGCGGCTCGCCCGCCCTGCTCGAGCGCGCCCGGGACCGGTTCGGGCCGCCGGAGGGGATCCCCGCGGCCGTCCACGGCGCGCCGCACCCGGCCTCGACCGTCGCCTCCTTCGCCCGGGACGTCCTCGACGTCGCCCTCGCCGGCGACGTCTGGGCCCGGACGGTCTGGGTCGAGGCGGGCGCCGAGCTCGCGGCGAGCGCGGCCGCGGCCGCGGGACGGGCGCTCGGGGGCGACGCCCCGACCGGCCCCGGCGACCCGCCGACCCCGGTGAGCACCACCGGGGGACTGTTCGGCTCCGCGCTGCTCGCCGACGCCTTCGCCGCCGAGCTCGCCCGTCGCCTGCCCACCGCCGCGCTGCGGCCGCCCGCCGGGGACGCCCTCGACGGCGCGCACCTCGCCGCCACCCGACCTGCCCTGCCCCACGCGTCCCTCCTCCTGCGACGGAGCACCGACACATGACCGACACCGACCGCGAGCTCGCCGGCCTGCGCACCGAGGAGGTCCGCGCCGACCTCGCCGACCTCGACACCCGCTCCACCCGGGACGTCGTCGCCGCCATCGCCGCCGAGGACGCCACCGTCCCCGCCGCCGTCGCCGCCGCGGGGGACGCGATCGCCGCGGCCGTCGACGTCGTCGTCGACCGGCTCGGCCGTGGCGGCCGCCTCGTCTACGCCGGCGCCGGCACCCCCGGCCGGCTCGGCGTCCTCGACGCCGCCGAGTGCGTCCCCACCTTCGGCACCGACCCCGGCCAGGTCGTCGCGCTCATCGCCGGCGGCAGCCAGGCCCTGACCGCCGCCGTCGAGGGCGCCGAGGACGACGGTGGCGCCGCCGAGGCCGACCTCGCCGCGATCGGCCTCGGCCCGGACGACGTGGTCGTCGTCGTCACCGCCTCCGGTCGCACGCCGTACGCCCTCGGCGCGGCCCGTGCCGCCGCGCGCGCCGGAGCCGCGACCGTCGGGGTGAGCAACAACCCCGGCAGCGCCCTCAGCGGCCTCGTCGACGTCGCGATCGAGGTCGACACCGGCCCCGAGGTCGTCGCCGGCTCGACCCGGATGAAGGCGGGCACCGCGGAGAAGCTCGTCCTCAACGCGATCTCGACGGCCGCGATGGTCCGGCTCGGCAAGACCTACGGCAACCTCATGGTCGACCTCCGGGCGAGCAACGACAAGCTCCGCCGGCGCTCCCGGCGCATCGTCGCCGGGGCCGCCGGGGTGAGCGAGGAGCGGGCCGTGTCCGCCCTCGCCGACGCCGACGGCCAGGTCAAGACCGCCGTCGTCGCCCTCCTCACCGGCCGGACCCCCGCCGAGGCGCGGGCCGCCCTGGCCGGGGCCGGCGGACGGGTGCGGGACGCCGTCGCCCGCGCCGGGCGGGGCGGGGCGTCGTGATCGTCGTCGCGCTCTCCTCCGGGACCTCGGTCGACGGGATCGACGTCGCGACCGCGGACCTCGCCCTGGACGGCGAGGAGGTCACCCTCCGGCCGGTCCGCCACACCGAGGTGCCGTTCTCGGAGGACCTGCGCGCCGCGGTCCTCGCGACGCTGCCCCCGGGGCCGACGTCGGTGGCCGAGGTCTGCCGCGTCGACACCCTTCTCGGGCAGGAGTTCGCCGCGGCCGCCGCCACCGCGGTCGAGCAGGCCGCCGACCCGTCCCACCCGTCCGGCCGCGAGGGGAGCGGGAGCGGGCCCGCCGAGCTCGTCGTCTCGCACGGGCAGACCGTCTACCACTGGGTCGAGGACGGGGCCGTCCGCGGGACCCTCCAGCTCGGCCAGCCGGCCTGGGTCGCCGAGGCCACCGGCCTGCCGGTCGTCTCCGACGTCCGCGCCGGCGACGTCGCGGCCGGCGGGCAGGGCGCGCCGCTCGCGAGCCTGCTCGACGCGATGCTCCTCGCCGGGCGCCCCGAGCCCGCCGCGGCCGTCAACCTCGGCGGGATCGCCAACGTGACCGTCGCCGGCGGCGGGGCCGAGCCGGTCGGGTACGACACCGGACCCGCGAACGCGCTGCTCGACGCCGCCGTCCGGCGGGCCACCGGAGGGCGCCGCCACGTCGACACCGGCGGCGCGCTCGCCGCCGCCGGCACCGTCCACGACGGCCTGCTCGCCGCGCTGCTCGACCACCCGTACTACCGCCTGCCCCCACCCAAGAGCACGGGCAAGGAGGTCTTCCACCTCGGCCACGTCGAGGACGCCCAGCGGGCCGCCGGCGCCGAGGACCTCGCCGCCCCGGACGTGCTCGCCACCCTCGTCGAGCTCACCGCCGCCACCGTCGCGGGCGCGCTCGAGGGCACCGGCGCCACCGAGGTCCTGCTCTCCGGCGGCGGCGCCCGCAACGCGGTGCTCGTCCGGCGGCTCGCGGCCCGCTGCGCCCCCGCGCACGTCCGCACCGGCGACACGCTCGGCCTCGACCCGGCCGCGAAGGAGGCCTACCTCTTCGCCCTCGTCGGCTTCCTCACCTGGCACGGGCTGCCGGGGACCCTGCCCGGGTGCACCGGCGCCCGCCACCCGGCGGTGGCCGGCCGCATCACCCCGGGCGCCGCCCCCCTCCGCCTGCCCGAGCCCGCCCCCGTCCCCCCGACCCGTCTCCGCATCGTCCCCGGCCCCGGGAGAGAGTGAACCGTCATGCAACCGCTCGACCTCGTCGTCATCGCCGCCTACCTGCTGGGCTCGGCGTGGCTCGGCCTGCGCCTGTCCGGCCGGCAGAGCAACCTCAAGGGGTACTTCCTCGGCAACCGGGACCTCCCGTGGTGGGCGGTGTGCCTGTCCGTCGTCGCGACCGAGACCAGCGCGCTGACCGTCATCAGCGTCCCGACCGTGGCCTACCTCGGCGACCTCACGTTCATCCAGGTCGCCCTCGGCTACCTCGTCGGCCGGGTCGTCGTGGCGACCGTGCTCCTGCCGCGGTACTACCGCGGCGAGATGACGACCGCGTACGCCTACCTCGGCCTCCGGTTCGGCCGCGGGATGCAGGCGACCGCGTCGGTGGCGTTCCTGTTCACCCGGCTGCTCGCCGACGGGGTCCGGCTGTTCGCCGCGGCGATCCCGATGAAGGTCATCCTCGACGGGCTCGGCGTCGAGCTGTCCTTCTTCGCGATCATCGCGATCCTCGGGCTCGTCACCGTGCTCTACACCCTCATCGGGGGCATCCGCGCCGTCGTCTGGGTCGACGTGCTCCAGATGAGCCTCTACGTCATCGGCGGCGTCATCGCCCTCGCGTTCCTCACCAGCGACCTCGACGTCAACTTCCTCACCGCCGCCGCGGACGCCGGCAAGACCCAGGTGCTCGACTTCACCTCGAACCCCGTCTCCGCGCCGTACGCGTTCGTCACCGCCGTCGTCGGGGGTGCGCTGCTCTCCACCGCCTCCCACGGCGCCGACCAGATCATCGTCCAGCGGCTGCTCACCTGCCGCTCGCTGCGGGACGCCCAGCGCGCCGTCGTCGGCAGCGCCGTGGTCGTGTTCGTCCAGTTCGGGCTCTTCCTGCTCGTCGGCCTCGGGCTCTGGAGCTACTACGGCGGCAGGACCCCGGACCAGCTCGGCCTCCAGACCGGCGACCAGATCTTCCCGACGTTCATCGTCGACGCCCTCCCGGCGGGCCTGTCCGGCCTGCTCCTCGCCGGGATCATGGCGTCGGCGATGTCGACGCTCTCCTCGTCGCTGTCGGCGCTGTCGTCCTCGACGATGGCCGACCTGTACGAGAAGTTCGCCCACCGCCGGCTCGGCGACGCCGAGGGGCTTCGGCTCGGGAGGCTGTTCACCCTCGGCTGGGGGCTGGTCTTCATCGCCGCGGCGGCACTGTTCACCGGGACCGACAACCCCGTCGTCGAGCTCGGCCTCAGCGTCGCCGGGCTGACCTACGGCGGGCTCCTCGGCTCGTTCTTCCTCGGGCTCTGGGTGCGCCGCGCCCGGCAGGCCGACGCCGTCGCCGGGTTCACCACCGCCGTGCTCGTCATGGTCTACCTGTTCCTGTTCCAGCGGGACCTCATCGGCTTCACCTGGTACACCGCCATCGGCGTCGTCATCACCCTCGCCGTCGGCGGGCTCCTGTCCCGACGGCACGCCGAGGACTCCGAGCTCGCGGACCGGCACGCCGAGCCCGAGGGCGTCCTGACCGGCGGGGGCCGGCGGTGAGCGCCGCGACCCCGGCCCCCGGGGCGCTCATGGCGGCCGAGATCGCCGAGCAGCCCTCGGTGTGGCGACGCATGCTGGCGGACGGGGCCCCGGCGGTCGCCGACGTCGCGGGCGCAGTCGCCCGGCGCGCACCCCGGTTCGTCCAGCTCGCCGCCCGCGGCACGAGCGACCACGCCGCGCTCTACGCCAAGTACCTCGTCGAGGTCGAGCACGGGCTTCCCGCCGGGCTCGCGTCGCCGTCGACGACGACGGTCTACGGCGCCCGGCCCGACCTGCGGGACGTGCTCCACGTCGCCGTGAGCCAGTCCGGCGGCTCCCCGGACCTCGTGCGCTCGGTCGAGGTCGCCCGCGAGTGCGGCGCGGTCACCGTCGCCGTGACGAACAACCCCGGCTCGGCGCTCGCGAGCGCCGCCGAGCTCCACGTCGACGTCCTCGCCGGTCCGGAGCGCTCGGTGGCGGCGACGAAGACGTACACCGCGCAGCTCCTCGCGCTCCACCTGTTCCTCGGGGCGCTCCGCGGGGCCGGGACGGAGGTCCGCGAGGCCGCCGCCGGGCTGGCCGACCTCGGCGAGCAGGTCCTCGCGCGCGAGGACGAGGTGGCCGTGGCCGCGCAGCGGTACCGGTTCGCCCGCGCCCTGGTGACGACCGGGCGCGGCTACGCCTACCCGACGGCGCGCGAGGCCGCCCTGAAGCTCATGGAGACCTCGTACCTGTCGGCGCAGGCGTTCTCGGGGGCGGACCTGCTCCACGGGCCACTCGCCGTCGTCGACCCGCAGGTCCCCGTCATCGCCCTCGTCCCGCACGGACGGGCCGGGGCGGCGATGGCCGACGTCCTGCCCCGGCTGCACGAGCGCCGCGCGGACGTCCTCGGGATCGGGGCGGCCGACGCCGTCGCCGACTGCGCGACCCGGTTCGTCCTGCCCGCCGGCGCCCCGGAGACGCTGTCCCCGCTGCTCGAGATCGTCCCGCTGCAGCAGCTCGCCCTCCACCTCGCGCTCTCCCGCGGCGACGACCCCGACTCCCCCCGGGGCCTGCGCAAGGTCACCGAGACCACCTGACCCGCCACCCCCGTCCGCACCCACCCCGGGCCCGCCCCCGCCCCGGACCCGCGCCCGTCCCGGACCCGCCCCCCCGCCCGCCCCCGGGTTGAGTGAGCAGCAACTGTCCCCATCCCCCGTTGAGTGAGCGCCAAGTGCTCCCGATCCGTCGATTCGGGAGCACTTGGTGCTCACTCAACGGGGCCGGGGGAGCACTTGGTGCTCACTCAACGGGGCCGGGGGAGCACGTAGCGCTCACTCAACGGGGCCGGGGGAGCACGTGGCTCTCACTCAACGGGGGCGGGGGAGCAGGTGGTGCTCACTCAACCGGGGCGCGGCGGCGCGGCACGCTCCGGCCGGTCCTAGTAGAAAGGTCCCGAGGACCGGGTCGTGACGTCCCGCTCCTGCCCCCGAGAAGCGAGCCCGCGTCCGCGGGACGCAGGAAGGTCGAGACATGGCTTCCCCCAGCCCCGGCTACGCCATCACCGTGCGCGTCGACGCCCCGTCGTCCGCGACCGCCACGAGCGGCCTCGCCGCCGCCGTGAGCCGGGCGGGTGGAGCCCTCACCGCGCTCGACGTCGTCGAGTCCCACGCCGACCGGCTCGTCGTCGACGTCACGTGCGACGCCACCGACGCCGACCACGCCGACGCGATCCGGTCGGCCATCGCCGAGGTCGAGGACGTCACCGTCCGCAAGGTGAGCGACCGGACGTTCCTGCTCCACCTCGGCGGCAAGCTCGAGGTCACCCCGAAGGTGCCGCTGAAGCACCGGGACGACCTGTCCCGCGCCTACACCCCCGGCGTCGCCCGGGTGTGCCTCGCGATCGCCGAGAACCCCGAGGACGCCCGGCGCCTGACGATCAAGCGCAACACCGTCGCGGTCGTCACCGACGGCACCGCCGTCCTCGGCCTCGGCGACATCGGGCCCGCGGCAGCCCTGCCGGTCATGGAGGGCAAGGCCGCGCTGTTCAAGCAGTTCGCCGGGGTCGACGCCTGGCCGGTGTGCCTCGACACCTCCGACACCGAGGAGATCATCCGCACCGTCAAGGCGATCGCCCCCTCCTACGGCGGCATCAACCTCGAGGACATCGCCGCGCCCCGGTGCTTCGAGATCGAGCGCCGCCTGCGGGACGAGCTCGATATCCCGGTCTTCCACGACGACCAGCACGGCACCGCGATCGTCGTGCTCGCGGCCCTGACCAACGCCCTGCGGGTCGTCGACAAGCGGATCGAGGACATCAGCGTCGTCGTCAGCGGCGTCGGGGCCGCGGGCCACGCGATCATCCAGCTGCTCCACGCCCAGGGCGTCACCCGGATCGTCGCGTGCGACCGCAAGGGCGCGGTCCACCGCGGCCGGGAGGGGATGGACCCGGACCGGCAGTGGGTCGCCGACAACACCAACGCCGACGGGTGCACCGGCACCCTCGCCGAGGTCCTCGCCGGCGCCGACGTCTTCGTCGGGGTCTCCGCACCGAACCTGCTCTCCGGCGACGACGTCGCCGCGATGGCGCCCGGCGCGATCGTCTTCGCGCTCGCCAACCCCGACCCGGAGGTCGACCCGTTCGCGGCCCGCGAGTCCGCCTCGGTCGTCGCGACCGGCCGCTCGGACTTCCCGAACCAGATCAACAACGTCCTCGCCTTCCCCGGCTTCTTCCGCGGCATGCTCGACGCCGGCGCCACCGACATCACCGAGGACGTCATGCTCGCCGCCGCCCACGCCATCGCCGACGCCGTGGCGCCCGAGGAGCTCAACGCGAACTACATCGTCCCCTCGGTGTTCGACCCGGCCGTCGCCCCCGGTGTCGCGTCCGCGGTGCGCGAGGCCGCGGAGCGGGCCGCCCGAGAGGGACGCGGCGACACCTCGTCGGTCCCCGACACCGACTCCACCGGCTGATGGGGCCCGCGCCGACCGACCCGAGCGGCCCGGGCGGACCCGTCCACGGGCTCCGGTACGCGGCGAACTGCTCGATGCTGTTCACCGAGCGGCCGCTGCTCGAGCGGCCGGCCGCTGCCGCGACAGCCGGGTTCGACGCCGTCGAGTTCTGGTGGCCGTGGCCCGACCGGCCGGTCCCCGCCGACCGGGACGTCGAGGCGTTCGTCGCCGCCGTCGCCGACGCCGGCGTCACCCTCGCCGGCCTCAACTTCTTCGCGGGCGACCTCGCCGGGCCCGACTGCGGCGTGCTGTCGGTCCCGGGGCGGGCCGGGCAGTTCCGCGAGAACGTCGAGGTCGCCGTCGCGATCGGGGGCCGACTCGGGACCGAGGGCTTCAACGCCCTCTACGGCAACCGGGTGCCCGGGGTGAGCCCGGAGGAGCAGGACGCCCTCGCCACCGAGAGCCTCCTGCTCGCCGCCGGTGCGGCACGGCACGTGGGCGGGACGGTCCTCGTCGAGGCCGTCAGCGGCCCCAAGCCGTACCCGCTGCGCACCGCGGACGACGCCGCCGCGGTGGTCGCCCGGGTCCGGGAGGCCGGGGCCGACAACGTCGCCGTGCTGCTCGACCTGTTCCACCTCGCCGCCACCGGTGACGACCTCGACGCGGCGATCGCCGCGCACGCCGGTCTCGTCGGCCACGTCCAGGTCGCCGACCACCCCGGGCGCGGCGAGCCCGGCAGCGGGACCCTCGACCTCGACCGGTACCTCGCCGCGCTCGAGGCCGCCGGGTACGAGGGCCGGGTCGGCCTCGAGTACGCGCCGACCGGCTCCACCGAGGACTCGCTCGCCTGGCTGCCCCGCGGCCGCCGCGGTGGGTGAGGACGGACCCGACCGACAGGCGCACCGCTGACAGGCGCCGGATGGGAAGCACCGGATGAGGAGCACAGCATGACGAGCATCGCGTTCATCGGCACCGGGATCATGGGCAGCCCGATGGCCGTCAACCTCGCCCGCGCGGGTCACGACGTCACCGGGTACAACCGCACCCCCGAGAAGACGAGCGCGCTCGTCCAGGCCGGTGGCACCACAGCCGGGTCGGTCGCCGAAGCCGTGACCGGAGCGGACGTCGTCTGCGTCATGGTCCCCGACTCCCCGGACGTGCAGGACGTCCTCTCCGGGGAGGACGGGGTGTTCGACGCCACCACCCCCGGCACCCTCGTGATCGACTTCTCGACGATCCGCCCAGACGTGACCACCGAGCTCGCCGCGCAGGCCCGCGCCAGGGGGCTGCGCCCGCTGGACGCGCCCGTCTCCGGGGGCGAGGCCGGCGCCGTCGCCGGGACGCTGTCGGTCATGGTCGGCGGCGACGCGGACGACGTCGCCGAGGCCAGGCCGCTCCTCGACGTCGTCGGGGGCACGGTCGTCCACGTCGGCGGCAGCGGCGCGGGGCAGACCGTCAAGGCCGCCAACCAGCTCGTCGTGGCCGCCAACATCGAGGCTCTCGCGGAGGCGGTCGTGTTCCTCGAGGCGCACGGCGTCGACCCCGCCGCCGCGCTGGAGGTCCTCGGCGGCGGTCTCGCCGGGTCCGCGGTGCTGCAGCAGAAGCGGGACAACCTGCTCTCCCGATCGTTCGAGCCGGGCTTCCGCATCGAGCTGCACGACAAGGACCTCGGCATCGTCGCCGCCGCCGCCCGCGAGGCCGGCGTCGTCGTCCCCGTCGGTGCCCTCGTCGCCGAGCTCATGCGCTCAGCGCGGGCGACCGGCGACGGCGGGCTCGACCACTCCGGGCTCCTGCGGGTCGTCGAGCGCCTCTCCGGCAGGGACGGCTCCGGCTCGGGGACCCCGAAGTGACGGGCGAGCCGACCGCCCCCACCGGCCCGCCCACCGTCCTGCTCGCCCCGGACAAGTTCAAGGGCTCGCTCACCGCTGCCGAGGTCGCCGACGCGGTCGCCGCCGGGATGGCCCGGGCCGGAGCCCTCCGGGTGGTCCGGCTCCCGGTCGCCGACGGCGGCGACGGGACGGTCGCCGCCGCGGTCGCCGCGGGCTTCGACCGGGTCCCGGTCACGGCCACCGGGCCCACCGGGCGGCCGGTCGCGACCGCGTGGGCGCGGCGGGGGAGGACCGCCGTCGTCGAGCTCGCCGACGCCTGCGGCCTCGTCCGGCTCCCCGACGGCGTGCCGGATCCGGTTCGGGCGAGCAGCCGCGGCCTCGGCGAGGTGGTGCGCGCGGCGGTCGAGGCGGGCTGCACCGACGTCGTCGTCGGCATCGGGGGCAGCGCGAGCACCGACGGCGGCGCCGGCATGCTCGCCGCGCTCGGCGCCCGCCTGACCGACGGGCACGGTGGCGACCTCGCCGCCGGGGGCGGCGCCCTCCCCGACCTCGCGGCAGTCGACCTCGGGGCGCTGCGCGACCTGCTGGCGGGGATCGAGATCACGGTCGCCAGCGACGTCGACAACCCGCTCACCGGACCCCGCGGGGCCGCCGCGACGTACGGGCCGCAGAAGGGCGCCGACGACTCGGACGTCGCGGCGCTCGACGCCGCCCTGACCCACTGGGCCGACGTCGTCGACGCGGTCACCGGGACCGCCGAGCGTGACGCCCCGGGCGCCGGAGCCGCCGGTGGCGTGGGCTACGCCGCGCTCGCCGTGCTCGGGGCCCGGCTGCGGCCGGGGATCGACGTCGTCCTCGACCTCACCGACTTCACCGGCCGGGTCGCCGGCGCGGACCTCGTCGTCACCGGCGAGGGGTCCCTCGACGAGCAGACCCTGTCGGGGAAGGCCCCCGCGGGGGTCGCCGCGGCGGCCGCCGCCCACGGGGTCCTCGTCGTCGCCGTCGCCGGCCGGTGCACGCTGGACCGCGACCGCCTCGCCGGCGCCGGGATCACCGCCGCCCACGCGCTCACCGATCTCGAGCCCGACCCGCGGCGGTGCATGGACGAGGCGGCGCGGCTGCTCGGCGACCTCGGGGAGCGCATTGCCCGGGAGCACCTGCCTGGGATGCCGCCGCCCGTCTGACGTGCGAGGACCTGCTGCCGGGACCGACGACCGGACCCGCAACCGGGCACGCACCGAACGTGGACGCCGACCCAGCCGGCAGGCCCCCGGGCCCGGGGTGCGGAGCCGCGCGGTCCCGTCGCATCCGGTCTAGGGTGTGCTGGTTCGGGCACACACGGACCCGGACCCCGCTGCCACGGGAAGGACGACGCCGGTGCCGGACGAGACGCGCACGCAGGACCCCTCCGCCACGGACGAGGGCGACAAGGGCCAGACCATCTGGACGGTCGCCGTCGCCCTCGGCGTCAACCTGCTGCTCGCCGCCGCGAAGCTCGTCGCGGGTCTGCTGAGCGGGTCCCCGGCCCTGCTGTCGGAGGCGGCGCACTCGCTCGCCGACTCCCTCAACGAGGTCTTCCTCGCCGCCGCGGTGACCCGGAGCCAGCGGCGGGCGGACGCCCGCCACCCGTTCGGCTACGGCAAGGAGCGCTACTTCTGGTCGATGCTCGCCGCGGTCGGGATCTTCATCACCGGCGGGTGCTTCTCGTTCTACCAGGCCCTGACGACGTTCCTGCACCCCGAGGAGACCGAGCTCGCCACCGCCTGGGTCGGGCTCGTCGTCCTCGGCATCGCGATCGTCGCCGAGGGCAGCTCGCTGGTCCGGGCGGTCTACCAGGTGCACCGGGCCGGGCAGGAGAAGGGCGTCGGGCTCCGCCGCGAGCTGCGCTCGGTCGCCGGCGGCGAGGGTGACCCCGCGCTGCGCACCGTCCTCGCGGAGGACTCGGTCGCCGTCCTCGGTGCCGGCGTCGCCGCGGTCGGGATGTCGCTGCACCTGGTCACCGGCAACGCCGTCTACGAGGCCGTCGCGGCCCTGCTCATCGGCCTGCTGCTCGTCTGGACCGCGTACCGCCTCGGCCGGGACGCCAAGGACCTCCTCGTCGGCGAGTCCGCCTCGGCCCCGCAGCGCCTCGAGGCGTGGGAGTTCCTCGAGTCCCAACCCGAGATCGACGTCGTCCTCGAGGTGCTCACGATGCGCCTCGGCCCGGAGACCGCGATGCTCGCCGCCCGAGTCGACCTCACCGGAGGGATCGACAGCGAGCGCGTCGAGGTCGTCAGCGGCCGCATCAAGTCCTCGCTCACCGCCCGGTTCCCGCACTTCGACCCGGTGTTCATCGACATCTCCGACGCGACCCCCGAGGGGGCCCGCCAGGCCCGGCAGCACCACAGCGACCTGCGCGAGCAGGGCGCCGAGGAGGAGAGCGCCTCGGCGACCTGACACCGGCCTCGCCCGCGGCCCCGCTCAGTCGCCGGCCGCGGGGGAGCGCCGGCCGTCCGGGGCGACCTCGACGTGCGGCCGGGACTGCCACAGCGCCCAGTCGGCGCTGACCTCCCCGGCGGTGCGCAGCAGCCGGGGCAGGTGGTCCTCCAGCAGTCGCTCGGTCGAGGTCTCCGCGGCGTGGACGGTGACGTTCATCGCCGCCCGGACCGCACCGGCGCCGTCGCGCACCGGAACCGCCACGGAGCGGACCCCGGGCGCGAGCTCCTCGTCGGCGAGGGCCCAGCCGCGGGCGCGGACGCGGGTGAGCTCCTCCCGCAGCTGCTCGTCGGTGCGCCCGATGTACTGCGGCAGGCCCGACCGGCTCGGGCGGGCGAGGGTGTCCGCGAGCTGGTCCGGGGACAGCGCCGCGAGCAGGACCTTGCCCTGCGAGGTCTGTGCGGCCGGGAAGCGGGTCCCGATCTCGACCCGGAGCGCGATGATCTTCGGGACCGACACCCGTGCGACGTAGACGATGTCGGAGCCGTCGAGCTGGGCCATCGAGGACGACTCCCCGGTCCGGGCGACGAGGTCCTCCAGGTGGGGCCGGGCGACCTCCCACAGCCCGAGCGCGCCGACGTAGGCCATGCCGAGCGTGACGACCTTCGGGGTGAGCACGTACCCGCTGGACTCGGCCCGGACGAACCCGAGCTCCTCGAGGGTGAGCAGCAGCCGTCGCGCGGTCGGGCGGGCGAGGCCCGCGGCGGCGGCCACCTCGCTCAGGGTCATGCTCCGGTGGTGGGCATCGAAGCAGGCGAGCACGTCGAGCCCGCGCGCGAGGGACTCGACGAAGTCGGGTCCCGACCCGCGACCGGCCACCTCACACCTCCCTGACGTCCGCGCCGGACCCGGCGCCCGCTGTGGTCCGCGCCGAGCCTACGGGCCGGTCGGCCGCCGCCGTCGTCCCGGCCCGCTCAGCGGCCCGAGTTCGGCTCCCCGAACACCGTGCCCCGGGCACCGTGGGTGCGCTCGGTCCGGTAGCCGGTGTACTGGTAGGGGTTGTCGAGCACCTCGTCGTCCGCGGGCAGCTCGGGGTTCATCCCGGCGGTCCACGCCTCCGGTCCGAGTGCACCGCGCAGGTGCTCGACCGTGGCGTCGACGGCGCGGCGCACCGCGGGCAGGTCGGCCCCGACCAGCCGGTGGTCGTGCTTGACGACCCGGCCGTCGACGAGCACGGTGTGCACGTCACCGCGCTGGGCCTGGAAGGCGACGTGCCCGTACGGGTTGAGCAGGGGGAACGACACGGGGGAGGTGTCGTTCTTGATGAGCACGACGTCGGCCTTGGTCCCCGGCTCGATCCGGCCGAGGTCGTCCCGGCCGAGCGCGCGGGCCCCGCCGCGGGTGGCCCAGTCGACGACGTGCTCGGCGCGCAGGTGGCAGTGGGTGACGGTCTCCCCCGCGGCGTGCGCCTCGAGGTGCTCCCGGGACCGGTCCGCGCCGAGGGTCGTGCGCATGGCCGAGAACAGGTCACCGCTCCACCACACGCTGGTGTCCATCGAGAGCGCCACCGGGATGTCGTACCGGCGGACCTGCCAGGTGGGCGGGTAGCCCTGCCCGGCGCTCTGCTCGGACTCGGTCGAGACCGACACCGTCCCGCCCGTGGCGGCGATCCGCTGGTAGGAGTCGGCGCTCAGCGTGGCCGCGTGGACGTACACGGTCTCGGGGGTCATGAACCCGTGCTCGTGCATGAGCCGGATGCCGTCGTCGTTCGTCGCCCCCCACACCCCGGCGTGCGTCGTCACCGGCAGGCCGAGCTCGCGGGCGGCCTCGAAGGCCGCCTTCTCGGGGAAGGCCGGGTCCCCGGTGACGTCGAAGGCGAGCTGGAACCCGAGCAGGTCGCCCGCCCCCGCCCGTCGCCGCGCGAGGAAGCCGTGGACGGCCGGGTCGGTCGCCCACTCCCACGGGCCCGCCTGGATGTTGCCGTAGGCGAGGACGAAGCGGCCCGGGACAGCCTCGAGCGCGTCGGCCGCCGCCTCCGCGTGGTCGACGCTCTGCAGCCCGTGGGACCAGTCGACCGTGGTCGTCACCCCCGCCTCGAGGGACTCCCACGCCGAGAGCAGGTTGCCCGCGTGCACGTCCTCGGGACGGAACGCGGTGCCGTGCTCGAGGTAGTACCAGACGAAGTACTGGGTCAGCGTCCAGTCCGCGCCGTACCCGCGCATCGCCGTCTGCCACATGTGGCGGTGGGTGTCGATCATGCCCGGCATGACGATCCCGCCGGTGGCGTCGACCTCGAGTGCGGACTCGGGCGCCTCGAGACCGGGGCCGACCGCCGCGATGCGGTCGTCGACGACGAGCACGTCGGCGCCGCCCAAGACGGTGTGGGCGTCGTCCATCGTCAGGACGGTGCCGCCGCGCAGGAGGACCGGCCGCCCGGGCTCTGGAGCGTTGGCCTCGGACATCGTGCGCCTCCCACCTCGCCACCGGACAGGTATCCGTATGACGGTCACTTGTCGATGGAGACACTGTCCCCAGCCCATGACGCCGATGTCAAGGGCGCCGCCCACGGGCCACCTGCAGCCGCGTTCACGAGTCTTGACAGGGAGTTCCGCAGGCACGGACACTGGCAGCGGCCTGATGCGGACGAATGTCCGTTTTGGCTGCTCTGGCCGTGATCGACGACGACGGGAGACCGGTTCCGTGCCACCGACCACCCCCACGCCCGGGCCGCTCGACGGCCTGCTCGTCGCCGACTTCTCGCGGATCCTCGCCGGCCCGTACGCGAGCATGCTGCTCGCCGACCTCGGCGCGGAGGTCGTCAAGGTCGAGTCCCCGACGGGCGACGACACCCGCACCTGGCTGCCCCCGGTCCGGGACGGGATCTCGACCTACTACCTCGGCGTCAACCGCAACAAGCGCTCGGTCGCCTTCGACCTCAAGGACCCGGGCGACCTCGCCGCGGCGCAGGAGCTCGCCCGCCGGGCCGACGTCGTCCTCGAGAACTTCCGGCCGGGTGGGCTGGCCCGGTTCGGGCTCGACTACGACACGGTCGCGGCAGGCAACCCCAAGGTCGTCTACGCCTCGATCAGCGGCTTCGGCAGCGGCCCGAAGGGACGCACGCTGCCCGGCTACGACCTCATCGTCCAGGCCGTCTCGGGCCTGATGAGCCTCACCGGCTCGCCCGACGGAGAGCCGTACCGCGCGGGGATCTCCGTCTTCGACGTGATGGCGGGTCTCCACGCCACCATCGGGGTCCTCGCCGCGCTGCACTCCCGGGCCGACACCGGCCGGGGCCAGCACGTCGAGGTCAACCTGCTCTCGTCCGCCCTGTCCGGGCTGGTCAACCAGTCCAGCGCCTACGTCGCCGGCGGGGTGGTGCCCTACCGGATGGGCAACAGCCACCCGAGCCTGTTCCCGTACGAGCCACTGCCCTGCTCCGACGGTGAGCTCATCATCACCGCGGGCAACAGCACCCAGTTCCGCCGCCTCGTCGACGCCCTCGGCGTCCCCGACCTCGCCGACGACCCGCGGTTCGTCCGCAACGAGGACCGCACCGCCAACCGGGACGAGCTCCGCCCGCTGCTCGTCGAGCGGCTGGCCACCCGCACGACGATGGAGTGGTTCGCCGACCTCACCGCCGCCGGAGTGGCCTGCGGCCCGATCAACACCGTCGACGGCGGGGTCGAGCTCGCCGAGGAGATCGGGCTCGACCCCGTCGTCACCGTCGGTGAGGGCGAGGCCGCCATGCCCTCGGTACGCAACCCGATCACCTTCTCGGACACCCCGGCCGGCTACCGCCTGCCACCACCTGCGCTCGACGAGCACGGCGCGGAGGTCCGCCGCTGGCTCGCCACCCCACCCGGGGACGAGGACCCCGGCGGCCGCGGGGCCGGCGCCTCCGACGACGCCCGGGAGTGGCCCGCGTGAGCAGCGACGCGCAGCACCTGAGCTTCCCGACCTCGCTCGGGACCTCCACCGCCGACGAGATCCGCCTCCTCGGGCGGAGCCTTCCCGGGGACCTCATGGGCGAGGTCGGCTTCGGCGAGCTCGCGTTCTGGCTCGTCACGCTCCGCCGCCCCACCCCGTCGGAGACCCGCGTCTTCGAGTCGGTCCTCGTCGCCCTCGCCGACCACGGCTTCACCCCCACCGCGATCGCCGCCCGGCTGACCTACCTCTCGGCCCCCGACTCCCTCCAGGGCGCCCTCGCCGCGGGCCTGCTCGGCGGCGGGTCCCGGTTCCTCGGGGTCACCGAGGACTGCGGGGCCTGGCTGGACGAGGTGCTCCGCGACGTCCACCGGGACGGAGGGGACGGGCTGCCCACCGACGACGCCGGCTGGGACGCGCTCGCCCTCGCCGCGGTGAGCCGCACCCGCGAGCAGGGCCGCTACGTCCCCGGTCTCGGCCACCCGGTCCACAAGCACGGGGACCCGCGCACGCCCGCCCTGCTGCGGATCGCCGGGGAGGAGGGCCTGCGCGGTCCCCACCTGCGGCTCTTCGAGGCCGTCGGCCGGGTCCACGAGCAGGTCCTCGGTCGCCGGCTGCCGCTGAACGGCGCCGGGGTGTGCGGGGCGGCGCTCGCCGACCTCGGCCTGCCCGTCGAGCTGCTGCGCGGGTTCGCGCTGCTCGCCCGGGCCGCGGGACTCCTCGGGCAGCTCGCCGAGGAGCGGCGGCGCCCGATCGGCATGGACGCCTACCTCGCCGTCGACCGCAACGCCACGTACGTCGACCCCGACGAGGGGCCCGGACCGACCACCTGACCGAACCCAAGGAGCGTCCCATGGCCACCGTCGCCGCGGTCATCGCCTCGACCCACCACCCGTTCTACTACCGGGCGAGCACGAGCACCGGCGAGGACCGCCCGCCGTTCGCGGACGAGTGGGTCGCCAAGATCGAGGCGTTCCGGGACACCCTCACCCGCGCCCGACCGGACGTCCTCGTCATGGTCGGCAGCGACCACTTCCACCAGCTGTGGCTCGACAACATGCCGCAGTTCCTCGTCGGGAAGGCCCCGTTCTTCGACGCGAACTTCCACAACGAGGAGCGCGAGTTCGGGCTGCCCCGGATGCGGCTGCCCGGCCAGGAGGACCTCGCCGCCCACATCCTCCGGTCCGGGCTCGACGCCGACTTCGACCTCGCGTTCAGCAACGAGCTGCGGATCGACCACAGCATCACGTGCCCGATCATCACCCTCCGGCCCGAGGCCGACCTGCCGATCGTGCCGGTCTACACGAACATCTTCGCGCCGCCGCTGCCGCAGCCGCGCCGCTTCGTCCAGCTCGGGCGCGCCCTCCGGGAGATGGTCGAGGCCTGGCCGGAGGACAAGCGGGTCGCGATCATCGGCACCGGGCACCTGTCCCTCGAGCTCGGCGGCCCTCGCCAGTTCGGCGAGCACGGCCCCGACCCCGAGTTCGACCGGAAGGCCGTCGAGTGGATCGCGACCGGGGACCTCGAGGGGTGCCTGGGCGAGGTCACCCTCGACAGCCTCCACGCCCCGGGCAACGCCACCCACGGCTTCATGGACTTCATGCTCATGATGGGCGTCGCCGGCGACGGGGCGAAGGCCGACCACGTCGACTCGCTCGACCTGTTCCACACGATGGAGGCCTACTTCACCTGGTACCCGGACGGAGTCCCGGCATGAGCAAGTACCTGCTCGACAAGTTCCTCTACACCGTCGACCGCGACCCCGACCTCGTCGAGCGCTACCGCGAGGACCCGGCAGGCACCGTCGCCTGGTGGGAGGCGGAGATGGCGAACACGATCCTGAACTGCACCCACGACGAGCGCTCGACGTGGCTGGCGTTCACCGAGGAGGAGCGGACCGCGCTGCGGGAGCACGACCACGTCGCGCTGTTCGGGATGGGCGCCCACCCCTTCCTCACCCTGACCCTGTTCATCGCGATGTTCGAGCGCGACCACGGACCGCTGGAGTACCAGCGCGCCTACGGCGCGGCGATGAAGCACATCACGCTGCCCTACCCCGACATCGCGACCTGACCTCGCCGACCTGACCTCGCCGACCTGACCTCGCCGACCTGTCCCGCGCCCGCACCCCGAAGGAGGTCCCGTGCGCGCCGCCGTCCTCACCACCCCGGGGGAGCCGCCCCGGGTGGCCGACCACCCCGACCCCGTCGAGGGGGAGGGGCGGACCGTCGTGCGGGTGACGGCGGCGCCGCTCGTCCCGCTCGACCTGCTGTGCGCGTCCGGCACGTCGTACTTCGGCCGCCCGGCGACCCCGTACGTGCCCGGCGTGCAGGGCGTCGGGGTCGTCCACCGCTCGGCCACCGTCGCCCCCGGCACCCGAGTGTGGTTCGCGAGCAGCGCCGGGATGTCCCCGGGCGACGGCAGCCTCGCCCCGTGGTGCGCGGTCCCCGACGAGGACGTCGTCCCCCTGGATGCCGACGTCCCGGACGCCCACGTCGCGGCGCTCGGCCTGTCCGCGGTCGCGGCGTGGATGGCCCTCTCGTGGCGGGCGGCGCTGCGCCCGGGCGAGCGGGTCCTCGTCCTCGGGGGCGGGGGCGCGGTCGGGCAGTCCGGGGTGGGCGCCGCGACCGCCCTCGGGGCGTCGAGGGTGGTCGCCGTGGCCCGCTCCGAGGGGGCGCGGGCGCGGGCCGCCGACGCGGGCGCCGACGCGGTCGTCGAGCTCACCGGGGACGCCGACCGGCTCGCCGCCCGGTTCGCCGACGCGCTCGGAGGGGAGGCCGACGTCGTCCTCGACCCCGTCTTCGGGGTCGCCGCGACGGCGGCCTCCCGGGTGCTCGCGACCGGCGGCCGGCTGGTCAACCTCGGCGGGTCCTCCGGCGACGAGGCGACCTTCTCCTCGGCCGTGCTGCGCAGCCGCTCGGCGAGCGTGCTCGGGTACACCAACGTGGCGCTCACGCCCGAGCAGCGCCGGTACGCCCTCACCGCCGTGCTCGCGCACGCGGCCACCGGTGCCGTGGCCGTCGCCCACGAGGCCCTCCCGCTCGCCGACGTCGAGGACGCCTGGCGCCGGCAGGCCTCCGGGGCGGCCGGGGTCCGTCTCGTCCTCACCCCCTGACCGGCACCGGGGAGGGCTGCGCCCCTGACCCGTTGCGTCCGCAGGGTCGGCGCTTGGGCGACCATCCGTGCGGACGCAACGGGGGAGTGGGGCCTTGTGTCCGCAGGGTCGGCGCTTGGGCGACCATCTGTGCGGACGCAGTCACCTGGCTCGTCGCCCCGCCGCGTCCCCCGGGACGAAGGCCCCCTCCCGCCCGGCGCGGCCCGCGGTAGGAACGGGAGTGAGGAAAGGGGCCCGCCATGCCCGAGCCGAGTCCACCACCGGTCATCGTCGTCGGTGTCGACGGGTCCGACCTCAGCACCGGGGCGGTGCGTTGGGCGCTGGAGCAGGCCCGGGCCACGGGAGGCGCGGTCCGGGCCGTGATGTCGTGGGAGCTGCCGAGGTCCGTGCTGATCTACCTGAGCCCGACCTCCACCGAGGGCGACTACGAGGCCGAGGCCGAACGCGTCATGGACCGGGTCCTCGCCGACGTCGCGCCCGACGTCGGGGAGGTCCCCCTGAGCAGGGTGATGACCGGTCGCACCCCGGGCGTCGCGCTCACCGAGGAGGCCGCGGACGCGGCGCTGCTCGTCGTCGGCGGTCCGGGGTGGGAGTCCCGCCCGAGCCGGCACCTGGGGTCGGTCGCGTCCTACTGCGTGCACCACTCGCCGTGCCCCGTCCTCGTCTACCGCGGCCGCATGCCGGGCCCGTCCGCGGGGTAGTGAACCGGGAGAACCGCTCACGAGAGGAGCCCCCGATGCGGCACCGGATCGTCAGCGACGGGACCCCCCGGGTCGCCGTCGCGGTGTTCGAGGCAGGCGACGAGGTGGTGGCGGGCCTCTCGCGGCTCGCCGACGACCTCGACCTCACCGCGGCGTCGATCACCGGCGTCGGCGCCCTCGAGCGCGCCACGGTCGGCTGGTACGACCTCGAGGAGCAGGAGTACCGGCCGATCCCCGTCGAGGAGCAGGCCGAGCTGCTCAGCATGGTCGGCGACGTCGCGGTCGGACCCGACGGGTCGGCCGCGGTCCACGTCCACGCCGTGCTCGGCCTGCGGGACGGCAGCACCCGCGGCGGCCACCTGCTCGAGGCGAGGGTCCGGCCGACCCTCGAGGCGGTCGTCACCGAGACCCCCGCGGACCTGGCGAAGACCTACCGCCCCGAGTTCGGGCTCGCGCTCATCGACCTCGACCGCTGAGCGGTCACCGGTCGCCCGTCGACGCAGCCGCCCACGACAGCACGTCGGCGAGCACGGCCGCCGCACCGAGGTCGCCCGCCGCGGCCGGCCCGGCAAGGCGGAGCTGGCTCACCACGAGCCGGCCACGGCCCACCGGCAGCGCGGCGACGGCCGCGCCGACGAGCCGCTCGGGCGGCGGGCGGTAGGCGCCGACGACGACGTCCACCTCGGCGGCGGGGGTGGGCCCGGTGAGGTCGAGCACCGCCGTGCCCTCGATCGCCGCGTGCTCGGTCGTGAGGAGCCGGGCGGGGGGCAGCGAGCTCCAGACCGGGGACGCGGTCGTGAAGTGGTAGACCGTCGGCCCCCATTGCGGGTGGATCGGCGCGAGCCGCACCGGGGCCGGGTAGTGGCCCGCCGCGTCCGCGTCCTGGTGGAGCACGACGACGACGCGTCCGTCGGCGAGGGCTCCCTCGGCGCGGGACCGCGCGGCCGGGTCGAGGCATCCCTCGGCCACGACGAGGACCGACGGGCCGTCCGCGTCGCGGACCCGGATGCCGTCGAGCGCCGTCTCCGTCGGGCCGTCCCCGACGAGCTCGACCGGGGGGCGGGTCCCGGGCCCGGTCACCCACAGCGGGTAGCTGTTCTCACCCACGATCCGGCCGCCGGCCTCGACCTCGAGGCGCAGCCGGGCGTCGCCGCCCCGCCCTGGCCCCTCGCACGTGGCGACCCCGACCGGCGTGGTCCGGTGGCCCGGCAGGTCTCCCACGTCGAGCACCGTGACGACGGCGTCGTCGAGCCGCACCCGCACGGTGGCGTCGAGCAGCGGCGGGCCGTCGTTGGCGACGTGGAGCGGCACCGTCACGCGGGCCCCCGGCGCGAGGGTGAAACCGGTCAGGGACGCCATCGGCAGGACGGGCTGGTTGAGGCGGCGCACCTCCGCCAGGGCCGCCGGCTTGGGGCGGCGGTGCAGGTCGAGCACCCCGTTGAGCTCGTAGGGGACGTCGGTGAGCTCGGTGAGGCAGTAGCCCCCGATGTGGTCGGTGCGGCGCAGCACCTCACCCTGCAGGCGGTCGGCGAGCCCCTGGTAGCGCTGGGTGCCGGTGGCGAACTCGTCCGGGGTGCCCGGCCAGGCCGTGGCCAGGATGTCCGTGGCCAGGCCGTCGCCCTGGGCCCAGAAGGCGTCCTCGGAGCCGTCGGACCCGTCGAGCTCGGGCAGGCCCCAGTCGCCGAACTCGGTCACGAGGAGCGGGCGGCCCAGCCCCGCCTGCGCGGCGGCCTTCTCCTCCAGGGTGGCGAAGTACTCCCGCTGCAGCCGCCCGTACCAGTGCGCGGTGAGGACGTCGCCGTCGAACACCCGGTCCGGGTCCGGCTCGATCCAGTCGTTCTCGATGACCGGACGGGTCGGGTCGGCGTCCCTGACGGCCTCCGCCAGGGCCCGTGCGAACGCCTCGTAGCCGTCGGTGGCGCGGCTGGAGGGGCGGTCGAGGCCGATCTCGTTCATCGCCGACCACAGGATCACCGCCGGGTGGTTCCGGTCCCGACGGACCTGTCCCTCGACCGCCGTGCGGCAGCGGCGCGCGAGCTCGGTGTCGGCGCCGAGGTCGTCGTGGTCGACCGGCTCGGCCACGGGGACGTCGCAGTGCAGGAGCATGCCGGTCTCGTCGCAGACGTCGAGGTAGGCGGGCTCGAAGGCCTTGACGTGCAGCCGAAGCGTGTTGAACCCCGCCTCCCGGGCGGCGCGCACCTCCTGCTCGATCTGCTCCCGCCCCGGGGCGGCGTAGAGCGAAGAGGGCCAGAAGCCCTGGACGAGCGCGGCCCGGACTCGCAGCGGCACCTCGTTGAGCAGCAGCCGCGACCCCTCCACGCGGATCGTCCGCAGCCCGAACGTCGAGGCTCGGCCGTCCACCTCGACGCCCTCCCGGGAGAGGCGGGCCCGCGCCTCGTGGAGGGTCGGGCTCTCCGGGCTCCACCGGGGCGCGCCGGTCGCGCCGAGGTCGAGGCGCACGGGGACGGTCGCGCCGGCCGGGACCACGACCGGGACCCGGGCGCCCAGCCCCGCCGCGGAGACCGCGAGCTCGCCGTGCCACGGCTCGCCGAGCCGGTTGCGGACCTCCACGGTGACCGCGAGCGCGTCGGGGTCGGGGTCGACGAAGACGTCCTCCACGGTCACCGGACCGTGCGGGCGGAGCGTGACGGACTGCCAGATGCCGCCGTAGGTCGCGTAGAGGCTGGGCGGGCTCGGGAACACCTCGTTGAACCAGCCCTGCTTGCCGTGCGCCGACCGGGTCAGCCGGGGGTCGTCGCGGGGCGGGTCGTCCACCCGCACCGCCAGCGTGTTCGCTCCTGCCCGGAGCGACCCGGTGACGTCGAACTCGAACGGGGTGTACGGCTGGAGCTCGTGCCCGCCGACGTGCCGGTCGTTGACCCACACCTCGGCGCTGTCCATGACGGCGTCGAAGCGCAGCGTCCAGTGCGTCCCGGGCCCCACCGCGTCGAGGTCGGGCATATGGAACGACCGGCGGTACCAGGCCACGCCGTCGAGGTGGAGCATCCCCTGGGCCTCCCACAGGCCGGGGACCTCGATCGGGCGGCCGGGCAGGTCGTCCACCCCGGCCGGGGTGCCGTCGGGGGTGTCCCCGGGGTGCAGCGTCCAGCGCCCGTCGAGGAGCAGCGGGGCGCTCATCCCTTGATGCCGCTGCCGGCGATCCCCTGGACGATCTGCCGCTGGAAGAACAGGAACGCGACCATGAGGGGGAGTCCGCCGAGGACGGCCATGGCCATGATGTCCGCGTAGTGCACTCCGGTGGCGCTCGTCACCGTGCCGAGGCCGACCGGGATCGTCATCATGCGGCTGCTCGTCACGGCGATGAACGGCCAGAGGAAGTTGTTCCATGCCGCGACGAACGTGAACACCGCGACCGCCGAGACGGCGGGCCCGGACAGCGGCAGCCAGAGCCGGCGGAACACCGTCCAGTGGGTGGCGCCGTCGGCCATCGCCGCCTCGCGCAGCTCGGTGGGGATGCCGTCGAAGAACTGCTTGAAGATGAACACGGCGATCGGCAGGGCGATCTGCGGGAGGATGATCGCCCAGTACGTGTTGATGAGCTTCCACGAGCTGAACTGGCTGAACAGCGGGACGATGAGGACGTCGAGGGGGACGGTGAGGCCGGCCATGATGAGCCAGAACAGCGGCTGCTTGAACCGGAACTCCATCTGCGAGAACGCGTAGGCCGCGAGCGCCGAGATGCCGACCGTGATGAGGGTGATGACGGTCGAGGTGACGGCGCTGTTGACGTACCAGCGCAGGATGTCGGTCCCGGACAGGACCCGGCCGTAGGCGGCGAACGTCGGGTGGTCGGGGACCCAGCTGACCGGGACCTTGATCGTCTCGGTGTTCGGCTTGATCGAGGTGTCGAAGGCCCAGAGCAGCGGCAGCACCCAGAGCACCGCGAACAGGATGAGCGCGCCGAGGGCGGAGCCGTTGACGAGCCGGCGGGGCCACGGCCCCTGCCGCCACGGCAGCGACTCCTCCTCCCGCGTCGGGGCCTCCAGGTGCTGCGAGGTGGTGGTGGTCATGCCCGTCCTCCCTTGCTGCGGTCGCGCAGCAACACGACCTGGCCGACCGAGACGATGATGACGACGAGGAAGAAGATCACGGACATCGCGGCCGCGTAGCCGACCCGCCACTGGGTGAAGCCGACCTGGTAGATCTCGAGCAGGGCGACCCGGGTCGCGTTGTTGGGCCCGCCGTTGGTCATGAGGTAGACCTGAGCGAAGATCTTCAGCGACGCGAGCACCTGCAGGACGAGCACGAGGACGTGCGTGCGGGCGAGGTTCGGCACCGTGATCCGCCACAGCTTCTTCCACGGCCCGGCCCCGTCGATGTCGGCGGCCTCGTAGAGGACTCCGGGGATCTCCTGGAGGCCGGCGAGGTAGAGGATGAAGTTGAACCCCAGGGTCCACCAGATCGTCGCGATGGCGACCGACCACATCGCGGCGTTCGTGCCCCCGAGCCAGTCGACCTCGGGCAGGCCGACCGAGGTCAGCACGCTGTTGACGAGCCCGAACCCGGGCTGCAGGAGCCAGAGCCAGATGAGCGCGACGATCGAGACCGGCAGGACGTAGGGCACGAAGAACGCGAGCCGGAACGCCCACCGGGCGGGCACCTTGCGGTTGGCGAGCACCGCGAGCCCGAAGCCGAGGACGACCAGCGGCGGGGTCGTCATCACCGTGATGACGAACGTGTGCCAGAGCGAGGACCAGAAGTCGGGGTCGCCGAGCACCTCGGTGAAGTTCGACAGGCCGAGGAACTCGGTTCCGCCGGGCCCGGCGAGGCTCTTGTTGGTGAACCCGAGGATGAGTTGGTTGAGCGTCGGCCACAACAGGAACAGCGAGTAGAACAGCAGGAACGGGGCGACGAAGGTCAGCGCCGTCCGGGTCGTCCCGGGCTGCTTCTCGGGGAGGTCGTCCCGGTCGGCCTGGCCCTCGCGGGCCTGGTCGCCCGGCGCGGTCGCCGGCTTGACGGTCGTCATGGGGCCTCCCGGTCAGAAGGGCTCGGGGAGGGCGAGGAGGCCCTCCATGGACGAGCGGAGCTGGGCCAGCCCGGCCCTGGGGCTGAGCTGGTCGTTGATGACGGCGGCGAGGATCGAGTTCGCCCGGTCCTCCATGTGGCTCGCCGCCCCCGAGAACCACACCGGGGGGTCGTAGGCGACGTGCCGGATCTCGGAGGCGTAGTGCGACTGCGGGACGAGCCGCTCGTACTTCGAGCTGGTCCGCACCGGCGTGTAGGCCGGGATGTGCCCGCCCTTGGCCCACGTCAGGCTCTCGCGGAGCATCGCCCCGATGAACGTCAGGGCGGCGTCGACGTGCTCGGCCCCGGCGGGGATGACGAACGAGTGCGAGTCGGCCCACGTCAACTGGTTGTCGAACACCTGTGGCATGAGGGTCATGTCGAACGGCAGGCCGGCCTGGGAGAACGTCGTGACCTCCCACTCCCCGTTGAGGTGGAACCCGGCGGCCCCGGCCTGGAACAGCGCCACCGAGGCCGCGTAGTCCCGCCCGGGGGGTGCCAGCTGCGAGCCGTGGGTCAGCCCGCGGAGGAACTCCAGGGCGGCCGTGCCGGCGGCGTCGTCGAGGACGTACCGCGACCCGTCGTCGCTGAACAGCTGGGCGTCCTGCTGGCGGACCAGCGGCCAGAACAACCGCCACGGCGAGTACTGCTGGGTGTCGAAGGTGACGCCGTAGCGCCCCGTGACCTTCTGCGCGGCCGCGAAGGCGTCGAGCAGGTCCTTCTTCCCGGCGATCGGGACGAGGCGGTCGTCGGCGTCCAGGAGGCCGGCCTTCCGGCACACGTCGGTGTTGTAGTAGAGGACCAGCGGGTGGGTGTCGAGCGGCACGGCGTAGAGCCGGCCGTCGTGGGTCGCGCCCTCCCAGAGCAGGGGCGCGATGGTGTCCTTGCTGACCCCGATCCGCGCGAGCTCCTCCTCGCGGAAGGGCCGCAGGAGGTTCGACGGGCCGAACTGGGGCATCCGCGACAGGTGGAGGATCGCGACGTCGGGGGGACTGCCGCCGGCCATCGCCATGGCGAGCTTGGTGTAGTACGGCACCCCCCACGTCAGGGTCACCGCCTCGAGGTCGGCACTGCCCGGCCGCTTGCGGTAGGCCTGCTCCATCTCGCCCATCCGGGTGCCGTCGCCGCCGCCGAAGAGGTTCCAGTACGTCAGGCCCGCGGTGGACGCGCCGGTCATCGTCTCCGCGACCGCGCCGGAGCAGCCACCGAGCGCGGCCACGGCGCCGACGCCGAGCGCCCCCCGCAGGAAGCCGCGCCGGTCGACGGTCCGGGGTCCGGGGCCGTTCATGCCCGGGCCCCCTCCCGCGCCGACCCCGAGCGGGCGAGGGTCCGGTCGCCGATGACGAGCCCGGTGGAGTTGTCGAAGAAGTAGAGGTGCTCGGGGTCGACGGCGAGGTCGACCGTCGCACCCTGGCGGACGCCGGAGCCGGCGTCGAGGACGGCGGTCCAGAGGACCTGGCCCTCGTCGAGCGCGAAGGCCGACTCGTCGGCGGCGGACTCGGCGCCGGAGCCCTCCACGCCGGGGGACCCGGTGGCCTCCTCGGCCTCGACGGCGAAGAACAGGTGCCGCTCGGTGCCGAGCTCCTCGACGACGTCGATCCGGACCGGCATCGTCGGATGGTTCCCGTCGCCGTCGGCGACCGCGAGCGCCGAGGGGCGGATGCCGACGACGACGTCGGCATCGAGGTGGTCCTCGAGCCCGGGACGCGCCGAGACCGTCGACGGGTCGAGGCGCAGGCGGTGCGGCCCGAGGACGAGGGCGACCCCGTCGTCGCGGACGAGCCGCCCGCGGGCGAGGTTCATGGGGGGCGAGCCCATGAACCCGGCGACGAACAGGTTGGCCGGGTGGTCGAACAGGTGCTGCGGGGTGCCGACCTGCTGCAGGTCGCCCTCGGAGAAGACCGCGACGCGGTCCCCGAGGGTCATCGCCTCGACCTGGTCGTGGGTGACGTAGACCGTCGTCACGCCGATCCGCTCGTGGAGCTGCTTGAGGGAGGCGCGCATCGCGATCCGCAGCTTGGCGTCGAGGTTCGACAGCGGCTCGTCCATGAGGAACGCCTGCGGCTCGCGGACGATGGCCCGGCCCATGGCGACCCGCTGCTGCTGGCCGCCGCTGAGCGCGCTGGGCCGGCGGTCGAGGAACGGCTCGAGCTTGAGGACCTTGGCTGCCTCGAGCACCCGTCGGCGGCGCTCGTCCTTGGGGACCCGGCGGAGCTCGAGCCCGAAGCCGAGGTTCTGCTCGACGGTCATGTTCGGGTACAGCGCGTAGTTCTGGAACACCATGGCGATGTCCCGCGCCTTGGGCGGCAGGCCGCGGACGGAGCGCTCGCCGATGCTGATCCCGCCCGAGCTGATCTGCTCGAGGCCGGCGATGCAGCGCAACAGGGTCGTCTTGCCGCACCCGGACGGCCCGACGAACACCATGAACTCGCCGTCCGCGATGTCGAGGTCGATGCCGTGGAGCGCCTTGACGCCGCCCGGGTACACCTTCTCCACGCGGTCCAGCACGATGCGTCCCATCGTCACTCCCTCGTCGCTCTCGCGTGACCGGACCGCGGCGAAGGGGCGGGGCGGAGGCCGTCCAGCGAGCCGGGTACGGGCGTTTACAACGTTGTAAACTGCCTCCGATGGAAGCACTACCCGGCCGATAGGTCAAGATGCCTGCGAGGATCGGTCACGGCGAGAGGGAGGTGCGGTCGGTGCCGGCGAGCCTGCGCGACGTCGCCCGGCGCGCGGGCGTGTCGGTCAAGACCGTCTCCAACGTCGTCCACGAGTACGAGCACGTCAGCCCGCGGACGCGGGCGCGCGTGAAGCAGGCGATCGACGATCTCGGCTACCGACCCAACCTCTCGGCACGGCACCTGCGCCGGGGCCGGGGAGGGCTCATCGCCCTCGCGCTGCCCGACCTCACCGTGCCGTACTTCGCCGAGCTCGCGAGCGCGCTCGTCGACGCGGCCGCGGACCGGGGGTACACCGTGCTGGTCGACCAGACCAACGCGCGGCGCGAGAACGAGCTGCTCGCCGCCCGGGGCCTGCGCAACCACCTCATCGACGGCCTCATCCTCTCGGCGCTCTCGCTGCGCGACGAGGACCTCAGCGAGCGCGACCCGGGCCTGCCGCTCGTCCTGCTCGGTGAGCACCTGGCGGCGGCCGGGAGCGACCACGTCGCGATCGACAACGTCGGCGCCGCCACCGAGGCGACCGCCCACCTCCTCGGCCTCGGACGCACCCGGGTGGCGCTGCTCGGCGCCCAGGCCGCCTCGACGAGCCACATGGCCGACCTCCGCCGGGAGGGCTACCGGGCGGCGCACGCCGACGCGGGGGTCGCGGTGCGCCCCGAGCTCGTCGTCCCCACGGAGGGCTTCCAGCGGGCCGACGGGGCCGAGGGCATGGCGCGCCTGCTCGACTCCGGAGCCGTGCCGGACGGGGTGTTCTGCATCAACGACCTGCTCGCCGTCGGCGCCCTGCGCACCCTCACCGAGCGCGGGGTGCGCGTCCCCGAGGACGTGGCCGTGGTCGGCTTCGACGACATCGAGGAGGGGCGCTTCGCCGCCCCGCCGCTGACGACGGTCTCGCCGGACAAGCGACAGATCGCCGGCCTCGCGCTCGAGCGCCTCCTCGAGCGGATGGACGGACGGCACGGCAGCAGCCCGCGCGAGGTCGTCGCGGAGCACCGGCTCGAGGTCCGGGGGAGCACGGTTCCCGTCGGCCCGCCCGGGTGAGCCCCGCCGGGTGGGCACGTCCGGTGCCCTCGGGTGGGCACGTGCGATGCCGTGCCGGCGGTCCCCGGGTGCGTGGTCCCCGCGTGTGGTCCCCGCACGCGTGGCCCCGGGGTGGGGTCCATGCCTGCCCCGTTCGGGTGGCCCCCCGAATGGCCCGTTCTCGTCATTGTCCGGGGCTCACGGACGGGACTAGCGTCGAGTTAGTCGGACAAAACCGGCTAAACACGCGAAAGTCGCGGACCGCTCCCACGTGGCGCGGTCGGCGACCTGCCCGCCGCGACGTCGCACCGGCGTCGCCACGACCACCGGCCCGGCCGCGAGGCCCGAGCCGGTGGGTCCACGGACCGGCCCGAGCCCTGGTCCTCCCGCCGACGACGCGCCGCTCTCGCGCGCCGTCCGAGCCTGCCCCCGGGCCCGCAGGCTCCCGACCCGGCGCCCGCCCGGGTGCCGTCGCGAGCGGTGCCGGTCACGCCGGTCCCGCTGCGGGAGGACGCCCGCCCCGCCTGCGGGTGGGTGGCGTCCTGCCGCGCCCGTCGATCCGCAGGGAGATTCGTATGTCAGTCGAAACACCGGAGTTCGTCTCGCGGCTCCTGTCCGACCCCGAGTACGCCGCGCAGCTGCGGGACAAGGCCGTCGCGGCCGTCGTCGGCGGCCAGAACAGCGAGGCGTGGGCGGAGTACTTCGGCTCGCCCGAGCTCAGCGGGCTCGGTTCCGACCCGGAGCGGCTCGCGGCCCTCGGGGCCTCCCAGGGCGCCGCCGCGTGCACGTGCAACAGCACGACCGTGACCACGACGACGAGCCCGGTCTGCACGGGCACGACGACGACGGGGTCGGGCTGACAGGCGCCCACCGCCCGCAACCCCGAGACGACACGAGCGAAGGAGCAGACATGGCGGAGGACGCGAACGTCCAGCAGGTGGTGCAGCGGGCCCTCGACGACCCGCAGTTCGGTGCGGAGCTGCGCGAGAAGGGGCTCAAGGCGGTCCACGCCGGCGCGCAGTCCCCGGAGTGGGGTGAGTTCTTCTCCCTGTTCGCCTCCGGCCCCGAGGGGCTCTCGGCGATGGGCGGGGACGCCTCGGTCGCGGCGTGCACGTGCCACAGCCGTACGGTCATCACGACGAGCACCCCGCTGTGCACGACGACCACGACGACGACGAGCAGCTGACGGCGAGGGGCCGCGGTTCCCGACGTGGGGGATCGGGAGCCGCGGCGGCCGCCCGGGCGTCGCAGCGGTGGCAGCGGCTCGTCGAGGAGCACCTGCCCGTCGTCCCCGCCACGGGCGGGTGGCGCTACTCCCGGCCCTCCGAGGCCGGCGACCCCGCCCAGGGGTGGAAGCTCCACGTCTCGGCGACCCTGCCGGAGGCGGTCGCGGTCTTCGAGGCCTGCGCCGGCTACCTCACCGCGCGCGGGGCGCACTACAAGTCGGTGCGCTCCCTCGACGTGCTGGCCCAGCTCAACAGCGCGATCCCGTTCGGCTTCAGCCAGATCGGCAAGTTCATCACGGTCTACCCGGGCACGGACGCGGAGGCGGTCGAGATCGCCGGGGACCTCGACCGGCTCACGGCGGGCGTCGCCGCGCCCGCGGTCCCGTTCGACGTCCCGCTCCGCCCCGGCAGCAGCGTGCACTACCGGTACGGGGCCTTCGGACCCCAGGAGATGACGCTCGAGGACGGCACCACGGTCGGGGCGCTGACCGGGCCGGACGGGAGCCCGGTCCCGGACCGTCGCGAGCCCGGCACGGCGCGCCCGGACTGGGTGCCCTGCCCGTTTCCCGCCCTCGGCGGCGAGCCGGCGGACGGGGCCGCGCTGACCCCGCTGCAGCGGGACTTCCTCTGCTACGAGGCGATGATGCAGCGCGGCAAGGGCGGGGTCTACCGGGCCGTCCGGCTCGCGTCGACGCCGGCGCGGCTCTGCGTGGTCAAGGAGGGCCGCCGCCACGGCGAGACCGGCTGGGACCGGCTCGACGGGTACGACCTCGTCGCCCGCGAGGAGGCCGCGCTGCGGCTGCTGCGCGGGGCCGGGGTCGACGTGCCCGCCGTCCTCGACGCCTTCGAGGTCGGCGGCCACCGGTACCTCGCGATGGAGCACGTCGACGGGACGTCGCTGCACATGGCGTGCTCGGACCCCGGCCGCCGGTTGCCCGTCGAGGTCGCCCTCGCCTACGCCGCGGCCGCGGCCGGGGTCGTGGCCGAGGTCCACGAGCGGGGCTGGGTCTGGCGGGACTGCAAGCCGGCGAACCTCCTCGTCGACGACGGTCGCCTCCGGCCGGTCGACTTCGAGGGCGCGTGGGGCCCGGGGGACGTCCTCGACCGGCCCTGGGGCACGCCCGGCTACACCGCCCCCGAGGCCCGCGCCGGCGCGCCCCCGGGGACGCCGGGTCCGGCCGAGGACCTCTACTCGCTCGGTGCGACGATCCACCAGCTGCTCACGTCCTGGCTGATGCACACCGTCGACTCGGGCGGCGAGATGCGCCACGAGGGGCTCGACCGCCCGGCGCTCGGGATGCTGCGCACGGGGGTGCCCGCGCCGGTGGCACGGCTCGTCGCGTCGCTGCTCGACCCCGACCCGGACCGTCGCCCCTCTGCCCGCGCCGCGGCCGAGGTCCTCGAGCCCTACCGGGTCGACGTGCTGCCCGACCCGGTCGTGCCCGAGGAGGACTCGCCGACCGTCGCCCGGGTGCGCCGCCTCATGCTGGACGAGGTCCGTCAGATGGTCATCGACGAGCCCGACCGTGCGGGTGCCCCCGGCGACCCGGAGTCGGCCCGGGTGCCCTGACGGCCTCGCCGAGGGCGCTGTCGGGCGCCGCGTATCACCGGCCGGGCGCCGGGGCTCTCCTCAGCGGTCCCCCGATCGAGGTGCGGACCGGGTCTTCCCGACGACGTGAAAGGACCCGCCATGAGCACGGACGCTCCCGCCCACGCCGCTCTCGCCTCCCCGACCCTCGTGGGGTGGATGGCGAGGAGCCCCCTCGCGAGCTTCGCCCGGGCATTCGTCGCGACGATGCTCACCCTCGCGCTCGCCGACCTCACCTCGGCCGCCTCGGTCGGGTTCGCGAACTGGCGCTCCTGGCTCGTCGCCGCGCTCGCGGCCTCGGCGCCGATCCTCATCCGCTGGATCAATCCCCAGGACACGGCCTACGGGTCGGGCCACGAGGCCGCCCGGCCGGCCGGGCGGACCGGTGGGTGAGACGACCCGAGCCCCCGGCTTGGCACCACCCGCGGCGTGTGGTTAGGTGTGCCTCACCTTATCCGAGGACGTGCGTGGGAGGGCTCCGTGATCGTCTGCCACTGCAGCGTCGTCTCCGACCGGGACGTCGCCGCCGCCGTGGACGCCGGTGCCGCGAGCCTCGGCGGGGTGTGCCGGGCCACGACCGCGGGCCGCGACTGCGGCGCGTGCGTGTTCACCGTGCGCCGGCTCGTCTGCGAGCACGTCGCTGAGCGCCAGGACCTCCTGGACATGCTGATGGAGGTCGACGGTGCAGCCAGCTGATCCCCGGGTCGTGGAGCTCCTCAACGAGGCCCTGACGTTCGAGCTCACCGTGACGAACACGTACTTCCTCCACGCCCGGATGCTCGAGAGCTGGGGGCTGCCCCACCTCGGCAGGGTCTACTACGACCTGTCCATCGACGAGATGCGGGACGCGGACGAGCTCATCAAGCGAGTCCTCCTCTTCGGGGGGCACCCGAACGTCCAGCGGCTCGGCGCCATCCAGGTCGGCGAGGACGCCTACGAGATGCTCCGGCTCGCGCACGCGAGCGAGATCGCCGCGGTGGCCCAGTTCAACGCCTCCGCGCAGGAGTGCCACGCCCTCGGCGACCACGGCACCGCCGCGGTGTTCGAGGAGATGGTCCGCGACGAGGAGAAGCACGCGGACTGGTTCGAGGCCCAGCTCGACGCCGTCGACCGGGTCGGACTCAACCAGTACCTCGCCCGGCACATCGACCCCGAGAGCCGGCCCGACGCCTGAGTCGCCGGAGATGGAGGCGACCCGGGTCGCGGGGCCGGTCTGGGTCCTCACCTGTGACTTCTGGCGCTCGAACACCGTTGCCGTCGAGGGGGAGGACGGGTGGCTGCTCGTCGACCCCAACGTCACCGCCGACGACCTCGCCGGGATCGCGGACTGGCTCGAGGCCCGCGAGGCCCGGGTCGTGGTCGGCGTCGCGACCCACCCCCACTGGGACCACGTCCTGTGGCACCCGAGGTACGGCCACGCCCGCCGGGTCGCGAGCCGGCGGGCGGCAGAGCACGCCGACGCCACGCTGGAGCGCTCCCGCGCCGACGCGGCGGCCCAGGCCGGCCTCGATCCCGACCTCGTGGGGCCGGTCAGGGGCCTGACGCCCGGGCTGGCGCGGCTGGACTGGGCCGGCCCCGACGTCGTCCTCGTCGAGCACGACGGGCACGCCCCGGGCCACCTCGCCCTCTGGCTGCCGGGGGAGGGGGTGCTCGTCGGCGGCGACATGCTCTCCGACGTCGAGATCCCGCTCCTCGACCTCGACAGCGGCGCCGTCGACCCGTACGGGGACTACGCCGACGGCCTCATCCGCCTCGCCGGCCCGGTCGGCGAGGCGCAGGTGCTCGTCCCCGGGCACGGCTCGCTCGCGCGCGGGTCGGCGGTCCCGGCGCGGTTGGCCGCCGACCGGGCCTACCTGGCCGGCCTGCGCGAGCCCGAGGACCCGGGAGACCCCCGGCTGCGCGGCCCGGCCGGTGAGTGGATGGACTGGCTCCGCAGCGAGCACCGGCGGCAGCGGACCCTCGTGGGCCGGCCCGGCTGACACCGGCCCGGTCACCTCGGCCGGACCGCCGCCCGGGCGCGCCCTCCACCACCCGTCAGGTCGTCGCCCCGTCAGGTCGCCGCCCCGTCAGGTCGTCGCCCCGTCAGGTCGCCGCCCCGCGCAGCGGCGGATCCCCGGCACGGCCCGGGCTCGGGGCAGAGGATGACCACCCCTGCCGCAGCAGGCGTTCGAACCCGTCCAGGAGCACGTCCAACGCGAACTCGAACTCGAACCGGGCGTCGCAGCCGCCCTCCCCGAAGGGGCCGGCGCGGTCCTCGACCTCCATCGCGATGGAGAGGATGTGGGGGTACCGGTCGGCGAGCGCGCTCAGCTCCGCGTCCCCCACGTCCGGCCTGCCGTCCACGGCGGCATCGAACATCTCCTGGCTGAAGCCCCACATCCGGAAGCCGAAGGCGTGCATGACGTGGTGGGTGAGGTCGACGGAGAACCCTCCGGACCGGAACAGCCCGGCCATCGAGTCCATGTAGGCGAGGACGGGCGCGGTTGTGGGCGAGCGCGACTCGATGACGCCCCTGGCCCAGGGGTGGCGCAGGACGGCCTCGCGCGCCGAGAGGGCCTGCGCGCGCACGCTCGCCTTCCAGGGGCCCCCGTCGTCGGCCAGGGCGATCTCGTCCACGATGACGCCGACCATGCCGTCGAGGAGCTCCTCCCGGTTGGCGACGTGCTTGTAGAGCGCCATCGGCACGACACCCAGCTCCTGGGCCAGGTTGCGCATGCTCAGCGCGTCGATGCCGTTGCCGTCGGCGAACGCGACGGCGGTGCGCAGGACGCGGTCCCGGTTGAGCCGGGCCCGAGGCCGTCGGACCCTCGGCCGGTCGGGACGGCCGCTCGTCGGGGACACGCAGCCTCCTGGGCACGAGGGGGCTTTCCGGGGGGAACGATATCGGGGTGTACAGAGTACACTGAAGCCACGGGTAGGTGTACGCCGTATACCTTGCCGTCGCCGGAGAGGGGGGCGTCCACGTCGTGCCCGGCCGTTCGTCGCCGAAAGGACCTCCGATGACCCCACTCAGACGGACCGCGCTCGTCGCGGGCCTCTTCTACCTGCTCACCTTCGTCTCCGTCCCCACCCTCGTCCTGTACGGGCCCGTGAAGACCCAGACGGACTTCGTCACCGGCACGGGCGGGGACACCGGCCTGCTCTGGGGAGGCTTCCTCGAGGTGATCGTCGCCCTCGCCGGCATCGGCACCGCCGTCACGCTGTACCCGGTGGTCAGGCGCCAGCACGAGGGCATGGCCCTGGGCTTCGTCGCCACCCGGACCCTCGAGGCCGCGATGATCTTCACGGGTGTCGTCAGCCTCCTCTCCCTGGTCAGCCTGAAGGAGGACCTCGCGGGGGCGGCCGGGGCGGGCGCGGCATCGCTCGTCACGGTCGGCGCGTCACACGTGGCGGTCTACACCTGGGCGTTCACGCTCGGGCAGAGCCTCATGCCCGGCTTCAACGCCCTGCTGCTCGGGACCCTGCTGTACCGGTCCCGACTGGTGCCCCGCGTCATCCCCGTGGTGGGGCTGGTGGGGGCGCCGCTGCTCATCACCGCCACGTTCGCGCAGCTGTTCGGCGTCCTTCAGCAGGGGATCGACCCCGTGGCCGGACTCGCGGCGCTCCCGGTGGCTGCGTGGGAGCTCTCGCTCGGGGTCTGGCTTGTCGTCAAGGGGTTCACGCCGTCCCCGGTCACCGAGGGGCTGGTCCCCGGCGAGGCGCCGCGTGCCCGCCTCGACGCCACGGTCTGAGCGCGTGCGGGCGGGGCGGCGGCTCGGCGGTCGGTGTCTCAGTCCCGTGCGCGCCGTCGCGGTGCCGTGACCTCGGTCGACCAGGCCGTGGGGGTCGGGTGCCGGTCGTCACGGGTCCGGTACGGTCGGGCCACGTTCGACGAGAGGATCGATGAGCACCGTGAGCGACAGGACGGCGCCGCACGTCTACCTCCACATCGGGACCCCGAAGACGGGGACGACGTCCTTCCAGGCCTGGTGTGCCCAGAACCGGAAGGCCCTCCGGAGGCAGGGGGTGCTCTACCCGCGATCCCTGGGGCCGGTCAACCACATCAAGGCGATGGTCTACTCCGCCGACTTCGTCGACGGCGACCGGCTCAGCCGGCGGAACTCGGTGACCACCCCGGAGGAGCTCGAGAGGTTCCGGGCCGAGCTCGAGACCGCCTTCTCGAACGAGGTGACCTCGGTGCGCCCCAGCGCCGTCCTCGTCTCCAACGAGCACCTGTACTCCCGGTTGGTCTCGGAGTCGATGGTCCGCCGGGCCAAGGACCTCGTGTCGAGGGTCGGCGACGAGGTCACCGTCGTCGTCCACGTCCGACCGCAGATCGACCTGCTGGTCTCGAACTCCTCCCAGGCCGCCAGGCTCGGCAAGGTGGTGACGAGCCAGTGGTTCACCCGCGGCGCCGTTGGCCCCAAGAACCCGCTGTACGACCTCTCGGGCAGCGTCGCGCTGTGGGAGCGAGTCTTCGGTGCGGAGAACGTCAGGACGGTCCCGTTCCGGCGCAGGCCCGACATGAGCGCGGTCGTCACCGACCTGCTCGGGCTCGATCCGGAGACCCTCAGCGGCCCGCTGCGCGCCAACGAGGCGCTCGGCTGGCGTGCGATCGCGGTCTCCAACGCCCTCGTCGAGCACGGGGTGGACAAGCGCCTCGGACCGAAGCGGTTCAAGGCCCTGCTCGCCGGGCTCCCCACCTCGGAGCGTCTCCAGGTCGGCCTCGACGTCGCCACCACCGTCCACGAGCGGTTCGCCGACGGCAACGCTGACCTCGTCGCCCGCCGACCAGACCTCGAGGCGTCGGACCTGGAGCCCGACTGGGAGAAGTACCGGACGGTCCCGAACGTGCAGCACGTCGACGCCGCGATGGACCTCTCGGCGGAGATCGCCGCCGCGGTCGAGTTCGCGAGCACCTCCGGGGACGTCCCGACGCAGAGCGCGACCTGAGGCCGCGGGCGGCGACGCGGGGACGGGACCTGAGCCGGGCCTCGCGCGGGCGCCCGTGCCGGACCCGCCCCGTTGCTACCCTCACGACATGCTGGAACCCTCCTCCCTGCTGCCCGTCCCCGAGCGTGCGCGCCTGATGCACATCGGGCCCATGAAGTCGGGGACGACGGCCGTCCAGCGGGCGGCCCAGAAGCGGCGGAAGAAGCTCCTCGCCCACGGGGTCCGCTACCCGGGCAACGGCCTGAACCACTTCACCCCGGTCGCCGCGTTCATGGGCGTCACGCGGGAGGGCGAGCTCCCCGACCTGGAGACGTGGCAGGAGCTCATGGAGGAGATCGAGGCCGACGAGACCAATCGGATCTTCATCAACCACGAGTGGATCTGCGAGGCGGACGACCGGACGGCCCAGCGCTTCATCGACGCCCTCGGCGAGCGCACCCACGTCGCCATCACCCTGCGCCCCCTGTCGGGGATGGTCGGCTCGTACTGGCAGGAGATCGTCAAGGACGGGGCCGCGACCCGGCCGTTCGACCAGTGGCTCGTCAAGGCGCTGGAGGCCCCGCCAGGCACGCGGCTCGCCACGCGCTGGGAGCGCCAGTTCGACCAGGCGGGGATCGTCGAGCGGTGGGAGCGACTCCTCGGCCCCGACCGGGTCACGGTCGTCATCGCCGACAAGGCGAACCCGTCCCAGGTGCCCTCGTCGTTGGAGCACCTCCTCGGCCTGCCTGCCGGGATGCTCGAGGACACCACCGCGGGCGGGGGCCACGCGAACCGGTCGCTGTCGGCGGTCGAGGCCGAGTTCTTCCGGCGCCAGAACGTCATCTTCAAGAAGAACAACACGCCGTTCCCCGAGTACGCCCTCGCGTACCGGCGCGGCGCCGTGGCGCGTCTCCTGCGCACCGAGTTCCCCGGCAGTGATCGCACGATCACGCTGCCGACCTGGGCGGCCGAGCGCACCACGGCCTACGGCAAGGAGGTCGCCGACCGTCTCGCCGAGAGCAAGGTGCAGATCGTCGGCGACCTCGCGGCGCTCCACGCACCCGTCGCGATCACGGTGGACGGCGAGTACCCCGCCTTCGACACGATCCCCATGGACATCGCCGTCGAGGCGGTCGTCGGGACGGTCTCGGCGGGGAACGGGCGGGGGCCGTTCCTCGGCCCGAAGAAGAAGGCCAAGGAGCCGGAGCCGAAGGAGCACCTCAGCGACCGCGTCAGGCGGATCCCCCTCGGCGACGAGGTCCTCCGGGCCGCTCGCCGCGTCCGCGGGTGGCGGGGGGACCGGAACGGGGAGTGAGCCGGACCTACCGCTCGACGGCGACCCGCTGCGGGACCTTCGACGCGCAGCGGGCGGCCTCCCACCCCTGGCGCCCGGCGGCGGACCACTCGCCCGCCCGGGCGAGCTTCACCGCCGTGCGGGCCGCGAAGACGGCCGAGTACGCCAGGGCCCGCCGGACGACCGCGGCCCGACGGCTCTGCGGGACGTACCCCCCCAGCACGCCGATCGCCGTCACCCGCTCCCGGACGTTCTCGCCGGTCTTGACCCGGGCCGAGCTGTCCGAGGCGTCGTGCTTCCGGTAGCAGGCGAGCACCTCGTCGACGAACACCACCGGGCCGTGGGCGGCCAGCCGGGTCCACATCTCCCAATCGGCCGCGTGCGGCAGATCGGTCCGGTACCCCCCGACGGCCTCGTAGGCCGAGCGGCGCACGACGATCCCCGGGGCCCGCACCCGGTTCGAGGCGGCCATCGTCTCGAGGGCGTCCTCCCAGACCCCGGTCCCGTTGCGGTAGGAGCGGGTGACGTAGCGGGTGGCGCCGTCGGCGTCGACGTCGTTGGCCCGGCAGATGGCTGCGACCGCGGCCGGATCGGCCAGCGCCTCCTCCATGGTCGCGTAGAACCCGGGCAGGACGGCGTCGTCGCCGTGGAGCAGGTGGACCAGCTCCCCGGAGGCGAGCGCGAGGCAGCGGTTGAACGTGCCGATGGCGCCCAGGTGATCGGGGTTCGGGCTGTACCGCACCCGGTCGCCGCCGAGCCGTTCGACGACCTCGCCCGGGTCGTCGCCCGAGTTGTCGTCGACGACGATGATCTCCGCGTCGTCGCGGGACCCCAGCTGGGCGACGACCTCGGGCAGCGCCGCGGCCAGGTAGCCGGAGCAGTTGTGGACCGGTATGACGACGGACCAGCGCGGTCGGGCCGCGTGGCCCACGGCCGTGACGGCGGGGATCTCGGACACCCGCCGGAGTGTAGCCGGGCGTTCACCCGGGGTGACTAGGGTGGCCGCCGTGATGACGACGCGAACCGCTGCCCCCCATCCCTGGGACGCCCCCCGCCGACGCGCCGGCGACGACCGTGCGACGGCCACCCGATGAGGTTCGGCATCGCGGGCGCCGGGTTCTCCGGGGCGGTCATCGCCCGTGAGGTCGCCGAGGCCGGGCACGAGGCGGTCGTCTTCGAGTCGCGCGACCACGTGGCGGGCAACTGCTACACCGAGCGCGACCCCGAGACCCAGGTCATGATCCACCGGTACGGCCCGCACATCTTCCACACCGGCAACGAGCGCGTGTGGGAGTACGTCAACCGGTTCGGCACCATGATGCCGTACAACCACCGGGTCCGGACCACGGTCGGCGGCCGGGTCTACCTGCTGCCGGTCAACCTCCTGACGATCAACCAGCTGTTCGAGACGGCCCTGAACCCGGCGGAGGCGAAGGCCTTCATCGCCGAGCAGGCCGACACCTCGATCGAGGAGCCGCGCAACTTCGAGGAGCAGGCCCTGAAGTTCATGGGCCGCAAGCTCTACGACGCGTTCTTCCACGGCTACACCCGCAAGCAGTGGGGCCTGCCCCCGACGGAGATCCCGGCCGCGGTGCTCAAGCGGCTCCCGCTGCGGTTCAGCTACGAGGACTCCTACTTCAACCACCCGCACCAGGCGATCCCGCGCGACGGCTACACCGCGATCGTCGAGGGCATCCTCGACCACCCGAGCATCGACGTGCGGCTGTCCACCCCCTACACCCCCGAGGACCGGGGCGAGTTCGACCACTCGATCTGGACCGGTCCGCTGGACGCGTGGTTCGACTACCGTTTCGGGCGCCTCGGGTACCGCACCCTCGACTTCGAGGAGATCCGGGCGACCGGGGACCACGTCGGCTGCTCGGTCATGAACTACGGCGACCTCGAGGTGCCGTACACCCGGATCGCCGAGCACAAGCACTTCGCACCGTGGGAGGAGCACGAGGGCACCGTGTGCTTCCGCGAGTACAGCCGCCTCGCGGGCGAGGACGACATCCCCTACTACCCGATCCGGCTCGCGAACGACAAGTCGCTGCTCGGCCGGTACCTCGACGTCGCGAAGGCCGAGACGGGGGTGACGTTCGCCGGGCGGCTCGGCACGTACCGCTACCTCGACATGGACGTGACGATCGGGGAGGCGCTGACCGCCGCGGACGGGATCCTAGAGGCGATCCGCAGCGGTTCCGACATACCGTCGTTCTTCGTCGACGCCTGAGGCGTCCTCGACGGGGGCCTGCGGGAGCCGGTCCTCGATGCGGGCGAGCCGACCCTCGATCGCGCCGAGCCGCTCCTCCATGGTGCGCAGCCGCTCCTGGAGGACCACGAGCCCGAACATCACGTCCTGACCGCGCGGCTCACGCCGGACCTGGGTGACCTTGCGGACCGTCCCGCCGATCTTGCGGGCCTGGACGACGTTGCGCACGTACCGGCCGGTGAGGACGGCGGTGTGCTGCACGCCGGAGTGGCGCAGGTGGTAGGCCGCCGTGACCACCGGGTTCGTCGACGTGCGCTTGCTCGAGAGCGTGCGCGAGAACGTCCCGTACTCCCGCTTGACGAGCGCCTGACTCAGCCGCTGGGCAGTCACGCCCTGGTTGCTCTCCTTCAGGGCGGTCGCCACCGTGTCCGGGGAGTACTCCGCGAAGATCGGGACCAGCGTGTCGAACAGCTGGCGGCGCAGGTCGGGCGGCGTGCGCCGCGAGATCCACTGCATCTGGGACACGACCCAGGCGATGAGCGCCGTCTGGTAGACGTCGAGCGCCCCCCGGCCGGCAAGCCAGGTGTGGATCGTGTCGTGGTGGGTGAAGATGTTGAAGAGCCGCGCGTCGACGGTCGACATCGTCTGCCCGGGTCGCGCGACGCGGTGGTAGCAGAGCACCTCCGGGACGAGGGCGATGGACCTGGCCGAGATCACCGAGAACCAGTGGAACGGGTTGTCCTCGTAGAACACGTCGCTCACGGGGAACCGGATGGCGTTGTCCTCGAGGAGGCGCCGGCGGTAGAGCTTGCGCCAGGGCACGGCGATGAAGCGCAGGAACTGCCGGCGCAGGTGGACGTCGAGCTCATAGCAGGGGTCGCCCAGCTCGGCCCACCGGTGGGAGTCCGCAGGGTCCATGCGCTCGCCGGTCCCGTCGACGACCTCCTGGTACTCGCACATCGCCAGGTCGGACCCGCACCGCTGCGCGGCCTCGACGAGCTTCTCGAACATGGTCGGCTCGACGTAGTCGTCCCCGTCGACGAACCCGACCCACGGCGCGGTCGCGCGGTCGAGGCCGGCGTTGGCCGCGGTGGCGACGCCACCGGGGCTGTTCTCCTCGAGCAGGACGGGGACGAACCGCGGGTCGCCCTCGCAGAACTCGGCGATCCGGGCGGGCGTCGAGTCGGACGAGCCGTCGTCGACGACGAGCACCTCGATGTCGGTCAGTGTCTGGGCCGCCACACTGTCGAGGCACTGCTCGATGTAGTCCTCGATGTTGTACGCGGTGACGATGATGCTCACGTCGGCCACGGTTGGCTCCCTTCGGTCAGCCGGGTCGGTCCGGGTCGGTGTCGTCACGCGAGGGCTCGGTGGATGATGCGGTTCGCCAACCCGGCGTCGCGCCGCAGCCGCATCCGGGTGAAGTCGGCCAGGTCCATCCGGAGCATGTGGCGCTGGAGGCGGAGGTTGAACTCCTCGACGACCTCGGGGGTCATCCGCGGGGTCGCCCACCCGGAGACCCGCAGCACGAAGTCCCAGTAGTGGTGGGAGAACCTGTTGCGCTTCTCCGGGCGGGCCTCGAGCGCGGAGTACGTCTCGTCGAGCGCGTCGACGAGGGACAGCCGGGACCGGCTCTCCCGGTTGGTCAGGTTGCGTCCGCCCTGCCCGACGATGTGGGTGCAGAGCGGCTGGTCGAGCAGGAGGATGCTCTCGGCGTCCAGCAGGGTCAGCCAGTGGCCGAGGATGTCGTTGTGGACCGGGGTGGCGCCGTACCGCAGTCCGGTCTCCCGGTAGTGGTCGGTGCGGGCGAGCTTGTTCCACGGGTAGTTCGAGAAGCCGAGGAACTGCGGGACCTCCGACAGCCGGGCGACCCGCCGCGGCATGCTCACGTGACGTTCCCACGTCGCCGCGTCGTAGACGTTCATCCCGTCGAACTCGGAGGAGTCCCCCCGGCGGTAGCGGTAGGACATCACGGCGACGTCCGCACCGGTGTCGTCCAGGGCACCCACGGCCGACGTCAACGTCGTCGGGTGGAGCTCGTCGTCGGCGTCGAAGAACAGTGTGTAGCGGCCGGTCGCGAGCTCGAAGCCGCGGTTGCGGGCGACCCCGGCGCCGTGGTTCGTCTCGAACCGCTCCACACGGACCTCGGGCCGCTCCAGGGCGGTGACCTGCGCGACCGAGTCGTCGGTCGAGTGGTCGTCGACGACGATGACCTCGACGTCCAAGGCGTCGACGGACAGGAACGACTCGACCACCCGGGTGACTGTTGCGCTGGCGTTGTGCATCGGGATGACGACCGACACGTCGGGCTGGCTCGTCACAGGTCTTTCACTCCAAGTCGAGTTCGGGCCGGGTGCCCATCGGTCGATCTCGTGGGCCTCGTGGGCCGTGGTCGGCGCGCGGTCGCTGCGGGACGACACCGACCCGGACCGGTGGCTGTGCGTCGGGTCGCGACCCGACCGGCTGGTACGCTACATGCCCGGAGTGAACCAGACCGCCCGAGGCAACCGTCGACGCCCCGAGGAACGATGTCCAGCCAGCACGCGACGTCCACAGCGTCCGAGATCCCGGCCGACCGCCGGGTCCGGCACGATATTGCGGTCGTGGTCCTCACGCAAGCCGACCGTCCCGTCGAGCTCGACCGGGCGATCGCGTCCGTCCGGGCCCAGCAGGGGGTGGAGCCGCACGTCGTGCTCGTCGTCAACGGCGCCGAGCCGCCCACGCCCGACCCGTCCGACCAGCTCATCGTGCTGCCGGAGAACGCCGGGATCCCGGGGGGGCGCAACATCGGCGTCGAGGCGGTCGACGCCGAGGTCGTCATGTTCCTCGACGACGACGCCGAGCTGATGGACCCGGACCTGCTGGCCACGGTCGTCGACCGGTTCAGGTCAGACCCCGGACTCGGGGCGATGGCGGTCCGTCTCGTCGACGAGAAGGGGTCGTCACAGCAGCGGCACATCCCCCGCGTCGGCGCACGCTCGGCCCGGCGGTCCGGTCCGGTGACGCACTTCATCGGGGCGGCGTGCTTCGTCCGACCGGAGGCCTTCCGCCAGGTCGACGGCTTCGACGCCCGGTTCTTCTACAGCATGGAGGAGTCGGACCTGTCGTGGCGGCTGCTCGACGCGGGTTGGTCCATCTGGTACTCCGCCGACCTCGTGGCCTTCCACCCGCACACCACGCCGTCCCGGCACCCGGGCTACGCCCGCCTCACCGCCCGCAACCGGCTGTGGATGGCCTGGCGGTCCCTCCCCGCGCCGCTGTTCGCCGGGCACCTGGCGACGTGGACCGTCGCCTCGGTGGTCCGCGGAGCCCCCCGGCGCGAGGTCGTCGCCGGCTACCGGGAGGCGTGGGCCGCCCGGCCGGCGCGGAGGCCGATGCGGTGGCGCACCATCGCCCGCATGACCCGGCTGGGCCGGCCGCCGTTCGTGTGACCGCCGCCCCGGCGGCGCCTCAGCGCAGCCAGGCGCCGAAGTCGAGGCCCGTCTGTTCGGCGAAGGACTCGATGTCGGCCCGGTAGTACCGGTACAGCTCCCGTTCCGTTTCCTGCCCCAGTTCCGGCAGATCCCCTTCGACACGCTTTCTGCTGGGCTGCATGTGCTTGCCGTTGACTCTGCCGCCCAGCTTGTCCGGCGCGACGTCGACCGCGAGGCCGAATTCGTCGAACACGTCGTCGATGAGCTTGGCCGGCGACTCGACCAGTTCATCGTACTTGTGGACGTGAATGGTGGAGAAATACTTCTTGAAATGTCGGTAGATCTTCCCGTACTCCCCACGGCTCACCAGCCCGAGGCCCCCGTCGTGGATGGTCGTCACCTCAGAGACCGCGGGGAGCCGCTTGCGAAGCATGTGGTGGGTGTACGCCGACAGGTACCGGTCAACCGGATTGCGTACCATGACGATCAATGGAATGTCGCCGAGTCCGTTACGAATTCGCCGGGCGAAATCAATTCCGTTCCTGGGGAGCTGGAAGTAGCCCGGGGTCGCTTCAAACAGATACTGGGCACTGCTGGACGCGTCCGCGAAGTGCGAGGCGTATTCCTCGATGGGCGCGAGCCGGGTCTGGTTCCAGTACTGCAGTTCCTTGACCTGAGCGCCCCAGAAGTGGCTGGACTCGTTGAGCGCATGGTGCAGCCACGACGTCCCCGACTTCTGCACTCCCGCAATGAGCGTGTTCGGCAGCGTCAGGGTCTGGTCTCGTCCGGGCATCGGATCGGTCATGGGCACCTCCGCGTTCGCCACGCCACCCCACCACCGACGTGCAATTCACCAGCTGTTCGACGACTGTTCAACCCGGCCCTCGAGGATTGCCGGGCAATCGTGCGAGGGTACCGCCTCGATGTGCGTGAAGCCCTCACACCGCGGAATGGGGCGGCCAGCGTATCCCACGCGACCACGCGCCCACGAAGCGCTTCGAGCGGGCGCTGTCCGCGGGTGTGGCCGGCCCGCCGTGGATGCGCGCACCTGTCGCCACGGGCCTCCAGCCGCCGCAAGAAACTACCGACTCGGAGCCGGGCGGCCCCGGCGCGTCGCTCAATCGGGCGCCGCCGAGAGGCAGGGCCTGCCAAGTCCGTCTGTGCTAGGGTAAGGAATACCATGAGCCAGCGCTTTGTAATTGATCGAGCAGTCATTTCTAATTCGATCAAGAGAGGAAGGGCGGCCGCTCGGCTTATTCGTAGGTCATCGGTCGGCGGCCCAGACCAGGAAATCCTTTCCGAAGCCAAGGAGCTCCGTCAGGCCGGCAGGGCGGACGAAGCCGTGGCGATGCTGGAATCCTCATTGGCAGAGGCGCCGAAGAACGTCCAGCTCCTCAAAGAGCTCGCCAATGCCCGCTTTGCCGCGCGAGATTTCGAGGGTGTCGAGGAAGCGCTGGTGAATGTGGAGGCGCTCGAGCCTCTGGGATCCCACACCACGGAGCTGCGAACCCAGGCACGAGCGCAGAAGGTGATCCCGACTGCCAAGACCCTGCGACTGGCCGGCAAGCCCGGCGAGGCGATCTCGGTTCTCGAGCCCGCCCTCGCGGAGGTCCCGGACAACGCTCCCCTTCTCAAGGAGCTCGCGAACGCGCAGTACGAGTGCGGCGACCACGAGGGAGTCGTGCGGACGCTGGATCGCGTGCTCGCCACCCAGGAGCTGGGGGAGCACACCTCGGCGCTTTACGAGCGGTCAGCGCGGAGGAACCAGCTCAGGGAGTACACCCGCGTCTACTACTACGTGGACCCGGATCGCCCTGACCGGCCCGCGCCCGAGCAGATGGTCGAGACCCTGGCCGCGTACGACCTCGTGTCGTTCGACATCTTCGACACCGCGATCGTGCGCGCGGTGGCGAGGCCTGACCACGTCTTCCGGATCATGGGCTCTCTTCTCGGGGTCAAGGACTTCCCCAGAAAGCGGGAGCAGGCCGAGAGGCACGCGCGGACCTGGAAGAACAGGTACGAGGCCACCCGTGAGGTGACGCTCGACGAGATCTACCAGGTGCTGCAGGAGCGGCACGGCGACGTCGCGGGCTGGAAGGACCTCGAGCTGCAGCTCGAGGTCCAGCTGACTCGGGTGAACCCGTACGTCTTCGAGGTCTACCAGGGCCTGAAGGCGCTGGGGAAGCGCCTCGTCTTCACCAGCGACATGTACCTGCCCAAGAGCACCCTCGACGCCATGCTGGAGCGTGCCGGGTACACCGACTACGAGAAGATCTTCCTCTCGAACGAGCATGCCGCGCGAAAGGGCGACGGCACTCTCCAGAAGGTCTTGGTCAACGACTGCGAGCCAGACGTGTCCGTCGCCCACGTGGGCGACGTCTTCGACGCCGACGTGACCAAGAGCATCGAGGCGGGAATCGCCGGCATCTTCAACCCGAACCAGCACGGAGTGGTTCACGAGAACGGGATCCAGACCCTGGCGGGGAGCTTCTACCAGGCGGTCGTCGACAACGGCCTGGGAACGGGCCTGTGGTCCGAAGGCCTTCACTACACGCACGGGTTCCGTGTTGGAGGGATCCTCGCCCTGGGCTACGTGGAGTTCCTGGAGGAGCTCGCGGCGACGCGGGGCGCGGACAAGATCCTGTTCCTCGGCCGGGACTGCCACGTCTTCTCCACGATCTACGAGCGATTCTTCGGCGCCCTGCCGACCGCCTACGTCGACACCTCGCGGGTCGCCGGCCTGATGCTGACCTCGGAGCACAACTTCGACGACTACCTGTCGAGGACGGTCTTCCGGGGCTTCCGCGAACCGATGTTCGCCGGCACGATCGCCGAGCTGCTGCGCGACGCCGGCTTCGACTACCTCGTCGACCACCTCGAGCAGGAGGACATCGAGCCTCTCCAGTTCCCCGCGAGCGCTGACGAGGACCGGTTGCGGGACTTCTTCTGGTCCAAGCGGAGCATCATCGAGGAGCACCTCGCGGAGACGAAGGAGATCGCGAAGGAGTACTTCGCCCGAGCGATCGGTGACGCCGAGACGGTCCTCGTCGTGGACGTCGGCTGGACCGGAACCTGCATCACCACCCTGAGGGACTTCTTCGCCACCGCCTTCGGCTCGCAGGCGCCCACGGTCGTCGGCGCCCTGATGGGCACGTCGAGAAGCGACCAGGTGACGGATGCCCTGTCCGACGGGTCGATCACGGCATTCGTGTACTCGTCCATGGCGAACCGGGACATCACGTGGGCGATGATGCCTCCCGGCCAGGTCTCGACGACGGAGAAGGACCTTCTCACGCACCCGGTCGAGTACCTGTTCACCGAACCCAAGGCCACGACTGTGGGGTACCGCCGTGCCGAGGACGGGACGCCCGTGGCGACGCGTGGGGCGAACGTGCCGCGCAACGCGCAGCAGACGCATGACATCCAGCGTGGGATCATGGACTTCGTCGAGCGGTACTTCGAGTACTCCGACGGACTGCACCACGTACGCCGAATCGGGCCCTACACCGCGTTCCAGCCCATGCGGGAGGCGTTGAGGCACCGGGCCTACCTGCACGCGGTCTACAAGGACTTCCTCTATGACGCCGCGCCGGTGTTGCACGGGGACTCGGCGAGCTTCGGCCGGTTCGGGGACCTGTTCGAGCCCGACGTCCAGCAGGCATCGTGGGTGGCCGAACGGGGCACCCAGCTCGCCGGCGCCGACCACCAAGAGAAGTCGAATCGGCGGATTCTCTTCGTGTCGCCGGAGATGAAGCACGTGGGCGCGCCCAGGAGTCTTCTGCGGCTGTGCAAGATCGCCTCTCGTCTCGGGTTCGAGCCGCTGGTGTGGACGGAGCGACCGGGGTCGTTCTCCGGTGAGTTCGAGGACAACGGCTTCCCGGTCAGTGTGGTCGCGCCCGAGGACGTGGGCGAGGGTCTGGTCGACGAGCTGAAGGACCGGGGTGTCGAGCTCGTCGTCTGCAACACGGTCGTCACCGACGGCTACGTCCGTGCCTTCGAGGGAAGGCTTCCGGTCGTGTGGTACGTGCGCGAGGCCACCAACATGTCCGAGTTCTTGCGGGGCAGGCCGGAGCGGGCCAGGAACGTCCGCGCGAGCTCGAGCATCACGGTGGTGAGCGACTACGCCGCGAATGCGGTCTCGACGTATGCCGATGGGCCCGTCGAAGTCGTACACAACGCCGTGGAGGACGTCGCGCACCTCGCTCTGCCGTACGAGCCGAAGAAGGACGGCGTCGTCCGGTTCGTTCAGCTCGGCACGATCGAGCACCGCAAGGGATTCGACGTCCTGGTGGCGGCGTTCAAGGCGATGCCCGAGGACTATCGCGCCCGGGCGGAGCTGCACTTCGCGGGTGGGTTCGTCAACAGCGCCACGAGCTTCGCGTCGTACGTGTTCGGGCAGACCCGGGACGAGCCGTCGATCCACTTCCACGGGCTGATCGCCGACGAGCGGGAGAAGGTCGAGATGCTCTCCCAGATGGACGCCGTCGTCGTCGCCTCACGTGACGAGTCCTGCTCCCTGGTGGCCCTGGAAGGCGCGATGCTGTCCAAGCCACTGATCGTCACCGAGGATGTCGGCGCCAAGTACATGGTCGCGCCCGACAACGGCACGGTGATCCCCTCGGGGGACGTGGGCGCGCTGCGCGACGCCTACATGCAGGCGATCGACCAGAGCGCGGCTGAGCTGCGCGCCATGGGGGACGCCTCTCGGGGCAGGTACGACGAGCTCGCCAGCATGGAGGTGCACGCTCGCGACCTGAAGGACCTCTTCACGCGTCGCATCGCGGCAGGTCCCGTCGCGCCGGGGCCCCGCAGCCTTCCCGACGGTGGGGGCGCACTGAGGGCCGTGCGCGCCCCCCACCGGGAGGTCATCGTGTCGCTGACGTCGTTTCCTCCCCGCATGCGAACGCTGGCAACATGCATCGCGTCGCTGAAGGGTCAGTCCAAGCGCCCTGACCGCATCATCCTCTGGCTGTCGGAGGAGCAGTTCCCCTCCCGGGAGTCCGATGTCGCGGCGGACGTCCTCGACCTGGTCGACGAGCAGTTCGAGATCCGGTGGGTCAAGGAAGACCTCGGCCCGCACAAGAAGTACTTCTACGTCATGCAGGAGCACCCGGAGGCCATCGTCATCACGGTGGACGACGACGTGAAGTACGACCCCAACCTCGTGGCAACCCTGTACCAGGGGCACCTGGACCGTCCACACTGCATCGTGGCGTCCCGGGCCCATCTCGTGCGCTTCCGGCCCGACGGTGACCTGAGGACCTACGACCAGTGGGGTTACGACCACAACTTCCTTCGCGAGTCGGAGAGCTACTCCCTGCTGCCCACGGGGATCGGAGGCGTGCTGTACCCGCCCGGGGCGGTGCCATCGGAGGCGTTCGACGCCGAGGCGATCCGCGCGACGTGCCTGTTCGCGGACGACCTGTGGCTGAAGGTCCTGACCTCGGGCAACGGCTACCCCGTGTGGATGCCCAGACAGCGCTTCAAGTTCCAGACGATGCCGGGGTCCCAGGACAGCGCGTTGTATCGGGCGAATGCGTTCAAGAACGGCAACGACGTCGCGATGGAGTCCATACTCAAGTCCGTGGACGCGAAGTACGGGTTGGCGGGACGGATCCTGCGCCGCATTCGCGGAGTCCGTGACGACGGCACGTTCGTCGGGCCTGGGGACCGGGTCTCGCACCGAGCCTTCGACCTGAGACAGGACGGCTCCTCCGGGATGTCGGGAGACGTCGTGCTCCACATCGGAGCCCAGAAGACGGCCTCGACCCTGATACAGCAGGTTCTCCGACGTGACAAGGAGAAGCTGCAGGAGCGCGGGGTCGACGTGGTCTCCCGCAACTCGATGCTCAAGACGGACCTCCAGAAGCTCCTGGACAAGTACTGCGTCGGCAAGGAGGTCTCCGACGAGGAGGTCGAGGCCGCCCGCGAATCCCTCCTGGAGCTGATCGATCCTCAGGCCGACACGCATCTCCTGACGAACGAGGACTTCTTCAACCGGATTCGCACGGGCTACTTCTTCGACGACCTGTCGTACGGCCTGGACGTCATGGTCCGGCTGCTGGGTACCGTGCCGCGCGTCGTGCTCTACGTCAGGGCCCAGGCGTCCTACCTGGAGTCCCTGTACCTGCAGATGATCCACGTGGGCAGGGAACAGGACTTCGACGCCTTCATCCGGGCATTCGACGGGAAGCTCTCGTGGTTGCGCGTGGCAGAGACGGTGGCCGAGAAGGTGGGCCGGGAGAACCTCGTGGTGGTCCCGTTCGAGAGTCTCAGGCTGAGCAACGCGACGCTCTTCTACCAGCGCTTCCTCGAGTCCTGCGGCGTGTCGGACGTCGATGACGACTTCGCGATCTCGGACGCGGAGACCCGCTCGAGAGGGGCGAATCGGAGCTTCTCCGGTGTGGCCGTCGACATGGCGCTGCGGTGCTACCCGCTGCTCGGCGACAAGGATCGCGTGAAGTTCAGAAGGTACTTGCAGGAGAACTTCTCCGTTGCGACACACCCCAAGGCCGAGTTGCTCTCGGAGACGCAGAGCAGCGCCATCATGGCCTCCTATGCGGACGAGAACTCGGAGCTCTTCGAGCGGTTCATGCCCGACGACCTCGATTGCCTCAAGTACTACACCTAGCCTCCGCGCGACCGACTCCGGCTTGACACCCCCCGGAGGCGCTGTGAGCGTGAGGGGCATGTCTCGGCTGGACCTGCGTGGGCGCCCCGGCCGGGGGCGTCAGCACTTCGCGATCGACGTCGGTGGCACCACCATCGCGTACTGCTACATCCGCAAGAACGCCTGTACCGGCTTCAAGGACCTGTTCGTCCACGAGTCCGGACACCAGTTCCCCCGGGGAACGGACGAGCTCGCCTTCATGCAGGAGCACCATCGGGCCCGCCTCCCCGACATCAAGGCCGCCGGCGCACGAGTGTGCGTCGTCCGTGAGCCCGCCGACCGCGTGGCATCCACGTTCCGCAACAAGTTCATCCAACAGGTCGGGCACCGCGACGTCTTCGACAGTTATCACGCAGTGACAGGCCAGGACCCCCGAGAGGCGACGTTCACGCGTTTCGTGACCGGCTATCTGCGTCACCCTGGCCCCCTCGATCCGCACGTGTGGTCTCAGGCGGGGCACCTCGCGCCGGTGCTGTACGAGCACGCCATACCCATTCAGGATCTCGAGTCGGGAATGGCGGGACTGATCGGGACGGAACGCGCGGCCCGATACTTCGGCACTCGGAGCAACGCCACCGCCTGCGCCACGGCCGCGGTGGTGTCCGACCCCGCGAACGAGCCGGCTAGTCTGCTGCACCAGAGGTATGAACAGGACGGGTCGATGCCCTCCGCGTCCTCGCTGCTGACCCCGGAGCTGAGGGGACGCACTGCGCGAGATCTACGCAGAGGACTACGAAGGCCTGGGGGGCCTCATCTAGGTCGCCGGCTCACCCCCGGCGGCGGCGCAGCTCCTCGTTCAGCTCCGGCACGACCTCGTGCAGGTCGCCGATCACGGCGTAGTCGGCGCGCGTGACCATCGGCGCGTCCGGGTCGGTGTTGACGGCGACGATGGTCTTGGCGCTCTGGCACCCGGCCCAGTGCTGGATCGCGCCGCTGATCCCGCAGGCGATGTACAGGTCCGGCGAGATCCGGCTGCCCGTCTGCCCGACCTGCTCGTGGTGGGGACGCCAGCCGAGGTTGGTCACGACCCGGGAGACCCCGAGGGAGCCGCCGAGCAGGTCGGTGAGCTCGAGCAGGTCGTCGAACCCGTCGGCCCGGCCGACGCCGCGGCCGGCCCCGACGACGACCTTGGCCTTGGTGAGGCGGGAGGTGTCCTCGTCCTCGGACTGCTCGACCCGGGCCACCCGGCCGACGAGGTGCCGGTCGGCCAGCTCCACGTCGACCCGCTCCAGCTCGGGCGACGTGGCGGTCTCGGCCGCCCGCGCCTGGCAGGCGTGCCCGGCGACGGTCAGCACGGCGACCGCGTCGTCCAGGCGCATCTCCTCCAGGACCGAGCCGCCCATGACCTGACGGGAGACGTGCAGCGGCTCCGCCGAGTCGACTCCGACCACGTTGGCCGCCATCGCGACGTCCAGCTGGGTCGCGACGTGGGCCATGAGCTCGCTGCCCCGGGGGGTCCCGGCCGCGACGACGGCGCGGGCGCCCCGGTCCCGCGCCGCGGACGTGATCGCGGCCGCCCAGGCGGCGGCGCCGTACGCGCCGAGCCGGTCGTCGTCGGCGTGGAGCACGACCGAGACGCCGAGGTCGCCGGCCTGCGTGCGCAGCCGGTCCAGCTGGTGGTCGGGGCCCACGACGAGGGCCTCGACGGGTTCGCCGTCCGCGGCGAGGACGTCGCGGGCGAAGGTGAGGGTCTCCGCGGTCGTCTCGGCGAGCGCGCCGTCGGTTCCGGTCTCTGCCCAGAGCAGGATCATCGCGACAGCACCCCGATCTTCTCCAGCACGTCGACGAGGGCGGGCACCGCGGCCGCTCCCTCTCCGAGCACCTGCACCTCGCTCGGCTCGGCGGGCAGCTCCTTGAGGCGGACCCGGCCCGAGCCGCGTGGCTCGACCGCGGGGTGGACCCGGTCGACCTGGGCGCGCTTGGCCTTGATCCGCCCGGGCACCGAGGGGTAGCGGGGGTCCACGCCGCCCTCGCGGACGGCCACGACCGCGGGCAGCGGCAGCTCGAACACCTCGGTGCCCTCCGGCCCGGTGCCCCGGGCGAGCGCGACGTCGCCGGTGACCTCGATCGTCGAGATCCCGGTGAGCACCGGGCGGCCGAGTGCGTGGGCCAGGCGGACGCCGACCTGGAAGTCGCCGGTGTCGGCGGCGTCGTTGCCGACGAGGACGAGCCCGGGGCCGCGGCCCTCGGCCTCCTCCGCCCGGACGTGGGCGGCGACCGCCGCGGCGACGTCCGCGGGCCCGAACGCCTCCGGGTCGGCCTCGATCAGGACCCCGCGGGCGCAGCCCACGGCGATCGCGGCCCGGACCTGCTCCTCGGCGTCCTCGGTGCCGAGCGAGAGCGCCACGGCCTGGCCACCGGTCGCCGCCGCGACGTCGACGGCGAGGGTGAGGGCGCACTCGTCGTGGGAGCTCAGGGTGAACCCGGCGTGGCTGGTGTCGAGGCCACCGTCGGCGGTGAGGCTCACCTGGGCCGTGGTCTCCGGTACGCGCTTGATGCAGACGAGCACGTCGGTCATCGGGCTACCTCCGGATCCGCTCGTTCTCGGGGTCGAACAGGGGCGTGCTGTCGACGGACCCCACGCGCACCGGGTAGCGGTGCCCGAGGTAGTCCACGGACAGCCGCGTCCCGACCACCGCCTGCTCCGGGGGCAGGTAGCCCATGAGCAGGTGTGCGCCGAGGGAGGGGGCGGAGCCGGCGGAGGTGACGTAGGAGCGTCGCCCGAGGGCGTCGACCAGCGGCTCGCCGTCGGGGGTGAGGATCGGCTCCCCGCCGAGCATGTACCGGGGCGTGCCGTCCGGTCCGGTGTGGTCCTCGACCGTCAGGGTGCACATCACCGCCGCGGGCTCCTCGGCCCGCTGCTTGAGATAGGCCTCCCGCCCGAGGAAGTCGGCGTCCTTGACCTTCGGACGGGTCATGCCGGCGTCGACGATGGTGTGCTCGGTGTCGAGCTCCGCGCCGTGGGCGCGGTACCCCTTCTCGATCCGGCCGGTGGTGCCGTAGACCCCGATGCCCACCGGCACGAGCCCGTGCGGCTCGCCCGCCGTGCGCAGCAGCGACCACAGCCGGGCGCCCTCCTCCATCGGCACGTGGAGCTCCCAGCCCAGGTCGCCGACGTAGGAGATCCTCGAGGCGAGCGTGGGCACGGTGTCGAGGTCGATCGTGCGGCACGTGGCGAAGCGGAAGCCCTCGTGGGAGACGTCGTCGTCGGTCAGGGACGCGAGCACGTCGCGGGCGCGGGGCCCCCACAGGCCGATGGTGCTCCAGGAGGAGGTGAGGTCGACGACGTGGACCGAGCCGTCGGCGGGCTGGTGGCGCCGGAACCACGCGAGGTCCACCATGCCGCCCGCGCCGCCGGTGACGACGCGGAAGCGGTCCTGCCCGAGCCGCATGATCGTCAGGTCCGCGCGGATCCCGCCCCGCTCGTCGAGCAGGGAGGTGTAGACCACCCGTCCTGGGGCTACGTCCATCTGCGCGACGGCGAGGCGCTGGACGAGGTCGAGCGCGCCGGGGCCGAGGACGTCGAAGACGACGAAGGCGGTCAGGTCCACGAGGCCGACGCGCTCGCGCATCGCCAGGTGCTCGGCGTTGATGATCGGTGACCACCACCGGCTGTCCCACTCGGCCGGGCGCGGCATGACACGGTCGCCGTACTCCGCGAGCAGGGGCTCGTTGGAGGCGTACCAGTGCGGCCGCTCCCAGCCCCCGGTCTCGAAGAACACCGCCCCGAGGGCCTTCTCGTCGGCGTGCATCGGCGGCAGGCGGACGTCCCGGTTGCTCGACCACTGCTCGGAGGGGTGGACGATCCCGTAGGTCTTGTTGAACCCCTCGTCGGCCCGGGCGACCACGTGGCGGCGGGTCCGCTGGTGCGGGTAGAACCGCGCGATGTCCGCGCCGTGCAGGTCGATCTCGGGGTTCCCGTCGGTCATCCACTCGGCGAGCATGCGGCCGACCCCCGGTCCCTCCTTGACCCAGACCGCGGCGGCGGACCACAGTCCGCCGACCTGGGGGCTCTCCCCGAGGACGGGGGCGCCGTCGGGGGTGAGCGAGAGCAGCCCGTTGATGGCGTACCGGATCCCGACGTCGGGGTTGCCGAGCACGTCGGGCATGAGCTCGAGGGCCTGCTCGAGCTGGAGGTCGAAGTCCTCGGCGGTGAAGGGCAGCTCGGTCGGGGACAGCTTGGACTGCTCGATCGACGGGATCTCCTCGGCGCGGTACAGGATCGGCCGGTGGGCGTAGGAGCCGATCTCCATCTCCTGGCCGTGCTGGCGCTCGTAGCAGAAGGTGTCCATGTCGCGGACGATCGGGAAGACGATCTCTCCCACGGTGTCGACGAACTGCGGCACCGGCCCGACGCTGATCATCTGGTGCACGGTCGGGGTCAGGGGGATGTCCGCGCCCGCCAAGCGCGCGAGCTTCGGGCTCCAGACGCCGCACGCGACCACGACGGTGTCGACCTCGACGTCGCCCTTGGTCGTGAGGACCCGGCGGACGCGTCCCCCGGAGACCTCCATGCCCGTGACCTCGACGGTCGGCACGCACGTCAGCGCGCCCATCTCCTGGGCGCGCTCGCGCATGATCGTGCCCGCCCGGAGGGAGTCGACCACCCCGACGGTCGGGGTGTGGAAGCCGCCGAGGAGCACGGACGGGTCGACGAAGGGGACCCGCTGCGCGACCTGCTCCGGGGTGAGCAGCTCCGACTCGATCCCCCACGCGACGGCGGACGACATCCGCCGGTGCAGCTCCTGCATCCGCTCCGCGGTTCGGGCGACCTCGATGCCACCGGACTCGGTGAACACCCCCATCTCGCGGTACTGGCGCGCACTGTCGAGGGTCAGGTCGGTGATCTCACGGGAGTGGTCCACCGGGAAGATGAAGTTCGACGCGTGCCCGGTGGAGCCCCCCGGGTTGGGCAGGGGGCCCTTGTCGATCTGCACGATGTCGCGCCACCCGAGCCGCGCCAGGTGATACGCGACGCTGTTGCCCACGATGCCGGCCCCGATCACGAGGACCCGCGCGCTGCCAGGAACTTCCGCCATGTCCGACCCTCTTGCCCTCGGCGGTTGTTGCGCATGTCGCAACCGATAGCGTCATGCGAAACACGGTGCTGGCATGGTCGCTCCGTGTCCCCGTCCTGTCAAGGGGTCAGCCGCGCCATCCCAGGCGCCCGGAGACCTCCGCCGCGGTCGCGACGACCAGGTCGGTCGCCGCGCGCCGCTTGGCCTCGTCGAAGCGGAAGCTCGGGCCCGAGGCCGACAGCGAGGCGATGACGTCCCCGTGGGCGTTGCGCAGCGGCGCCGCGACCGCGGTGAGGCCGATCTCGAGCTCGTCGACCACGACGGCGTACCCGTCCGCGCGCACGTGCTCGACCTGGTCCAGCAGGGTCGCCAGGCTCGTGACCGTCGCCGGGGTGTAGGCCCGCAGCCGCCGGCCCACGGCCTTGCGCACCTGCTCCGGGGACAGGCCGGACAGGAGCACCTTCCCGTTCGACGTCGCGTGGAGCGGGATCCGCTGCCCCACCCAGTTGTGGGACGGCGGGACGGATCGCCCGGTGAGCTGGTCGAGGTAGAGCGCCGCGTCCTCGTCGAGGACCGCGATGTTGACCGTCTCCTCGAGGTGGTGGGCGAGGTCGCGGGCGAGGGCGCGCGCCTCCTGCACGACGTCGAGCCGGGCCGTCGTCGCCCCGGCGAGGCGCAGGATGCCGACGCCGAGCCGGTACTTCTTGCCGCTCTCGGCGTTGCGCTCGACGAGGTCGCCCCCCTCGAGCGCGGACACGAGCCGGAAGGCGGTCGACTTGTGCACCCCGAGCTCGGCGGCGATCTGGGTCACCCCGCCCTCGCCCTCGCGGGCGAGCAGCTCGAGGATGCGGATGGCCCGGTCCACCGACTGGACGGTGCCGCCACGGCTGTCCGGCGAGGTGTCGCTCATGGCACAACCATAGAGCGCGATGTGCAACCATCTGGGATGGTCACCTCGCAGACCCGCTCGGACCGGATTGCCCGGACCTGGCCGCCCTCGTCACGGTTGGCGTCCAGTAGGGTCGAGTGGGTGAGCCAGGGAGCGCAGTCGATCGACCGGGCAGCCGAGCTGCTGTCCCTGGTCATCCATGCCGAGGAGCCCGTGGCCTACGCCCTGCTGGTCGAGCAGACGGGCCTGCCCCGCTCGACCGTGTCCCGGCTGCTCGCTGCGCTGGAGCGCAACGGCCTGCTCGAGCGCACCCGGGAGGGCGCCTTCCGCGGTGGAGCCCTGTTCACGCACTACGCCACCCGGTACGACCGGGTCGAGGCGCTCGCGGCGGTGGCCCAGCCCTATCTGGAGCGGATCGCCGAGCACACCGGGGAGACGGTCAACCTCGGGGTGCCGCGGGGAGACAACGTCGTCCACGCGACGCAGATCGACTCGCGGTTCGTCGTCGGAGCGGCGAACTGGGCCGACATCGACGTGCCGCCGAACTGCTCGGCGCTGGGCAAGGTCATGTACGCGTTCGGGGCCATCGCCGTGCCGGAGGGCCCGCTGCCCTGGTGCACGCCCGCGTCGATCACCGACCGCGAGGAGCTGATGCGCGAGCTGAAGGAGGTCTGCTCGCTCGGGTACGCCACCGCCGCGGGCGAGTTCGAGGACGGCCTCGACGCGATCGCCGCCCCGGTCCGCGGTGCGGACGGTGAGGTCCACGCCGCGATCGGCATCTCCGGGCCGTCGTTCCGCCTCGAGGGCAACCACGCCGACCTCGGCGGCCTGCTCGTGGAGGAGACGGAACGCCTCAGCCGGGCGTTGTACCGGATCGGCTGAACGGGCCCGCCTCGCGCCGCGGGCCGGCCGCGTCGGCGAGCCTGGCCAGGCTGTCCCGGCGCCACTGCTCGGCGCGCGCGACCTGGTTGAAGGTGTAGAGGTGCACCCCGGCCACCGGGGTCCCCGGGTCCTCGAGCAGCGGCGTCAGGTCCCGCAGGAACCGCTCGGGGCGGAACCCGCCCGGCGCGGCGAAGCGCGCGAGGAGGAACCGGTGGCCGCTGAGGAACCGCGTGGCCTCGCCCACCCCGATGCGGTTGGCCATCGAGACGAGCTTGGCCCGGTCGACCGGCCCGGGCACGCCGACGTAGACGGGCAGGAGCAGCCCCCGCCGGCGCAGTCGGCGCACCCACGTGACCACCGTGTCCGCGTTCGGGCACAGGTTGCTCACGACGTGGGTGGCGTACCGCCGCTTGTCCCACATCGCCTGCACCGTCACGTCGTCGTCGATCTCCGGGTGTGACTCGGGGTACCCGGTGATGCCGACCTCGCGGAACGGGCTGCCGAGGTCCTCCAGGTCCCGCAGCAGCTCGAGGGCGCACTTGTAGGTGTCCTCGGTCGGGGTGGCGTCCCCACCGGGGACGAACACCCGGCTCACCCCCGCGCTCGTGAGACGGTCGACGACGTCGACGAGCTCGGCCCGCCCCCGGACCATCCGCGCCGCCAGGTGGGGGACCGCGTCGTACCCCTCCTGCGCGAGCTTCGTGGCCAGGTCGACCGTCGCCATCAGCCCGGCGCGCGGCGACGCGGTGATCGTGATCGTCCGACCGTGCGGGACGTTGTCGAAGATCTCCTGGGCGACGGGGCCGCTGGGCAGCACCTCGTAGCGCACCGACTCCACCAGCTGCTGGACCCGGTCCCGGCGTGAACTCTGTAGCCCCATGGCCTCCGCCTTCGTTATCAATCTGTTGCGTGTGATCCGACCGGACCATACTATGGGCCGTACGTTCCATAATATGGTGTGAACGGCGCAATGCAAGCGCGAAGCACCGTCAGAAGGGTGTAGTGGCATGACCTTGAACGGCTCGAATGTCCCCTCGGTCGACCAGCAAGACCGGAAGGTCCCCATCAACCTCCGGCAGTCCGGCCGGACGCCGGTGGAGATGCTGATCTCGACCCGGGTTCGCAAGTCCCCGTACTGGGAGCTCTCCCACCAGGCCGGGTGCTGGCGCGCGACCGTCTACAACCGGATGTACCACCCGCGTGGCTACGTCCGGCCCGAGGACGGCGGGGCCATGGTCGAGTACGACTCGCTCGTCAACGACGTGACGCTGTGGAACGTCGCCGTCGAGCGCCAGATCCAGGTCATCGGCCCCGACGCCGAGGCCTTCGTCAACTACGTGATCACGCGTGACGCGACGAAGATCTCCCCGATGCGGGCCCGCTACGTCATCCTCTGCAACGAGAAGGGCGGCATCCTCAACGACCCCGTCCTGCTGCGCCTGTCGGAGGACGAGTTCTGGTTCAGCATCTCCGACTCCGACCTGCTGCTCTGGCTGCAGGGGGTCAACCACGGCCTGCGCTACGACGTCGAGATCAACGAGATCGACGTGGCCCCCGTGCAGATCCAGGGCCCCAAGTCGGCCGACCTCATGGCCGACCTCGTCGGGCCGACAGTGCGCGACATCCCCTCCTACGGCCTGATGTCCGCCGCGGTCGCCGGGCTGGACGTCGTCGTGTCGCAGACCGGCTTCAGCGGGGAGAAGGGCTACGAGATCTACCTGCGCGACGCGACGGTGCACGCCGAGCGGATGTGGAACGCGATCCTCGAGGCGGGGGAGGCCCACAACCTCCGGGTCATCGCGCCGGCCCACCACCGGCGGATCGCTGCGGGCATCCTGTCGTGGGGCCAGGACATGGACGTCGAGACGCTGCCCTTCCAGGTGAACCTCAGCTACCAGGTGCCGCGGCTGAAGGCGGCCGACTACATCGGCAGGGCGCGCCTGGAGGAGGTCCGGGCGCAGATCGAGGCCGGGAACCCGCCGTTCACGCACAAGATGGTCGGGCTGAAGCTCGGCGGGCAGCCGATCACCGACTACGCGCCGGACTTCTGGCTCATCGGCACGACCCCGGAGGACGACCCCGTCGGCTACGTGACCTCCCCCTGGTACTCGCCCGAGCTCGAGACGAACATCGCCATGGGCCAGGTGCCCGTGTCCCTCACGGAGATCGGGACCCAGCTGTGGGTCCACCTGCCTGACGAGTACGCGGCGACGCCGGGCGTGCCCGTACCCGCGGAGGTCGTGGAGGTCCCGTTCCGACCGTCGGTGAACCCGAACACGCGGGAGACGCTCAAGGGCCGGGGCCTGGACTCGGCCGTCTAGATCGCGCCGGGACCGGGGAGGAGAGTCATGACACCGGACAACCTCACGATGGCGCGGACGGCCGCGCTGAAGCCCATCGAGGACGTCGCGAACGAGATGGGCCTCGGCAGCCACCTGCTCGAGCCCTACGGCCGCCACGTCATGAAGGTGGACCTCGAGGCGATCGCCGAGACGGCCGACCGCCCGAGGGCGAAGTACGTCGTGGTGACCGCGATGACGCCCACGCCGCTCGGCGAGGGCAAGACGACGACGACGGTCGGGCTCGGCCAGGCATTCAAGCACCTCGGCAAGCGGTCCGTCGTCACGATCCGACAGCCCTCCATGGGGCCGGCGCTCGGGATCAAGGGCGGTGCCTCGGGCGGCGGGATGAGCCAGGTGGTGCCGATGGAGCAGCTGAACCTCCACCTCACCGGGGACATGCACGCGGTGACGGCTGCCCACAACCTCCTCAGCGCCATGCTGGACAACCACCTGTTCCGCGGCACCGAGCCGGTGCTCGACCCGCACGCGGTGACGTGGCGGCGCGTCCTCGACGTGAACGACCGGGCGCTGCGCAACATCGTCGTCGGGCTCGGCGGGCGCGGGGACGGGGTGCCGCGCCAGACCGGCTTCGACATCACCGCGGCCTCCGAGGTCATGGCGACCCTCGCCCTGAGCACGTCGCTGGCCGACCTGCGGGCCCGGCTCGGGCGGATCGTCGTCGGGTACACCCCGGCGGGCGAGCCGGTGACCGCGGAGCAGATGAAGGCCGCGGGCGCGATGGCGGTGCTGCTGCGGGACGCGCTCAAGCCGAACCTGCTGCAGACCATGGAGAACACCCCGGTGCTCGTGCACACCGGCCCGTTCGGGAACATCGCCACCGGGAACTCCTCGGTGGTCGGGGACCTCATCGCGCTGCGGTGCGGGGACTTCGTCGTCACCGAGGCCGGCTTCGGCGCCGACATGGGGGCGGAGCGGTTCTTCAACATCAAGTGCCGGGTGTCGGGCGAGTCCCCCGACGCGGCCGTCGTGGTGGGGACCGTCCGGGCCCTGAAGGTCCACTCCGGGCGCTACCGCGTGGTCGCCGGAAAGCCGCTGCCTCCCGAGCTGCTCGAGGAGAACCCCGGCGACGTGTTCGCCGGGGCGCCCAACCTCGTCGCGCAGATCGAGAACGTCCGCCGGCACGGCATCCCGGCGGTCGTGGCGGTCAACTCGTTCCCCACGGACCACCCGAGCGAGCTGCAGGCCGTGCGGGAGATCGCGGAGGGCGCGGGCGCCAGGGTGGCGGTGTGCGACCACTTCAGCCGCGGGGGAGAGGGGGCGGTCGAGCTCGCCGAGGCCGTCGCCGAGGCGGCGGAGGAGCCGTCGGAGTTCCGGATGCTCTACGGCGACGGCGCCGACCTGCGGGAGAAGATCGAGACGATCGCGCGGTCCGTCTACGGCGCCGACGGGGTGGACTACGCGCCCGCGGCGAACCGGTCGCTCGACGTCTACGAGCGCGCCGGGTTCGGCACGCTGCCGATCTGCATGGCCAAGACGCACCTGTCGCTGTCGTCCGACCCCACCCTGCGGGGGGCCCCGAAGGGGTGGCGGCTGCCGGTGCGGGAGGTGCGGGCGTCGGTCGGGGCCGGGTTCGTCTACCCGATCTGCGGTGAGATGAGGACCATGCCCGGCCTCGGGACGGACCCGGCGGCGGCGCACCTGGACCTCGACGAGAACGGCGAGGTGGTGGGCCTCTTCTGATGGACGCACGCCAGGCCTACCGGGACCGGCCCCTCGTCGAGTTCCTCTCGGCCGTCGCGGCCCCCACCCCCGCGCCCGGGGGTGGGGCGGCCGCGGCGACCAGCGTCGCGCTCGCCGCGGGCCTGGTGGCCATGGCGGCCGGCTACCCCGGTGGCGTGCCGGACGAGGTGCTGGAGCGGGCGCGGCAGGTGCAGTCCCGCGCGCTGGAGCTGGCCGAGGAGGACGCCGCGGCGTACGCGGAGGTCCTGGCCGCGCGCTCCTCCGGTGACGCGGCGCGCGAGGCGGCGGCGTGGGAGCGCGCCGTCGCGGTGCCCCTCGAGATCGCCGGGTGCGGCGCCCGGACCGCGGTGGACGCCGCGACCGTGGCCGAGCACGCGAGGGCGGCGTTGCGGGGAGACGCCTTCACCGCCGTCGTGCTCGCGGAGGCCGGGGTGCGGGCCGCGGTGCGCCTCGTCGAGCTCAACGTCGCGGCGTCCTCCGGCGACGGACCCAGCCTCGCCCGCGCGCGCCGACTCGCCCTCGACGCCTCGGCGGCGGTGCACCGCGTCGACTGGTGAGCCGGCCCCTGCCCTGGGCGCGGGGTGGCGGGTGCGGGACGTCGGCGGACGAGGTCGGTGTCGTTGCCGGGGCGCGTGCGGGCCATCTCGTCGGGGGGCTGCTTCACTGTCGTCATGGGATGGCAGACGCTCCCGGTGACGGCGGAGCGCTTCGAGGACTTCGCCGACGTCGTCAACGGCAGCCTTCGCGAGACCCACTGCTGGTGCCTGTCGCACCGGCTCACGGCCGGCCAGATCGAGCAGCTGGGCGGTGGCAGCCGGGAGCGGGCCGCGCGAGCCCTGTGCGAAGGACGCCCGCCGGGGGTCGTCACGTACCGGGACGGGACCCCGTCGGCTGGTGCAGCATCAGCCCGAGGACGGAGATTCCCCGGCTGGTCGGTTCCACGGTGATCCGGCCGGTCGACGACCTTCCGGTGTGGAGCATCATCTGCGTCGTGGTCCGGGGTGGGTACCGGCGCCAGGGAGTGACGTCCCCCCTCCTCGAGGGCGCCGTCGCATGGGCCGCTTCGCAGGGGGCCGAGCGCGTCGAGGCCTACCCGGTCGACCCGCAGGGCAGGCGGATGGACACGACCATGGCCTTCGTCGGGACCCGCGCGATGTTCGAGAAGGCCGGCTTCGACGTGGTCGGCGTCACCGAGGCCGTGGCCAGCCGGATGCCGAGGCTGGTCATGAGGCGGATGCTGTCGACCGCAGCGTAGGCAACGCCACGGCCCACGGTGCCGACGTGTCGTGGGCCCCGAGGGGCTCGAACCCTCAACCTACGGAGTGCACAAACTTGCGCCTACGCGGAGGCCGCGAGAGCGTCAGCAGCCTAGAAGCCTGCGGGGCAGTAGTGGTCGATGACCACTGATCACACGTTGATGTGTCCCCGCATGTGTTCCCATCACGCGATTCAACCGGCCGAGGGCCCTCATTGGGCGTGACTGCTCATGGACACGGTTGGAGTTGCCCCGGAGCCGTTAGAGCCTGCAACCTCTGCCACCCCCTCCTCCCGCCTCACCCGATTTCCGGGAACGTCAAGACGGCGGACCCGGGCAAGTGCGCCGGCCGGAGACGCGCTCCGACAGCCACTCGGCCGCCAAGCCGGCTCCGCCGCCCAGACCTGCTGGGCCAATTCCCGCGGAGGACTCTTGCCGCCTTCTTGCCTACCAGCTTCACTCAGCGGAGCTCGACTGGCGCTGGCATTGGCGGCGTCGCCGCACCGGGCAGCGCTGAGGTGCAGGACACCTCGCCTCGAGGTCGAACAAGAGACTGCTTCCCATCCGTGGAGAGGACGCGTATCGTGGATGAGCGTCAACTCCAGAAAGCGGGAGAGGGGCCATCATGGAGAGTCCTCGTGAGAACCGCGGTGAGATCGAGATCGGACGCGCTCTTCCCGCAGAGTATCCAGTGATACTCAATAGCATGCCGCCCGAGTGGTTCGCCTCGGACGCCTACCTCATGCATCTGCAGGTTGCCGACATGGTCAACGCGAACCGCTTTCTTATCGCACAAGTTGGGGATCGATTGATCGGTGGTGTCGGGTGGCAGGACAACATTGCCTTCGGCGCGCTTTATTCGAAGTTCATCTTCGTCCATCCCGATTACCAGAGACACGGCGTCGCCGTGCAGTTGCTCTCGGAAGTCCTCAAGATCGGAAAGGAACAGGGAAAGCGGGCAGTCTTTGCTGACATTCTTGAGGATTCCCCGTTTGCGCAAGTAGCCGATGAAATTCCTGGCCTAGATGAAGTCGGGTACATTGACGGTTTTCACGAGGCCGGACACCGATCTCGCGTCTTTTCTTTCGACCTCAAGCAGTATGACAGGCTGCAGCGAGAAGCGGAAAGGCGTACCGCCCGCGGGCAGTCATCCAACGAGTAATCGAATCCGCCGGCGACGGCGAAGGGAGTGCAAATGTACGACGGAACCGAGATCTTTATCCGCGAGAATTTGCGACCCGACCTCAGGGCATTCCTAGGTCCCGTCGAGAAGGTCGGCGCGGTCGCGAACCCTCTCCTATCTGAACCTGGCCAGCTCCTGACTCGGTTCTCGAGCTGTAAGGAGAGCAGTACCGACGGTAAAGAGGACAAGAAGAACAAGGAGGTCGGGAAGGACGACAAGGGGGCGGCGGGAAGCCCTTCGGGTCCCGTCACCGACGGGAGGGCCCTAGACGGTTCAATCACCATGGGCTCACTCGCGGAGAGCGCACACGCAAACGTTTTCGCGTGAGGGGTACTCCCTCTGCGAGCGGCCCGGTGCTTCTCCTGTGCCATGAAGGTGATCCCTACGCGAGACCGTTCCAAGTCGCTTCAGAGGCCAAGGGCATTCGCGTCTGGCGGCCACGAACCCTCGATGACATCGTCTGGTCCGTTGACCCGCTGGGCGACTCCGACGTGACCGTGGCCGAGGGCTCGGCTCAGGAAGTGTGGCAGTCGTCGCAGTTGAGCGGTGTGTGGTTTCAGGGTTACCCCCCCTTGACCTCGGCCACCCACCTGGATTCGCGGACTCGATCTTACGTCTCCGCGGAGTTCGCTGCTTCCTTGGCGTGCGTGCGGGAGCAGCTTCGTTGCCCCAACGTGGGGTTGCCACCCATCGACCAAACCCTCGTCGGAGCCGGGTTGTTCACCAGGGTCGAGATGCGTCGACTTGGCATCGAGGTGCTAAGAGATGCACTCGTACCATCGTCGGGAACGCCACATGCTGCACCGGCCGCGGAGCGAACGTGGGTATATCGCTGGGGCGGAGAGTCGGCGTGGGCGAGTGAATTGTCTCTGGAGGGAGCACCGTCGGCTGGCGCAAGCTGGGGGACGACACTGTTGGATGATCGCCGGGTCTTGGCGCTGGTTCTAATCGACTCTGATGCAAGGCTCTGTGAGTTCGACGGCACGGCGGTTCGCGAGTTGGACCTTAATTCATTTCCCGCCGAACTTGAGGTCTCAGCGAAACTTGCTCGGATCACAAGCTCGAGGCTTAGTGTGACGCTATTCGCGCGACAGCAAGGTCGCTGGCTCGTCGCTCGGCACCTACTTCAGGTCCCGTACTGGATGAGCAAAGCCGTCGAACCCTGGTTAACTCGGCGCCTCATCGAACTGTTTGCTGATGTCTGAACCTCGGGACTATCCAATACTCATTCTCGGTTCTCCCCGAGACCCAACATTCATTCATACCGTAAAGGCCCTTCATGCCTCTGGAGAACAGTTCTCTATACTAGACATTGATGCGTTCTGTCGCTCCGGACAGGTAACCGGCTCAGTCGACGACCCGCCGAGCCTTCGAGTCCATGAAGGCGCGTCGACCTGGCACCTCTCGCACTTTCGCAGTTGCTACGCTCGTTTCGTGGATCTTCCCGTCAGTTGGGACAGTGAAGCGGAGCGTAGCCGGATGCAGGCTCTCCAGGTAGCCGTCTCTTCCCTTACTTTGCCGGTAGTGAACAGGCCCAGCGCAGGAGAGTCGAATAGCTCGAAACCGTATCAGGCGATGCTGCTGCAAAGGCACGGCTTCAACGTACCTCGCAGTTGCTCCACGAACGCGCCGGAGGAAGCGAGGCGCTTCCTTGCCTCTTGCCCAAGCGGGGCAATATACAAGTCCAACTCTTCACATAGAAGTATCGTCCAGGGGGTCAGCGCTCAAGATGAAGACCGCTTGGATCTGATCCGCGGCTGCCCGGTCCTCTTCCAAGAACGAATTCGAGGCCCGAACGTACGCGTTCACGTCGTCGATGATCTGTGCTTTGCTGTAGCCATCTCCTCCACGGAGGTCGACTATCGCTACGATAATTCCGATCGCGTTGTTGAGTCTTCTCATGATATTCCATCGGAATTGGCGGCAATGTGCGTTCAGATATCACGCGCTTTGGACTTGACATTCTCCGGAATAGACTTCGTCCTCTCGGAGGTCGACGGAGAATACTACTGCCTGGAGGTCAATCCCATGCCGGGCTACCACGGGTATGACTTGACTTTGCAGGGCGCGATATCTCGGAGCCTATGCGCTCTCCTTGGGAATGGGCGTGGGTATGGGGATCGGTAGCAGGCAGATTGCGGATTGCCCAACTGAGGTGGTTGGCCCCGGGAGGCCATCACGAGTGGGAAATCGCTCCCTTGCCGCCGGGTGCAGCGAGCCGGGGCGGAAATTTGCCGCCATAGCCCTCGACTGCCAAGTGGCCAGGGGTGCGCCTCCGCGCTGTTCGGGGTGAGCGGCAAGGTCTAGCATAGGGAATTACGGACGGATCCAGCTTCGGATTTGATTCGCGCCAGAAGGTTCGACCTCCACACCGCGCCGGCAGGGGGCTTCTATGGAGATGCAGGTTGTTGCTCGGGTCCGCGCAAGGCTCGGATCCTCGGCCGCCGATGGTGTGGATCTTGAAGGATCGGCACCGTTCGTGGGCAGGGTTCAGCGATGGCACTTTGACTGCCCCCGTGTCAATTCCGCGGCCGACTCGGTCGTGATGTTTCAGTCACTGGGTGTCAGCCACAACCGCAATATTCTGCGGATCAACGGTACTGACATCGCGGGTGGGGTGCCGATGTCCGGCATCTTTGCCGGGGGGCCCAATGAAGTTCAGGTCGGTACCTGGAGTGCTCAGGTTCTTCTAGTCGACGTGGGCGTCCTTCGTGAGTCCTCAAATGAGTTGCTGATTGAGGCGAGGAACAGGGAGGGTGGAACGGAGGGCGCCGACAACTTCGTGATCGACAACATCGTCGTTCTCTACTCGGCCCGGCCCGCCTGGCCTTCTCGAGTATTGGCAGCCGTCGGGCGCCGACGAGCACTCCGCAACCGTGCTCAGGTGTAGTCCCGGCTGGCGCGCGGGTCATGCAGGGTGCTGCCGGGAAGGCCTCAAGGTGGGCCAATGCATCGATGACCCGTTCGCTACATTCCAGCACTGGGTTGCTTTGGTGATCGTGGCGCGCTCGGTGCGGTGGTGAAGGGCGGGGTACCCGTCCGCAGCCAGCTCGTGCGCCTGTGGAAGTGCTAACGACTTTGACCCTCTATAAGTGGCCCTTGAGCGTCCGCTCGGGCGGATCGAAGAGTTCCGCTGACCTTCAAGGAGTGGAGGAGACGGTGATCGACGGGGACCCCCGCGGCCCGGCGATGAACGCCTTGCCGTTTCGACGGATTCCTACTCCACGCGCGAGGAGTAGGTGGAGAGCGAGGACGGCGCGCCAGCGCCGCCCGCAGTCTCTCCGCTGCGCGGCGAAGCCGCGCCTTGATCTAGTAGAGGCGAATTCGGCAGAGCGGTCGTTGGGGTCGTTGGGGTTGCTGGGCCAGGGTGGCGCCCGTTCGAAGGGCGCGTGTGAGTCGCACAGGCCTTCTCGACGACTGTGGTCAGCACTCGCGCCGTCGTCCCGACTTGAAGTCCGTGCGTCGTTCATGATTGCGTCCTCTGCCCTGACGTCGGACACGGAGGCTGTAGGGCTCAGGAATCAGGTGGCGCTGGCGGTGGTCCCCGTATGGAAGCGGTCGCAGTACCGGTAGCGTTCCCGCATGCCTGTTTCGACTCCCGACACGACCGCGTCCTCGATATCAACAAGCGTCTTCGGTATTGGCCACCTGATTTCGGACCGCCAGCTGGCGATCCCTGACTACCCGCGTTCTTACTCGTGGCAATCGATGAGGTCTCCGAGCTCTGGGACGACGTGCAGAAGGCGATGTCCTCCAGCGCGATGGAGTACTTTCTCGGTTCGGTGGTCACAACCTCGACCACCTCTGCGCGTCAGCAGGTCATCGATGGACAGCAGCGCCTCGCCACGGTGAGTCTGTTCTATGCCGCGATGCGCGACATCTTCAGTGGACGCGGGGATGAGCGAGCAAGCGACGTCGAACGAGAATTTTGGAAGAAGTATGTCGACCCGGTGCTTGAGCCGCGGCTTACGTTGAACGCCGAAGACGACGATGTTTTCCAGCACCTTATTTCGAGTCGATACGACGCCGCCAAAGCAGCCGCCTCAAAGGACTCCACGGGCCATGTCGCAGCCTACGACTTCCTGAAGGCTCGCCTTAAGACCTCGTCGTGGGGCTTCCCGCCGATCTTGGCAACCGCCACTCGTGAAGTGGCATGACTACCTCCTCGCGAACGCCAAAGTCATCGAAGTTCACGTATGAATGAAATCGGCTTTGTGATCTTCGAAATCACTGAATATTTAGGTTCAATCTGAGCACTTCTGATCTCCTGAAGGTCACTTGTTGGGACTGCGGGCAACCGGATCGAGGGAGGGGCGTGGGCCACAGCCATGGCCCATTGCCGGTCAGAAGGACTCTGCCGAGACAGACACCTTCCTTCGTCTCTATTGGGTCTCGACAAGGGTGTGGCACGTATTAAAAGCCCTATATTCTGAGATTCGCAAAGCGTCATCACCGAATACGATGCCATCGATCTGGCGAAGAGATTGCTGTCCGTCGCCGCTTCGGGCGAATTGTCCGAGCGACATGCTAAGTTTCGAAGTCATACTCCGATGCGCCAAGACCGCACTCGAGACCTGTGGCGCTCAAGGTCGAACATGCCGGCCGTTGTATTGGCAGCTATCAGATCTTGGGAGAAGGACGAGGTCACGCGCCTCCTGAGGCTCATAGTCGCTTGTCCATCCGCTGGTTGTCGTCGGCGGAGGAAGCGCTGGTATCACTGAGCTGTCTATGGGAGGCCGCGCAGAGCCTTAGTGATTGCACGTTCGCGGACTCCGAGGCGGTGAGAGTACTTCGCTGCTTTCGTTCCCCGCGACGCCGCTCCACCGCGTCCTTCGCGACTCACACGGTCCGCCGAGGATGGCTGGCCGCTACTACCTCGTTGCTCTAGAGAAGACCCGAAACCGAGATGCGGAGCCGGAGCTCGAAGCGAATACGGAACGTTCGCAAGTCAACCTTGAGCAGTTCTGCCCCGTAACCCTGACGCTAACGATTGCCGGCCTTCACCGCGGGCGAATCAACGACATGAAGCTGCTCATCGGCAACCAGGTGTTGCTCAGGGCCGCGGACAACACCGAGCTGGGAAACGGTCCGTTCTCTGAGAAGAGGGCGGTGCTTAGCGCCTCGAAGCTTGAGCTCACCAAGGAGGTCGGCGCGTGCGGAGATTGGACACCGGCGGCAATCCGGGAGCGCGGTGAGCGGCTGGGTGCGGACGCTGTCGTGACCTGGCCGAGATCTCTCAACTGAAGGTCGCTTGGTGATTTGGTCTTGACGAGCTCGACGTCGCGACCAACTGACCGCACCCTCTGGACTCCAGATGAGGGCCGGTTCCTGGTAGCGGAGCATCTGTAGGGGCGGGCGGGTTGGGTCAAGGGTTGCCGGAGCCATCACGCAGTGACGCCGGAGGCGCCCTTGACCCGTTCCGTTAGCCCCAGCCGATGGGGAGCGGGGGAGCCAGCCCGCTCCCGCAACGACGTGGTTGGCCCCTGACCACCCGGGGTTCTGAGGGTTGG
>CAWDAQ010000008.1:0-131816 GCA_963800325.1 uncultured Actinomycetota bacterium | reverse complement strand
TTTACTGGGGCTTAAATTCTGAGCTTCGTCCCCCGAAGGGAACTAACCCGTCCTCTTAACCTTCCAGCACCGGGCAGGCGTCAGTCCGTATACATCGTCTTGCGACTTCGCACGGACCTGTGTTTTTAGTAAACAGTCGCTTCTCCCTGGTCTCTGCGGCCCATCCCCCTAGCACGCAAGGTGCTTCAGGGTCCGGGCCCCCCTTCTCCCGAAGTTACGGGGGCATTTTGCCGAATTCCTTAACTACGATTCACTCGATCGCCTTGGTATTCTCTACCTAACCACCTGAGTCGGTTTGGGGTACGGGCGGCTCGAACCTCGCTAGAGGATTTTCTCGGCAGCATAGGATCACCCTGCTTCCCGCATACGCGGTCACCGTCAGGTCTCAGGAACATGTGAGGCGGATTTGCCTACCTCACTCCCTACACCCTTGGACGTGGACAACCATCGCCACGCGGAGGCTACCTTCCTGCGTCTCCCCATCGCTTGACTACTACTGCATCGGGTCGCGCGCTCCACCGGCGTCAGTCCGAAGACATCAGCCGGCTTCAGGCGCTTAGCATCAGCAGGTTCGTCAGGGGCGGTTCTTCGCCGGTTCCGGAATATCAACCGGATGTCCATCGACTACGCCTGTCGGCCTCGCCTTAGGTCCCGACTTACCCAGGGCAGATTAGCTTGACCCTGGAACCCTTGGTTATTCGGCGGACGGGTTTCTCACCCGTCATTCGCTACTCATGCCTGCATTCTCACTCGTGTGGCGTCCACGGCTGGATCACTCCGCCGCTTCGCTCGCCACACGACGCTCCCCTACCCATCGACACGCATGGACCACCACCCCGAAGGTGGAGGCCGAGCAGTGTGTCAACGCCACAGCTTCGGTGGTGTGCTTGAGCCCCGCTACATTGTCGGCGCGGAATCACTTGACCAGTGGGCTATTACGCACTCTTTAAAGGGTGGCTGCTTCTAAGCCAACCTCCTGGTTGTCTGGGCAACTCCACATCCTTTTCCACTTAGCACACGCTTAGGGACCTTAGCTGGTGGTCTGGGCTGTTTCCCTCTCGACCACGGAGCTTATCCCCCGCGGTCTCACTGCCACGCTCTCACTTACCGGCATTCGGAGTTTGGCTAACGTCAGTAACCTGGTAAGGCCCATCGGCTACCCAGTAGCTCTACCTCCGGTAAGAAACACGTGACGCTGCACCTAAATGCATTTCGGGGAGAACCAGCTATCACGGAGTTTGATTGGCCTTTCACCCCTACCCACAGCTCATCCCCTCAGTTTTCAACCTAAGTGGGTTCGGTCCTCCACGACGTCTTACCGTCGCTTCAACCTGGCCATGGGTAGATCACTCCGCTTCGGGTCTAGACCCAGCGACTAGAACGCCCTATTCGGACTCGCTCTCGCTACGGCTTCCCCACACGGGTTAACCTCGCCACTGAGCACTAACTCGCAGGCTCATTCTTCAAAAGGCACGCCGTCACCGGAACAACGCCGGCTCCGACGGATTGTAGGCACGCGGTTTCAGGATCTATTTCACTCCCCTCCCGGGGTACTTTTCACCTTTCCCTCACGGTACTTGTCCGCTATCGGTCACCAGGGAATATTTAGGCTTAGCGGGTGGTCCCGCCAGATTCGCACGGGATTTCTCGGGCCCCGTGCTACTTGGGATCCTCCCAAGGAGTCCACGCCATTTCGTCTACGGGGGTAGCACCCTCTGTGCCGGACCTTTCAATGTCCTTCGACTATGACGCAGATTTCTCACTCCTTGCCGGTCTGTCAGAACCGACGAGGGAGTCCCACAACCCCGACCATGCAACGCCTGACAGCTTCTCCACATGATCGGTTTGGCCTCATCCGCTTTCGCTCGCCACTACTCACGGAATCGCTGTTGCTTTCTCTTCCTGTGGGTACTGAGATGTTTCACTTCCCCACGTTCCCTCCACTCGCCCTATGTGTTCAGGCGAGGGTGACTGGACTTGCCTCCAGCCGGGTTTCCCCATTCGGAAATCCTCGGATCACAGTCTGGTTATCGACTCCCCGAGGCTTATCGCAGATTCCTACGTCCTTCTTCGGTTCCTGGTGCCAAGGCATCCACCGTGTGCCCTTAAAAACTTGAGCCACAAAGATTAAAGATGCTCGCGTCCACTGTGTAGTTCTCAACATACGGGCGGGCCCCCACCGCACAACCGGACGCCTACCACCAGCACAAAGCCGGCAACGGTTCGCCCACGGCGGGGTCCTGACCAGATCGGCCACGAGAGACAGCCACCGGCACAAAGGCCGGCGCCCGAGCCCTCAGGACCCAACAACGTGTCAGGCGCCGCACCCACCAGCCGCGTTCCACTCCCCCGACCGACCCCACAACAGGGGCCCGGAGGCTGTACTAGCGACCCAGCAGGTCACGACGCCAACTAATCGATGTTCCACCCATGAGCACCTGCCGCCGAACACTCGCCGACGGACCAGGCTGCCTTACGGCCACCACCCCACGGGGCGGCGACCAGCTGCTCCTTAGAAAGGAGGTGATCCAGCCGCACCTTCCGGTACGGCTACCTTGTTACGACTTAGTCCCAATCGCCAGTCCCACCTTCGACGGCTCCCTCCACGAGGGTTGGGCCACCGGCTTCGGGTGTTACCGACTTTCGTGACTTGACGGGCGGTGTGTACAAGGCCCGGGAACGTATTCACCGCAGCGTTGCTGATCTGCGATTACTAGCGACTCCGACTTCATGGGGTCGAGTTGCAGACCCCAATCCGAACTGAGACCGGTTTTTTGGGATTCGCTCCACCTTACGGTTTCGCAGCCCTCTGTGCCGGCCATTGTAGCATGCGTGAAGCCCAAGACATAAGGGGCATGATGATTTGACGTCATCCCCACCTTCCTCCGAGTTGACCCCGGCAGTCTTCTATGAGTCCCCGCCATCACGCGCTGGCAACATAGAACGAGGGTTGCGCTCGTTGCGGGACTTAACCCAACATCTCACGACACGAGCTGACGACAACCATGCACCACCTGTGTACCAGCCAAAAGGGGCACCCATCTCTGGGTGTTTCCGGTACATGTCAAGCCTTGGTAAGGTTCTTCGCGTTGCATCGAATTAATCCGCATGCTCCGCCGCTTGTGCGGGCCCCCGTCAATTCCTTTGAGTTTTAGCCTTGCGGCCGTACTCCCCAGGCGGGGCGCTTAATGCGTTAGCTGCGGCACGGAACCCGTGGAATGGGTCCCACACCTAGCGCCCAACGTTTACGGCATGGACTACCAGGGTATCTAATCCTGTTCGCTCCCCATGCTTTCGCTTCTCAGCGTCAGTAGTGGCCCAGAGACCTGCCTTCGCCATCGGTGTTCCTCCTGATATCTGCGCATTTCACCGCTACACCAGGAATTCCAGTCTCCCCTACCACACTCTAGTCTGCCCGTACCCACTGCAAGTCCGGGGTTGAGCCCCGGATTTTCACAGCAGACGCGACAAACCGCCTACAAGCTCTTTACGCCCAATAATTCCGGACAACGCTCGCACCCTACGTATTACCGCGGCTGCTGGCACGTAGTTAGCCGGTGCTTCTTCTGCAGGTACCGTCACTCTCGCTTCTTCCCTGCTGAAAGAGGTTTACAACCCGAAGGCCGTCATCCCTCACGCGGCGTCGCTGCATCAGGCTTGCGCCCATTGTGCAATATTCCCCACTGCTGCCTCCCGTAGGAGTCTGGGCCGTGTCTCAGTCCCAGTGTGGCCGGTCGCCCTCTCAGGCCGGCTACCCGTCGTCGCCTTGGTGAGCCTTCACCTCACCAACAAGCTGATAGGCCGCGAGCCCATCCCAGACCGGAAAAACCTTTCCACACGGAAGCATGCGCTCCCGCGTCGTATCCGGAATTAGCCCCGGTTTCCCGGGGTTATTCCAGAGTCTGGGGCAGGTTACTCACGTGTTACTCACCCGTTCGCCACTGATCACCAGGGAGCAAGCTCCCCAGGTCACCGTTCGACTTGCATGTGTTAAGCACGCCGCCAGCGTTCGTCCTGAGCCAGGATCAAACTCTCCGTTGATGTTCAACACCCGGACACGCACCACACGGCACGACCCGGGAAAACAACCCCGAAGGGAATGTCACTGGCAGAGAAACAAACAACTAGCAAAACTAGTCATTCATCCTCAACCAAAAGGAATCATCATCAAAGACGACACACCCAGCACAACACCAGGCATGCCACCCCGACGAGGAAAATTGGCATCGATTTTTGACACGCTGTTGAGTTCTCAAGGTTCGGACGCGCACCGTGAACCATCGGCGGTGAGCCGATGTTCCCCGGGGCAACCCGATCAAATTTACCCGCGTCCATGCTTGGGCGTCAAACCGTGACCCGCTCTTGGAGCGGCCGGCTGATCGCGCTTGGATCTCGGCGGGGGAACCACTCTAGCAGGCCCTGGGGCCTGCTCCAACTTGGCTTCTCCGGGCCTCGTGTGGCGCCGGAGACCGTGTCAGGTCGGTGGCCGCCAACCCGGGGACCGGCCTGCCTCGGGAGCGATGCTCCCCGTGGTGTCCGTTCCTCCCTTGCGGGCTGACGGGTAGGAACCTTACGCGGCGCTCCCGCCACCGCCAAATCGGCCCCTCCACCGCGCCCCGCGAGCCGGCGCCAAGGCCCCCACACCCGGCGGGCCGGGCAGCACCAGGGCCGCCCCGCCGGGACTTGTGACCCCGCGCGCCCCCGCGCCGGGTGCGCGCCCCCGTACCGGTGCCTGCCCCTCCCTCGGCCTCCCGTACGCCGCACCCCACGCCCCGTTGAGTGAGCACCAACTGCTCCCCGCGGCCACGAAGCGCGACGGCTGCTGCTCACTCAACGGGCCGGCGCGGGCACGCACAGGGGCCGGCCGCCCTCGCCGGTGAGCCTCTCGCCCAGGGTTGGTCGCCTTCGCCGGTGAGCAGGTCTCTGGGCGCGAGTCACGTCTGCCGGCTCGGGTCCAGTGACTCAGCGTCGCGGTGCCCCGCATCGCTCTTCCCCGCATCGCTCTCCCCGAGGGTCGTGGCCCCGGCGGGCATCGTGCGAACTGCCCGTGTGGCGCCGGCCGGCGCGGCGGCGTGTACGCCCGGGTGCCGCTGGTGGACGCAATCGCCGCGGTCGCGGAAGGCGTGTGAGTGCGCCACGGGGGAGCAGCACGGCGTGCCGCCTCTGGGACAGCCTGCTGCCGGGCCCCAGCGCTGCGGTGAACGACGTCGACTGGCCAGCCGCAAGTTGTGGTGTCCGCGACGAAGGCGGCGATGACGGGTCTTCGACGTTCCGCGTGATGTGGGCTTGAGGTAGGGGCTCGTGGCCCTGCGGCAGGCTGGGTGGTGTCTAAGCATCCAGTCACGTCAGGACCACGAGCGTGTTCAAGCCTACGGTCGACGCGGCCTCCGACGCCGCGTCCGTTCTGTTCAACCTGCCCGAGTACCGCGTGGTCGCGGTGACCCGCGACGCCGAGGGCGCCCGGGAGGTGGTCATCGACACCCCGAGCCTCGAGGCGGGGTGCCCGTCCTGTGGGGCGGTGACCTCGCGGGTGCATCAGCGCACGCAGGCAGCGGGTGCGCGATGTCCCCTTCGACGGGCCGGTCACGTCCTCCATGCCTTGTTTGGGGCGGGAGGGATTGGAACCTCGATCGTTTCGCGAGAGCGCACAGCGGACCGAGCAGGGGCGACAGGGACACGATTAGGGAGGTGACAGGTGGGATGAGCAACTCCATAAGGCGACGGGTGAGCCAAGTGTTACCCGTATTTGGTCCGTTGTCGCGTCGTTTCCGGGACCGAGGCAGCAGGCTGAGTGAGGTGGGGTCACGATGGCGTGTGCGGGAGGCGGGCCGTAAGGACGAGAGCGCGGTGGCAAAGTTCGCCCGTGCCGACGGCACTGTGCTCCTCACCGATACGCCCACCAGATGTCGTCTTGTTCGATCCGAGTGCGGCCGGGAGTGGTGTGAGTTCATGGTTGTCGCTTCCGGGACGTGGCCGCCCAGGTCGGCGTCGACGCGCTCGTCGCCGACGCGGCCGGGCACCGGTCCTCGGGCTCGTCCTCGCCACTGGGGGCTCGTCCCGCTCGCCGGCATCGGACGCCAGCTGCGCGAGCGGACCGGGGGTGGGCGGCGCTGAGCAGGACTGTCACCTCCTTCGACTTCTTGTTCGATGGCCGCGTCGTCGTGGCGATGGGCGGCACCCATCAGCTTTGGATCCTGATTGCTTCCGACCTGGTGGATGGGAGGGTCGGCGTTCTGCCGGGACGACTTCGGAGGGGCTTGTGAGGCCCCGGGGAGGCGCGTCGTTCGCCCATCCGTCCGGTCTCGCCGTCTCCGGTGACGGCGAGCGGCTCTGGGTCGCCGATCCGAGACTCGGAGCTCGGGCAGTAGATGAGGTTGTGGTCCTGTTGCGCCTGGAGAGGTTGAGACCCGCTGGGTTGTCGGGCACTGACTCCTCGTCGCCGTTCCCGAGCTGGATCGGGCTACCTCCTCATGGGCGTCGCGATGGGCGCGGGGGTGGGTGTGGTGGGTCAAGAAGCGGTGGCGCTGCGCCGAGGCGCGGTGTGGGAGGGCGACGTTCACCGAGCACACCGACCAGGTCCCACCGTTCGCCCGGCTGACGACCCGGGTGACGACCCGGCTGCGGGAGCGGACCGTGGCCGCGCTGGCCGGTGAGGTCCGCTGCGTGCAGGCGGTCGCCGCCGAGGTGGGGGTCTCGTGGCCGACGGCGATGCGCCAGCTGACGGCGGCGATGGCCTCCCAGGCCGCCAGGACTGCGGCCCGGCCGGCGCTGGTGCACTCCCTGGGCATCGACGAGCACCTTTTCCGCACGGTCCGCTGGTACAGGGACGAGAACGACACGTGGCGGCGGGTCGAGCCGTGGATGACGACGTTCACCAACCTGGCCACCGGGCAGGTCGTCGGCGTCGTCGACGGCCGCGACTCCGCCGCGGTCCGGGCCTGGCTGAGGACCCGGCCGCGGTGGTGGCGCCACCGGGTGGCCGTCGTCGCGATCGACCCCTCCGCGGCGTTCCGCTCCGCCGTGGCCCCCCTGCTGCCCAAGGCGAGGGTCTCGGTCGACCACTTCCACCTGGTCAAGCTCGCCGGCGACATGGTCACCGCCGTCCGCCGCCGCGTGTCCTGGGACACCCGCGGCCGACGCGGCCGCAAGCACGACCTGGCCTGGGCCCACCGACTGCTGCTGCTGCGCGGCTACGACACCCTCTCCGCGCGCACGAGCACGACTGAAGACCGTGCTCGCCGCCGACGACCCCACCAACGAGATCGGCGCCGCCATGGGGAGTGAAAGAACAACTCCGCCGCCTCCTGACCTGCCCGACCGTCGAGACCGCGCAACGGGAACGCGCCACCCTCAACCGCTACGTCGCCCTCGCCGCGATGCCCGAGACCACCCGCCTGAAGAAGACCATCGACACGTGGTGGCCGGCGATCGCCACGTTTATCCGCACCCGGGCCACCAACGCCAAGACCGAGGCCGCGAACGTCACGATCAAGAACATCAAGAGAACCGCACGCGGCTACCGCTCCCACGACAACTACAAGTGCCGCATCATGCTCTACACCGCCACCCGGACGGCGGCGTGACCACCCCGACCGACCGCGCGGCCCACAACGCGGAAAGTCGGAGACCCGCCATGGCGACGGTCGAAAACGAGGCCACGGACGCCGGCGCGAGGCCGGCCCGACCGCTACCGGGAGAGCCGCCGTGCTGGCACTGCTACGGCTCCGATTCCCGCGTCACCTCCCACTCGAGGCGTTCGGGCCGCGACTCAGCATCCCCTCCAGGCCGCGCGCTCCGGCCGGCCCACGCGACGCCCGGGCTCGCCGCCGCACGCGTCTGGTCCGTCACCGCCGCGGCACCTCGTGCGCGCGCCGCGGCAGTCGTCGGCCCCACGGGCACCAGTTGCCGATTCAGGTTCACGTTGAGTGAGCGCCAACTCTCCCCTGCAACGCCCCCGGGGAGCTGGCGCTGCTCACTCACCGCGTGCCGGGCCTCGGGACCGGGCATCGAGGCAAGACGAGTCGCCGGCGCGCCCGCCTCGGTACCCCGGCCCGCGAGATCGGCAGGCAGATGTGCCGTGGTGCGCATCATCGCCGGGGCAGAAGGGCCGCAGGCGAGCGACGGGGTGGGGGATGCGGAACGCCCCGCCACCGGGGCCTGCTCCCAAACCCCCGGGTTACCCGGGGTGGGGCGGCCCGCGCGTGGCGGGGCGTTCCAAAAGAATGTCCGGCTGCGTCCTACTCTCCCACACCGTCACCAGTGCAGTACCATCGGCGCTGAAGGGCTTAGCTTCCGGGTTCGGAATGGAACCGGGCGTTTCCCCTTCGCTATGACAGCCGAAACCCTATGGAGATATCAGTTTCCCGACCGTATCTCGGGAACAACACAGTGGACGCGAGCAGCAACCACAACAACAGTTGCGGGTGTGGTCAAGTTGTCGGCTTATTAGTACCAGTCAGCTCCATGCATTGCTGCACTTCCACATCTGGCCTATCAACCCAGTCGTCTAGCTGGGAGCCTCTCGGGGCAAGCCCCGTGGAAACCTCATCTTGAAGCGTGCTTCCCGCTTAGATGCTTTCAGCGGTTATCACTCCCGAACGTAGCTAATCAGCGGTGCCCTTGGCAGGACAACTGACACACCAGAGGTTCGTCCATCCCGGTCCTCTCGTACTAGGGACAGCCCTTCTCAAGTTTCCTACGCGCACAGCGGATAGGGACCGAACTGTCTCACGACGTTCTAAACCCAGCTCGCGTACCGCTTTAATGGGCGAACAGCCCAACCCTTGGGAGCAACTCCACCCCCAGGATGCGACGAGCCGACATCGAGGTGCCAAACCATGCCGTCGATATGGACTCTTGGGCAAGATCAGCCTGTTATCCCCGGGGTACCTTTTATCCGTTGAGCGACGGCGCTTCCACAAGCCACCGTCGGGTCACTAGTTCCGACTTTCGTCCCTGCTCGACACGTCTGTCTCACAGTCAAGCTCCCTTGTGCACTTACACTCGACACCTGATTGCCAACCAGGATGAGGGAACCTTTGAGCGCCTCCGTTACATTTTAGGAGGCAACCGCCCCAGTTAAACTACCCACCAGGCACTGTCCCTGGTCCGGATCACGGACCGAGGTTAGACATCCAGAACGACCAGAGTGGTATTTCAACGATGACTCCACACGCACTGGCGTGCATGCTTCACAGTCTCCCACCTATCCTACACAAGCCGTACCGAACACCAATACCAAGCTGTAGTAAAGGTCCCGGGGTCTTTCCGTCCTGCTGCGCGTAACGAGCATCTTTACTCGTAGTGCAATTTCGCCGAGTTCGTAGTTGAGACAGTGGAGAAGTCGTTACGCCATTCGTGCAGGTCGGAACTTACCCGACAAGGAATTTCGCTACCTTAGGATGGTTATAGTTACCACCGCCGTTTACTGGGGCTTAAATTCTGAGCTTCGTCCCCCGAAGGGAACTAACCCGTCCTCTTAACCTTCCAGCACCGGGCAGGCGTCAGTCCGTATACATCGTCTTGCGACTTCGCACGGACCTGTGTTTTTAGTAAACAGTCGCTTCTCCCTGGTCTCTGCGGCCCATCCCCCTAGCACGCAAGGTGCTTCAGGGTCCGGGCCCCCCTTCTCCCGAAGTTACGGGGGCATTTTGCCGAATTCCTTAACTACGATTCACTCGATCGCCTTGGTATTCTCTACCTAACCACCTGAGTCGGTTTGGGGTACGGGCGGCTCGAACCTCGCTAGAGGATTTTCTCGGCAGCATAGGATCACCCTGCTTCCCGCATACGCGGTCACCGTCAGGTCTCAGGAACATGTGAGGCGGATTTGCCTACCTCACTCCCTACACCCTTGGACGTGGACAACCATCGCCACGCGGAGGCTACCTTCCTGCGTCTCCCCATCGCTTGACTACTACTGCATCGGGTCGCGCGCTCCACCGGCGTCAGTCCGAAGACATCAGCCGGCTTCAGGCGCTTAGCATCAGCAGGTTCGTCAGGGGCGGTTCTTCGCCGGTTCCGGAATATCAACCGGATGTCCATCGACTACGCCTGTCGGCCTCGCCTTAGGTCCCGACTTACCCAGGGCAGATTAGCTTGACCCTGGAACCCTTGGTTATTCGGCGGACGGGTTTCTCACCCGTCATTCGCTACTCATGCCTGCATTCTCACTCGTGTGGCGTCCACGGCTGGATCACTCCGCCGCTTCGCTCGCCACACGACGCTCCCCTACCCATCGACACGCATGGACCACCACCCCGAAGGTGGAGGCCGAGCAGTGTGTCAACGCCACAGCTTCGGTGGTGTGCTTGAGCCCCGCTACATTGTCGGCGCGGAATCACTTGACCAGTGGGCTATTACGCACTCTTTAAAGGGTGGCTGCTTCTAAGCCAACCTCCTGGTTGTCTGGGCAACTCCACATCCTTTTCCACTTAGCACACGCTTAGGGACCTTAGCTGGTGGTCTGGGCTGTTTCCCTCTCGACCACGGAGCTTATCCCCCGCGGTCTCACTGCCACGCTCTCACTTACCGGCATTCGGAGTTTGGCTAACGTCAGTAACCTGGTAAGGCCCATCGGCTACCCAGTAGCTCTACCTCCGGTAAGAAACACGTGACGCTGCACCTAAATGCATTTCGGGGAGAACCAGCTATCACGGAGTTTGATTGGCCTTTCACCCCTACCCACAGCTCATCCCCTCAGTTTTCAACCTAAGTGGGTTCGGTCCTCCACGACGTCTTACCGTCGCTTCAACCTGGCCATGGGTAGATCACTCCGCTTCGGGTCTAGACCCAGCGACTAGAACGCCCTATTCGGACTCGCTCTCGCTACGGCTTCCCCACACGGGTTAACCTCGCCACTGAGCACTAACTCGCAGGCTCATTCTTCAAAAGGCACGCCGTCACCGGAACAACGCCGGCTCCGACGGATTGTAGGCACGCGGTTTCAGGATCTATTTCACTCCCCTCCCGGGGTACTTTTCACCTTTCCCTCACGGTACTTGTCCGCTATCGGTCACCAGGGAATATTTAGGCTTAGCGGGTGGTCCCGCCAGATTCGCACGGGATTTCTCGGGCCCCGTGCTACTTGGGATCCTCCCAAGGAGTCCACGCCATTTCGTCTACGGGGGTAGCACCCTCTGTGCCGGACCTTTCAATGTCCTTCGACTATGACGCAGATTTCTCACTCCTTGCCGGTCTGTCAGAACCGACGAGGGAGTCCCACAACCCCGACCATGCAACGCCTGACAGCTTCTCCACATGATCGGTTTGGCCTCATCCGCTTTCGCTCGCCACTACTCACGGAATCGCTGTTGCTTTCTCTTCCTGTGGGTACTGAGATGTTTCACTTCCCCACGTTCCCTCCGCTCGCCCTATGTGTTCAGGCGAGGGTGACTGGACTTGCCTCCAGCCGGGTTTCCCCATTCGGAAATCCTCGGATCACAGTCTGGTTATCGACTCCCCGAGGCTTATCGCAGATTCCTACGTCCTTCTTCGGTTCCTGGTGCCAAGGCATCCACCGTGTGCCCTTAAAAACTTGAGCCACAAAGATTAAAGATGCTCGCGTCCACTGTGTAGTTCTCAACATACGGGCGGGCCCCCACCGCACAACCGGACGCCTACCACCAGCACAAAGCCGGCAACGGTTCGCCCACGGCGGGGTCCTGACCAGATCGGCCACGAGAGACAGCCACCGGCACAAAGGCCGGCGCCCGAGCCCTCAGGACCCAACAACGTGTCAGGCGCCGCACCCACCAGCCGCGTTCCACTCCCCCGACCGACCCCACAACAGGGGCCCGGAGGCTGTACTAGCGACCCAGCAGGTCACGACGCCAACTAATCGATGTTCCACCCATGAGCACCTGCCGCCGAACACTCGCCGACGGACCAGGCTGCCTTACGGCCACCACCCCACGGGGCGGCGACCAGCTGCTCCTTAGAAAGGAGGTGATCCAGCCGCACCTTCCGGTACGGCTACCTTGTTACGACTTAGTCCCAATCGCCAGTCCCACCTTCGACGGCTCCCTCCACGAGGGTTGGGCCACCGGCTTCGGGTGTTACCGACTTTCGTGACTTGACGGGCGGTGTGTACAAGGCCCGGGAACGTATTCACCGCAGCGTTGCTGATCTGCGATTACTAGCGACTCCGACTTCATGGGGTCGAGTTGCAGACCCCAATCCGAACTGAGACCGGTTTTTTGGGATTCGCTCCACCTTACGGTTTCGCAGCCCTCTGTGCCGGCCATTGTAGCATGCGTGAAGCCCAAGACATAAGGGGCATGATGATTTGACGTCATCCCCACCTTCCTCCGAGTTGACCCCGGCAGTCTTCTATGAGTCCCCGCCATCACGCGCTGGCAACATAGAACGAGGGTTGCGCTCGTTGCGGGACTTAACCCAACATCTCACGACACGAGCTGACGACAACCATGCACCACCTGTGTACCAGCCAAAAGGGGCACCCATCTCTGGGTGTTTCCGGTACATGTCAAGCCTTGGTAAGGTTCTTCGCGTTGCATCGAATTAATCCGCATGCTCCGCCGCTTGTGCGGGCCCCCGTCAATTCCTTTGAGTTTTAGCCTTGCGGCCGTACTCCCCAGGCGGGGCGCTTAATGCGTTAGCTGCGGCACGGAACCCGTGGAATGGGTCCCACACCTAGCGCCCAACGTTTACGGCATGGACTACCAGGGTATCTAATCCTGTTCGCTCCCCATGCTTTCGCTTCTCAGCGTCAGTAGTGGCCCAGAGACCTGCCTTCGCCATCGGTGTTCCTCCTGATATCTGCGCATTTCACCGCTACACCAGGAATTCCAGTCTCCCCTACCACACTCTAGTCTGCCCGTACCCACTGCAAGTCCGGGGTTGAGCCCCGGATTTTCACAGCAGACGCGACAAACCGCCTACAAGCTCTTTACGCCCAATAATTCCGGACAACGCTCGCACCCTACGTATTACCGCGGCTGCTGGCACGTAGTTAGCCGGTGCTTCTTCTGCAGGTACCGTCACTCTCGCTTCTTCCCTGCTGAAAGAGGTTTACAACCCGAAGGCCGTCATCCCTCACGCGGCGTCGCTGCATCAGGCTTGCGCCCATTGTGCAATATTCCCCACTGCTGCCTCCCGTAGGAGTCTGGGCCGTGTCTCAGTCCCAGTGTGGCCGGTCGCCCTCTCAGGCCGGCTACCCGTCGTCGCCTTGGTGAGCCTTCACCTCACCAACAAGCTGATAGGCCGCGAGCCCATCCCAGACCGGAAAAACCTTTCCACACGGAAGCATGCGCTCCCGCGTCGTATCCGGAATTAGCCCCGGTTTCCCGGGGTTATTCCAGAGTCTGGGGCAGGTTACTCACGTGTTACTCACCCGTTCGCCACTGATCACCAGGGAGCAAGCTCCCCAGGTCACCGTTCGACTTGCATGTGTTAAGCACGCCGCCAGCGTTCGTCCTGAGCCAGGATCAAACTCTCCGTTGATGTTCAACACCCGGACACGCACCACACGGCACGACCCGGGAAAACAACCCCGAAGGGAATGTCACTGGCAGAGAAACAAACAACTAGCAAAACTAGTCATTCATCCTCAACCAAAAGGAATCATCATCAAAGACGACACACCCAGCACAACACCAGGCATGCCACCCCGACGAGGAAAATTGGCATCGATTTTTGACACGCTGTTGAGTTCTCAAGGTTCGGACGCGCACCGTCTGACGGTCACGTGTGACGGTCGGGCGGGGCTTCCTCATGGTGCTCCGTGGCGGTGAGCGCTTGACTCTCCGTCCGGAGCGGGCAACCACGTTAGCACTCGGCTCGTGGTCGGTGCCAACCCGGGACCGGCCTTCTTCGCGCAGGCCGCAAGCCTGTGCTGTGGTGTCCGTTCCTCCCTTGCGGGCTGACGGGTAGGAACACTACGCGACGCTCCCGCGACCGCCAAATCGGGTCCCCACCCCCGCCCGACCCTGGCAGGTCACCCGCGGCCCCCCGTTGAGTGAGCACCAACTGCAGCCTCCGGGCCCGTGGGAAGACAGTTGCTGCTCACTCAACGGGTGGGGTGCGCTCGGGGGGTAGCGGGTGCGCTCGGGGGTAGCGGGTTCGCCAGGGCGACGGCGGGTCAGCTCGTGGGGCGGCGGGCCGCCGCGAGGGACTTGCGGCCACGGCGGAGGAGGACGAGGTCGCCGTGGAGGTAGTCCTCCTCCCCCAGCACCCGGGTGACGTCGCCGACCCGGACGTTGTTGACCGAGACCCCGCCCTCGTCGACGGTCCGGCGGGCGGCCTTCTTGCTGTCGACGAGCCCGACGGCGACGAGGGCGTCGAGCAGGCCGGTGCCGGGGGGCACGTCGGCGCCCGGCAGCTCGGCGGCGGCGTCGGCGAGGGTCGCGCGGTCGAGGCCGGCGACGTCGCCGGAGCCGAACAGCGCGGCCGAGGCCGCTGCCGCGGCGGCCGTCGCCTCGGAGCCGTGCACGAGGCTCGTCACGTCCGTGGCGAGGGCCCGGTGGGCCTCGCGCAGGAACGGCTTCTCGGCGTGGACGGCCTCGAGCTCGGCGACCTCGTCCGGGGACCGGTCGGTGAACACCTTGAGCAGGTGCACGACCGACGCGTCCTCGACGTTGAGCCAGTACTGGTAGAAGGCGTACGGGCTCGTCATGTCGGCGCTGAGCCACACGGCGTTGCCCTCGGACTTGCCGAACTTCTGCCCGTGGCTGTCGGTGACCAGCGGCGTGGTGAGCAGGTGGACCGAGGCCCCCTCGACCCGGTGGATGAGGTCGGCGCCCGCGGTGAGGTTGCCCCACTGGTCCTGGCCCCCGGTCTGCAGCGTGCAGCCGAACTCCCGGAACAGGTGGAGGTAGTCCAGCCCCTGGAGCAGCTGGTAGCTGAACTCGGTGTAGCTGATCCCGTCCTGGCTCTCCAGCCGGGCGGCGACCGACTCCTTGCGGAGCATCTGGTTGACCCGGAAGTGCTTGCCGACGTCGCGGAGGAAGTCGAGCGCGCTCAGCTCCCCGGTCCAGTCGAGGTTGTTGACGATGAGGGCGGGGTTGTCCCCGGTGACGTCGAGGAACGGCCGGACCTGCTCGGTGATCCGGCCGACCCAGTCCGCGGTCTGCTCCTTGGTCTTCAGCACCCGCTCCGAGGTCGGGCGGGGGTCGCCGATGAGCCCCGTCGACCCGCCGACGAGGCAGATGACCCGGTGCCCGGCCCGCTGGAGGTGGCGCAGCACGACGAGCTGGACGAGGTTGCCGAAGTGCAGGGACGGCGCGGTCGGGTCGAACCCGCAGTAGACCGTGACCGGTCCCGCCGCCAGTGCCTCCCGCAGCGCGGCCTCGTCGGTGGTCTGGGCGGCCAGCCCGCGCCACTGCAGCTCGTCGAGGATGTCGTCCACGTCCGGTTCTCCTCCGCTCCCACGTCGTGGGTCTCGCGTCGTGGTCCGGCGCCCGGGCCCCTCGACGGGGGCCGCGCCGCGACCGTCCTTGTCGCCTCGTCAGTCGCCAAGCCTGCCCTACGACCGGCTCCGGCGGCGACGCGGTGTCGCCGCCCGGTAGGCCGAGACGGTCCGCTCGCCCTCGAGCCAGAACCGCCAGGGGTAGGTCGCCCCGTCCCCGCCCGGCCCGCTGACGCCGACCCGGGGCCCGGAGCGCACGGTGGCGCCGGCCCCCGTCGACGTCGCGACCAGCGGCTCGGGCCCGCAGAGGTCGAGCCCGTTCTCCTCCCGCCCGATCCCGAGCGTGCGGGTCAGCCGGGCGGGTCCGCGGGCCCAGTCGCGCTCGGGAACGCCGGGTCGCCGCTCCCGGGCGAGGTCCTCGCCGGCGACGACCTCCCCGGCGCGCAGCAGGACGGCGGATGCCTCGCCGTCCCGGCCGCAGACGACGTTGGCGCAGAAGTGCATCCCGTAGGTGAAGTACACGTAGAGGTGCCCGGGGGGGCCGAACATGACCTCGACCCTGGGGGTGCGGCCGGAGTAGGCGTGCGAGCCGGGGTCGTCCCGGCCGCGGTACGCCTCGACCTCGGTGAGCCGGAGGGTGACCCCGCCGTGGGTGAGGGTGGCCCCGAGGAGGTCGGGGGCGAGGTCGAGGGCGTCGCGGGCGAGGAAGTCCCGCGTGACGGGCCCGGTGCCCGTCCCCACGCTCAGCGCACCTCGATCGGCGCGCCGGTCCACTCCCGGGCCGCGGCCACCCGCTCCCGGGCCGCCGCGAGCTGCTCGCGGACCCGGGCGGGGGCGGTCCCGCCCTTGGCGTCGCGGGAGGCGAGCGAGCCGGGGACGCTGAGGACCTCCCGCACCCCGGGGGTCAGGTGCTCGCTGACGCCCGCGAGGTCGGCGTCGGTGAGGTCCCACAGCTCGATGCCGCGGCGCTCGCACTCGCGCACGCAGGCGCCGGCGACCTCGTGGGCGACCCGGAACGCGACGCCCTGCCGGACGAGCCACTCGGCGACGTCCGTCGCGAGCGAGAACCCCTGCGGGGCGAGCGAGGCCAGCCGGTCGGTGTCGAAGGTCAGGGTCGCCACCATCCCGGCGAACGCCGGCAGCAGGACCTCGAGGGAGTCGACGGCGTCGAACACCGGCTCCTTGTCCTCCTGCAGGTCGCGGTTGTAGGCCAGCGGCAGCGCCTTGAGGGTGGTGAGCAGCCCGGCGAGGTCGCCGACGAGCCGGCCGGCCTTGCCGCGGGCGAGCTCGGCGACGTCGGGGTTCTTCTTCTGCGGCATGATGCTCGAGCCGGTGGAGAACGCGTCGTCGAGGGTGACGAAACCGAACTCCTTGGTCGCCCAGAGGACCACCTCCTCGGCGATGCGGGACAGGTCGACCCCGGCCATCGCCGCGACGAAGCACAGCTCGGCGACGACGTCCCGCGAGGCGGTGCCGTCGATCGAGTTCTCCACGGCCCCGACGAACCCGAGGTCGGCGGCGACCGCCTCCGGGTCCAGGCCGAGCGAGGACCCCGCGAGGGCGCCGGACCCGTACGGCGAGGTCGCCGCGCGGGCGTCCCAGTCCCGGAGCCGGTCGACGTCCCGCAGCAGCGCCCAGGCGTGGGCGAGCAGGTGGTGGCTGAGCAGCACCGGCTGCGCGTGCTGGAGGTGGGTCCGGCCCGGCATCGCCACCCCGAGGTGGGACTCGGCCTGGCCGACGAGGGCGTCGACGACGTCGAGGAGCAGGCCGCCGACGACGCGGGCGTGGTCGCGCAGGTACATCCGGAACAGCGTGGCGATCTGGTCGTTGCGGGACCGTCCGGCCCGCAGCCGCCCGCCGGTCTCGGTGCCGGCGCGCTCGATGAGCCCCCGCTCGAGGGCGGTGTGGACGTCCTCGTCGTCGGGGTCGGGCGCGAAGGCGCCGCTCTCGACGTCGGCGCGGAGGCGCTCGAGCGCAGCCAGCATCGCCTCGAGGGTCGCGTCGTCGAGCAGCCCGGCGCCGTGCAGCACCCGGGCGTGGGCGCGTGACCCCGCGATGTCGTACGGCGCGAGCCGCCAGTCGAAGTGGGTGCTGCGGGAGAGCTCGGCGAGGGCGCGGTCCGGTCCCCCGGCGAAGCGCCCGCCCCACAGGCTGACCCGGTCGGTCCGGTCGCCCGTGTCGCGGCCGTGGTCCGGCTCGCCCCGGGGGGCGGGGTGCTCGGTCATCTCGTCCTCTCTCGTCGTCAGGTCGTGCGCGTGGGTGGGCGGGCGCGGGTGGCCCGCGCCCGTGGCCCGGGCTGCTCAGTCGCTGCCCGACAGCGCGAGCAGCCGCTCGGCGAGGGCGCGGCCCGCCCGCTGGCCGGTGGTGACCACCATGATGGTGTCGTCCCCCGCGATCGTCCCCACCACCCCGGCCGGCTGGGTGTGGTCGATCGCCGAGGCGAGGTAGCTCGCCGCCCCGGGCGGGGTCCGGACGACGACGAGGTGGCCCGTGGCCTCCGCGGTGACGAGGAGCTCCTCGCAGAGCCGGCGGAGCCGTCCGCTGACCTCCTCGGCGTCCGCCGCCGGGCGGGGGGTCCGGTCCCCGCCCTCGCCCGGCACGGCGTAGACGAGGGCGCGCCCGACCCGGACCTTCTCGGCGCCGAGGTCGAGCAGGTCCCGCGAGAGGGTCGCCTGGGTCACGTCGATGCCGTCCAGCGCGAGCCGCTCGAGCAGCTCGCCCTGGCTGCGCACCTGCTCCCGGCCGAGGATCTCGACGATCCGCCGCTGCCGGGCGGTGCGCGAGCCGGCGATCACGCGTCGGCCCCGCCAGCGGACGAGGCCTCGAGCAGCCACGAGAGCAGCGCCTTCTGGACGTGCAGCCGGTTCTCGGCCTCGTCCCAGACCATGGCCCTCGGGCCGTCGAGCACCTCCGCGGAGACCTCGAGACCGCGGTAGGCGGGCAGGCAGTGCAGCACGCGGGCGCGGGGGGCGTGCCGGGAGAGCAGGTCCTCGGTGACGGCGTACGGCGCGAAGGGGCTGCCGGCGCCCGAGCGCCCCGCCTTCTCGGCCTCCTGGCCCATCGAGACCCACGTGTCGGTCGCGACGACGTCGGCCCCGGTGACGGCCTCCTCGGGGGCGGTCGTCACGGTCACCGACCCGCCGGTCGTGGCGGCGATCTCCTCGGCCCGGGCGACGACGGCGGGCTCGGGCAGGTGCGAGCCGGGGGCGCCGACCCGGACGTCCATCCCGGCGAGCGCGCAGCCGAGCAGGTAGGAGTGGGCCATGTTGTTCGCGCCGTCCCCGAGGTAGGCCAGGGCACGCCCCGACGGGCCGCCGACGTGCTCGGCGACGGTGAGCAGGTCGGCGAGCACCTGGCAGGGGTGGGCGTGGTCGGTGAGGGCGTTGACGACCGGGACCCGGCTGACCGCGGCCATCGCCTCGATCCGCTCGTGGCCGGCGGTGCGCCAGACGATGGCGGAGACGATGCGGTCCAGGACGCGGGTGGTGTCGGCGACCGGCTCGCCGCGGCCGAGCTGGCTGGTCGCGGCGTCGATGACGAGCGGGTGCCCGCCGAGGTGGGCGATTCCCGCGCTGAACGACACCCGGGTCCGGGTGCTCGGCTTGTCGAAGACGACGGCGACGGACTGCGGTCCCTCGAGGCAGCGGTCCGAGAACGGGGACTCCTTCAGGGCCGCGGCCCGGCGCAGCACCTCGGCCTGCTCGGCCGCGGTGAGGTCGTCGTCGCGCAGGAAGTGCCGCACGACGGGTGTCTCTGCGGGAGTCATCCGGCCCCCTCGCCGGCCTCGCGCGCCTCGAGCGCCTCGAGCTCGAGGGCCGCGTCGAGCACGGCCGGCAGGGCGGCGACGAACTCGTCGAGCTCGTCGGTGGTCACCACGAGCGGAGGCGCGAGTCGGAGGGCGTCCGGGGCGACCGGGTTGACGAGGAACCCGGCGTCACGGGCGCTCGCGGCCGCCTCCGCGGCGACCGGCCGGGTGAGCGCCACGGCGCGCAGCAGCCCGATGCCGCGGACCCCGGCGACGAGCGGGTGGCCCAGCGCCTCGACCCGGTCGGCGAGGTGCTCGCCGGCCTCGCGGGCGTGCTCGAGCAGGCCCTCGGCGGCGATCGTCTCGAGGACGGCGAGCCCGGCCGCGGCGGCGAGCGGGTTGCCGCCGAAGGTGCTCCCGTGCTGGCCCCGGGTGAGCAGGCCGGACACCTCCGGGCCGAAGGTGACCAGCGCCCCGACGGGCACGCCGCCGCCGAGGCCCTTGGCGACCGTGACGGCGTCCGGGACGACCTCCTCGTGCTGGTGGGCGAACCACGCCCCGGTCCGCCCGATCCCGGTCTGGATCTCGTCGAGCACGAGCAGGGCGCCGACCGAGCTCGTGATCTCGCGGGCGGCGGCGAGGTAGCCCGGCGGGGGGACGACGACGCCGGCCTCGCCCTGGACCGGCTCGAGGACGACCGCGCCGACGTCGGGGGTGACGGCCTCGGCGAGCGCGGCGACGTCGCCGTAGGGGACGTGGCTCACGCCGGGGATGAGGGGCTCGAACGGCTCGCGGTAGGCGGCCTTGTGGGTGAGCGCGAGCGCTCCCGTGGTCCGGCCGTGGAAGGCACCCTCGGCGGCGACGATCCCGGGCCGGCCGGTCCGGCGGGCGAGCTTGACGGCCGCCTCGACGGCCTCGGCGCCGGAGTTGCAGAGGAAGACCTTCGAGCCTGCGGGGGCGGCGGCGACCTCGAGGAGGCGCTCGGCGAGCGCGATCTGGGCCTCGGTGGTGACGAGGTTGGACACGTGGACGGCGGCGCCGACCTGGCGGGTGACGGCCTCGACGAGGGCGTGGTGGGCGTGCCCGAGGGCGTTGACGGCGATCCCGCCGACGAGGTCGAGGTACCGGGCGCCGTCGACGTCCCACACGTGGGCGCCGTGGCCGTGGGAGAGCACGAGCGGCGGGCGGCCGTAGACCGGGGCGAGCGCCTGCTCGTAGCGGTCGAGGAGCGCCTCGCTCCGGGTGGCGGCGGTGGTGGGGGTGGTCACTCCGTGGCCTCCTCGTCGGGGACGATCATGGTGCCGATGCCCTCGGAGGTGAACACCTCGAGCAGCAGCGAGTGGGGCTGACGGCCGTCGACGACGTGCGCCTGGGGGACCCCGCCCTCGACGGCGCGCACGCACGCCTCGAGCTTCGGGATCATCCCCGTCGAGACGCGCCCGAGCAGGTCCCGGGCCCCGGACACGGGCAGCTGGGAGAGCAGGGAGTCCCGGTCGGGCCAGTCCGCGTACACGCCCTCGACGTCGGTGAGGACGACGAGCTTGTGGGCCCCGAGCGAGGCGGCGAGCGCGGCGGCGGCGCTGTCGGCGTTGACGTTGAGCACCTGGCCGTCGGCGTCGAGGTCGGGCGCGACCGTGGAGACGACGGGGATCCGCCCCGCGGCGAGGATGTCCTCGACCGCCGACGGGCTGACCTCGACGACGTCGCCGACGAGCCCGAGGTCGACCGGCGCGCCGCCGTGGAGGGCGGTTCGCCGGCGGGCGCCGAAGAGGCCGGCGTCCTCCCCGGACAGGCCGACGGCGAGCGGGCCGTGCTGGTTGAGCAGGCCGACGAGCTCGCGGCCCACCTGCCCGGTGAGGACCATCCGCACGACGTCCATGACCTCGGGGGTGGTGACCCGCAGCCCGCCGCGGAACTCGCTCTCGAGCCCGAGCCGGTGCAGCATCGTCGCGATCTGCGGGCCGCCGCCGTGGACGACGACGGGACGCAGCCCGGCGTAGCGCAGGAACACGACGTCCTCGGCGAAGGCGGCCTTGAGGTCGTCGTCGACCATCGCGTTCCCGCCGTACTTGATGACGACGAGGGCACCGCGGAAGCGCTCGAGCCAGGGCAGCGCCTCGACGAGGGTGCGGGCCTTGGCCTGGGCGACCCGCACGGCGGCGGCGTCGATGGCGCCGCGCAGGGTCCGGGCGGCGGGGTGGCTGTGGGGGCTCATGGGTGCTGGCTCACGTCGAGTAGGCCGAGTTCTCGTGGACGTAGTCGTGGGTGAGGTCGTTGGTCCACACCGTGGCCGAGGTGTCCCCGGCGTGGAGGTCGATGACGACGTGCACCTCGCGGGGGGCGAGGTCGACGAGGCCGCGGTCCTCCCCGACGCCGCCGGCCCGGCAGACCCGGACCCCGTTGATGCTGACGTCGAGCTCGCCGGGGGCGAACGCGGCGCGGGTCGTGCCGACCGCGGCGAGGATCCGCCCCCAGTTGGGGTCCTCGCCGAACACGGCGCACTTGACGAGGGTGTTCCGGGCGACGGCGCGGGCGACCTCGAGGGCGTCCGGCTCGCTCGCGGCGCCGACGACCTCGACGGCGATGTCGTGGTGGGCTCCCTCGGCGTCGGCGACGAGCTGCCGGGCGAGGTCGGCGCACACCGCGGTGACCGCGGCGGTCAGCTCGGCGGGCTCGACGGGGACCCCGGAGGCCCCGGAGGCGAGCAGGAGGACGGTGTCGTTGGTCGACTGGCAGCTGTCGGAGTCGACCCGGTCGAACGTCACCGCGGTCGCGGCCCGGAGCGCGGCGTCGAGGTCGGCGGCCGAGGTGACGGCGTCGGTGGTGAGGACGACGAGCATCGTCGCGAGGGCGGGCGCGAGCATCCCGGCACCCTTGGCCATGCCACCGACCGACCACCCGTCGCCGGCGTGGACGGCCTCCTTGTGCACGGTGTCGGTCGTCGTGATCGCGCGCGCGGCGTCCTCGCCGCCGCCCGGGGCGAGCGCCGCCACCGCGCGGTCGACACCCGGCAGCAGCCGGTCCATGGGGAGCGGCTCGCCGATGAGGCCGGTGGAGCAGACGGCGACGTCGCCGGCGGAGACGCCGAGGGCGCCGGCGAGGTGCTCGGCCGTGGTGTGGGTGTCGAGGAACCCCCGGCTGCCGGTGCACGCGTTCGCCCCGCCGGAGTTGAGGACGACGGCGTCGGCCCGGCCGTCGGCGAGGACCTGCCGGGACCACGTCACCGGCGCGGCCTGGACCCGGTTGGAGGTGAACACCCCGGCGGCGTGGTGGTCGGGCCCGTCGCCGACGACGACCGCGACGTCGGGACCGCCGGAGCCCTTGAGGCCGGCGGCGACCCCGGCCGCCCGGAACCCGGCGGGCGTCGTGACGCTCACGGCGCGACCCCGCAGACCGGCAGGCCCGTCGTCTCCGGCAGGCCGGCGGCGAGGTTGAGGCACTGCACGGCGGCCCCGGCGGTGCCCTTGGTGAGGTTGTCGACCGCGGCGACGGCGACGACCCGCCCGGCCCGCTCGTCGAGGGCGACCTGGACGTGGACGACGTTGGAGCCCAGGACGGCTCCGGTGTGCGGCCAGCGTCCCTCGGGAAGGAGGTGGACGAACGGCTCGTCGGCGTAGGCGCTGCGCCAGGCCTCCCGGACCGTGTCCGCGGTCGCGCCGGGAGCCGCCTTCGCGGTGCACGTGGCGAGGATGCCCCGGGGCATCGGGGCGAGCGTCGGGGTGAAGGAGACCCGGACCGGCCTGCCGGCCGCGGCAGCGAGGTTCTGCTCGATCTCCGGGGTGTGCCGGTGGGTGCCACCGACCCCGTACGGCGACATCGCGCCCATGACCTCGGCGCCGAGCAGGTGCGGCTTCGACGACCGCCCGGCCCCGGAGGTCCCGGAGGCGGCCACGACGACGACGTCCTCGGGCTCGGCGACCCCGGCGGCGATGCCGGGGGCGAGCGCGAGGCTCACCGCGGTCGGGTAGCACCCGGGCACCGCGACCCTCCGGGCCCCGCGCAGCCGGTCGCGCTGCCGACCGCCCGAGGTGACGAGCTCGGGCAGGCCGTAGGGCCACGAGCCGGCGTGGGCGCCGCCGTAGAACTCCTCCCAGGCGCCGGCCTCCCGGAGCCGGAAGTCGGCACCGCAGTCGACGACGACGGCGTCGGGCTCGCCGTCCAGCTCGGGCGCGAGCTGCGCGCTCACCCCGTGCGGCAGGGCGAGGACGACGGCGTCGTGGCCGCGCAGGGCGGCAGCGTCGGTGCCCGCGAGCTCGACGTCCGCGAGCGGGGTCAGGTGGGGGTGGACGGCTCCGAGCCGCTCCCCCGCGTTGGCCCCGGCAGAGAGGGTGCCCAGCTCGACCTCGGGGTGGCAGAGGAGCAGCCGCAGCACCTCACCCCCGGCGTACCCGCTCGCGCCGGCGACTGCCACTCGCATCATGCGTATGACTATACATGGCGGCGTACAGTTATGCAGACTGCGGGTCGTCGCTCCCCCACGGCAGCAGACCGATCGTCCGGCTCTGCGGCTGCAGCCGGGAGGCGGCCTCGCGGAGCGACTCGGGGGTGTCGACGCCGGCGCGGACGAACCTGCCGGACCACGCGTCGAGCTCCCCGGAGGCGAGCGCGAGCGCGAGGGCGGTGACCTCCTCCGGCGAGGTCCACTCGGTGCGCCCCTCGTGGGCCCGCATGGCGAGCGTCATGTCGGTGCGCACGACCCCGGGCGCGAGGTCGAAGGCGAGGACGCCCCGCTCGGCGCCGGCGAGGTGGGTGGCCCCGGTGATCCGGGCCAGGGCGGTCTTGCCGACGTGGTAGGCGGTGGCGACGTCGTTCGCCCGGGTGCCCGAGCCGGAGTTGAGGTTGAGGACGCGGCCCCCGCCGGCGGCGAGCATGTGCGGGACGACGGCCCGGGTGAGCAGGAAGGGCCCGCGGACGTTGACCTCGACCGCCTGCCACCAGCGGTCCGGGTCGGCCTCCCAGAGGGGGACCTCCTCGTCCATGACCCCGGCGTTGTTGACGAGGACGTCGATCCGGCCGTGCCGGGCCACGACGTGGCCGACCCAGGCGTCGACCTGGGCGGGGTCCGTGACCTCGGCGACGGCCCGCGACCCCCGCTCGACGGTGTCCCCGACCGCCTCGAACGCGTCGGCGAGGACGGCGCCGATGCCGCGGGAGGCCCCGGTGACGAGGACGACCCGCCCCCCGGCGTGGGTGCCCTTTGCGGCATCGGCAGGCGTGGCGGCGTCGGTTCGCGTGGCGCCGTCGGTTCGCGTGGCGGCGTCGCCGTCGTGCACGCCCATCGTCACGCCCCCCGCTGGACCGCGCCGGTGGCCCGGGCGGCCGCGGCGATCGCGACGTCGCGCAGGGCGCTGACCTCGTCGGTGGTCATCGTGTGGTCCTCGGGACGGAAGGTGAGGCGGTAGGCGAGCGACTTCTGCCCCTCGCCGACCTGTCCGCCGCGGTAGAGGTCGAACAGGGCGAGGCTCTCCAGCTCGGCGCCCGCCCCGTCCCGCAGGGCGCGCTCGACCTCCGCCGCGGGGACGTCCTCGGCCACGACGAGCGCGACGTCGGTCCGGGCGGCGGGGTAGGTCGAGAGCGGTTCCGCCTGCAGCGGGGCCCCGCTCGCCGCGACGAGGACGTCGACGTCGAGCTCGCCGGCCACGGTGCGCGGGGGCAGGTCGAGGGCGGTGACGACCTTCGGGTGGAGCTCGCCGACGTACCCGACGACGGTGCCGTCGCCGAGGTGGACGCGGGCGCACCGTCCGGGGTGCCACGGGGCCTGCTCGGCGGCCTCGACCTCGACCGCGAGGCCGAGGGCCTCGGCGAGCGTGCGCGCCCAGGCGACCGCGTCGGTCGGGTCGACGGGGCGCCCGGTCCCCCAGGGGCCGGGGGGCTCGGCCTCCCCGGCCGCGGCGAAGGCGACGTGGCGGGGCTGGGCCGGGACGGCGTCCTCGATCTCCGCGAGGAGGTCGGGCTCGGGCCGGCGGTCCGCGGGCGGGACCGGCGCCGGGCGCGGGCTGACCGAGCCGCGCACGACGAGGCCGAGCTCGTACACCGCGACGTCGCGCTGCCCCCGGCCGACGTTGCGCCGCAGCACGTCGAGCAGGGTGTCGAGCACGGAGGTCCGCATGAGCGGGGCCTCCTCCTGCAGCGGGTTGGCGAGCCGGACGCTGAGCCGCCGCGGGTCGTCCTCGGCGTAGCCGAGCCGGTCGAACAGTCCCGGCGCGACGAACGGGTAGCTGAGCACCTCGACGAGGCCCTGCTGGGCGAGCGTGCGGGCGACCAGGCGCCGGACCCGCTGGCCCCGGGTGAGGCCGCGGCCGTGGGCCTCCGGGATCACCGACGGGATCTGGTCGTAGCCCCGCACCCGGGCGACCTCCTCGACGAGGTCGGGACCGTCGACGAGGTCGGGCCGCCACGACGGCGGGCTGACCTCGACCTCCGTCCCCGTCCCCGGGTCCTCGTCGACCTCGCACCCGACGGCGCGCAGCGTGCCGAGGACCTCCTCCCGCGGGTACTCCAGGCCCACGTACCGGGTGGGCAGGTCGACCTCGAACCGGAACGGGACGGGCCGCCGGCGGTCGTCGACGTCGGTGACCGCGGGGTCGGCGGTGCCGCCGCCGAGGGTGACGAGCAGGTCGACGGCGAGCTGGGCGGCGCGGTCGGCCACCTCGGGGTCCACGCCGCGCTCGAACCGGCGGGAGGCCTCGGACCCGAGGCGGTGCCGCCGCGAGGTCCGGGCGACCGTCGTCGCGTCGAAGTGGGCAGACTCGACGAGGACGTCGCTCGTCGAGCCGCCGACCTCGGAGGTCTCCCCGCCCATGACCCCGGCGAGCGCGAGCGGGGTCGTGCCGCCGTCGGTGATGAGCAGGTCCTCGGGGTCGAGCGTGCGGTCGACGTCGTCGAGCGTGCGCAGCCGCTCCCCCGGTCGGGCCCGCCGGACCACGATCGACCCCGAGAGGGTGTCGAGGTCGAACGCGTGCAGCGGCTGGCCGAGCAGCAGCATGACGTAGTTGGTCACGTCGACCGGCAGGGAGATCGGCCGCATCCCGGCCCGGGTGAGCCGGAGGGCCATCCACGCCGGGGTCCGCGCGCCGACGTCGACGCCGCGGACGACCCGGGCGACGTACCGGTCGCACCCGGGCCGGCCGTCGATCGGCGCGGTGTCCTCGAGCCGGACCGGGAAGCCGGGGGCGTCTGCGCGCACCGGCTCGGCGGTCGGGGCGGCGGCCGGGTCGTGGAAGACCTGCCCGGTGGAGAGGGCGTACTCGCGGGCGATGCCGCGCAGCGAGAGGCAGTAGCCCCGGTCGGGGGTGACGTTGACCTCGACGACCTCCTCGTCGAGGCCGAGCAGCCCGATCGCGTCGTCCCCGGGCGCGAGACGGCCCAGGGCGGCGAGCCCGGCCTCGTCGCCGGCGAACCAGTCCGTGAGGACGATGATGCCCTCGGTCGCGGCGGGGCCCTCCCCGAGCCCGAGCTCGGCGGCCGAGCAGATCATCCCGGCCGAGACGTGGCCGTAGGTCTTCCGGGCCGAGATCACGAGCCCGCCCGGCAGGACGCCTCCGGGGAGGATGACGACGACGAGGTCGCCGGCGGCGAAGTTGTGGGCGCCGCAGACGATGCCCTGCGGCTCGTCGGTCCCGCCTGCGTCGCCGACGTCGACCCGGCACCAGTTGACGGTCTTGCCGTTCTTCTGCGGCTCGGGCTCGGCGGAGAGGACCCGGCCGAGCACGAGCGGGCCGGTGACGTCGCCGCCGTGGAGGCCCTCCTCCTCGAGGCCGACCCGGACCAGGCTCGCCGCGACGTCGGCACCGGTCGCACCGGGCTCGAGGTCGACGAGCTCGCGCAGCCATGACACGGGGGCGCGCATCAGATCTCCATCCCGAACTGCGCGGAGAACCGCACGTCTCCCTCGACGATGTCGTGCATGTCGGCGACGCCGTGGCGCAGCATGAGCGAGCGCTCGATGCCGAGCCCGAAGGCGAAGCCGGTGTACCGGTCGGGGTCGATGCCGCTCGCGACGAGCACCCGGCGGTTGACCATGCCGCAGCCGCCGAGCTCGATCCACCCGGTGCCCCCGCAGGTCCGGCACCCCGGGTCGGCGCCGGCGCAGACCCAGCAGCGGCAGTCGATCTCGGCGCTGGGCTCGGTGAAGGGGAAGTAGTTCGGGCGCAGCCGGGTGAGGGTCTCGCCCCCGAAGAGGCGCTGGACGAAGGCGTCGAGGCTGCCCTTGAGGTGGGCCATGGTGATGCCCTCGTCGACGACGAGGCCCTCGAACTGGTGGAAGACGGGGGTGTGGGTCGCGTCGAGGTCGTCGGTGCGGAACACCTTGCCCGGGCAGAGGACCCGGACCGGGGGCTGCTGGGCGAGCATCGTGCGGACCTGGACCGGGGAGGTGTGGGTGCGCAGGACGAGCCCGGAGTCCTCCGGCTCGACGTAGAAGGTGTCCTGCTCGCCCCGGGCGGGGTGGTCGGGACCGATGTTGAGGGCGTCGAAGGTGAGCCACTCGCTCTCGACCTCGGGCCCCTCGGCGATCTCCCACCCGAGGGCGACGAAGATGTCCTCGACCCGCTCGGTGACGAGGGAGACGGGGTGGCGGGCGCCGAGCGGGCGTCGCGGCACCCGCACGGTGAGGTCCATCGTCTCCTCGACGAGGATCCGTGCGTCCCGCTCGGCCTCGAGCTCGGCCCGGCGAGCGGCGACGGCCTCCGCGACCCGGCCGCGGGCCGCGCCGACCCGCTTGCCCGCGTCGGCCTTGGCGCTCGGCGGGAGCGCGCCGATCTCCCGGTTCGCGAGCGCCAGCGGGCTCCGCTCCCCCTGGTGGGCCGACCGGGCGGCCTTGAGGGCGTCGAGGTCACCGGCGGCGGCCACGTCCTCGAGGGCCCGCGCGACGGCGGCGTCGAGCACCTCCGGGTCGAGCGCGGCGACCTCGACCGGGTCGTACTGCGTGTTCGGTCCTGACATCGTGTCCACTTCTCGTTCGCTGCGGCCGAGACCCGAGTCTATGGGCGCCGGACGGGGCCGGGTCCGGTGGCCCGGACCCCGGGACGTCGCCGCGTCTGCGCAGGTCGACGGCCCGCGCGCCGGTGCCCGCGCGGGCCACGACCGGTGCGCCTTCTTTGACTCGTTCCAGATCACGTGGCAGGTTGGGTGGTGATGGAGACCGTGGACCTGACCGGGAGGCTGCGCGAGGCGCGGCTGCGGGTCACCGCGCCCCGGCTCGCCGTGCTCGCGGCGGTCCACGCCTCCCCGCACGCCGACGTCGAGACGATCGCCGCCGCGGCCCGGCTGCGGCTGGGACGGGTCTCGACCCAGGCGGTGTACGACGCGCTGCGCGTGCTCACCGAGCGTGGGCTCGTGCGCCGCATCGAGCCCGCCGGCTCGCCCTCGAGGTTCGAGGCGAGGGTCGGCGACAACCACCACCACGTCGTCTGCCGGTCCTGCGGGACGGTGGCCGACGTCGACTGCGCGACGGGAGAGACGCCCTGTCTCACCGCCTCGGACGACCACGGCTTCACGATCGACGAGGCCGAGGTCGTCTACTGGGGGACGTGCGCCGCGTGCGCGGCGGCCCCGGAGCAGGACACCGAAGCAATCCCGAGCAGGACGCAGAAGGAGACACGATGACCGACGTCACCAACCCGCCGAACGCCACCCCGTCCGGCGACGTCGCCCCCTCGCGGGAGGCGGCCCTGGGCTCGACGAGGGCGACCGGCGCGGTCGCGCCGAGCGACCGCAACAGCCTCACCGCCGGCCCGAACGGGCCGATCTTCCTCCACGACACCCACTTCATCGAGCAGATGGCCCACTTCAACCGGGAGCGGGTGCCGGAGCGGAACGTCCACGCCAAGGGGTCGGGGGCCTTCGGGATCTTCGAGACCACCGAGGACGTCAGCGCCTACACCAAGGCGGGGCTGTTCCAGAAGGGCGCGAGGACCGAGATGCTCGCGCGCTTCTCGACGGTCGCGGGCGAGCAGGGCTCGCCGGACACGTGGCGCGACCCGCGCGGCTTCGCGCTGAAGTTCTACACCGACGAGGGCAACTACGACCTCGTGGGGAACAACACGCCGATCTTCTTCATCCGGGACACGATGAAGTTCCCGCACTTCATCCGCAGCCAGAAGCGCCGCGGGGGGAACGGCCTGCGGGACAACCACATGCAGTGGGACTTCTGGACCCTCAACCCGGAGTCCGCCCACCAGGTCACCTACCTCATGGGTGACCGGGGCATCCCGAAGACGTTCCGCCACATGAACGGCTACGGCAGCCACACCTACATGTGGATCAACGCCGAGGGCGAGAAGTTCTGGGTCAAGTACCACTTCCACAGCGACCAGGGGGTCGAGGGCCTCACCGGCGCCGAGGCGACCCGGATCGCCGGCGAGGACGCGGACCACCACCGGCGCGACCTCTACGAGGCGATCGACCGGGGCGAGTTCCCGAGCTGGACGCTCTCGGTGCAGGTCATGCCGTTCGAGGACGCCAAGACCTATCGGATCAACCCGTTCGACCTGACGAAGATCTGGCCGCACAGCGACTACCCGCTGACCAAGGTGGGGACCATGACGCTGAACCGGAACCCGGAGAACTTCTTCGCCCAGGTCGAGCAGGCCGCGTTCGAGCCGAACGCGACCGTTCCGGGGATCGGCTTCTCCCCCGACAAGATGCTGCTCGGGCGGACGTTCGCCTACAGCGACACCCACCGGTACCGGATCGGCCCGAACTACCTCCAGCTCCCGGTCAACCGTCCCCGCACCGAGGGGCAGAACACCTACACCTTCGACGGCCCGATGGCCTTCGAGCACTCCGGTGACGCCCCGGTGTACGCCCCGAACTCCGAGGGGCGCGGCTACGCCGACAACGTCGGCCCGGTCGAGGACGGCTGGGAGGCCGACGGCGAGATGGTCCGCACCGCCTACGAGCTGCGTCCGGACGACGACGACTTCAGCCAGGCCGGGCACCTCGTGCGCGACGTCTGGGACGACGCCCAGCGCGAGGAGTTCGTCCAGACCGTCGCCGGTCACCTCCTCGGCGGGGTGAAGTCGCCCGTGCTCGAGCGTGCGTTCGAGTACTGGAAGAACGTCGACGCCGGCACCGGTGCCCGGATCGAGGAGCTCGTCCGCGCCGAGGTCGGGGCCGACAACCCCGGCGGCGAGGCCGACGACGCCAAGCAGGTCACCGAGCCGCTCGTGGAGAGCGGCACCCACGCGGGCTGAGCCCGACCGGCCCGACCACACGCACGTGTGCCGTGCCCCCTCCCGGGGGCACGGCACACGTGCGTGTGGGGGCGTGGGTGTCGGGGCGCGATTGCCGGGACGTGCGTACAGGAACGTGCGAGTCGTGGGCACCGCGAGCGGCGGCGGGCCACGGACGAGCCACGGACGGGGCGGGGACGGGACCCGGTCAGCGGCCGGGCTCGAGCCGGGCGAGGACGGCGTCGAGCATGGGCTCGGTGAGGCGGCCGGTGAAGGTGTTCTGCTGGCTCACGTGGTAGCTGCCGAGCAGCCGGACCCCGCCGGCGGGGGCCCCGAGGACGGTCTCGGCACCGTGGGCGAACCTCGGCTTCGGTCGCGCCACCGTCCAGCCCGCGTGGCGCGCGGCGGCGAGGGTGGCGTCCCAGGCGAACCCGCCGAGGGCGAGCACCGCGGTGAGGGTCGGCTCGGCGAGCTCGAGGTCGCGGACGAGCCAGGCCCCGCACGCGTCCCGCTCGGCCGGGGTGGGCCGGTTCGCGGGCGGGGCGCAGCGGACGGCGGCGACGATCCGGGCGCCGTGGAGGCGCTGCCCGTCCGCGGTGGACGTGCTCCACGGGACCTCGGCGTAGCCGGCCCGGTGCAGGGCCGCGTAGATCCAGTCGCCGCTCCGGTCGCCGGTGAACATCCGGCCCGTGCGGTTGGTGCCGTTCGCGGCGGGGGCGAGGCCGACGACGAGGACCCGCGGCCGGGGGTCGCCGAACCCGGGTCCGGGCCGGCCCCAGTACGGCTGGTCGGCGAACGCGGCCCGCCGCCCGGTGCGGGCGACGTCCTCGCGGTACCCGACGAGGCGCGGGCAGGCCCGACAGACCGAGACCCGGGCGTCGAGCTCGGCCACGGTCCCCGACGTGGCGGCGAGGTGGGCGACCTCCTCCCCCGTGCCGGCCACCGGGGTCCGCGGCGTCGCGGGGTCGCCCGGCCACCCGGTCCCGGGTGGGACGGGCGAGGGGAAGGGGGTTCCCGTGGCCGGGTGGTGGTCCCGGGTGGGCGGGTCGGGGTGTCCCGCGGTGGGCGGGTCGGGGTGTCCCTGGGCGGTCACGGCTCGTCGCTGGGGCGCGGCTCGCCGGGAAGGCTGACGCGCATCCGGGCGCCGCCGGAGGGGGCGTCCTCGACGACGACGCGGCCGCCGTGCGCCTCGGCGAGGCCTCGGACGATGTAGAGCCCGAGGCCGCTGCTGCCCCGGTTGCCGCCCTGCCAGAACCGGTTGAACACGATCTCCCGCTGATGGGGAGGGATGCCGGGACCGTCGTCGCTGATGGTGAGGTCGACCGGGCCGACGGTCCCCTCGCCGGGCACGGGCGCGCCGCCCCGAGGCCCGGCGGCCCCGTGGCCGTCGTCTCCCGGGCCCGCCGAGGCGGGCCCGGCGGCGATCGTGACCCGGCCCTCGCCGTGCTTGAGGGCGTTGTCGATGAGGTTGACCAGGATCTGGTCGAGACGGTCCGGGTCGGCCCACGCCTCGTCGATCCCGTCGGCGACGGCGACGGTGAAGCCGTCGCGCTCGGCGCCCGAGGCGACGAACCGCTCGACGTGCCGGTCGAGCACGGAGGCGACCGGCACCGGCTGCGGGTGCAGCCGGAGCTGGCCGGTGTCGAGCCGGGAGACGTCGAGGAGCTCGGTGATCAGCCGGGTGACCCGGTCGGCGTCGGCCTCGATCGTCTCGAGCATGAGCCGCTTCTGGTCGTCGGTGAAGCGGTCCCACCGCTTGAGCAGGGTGGAGGAGAAACCCTTGACGCTCGTCAGCGGCGAGCGCAGCTCGTGGGCGACGGTCGAGAGCAGGGCGGCCTGGTCCTGCTCCGCGCGGCGCCGGGCCTCGGCGTCGCGCAGGCAGACGAGGACCCGCGCGACCGGCTGGTTCCGTCCGGGCCGGTGGTACTTCGCGGTGACGAGGACCTGGGGACCGCCGGGGATGACGAGGAGCTTCTCGCGGTGCCCGGTGCGGATGTCGAGGCCGTGCCAGGGGTCGGTGCAGTCCCACCACGAGGTGCCGTCGGCGTCGTGGAGCGGCAGCACCTCGCGGATGTCCCGCCCGAGCAGGTCCTCGACGGCGATTCCCGTGACCTGTGCGGCGCGGCCGTTCGCCCCGACGACGACGGCGCGGTCGTCGGCGACGACGAGGCCGTCGGGCAGGAGCTCGCCCGCAGCCCGGGCCATCTCCTCGTCCAGGCCGTTGCCGAGTGCCGCCTCCCCCATGGTCACGACCCTACCCATGACCAGCCGTTTTGCGCGGCAGCGGAGGCGTAGAGCACGACCGTGGCGGCCATCGCGAGGTTGAGCGACTCGGCCCGGCCGTGGATCGGCACGCGGACGACGGCGTCGCACCGCTGGCGCACGTCCTCCTCCAGGCCCCACGCCTCGTTGCCGAGGACCCAGGCGTGCGGGCCGGTCCGGTCCACCTCGGCGACGGTGCTCGCCCCGCTGCCGTCCGCGGCGTACCGGGAGACGCCCGCGCCGCCCAGCGCGTCGAGCACCTCGGCGGCCGGGAGCCCGGTGACGACGGGGAGGTGGAACAGCGACCCGGCGGTGGAGCGGACGACCTTCGGCGCGAGCACGTCCACCGAGCCGTCGGTGACGAGGACCGCGTCGGCGCCGGCGGCGTCCGCGGCCCGGATCACGGTTCCCGCGTTGCCGGGGTCGCGGACGTGGGCGAGCACGACGAGCAGCCGGGGGCGGGCCGCGAGCACGTCGGTGAGCTCCGCCCGAGGACGCCGGCACACCGCGAGCAGCCCCTGCGGGGTGGCGGTGTCGGCCATCGCGGCGAGCACCTCGTCACTGACCTCGTGGACGTGCAGCCCGGCCGCGGCGGCCTCGTCGACGACGTCGGCGCAGGCCCGCGTCCCACCCTCCGTGGCGTAGACGTCGAGGACGAGCTCGGGCGCGCACCGGACGGCCTCGCGCACGCCCTGGGGGCCCTCGACGAGGAACCGGTCGGTGCGCTCACGCGCCGAGCGCCGGGAGAGCCCGCGCACCGACCGCACCCGATCGGATCGGGGGTTGGTGAGCTGGGGCATCTCCCGGCGCTCGGAGCTGGGGGGCCTCAGACGCTCGCGGCGCCGGCCCGGTCCGACGCGGTGTCGGACGAGCCCGGCTGGGCCGCGCGGGCGACCTCGACGAGCGCCGTGAAGGCGGTCTCGTCGTTGACGGCGAGCTCGGCCAGCATGCGGCGGTCGACCTCGACGTCGGCGGCCCGCAGGCCCTGGATGAACCGGTTGTACGTCATCCCGTTCGCCCGGGCGGCGGCGTTGATCCGCTGGATCCACAGCCGGCGGAAGTCGCCCTTCTTGGCCCGGCGGTCCCGGTAGCTGTAGGTGAACGAGTGGGTGACCTGCTCCTTGGCCTTGCGGTAGAGCCGCGAGCGCTGCCCGCGGTACCCGCTGGCGCGGTCGAGGACCACCCTGCGCTTCTTCTGGGCGTTGACCGCCCGCTTCACGCGTGCCACGTGAGTTACTCCTTGTCGTCGTGCTGGTCCGGCCGCCGAGGGGGACGGGGCGGCGGACCGGGGTGAGGGGACGGCGGTGGGCTACCGACCGAGAAGCTTCTTCGCCTTCTTGACGTCGCTCTTGGAGACGACGACGTCGTCGGCGAGGCGGCGCGCGTGCTGCGGGGTCTTCTCGTGGAACTTGTGCACGTGGTTGGCGCGCTGGTGCATGATCTTGCCGCGACCGGTGACCCGGAACCGCTTCTTCGCGCCGCTGTGCGTCTTGTTCTTCGGCATGGGGGGCCGATCTCCTTCAGTCGTGTCGTCCGTCGTCAGTCTCGTGCGGGGTCCGCGACGACGTGGTGTGGGGGTCGCTGGTCACTCCGCGGGCGCCTGGGCGCCCGTCCGCTCAGCTGCCTCGCTGTCCCGGCGACGGCGCTGCTCGGCCTTCGCCTCGGACTTCTTCCGGGTCGGTCCGAGGACCATGACCATGTTCCGGCCGTCCTGCTTGGGCTGGGACTCGACGAAGCCCAGCTCGGCCACGTCCTCGGCGAGCCGCTGCAGCAGCCGGAAACCGAGCTCGGGGCGCGACTGCTCGCGACCCCGGAACATGATCGTCACCTTGACCTTGTCGCCCGCCTTGAGGAACCGCTCGACGTGGCCCTTCTTCGTGCCGTAGTCGTGCTGGTCGATCTTCGGACGGAGCTTGATCTCCTTGATGATCGTGTTGACCTGGTTCTTGCGCGCTTCGCGCGCCTTCATGGCGGCTTCGTACTTGTACTTGCCGTAGTCCATGAGCTTGGCGACCGGCGGCTTGGCCATCGGGGCGACCTCGACGAGGTCGAGGTCGGCCTCGGCTGCCAGGCGGAGGGCGTCCTCGACGCGCACGATGCCGACCTGCTCGCCGTTGGGACCGACCAACCGCACCTCCGGGACCCGGATGCGGTCGTTGATGCGAGGCTCGCTGATGTGGTTCTCCTCTGCTCGGGTGACTCTCGCTGGTGTCCGCGCGCGGGGAACCGAAAAGGGCCCCTCGACGCCGTGCTCGAGAAGCCCTCCACCGTCCGCCCGGGACGGCGACACCACAGCGGTGCGCCGAACCCGGACCGAGGACCCGGCGACGTGACGTCGACGCGGGTGGAAGCGATGAGGTGCTTCTCTTGCACACCGTGCCCTCCAACGGACGGCACGGCCGGTCTGCTGCCATGTTAGCAGCGGCCCCGCGGGTGACCCAACCGAACCTCTCCCGACCCCTCCCGGGGCGGGCCGCGGCGCAGCGACCCTGCGCGCGCGGCGGGTCAGCGGGCCGCGAAGGTGAGCCCGTCGACGCGGGAGCGCACGAGGGCGTCCCCGCCGAGGGTCCCGGCGACCCGGGAGAGCACGGCCCGGGCCTCGTCGGCGTCCGTGCCGTCGCGGAGGACGACCGCGACCGCGAGCACCCCGCGCCCCTCGGGGCGGCCCTCCCCGAGCTCGTGCGCCACGACGGCCGGCTCGCCCGCGACCGCGGCAGCGACCCGCTCGGCGACGACCGGGTCGGCCTCGGGCGGGTGCCAGTCGCGCTCCTCGGCGAGGGCGCACAGCATGCTCGTGCGCACCTCGCGGGCGTCGTCGGAGCCGACGTCGAGGACGAGGACGGCGCAGCCCTCGGACAGGGCGGCGGCGGCGGCCCGGGCCGCGTCCACGGGGACGGGACGGGCCCTGGGGTCCCACGCGGCCATTCGGTCGAGGGAGGTGAACGCCGGCAGGGCCGCGGTCCCGTCCGGGGCGCGGAGGGTGACGAGGGAGACCTCGTCGCGGGGCTCCTCCCCCGTCGACCCCTCCGCGGACGGGCCGCCCCCGCCGGTGGCGACGACGGGCACGAGCAGGCGGGCGGCGCGGACCGCCTCGACGAGGTCGGCTGCGCCGGCTCGGGCGGCGAGGGCCCGGGCGAGGCCCGGGTCCGCGCGGCCGTCGTCGGCGGGGTCCCCGGCGGCCGTGACCCGGCGCCCGGCCCAGGCCGCGCCCGCGGAGTCCCCGGACGGCGTGCCTCCGGACGGCGTGGCCCTGTGAGGGTGCCCGCTCACGGCCGGCCGGCGACGTCGAGGGCCTCGGGGAGGGTGAACGCGCCCCGGTAGAGGGCCGAGCCGATGATGGCGCCCTCGACCCCCAGCGGGGTGAGCTCGCGGACGGCGGCGACGTCGGCGAGGCTCGAGATGCCGCCGGAGGCGACGACCGGGCGGTCCGTGCGCGCGCACACCGCGGCGAGCAGGTCGAGGTTGGGCCCGGCGAGCATGCCGTCCTTGGCGACGTCGGTGACGACGTACCGGGCGCACCCGGCCCGGTCGAGCCGGTCGAGGGTCTCCTCGAGGTCCCCGCCCTCGCGGGTCCAGCCGCGGGCGGCGAGGGTGGTGCCCCGCACGTCGAGGCCCACGGCGACCCGGTCGCCGTGCTCGGCGATGACGGCGGCGGTCCAGTCGGGGTCCTCGAGGGCGGCGGTGCCGATGTTGACGCGGCGGCAGCCGGTCGCGAGCGCCCGCTGGAGCGTCTCGGTGTCCCGGATCCCCCCGCTGAGCTCGACGGCGACGTCGAGCCGGCCGACGATGTCGGCGAGCAGGTCGGCGTTGGAGCCGCGCCCGAACGCCGCGTCGAGGTCGACGAGGTGGATCCACTCGGCCCCCGCCTCCTGCCAGGCGCGGGCGGCACGGACCGGGTCGCCGTAGCGGCCGCCACTGCCGGCGACGCCCTGGACGAGCTGGACGGCCTGGCCGTCGGCGACGTCGACGGCCGGCAGCAGCTGGAGCCGGCCCGGCGCGGGGGCGTGCGGCGCCGCGCCGGCGGGACCGGCGGCCCGCGGCCGCCGGGTGTCGGGGGTCTGGTCGGTCACAGCGAGCTCACCCAGTTCTCGAGGAGGTGCAGTCCCGCGTCCCCGGACTTCTCGGGGTGGAACTGCGTGGCGGACAGGGGGCCGTTCTCGACGGCCGCGACGAAGGACCCGCCGTGCTCGGCCGTCGTCACCAGCGGGGCCCGGCCGGCCATCGCGCCGGTCGGGGCGGGCATGACCCACTCCGCGAGGGCGTAGGAGTGGACGAAGTAGAACCGCTCGGAGGCCACCCCGGCCAGCAGGCGGGTGCCGTCGGCGACGGTGAGCCCGGACCAGCCCATGTGCGGCACGACGTCGGCGGTGAGCCGGGTGACCCGCCCGGGCCACTCTCCCAGCCCCGCGACGGGGTCCGCGCCCGGCTCGTCGCTGCCCTCGAACATCACCTGCATCCCGACGCAGACCCCGAGCACCGGACGGCCGCCGGCGAGGCGCACGTCGACGATCCGCGGGCCGTCGGCCGCGCGGAGGGCCCGGGCGCACGCGTGGAAGTTGCCGACCCCGGGGACGAACAGCCCGCCGCAGTCGAGGGCGCGGGCCCGGTCGGCGGTGAGCTCGACCCGGGCCCCGACGCGTTCCAGCGCCCGGACCGCGGAGCGGACGTTGCCCGACCCGTAGTCGAGGACGACGACGTCACGGCTCACGGGCACCCCCTCCGGTCGGATCCGCCGGGCCCGTCGGGCTCGCGGATGGCGCCCTCGTCGGCGAGCAGCTCCTCGAAGCGGCGCACCGCCTTGTGGTCGGGCTCGACGAGCCTGCCGCCCGCCTCTCCCGGCCGCGCGGCGCGGCCCTCGAGGAGGGCCCGCCCGGGCAGGCCGAGCGCGTCGAGCAGGTCCCCGGCCCACTGCACCGGGGTCGCGTCGGTCCGGGTGACGAGGTCGCGCAGGGCGCGCACGGCCCGGGGGGTCTCCTCGCCACCGGCGGCCTCGAGGAGGTCCTCCGGGGCCGCGGAGGGCAGGTGGCGTGGACGCAGCAGCCCCCGGCCGGGGGCCCAGACGAGCCATCGCTGGACGGCGCGTAGGCCGGCCGGCTGCACGGTGAGCACGCCCTTGCCGTCGATGACGAAGGCCCCGACCGCCGGTCGGAGCCGGTAGCCGATCGGGCGGGCGGCGAGGACGGAGAGCGCGTCGTCGTAGGGCGGCACGGTACGGCTGCGGGACTCCGCGGGGCACACGGCGCTCCACCCGTCCCCGACCTCGAGGACGCGGGTGGCGACGAGGCCGCGGCGGACCCAGTGGTCGACCCGCGAGCCCGCGCCGTGGACGAGGAGCAGCCCCCGGCTCGGAGGCGTGCCGCCGGTGGGGGCCACGGGTTAGAGCGCACCCTTGGCGCTCGGGACGCCGCTGACGCGGGGGTCGAGCGCGACGGCGGCCCGGAGGGCGCGGGCGACGGCCTTGAACTGGGCCTCGACGACGTGGTGCGGGTCCCGGCCGGAGAGGACCCGGACGTGGAGGGCGATGCCCGCGTGGTGGGCGAGCGTCTCGAACACGTGCTGGGTGAGCGAGCCGGTGTAGCTGCCCCCGATGACGACGTACTGCTGCCCCTCGGGCTCGCCGGTGTGGACCGCGTACGGTCGTCCGGCGACGTCGACGACGGCGTGGACGAGGGCCTCGTCGAGGGGGACGGTGGCGTCCCCGAACCGGGCGATGCCGCGCTTGTCACCGAGGGCCTCGCGCAGGGCGTCCCCGAGGACGATGGCGACGTCCTCGACGGTGTGGTGGGCGTCGACGTCGACGTCGCCGGTCGCCTTCACGGTGAGGTCGACGAGGGAGTGCTTGGCCAGCGACAGCAGCATGTGGTCGTAGAACCTCACCCCGGTGCTGACGTCGCCACGGCCCTCGCCGTCGAGGTCGAGGCTGAGCTCGACGCTGCTCTCCGACGTCGTCCTGCTCAGGGTGGCGGTGCGGGCGGGGCCGGTGGTGCTGGTCATGCGGGGTCTCTCCTGCGGTGCGCGGGCGCGAGGACGCTCATGGCGTCGAGGAAGGCCGTGGTCTCCTCCGGGGTTCCGGCGGTGACACGAAGATAGTGCGGGATGCCGACGTCGCGGACGAGGACCCCGTGCTCGAGCAGGGCCCGCCACGTCGCGGGCGCGTCCTCGAGGCCGCCGAAGAGGACGAAGTTGGCGTCGCTCGGGACGGGGTCGAGGCCCATCCCGGCGAGGGCGCCCACGACCCGGTCCCGCTCGTGCTTGATCGCCTCGACGGTCGCGAGCATCCGGCCCGAGTGCCGGAGCGCGGCGAGCGCGATCGCCTGGGTGGGCGCCGAGAGGTGGTAGGGCATCCGGACCAGCCGGAGGGCCGCGGTGAGCTCGGGGTCGGCGGCGAGGTAGCCCAGGCGGCCCCCGGCGAACGCGAAGGCCTTGCTCATCGTCCGGGTGACGACGAGCCGCTCCCGCCCGGGCAGGAGGGTCAGCGCGCTCGGGGTCCCGGGCCGGGCGAACTCGGCGTAGGCCTCGTCGACGACGACCACCGCGCGCGGCGCGGCCTCGTGGACGGCGAGGACGACGTCGAGGTCGAGGGCGGTCCCCGTGGGGTTGTTCGGCGAGCAGAGGAACACGACGGCGGGGTCGTGGGCGGCCGCCTGCTCGGCGGCGGAGGTCGCGGTGAGGTCGAACCGTCCGGCGGCGCCGTCGCCGCGCCGGCCGTCGACCCACGTCGTGCCGGTCGTCGCGGTGATGACCGGGTGCATCGAGTACGCCGGGGTGAACCCGAGCGCCGTGCGTCCCGGGCCGCCGAATGCCTGGAGCAGGTGGAGGAGCACCTCGTTGCTCCCGTTCCCCGCCCACACCTGCTCGGCGCCCACCCGGGCCCCGCCGGGCGACCCGTGCCCGCTGAGGTACCGGGCGAGCTCCTCGCGCAGCCGGGTGAACTCCCGGTCGGGATAGCGGTTGAGGTCGGCGACGACGGGACGCAGGCTCTCGACGACGTCGTCGACGACCTCGTCCGGCACCGGGTAGGAGTTCTCGTTCGTGTTGAGCCGCACCGGCACCTCGAGCTGCGGGGCGCCGTAGGCGGTGCGCCCGCGCAGGTCCTCCCGGAGCAGGTCGGTGACCGGGCTCACCGCCGGTCCCCGAACCGCGCGGTCACGGCCTCGCCGTGGGCGGGCAGGTCCTCGGCGGAGGCGAGCGCGACGACGTGGTCGGCGACGTCGGCGAGCGCCTCGCGGGTGTACTCGACGACGTGGATGCCGCGCAGGAAGGACTGGACCGACAGGCCCCCGGTGTGGCAGGCGCACCCGCCGGTCGGCAGGACGTGGTTGGAGCCGGCGGCGTAGTCCCCGAGGCTGACCGGGGAGTGGGGTCCGACGAAGACGGCGCCGGCGTTGCGCACGCGGGCGGCGACCGCGGCGGCGTCGGCGGTGACGACCTCGAGGTGCTCGGCGGCGTAGGCGTTGACGACGGCGAGCCCGGCGTCGAGGTCGTCGACGAGGACGATCCCGGACTGGCGGCCCTCGAGGGCGGCCCGGATCCGCTCGGAGTGCTTGGTCGCGGCGACCCGGCGGGTGAGGGCCTCCCGGACGGCCGCGGCGAGCTCGTCGCTGTCGGTGACGAGCACGGCGGCGGCGAGCGGGTCGTGCTCGGCCTGGCTGACGAGGTCGGCGGCGACGACCTCGGGGTCCGCGTCCGCGTCGGCGAGGACCGCGATCTCGGTGGGCCCGGCCTCGGCGTCGATGCCGACCAGACCCTTCAGGAGGCGCTTCGCGGCCGCGACGTAGACGTTGCCGGGTCCGGTGACGACGCTCACCGGCGGGCAGTCGTCGTCGCCGTCGGTGAAGCCGTGGGCGAAGCCGGCGACCGCCTGGGCGCCGCCGACGGCCCAGACCTCCTCGACCCCGAGCAGGGCACACGCGGCGAGGACGGTCGGGTGGGGGTAGCCCGCGAAGATGCCCGTGTTCTCCCGCTGCGGGGGGCTCGCGACGGCGAGCGAGCCGACGCCGGCCGTCTGGGCGGGAACGACGTTCATCACGACGGAGGAGGGGTAGACCGCGATGCCGCCGGGGACGTACAGCCCGACCCGGTCGACGGGGACCCAGCGCTCGGTGACGACCCCGCCCGGGGCGACGTCGGTGCGCGTGTCGCTGCGGCGCTGGTCGGCGTGCACCGCCCGGGCGCGCTCGACGGCGACCTCGAGGGCGGCCCGGACGTCGCCGTCGAGCCGATCCAGCGCGGCCCGGAGCACGTGGGCGGGGACCCGCAGGGTGGGCGGGCGGACCCCGTCGAACCGCTCCGCGAGCTCGTACAGCGCGTCCGCGCCCCGGTCGCGGACGTCGTCGCAGATGGGGCGAACGGCGTGCACGGCGGCCTCGACGTCGAACTCGGCCCGGGGCAGCGCGGCCCGCAGGTCCCGGAGGTCGAGGGCGCGCCCGCGCAGGTCGGTCGTGGCGATCATGGCCCAAGTCTAGGTCGCGCGAAGGCTCGCGCTCCCGCTCGTCCGGACCGCGGAAGAGGCCTCCGGGTCAGTCCCAGTCCTCGTCGTCCTCGCCCCGGCCGTAGAAGAGCCGGTCGACGACCCCCCGCGAGCGCCGCGCCACCCGGCGGTAGCGCTCGGCGAGCTCCTGCCCGGATCCGGGTGGCAGTCCCATGATGCGGCCCATGCCGTCGGCGTCGCGCAGGTCGGTGGGGACCGCGTCCACCGGGCGGCCGCGGAACAGGACGGCGGCGTTGCGCATGAGCGAGGCGAGCCGCCAGGCCTCCGCGAGCGCCTCGGCGTCGACGGCGGCGACGATCCCCGCCTCGGCGGCCGCGGCGAGCGCGCCGAGCGTGGAGGTGGTCCGCAGCCCCGGGACCTCGTGCGCGTGCTGCATCTGGACCAGCTGCACGGTCCACTCGACGTCGGTCAGGCCGCCCGTGCCGAGCTTGAAGTGGGTGCGGCGGTCCGCGCCGCGGGGCAGCCGCTCGGCCTCCATCCGGGCTTTGAGGGTGCGGATGTCGAGGACCTGGTCGCGGGTGAGGCCGCCCTCGGGCCAGCGCAACGGGTCGATGAGCTCGACGAACCGTCGCCCGACGCCGCTCTCTCCCGCGAGCGGTGCGGCCCGCAGCAGCGCCTGGGACTCCCAGGTCAGCGACCAGCGCTCGTAGTACGCCCGGTAGGAGTCCAGGGAGCGCACGAGCGGGCCGTTCTTGCCCTCCGGGCGCAGGTCCGCGTCGAGCCCGATGCGCGGGTCCGCCCCCGCGGTGCCGAGCACGCGGCGCAGCTCCTTGACGACGTCGGTGGCCTGCGCCTGGGCGAGGCCCTCGTCGGCCCCGGGGTTCGGGTCGTGGACGAACAGCACGTCGGCGTCGGAGGAGTACCCGGCCTCGCGGCCGCCCATCCGGCCCATGCCGATGATCGCGAGGCCGGTGACGAGGTCCTCGCCGCGCCGCTCGGCCACCGCGCGGCAGACGACCTCGAGGGCCACCTGCACGGTCGCGTCGACGAGGTCGGTGAGGGCCTCTCCGACCTCGGCGAGGTCGAGGTTGCCGAGCAGGTCGGCGACCGCGACCCGGAACATCTCCGCCCGGCGGATGCCCCGGGCGGCGCCGACGGCGGTGTCGGGGTCGTCCTTGCGGCCCGCCGCGGACCGCATCCGCTTCACGACGTCCTCCCGGCGCCGCGGGGAGAGGCCACCGGGGTCACCGAGGATCTGCACCGCCTCGGGGGCGGCGAGCAGCAGCTCGCCGGTGTACCTGCTCCGGCCGAGGGCGTGGGCGAGCCGCTCGGCGGCCGAGCCCTCGTCCCGGAGCAGGCGGAGGTACCAGTGGGTCGAGCCGAGCTGCTCGCTGACCTTCCGGAACGCGAGCAGGCCGGCGTCGGGGTCGGCCTCGTCGGCGAACCAGCCGAGCATGACCGGCAGCAGGTGGCGCTGGATCGCGGCGCGACGACTCACCCCGGAGGTGAGGGACTCGATGTGGCGCAGCGCCCCGGCCGGGTCCCCGAACCCCAGGGCCCCCAGGCGGGTGCGCGCGGCCTCGGGGGTGAGCCGGACCTCCGTCGTCGACAGCCGCGCCGCGGCGCTGAGCAGCGGGCGGTAGAAGAGCCGCTCGTGCAGCCGGCGGACCTCGCGGGCGTGCTGCTGCCAGCGCTCGACGACGTCCGAGGCCGGGTCGCTGCGCAGCCCGACGGCGCGGCCGAGGCGGCGCAGGTCGGGCTGGGACGTCGGCATCAGGTGGGTCCGGCGGAGCCGGAAGAGCTGGATGCGGTGCTCGAGGGTGCGCAGGAACCGGTACGCCTCGTCGAGGACGGCGGCGTCGTCCCGCCCGACGTACCCCCCGGCCGAGAGCGCCGCGAGCCCCTCGAGGGTCGTGCCCGAGCGCAGGCTCTCGTCGGCCCGCCCGTGGACGAGCTGGAGGAGCTGGACGCTGAACTCGACGTCCCGCAGGCCGCCCCGGCCGAGCTTGAGCTGCCGTTCTGCCTCCGCGGCGGGCACGTGGTCCTCCACCCGCCGGCGCATCGACTGGACGTCCTCGACGAAGTTCTCCCGGGAGGCGGCGTCCCAGACCAGGGGCCGGACCGCGGCGAGGTAGCGCTCGGCGAGCTCCCGGTCGCCCGCGACCGCGCGGGCCTTCAGCAGCGCCTGGAACTCCCACGTCTTCGCCCACCGCTCGTAGTACGTCACGTGGCTGGCGACGGTGCGCACGAGCGGCCCCTGCTTGCCCTCGGGACGCAGCGCGGCGTCGACCGGCCACAGCGTGCCGTGCGCCGTCGACGCCGAGCACGTGCGCATCAGGGTCGTCGCGACCTGGGTGGCGACCTCGAGCGCGCGGGCCTCGTCGTCGTCGTGCCCGCCCGCGGCCTCGGCGACGAAGATGACGTCGACGTCGCTGACGTAGTTCAGCTCGCGCCCGCCGGTCTTGCCCATCCCGATGACGGCGAACCGGCAGCGCTCGGACCCCGGGACGCTCGCGCGGGCGATGTCGGTGGCGGCCTCGAGCGCGGCCTCGGCGAGGTCGGCGAGCGCCGCCGCGGTGTCGGGCAGCTCGGCGACCGAGTCCTCGCCGGTGAGGTCGAGGGCGGCGATCCCGAGCAGCTCGCGCCGGTAGGCGACCCGCAGCGCGTCCCGGGCGTCGAGGTCGCCGGGCTCGGCGACCGCGCCGCGGACGTGGTCGACGCGCTCGGCGACCGAGCGCCGGCTCGCGGTCGTGACGTCCCGCCAGTGCTCGGGGTGGGCGACGAGGTGGTCGCCGAGGGCCCGGGACGCGCCGAGCACCGCGAGCAGCCGGCGCCGGGCCGGCCCGGACTGGCGCAGCGCCGCGTACAGCTCGGAGGCGTGGGTCTCGTCGTCGGCGTCGAGGTCCCGCCGCCGCAGGGCGTCCATGAGGCGCACGAGCGCGAGCAGGGCGAGGTCGGGGTCGGCGACGTGGCCCAGGGCGTCGGCGAGGCCGTCGGAGAAGGTGTCGTCGAGCGGGTCGACGAGGCCCTCGATCGCGGGGTCGCCCAGGTGCCGCTCGGCGCCCTCCGGGTCGGCGAACCCGAGCCGGGCGAGGGCGGCGAGGGTCGTGGTGGCGCGCGGGGTCACGCGGGCAATCTACCCACCCGTCCCCACCGCGCGGCGGGGCGCCGTCAGAGCCGGGGGAGGTAGCGCTCGAGCTCGAACGCGGTGACCTGGGCCCGGTAGTCGTCCCACTCCTGGCGCTTGTTCCGCAGGAAGAAGTCGAAGACGTGCTCGCCGAGGGCCTCGGCGACGAGGTCGCTGCGCTCCATGACGCCGATCGCCTCGTGCAGCGAGCCGGGCAGCGGCTCGATCCCCATGGCGCGTCGCTCCCGGGGGGTGAGGCTCCACACGTCGTCCTCGGTCTCGCGGGGCAGCTCGTAGCCCTCCTCGATGCCCTTCAGCCCGGCCCACAGCATGACCGCGAACGCGAGGTAGGGGTTCGCGGCCGCGTCGATGCTGCGCAGCTCGACCCGGCTGCTCTGCCCCTTGAGCGGCTTGTACATCGGCACCCGGACCATCGCGGAGCGGTTGTTGTGCCCCCACGTCAGGTGCGCCGGCGCCTCGCCGCCGCCCCAGAGGCGCTTGTAGGAGTTGACCCACTGGTTCGTCACGGCGGTGAGCTCGGCGCCGTGCCGGAGCAGGCCGGCGATGAACTGCCGGCCGACCGTCGAGAGCTGGTAGGGCGCGCCGGGCTCGTGGAAGGCGTTGGCCTCCCCCTCGAACAGGGACATGTGGGTGTGCATGCCCGAGCCGGGGTACTCGGCGAAGACCTTGGGCATGAAGGTCGCGTAGAGCCCCTGCTCCATCGCGACCTCCTTGACGACCGTCCGGAACGTCATGACGTTGTCGGCGGTGGAGAGGGCGTCGGCGTAGCGCAGGTCGATCTCGTTCTGCCCAGGCGCCCCCTCGTGGTGGCTGAACTCGACCGAGATCCCCACCGACTCCAGCATGGTGATCGCGGCCCGGCGGAAGTCGTGCCCGGCGCCGTGCGGGACATGGTCGAAGTACCCGGCGTGGTCGACCGGCTCGGGCCGCTCCCCCGGCCGGGAGCCCGGGTTGACGAGGTAGAACTCGATCTCGGGGTGGGTGTAGAAGGTGAACCCCATGTCGCCGGCCTTGCCGAGCGCGCGCTGCAGGACGTAGCGGGGGTCGGCCATGCTCGGCTCGCCGTCGGGCAGGGTGATGTCGCAGAACATCCGTGCCGTGCCCGGGTGCTCGCCGCGCCAGGGCAGGACCTGGAACGTCGACGGGTCGGGCTTGGCGAGCATGTCGGCCTCGTACACCCGGGCGAAGCCCTCGATGGCCGAGCCGTCGAAGCCGATGCCCTCGGCGAAGGCGCCCTCGAGCTCGGCGGGGGCGATGGCCACGGACTTGAGGGTGCCGAGGACATCGGTGAACCACAGCCGCACGAAGCGGATGTCGCGTTCCTCGATGGTCCGCAGCACGAACTCCTGCTGACGATCCATGACGCGCATCCTCTCCTAGTCGTGTTTCCGGGGGGTTACGACCCGCCGGAAACACGGCGGCGCGGGCGCGCGCGGTCACGCCCGCTCGAGGACCGCGCGGGCGGCGTTGTGGCCGGGGATCCCGGACACCCCTCCCCCGCGCCGGGCCCCGGCCCCGGCGAGCAGCACCCGGGGGTGGGCGGTCTCGACACCCCAGCGGCCCACGTCGGCGGCGTCCTCGGCCCACGGCCACTGGAGGGTGCGGTGGAAGATGTTGCCGCCGGGCAGCCCCACGTCGGCCTCGAGGTCGACGGGGGTGCGGACCTCGATGCAGGGGCGGCCCGCGGCGTCCGGGGCGAGCAGGTCCCGGATCGGCTCGCCGAGGACCGAGTCCAGGGAGGCCAGCGCGGCAGCGCCCGCCTCGGCGCGGCCGGCCTCGGGGTCGGCGCGGAACAGCCGGGCCGGGGTGTGGAGGCCGAAGAGGGTGAGGGTGTGGGCGCCCGAGGCGGCCAGGTCCGGTCCGAGGATGCTCGGGTCGCTCAGGGTGTGGCAGTACACCTCGCACGGGAGCGGGTCGGGCAGCTCGCCCCGGGTGGCGGCGGCGTGGGCGGCGGCGAGCTGGCTCCAGCCCTCGTTGACGTGGAGGGTGCCTGCGAACGCGTCCTCGGGGGCGACCCGCTCCTCGCGCAGCCGAGGCAGCCGGGTGAGCAGCATGTTGATCTTGAGCTGGGACCCCTCGACGTCGGTCTCGGTGGCGACGCCGGGCGCGCCGGCCGCGGCGAGGAGGTCGTCGAGGACGGTGGGGGCGCAGCCGGCGAGCACCGACCGCGCGGTCGCGGAGCCGCCCTCGAAGTGGACGGTCGCGAGCTCGCCGCCCGGGTCGACCGCGGTGACCGGGGTCGAGGTGCGGATCTGCGCGCCGGCCGCCTCGGCGGCCCGGGCGAGCGCACCGGAGACCGCGCCCATGCCGCCGACGGGGACGTCCCAGTCCCCGGTGCCGCCGCCGATGACGTGGTAGAGGAAGCAGACGTTCGCGGCGAGGCCGGGCCCGGTGAGCGGGTCGAAGGTGCCGATGAGGCCGTCGGTGGCGGCGACCCCGCGGACGGTGTCGTCGGCGAAGGTGGCCTCGACGAGCTCGCCGAGCGGGCGGGTGGTCAGGGCGTCGAAGAGGGCGTCGTCGCCCACGAGGCCGCGCACCGCGGCGGCCTCGCGCAGCGGCTCGGTGAGGGTCGGGAACACGGCGCGCGCGAGGCCGCCGAGCCGCTCGCCGAAGGCGGCCCACGCGGCGGGATCCGGGGAGCCCTCGCCGCAGACCCGCCTGAAGGAGTCGGCGGTCGCCCTCGCGTCCCCGTCGTCGACGAGGAGGCCGCGGGACGGGTCACCGGGCACCGGGGTGTAGGAGGAGACCCGGCGCCGGACGAGGCGCAGGTCGAGGTCGAGCTCCGCGGCGAGGCTGCGGGGCAGCAGCGAGACGAGGTAGGAGTACCGGGACAGGTCGGCCTCGACCCCGGGGAAGACCCGCGCCGAGGTAGCGGCGCCACCGACGTGGTCGGCGGCCTCGAGGACGAGCACGCGGCGCCCCGCCCGGGCGAGGACGGCCGCGGCGGTCAGGCCGTTGTGCCCGGCGCCGACCACGATGTCGTCGTAGACCATGCCGCTCAGCCTAGGGGCCGGACGGGGCGGGTCGGGGCCGGGGAGGCGCGGACGCGACAGGGCCCCGGGAGCGCGTCGCCGCGCCCCCGGGGCCCCCACCGCCCCGCCGCTGCGGACGGGTCACCGGGTGCCGAGGTCCGTCAGTGGAAGCGGACCTTCAGCATCATGCGCAGCCGGTCGTGGCTGGTGCGGGCCACCGTCACCGAGGTGCCGGTGCCGGCGACCTTGACCGAGCTGAGCTTGTTGCTCGGGTCGTAGTAGCGGTCCGGGTCGCTGTCGGTGAAGGTCGGCATCGGCCGCCGGGACCCCACGTGCAGCGGGGTGCCGTTGTGGTGGAACGTCACCGGGTCCGTCCGGTCCTGGCCGAAGCTGGCGTCGAACACCTGCCGCCGGTTGGCGAGCTGGGACCCGTCGGGGAACACGAGGTTCCCCGGCCGGGCGTCCACGGGGAGCACCTGGCCGGCGCCCGGGTGGACGGAGGTGTTGTTGTCCTCGTACTCGTTGTCGATGTACCAGACGACCATGCCGTTCTGGTACGGGAACCGCTCGACGAAGTTCGGGCGGGTGTCGCCCCAGCCGAAGTTGTACGGACCGGTCCGCAGGGTGGAGTCGTAGTCCTGGTAGGTCCGGTTCTCGGCGAGGTAGTAGTGCGTGGCCGTCTTCTCCGTCGCCCCGCCCATCCGGGTCCAGCCGTCGGCGGTCCAGCCGTTGTCGCCGGACTCGACGTCGTCGGTGAGCACGGTCGAGCCGTCCGCGGTGACGGTGACGCCGTCGACGAACGCGCCCTGGTAGTGCACGCCGCCGTCGCCGTAGTAGCGGAACCGGACGTCGACCTTGCCGCCGGCGAAGGCGCTGAGGTCCCACGTCTTCTGGGTCCAGCTCGTCTGCTCGCCGTCGACGAGGTCACCGACCTGGGTCCACGTGTCCGCGCCCTCCGGCTTCGCCTCGAGCGTGAGGAAGTCGTAGCCGGACTCGATGTGGTACCAGAGCCACGCCGAGAGCGAGGCCGAGCTCGTCCCGGTCAGGTCGAGGGAGCGGGTCAGGCTGACGTTGAGGTTGTCCGCCGAGCCGCTCCACCACTCGCCGCTGCCCGAGTGCGGGGTGTTGTAGTCGGTCCGCACCGTCTTGTCCGGCAGCTGCACCGCGAGCGCCTGGGGGGTGTTCTTCCCGTCGCGCTCGGCCGGGCCGAGGGTGTAGTTGCGGTTCTTCCCGAAGGGCGCGACGTCGTAGTCGAGCCAGCCGAGCTGCATCTTCTCCCACGGGCCCATGTAGCCGGGCGTGGTCCCGATCGCGTCGCCGCCGTGGCCCAGCCAGGAGCCGGCGCTCATCAGCGTCCAGAACCCGGTGCTGTTGTCGCCGCCGGCGGTGTCGTAGAGGTCGGGCAGCCCGAGGTCGTGGCCGAACTCGTGGGCGAAGACGCCGAGCCCGCCGTTCTCCGGCTCGGTGGTGTAGTCGCCGACCCACATGCCGGTGTCGCCGATCTGGACGCCCCCGGCGGGGTTGGAGCCGGGGCCGGCCTTGCCCATGAGGTTGCTGTAGGCGTACCAGCGGTGGGACCAGATCTTGTCGTCGCCGGCACCGGCCTCCTCGCCCTCACCGGCGTGGATCGCCTGGAAGTGGTCGATGTAGCCGTCGGGCTCGTTGAAGTTGCCGTCGCCGTCGTAGTCGTACCGGTCGACCTGGTCGAACTGGGCAAGGTAGTCCTTGATCTGGGCGTCGGACTTGCCCTGCGCCTTCTGGTCGTCGTACCAGGCGTTCACCGTGTCCTTGACGAAGTTCCAGTAGCCGTCGGACTCGGCGATGTCGTTCGAGCCGTAGCGCGCCTCGTTGTAGGGCACCGTGACCCAGTCCGAGACGTCGCCGTCGACGGTGAAGCGGCCGTTGGACTGGTGCTCGTAGAAGTCCTTGAAGGACTCGCCGTCGCCGAACATCATGTCCCGGTAGTGGGCGCGGTCGAAGTCCGGCAGCCAGTACGTCGAGTTGTCGTCGCTCGCGCTGCCGTCGTAGGCGCGGTCCGGCTTCGGGATCTGGTTGTGCACCGGGCCCGCGTCCCCGCCGGTGCGCGGGTCGACCTTGTCCCCGAAGTCGGCGAGGACCGTGAAGATCGACTCCTTGCGGTCGGTGTCGTAGAGGACGTACTTGTCCTTGCCCTGGTGGTGACCGTGGCTCCAGTCCCGGCCGTGGTGGCCGTGGTGCCCTTCGTGGCCGTGGTGCCCTTCGTGGCCGTGGTGGCCCTTGTGGTGGCCGCCCCGCCCCTTCCCGTGGTGCTTCCCGTGGCCGTCGTCGCCGTGCTTCTTCGCCCCCCGGCTGTCGGTCTCGAGTTTGATGACCTTCTGCCCACCCCGGGTGACGACGCTCGCCTTGCCGTCGAGGAGCTTCTGCACGGCCTCCTCGCGCAGCGCGCTCTGGGCCTCGGCGAGCGGGTTCGGCAGGTTGTCCTCGCGCGGGGCGCCGCTGACGGGGGTCGACCCCGGCTTGGCGGGTACGTGCGACACCGTGTCGGTGGCGGCGTGCGCGGCGTTGGGCGTCAGGGCCAGCGCGAACGCGGACACCACCGCGCCCGACACCACGCCTAGCTGTCGCTTCTTCACGAATCCTCCAGTTCGTCGGTCACCCACCTGTGAGCGGGCTGTGTGTGATGAGACCACGGATCGATCGGCGAACCGAGAGGCGCTGAGTAAAGTTTTCACCAAGATCGTCAGGGGGCGAAAGAATTCTCGCGCCGCTTAGGATGAGCGACCATGACGTCCCCCGAGCAGCCCCCGGCTCCCCGCGACCCCGCGCCCGAGGGCGAGCAGCCCGCGCCCTACGGCGGCGGGGGCACCGGAGGCGCGGATCCGGCGACCGGGCGCGCAGAGCCGGCGACCGGGCGCGCAGAGCCGGCGACCGGGCGCGCAGAGCCGGCGACCGGGCGCGCAGAGCCGGCGACCGGGAGCGGCGACCCGCGACCGCGGCGGCGGGTGCGGGTCCCGCACCTGCAGCGGATGACCGACCGGGGCGAGCGCTGGGCCATGCTCACCGCCTACGACCAGTACAGCGCCGAGATCTTCGACGAGGCGGGCATCCCGGTGCTCCTCGTCGGCGACTCCGCGGGCAACAACGTCTTCGGCTTCGAGACCACGGTGCCGGTGACCGTCGAGCACCTGCTGCCGCTCGTGCGCGCCGTGGCCGGCGCCGCCCGCAGCGCGCTCGTCGTCGCCGACCTGCCGTTCGGGTCCTACGAGGGCTCCCCCGAGGCGGCTCTCGCGACGGGCACCCGGTTCATGAAGGAGGGGCTCGCCCACGCCGTCAAGCTCGAGGGCGGCCGGCGGCTCGCGCCGCACGTCGAGCTGCTCGTCTCGGCCGGGGTCCCGGTCATGGGACACGTGGGCTTCACCCCGCAGAGCGAGCACGCGCTCGGGGGCTACCGGGTGCAGGGGCGGGGCGAGGCCGCCGACGCCCTCGTCGAGGACGCGCTCGCGCTCGAGCGGGCCGGGGCGTTCGCGGTCGTGCTCGAGATGGTCCCGGCGGCCGCCGCGGCGCGGGTGAGCGAGGCGCTGCGCATCCCCACGGTCGGGATCGGCGCCGGTCCGGGGACCGACGCCCAGGTCCTCGTCTGGCAGGACATGGCCGGCCTGCGGGGAGGGCGCGCGCCCCGGTTCGTCAAGCGGTACGCCGACCTGCGCGGCGAGCTCGGCCGCGCGGCCCGGGCCTACGCCGAGGACGTCGCCGCGGGGACCTTCCCCGCGGCGGAGCACGCCTTCGAGGACTGAGGCCACGCGCGGGGGCGGGCGCGGGGACCGAGGCATACCGTGGGGCCATGCCCGACTCGCACGCCGAACCCCACGTCATGACCCCCGACGGCAGCCTCACGGTGGGCTACGCCGCGATGCTCGAGCAGTTCCACCCCGCCGAGGCGGTCGAGCTGACCGCGCTGGCCGAGAGCCACGGCTTCTCCGGCTGCATGGCGGCCGACCACTTCCAGCCCTGGGTGCCCGAACAGGGGCAGGCCTCGTTCGTCTGGAACGTCCTGGCCGCGGTCGGCGAGCGGACCTCCGGGGACATGGGCCCGGGGGTGACGTGCCCGTCCTTCCGGTTCCACCCGGCGGTCGTCGCGCAGGCCGCGGCCACCCTCGAGGCGATGTACCCGGGCCGGTCGTGGCTCGGCCTCGGCACCGGGGAGGCGCTCAACGAGCACGTCGTCCCGGGCTACTGGCCCGAGGGCGGTGAGCGCTCCCGCCGGCTGTGGGAGGCCGTCGAGCTCGTGGGCGGGCTCTTCGAGGCGTCCCTGCGCGGGAAGGACACGAAGTTCCGCGGCGAGTACTTCTCGATGGAGACCACCCGGCTGTGGACGATGCCCGAGGCCGCCCCGCCGATCCTCGTCGCCACCGCGGGCCCGCTGAACGCCAAGCGCACCGGGCGCCACGCCGATGGCATGATCACGGTCGGCGCGCCGCTGGAGAAGATCGAGGGTCTGTTCGCCAAGTTCGAGGAGGGCGCCCGGGAGGCCGGCAAGGACGCCGGGACGATGCCGAAGATCCTCCAGCTCCACCTGTCGTGGGCCGAGACCGACGAGGAGGCCCTCGAGAACGCGATGACGCAGTGGCCCAACGGCGGGATGAGGTTCCCCAAGGCCGACATCCGCTCCCCGCACGACTTCGCCGCGATGGCCCAGCTCGTCCGTCCCGAGGACTTCGAGGGGCGCATGGTCATCTCCGCCGACCTCGACGAGCACCGGGCCGCGATCCAGCGGTTCGTCGACCTCGGCTTCGACCGGGTGTACCTGCACAACGTCGGGCGCAACCAGCGCGAGTGGATCGAGGCCTTCGGCCGGGACGTCCTCCCCAAGCTCCACCGGTGACGCGGGCCGGCTGCCACGGGGACACGCCCCCGACGATCCGGACGAGCCGTCACGAGACGGGCCGGGAAGGACCTACGCTGGCACCGTGAGCAGCGAGGGGACCGAGGAGATCCGCACCCGTTGGTCGGAGGTGTCCGGCGGGATCGACGCCGCGACCGCCTACCAGCGGCGCTTCGACGACCTCGCCGCGCGCGGGTTCGACGTCCACGGCGAGGCGGCGTTCGTCGAGCACCTCCTCCCGCCGCCGGCCCGGGTGCTCGACGCGGGCTGCGGGACCGGCCGGGTCGCCACGCAGCTGACCGCGCTCGGCTACACCGCCGTCGGGGTCGACGTCGACCCCGACATGGTCGAGGTGGCCCGGGAGCGCGACCCCGCGACCCACTTCGTCCGCCAGGACCTCAGCGAGCTCCAGCTGCGCAGCCAGGCCTTCGACGTCGTCCTCATGGCGGGCAACGTCGTCCCGCTGCTCGCGCCCGGGACGCTGTTCGGGACGCTGACGCGGCTGCACGAGCACCTCCAGCCCGGGGGCCTGCTCGTCGCCGGGTTCGGCCTCGACGCGGCCCACCTGCCGCCGGGGGTGCCGGTGACCTCGCTCGAGGAGTACGACCGGATCGCGGGGACGACGGGGCTGTCGCTGTCGGACCGGTACGCGACGTGGGACCGGGACCCGTGGCGTCCCGGCGGCGGCTACGCGGTCACGGTGCACCGCCGCTGGTGACGCCTCAGTCCCCCTCGTCCCAGGCCCGGTCCTCCTCGTCCCAGCGCTCGGTCTTCTCCCGGGCGGTCTCGAGGGCCTTGGCGGCCTCCTCGGCACTCGCGTAGGGGCCGAGGACGGTGGCGTTCTGGCTGCGCTCGGCGTCGCTCTCCACCCTGCCGGTGTCGACGTTGTACCAGTACGGCATTCCGCCTCCTTGACGGTCGGGCCGGGGCTGCTGCCTAGACTCCACCGTATGCCGCTCAGCAACGCAACCGTCCTGCAGGGCACGGTGTCGCCGCGCCGGCCCGTGCCCGCCGCGATCGCCCGGCCCGAGTACGTCGACCGCCCGGCCCCGGCACCGTTCACCGGGTCCGAGGTCAAGGAGGCCGAGACCGTCGAGCGCATGCGGGTCGCGGGCCGGCTCGCCGCGCGGGCGATGGAGGCGGCGGCGGCGGCGATCGCACCCGGGGTGACCACCGACGAGCTCGACCGGATCGGGCACGAGTACCTCGTGGACCACGGCGCCTACCCCTCGACGCTGGGCTACCGCGGCTTCCCGAAGTCGCTGTGCACGTCGGTCAACGAGGTCATCTGCCACGGCATCCCCGACGACCGCCCGCTCGAGGACGGCGACGTCGTCAACATCGACATCACCGCCTACCTCGACGGGGTCCACGGCGACACCGACGCGACCTACCTCGTCGGCGACGTCGACGAGACCTCGCGGCTGCTCGTCGAGCGGACCCGCGAGGCGATGATGCGCGGGATCAAGGCGGCGGTCCCCGGCCGGGCCGTCAACGTCATCGGCCGGGTCATCGAGAGCTACGCCCGGCGGTTCGGCTACGGGGTCGTGCGCGACTTCACCGGGCACGGCATCGGATCGGCGTTCCACTCCGGACTCGTCATCCCGCACTACGACGCCGCCCCCGCCTACGACACCGTCATCGAGCCGGGGATGACGTTCACGATCGAGCCGATGCTCAACCTCGGCACGCCGGAGTGGGAGATGTGGGACGACGGGTGGACGGTCGTGACCAAGGACCGGGCGCGCTCGGCCCAGTTCGAGCACACCATCCTCATCACCGAGTCCGGCAACGAGATCCTCACCCTGCCCTGAGAGGAAGGCGCACCGCGATGGCACGCAAGGGACTGCCGCTCGGGATCGACGTCGGCGGGAGCGGCATCAAGGGCGCCCCGGTCGACCTCGACACCGGCGAGTTCGCGGCCGACCGGGTCCGCATCGCCACGCCCCGGCCGGCCACCCCGGAGGCGGTGTGTGACGTCATCGCCGAGGTCGTGGACTCCTTCGAGGACGTCCGCGGCGACTCCCCGATCGGGGTGACCGTGCCCGGCGTCGTCACCCACGGCGTGGTGCGGTCCGCGGCGAACATCGACGACGCGTGGATCGGCTTCGACGCCGCGACGATGCTGCGCGAGCGGCTCGGGCACCCGGTCGTCGTCGTCAACGACGCCGACGCCGCCGGCGTCGCCGAGATGCACTACGGCGCCGCCCGGGGCCAGGAAGAGGGACTGGTCGTCCTGACGACCCTCGGCACCGGGATCGGGACCGCACTCATCACCGAGGGCGTGCTCGTGCCGAACTCCGAGCTCGGCCACATCGAGGTCGACGGCCACGACGCGGAGTCCCGGGCCGCGGACTCGGCCCGCGAGCGCGAGGACCTGTCGTGGGAGGAGTGGGCCGCGCGGCTGCACCGCTACTACCGGGCGCTGGAGGACCTGCTCTGGCCCGACCTGTTCGTCGTCGGCGGCGGGGTGTCGAAGAAGGCGGAGAAGTACCTTCCCCTGCTCGACATCCGCACCCCGATCGTCGCCGCGCAGCTGCTCAACAAGGCCGGCATCATCGGCGCGGCGCACCTGGCCCACCACAGCAGGTCCCACGGCCACCACGACCGCCACGAGGGCCACGAGCACCACAGGGGCCACTGACGGCCGCGTCACCTCTCCCGACGCCCCCGTCCACGCGTTGAGTGAGCAGTAGGTGTCCTCAAGGCACCGGTTTCAGGACACCTACTGCTCACTCAACAGGGGCGGCGGGACCGTTTCTGCTCACTCAACGTGGGCGGCGGGACCGTTTCTGCTCACTCGACGGGGGCAGCGGGACCGGCGGGTGGGCTCAACGGGTGAACTCCTCGGGGTGGCCGTCGCCGAGGTCGTGGATCGTCGTGTGCTCGCCGCCGAGCTGGTCGGCCTGGCCGAGGTAGAGGGAGCGCCCGGTCGGGTTGAGCAGGCCGTCGTGGATCGGCACGGCGTGCGGGGCGTCGAGGCGCCGCAGGAACGCGGTCATGTCCCGGCTCGCCGCCCACGGCGCGCTGAGCGGCCAGGCGAGGACGTCCACGTCGCCGGGCTCACCGTCGAGGGCGTCCCCGGGGTGGAAGAGCACGGGCTCCCCGTGGGCCTCGAGCCGGACCCCGACGTTGGGGATGCGCGGGATCTCCTCGTGGATCAGCGCGTGGGTCTGCCCCACCGGCGTCACCCGCACCGCGCCCACCTCGACGGCGCTGCCGTCGTGGGCCCGGACGTCGATGCCGTGCCCCGCGAGCAGGTCCCGGGTGCCCGGGTCGGTGTGGACCTCGGCCCGGGGATTGTCCCGCAGCAGGCCGGGGAGGCGGTCGACGTCCACGTGGTCGGGGTGGGCGTGGGTGATGAGCACCGCGTCGATCCCGGTCAGTCCCGTGAACCCCGGACTGAAGCCGCCCGGGTCGATGAGTACCGTCGTCCCGGCCATCTCGACGAGGAGGCAGGCGTGTCCGAGGTGTGTCAGGCGCATGCCCCCACGGTAGGACGGCGCCCGCGTCCGGGCACCGCGGGCCGACCCGGCCCGCTGCCGGAGGGGACGTGATCCATTCGTTGTGCGGTGCCCAGGGGACCCGCACGGAGCCGCCCTAGGGTGGGGACGGAAGCGAAGCCGGGGAGGAAGGGCTGTCATGACCCAGCTGTCGAGGCGGCTCGGCGTCCGCGACGCCGTCGTCCTCGGGCTCGGCTCGATGCTCGGCGCGGGGGTCTTCGCGTCCTTCTCCCCCGCCGCGCAGGCCGCGGGCGGCGCGCTGCTGTGGGCGCTCCTCCTCGCCGGCGTGCTCGCCTACCTCAACGCGATCTCCTCGGCCCGGCTCGCGGTGCGCTACCCCCGCTCGGGAGGGACCTACGTCTACGGCCGCAAGCGGCTCGGCCCCTTCTGGGGCTTCCTCGCCGGGTGGGCGTTCGTCGTCGGCAAGCTCGCGAGCTGCGCCGCGATGGCGCTGACGTTCGGCGCCTACCTGTGGCCCTCGGGCTCGACCCCGCTCGCGGCGGGCGCGGTCGTCGCCGTGACCGCCCTGGGCTACCGCGGGCTGCAGCGCAGCGCCATGGCCACCCGGGTCGTCGTGGCCGTGGTCCTCGGGGCGCTGGTCGCGTTCGTGCTCGCGCTCTGGCTGGCGCCACCGACCGATGTCGGCGAGAGCGCGGCGCTGCCTGGCCACGGCCTCACCGGCGTCCTCGCCGGGGCCGGCTTCTTCTTCTTCGCCTTCGCGGGGTACGCCCGGGTCGCGACCCTCGGCGAGGAGGTGCGCGACCCGAGGCGCACCATCCCCCGCGCGGTCCCGATCGCCCTCGGGATCGTCCTGCTCGTCTACGGCCTCGTCGGGGTGGCGCTGCTCGAGACCCTCGGGGCGTCGTGGCTCGGCGGCCGGGCCGCGCCGCTGGCCGAGGCCGCGGAGATCTCCGGGTGGCCGTGGCTCGGTCCCGTGCTGCGGGTCGTCGCCGGCCTCGCCGCCTTCGGGGCGCTGCTCGGGCTCGCCCTCGGGGTCTCGCGCACCGTGTTCGCGATGGCCCGCGACCGGCACCTGCCACAGCCGCTGGCCGCGGTCCATCCCGAGTACCGGGTGCCCTACCGGGCGCAGGTCGCCGTCGGGGTCGTCGTCGTCGCGCTCGTCGCCGCCACCGACCTGCGCGGTGCGATCGGGTTCTCCTCGTTCTGCGTGCTCGTCTACTACGGGCTCGCGAACGCGAGCGCGTGGACGCTCGACCCCTCGCCGGGCATGCGGGTCCTGCCCGCGCTCGGCCTGCTCGGCTGCGTCGGCGTGGCGCTGCTCCTGCCGACGACCGCGGTGGTCGGCGGGGTCGTGGCCCTCGCGGCCGGCGGCCTCGTCTACGCCGTCTCGGAGGCGGTGCGGCGCCGCGGCGTCGACGGTCGGACCGGCGACCCGAGGTAGCCGGTCGGCTACTTCATCCCACGGCCGGAGGGCGCGTGGTGGGTCCGGTCGCCGCTGCTGCAGCGGTAGAACACCGACAGCCCGGGACCGTCCCCGCCCCAGGGGCGGTAGGACCGGGTCACCCGATCCAGGGGCGCCTGGCACGTCGGGCAGGGGCGGGTGGTCCGCTCGGTCTTGCTGGTGCGGGGTGTGTTCGTCATCGTCCTCAGGTCCTGCCGCCCCGCGGGTCCGCAGGGTGGTTGAAAGATCATACAAAATCGGGGGCTCGGCCGGAGGAGCGTCCCAGCGCATCACAACAGCAACCACGACGGCACCACCACGGCACCGTGGAGAGGGCGTGGAGCGGGCACGGGACGGGCGGGACGGCATCGTCCGCGACCCCGTGGAGTGGCAGGCGTCCCGGCGAGCCGGCGCCCCTGCCACGGCCGAGCAGGGTCTCCGACGATACCAACCCCAGGGCCTCGCGACCGCGCCGACGATCGCGGCCCGGAAGTGGTTAACAACCACCTGACACCTGCCGACACTTGATGACGTGACAGCACAGCACTCGGCGGCGGGACGGGAGCCGGGCCGCGCCACGTGGGGACGGGCGTCGGTGCGACAGGTCTCGCCGCCGAGACAGGCGTCACCGCGGCCGCACGGCCGCACCCTGCCGGACCGGCCCCAGGGCCTCGGCTGGCACTCCTGGGGCTACCCCGTCTAGGGCCGCTCTCCCTCCGGCACGGTCACGCCCGGAGGGAGAGCGGGGGACGAGTCGGCCGGTACGCCGGGTCCTGTTCCGCCGTCCCGTTGCCGGGCCGGCGGCGGCGACCATCCATCTCGGACAGCCGTTGCCGACTGCCTCCAGCGCTCTACCCGTGTGCCTCGGGCGGGCCACCCTCGACCGCACACTGTCTGAGCTTGCTCCGGGTGGGGTTTACCGAGCCGACCCAGTCGCCTGGGCCGCTGGTGGTCTCTTACACCACCGTTTCACCCTCACCGGCGTCGCCGCCGGCGGTCTGCTTTCTGTGGCACTGTCCCGCGGGTCACCCCGGGTGGCTGTTGGCCACCACCCTGCCCTGTGGAGCCCGGACGTTCCTCGGCGGTGATCTCTCACCGACGCGGCCGCCTGGCCGGCTCATCCGGCTCCAGTGTAGGCCCTTAGGGTGACGGTCGTGCTCATCCTCCTGCCACCCTCGGAGGGCAAGACCGACCGGGCGCGGGGCCGCCCGCTCGACCTCGCACGGCTGTCCTTCCCCGAGCTCACCCCCACCCGGGAGCGGGTGCTGGCGGCCCTCGCACGGGTCAGCACGGCCCCGGACGCGGCCCACCGACTCGGGGTGAGCCCCCGGCTGACCGAGGAGATCGCCCGGAACACCCGGCTGGACCGGGCGCCGGCGCGGCCCGCGGGCCAGGTCTACTCCGGCGTGCTCTACGACGCCCTCGACCTGCCCTCGCTCGAGGGGGCGGCACGCCGCCGGGCGAGCCGGTGGGTCGTGGTGACCTCCGCGCTGTTCGGGGCGGTCCGGCTCGGCGACCCCATCCCGCCCTACCGCCTCTCGATGTCGGTCTCGCTCGAGGGTCTGGGGCCGCTCGCGGCGACGTGGCGCCCGGTCCTCGACGGCCCCCTCACGCAGGTCGCGGGCGCCGGGATCGTCCTGGACTGCCGCTCGAGCACGTATGCGGCGGCCTGGTCCCCCACCGGCGGCCTCGCCGAGAGGTGGGTCCACGTCCGGGTCCCCGGGGCCACCCACCAGGCCAAGCACACCCGCGGCCTCGTCACCCGACACCTCCTGCGCCACGGGTCCCGCGCCCGGCGTCCGGAGGGCCTCCCGGCCGACCTGGAGCCGGCCTTCGCGACCGACCTGACGCCCCCGGCCCGCGCCGGCCGGCCGTGGGTGCTCGACGTCACCAGCCGCGGATGAGCGCCGCCGCCTCGCAGGTCGGGCACGCCGGTGACCGGCCGGCGCGGAGCGAGTGAGCTCCGTCGCGCGCCTCCCGGGCACCGTCCTCCTGCTCCCGCGGGACGACCTCGTCACCCGCGTCGGCCCGGTCATCGTCTTCTTCCTCGCGATCACGGTCGTCGCCGAGGTCGCCGACCTCGCCAGGGTCTTCGGCGTCGCGGCGCACTGGGCGGCCCGGGCCGCCCACCACCGCGCCGCCGTCCTGTGGGGACTGCTCGTGGTCCTCGCGACGGCGTGCACCGTCGTCCTCAGCCTCGACACCACGGCGGTGCTGCTCACCCCGGTCGCCCTCGCCGTCGCGGCTCGGGCCGGGCCGGCCCCGCTGCCGCTGGCGATGACGACGCTGTGGCTGGCGAACACGGCCTCGCTGATGCTGCCGGTGTCGAACCTGACCAACCTCATCGCGTCCTCGCGCTCGGCCGCCCTCGGGGTCGGGCACGCGGGGTACGTCGGCCTCGTCCGGCTCCCCGCCCTCGCGGCGGTCGCGGGCACCGTGCTCGTCCTCGGCGTCCTCCACCGTCGGGCGCTGTCCGGCCGGTACGAGGTGGCGCCCCCGGCGGGCGGCCACGACCCGGTGCTGCTCCGGGTCGCGGCCGGGGTGTGCCTCGCGCTCGCGCCGGCGTTCGTGCTCGGTCTGCCCCCGGCCCCCGTGGCGGTGGCCGCCGCCGTGGTGCTGCTCGCGACGCTCGCGGCCCGTCGGCCGGGGGCGGTGCGGCGGGTCTCGGTGCCGTGGCTGATGGCCCTCGTCGTCGCCGTGCTGTTCGTCGGGATCGACCTCGTGCTCGCCCACGGCCTTCGGGAGGTGCTCGAGGCGCTCGCCGGCACCGCGACGGACGCGGGCGGGGTCGTCCGGCTCGGCGGGGTCGCGGCCGTCCTCGCGAACGGCGTCGACAACCTCCCGGCCCACCTCGCCCTCGAACCGGTGGCCGGCCGCGACCCGACCCGGCTCGCCGCGCTCGTCGCCGGGGGGCTCGCGCTCGCCGCGCTCGTCTGGGCCTGAGCGCCCCGGGGCGGGGCGTGCGCCCACCGTGGTGACGGCGACCCGGGCGGCCTGCTCGGGAGTCGCCGCCCGGGCGCCGCGCGGCGCTCAGGCGCCCGGGACGCCGGCCGCGAGTGCCCGGTCGAGGTCCTCGGTGAGGTCGCGCGGGTCCTCGAGCCCGACCGAGACCCGGAGCGTGCCGTCGGTGATGCCGACCGCGGCCCGGGCCTGCGGGGACAGCCGGCGGTGGGTCGTGGTCGCGGGGTGGGTGACGAGGGACTTGGCGTCGCCGAGGTTGTTGCTGATGTCGACGAGCTCGAGGGCGTTCATCACCGCGAACGCCTCGGCCTTGCCGCCCTCGACGTCGAAGGTCACCACGGTGCCGCCGCCACCCATCTGCCGGCGTGCGAGGTCGTGCTGCGGGTGGGAGCGCAGGAACGGGTGGACGACGCGTCGGACGCCCGCGAGCCCCTCGAGGTGCTCGGCGATCGCGAGCGCGGCGTCCGCCTGCCGGTTCACGCGCAGCGCGAGCGTCTCGAGCCCCTTCAGGAGCACCCACGCGGTGAAGGGCGACATCGCCGGGCCGGTGTGGCGCATCAGGCCGCGCACCGGGCCGCCGACGAACTCGGCGCTGCCGAGGACGGCCCCGCCGAGGGTCCGGCCCTGGCCGTCGATGTGCTTGGTCGCGGAGTAGACGACGACGTCGGCGCCGTGCTCGAACGGCTTGGAGAAGACCGGCGTGCCGAACACGTTGTCGACGACGACGCTCGCGCCGGCGGCGTGGGCGAGGTCGCAGACCGCGGCCACGTCGACGAGCTCCTGCATCGGGTTGCTCGGCGTCTCGAAGAACACGGCCGTCGTCGGCACCGACAGCGCCTCACGCCACTGCTCGAGGTCGGTGCCGTCGACGAAGACGGTCTCGACCCCGAAGCGCGGGAGGATCTCGTCGAGGATGACGAAGCACGACCCGAACAGCGCCCGGCTCGCGACGACCCGGTCGCCCTGCCCGACGAGCGCGGTCAGCGCGACGTAGACCGCCGCCATCCCCGAGGCGGTCGCGAAGCACGCCTCCGCGCCCTCGAGCAGCCGCATCCGCTCCTCGAACGTCGCGACGGTCGGGTTGCCGTAGCGGGAGTAGATGAACTTGTCGATCTCGTCCTTGAAGGCCGCCTCGGCCTCCTCCGCGCTGCCGTAGACGAACCCGGAGGTGAGGAAGAGCGCCTCGGAGGTCTCGTCGAACGGGGTGCGGACCAGCCCACCGCGGACGGCGAGGGTGTCGGGGCGGAGCTCGCTCACGCCGGGAGCGCCCGGCCGTCGAAGCCCCCGGCGAGGATGACGGCCTGGGCGACGACGACGCCCTCGCCGTCCCACGTCACGGCGGGGCCGCCGTGGAGCACGTACCCCTCGTCGAGGGCACGGCTCACCTCCTCGGAGAAGGTCGCGTCGTCCCGCCCGGTGAGGAGTCGGTAGGTCTGCGGCTCGTCCATGCCACCAGCGTAACGACCGGGACCCGCGGGCTCGTCGCCGTGCGGTCCGTCGAGGGGACGCCCGCGCGGCCGCATCCGCCCGGGTGCGGCACGGTGCCGTGAGGGGCGGTCGGGCGGTCAGGTGCGGTTGGTGAAGGCGACGACGACCTCGCCGTCGCCCGCCGTCTGCAGGGCGCTGAGGGACCCGGGGGCGACCGCGATCCGGCTCCTCCGGTCGGTGGGCACGCCGAGCGCGTCCGCCAGGGCGGCGCGCACCGCCTCGGCGGGGCAGACGACGACACGCGTGCCCTCCCGGGTGAGCAGGTCGCGCAGCGCGGCGGCGGCCTCCTCGGGCGCGTCCCAGCGGTCCTCGGGGACCGGGACGGCGCCGAGCGCGCGGGCGACCTGCTCCCCGGTCCGGCGCGACGCGGCGGCTCGCGCGGTGAGCACGTCGACGGCGGCGTCGCGGACGAGGTGGCCCGCCGAGCGGGCCGCCGCGGCCGGGTCGCCGTCGACCTCCGCGACGAGAAGCACCCGGCTCGGCCCGGATGCCGCCCCCTCCTGCGGGCCGTCGTCGTCGGCGGGGACCCTCCCCGGTGGCCGGGCCGGCTCGGACTCGTGGTCGACGTGGACGCTCTCGCCGTCCATCCCGAGGTTGGACAGGGTGTCGGCCGCGGTGTTCTCCGCGCGCGGGATCCACGTGAAGCGCACCGCTCCCCCGGCCTCCTCGAGGTCGGTGACGACGCCGCGGGCGCGCAGCGCGAGGCGGCGCATGTCCTCGTGCTTGATCTTCCACCGCCCGGACATCTGCTCGACGACGAGCTTGCTGTCCATCCGGACCTCGACGTCGGCGGCGGCGTCGAGGTCCCGGGCGGCCTCGAGCCCGGCGATGAGGCCCTCGTACTCGGCGACGTTGTTCGAGGCGGTGCCGAGCGGCTCGGCCCGCTCGGCGAGCAGCACCCCGGTGTCGCGGTCCCGCACGAGCGCGCCGTAGCCGGCGACCCCGGGGTTGCCGCGGGAGCCGCCGTCGGCCTCGACGAGCAGGCGCCGGGCGCTCACCGGGACGGCAGACCGGACTCGCGGGTCCGCACGAGGATCCGGCGGCACTCCTCGCAGCGGAGCACCTCGTCCTCCTCGGCGGCGGCGATCCGGGCCAGGTCGACCTGGGTGAGCTCGAGCTGACAGCCGCCGCAGCGGCGCTGGTGGAGCGCGGCCGCGGCGAGGCCGCCGCTGCTCGCGCGGATCTTCTCGTAGAGCGCGACGAGGTCCTCGCCGGCCTCGGCGACGACGGTGTCGCGGGGGGCCGCGACCTCGTCCGCCTCGCGGTCCAGCTCGGCGAGCGCGCCGTCGCGCTCGCTCGTCGACTCGACGAGCTCCCCCGTGAGGACGGTCTGCTGCTCCCGCAGCCGGGCGAGCTCGGCCTCGGCCTCCTCGGCGCGCTCCATGACCTCGAGCTCGACGTCCTCGAGCTCGCTCTGCCGGCGGGCGAGGGACTCGAGCTCGTGCTGGAGGGCCTGGAGCTCCTTCGCGGGCCCCGACCCGGACTCCAGCCGCGTGCGGTCGCGGGCGGCCCGGTCCCGGACGAGCTGGACGTCGGCCTCGGCGCGGGCGACCTCCCGCTGGACGTCGGACGCGGCGGTCTCGGCCCGGACGACGTCGTCCCGGGCGGCCGCGGCGCGCTGCTCGAGCTCGGCGACGCGGGCGATCTGCGGCAGGGTCCGGCGGGCGTGCGCGATCTGGTCGAGGCGGGTGTCGATGCCCTGCAGGTCGAGCAGCCGCAGCTGCCGGGACGGGTCGGCCTTCACGGCGTACCTCCTCGGTCGGTCCCCCTCGCGCCGACCACGAAGTCCCACGGGTCGGTGCGCACGGTGCTGATGTGGGTGTCCAACCTATCCACGTCCGCTCCGTCGTCGGCAAGCGCGGTGCGCAGGTCGTGCTCGAGGGTGGCGAGCCAGAGGAACTCGGTGGCCCAGTGGCCGGCGTCGACGAGGTAGGGCGGACCGCCGCGCGACTCCTCCCGGGCCTCGAGCACGGGGTGGTGGCGCAGGTCCGCGGTGACGTAGACGTCGGCTCCGCTCGCCCGGACGGCGTCGAACATCGAGTCCCCGGCACCGCCGACGACGGCGACGGTCTCGACGAGCGCGTCGGGCGGCCCGGCGACGCGGACGCCGCCGGCCGTCTCCGGCAGCACCCGGGCGAGCTGCTCGACGAGCTCGGCCAGCGGCGTCGGCCGGGCGAGCCGGCCCACCCGTCCCAGCGGGGCGGTCGCGTCGGGCTCGAGGGGACGGAGGTCGGCCAGGCCGCAGGCGTCGGCGAGCGCGGTGCACACCCCCGGGGTGGCGACGTCGGCGTTGGTGTGGGCGACGTAGAGCGCGACGTCGCCGACGACGAGCGAGGTGACGCTCGCGCCCTTCGCGGTGGTCGTGGCGACGCTGTGCACGCCCCGGAGCAGCAGCGGGTGGTGGGTGACGAGCAGGTCCGCGCCCGCGGACCTGGCCTCCTCGATGACCGCCAGCGTGGGGTCGACGGCGAGGTGGACCCGGCGGACGGGCTGGTCGAGGTCGCCGGTGACGAGACCGACCTGGTCCCAGTCCTGCGCGGTGTCCGGCGGGTAGAGCCGCTCGAGGGCGGCGACGGCGTCGGCGAGGGTCGGCTGCTGCACGTGGGCCCGGCCGGGATCGAACCGACGACACCCGCGGTGTAAACGCGGTGCTCTGCCAGCTGAGCTACAGGCCCGTGACCCGGCGCAGGCTCCGCCGGGTCGCGGTGATTGTGTCAGCCCGTCATTCTGTCAGCGACGGTCGGCTGTCAGCGGAGCTCGACCAGGGCCTCGTGGTACCCCGCGAAGTCCCGGCCCTCCCCGATCCCGTTGACGAGGGTCCAGCGCACGACGCCCTCGGTGTCGACGAGGAACGTCCCCCGCACCGCGGCGCCGACCTGCTCGTCGAAGACCCCGTAGGAGCGCGCCACCTCGCCGTGCGGCCAGAAGTCGGACAGCAGGGGGAAGAAGTACCCCTCCTTGTCCGCCCACGCGCGCTGGCTGAACATGTGGTCGCAGGAGATGGCGAGCACCTGGACGTCCTCGGCGACGAACCGGCCGAGGTCGTCGCGGATCTCGCACAGCTCCCCGGTGCAGATGCCCGAGAAGGCGAACGGGTAGAAGACGAGGACGACGTTCTTGCTCCCCCGGAACTCCGACAGCGTGACCCGCTCCCCGTTCTGCGTGCGCAGGGTGAAGTCGGGTGCGGCCGCGCTGACGGGGAGCGCGGTGGTGGTGGCGGTCTCGGTCATGCCCGGCAGTGTGCCAGCAGGGTCTGACAGTCTCAGCGCCGACCCGTGCGGGGCGCGACGAGACGGGTGCCCGTCCAGTCCCGGCTGGCGTTGACCGTGCCCGAGGGGTGGAGGCCGGCGGTGACCGCGGCCTCCTCGATCTCGCTGGCGTCGACCTCGCCGTCGCGTCCGGCCTTCGGGGTCAGCAGCAGGATGGGCGCGCCCTCGGCGAGCGTGGTGAGCACGTCGACGAGGGTGTCGACGAGGTCACCGTCCCCCTCGCGCCACCACAGCAGGACCGCGTCGGCGACCCCGGTGTACTCCTCGTCCTCGAGCTCTCCGAGGACGATCCTCTCGACGGCGAGACGCAGGTCGTCGTCGACGTCCCCGTCGTAGCCGAACTCCTGGACGACGTGCCCCTCCTTGAGTCCGAGCTTCTCCACCGGGCCGTGCGGCGCAGCCGGCGCGGGCGTGTTCACAACCATCTCCATCCGTCTGGGTCGGTCCTGTCAGTGGGCCGTCGCGTGGCCCACCGGGTGCGTGCCCGACCCCCAGGGCACTCGAGCGCCGCACCTCGTGACCGCCAAGTCCACTAGGTCTGTCGACGTTCCGCAAGCGAACGCGGTGATTCGTCCGGTGTGTGCCGGGGCGCGAGCGTCCTCGCGTGGCGGGACCGGCCCATCTGCTCGACCAGCAGGTCCGTCGCCTCCCGCTGGCCGAGGTGGGCCACGACGGGCGAGACCGGGCCGGGGGTCGAGACGAGGTGGACGCTCGCCAGCCCGGCCCACCGCTGCAGGGGACCGCGGCGCACGGCGAGGGACTGGGTGCGCGCGTGCGGGACGACCTGGACGACCCGCCGCAGCGCGCCTCGCCGGGTCAGGACGGCGCGCGGGGTGACGGCGTACCCGGTGCGCCGCCACCCGAGCGGGTCCAGCAGCCGGGCCGCGGGCGGCGAGCACGTGTAGCGCCCCTCGCCCCCGGAGCCGGTCATCCCCTCGAGGACGACGGCGGTGTCCGTGCCCGGCAGGAGCACCGAGAGCACGGCCAGCGCCTCGGCGGTCGTGCCCACCGGGAGCACGGTCGTCTCGGTGCGCGCGGACGAGCCGCCCGTGCCGACCCCGGCGACGTTGACCTCCATCCGCCACCAGTCCGTCGGCCGCCACGGCAGCGGCTGGGAGAGCCCGACGGCCTGGATCCGGTGCAGCGGGATGCTCGAGGTCCGCAGGTCGGTCAGCCCGTGGCGGAGCCGGACGACGTCCCGGGAGGGGGTGAGCTCGAAGTTGGCCCACCGCAGCGCGGCGCCGACGTGGCGCCCGCCGACGGCGAGCGTGACGGGCCCGAGCGAGGACACGACCCCGACCCGGCCGAGGGCGAAGCCGAGGAGCAGGACGGGCACGGCCAGGACGAGGAAGACGGTCGTGCGGCTGTAGAGGAGCGACTGGACGAGCCGGACGTTGGGGATCCGCAGCGCCCGCTCCCCGGCGTCGGCGGTGCCGGTGCGGGCGCCTGCCGGCGCGTCCGCTGGTGCGGCCGACCCCGGGGGCGCGGTCGACCCCGGGGGCGCGGTCCCGACCACGGCGTCGGACCCGCCCCGCTCGGTCGGCTCGGCCGGCTCGGTCGGCTCGGCCGGCTCGCCCGCCAAGTCGGGCCCCTCCGCCTCGTCGCCCCGGCCCGCGAGGACGGCGAGCTCGTCCCGCAGCGTCCGGGCGGCGTCGTCGGCGAGGAAGGCCAGCCGGACGTTGCTGTCCCGGCCCCCGGCGGACTCGACGCGCACCTCGGACAGGCCCGCGAGGCGCGCGAGCAGCGGCCGGACGAGGTCGACCGCCTGGATGCGGTCGTAGCGCACCTGGCGGTGCTGGCGGAACAGGAGGCCGCTGCGCAGCTCGAGCGACGTCGCCCCGAGCCGGAACCGCGTGACCGTCCACGAGGCCCAGCCGGCGAGGACGATCGCCGCGAGGACGGCGACCCCTGCGGCCACGGCGATGAGGGGGTGGCCGCCGGTGGGGTCCTGCGGGTCGCTGCCGAAGATCCGGTCGAGCTGCTGGCTGAACGCCCAGGACGCGACCGCGAGGACGGCCACCCCTCCGCGCAGGAGCGGGGAGAGCGGGTGGAACCGGCGCCAGCCCCCGTCGGCCGTCACAGCCCGGCCCGGAAGGACTCGCCGCGCGCGGCGAGCCGCTCGCGCAGCGCCTCGGCGTCCGCGACCGGGACGCCGGGGATGTCACCCCCGCTCTCGGGGGAGGCGGTGTGGAGCTCGAGCCCGGCGAGCCCGAAGCGGCGGGCGAGCGGGCCGGACTGCAGGTCGACGTACTGCAGCCGGCCGTAGGGGATGCTCACCAGCCGCCGCAGCAGCCGTCCCTTGCGGATGACGAGCTCCTCGGGCAGCTCGACCCACGTGATGGCCGAGACCTGCCGCCGGACGACCCAGAGCGCCCACGCGGCCCCGGCGAGGACGGCCGCGGCACCGAGCCACGCCCACGGGGAGAGGACCACCGCGAGGACCACGGCGACGGCGAGCAGCGGCGCCGCGAGCGCGAGCACCACGAGCGTGCGGACGGTCGCGAGCGCCGGCGACACGTGGTGCCAGCCCAGGGCCCCGTCGTCGTCGAGGGCGACGCGCCCCTCGCGGTCGTCCGGCGCGCGGTCGTCCGGCGCGGGGTCGTCCGGCGCGGGGTCGTCCGGCGCGGGGGTCGGGCTCATGCGCCCAGTGTGCCCGACCGGGGTGAGCGGACCGGACCACCCGCACGTCAGCGCAGGTAGAGGGCCCGCGCCGGGCACCGCCGGATCGCCAGCTCGACCTCCTCGGCTCGGGCCCCGTCGGCCACGGGGTCGACCAGCACGGGGTCGACGAGCACCGGGTCGACGAGCACCGGGTAGCCCCACTCGTCCAGCCTCACCTGCCCGGGCAGGAGGCTGGCGCAGACCCCGTGGCCGGTGCACGCGACCCGGTCGACCGCGAGCCGCCGGGGCGGCTCAGGCGTGGGCGACGGCACGGGACCGCCCTCCTCGCCCGGGTCGGGTGCACCTGCCGGCGAGGTGGGCCTCGACCTCGTCGTCGAACACGCGCAGCGCGCTCGCGGTGAAGCCCGCGACGCCGTCGGGGAACCGGCAGGCGCCCCGTCCGGGCAGCAGCCGCAGCCGGGAGCGCAGCCGCTGCAGTCGCGAGCGGTGGAGCCGCCGGCCGGCGAGCTCGCCGACGTCGGCCGCGAGGGCCGGGACGCCGAACATGCAGGGCCCGCACTGGCCGGCGCTCTCGCCCGCCGCGTACGCCAGCAGGCCGGCGACGTGCTCCAGCGGGCACACCGACTGCGAGAGCACGTGGAGGACCCCGGGTCCGAGGGAGAGCCCGTGGGGGCGCAGGTCGGCGCCGGACCAGCGCAGCCGCTGCACGTCCGGCCACCCCAGCCAGCCGCCGCCGAGGCCGCCGACGCCGAGCGCGGCGGCCGGCTCGACCGTGCCGCCGGCGGCGGCGACGAGGTCGCGCACCGGGGTCCCGGCCTCGGTCGTCGTCACCCCGGGCCGGGCCACCGCGCCGCCGATGGTCACGAGCCGGGGGCCGGGCTCCTCGGGGGTGCCGTAGGAGCGGAACCAGTCCGGCCCGCGGTCGGCGACCTGGGCCACCCGCCACACGGTCTCGGCGTTGAGGACGACCGTGGGGCGCAGCCGCCGTCCCTGGCTCGTCGTCAGCCCGTGGACCGTCGGGGCGCGCTTGGTCACCGGACGGGCGAGCCCGCCGTGGGCGAGGTGGACCAGCGAGCTCTCCTCGCTCGAGACGTAGCGGTCGGGGGCCGGGAGCACCTCGAGCCCGGCGCCCGCGAGTCGGGCCGCGGTCGCGCTGCCCCGGTGGGCGGCGAACCGGACCCGTCCGCGGGCGACGAGCGCGGCGCCGTGGACGAGCTCGTCGAGGTGGGCGGCGACGACGTAGGCGTCCTTGGCCGCCCCGACCTCGCCGTCGCAGGCGTTGACGACGAGCTCGGCGCCGCGCTCGCGGGCGGCGGCGATCTTCGTCGCCGTGCTGAACGCGGCCCCGCCGCGTCCGGTGAGCCCCGAGAGCTCGAGCAGCTCCAGCAGGTCGCCGTCCCCGGCTGCCACCGAGGACCGGGTCGCCCCACCGCGGCGCGGCGCGGTGCTCATGACCACCTCTGCAGGGCGATCTCCTGGCGGCGGACCTCGTCGGCGTGGGTGCTGAGCAGCCGCCAGGCGAGGGCGGCGGCCCCGGCGAGGCCGCAGGCGACGGTCACGAGGCGCAACCAGAGCTCGCTGTCGGTACCGAGCGCGAGGCCGTGGACGAGCGCGACGGGCCAGAGGACGAGCGCGAGGGCGTGGACGGCCCGCCAGGCCCGCTCCGGGAGCCGGTGGCGCAGCAGCGAGGTCACGACGAGGGCGAGGACGAGGTCGAGCCCGAGCGTGCCGAGGCCGACCCACGCGCGGGCGTACGTCGAGGTGAAGGGGACGACGGCGGAGACGAGGTCGATGCTGACGTAGGTCTCGGCGACCGCGGTCGCGACGTGGGCGAGGAGGAAGGCGGTGGTGCCGAGCGCGAGCGATCGGTGGAGCCCGGTGACGACGGCCTGCGTCATGCCGTGCGCGCGCCGGCGCCCGGCGGTGAGCAGACCCAGGACGAGGACGCTCGTCAGCAGGACGATGCTCACCGTGCCGGTGGCCCGGGAGACGAACCAGAGCAGCTCGTTCATGCCGCCACCCCCACGGCGGGCCATCCCGTGGTCCGCACCGGGCGCCCGGCGACCGGGTCGAGGCGTGCGGGGACGCCGGCGGCCTCGAGCCAGGTGGGCGCCTCGGCCCCGAGGACGACGGCGGCGGTGCTCGCGGCGTTCGCCTCGAGGGCGGTGGCCCCGGCGCAGGTGACCTCGGCCCATACCGGCTCGGCGACCTGGCCGGTGCGGGGGTCGACGATGTGGTGACGGGTGGTGCCGCCCGAGCGCCAGGTGCGGATCCGGGTCGAGGAGGTCGCGAGCGCCTGTCCGGAGCTGACGACGACCTGCCGGGTCCGTCCCCGGGAGTCGGCGAGGCCGACCCGCCAGCCACCGGGTGGCAGCAGGCCCGAGACCGCGACGTCGCCTCCGAGGGAGACGAGGAACCCGCCGGGGAAGGTCGCGGCGAGCCGGGCGGCGACGAGGTCGGCGGCCCGGGCCTTGGCGCTCGAGCCGAGGTCGAGCAGGCAGCCGGCGGGAAGGGTGAGCGTCCCGGCGGCCCGGTCGAGCGCGAGGCTGCGCCAGCCGGGGACGGCCGGCGCGGCAGGGTCGCCGCGTGGCGGGTCCTGCGCGGGGTCCTCCTCGCCGGACGCCCGCGCCCGGACGACGTCGATGTCCGCGTCGTAGCCGCTCGCGACGACGGCGCGGCCGACGGTGCAGTCGACGAGGCCGTCGGTGAGCGCGGCGGCGCGCAGCGCGGCGGCGAGGTGGTCCGCGAGCAGGTCCGAGACGCCGGTGGTGACGGTGGTGCCCGCCGGGGCGGCGGCCGCGCGGCGCGTGATGGCCGAGATCTCGGAGTCCTCCCGGAAGCGGGACGCGGCCCGGTCGAGCTCGGCGAGCATCTCCTCGGCGAGGAGGCCCGGCTCCCGGCCCAGGGTCGGGTCGGTCGCGGTGACGGCGTGCCGGGCGCCGATCGCGGTGAACTCGTGCCGGACCAGGGGGACCACCGGGTCGGCGGGCTCGGTGGGGGTGGCGTCGCCTGTGCTCATGGCGCTGCGCATGGCGGTCGTCACGACCCGCTCGTCGTGCCCTGTGGGGCCCCGGAGCTGCTCCCGAGGCCGCTGACCCCGGTGAAGCCGAGCAGCCCGCTGGAGCCGCCCGAGCCGGATTCGTCGTCGTCGGAGGAGCGCGAGCCCGTGGCCGCCGAGGACCCCTGCCCGGTGAGACCGGTGCCCGTCGAGGTGCCGGCGTTCGCCGACGTGGCGGCGTGGCTCGCCGCGTACGAGGACGCGAGGTGGACCCCGATCCCGCCGACGGCGGCGCTCGCGACGAGCATCGCCCCGGCGGTCAGCCGCCTGGTCACGGTGAGCGCGGGCGCCGGGCGGCGGGGCGCGCGCTGCCCGCGCGCCGTGTCGGCGGGGTACGGGGAGTACGTGGGGTACGTCGAGGACGTGGGTTCGGTGGTCATGGGACCCTCCTGGGAAGGTGATGGCTCCACTGTGGCGGCGTCCCTTGTGGTGGGCCTGTGACCGTCCTGTGACCTTGCTGCATCGGTCGCCGCATCGTGTCCCTGCATCGTGTCCCTGCATCGTGTCCCTGCATCGTGTCGGCGGGCCGATCTAGGCTGCGGGGGTGGGACGCAGGACGACACGGGTACCGGTGCGCCGGCTCGACGTCGGCGACCCCGGGCAGGTGCGCGTCGTGCGCCGACCCGACGCGGTCGCGGTCGAGGAGCCCCTCGAGATCCGCGTGGGCGAGCGCGCGCTGACGACGACGATGCGCACCCCGGGCGACGACTTCGACCTCACGATCGGCCACCTCGTCACCGAGGGGCTGATCGAGGACGCGTCCGCGGTCGCCCGGATGATGCACTGCACCGACGAGGACGAGAGCGGGTCGCCCACCTTCAACGTCGTCGAGGTCACCCTCGCCCCCGGGGCGCGTCTCGCCGCCGCGCCCCGCGCCCGCAGCGAGACGATGACCTCCGCGTGCGGCGTCTGCGGCACGACGACGATCGCCGAGGTCCGCCGACGGCTCGCCGACCGGCCGGCGTCCCGCCCGGACGGGGGTCCGGACGGTGCCCCGACCGGCCACGGCGGTAGCGCCCGGCACGACCGCCCGCGGCTCGACCCGGCCGTGCTCGCGGGGCTGCCGGAGCGGATGTCCGCCGAGCAGGCGGTGTTCGAGCGCACGGGCGGCGCCCACGCCGCGGGGCTGTTCACGGCGGCCGGTGAGCTGCTCGTGGTCCGCGAGGACGTGGGCCGCCACAACGCGGTCGACAAGGTCATCGGCTGGGCCGCCCGGGAGGGCCGGCTGCCGCTGGTGGACGACGTCCTCTGCGTCAGCGCCCGCGCCTCGTTCGAGATCGTCCAGAAGGCCGCGGCGGCCGGGCTGCCCGCGGTCGTCACGGTCTCCGCCCCGTCCTCGCTCGCCGTCGGCCTCGCCGCCGACCTCGGTCTCACCCTCGCCGCCTTCGCCCGCTCACCCCGGCTCAACGTCTACTGCGGGGAGGAGCGGCTCACCGGCCTGTGACCCGGCGCGCACCCGGGTTGCCACGCGGGACGTGTTCGGGTGGAGGATGGGAGGAGTGGCCGGCAGGACCCCGTCGGCACCGCACGCGAGAAAGGACGGACACGTGGCTGGACGCGATGACGCCGGGCCGATCCTCAACGGGATCCCCGCTCACCTGCCGGACACCGACCCGGAGGAGACCGAGGAGTGGCTCGAGTCCCTCACCGGCGCCATCGAGCACGGTGGTCGTGCCCGTGCGCGCTACCTCATGCTCCGCCTGCTCGAACGGGCCCGGCAGCGGCAGGTGGGGGTCCCGTCGCTGACGACGACCGACTACGTCAACACCATCGGGCCGGAGCAGGAGCCGTGGTTCCCCGGTGACGAGGACGTCGAGCGTCGCTTCCGCGCCTACCTGCGCTGGAACGCCGCCGTCCAGGTCCACCGTGCGCAGCGGGAGGGCATCGGGGTCGGGGGCCACATCTCGACGTACGCCTCCGCGGCCACCCTCTACGAGATCGGGTTCAACCACTTCTGGCGCGGGAAGGACCACCCCGGTGGCGGCGACCAGGTCTTCATCCAGGGCCACGCCTCCCCCGGCATCTACGCCCGGGCGTTCCTCGAGGGCCGCCTCGGCGAGGACGACATGGACGGGTTCCGGCAGGAGAAGAGCCACGTCGTCGACGGCGTGAACAAGGGGATGCCGTCCTACCCCCACCCGCGGCTCATGCCCGACTTCTGGGAGTTCCCCACCGTGTCGATGGGGATCGGCCCGATGAACGCGATCTACCAGGCGCAGTTCAACAAGTACCTCCACCAGCGCGGCATCAAGGACACCTCGCAGCAGCACGTGTGGGCCTTCCTCGGCGACGGCGAGATGGACGAGCCGGAGTCGCGCGGGCTGCTCCAGACCGCCGCGAACGACGAGCTCGACAACCTGACGTTCGTCATCAACTGCAACCTGCAGCGGCTCGACGGGCCCGTCCGCGGCAACGGCAAGATCATCCAGGAGCTCGAGGCGTTCTTCCGCGGCGCCGGCTGGAACGTCATCAAGGTCGTCTGGGGCCGGGGCTGGGACCCGCTGCTCGCCCAGGACCGGGACGGCGCGCTGGTCAACCTCATGAACAAGACCCCGGACGGGGACTACCAGACCTTCCGGGCCAACGACGGCGCCTACGTCCGTGAGCACTTCTTCGGCCGCGACGAGCGGACCGCGGCGATGGTCAAGGACTGGTCCGACGACGAGGTCTGGTGGAAGCTCAAGCGCGGCGGCCACGACTACCGCAAGGTCTACGCGGCCTACCAGGCGGCGATGAACCACACCGGACAGCCGACGGTCATCCTCGCGAAGACGATCAAGGGCTACGGCCTCGGCAGCCACTTCGCGGGCCGCAACGCGACCCACCAGATGAAGAAGCTCACCCTCGACGACCTCAAGGGCCTCCGGGACAGCCTGAAGATCCCGGTCTCGGACGAGGACCTCGAGAAGGACCCGTACATGCCGCCCTACTTCCACCCGGGCGAGGACGACGAGGCGATCCGGTACAGCAAGGAGCGGCGCCGCAAGCTCGGCGGCGGCCTGCCCGAGCGGCGGGTGTCCTACACCGCGCCGAAGCTGCCCGACGACAAGGCCTACGCGACGGTGAAGAAGGGCTCGGGCAAGCAGGAGGTCGCCACGACGATGGCGTGGGTCCGGCTGCTGCGCGACCTCATGCGGGACAAGGAGTTCGGCAAGCGGATCGTGCCGATCATCCCCGACGAGGCCCGCACGTTCGGGATGGACAGCTTCTTCCCGACGGCGAAGATCTTCAACCCGCACGGGCAGACCTACACCTCGGTCGACGCCGACCTCATGCTGGCGTACAAGGAGTCCGAGTCCGGGCAGATCCTCCACACCGGCATCAACGAGGCCGGGTCGGTCGCGGCGTTCACCGCGGCCGGGACGTCCTACGCCACCCACGGCGAGCCGATGATCCCGGTCTACGTCTTCTACTCGATGTTCGGGTTCCAGCGCACCGGGGACTTCCTCTGGGCGGCGGCGGACCAGATGTCGCGCGGGTTCCTCCTCGGCGCCACGGCCGGACGCACGACGCTGACCGGCGAGGGCCTGCAGCACGCCGACGGGCACAGCCCGCTGCTCGCCTCGACCAACCCCGCGGTCGTCGCCTACGACCCGGCGTACGGGTTCGAGATCGCGCACATCATGCAGGACGGGCTGGAGCGGATGTACGGCGAGGCCGGCGACGGGCCGGAGAAGAACCTCATGTACTACCTGACGCTCTACAACGAGCCGGTGGTCCAGCCGCCGGAGCCCGAGGGCGTCGACGTCGAGGGCATCGTCCGCGGGATGCACCGCTACTCCCCCGGCTCCACCGAGGACGTGTCCGAGGACGCGCCGCGCACCCAGCTGCTCGCGAGCGGCGTCGCGATGCCGTGGGCCCTCGAGGCCCAGGAGCTGCTGCGGGACGACTGGGGCGTCGTCGCCGACGTCTGGTCGGTGACGTCGTGGAGCGAGCTGCGCCGCGACGCGATGCGCTGCGACGAGGAGCGCTTCCTCCACCCCGACCAGGAGCGTCGCACGCCGTTCGTCACCGAGCGCCTCGCCGACGTCCCCGGCCCGGTCGTGGCGGTCTCGGACTACATGAAGGCGGTCCAGGACCAGATCGCGCCGTGGGTGCCCGGGGACTTCTCGGCCCTCGGCGCGGACGGGTTCGGGTTCTCCGACACCCGCCCGGCAGCGCGCAGGTTCTTCCATATCGACGGCCCGTCGGTCGCGGTCCGGGCCCTGCAGATGCTCGCCGACCGTGGCGAGGTCGACGAGGGCGTGCCGCAGCAGGCGGCCGAGAAGTACCGCCTGCTCGACGTGGCCGCCGGCACGTCCGGCACGACCGGCGGAGACGCCTGAGGCGCCGACGAGGGGAGGCCGGGGCCTGACGGCGTCGACCCGCGGTCCGCGGGTCGACGCCGTCTCGGTCACTTGCCGGCGTGGAACTGCCGCCTCGCCTCGACACAGACGTCGGTCTGGTCGCAGAAGAGGCCGTCGACCCCCTCGTCCATGAACGCGACGTCCTCGGTGATCGCTCGGCCGAAGTCGGTCGGGTCGTCACCGACCCTCAGGTCGGCCGGCAGGAAGGAGTTCTCCGCGCGGAAGGTGTACGGGTCGACCTCGAGCCCCGCGGCGTGTGCGGCGTCGACGAGCCCGGTCGACCGACCGAGGGTGCCGTCGGCGTTCCGGTCGATGACGAGGTTCTTGTCCGGGCCGATGCCGTCGATCGTCGACGACAGCTCGTGCAGGCTGCGCGGCTTCAGGAGCTCGGCATACGTCCGCCCCTCCGGGTCGGCGTACGGCCCGCCGGTCGCGGAGGCGAGGAGGACCTCGGGGGCCTTGAGGTGGAGGGCGGTGCGCATCTCCTCGAGGTTGGCGACCTCGAAGGACTGGACCCGGACGGGGGCGTGCCGGGTGTCGAGGTGGTGCCTGCGGAGGGCGTTGACGAGTGGCTTCTCCAGACCGAGGCCGATGCCGTCGAAGTAGCTCGGGTGCTTCGTCTCGGGGTAGACCCCGATCGTGCGGCCGAGCTCCCGGCTGAGCCGTTCGCGCAGGTCGAGGACCTGCTCGAGGGTCGGGACGGTGAACATCCCGTTGTACATCGTGTTCTCCTGGCGGATCTGCGGGAGCCGCTCCTTCGCGCGGAGGGTCCGTAGCTCGGCCAGGGTGAAGTCCTCGGTGAACCAGCCCGTGACCTCCGTCCCGTCGACGGTCTTCGTCGTCTTGCGGTCGGCGAACTCCGGGTGGTCGGCGACGTCGGTGGTCCCGCCGATCTCGTTCTCGTGCCGGACGACGAGGCGGTGGTCCTTCGTCGAGACGACGTCGGGCTCGATGAAGTCGGCGCCCATCCGTGCGGCGAGCTCGTAGGAGGCGAGCGTGTGCTCGGGGCGGTACCCGGCCGCGCCCCGGTGCCCGATGACGAGCGGGTCGCCGACGGCGGTCCGGTGGTGGCGGGGGCGGTGGCGGCCCCGCGGGTCGTGCCGGTCCCCCTGGGCGGCGGAGCCGGCCTCGGTCGTGGGCGTCGCGCCGGTCGTGGAGGCCGTGGGCGAGGCGGCTGCGGACTCCACGAGCACGAGGGGAGCGGCGGCGACGAGGGCGGCGGCGGACAGGGCGGTCACGGTCAGGCGCGAGGCCTTCTGGGGTCGGGTCATGGTCGCGAACGTTATGCCCGACCGGGTAACAGCGCACGTGGAAAAGTGACCGCACAGCGGCGGTGCACCGGACGGGTCGGCCACGCGCCGGCACCGGCGGCCGCACATCCGCATGCCGGAGGGCCGACCGGGACGGCACGGCGCGACGGCTAGGGTGTCGGCCGTGTCGAAAGTTCTCACCTCCCTCCCTGTCGGTGAACGCGTCGGGATCGCCTTCTCGGGCGGTCTCGACACCTCCGTGGCCGTGGCCTGGATGCGCGAGAAGGGTGCCGTGCCGTGCACCTACACGGCCGACCTCGGCCAGTACGACGAGCCGGACATCCGCTCGGTGCCCGGCCGCGCCGGCCAGTACGGCGCGGAGATCGCGCGCCTCGTCGACTGCCGCCACGCCCTCGTCGAGGAGGGCCTGTCGGCCGTCGCGTGCGGGGCGTTCCACATCCGCAGCGGTGGGCGGACGTACTTCAACACGACCCCGCTCGGCCGGGCGGTGACCGGCACCCTCCTCGTGCGTGCCATGCAGGAGGACGGCGTCTCGATCTGGGGGGACGGCTCGACGTTCAAGGGCAACGACATCGAGCGGTTCTACCGATACGGCCTGCTCGCCAACCCGTCGCTGCGGATCTACAAGCCGTGGCTCGACGCGAGCTTCGTCGGCGAGCTCGGCGGACGGCACGAGATGTCGGAGTGGCTCACCGCGCGGGACCTGCCCTACAAGGCGAGCGCGGAGAAGGCGTACTCCACCGACGCGAACATCTGGGGCGCGACGCACGAGGCCAAGCGGCTCGAGCACCTCGACGCCTCAATGGAGATCGTCGACCCGATCATGGGGGTGGCGTACTGGGACGAGGACGTGCGGATCGACCCCGAGGACGTCTCGGTGCGCTTCCACGAGGGACGCCCCGTCGCGGTCAACGGGATCGAGTACCGGGACCCGGTCGCGCTCGTCGACGAGGTCAACGCCGTCGGCGGCCGTCACGGCCTGGGGATGTCGGACCAGATCGAGAACCGCATCATCGAGGCCAAGAGCCGCGGCATCTACGAGGCCCCCGGCATCGCCCTGCTCCACATCACCTACGAGCGTCTGCTCAACGCGGTCCACAACGAGGACACGATCGCGAGCTACCACGCCGAGGGACGCCGGCTCGGCCGGCTCCTCTACGAGGGCCGGTGGCTGGACCCGCAGTCGCTCATGCTGCGCGAGTCGCTGCAGCGCTGGGTCGCCTCCGCCGTCACCGGTGAGGTCACGCTGCGCCTGCGGCGCGGCGAGGACTACTCGGTGCTCGACACCCGGGGGGAGCACTTCAGCTACCACCCCGACAAGCTCTCGATGGAGCGGACCGAGGACGCCGCGTTCGGGCCGGTCGACCGGATCGGGCAGCTGACGATGCGCAACCTCGACATCGCCGACTCCCGCGCCAAGCTCGAGCTCTACGCCGGGCAGGGCCGGCTCGGCGGCGGGCACCGCCGGCTCGTCGGCGAGCTCGAGCCGGGCGGGGCGGACCGCATCGCCGCCAACCCGGCCGCCGTCACCGACGAGGAGGGCGAGCTGCTCGACCGCGCGGCGATGGAGTCGGGCACCGACTGAGACACGCGGAGGCGACCGGGCGACCTCCCGGCCCGCTGTCGCCCGGGTCTTTGTGGACGCCATACAAACGCCCTCGGGACGGTCCCACTAGGCTGCCGACATGTCCCGTGCTGCTGACCGGCTCGCCGAGGCGACCCTCGTCCGGGTCGAGCGGCGCGCCGGGGACCTCGGAGCGGCGGCGACGCAGCGCATCGAGAGCCGGCACGCGTGGTACCGGCGCCTCAGTGCCGAGGACCGCTCGTGGGTCTCGCTCGTCGCGCAGGCCGGCATCGCGAACTTCATCGCCTGGCTGCGCAGCGGGGGCGAGGGCCCCTACGCGACCATCGACGTCTTCGGGGCCGCCCCCCGAGAGCTGACGCGCTCGATCAGCCTCGGCCAGACCCTCGACCTCGTCCGCTCCGTCGTCGAGATCGTCGAGAACGACGTCGTCGGGCTCGCCGGGAGCCGGGACGAGTCCGTGCTACGGGAGGCCGTGCTCCGCTACAGCCGGGAGATCGCCTTCGCCGCCGCACACGTCTACGCCCAGGCAGCCGAGGAGCGCGGCGCCTGGGACGCCCGGCTCGAGGCCCTCGTCGTCGACGCCGTCCTGCGCGGCGAGGCGGACGAGTCCCTGGAGTCGCGGGCGGCGGCGCTCGGGTGGGGCGCGACGACGCACGTCGCGGTGGTCGCCGGCAGCACCCCGCGCAAGTCCGACGGCGGGGTCCGGGACCCGGTCGCCGTGCTCGACGGCCTGCACCGGTCCGCGGCCCGCCTGGGGGTGGTCACCCTCGCCGCGGTCCACGCCAGCCGCCTCGTCTGCATCCTCGGCGAGGTCACCGAGCCGCTGCTGACGGCCGGACGACTCAGCGAGCACTTCGGCAACGGCCCCATCGTCGTCGGTCCGACCGTGCCCCACCTGTTCGCGGCCGGACGCTCGGCCCGCGCCGCCCTGTCCGGCCACCAGGCCGCCGCGGCCTGGCCGGACGCGCCCCGCCCCGTCCTCGCCGACGGGCTGCTCGCGGAGCGGGCGCTCGTCGGGGACGTCCCCGCCCGCGGCGCGCTCGTGGACCGGGTCTGGCGGCCGCTGCGCAGCGCGAGCGGGGGCGCGCTGCTGGAGACCGTCGCCGCCTACCTCGAGGGCCGCGGCGGCCTCGAGGGGGCCGCGCGCCGGCTCTTCGTCCACCCCAACACCGTCCGGTACCGGCTCGCGAAGGTCGTCGACCTCACCGGCTACGACCCCACCGACCCGCACGACGGGTACGTCCTGCGGCTCGCGCTCGCCTTCGGCAGGCTCGCCGACTCGGCCGGGACGACGGTCCTGCGCGCCGCCCGCCACCGACCCGGCGGCCGGCAGGACGGGCACCCCGCCGGTGGCGCCGAGGTTGACGACGGGGTTGCCGACGGGGCTGCCGACGCGGGCGACGACGGGGTCGACGAGGCGGGTGACGGGGGGCCCGGGACCCGTCGTGAGGGCCCCGACGACGGCGTCGCCGCCGGGTGACTTTTGGAGGATCCCTCCAACTCCGGTGGCGCATGTTCGTGATGATCGGGCACGCCGGAGCGGCGGGAGGCACGACAGGCTGGACCCGTGCTCGCGATCGCCTGCCCTGGACAGGGCTCCCAGACCCCCGGATTCCTCGACCCGTGGCTCGAGCTCCCCGGCCTGCGCGACCGCGCGGAGTGGTACTCCGCGGTCGCCGGGACCGACCTCGTCGCCCACGGCACGACATCCGACGCCGAGACCATCAAGGACACCGCGGTCGCCCAGCCGCTGATCGTCGCGGCCGGTCTGCTCACCCTCCCCGCGGTGCTCGGTGACGCCGGCGGCAGCAGGGTCGGCGCCGTCGCCGGGCACTCGGTCGGCGAGATCACCGCGGCCGCGGCCGTCGGGGTCCTCACCGACGAGCAGGCCCTCGTGTTCGTCCGGGAGCGCGGCGCGGGCATGGCCGCCGCCAGCGCCGTCCGGCCCACCGGCATGAGCGCCGTCATGGGGGGCGACCCGGACGAGGTGGCCGCGACGATCGAGCGGCACGGGCTCACCCCGGCGAACATGAACGGCGGCGGCCAGGTGGTCGCCGCCGGCACCGCGGAGCAGCTCGCCGCGCTCGCCGAGGACCCGCCCGCCAAGGCGCGCGTCATCCCGCTCAAGGTCGCGGGCGCCTTCCACACCGAGCACATGCGCCCGGCCGTGGAGACCCTCGAGCGGTACGCCCGGGCGATCACCCCGGCCGACGCCCGGCTCCCGATGGTCTCCAACGCCGACGGCACGGCGCTGACCTCCGGCGCCGAGGTGCTCACCCGTCTCGTCAACCAGGTGAGCAACCCCGTCCGGTGGGACCTGTGCATGGACACCCTCGCCTCGCTCGGCGTCACCGGGATCATCGAGCTCCCGCCGGCCGGGACGCTGACCGGGCTCGCCAAGCGCGGGCTGAAGGGCGTCGAGGCCCTCGCGGTCAAGGGCCCGGACGACCTGGAGGCGGCCGGGCGGATGGTCGCCGAGCACGGCGGGACCGGCACGCGGGACGATGGTGCCGCCACGGACGACCCTGAGGGAGACTGACGCGATGACCCCCACACCCAAGGCGACCGGCCGGCTGTCGGAGCCCGCTCCGGCCCGCAACGCCCGCATCGTCGGGGTCGGCGGCTACCGCCCCGAGCGGGTGGTCATGAACGCCGAGATCGTCGACGCGATCGACTCCTCCGACGAGTGGATCCGCGAGCGCTCCGGGATCATCAGCCGCCGGTTCGCCGCGAAGGACGAGAGCGTCGTCGACATGAGCGAGGCCGCGACCCGGCAGGCCCTCGACAGCGCCGGGCTAGAGCCGGACGCGATCGACGCGGTGATCGTCGCGACGGTCACCCACCCGTACCAGACCCCCGGCGCGGCCCCCATCCTCGCCGACCGGCTCGGGCTCACCGCCGCGGCCTGGGACGTCTCCGCCGCCTGCGCGGGCTACTGCTACGGCATCGCCACGGCCAACGACCTCGTCCGGTGCGGAACCGCCGACCACGTCCTCGTCGTCGGCGTCGAGAAGCTGTCGGACTTCACCGACCCCCACGACCGGGGGACGGCGTTCATCTTCGGCGACGGCGCCGGCGCTGCCATCGTCGGACCGTCCGAGACCCCCGGCATCGGCCCCACCGTGTGGGGGTCGGAGGGCGCGCAGTGGGAGACGATCGCCCAGCGCGAGTCGTGGGTCGACGTCCGGGAGACGTGGGGGCGCACCGAGGAGGGCCCGGCCCCGTTCCCCGCGATCCTCATGAAGGGCCAGTCGGTGTTCCGCTGGGCCGTCTGGGGCATGGCCCCGGTCGCCCAGCGCGCGCTCGACGCCGCCGGGGTCGCTGCCGCGGACCTCGACGCCTTCATCCCGCACCAGGCGAACATGCGGATCATCGACGCGATGGTCAAGCAGCTCGGCCTCCCGGAGGACGTCGCCGTCGCGCGGGACATCGCCGAGACCGCGAACACGTCCGCCGCCTCGATCCCGCTCGCGACCGAGCGCATGCTCCGCCAGGGCGAGGCCCCGCACGGCGGGCTCGCGCTGCAGATCGGCTTCGGCGCGGGGCTGGTGTACGCCGCCCAGGTGGTGGAGCTTCCGTGAGCGCGACAGACTCGGTCCAGCCACCGGGCACGTAGGGTCCCGACGGTCCGCGGGTGAAACGGGCCATCGACACAGCAGGCGCCTCCGAGCGCACGACACCGACGAAGGAGCAGCGACATGGCTCAGAGCGAGCAGGAGATCCTCGAGGGTCTGGCCGACATCGTCAACGAGGAGACCGGCCTCGAGACCGACGCCGTCCAGGCGGACAAGTCCTTCACCGACGACCTCGACATCGACTCGCTGTCGATGATGACGATCGTCGTCAACGCGGAGGAGAAGTTCGGCGTCCGGATCCCCGACGACGAGGTGAAGAACCTCAAGACGGTCGGCGACGCGGTCTCCTACATCCAGAGCAACCAGAGCTGAGCGGACCGGTCCGCGGCCGGGCAGGCCGCGGACCGGCTCCCCCCTCCCGCCGTGATCCAGGGCCGGCGCCCCACCGGACGTGACGGCCCTCCCTGAACAGGAGCACACCGACTCATGACCACCACACGTGTTGTCGTCACCGGACTCGGCGCGACCACTCCCCTGGGCGGCACGGTTCCCGAGACGTGGGAGGGCATCCTCGCCGGGCGCTCGGGCGCCCGCACCCTCACCCAGGAGTGGGTCGCGAAGTACGACCTGCCGGTCACCTTCGCCGCCTCGGTGGCGACGCCGCCGGGCGAGGTCCTCTCCAAGGTCGAGATCCGGCGGCAGGACCCGAACGCCCAGTACGCCCTCATCGCCTCCCGCGAGGCCTGGGCCGACGCCGGCGCCCCCGAGGTGGACCCGGAGCGGCTCGGCGTCGCGGTCGGGACCGGCATCGGCGGGGTGTGGACCCTGCTCGACCAGTGGGACAACCTGCGCGAGAAGGGGCCGCGGCGGGTGTTCCCGCTCTCGGTGCCGATGCTCATGCCGAACAGCGCCTCCGGGGCGGTCTCGCTCGACTTCGGCGCCCGGGCGGGGGCCCACACCCTCGTCTCGGCGTGCGCGTCCGGCGCTGAGTCCATGGGGTACGCGATCGACATGATCCGCAGCGGCCGGGCGGACGTCGTCATCACCGGCGGCACCGAGGGCGCGATCCACCCGCTGCCCATCGCCGGGTTCGCCGCGATGCAGGCCCTCTCGACCCGCAACGACGACCCGGCGGCGGCGTCCCGGCCGTACGACACGGGGCGGGACGGGTTCGTGCTCGGCGAGGGGGCGGCGGTCATCGTCCTCGAGTCCGAGGAGCACGCCCGCGCCCGCGGCGCGACGGTCTACGCCGAGCTCGCCTCGGTCGGGGTGTCCTCCGACAGCCACCACATCGCGGCCCCCGAGCCCGAGGGCGCCGGCGCGAGCCGAGCGATGGTGGCGGCCGTGGAGAACGCCGACCTGAGCCCGGAGGACATCGTCCACGTCAACGCGCACGCGACCTCGACCCCGGTCGGGGACGTCGCGGAGTCCAACGCGATCCGGCGGGCGTTCGGCGCGGCGGCCGACGGGATGCCGGTGAGCGCGACGAAGTCGATGACGGGCCACCTCCTCGGGGCGGCCGGGGCCCTGGAGAACATCCTCACGATCCTCGCGGTCCACCACCGGGTGGCGCCGGCGACCATCAACGTCGACTCGTTCGACCCCGAGATCGACCTCGACGTCGTCCGCGGCGAGGCCCGCAAGCTCCCCGACGGCGACATCGCCGCGCTCAACAACTCGTTCGGGTTCGGCGGGCACAACGTCGCGCTGACGATCAAGAGCGTCTGAGCACGACCCACGACGCCGCCCCCGGAGCACTGGTTCCGGGGGCGGCGTCGTCGTCCGTGAGGTGCTGTGCGGGCCCGGGGCGCCGTGGTCGTTCGGGTGCCCCGGCCGGGAGTCGGCGCCGGGGTCAGCCCACCTTGTGCAGCCAGCGCACCGGCGCGCCCTCGCCGGCGTGCCGGAACACCTCGAGCTCGTCGTCCCACTCCTGGCCGAGGAGCTCCTCGATCATCTCGGCGACCGCCTCGGGCGACCCCTGGGCGAGGGTGACGACCTCCCGGAGGCGGTCCTCGTTGACGACCGTGTCCCCGGAGGCGGAGACCCAGGCGTGGTGGATGCCGAGGGTCGGGGTGTGGGTCCACCGGGAGCCGTCACAGCCGGGGCTCGGCTCCTCGGTGACCTCGTAGCGCAGGCTGTCCCAGCCCCGCAGCGAGCTCGCGAGCTTCGCACCCGTGCCGGGGTCCCCGGTCCAGGAGAACTCGGCGCGCTTCAGTGATGGACCGGCCGGCTGGTCGGTCCACTCCAAGTTCACGCGGGCCCCGAGGACGGACTCGAGGGCCCACGTGATGTGGGGGCACAGAGCCGTCGGGGCAGAGTGGATGAAGACCACCCCTCGGGTCGCCGTGCGCGGCATCGCGACAGACATCCGGACCTCCTCCAGTGCGATGGACGTCTTCCCCAACGCCATGCACCTCGTGTGGTCCGGCCGGCCGGCGACGCGGGTGCCGCGTCGTGCCGGCGTGTCCTGCCGTCGTGCCCGGTGTGCACGCACGGGCGGCCCGCGCGCGGTTTGTTCGCGCCATTGTGCCGTAGAAGTCCCAGCAGTACCACCACCCCCACGGCGCGCGTCGGTCCCACCCGTCACCCTGCACCCGCACCACGACGTGGCCGTTTGCCTGTGAACGGTTCGGGACGACTGTCGGTGCTCGAACATATGATCGATTCATGGACGAGGCCGTCGGCGACGCCGGGGTCCCGGGCGAGCTCGAGGCCCGGGCCGGGGACGAGGTCGGCCGGCTCGCGCTCCTCGACGCCGCCGTGCGGGCCCTCACCGGCGTCGCCGAGCACCCGGTCACGGTCTCCAACCCCGGAGTCGACGCACTGGTCACCGCCCTCGGCGAGCTGTCCCGGCGCGTCGAGGCGGCCCGGGTCGCGCTCGTCGGCGAGGCCGTCGAGCGCGGCCTCGTCACCGAGTCCGGCGCCGCCTCCCCCGTCGACTGGGTGCTCCACCGCGCCCCGGGGATGGCCCCGGCGGAGGCCAAGGCGGTCGTCGACGTCGCCCGGGCCGGCGGGGCCCCGGACGTGGCTCCCGTAGCGACGGCGGTCCGGGCGGGACGGGTGCCGGTGCGGGTCGCGGGCGTCGTGCTCACCGAGTACCGACGGCTGGCCCCGCAGCTCGTGCCCGAGGCCGCGCCTGCGGTCCTGGCCGGGATGCTCGACATGGGGGCGGGGCACGGCGTGGCCGGGGTGCGGGCGCTGCGGGAGCGGATCGTCGCCGACCACGCCGCGGCCGGCACCCTGGACCGGGAGCAGGCCACGCTCGCCCGCGGGCGGGCGCTGAGCGCGGGGTGGGAGGCCCGGACGGGCATGCGCCACTTCGAGCTCGTCCTCGATCCCGAGGGGGCCGCGACGCTGGAGGCGGCCCTGAGCCCGCTCGCCGCCCCGCAGCCGTCGGCGTGGGTGCCCGGCGTCGGCGGCGGACCGGATCTGCGGGGCGCGGAGCGACGCCGCGCGGACGCCCTGCTCGAGCTCGTCGGCCGGGCCGTCGCCTCGGCCGAACACGTCCCCACGACGGCCAAGGCGTCGCTCGTGGTCACCCTGGACTACGCGACGCTCGCCGAGGGCGTGGGAGCGGGCACCACCCCGGACGGGCGCCACCTCTCCCCCGGCGTGGTTCGGCGGATGGCGTGCGATGCGGCAGTGCTGCCGATGGTGCTCGGCTCGCAGGGCGAGGTCCTCGACGTCGGCCGGGAGCAGCGGCTCGTCACTCCGCGGCTGCTCAAGGCGCTCTGGGTGCGCGACCGGGGCTGCACGTTCCCGGGGTGCACCCGGCCGCCCGGCTGGTGCCACGCGCACCACGTGCGGCACTGGGCGCGCGGCGGCCGCACCGACCTGGGCAACCTCGCACTGCTCTGCGCCCGCCACCACACCCACGTCCACCTCCGCGACCTGACGGCCACCGTCACCGGTGCCGGGGTGTCGTGGGGGACGGTCCCCGAGTCCGGGGGGAGCCGGCGAGCGACCGGCCCGCCGTGAGCGGCGGCACGAACGCATCCCACGCCTTCCCCATGAGTGCGGGGCGTCGGTGCCGCGTCGGTTCCGGCCTCCGGCGGCGAGGCGGGCACCAGTTTCCGCCCGCCCGGCGGGGCCCCGGCCGTTCCCGCTCGGCGGCGTCGCGGGCCTGCACCACTGCCCTGCCCGCCCGACCGGCGGCGCCCTCGGCCGTTCTCGCCCGGCGCGACGGAACGGATAGGCTCGCCGGGCGACACGGGCCGCCGCCGGTGTCCGGGGGCAGTAGCTCAGATGGTCAGAGCAGCGGACTCATAATCCGTCGGTCGCCGGTTCAAGCCCGGCCTGCCCCACCTCTTCGAAAATGCACCCTGACCTGCGACAACGTCGGTCGACCGCGTCGCCCTGCAAGACCGAGAACCGCCTCGTGGTTGCAGTTGTGGTTGCAGTTCTCGTTCGTGCGGCCGCGTTCTCCGGCGTCACACCAGCGCTCGTCCGACGCCCGACGGACACCGCGCTCGGCGCGCTGCCGCAGCCGGATCTGGCCCTCTCCGCCGCTGTGCCCGGCTCCGGGCCGCTCCCCTGCGACGCGGCACCGCATGGTGCCCCCGTGACCCCGTAGACCCGTCGCACGATCCGTTCGACCCACACCGAACCGCGGAGGCACACCATGACCGACCACTCCACCCGCCTCGTCCTCACCGTCGAGGAGGCGGCCGACCGACTCGGCATCGGCCGCACCCTGATGTACTCCCTCGTCCGCAGCGGCGCGGTCGAGTCCGTGCGCATCGGACGCCTGCGCCGCATCCCCGAGGACGCGCTCGAGACGTTCGTCGCGAAGCTGCGCCACCTCGTTCCCCACGATGCCGCCTGACGACTCCGACGACGGGCCAGAACCCGGGGCCCGGAGCCGGGCCCCCAACCGCCGCTCGTCGATCTACGAGTCGCCCAGGGGATCCGGTCGCTGGCACGGCTGGGTCTGGGTCGGCACCAAGCCGGACGGGAGGCCCGACCGACGCCACCGACGCGGGCGCACCCAGGCCGAGGTCACCGCGGCCGTGCGGAAGCTCGAGCGCGAGCGCGACGCCCACGCGGTCAGCACGCCCGGGTCCTCGCGGATCACCGTGGCGGCCTGGGCCGAGGAGTGGCTCGGCATCGTCGAGAGCCGCGGACGGGCGCAGTCCACCCTCGCCCGCTACCGCACCGACCTCGACATGTACATCCTGCCGCGGATCGGGCGGACCCGCCTCGAGGCACTGACCGCCCACGACCTCGAGGGGGTCCTGCGCCAGATGCGCGCCGACGGTCTGAGCGTCGCATCCACCGGCACCTGCTTCCGCGCGATGCGGGCAATGCTCCGGGAGGCCCGCAAGCACGGACGGATGCTGGGAGACCCCCTCGCCACCGTCCACCCGCCCTCGGCCGCCCGACCGGCTCGCCCCGCCGGCGGCACCTCGCTCGTGGTCGACGAGTGGGCCGAACCCGGCGACGTCCCGGTCACCTCTCGACGCACGAGATCCCGGGCGCTCTCGGTCGAGTCCGTCCGGGCCCTCCTCGAGGTCGCCGCCGAGGACCCGGACACCCTCGCCCGGTGGGCCATCGCCGTCCTCTGCGGACTGCGGCAGGGCGAGGTCCTCGGCCTGCAGTGGGGACGCGTGGACTTCGACCGCCGCACGCTCACCATCGACCGGCAGCTGCGTCGTCTGCGGGCCCGGCACGGGTGTGGGCCACCCACGCAACGGGGCGCACCCGCGCCTCCGCCCGGGGCCCAGCACGCGGACGGGACCGCGAACTCACGCTCTCGCAGGCTCCAGCAGCGCGACTGGCCCTGCGGGTACAAGCGGCCATCGGACTGTCCACAGCGCGTCGGCGTCTCCGGGCTGGCGTTGGTACCCCTGAAGACGAGCGAGTCCGAACGGACGATTCCCGTGCCGTCCCTGGTCCTCACCGCCTTGGCGGAGCGGCTGGCGCAACAGCGCCGGGACGCGGTCACGGCCTGCAACCTGTGGCAGGGGCCGCCACCGGGGCACCCGTCGCGGACGGTGTTCTCCACGCCGTTGGGTGGCCGGATCGACCCGAGCAAGGACTACGAGGCCTGGCAGTCACTCCTGCGCAGGGCCGGGATCCCTCCAGCTCGCCTCCACGACGCGAGGCACACCGCGGCCACCCTCTACCTCGAGGCCGGCGTGCAGGAGCAGGTCGTCAGGCACCAGTTCGGGTGGACCAGCGGCGCCATGCTGCCCGTCTACCAGCACCCCACCGAGAGGCTGGCGAGAGCGGCGTCCGACATCGTCAGCGGCCAAGTCGACCTCGGAGGGACCCGCTGAGCGATGACGGTGCTCCAGCCCGGACTGCTTGTCCGGCACCTGGGCTTCGACAAGTCCACCTCCCGGCCGGGGATCTCCACCGTGTCGCGCTCGGCAGGGCTGCTGCACGGGAATGTCCGTATCAGCGCGAACCTCGCCATATGCCTCGAGAAGGCCGGAGTGGGAACCGCCCGCGCCTGGCTGGTGATGCAGCCCGCGCACGACCTGGCCGTTGAGTGCAGCCGGGTCGTAGGCCGTCTGACCGGCGAGGTCGAGAAGACGAACGGCCCGTCGACCACGGCGGCATCGACGAGCGTCACACCGGGCTGCCGGACATCCGGAGGCAGACGGGGCGCTACCTTGATCGCCGTCTCCGGGCGGGGCGCTCTTCATGCGATGGTCCACGGGCTCTGCTGGGATGGAGTCATGGCGCCACGCCCGAGGACCGATGGCTCGCTCCTGGTGCCGATCGCCGTCGGCGACCAGTCGGCCTGGCCGCGGACTCGCGAGGCAGCCCATGCCGAGAACGACGAAGTGTCGCACCGTGTGGACGAGGCCCTGGCTGAACGGGGTCGTGGCGCGGCATCAGAGCCGGCCACTCCACGACCTTCCCGTGGAGCACTCGAGGGAGCCCCGTGATGGACCTCGTCGTGCCACCCGGCCCCGGCCTGCCCGATGGGCTGCGGGTACCGGGCGAGGCCCTCGTCGAGCGGTTCTCCCGGTCCTCCGGCCCGGGCGGTCAGGGCGTCAACACCACGGACAGCCGGGTGGAGCTCCAGCTCGACGTCGCCGCCGTCGTCGTCCTGTCAGAGGCCCAGCGGCAGCGGGTGCTGCGGGCGCTTGCCGACCGGCTCGTCGACGGGCGCCTGCTCGTCGTGGTCGCATCCGAGCACCGGCAGCAGCGCCGGAACCGGGTGGCGGCGCGCGAGCGCATGGCCGAGGTCCTCCGCGCGGCCCTCGCCCCTCCCCCGCCACAGCGGCGCGCGACCCGTCCGACCCGAGCCTCAGCCGAACGACGCCTCGTGGCGAAGCGGCGACGTGGCAACACCAAGGCCTCGAGGAGGCGGCCCCACCCCGAGGGCTGACCCTGTCCGGCGCGCAGGTCTGCCAGGCGCCCTCTCCGGCTCAGGTCTGCCGGTCGCCGTCGGGCCGGCCCTCCACCGGTACCTGAGGCGTGCGGGGATCCGCGCGACGACCCGGTGGGTCCGCCTCCCCGAGGCCGCAATGATCCGCCCTGACGTCGGATCCGGGGATCTCGACGGCCTTCCCCGTGTCGGCGTTGACGACAACGACAGCGCCCATCAAGGTGAAGCCTCGATCGTGCGCGTTGATTGCGACGCGCGCTTGCCAAGGACTGCCGGGTGGTCGCCGACGTCGAAGAGCAGCGCAGCGTCACTGGCCAGCGCTCTACGCGGGCTGCCAGAACCCAGGGATCTCTCCACAACGACCACTTGCCCCAGCTCGCGGCGGAACGCCGCGGGTACGCACGGGGCTACCACCCGTCGCCTAACCGGCGCGTTGGGCTCCGGGGCCGCACGAGCGAGGACGCCCCGGAGGGAGGGCGCATACTGGGTCCACAATGGCAGCTTCTCGAGGGAGCAGGCGCCCGCATCTCGCCAGCAGTCCTTTCGCACCGCACGTCGACCCGGTCGTCGAGCAGTACGCACTCGACGACCGCGTTTCGCACGACGCCCACGGGTTGGGCCGGGTCATCGGGGTCGACTCCGGTGGGGTGACGGTCGACTTCAGCAGCGCGACGGCACGGATCGCGACGCCCTTCCGCAAGATGACCAAGCTGTAGCGGGGCGTCCCGCGCACTGACAAGCACAGCGGCACCGGTCTCCCACGACGGGCCGACCGGTGATCCGCGAGCCGTCCCGGGTCCGGCCAAGGGCGACGATGACGGAGCGCAGGCCGCGCGCTGTTAGGCTGACACGCGTTGGAGGAGCGCTTCGGGCGCTCGACGCGACCGTCGGTCGCGAGTCATCTCAACGATCTTGATCTTCGGTTCCGCTGGACATCAGGCGCAGTACGGATGTCTTCAGCATGGCGCTGGACAGGTCGTCCGCGCCGGATTCACCGAAGGTAATGACAAACATGGCACAGGGAACCGTCAAGTGGTTCAACGACGACAAGGGCTTCGGCTTCATCGCGCAGGACGGCGGAGGCGCTGACGTCTTCGTCCACCACACCGCCATCGCAGGTACCGGCTTCAAGTCCCTCAAGGACGACTCGCGCGTCGAGTTCGAGGTCACCCAGGGCTCCAAGGGGCCCCAGGCGGAAAACGTCCGCGCTCTCTGATCTCTTCTCCTGATGGCGGCTTCGGGCAGGGCCCGGAGCCGCCATCCGCCATTCCACCCCCAGGCGCCCATCCACCCGTTCCCAGGCCGTTGTATGAGCCGGGCCCTGCCCTCCGTGCGGTATCAGCCAACGCCCAGCTCGCGGCGAAGTGAGGCAGGCCGGCGGACGGTCGGCGTCAGCCGGCTTCCTGCCAGCCGTGGCGCATCAGTGCGGCGGCCCTTTCGGCGATCATGATTGCGGGCGCGTTGGTGTTGCCGGAGCAGATCTGAGGCATGACGGAGGCGTCGACGACGCGGAGGCGGTCGATGCCGCGAACTCTGAGCTCGGGGTCGACGACGGCGTCCGGGCCGCGGCCCATGCGGCAGGTCCCGACGGGGTGCCAGAGCCCGGCGGCCTCGTCGGCGCAGGAAGCCCTCCAGGTCCGCGGTTGAGGTCACGCCCGGACCGGGGGCCGTCTCCTGCAGGTCGAAGGGCTTCACCGCCGTGGTCTGGCCGATCCGGCGGGCTGTCACCACGGCGGCGGCGAGCTGGGTGAGGTCCTTCGGGTCGGTGAGGTAGCCAAACTCGATCGCCGGCCACTGGGCGGGATCGGTGGAGCGGAGGGAGACTCTGCCGCGGCTGCGGGGCCGCAGGAGCGTGACGGGGACCGTGGCGCCGGTCACCACCTGGCCCTCGGCTTCGACGACCAGGTGAAGTTGGATGTCGGGGGCGGGCTGGTCCACCAGCCCGGTCCGTAGGAACGCGCCGCCGAAGGCGTACTCCAGCGGTCGGGGCACCGGCGAGGACGTGGTCCAGTTCAGGAACGCCGTGGGATGGTCGTGGAGGTTCCCGCCGACCCCGGGCAGATCGGCGCGCACCTCGATCCCGTGCTCGCGGAGGTGCTCGGCCGGGCCGATGCCCGACAGCATGAGCAGCTGGGGCGAGTTGATGGTCCCGGCGGAGACGATGACCTCCCGCGTCGCCTCGACCTGCACGGCGGCACCCTCGGCGTCGTAGGACACTCCGGTGGCCCGGCCGGCGTCCACGTCGACTCGGGTGACGAGGACGTCGGTGGTGACCGTCAGGTTGGGCCGGGTCGCGACCGGCCGCACGAACGCCGCGTACGCGCTGTGCCGCCGGCGGTCCTTGATCGTGCACTGGTAGTAGCCCGTACCGTCCTGCCGGTCACCGTTGAAGTCCGGATTCCGCGCGAGCCCGACCTCTTGACACGCCTCGACCAGGGCCGGGAGCAGCGGGTGCATCCCGACCGGGTCCGACACCCGCAAGGGTCCGCCGACGCCGGTGGACCATCCGGGGCGCGATTCGTTGGCGGTCAACGTAGGAGCCGAGCCCGACGGCGCCAATGGCGCACATTGCTGAATCATCTGTCAATTGAGTGCATCGTGCACGTCACCCGGCCTCGGCCGGCTCGCCTTGCGGTTGGGCGGCCTGGTCGTGGAGATGAAGACCACCAGCCTCGGCTGTCGTGTCTGGCGCATGCTGTTGAGACCCTCGTCGGAGGGCCCGCATGGGTCCCCGGGCGAGGGGTGCCGTACCCGATCAGCGACAAGACGGTGCCGAGGAGATCGTCATGTCCTGGCTCGTTCTCGTCGTCTCCGGCGGTCTCGAGGCCGTCTGGGCCACCGCCTTGTCGCGCTCCGAGGGGTTCACCCCGGGCGACACCGTCGGCCCTCTTCGGTGTCGCGCTCCTGCTCAGCATGGTCGGACTCGCCTACGCGATGAAGTCCCTGCACGTCGGAACGGCGTACGCGGTGTGGGTCGGGATCGGCGCCGCAGTGACGGTCGGCTTCGCCATGGGCACTCCTTGGTCGTGGCGCCGGATCCGGACCAGGGCGGCCACGTGGAAGACGGGCGCAGGACCATCGCCAAGATTGGGGCTCGCGCGACTTGTGGGCTTGGTCCTGCTGGCTCCAGGCCGCGATGATGGACCATGGCATCGACGACCCCGCGGCCCCGGACGGGGTCCGTGCCTAGTTCAGGGCCCGGGGAAGGCAGGGCGCGGACGTTCGCGGTGGTCGTGGCCCACCCGGACGACGATGCGTACGGGGTGGCAGGCAGCGTTGCCCTGCACGCGTCCGACGAGGGTTTTCGCTTCGTTCTCATCCATGCCACCGACGGCGGCGCCGGCGACCTCCGACCCGGCTTCCCGGCGACCCGGGCGACTTTGGGGAGGGTGCGCAGGGCCGAGGACACCGCCGGATGGGAGGCGGTCGGGCGGCCGCCGGATCGCCACGTGTGGCTGGGCTACCCCGACGGCGAGGTCGATCGTGTGCCGTTCACAGAGCTCGTCGATGCCGTGTGGTCGGTGCTGAGCGAGGAGCAGCCCGCGGTGGTCTTCACCTTCGGACCGGACGGGATCTTCGGCCACCCGGACCACATCGCGATCGGCGCTGCGACCGACTCCGCGTTCGCCCGCGGTGCCGCCACGGAGGGCGCGGCGTTCCGCAGGCTCCTCCACGGCGCGATCCCGGAGTCGGTGTTCCACCGGTGGAACACCCAGCGCGCGCAGCTCGGGCTGCCGGTGTTCGACCCTCAGGCGCTATACCAGATGCGCGGGGTACCGGACGAACAGATCGGTGTGATCGTGGACTGCCGACCCGTCGCGCACCGGGTCGTCGACGGTCTGCGCGAGCACCGCAGCCAGCACCACGTCTTCATCGACGATCCGGACGACATCGACAGGTGGCAGCGGATCATGAGCCGGGAGTGGCACGTCGTGGCCTGGCCGCCACGCGTGCCCCACGCGGTTCGCCTCACGGACATCTTCGAGGGACTGCCCGGGTAGCTCCTCGGGAGACGGCATGTTCACCGGCGCGGCGGCAGGGCCGGAGCGGGTTCCGCCCTGCTGTGCAGCGGGGCCTCGCGAGTGGGGAGGCGCACCGATCTGCCAAGGCTTAGAGGTCGCCTGGCGGCGGAGTGGGCAGGTCAGGCGGAGCGTTCTCGGTCGAGTCGTTCCAGGATCCAGGACCTGACCAGTGTTGACGCAGGCAGGTGCTTGGCTGCGGCGACCTTCTGGACTTCGGCTTCTTCGTCGGCGCTGAGCCGGACGGAGTACACCTTCTGCCGGTTCGGTCGCCGTCCGGTGGTGCCTGCGGGGAAGGCGTCCTCCTTGGTCTGCTCGGACTCGCGGCGGAGCCGTCCAGCGTGTGCCGGGTCAATCGTCTTGGCCATCATCGTCTCCTTGCTGACACAGCCTCAGATCCGCTCCGGTCGCGGGCCAGGCGTTGATGCCGTGCAGGTCACCGTCGAGGTCGCGGTAGGCGATCACCACGATCGCCCTCCCCGCGGAGCGGGAGTGGCCGATGAACCGGAGGCACCCATTCGTGACTTCGGGTCGGGCTCGAGCGCGAGGAGGTCGACATCTGCCATCACCTCCTCGGTCCATGCCGGTTCGATGCCCACACCGTCGGTGTAGCGGTTGCCGCGGGAGCGGATGTCGTCGATGGCCTCGGGGTCCCACTGGATCTCCTCGCCCACCCTCATCTGTGTACGTCAACGTTGCACGATGTAGTACGCGCGCTGTGGTTTGTGCGCCTCAAGGACTCAGATGCCGGCGACGTAATGCGGCCGCCTTCGCCACGCGAGCGACCATCCGGTACACGTCGCGCCGGTCGCTCGGGTTGCCGCTCTGGGTCGCAGGATCAGCGGCCCGTCGGCCCGTTCACCCCGGCACGCCTCGAGCACGCGGAGGACGGGAACGGTCACGGGCATGGTGGCGGGCTTGTTGACCTTGCCGACCAAACGCAGCACCCGGTGCCCGCGCAGGGTGTCGGCATAGTCCTCGATCCGGACCGTGGCAGCTTCGGAGGCGCGCAGCGCGTTGATGCCGAGCAGGTACGCCAGCGCACCGTGGTGGACGGTGATGGGCCGGGCGACCTGGAGGAAGCGGATCAGCTCGAGCCGGTCCAGCCCCTGGGTGCGGGACTCGTCCCGGTGGACCTTCGGCAGCCGGGCGTACACCGCTGGGTCGGCAGCGGTCAGCGCGTCGATGTGGGCGAACCGGAAGAAGCCGCGCACCACGTGCATCATCGTCACCACTGTGGAATCCCGCAGTCCCCGCTCGCCGAGCTCGCGGATATACAGCTCGACGTGGGCTCGCTGGACCCCGACCAGTGGGTCCAGCCGCGGCCGCGGCGTTATGCGACTCGCACCAGGAGAACCACTCTCGCAGCTGGAACGCGTCCAGGCGGTGCGTCCGCCCGGAGTAGCGGGCCAGGAACGAGACCGCCGCCAACCGCGCGGGCGTCATCGAGGCCGGCTGGAAGGCCAGAAGCATCGTGGCCCGCCGGGTGGGCAGGGAAGCGCACTACCCGTAACGTGGCGTCGAGCCGTCGAAGGAGCTGACAGCCATGCCGTCTGCCCTGACATCCGTCGCATTTCACTGCACCTGTGGATCGACCGCGGGCGACGTCAGGGTCGGCAGGAACACCGGCACCCATACGCGATGCCATTGTGTGCTGTGCAACCGGGCCATGAGCCACTACAGCGGGCCCAGGACGCGCGCCGAGGGCGTCGAGCTGTTCCAGACGACGCCCGACAAGCTCTCGGTGCTCCAGGGAGCGGACAACCTCGTTGCCGTGAAGGTCTCACCGAACGACATGATTCGGTGGGTCGCCGGCTGCTGCGACACGTTGCTGTTCATCACCCCGGTGGAGGTACGGTCGTCACTGGTGGGCGTCGTCCTCGAGAACGTCGACGACATGGAGCCGTTCGGCCCGGTCGTCGGCGAATCCTACGTGGGGAGCGGCGATGAGAAGGGCCGCCACCGGAAGGGCTGGAGGATCGCCTCTGGCCTCGTTCGCCGTGGCCTCCGGGCACGGCTGACCGGCGCGTGGAAGGACACGATCTTCTTCGACCCCGATACCGGCGTGCCGGCCGTTGAACCCGTGCTGCTGCCCCGATCGATCGGTCGCTGAGAAGCGTCGTCCTGCACCACCAGCGCAAGCTCGCCCTGTCGACGGGCACCGTCACCGGTGTCGGGGCGCTGTTGTGCTGGCAGCACCCGGTGCGGGTGTGCTGTTCCCGATGCGTTCATCGCCGCTGGGCAAATGCCGTCTGCAGCCCTGCGCGACACCCGCGGGCACAGAACAGTGCGGCGCGAACACCGGTGGCATCGGTATCGGGAGTCCCGCCGTCGTCGTGGTCGTACGTCGCTGTTCGACCCTACCGTCTACAACTCGAGCTCGAGTGAGGCGTGCGTCAACGTCGGCCGAAAATGAACCCGTATGGGTGCCTCCCGGGTCATCGGCCACTCCCGCTCCGCGGGGAGGGCGATCGTGGTGATCGCCTACCGCGACCTCGACGGTGACCTGCACGGCATCAACGCCTGGCCCGCGACCGGAGCGGATCTGAGGCTGTGTCAGCAAGGAGACGATGATGGCCAAGACGATTGACCCGGCACACGCTGGACGGCTCCGCCGCGAGTCCGAGCAGACCAAGGACGACGCCTTCCCCGCAGGCACCACCGGACGGCGACCGAACCGGCAGAAGGTGTACTCCGTCCGGCTCAGCGCCGACGAAGCAGCCGAAGTCCAGAAGGTCGCCGCAGCCAAGCACCTGCCTGCGTCAACACTGGTCAGGTCCTGGATCCTGGAACGACTCGACCGAGAACGCTCCGCCTGACCTGCCCACTCCGCCGCCAGGCGACTGCCTCGCGCCGGCATCACGGCCGTCCGAGGTCCGCAGCGGGGGGGTTACTCGACCCAGCGAGCGTGGTACTTCTGGGTGATCCGCTGCATCTCTGCAGCATCCAAGAGTCCAGCCCCGTCGGCAGCGCTGATTTCCCGGAAGTACTCCTCGAAGCCTGCGGGGGAGAACATCGAGAGGGTCCGCCCGCGCCGTGGCACCACCCGCCGTTGGGCGTGTCGGAGACCCCGCGGCACGAAGACGGTGTCGCCCGGACCCGCCTCGAACTCGGTCTGGCCGTACGTGAAGACGTGGCGACCTTCTAGGACGAAGAACAGTTCGTCTTCGCTGCCGTGGACGTGCGGCGGGGCGTCGACGGCGTTGACCTCCTCGACGATGGAGAAGGAGCCACCCGTCAGTGCGGCCGATGCTCGGATCACAAACTCCATGCCAGCGAACGGCAGGCGTTCCGCCGTGGCATCGCTCAGGGCATACGCCAGCCCGGTCCTCCCCGAGCTGTCCGTCCCGCTCATCGCCGCCCCCTTGGCCCAGTCCATGGTTGCCCAGCCCGGTAAGACCGTCAACCAGCCGAGCTTTGCAGCGACGGGCCGCTGCTGGCGCGATCGCAACGGGCAGTCGACCGGCCCGCCCCCAGCTACCTGATTGTTGGGACCCGAGGCTTGCGGCGATGCTCGGTCAGAGACATCCGCCACTTCTCGCTCTGAGACCTTCGCCGCGTATCGCTCAAATGGGCGCGCGTACGTGCGCGATCACCACAGGGAGTGCTGGACAATCCCGTTGATGACCCAGGGTCCCTCGCTCTTGTCCATCAGCGCCCTCCAGGCAGAGATGTCCTCCCAGTCGTGCGACCGCGCGAGGTGATCCTCCGGACCCGCCGGTGACTGGTACACCTCAGTGATTGCGTAGATGACGGCCCCGTCCTCGCGCGGCCCCTTCGTCACCGTGTACTGGAGTAGAGCCTTGTCGCCGTCCCGATAATGGGTGCGCTGCATGAACTGCGCGTGAGAGTCGAAGATGCGATCGGCCTCGGTCTCGAGGTCGGCCGGACAGACGAACATGAGCGACCACTGACTGCGACCTGTGTAGTCCACGACGTGCCCCTTTCCCCAGGGCCCGGCAGCCGGTGCTGGCGGGCCGCCACGACCCCAAAGATCGACCCGAGCCCGTTAGGGTGTCAACCCGTCCCCTTCTGCGGCAAGTCTCTCGTAGCGCGGACTGCGGTTGTTGGCGCTGAGGGCCTGCCGTATCGGACAAGGGCTGCTCTGAGAGGTTTCTCGTCATAGTTGTCTGGAGGCTGCAGCACGGCTCGGTGAAGAGGCGAGGACTGACTCTTCACACCTCCGTCGTCGCCGCGGCATCATTGCCGGACGCAAGGCGTCCGGGAATCTGGTTTGCTCATGCGGTAGCGGGGAGCGGTCCGCGGGGTGGCCGCGTCCTTCGCGGGCCGGCGGGCGGAACTGGGGGCAGGTGATGGAACGGTTCGACTTCGTCGTCGTCGGGGCGGGCTCGGCGGGGTGTGTCCTGGCGGCACGGCTCAGTGAGGACGAGTCCGTCTCGGTGCTGCTGCTGGAGGCGGGCGGGGAGGACGCCAACCCGAACATCCACGACCCTGACAGCTGGCCGTCGCTGCTGGGCAGCGAGTGCGACTGGGGGTACCAGACCGAGCCGGAGGCGGGCCTGGGCGGGCGGCAGCTGGACTGCAACCGCGGCAAGGTGCTGGGTGGCACCAGTTCGATCAACGGCATGATGTACGTGCGGGGGAACCGTTGGGACTACGACCGCTGGGCCGCCCTCGGGTGCCGCGGGTGGAGCTATTCGGAGGTTCTGCCGTACTTCACCCGGTCCGAGGACCAGGAGCGCGGCGAGTCGGCGTTCCACGGGGTCGGCGGACCCTTGCGGGTGTCGGACCCGGTCGGGATGCACCCGCTGCTCCCGGCCCTGGTCGAGGCGTGTCAAGAGGTCGGGCTCGCGCGGAATCCGGACTTCAACGGTGACCGGCAGGACGGTACGGGCTACTACCAGTACACGATCAAGGACCGCCGGCGGCACAGCGCGTACGCGGCGTTCGTGCGGCCGGTCGCGACCCGGCCCAACCTGACGGTCACCACCGACGTCCTCGTCACCCGAGTCGACGTGGACGCCGGCCGGGCCACCGGAGTGTCCTACGCCGCCGATGGTGCCGCCGTGCACGTCGAGGCGACGCGGGAGGTCATCGTCTCCGCCGGGACCATCAACTCGCCCCAGCTGCTCATGCTGTCGGGCATCGGCCCGGCCGAGCACCTCCGCGAGCACGGGATCGAGGTGCGCGCCGACCTGCCCGGGGTCGGCGGGAACCTCCACGACCATCCCACGGCGTTCCTGAACTGGACCACGTCCTCGCCGGTGCCCCGACCGCTGGAGTACGCCTTCGGCGGCGCGTTCCTACGGACCGGGCTGGTGGACCAGCCCGCCCCCGACATCCAGCTACACCTGGTCGTCGAAGCCGAGGGCCAGGTGGTGACCGGCGCCACGGTCCCCGTCACGCTCCTGCGGCCCCGCAGCCGCGGCAGGGTCTCCCTCCGCTCCACCGACCCCGAAGTGCCTCCCGCGATCGAGTTCGGCTACCTCACCGACCCGAAGGACCTCACCCAGCTCGCCGCCGCCGTGGTGACAGCCCGCCGGATCGGCCAGACCACGGCGGTGAAGCCCTTCGACCTGCAGGAGACGGCCCCCGGTCCGGGCGTGACCTCAACCGCGGACCTGGAGGGCTTCCTGCGCGAAGAGGCCGCCGGGCTCTGGCACCCCGTCGGGACCTGCCGCATGGGCCGCGGCCCGGACGCCGTCGTCGACCCCGAGCTCAGAGTTCGCGGCATCGACCGCCTCCGCGTCGTCGACGCCTCCGTCATGCCTCAGATCTGCTCCGGCAACACCAACGCGCCAGTGATCATGATCGCCGAGAAGGCCGCGGACCTAATACGCGAGCACTGGCGGCACGCCGGTTGACGCCGACCGTCCATTTCACCTCTGTCCTGGCGCCGCCGGGCACTGGGCTCGAGCACGCCGCGCACGCGAGAGGGGGTAGCACGTGCGCCGAACCTTCCCCAGCGTCGAGGCGATGCTGGATCCAGGTGCCTTGTCGCGACTACTCGGCAGCAACGTCCGGACCGTCGTCGTAGAACCCATGAACCCGAAGGGAGATTCGTCGACCGGCGCCGGCTTCCTGGCCGTCAGGGTCGACGACGAGGCGGCACCGAGCCTGGTCGTCAAGACGACCCGGCGGGCCACGGACTGGGTGGCGGTGGCCACGGGGGACACGACCGACAGGGAGATCGCGTCCTGGGAGACGGGCCTGTTGGACCGGCTGCCGCACGAGATGGGACACGCCGTCGTCGCGGGCGCCCGATTCCGGGAAGGTTCGGCGCTGCTGATGCGCAACCTCGAGCACCACTTCCTGGCCGACGGGGAGGACGTGACCCCCGAGCGGTTGTCGGGGCATCTGCGCTCGCTGGCCTTCATGGGCGCCGCGTTCTGGAAGCGGCCGCCGCTAAGCCCGCACCAGCCCGCGATGTGCGACCTCCGGCGTCTGCTGATGCACCTGGGGCCCGCGGTGCTGCCCCTGCTCGGGGAGGCGGTACCCGGCCACTTCATCATCGACCTGATCGACGAAGGATGGACGACCCTTCCCGGACTGGTCGGCCGGGAACTGGCCGACAGGCTGCGCTCACTGGCCACGGAGCCCACCCCCGCGGTCCGCGCCCTGACCGGCTACCCCCAGACCCTCGTCCACGGCGACGTCAGACCGCCCAACGCGGCCTGGGACGGTCAACGGACCACGCTCGTCGACTGGGCCAGACCCTGCCTCGGGCCCCCCGCACTGGACCTGGCCTACCTGCTGATGATGTCGCCGGAGGGCACCGGCGCCCCGGACCCGGCAGTCGGCGAGTTCAACAGGTTCCTCAGATCGTCGATGGGCGCCTCCGAAGACTGGGCATGGTGGGAGGAACAGGTCGACGTCTGCTTCGCAGCAGTGTTCGCCATGATGGCCGCCGCGGTCGTCCGTGGCGAGACCCAACGCAGCTCCGCCAACCGCCCCTCCGACCGGGTCGGGTGGTGGGCCGAACGCGCCGAGCGCGGTCTACGAGTCGTAGACCGGGGCTGAACTGCCCTCCCAAGCCTCCCGAACTCCACGCGAATGCCCCCGAAACGGAACCGGACAGCCGAGCGCACCTGCCCCACTTCGCCGCGTGATGACCGTGGGGGGTCGAAATTCACTCTGGCAACTGACCATGGCAGCGCCTGGCGTCTACCAGCGGGGGTCGTGTTCGCCCGCTGAGCGCTAAGCCACTCAGTGAAATTGTCGATTTCCCCCACGCAGACCGGGGCACGGCGGCACACTGCCCAGAGCGTTGCTGGACCACCGGCCGCAATGCTGGAGCTGAAGTAGGGTCGGTGGGCCACGAGGGGGTCTTGGTGCGATGTGACTCCTGCGGCGCGCAGGCATTTGAAGACCCTTGCCCGGAGTGCGGTGCTGCGATCCCTCGCAGGCGCATTCGCTGGGTCGCCGTGGGCGCCTTTGCGGCCGCCTTCCTGCTCGGGGTCGCCGTTTCGGGCGTATTCCTTCTGGGGTCTCGTGAGCAAGACCCCGCAGCAGCCATCGCAGCCAGTCGAGGCGTTACCGCCACCGTCACCGCCACGGAGACCGAGACCGCGACGGCAACCAGGACCACCACCGCAACGCTTACCTCGACGACGACAGCCAAGGTCACAGTGACCTCCACACCCAGTCAGCCCACCCAGACGCCGGCCAAGGCTGCGCCCGCGAGCACCCCGCCACCGCCAGCGAGACCCCGCGGCACCCTCCTGGTGCAGGCGGGCCCGGAGGGCGGATTTGGGCAGTCGTTCCCCGACGGACGGTGCGCCGTATGGCGGACCGGGTTTGTGAATCAGTCCGACACCGCGATCGACCAAATCACGATGGCACCCCCCGGTGGCGACTACAGCGGGGAGTGGAATGGGCACGACTTCGACACACGTGCAGCCGCCAAGCCGGCGCCCGCAGTACTGAACGTGTACATCGCCCCAGGGGAGCGAAGCGCTTTCGAGTACAAGACCTGCACCTCGACCCCGGTACCCGGACCGAAGTTCGAGTACGGCGCCCTCGCCCCCAAGTACCTGGAGTTCCGATGGGAGACCGGGCAAAGCGGTCGCGCCTGCTTCAAATGCTGAGACGACGCAGCAGAGGAGCTCGAGGGACCTCGTCTCGGCCGCCGCAATCGCTCGAAGCAGTGGAGCCGGCATAGGAAGCCAGTGAAGGCGCCCCACTCCGCCGCGAACCGGGCCGCTGCGGGAGTTGGTTCAGGCGCCGAAGCGCTGCTGGGCTGCCTGACGCGTGGTGTCGAGGGCCGCTCCGATGATGCTCCAGGAGTCGCCGGCGTCGCGGGCGGCCTGAACGGCGTCGCGCAGTTCCTGTTCGGCGGCCGCGAGGTTGGCGCGCGCGGCGAGGATGCGTCGGAAGTTGGCGGCGTCACGGGCAGGGGTGGTTGCCGGGTCGAGCTGGTCCAGGCCCGTGGCGTCGTGGTCGGACTTGGTCTCTGTCATCGTGTCCTCACCTCACCTCAGGTAGTCATAGAACGTCGGTCGGAGCAGGTCGGCGTGGACGATCCGGGTCGGTTGGCCGGCCGGGACGGCGACGAGCTCGAGCATCCGCCCGTGCCGGTCCGGGCCGATCACCAGCAGTCGTTCCTCGCCTTCGTACTCGTACTCGACCAGTCGGGTCGCGTTGCGCCAGGCGTGGTCGATATCGGCGTCGTGGATGCCGTGCTTACGCGCGGACGGCCGAATCTCCACGCGTCAAGGGTAGGTTGACACGCCCATAGCGTCAAGCTCGCATTGACGCGGGCACAGGGGCCGCCGAGCGTCCCACTCCGCCGCGAGCCGGGCAGAAGCCTCTGCGGCGGGGTCCCGGTGCGAATGGTCAGAGATCCCGGGTCGGCAGTTCCGGCTTCCTCGGCGGCGCGGGGGTGGTCGTGGGCCTAGCCGGGGCTGCCGGTCGTGGTCGAGTCTGTGGCGCTCGGACCGGCCGCAGGCCGTTGTCGGGGTTGCCGGCTGCGGCGAGGGTGAGGAGGGCGGAGCGGTCGTCGCCGGTGGCTGCCAACGCGGCACGTAGGACGTCGGCCGGGGTGGAGTGTTCGGGGTCGGTGTGGGAGGTGGCGGCGTCGGGGTCGTAGGTGGTGTCGACGTAGAGCCGGTTCGATTCGCGGCCGCGGGTGGCCATGACGTAGAGGGGCTCGCGGAGGGTGGTGGTCGTGACGTAGGCGTGGGCGGTGTCGACGGTGCGGCCCTGGGCGCGGTGGGCGGTGGTGGCGTAGCCGAGGTCGACGTGCCGAGCGACGTAGGCCGCGGGGAGCGTGGCGCGGCCGCGTCCGTCGGTGCGGGTGGCGTCGAGGGCGCCGTCGGGGTGGATGGCGGTGACGGTCCACGGGTCGCCGTTCTTCACCCACGATCGCCCTGTGGTGAGGCGGCGGTGGTTGCGGCGGGTGACGACCAGGTCCCCCACCCCGGCAGTCGACCCCGACGCCAACTGAACCCCTGTGGAGGTCACGTCGCCGGTGCGGATGCGGTGGGCGCGGGCGCGGTCGTTGAGGTCGGTCACGGTCTGCGCATCCGACGCGACCATGAGGGAGGTCCGTCCGGCGCGGACGTCGGCGGCCCAGGCGTGGTGGAGGAGGTCGAGCATGGACTCCCGGTCCCCGCCCTCGACCCGGCCCTGGGCGGTGTAGGTGTCGATGGCGACCGGGTCGCCGGCGCGGAGCTGAACGGAGGCGGTGCGTTCCCATTCGTGGCGGAAGCGGCGCACGTCGTGCAGCGTGGGGGTGTCGTCGCGGTCGGCGGCGAGGAGGCGGAAGGCGCCGCCGGCGCCGACCGGGGACAGCTGGGCCCAGTCCCCCACCAAGAGCAGCTTCGCCCCCGCCTCCCGGGCGTAGGTGGTGATGGTGTCGAGGTCGGCGGTGGCGGCCATGGACGCCTCGTCCACGATCACCAGCCGGCCCGGTGACAGCGTGGACCGGTGCAGCTCGGCCGCCAACACTCGCGCGCGGTCGCGCAGGGCCCGGGTCTCCCGGGAGGGGCTGGCCCGCCACAGGGCCTGCCTAGGTGTGGTCACCTTCTTTGGCCCCAGGTAGGCCGCTGATCGTCAGGAATTTCGGCCCCACCCTGGTGGCCACGACGGCGCGGTGTCCGGGTGGGTGTGTCGTCGTGAATGTTGGCCCCACCCCGGTCAGGGTCTTCACGTCAGCGGTTGTCGGCGTGGAGGTCCCGGTGAGGCGACGGTCCAGGGTGGAAGTCTTCGAAGAGATCCGGCGCGATGCCCGGCTCGATCCGAGCTTGTCGGTGCGGCAGCTTGCCAAACGTCATGGCGTGCATCGGCGGGCGGTGCGCCAGGCACTGGTCTCGGCGGTCCCGCCGCCGCGGAAGGTGTACCCGAACCGGCCTCGGCCGGCGATCGACCCGTGGGTCGAGGTCATCGACAGCTGGCTCATCGGGGACCAGCAGGTGACGAAGAAGCAGCGGCACACCGCCCGGCGGGTGTGGCAGCGCCTGATCGCCGAACACGGCGCGTCCCTGTCGGAGGTGACGGTCTCGCGGTACGTCGCCCGCCGCCGGGTCGAGCTGGGGCTGGTGACCAAGGACGTGTTCGTCCCGCAAACCCACCCGCCGGGCGCGGAAGCTGAGGTCGACTTCGGCGAGTTCGACACCACCATCGCCGGGGTGACGGTCCGAGTGTGGATGTTCGTGATGCGGCTGTCGCACTCCGGCCGGGCGTTCCACGTCGCGTACGGCACCCAGGCGCAGGAGGCATTCCTCCAAGGCCACGTCGAAGCGTTCGCCCACTTCGGTGGGGTGCCGGGGCGGGTGCGGTACGACAACCTCAAGCCAGCCGTGACCCGGGTACTGCGAGGTCGCAACCGCGACGAGTCCAACCGATTCACCGCCCTGCGCTCCCACTACGGGTTCGACGCGTTCTTCTGTATCCCGGGCAAAGAAGGCGCCCACGAGAAGGGCGGCGTAGAGGGCGAGATCGGCCGGTTCCGCCGACGCCACCTCGTGCCCGTCCCGACCGTGAGCACCATGGCCGGGCTCAACGACATCATCCGCGCCGGCGACGCCACCGACGACGACCGGGTCATCACCGGGCACCGCGCCACCGTCGGGGCTGAGTTCGCCGGCGAAGCTCCGCTGCTTCAACCGTTGCCGGTCGAGGTGTTCGACACGGCGGTGGTCGAGGACCGCCGTGTCGATCACCGCTCAAGGGTGTCGGTGCGTCAGAACCACTACTCCGTCCCGGCGCGGTACGTCGGTCGCCGCCTGAGCATCAGGTTGACCGCGACGACCGTCACCCTCCTCGACGGCGGGACCGTCGTCGGTCGGCATGACCGGTTGTTCGGGCGGTACCTCGAAGCGCTGAGCCTGGATCATTACCTCGAGGTCCTCGTCCGCAAGCCCGGTGCGCTGCCCGGGGCCACGGCGCTGGCCCAGGCCAAGGCCTGCGGGGCGTTCACCCCGACGCACCAACGGTATTGGGACGCGTCCCGCCGGGTCATGGGCGACGCCCGCGGCACCCGCGCCCTGGTCGAGATCCTCCTGGCCCACCGGACCCTGCCCTCCCCCGACCTGGCCGCGGCCATGGACACCGCCGTGACCACCGGGATCGTCAACCCCGAGGTCGTGATCATCGACGCCCGCCGACGCGCCACCCCCACTCCGTCGACCGCATGGGCGGCGGCGACGGACGCGCAGGTCGCGAACGGTCACGACCTGAGCCGGTACGACCGGCCCGCGCCGTCCCTGACTGGCTACGACGAGCTGCTCACGTCACCGACACCACCGACACCACCGACTCGAAGGGCCCTGCCATGACGACCACGAAGAACCGACCCCTCGCGGACGCCGCCGCTCAGGCTGCGGTCGATGCCGCCGCCCGCGAGCTGCACCTACCTACCGTGCGGGAGGAAGCGATCCGCCTGGCCGAGGTTGCGGTGCGGGAGCGGCGTACCCACCTGGGATACCTCGGGGAAGTCCTCGCCGCCGAGGTCGACGACCGGCAAGCCCGACGGCGGGCACGCCGGGTCGCGGAGGCCAAGTTCCCCCGCCTCAAGCGGTTAGCCGACTTCGACACCGGCGCCTCGACCATCCCCCCAGCCACGCTGGCACACCTCACGTCCGGGGCGTACCTCGACGCCGGTGAACCCGTGGTCATGCTCGGTGACTCCGGCACCGGCAAGACGCACCTGCTGATCGGGCTCGGCCTCGCCGCCTGCGAGCAGGGCCGACGGGTGCGGTACGCCACCACCGCACAGCTGGTCAACGAGCTCGTCGAAGCCGCCGACGACCGCGCCCTGTCCAGGATCGTCGGCAAGTACGGACGCCTGGACCTACTCTGCTTGGACGAGCTCGGCTACGTCCACATCGACCCCCGCGGCGCCGAGCTGCTGTTCCAGGTCATCACCGAGCGCGAGGAACGCGCCTCCGTCGCGATCGCGACCAACCTGCCCTTCTCCGAATGGGGCACCGTCTTCCCCGACCCCCGCCTCGTCGCTGCCATCGTCGACCGCGTCACCTTCAACGCCCACATCCTCGAGACCGGCACCCAGTCCTACCGCCTCCGCACAAGCAAGACCACCACCCGCCGAACCCACTGAAAGCCCTCGGCCAGGGGGTTGGGGCCAACATTCATGAGGACAGGTGGGGCCAGATAACTTGACGAAACCCAGCCTGCCGGATCCGGTCCAGCTCGGCCATCCGGTCGGGGGCGGCGGTGGCGTCGGTGAGCCACTTGGTCGTGTTCTCGGTGGGGATGCCGACCGCGTCGGCGAGGACGTCGGCGGCGGCCGCGGACGGCGCGAGCCCGACCACCGACCCCGCCCCGAACTGCGCCTCCCACGCCGCCCGGACCCCGCGCATGGCCGCGGTCTTGCCCGTGCCCGCCGCCCCCACCAGCACGTCCACCACCCGCGGGGAGGTCACCACCGCCCGGACCGCGTCCCGCTGGTCGCCCGACAGCGGATGGCCCTCCCCCGGCACGTGTCCCTGGAGGGCCTGCTCGGCGACGGCCGGGTCGACGGCGGGCCCGTCGAGACTGCGGGCCGCGTCGAGGAGCCGGGTCTCGGCGTCCAGGACCTCCACCGTCGCGAACACGACGGGGTCCCGCAGCCGACCCCGCCGCGCGCCCACTCCCGGGTCTGGGATGGGGGCGCCAGTGAGGAGGACGGCACGGCCGGCGGCGGTGTCGGTCACATGACCGACGACGGCGACCCGGTCCTCCGGGGTGGCGAACCGGGCGCCGTGGAGCTGGCGGGCGGCCTCGGCGAGCAGGTTCGCCCGCGTGAACGTCGCCCGCCTCGACCCCACCGTGTCCAGGGTGACGGCGGCGAGGTCGGCGAGCATGCCCGGGTCCAGGCCACCGGCCCGCAGCAACGGGAGGTCGTTGCGGCCCGCCAGCCCGGCCACCCACTCCCCCGGGTCCACGCCGTCGAGGAACGTTTCTGCGCGGGCCCGCCAGCCGTCGACCAGCTCCACCAGCGGGCGGACCTGCTTGCCGGGACGCGTCGCCAGGGTCGCCGTCTGACGCAGCTTCAGCACCTCCGGGGCGGTGGGCTCCCGGCCGTGGTCCCGGGCGAACTGGTCGACCAGAGCGTTCTTGGCGTCCTCGATCGCCGACGACCGCCGCGAGAACTCCTCCCGCAACATCGCCGGCACCCCGGCGACTTCGTACTTCGGCACGGTCGAGTGCCGGCGGGCGACCGGCTCCCACCCCCACCCCAACGCTGCGGTGAGGTAGTCCGAGAGGACCCCGTTGTACAGCTCGCTGAGCGCGACCGTGGACCGGAACACCGCCCTCGAGTCCAGGGTGCGCCACTTCCCGTCCACGCCCTGGGCGCGGTTGAGGACCACGACGTGGGAGTGCAGCTGCGGGTCCCCCGCGCGGGAGTCCCAGTGGTCGAACACCGCAGCCACCACACCCGCCAGGTCGATCTGGGCGGCGCCGGCCTTGCCCGACCCTCGAGCAGAACACCTGCTCCTCGGCGAACCGGAGCACGTGCTCGACCGCGGCCCGGTGCGCCCCGTACACGGCCTCCCGGGTGGGGCCGTCGGCGAGGGCCCACGCGACGCTGACCGACTTCGGGACGCTGAACGTCAGGTCGAACCCCGCCACCGGCTTCGCCGCCGCGTGCTCCACGCCGTTCGCGTCGACGTACGGGGAACGCAGCAGCGGGGGCCGGCCCAGGTAGCGGCCGGTGACCGGGTCCCGCAACGCCCCCAGCATCCGCTGCAACGCCCCCTCCCCCACCACCGACCCCGCCTCGACCCCGACGCCGTCGGCGAGACCGGCCAGGCCGGCGCCGGCGAACCGGCCCGGCGGAGTCCCCGACTCGGCGTAGTACCGCGTCAACGCCGACACCGCCCGACCGTCCCCGTCGCCCCGGGCGACCGACGACATCAGGTACCGGTACCCCGCCCCCAGGCTCATCCGCCGCACCGACATCGTCACCGCGGCCCGCCCCCAGCGCGGAGCGTCAGCCCGGGTTCGGTGAGCGTCTGCATGCCCGGGCCTACGGCGACTGCGGGGGCACCACCGGGCCGCGCACCGCGAAGGTGCCAGACGTGTGAACGCTCGGGGGCCTGTGGCCCGCGTGGTGAAGGGGTGAGAATCGGGGGTCGCTCGGCGACGTCGACTCACACTGGTGCGGGTGAGCCCGTAGACGTCTGGGCGCGGGGGCCCAAGCGTTTGCAGGTCCGAGCGCATGGGGTGTGCATGGGAGACGCGGGGTCGGGGGTGAGCCCGCGGGGCCTGCGGTCGTCGCCGGCCAGCCGCTTGGGTGGAGAGGATGGCACGCCCCAGAGCCAACGATGGCAACCCGCGAGCGACCTGTGCCATGAGGGGGCCCCGGTGACCGAACTAGCGCACGCGCTGCCGTAGCTCCTCAGGTGTCAGCCAAGGCAAGGAGCGGTGGATCATCCGGTGACAGTTGGCGCACACCAGCGCGAGGTCCCCTAGTCGGGTCTTCACGGGGCCAGAGGCGTGCAGTGGGAGCACATGGTGCACCTCGATGTAGTCGCTGCCCAAGTGGCCATAGGTCACCGAGAAGTCAAATGTGCACACCCCGCACGCAATTGGCTTTCCCGCCCTCTTGGTCTCCGCCAGCTTCGCGCGTCGCAGTTTGGAGTTTCGTTCGCGCCTTAGGTGGCGAGCGACGAGGAGGCGACCTTCGCTGGCTGAGATCTCCTCGGCCCTGATCTCGTCGTCAGGGATCGAGGTCACCTCCCCCGACAGGATCGTGGACCGGATCTCGTTTGCCGTCTGCGTCATGCGTTCCGGTTCTGCAATGAACTCCAGTAGCACCTCTTGGTCGAGCCGGTTGCCACGGGTTGGTTTACCCGCGTAGTCGGGGTGCCGCGTGGCGATGTCGAAGGTCTTGCGCTGCACGCTGTTGGGACTGCGGAAGTTCGGGTCCCGTACATCAGTCGGGTGCAGCGGTGCCCGCTGCAGCAATGCCGAAAGGTCAATTACCGCCTTCTGGTGGGCCCGCATGCCTTTGAAGCCGTTCTCGGCGACAAGCGACGCCGCCAGAACAATTTCCTCGTACGTCCAGTCCAAGATCACATGCTGACCCTACGCGTCGGATGCCACGAGCCCACGGTTCCGGACTACAACCCTCTCGCGGCGGTGATAGGCCTGGACCATGCCGATCCGAAGCTTTGCCGACGTCCCCAACCGGGTCGTCCGCCTCTTTCTCCAAGAGACAGGCCTTCAGTACGATGTCAACCGTGGCCTGACACCTTTCCGGCGTATGACACCAGAACTCGTGGCTAGGTTCGGTGGTACCTGCGCCTACTGCGGAACTGCGACCGTGGCGGTGGAAGAACACCTCGTTCCGATGAACCGGGGAGCCGTCGGGCTTCACGCGTGGGGCAACATTGTTCCAGCCTGCAAGTCGTGCAACGACATCAAGGGCGGCAAGCCTTGGTACGAACACCCGAAACTTGATCCGAGGCGTCACGAAGCGATCGCCTCTTACGTGACCGAGTACGGCTACGCCCCTGATGTGACCGAACTTCGTATAGTGCTCAGCAAGTTGTACGAGCTGGCAGACAAGCAGACACGCGCACTCGTCGACTTCGGGCTCGTCGCCTCGCGCCCTCATATCGCAGGAATGCACACCTCTAGGGGTTCGAGTGGTCGCCTCTAAGTCCCTCAGGTAGAGCTCGATGCCGACCTGAGGGCGCAGAGGTATTGGCCGACGATACCGAGCTTGGAGAGGTCAACGGGGCACGCACTTGGGGTAGGTGCTTGCACGGGGCCCGCGGCCGAAGAGTCTCCTGCAACCGACGCAGACCATCCAATCGTCATTGCCCCCGAGTCACGCACCGGAGTGCCGTCCGAGTGGGGACGGCTCCCGATCTGCTCCGATAGCGGGGCAGCGGCCTCATTCGGCGACGTCAGCCGCTGCAGCTGGGGCCCAGGCCCGATCGAGCGGACACGGACAGAGAACTTATCTCGGCGAACAGCCAAGGCGTTGGCCGCAGGGTTGCAACCATGGGCTCCTCAAGAATCGGCTGCAGCTAGCCGATGAACTGGTCGGCGTATGCGTTAAGGGCAGAGGGGGCTGGCGGGTGACTGACTGGGACATCGCTGCGCCACGCGCGGACGCCCTCATTGAGTCCTTGCGGGCTTTCGGCTACTCACCCGAGGCCGCCGTAGCAGACCTCTTGGACAACAGCATCTCGGCTGGGGCTCGGTCAATCGACGTTGAGTTCTACTGGAACGGGCCCGACTCCCACGTGTCCGTCCGCGATGACGGACGTGGCATGGACGATGCCGACTTGCTGGCAGCCATGCGTCCGGGGAGCACGGGCCCGTTGGAACAACGCCAAGCGAAGGATCTCGGAAGGTTCGGGCTCGGCCTGAAGACTGCCTCGTTCTCCCAAGCACGGGAGTTGACGGTCGTCACGAGGTCGCCGGCTTCGACTGCGCCACATGTACGTCGCTGGGACCTCGACGTGGTCCAAGAGTCCGGGGAGTGGCGCCTTCTGCGCTCGGCGCCCACGTGGCTCCCCCTCAGCGCCCTCGGCGACGGTGCGGGCACGCTGGTCGTGTGGTCAAAGTGCGATCGACTGGTCGGTGACGCTGCGGTCGGCGACGCCGGCGCCCAGTCCCGATTCAACAAGGTGGCGCGCTCGGTCGCACAACACCTGTCCGCGGTGTTCCACCGCTTCATGGACGGCACCGACAAGGTGAGCATCCGGGTCAACGGCGTGCCGGTGGCGCCTTGGGACCCCTTTATGGAGAGCCACTGCGCAACCCAGAACCTCGGCAGCGAACGACTCGGATTGAAGGGCGAGCACATCGACGTCACGCCCTTCGTGCTCCCCCACCGCTCCAAGCTGAGCGAGGCAGAGCAGACCGGTGGCGCAGGCGCGTCCGGCTGGAACGAGCAGCAGGGCTTCTACCTGTACCGAGGCAACCGACTCCTCGTGCAGGGCGACTGGCTGGGACTGGGGTTCGCCAAGGAAGAGCACACGAAGCTCGCGCGAATCGCAGTGGAGATTCCCACAACCCTTGACCACGAGTGGCAGGTCGACGTCAAGAAGTCCTCGGCCAGAGCACCCGGGCCTCTACGAACCGAACTGCGCCGAGCGGCCACCATCTCCCGACGCCAGGCCGAGGCCGTCTACCGGCACCGAGGCAAGGTCGTGGCACGGCGGAGCTCCCAAGACTTCGTGATGGCTTGGCTGCAGGTCAAGACCCGCGAGGGCGAGGTCCGCTACCGGGTCAACCGGGCCCACCCGGTGATCAAGGCACTGACGGACTCAGCAGGCGACGGCAGGCGAGTTGTCGAGCGGTCGCTGAGGTTCCTCGAGGAGACAGTCCCCACCACGCTCATCGGAGTCCACCTGGCGACCTCTCTGGACCACCAGCCAGTCCCGTACTCGAGGAGCCGCCCCGAACTGACCCCGCTTCTGAGATTCGTCTACGGCGGCCTCTTGGCAGAAGGCATGGACGCGGAAGAGGCCCTGGCTCGGGTCGCTGCCGCGGAACCCTTCATCCAGTACCCGGAAGTCGTCCACGCGTTCAGGGAGAGCGTCCAGTGAGCGGGTCGGTCCATGAGGTCCGGTCGATGGTCATGGTCAAGCTGGACGCAGTCAAGCACTCAGGCGGCGACCTCACGACCGACCTGATCCGGGATTGGGTCGGAAAGCTTGCCGACCTGCTGGACGTCGGCGGTGAGGACGACACGGGGGATCTGGAGCAGCTCGTCCGCGACCTCGAGGCCGACTACAACGTGCACGTCGGGTTGTGGACCTCGCTGTCCGACGACGGGGACCACGTGAGGTGGCTTGATGAGCGGCAGGCGGAAATCAAGTGGTCCTTCTGGGAGCGGTACGAGCGGTTCATGCGCGAGCACCAACACCTGCCCCCGGCCAGCGTGAAGAGTGTTGACGAGACGACCGACGACATCCTCGGGCGGCTCGAGGCACCGGACCGCCCGGGACCCTGGGACCGACGTGGTCTCGTGGCCGGCCAGGTCCAGTCCGGCAAGACCGGCAACTACACCGGGCTGGTCGCCAAGGCCCTCGACAGCGGCTACAAGCTCGTCGTGATCCTCGCGGGCGTGCACAACAGCCTCCGCAGCCAGACCCAAGCACGCATCGACGAAGGCGTTCTCGGCTTCGACACGCGGAACAACCTGCGCTCCGACCAGACCGAAGGCAGCAGCCTCATAGGCGTCGGACGCATCGGCGGTGCGTTCCTTCCCGTCAACTCCTTCACGTCCTCGAAGCAGAACGGCGACTTCAGCCTCGCGGTGGCCCGCAACATCGGGGTACAGGTCGGAGGCAACGACCCCATCGTGCTGGTGGTCAAGAAGAACAAGTCGATCCTCAACAACCTCTACAAGTGGGCGACCGCCCTCCACAAGGAGACCAACCTCGAAACCGGTCGACCCATCGTCCGCGGTGTCCCCTTGCTCGTCATCGACGACGAGGCCGATCACGCGAGCATCGACACGAACGGCCCGAAGCGTGGCCAGGACCCCGACGAGACCGACCCGACGGCCATCAACGGGCTCATCCGCCGCTTCCTGGACACCTTCGAGCAGTCCGGGTACGTGGCGTACACGGCGACACCGTTCGCGAACATCTTCATCTCCCGGGACAGGGAGCACCGCGTGGCGGGCGAGGACCTCTTCCCCCGAAGCTTCATCGTGAGTCTGCCCGCGCCCTCGACGTACGTCGGCCCGGCGCGCGTCTTCGGACTCGAGGGAGACGGGACCACGGCTGCGGAGCAGGTGGATCGCCTCCCCATCGTCCGCCCCGTCAGGGACTACGACGTCTGGCTCCCCGACGGCCACAAGTCCAAGGACACCCTCGGCGGCGGGCTGCCCGCCAGTCTTCGAGAGGCCCTGGTTGCCTTCCTGGTGGCCGGAGCCGTGCGGAGGATCCGGGGTCAGGGGGCCATGCACCACTCGATGCTGGTTCACGTCACCCGCTTTACGCAGGTACAGCAGGAGGTCGCGGAACAGGTCGCGGCGACCTTGGCAGACTTCAGGGACCGACTGGAGCTGGGTGAGGGCGCCAACCCCGTGCTCCGGGAGACTGCGCGAGCGCTCTACGAGCGCGACCACGTTCCGACAACGCGGGAGATCCTGGAGACGGACGACGTTGCGCCCCTTGCCTCAGAGATGCCCTGCTTCGACGACGTCTGGCACGAACTCGGGCCTGTCGCCGCCCGGACGCAGGTGCACGTCACCAACGGGACGTCGCAGGACGCGCTCGGGTACGTCGAGCACCCGGAAGGCCTCAGTGTCATCGCCATCGGCGGAGACAAGCTCTCGCGCGGGTTGACGTTGGAGGGCCTGAGCGTCAGCTACTACCTGCGTGCGAGCAAGATGTACGACACGTTGATGCAGATGGGGCGCTGGTTCGGGTACCGCCCCGGCTACCTGGATGTCTGCCGTCTCTACACCACCCCACATCTGGCCGGGTGGTACGCGGCGATCACCGCAGCCGCGGCCGAGCTGCAGGCCGAGTTCGAGGCCATGGCCGCTGTGGGTCGCTCACCCGAGGAGTACGGGCTGCGCGTGCGTCAGCACCCGGGAGGCCTGCTGGTGACCTCCCCTTCGAAGCTGCGCAACTCCACGAGCATCAAGATCAGCTACGCGGGGACGATCACGGAGGCCGTCTCCTTCCCCAAGGCCTCCAGCGTCCGCAAGCGTAATTGGGCCCAGCTCGAGGCGCTCACTGCGTCTTTGGGCGCGCGCTACAGCCACGAGGTCGGACTGGACGTGTGGCGTGATGTCTCTCCGGACACCGTGGTCGCGTTCCTCGAGGGCTACGTCCCGGACCCGGCAACCGTGCGGACGCAGCCGAGGGCACTCACCGACTACATCCAGTCCAGACTGGCGGACGGTGAACTGGTGTCGTGGACCGTTGCCATTGCCAACGTCTCTGCTCCTCCAGCCACGGCGTGGCGCGTCGGTGACCGCAAGCTCGGTCTCACGCGCAGATCCGCCCAAGAGGTGACCGACCAGCGCTATTCGGTTCGTCGGGTCGGGACGCCGGTGCACGAGGTCATCGACCTCGAGAAGGGATCTGACCGCTGGGAGGAGTGCCTCCGTCTCACGGAGGCGGCGTGGGCCGCGAGCACGCGGAGGAACAAGTCCGCCTCACCGCCGTCCCTGCCCGGGGGCATGTTCGAACGCCTGTCGCGGTGCCCGCGCAAGGGGCTGCTTCTCGTCTACCCGCTTGACCCCGCCGCCGCCGCCGCCGAGTCCGACCCCGGCGACGGCTGGCCCTCGGAGCGCCCCTCCGGGCCGAGGGGTGGCGAGGTGCCATTCGTCGGGTTCGCTGTCTCCTTCCCCGCCTCAGAGCGGGCAGCACCCGTGTCCTACCAGGTCAACGAGGTGTTCTGGGAGCAGGAGTACGGCGGACTCTCGGCCGAAGGAGAGGACGAAGGATGACGCGCTATCAGGACATCTGGGTGCAGATCGAATCCGATCCCCTCGTCCGGGGCTCGGTGGTGCGCCGCGTCCTCCCGAAGCTCAAACACGACGTCTTCCTCGGGCAACACCGACCGTCTGGCGAGCGCTTCGCCGAGATGCAGCTCATCGCCACCGCGGTCGGGAGAGTCCCGAGCCCCGTGGCACGCACACGGGGGCTGGAGGTGCGAGTGGTCCTCAGGTCGGCGGACAGCGCCGTCATCAGGCTCAGCGAGACCACGGACACCCACGGCCGCCAGTTCGAGGAGCTCGTCTCCGACGTCCTCACCGTGCTCGAGGCGGCCCCCGGGGAGGGAGCCGCCGCGCGTGTCGTGTCGAGGATCGTCGCCTGGCAGGAGTTCTTCGCCCGAGAAGGGGCTCCTCTGAGCGCGGGGTCGGCTGCCGGGCTCTTCGCCGAGCTCACGCTGCTCAACACGGTCGTCGCGCCAGCCGTCGGCGTCGAGAGGGCCGTCGACCACTGGACGGGGCCCGACCCGGCTCTACAGGACTTCCAGTTCCCGGCCGGCTCGATCGAGGTGAAGTCCTATCGCGGCACGGGCACCGGCGCCCTCGAGATCAGCTCGGAGCGACAGCTCGACCGGGCAGGGACGGACCACCTCTTCGTCGCCTACGTCGAACTGGACCAGCGCTCGAACGGGACCGGAGAGACCCTCGCGGACGTCATCGGCACCTCGAAGAGGCTGGCCGGGCACTCGACCCCCGCGGCAGCCCTGCTGGGAGACAAGCTGCGCACGGCCCGATGGACCGAGAGCCACGCCGAGGTCCGCACCGAGCGTTATGCGGTGCGGCGACTGGAGTTCTTCGAGGTGCTGGACGACTTCCCCCGACTGACTCCCGAGGTGCTGCCAGTCGGCCTGGGCAACGTCCGCTACCGCATCGACCGATCCTCCCTCGAGGCCTTCCTCTCCACCGCCGATCATCTGAGACACGTCCTGGAGCTCCACGATGACTGACAGCCTCGCGTCCTTCAACGAGAGCCTCCAACAGGCGATCATCCTCGCCGCGTCGGCGGAGGGAAACGAGGCCCTTCTCTCCTCGGCGTTTCTCGACCACACCTTCGAGATGCTCACCGGCGCCGGGGAGGTCGACGACGCGCGCGTGGCCGTCCACGAGGCCCAGGGGTCCCGGGCCTCGGGATTCGAGGTCAGCGAGGACGAGACGACGCTGCACGTCTTCGTCGTCGACTACCGCTCCGCGCCGGGCGTCGAGAGCCTGAGCCAAGCGGAACTGGATGGACACTTCAGGCGGGCGCTGAGTTTCGTCGAGCAGGCCCAGGACGGGCTCTGGCAGCGTCTGGAGGAGACCTCTGCAGCGTGGGACATGGCGCAGCGGATCCACGAGGTGTGGACCAACATCGGCGAGCTGCGGCTGACCGTGCTCACCAACGCCCAACTCGGCGCGGTGGTCCCCGAGGCGGCAGGTTTCGGCGGCCGCACCGTGCGCCACGGCGTCTGGGACCTGGAGAGGCTCTACAAGCTCGACTCGAGCGGCCGAGGTCAGGAGCCCATCAACGTGGACGTCGTGGACGTCTGGGGCGAACCCATCCCCTGCTTGGGTCCGCACGGCGAGAAGGGCGTCTACGAGGCCTACCTGATGACCATCCCGGGAGAGTTCCTCGCGAACGTCTACGAGATCCACGGACCGAGACTGCTCGAGCTCAACGTCCGCTCGTTCCTCCAGTCACGAGGCAAGGTCAACCGGGGAATCCAGGACACGATCAGAGACGAGGCGGGCCGCTTCCTGGCCTACAACAACGGCATCTCGATGACCGCCTCGGGCGTGGACGTCGTCGACGTCCCGGGGCTCGGCCGTGCGATCGTGAGGATCCACGACCTGCAGATCGTCAACGGCGGACAGACCACCGCCTCATTGCACTCGGCGAAGGTGAAGACGAAGGCAGACCTTTCGAACGTGGCGGTGCAGGGAAAGCTCTCCGTCGTCGACCCGGAGCAGCTCAAGGAGCTGGTGCCCCTCATCAGCAGGTTCGCGAACAGCCAGAACCGAGTGAACATGGCCGACTTCACGGCGAACCATCCGTTCCACGTCGAGCTCGAGAAGCTCTCACGCAAGATCTGGGCGCCGGGGGTCGGCGGCGGCCCGGCGAGGACCCGCTGGTACTACGAGAGAGCCCGCGGGCAGTACGCAGATGCCCACGGCCGCGTAACGACCCCGGCAAAGCAGCGCGACTTCAAGAAGTCGCACCCCTCCAGCCAGAAGTTCACCAAGACCGACGTGGCGAAGTTCGAGAACACGTGGGACCAGATGCCGTGCGTCGTCTCTCTGGGCGCGGAGAAGAACTTCCGGGAGTTCATGCTCCGACTGGAACGCCGTGGGAGGTTCACGCCCGATGAGGCGTACTTCGAGACCCTGGTGGCCAAGGCGATTCTCTTCCGATCGGCGGAGAGGCTCATCGGCCGGCTCGAACTGGGCGGCTACCGGGCCCAGACCGTCACCTACACCCTCGCCAAGCTGCTGCACGTCACCGGGCAGCGTGTCGACCTCGCGGCGATCTGGCGTACCCAGGGGCTCCCGGATCCGCTGGCTTCGGCGGTCGAAGAACTCGCCGTGCAAGTGCACCGTGCCCTGGTCGAGTCCGCGGGCGCCCGCAACGTCAGCGAGTGGGCGAAGAAGGAGGAGTGCTGGAAGGTCATCCAGGCCCTGGAGTGGAGGCCGTCCCCTGAACTCGCCGCCACCTTGGTCACGGGCTCCACGCGCACGGCGACCACGACGTCGTCGAGCGTCGCCGAGGTCCTCACCGAGGAGGAGCAGGCTGCCATGGCGACTGTGTCCGCGGTTGCCGCCGAGACGTGGTTCGAGCTCAGCCAGTGGGCCAAGCAGACGGGCAGCCTCCAGCCTTGGCAGCGGGGCCTTGCCTTCAGCCTCGGAAGGAATGCCGACTCGGGCAGATCGAACTCGCGCAAGCAGGCCGTTCAGGGCGCCAAGATCATTGATGAGGCGAGCCGCCTCGGATTCAGGCCCTCTGCCGAGTCAGCGTCCTGACGCGGCTACGGTCCCTCCGCATGGCCGTCGGGTCCCGTGGCGCTTGGCCGGTCGAACTGCCCAGGCGACTCACGCCCGCACGGTTGTTCGGAGCTGCGCCGCAACCACCTCGGCCAACTGGCGCGCCAAGAAGGGGGGCACGGCGTTGCCCACCTGGTGGTACTGCTGCGTTCTGTTGCCGCAGAAGAAGTAATCGTCCGGAAATGTCTGCAGGCGCGCCGCCTCGCGGACCGTCAGACTGCGCATCTGGGCGGGGTCAGGGTGGATGTAGTAGTGGCCGTCCTTGGCGATGTGGGACGTCACCGTGGTACTCGCCCTGTCCCAGACCTGCACGCGGAACCTGTCCGCAAACGGGGCGTCCGGCCTTCGGGCATTGGCATGGTCCGGGAGTAGCGACTCGGGAAGCTGTCCGACCTTGACGAACTTGTGAGGGTCCCGCTGGGAGCTCGCGGCCAGGAAGGCGTAGCGCTGCAGGTCCGAGGGCATGTGGGCTCTGGCCTCGTGTTGGACGATTCCGGCAGATCCCCCTTTGGTGAGCCACGCCTCAAGAGGGTTCGTGGGCCCGGCGATGCCCGGGCCCCCTCTCGTCCACCCGCTGGTCGCAGGGGTCGCCAAGGGAGCGGACAGGCCGGCAAGGCCTACGGCCTCGTCGCGCAGTGAGCGCCACGACGACTCCTCGTCCGACCGTCGGGGACTGATGAGTGAGCGGATACGTGGAAGGTGCCCGATGACCTGCCTCACGGTCGGCGCCTCGCGCGCCGCGAGGGTCTTCGATGCCGTGGACGCGTGGTCCGAACGCACACCAAGAAGGATCACGCGATGCCGTCGCTGCGGCACACCGAAGTTCTCGGCGCGAATCACGTAGTCGGAGGGCGCGAGCCCAATCGGGAGGAGGTCGTTCGAGTCGTCGTTGACCACGAAGGAACGGATGTCGTATCCGGGTCCCGCCTGGGAGAGGTCCTCGAGGATCCGGGTGAACAGGCGCTCACCGGAGTGGGTGTGCGACAGGAGACCCTTGACGTTCTCCATGACGAAGACGGGAGGCTGGTGCCTATCGATGATGTGCAGGTACTCGCGGTAAAGGAAGTGCTTGACGTCCTCCTCGAAAGTTGCGTCGTTCCTGCGCCGGGACCGGCCGACGAGTGAGTAGGCCTGACACGGTGGGCCTCCGATCAGGACCCACGGACCGTCAGCTCCGTCAGCCGATGCCAGGGCCCGCCGAATCACCTCCTGGGCCGCCTCGCGGGTTGTCGGTCCAAGCTCGACGTGGTGCACCTCCTCGTTTGCCCGGGCCACGGCCGGCCTCACGTCGGGATGGCCGGCGAAGTCAGCGAACGAGATATCGCCTGCCAGGAACCCCCTGTACTGCAGAGTCCCCTTCCCCGAGCCGCGGAGCGTGCGCACGGAAGAACGGAGTCGAAGTGTCTCGCACGCAGTCCCGTCCATCTCAAAGGAAGCAGCCGTCTCGAAGACCGGGTCACCGTCGGCGCCCTCCAGACTGCAGAAGCCCTCATTGAGCCCTCCGGGCCCGGCAAAGAGGTCCACGACGGGTATGGGGGCCACCTGCTGCTCCTGAGGGCTCGTTGGGAGATGCCAGGGTAACAGTGTGGAGCACGGCACCGACCAAGCCCGGGAGGCGAGACCACGCGGGCCCGGGGAACCGCAACGTGTCCGGCCGGACGAGAGCCTGAGTGCCCGTTTCTCGGCCCAGGCGCGGGAGGCGACCAGGCCGGAGATGGCCCTCCGCCGCGAACTCCACCGTCGCGGACTGAGGTACAGGGTGCAGTACCGGGTCCCGGGTCTCCCCCGCCGGCGCGTCGACATCGCCTTCACCAGAGCCCGTCTCGCCGTCTTCGTCGACGGGTGCTTCTGGCACGCTTGTCCCCAGCACTGCGTGGTCCCGAAGAGCAACACGCAGTGGTGGGAGTGGAAGTTCGCCGTCAACCGGTCGCGCGACTCGGACACCGACGAGAAGCTCAACGACTTGGGGTGGCGCGTGCTGCGGCTCTGGGAACACGAGAGTCCCGGGGGCATGGCGGACCGCGTCCAGGTGTTGGTGCGGGGCACTTGATGTAGGCCGATCACCCGGCAAAGCTCCGACGTCTCCGAGCTCGTGCGGACGGCGGCGACCACTCACTGGTTTGTCCGGGTCAGCGCGGCGCGCCGCGCACGCCGCGGGTCGAGAATCGGTGACGCGGTTATGGTGCTGGAATGACGGCTGGGTCACCGGAAGACGAAGCGCTTCAGGACTGCAAGAGGTTCATGCTCCAAGTGATTTCGGGGCAGAGGGTCTCTGCGGAGGAAGCCCGCCGACGGGTTCAACGTATGGGCATCGATCCCGAACTCGCGGGTCGTGCGTACAACGAGATCCGCCGCGAGATGCGGGCCAACGTGGTTGATGGCCGGGCGGTGACTGACCCAGAGACCTACGACGACCCTGCGGCAGCTTGGTACATCAGGCCCCCGGACGAACCTGCTTGGGACCACTACCTTTCCCAGTTGGAGGCTGCCGGATCGCCTGCGCTCGCGGAACTGGACTCCGAGACGACCGAAATCGTCAAGCTCATCGCGGACCCGAAGACACCCGGCAGTCGCCGCAAGGGACTCGTCATGGGGAATGTCCAGTCGGGTAAGACCCGCAGTTTTGCCGGCGTGGCCGCCAAGGCCGCTGACGCTGGTTACAAACTCGTCATCGTACTGGCGGGCATGCACGACAACCTTCGGGACCAGACCCAGGCAAGACTCGACACCCAGCTCTTCGATGGCGACGTCTGGTACTCCGTCACCCACGTCGGCCGAGACTTCGAGGAGATCAACGGCCCGGAACAGGTTCTGAGCCGCATGACCGTCGTCGTGGCGGTGGTGAAGAAGAACGTCCACAGACTCGATCGGCTCGTGGGAACGCTGGGCCGGGTGTCGCAACAGGCCAGGCGGAAGCTTCCGGTTCTCATCGTCGACGACGAAGCAGATCAGGCAACGCCGAACTCATTGACCCAGAGGGACAGCGTCTCGGCCATCAACAGGCGGGTCCGTGACCTTTGGCACCTCGTCGAGACGGGAACCTACCTCGCCTACACCGCCACCCCGTTCGCCAACGTCCTCATCGACCCCGACGAGGCAGGCGACCTGTTCCCCTCGGACTTCATCACGACCATTCCTCCCGGCGACGGCTACTTCGGAGCAGAGCGCGTGTTCGGGATCTCAGAGACCGTGGACGAGCAGGGCAACGGCGTCGACGGGCTCGACATGGTGCGAACGATCCCGGACTCCGAGTCGACCGCCCTTCGACCGCCGAGCGGGCGCGAGGCGCGTGAGGCTTTCGATCCCGCCCCTCCGGACACCCTTCTCGCGGCCTTCCGCTGGTTCGTCGTGGCCACCGCCATCCGACGAGCGCGCGATCAGAGCGGCCATTCGTCGATGCTCGTTCACACGACCCACTACACGGCACCTCACTCGGCGATGCGTGACCGCCTCGAGAGGCTGAGAGCCGAGGCACTCGACGAGGTCCGGCTCGGCCGCCTCGATGCCTTCGAGGGCTCGTGGTCCGAGGAGGCCACCAGGGTCGCCGACGAGGCGACCGTTTCGCTCCCCGCTTGGGAGGAGGTGGCACAACACCTCGAGGAAGTGCTCGATTCGGTCGACGTCATCATGGACAACGGCACCTCGGAGGATCGGCTGAACTATGACGGGGACGGGCCGCGGACGGTGATCGCCGTGGGCGGGGGGACGCTCTCACGAGGTCTCACGCTCGAAGGTCTGGTGGTCTCGTACTTCACTCGGACGTCGAACACCTACGACACCCTCCTCCAGATGGGACGCTGGTTCGGTTACCGCCCCGGCTACGAGGACCTCCCCCGAGTGTGGGTTGCGGAAGGTCTTGACGAGGACTACGCCTTCCTAGCCCGGGTCGAACAGGACCTCCGGGCTGAGATCGAGTCGGTCCAAGGGAGCGAGTTCACTCCGGCGCAGGTTGGTCTTCGGGTTCGGGCGCACCCCGGGCGACTCGAGGTTACGGCGGCGAACAAGATGTGGTCGGCCGAGGTCGTCCAGTTGGGCCTCAGCGAGACGTCGAGCCAGACGTTCATTCTCTCCTCGAGCGACACCGAGGACAACGTCCGTACGCTAAACCAACTGCTAGCGGAGGCACATCTCGAGGAACTCCACGCGCAGGGGCGGTGGATCGCCCGTGACGTTGAAGGAAGTCGCGTTGAGAGATTCCTCAAGTGCTTCCAAGTCCACGACGACCAGCGTTGGCTGGCCGACCCCGAGAACCGGAGGAACCTACGTCAGTGGGTAACCGCCAACGCGAAGGGCCCCGTGTGGAACGTCCTGCTGGCAGGCAACTCACGAGACCAAGCGCCGGATGGCACCACGACCCTCGGCACGCTGCACATCGCGGGCCGCGAACTGAAGTGCCTCAACCGCGCACCGCTGGTGCACAGCACGAAGGACCGCCTCGACTTCAAGGCAATCGCGTCACCGAACGATCGAATCGCAGACATTGACCCCAACACGATTGACGGAGAACCGTCGTCGAATGACGCCCAGCGGCGCAGGATCCGGAGAGCGCACGCGGCCGGCCAAGGCCTGGTGGTCATCTATCCCATCAGCGCCCATTCGAAGGCAACGCGTCCCCCCGCCGACGCGCCGCCGCGTCGCATGGACATGCCGGGAGACGAGCATGTCCTCGGGTTCTCCATATTTTTCCCGTCCGTAAATGACGAGACGGGCGATGAGGGAACCTTCGTTTCCGTCCGCAGGAGATGGGACGTACCCGACGTCGCCGAGGGTGACGAGGACGAGCAGGACGATCTGGAAGAGGAGGAGTGAGCGTGGCCGACGCTTTCACCGAATTCGGCATCATCCTCGCCTCTGTCTGGGGTGCTGACAGCGAGAACGGTCTGGTGAGAAGGGTGGCAGCCACGGACGCCTCCGGAGATCAGCTTCTGTTTTCAGCGGATCGTCGGGGACATCGGCACATCCTTGCCCCCGTCACGGACGATTACGCGTTCACCCCGATCCGGGGTGCTGCCGTGGAGCTCACCGAGTGGAGACACCCGTCTTCGGGTGAGCGCCATCTCGACCTGGTGTGCAGTGTCGACGCTCTGGCGACGGTGTTCTACCGGCTCGCGGACAGTGTTGTCGAGCGGGTCCAGGACCGCCAGGAGCTGTGCGCTGCCGCACTCTTGGACGCGCTCAACGACTGGCGGCGCCTCCTGAAGCCGGCAGGGAGCCTGAGCGAGGAAGCGCTCCGCGGGCTCTTCGGCGAACTCAGCGTCCTGGGGCTCCTCGCGGAACGCAACCCGGTCTACGCGGTGGACTCCTGGAGAGGCCCGGACGGGAACGTCCACGACTTCGAGACCCCGCACGGCGACGTCGAGGTCAAGGCGACGAAGCGCGAAGGCCGCGACGTCGAGATCTCGAGCTTGAACCAGCTGGACCAGCTGACCGGTTCACCGCTGTGCCTGATTCGGCTCAGAGTCGAGAACGCCCCCAACGGGCGGAACATCGAGGAGATGGTTGACGAGCTCGTGAGCCTGGGATGCCTCAGGTCCGTGATCGTCGAGAAGCTGGGGCTCCTCGGGTTCCAGCTGGGCGTCTCCGAGGACGTCAGCACGTTCGTCGTCAACGAACCCCTGCTCGCGTGGCAGGTCGACGGGGACTTCCCGGGGCTGCGCACGTCGGACATCCCGGAAGGCCGCCGAGCGCCGCTGAAGCGCATCAAGTACACCTTGGACCTCCTGTCTGCTCCCGGCCAGATGACTGACGCCGAGATGAACGCACACCTCGATCGGATGATGTCGACGTGATCGGTCTCTACGACATGGCCTGGTTCCCCAAGCCGTTTGGACCCGGGGACATGCACAGCGCTGGCGAGACGAAGGTGCTGGGCAGACCGGAGGTGAACTTCGTGGACCTCCTTGTTCGCGAGACGGCCCAGAACTCGTGGGACGCGCGCCTGTCCGACGTCGAGCCCGGCTTCGAACTCCGGCTGCGTGACCTCGATGAGCGGGCCAGGGACGTGTTGACGTGGAACGTCTTCGGGCGACGCGTCCCCGGGTCGGACCTCGACAGGGCACTGAGCGCGCCGCAGCTCAACGCCCTCGAGGTCGTGGACCGGGGAACCAAAGGACTCGGCGGAGCGACGCGCAACGGCACGCCACGCACTCCCGGCGAAGCGAACGACTACTCGGACTTCATCCTCACCGTCGGTGCGCCGCCCGACGATCCGGCCGGCGGGGGGTCCTACGGCTTCGGCAAGACAGCGAGCTACATGGCGAGCAAGTGCGGAACCATCGTCGTCTGGTCACGGTCGCGCACCACGGACGGAGAGCTGGTGGAGCGCTTCGTCGCCTCCTCGATGGGAGAGACCTTCGACTTCGAGGGCCAGCGATACACCGGACGGCAGTGGTGGGGGGCCCATCCCGGCGACGACGAACACCCCTCAGCCCTCGCTTTCGACCCGGTCTCGGGTGAGGACGCCCGAGCTCTCGGCGAAGCCGTCTTCGAACGGCACTTCGATCGCGACGAGACGGGCACGTCCATCCTCATCCTCGACTTCCACCCGCGAGACGGAGGATTCGCGGACGAGGCCGAGGCCGTCGAGAACTCGGACCCTTGGCCCTCGACAGAGCTCGATGACGACGACGTCGCGGAGGCCCTTGACTTTGGCACGCTGGCAGCGACCCTAGCTCGATCGGTCGTGTGGAACCTCTGGCCGAAGCTCGACCCCGAGCAAGACCCTTCGTGGAAGATGACCGCCGCCGTCTACAACGCGGGGGCGACGGTCCCCCTGCCCGGGATGGACGACTCCCCGTTGCTCGCGTCCCTCAGGACCTGCTTGCGCGCCGTCCGGGATGTCCAAGCCGGAGTCGATCCTCGGGGTCACGGCATACACGTGGTTCCAATGACGCGGTACGGGTCCACCACGGGCCACTTGGCCCTGACTCGCGTGCTCGGCGAGGTCACATCCGATCCGTTCCGTGGGGTGGCGGACTCCGTGGCCCTGATGCGTCATCAGGCTGAGCTCGTCGTCACGTACGAGCCCCACCCGGGCAACACGATGGAGTCGGTCAAGTGGGTGGGCGTCTTCAAGCCGGTCCGCCAACTCGACAAGGTCTTCGGAGATGCGGAGCCTCCGGCGCACGACTCCTGGTCGCACGTCGAGGCACTCGACAAGCGGACCCGTTCCATCGTCAACGTCACCCTTCATCGCATTCGCGAGGGAGTCCGGGGCTTTCTGGCCCCGGCAGAGGTGGCCCCCGAAGCCTCCGGTCTCTCGACCGGCGCGCTGTCGTCGGCCTTGTCCGGTCTCGCCGGAGGGTTGACCGGCACAGCTGCCGCCTCGGAGGTAGGCAGGTCCGGCGGTAGGCGCCCGCGAGGCTCCTCCCAGCCGAAGGTCGAGGTGCTCGCAGTCGAGCCTGTCCCCCGGAACGCAGGCGACCAGTCACGAGGCCAGCAGCGAAGCAGGGTGACCTTGGCGGTGCCGGGGGCAGAGAGACCCTCGCTGCTCCAAGTTGGTTCACTTTCTCTCGCCATCGATGGTGGGACGATGCGTTCCGAGGGCGGGGTCGCCATCGAGGGCTGGGAGGGTGGGCGACCCTCTGGGGAGGGCGTCATCATCGCGGTGGGCGAGGTGGTGCATGCCATCATCAGCTACCCGGCGGGTACTGCCATCAGCTTTGACTTCAGGGTGAGGGCCGCCTGATGCGGGCGTATCCGCACCGAACCGCTACAGCCTCGGCGGTCAGTTTCACCGACCCCCGGCTGCGGCTGGGTGAGCGGTGGTACGGCGTGGACGAACCCGTGACCCACTGGGACTACCTGGCGCCCTCGACCGTGGTGTCGACGATTACGGTCGACGAAGCGGAGTTCCTCCGATCCACCGGCTTGGCTGACCTGTCCGGTCTCGTGGGTTGCGTGCAGGTCGACTGTCGCACGAGCGGCTCTCGGCACCTCGCTTACGCCCCTCTTCTGGCCGGCGGCGCCCCCGCCGGGGTCGAGGTTCACATTCCGCCCCATGAGGTCGCTGACCGGATCGAGGTCACCCAGTCGGTCCTCCTCGACCGACCGGACACAGAGGAGGCACCCGACCTATCGGCATACCGACGCGGCAGCCGGCTCTGGCAGGCCGACAGAGCCTTCCGGTTCATCTTGGAGGGCTCCGCCTCCACGTTTCCCACGGAGGCCTTCGACTTTCGTTCCGCCGGTCTCCCAAGCGCCGCCGCATGGAAGCTGCAATTCGAACCAGAGTCCTTGGACGACCCCTATCTGGGCGCGGTCCGCCTCCTCCTCAACTCCGAGCACCCGCGCGCGAACGACCTCCTGTCCGGGAAGCCGTCGCTCGCGCAGTCGGTACTCTTCCACGGCATCGTGGAGCAGCTTCTCACGACCGTGACGTCACTCTTCGCTGGGGACGTGGCGTCGGAGTTCGAAGTCGACTCCGTCGGTGAGGCACTGAACCACCTGACGACCCTCTACCTCGGAGTCCCACTGGCTGCCGCCGTTGCCCGCCTCCGCGACGACCGGGCGGAGACCCTCTGCCAGTTGCAGGCAGGTACCTCGTTCCTCATGGAGGACGGCTCGTGAAGCACCTCCTGATCCCCCGACTGACAGCAGCCGCAGCTTTTGCCAGGCTCGGCGAGATCGAGGCGCAGCTAGGTGAGGGCACTCCGGCGAAGGACCTTGTCACCGAGCACCCTGGATCCGCCGTCCCCAATCCGACGGGCGGGAGCGTTGCGACCGAGTCGGACCTTCGCCGCTGGCGGTCCGGGGTGACGGAAGCCCTGACCGGTGTCCACCCCGGGACCCAGCCGGAGAACGCCGTGCACTCAAGGCTGCTAGGGCAGGCGATAGACGAAGTCATCGGGCCCAGCGCAAGCGACGCCGCTCATGACGGCGTCTGGTCCTTTCTCGCCCTCATGCTGTTTCCGGACGTGCTTGCCAGCAGATGGCCTGCCCCCGGACCCGCGGGAGCACTGCCCAAGGACCGGTGGATCGGTCGTCAAGCGGGTCGGGACCGCAACTACCTGAAGTTGGCGTGGCGACGCTGGCGGATCATGGGGCCCGTCATGGAGGAGACCGGCTACGCCTTCGGGGAAGACGAGTTCGGCGCGCTCCTGGAGCGGAGCGCCGTTGCGCGCAACGTTCGCCTCGTTCGCTTCGCCGGTCAGGCGGTCGCGACCTACAGTGGCTCGACGGGTCGGATGGAGTTCACCCGCTCCCTCATGCGCAGCCTGACCGCCGAGACCGGCCCCCTGCAGCTCGACATCCTCTCCGACGACGAGTTGTACGATCTCGTGACCCGCGTCGCAGACGAGGTGGACCCACGCCGCTCATAGCCGGACAGTGCCGTCGAGGCAGGCCTGCAGAGCATGGCCGTAACGTGCCGTCTCGCGTTCGTCCATCGGGCAGTACGCGACGAACTTCGCATCGAGCCGGACGGCCCTTCATGTATCCCCGGTTTGAGAGCGGCGCTCCCAAGCAACCCAGAGGCTCTTCAGCGTCCGACCGTCAGTCTCACGGCGCCAAGCGACCCAACCGTTGATCTGGTGCTCCACGAGTGTCTGGGCGGCTCCCGAGGGGCTGTTGTGCACGGAACCGTCGGGAAGTCGCAACCGACCGTCAGCGGTGATGATCGCTTGGAACCGGTCCCCAAGGCGTGGGCGTGAGAAGACGAGCGTCTCACCGGACTCCAAGACTCCGTGCTCCACCAAGGTCACCATCCGAGGGACCGCCCCCTCTTGGGCGTGGAGGCGCTGGGTGCCCGTTCGTGGGATCCCGGCCGTGCACTGCATCGCGCGTTCCCCGTCCCGGCCCGGAGAATCCAGACCGAGGCGACGACGCAGGACGGAGTTCGGCGTGTCGACGAACGGTTCGGCGCCGGCTCGGAGAAACCCGTAGACCTCGTCGTCGATTCTTATCGTTGGCAATCGCTACCCCGGTGCGTCTGGAGACGTGGGCTCGAGCTTGGGACAGGATCTCACTCGGAACGAAGGCTCGTTCCCCAAACGGCGCAAGAGCTCCCGTTCCTCTCTGTTTGGGGCTTCAACCAATCCCGTGACCTCCGGACACGCCAACAAGGCTTTCCTCAATGCTTGCTGGCGGCAGCCCAGACTCGCACAGACTCCTGCTAGTTCCAGGCGTTGTCCGGGCTCACCCGGCGTGTGGGTAGCGCTCTCCGCTGCCATGTTGGCGGTCCCATGCGACCCAGAGACGCTCAAGGGTCTGGCCGTCAGATTCGCGGCGCCATGACGTCCAGCCACCCACGTTGCGGCCAACTAGTGCCTTCGCGGCCCCGGACGGGCTGTCGTGCACGGATCCGTCCAACAGTCTGATCCGACCATCCGCCAAGACGCTGGCACGAAGCTCTTCGCCGGTGTTCGGCTTTGAGAGCACTATGGGCTCTCCGGGCCTGAGGACTCCCGCTTCCACGAGCGCCACCATTCGAGGCACCGGACCGCCGACGGTCTCTGCCGAGTTTTCGGACCCGGAGCGAGTCGTTGCGTCGTTCCCGAGCGTCGTCACCTCGTGGGTTCCGTTTCCGGGTGCTGTCCCGAGACCGAGGACGCGCCGCAGCACCGAGTTCGGAGTGTCGACAAAGGGTTCAGCCCTCGCCTGCAGCCCTGAATATACTTCTTGATCGACCTCAATGTCCGGCACATCAACCTCGCTGGCTCCTGGCGAATCCCCCAAGCAACAGGGTGGCAGCATCGCGACGGGCTGTCCGGCAAATCGTTCGGTTTTGGCTCGCCGCCGGCGACTTGGACGCTCCGGCAGTCAGTCGCTACTGGTGCAGATCGAGTCCATCTGCACAAGACGACTGCTACTCACCGAAGAGTTGAGTCCAGGAGAGTGGCGCGCAGTGGTGACTGAGCACAGCTGGCGGTCATGGCTTGACGTCGTCATGGAGGCGGACACTCGAGAACTCGAGGGAGCCGTCGGGGCAGTGCCAGTAGTGCAGACGGCGGGCCTGCGGGCTGGCGACCTGCAGGGCGACTCGCCAGCACGTCGAGCCGTCCGGGCGGGTGACGTACGTCGAGCCTGCTCCTTGGGCTTGCCGCAGCTGGTGGGTTTCGCGGCCGTTGACGGCGTGGACCCGGCCGGTGGCGACGTCGACGATGACGTCCACGAACTTCTGCCGGTCGAGGCCGTCGACCTCGGCGACGGTGTCAAGGAACTCGGCGCCGTACCGGTAGGGGGCCAGGGGCAGGTCCCGCTTCTCGCTGGGTGCTGTGCGGCGAGCCCACGCGAGCCTGACCTCGAAGTCGAGCTGCTCGACCGGGTCCAGGAACAACGCGCCGTCCTGCGCGATGAGGCGCAGCCGCTGCTCGAGATCGGCGATCTCGCGGCGACGACGTTCGGCGAGGTTCCCCGCCTCGCGCACCTGGGCGCGCAGGCGGACACGGTCCCTGTCGATCCGGTCCAGCCGCGCCCGCGTCTCGGAAAGCTCGCTCAGGAAGTCGTCGCGTTCCTGACGCATGGCCTCGAGCTGAGCCACCGCACCTGCAAGCTCTGAGTCGGCGGCCCGGTGCGAGCCCTTCGCGCGATCCTGGCGCGGAGCCTCGGTCGCCTCTCGCAGAGGGGGTTGGACCTCCGGTTCCTCGGGCTCGCCGGCGACGGGGTCGGGAACGGTCAGCCACGGCGGACCGCCCGGGAGCAGCGCGGGGGCATGGGGTGCGCGCTCGTCCGCGTCTGACTCGACGAGGGAGAGCCTCCAGCCCTTGCCTGAGGGCTCGCCGATGCGCTTGATGCGGGCGATCACGACCTCGGCGGTGGTGATCAGTGAGGTGAGCGGCAGGCTCGTGTCGATCGTGACGTCTCCGGCGGCGACGAACACCCGCCAGCCGGGCACGAGCTCGACGTGGCACCCTCCGGCATCGAGCCGGTCGATCCGCCCGAGGATCGTCATGCCCTCCTCGTAACCGGCGATGAGCCCGACCAGGGGCACCAAGGAGTCACGGACGTCCAGCCTTCCCTCGCGTTGCTCGTACTGCCCCGAAACGTGCATGCCCACGCTGAACAGCTGTTTCGCGACGAGTCCGGGCACGGTCAGTTCGGGCCAGACGGTGGCCGGAACGCCGTCGAGCGAGACGAGGGCCCTGTTGCCCACGACACCGAGGACCGTTCCGTGGGCGGGAAGCCCGGTCGTTCCCGCAGTCGATGACAGCAAGCCGGCCTTCATCGCCGCCGCCATCGCATCCGCGATGAGCAGGTCCGTCACGCGCGACCTGTCCCCGAAGCCGTACGCGAAGCGCAGCGGGGCCAACGTGGGGCGGGTCGTCCACGACAGGTCCGCCGGGTACACCCGAGAGGCGCCTCCGTAGACCTGTGTCTGGGGCGCCATCCCCCTCGAGAACGCCCACGACGCGTCGCCCGGAGGGAGGACGTACACCTGGGCGAGACCGGCAACGGCCTCAGCGATCTCCTTCACGTCGACGTAGGGCTCGGCCTGGCCGGCGGCGGTGCTGACGACCACGACAGGCACAGGGCGGGTGGGGCTGTTGAGCCGGGCCGCCAGCGCGGCGGCGTCCTGATCTGTGACGACGCGATTCACCTCGGGTGTCACCGGGGCGGAGCCCTTCTCGCCGCCGGTGCCGACGGGCCGGGTCGGGCCCGTTCGAAGGGGCGCCGGCTTGGCAGCCGGCGTGCGGGCACGCTTGGTGCGGCGGCGGCTCACGAGACGACCCCTCCCGTCGCGTCGGCAACGAGAGTCTTCGCCGAGCCCGATGGTGGAGCGGCGCCAGCGCTCGGGATCCTGCGACGCGCTCTCGTGGTCGTCATCGCCGTCTGAGCCGGAGTCGCGGGCGTCGCCGTCGTAGGTGCGGCATCGTCATGCGGCTGAACGCCCGCCAGGGCAGCAGGGCCAACACCCCTGTGGCTGCCAGCGCCACGGCGGCACCGCCGTCGCGCAATCCAAGGGTCCGGCACGCCTCGTGCTCGGCAGCCACAGCGCGGGCGGCGAGGGCGTCCTGGGCCTTTGCGTGGGACCACCGGTTCATCGCCGCGGTGTGCTCGGCCTCGAGGCTCCACACCTCGTCCTGCGCGGACGACAGCTCCTCCTCCGCCAGCTCCCGCTGCCGCTCGGCGCCGGATCCGGCCTCGTCCGCGCTTGCCTGCAGGTCCTTCGCCGCGCTGCGCAAGGATTTCGCGGTCGCCTTCAGCGCCTCCTTCTGAGCATCGGAAGCAGCGGCCTTGCCCTTCACCGTCTCGAGGTTCGCCTCGGCGGCGGCCAGGTCCTTCTGGGCGTCCGCGAGGTCCTGCTCGTCGGAGTCGATCTCGTCCTGGTAGTAGCTGTCGTAGTAGCCGCCGTCCTTGGCGTCCTGGGCCATCTGCGTGTCGAAGTCCAGCATGTCCTGGGCGGAGTCGACCGCGCTCTGGGCGTCGTCGACGTCGAACTGGGCCATGTCCGGGTCGTCCTCGATGGGAGTGCTTGCGTACTGCGCCTCCTCCGCGGCGTTCTCGGCACGCGACGCCTTCCGGTCCGCCGTGTCCGCCGCCTGCTGCTTCACGGCGACCGCGTCGTCGACGTCGTCCAGGGCCGCGATCGCCGCGTCGGCCGCCCGCTTCCGGGCCTCCGCGCGGGCGAGACCTGTCGGCTCCGCGGGCTGACGACCCGCGAACGCGGTCGCGTGCGGTGTCTGGGTCAGGGCGTAGGCGGGGGCGGGACAGCCGACGCGGCTCGGCAGTGGCGCGAGCACGATCGCGGCTCCCGCCGCCACGAGCGCCAGGCCCGTCAGCCGCCACGGACTTGCGACCCGGCGCACCCGGGCACCGAGGGCGGACATCATCCGAGGCTCAGGTGGGCGGCCCAGTGGCGGGACTTCATCTCCTTGGGCGTGAAGTGCACGCCGCCGCGCGAGTCGTTCCCCGCCGAGATCTCGTAGTACTTCGCCGTGGGCACGTCCTCGACGGTGAACGGGAACACGCAGTACAGCCCGTCGAAGGTGCCTGGCTCGAGAGTGCCGGTGGCCACCAGGGTGCCGGACTCATCCTTGATCCGGACCTCCGCGCCGGCGTCGATGTCGTCGTACCCGTAGCTGCCGCTGCAGCTGCTGCCGCTGGAGTAGCCGCTGAAGTCGGTGTCGGAGAGTGACAGGTCTCCCGTCACGGTGTGCTTGGCTCCGTGGCCGAAGACGATGACGGCGCTCGCCAAGACCACGCCCGCGACGCCGAGGACGGCCGCCGCGCGACCGTTCCACCGGTCGCGCAGACCACCCCGAGGAGGCGAGGTGACCGGCGCCAGCGAGGAGAGTCCTACGGACTCGGTGCTGGCTGCGGTCCCGGGACCTAGCAGGTCCTCGGCAGGCGGGGACGCCGTCGTCGCAGCGCCCAGCGCCGTTCCGCACACCGAGCAGAACGCTCCCCCGGGCACTGCGGCGCCACAGGCACCGCACATGACAAGACCGCTCACATCTACTCCCTCGCTCCGGGGGTGGACTCCCCCGCCATGTCCACCGCGATAGCGTCGCCGGTCCTGACGTAGCCGACGAACAGCGCCACGATGAGCACCGCGGTCGCGGTTCCGATCCAGCCATCCGCCCACCGGTCGTAGACGCCGTGCAGGAGCGCGGACAGTCCAACGCCGACGGCGACCAGCGACCAGGTCTTGTCGCGGCGCCAGGACGCCAGCCCGACGAAGTAGCCGGCCACCGCGGCGCAGCACCCGTGGAAGAGTCCGTCGGCCAGGAGACGCCAGATCGTCTGGGTCGTGATCGCCGCGGCCGCGCCCGTGTCGGCGAACTGCTCGTACAGGGACGAGTACTCGACGGCCTCGATCACCCCGAACGTCAGCCCGGACAGCGCACCCATGAACAGGTACATCCGCGTCGTCCACGCCCGGTTCCGCACCAGCATGAACACGAGGATCGGGGCCACCTTGGCGAGCTCCTCGGGGAATCCGACCCCCAGGACCGTCCACGCGACCGACGACATGTCCGGGTCGAGCTCGTTCTCGAGGAAGAGCGCCAACGCGGTGCCACCGACCGCGACCCCCGCGACGACGCGGACGACGAGCCAGCGGTCGACCCTCTCCGGCCTGATGAGGGCGTGCATGGCGAGCGCCCACATCAGGGCGAAGTACGTGGCGAACCCCCACGCGGCGCGGCGGATGTCGGTGTCCTCGGCAGTCAGCTGCAACAGGACGAAGGGGGCCGACGCGAACAGCAGAAACCACGCGGCCAGACCCCGCACGGCCAGGAGCTGGGTGAGCAAGAGCCTCAGCGGCGTCAGCGCGGACAACGTCACGGCCGCGCCGGGCGCCCGGACCATCGCGCCGGGTGGCTCCGCCAGTCCTGTCGGACCCTCCGGTGCTGACGGGTCCGGCAGGAGCGGACGCTCCGGCACGAGCGCCCGCACCCGGGCACCACACGACGTACAGAACACCGCGCCCGGGGCCACAGAGGCCTCACAAGCCGCACACACCATGTCCACCCCCAATCCGCCAGCACATATCGGCGGCAAAAACCCGCTCTTGAGTGATGCCCCGGCGGCCGGGATCTTGCTCACATCAAGTACAGACATGTGTATTTCGTGCTA
>CAWDAQ010000007.1:0-63071 GCA_963800325.1 uncultured Actinomycetota bacterium | reverse complement strand
GGCTCCTGCGTGCCCACGGTGCGGCCGGCGAGCGGCGCCGCCAGGCCACGCATCCGCCGAAGAAGAAGCCCGAGCTGCTGGCCACCGGTCCCGGGCAGGTCTGGTCATGGGACATCACCAAGCTCCGCGGCCCCGGCCGCGGGATCTGGTTCCAGCTCTACGTCGTCCTCGACATCTACTCCCGCTACGTCGTGGCCTGGACCGTCCAGCGGGTGGAGGACTCCGAGATCGCCAAGACGATGCTCGAGCAGGCGATGGGCGTGCACGGGATCCCCGAGGCGATCCACGCGGACAGGGGCACCTCGATGACCTCCAAACCCGTCGCCCAACTCCTGCTGGACCTCGGCGTGGACCGCAGTCATTCCCGGCCACGAGTGTCGAACGACAACCCCTACAGCGAGGCCGCGTTCAAGACCCTGAAGTACGCCCCGGTCTTCCCCGAAGCCTTCGGATCCCTAGCCGACGCAAGAGCGTTCTGCGAGGCATTCTTCGGCTACTACAACCACGAGCACCGTCACTCCGGGATCGGGCTGCATACCCCCGCGTCGGTCCACCACGGCACCGCCACCGAGATCCGCGACCAGCGTCAGCACACCCTCGACACAGCCCACGCCGCCCACCCCGAACGGTTCGGCAACCGCCGACCCCAGGCACCCAAACTGCCCAAGGCCGCCTGGATCAACCAACCATCACCAGAGGCCCTCATACAGACCGCGTAACGGGACGTGTCTCAGACTGCTTGACATCTTCCGCAATGGCGCCTGAGGCGGCCCAGGTTACGGGACGTGCTTTCCGCGTGCGATCCCGGTGAACATCCACGTCCACTCCTGCCGGCCCCTCGGGCGACTCCCCCGCCAGCGCCACGGCCTCGGGCAGTCAGTAACCGACCGTGCTCACCACGGCTGGAGGTGCGGGAGGAGCCGGCGCATCGCGGCGACGATGTCCGTGGCCTTGGGGAGGTCCTCGGCCAGATCTTCCTCGGTCAGCTGCGGGGTGTCCAGACGTGGGTAGTCGGCGTCGTTGCGGGTGCGCCGGAGGCGACCGAAGGGTCGGACCACGGCGCCGCTGCGGCCCAGCTGGGCGGTCACCGCCTCCTGGACGGCGACGTGGCCACCCCGGCTGGTAGCGCGCAACCCCTGGACGGCGAGGGCGGCGGCCATGGCCTTGCGGGCGGCGGCGTACATCAGGTCGTAGCCGCCGGACGGGTCAGCGGCAGCCACGAGCTCGGCAGAGCGCAGGTGGCGGTCGGCCTCGGCCAGCAGGCGCGCCGCGTTCCCCGGCGAGGGCGCGACCTGCTCGAGGTCACCGCTCGCCAACAGGGCCTCGACCTCGGCGCGGCCGGTGTCCCAGCGACTCATGACCGGTCACCGCCGACCAGCGCGACCATCGGCCGTGAGGTGACGGTCGCCTTGAACGGGTCCGCCTCGGCCGCGTCCCAGGCCGCGGGGCGCACCCGGCGGATGTTGACCTCACGGCCGAGCCGCTCCCCGGCGGCGTGGGCCACCTCGTCGAGGACGTCGGGGTCCGCGGTGCCGACGACGAGCACGTCGATGTCCCCCGGGACCGGCCCGGGCTGCTCGGCGTACCTCGCCGCCCACGACCCGTAGATCCACGCCTCCCGCACGCCGGGCACTTCTGCCAAGAGGTCGCGCAGCACCGGGGCCGGGCCGAACGTCACCGCCATCAGGGCCGCCAACGGCCCGAACACCGGGTTGGTGGTCTCGGCCTGCACGAGCCGCTGGTTCCCGCGCCTCACCTGGCGCACCAACCCCGCCTGCGCCAATCGGTCGACCTCCCGCATCACCGTCGGTCCGGAGGTGCCCACCGCCCGCCCGATCTCCGCCAGGGAGAACTCCCGCTCCGGGTGCAGCAGGATCCACGCGATGATGTCCCCCTGAGCTCGCGAGCGCAGCAGCGGCAGGAGCACCGGAGACCCTTCTTTCATGAAAGCGATCTTAGCATCGTTTTCATGAAGGGATGAGAGGGACTCAGAGGGGACTCCCGGCGAGCCACGACCTCGGCACCCGCCCCCGGGCGGTCGGTGGCGGGTGCCGAGCCCTGCCTCAGCTGGAGGCGCGGATGCCCTGCACGTAGTGCTCGACCCTCTCGAGGAGCTCGTGGTCGTGGGGTCCCCACGTGGGGGTGGGGGTTCCGGGGCCGGTGTACGGGTGGTCGTCGTAGTGGTGCTGGTAGTCGGCGAGCTTGGTCTCCAGCTCCGCGCGCACCGTCGCGTACACGGGGTCGTCGGCGACGTTGCGGACCTCGGTCGGGTCGGCGCGCAGGTCGTACAGCTCCCACTCGGGCTCGAACTCGCGCTCGGACGCGCCGGGCACCCCGCAGCCGGCCCCGTAGTAGTGGATGAGCTTGTGGTCGGCGGTGCGGATCCCGTAGTGGGCCGGCGCGGCGTGGATCGGGTCGTCGTGCTCCCAGTAGCGGTAGTACATCGCGTCGGGCCAGTCCTCCACGCGCTCGCCTCGCAGCAGCGGACGGAAGCTGCGCCCCTGCGAGGTCGGCAGCGCCTCGCCGGCGTCGGCGCCGCAGACGTCGAGGAAGGTGGCCGCGAAGTCGACGTTGGTGATGGTCTCGGCACAGCGCGAGCCCGGCGCGATCTCCTTCGGCCAGCGCACGAGCATCGGCATCTGCAGCGACTGGTCGAACATCAGCCGCTTGTCGAACCACCCGTGGTCGCCGAGGAAGAACCCCTGGTCGGAGGTGTAGACCACGAGGGTGTTCCCGGTCGGGCCACGCTCGTCGAGGTGGTCCAGGAGGCGCCCGACGTTGTCGTCGATCGACTGGATGCACTGGAGGTAGTCGCGCATGTAGATCTGGTACTTCCACCGCATCCGGGCCTCGCGGTTATCCGGGCCCCGCAGGTGCTCGGGCACCTCGGTCTTGAGGTCCTCGCTGCCCATGTCGCCGGCGATGGTCATGTGCACCCCGCGCACGGCCTTGCTGCGGGTGGACAGGTCGTCGAAGAACGTCTCCGGCTCGGGGATGTCCCCGTCGGCGTAGAGGTGCTTGTGCTTCTCGTCGGGGACCCACGGCCGGTGGGGGGCCTTGTGGTGGACGAGCATGCAGAACGGCTCGTCCTCGCCGAGGCTGACGATCCAGTCGATCGAGAGGTCGGTGACGATGTCGGTGGCGTAGCCCAGTACGACCGAGGGGCCGTTCTCGTCGATCATCTCGGGGTCGACGTAGTCCCCCTGGCCGGGGAAGATCTTACGCGTCGAAGCTCCGCGGGAGGGACACGCCCTCCTCCCCCAGGTGCCACTTGCCGAACATCGCGGTCCGGTAACCGCGCTCGTGGAGGACGTCGACGAACGTGGGCACCCGGTAGTCCAGGTGCGTCCAGATGGACGAGACCCCGTTGACGTGGCTGCAGGTCCCGGTGAGGATCGACGCCCGAGACGGGCTGCCGATCGAGTTGGTGCAGTACACCGCGTCCATGCGCATGCCCTCCTCGGCGATCCGGTCGAGGACTCCCGGGCCCCCGGACACGGGCCAGGGCCCGCCTGCTCGGCGACGAGGTGCCTCGATCTGGGCATGCGCCCGTTCTGCCCGCCCGGAGCGCGAGCCGACCGGGCACCTGATTCACCCCCACGACACCCTGACCGGCCGTGCCATCCACGTGCCATGCGGCACCGGCAGACGACCGCCGGGGAGGGACACGAGCGGCCGTGCGTCACCTCAGGCAGAAGACGTCGTCCCAGGTCACCGCCACCTCCATGACGGCAGCGCACCTGTTTTCCCGACAGGTTTCCTTCGCCACTCATGCTGGCGCCGATTCCGTTGCGCCACAATCGTTTTCGAGCTGGCGGGGGGACTCGAACCCCCAACCACCTGTTTACAAGACAGGTGCGCTACCGGTTGCGCCACGCCAGCGCACCGCCACTGCGGACGGCGCTCAGAACCCTACAAGCCGTGACGGCGCCGGCCCGACTCCCGAGGGCGACCGAAGGGGGCTCAGGGGCCGGGCCGGCGGGCCACCGCGGCGTGGGTCAGCGCAGGGCGCGGTTGAGGAACGCCTGCAGGCGGCGGGTCGTGCCGTGGCCCCAGAAGCCGTCGACGTGGGCGCCGATCCGGCGCTGGAGGTGCCGGACGTCGGAGTGGCTCAGGTGGCCGTTCGGGCGGGCGTGGACCTTCCGCTCGAGCTTGCGGACGTCGGCGTGGCTGAGGTGGCCGTTGATCGAGCCGTGGACCCACTTCTCGATGGCGCGGTTGGTCGCCCGACCCCGGACGCCGTCGACGGTGAGCTTCGGCCAGCTGCGGTGGCTGCTGCGCGAGGCGCGCTGCGTACCCGAGCCGGCGCTGACGGCGCGCAGCCCGTTGGAGCGGCTCAGCCCCGCGCGGTGGCCGCAGACGGGCCACGCGCCCGGGCCCTGGGCCCGCAGGACCCGCTGGGCGACGACGATCTGCTGGGCGCGGCTCGCGCCGTTCGCCCTCGAGGCGTAGCGGGCGCCGCCGTAGGCGCGCCACGTCGACGCCGAGAACTGCAGGCCGCCGTAGTAGCCGTTCCCGGTGTTGATCTTCCAGTTGCCGCCGCTCTCGCACCTGGCGACGCGGTCCCAGACCGAGCCGGCGGCGTGGGCGGTGTCGGCGACGGCGACGCCGCCGGCGACGGTGGCACCGAGGGTGAGCACGGCCCCGGTGGCACGGAGGCGGAGCCGGGGTCCCGTCGGGGCAGGGGGCGTGATGGTCATGGGGACGTCCTCTCGGGAGCGCCGGCGACCGGCAGGGTGGCCGTCGACGAGCCCGGGACGCCCGGGCCGAACACGGACGCTAGGCGAGTTCGTGGACCCGAATCAAACCGACGAGGAATTGCATATGTGTAACTTCCGCTGCGCCACAATGGGATTCGTCGTGACCATCCCGTGATCTAGCGGGTCAGCGGCCCGCGTGGACGCCGCCTTGTGAGCCGCGCCACACTTCTCGGTGGGTCCGTTCAGGCTGTCCACAAAGTGGACAAACAGGACCGCGGAGTCTGGTGCGGGCACGACCGGGGCCCGGTCCCCCGCGTGGGGGGACCGGGCCTCGGTCGAGTGGGACGCTCCGGCCTGAGGGCTCAGAGGTGCCGGTTGAGGTACCGCTGGAGGTGCTTCGTCGTCTGGGGGCCCCACACGGCGTCGCGGCGGGCGCCGACGCGAGCCTGGAGGGCGCGGGTCGTGACGGGACCGACGACGCCGTCGGCGCGGACGTGCAGCCTGCGCTGCATCTTGCGGATGTCGGCGTGGCTCAGGTGGCCGTTGACGGAGCCGTTGACCCACTTCTCGATGGCGCGCTTGGTGCGCGGTCCGCGGACGCCGTCGACCGCGAGGTTGCCGGTGCGGTAGTGGGAGCGCGACGCGGTGTGGTACGAGCGCGAGCGGCTCACGCCGGCCGCGCCGCCGTTGGCCCGGGTGAGGCCGCCCTTGACCGAGCAGACCGGCCAGGCGCCGGGGCCCTGGACCTTGAGGACCTTCTTGGCGATGGTGATCTGTGCCGACTTCGAGGCGAGGTCGGCCCGGGGGGCGTAGGCCCGGCCGCCGAAGCCCGCCCAGGTCTGCTGGGTGAACTGGAGGCCGCCGTAGAAGCCGTTCCCGGTGTTGATGTGCCAGTTGCCGCTGCTCTCGCAGGCGGCCACGCGGTCCCAGACGGAGCTCGCCTGGGCGGACTGGGCGGTGACGAGGCCACCGCCGACGGCGGCGGCGCTGACGGCAGCGGCGCCGGCGATGCGCCGACCTGCCTTGCGACTCTTCTTCGCAGCGTGCTTGGGGGCATAGAACATTGCGGAGGGGGGATCCTTTCCTGACGGACGCCTGCGGGGTCAGCTGTCGGGTTCGGGCGTCAGGTGCCCGGCCGGCGTACCGGCTTCACCCCAAGACCGACGCGATCTCGCGTGGTCGGTCACGGTGGGTCCCCCGCCCTCGTCATGCCCGGAGCGGCTCCGGCGGGTCACCCGCTGACGAGGTTCGGCGCGGCGGGTGAGCATCTGCGATGGGGCGGTGTGCAGTTGTACGACCACGCCGATCCAGCGGCGCCGGTCCCGGCCGCGGTCGCCAAACACCGTACGGGAGACGGCCCCGCGATATCAATTCGGTCACGCGGGGGCAACGGCGAGATCTCGGCCCGGGGGGCCCGGATCCCTTGCGGCTCAGCGCGGCCCGGCGCTGCGGCCCCGCCTCCGGTGGGTTCCGCGCACCATCCGCCGCCGCTCCCCGACGGTGCTGTCGAACGGGGTCGCGAGGATCTCGCCGAACACCGACCCGGTCGCGATGGCGATGAGGATGCCGAACGCGCTCAGGAGGGTCGTGAGGCCGATCTGGACGGTGAGGTCGGTCGCGAGATCCGACCCGGCGCGGACGACGAGCCGGTACAGGCCTACGAAGATCGACAGCCCGGGCAGGAGCCCGAACGTGGCGGGGACGATGAAGACCATGGCGGGCGCGTCGAGCCGGAGCGCGAGCAGTCGGCCGACGAAGCCGAGGACGATCGCGGTCACCGCGACCGAGCTGACCCGTCCGAGGCCGAAGCCCTGCCCGAGCAGGATCGAGAGCAGGACCCCGAGCGCGCACAGCAGGGCGACCGGCGCGAGCTGGGCGCGCCGGGACTGCAGCGTGATCGCACCGGCGATCCCGATGAGGAGCGAGCCGAGCAGGACCACCGGGAGCGCGGCCGAGCCCCAGACCATGTTCTCGATGGGCGGCTGACCGACCCCGAGGTCGACGGCGTTCCCGATCCGGAACGTGAACGACAGGCCGGCGCCGACGCCGACGATGAGCCCGAGGGTGTGGAAGAGCACCTCGAAGATCCGCGACGTCCCGGTGACCGAGTAGCCGGTGATGATGTCCTCCATCGCCGAGGCGATCGTCCGCGAGGGCAGCAGCACGACGATCCCGCCGGCGACGAGGTAGGCGAAGTCGGAGGGACTGACCGGGAACCAGTCGTAGGTCCCGGCGGCGTAGGCGGCCCAGGCGATGAGCACGGCGACGAACCCGCCGATCGCGCTCCAGTAGAACTCCGGGACGCCGCGGCGCTCGAGGGCGGCGACGAGCCGGTCGACCGTCACCGACGCGATGACCGAGAAGACGACCGCGACGAAGCCGGCCCCGAGGGTGAGGGCGACGGCCGCCGAGAGCAGGCCGAAGGACATCGTCACCATCCAGGCCGACCACGTGCGGGGCATCCGGCCGATGATCCGCAGCTTGCGGGCGGCCTCGGCGACGTCGATCTCGTTGGAGATGAGGTCGTTGACGAGCGAGTGGACCGCGGTGAGGCGGGCGAAGTCCCGCCGCGGGGAGCGCACGACCCGCAGCAGGGTGATGAGCTGACCCGAGCGCGTCGTGCACTGCATGAGCAGCGACTGCATCGTGATGTCGATGTCGAGGTTGTCGAGCCCGGCCGACATCCCGACCGCGACGACGCTCGCCTCGACCTGCGGGGCGCCGGCCCCGCACCGGAGCATGAGCTCGCCGACCCGGAGGGCGAGGTCCATCGCCTCGCGCGCCTCCCGCTCCTCGGCGGCCGCCCGGGTCACCCGGGGGTCCCGGTAGGGGGTGCGCCGGAGCGCGTCGATCATCGGCATCGGGTCGGTGGGGGTGTCCCCCCGCCACTTCGGCCGCTTCGGCCGGGGGATGCGCCGCCGCAGGGGCGAGCGGGGTCCGGAGACGATCGGGCCGGTCGTCGGGTGCGGGACGATCCACCCGGTGGGGTGGTCCTCCCACGTCGGCGGGACCCCCGCGCCGGGCGCGGGGTCGTGCGGCGGCGGCTGCTCTGGCGAGCGGGGCGCCTGCGGCGGCACGGCGGCGTCGTCGCCGGCGGCCGGCTGCGTCCCGGGACCCGCCGGTCGCTCGTTCTGAGCAGTTCGAGTTTTTTGTCTGTTTTCTGCAGGCTGGTCCGCACCCACGGGGTGGCCGGTGTCGCGGCCGCGGGTGCTCGGGCGGGACCTGCGCGGTCGTGAGGTCAAGGCAGGGTCAGTCCGGTGGAGTCGAAGGGGAAGGGAGCCGACGGGAGGGGCCACCAGACGGTGCCCGCCCCGAGGTAGGCCCACGCGGCAGCGGCGATCGCGAGGACGACGAGGATGACGGCGAGACCCGACGCCGCGGGCGCCGTGGGCGCGACCCACCGGGCGACGCTGCGGCTGCCCCGGCGCAGCGAGGGCCCCCCCGGGCCCCACCACGCCATGAGGGCGGCGAGCAGCATGCCGACGCCGAGCGGGAGCGGCTCACCCGGGCGGGGGTTGCCCGCGGTCACCGTCGTGAGCGCGAGGGCGGTGCAGAACGCGGCGGAGGCACCGATGAGCGCGGGCAGCAGGACGGCGACGACCGTCGTCAGCACCCCCCGCACGAGGTGCCACGGCCCGGCGGCGAACCCGACGGCCACGTCGCTGCGCCGGGGGCCGCGCTCGTGGCGGCGCATGACGAGCGCGGTCATGCTCGCGTCGACGGTCCGCGCGAACACCGACCAGGCGAGCGCGATGCCGACCGCGACGAGCGGCGCGACCGCGGCGAGAGCGCTGACGAGGAGGACGAGTCCGGTGAGCACCCCCGAGCGGGCGGGCCGCCCGATCCGGGGGTCGCCGCCGGGTTGCGCGGCGGGGGCGGCGACGGGCTCCCACGACGGCGGTGCGGGGCTGCGCGGGTCGCGGGGCTCCGGCGGGCCCGTCTCGCGCGGCGCCCGCTGCGGCGGGGGCGCCTGCTGCGCGGAGGGGTACGCCGGGGACGGCTCGGCGGGCAGCCGCCGGGTCGGGTCGCTCTCGACCTCCCTGGTGGCGTCGGCCGGCGGGGTCTGGCTGATCGCCTGGGTCGGCGCGGCCGTGCTCCGCCTCGCCGGGAGGACCTCGGTGACCGGGCGACCCTGGGCGTACTCCTCGAGCGCGGCGACGACCTCGGCGTCGTCGGGCCGGACCTCCGGGTCCGGCGACAGGGCGGCCTCGAGCAGGGGCGCGAGCGCTGGGTCGACCCCGGACAGGTCGGCCTCGCCACGTCCGACGCGGGCGAGCACGGCCTCCATCGGCCCCTTCCCGAACGGGGGACGTCCGGAGGCGGCGAACGCGAGCGTCGCGGCCCACCCCCACCAGTCGGTCGCCTCGCTGACGGCCTCGCCCTCGACGACCTCGGGGGCGAGGTAGCCGGGGGTGCCCATGACCATCCCGGTCATCGTGATGCGGACCTCGTCGGCGACGTGGGCGATGCCGAAGTCGATGAGCACCGGGTCGCCGTCGAGCATGAGGACGTTGCCGGGCTTGAGGTCGCGGTGGACGACGTCGGCCTGGTGGATCTCGTGGAGGGACTCCGCGAGCCCCCGGCCGAGCCGGAGCAGCTCCTCGCCGGACATCGGGCCGTTCTCGCGCACGACCTCGTCGAGCGAGGGCGCCGGGACGTACCTGGTGACGATGTAGGGCCGGTCGCCCTCGATGTCGGCGTCGAGCACCGGCGCGACCCGGGCGGCGCGGACCCGGCCGAGGGTCTCGACCTCGCGGGCCAGCCGGGCCCGGGCGTCGGGGTCGTGGGCGATGTGGGGCCGCAGCACCTTCAGCGCGACCGCCTTGCCGTTCGGGTCCAGCGCGAGGTGGACCACGCCCATGCCGCCCTCGCCCAGCTGCTGGAGCAGGCGGTACGGCCCGACCTTGGTGTAGTCCGGCAGGTCGGGCGAGGAGTCGCCACCCAGCAGCTCCGTGCTCATGCTCCTACGGTAGGGGAGGCGGCCGAGAACACCGGCACCCTCCCGCATGTCCCCCGGGACGCCGTTGCCGACGCCGCTACTGCTGGATGTAGCCGACGAGCTGGTCGCGCTCGGACTGGAGGGCCTCGATGCGGTTCTTCACGACGTCGCCGATGCTGACGATTCCGCGGAGCCGGCCGTCGACGACCACGGGCACGTGCCGGACCCGCTTCTCGGTCATGAGCCGCTCGACCTCGCCGATGTCGGTGTGCGGGTCGCACGTCGCGACGTCGGAGCTCATGATCGACGACACCGGCGCCTCCAGCAGCTCCGGGCCCGTGGTGTGCAGGTGCCGCACGATGTCCCGTTCGCTGACGATCCCGTCGACGGAGCCGCCGTCGCCACTGACGACGACCGCACCGATCCGGTGTTCGTCGAGGGTCGCGAGCAGCTGCAGGACGGTGTCGTCCGGCTTGACGGTGACCACGTTGTCGCCCTTGTGGCGAACCACCTCGGAGATCCGCATGGGACGACGGTAGCGGGGTCGCCGGAGCGACGCCAGAGTTCGCGGGAACGCGTGCCCCCGCGGGCTCCCGGCGGGGAGGAAACGCCGTGGGCCTCGGGAGGGGCAGGGCCGACCGGGCTGTGCCAAGGTGGTGGCACACCCACGTCAGGAGGCGGATCACGTGTCCGGCACCGCCGAGAAGTTCGACTTCGTCATCGCCGCCAACCGGCTGCCCGTCGACCGCCACGAGCTGCCCGACGGCGGGTCGGAGTGGCGCCGGTCCCCCGGCGGCCTGGTCACCGCGATGGAGTCGGTGATGCGCGGGCGCGACGGCGCCTGGGTCGGGTGGGCCGGCGAGCCCGGCGAGGCGCCGGAGCCGTTCGTCGAGGACGGCATGTACCTGCGTCCGGTGCCGCTGAGCCAGCGGGAGATCACCGAGTACTACGAGGGCTTCAGCAACGACACCCTGTGGCCGATCTACCACGACGTCATCGTCCCGGCCTCCTTCCACCGGCGGTGGTGGTACAGCTACCGGACGGTCAACGAGCGGTTCGCCGACGCGGTCTGCGAGGTGGCCGAGGAGGGCGCGACGGTCTGGGTGCACGACTACCAGCTCCAGCTCGTGCCCAAGCTCGTGCGCGAGCGCCGCCCGGACGTGCGGATCGGCTGGTTCAACCACATCCCGTTCCCCCCGGTCGAGCTGTTCCAGCAGCTGCCGTGGCGTCGCGCGATCCTCGAGGGCCTGCTCGGGGCGGACTTCCTCGGGTTCCAGCGCGCCGCCGGGGCGCAGAACTTCATCCGCGCCTGCCGCCAGCTGCTCGGCCTGACCACGCGGGGCGACACCGTCGCGACGGGGCGGAGCGAGGACGCCCGCGTGGTCCGGGCGAGCGCGGTGCCGATCTCGGTCGACTTCAAGGGCCTGTCCGAGCTCGCCCAGCGACCCGAGACGGTCCAGCGGGCCAAGGAGATCCGCGAGTCGTTCGGCAACCCCGAGACCCTGCTGCTCGGCGTCGACCGGCTCGACTACACCAAGGGGCTGCGCCACCGGCTCAAGGCCTACGAGGAGCTGCTCGCCGAGGGCGAGATCGGGCCACCCGAGGCCACCTTCGTCCAGATCGCGACCCCGAGCCGGGAGCGGGTGGAGTCCTACCGGACCCTGCGCACGGAGCTCGAGACGACGGTCGGGCGGATCAACGGCGAGTACTCCGCCATCGGCGCCGCGGCGGTGCACTACTTCCACCAGTCCTTCCCCCGGGAGGAGATGGCGGCGTTCTTCCTCGCCGCGGACGTCATGCTCGTCACCCCGCTGCGGGACGGGATGAACCTCGTGGCCAAGGAGTACGTCACCTGCCGCCACGACCACGGCGGGGCCCTCGTCCTGTCCGAGTTCACGGGTGCCTGGCACGAGCTGCACCAGGCCTACGTCTGCAACCCCCACGACATCGAGGGCCTGAAGCAGACGATCCTCAAGGCCATCCGCTCCCCGGAGAAGGAGAAGCGGCGGCTGATGAAGGCGCTGCGACGCCGGGTGGGCGACCACGACGTCCAGCGGTGGGCGAGCCGCTTCCTCTCGGCGCTGGAGTACGCTCCGGAGCGGCCCCCGAAGCCGCAGAGCTCCCGTCCCCGCAAGGAGTGAGATGGACGCCGCCCCCGACGCCGCGCTCCCGGATGACCTCCTCGCGGCGGTCGAGCGGCTCCGCACCCCGGGCACGGTCCTCGTCGCCACCGACTTCGACGGGGTCGTCGCCCCGATCGTCGAGCACCCGCGCGAGGCGCACCCCCAGCCCGGGACCGTCGAGGTCCTCCGCGAGCTCGCCTCCCGGCCCGGCACCCACGTCGCGGTCGTCTCGGGCCGGGACCTGGACACCCTGACGCGGGTGAGCAGCCTCGACGACCCCGCGGTGACCCGGATCGGCAGCCACGGCGCGCAGTCGAGCCGCCGGGAGGGCGACGGGCTCACCGCGGAGCAGCACGACCTCCTCGAGCAGGTCACGCGCGAGCTCGAGGACGTCGTCCGGGACCACCCGGGGACCCGGCTGGAGCACAAGCCGGCCGCGACGGCGCTGCACACCCGCGGCAGCGACGACGACGTCGCCGAGGCGGCGGCCCGGGCCGCCGAGGAGGTGGCCGCCCGCCACGAGGAGGTCTCGGCCCTGGCGGGCAAGGCGGTCGTCGAGCTCGCGGTCGTCCGGGCCGACAAGGGCTCGGCGCTGCGCGACCTCGCCGACGAGCTCGGTGCCGACGCCGTGGTCTACCTCGGCGACGACGTCACCGACGAGCACGCGTTCGAGGTCCTCGGCGAGGACGACGTCACCGTCAAGGTCGGGGACGGCGAGACCGCCGCCCGATACCGGCTCGACGACGCCGCCGCGGTCCCGGCGCTGCTGCGGGCGGTGCTCGACGCCCGCTCCCCCGCCTGACCCCTGCCCTCCCCCGCTCCCCCTCACCGCGCCTGCCGTACCCCGCACTTCGTGCCCGTTCGGCCGCGCAAACCGGGCGTTCCACGCCCGGGAGCGCGGCCAACTGGGCACGAAGTGCGGATTACGCGGCCCTCCCGGTGGTGGTGGGGAGGGTCAGGGGGTGGGCGCCGGCCCGGTCGAGCCGCGGACGACGAGCTCGGGGCTGAAGACGAACTCCGCCCGGGGCGCGGGCTCGCCCGCGATCTCGTCGAGCAGGGCCCGGACCGTGGCCTCGGACATCGCCCCGACGCTCTGCCGGATCGTCGTCAGCGGCGGGTCGGTGTAGGCCACGAGGACCGAGTCGTCGTAGCCGACGACCGACACGTCCCGGGGGACCTCGAGCCCCGCGGCCCGGGCCTGCCGGATCGCGCCGAGCGCCATGAGGTCGGAGCCGCAGATCACCGCCGTCGCCCCGGCGCCGATCAGGCGCTCCGCGGCGGAGGCGCCGCCCTCGAGGGAGAACATCGACCGGACCACGAGGTGGTCGACCTCCGTGCGGCCGAGCACCGAGCGCATCGCGTCCCGGAACCCGCTCACCTTCCGGATGCTCGGCAGGTAGCGCTCCGGGCCGACGGCGAGACCGATCTCGGTGTGGCCCAGGCTCGCGAGATGGGCGACCGCGACCTCCATCGAGGCGACGTCGTCGTTGGAGACGAACGGCGCGTCGACGCCGTCGACGTACCCGTTGACGAGGACGATCGGGAGCCCCCGCGAGCGGAGCCGGACGTAGCGGGCGGGGTCGGCGGTGGTGTCGGCGTGGAGCCCGGAGACGAAGATGATCCCGGCGACGCCGCGGTCGAGGAGCATCTCGACGTACTCGTCCTCGTGGACCCCGCCGGTGGTCTGGGTGCACAGCACCGGGGTGTAGCCGCGCCGGGCGAGCAGGGTCTCGATGGCCTGGGCGAACGCGGGGAAGATCGGGTTGGTCAGCTCGGGGGTGACGAGCCCGACGAGGGAGACCTCGCGGCGGCGCAGCCGGCTCGGCCGGTCGTAGCCGAGGACGTCGACCGCGGTGAGCACGGCCGCGCGGGTCGACTCCGCCACGCCGGGACGGTCGTTGAGGACCCGGCTGACCGTGGCCTCGCTGACGCCGGCGTGCTCGGCGATGTCGACCAGTCGTGCCCGCACCCGGGCAGGGTAGCCGGGGTCGGTGGCAGCGGTCCGCGACGGTCCCACCAGACAGGAGGTGCTGGTGGGGAGGACCGGACTCGGGCAGACTGGGGCACGCCGAGGGGCACCGACGCCTCGCGGCGCACCACCTTTACAACGGATCGTCCGGCACGTTCCTGCCGGTGAAGGAAGGGCAACGAAGCCATGGCAACTGTGAAGTACGACAACGCCACCCGGATCTACCCGGGCAACGAGACCCCCAGCGTCGACAAGCTCAACATCGACATCGAGGACGGCGAGTTCCTCGTCTTCGTCGGGCCGTCCGGCTGCGGCAAGTCGACCTCCCTGCGGATGCTCGCAGGTCTCGAGGAGATCAACGAGGGCAAGATCTGGATCGGTGACCGGGACGTCACCAACCTCTCCCCCAAGGACCGTGACGTCGCCATGGTCTTCCAGAACTACGCCCTGTACCCGCACATGACGGTCGCGGACAACATGGGCTTCGCGCTGAAGATCGCCGGCGTCGACAAGTCCGACATCCGCAAGCGCGTCGAGGAGGCGGCGAAGATCCTCGACCTCGAGGCCTACCTCGAGCGCAAGCCGAAGGCGCTCTCCGGTGGCCAGCGGCAGCGCGTCGCGATGGGCCGGGCGATCGTCCGCAGCCCGCAGGTGTTCCTCATGGACGAGCCGCTGTCGAACCTCGACGCGAAGCTGCGCGTGCAGACCCGTACCCAGATCGCCTCGCTGCAGCGCCGGCTCGGCGTCACCACCGTCTACGTCACCCACGACCAGGTCGAGGCCATGACGATGGGCGACCGGGTCGCCGTCCTCAAGGACGGCCTGCTCATGCAGTGCGACACCCCGCGCCGGATGTACGACCACCCCAACAACGTGTTCGTCGCCGGCTTCATCGGCTCGCCCGCCATGAACCTCGTCGACGTGCCCGTCAGCGAGGGGGGCGTGCACTTCGGTGGCCGGGACCTCGACGTCCCGCGTGAGGAGGTGTCCACGTCCGGCAAGGAGGTCATCGTCGGGGTCCGCCCCGAGGACATCGACCTCTCCAGCGAGGGTGACGGCATCCCGGTCGAGGTCACCCTCGTCGAGGAGCTCGGCGCGGACGCCTACATCTACGGCAACCTCCTCGAGGGGCGGCTGGAGAAGGCGGCCGACGAGGAGGGCGAGAAGCCGTTCATCGCCCGCGTCGACGGCCGCCGCCCCCCGAAGAAGGGCGAGACCGTCCACCTGAAGCCGAAGCCGGGCCACATCCACGTGTTCAACATGGAGTCCGGCCAGCGCATCGGCGACTGACACCGGCGCTCCCGCGCGACGACGGGGCCGGGACACCTACGGGTGTCCCGGCCCCTCGCCGTCTGGGACCATGGACGCGTGGCCCTCGACATCACCACCGCGCGCCCCGACCCTGCCCTGCTCGACCTGCCCTGGCAGCTGCCGCTGGAGGACTGGCCCGAGGAGCACCTCGCCGCGCTCCCCCGCGGGATCTCCCGGCACGTCGTCCGGTTCGTCAAGCTGTCCGGCAGCGTGCTCGCGATCAAGGAGATCAAGGGCGACATCGCCCACCGCGAGTTCCACCTGCTGCGGATGCTGCGACGGCTCGACCAGCCGGCCGTCGAGCCGTTCGGGATCGTCCAGGGCCGGCTCGACGCGGACGGCGAGCCGCTCGACGCCTGCCTGCTCACCCGGCACCTGCAGTACTCGCTGCCCTACCGCGCCCTGTTCAGCCAGACCCTGCGCGTCGACACCGCGGCCCGGCTCATCGACGCCCTCGCCGTCCTGCTCGTCCGCCTCCACCTCAACGGGTTCTGGTGGGGCGACGTCTCGCTGTCGAACACCCTGTTCCGCCGGGACGCGGGGGCGTTCGCGGCCTACCTCGTCGACGCCGAGACCGGCGAGCTGCACGACACCCTCAGCGACGGCCAGCGTGAGCACGACCTCGACATCGCGCGGGTCAACATCGCCGGGGAGCTGATGGACCTCGAGGCCGGCGGCCTGCTGACGGACCTGACCGACCCGATCGAGACCTCGGAGCGGATCATGACCCGCTACCGAGAGCTGTGGTCGGAGCTGACCGACCTCGAGAAGTTCGACCTGGGCGACCGGTGGCGGGTCGACGACCGGATCCGGCGGCTCAACGCGCTGGGCTTCGACATCGACGAGCTCGCGATCACCACCGACATCGACGGCACCCACATCCAGATCCAGCCCAAGGTCGTCGACGCCGGTCACCACTCCCGCAGGCTGCTCCGGCTCACCGGCCTCGACGTCGAGGAGAACCAGGCCCGGCGGCTGCTCAACGACCTCGACTCGTTCCGCGCCTCGACCGACCGGCAGAACGACGACGAGGAGATCGTCGCCCACGACTGGCTCACCCAGGTCTACGAGCCGATCGTGCGGACCGTCCCCCGCGAGCTGTCGGCGAAGCTCGAGCCGGCCGAGCTGTTCCACGAGGTGCTCGAGCACCGGTGGTACATGGCCGAGCGCGCCGGGCACGACGTCGCCGTCCGGGAGGCGATCGACGACTACGTCCGGCACGTCCTGCCGGCCAAGCCGGACGAGCGCGCCGTGCTCGGCGTCGACACGGTCGAGATGCCGATCCTCGTGCGCGAGGACTGACCCCGGGCCGCCGGCCCCGGAGGATCGCGGCGGTATCCGGGAGACCGGGCGGGCGGGTCAGGCCGGGGAGGCCCAGGTCCAGCCGGGGACGTTCCGGGCGACCCACCACAGCGGCAGCGCGACGAGCAGCGCCCAGGCGACCCACGCCGGGAGGTGGGGCACCCGCACCGGGCGACCGCGGACCGCCGCGAGGAGCCACTCGGCCCAGAGCGCCACCGCGACCGGGAGCGCGAGGACGAAGACCGGGTTGCGCTGCATCGCCACCCCGGGTCGGCCCTCGGTCAGGGCGTGCAGCGCCCGCAGGCTCCCGCACCCCGGGCACCACCAGCCGGTGAGCGCGAGGAACGGGTCGCTCGGGTAGTGCCCCGGCTGGTTCGGGTCCACGACGTGGACGAGGACGACCCCGGCGAGGGCGAGGAGCGCCACCGCGGCCGGCGGCAGGACCCGGAGCGCCCGGCGGGAGCGCGCCCGCCGGACCACCGGGACCGCGGCCACGTCGCCGGCCCTACCGCGCCGAGACGGCGGCGAAGTAGTCGCTGGACTCCCGCTTCCACAGCAGGAACAGGATCACGGCGGCGAGGACGAGGTTGACCAGCGACAGCAGCGTGGACACCAGGCCTCCTCCGGCGCCGGTCACCGAGGCGGCGCCGACGAGCCCGGTGATGGTGAAGACGACGTTGACGAGCCCGAGGACGGTCGCGACGAGCCGGGCCCACGAGCGGCCGCGGCCGTTGAAGACGCCCATCAGGACCCACACGCCGGCGACGACGAGCCCGACGACGAGGCTCGCGACGATCCCGACGGTGATCGCGTTGTCCACCGCGGACTGGGTGACGTCCTGACCGGAGCTGCTCAGCGACTTCCGGATGCTCTCGCGCAGGGCGTCACGGTCCTGGAACAGCGCCGCGATGCCGCTGAGGACGCTGACGACCGCGCCGGCGTACATGAGCCTGACCGCGAGGTCGACCGACCGCGGCCGGACCGGGGGTGCCGGGTCGGCGTCCCCCCAGCCCCCCGACATCGCGGGCATGCCTCCGGGGTCCTGCCACCCCCCGGAGCCCTCCTCGGGGGGCGGGGGTGGTGGGGGCGGGCCGCTGCTCGACATGCTCAGTCCTTTCGCGGCCGGGCCGGCCGGGCGAGTCGTGCTGGTGCGTCCAGCCAACCACACGACGTGCCCGTCGCGTGGCGGGCCGGCACGATCACGGGGGTGCTCACGCCGGGGACAGCCACGTCGCCCCCGGCAGGTTCCGGGCCACCCAGAACACGAGGACGAGGGCGAGGAAGGCCCACAGCACCCACGGGGGCGCGAGCAGCGTGCGCGGCCGCCCGGTCCAGGCCCGGGCCGCCCACCGGACCCACATCCCGCCGAGCACCCCGAACATCGCGAGGGCGAGCGGGTTGCGGGCGAGCGCGGTCCCGAGGTCGCCGTCGGTGAGCGCGTGGAGGGCCCGCAGGCTGCCGCACCCCGGACACCACCACCCGGTGAGCGCGAGCAACGGGTCGGTCGGGTAGTGGCCCGGCTGGTTCGGGTCGACGACGTGGAGCACGGCCGCGACCACCCCGGCGGCGGCGAGGGCGGCGACCGGCCCGAGCAGACGCGCGACCCGCCTCCGACGCGGCGGCGCGACGCCCGGCCGCCCCCGGGCGGGCGTGACGACGCGGCGGGCGGAGGCGGTCACGGGCTCGTGTTCATCCCCCCGACGGCGAACGCCCCGATGCCGTAGATGACGCCGATCACGACCCCGGAGACCGCGGCGATGATGGCCCAGCGCTTGGCCTTCTCCGAGGACTCCAGGGCCCCGGCCTGGTCGCCGCCCTGCCACTTGCTGTTGACCTGGGCCGCGTAGACGATCGAGACGATCCCGAACGGGAGGCAGCAGAACACCGTCGTGAGGATCGCCCACACGAGGTGGTTGCTCGGGGGCTGGGAGTAGCCGCCGTAGCCGTAGCCCCCGCCCTGCGCGGGCGGGGGCGGCGGGGCGGAACCGTACTGCGACATCAAGGCACCCTCTCGGTCGACGCGGGGGTGCGACGTCCCGCCCCCCGGCTGGGTCGCCGACCCGGGCGGGCCGACGGACGGTCAGCCTAGTGGTCCGCGAGGGCCCGGCACGACCGGAGCGCGGACGCAGACCCGTCGGCCTGCCCGCGGGCACGGTCCCGCGAGGGACTCGGCCCGCAACGGTCCGGTCACGGCGTCGCCGTTCCCGGTGTGCCCGAATCGTCCTTTCCGCTCGCGTTCAGCCGCCAGATCCGCACCACCGAGGAGGACCCGTGTCCACCAGCTCCCCGACCGGCGGCACGTCGCCGACCGGCTTCTTCGGCGCACTCTTCGACCTCATGTTCACCCACTGACGCTGGAGTTCCACCTCGCCATCGTCCGGATGAGCGAGGACGGCCACCACCGGCTCCCGGGCGCCTGACGTCCGAGGCGGCAGGTCGCCGGGCCCGTGTGCGGGGTCGGCTCAGGCCGACCGCTGCCGGGCCACCTCGTAGAGCGCGACGCCGGCGGCCACGCCCGCGTTGAGGGACTCGACGCCGCTCGCCATGGGGATGGAGACGACCTGGTCGCAGGTCTCCCGGACCAGCCGGGAGAGGCCCTTGCCCTCGGAGCCGACGACGATGACGACGGGCTCGGTGGCGAGCGCGAGACCGGGAAGGTCGACGTCGCCGCCGGCGTCGAGGCCGAGGACGAAGAACCCGGCCTTGCGGTAGTCGGTCAGCGCCCGGGTGAGGTTGGTCGCCCGCGCGACCGGGACCCGGGCGGCGGCACCGGCCGAGACCTTCCACGCGGCCGCGGTCATGCCCGCGGCCCGCCGGGAGGGGACGACGACGCCGTGGCCGCCGAACGCGGCGACCGACCGGAGGACGGCGCCGAGGTTGCGGGGGTCGGTGACACCGTCGAGGGCGACGAGCAGCGGGGTGCCCGGCAGGTCCGGGTCGACGAGGTCGTCGGGGTGGGCGTACTCGTACGGCGGGACCTGGACCGCGAGGCCCTGGTGAACCGCGCCGTCGGTGATCCGGTCGAGCTCGCCGCGCGGGGTCTCCAGCACGGGGATGCCGCGGTCGGCGGCCGCGGTCAGGGCCTCCCGGACCCGGTCGTCCGCGTCGATCCGGCCGGCGACGTAGAGCGTCGTCACGGGGACTCCGGCGCGGAGGGCCTCGACGACGGCGTTGCGGCCGGCGACGACCTCGCTGCTCGGCCGGCCGCGGCGCTCGGAGCGCCCGCGCCCGCCCGCGCCGGCCCCCTTGGGCTTCCCGCCGGCGTAGTTCTTGTGGGCCGGCCGGTCGCTCGCCTTCGGCGTGGGCCCCTTGCCCTCGAGCCCGCGACGGCGCTGGCCACCGGACCCGGTCGTCATCCCCTTCTTCGACCCGCTCCTGCGGACCGCGCCCCGTCGTCCCGAGTTGCCCGGCACGTCAGTCCCCCCTTCCCGGTCGCGCGAGCGACCAGCGGGCGCCCGACGGGGTGTCCTCGACCGTGATGCCCGCCGAGCCGAGCTCGTCCCGGATCGCGTCGGCGGTCGCGAAGTCCCGCGCGGAGCGGGCCGCGGCCCGGGCGGCGATCCGGTCCCGGACGAGCACGTCGAGCGCGTCGTGCGCCTCGGGCTGCCCGCTGGAGTCGCCGTCCGCCCAGTGCGGGGCGAGCGGGTTGACCCCGAGGACGTCCGTCATCGCGACGACGGTCCGGGCGAGGTCGGCGGCCTCCTCGTGCTCGCCCTCGTCGAGCGCGGTGTTGCCCTGGCGGACGTGGTCGTGGATCGCGGCGAGCGCGATCGAGACCCCGAGGTCGTCGTCCATCGCGGCGCGGAACTCCTCCGGGAGCTCCTCCCCGCCGGCCGGCTCGGCGGTCGGGGCGCCCGGCAGGGCGCGCCGGAGGAAGCCCTCGATCCGCTCGACCGCCGACTCGGCCTCCTCGAGGGAGCCCTCGTGGTACTCGATCGTCGACCGGTAGTGCGCGGCGGTGAGGTAGTAGCGCACGGCGACCGGGCGGGCCACCTTGGTGACCTCGTGGACGAGGAGGGAGTTGCCGAGCGACTTGCTCATCTTCTCCCCGCCGAGGGTCACCCACGCGTTGTGCAGCCAGTACTCGGCGAACGGCAGCCCGGCCGCGCGGGACTGGGCCTGCTCGTTCTCGTGGTGGGGGAAGCGCAGGTCGACGCCGCCGCCGTGGATGTCGAAGCCGTCCCCGAGGTACTTGCGGGCCATCGCGCTGCACTCCAGGTGCCACCCGGGCCGGCCCCGGCCGAACGGGGTCGGCCACGAGGCGGTGAGCGGCTCGCTCTCCTTGTGGCCCTTCCACAGCGCGAAGTCACGCGGGTCCCGCTTGCCGCGAGGGTCGGCGTCCTCGGCGGCGGCCATGTCGTCGAGCCGCTGGTGGGTCAGCTCGCCGTACCCAGGCCAGGACCGGACGTCGAAGTAGACGTCCCCGCTGCCGTCGCCGGCGGGGTAGGCGTGGCCCTTCTCGACGAGGACCTCCATGAGCTCGACCATCTCGGGCACGTGCCCGGTCGCGCGCGGCTCGTACGTCGGCGGCAGCACCCCGAGGGTCTCCAGCGCCTTCGCCGTCCTCTGCTCGTTGCGGTAGGACAGGGCGAACCAGGCCTCCCCCGACTCGGCGGCCCGGGCGAGGATCTTGTCGTCGATGTCGGTGACGTTCCGCACGAGCGTGACGTCGTAGCCGTGTCCGACCTCGAGCCAGCGCCGCAGGACGTCGAAGGCCACCGCGAACCGGACGTGGCCGATGTGCGGCGGGGACTGGGTCGTGAGCCCGCAGATGTAGATCCCCACCCGGCCGGGCGTGGCGGGGGTGAAGTCGCGCAGCTCGCGCGCGGCCGTGTCGAACAGTCGGAGACTCACCTGCGCAAGGCTACCGACCGCCCCACTCACCGGAGTGGGCCGCCTCGTCCCCGATGCGGGTGGACTCGCCGTGCCCGGTGAGCACGACCGTGTCCGGCGGGAGGGTGAGCAGCCGATCGCGGATCGAGGCCACGATCACGTCGTGGTCGCTGTAGGACCGGCCGGTCGCGCCGGGCCCGCCGTGGAAGAGGGTGTCGCCGCTGAAGACCACCCCGAGCCGCGGAGCGTGCAGGCAGCACGCCCCCGGGGAGTGGCCGGGGGTGTGGAGGACCCGCAGGTCGACGTCACCCACGGTGACGGTGTCGCCGTCGGCGAGCGGGGCGTCCGGGCGGTGGTCGTGGGTCTGGTCCCACAGCACGTGGTCCTCGGGGTGGAGCCGGACCGGGGCGCCGGTCGCGGCGACGACGCCGGGGACGGCGCCCACGTGGTCGTTGTGGGCGTGGGTGCAGAGCACGGCGAGGACGGTGCGGTCCCCCACCGCCGCCAGCACCGCGTCGGCGTCGTGGGCCGGGTCGATGACGACGCACTCGTCGTCGGTGCCGACGACCCAGACGTTGTTGTCGACCGCCCATGAGCCGCCGTCGAGCTCGAACCGACCGGAGGTGACGACCTTCCAGACCCCGACGCCTCCCGGGGAGCGGGGGACGTCGACGTGCTCAGGCTGCGGGGCGCTCACAGGACCACCACCGAGCGGAGGACGTCGCCGGCCTCCATCTTCGCGAACGCGGACTCGACGTCGCCGAGGGCGATGCGCTCGGTGACGAAGGCGTCGAGGTCGAACCGGCCCTGCCGGTAGAGGTCGACGAGCATGGGGAAGTCCCGGCTGGGGAGGCAGTCGCCGTACCAGCTCGACTTCAGGGCGCCGCCCCGACCGAACACGTCGATGAGCGGCAGGGTGATCTCCAGGTCCGGGGTGGGGACCCCGACGAGGACGACGGTCCCGGCGAGGTCTCGGGCGTAGAACGCCTGCTCGTAGGTCTCCGGGCGGCCCACGGCCTCGACGACGACGTCGGCACCGAACCCGCCGGTGAGCTCCCGGACGCGCTCCACGACGTCCTCGCTGCCCGCGTCGACGGTGTGGGTGGCGCCGAACCGCCGCGCGGTCTCGAGCTTGCGCCCGTCGACGTCGACCGCGATGACGGTCGTGGCGCCGGCGACGGCGGCCCCGGCGATGGCGGCGTCGCCGACGCCGCCGCAGCCGATGACGGCGACGGAGTCGCCGCGGGTGACGCCGCCGGTGTTGACGGCGGCGCCGAAGCCGGCCATGACCCCGCAGCCGAGCAGCCCGACCGCGGCGGGGTCGACGGTGTCGTCGCCGCCGTCCACCTTCGTGCACTGCCCGGCGGCGACGAGGGTCTTCTCGGCGAACGCGCCGATGCCCAGGGCCGGGGTGAGCTCGGTCCCGTCCGCGAGGGTCATCTTCTGGCTCGCGTTGTGGGTCGCGAAGCAGTACCAGGGTCGTCCGCGGCGGCAGGCCCGGCACTCGCCGCAGACGGCGCGCCAGTTGAGGACGACGAAGTCACCGGGGGCGACCTCGGTGACCCCCTCGCCGACGGACTCGACCCGCCCGGCGGCCTCGTGGCCGAGGAGGAAGGGGAAGTCGTCGTTGACGCCGCCCTCGCGGTAGTGCAGGTCGGTGTGGCAGACCCCGCAGGTCTCGACGGCGACGACGGCCTCGCCCGGCCCGGGGTCGGGGACGGTGACGTCGGCGAGCTCGACGGGGGCGCCCTCGCTGCGGGCGATGACGCCGGTGACGGTCTGGGCCATGCGGACTCCTCGGCTGCTCTGGGGGCTGCTGTCGCTGGTCGGTGTCGGGTCGGCCCGGGTGCGGCGGTGGGGCCGTGCCCGCCGGTGCCCACCCTAGGCGCGGGGCACGACGAGCGCGGTGGCGAGGGCGGCCACGCCCTCCCCGCGGCCGGTGAGCCCGAGCCCGTCGGTCGTCGTGCCGCTCACCGACACCGGCCCGCCGCAGGCGCGGGAGAGGACGTCCTCGGCCTCGGCGCGGCGGCGGCCCACCCTGGGCCGGTTCCCGACGACCTGGACCGCGACGTTGCCGACGTCGAACCCGGCATCGCGGACCAGGCGCGCGGCCTCGGCGAGGAGCACGGCTCCCGGCGCGCCGGCGAGCTCGGGACGATCGGTGCCGAAGTGCGCGCCGAGGTCCCCGATCCCGGCCGCGGAGAACAGCGCGTCGCACGCGGCGTGCGCGACGACGTCGGCGTCGGAGTGCCCGGTCAGTCCCCGCTCCCCCGGCCAGTGCAGGCCGGCGAGCCACAGCTCCCGGTCGCTGCCCGCGTCGGCAAGGGCGTGGACGTCGACGCCGATGCCGGTGCGCGGGGGCGGCGGGCGGTGCTCACTCACCCGGCCATCCAACCAGCCGGTGCAACCGGGCCGTGGACGGCCGGCGCCCCTCGCCGGCAGGAGGTCGGCGGCGGGCGACTTGTGCACCGAGCCCGACGGGCGTAGAAGGTGCCATGGCCGAACTCGCCATCGCTCCCCTGGCCGACGGGGTCGTCCGGCTCCGGGCGCACCGCGACGCCGACGTGGACCCGCCATCGAGGCCGGCGGCCGGTACGCGGGGACGATGGACCTCCGCACGTGGGGACGCGCGCCCGACGGGCGTCACCACGTGGCCAACCTCGGCTTCGTCACCCACCCCGGCCTGCGGGGCCGCGGCGTGATGAGCCGCGCGGTCGCGCTCGTCGTCGGGCACGCCCTCGACCCAGCCACCACCGGGGGACTCGGTCTCGACACCCTCGTCTGGCAGGGCAACGTCGGCAACGTCGCGAGCTACAAGGCGGTGTGGCGCTCCGGGTTCCCCGTGCCGACGTACGTCCCGTCCCTGCTGCCGCACCGCGGGTTCCTCGTCGACGGCTGGCACTCCCCGCTGCACCGGGGGCGGCCGCGGCGGCCGGTGTGCCCGTGGGAGGAGGCCGCCGAGCTGCTCGCGCGGGACGTGGCGGGGGCGCCCAACCCGGGCTGAGATCAGGACCGCAGCAGCCGGGCGGCGTGGTCGAGGTCGGCGCGGGTGGTGATCTTGAACGCGAGCGGGTCCCCGTCGACGACGACGACGTCGTGGCCCAGGGCCTCGACGAGCGCGGAGTCGTCGGTGACGGCTCCGGTCGCGGCGGCGTGCGCCGCCTCGAGGACGGCACGGGGGAAGCCCTGGGGCGTCTGGGCCGCGCGCAGCCCGGCGCGGTCCGGGGTCGCGGTGACGACCCCGCGCGCGTCGACGACCTTGATGGTGTCCGAGACAGGGACTCCGGGGACGGCGCCGTCGCGGCCGCCGCGGACGGCGTCGATGACGCGCTCGAACACGGCGGTCGGGGTCAGGCAGCGGGCGGCGTCGTGGACGAGCACGACGTCCGCCTCGGGTCCGAGGGCGGCGAGTCCGCCGCGCACCGAGTCGGCGCGCTCGGCACCGCCGGGGACGACGGCCACCCGGGGCTCCCCGGCATACGTCGCCGCGACCTCCCCGACGAACGGGGCGGGCGCGACGACGACGACCTGGGTGACCTCGCGCACCGCGAGCACGCCCGCGAGGGCGCGCTCGAGGATCGGTGCGCCCTCGAGGTCGACGAACGCCTTCGGGGCGCGGGCCCCGAGCCTCGCCCCGCTGCCGGCGGCGACGAGGACGACGCCGACGCTCAGGAGGCGAGGACCTCGTCGAGGATCGACTCGGCCTTGTCCTCGTCGGTCTTCTCCGCGAGGGCGAGCTCGGAGACGAGGATCTGCCGGGCCTTGGCGAGCATGCGCTTCTCGCCGGCGGAGAGGCCGCGGTCCTTGTCGCGGCGCCAGAGGTCACGCACGACCTCGGCGACCTTGATGACGTCGCCGGAGGCGAGCTTCTCGAGGTTGGCCTTGTAGCGTCGGGACCAGTTCGTCGGCTCCTCGGCGTGCTCGGCACGCAGGACCTCGAACACCTTGTCCAGTCCGTCCTGACCCACGACGTCACGGACGCCGACCAGGTCGCAGTTCTCTGCGGGGACCTCGATGGTGAGGTCCCCCTGGGCCACCTTCAGCCTCAGGTAGAGCTTCTCCTCGCCCTTGATCGTCCGGGTGTTGATTTCCTCGATGAGCGCAGCCCCGTGGTGGGGGTACACGACCGTCTCGCCGACCTTGAAGACCATGTGTTGTTTTCCCCTTTCGCGACTCTCAGGATACCACGCGCCCCACGGCCCGACGAAGTTCGGCCACGAGCATCGTCGCAGGTCAGAAGGCGTGCGGCGGTCGAACTCGTGGTTCGTGACGCCTTGACAACGGCGGTTTCGCGTGGCACGCGCGCCCGGGCGCCGCTGCTCGCGCGCCGACGGCACGCCATCCGGGGAGCGCCGGGTCGGCCGGCGGGGTGGCCGCTAGGCTGTGCCCCGTGACCTCCACAGCGCGCCCGACCCCCCGGCTCCGTCGACTCGTCCCGGTGCTCGCCGTCTCCGCCGGCGTCGTCCTGGCCTCCGGGTGCCAGGTGATGTCTCCGGTCGCGACCAACGCCCCCTACGTCGCCGCGGACGGGGTGCCGGTCGACCTCGGCGGGGTGAAGGTCCGCAACCTCGTCGTCGTCTCCGACGCCAAGGGCGACCCGGGGGTCGTCACGGCGGCGGTCCGCAATGACGGCCCGTCGGCGCAGACCGTGACCTTCGCCTTCGAGAGCGGGTCGAGCACGCAGGTGAAGGTCCCCGCCTACCAGGAGGTCAGCCTGTCGGTCGGGGACGGCCAGGTGCAGCTCGCCGACGTCCCGACCGCCCCGGGCGCGCTCGTGACGATGCAGGTCAGCACGCCGGCGCACGGCATCGACGTCGTCCGGGTCCCGGTGCTGCCGGCGCGGTCGTACTACTCCTCGCTCTCCCCGACGTCGACCTCGACGCCGACGACCCCACCGGCATCGGGCAGCCCGGGGTCATCGTCCTCGAGCACGAAGTCGTCCGGCTCGAAGCCGTCCGGCTCGAAGTCCTCGGGGAGCACGTCCTCGACCGCGAAGTCCTCCGGCTCGAAGTCCTCCGGCTGACCGGCGCGGCCGGCTCAGGCGGCCTCGAACTTGTAGCCGAGCCCCCGCACCGTGACGATGTGCCGGGGCTCGGAAGGGTCCGTCTCGATCTTGGCCCGCAGGCGCTTGATGTGGACGTCGAGGGTCTTGGTGTCGCCGACGTAGTCGTTGCCCCACACCCGGTCGATGAGCTGGCCGCGGGTGAGGACCCGCCCCGTGTTGCGCAGCAGGAGCTCGAGCAGCTCGAACTCCTTCAGCGGCAGCTTCGCCGCCTGCCCGTTGACGGTGACGACGTGGCGCTCGACGTCCATCCGGACGGGACCGGCCTCGAGGGTCGCCGGGACCAGTTCCTCCGGCTCGGCGTTGCGGCGCAGCACGGCCTTGATCCGGGCCAGCAGCTCGCGCGAGGAGTACGGCTTGGTGACGTAGTCGTCGGCGCCGAGCTCGAGCCCGACGACCTTGTCGATCTCGCTGTCCTTGGCGGTGAGCATGATGACCGGCACGTTGGAGCGCTGCCGCAGCGCGCGGCAGACGTCGACGCCGGGCAGGCCCGGGAGCATGAGGTCGAGCAGGACGAGGTCGGCGCCGGCGGAGTCGAAGTCCGCGAGCGCGTCGGGCCCGTTCTCGGCGACGGAGACCTCGTAGCCCTCCTTGCTGAGCATGTACGACAACGGGTCCGAGAACGACACCTCGTCCTCGACGACCAGGATCCGGGTCATCCTCGGGGTTCTCCTTCGGGGTGGGTGGCGTCGGTGGCGGTGCCGTCGGTCGCGGTGGGGGTGGCGGTGGCGTCAGCGACGGTGTCGGCGGCGTCGCCGGCGGGCCGGGGGGCCTCGGGGCGCGCGGCACCGGTGGCCCGGGCGGGTCCGGTCGAGGGTTCGATCGTCCGGTCGGCCGCCTCGGGCAGGTGGATCGTGAACGTCGACCCGCGGCCCTCCTCGCTCCAGACGGTGACGTCGCCGCCGTGGTTGGAGCAGATGTGCTTGACGATCGACAGCCCGAGCCCGGTGCCCCCGGTGGCCCGGGACCGGGCCTCGTCGACCCGGTAGAAGCGCTCGAAGATCCGCTGCTGCTCCGAGGCCGGGATGCCGACGCCCTGGTCGGTGACGGTGATCTCGACGACGTCGTCGGCGCGGCGGGCCCCCACCCCGACCCGAGTGCCCTCCCCCGAGTACGCGATCGCGTTGCCGATGAGGTTGCGCACCGCGGTGACGAGCAGCTCGGCGTCGCCGTAGACCTTCAGGTCGTCCTCGCAGCGCCCGACGAGCGACATCCCCTTCGCCTCGGCGGCGACCCGGGACTGCTCGACGGCCTCGGCGACGACGGCGTCGACGGTGACCAGCCGCGGCTCGTGGAGGGTGTCGGCGACCTGGAGCCGGGACAGGTCGACGATCTCCTTGACCAGCGCCGACAGGCGGGTCGCCTCCACCTGCATCCGCTGGGCGAACCGGGCGACGGCGTCCGGGTCGTCCCGGGCGTCGAGGACGGCCTCGGCGAGCAGGGCGAGCCCACCGACCGGGGTCTTGAGCTCGTGGCTGACGTTGGCGACGAAGTCGCGGCGGACCTCCTCGACCCGGCGGGCCGCGGTGTGGTCCTCGACGAGGAGGACGACGTGCGCGCTGCCGAGCGGGGCGACCCGGGCGCGCATCGTCGCCCGGCCGCGGCCCATCGGTCCCCGGGGGAGCTCGAGCTCGACCTCGCGGATCACGCCGTCCCGGCGGACCTGCCGGGCGAGGTGGCGCAGCTCGGCGTGGACGAGCTCCCCCTGCGGACCAGGCCGTAGGCGACCGCGGAGGGGGAGTTGTTGACGACGGCCTCGGAGGCGTCGAGCACGATCGCGCTCGAGCGCAGCACCGCGAGCACGTCCGCGGCGCCCTCGGGCAGCGGCGGGGTGACCGGCTCCTCGCCGCCCTGCTGCTCGCGCTCGGAGAGCCGGACGCTGACCACGCCGAGGGAGCCGATGAGCACCCCCGCGAGCCCGCCGAGCGTCGCCGCGACCGTCGCATCCACGTCACTCAGGGTACGCGTGCAAGACTGGCACCCACCTGCGTCGGCGCGCCACACGGCGCCGGTCCGCCGGATGTTCACCGAGGGGACGTCGGCTGTTCACGGCGTGCTGCGACGCTCGGACCTCAGCACCGGATCGACCCCTGCCCGAAGGACACCATGCGCAACGCCTTCCACGAGGACCTGGAGCGGATCTCCAACCAGCTCGTCGAGATGACCCAGCTCGCCGGCTCGGCGATGTCCCGCGCGACGACCGCGCTGCTCGACGCCGACGTGCGACTCGCCGAGTCCGTCATCGAGGCCGACACCCAGATCGACGCGAAGCGGGAGATGATCGACAACCTCTCGGTCGACCTGCTCGCCCGGCAGAGCCCGGTCGCGACCGACCTGCGGACCGTGGTCACCGCGATGCGGATGAGCGCCGACCTCGAGCGCATGGGGGACCTCGCCCGTCACGTCGCCAAGATCGCCCGGCTGCGCTACCCCGAGACCGCGGTGCCGGCCGACATCCGCGCGACCGTGCTGCAGATGGGTCAGGTCGCCGAGCGGATCGTCGCCAAGGCCGGCTCGGTCATCGCCTCCCAGGACCTCGAGGAGGCCGCGCTGCTCGAGCGCGAGGACGACGCGATGGACGAGCTGCACCGCGAGCTGTTCTCCCACATGGTCGACGGGCACTGGTCCCACGGCACCCAGTCCGCGGTCGACATCACCCTCGTCGGCCGGTACTACGAGCGCTTCGCCGACCACGCCGTGTCGGTGGCCCGCCGGGTGACCTACCTCGTGACCGGCGAGTTCGAGGGCTCCGCGGAGATCGACCGCGAGGAGCAGGAGGACGCCTCGTTCGCAGGCCCGTGACCGAGGCTCCCCCCACCGCCTGCACGGCGTGCCCGCCCCGCACGGCCCGTGCGGTCGGTGCCGGCGGGCCCGGGAACGGTCAGCGGCCCTGGTTGGCGACCGCGGCCGCGGCCTCGGCGGCGGCGTCCGGGTCGAGGTAGCGCCCGGGACCGGTCGGCATGAGGTCGTCGCCGATCTCGTAGACCAGCGGCATCCCGGTGGGGATGTTGAGGCCGGCGATGTCGTCGTCGCTGATCCGGTCCAGGTGCTTGACCAGGGCGCGCAGGCTGTTGCCGTGCGCGGCGAGCATGACCGTCATGCCGGCCTCGAGGTCCTCGCGGACCGGGCCCTCCCAGTACGGGAGCATCCGGCCGACGACGTCCTTGAGGCACTCGGTCCGGGGGACCTCGACCCCGGCGTAGCGCGGGTCGCCCGCGGGGTCGTACTCGCTCCCGGGCTCGATGTCCGGCGGCGGGGTGTCGTAGCCGCGCCGCCACGTCATGAACTGCTCCTCACCGTACTTCTCCCGCGTCTGGGCCTTGTCGAGGCCCTGCAGCGCCCCGTAGTGGCGCTCGTTGAGGCGCCAGCTGCGGCGGACCGGGATCCAGTGCCGGTCGGCGACGTCGAGGGCGAGGTTCGCGGTCGTGATCGCCCGGCGCAGCACCGAGGTGTGGACCACGTCGGGCAGCACCCCGGCCTCGGCGACGAGGCGTCCCCCGATGACGGCCTCCTCGCGGCCCTTCTCGGACAGGTCGACGTCGACCCAGCCGGTGAAGAGGTTCTTCTCGTTCCAGACGGACTCGCCGTGGCGCAGCAGGATGAGGGTGGAGGGGCTCATGCCGGCCACCCTACCGACCGTCCTCGCGGGCGAGGAGGTGGCGGAAGGCCTCGAGGTTGCGCAACGACTCGCCGCGGGAGACGCGCCAGTCCCACTCGCGTTGCATCGAGCTGCGGAACCCGAGCGCGAGGAGCTCGTTGAAGGGTCGGTCGGCGGCCTCGAGGACCGCTCCGAGGAGCTCGTCGAGCTGCGCGCCGTCGACCGCGGCGGCGGGCAGCCGGCCGGTGAGGTAGACGTCGCCGGTGTCGTCGACCGCGTACGCGAGCCCGCGCAGCCGGACGTTGCGGCGCAGCAGGTGCCGGTAGAACTCCACGTGGTTCTCGTCGGGCCGGCGGATGACGAACGCGCTCACCGACAGCGCGCTCTCGGTGACGACGAGGGAGACGACGGTGGTCAGCTTGCGCTCCCCCGGCAGGCTGACGACGACCTCGCCGTCCCGGGCGCCGGCCTCCCAGTCGAGCTCGCACCCGTCGAGGAAGTCCGTCACCCGCCGCAGGAGCGCCGCGTCCGGCCTCACGGCACCACCGCCGGCGGCACGGCCGCCGGGGGGACGCGGGGGGCCGGGCGGTCCGGCGGGTCGGACGGGCTCGACCCGCCGGCGAGCGCTCCGTGGCGCTCGGTGACGGCCTCCCCGTAGACCTCGAGGAGCCGGTCGGCGGTGCGGCGCCACCCGAACCGGAGGGCGTGCACCGGGCCGTCGGCGGCGAGCCGCTCGCGCAGCCCGGTGTCGGTGAGGACCCGCTCGAGCGCGTCGGCCCACTCCCGCTCGTGGTGACCCTCGACGAGGACGCCGGCGTCGCCGACCGCGGTCGGCAGACCCCCGACGTCCGCGGCGACCACCGGGGTGCCGCTCGCCTGTGCCTCGAGCGCGACGAGTCCGAACGACTCGGAGTAGGAGGGGACGGCGACGACGTCGGCGGCGCGGTACCACTGGGCGAGGAGGGGCCGGCTGACCGGCGGCTCGGGTCGCAGCGCCCCGGCGAGGCCGAGGCCGCCGGCGACGTCGTGGAGGTGGGCCAGGTGGTCGGCCCCGGCCCCGCTGCGGCCCCCGAGGACCGCGACGACGAGCCGGTCGCCCCACTCGGGGTGACGGCGGCCCAGCTCGGCGGCGGCCCGGACGAGGACCTCCGGGCCCTTGTGCGGCTGCACCCGGCCGACGAAGGCGAGGACGATCGCGTCCCGGGGCAGGCCGACCTCGGCCCGGGCGGCGAGCCGGTCGCCGGAGGCGAAGACGTCGAGGTCGACCCCGGGCGGGACGACCGCGACCTTGGCGGGGTCGGCGCCGTAGAGCTCGACGAGGTCGCGGGCCTCCCGGTCGGTGTTCGCGACGAGCCGGTCGGCGGCCTCGACGACCTGAACCTCCCCGATCTCTCGTCCGGGCGGCTCGCTCGTGTCGTCGTCGGCGAGGTGGGCGTTCTTCACCCGGGCCATGGTGTGCATGGTGTGGACCAGCGGAACCTGCCAGCGGTCGGCGGCGAGCCAGCCCACCTGGCCCGAGAGCCAGTAGTGGGAGTGTGCGACGTCGTAGTACCCGGGCGGGCGGTGGGCGACGGTGCGCATGACCCCGGCCGCGAACGCGCACAGCTGGCCGGGCAGGTCCTCCTTCGCGAGGCCCTCGTACGGTCCCGCGGTGACGTGCCGGACGGTGACGCCGGGCGCGAGCTCGACGACGGGGTCGAGCTCGTGGGTCGTGGTGCGGGTGAAGATCTCGACCTCGACCCCGCGCTCGGCGAGGTGCCGCGCGCTCTCGACGACGTAGACGTTCATGCCGCCCGCGTCGCCGCTGCCGGGCTGCGCGAGCGGCGAGGTGTGCACCGAGATCATCGCGACCCGCTCCACCCGTGGGCCGGGCGACCCCGCGGAACCGTCCATGTCACGAGTCTCGCACGGGCTCCCGACGGACACCCGCGACGACGGGCCCGCCCACGGGCCGTGTGGCGGCCGCCGGCACGGGCGGCACGGCCGGGCCCGCGGCCCCGGGTCACCAGGGGCCGTACGGGCCCTGGTGGCCGCCGCGCCGGCGGCCGGAGACCTGGTCCAGCGCGGGGCGGACGTCGGTGAGGTAGACCGCGGCGGCGACGACGGCGATGAGGCCGAAGATGCTCAGCGGGTTGATGAGCAGGACGAACCCGAGGGCGGCGGCGACGGCGTTGATGACGAGCCAGAAGTTCTTCGTCCGCTTGCCCGCGGCGCGGAACGCGTCGGGCCGGCGGCGGAGGACGTCGACGAGCGCGAAGAGCTCGGCGGCGAAGGCGGCGATGCCGAGGACGAGGAGGATCATCGCCTGGGCCGACCCGAACGAGAACATGGCCCCATCGTAGACGGACCCCCGTCCGCGGCGGCCGCCGACGCGGCCCTCCGGGTCAGGTGTCGACGACGAGCGTGACGGGACCGTCGTTCACGAGCTCGACGGCCATCATCGCCCCGAACCGGCCGGTCTCGACGGTGACCCCGCGGTCACGGAGCGCTGCCACGAGGTCCTCGACGACCGGCGCGGCGACGTCCCCGGGGGCCGCGGCGTTCCACGACGGGCGGCGACCCTTGCGGACGTCGGCATGGAGGGTGAACTGGCTGACGACGAGGACCGGCGCGCCGGTGTCGGCGACCGAGCGCTCGTCGCGCAGGATCCGCAGGTCGGCGATCTTGCGTGCCATCGTCGCCACCTGCTCGGGGCCGTCGTCGTGGGTGACGCCGACGAGGGCGACGAGGCCGGGCTCGTCGATCCGCCCGACGACCTCGTCGCCGACGGTGACGCTGGCGCGGGTGACCCGCTGGAGGACTGCGCGCACGCGCTCAGACCCCCACCGCGACGACGGCGCCGACGGGCTCGCCGTGCCCGAGGACCGGGGCGTGCTCGAGCCGGTCGTAGGCGGTCGACTCGACCTCGAGGCGGCGCAGCGCGGCGGCGAGGACCACCGGGCGGGCGCGGCCGCTGCCGTCGACGACCTTGAGGGCGACCCCGCGGCCGTCGGGCAGCCCGACGGCGTAGACGCCCTCGGCGCCGTCCTTGGCGACGGCCCCGGGGGTGCCCTCCATGAGGGCGGTGACGTCGCGGCCGGTGCCCCCGACGTGGCGGGGGCAGGCACGCATCGCATCGGCGACACGGGCCTCGGCGGTGCCGGCGGGCGCGCTCGCGAGGAGCCCGAACGCGCGGGCGAGCCCGGCGAGCGAGATCGCCATGACCGGGGCGCCGCACCCGTCGGTGGCCGAGGCGGCGACCGGCTCACCGGCGAGCTCGGCGACCGTCTCGGCGATGGCCCGCTGGAGCGGGTGGTCGGGCTCGAGGTAGCTCTCCAGGGGCCAGCCCCGGGCGACGCAGGTCGCGAGCATGGCGGCGTGCTTGCCGGAGCAGTTCTGGGTGACCCGCTCGGGTCCGCGGCCGTCGGCGAGCCAGGCGCGGGATGCGGCCTCGTCGAGCGGGAGGTCGGGGGTGTTGCGCAGGTCCCCCTCGGTGAGCCCGGCGCCGGCGAGGACGGCGGCGACGCCGTCCCGGTGGACCGCCTCCCCGGAGTGGCTCGAACAGGCGAGCGCGAGCTGGTCCGGGGGCAGGTCGAGGCCGGCGCGGACCATCGCGAGCGCCTGGAGGGGCTTGTTCGACGAGCGCGGGAAGAAGGGGTCGTCCACCCCGCCGTGGGCGAGCAGCCGGGTGCCGTCGGCGTCGAGGGCGACGAGGCTCGCCCGGTGGGCGGACTCGACGATCCCACCCCGGGTGACGTGGGCGAGGACCGGGGCCTCGGCGAGGACGGGCGGCAGGGGCTGGGGGGCGGGGTCGCTCGGGGTCACCGGGCGAATGTACCGACCGGGCGGCCGGCGGGCGCATCCCGGTCGCGCCGGGAGCGACGGGGCGCGGACGCGGCGCGACGGGCGCGGGGCGACGGGCGCGGACGCGGCGCGGCGCGGCCCGCCCACCCCGGTGGGGGTGGCCGGGCCGCGGCGCGTCGCGGGTGGCTCTCAGTCGCCGACCTTCTCGGCCGCCTTCTTCGCGGCGGTCGTCGACTTCTGCGCGGTCTTCTTGGCGCTGGTCCCGGCGGCCTTGGTGCTGCTCTTGGCCGTCGAGGTGCGCTTGCGGGTCGTCGTGCTCGTCCGCTTGGCGGCGGTCTTCGTCCGGCTCGCGGCGGCCTTGGTCTCCTCGGCGGCCGTGCCGGCCTCCTCGGCGACCTTGTCGGCCGTGGTGGCGGCCTGGTTCCGGCCCACGGTGGCGGTCGCCTTCGCCGAGGTCTCGACGTCGCCGGCGGCGCGGCGGATCGAGGTGACGGCGCCCTTGCTCAGCGCGATCGTGCTCTCGGCCTGCGCGACGAGGTCCTTGGTGGCCTGCTGCTCGCGGAGGCGCTTGACGAGGCTGGCGCCCCGGGTGGCGAGGTCGGCGTAGGAGTCCTGCGCCTTGCTCGCGACGGTCAGGCCGCGGCCGAGGGCGTCCCCGGGGGCGGACCGGACCTGGCCGGCGATCTGGGTGGCGCCGGCCTGGGCGCGGCCGGGCAGCTCGGACAGCGGGTACTGCGCGCGGGTCTTCAGGGCCTGCGCGCGGGCCTCCCGCACGCGCTCGACGACGAGGTCGGTGGCGCCGACGGCGGCGTAGACGGGGGTGGCGTCCGTGACGGCCTTCTTGAGGTTGTCGACGATGGTCATGATGCTCCTTCTCGGGGGGTGGTCCGGCGCGTGGTGCGCTTCGCCTGGGTGGTCTTCGTGGTCTTCGTGGTCTTCGCGGTCTTTCCGGCGGACTTCTTCGCGGCCGGCGTCCCCGGGGTGGCGGCGGAGGCGTCGGTCCCCGGGGTGCTCGACGTCGCCGCCCGCGACCTCGGGGCGCGCGAGCGGGAGGCCGCCGAGGTCCCGGAGGCCGAGCCGTCGGCGCGCGTGGTGCGGGAGCGGGAGGACCGGGCGGCGCGCTTGGTGGGCGTCGCCGGCTCGGCGTCCGCCTCGGGGACTGGGGTGACGGTGACCTCGGGCGAGGCGACCGACGTCGTCGACCCCGTGACGAACGACTCGTAGATGTCGAGCAGCGCGGACTTCTGCCGGCTCGTGAGGTTCGCGTCGTGCTTGACGGCCTCGACGACGGTCGGCCGTCCGGGCGGGGTGTCGTCGTCCGGGTCGAGCAGTCCGGCGCGGATGTAGAGCGACTCGGCCGACACCTGCAGGCCCTTGGCGATCTGCTGGAGGATGTCGGCGCTCGGCTTCTTCAGCCCGCGCTCGATCTGGGAGAGGTAGGGGTTGGACACCCCTGCCAGCTCCGAGAGCTGGCGCACCGACAGCCGGGCCGACTCGCGCTGCTCGCGCAGGTAGTCCCCCAGGCCGTTGCCGATGTCGCCGAGCGGGTTCTTCGTCATGCCCCCCATTATGCTTGCTTCAGCAAGCATAATGCAAACTAGCGCAAGCGTGACCCGTGCCACACCACCCCACCCCATCTCCCCCGCCTCCCGAATCCGCACTTCGTGCCCGTTTGACCGCGCAGGTGCGGCAGGTTCGCCGGGTTTGCGCGGCCAACCGGGCACGAAGTGCAGGGACGGCGGGCGGGGAGCGGCGGGTCAGGCGGGGGTGCGCAGGCGGATGTCGGCGCAGGCGGGGCAGGCCTGGCCGGAGATGACGCGGGCCCGGACGAGGCGTCCGAAGACCCAACATCCGGCGCAGAAGCCGGCCGCCGCCTCGAGCGTGGCGAAGGCGACGAGCACGGCGAGCAGGGCGGAGGCGCCGAGCTCGAGGCCGAACCCGATCGCGAGGACCGAGGCCGCGGTCGTCAGCGTCAGGCCGATCCCCTGGGCGAACCGCTTGGGGGGCCCGGCGACGAGGCGCGGCGGCCCGAGCCGGGGCGCGAGGACCTCGGCGGCGAGGCGGCCGAGCGGGCTCAGCGTGGGGCCGGAGAGCACACGGCCGAGGAACCCGAGCGTGAGCACGACGAGCAGCCAGTGCCAGCCGGTCGCGAGCGCCGCCAGGCCGAGGACGGCGACGCCGGCGGCCACGGAGCGGGCGGCCTTCTCGTTCACCGGGTCGGGGAACGTCAGCAGCGGGGACTTCGGCATAACCCAAGGTTATGCCACGGATAACGAGCGCGATGACGTCGGCCCACGGAGTGGACTCCGGCCTCCGCCCCGACGGCACCCGACGCGTTCCCCCGGGCCGGGCCCCCGGGGTCCCGTCCCGCACGCCTCACACCCGAGCCGACCCGGTCGGGCACCCAACCCGCACTTCGTGCCCGGTTGGCCTCGCAAACCGGGCGTACCGGCCGCACCTGCGCGGCCAACCGGGCACGAAGTGCGGATACGGGGCTCAGCGGGGGTGGATGTTGAGGAGGTCGCGGGCCTCGGTCGTGCTCAGCGGGGGGCGTTGCATGACGGTCGCGAGGTGGGCGGCGCGCTCGACGAGATCGGCGTTGTGCTCCACGGGGACCCCGCGGGCGAACACGATGTTGTCCTCCATCCCGACCCGCAGGTGGCCGCCGGCCGCGAGCGCGGTCGCGAGGACGGGCAGGTGGCTGCGCCCGATCCCGGTCGCCGACCAGCTCGTCACCTCGGCCGGGAGCATCGCGACCGCGGCCATGAGCGCGGCCGGGGTCCCCGGCATGCCGCCGGGGACGCCGGTGACGAAGTCGGCGTGCACCCGGCCCCCGTAGGGCAGCCCGTGGGTGTCGATGAGCCGGCGCAGCGCGTGGACGTGGCCGAGGTCGAACAGCTCGAACTCGGGGACGACCTCCCGTTCCCGCGCCCGGAGGTAGAGGTCGGACATGAACCCCCACGGGTTGAGGAACACGTCGTCGCCGAAGTTCGTCGTCCCGCACGTCAGGCTGCACGAGTCGGGCTCGGCGTCCAGGACGGTCAGCCGGTCCTCGAGCGGGTCGTGGACGCTGCCGCCGGTCGAGAGCTGGACGACCAGGTCGGTCTGCTCCCGGACCGCCTCGACCGCGGCGGCGAGGTAGCCGTGGTCGAGCGTCGGGCGGTGCTCGGCGTCACGGATGTGGAGGTGGATCATCGCCGCCCCGGCCGCCTCGCACCGCGTCGCGGTCTCGACGAGCTCCTCGAGCGTGCTCGGCAGCTGCGGGACCGCCTCCTTGCTCAGCTCGGCGCCGGTGGGCGCGACGGTGATGAGGGTTCCGGTGGGCATGCGCCCATCATGGCAGGACACCCTTCGGCGCCCGGAACCTCACGCCGCAGGTTCTCCGGCGATGCTCAGGGCTGGACGACGATCGTCTGCGCCGCGGCGACCCTGCCGGTGCGCAGCGGGGCGTCGGCCGGGGTGTTGCGCTTGACGACGGCGAGCGCGACCGGGCCGTCCTCGAAGTGCCGGGCGACGCTCGTCAGCCGCCCGACCTCGCGCTCACCGAGCACGACGGGCGCCCCGCGGTCGGGGACGGTGTGACCGGACCCGTCGAGGTGGAGGAACACGAGCCGTCGCGGCGGCCGACCGAGGTTGTGCACCCGGGCGATGGTCTCCTGCCCCCGGTAGCAGCCCTTGTGCAGGTGCACCGCGGTCCGCAGCCAGTCGAGCTCGTGGGGGATGGTGCGGTGGTCGGTCTCGAAGCCGAGCCGGGGACGCCAGTGGGTCACCCGCAGGGCCTCCGCCGCCCAGACCCCGGCGAGCATCCGGTCGCCGACGGCGGCGGCCAGGGACTCCCGCGGGACGATGAGCTCCCGCCACCGCCGGTCCGCGCCGGGGTGGTCCTCGGTGGTGCCGTAGACCGCCGTGTCCCCGACGACCGCCGGCCACGGGTCGCGCCACGCGACCGGCTCCCCGGGGTGGGACTCGGCCGCCTCGCACTCGCCGAGCACGGCGTACCGGTCGCTGACGTCGGCGACCTCGACCCGGAGCATGAACCGCATCGAGTCCAGCCACGCGACGAGGTCGCCGGCGGTGCCGGGCTCGACCGACAGCCACGTCGTCTCGCCGTCGTCGACGACGTGGAGGGCGTGCTCGACGTGGCCCTTCGGGCTGAGCACGAGGGACTCGGTCGAGGTGTGCGGCGCGAGCCCGGCCAGGTCCTGGGTCGTCATCGAGTGCAGCCACGTGAGCCGGTCCGGCCCGGTGACCGTGACGACGCCGCGGTGGGAGAGGTCGACGACGGCCAGGCCCTCGGCGAGCAGGCGCTGCTCGCGCATCGGGTCGCCGTAGTGGGCGGCGACGCCGGCGTCCGGGCCGTCGGCCTCGACGGCGCCGTCGGCGCGCAGCAGGGGGGAGGGGGCGGCGGTCGGCAACGTCATCGCTCCTTCTGGCAGGTCGGGCACCAGCCGTGCACGGCCATGTGGGTCACCTCCGGGACAAAGCCCGTCGTCCGCTGAACATTCCCGACGAAGTCGGCCGCGAGCGCGACGTCGCACTCGGTGACCCTGCCGCACCCGCGGCAGACGAGGTGGACGTGGCCCCGGTGGTCGGCGAGGTGGTAGCTCGGTGCCCCGTGGTCGAGGTGGGTGTGCTCGAGCACCCCGAGGTCCTCGAGCGCGTCGAGGGCCCGGTAGACCGTCGACGGCGCGAGCCGGCCCCCGCCGTCGGCGGCGACGGCGGCGACGACCTCGTCGGGCGTCGCGTGCGGGCTGCCGGCGACGGCGTCGAGGACGCGGCGACGCTGCGAGGTCATCCGCATGCCTCGCGCCCGGAGTCGGGCCTCGATGTCCTCCACGTCACCAATCTACGATCCGCCCACACGCGCGCCCAGCGCCGCCTACAGTCAAGGGGTGTTCGCGAAGTTCGTCCCTGATCGGGACCGCCACCGCGCGCGTCGCCGCGGCCCACGGCGCCGGGTGGTGCGCCGCGTCGTCGTCACCACCGTCGCGCTGGCGGCGCTGCTCGCGGTCGGGGCCGGGGGCTACCTCGCCTTCCTCGACCAGACCGTCAGCCGCAACCTCACCCGGGAGCCCCTGCTGCCCGCCCCGTCGCCGACCCCCGCGGACGCCCCGAGCACCCGGGCCGGCGACGCGGCACCGGCCGGGGTCGGCGCCGCCGGCGCGCCCACCCGGGCCCGCGGCCTGAACTACCTGCTCATCGGCTCCGACGCGCGCCCGGGGGACACGTTCAGCCGCTCGGACGTCATCATGCTCGCCCACGTCACCGCCGCCCGGGACACGGTCTACCTCGTCCACTTCCCGCGCGACCTCTACGTCGACGTCCCCGGCCACGGGAAGGACAAGATCAACGCGGCCTACGCCTACGGTGGCGCCCCGCTGCTCGTCAGCACCCTCCAGGACCTCGTCGACGTCCGGGTCGACCACGTCGCGAAGATCGACTTCTCCGGGTTCGAGCGGATGACCGACGCGGTGGGCGGGGTCCGGGTCTGGGCCACCCAGCCGAGCACCGACCGGGACGGCACGCGCATCACCACCGGCTGGAACGACCTCGACGGCTCCCAGGCACTCGCGTTCGTCCGCGAGCGCAAGCAGCTCAGCGAGGGCGACATCTCCCGAGGTCACCGCCAGCAGGCGTTCCTGCGGGCCCTGCTGACCAAGGCGCTCAGCCCCGGGGTCGTCGCCAACCCGCTCCGGTTCCGGGCCTTCGTCGACGCGGCGGCGTCGAACACGACCGTGGACGACGGGCTCTCCATGGCCGAGATCCGCGCCGAGGCGCTGCGCCTGCGGGGGCTGCGCGGGGACGACGTCGTCTCGGTCACGGCGCCGTTCGACGGCTTCGGCACCTCGCCGAGCGGGGCCTCGATCGACGTCGTCGACGCCGCGGGGATGGGCGAGCTCGGCGACGCGATCCGCCACGACGCGCTCGCGCGCTACGTCGCGCGGCGGTGACCGGCGACGCGCTCAGGCGACCCGCTTCAGCTCCCCCGAGACGTGGCTCTGCAGCGGCTGCCCGACCGCGGCCATGTCCATCGCGTACATGAGGTTGGAGTTGACCAGCCCGTACAGCCGGCTCGCGGCGGTGTACTCCTTGGCGTGCGGGCTGCGCAGCACGCCGTCGGTGTGCAGCTCGATCTTCGGACCGTCGACGGTGCCGTAGTACATCTCGACGATCCCGGTCGGGTGGGTGAGGAGCAGCTCGACGTCGCCGTTCTCCTGCGGGCGCCAGAACCCGAGCTCGGTCGCGAGCGGACGGACCTTGCCGCCCTGCTCGTCGAGGAGCCACGTCCGGCTGTGCCACTCCAGGAACGGCCGGCCGTCGTGGGTGACGTCGATCTCCTGCCCGAACTGGGCGGACTCGATCGTCGGGTAGCCGACGACGCCGGCGCCCTCCCACCGGCCGATGAGCCACGCGAGCGGGACGAGGGGCTTGGGCAGGTCGACATCGAGCTGGAACATCGCCCGATCGTAACGCGGGCGCGGGGCCCGTCCCGTCCCCGCGGGCGCGCTCAGCCGAGCAGGAGCTGCCCGGCGACGTCGACGAGGATCCCCGCGACGAGCAGCGCCGCCGCGGCGGCGGCGAGCTGGCCGCGGCGGCTCTCGATCGGGGGGAGCACGGCGAGCACGCGGCGGGTGACGTGGCCGAGGGCGGCGACGGCGAGCCCCAGCGCCGCGGCCGAGCCGGCGGCGGGGGCGGTCCCGTCGCCGACGAGGGCGACCACGAGCCCGGCGAGGGCGCCCGCGAGCATCGCCGCCGGCAGCATCCAGCGCCGCAGGGACCTCAGCGGCACGAGCAGGTCGACCGGGGCGGCGAGCGCGGCCGCCGCGGCGGCGACGAGCACCGGGGCGCTGCCGTCCGGCAGGTCGGGGACGGCGACGTAGCCCGCGCCGCAGGTGATGACCGCGACCCCGCCGGCGGTGACGGCGAGGGACTGGGTCAGCCGGGGCCGGCCGTCCCGCCGCAGCAGCTGGTGGAGGAACATCGCGAGCACGGACACGGCGACCGCGACCGGCACGTGCTCCAGCCAGGGCTCCTCCCCGGCGGCGAGGACGGCCGCGACCGTGGCCAGCGCCGAGACCGTCAGCACGCTGCTGGACCCGACCCGGCTCGGGGAGCCCAGCAGCCGGGGCCAGCCCCACGCGAGGACGACCCCGGTCAGGCCCACCGCGGCGGCGAGGGCGCCACGGCTCGCGACGGCGGTGAGGGCGAGGAGCCCGGCGCCGGCGACGGTGGCCCCGGCGACCAGGGGGTGGGCGAGGTCCGAGGGCGGGCGGAGGACCCCGGCGGTCAGCCGCTCCCGTCGCATCCGGTCGGCCCGGGTGCGGTCCGAGGTCCGCGCCGGGCCGCCGGGGTCGTCGGTCTCGGCCACGGGAGGCATCCTCGCATCATCCCCCGGCGAAGGGCGGCAGGATCTCGAGGACGTCCCCGGCGGAGAGCGGATGCTCCGGGCCCACGGTGCGGCCGTCCAGCAGGAGGGTGGCGACCTCGAGCACGGGCCCGAGGCCGGGGTGCTCGCCGCGGACGGCGTCCAGGGCGGCGGCGACGTCCCCCGCGGCGACCTCGTCGGCGTCCCGGCCGGCCGCGGCCCGCGCGCCCGCCCAGTAGCGGACGGTGACGCTCCCGCCGTCCCTCCCCATGGCGCTCGCGGCGGCGTCATGCGCCGGTCCCACGCTGCGGTTCTCCACCACGTCGTCCTCCCTCACCGCTTATCCTGCCGTGACATGGCCCAGTTGCTCCTGCTGACCAACGCCCTGGCGCCGAGCGCCGAGGTGCTGCCGGCACTGGGACTGCTGAGCCACCAGGTCCGCATCCTCCCAGCCGAGGCGTCCGGGCTCGTCGAGACCCCGCCGGGGGACGCGGTCCTCGTCGACGCCCGCCACGAGCTCGCGCAGGCCCGATCGCTGTGCCGGGTGCTGCGCACGACCGGGGTCACGATCCCGCTCATCGCGGTGCTCACCGAGGGCGGACTGGCCGGGCTCACCGCCGAGTGGGGCGTCGACGACGTCATCCTCACCACGGCCGGACCCGCCGAGGTCGAGGCCCGGCTGCGGCTCGCGACCGGTCGCCTCGACCAGTCGGTCACGGCGGAGGAGAAGATCACCGTCGGCGACCTGACGATCGACGAGACGACGTACACCGCGCGGCTGCGCTCCCGGCCGCTGGACCTGACGTACAAGGAGTTCGAGCTCCTCAAGCACCTCGCCCAGCACCCGGGCCGGGTCTTCACCCGCGCCCAGCTCCTCCAGGAGGTGTGGGGGTACGACTACTACGGCGGCACCCGCACCGTCGACGTCCACGTGCGCCGGCTGCGGGCCAAGCTCGGCAGCGAGCACGAGGTGCTCATCGGGACCGTCCGCAACGTCGGCTACCGGTTCGTCCCCGAGGTGCCCGAGGACGAGCTCGCCGGCACCTGACCCGCGCGGCGGGTCGCGCCCGGCTCCGGCGTGGTGGGATGGGCGGGTGCCGACCCAGCCCCAGACCGCCACCGAGCTCACCGACGACCAGCGCGCCGCCGTGCGCGACCTCGCCCAGCGCGCCGCGGAGGCCGACGGGGTCGCCCCGCTGTCCGAGCAGTTCCTCCTCGGCCTCGCCGACCCGCCCGAGGGGACCCGCCACCTCCTGGTCGGGGACGACCGGACGAGCGGGTACGCCCAGCTCGCCCCGGACGGGTCGGCCGAGCTCGTCGTCGACCCCGACCGGCGCCGCGACGGGCTCGGCCGGGCACTCCTGGACGCGCTGCTGGCGCAGCGGTCCGACGTGCGGGTGTGGGCGCACGGCGCGCTCCCGGGCGCCGCCGCCCTGGCCGGCGCCGCCGGCCTGCACGTCGTGCGCGAGCTGCACCGGATGAGCCGGCCCCTGACCCGGGGGGACGCGACCGAGGTGGTGCTGCCGGAGGGCTACGCCGTCCGCGCCTTCGTGCCCGGACGCGACGAGGACGCCTGGGTCGAGGTCAACGCCGCCGCGTTCGCCGACCACCCCGAGCAGGGCGGCGTCGACCGGGCCGGGCTCGAGGAGCGGATGGCCCAGCCGTGGTTCGCCGCCGAGGACCTCCTCGTCGTCGAGGACACCCGCCGCGCCCCGGGCGGGCCGGCGCTCGCCGGGTTCCACTGGACCAAGGTCGACCCGGAGCAGCGCTCCGGCCTCGACCCGGCCTCCCCGGCCGGGGAGGTGTACGTCCTCGGGATCCACCCGGCCCACCAGGGCCGGGGCCTGGCCGGGCCGCTGACCCGGCTCGGGCTGGCCCACCTCGCGCGCAGGGGCCTGCCCGAGGTCGTGCTCTACGTCGAGGGGGACAACGAGCCGGCCCTGCGCACCTACCGTGGCGCCGGCTTCGCCTCGGCGGCCGTCGACCTGATGTATGCGCCCGGCTCCCCGGGCTGACACTATGGGGCCATGGCTCCGCACACCCGGTCCACGCCCACCGGCACCGAGGTGGCGACCGCCGCGGAGGACGCCCGGACGCCCCCCGGCGGCGGTGACATCGTGCCCGACGTCTCCATCACGAGCGCGTCCCCCGAGCAGCACCGTCGACCGCCGCGGGCGGCGGACGGCAGGTTCGTCCGGGTCGTCGCCACCGCTCCCGACAGCGAGGTCTCGGGGCTGCCCGCGGACCGGTTCCTCGACCGGGAGATCTCCTGGCTGCAGTTCAACGAGCGGGTCCTCCAGCTCGCCGCCGACGACTCCCTCCCCCTGCTGGAGCGGGTGCGCTTCCTCGCGATCTTCTCCTCCAACCTCGACGAGTTCTTCATGGTCCGCGTCGCCGGGCTCAAGCGGCGGATCGCGACCGGGATCGCGGTGCGCTCCTCCTCCGGTCTCGAGCCGCGCGAGGTCCTCGACCAGATCGCGGCGGTGACCCACGAGCTGCTCGACATGCAGGCGACCGTCTTCAACGACGACGTCCGGCCGGCCCTGGAGCGCGAGGGCGTCGGCATCGTCCGGTGGGAGGACCTGTCCGAGGACGAGCAGGACGGGCTCGCCGACATGTTCACCGAGCACATCTTCCCCGTGCTCACCCCGCTCGCGGTCGACCCGGCCCACCCGTTCCCGTACATCTCCGGGCTCTCGCTCAACCTCGCCGTCGTCCTCATCAACCCCAAGACCGGCAAGGAGCACTTCGCCCGGGTCAAGGTGCCCCCGCTGCTGCCGCGGTTCATCAGCCTCGCCCCCCGCAGCGACACCGAGGACCTCTACGAGACCCGGTTCGTCCCGCTCGAGGACGTCATCGCCGCCCACCTCGACCAGCTGTTCCCGGGGATGGAGGTCCACCAGCACTACACCTTCCGGGTCACCCGCAACGAGGACCTCGAGGTCGAGGAGGACGACGCCGAGAACCTCCTCACCGCGCTCGAGAAGGAGCTCACCCGGCGCCGCTTCGGCCCGCCGGTGCGTCTCGAGGTCGAGGCGTCGATGGACGACCACGTCATGGACCTGCTCGTGCGCGAGCTCGGGGTCCACCCCACCGAGGTCTACCGGCTCCCGACGCCGCTGGACCTGCGGTGCCTCAACGACGTCGCCGACCTCGAGCGCTCCGAGCTGCACTACCCGCGGTTCATCGCCCGCACCAACGCCGACCTCGCCCCGACCGAGTCCGCGAAGGCCGGCGACCTGCTCGCGCGGGTCCGCAAGCAGGACGTCCTGCTGCAGCACCCGTACGACTCGTTCTCGACGTCGGTCCAGGCGTTCATCGAGCAGGCCGCGAACGACCCGCGGGTGCTCGCGATCAAGCAGACCCTGTACCGCACCAGCGGGGACTCGCCGATCATCGACGCCCTCATCGACGCCGCCGAGGCGGGCAAGCAGGTCCTGGCCGTCGTCGAGATCAAGGCCCGGTTCGACGAGCAGAACAACATCAGCTGGGCCCGCAAGCTCGAGCAGTCCGGGGTCCACGTCGTCTACGGCATCGTGGGGCTGAAGACCCACGCCAAGCTCTGCCTCGTCGTCCGGCAGGAGCCGGAGGGACTGCGACGGTACTGCCACGTCGGCACCGGGAACTACAACCCGAAGACCGCCCGGCTCTACGAGGACCTCGGCCTGCTCACCTGCGACCCCGACGTCGGGCAGGACCTCACCCGGCTGTTCAACCAGCTCTCCGGGGTGGCCCCGCGGAGCAAGTTCAAGCGCCTGCTCGTCGCGCCGCGCTCGGTCCGGACCGGGCTCATCGACCGGATCGAGCGCGAGGTCGAGCACCAGCGCAGCGGCCGGGGCGGGTACATCGGGCTCAAGGTCAACTCGATCGTGGACGAGCAGGTCATCGACGCGCTCTACCGGGCCTCCCAGGCGGGGGTGACGGTCAAGCTCTGGGTGCGGGGCATCTGCTCGCTGCGTCCCGGCGTGGACGGGGTCTCGGAGAACATCGAGGTCCGCTCGATCCTCGGCCGCTTCCTCGAGCACTCGCGGGTGTTCTACTTCGGCGGGGGCGGCAGCCCGGAGGTGTGGATCGGCAGCGCGGACATGATGCACCGCAACCTCGACCGGCGCGTCGAGGCGCTGGTCCGGCTCGAGGACCCGCGGCACGTCGAGGACCTCGGCGCCCTCCTCGAGCGCGGGATGAACGACGAGTTCGCCCACTGGAGCCTCGGCGCGGACGGCCGGTGGACCCGCCACCACCAGGACGAGACCGGCCAGCCGCTGCGGGACCTGCAGGCGTCCCTGATCGAGGTGCACGCCAAGCGCCGGCGCAGGGCCGGTCGGTGACCCGGCACCGTCGCCACCCGGCCCGACCCCCGGCGCCGCGGTGATCCTCGCCGCCGGGACCCTCCCGTGGCGCCGGCGCCGGAGCCGGCTCGAGGTCGCGCTCGTCCACCGGCCGCGCTACGACGACTGGGCCTGGGCCAAGGGCAAGCTCGACCCGGGCGAGTCCTTCCCCGCGGCCGCGGTCCGCGAGACCCATGAGGAGACCGGCCTGCGGGTCCGGCTCGGGCTGCCGCTCCCCCGGGCCGACTACGAGGTCAAGGGGCGCGAGAAGCGGGTGCGCTACTGGGCCGCGGAGGTCGTCGGCGGCGACGGCCGCCTCGTCAACGAGATCGACGACGTCGCCTGGCTCGCCCTCGACGCTGCCGCCTGCCGGCTCGACTACCCCCGCGACCGGGACCAGCTGGACGCGGTCGCCGCGGCCGACGCCGCCGGCGCGCTGCGCACGTGGCCGCTCCTGCTGGTCCGCCACGCGAAGGCCCGGCCGCGGGACTCGTGGCGCCGGCCCGACCCGCTCCGGCCGCTCGACCCCCGCGGCCGCGAGCAGTCCCGGGCCCTCGTCCCCGTGCTCGGCGCGTACGGCGTCACGCGGCTGGTGAGCTCGCCGTCGCTGCGGTGCTCGGACACCCTCGCCCCGTACGCGAAGAAGACCGGCTCCCGGGTCCGGTTCAAGCCGGGCCTGTCCGAGGAGGGCTACGCCGAGGACGCCGCCCGGTGCCGCCACCACCTCGAGCGCGTCGTCGCCGCCGGGGACCCGGCGGCGCTGTGCAGCCACGGCCCGGTGCTGCCCGACCTCCTCGGCCTGCTCGCCGGGCGGGTCGCGGCCGAGGCGCCGGGGTCGGAGGCGACGGCCGCAGCGCTGCGCGCGGCCGCGGAGGACAACCTCGCCAAGGGCGAGGCCCTCGTCGCGCACGTCGCCGGGGTCGGCGAGAAGGCTCGCGTCGTCGGCGTCGAGCGCCACCTGCCGCGCCCCGGTCCCCGGGCCTCGTGACCCCGCCCGGCCCGCTCCGGGCTCCGAGACCACGGGTCCGACCGCGACCTTGACCAACCGGACCCCGAATGGATCTCTCGTGTTCACGGTCCGTTCACCGACGGCGGGCCACCGCGTTACCGCTGGTTCCTAGCGTTCGTGACGTACGACCACGAGGGTCTGCCGCCGCGTGCCCCACGGGCCGGCGGCCGGCCCGTACCCCCTCACGAGAGGCACGACAACGTGAAGCGCACCACCCTGGGCCGAGCCGCGATCCCCGCCGCCGTGGCCCTCTCCCTGTCGCTGGCTGCCTGCGGTGCCGCCAACGAGAGCACGAGCAACGACTCCTCGGGCTCGGGCAGCGGCTCCTCGCTGTCCGGCACGCTCGACGGCGCCGGGGCGAGCACGCAGACCGTCGCCATGGAGACGTGGAAGGCCAAGTTCGAGGGCGAGCACCCGGACGTCACCGTCAACTACGACCCGATCGGGTCCGGCGGCGGCCGGGAGCAGTTCCTCTCCGGCGCGACCCAGTTCGGCGGGTCCGACGCCTACCTCACCGAGGACGAGCTGTCCCAGGTCAAGGACAGCTGCGGCCAGGCCATCGAGTTCCCGGTCTACATCTCCCCCATCGCGCTCGCCTACAACCTCAAGGGCGTCACGGACCTCAAGCTCGACCCGACGACAGTCGCGAAGATCTTCACCGGCGAGATCACCTCGTGGGACGACCCGGCGATCAAGAAGCTCAACCCGGGCACCGACCTCCCGTCGACGAAGGTCACCCCGGTGCACCGATCCGACGACTCCGGCACGACGGAGAACTTCACCGACTACCTCCACAAGGCCGCCGGGGACGTCTGGACCAACGAGATGAGCGGCAACTGGCCGATCAAGAGCGGCGAGTCCGCCAAGGGCACCCAGGGCATCATCCAGGCGGTCGGCGCCGGTGACGGCTACATCGGCTACGCCGACGCCTCCCAGCTCGGCGACCTGCCCGCCGCCAAGGTGAAGGTCGGCTCGGACTTCGTCGGCCCGACCGCCGAGGCAGCCGCCAAGATCGTCGACGAGTCCTCCCGGGTCCCCGGGCGCGGGAAGTACGACTACGCGATCGACCTCAAGCGGACCACCGACGCGGCAGGCACGTACCCGATCGTCCTCGCGTCGTACTCGCTCGCCTGCACCACGTACCCGGACCAGGGCACCGCGGACCTGGTCAAGGCGTGGCTGACCTACATCAGCAGCTCCGAGGGCCAGCAGGCCGCGGCGAAGGCCGCCGGGTCGGCCCCGCTCAGCCAGTCCGGCATGGACAACGCGACGAAGGCCATCGACGCGATCTCGGCCGGCTGACGTGTGCCACGCGGGGGCGGTCCGTACCGGCGCTGCCGGCACGGGCCGCCCTCGCCGCTACCCTCGCAGGTGCGCCGTGAGGCGCGCCTGCTGTCCCCCACTCGTCCCCTGAGAGGCAGGTCCCCCGTGAGCACTACCGACACCACCCGGCCGGGGTCGCCCCCGCGGCGGGTGGGCGACCGGCTCTTCCGCGGCGCCGCGACCTCGGCGGGCGTGGTCATCCTCGCGACCCTCGCCGGGGTCGCGGGGTTCCTCCTGTGGCAGGCCTGGCCGGCGCTCACCGCCCCCGCGGACCAGTTCCGCGGCGGCGAGGGTCTCGTCGCCTACGTGGGACCGCTCGTGTTCGGGACGCTGCTCGCCGCGGTCATCGCGCTCGTCGTCGCGACCCCGCTCTCGGTCGGGATCGCCCTGTTCATCACCCACTACGCCCCGCGGCGCCTCGCCCAGGGGCTGGGCTACCTCGTGGACCTGCTCGCGGCGGTGCCGAGCATCATCTACGGCCTCTGGGGCATCTACGTCGTCGCGCCCGAGTCGGTGCCCCCGGCTCAGTGGCTCAGCGACCACCTCGGCTGGCTCCCGTTCTTCGCGGGCCCGGCGAGCACGTCCGGGCGGACGATGCTCGTCGTCGGGCTCGTCCTCGCGATCATGGTCCTGCCGATCATGACGGCGGTGAACCGGGAGGTCTTCCTCCAGACGCCCCGGCTGCACGAGGAGGCCTCGCTCGCCCTCGGCGCCACCCGGTGGGAGATGATCCGCCAGGCGGTTCTCCCGTTCGGCAAGTCCGGGATCATCTCCGGCGCGATGCTCGGCCTGGGCCGTGCGCTCGGGGAGACGATGGCCGTCGCGATCATCCTCTCGATCGCCGGCGGCTACCACTGGGACATCATCAGCTCGCAGAACTCCGGGACGATCGCCGCGGACATCGCCCTCCAGTTCCCGGAGTCCAGCGGCCTCGACGTCAACTCGCTCATCGCCTCGGGCCTCGTCCTGTTCTTCATCACCCTGCTCGTCAACATCGCGGCCCGGTGGATCGTCAGCCGCCGGTCCGAGTTCTCGGGAGCCAACTGATGGCCAGTCCGACCCTCACCCCCCGCCGCCCCGACGAGCGCACCGTCGAGCCGGGCTCTCCGCTGATCCACCCCCGGCTGCCCCGCTGGTCCCGGTGGGCCGTCCTCGCGGCCTCGGGCGTGGTCTCCCTCGCGCTCCTGCTCGCGGTGTGGTCGTTCAACGTGTTCGCCCTCGTCATCGTCGCCGCGGCGATCTACGTCGTGACGATCTACGTGCTCTCCCGGGTCGTCGAGGGACCCCGACCCGCCCTGGACCGGCTCGTCACCGGCGTGGTGACGACGTTCTTCCTCCTGGCCCTGCTCCCGCTGGTCTCGGTCGTCTCCAAGGTCGTCGCCGAGGGCTACAAACGGTTCGACGTCCAGTTCTTCACGTACTCGATGCGCGGGGTGGTCGGCGAGGGCGGCGGCGCGTACCACGCGCTCATGGGCACCCTGATCATCACCGGGATCACGGCCCTGATCTCGGTCCCGATCGGGGTCCTCGCGGCGGTCTACCTCGTCGAGTACGGCGGTCGGGGCGGGCTGTCGAAGGCGCTGACGTTCTTCGTCGACGTCATGACCGGCATCCCCTCGATCGTCGCCGGCCTGTTCGCGGTGTCGCTGTTCACGCTCTTCCTCGGCCCGGGCGCGCGGCTGGGGATCATCGGGGCGGTCGCGCTCTGCGTGCTCATGATCCCGGTCGTCGTCCGCTCGACCGAGGAGATGCTCCGGCTCGTCCCGAACGAGCTGCGCGAGGCCTCCCTCGCGCTCGGGGTCCCGAAGTGGCTGACGATCACCAAGGTCGTCCTGCCGACCGCGGTCGCCGGGATCGCGACCGGCGTGACCCTCGCGATCGCCCGGGTCATCGGCGAGACGGCCCCGCTGCTCGTCACCGTCGGGCTGACCACGGGCACCAACCTCAACCCGTTCTCGGGGCGGATGGCCACCCTGCCGGTGTTCTCGTACTACTCCTACGCCCAGCCGGGGATCCCGCGGGACCCGTACATCAACCGGGCCTGGACCGCCGCCCTGCTCCTGATCCTCATCGTCATGGCCCTCAACATCATCGCCCGGCTCATCTCCAAGTTCTTCGCCCCGAAGAACGGCATCTGAGCCCGGCACCGAGACACGGAAAGGCAGTCGTGGCCAAGCGCATCGACGTCAGCGACCTCAACATCTACTACGGGAGCTTCCTCGCGGTGGAAGGGGTCTCCATGGTCATCGAGCCGCGCGCGGTGACCGCCCTGATCGGTCCCTCCGGCTGCGGGAAGTCGACGTTCCTGCGGGCGCTGAACCGGATGCACGAGGTCATCCCGGGGGCGCACGTCGAGGGCGACGTCGTCGTCGACGAGCAGAACCTCTACGCGCCCGGCGTCGACCCGGTCGGGGTCCGCCAGCGGATCGGCATGGTCTTCCAGCGCGCCAACCCGTTCCCGACGATGTCGATCTACGACAACGTCGTCGCCGGCGTGAAGCTCAACAACAAGCGGATGAAGAAGGCCGAGATGGACGACCTCGTCGAGGCCTCCCTCCGCGGCGCGAACCTCTGGAACGAGGTCAGCGACCGGCTCGACCGTCCCGGGTCCGGGCTGTCCGGCGGACAGCAGCAGCGGCTGTGCATCGCCCGGACGATCGCGGTGAAGCCGGACGTCGTCCTCATGGACGAGCCGTGCTCCGCGCTCGACCCGATCTCGACGCTCGCGATCGAGGACCTCATCGAGGACCTCAAGACCGACTACACGATCGTCATCGTCACCCACAACATGCAGCAGGCCGCGCGGGTCAGCGACAAGACCGGGTTCTTCAACATCGAGGGCACCGGCAAGCCCGGCCGCCTCATCGAGTACGACGAGACCCCGAAGATCTTCAACAACCCCCGCGAGAAGGCCACCGAGGACTACATCTCCGGCCGCTTCGGCTGACCCTCCTCCCCCGCCTCAAGCGCCCCACCCGAAACCCGCCGGCCCCGTACTTCGCACTTCGTGCCCGGTTGGCCGCGCTCCCGGGCGTGGAACGCCCGGTTTGCGCGGCCGAACGGGCACGAAGTGCGGGCTTCGGGACTGCACAGGGGCGGTGGGGAGGTCACGCCGTCCACAGCGGTGAAGCGGGGCGGGGCCGCGCCCCCCGGGCCGGGGGAAGCATGCCCTCGTGCTCGTCCACCTCGCCGACCTCCCGCAGCCCTTCACCCGGGCCGACGCCGCCGCGTGCGGGGTCTCCCGGCACCGTCTGGCCACCCTCGCGCGGCACGGCGAGCTGACCCGGCCGGCGACGGGACTGTACGCCGTCGCCGCCGCCTGGGGACTGCTCGACCCCCGCGAGCGCCACGCCGCGCTCACCCGCGCCGCGGTCCGCATCGTCCCCGACGCGCCGGTGAGCCACCTCAGCGCGGCCGTCCTGCTCGGGCTGCCGACCCCGCGCGGCCGGCTCGGTCCGGTGACGCTCACCGACCTCGGCGGCAGCCGGACCAGCCGGGCCCCGTCGTTCGTCCGGCTGCACCGTGCCGACATCCCCGGCGAGCACGTGCGCTCCCTGCGGGGCGTCCCCTGCACGGTCCCGACCCGAACCCTGCTCGACTGCTGCCGCAGCCTGCCCGTCGCGGACGCGCTCGCGGTCGCCGACAGCGCGGCCCGGCGGGGTCTGCTCGGGTTCACCGGGCTCGCCGAGATGCGCCGGTTCCAGCGACGGTGGCCGGGTGTGCGCAAGGCCGACGACGTCCTCGCGCTGCTCGACCCGCGCCGGGAGGGGTGGTTCGAGTCCGCCTCGGCGGCGAGGCTCCAACGCGAGGGCGTGCCGCTCGGGGTCCCGCAGGTCGCCGTCCACGACGGGTGGGGCGAACTCGTCGGCCGGGTCGACGTCTACTGGCCCGAGCACGGCCTCGTCGGTGAGGCGGACGGGCTCGGCAAGTACCTCGGGGACGTCGACCCGGCGATGGACCGGCGCTCCCGGGCCGTCGCCCTCCGGGTGGTCGCCGCGGGACGCCGCGAGAGCAGGCTGCGCGACCTCGGGCTCGAGGTCGTCCGGTGGGACCCCGATGAGATCGCGCACGCGCCGTGGGTCGTCGCCTCACGCTTCCACGCGGCGGTCCGGCGCAGCGCCCCCGGGCGGGTGACCGCGTCGCTGCGCTGCGGCTGCCACGGGGGACCGCTCACCTCGTGCCCACTCGACCGCGAAATCGGGGCCTGGCGGGCCCGGTGCGCGGCCGAACGGGCGCGAAGTGCGGAGTGGGAGCGGCCTCAGAGGAGGACGGCGTGAAGGACGAGGTAGGTGAGCCCGGCCGCGAGGCCCGCGCCGGGGAAGGTGAGCACCCACGCGCTCGCGATGTTCCCGGCGACGCCCCACCGGACCGCGGACAGCCTCCGGGTCGCGCCGACGCCCATGATCGCCGACGTGATCGTGTGGGTCGTCGAGATCGGGGCCCCGAACGCCATGCCCGCGGTGTAGAGGATGCCGGCGGCGCTCATCTCGGCGGCGAACCCGTGCGGCGGGTCGAGGTGGATGATGCGGCGTCCGAGGGTGCGCATGATCCGCCAGCCGCCGGAGTAGGTCCCGGCGCTGATGACGACGGCGCTGAGGACGAGCACCCACACGGGGATGCTCGAGTCGGCCTGGTCGTGGTACCCGCCGACGGTGAGCGCGAGGACGACGACGCCCGCGGTCTTCGCGGCGTCCTGCAGTCCGTGCCCGAACGCCATGGCGGCGGCGGAGACGGTCTGGGCGTACCGGAAGCCGCGCGAGAGGCGGCCGGGGTGGCCGTGCCGGAAGAGCCAGAGGATCCCGAGCATGACGAGGTAGCCGAGCACGACACCCACGATCGGCGAGACCACCATCGGGATGACGACGCTCTTGCCGATCCCCGCCCACAGCACGTGCGCGCCGGCCGCGAGCGCCGCTCCCCCGAGTCCGCCGATGAGGGCGTGCGAGCTCGACGAGGGCAGCCCGTACCACCACGTGAGCAGGTTCCAGCCGATCGCACCGACCAGCGCCGCCGCGGTGATGACCAGCCCCTCCTGGCCCTTCGGCGGGTCGATGATGCCGCTGCCGACGGTCTTGGCGACCTCCGTCCCGGCGAACGCCCCGACGAGGTTCATCACCGCCGCCATCGCGAGCGCCACCCGTGGGGTCAGCGCCCGGGTGGACACCGACGTCGCGATGGCGTTCGCGGCGTCGTGGAAGCCGTTGGTGTAGTTGAACACCATCGCCAACAGGATGACGAGGGCGACGGGGAGCCACTCCACGCGCTCAGGACTCCTTGACCGCGATGCCCTCGACCCGATGGGCCACCATCTCGAAGGCGTCCGCTCCGGCCTCGAGGGTGTCGATGACCTCCTTGATCTTCATGATCCGGATCGCGTTGGCCTCCTCGTCGCGGAACAGCTCGGCGACGAGGCGCCGGTAGACCTGGTCGGCCTGGTTCTCGAGGCGGTTGATCTCGATCCAGAACCCGGACAGGTCCTTCATCGACCGCAGCCGCGGCATCGCCTGCGCGGTCAGCTCGGACATCCGCCCGAGGATCTCGGCCTGCTCCGAGACCGCCGACGGCAGCGACGGGATCCGGTGGAGGGCGATGAGGTCGACGGCGGCGTCCATCATGTCGAGGCAGTCGTCGAGCGCGCTCGCGAGGCCGTGGACGTCCTCGCGGTCGAACGGCGTGATGAAGCTGCTGTTGACCTTCTTGATGATCTCGTGCGTGGCCTCGTCGGCCAGGTGCTCGATGTCGCGCATCCGTGTCGCGATGTCGTCCCGGGCGTCCGGGTCGGCCCCGAGGACGTCGGTGAGCGTCTTCGCCCCGTCGACGAGGTGGGAGGCGCTCATGGCGAGCAGGTCGAACAGGCTCGTGTCCTGCGGGGTGAGGCGGAAGCCCACGAGATGTCCTCCCGGGATCGGAACGTGATCGGGGAAGATGCTACGGCCACTCGTCGACCGGATGTCACCCGCCGTTCACCTCCGCGACGCGCGCGCGGCCCCCGAGGGGGAAGGCGACGGCTCAGCCGGCCTTCGCCGGACGGCCCCGGCGGGAGCGACGGCGGCGGGTGGGCCCGCTCGCCTCGTCGTGGGCGCGGGCCTCGTGGGTGACCCCGAGGGCCTCGTCGATGTCGTCCTGGCTCATCGGCCCGGGGCTCTCCGCGGCGGCGGCCACGAGCGCCCCGACGAGCTCGATCTCGTCGGCCAGGACCTCGTCCGTGAGGTCCTCCTCGTCCTTGCTGGTCGTCACACGAGGAACTCTAGGGCGGCGGGGTGGAGACACAGTGGCGTACTCCAAAGTAATTACGCGACCTTTACCTTCTGGCGATCGGGGAATTTGCTCGAACGAGGAGAAATCGGACAAGTAAGACACAATCGTAAAGAAGGCACAGGGAACGCCTCCAGGAGGGAGGGGTGCGCCGGGTCGGGAGCGCCTCACGGCGCGTGGCCGCTCGTAGCGGCGTGTGTTGGGACCCGGGGCTACCGCGACCCGGCGCACACCGGACTCTAACGGCCCGACCGGCACGTGTGTTCCCGGACGCGGGACGCGGTGCCGATTCTTTTCGTCGGCTGGGGCGCGGCCGCGGCGGCCGGACCCGGTCAGGTCGGCTCAGGTCAGGTCAGGGAGTCGCGGCGCCACAGCTGCGCGCAGGCCTCGAGGTCCTCGGCGGTCGTCAGCACCGACGCCGCCCGCCGGGTCTGCCGGTGCGCGCCGTCCGGGTCGTGGGCGTCGTCGTCCTGGGCGAGCTCGGCCCTCCCCGCGGAGACGACCCGGCAGAAGGCCCCGGCCCGTTCGAGGGCGACCGCGAGGTCACCGGCGAACACGCCGGCGAGGATCCGGTCGGCGAGCTCGCGGACCCCCTCGGGGCTCGGCGGCTCGACGACCCCGGCGACGGCGTGCTGGACCCCGGCGCGCTGCATCCCGACCGCGTACTCGCGGCTCGCGGCCTCCGGGGACCGGCGGACCCACTCGCGCAGGACGTAGAGCCGCCAGAGCGCGCCGGGCAGGCTCCGGGCTGGGCGGTCGGCCCAGAGGTCGGCGAGGGTGTCGAGGCCGAGCTGGTCGACGAGCCCGACGAGGCGGTCGGTGACGTCGGGGTCACCGGCCGCCCGGCCCGAGCCGACGAGGACGGCCGCGGTCTCGTGGGCGGCCTCGGTGGTCTCCGCGGGACCGGGCAGCGTGCCGCCGTGGGCCTCCAGCGCCTCGGCACTGAAGTGCGCGGGCCGGCGGGGCCGGCCCCGCTCGGGTCCGCTGCTGCTCACCGGCCCAGTGTGTCAGAGGGGACGGGCCCCGGCCCGGCGTCGGGGACCCCCGCGGGGCCTCGTCACGAGGCGCCCCGTGTGGTGGGGTGGAGGGATGAGCGAGGTCGAGAACGTCACCGGTCCGATCGCTTACCACGCCGAGGGTCCGGTGTGGTCCCCCTCCTGGGGCGGGCTGCGCTACGTCGACATGCTCGCCGGGGACCTCGTGACGATCGAGCCGGGTGGGGTCCGCCGGCTCCACGTGGGCAAGGTCGCCGCGTTCCACCGGCCCCGGGCGGGCGGCGGCTTCGTCGTCGGTCTCGAGCGGCGCCTCGGCCTCGCCCGCGACACCGACGGCCCCATCGAGCACGGCGAGGTGCTCTGGGACGACATCGCCGTACGGTTCAACGAGGGCGGGGTGTCACCGGACGGCACGCTCTACGGCGGGACGATGGCCTACGGCCAGACTCCGGGCGCCGGGACGCTGTTCCGCTTCGGGCGGGACTTCGAGGCCGAGCCCTTCCTCTGCGAGGTGACGGTCTCGAACGGGCTCGGCTTCTCGCCCGACGGGACCCTCGCGTACTACAACGACACCGCGACCGGCGGCGTCGACGTGTTCGACAACGTCGACGACCGGCTCGTCGAGCGCCGCCGGTTCGTCGAGATCGACCCCGAGGACGGCGCGCCGGACGGGCTGACCGTGGACTCCGAGGGCGGGGTCTGGGTCGCGCTGTACGACGGCTCGGCCGTGCGCCGCTACGACCCCGACGGGACCGTCTCGGAGGTCGTCGAGCTGCCGGCGACGAAGGTCACCGCGTGCACCTTCGGCGGCGACGACCTCGACGTGCTCTACGTGACGACCTCCCGGGAGGGCCTCGACGAGGATCAGGAGCGCGACGCCGGATCGGTGTTCGCGGTGTCCGGGCTGGGCGCGGTGGGACTCCCCGTCGTCGCCGTCGCCGGCTGACCGGACGGGGCGGCGCTCTCGGCGGCGAGCCCGGCCGCCGCGGGGGCGTCCTTCGGGGCCTTCGGGGCAGCGGTCGACGACTCGGCCGGAGCTGCGGACGTCGGCTTCGGTGGGGCTGGCTTCGGCGTGGTCGGCGCCGGCGTGGTCGGCGCCGGCGTGGTCGGCGCCGGCGTGGTCGGCGTCGGCGTGGTCGGCTTCGGGGTGGTCGGCTTCGGGTCGGGCGCCGCGGGCGCGCTGGTCGGCGGCGTCGTGGTGGGCTTCCCCTCGGAGGACGGCGTGCCCGCCTCCGGAGTGCCGTGAGTGGGACCCCGCTCCGGGCCGCCACCGCGCTCGCCGGGCGGGGTGGTGCTCGTGGACGACGACTCGGCCTGCCCGCTGTCGCCCGAGCCCCGGCCCCGGCTGGGCTCGTCCCGGCTGGGCTCGTCCTGCTTGGCCCCGCCGTGCGGCGAGGGGTCCGGACCGGCGAGGACCCACCGCTGCAGGACACCCCCGTCCACCTCGAGCGCGGATGCGGACGCGACGCTTAGGGGGACCGCGAGACCCCCGGACGCGACGAGCGCCGCCGCGCCGAGGACCCAGCGCCTAGGCATCGGCGGGCTCCGTGGTGGACCGCGCGCCAGCCCGCGACGGCGCCGTAGGCGTCCGCAGGAGGATGGTGACGACCGCTGCTCCTCCGGCGAGGGCCGCCAGCAGGCTCGGCTCTCGGAGGGTGCTCAGCAACGTCCCTACCTTGGGAACCATGAGCCGCATGGTCCCCACGATGTCTCCACCGCGGGGATGCCAGTCGTCGGAATACTTGCGGTTGTCACCCTGGGTGACGAAGCCTGACGTCGCCGAACCCCCCTTGATGCGGTGGATGACGAAGCTGCCGGCACCTGGGTCCCCCTTCGGGACGCGGTAGGTGACGACTTCGCCCGGCCGGTAGCTCGCGCGCTCCGTCAGGACGACAAGGTCGCCCGTGTGAAACGTGGGCTCCATGCTCGTGCCGCTGACGATGATGTACGACGCGGGTCCGCCGAGCCCGACGGGTCGGAGGGCGACGAACCAGACCGCGAACGCGGCGAGGAGCAGCCCCCAGGACAGACTGCGACGAAGTTTGCGTGACATGTGCATCCCATGCATCCCCGATGTGCGCCCGGTGGCGGCTGACGGACCCCCGTCCGCCAGCCGCCACCGAAGGTGCTGTCCGGTCAGCCCTCGATCCAGACCTTGATGTCCTTGACGGACTTCGCGGTCGGGAACGGAGCGGTGAAGGGCAGCTTCACCTCGGTGCCGTCGACCTCGGCGGACATGGTCTTGCCGCCGTTGACCTTGGCGAAGAGCGTGGCCCCCTTGCAGTCCCGGTCGATCTTCGAGACACGGACGAAACGCACCGAGTCGTCGTCGGTCTCCAGCCCCCAGTTGACCTTGACGCCGTTGGTGTCGCACTTGACGTGGGACGACCCGGCCTGGATGGTGCCGCCGTCGACGGAGAGCGCGGACGCGGACGCGAACGCGGCGGTGGACACCGCGGCTCCGGCGACGAGGGCGATTGCGATTCGCTTCAAGACATTCCCCAAACGTTGTCGTGACTTCGCTGCGGAGATTTCCTCCGAGCCGCGACAGACGTTAGCGAGCCTGTGACCTTCCTGTGTGCAGTTTGCGCAAAATTGCACGGGGCAAATCCACAACAAACCGGCAGCGGTCTCAGATGCTTTAGCGACATAAGTGTCATGAATGCCTTATACATACTGAAAAGTAAATACAAGACATCAGTTATTAACACCTAAAAAGCCTACAAACAGGACTAATCGGTCTCGATGAGCCCGTAGTGCCCGTCGTAGCGGGTGTAGAGGACGCGGGCTCCGCCGGTCTCGGCGTCGAGGTAGAACACGACGGGCTCGCCGCCGGCCTCGATGCGCTCCCTGGCCTGGGCCTCGGTCAGGGTCGGGGGCCCGCCCCGGGGCAGGACCGCACCGGAGGTCGTGACCTGGTCGTGCAGGCCGGCGCCGCCGCTCACCGCGAACCCGCCCTGGGGCAGGCGGTGAACAAGGGCCGGGGCCCCGGTCGCGGCGTCGGTGTAGAGGAAGAAGTCGTGGTCGAGCAGGTCCATCTCGTAGGCCGCCTCGTCGACGGTCATCGGCTCGCTGGCGAAGGACTTGCGCCGCACGACCTTGCGCGAGCCTGCCGGTCGCGGGTGGTGCGGCAGCTCCCGGCGGGGTTGGTCACCGTGGCGCCACTCGTGCTCGGAGGCCGCCGCGACCCAGCGGTGTCGGGTCCGGCGCCGCTCCGCCACCTGGACGAGGCGGCGGTCGAGGCGTCCGGCGAGCATGTCGACCGCCTCCCGCATGGTGCGCGCGAGCGCCTGGGCGCGCACCGGCGTCCCGTCGACGTCGACCGTGGCCTCGGCCTTGGCCGGACGGTCCACCGCCGGGTCCGGCCGGTGCTCGAGCACGATCCGGGCCGAGCGGACGACCCCGGGCGCGTGCCGGCTCGCGTGCCGGACCTTGTCCTCGGCGTACTGCCGCTCGGCCCGCCGGACCTCGCCGCGGACCACGGTCTGCACTGGCAGGGACTCGGTTGCGGTGGACATGGTCGACCTCCAGGACTGACCCGCCCGACTCCCTCGAGTGGGAGCGGGGGTCCTTCGATAACACCCCCGCGGACCACCGCGGACGAGTGACGAAGGTCCCGGCCGGTCCGCCGCGGGCGGCCGCGGCGGGACTACACTGAGCCTGCTTGGCCACGAGGGCCGACCCGGGCGGGCGGCACACCCCTCCCTCCGGGAACCGGCCGCGCACTGGGACGACTGAGGGCCGCGAATGGGTGTACTGGCGAGGGACGAGGACGACGGCTCGTTCAGCCCGGCCGAGCAGCTGGACTCCCTGGGGCAGGCGGTCATCACCACGGACGTCGACGGCGTCATCGGCTACTGGAACCCCGCTGCCGAGCGGCTGTACGGCTGGCCGGCCGAGGAGGTCCTCGGCCGGAGCATCGACTCGGTGACGGTCCCCGACATCGCCCAGGGGACCGCCGCCGACATCATGACGGCCCTGCGGGCCGGGGTGCCGTGGTCCGGGAGCTTCCCGGTGCGACGCCGCGACGGACGGATCTTCACCGCGCTCGTCACAGACGCCGGCATCTACCGGGACGGCGAGCTCGTGGGCATCGTCGGGGTCTCGACCCATCTCGGCGCTGCCCTGCGTCCCCTGCTCGAGCGCTCCACCGACGCCGCGCTCGTGCTTCGGGCCGACGCCGTCGTCACGTACGCCGCGCCCTCGGTCCACGAGCTGTTCGGGTGGGACGCCGAGTCGCTCGTCGGGAGCTCCTTCGTCCCCCTGATCCACGCCGACGACCGCGCCGGGCTGGCCGAGTACCTCGAGCGCGTCGTCGCCGTCCCCGGCGGGCACGCGCCGCTGGAGCTCCGGCTCGTCCACGGCGAGGGGTGGATCTGGGCGGAGGCCGCGATGACGAACCTGCTCGACGACCCCGGGGTCCGCGGGCTGGTGTGCAACCTGCGCCAGAGCGTGCGGCGAGCCGCGCAGGAGGCGGCCGAGCTCAAGGCGCGCCAGCTCGAGGGAGCCCTCCGCTCGCGTGTCGTCATCGAGCAGGCCAAGGGGTTCATCGCTGCCCTGACGGGCTCCAGCCCCGACCGGGCCTTCGAGGTCCTGCGCCACCACGCCCGCAGCAACCACCTCGACCTCCACGAGGTGTGCCAGCAGGTCGTCGACCGCGACCTCGCCCTCGCCACCGGGCGCTCCACGAGCGGGTCGGACACGACCGCCGGGTCGGACCCGACCGGGTGACGACGACCGCTCCGCACGCGCGCGCGGCGGCGACCGGCCGCTACACCCGACTTCGTGCCCGATCGGCCGCGCACCGTGTCCGGTTGATCCGGACCCGACGCGGCCGATCGGGCACGAAGTGCGGGGTGGGGGCTCAGGCCCCGGGGGTCGGAACCGCCGCGTCGGTGACGGCGGCGGTGGCCGCATCCACCGCGTCCCGGGCCGCGGCCAGCGCGGTCGCCGCCCTGTGGGCCTGCGTGCGGGAGACGACGAGCGGGCTGCCGCCGCCGTGGGCCGCGGTCGTGGCGGTGACCTCGACCGCGGCGGTGGTCGACGCGGCGAGGGCCGCGGTGGCGGCTGCGGTGCCGGTCGTGGCCTCGCCGAGCGCGGTCCGGGCGCCGGCGACGTCGGCGCCGGCGGCCTCCTTCGCGTCGGCCAGCCGGGTCAGCTCGGCGATGCCCGTGTTGACCCCGTCGACCTTCTTGGCGGCGCGGGCGTCCCACGCGAGGACGGAGACGGCCGCCGCGTACCGCGCCGGGCGGTAGCTCGCGACGAGCCGGCGGGCGGTGAGGGCCGCGCCCATCGTGCTCGCGTAGGCGACCCGCTTCTTGTACCCGGCGAGCGTGGTCTTGTCGGTGGCGATGTTCGCCCGGACCGCGGACAGCGCCTCGGCGCCGAGGTGGGCGCGGCCCGCCCAGGAGCTGGCGCGCTCGAGCCGGCGGATCTTCACGGCGGCGCTGCGGGCGACCTGCCGCTTGGTCGCGGCCAGCCGGCGGGCGGTGGCCTTGGCGCGGGCCTGCTGCGCGCGGGTCGCCGTCGTGGGGTGGGTGGGCGCCTTCGGGTGGGCCGAGGTCCTGAGGTGGACGGTGGTCCGGGTGTGCGTGACAGGGGTGTGCGGGGTGTGGCGCGGAGCGGCGTCGGCGGCCGACACGGCGCCGAGGGCGACAGCCGCCGCCACCGCGGTGGCGGCCACCGCGCGGGCAGGGGTACGGGACACGGTTCGATCTCCAGGACGTACGGCCGGGGGCGGGCGGTCCCCCGCCACCCGCTTGCACCGGTCCCGTCGACCGGCGCGGACCCTTCCTGAGGATCCTGCGGCATCGGGCGCCGGTGCTTCGTTTCGCGCACAGAGGTCGATCTGACACAAACCTGCCATCCGGTGGGGCCCTCGTTGCTACGTTTCGGTGGGCGGGGACAGCGGGGGGCGGGATGGGGGGGGCGAGCACAGACGGGGGTCGAGGGCGTCCACCGGGCCACCCTCGCGAACCTGCCGGGTGCGCTGGCGGTGGCCTGGGTCGCCATGGTCGCGGTCGAGCTCGTGCGTGGCGACCCCGGGAGCGCCCTCTTCTACGGCGGTGTCGCGGTCCTGTTCGGGCCGTGGGGCGCCTTCCGGATCGCCAACCGCACCGTGGTCACGCCCCGCGGGCTGTGGGTTCGCCGATGGCGCACCGTCCACGACCTCGCCTGGGGGGACGTCGCTCACATCGAGGAGGGGGCCGGTGGGACACCGACCAGCGCATCTGGATCCGGACCCGCACCGGCGATCGGGTCCGGCTCGAGGTGGAACGGGCCCTGCGGGAGGAGCTCGTCGCCGCCAATGTCGCGCTGGCGGTCGTCGTGTTGCCTGCCCGCACGGTCATCGGGCCGGACGGTGTCTTCGTCCGACGCGATGGACGGGCGTTCGACCTCGGTTGGGACGACATCGAGGCCATCGGCGACGCCAGCCGCTGGACGGGCAGCGCCCGGGTCCGGCTGACGACCACCGACCGCGAGGACGTGCTGCTCGACCTCCACGAGCGGCACCGGGACGCCGTGCGCGCGTACGCCCGCGCCCACGGATGGGACGGCCGCGACCGCTGACGGGTCCGGCGGTCGCGCCGGGCCCCGTGCGCACGAACGGCGACTTCTTGCGCTCCTGACGTGCCCACGGCACAAAAGGTTCGACCTTGGCGAAGTCTTGACACTTCGCGTGGGACTGGGATGGTTGTGTCGCAGGAGCGATCTACCAGCCAAGATCGCGCTGACATGGGGGAATGGCCATGGCCCAGCACGCACTCTCACGGCGTTCGGTTCTCCAGCGGGGCTCCTTGGCCGGGGCAGCCGGTCTCGGGGTGGCAGGGGGTGCGACCGCGGCCGAGGCCACCGAGCGCCACCCGTCCGGGCCACCACGGAAGCACCACGAGGTGGTCATCCCCTGGGTCGACCAGCCCGCCGACATCCCACCGCCCGCCCAGGGCCTGCTCGGCCACCCGCTCGTGTGGGAGAAGCTCGACTCGTGGCGGACGCCGCGCCGGGAGTTCTTCACGGTCAAGCACTACGGCAACCCCAAGGACGCCGACCTCGACCCGAGGAAGTGGCGACTCCAGGTCGACGGCCTCGTCGAGCACCCGCAGTCCCTCTCGCTGCACGACCTGCGCTCGCGGCGCCACCGCAACGTCGACTTCACGCTCGAGTGCGCCGGCAATCACGGCCTCCCGTTCCTCATCGGCGGGATCGGGAACGCGACGTGGACCGGAACCTCGCTCGCCCGGGTGCTGCGGGAGGCCGCCCCGCACCGGGACGCGACCGAGGTCGTCTTCTGGGGGCTCGACAAGGGCACCGTCACGATCCGCGACAACGGCGGCGTCACCGGTGGCGGGAGGACGGGCACGACCACGACCGACAGCGACGGCAACCTCGACCTGACGATCACCGAGCACTTCTCACGCAGCATGTCGCTCGAGGACGCGCTGGACCCCGCCAACCTGCTCACCTGGGGGATGAACGGTCAGGACCTGCCGAACGAGCACGGCGGGCCGCTGCGGCTCATCGCACCCGGTTGGTACGGCGTCGCGAACGTCAAGTGGCTCACCCGCATCGAGCTCCGGGACGGCCGGAACGCGGGTCGCTTCATGGCCCGGGACTACGTGACCATCCGCGAGACCAAGCACGACGGCGAGACGGTCTGGACCGCGACGACCGTCGGTCACAACCGCCTGAAGTCCGTCCCCGCGAAGGTCGTCCGCACCGGGGACCACTATCGCGTGCTCGGGGCTGCGTGGGGCGGCGCGATCCGCCGCGTCGAGGTCCGCATCGACGACGGCCCGTGGCACAAGGCCCACCTGCACCGGCGGCGCCCGCACGGGCACGGCGAGTGGTCGTGGACGTTCTGGTCCTACGACTGGGGCAAGGTCGCCAAGGGCAAGCACACCGTGACCTCGCGCGCGGTCGACTGGCACGGGCGGGTCCAGCCGAAGCCGTCGGACCCGGTCGTCGCGAACCGGCGGACCTACTGGGAGAACAACGGCCAGGTCACCCGCACGGTGAAGATCCGCTGACGCCGGACCGGCACCGGCGGCGCCCTGCGTCCGCAGGGTCGGCGCCCGGGCGACCGACCGTGCGGACGCAGTGGAGTCGATACCCTGACCCAGTTCCCCCGGGCGCGTCCTCGGCTTCTCAGCAGCCGGGGTCTCCCGGGGCGGGCCT
>CAWDAQ010000006.1:0-377838 GCA_963800325.1 uncultured Actinomycetota bacterium | reverse complement strand
TCGACCTGCTCGACTACATCGGCTTCGGCCGGGTGGTGTCCCTCAGCGTCGTCGTCGGGGTCGTCGACGTCGTCCTCATCACCGCGATGTCGACGCTCTCGGCCTTCCTCTACAACATCTGCTCCGCCCTCGTCGGCGGCATCCGGATGACCCTCACCGACGACTGACCCCGGGCCGTCCCGGACGGTGCGGGACGGGTTTTGTCCCCGCAGATCGCCTGGGGTAGTCTCGGGCGTCGCGCCCCATCGGGGGCGCTCGCCGGTTCCGGCACCGGGCCTATAGCTCAGACGGTTAGAGCGCTTCCCTGATAAGGAAGAGGTCAGAGGTTCAAGTCCTCTTAGGCCCACACACCTCTCCGGCCCCGACCACAGTCTCGGAGAACGACATGAAGAAGCTCCTCGTCCTCGCCGCAGCAGCCGTGGGTGCCGGTGTCGTCCAGCGCCGGCTGAAGCAGCAGAAGGAGGAGCAGGCGCTCTGGTCCGAGGCGACCGGCGGCTCCTCGAGCAACGGCCGTCCCGGTGGGGACGCGTGGGCGCAGGCGACGGACCGTCCCAAGGGCTGACCGCGCCGTCCGGGAGCAGCACCCCACCACCGGGGGCCATGGCGCAATTGGTAGCGCACCTGCTTTGCAAGCAGGGGGTTGGGGGTTCGAGTCCCCCTGGCTCCACCGCAGGTCAGAGGCCCAATTCCAAGTCTGGAAGGGCTCTCTGTTCGACGGTTGCAGCAGCATTGTGCAGCAGCGCGGGGTCCTTCGTGGGCGCGGGCACGAACGCCTGACCGAGCTTCGCCAGCGCCGCCCGGGTGCTCTCCGGCGCGACCTGGGCGTAGATGTCCATCGTCACGGCGATCTGGGAGTGCCTGAGGATCCGCATCGTCACGCGGGGGTGGACGTCGAGCTCGACGAGCAGGGAGGCACACGTGCGCCTCGTGGAGTGGACCGGTATCTCCGGCACTTCGGCCGCGGCCGAGCGCTCCTTGAAGAGGCGGTGGAAGTTCCGCGGGTCGACGGGCGTCCCGAGCGACGAGGTGAAGACCAGGCCCGAGTCGTGCCAGACCTCACCGGCTGCGGTGGCCACGGCCGCCTGCTCGGCGCGGCGCCGGCGCAGCGCAGCCACGCAGACCTCGGGTAGCGGCAGGACAGCGTCGGAGCTCCGGGTCTTGGTCTGCGTTCGGCGAAGCCGGCGCTCCACCCGTTGCAGCTGCCACGCGATGCGCGCCTGGCCGGTGTCGAGGTCGACGTCGTCCCACGCGAGCCCGAGGACCTCGCCGCGGCGGAGCCCGAGCACGAGGAGGAGGACGTACGCGGCGTACAGCGGGTCGCGGTCGGCCGAGGCGGACTCGAGGAACCGCGCGGCCTCGGGGACGCTCCAGATCGGGGCCCTCGGCGAGCGGGGCACGGGCATCCGGACCAGGGCCGCGACGTTGCGGTGGACGAGCTCGTCGCGCTGGGCCGCACTGAGGGCGGCGCGGAGCACCCGCCACGCCTGGTGGACCGTCGAGTCGCTCGGGAGCTGTCCGCAGCACGAGCCCGCGGCGCAGCACTCGGGGTCGTCGCGCTTGGCATCCTTGCCCTGGGCGCAGCACTGACACGTCCGGCGAAGCCGGTTGACCCAGGCTTGCACGTCGCTGACGCTGACGGGGTCGAGCCTCCGGCTGCCGATCAGGGGGGCGATGTAGAGCCTCAGGCACATCTCGTACGCCTGGGCTGTCGTCGGCGCGAGGCCCGGCCGGATGACGTTCTCGAGCCAGCCGTTCATGTACGACTTGACGGTCGGCGACCTCGGGGCGACCGGGCCGCGGCGGGCCCGCTCCTGCAGGGACCGCCACTTGGCATGGACCTCCTCCCGGGTCCGGCCGTAGACGTACTTGCGACGACGTCGGCCGTCGGGGAGGCCGACCCAGACGTAGGCCCGGTAGCCGGTCGGGGTCTTGTAGACCGACCCCTCACCGTTGAGCCGGCGTCGCGGAGTCATACGAGCGCGTCGGACTCGGCGCAGCGGCGCTCGACGTACTCGTCGACCCACCGCGGCAGCACGCGCCGGGCGTGGCCGTCCTTGACCGACTTCAGGTCGCCCTGGGCGATGAGCATGCGGACCTTCGTCTCGCCGTAGCCGAGCAGCACGGCGACCTCGGCGACGGTGTACAACTTCGGGACCAAGCGGACGTCTTCCTCACTCATGAGCGGTGTCTCCCTTCTACGGCGGCCGGCTCGGGTGGGCCAGACCGGTGGACAGATCTGTGGAGTTGCTCCGTGTACCGACGCTCGGGGTCACGATCGGTCCCTCCGGACCGGACTTCTTGATGGGCGGGCTCCCGCCGGGGGTCCCGGCGGGCAGACCCGACCGCGGGCGCGGGTTGTCGGTGATCGCCAGCGACAGCGTGATGGCCGTGATTGGATATCGCCGTACCGTCTTCGAAATGGCTGCTCGATTGACGGAGAGCCCATTCCCAGCCCATCGAAAGGAACTTCGGAGATGAAGCGCGCCAGGCTTCTCGAGCTCCTCGGACTGAAGCCATCTCCGGGTTCGCAGCCGCCGTCAACCCCCAAGAAGGTGGTCGGCTTCTTTGCCTTCGCGGCCCTCGGAATTCTCGCTGGTGTCGCCATCGCATATCTCTTCTGACGCGGGGTCGCGTCGCCGCATGGCAATAGCCAGCGAACCGGGCCGTCCGCCTTCAGGGGCCTGGGTTCCGACCGCCACCCCAGGGTCATGTTCCCCAGAGGGACCGGCAACGTCCCACGACCCTGACGTCTACACGTCTGGCACCCCGATGGTGCCCCCTGTCGTTGGTACGACTTCGTAGTCGTCCAACGAGGGGAGTCTCATCGTGCAGCAGGACCGAACGCCCGGCCCCGAGAACGGAGGCCCGCACACCCCACGGCGGCGTTCCGGGCAGGAGGTGACGTGCGGGTGGTGCGGAACGAACTTTGTCATCCCGGCTCGCGGCCGGGTGCCCAAGTGGTGCAGCGCAACGTGTCGGCACCGCGCCTGGGAGCAGCGCCGCGCCGCCGCCTCCGGGCTCTCCGCGGTGGAGGTGGTCACGCAGCGAGTGGAGGTCGCCCCTTCGAACCGCAGTGCCGATGCGAGGCCGCCGAGTCAAGTGGCGGAGTGGGTGGGGCTACTCGATGCACTGGCCCAGCGACTCGACACCGGGAGGCTCTACCAGCGCGACCTTCCCACCCTGGCCCCAGCGCTGCAGGACCTCGTCCGCGCCTTCAACCGCCGAATCGGCTAGCTCCTTGCTTGGAGACGCCTCTTCACCCACAAGAAGGCCCATGCAACAACAGACACGAAGAATATGACCCCGAGAGACCAACGAACATAACCCCAGCTGAATCCGCCAATATCGGCGATGACACCGATGAGGACAGCAATCCCGAACGAAATCCATGCAATCTGACCGGCCAGTCGCTCGGCATCCGTTGGCCGTGCACGCTCCATGTGAACCCCCCGAATGGTCACCCTAGGCGCACCTTCGATCACGCGCGGGGGATCCATTGAGTTCGACAGGGCCAAGTCACAGATTCTGGCCCCACCACTACGGTTCGTGTTCGTTTTGTTCGTTTGGGAGTACACTCCACCTCGTGAGAGGAGATGCCATGGCCCGGACCGCATCCGTCGACTCGCGCACCTACCTGCCTGACGCGGCTACGGAGGCGCAGATCATCGACTTCGCCTACGTCCTCGAGAGGGCTGGCAGGCAGGCGCCGTCACAGACGCCGGCGATCGTCGACGTCGACGGGCAGCGCACCGAGATCCCCCCGGCGATGGTGGACGTTCTGCGGCAGGTTGCGGAGTCGCTGAGCCACGGGCTCGGCGTCACCGTCGCGCCGCTGAACGCCATGATGACCACCCAGGAGGCCGCCGACTTCCTCGGCATCTCCCGGCCCACCTTCGTCCGGATCCTCGAGCGGGGGGAGATCCCGATGGAGCGTCCCGGCCGGCACCGGTACGTCCGCCTGAGCGACCTGCTGGCCTACCAGGAGCGGCTGCGGTCCGAGCGCGCCGAGGCGCTCGACGCGATGGCGCGCGAGGCCGAGAGCAACGGCCTCTACGAGGTCACTGACGCGCCGCCGCCGCCGATGCGCTGAGGGACATGAGCTTCCCGGTCTTCCTCGACACGTGCGTCCTGTACCCGGCGACTCTGTGCGACACCCTCCTTCGCGTGGCGGAACAGGGCGCGTACCGCCCGCACTGGTCCGCGGACGTGCTGGACGAGCTCGAGCGGAACCTGGCGAAGATCCCAGGTGTGGGCGCGGACGGCGCCGTGCGGCGAATTGCTGCGATGAAGAATGCATTCGATGACGCGATGGTCTCCGGCTACGCCGACCTCGTGCCAGCCATGACCTGCGACCCCAAGGACGCGCACGTGCTCGCGGCGGCAGTGGTCTCGGAGTGCCAGCTGATCGTGACGTTCAACCTGCGCGACTTTCCTCCGGAGTCAGTCACGCCGCACGACCTCGAGGTGGTCACCCCCGACGACTTCCTCCTCGACCAATTCGACCTCTACCCGTCGCGGGTGCTGGAGGCCCTCCGCGCTCAGTCGCGGGAGTCAGCGCGTCCGACCCTGAGCCTGTCGAAGCTGATCGACTCCCTGGAGCGCTGCGGTCTTCCGAAGTTCGCGGCCGAGCTCCGGCGGCGCAGGGCTGGCGACGTGAAGGAGCGCTACACATGAGTGGCGCCGCCGAGTTCGCCCGCCCCAGCCAGGGGGCGGAGTGCAGCAGCAAACTGCAGCAGTACCCCCGCCATAAGGGGGTGTTCGGCGGTGCTTCAGGCCCGGAATCCCGCGTATTCGCAGGTCACGGAGGTGGGTCCGTCGTCTTTGCAAGCAGGGGGTTGGGGGTTCGAGTCCCCTTGGCTCCACCGCAGGTCAGAGGCCGATTTCCAAGTCTGGAAGGGCTCTCTGTTCGACGGTTGCAGCAGCATTGTGCAGCAGCGCGGGGTCCTTCGTGGGCGCGGGCACGAACGCCTGACCGAGTTTCGCCAGCGCCACTCGCGTGCTCTCCGGCGCGACCTGGGCGTAGATGTCCATCGTCACGGCGATCTGGGAGTGCCTGAGGATCTGCATCGTCACGCGGGGGTGGACGTCGAGCTCGACGAGCAGGGAGGCACACGTGCGCCTCGTGGAGTGGACCGGGATCTCCGGCACTTCGGCCGCGGCCGAGCGCTCCTTGAAGAGGCGGTGGAAGTTCCTCGGGTCGACGGGCGTCCCGAGCGACGAGGTCAAGACCAGGCCCGAGTCGTGCCAGACCTCACCGGCTGCGGTGGCCGCGGCCGCCTGCTCGGCGCGGCGCTGGCGCAGCGCGGCCACGCAGACCTCGGGTAGCGGCAGGACAGCGTCGGAGCTCCGGGTCTTGGTCTGCGTTCGGCGAAGCCGGCGCTCCACCCGTTGCAGCTGCCACGCGATGCGCGCCTGGCCGGTGTCGAGGTCGACGTCGTCCCACGCGAGCCCGAGGACCTCGCCGCGGCGGAGCCCGAGCACGAGGAGGAGGACGTACGCGGCGTACAGCGGGTCGCGGTCGGCCGAGGCGGACTCGAGGAACCGCGCGGCTTCGGCGACGCTCCAGATCGGGGCCCTCGGCGAGCGGGGCACGGGCATCCGGACCAGGGCCGCGACGTTGCGGTGGACGAGCTCGTCGCGCTGGGCCGCACTGAGGGCGGCGCGGAGCACCCGCCACGCCTGGTGGACCGTCGAGTCGCTCGGGAGCTGTCCGCAGCACGAGCCCGCGGCGCAGCACTCGGGGTCGTCGCGCTTGGCATCCTTGCCCCGGGCGCAGCACTGACACGTCCGGCGAAGCCGGTTGACCCAGGCTTGCACGTCGCTGACGCTGAGGCGGTCGAGCCTCCGGCTGCCGATCTCGTACAGCTTGATGAGCGTGGTCCCGCGCCGCGGTCAGACTGGGTGCCCGGCACGTACCCCCGCGAGGGCCGGAGATGCCTAGCCGGCGGACCGTGGGCACGATCGTGGTTCACTAACGTATGAGCGAGGAGCACACGGACCCCAACCTGCTGGCGGCTACGCGCGAGGCGCACGGCGACCCGCATGAGTCCGACCTCAAACGTCGGGAGGTCGCCGTGGCGGCTCGGGAGGCCGCCGTGGAGGTGCGCGCCGTCGCCCTCGCCGAGCGTCTGGACGCCGCGAACGCGATCCTGGCCGCTGCAGACGCGCGTGACAGCTTCTCTGAAGCTCGCGACCTTGCTGCCGATGTTCGCGACAAGGAACGTGACCTCGCCGACATGCTGGAGCCGGCTAGCGAATACGGCGCTTACTGGCCGGAGCGGCGAGAAGCTTGGCGAGACCGCGAGCACGCGAAGGGCGACCGAATCTCATCGCGCCACGACCGGATCGCCCTCACCAGCGGCGACGTCGAACACAGCACCGCCTTGACCTGAGCCGCTGACCCCCGGCCTCTTGGGACGAAGTGCAGCAGCAAATTGCAGCAGCACCCCTGCCGGGAGTGCGTGTTCGGCACCTCTCAGGTTGGGGGTCCGAGCCCCCCTGGCTCCACCGCAGGTCAGAGGCCCGTCCGTGAGCCGCTGCGCGACCTCACGCAGGAGGCTTCGGTCTCCCTTCACGGCGACTCGTCGGAGTCCCCGGTCTCGACCACTTCGGACGCGCCGCCGGGATCGGGGGTGGTGGGACGTACCGGGCGAGGAAGCGCCCGCCGCGGATGAGGTTGCCGCCGATGGCGACCCCGACGGCCACGCCGGCGGCGAGGGACATGGAGATGATCGCGACCTCGCCCAGGGTCGACAGCGCCCCCGGCTCTCCCTGGGCCAGGGCGAGCATCGCCCGGTAGAGGGTGAACCCGGGGACGAGCGGCAGGATGGCCACGCCGAGGTAGACGCTCGTGGTCGAGCGCTGCCGGGCCGCGGCGACCACGCCGATGAAGCCCACCACGGTGGCGGCCAGCACGTACACCACCCACCCGCTCGCCGAGCCGCGCTGGGTGAGCAGCGAGATCGCGACCCAGCCCGCCGAGCCCATGAGCAACGTCGGTGCCAGCGCCCGGCGGGGGGTCTCGTACGCGATCGCCAGCCCCGCCATCCCCAGGACGGCACCGATGACCGACACCGGCAGGGGCACCGACGTGGCGCCGGGAGGGGTGTACCGCAGGCCCAGGCCGGCACCGATCGTGTTGCCGGCGAGCATGCCCAGGGCCAGCGCGCCCGCGGTGACCACGGCCAGGATCCCTCGGGCCACCCCCGAGAGCGGGGCGTTGTTGAGCCCGTCGATGACCGAGGACACCACTGCCACACCCGGCAAGTAGATATAGAGGGCACCCACGACCGCGGGGCCGACGACGAGGTAGATCCCGTTGGCCGCGGCGAGGTTGGGAACCGCGGCGATCACCACGGCGATCAGAGCGGTCCCGAACACCTCGGGCAGCCCCAGTCGCTGGACCATCGGGACGACCGGTGCTGTCAGCAGGGTCGCGAGCAGGGCGACCAGCACCGTCGTCGCCGAGAAGCCGTTGAGGTAGACAACCCATCCCATGACCGAGGCCAGCACAGCCGTCAGGTAGCGGCGCTGTCGCGGGCCGGGTGCGGTCTTGAGCCGCTTCAGCTCGTGCACCGCAGCAGCCACGTCGACGCGTCGCTGCTCGACTCGGTCCAACAGGTCGACGGTCCCCCACAAGCGGCCCAGCCGCGGACTGGCCACCCGGACCGTCCGCATGATCGTCACCGGCGCCGACATCCCCGGCGTCCAGTAGCTCAGGGTCACGGAACTAAGGGTGGCGTCCACCTCGCACTCCGGCAGCCCGACGACGGTCATGAAGGCTCGAAGCCGGCTGAGCACCTCGCTGACCGACGGACTCGACTCGAGCATCTGCTGCCCCGCGTCGGCGGCGAACGCCAACGTGACCACCAGGTCGGTGGATGCGGTCCAGCCGTCGTCGTCGGTGGGCACCGTGCGCCTCCTCGTCCCGTTCGACGTGGCTGCCGGGTTGACCCGGTCAGGTCCCGCTCCTCGCGAGCTCCGCCTCGTCCACGCCCCCTCCGTGGTCTGCGCAGGCTGGGAGAGGATCGTGGCGCCGACGAGCCTCACACAGGTGCACGAGGGAGGTCCACCCCTCGGTCCCGTCGACGGGCCGGCCCGAGGAGACGGAACCGTGGACGCCGCAACGGGGCGTGGGTCGGACAACGGGTCGACGGGGTGCACCACGGTGTCGGGGCCAGCCAAACTGGCCGCGGCGCCGCGTGGTCACTCGTCGCTCGTCGCCCTGGAAGCGCGCCCCCTCGCGGACCGTACGTTCCGCACGATCCTGCCCGCCACGTCCTCGGGACACTCGTGCTCCCAGACGCGGATGACATCCCAGCCTTCCTTGTCGAGGAGCTCGTCGGTCTCGGCGTCGCGCTCCTTGTTGCGACGGATCTTCTGCGCCCAGTACTCGGGATTTGTGCGAGAGGTGGTGCCGTGCTCAGGACAGCCGTGCCAGTAGCAGCCGTCAACGAAGACGGCGACCTTGGCACGTCTGAAGACCAGGTCGGCGCGGCGGTTGAGCTCGGGGAGCGGCTTCGCGTCAACGCGGTACCTGAGACCTGAGGCGTGCACGAGGCGACGGACGGCCATCTCGGGGCGGGTGTCCCTACGGCGGTTGGCTTGCATGACCGCGCGAGACGCTGTCGACGATGCCCAAGGCTCGTAGGGCGTGGGCATGATCAGCTCCTCCCGGCGGCTGAGGCCAGGGTAGCCACCGGTGGGCTACCGCCTCCGCCTGTGTTGCCAGTCGTAGCGGGCTACGCGTATGCCATCGCGCGCCTGCGGCATCCGCATCTCGAACTTGTCCGCTCGGGCGACGCCTGAGCCTCCCGCATCCTTTGGGGGCTGGCGGCCGATGGGTCTCACCTTGAGCCGGCCACCCAGGATCGCGGCGTCGAGGGCCTCGCTGTTGGGAACCCAGAAGGCCTCCACCTGCGAGGGCGTGAAGGCCGACTTGCGCTGACGGCTGTTCCCCGAGTTCGACGGGGCAACCCTCCTCCCGCCGTTCTTGGCCTTGAACTCCCGGTGCCAGGCGACGAAGTCCCCGGACTCGTCCATGACCGCCTCGCCTCCGATGACCAGGAAGCCGAGGCCCTGCTCCTCGATGCAGGCGCGTGTCGCCGCCTCGTCATTGAGCAGGGTGGCGGTGCCCCCGGGTCTTCTTCCGGCGCCGAACACCTGGTACTCGGTGTGGACCTTGATGTCCCAGACACAGTTCAGCGAGTAGTCGAAGACGGTGTTGCCATATCGCACGACCGGCGACGGGACCCTCGGCGTGAAGGCGCTCGCGAGCGCGACCTTGGCCCGCTCCTCCCCGTAGAACCCCTGCCACTCGTTGTCGTTGGCTCCCCGCAGCTGGTTGTCCGCCAGCCACTTCACGGCCCTTCGCCCGTCCCAGTGATCGGGGAGCCCGTCGAGAAGCGCGGCAGCAAGGGCGTCACCCTCTGCTTCTGGTGTGGCGAGAGCGTCGGCGACCTCGGAGCCGAGACGTCCGAGGTAGCGCTCGGCCCCGGCCAGAATGGTGTTGAGTCCGAGGAGCTGGATGGTCTCCCCGGTCGACGAGCACTGGTCGGTCCACGGGACGCCCAGGATCTCGGCGAGGGACGAGCCGAGCTTGGTCTTGCTGCGGGTGTCGAGACGGGGATCGTCGGGAAACAGGTTGTTCGCCAGGTGGAGGAACACCGACTTGTGCTCCTTTGCTCCAGGACCCAGCCACTCCCTCGGGGCGTTGGTGAGAGCGGCGATTCTCGTGACCGCTTCGATCTTCGAGCGTGCCGGTTGGAACGCCTTCCAGCCGGGTCCTGTCAGGTGGTTGGGCGCCTCGTCCCGAAGCCGATGGAGGGAGCCGGCGTGAACGGCCTCGGTGGCGCCCTCAAGGAGGGCGTTGAATCCGTCGAGGTTCACCATGTGGCGGTCGGTGAACGCCTCCGGATGCCACTCGATGCTCAGGGCCTCGGCGATGGCGTCGGCTGTGGCGGCGGGGGTCCAGACGATGTCGATCTGGAGGTCGAGGGAGTCACGCAGTGCCACGAGCGCGCGCTTGCCCGCTCTCGTCCCGCCGGGACTCTTGTCCGGGGCGCGCCCAGTCAGTGCGTAGATGCGCTCGATCGCCTCCGCCAAGGTGTCGGCCGGCAGGAAGAAGGGGCGGTCGAAGGACGAACTGGACACCCTCCCACTAGATCAGACCGCTCCGAGGAAGACATGGCGAGACCCAAGCCGGGCCTTTCGACGTGCCCGCGCCGTGCCCTTGGTGAGCGAGGCAGCGCCTGGCTAGCCGGCAAGCTGGTGCGCGTGGCCAGCCCTCGCTCGGCTGCGCTTCTCCTCGTGCTCTGCGGCCGCCGGTGCGAGGGCGTCCCCGGTAGGACTGTGGTCTGCGCCCAAGACCGTGGCGACGAGGGTGTGGGGTAGGTCGCCCCGATTCTGCTCGACGTGGCTCCGGAACACGTGCCACGCAGCGCCGACCGCGACTCCGTTGCCGACCTGCTTGTACGAGGCGCTGTCGCGCTGGGCTCCAAAGGTGAACGAGCGAGGGAGACCTTGGAGGCGCGCGGTCTCGTGAGGAGTCAGGCGCCGGCGCCGGGGACCGTGGATCGAGGTTTGCGTGATCGCCACCAGGGCGGGCAGGTAGCTCGGCTGCTTGGCCCGGATCCCCGACGGGCGGAAGTGCATGACCGTGTCCCACAGCGAAGCGGCGTCCCGCGCCTGCCACTCGAGCTTCCGCCGGGAGGCCGGAAAGGCGAGGAACTCCGGGTGGGAGCGGCGCCAGTCGTCGATGACGTCTCGGTTGTCGTCGTAGAACCGGGCGTTCTTGACCAGGAAGTCCGCCTTCCACTTCGGAAGAAGGTCCAGCTCAACCGGATCGAGTCCCCGCTCCGGGACCCAGTGGTCGGCCCAGAGCGGAAAGCCGGGCAGACGGAAGCCGCGACGGAGCCACATTCGCTGGACGAGGTCGTCCCAGGCGTTGATCCATGCAACTTCCTCAGCGTTGAGGCGGTACCTCTCCAGTCCTTGAATGCACTCGTCGTCATCCAGCGCCCACTCGACGTTCCATTCGTGCACGTTCCACTCGTCGACGGGCTGGCGGAGGATCGTGGGTGCGGGCTCGATGCCGTGTTCAAGCTCCTTCTCCACTCGTTCGGGACCGATGTAGGTCCCGAGGATGAACACCCGATCGCGCACCTGAGGAGTGCCGCCTCTCGAGGGCGGAAGGAGGTGTGGGGAGAAGACGCTCGGCGTGGCCGAGACGCGGTAGCCGATCTGGCGGAGGGTCTTGATGATGACGTGCCACTCGTGCTCGTGGCGAGGCCCCGTCAGGTTGCGGACGTTCTCCAGAAGCACGACCGCTGGCTTCCGGTCCTCGAGGATCCGCGCGATGTTCCAGAACAGGGTTCCGCGCGTCTCCTCCATGCCGCGCTGGAAGCCAGACTTCGAGAAGGGCTGACACGGGAACCCGGCAGCGAGGACCTCGTGCTCGGGCACATTGACGTCGCCGTTCTCGGGGGTGTCGAGACAGATGTCCGTGTTGACGTGAGGGCGCTGCGAGACAGGCAGAGGGTCGACCCAGTTGCGCTGGTACGTCTCCCGGGCCTCTCGGTCGATCTCCGATACGTAGACGCACTGACCTCCGGCGTGGTCGAGCATCGCGTGGAACCCTCCGATCCCCGCGAAGAGGTCCGCGTAGCGAAAGCCGGCAGTGCCGGTCTCACGGAGAGAGCTCGAACCCATGTGCGAAGCTTAGCAGCTCACCTCTGACATAGCTAGTTCGGCGGCCCCGACCCGACCCGCGCGTTGCCCGAGCCTTGGACACCGTCGATCTGGACAGCGAAAGCGGACCGCCGCGCGAGTTGGAACTGGTCCCGGGGCCGGGCGCACGTGGCCTTGTGACAAGGTCGTCGTGCCCAGGCCGTGAGGCCAAGCTGGCCGCGATTGGGTAGTCAAGCGGAAGGGGGTGACTGACGTGCAAGCGCTCTTGCTCCGCCTGCCGTTTCGGGGTCTCTGGATGGCCCGCAACAGCCCGGCTCGCAAGATCCCCAGCCACGGCACACGCGCCCTCGGGGTCACCTACGCGATCGACTTCGTCGGCGTGGACGCGCGCGGGCTGCCGGCGCCGCGGACGTGGCGGACGGCGTTCGCGGTCGAGGACCCTGCGGGTTTCAGCGGGTTCGGCCGTCCGATCCTCGCGCCGGCAGCCGGGACCGTCGTCACCGTCCACGACGGTGAGCCCGACCACTCGGCCCGGCGCTCCCAGCTCACGCTCGTGCCGTACGCCCTCGGACAGGCGAAGCGGGTCAGGCAGGGCGTGGCGGCGGTCGCCGGCAACCACGTCGTCATCGCCCTCAGACCGGAGGGACCGTACGTCCTCCTCGCGCACCTGCGCCGCGGGTCGGTGCGGGTCTCCCCGGGGGACGCGCTCGCCGTCGGCGACGCTGTCGGTGAGTGCGGCAACTCGGGCAACAGCACCCAGCCGCACGTCCACGTCCAGGTCACCGACTCGCTCGACTGGCCGCGCGCCACCGGATTGCCCATGGCCTTCCGGCGACCCGGCTCAGCGACAGACGACACCGACGGCGGCTGGATGCCCGCGGAGTCCGAGGTCGTCGACGCGGGTTAGGACGGCCCGTCCACGACGCGGGTGACCACCCAGTGGTGCTTGCCGATCTGCCGGTCGCGGGAGAACCCCTGTGCCTCGAACATCGCGACCGTGCCGTTGTGGAGGAACGAGGACGACGTCCTGCGGTTCGTCGTGTCCTCGGGGTAGCTCTCGACGACCCCGCCGCCCTCCCGTTCGATGGCGGCGAGCGCGCCGGCGAGCGCCACCGCCGCCACCCCCTGCCAGCGGGCCGCCTTGTCGACGAAGAAGCACGTGACCCGCCAGTCCGGTGTCGTGGGTGGTGCCGCGAGGTAGGCCTTCCGGCGCTTGATCCTCGGGAGCTCGTCGACCGGCCCGTACTGGCACCACCCGACGCACGCGCCGCCGGAGTAGACGAGGGCCGCGTGGGCCCCACCGGTGCGGACCCTGGCCTGCTGGGCCCGCCGGTTCACCTCCGCCGAGGTCCGGCTCAGCCCCTCGGGGTGGAAGCTCATGCACCAGCAGCCGCCCCACACCCCGCCCGACCGCTCGACGAGCGCGACGAAGTCCGGCCACGTCGCCGCGTCCAGGGCCCGCACCTCGAAGGCCATGTCCGCTCCGATCCCGCCCGGCCGCCGCCGGGCCCGATGCCCCAGCGTAGGCTCGCAGCACCTCAGACGAAGGGACTCCATGGACGAGCGCGAGCGCCGGATCGCCCTGCTCATCGACGCCGACAACGCCCCCGCGGCGAAGATCGACGTCATCCTCGCCGAGGTCGCGCGGCACGGCGCTGCCAACGTCCGGCGGGCCTACGGCAACTGGAAGAGCCCCCACCTGAAGTCGTGGGAGGCGACGCTGCACGAGTACGCGATCCGCCCGATCCAGCAGTTCGCCTACAGCAGCGGCAAGAACGCCTCCGACATGGCGATGGTCATCGACGCGATGGACCTGCTCTACGCGCGCTCGCTCGACGCGTTCGCGATCGTGTCCAGCGACGCCGACTTCACCCCGCTCGTCATGCGGATCCTCACCGACGGCCTCAAGGTGTACGGCTTCGGGGAGCGGAAGACCCCGGAGCCGTTCGTCAACGCGTGCTCGGTGTTCACCTACGTCGAGGGGCTCGGCCAGACCACCGAGGCCGAGGACGAGCCGCAGCTGCGGGCGAGCGACCCGAAGGCGCTCCGCCGCGACTCCCGGCTGATCGAGATGCTCCGCAGCGCCGTCGACGGGGCGAGCGGCGACGACGGCTGGGCCCACCTTGGTTCGGTCGGCAGCCAGATCGGGAACCGGGCCTCGTTCGACCCGCGCAACTACGGCTACCGCAAGCTGAGCGACCTCATCGAGGCCATCGGGTTGTTCGAGGTCAAGCGGCAGAACGTCACGGTCCTCGTCCGGGACAAGCGGAAGGGCTGAGTCGCACCCCGCTTGCGTCCGCAGGGTCGACGCTCGGGCGACCATCCGTGCGGACGTAACCGGGTCACCCACCGTTGCGTCCGCAGGGTCGGCGCCCAGGCGACCATCCGTGCGGACGCAAGCGAGGTGCCCCTCGGGGAACCCCCCGGGGGTGCCTCAGTCCTTGACCGCGCCCTCGAGCATCCCGGCGATGAAGTGCCGCTGCAGGAACAGGTACACCACCACGACCGGCAGCGCGACGATGACCGCGCCCGCGGCGAGCAGGGTGAAGCCCTGGGTGTACTGCCCCTGGAAGAACCCGAGGCCGAGCGGCGCCGTGCGCAGCGCCTCGTTGCTCGGGACCATGACGAGCGGGATGAGGAACTCGTTCCACGTCCACATGAACGTCAGCACGACGAGGGTGACGATGGCCGGCCGGGCGAGGGGGACGAGCACCTGCCAGAGGATCCGGCTCGTCGAGGCCCCGTCGAGCCGGGCGGCCTCGACGATCTCCCGACTGCTGGTCCGGAAGAACGCCCGCAGCCAGAACGTGCCGAACGCGACCGACTGCGCGACCTGCGGCAGCACGATCGCCCAGAAGGTGTCGGTGAGCCCGACCGAGCGCAGGTCGAAGAACAGCGGGACGACGATCGCCTCGGCGGGCATCATGATCCCGAGGATCATGACGTAGAAGATCAGGCTCGCCCCGCGGAAGCGCATCGTCCCGAGCGCGAACCCGCTGAGCACCGACAGCACCGTGCTCACCGCGACGACGAACGTCGAGACGAGCACCGAGGTGCGCAGGTAGGTCCCGAAGTGCCCGATCCGCCACGCGTCGGCGAGGTTGGCGAGCCCGCCCGTGGCCTCCGGGCCGCTGCCGAGGGCCGAGACGACGATCGTCACGACCGGTCCGAGGGCGAAGGCGGCGAAGGCGATGAGGATGACGTAGTTCATCGTCCGCTCGGCGTTGGAGACCCGCATCAGTCCGCCTTGTCCCCGATGCGCGTGACGACGAACGAGATCGCGAAGATGATCACCGTCAGCACGACCCCGATCGTCGACGCGAGCCCGACCCGGCCGAGCTCGAACGCCTGGTGGTAGACCTCGTAGGACGGCACCGACGTCGAGCTGCCCGGCCCGCCCTTGGTCGTGATGTAGATCAGGTCGAACGTCTTCAGCGCGGCGATGACCGTCAGGGTCAGGGCGACCGCGATCTCCCCGCGCACCGACGGCAGCGTCACCGCGGCGAACTCCCGCACCGGTCCGGCGCCGTCGAGCCGCGCCGCCTCGTACAGCTCGCGGGGGATCCGGCTCATCCCGGCGAGCAGGAGCACGGTGACCAGGCCGGTCTCGAACCACGTCCCGATGAACCCGACCGCGGGCAGCGCGAACGTGTAGTCCCCGAGCCAGCCGCGGCTCAGCGCGTCGAGGCCGACGGCGTCGAGCACGGCGTTGAGGGGACCGTCCGGGGCGTAGATCTGGCGCCAGGCGACGGCGATGACGACCATCGCGATGACCTGCGGCAGGAACACGACGGTCCGGAAGAACCCGAGGCCGCGCACCTGCGCCCGGCGCAGGATCGAGGCGAGCACGAGCCCGATCCCGAGCGGGAGCACGGCGTAGAACCCGATGAAGACCAGCGCGTGGACGAACCCGGCGCGCAGGTCGGGGTCGGTGAGGACCTCGGCGTAGTTCGCGCCGCCGACCCACGTGCCGACCGAGAGGCCGTCCCAGTCGTAGAGCGAGAGCTGGACCGCCCGCACGAGCGGGTACAGCGCGAACGCGGCGTAGACGACGAACGCCGGCAGGACGTAGAGGTACCCGATCCGGCGGGGCTCCCCGGGGGGCCCGGACCCCCGGGGAGCCGTGCGCGCTGACGTCACCGTCGCGGCCTCACTTGTCGGTGAAGTCGCTGTAGTCCTTCTCCAGGGTCTGCATCGCCTGCTGCGGCGACTGCTTCCCCGCGAGGAGGTCCTGCAGGGTCGACCCGAGGGTGTCCGACATCGTCGGGGTGGCCCAGTCCAGGTACGGCACGAGGCCGTCGGCGCTGGTCACCTCGTCGAACGCGGAGAAGACGTCCTTGCCGAGCGGGCTCGGGGCCTGCTGCTTCGCCGTGTCGACGACCGGGAGGTTGCCGGTCTTGGCGAGGGTCGTCATCGCCTTGGCGTTGCTGATGAAGTCGATGTAGGCCGCGGCGGCGTCCGGGTGCTCCGACTTCGTCGTGATCGCGAACGGCAGCCCGGTGCCGCCGGTGGCGACCTCGGAGTCGTCGACCTGGCTCTTCGGCGGCAGGCTGAACGTCACGTCGGTGCCCATCGCGTCCGAGAGGTCGGCCTGCAGCCACGTGCCGGCGATGAGGAACAGGCCCTGGCCCTTGGTGAAGCCCTGCCAGGCCGGGTCGTAGCCCTCGCCGTTGAAGCCCTTGGTGAAGTAGCCCTTCTTCGCCCAGTCCGCGAGGGTCGTCGCCGCCTTGACGTTGCCGTCGGTCGTCCACGACGCGCCCGGACGGCCGTAGCCGAGGGTGCGGATGTCGTCGGCCGGCACGTAGCGGCCCTGGACGGTCCCGAAGACGTGCACGGCGGGCCACTTGTCGAGGTTGCCGAGCACGAGCGGGGTCTCCCCCTTCGACTTCGCCGTGGCGAGGGCCTTGTCGAACTCCTGCCACGTCGTCGGCATGTCGATGCCGAGCTGCTTCAGCTTCGTCGTGTTCGTGTAGATCCCGACGACCTCCCCGACCTGGGGGACCCCGAACAGGCTGCCCGAGCCGAAGGTCGTCCCGTCCGGGGAGTAGGACGCGGTCGCCCGCACCGACTCGGGGAACCGGTCGTTCCAGCCGTAGGCCTTGGCGTAGCGGTCGAGGTTGACCAGCTGGCCGGCCTTGACGAACTCGCCCATCTGGGAGCGGGTGTTGTTCGCCTGGACCACGTCCGGGGCGTCCTTGCCGGTCAGGGCGAGCCGGAGGGTCTTGGTGAGGTCGTCGAAGGAGCGCGAGACCCGCTTGATCGTGATGTTCGGGTACTTCTGCTGGAACTGCTTGTTCAGGGTCGACATCTGCTGGTCCTGGCCCCCGCGGACCTCCTGGTCCCAGACGGTGAGGGTGACGTCGCCGAGCTTGCCCGGGTCCGTCGTCACCGACCCGGACGGGGCGCTGCTCGAGGACGACGCGGAGTCGGAGCTGCTGCCCGGGGCGCACGCCGCGAGGGCGAGCGCGCCGGTGGCGAGCGCCGCCGCGAGGACGACAGGGTGCTTTCTCACTGGGTTTCTCCTTCCGCCGGGGGCCGGTCCCGGCTGTGGGCTGTGGGGGGTCAGGCGTCCGAGAGCCGCGCGATGGTTGCGGCGGCGCGGCGGACGGCGACGACGGGTCCCTCGGGCACGAGCCGGTCGAGGAAGGCGTACCGGCGACGGATCGAGGCGTCCTCGGCGCTGGCGCACGAGCTGTCCCGGACGCGGTGCCACCAGTCGGCGATGTCGCCCCAGCCGGGGGCGGCGAGCGAGCCGCCGACCTGCTGGACCGCGAGCGAGGAGCACAGCGTGGCGAACGAGAGCCGGTCGACCAGCGGCCAGCCGGCGAGGGTGCCGAGCGTGACCGCGGCGTCGAAGACGTCGCCGGCGCCGGTCGGGTCGATCGCGCCGACCCGCAGCGCCGGGACCATCGCCTCCTCGCCGGTCGCGCTGTCGATGGCGATCGCGCCGTGGGCGCCGTTGGTGACGACGGCGAGCGGGACCCGGTCGGCGAGGTCGTAGAGCGCGTCCTGCGGGGTCTCCCGGCGGGTGTAGGCCATCGCCTCGATCGCGTTCGGGATGAAGGCGTGGCAGTACTCGAGCTGGTCCAGGATGCGGGGGTCCCAGCGGCCGGTGGGGTCCCAGCCGACGTCGGTGAACAGCAGGGAGCCGTCCTCGCGGGCCTGGTCGGCCCAGCGCTTGCACCCCTCCCCGGTGCCGACCGGGTGGTCGAGGGAGAGGTCGAGCAGCACGGCCCGGGACCGCGGCGGGCGGCCGACCATCGTCGAGGCGTCCTCGGGCGGGGAGTGCTCGTGGGTGACCATGCTCCGGTCCCGGTCGATCGCCAACGAGACCGTGACGGGGGAGTGCCACCGGCTGAACCGCTTCGAGTGGCTCAGCTGCACCCCCTCCTGGGACTCCAGCGTGCGCCAGCAGAACTCGCCGTAGTCGTCGTCGCCGAACGCGGCGCCGAGCGAGGTCCGCAGCCCGAGCCGGGACGCGGCGACGGCGAGGTTGGCGATCCCGCCCGGGGAGGAGCCCATCCCGTCGGCCCACACCTCGGTGCCCGGGTCCGGCCGCTCGTGGAGGCCGGTGAACACGATGTCGAGGAAGACCGTCCCCTGGAGGAAGACGTCGAGCTCGGGCCCGTCCGCGGCGCGGAGGTGGGCGAGGGGGTCGAACATCGGCAGGGGCACGGGTCTCCAGGGTCGGGGGAGGGCGCCGGACGGCGCGTCGTTCGGGTCATGGTTGCGTGCCACGCGGGCGGCGCGCAAGAGCAATAGTGCTCATTGTTGCGTGGAGTTGACCATAAGCGGCAGTCATCTGCGCAAAAGTGATCGTCGTGTTGCTACGGTGACGGGGTGAAGTCACGTCGGCACACGGAGATCCTCGCGCTCGTCCGGGCCGGTGGGGTCGTCTCCGTGGAGGAGCTCGCCGCCGGTTGCGCCGTGAGCCCGTCGACGATCCGGCGGGACCTTCACGAGCTCGACGAGAACGGGGTCCTCGCCCGGGTCCGGGGCGGCGCGGCACTGCGGTCCTCGCTCGTGCCCGACGCCGACTCCGACCGGCCGTTCGCCGACGTCGCCCGCACCCACCACGCCGAGAAGGAGGCCGTGGCCCGGCGCGCCGCCGCGCTCGTCGCCGACGGCGAGACCGTGCTGCTCGACATCGGCACGACGACCCGGCTGCTCGCCCGCCGGCTGCGCGGCCGCGAGGTCACCGTCGTCACGAACAGCCTCGCCGTCCTCGACGAGCTCCGCGACGACGACACCACCGAGGTCATCCTCCTCGGCGGCCAGGTCCGCCGCTCCTACCACTCGCTGGTCGGGGTGCTCGCCGAGGACGCGCTGCGGCAGGTCCGGGTCGACCGGGCCTTCCTCGGCACGAGCGGCGTCGACGCCGACGGCGCGGTGCTCGACACGACCCTCGTCGAGATCCCGGTCAAGCGGGCGCTCCTCGGGGCCGCCGCGCAGGTCGTCCTGCTCGCCGACCGGAACAAGCTGCCCGGGACCGGGTCGCTGCGGGTCTGCGGCGTCGAGTCCCTCGACGTCCTCGTCACCAACGCCGGGGCCGACCCGGCGACCGTCGACACGTGCCGGGAGGCCGGAGTGGAGGTACTGCTCGCATGAAGCTCGCGCTGCTCGGAGGAGGAGGGTTCCGGGTCCCGCTCGTGTACGGGGCGCTGCTCGGGGACCACCACGACCGCCGGGTGACCGAGGTCGCCCTCCACGACGTCGACCCGGCCCGGCTCGAGGCGATCCGCCGGGTCCTCGACCAGCTCGCCGCGGGCCACGAGGACCCGCCCGTCGTCACGGCGACCGGCGACCTCGACACCGCCCTCGCGGGAGCCGACTTCGTCTTCTCCGCGATCCGGGTCTCCGGACTGGCCGGGCGGACCGTCGACGAGCGGGTCGCGCTCGACCTCGGCGTCCTCGGGCAGGAGACCACCGGGCCGGGCGGCCTCGCGTACGGCCTCCGGACCGTCCCGGTGGCCCGCCACGTCGCCGAGCGGGTCGCCGCCGTCGCCCCCGACGCGTGGGTCATCAACTTCACCAACCCCGCCGGGCTGGTCACCGAGGCGATGCAGCAGGTGCTCGGCACCCGCGTCGTCGGGATCTGCGACTCCCCGATCGCCCTCGCCCGTCGGGCCGCCCGGGCCCTCGGGCTCGACCCGGAGTCGACGGCCATCGACTACGTCGGGCTCAACCACCTCGGGTGGCTCCGGGCGCTGCGGTCCGGCGGGCGCGACCACCTGCCCGACCTGCTCGCCCGCCCGGACCTGCTCGAGCGGATCGAGGAGGGCCGGCTGTTCGGCGCCGAGTGGCTCCAGGCCCTCGGCGCGATCCCGAACGAGTACCTCTACTACTACGACTTCACCCGTGAGGCCCTCGCCGGCATCACCGGCGCCCCCGAGACCCGCGGGGAGTTCCTGCGCACACAGCAGGAGGGCTTCTACGCCGAGGTGGCCGAGCACCCGGAGAAGGCGCTCGCGACCTGGCAGCGGGTGCGCGCCGAGCGGGACGCGACGTACATGAAGGAGGCCCGGGCCGCCGACGAGGAGCGTGACGCCGAGGACCTCGCCGGCGGGGGCTACGAAGGGGTTGCGCTCGCGCTCATGGCGGCGATCAGCCGCGGCGAGAGGAGCACGATGATCCTCGGGGTCCGCAACGGCGCGTCGGTGGGCTGCCTGCCCGAGGACGCCGTCGTCGAGGTGACGTGCGAGGTGGGCGCCGACGGCCCCCACCCGGTCCCGCTCGCCCCGGTCTCGGGGCACATGCTCGGCCTGATGCAGCAGGTCAAGGCGGTCGAGCGGCTCGTCATCGAGGCCGCCGTGACCCGGTCGGCGCGGACCGCGGTCACCGCGTTCGCGCTGCACCCGCTCGTGGACTCGGTGAGCACCGCCCGCGCGCTCCTCGAGGGTTACCGGTCCCGGCACCCCGAGCTCGCCGACCTCGCCTGAGGCCTCCCCGCCCGGCCCGCACCACCCGACTTCGAGCCGGGTCGGCCGGCCCCGCGGCGTCTCCGACCGGCCGCCCACCCCCGACTTCGTGCCCGAACGGCCGCGTACGGTGTCCGGTTGGTCCGGACCCGACGCGGCCATTCGGGCACGAAGTGCGGGTTACGGCAGGTGCCTCAGGGGGTGTCCGTCGGTGGCTGCCGCAGGGGTCGGTCGCTCGTCAGGGCGGTCAGCCGTCCTGCTTGGTCTCGCCGTCGCCGTTGGCCCAGGCCTTGGCGTCGGTCCAGGCGTCGCTGTCGCCCTCGGCCTTGTCCTCCGGCTCGGTGGCGGTCGTCGCGTCGACCGACGGGTCGGTCGCGAGGTGCGGCGTGCTGATGTCGCTGGTCTCCTCGGTGTTCGTCGCGGGGACCTCGCTCCCGGAGGCCGCGGCCCCGCCGGTCAGCCCGGCGGCCTTCTCCTTGGCCGCGGCGGCGACGCCGGCCGCCTTGTCCTTGACGGTCGCCGCGCTCGACCCCGAGTACGGGTCGCTCGTCGGGGTGGCCCACGGGTCGGAGGAGGACGCCTTGCGGCGGGTCGCGGCGAAGCCGGCCGCGCCCGCGGCCACGAGGCCGAGGAGGATGAGGAGCTTGCCGCCGCGGCGCTTGCGGCGGTGCTTGACGACCGCCTCGCCCTTGAGCACCGAGTACGCGTCGGGGGCGCGCCCCGCCGTCCGCTCGGCGTTCTCCCGGGCCGCCGCGGCGCTGGCGGCGACGGCGGCGAGGACGTCCGCCATCTTCGGCAGGTAGTCGTCGACGATCTTGTCGCGCGCGGTGTCGACCTTCGGGCCGAGCTGGTGGACGGCGTCCTCGAGCTTCGGCGCGGCGACCTCGAGGCCGTGGGTGGCCGCCTCCCTTGCCGCGAACGCGCGCTCGCGGGCGGCCTCGGCGGCCGGCCCCACCCGGTCCTTCAGCTCGTGCGCCCGGTCCGCGGCCACGCCGGCCTGGTGCGCCGCCGCCTCCCGCAGCGCCGCGGCCGCGTCGGCGGCCTGCTCGGCCTGGGCGTCGGCTCGGTCCTTGACGACGTCGGTCTTGCTCTTGGTTCGGAACACAGTCCCTCCTTGATGTCTCGTCCTCGGCCCATCCTGCCCCCTTTCCGCTGCTGGTGACAGTTGGCCCCCGTGACGGCGAGCCGCCGACCGGCCCCGGGACGCGCGCGCCCGCGTGCGAGGATGGGGACATGAAGGCGACGCTTCACACCAACCACGGCGACATCAACCTCACCCTCTTCGACGCCCAGGCCCCGAAGACGGTCCGCAACTTCACCGGTCTCGCGACCGGGACGCAGGAGTACACCGACGACGCGTCGCGCTCGAACCCGACGAAGTTCTACGACGGCCTCGTCTTCCACCGGATCATCCCCGGCTTCATGATCCAGGGCGGCTGCCCGCTCGGCCAGGGGGTCGGTGGGCCCGGGTACACCTTCGACGACGAGATCCACCCCGACCTCGTCTTCGACCGCCCCTACCTGCTCGCGATGGCCAACGCCGGCAAGCGCGGCGGCAAGGGCACCAACGGCTCCCAGTTCTTCATCACGGTGACCCCGACCCCGCACCTGCAGGGCAAGCACACGATCTTCGGCGAGGTCTCCGACGCCCCGAGCCGCGAGGTCGTCGACGCGATCTCGAGCGTCCCGACCGGTCGGGCCGACCGGCCCGCCGAGGACGTCGTCATCGAGTCGGTCACCGTCCACGACTGACCCGGCCACGACGACCCCGCCCTCCCGCCGGCAGCCGCCAGCAGACCGCACCGCGCGACGATGAGCGACCCCAGCCCGCAGCCGCCCTCGACGCAGGACGTCCCGGTCTGCCCGCGCCACCCCGACCGGGTGAGCTACGTGCGCTGCCAGCGCTGCGGGCGGCCGGCGTGCCCGGACTGCCAGCGCCCGGCCGCGGTCGGCATCCAGTGCGTCGACTGCGTCCGGGAGGGCGCGCGGACGGTCCGCCAGGGGACGACCGTGTTCGGGGGCCGGGTCTCGGACGGTCGGCCCGTGACGACGACGGTCATCATCGCGATCTGCGCCCTCGTCTGGGTCGGTGAGCTCGCGAGCCCCGTCGTCTTCCAGCAGGTCGCGTTCGCCCCGGTGCTCGGGGACACCCAGCCGTGGCGCTTCATCACCTCGGCGTTCGCGCACAGCCCGACGAACGTCATGCACATCCTGTTCAACATGTACGCGCTGTGGGTCGTCGGCGGCTACCTCGAGCCGCTGCTCGGCCGCGCGCGGTTCGCCGCGCTCTACCTCGTCTCCGCGTTCGGCGGCTCGGTGGCGTTCGTCCTGCTTACCCCGGCCGACAGCCGGGTCGCGGTGGTCGGCGCGTCCGGAGCGGTGTTCGGCCTGTTCGGGGCGCTGCTCGTCCTCAACCGCCGGCTGGGGCGGTCCTCGGCCGGCATGTGGGTGGTCATCGGGATCAACGCCGTCCTCGGGTTCGTCCTGCCCGCGATCGCCTGGCAGGCCCACCTCGGCGGGCTCCTCACCGGCGCCCTCGTCGCGGCGATCTACGCCGCGCTCGGCCGGCAGCGGGCCGCGTTGCACTGGGTCGGGATCGCGGCGGTCACGGTCCTGCTCGTCGCCCTCGCCTGGGCCCGGTACGCCCTCGCCTGAGCCGTCCCCAACCGCCGAGTTACACCCGTGTCATTCATCCCCAACTGGGGACAAGCCTGTGGATGACCATCCGGCGTGGACACAGTCTGGGGACAAACCTGTGGAGAAGTCGCCTCCGTTGTGGACGGGAGGGGTGGCGCGCCGCGGGCACTGTGGATCGTCCGGGGGCGTCGTGGACGGGACGGGCTGTGGACCGGGCGGGTCGTGGACCCGGGGCGCGTCCCGGGTCAGCGCCAGCGGGTCGTCATGAGGAAACCGGCGAGCATGAGGCCGAAGCCGATGCCGAGGTTCCACCGGTCCAGCTGCGGGACCGGGTACTGCTGGCCGCTGATGTAGAAGACGACCACCCAGGCCAGCCCGAGGACCATCAGGCCCACCATGACCGGGACGAACCACGGCGGGTTGCCGACCTTCTTCGGCTTGCTGGACTGCTTCGGCGGGGTGAAGGTCGCCTTCTTGCGTCCCTTGGACTCAGGCACGGGGAGGTCTCCTGTGACGGTGGTGTCGGTCGTGTCGGTCGTGTCGGTCGTGTCGGTGGGGCGGGCGTCGCGCGCGGCGCGGGTCCGCCGTGTTCGGGTGCGTGCCTTAGCGTAGATCGAGAGGGGTGCCGAGCCCATGCGCGACCCGGGAGGAGGTGGCATGCGACGTCGCTTCGCGTGGCTGACCCGCCGTCCGTCGGCGTGGTCGGTCGGGGTCCCGCTCGTCGCGCTGCTCGCCGGGGTCATCTTCTCCGCGAGCAGCCAGGCGGCCCGGGGGACCGACCTGCGCTCGACCGCGTCCGGCATGCCCGACCTCATCCGGGAGCACACCCGGGAGAACGCCCGCCTGTCGCGGCAGCTGTCCGACCTGCAGTCCGAGGTGGACCGGCTCAACAAGGCCGCCGCCCCCGGCGACGCCCGCCTGTCCCGGCTGACGAACCGGGCGGACGCGCTCGCCGACGCCGCCGGGACCGTCGAGGTCCGCGGGCCCGCGGTCTCGGTCTCCCTCGACGACTCCGACCTGTCCGGCGACCAGCTCCCGCCGGGGGTCACCGTCGACGACGTCGTCGTCCACCAGCAGGACGTCCAGGCGGTCGTCAACGCCCTCTGGCGCGGCGGAGCCGAGGCGATGATGCTCATGGACCAGCGGGTGATCTCCACCAGCGCCGTGCGCTGCGTCGGCAACACGCTCATCCTCCACGGCCGGGTGTACTCCCCGCCGTTCACGGTGTCCGCGATCGGGAACACCCGCAGGCTCAAGGCCGCCCTGGACCGGGACCCGCAGGTCGAGATCTACCGCGAGTACGTCGACGAGGTCGGGCTCGGCTACGACGTGACCACGACGCAGAAGGCGACGTTCCCGGCGTACTCCGGCAGCACGTCGCTCGACCACGTCGAGGTCGTCGGACCGCTGCTCGGACGTCGCCAGTGATCCGGGATGATGGCGCCGTGACCCGCATCCTCGTCGTCGACAACTACGACAGCTTCGTCTTCACGATCGTCGGCTACCTGCAGCAGATCGGCGCCGAGACCGAGGTCGTGCGCAACGACGCCGTCGCGCCCGCCGACGCCGCCGACTTCGACGGCGTCCTCGTCTCGCCCGGCCCCGGCACGCCCGAGCAGGCCGGGGTCTCGACCGCGATGATCGAGGCCTGCGCGGAGCGCTCCCAGCCCATGCTCGGGGTGTGCCTGGGCCACCAGGCGCTCGGGCTCGTCATGGGCGGGGTCGTCGGCCGCGCCCCGGAGCTGCTCCACGGCAAGACCTCCCAGGTCCACCACTCCGGCGCCGGCGTGCTCGACGGGCTCCCGTCGCCGTTCACCGCGACCCGGTACCACTCGCTGACGATCGAGCCGGCGACGCTCCCGGACGTCCTCGAGGCCACCGGCCGCACCACGAGCGGGGTCATCATGGCAGTCCGACACCGCGAGCTGCCGCTGGAGGGGGTCCAGTTCCACCCCGAGAGCGTCCTCACCCAGGGCGGGCACCGGATCCTCGGCAACTGGCTCGAGCGGTGCGGTCTCGCCGGGGCGGCCGAGCGCTCGGCCGGGCTCAGCCCGCTCGTGCGCGACGTCGAGGGTGTTGCCCGGGCCGTCGCCGCCGGCTGACGGCGCCCGCCCCGGGCCCCCGGGCACCCCGCCCCGGCCCCCGGGCACCCCGCCCCGGCCCCCGGGCCTACCCCCCGCGTCCCGTGCGCCACGTTGAGTGAGCGCCAACTGCTCCTCCGCGCGGGAAATCGGAGCAGTTGGCGCTCACTCAACGTGGGGTCAGCCGGCGGGTGGCGGGGTCGACGTCGGGCCCGACGCCGTCCCGCGGGTGCCCTGCCCGCGGTTGCCCTGACCCGGGGTGCTCGGGCGGACCTCGGCGCGGGTGCTGCCCGGCGGCGTCGGGTTCGTCCCGGTGTCGCTGCCGGTGCCGGTGTCGGTGCCGGTGTCGGTCGAGGTCGTCGTGCTCGACTCCGCGCTCGTGGAGCCGGTGCCGCTGCCCTGGCCGTTGGTCGCCGTCGAGCTGCTGCTCGTCGACGTCGACGAGCTCGGCGGGGGCGTCGACGAGCTCGTCGACGTCGAGGACTCCGTCACCGTCGTCGTCGAGGTGACGGGCGCGGCCTCCGCGATGACGAGGTGGACCTGGGAGCCGACGTCGACGCTCCCCGGCCCGGGGTCCTGCCCGATGACCGTGCCGGACTGCTTGTCACTCGGCTTCGTCTCGGTCGAGACGTCGAGCCCGAGGTCGGACGCCTTGGAGCGGGCGTCGCTCTCGGTGAGGCCCGTCAGGTCGGGCAGGTCGACCTTGCCGGAGGCGAGTTCGAGGTCGACGGTCGATCCGCGCGAGACGGTCGCGCCGCCGGCGGGGTCGGAGGAGACGACCGTCCCCTTCTCGTAGTCGGGGTTGTCGACCTCGCTCGTGCTGCCGACCTTGAGCCCGGCCTCGTCGAGCGCGGCGCGGGCGTCGGACTCGGAGCGTCCCTCCAGGCTCGGCACGCTCGTGTTGCCCGGCCCGGTCGAGACCGTGATCGTCACGGTGCTGTTCTCCTGGGCGCGGGAGTTGCCCTTCGGGTCCTGGGAGATGACGTTCCCGTCGGGCGTGGAGTCGTTGGCCGCCTCGTCGACGTTGACGTCGAAGCCCTGCGAGGTGAGCCGGCCCTGGGCGACCTTCTGCTGCAGGCCGGTCACGTCGGGGACCGAGACCATCGTCGGCTGCCGGGAGTCCATGTAGCGGCTCGTGGCGAACGCGAGCAGCCCGAGCGCGGCGAGCAGCGCGAGGACGATGCCGACCCACGCCCACGCCCCGCGGCGGCGGCCGCCGTCCTCGCCGACGACCTCCTGGTCGGCGGTGTCCCCGTCCGGGGGAGGCGGCTGCGGCCGCCTGTCCTCGGTCGGGATGACCTGGGTGCGCTCTCCGCCGAGCGCGCCGGCGGCGCCGCCGGCGAGGGCGGCCCCCGCCACGGAGTCCGCGGCGGTCAGGCTCGCCCGGGCGGCGTCGCTGATCGGGAGCCCGATCCGGGCGGCCCGCAGGTCGGCGCGGAAGGCGGCGGCGTCCTGGTAGCGCTCGTCCTTGTTCTTGCTGAGCGCGTGCAGGACGACGGCGTCGAGGGCGCTGTACACCTCGTCGTTGAACGAGGACGGCAGCGGCGGGGGCTTGCCGACGTGCTGGTAGCTCAGTGAGATCGGGTCCCCGGTGAAGGGGGTCCGGCCGGCGAGCAGCTCGAACAGCAGGCACCCGGTGGAGTACAGGTCGGACCGGGCGTCGACGGTCTGGCCCTCGGCCTGCTCGGGGGAGAGGTACTGCGCGGTCCCGATGACCGTCGCGGTCTGGGTCATCGTCGCCTGCGCGTCCGCGATCGCCCGGGCGATGCCGAAGTCCATGACCTTGACGGCGCCGTCCTCGGTGACCATGACGTTCGCCGGCTTGATGTCCCGGTGGACGATGCCCATCCGGTGGCTGTAGGCGAGGGCGTCCAGGACGCCCTCGGTGATCCGCGCCGCCCGGTCCGGCGCGAGCGTGCCGTGCTCGTTGAGCAGGTGGCGCAGGGTCTGACCCTCGACGAACTCCATGACGATGTACGGCACGGCGACCTCGGCGCCGCCGGACTCGACGAGGTGGTCCTCGCCCGAGTCGTAGACGGCGACGATGGCCGGGTGGTTGAGGCCGGCGACGGACTGGGCCTCCCGGCGGAAGCGGTGGATGAACGAGGCGTCCCGGGCGTGGTCGGACCGCAGGATCTTGATCGCCACCGGGCGACCGAGGCGGGTGTCGTACCCCCGGTGCACCTCGGCCATCCCCCCGCGGCCGATGAGGTCGCCCACCTCGTACCGGCCCCCGAGGAGGTCGGGGGTGCGTTCGCTCATGTCAGCCATCTCTCCTCATGATCCCAGCACGGCCTGCATGACCGCCTTCGCGATGGGCCCTGCCACCGAGCCGCCGAAGCCCTCGTTGCCCGCCCGTCCCCCGTCCTCGACGACGACCGCCACGGCGACCTTCGGGTCCTCGGCGGGTGCGAACCCGGTGAACCACGCGTGCGGCGCCGCCCCCTCGGCGTGCTGAGCCGTGCCCGTCTTGCCGGCCACCGACACCCCGGGGATCTGTGCCGGGGTCCCCGTGCCGCCCTCCACGACGGCCTTCATCATCGTCGTGAGCTCGGAGGCGGTCTCCGGGCTCACCGCATCCGACATCTTCTCCGGCGAGGCCCGGTCGATGACGCTGAGGTCCGACCCGCGGACGGTCTGGACGAGGTAGGGGTTCATCACGACCCCCTGGTTCGCGATGGCCGCGGAGACCATCGCGATCTGGAGCGGGGTGACACGGACGTCGAACTGGCCGATGGAGGACTGCGCGAGCTGCGGCGGGTTGAGGCCGCTGGGGAACGTGCTCGGCGTGACCCGCATCGGCACCTGGAGGCTGTCCCCGAACCCGAACTTGGCCGCCTGCGAGGAGATCGCGTTCTGTCCGAGCTTCAGGCCGAGGGCGCCGAAGGAGGTGTTGCACGAGCGCTGCAGCGCGACGAGCAGGGTCGAGCTGTCGCCCGGACCGCAGGGCAGGCCGTCGTCGTTGGGCAGGTCCGAGGTCGTCTGCGGCAGGTCGAGCACCGCGGGGCCGGGGATCTCGGTGTCCGGGGTGTAGTCCCCGCTCTCGAGGGCGGTCGCGGCGGTGACGAGCTTGAACGTCGAACCGGGGGGGTAGAGGTCGCCGGCGATGGCGCGGTCGACCATCGGCTGGCTCGGGTCGTCGTTGAGCTGCTTCCACGCCTTCTGGACGGCCTTGACGTCGTGGCTGGTCAGCGAGTTCGGGTCGTAGTCGGGGTGGCTGACCAGGGCGAGGATCGCCCCGGTGCTCGGGTCGAGGGCGACGACGGCGCCGCGCTGGTCGCCGAGTGCGGCGTCGGCGGCCTGCTGGGCCCTGGGGTCGATGGTCAGCTCGACGCTCGCGCCGGAGGGGTTGCGGCCGGTGACGATGTCGGTGATCCGCCGGTAGAACAGCTTGTCCGACTGGCCCGACAGCAGCGGGTCGGAGGACTCCTCGACGCCGCCGCCGGCGCCGTAGACGAACGAGTAGTACCCGGTCACGTGGGAGTAGAGCGGTCCTTCCGGGTAGGTGCGGTTCCACTTGAGCTCGTCGTCGGAGGGCACCGACTTCGCGACGGCCTTGCCGTCGACGATGATCTGCCCGCGCTCGCGGTTGTAGCTCGCGAGCAGCGTGCGCCGGTTGTCCGGGCGCTCGTTGATGCTCTTCGCCGCGACGACCTGGATCCACGTCGTCGAGACGAGCAGGATCGCGAACAGGACGGCGACGAGGGTGGACAGGCGGCGGATCGGGGTGTTCACCGGCGGCTCACCACCTCGGTGGGGGCGTCCTCGCCGGCGGGCTCCGGCTCCGGCAGCGGGCGGCGGGCGTGGTCGCTGATCCGCAGCAGCAGCGCGACCAGCGCCCAGTTCGCGAGCAGCGAGGAGCCGCCGTAGGACAGGAACGGCATCGTCAGCCCGGTCAGCGGGATGACCCGGGTGACGCCCCCGACGACGACGAAGCACTGGATCGCGAGCGAGAACGACAGCCCGGCGGCGAGGAGCTTGCCGAACCCGTCCCGGACGCCGACCGAGGTCCGCAGCCCGCGCTCGACGATGATGACGTAGAGCAGGAGCATCGCGAACAGCCCGATGAGCCCGATCTCCTCGCCGAAGCTCGGGACGATGAAGTCGGACTCGGCGAAGTAGGTCAGGTCCGGGTGCCCCTGCCCGAGCCCGGTGCCGAGCAGCCCGCCGGCCGCCATGCCCATCAGCCCGCGGGCGAGCTGGTCGGAGGTCTGCAGCGCCTCCGGGCTGAAGGTGTGCAGCCAGAGCAGGACCCGCTCCTGGACGTGGCCGAAGATGAGGTAGGCGACGTAGGCGCCGCCGACGGCGAGCCCGAGGCCGATCGCGATCCACGAGACCCGCTCGGTGGCGACGTAGAGCATCGCGACGAAGATCCCGAAGAACAGCAGCGAGGAGCCGAGGTCCTTCTGGAGGACGAGGACGCCCAGGCTCGCCGCCCACGCGAGGAGGATCGGCCCGAGGTCGCGCCCACGCGGCAGGGTCAGCCCGAGGACCTTCCGGCCCGCGAGGGAGAGCACGTCCCGGGTCTGGACGAGGTAGCCGGCGAAGAAGACCGCGAGGACGATCTTGGCGACCTCGCCCGGCTGGAACGACAGCGGCCCGAGGCCGATCCAGATGCGGGCCCCGTTGATCTCCCGGCCGATCCCCGGCAGCAGCGGCAGCAGGAGCAGGGCGAACCCGCTCACGCCGGCGATGTAGGTGTAGCGCCGCAGCACGCGGTGGTCGCGCAGCAGGATCAGGACGGCCGCGGCGATCGCGACCGCGAGCGTGCTCCACGTCAGCTGCTTCACGGCGAGCCCCTCGGCGACCGACCGGCCGGCCGCGAGGTCGAGCCGGTGGATCATGACGAGCCCGAGCCCGTTGAGGAGGGTCACGGCGGGCAGCAGCAGCGGGTCGGCGTACGAGGCCCGCCAGCGCAGGATCAGGTGGAACGCGAACGCGATCCCCATCATCCAGCCGGACAGCGAGAGCAGGTCCGGCGGGATCCGGCCCTGCACCGCGACGGCGACGTTGGTGTAGGCGAGCGCGACGATGCCGACCGCGAACAGGAGCAGGACGAGCTCGACGTTGCGCCCCCGGCGAGGCGGCAGCGAGGTCACGGTGCTCACGGCGTCACCACCGTCGTGCTGCGGGTGTTCGGGGTCCCCCCGGTCGAGGTCGCCGACCCCGATGGCGTGGCGCCGGAGGTCGACGTGCGCGGCGAGGTCCCCGGGCTGGAGGTGGCGGTCGAGGTCGCGGTCGTCGAGCCGCACTCCTTGCCCTTGGCCTTCAGCCGGGCGCACGCGTCGGCCTGGCTGCGCAGGTCGGCGACGAGCTGGTCGGCCTGGGCCCGGTTGTCGACGGTGACCGTGCTCTCGACCTGCCCGCGGAAGTACTCGGGCAGGTCGTCGAGGGAGATGTCGGTGACCTCGGTCGCGGTCGAGAGGCTGATCGGCCCGAGGTCCTGCGAGACCCCGCGGAAGACGGCGACCCGGCCGTCCTGGGCGCCGACGTAGACCTGTTGCTGGGTCCACGCCCAGGCGGCGTACGCGCCGCCGGCGAGGATGACGAGGACCGCGAGCACGGCCCCGACGGCCCGCAGCACCCGGCCGCGGCGCGAGCCGGAGTCCTGCTCGGCCAGGCGGACCCGGCGCTCGTCCGTGTCCTCCTCGGCCTCCGGCGAGCGCAGCGCCGCGGCCTTCTCGGCGGGGCTCACCGGGACCGCGCGGGTGCCGGTGCGGGCCAGCGACGCCGCGCCGACGACCTGCGGTTGGGTCGGCGGGGCCGCGGCGGTCGACATGTCGACGACGTCGGCGACGACGACGGTGACGTTGTCCGGGGCGCCGGCCCGTCGGGCGAGGTCGACAAGGACGTCGGCGGTGCGGCCGGGAGGGTCTCCGGCGCGGAGGATCTCCTCGATCGTGTCCGCGCCGACGTACCCGGACAGCCCGTCCGAGCAGAGCAGGTAGCGGTCCCCGGCGGTCGCCTCGCGGACGGCGAGGTCCGGCTCGTCGTCGGGCTGTCCGGTGAGGACACGGGTGACCAGCGCACGCTGGGGGTGGGTGGCGGCCTCCTCCTGGGTGATCCGGCCCTCGTCGACGAGGGTCTGGACGAAGGAGTGGTCGTGCGTGAGCTGGGTGAACCGGTCGCCGCGCAGCATGTACGCACGGCTGTCCCCGATGTGGGCGAGGGTGAGGGTGTTGCGCGAGCGCAGCAGCGCGGTGACGGTCGTACCCATGCCCTTCAGCTCGGGCTGGGAGGTGACGAGGCTGCCGAGCTCCCGGTTGGCGGCGGCGATGGCGTTGCTGAGCTCCTCGCCGGCCTCGCGGCCGCCGATCGAGTTGCCGTCGAGCTCGACGAGCCGGCCGATCGCGACCGAGGAGGCGATGTCGCCGCCCGCGTGCCCGCCCATCCCGTCGGCGACGACGAGCAGGTGCGGTCCGGCGTACCCGGAGTCCTGGTTCTCGCTGCGCACGAGCCCGATGTCGGACCGGGCGGCGAAGTGGAAGGCGATGGCCACGGAGCAGGGTCCTCCCGGTCAGTTCCGCAGCTCGATGACGGTGCGCCCGATCCGCAGCGCACTGCCCATCTTCAGCGGCACGGAGCCGGTGATCCGCTGCTGCTCGACGAAGGTCCCGTTCGTGGAGCCGAGGTCCTCGACGAACCAGCCCTCCTCGGTGGCGTAGACGCGGGCGTGCCGTCCGGAGGCGAAGTCGTCCTCGAGGACGAGGGTGCACTCCGGGTTTCGGCCGATGAGCATGCCGGACTCCTTCAGCGGCAGGCTGGTCCCGGCGAGCCGGCCCGAGGTGACGACGAGCCGGGTGGGACGACGGCGGCCGCGGCCCTTGGGTGCCGGCGCCGACCCCTTCGGGGAGGTCGTGGGTCGGGAGACGACGCGGGTGCCGTACAGGTCGCTGCGCAGCACCCCCGCGATGCTGAACACGAAGAGCCAGAGCAGCACGAGCAACCCGAGCCGCATGATCGTCAGGGTCAGCTCACTCATGCCTGCTCGGTGCCCGTCCCGTGTCGTCGGTCCCGCGCGCCGTCACCGGCGCCCCGCCCGGTAGGTCACCGTCGTCCGGCCGACGGTGAGTGCGTCGTGGTCGTGCAGGCGGGTGCTCGTCACCCGCTCGCCGTTGACGAACGTCCCGTTCGTCGACTGCAGGTCCCGCAGCGTCGTGACGAGGTGGGGCCCGTCGTTGGTGACGCGCACCTCGCAGTGGCGCCGGGAGATGCCGGGGTCGTCGAGGACGATGTCGGCGCTCTCGTCCCGGCCGAGGACGGTCATCGGCCCCATGAGGGGGTAGCGCTCGCCGTCGACGTCGAGCCACGGGCGGTCGGCCGGGTTGACCCGCCGCGGGGGCGGCTCGTGCTCCTCGACCACCCGGTGGCGGGGACGCTCCTGGGGTCGGTGCGCGGCGGCGTACCCACCCGCAGCGGCACCTGCGGCCCCGGCGGCACCTGCGGCCTCGGCGGCACCTGCGGCCTCGGCGGCACCTGCGGCCTCGGCGTTGCCCGCGTATCCCGGCTCGTCCCAGTCCTCGTCCTCCTCCGGGGGCGGCGACCACCGCTCGCGGCCCTGGTCGGGGTGACGCGCCGTCGACGGGCGCACGCGGAAGACCCCGGTCTCGAGGTCCTCGGCGGCCTCGAAGCCGACGCGGAGCGGGCCCCCGGGCTGGTAGTGCTGGCTCTCGGCGTGCTCCTCGGCCGCGGCGATGAGCTCGTCCTCGAGGTCCTCCTCGTACTCCACGAGGCGGTCGAAGTCGGTGTCGGAGAGCTCGACCGTGAACATGTTCGGCACGATCGTCCGGCCCCGGCCGAGCACGGCGGCGCGGTCGTCCATCGCCCGGCGGATCGCGGAGGCGATCTCGACCGGCTGGACCTCGGACCGGAAGGCACGGGCGAACGCACCGTTGACGGCACGTTCGAGCTTCTGCTCGACGCGCTGGAACAGACCCACGACCCGCACCTCCTTCTCTGGTCCTCCCGGTCCTCGTCGCCGATCGTACTGGCCCGTCGTGGGAGCGTCGTCGACGGCGCGCTCTCGGGCCCGTCGCCCGGGGAACGCCCACCCACCCCCGTGAGTGGCCACGGAATCCCGTCCCGAGGGCGTCTCGGCGGGCTTGCGTGGCCACTGACGGGGGTGGGGACGGGGGTGTGGCGAGGGTCCGGGACGGTCGGGTCCCGGTCGGGGGCCCGGTCGGGCTGGCCTGTGGTTTGGTGATCCGGGTGGCCATGGGGAATCATGTGGTGGCGCGCGCGAGTGGCGGAATAGGCAGACGCGCACGGTTCAGGTCCGTGTGCCCGAGAGGGCGTGGGGGTTCAACTCCCCCCTCGCGCACCACCACCGGGGTTGTCCCGGGTCCAGCACCATCGTTCGAGAAGGGCCTTCAGCGAAGGCCGGATCTCCGGTGGTTTCTTCCACGGAACCCGCTCGGCGGACCCGCCGGGGGGCTAGCGTTCTGGGCCGTGGGAGGACTCGAGGTGCGCTACCGCGTCCTGAAGGGCGAGCGGTGGGCCATCGGGCTCGCCGCTGCCGGCTCGGCTGCGTGCTCCACGGTGATGTTCGCACTCTTCGGACTGCTCTTCGCGGAGCCGACGGTCTCCTACTCCTTGGTGTCCGCTGCCATCTTCGCGGTGCTCCTCGCGGTGGCGGGCGTGTGGCTGGTCCCGGCTCAGCTCAACGCCCGGCTCGACCTCGTCGACGGCGACACCGACGAGGAGCGGATCCAGATCCTGCGGGCGGTGTGGGGCGGCCCGGTGCCGCACGAGGACGCGACCCGCCGGGCGGCGGTCGCCCACCTCGAGCGCCGGGTCGCGGGACTTCGCGCGTCACAGTGGGCGGTCACGGCCCTCAGCGCCGTCGTCGCGGTCGCCTACCTCGTCTGGGGCCCCGCGCACCCGTGGGACGGCATCCTCGCCGGGGCGTGGCTGCTCCTCCCGCTCTACACGTGGCTCGTCCTGCCGTGGACGATGCGACGGCGGTTGGAGCGGATGAGGTCCGGGCCGTGAGCGGAGTCGAGCTGCGCTACCGGACCCTGACCGGCCGGTGGTGGGGCGTCGCCCTGACCACCGGAGCCGTCGGCGCGCTCGTGGCGACGCTGCTGGCCCTCGTCAACGGCGCGTCGGCGTCCGACGCCCTCGCCCAAGCAGCCCTTCAGGCCGTGGTCGCGTGCGTTCTCGGGGCGGTCCTGCCGACGGTGTTCGGGTCCTTCCCCGGGGCGGCGACGCTTTCCGCGAACCGCCACCCTCCGAGGTGGTAGCCACGTAGGTTTCTCACCCATGGGGTGGGGGGAGCGGCGCGGGCTCTGGGTGACGCCCGGGCAGGAACCCTGGGTCAGCGTCCTCGCCCGAGAAAGGGCGAACGCCGCCGTCCTCGTCGGGCTCGCCGCGGTCTGGCGGCTATGGGTCGGGCGCAGACTGCGGCGGCGGCTGGCCGAGCTCCAGGACGCCGCGAGCCACGGGGAGGCGACGTGAACGACCGGCCGGGGTGGCGGGAGCGGAACCGGGAGCGCCTGGAGAACGCACCGTGGTGGCTCCACGCCCTCCTCCTGTGGGTCGTCGTCCTCCCGGTGTTCGTGGTGGTGAACGCGCTCTCCGGGGTCCTGTGGGACGGAGCCCCCGCCTTCCCCGGCGGCAGCGTCGTGGCGGTGAGTGCGGTCGTCTCGGTCATCCTGGGGATCCACTCGAAGAGGAGCCAGCAACAGTTCGTACGTGCGGTGGGTCCGCTGCCTCGCGGACGGCGCGCGGAGATCGGGAGGTCGCTCCGCCCCGGGGCGCCCGTCCCGGAGGACGAGGAACTGCGCTCCGCCGGCGAACGGATGGTCGCCTACTCCCTCGCCGGTTCCGTCGCCAGTGGTGGGCGCCGGTCTTCCTCGGCGCCGTGGCCCTCGCCTACGCCGTCTCGGCGGTCCGGGGGTCCACGCCCGGCTGGTGGGGCGCGGCGTTCTTCGCGGCAGGCGCCGGGGCGCACGTGGCGGCGACCCGGTGGTACCGGCGACGGCTCGCCGAGCTGCGCGCGGCGGCCCCACCGCAGCCCTACGCTCGCGGGATGAGCGATGCCGCGCCCACCGGCCGCCTGCACGGCGTCCCCGACGCGGCCGTGCCGCCGCTGCGGGACGTCCTCGCCGACTTCGCCTCCGCACCGGGACCAGCGGGCGAGGTGACCGTCCACGGCCCGACCACGACCGCCTACCGGGACTTCGTCGCCGGCGAGCCGGACCCGGAGGAGGCCGAGGTCCTCGTGGTCACCGCCACCCACACCTTCCGCGCCACCGTCGGCGCCGACCCTGCGGACCTCGCCGTCCTCGCCGTCCGTGTCGCGTCCGCGCTCCAGGACGACGTCATGGACGAGCTGGGCGCGCCCTGGCCCGAGGTCCCCCGGGTGGACGGGCCGGGCACGTGCGTCCTCGAGCCCGCGGTCGGGGAGGACGGCCGGCCCGTCTGGCGCAGCGGCGGCCGGTCGGTTCCGGTCGGCCGCCTGCACGAGGTCCTCGACGAGGTGCCCTGAGCCGCAGGCCCCTCCGGGCGTACGGTGTGTGACCGGCGCCACCAGTGCCGGTGGCGGCCCAGCCGACCGCCGAGGAGACGGACGTGAACGGTGCGACCAACCGGGCCCACAGGCACGTGGTGCTGCCGGCGGTGGACGGCGAGGTCTACGCCTCCCTGCGACGCCGCACGAGCCCCCGGTCGGAGCGGCACGAGCTCGGCAAGGGCCTGCGCAAGGAGGTCCCCCGGTCGGCGCTCGGCGACTGGGACCCGCCCGACGACCGGCCGGACGTCGTCGACCAGATCAACCTCGCCCACGAGGGCCGCGTCGACTGGCTCGTCCCCGTCCGCGTCAAGCGGATGGTCGCCTCGCCGTACGGCTTCCTGCGCGGCACCGCCGTCGTCATGGCCGAGGACCTCGGCCACCTGCCCGCGACCGGCATCCGCCCGGTCATCTGCGGCGACTCCCACCTCGGCAACTTCGGGTTCTACGCCTCCCCGGAGCGCGACCTCGTCATCGACCTCAACGACTTCGACGAGGCCCATCCCGGCGGCTGGGAGTGGGACCTGCGCCGGCTCGCCGCGAGCATCTGGGTCGCCGGGCGGCAGAACTCGTCGAGCGAGGAGCAGTGCGGCGAGGCGGTCGCGTCCTGCGTGCGCACCTACCGCGAGCAGGTCCGCTGGCTCGCCGAACAGCCCCTGCTCGACCGCGCCTACGACCGCATCGACGCCGACCGGCTCCGCGAGACCGCCGAGAAGAAGTCGCTGCGCAAGGAGGTCAAGCGCGCCGCGAAGAAGGCCCGCCGGAACATCAGCGACCGGGCGCTGCCGAAGTTCACCGAGGACCGGGGGGACGGGCGCCGGATCATCGAGTCGCCGCCGCTGATCACCCGCCTCGACGAGGAGGAGTTCGACCACGTCGCGCAGGCTCTCGACGACTACCTCGAGACCCTCCCGGCGCAGTGGCGGCGGCTGCTGAGCGGCTACACCCTCGTCGACATCGCCCACAAGGTCGTCGGGGTCGGCAGCGTCGGGCTGCGCGCCTACGTCGCCCTGTGCGAGGGCAGCAGCCCCGACGACGTCGTCTTCCTCCAGCTCAAGCAGGCCCGCCGGAGCGTCATCGCCCCGTACGTCCACGGCGACTCCGCCTGGCACGCCCACCAGGGGCAGCGGGTCGTGGAGTACCAGCAGGCACTCCAGACCGTCAGCGACCCGCTGCTCGGGTGGACCACCGTCGAGGGCCGCCAGTTCTACGTGCGCCAGTTCCGGAACATGAAGGGCACGATCTCGGTCGACAACCTCGGCGCGGGGGCCCTGATCGACTACGCCGGGATCTGTGGTCGGCTGCTCGCCAAGGGGCACGCCCGCACGAGCGGGGCGTCGATGATCGCCGGCTACGTCGGCAAGGGCGACAACGTCGACCAGGCCATGTGCCGGTTCGCCCGGGCCTACGCCGACCAGACCGAACGCGACCACGCGAGCCTCGTGGAGGCCGTCCGCACCGGCCGGGTGCCCTGCGCGGACGCCGACTGACCCCTCCGCGACGTCACCCCGCCCCCACCCGCGCGTGCCGTAGTCCGCACTTCGTGCCCGTCCGGCCGCGCAAACCGCCCGAACACCGCCGTCGCGCGCGGCCAACCGGGCACGAAGTGCGGACTCGTCAGCGGCCCTGGAGGGCGTCGAGGGCGACCGCCATTGAGGCGGCCACGCGCAGGTCGAGTCGCGGGTCGGGGATGGTCACCGTGTAGGTGTCCCGCAGTCCCCACCGGCGCTCGACCGACATCACCGGCGCACCCGACCCGGTGTCGACGAAGTCGAAGTGGAACACCAGCGGCATGTTCTCGCTGACCCGCCGCAGCAGCGCGACGGGCAGGCTGCGCTCCTGCCCGAACGCCTCCAGGCCCGGCCCGGACAGGTGCCAGCTCGAGCGGAGGAGGCTCTTGCCGAAGTCCTTGCGGAACGCGCCGAGCGGGGTCCCGGCGCCGTCCGCGACGTCGTACCCGGAGGCGAGGTCGATCCGCTTGCGGGCGGTGAAGGAGAACAAGGGCTCGGTGCGGCTGTCGTCGGAGTAGAACGTCACGTGCTCCTTCAGGGCCATCCGCTTCTGCTGCGCGAGCGCGAGCAGCGGCCCCGGCGCACCCCCCGGGCCGGCGTCGAGCACCTCGTACCGGTTGACCATCATCGTGATCCGCTGACGGACGAGGAAGGCGGGGACGTGCCAGGCCGCGGGGGGCGTCATGCGGCAGGAGTGTAGGAGCGCCCCGGTCCTCGCGGGGGTTTCGCGCCAGAACCGCCCGGTAGGTCCGGTACGTCGGGTCAGCGAGCGCGCTCAGTCCGGCTGCGGCAGGCTGCGCCGGACCTCCCGCTGACGCTCGGGGTGGTCCTCCTCCCGGACGGCGAGCTCGCCGAGGGTGGCGTGCAGCCGGGCCAGCCGGCGCAGCACGAGGTCGTCCGGGACGCCGTCCGCGGCGAACAGCGCGGCGTCGCCCCGCTCGAGCGGCTCCTCGGTCTCCGGGGCGGGCCGGCCCGGACGGGCCTCGCTCAGCCGCCGGGTCGCCTCCGCCAGGGCCCGGCAGCCCGCCGCCGCGTCCTGCGGGTGCGCGGTCGGCCGTTGCCGCAGGTCGACCACGAGGGCCCGGGCGCGGGCGACCGCGGCGAGGTGGAGCGCGAGCCGGTGCCGGGTGCGGGGGCTGTGGTTGCCCCACACCAGCGGACGGGTCAGGGGCCGGGCGACGAGCTGCAGGCGGCGGGCCCGGTCGTCGAGGGCGCGGGCGAGCGCGTCGAGGTCGGGGCGGTCTTCGTCCCGCTCGAGCCAGTCGGCCGCCGCGTCGAGCAGGTCCGCGAGCGAGCCGAGCAGGCCGTCGCGGGCGCTGCGCACGGTGTCCCGCGTCGACAGCGGCGTCACGACGAGCGCGACCGCGGCGCCGGCGACCGCGCCGACCACGGTCTCCTCGAGCCGGAGCAGGAGCAGCCGGTCGCTGAACATCCCGAGGATCGTGTACATCTGCCCGATCATCACCGTGACGAAGAAGATCATGTACGCGTACGAGACCCGGATGAGGTAGAAGCCGAGGAAGACGCAGAGCAGGATCGTCCCGACGACCGCCCCGGTGTGCCCGACTGTGAGGTGCGCGGCCCAGATCGCGGCGACGAGCCCGAGCAGCGTCCCGAGGACCCGGTTCCACCCCTTGATGAACACCTCCGAACGGGTCGCGGTGCCGGTGAAGGTGACGAACGCGGCGATGACCGCCCAGTAGTACCGCTTCGGTGACAGCTCGTAGCCGGCCACGACGGCGACGGCCCCGGCGAGCGCGACCTGCACCGACTGGCGGGTCGTCAGGTCGAGCCGGGTGATGGGGTTCCACGCGAACCCCCTCGCGGTGACGTCCCGGGCCACCGCCGGGGACCCCGGCAGGTTGCCCATCATCAGCGGTGCGGCCGCGCCGAAGTCGGCGACGGGGTCCACCGTCGGCGGGGTGTCCCGCTCGGCCCGCAGGTCGAGGTGGTCGAGCACGGCGACGACGAGCCGCCGCGACGCCGCCCGGCCGGGGGCGTCCTCGGCGGACGCCGACACCGCGGCGTCGAGGTCCTGCGCGACCCGACGGGTCGAGGCGTCGCTGTGCCGGCCGAGGGCGTCGAGCACGGCCACCGCGCGGTCGACGAGGGCCGGGTCGCCCCCGACGAGCGCGTGCGCCGCGCCGATGACCCGGTCGATGCTCTGCTGCGCGTCCAGCAGTCGACGCCGCAGGGCCGGCGCCGACCAGCCCGACGGCAGAGCCCCCCGCTCCTCGGACCACGCCTCGGCCATGAGCGCCGCCTCGGTCACCCCCGCCTGGCACGTCGCGAGCCGGCGGCGCACCCGCCGCTGCCGCGGACCGTCCCCCGGGCCCGCCTCGAGCAGGTCGGCGGCCGCCCGCGCCGCTGCCCGGGCCCGCCCGGAGAACGCCCCCATCGTCCGGCGCAGCACGGTGGCCGGGTCGGTGCGCAGGACGGTCACCGAGAGCAGCCACACCCACCCCGCGGCGACCGCCGCGGCGACGACGAGCCCCGGCACCATCCCCGGGGTCGCCTTGAGGAACGAGGCGAAGAAGAACCCCATCCACCCCATGAACCCGTAGAAGAAGAACGGCAGCCCGAACCGCCGCACGTACACCGCGAGGAAGGACATCACGACGAACATCGCGAGCCGCAGGCTCGTGTTCGCCTGCACCAGCGCGCCGACCGTCAGGCCGGTGCCGATCGCGACCGGGAAGAACACCGCGACCTTCGCCTTGCCCCACGCGCTCGTCCCGGTGAGCGCCATCGACCCCATCATCGCGAGCACCGCGCCGAGCAGGACCATGACGACGCTCGACTGCGCGGACGCGCCGACGAGGCGGGCGAAGCCGAACTCGACGACGATCGCGCTGGAGAGGGCGACGACGGTCCCGGTCGCCTGCCGGAGTCGGGTCAGCCCGGGGTCGGAGGCGAGCACCCGGCCACGGGTGGTGGCCAGCCAGTCCCGGACCCGTCCGTGCATGCGCCCACCTCCGCACGCACGCTAGCCGACGGGCTGGGGCGGGGCCGGGACGCCCCGGGCGGGAACAGCGGGGCCGGGGCTCGTGGTTGCCCGGGGGAACGGCCCGCACGGGCCGCGCCCCCACGCAGCAGGAGGAACCACAGTGACGGACACCCCGACGATGCGCGCCATGGTCTACGACGGCTACGGCGGCCCGGACGTGCTCCACCTCGCAGAGGTGCCGGTGCCCAAGGTCGGGCCGGGGGAGGTCCGGCTCCGCGTGCGCGCCGCGGCCGTCAACCCGGTCGACTGGAAGATCATGGCCGGCGGGCTCGACGGCCTCATGGACGCCCACTTCCCGGTGACCGCCGGTTGGGACGTCGCCGGCGTCGTCGAGCAGGTCGGCATCGACGTCCCCGAGTACGCCGTCGGCGACGAGGTCGTCGCCTACGCCCGCAAGGACGACGTCCACGCGGGGACGTTCGCCGACTACGCCACCGTGCCCGTGCGCACGGCCGCGCCCAAGCCCGCCTCCCTGACGTGGGAGCAGGCCGCGGGGCTGCCGCTGGCCGGGCTCACCGCGTACCAGAGCCTCGTCCGGCTCCACGTCGGCGAGGGCGACACCGTCCTCGTCCACGGCGCCTCCGGCGGGGTGGGGGGCTTCGCCGTGCAGATCGCCCGGCACCTCGGGGCGCGGGTCATCGGCACCGGCGGGCCGTCGAGCCAGGACCGGATCCGCGACCTCGGTGCCGAGCCGGTGACCTACGGCGAGGACCTCGTCGGGCAGGTGCTCGAGCTGGTCCCGGGCGGCGCCGACGTCGTCGTCGACTACGTCGGTGGCGTCCTCGACGTCACGACCGGGGTCCTCGCCGAGGGCGGCCGGCACGCGTCGATCGCCGACGACAGCGTCGTCGAGGCCGGCGGCGAGTGGATGTGGGTCCGTCCGGACGCCGCGGACCTCGCCCGTCTCGGCGAGCTCGTCGACGCCGGCGCCCTCGACGTCACCGTCGCCGCGACGTTCCCGCTCGAGGAGGCCGCCGACGCCTTCCGGCTCAGCCAGGAGGGCCACACGCGCGGCAAGATCGCCGTCCGGGTCTCCACGGACGACTGACCCCCTCCCGCCGAGGAGACACCCGAAGTCGGCACTTCGTGCCCGGTTGGCCGCGTCCGCCCGCCGGATACGCCCGGTTCGCGCGGCCAGACGGGCACGAAGTGCGGGCTACGGGCCTCGCACGGGGGACCTAGGTCACGGGACCCCCGGGACCCCCGGGACGAGAATGGTCTGCGAGGGGACCACCGGGGACCGGGGGAGCAATGACATCACTGGTGACCGCCCTGACGAGCGCTCCGTCGACCGAGGGTGCCGGGACGTACCTGCACTGGGGCGTCGTCAACATCAGCCTCACGAACCTGACGATCGTGCTCGCCATGGTCGTGGCGTTCGTGCTCGCGATCGTCCTGCCCTTCCCGCGGGCGCACGACGACGAGCAGGCCCGGGACCTGCCGTGACGAGCGGGACCGCGCCGGTCGCGCCGGCGGACCGGCCGGGGAACTGGACGACCCGGCTCCGGTCGGGGCTGACCCGGCTCGTCCCGCCCGGGCAGGCGCTGCCGGACCGGCAACCGCAGTACGTGTCCTCGTGGCTCTACGTCTTCGGGGTCCTCACCCTGGCCTCTCTGACCGTCGTGCTGCTCTCGGGGGCGTGGCTCGCGGTCGGCGGGGCCACGTGGTGGCACGTGTCCTCCCTCGGCCACTTCGTCAACTCCATGCACCTGTGGAGCGTCGAGCTGTTCTTCGCCAGCATGGTCGTCCACCTCTGGGGGACCTTCTGGATGGCCGCCTGGCGGGGGCGCCGCGGACTCACCTGGGCCACCGGGGTGCTCGCCTTCGTCGGCTCGATCGGGACGGCGTTCACCGGCTACCTCTCGCAGTCCAACTTCGACGCGCAGTGGATCAGCACGCAGGCCAAGGACGGACTCAACGCCGTCGGCGTCGGGGCCTGGTTCAACGTGCTCGACCCGGGTCAGATGCTCCTCTGGCACGTCGTCCTGCTGCCCTTCGTCGTCGGCGTGGTCGTGACCGTGCACCTGGTCTGGGTGCGACGACACGGCGTCGTGCCCCCCGTCGACGCCGAGGTCGGCGCGCAGGGAGGCGACTGACGTGGCCGCGACCACCCTCCACCACCGGCCCCGGACGCGGACCCCGGACTCGCACGCCTTCCCGACCCGCCCATACGACCTCGTCAGGGAGTTCGTCCTCGCCCTCGTCGTCGCGGTCGTGGCGACGGTCACGCTCGCGGCCGTCTTCTCGTCCCCGGACGAGAAGGCCATCACGATGCGGGACTGGGCGACGGCCGCCCCGAACGACGTCGTCGCGACGGCGGCGGCCGAGCTCGGAGGCACCTCGGCCAGCGCGACCTACGGTCCGCCCTACAACGACGCCTCGCAAGGGCAGAAGCTCCTCGGGGTGCCGTTGCAGCAGTGGGGCGGGGTCCGGCTGCCGGTGAGCTCGGCCGACCTCGTGCTCCGGCCGCTGGACGGCGTGAGCGGCCGCCCGCTGCTCACCGCCGCCCTCGCGACGTGGCGGGCCGCGCCGGCGGGGCAGCGCGCGGCGTGGGCGACCGCGTACGCCGACGCCCTCGCGGCGCCCGGCGGCAGCCCCGCCCGGGTCGCGGCGGGGGACTACGGGCCGGTGCCGCTCATGGGCCGGGCCTTCCTCGACGTGGCCCGGTCCGGGGGCCTGGAGGGCGCGCTGACCTCGGCGGGCACCTTCTACGGTGGGGACCAGACCCGGGCCCTGCTCCTGCTGTCCGACGGCGCCTACCTCGAGGACCGGGCCCGCGCGCAGAACCTCGGCGGGGACCAGTGGGGGATGATGAACGAGACCGGGAACTACCCCGGGCAGCCGTGGATGTGGCTCTACACGTTCTGGTACCAGGTCCCGCCGTTCTCCACCTCCGACAACGCCGACGCGCTCGTGTGGGGCCTGATGATGGTGCTCACCGTGGGGCTGGTGTTCCTGCCCGTCATCCCGGGGCTGCGGTCGGTCCCCCGCTGGGTCCCGGTCCACCGGCTCATCTGGCGCACCTGGTACCGCGACCACCCGCGGGTCCGACCGCCCGCGCGGCGGGGGACGAGGTAGCGCGCGCCGTCACCGACCGTCCCCGGGCGTAGCGTCAGCGGCATGAGCATCCGTCTGGGCTACCAGATCCCCAACTTCAGCTACCCCGGCGGCGACCCGGCGCAGATCTTCCCGACCGTCGCCCGTCAGGCCCACGAGGCCGAGGCCTCCGGATTCGACGCCGTCTTCGTGATGGACCACTTCTACCAGCTGCCCGGCCTCGGGGCGCCCACCGAGCCGATGCTCGAGGCGTACACCCTCCTCGGCGCCCTCGCGGCGAGCACCGAGCGCATCCAGCTGTCCGCGCTGGTGACCGGCAACACCTACCGCAACCCGACCCTGCTCGCGAAGGCCGTCACCGCGCTCGACGTCGTCAGCGGCGGCCGCGCGGTGCTCGGCATCGGGGCCGGCTGGTTCGAGCTCGAGCACCGCCAGCTCGGCTACGAGTTCGGCACGTTCACCGACCGGTTCGCCCGGCTCGAGGAGTCCCTCCAGATCGTCGTCCCGATGCTCCGCGGCGAGCGGCCGACGTTCGAGGGCCGGTGGTACCGGGCCGAGGAGGCCGCCAACGAGCCGCGGGTGCGCGACGACCTGCCCGTCCTCGTCGGCGGGTCCGGGGAGCGCAAGACGTTCCGGTACGCCGCCGAGTACGCCGACCACCTCAACCTCATCTGCGACGACACCGACATCCCGCGCAAGCTCGAGGCGCTCGACCAGCGGTGCGCCGAGGCCGGCCGGGACCGGGGGAGCATCGAGACCAGCTACCTCGGGTTCGGCTTCCTCGACCCCGACGGGGACCGGGCCCGGGAGAGGCACGCGGCCATGTTCCGGGCCGGGGGCACCGACCTGGCCGCCCTCGACGACGACGCCCGCGCCAAGGCCACCGCCCGGCACTTCGTCGGCAGCCCGGACGAGGTCGCCGAGCAGGTGCAGCGGCGGGTCCTCGACGCCGGGGTCGACGGGTTCGTCCTCAACATGGTCCCCAACGGCCACGAGCCCGGCATGGTCGAGCTCGCCGGGAAGACGCTCCGCCCGCTCGTCGACGGCTGAGCAGCGCCCGCCCCGGCGCGGGCTCGAGCACCTGGTGGAGCCTCCCGCCGATCTCGTCCCCACCCGGCGGGAGAGGGGGTGGCGCATGCCCGACGGCAGGCGCACACTGGTTCAACGGGTGCCTCGGCCGCACCCCCGACCTCGCTGGAGCAACGATGACAGGACACAGCGCACCCCCTGACCTCGTCCCGGTCCTCTCGCCGGGCAAGCACCGCAACCCCCGCAAGGGCGCCTGCTTCATGGAGATGGCGTCCTTCCTCGCGGGAGAGAAGTGGAGCGACCACCCGGCGTGCACGCACCCGCTGCTCGCCGCCCTGGCCCGCATGGTCAACGACGTGGTCTCGGAGGCCGGTCGCACCCGGCTGGTCCCGATGATCCCGGACGTCATCGGGGTGACGACGTCCGACCCCCGGGCCGACGTGGAGATCGCGCTGACGTGCGCCAGGACCGCGCTCCCGGTCGCGGCCCTGAGCCGTCAGCACGTCCTCGCCGTCGGCGCGCTCACGGCCGAGCGGGTCCTCGCGGACCTCGACGGCCGGCCCCGCGGCGACGTCACGCCGGCGACCCGAGCGGTGCTCGCGGAGGTCCCCGAGGCCGAGCGGTGGGCCCGCGAGTTCACCGGTCGGACCGGCACCTCGCCGCGGGGTTTCCGTCGCATCGCCGCCCCGAACATCGTCGGCCTCGCCGTCGAGGGGATCGCGAACGCGTGCGTCGACGCCCCGGACGACCTGCTCGTCGACCTGCTCCGCGGCTGCATCGACCTCACCCGCGCGGTGGCGCGGGTGCCGCAGGATCGCCGGGTGACGTGGCCGGAGCCCCGCCTCACTCCGTGACCCGTCAGCCCTGACGCACGCCCCGCAGCGCCGTCGCCCACGCGGTCAGCTGGGTGAGGGTCGTGGCGAGGTTGCCAGCCTGGAAGTCCCGCGGGGTCATCCGGGAGAAGTCGGCCATGTCGTCGTAGATCGAGATCGACACCTGTCCGCGGACGGTGGCGATCTGCAGCTCGCCGAGCACCTGCTTGAGCTGCTCGGCGGCCCGGAGGCCGCCCGAGCTGCCGTAGCAGACGATCCCCGCGGCCTTGACGTTCCACTCGGCGTAGAGGAAGTCGAGCGCGTTCTTCAGGGCCGCCGGGATCCCCCGGTTGTACTCGGGGGTGACGAAGAGGAACCCGTCGTAGCCGGACACGGTCCGCGACCAGCGGCGGGTGTGCTCCCGGGTGTAGTGCCCCGAGGACGCGGGCTCCGGCTCGTCCAGCAGCGGCAGCCCGACGTCGGCGAGGTCGAGCAGCTCGTAGACCGCGTCCTCACGGGCGCCGGCGATGTCGAACACCCACCGGGCGACCTCCGGGCCGACCCGGGAGGGTCGGGTGCTCGCGACGACGACGGCGATCCGGGGCGCGCCTGCCACCGGGCCCGCCTCCTCGCTCGGGGCCGACACGCTCAGAGCCTGTCGAGGGCGTCGGCGACGGGCACGTCCCCGCCGTTGAAGGAGATGACCTTCCCGGCGGTGTCGTCCCGGTTCAGCACGGCGGCCGCGACGGCGGCGACGTCGCGCCGCGGGACCTCGCTCTTCTCGACGCCCGGTCCGTCGACCTCGATGCCGCCGGTGGGCTCGGCATCGGTGAGCCGGCTCGGGGCGAGGATCGTCCACGCGAGGCTGCTCGCGCGCACGTGGGCGTCCGCGGCGGCCTTGGCGTCGGCGTAGGCGAAGAACGGGTCGTCCTCGGGAACGCCGTGGTCCGGTCCGGCGCCGAAGTAGGACACCATGACGTACCGCCGCACGCCCGCGGCCTCGGCGGCGTCGACCGACCGGATCGCGGCGTCCCGGTCGACCCGGTAGGTCCGCTCCGGGTTCCCGCCCCCGGCGCCGGCGGCCCACACGACCGCGTCGTGGCCCTGCAGGAGCTCGGTGAGCTCCCCGGTGCCGAGCGCCTCGACGTCGGCGACGACGGCCCGGGCGCCGGTGGCCTCGACCTCCTCGCCGTGGTCGGGGTTGCGGACGATCGCGTCCACGTCGTGCCCGGCGTCGGTGAGCAGTCGGGCGAGCGGCCGGGCCACCTTGCCGTGGCCCCCGATGAGTGCGATGCGTGTCACGTGCCTCTCCTTCTCTCGGTCGTGGCCCTTCGTGGTCTTGTGCGGGCCTCGTCGGGCGGCAACGCGTCCGGGGCCCACGGTATGCCGGTGGCCGCGGGGACGTGGGGGACACGCTGCGCCGGCGGTCGCGACGAGGCACCCGCCGCAGTGCGCCCGGGACCGCCGGGACGGGCGGGTAGGGTCCGGCCCATGGTCCCGACCCCGTCGCCGCGACCCCGCTGATGGCCGTGGCGGGCCGGGTGCACGCGTTCCGCGACGACGCGCTCGGCCGGGACGACGCGAGCGGGGTCGCCGCCCGGGTCGCGGCGGGGGAGGTGAGCGCGGCGGAGGTGGTCCTCGCCGCGGTGGACCGGGCGGCGTCGGTCGACCCCGTCCTCGGCGCGGTCGAGCGCAGCGACGCCGACCGGGCGATCGCCCGCGCCCGGGCCCTGACCCCGCGCGGGATGTTCGGCGGCGTCCCCACCGCGGTCAAGGACAACGTCGCCCTCGCCGGGCTCCCGGCGACCGAGGGGTCGGCCGCGGTCCCCCCGGTGCCCGCCCGCGCGGACGGGGCGTTCACCCGCCAGCTCCTCGACACCGGCGTCGTCCCGATCGCGACGACCCGGATGCCGCCGTTCGGGTGGACCGCGACCACCGAGCGCCCCGGCGGCGAGGTGACCCGCAACCCGTGGGACCCGGGGCGCTCCGCCGGCGGCTCCTCGGGCGGCTCGGCCGCGCTCGTGGCGGCCGGGGTCGTGCCCCTGGCCCACGGCAACGACGGGGGCGGGTCGATCCGGATCCCCGCGGCGGCGTGCGGGATCGTCGGGCTCAAGCCGAGCCGGGGGCGGCTGCGGCGCGACGAGAGCACCGAGAAGATGCCGCTGACGATCGTCACCGAGTCGGTGCTCACCCGCTCGGTGCGCGACACCGCCGCCTTCCTCGCCGCCGCGGAGCGGTCCTACCGCGATCCTCGGCTGCAGCCCGTCGGTGCCGTCGCGGGCCCCGGGGCGCGTCGACTGCGCGTGGGCCTCGTGACCGACTCCCCCGTCGGCCCCGCCACGGACGGACCGACCCGGGCGGTCCTCGAGGCCACCGCGTCCGCGCTCGCCGGCCTCGGCCACGACGTCGTCCCCTACGACGCGCCCGTGCCCGCCTGGCTGCGCACCGACTTCGAGGACTACTGGTCGCTGCTCGCGCTCGGGGTCGCCGCCGGGGGCCGGCGCCACTTCGGTCCCGAGTTCGACACCGGTGCGCTCGACCCGCTCACCCGCGGGCTCGCCGCGAAGGCCCGGCGCCGGCTGTGGCGGATGCCGCTCGTCATCGCCCGGCTCGCGGCGTCCGGCCGCGGGTACGAGCACCGCTTCGGGGACGTCGACGTCGTCCTCAGCCCGGTGCTCAGCCACGTCACCCCGCCGATCGGCTACCTGTCGGCGGACCTGCCCTGGCGCACCCACTACGCCCGGCTCGTCGACTACGCCGCGTTCACCGCCGTCCACAACGCGACCGGCGCGCCCGCGATCGCGCTGCCCGCGGGCGCGACCCCGGCCGGGCTGCCCGTCGGTGTCATGGTCTCGGCGCGCACCGGCGCGGAGCGGCTCCTCCTCGAGCTCGCGTTCGAGCTCGAGGAGGCCCGCCCCTGGCGGCGGATCGACGAGCCGTGAGGCCCGTCGCGGCGGGCGGGGGGCGCCGCGTCAGCGGTAGCGTTTCGCGACCGCTCGGCTCTGGCCGACGAACCCACCACCGAACAGGACGGCGTGCACCATGAGCGGGTGGAGCTGGTGGAGCATGACCCGGTCCTGCCAGCCGTCCGCGAGCGGATGGGTCTCCTCGTAGGCCCCGAGCACGGCCTCGAGGTGGGGGCAGCCGAACAGGGCGAGCATGGCGAGGTCGGTCTCCCGGTTCCCGCCGTGGGCGGCGGGGTCGATGAGGACCGCGTCCTCGCCGATGAACATGACGTTGCCGGACCACAGGTCGCCGTGCAGCCGGGACGCGGGCTCGGCGTCGTCGAACTGGCCCGCCGAGACCCGCTCGGCGACCTCCTCGAAGACGGGGACGTCCGCGCTGGTGTAGGTGCCCCGCTCCAGGCCCAGCCGGAGGGTGAAGAGGATCCGCTGCTCGGCGTAGAACTCCCCCCACCGCGGGGTCGGGTCCAGACGGAGCGGGAGGAGCTCGTCGAGCGGCCCGAGGAACCCGTCGCCCTCCCAGCCCTCCGGTGGCGCGCCGTGCCCGTCGGCCCCGGCGGCGTGCGTCCGGGCAAGGCCCCGCCCGAGGGACTCCGCGGCCTCCCGGGTCGCCCGTCCGGGCTCGATCCGGGTCAGCGTCAGGCCCCCCTCGTCGACGTCGCGCACCTCGGCGACGGTGGCCCCGCCCTCGACCCCGGCGAGCCAGCGCAGCCCCGCGGCCTCCCACGCGAAGTACCCGGTCGGGGCGTTCGCCCTCGCCTTGCGGTACTCGGCTCGTGCCATGCGCTCCTCCGCTCACGCCGTCCCCCGGGGCCGGCCCCGGTGTCGTCCCGGGCCCATCCTGCACCCGGGCGAGGTCTGTCGTCGCTCCCGCCCCCCGGCGGGCCGGCCGTCGGCTACCGTGAGTCAGCACCTCCGCCTGCCAGGAGCCCGTCATGTCCGACTTCGTCCTGACGCCGACCCCGACGGTCGAGCTCGAGTCGTTCCTCGCCGAGTTCTCCGGCAGCGTGCTCGGGTCCGTCGAGGAGCTCCAGGACTACCTCGACGTCCTCGCCGACGCCGTCCGTCGGCACGTGCCCGGCTGCGACGCCGTGGGGGTGACGCTGCTCAACGAGGACCTGCCGAGCACCGCGACCTACACCACGGTGCACACCCTCGAGGTGGACGCGATCCAGTACCGCCTCGACGAGGGACCCTGCCTGGAGGCCTACCGCACCGGCGTCGAGGTCGCCGTCGACCTGGACACCGCGGCCGAGCGCTGGCCCCGCTTCGCCGCGGCCGTCGAGGGCGAGCAGGTGCGCTCCCTCGTCGCGCTGCCGCTGGCCACGGGGGGCGACACGGTCGGCGCGCTCAACCTCTACGCGTTCGCCGCCGACGCCTTCCTCGACGCCGACATGGCCCAGCTGCGCATCGTCGCCTCGCGGGCCGCCGACACGATCGCCGCGGCCATCCGGCTGCTCGGCGTGCAGGAGCTCGCCGGGCAGCTGGAGCGGGCGCTCGTCTCCCGGGTCGTCATCGAGCAGGCCAAGGGCGTCCTCATGGGGCGGCACGGACTGACCGAGACGGCCGCGTTCGAGGCGCTGCGCGTCCAGTCCCAGCGGACCAACGTCAAGCTGCGCGAGCTCGCCACCGAGGTCGTCCGCGGCGCCACCGGACCCGAGGACGCCTCCGCGCCCACCGGCAGCGCCGCCGGAGAGTGAGCGAACCCGGCGACCCGCCGGTAGACTCGAGCGCACCTGCAGAAGACCGGGTCCCGACCTCCGTGAGGTCGGCCCGGTCTTTTTGCGTTCCTGTCCACCGCACCCGCGCCGGCGGAGGTCCCACGCCGGCGCCGGGGCCCGACGCGAGAGGCCGCCATGCGCTTCGGACCGTGGGGCAACACCCCCCTGCTCACCCTGTTCGCCGACGTCCACTCCCCGTGGCTGCTGCGGTTCCTGCCCGCGGTCGCCGACCTGCACGAGCGCGTCGGGCCGGGTGTGGAGTTCGGGGTGGTCCTCACCGGCGGTCACCGCGACGTCCCGGCCGGGGCCGTGTTCGGCGACCCGGACGCCGTCGAGCGGGAGCACCGCGTGCACCTGTGCCGCAGCTTCCGCCGACGGGTCAGCCACGGCCCGATGCGGCTGGACTCGACCGCCGCCGCCGCCGGGGTCATCGCGCTCCTCGCCGCCGAGGAGGACGGGCCGGGCGCGGTGCTCGCCGTGCTCACCGCCGTCACCCGGGCCTTCTTCGAGGAGGGTGCCGACCTGTCGTCCCCGGCGACGGTCGCCCTCATCGCCGACCGGCTCGGGCTCGACGGTCCCGCGGTCGAGCTGTTCGCCACCTCCGCGGCCGCCCACGACCTCGCGCTGCAGGACGCCGGACTGGCCCTCTCGCTCGGGGTGGGCCGCGGCGCGACCCTGCTCTACAGCCACCAGGACCGGGTCGTGACCCTGCCCGGACCGGGCATGCGGGGCCGTGACCTGCACCGGGCGGTCCTCTCGGCGGACACCGGCCGGCCGACCGCGGTCGCGGGGGCGCTGCGCGGCTGACGCGGGTCCGGACGGCGGGGCCCGCCGAGTGCCCCGGGGCGTGGCCGGGGGCCTCCGCCCGGGGGCGGGGGGTCGGGTCTCTGGCCTACAGTCGGGGCATGGCCCGGCCCCACGCCGCGATGATCATCGAGGACACCGTCAACCGGATCCTGTCCGCGGTGCTCCGTCGGCGCGGGTGGCAGACCCGGATCCTTCCCTACACCGGCTACGGGTCCGAGGACTCGGCGCGCGTCCTCGGCCGGGTCCTCATGGCCCGCCGCCCCGAGAACCCCGGGCGCGACGACCCGGACGAACCCTCCGACCCCAGCCCGCTGCGCAAGTGGGCCGCCGACCGGGAGCGCCGCGGGTGGCGCTCCTTCGTCACGGTCCCGGCGATGAGCGCGCCCGTCCGGGTCAGCCTCGGCGAGCGGGTCGTCCAGGGACGGACCGACCGCAGCGGGATCATCGACCTCGTCATCGGGGCGCACGGCCTCCCGGCCGGGTGGCACGAGGCGCGGATCGAGTCCCCGGACGCCGAGCCGGTCACCGCGGACGTCGTCGTCGTCGACGGCGGTCAGACCTTCGGCATCGTCAGCGACATCGACGACACCGTCATCACGACGACGCTGCCGCGGCCCATGATCGCCGCGTGGAACACGTTCGTCCGGCACGAAGGGGCCCGCAAGGCGGTGCCGGGGATGGCGACGATGTACCGCTCGCTGCTCGCCGAGCGGCCCGGGGCGCCGGTGGTCTACGTCAGCACCGGGGCGTGGAACACGGTGCCGCAGCTGACCCGGTTCCTCCGGGACAAGGGCTACCCGCACGGGCCGCTGCTCATGACCGACTGGGGGCCGACGAACACCGGGTGGTTCCGGTCCGGGCAGGAGCACAAGCGCGAGTGCCTGCGCCGGCTCGCGCACGAGCTGCCCAACGTGCGCTGGGTCCTCGTCGGGGACGACGGCCAGCACGACCCGAGCCTGTACCAGGAGTTCGCCGACCAGCGCCCGGACCGGGTGACCGCCATCGGGATCCGGGTCCTCAGCGCGACCGAGCAGATGCTGTCCCACTTCACCCCGGTCGCGACCGACGAGGGCTCGCCGCGCCCCACCGAGGTCCCGCTGTGCCGGGCGGGCGACGGGTACGGCCTGCTCCGCCTCGTCCGCGTCGTCCTCGGCGAGGCGCCGATGCCCACCGACGTCGTCACCGGAGGCTGACGTGCCCGAGCTGCCCGAGGTGCAGGCCCTCGCCGACTTCCTCGCCGAGCGGACCGCCGGCCTCGCCGTCACCGCCGTCGAGCTCGGCTCGATCTCGGTGTTGAAGACGTTCACCCCGCCGCCACAGGCCCTCGAGGCCGCCCCGGTCGACGTGGTGAGCCGGCACGGGAAGTTCCTCGACCTCGACTGCGACGGCACCCACCTCGTGGTCCACCTCGCCCGCGCCGGGTGGCTGCGGTGGTCCGACACGGCGCCGACGTCCCGGCTGCGCCCCGGCAAGTCCCCGATCGCGATGCGGGTGCGCTTCTCCGACGGCTCCGGGTTCGACCTCACCGAGGCCGGGACGAAGAAGCGGCTCGCGGCCTACGTCGTCACCGACCCCGCCGAGGTCCCCGGCGTGGCCTCGCTCGGCCCGGACCCGCTCGCGGACTCCTTCACCCGTGAGGAGCTCGCCCGCCTCCTCGCCGGCCGACGCTCCCAGGTCAAGGGGGTGCTGCGGGACCAGGCGATCATCGCCGGGGTCGGCAACGCCTACTCGGACGAGATCCTCCACGTCGCCCGGCTGTCCCCGTTCGCCATCGCCGACCGCCTCGACGACGAGGAGGTCGACCGGCTCTACGCGGCGCTGCGCGACACCCTCGTCCAGGCGGTGCGGGCCGCGTCCGGCAAGCCCGCCAAGGAGCTCAAGGACGCCAAGCGCGCCGGGATGCGGGTCCACGGCCGCACCGGCCAGGAGTGCCCGGTGTGCGGCGACGTCGTCCGGGAGGTCTCGTTCGCCGACTCCTCGCTGCAGTACTGCCCGACGTGCCAGACGGGCGGCAAGCCGCTCGCGGACCGGCGCACCTCGCGGTTCCTCAAGTAGCCCGTGCCACGATGTGTCCGTGAGCGACTTCAGCGACACCCCCGAGATCACCGCCACCGAGATCGCCGACGACGCCGTCGTCCTCGACGTCCGCGAGCAGAACGAGTGGGACGCCGGGCACGCCCCGAACGCGGTCCACATCCCGCTCGGCGAGGTCCCCTCCCGGCTGGGCGACCTGCCCGAGCCCGAGAACGGCGTCCTCCCGGTGATCTGCCGCAGCGGCAACCGGTCCGGCCGGGCCGTCGCGTGGCTGACCCAGCAGGGCTTCGACGTCAGCAACGTCGTCGGCGGCATGAAGGCCTGGGACGAGGCCGGCAAGCAGATGGTCGCCGACGCGGGCGCCCCCCGCGTCCTCTGACCGAGCGGCCGCCTCCACCCCGCCGCTCGTTGGGTGAGCAGCAACTGTCCCACCCACCCGTTGAGCGAGCCGCAACTGTCCCACCCCACCCGTTGAGTGAGCAGTTGCTGTTCCCAAATTGCCCGATCGAGGACAGGTGGTGCTCACTCAACCGGGCACGGGGACAGGTGGTGCTCACTCAACCGGGCACGGGGCCTCCGCGACACGCGATCATGGTGTATGGGCCAATATCGGATGCGGGCTAGAGAGGGCCATACGCTCTCATCGTGGACCCGATCAGGAACCCGTACGCGCCCGGCGCCGGGCAGCGCCCGCCCGAGCTCGCGGGACGCGACGACCAGCTCCGCGCGTTCGACGTCGTCCTCGAGCGGGTCGCCAGGGGCCGGCCCGAGCGCTCCCTCGTCCTCACCGGGCTGCGTGGGGTCGGCAAGACGGTCCTGCTCAACGCGCTGCGCAGCCAGGCGGTCCGGGCCCGGTGGGGGACCGGCAAGCTCGAGGCCCGCCCGGACCAGCGACTCCGGCGCCCGCTGAGCGGGGCCCTCCACACCGCCGTCCGCGAGCTCGGCCACCCGCAGCGCGAGGACGTCGCCCACGTCCTCGGCGTCGTCCGCTCCTTCGCGCAGCGGGACTCCCCGCCCGGCACCAGGCTGCGGGAGCGGTGGAATCCCGGCATCGACGCCCCGGCGGTCGCGGGCCGGGCCGACAGCGGGGACGTCGAGATCGACCTCGTCGAGCTGCTCAGCGACGTCGGCGGACTCGCCGCCGACCTCGGCACCGGGGTCGCGGTGTTCGTCGACGAGATGCAGGACCTCGGCCCCGAGGACGTCTCCGCGCTCTGCGCCGCGTGCCACGAGATCAGCCAGTCCGGGCTCCCGGTCATCGTCGTCGGCGCCGGCCTGCCCCACCTGCCCGCGGTGCTCAGCGCGAGCAAGTCCTACAGCGAGCGGCTGTTCCGCTACCAGCGCATCGACCGCCTCGACCGCGCGCCCGCCGACCTCGCGCTCACCGTCCCGGCCGCCGAGGAGGACGCGGAGTTCACCCCCGGGGCCCTCGACGCGATGTACGCGGCCACGGGCGGCTACCCGTACTTCATCCAGGCCTACGGCAAGGCGGTCTGGGACCTCGCCCCGGCCTCGCCGATCACCGACGACGACGTCCGGGTCGCCGGGCCCGAGGCCGAGGATGAGCTCGCCGTCGGGTTCTTCGGCTCCCGCTTCGAGCGGGCGACGCCGGGCGAGCGGGAGTACCTACGGGCCATGGCCGACGCCGCGGTCGACGTCGCCGACGCCGACGACGCCCCGGTCGAGGCGGTCACGTCGGTGCCGACCGCGGACGTCGCCCGCGTGCTGGGCCGCAAGCCGCAGTCGCTGTCGCCGGCGCGGGACGCGCTGCTGAAGAAGGGCCTGATCTACTCCGGCGAGCGGGGCCGGATCGCCTTCACCGTGCCGCACTTCGGCCGGTACCTGCGCGACCACACCTGATCGTCCGGAACGTGCGGACGGTGGCTTTGGTCCCTAGCGTCCCGGGGCCCACGGGCGCAGGGTCGGTCGTGCTGTCTCCGCAGCGACCCGCCCCCGAGCCGAAGGAAGACCTCCGTCGTGTCCGTCACCCCAGCCCCCACCACCACGCTGCTGTCGCCCGAGTCCTCGGCGGTCGTCGGCGAGACCGCCGACGTCGTCGCCGCCCACGCGGAGCAGATCACGGCGCGGTTCTACCCGAGCATGTTCACCGCGCACCCCGAGCTGCTCCGGCTGTTCAACCAGGGCAACCAGGCGACCGGGGAGCAGAGCAGGGCGCTCGCGGCGTCGGTGGTCGCCTATGCGGTCCACCTCATCGACCCCGAGGCGCCTCCGTTCGACCACGTCCTGCGCCGGATCGCCTACAAGCACATCTCGCTCGGGATCCGCCCCGAGCAGTACACGATCGTCGGCCGCCACCTCATGGGCGCCGTCGCCGACGTGCTCGGCGACGCGGTGACCCCCGAGGTCGCCGGCGCCTGGGACGAGGTCTACTGGCTGTTCGCCACCCAGCTCGTCGCCGAGGAGGCCAGGCTCTACCAGCAGGCCGGGGTCGACCCCAGCCGTCCGCTGCGGCCCTACCGCGTCGTCCGTCGCATCGAGGAGACCCACGACGTCGTCTCCCTCGTCCTCGAGCCCGACGACGGCTGCCCGCTGCCGCCGATCGTCCCCGGGCAGTACGTCTCGGTCTTCGTCGACCTGCCGGACGGGGACCGCCAGCCTCGGCAGTACACGGTCTCCTCCACCGCGACGGGGACGCGGCTGCAGATCACGGTGAGCCGCGTGACCGGCGTCGGCGGGGCGCCGGACGGCCGCGTGTCCTCCTACCTCAACGACCACGCCCGGGTCGGGGACGTGTTCGACGTCAGCACCCCCGCCGGCGACTTCGTCCTCGAGGAGGCCGACGGCCCGCTGCTGCTCGCCAGCGCGGGGGCGGGGATCACCACCGTGCTGCCGATCATCGAGCACATCGGCCGGACCCAGCCGCAGCGCCCCGTCATCGTCGCGCACGCCGACCGGACCTCCGCCGACCACGCACTGCGGGACACCGTCCTCCACGTCGGAGGGATGATCGACGACTTCACGACGTACACGTGGTACGAGTCGGTGGCACCCACCGACCGTGGGGCCCGGGAGGGGTACATGGACCTCGCCGAGGTCCCGCTGCCGGCCGAGGTCCAGGTCTTCACCTGCGGGCCGCTGCCGTTCATGCGACACGTCCGCGCCACCCTCCTCGCCAGGGGCGTGCCGGACAGCCGGATCCGCTACGAGGTCTTCGGGCCCGACCTGTGGGCCGCGCAGCGACCGTGACCCGCGCCCGGGAGCGCCCCGCGAGCGGCCCTAGGGTTGGGGGGGTGAGAACCGCGCCCGCGGGGCTGCCGTGCTCGAGCTGACGTGGCTCGGTCATGCCACCGTCGTCCTCGACCTCGGTGGGGTCCGGCTCGTCACGGACCCCCTGCTGCGCCGCCACACCAGCGGCCTGGTCCGCGACTCGGCCCCGGACCCGGTGGCCTGGCGGGGCTCCGATCTCGTGCTCCTCTCCCACCTCCACCACGACCACGCCGATGTCGGGTCGCTGCGTAGGCTCGAAGGGGTGCCGGTCGCGTCCGGGGCCGCGAACGCGCGCTGGGCCGCGCGGTACACCGGCAACCCGCGAGCGCTGCAGCCGGGCCGGTGGCACGAGGTCCCGTCCGCCGCGGGCGGGGTTCAGGTACGTCTGGTGCGCGCCGACCACGGCCACCGCCCGATGCTCCACCGCCCGAACGACAGCCACGGGTTCCTCCTGCGCACCGACGACCTCGTCGTGTGGTTCGCCGGGGACACCGACCTGCACGACGACATGGGCGGGCTCGCCGACGTCGCCGGGCGCCCGATCGACCTCGCCCTCGTCCCGGTCGGAGGCTGGGGCCCCCGGCTGTCCGGCGGGCACCTCGGCCCGGGGGAGGCGGCGGAGGCGTGCCGCCGCGTCGGCGCCGCCCACGCCGTGCCGATCCACTACGGCACCCTCCACCCCGTGCTCTGGCCGGCGCGGGCGCGGGCGTGGATGACCGCCCCGCTGCCGCAATTCGCCGCCGCGCTCGCCGCGACCTCCCCCGGGACCCGGCTGCACCCTCTCCGAGTCGGGGCCACGGCCCGGATCTCGCCGACGATGCCCACCTCTACGACCGTCTAGGACCTGCCCTAGACGACATGATACAGCCTGAGAGGGGACGGGCCCGGCCGCCGCGGAGACCCCGCGCCGTCGGGGGTTGCCCGCGGACCGGCTCTGGGCGAGACTGACCCGGTGCTGTTGAGGAGCGGGGGACGGAACGGGAGACGGCGACTGCCGACTCTGCTCGGCACCGCCGCCGCCGTCACCGCGACCGCCCTCGTCGGGATCGCGGGCACCGACGTCGACTCCCGCTGGTACCGCCGGCTGCGCAAGCCGCCGTGGCAGCCACCCGGCCCGGCGTTCGGGCTCGTGTGGACCCCGCTGTACGGCCTCATCGCCGTCGGTTCCGCCCGCGCGCTCGAGCGCGCCGACCCACGCCAGCGGCGCGGCCTCACCGCTGCCCTCGCGGCCAACCTCGTGCTCAACGCCGGCTGGAACTGGCTGTTCTTCACCGCCCGCCGGCCGCGACTCGCGCTCGCGGAGGTCGTCCTGCTCGAGGCCTCCTGCCTCGACCTCGTCCGGCGCGCCCACCGGGTCGACCCGGTCGCGGGACGGCTGCTCGTCCCCTACGCCGTCTGGGTCGGCTTCGCCACGGCGCTGACGGCGGCCATCGTCCGGCGCAACCCGCGCTGACCCGGCGGGCGCCTTCAGCCCCGCCGCGCAGGGACTGGCCCACGAGCGCGATCGGTGCCACCCGGCGAGGCTAGCCGGCGCCCTGCTCCAGGCCGAGGAGGTACTCCTTCGCGGGCAGGCCCCCCGCGTAGCCGGTCAGGGCGCCGTTCGCGGCCACGACGCGGTGGCAGGGGAGGACGACGCACAGCGGGTTCGCGCCGAGCGCGGCCCCGACTGCCCGGGAGGATCGGGGCCGGCCGAGCGCCGCCGCGAGGGCGCCGTAGGTCGTCCGCTCGCCGTACCCGACGCCGGCGGCCAGCCGGGTGAGCACACCGCGCTGGAACGGCGTGGCGAGCGCGAGGTCGGTCGGCAGGTCCAGGGACCGGCTGCGACCGGCGAGGTAGTCCTCGAGGGCGCGGCGGGCGCGGTCGAGGTCGCCGGGCCGGCGCAGCACCCTCGGGGAGACCAGGGCGCTGACCCGCGCGAGCAGCCGGTCCTCGGCGGCGTCGTCGGCCACGAACCCGCTCGCGACGAGCGCTCCCTCGCTCGTGCGGGCGAGCAGCATCCGGCCGATGACGGTGTCCTCGGCGACGTACGAGACGTCGCCGGCGGGCAGCCGCGGGGGACTCACCGGGGGGTCCCAGCCGGCGAAGGGGTCGGGTCGGGTGTCGGGCGGGCCGGGCGTGGGGTGGGTCATGGCATGTCCTTCCGCAGTTCGGCGAGGGCGTCGCTGACGAGACGGCGGCTCATCGCCGGGGTCGTCCCGAGCGCCGCGGCGATCCGGGCGTGGTCGAGGTCGGCGACGTAGCGCAGCACGACCGCCTCCCGGTTCCGCGGGGGCAGCCGCGCCACCCGCTCCCAGAGCTGCGCGTCGTGGCCGTGCTCGCCCGGTCCCTCGCGGGAGGGGTGCCCGGCGAGCTCGGCCGGGTCGGCGTGCGGTGCCGGGCGCCGGGCCCGGCCCCGGTGGGCGTCGACCGCGCACCGGTGGGTCACGGTCAGCAGCCACGAGCGCAGGTTCCTCGCCGACGTCAGCGACGGGTACGCGGCGAGGGCCTGGGCCCAGGCCTGCTGGGCGACGTCGTCGCCGTCGACCGGTCCCGCCAGGGCGTGCGCGAGCCGGGCGACGTCACGCCAGTGCGCGTCGACGAGGGTCTGGAACGGGGGGAGCGTCACGGACATGGAACGTCTAGGCTCCCAGAGCTGTGAGCACCGGGGCGCGCGGGACGGGGTCCGGACCGCCGGACCGTCCGCGGGTCATCGCCCACCGCGGCGCGAGCCACGACGAGCCGGAGCACACGCTCGCCGCCTACACCCGGGCGTTCCGCGACGGCGCGGACGGCCTCGAGTGCGACGTCCGCCTCACCGTGGACCGCCACCTCGTCTGCATCCACGACCGCCGGGTCAGCCGCACCTCGAACGGACGCGGGATCGTCTCCGCCCTCGAGCTCGCCGACCTCGAGGGGATGGACTGGGGCGGGTGGCGGCACGTCGAGGACGGGGTGCCGCTGGCCGACCGGTCCCGGGTCCTGACCCTCCGCCGGCTGCTCACCGCCGCGCTCGAGGTCGACCGCCCCCTCGAGGTGCTCATCGAGACCAAGCACCCGACCCGGTACGCCGGCCTCGTGGAGCGCCGGCTCGCCGCCCTGCTCACCGAGCTCGGCCTCGACCGGCCGGGGGAGGCCCGGCACCGGGTCTCCCCGATGTCGTTCTCGGAGATCGCGGTCCAGCGCTTCCGCCACCTTTCACCCGCCCTGGACCCGGTGCTCCTGCTGGGCGAGACCGTCCCGCTGCGCTTCCGCGACGGCTCCCTCCCGCGCGGGGTGAAGGGCGTCGGGCTCGACGTGCGGATCCTGCGCAGGTGGCCCGAGACGGTGGCCCGGCAGCGCGCCCGCGGGCACCGCGTGCTCGTCTGGACCGTCGACGAGCCTGCGGACGTCAGCAGGTGCCTCGACCTGGGTGTCGACGACATCATCACCAACCGTCCGCGGACAGTCATCGACCAAATCGATCGAATTGGCTAGATTCGTGCTGCGTGCCGGCCTGTCGACGGCGCGCACGACTGGGAGGTAACCGAGATGAGTCCCCACTCGGCAGCAGCCGGTGCGGACCCGCTGATGTCGCGGGAGGGCGACCGGGACGAGTTCGGCGGTCTCGTCGGGGTCGGGTCGACACGCACGATCCGGGCCCCGTGGAGCCCCGCCTCGGTCTCCCGTGTCCGCAAGGCCCTCGTCGTCGACCTCGAGGCCCGCGACGTCGCGCCGCAGGTCGTGGACGAGGCGCAGATCGTCACCTCCGAGCTCATGGCCAACGCCCTGCGCCACGCCCGCCCCCTCGGCGACCACACCGTGCGGGTGCACTGGCGGGTCAAGTCCGGGGTCGTCGAGATCGACGTCACCGACGGGGGGTCCCCCACGACCCCCAGGCCGGCGCCCCGGGCGCTGTGGAGCGCCTCCGGTCGTGGCCTGCGGATCGTGCGCAGCCTCGCCCACGAGTGGGGCGTCGCCGAGGACCGCGGCGCGGTGACCGTGTGGGCCTCGGTCGGGGGTCCCTCCCGGCGCCGGGCCACGTGACCTCCCGCCGGTAGGGTTCCCGCCATGGGCAAGGCGTCGCGTCGCAAGGGCAGGCCGGGGGACCGTCGGGCCGGCCGGACGAGGACCGAGCCGGTCCCGTTCGTCCGGCGCCCCTTCGAGGGCCTGGCCGGGGAGACCGAGTGGGTCGCCCTCCAGGAGATCGTGCCCGCTGCGACGGCCACCGTCCGGCTCGCACCCGGCGTCGCGCCGGAGGGCTCGGACGTCGAGGAGGTCGTCGTCGCCTCCGTGCTCCCGCTGGCCTGGCCGGGGCTGCGGCGCGCCGACGGCACCGTCCTCGTCGGCGCCCAGGCCGGGGGGAGCAGCGGGGACGCCTCCCGTGACCTCGCCCGGTCCCTGCTCGCCGCGCTCGACGCCGAGCCCGGGACGCCCGTGCCGACCGTGCCGGCGGCCACCGCCGAGGACCCCCGGCTGCAGGAGGTCCTCGAGGCCACGACGCCGCTGGAGGTCACCGTCCACGACGGCTTCGACTTCTGGGTCGACGGCCAGCAGCTCGAGGGGGAGGCCGCCGAGTCCCTCGAGCGGGCCAACGCCTCGGTCGTCCCGACCGCCAAGCTCGCCGCCGCGACGTCGGCGTACTGGTGCCGGATCGGGGAGCGCACCCACATCCGGCTCGTCCTCGGCGAGGACGAGGACCCTGCGACCGACGCGCTCGCCCGTCTGCACGCTGCCGGCGAGACCGCCCTCGGGGACGGCAGCCGCCTGCTCGGGGCCTTCCGGGCGTGCGGGCTGCTCGTGCCGGTCTGGGACCTCGACCCCGCCGCGGAGGCCGTCGCGCACGAGGACGAGCTCGCGGCGTTCTGCGCTCGCTACCGCGCGGCGCTCGAGGCCGCCGAGCCGTTCACCGCGGCCGAGCGCCGGGCCCGGTCGGGCCTGCTGAGCCGGCAGGTGACCCTCCGCTGACCGGCCCCTCCGCCGTCGCCGCCGTCGTCCCCGCCAAGGACGAGGCCGACCGGGTCGCCGCGACCGTCGCCGCGCTCCGCGGGGTCTCGGGGGTCGACCTCGTCGTCGTCGTCGACGACGGCTCCTCCGACGCCACCGCGGACGTCGCCGCCCGCGCCGGCGCCGCCGTCGTGCGCCACCCCCGCAACCTCGGCAAGGCCGCGGCGATGACGACCGGCGCCGCCCGGGTCGCCGAGGTCGACCTCGACCTCGGCGGCCACCCCCACGTGCTGCTGTTCGCCGACGCCGACCTCGAGGGCACCGCCACCGAGCTCGCGGCGCTCCTCCCGCCGGTGCGCGAGGGCAGGGCGGACCTCGCCGTCGCGGTCATCCCGGCCGCGAACAGCTCCCGTGGACGCGGCCGGGTCGTGCGGCTCGCCCGCGGGGAGATCCAGCGGGCGACCGGGCGCCGGGTCGAGCAGCCGCTGTCGGGGATGCGCTGCCTGACCCGGGAGGCCCTCGACTCCGCCCTGCCGCTCGCCCGCGGCTGGGGGGTGGAGGCGGCGATGCTCCTCGACGTCCTCGCCTCCGGAGGCCGCGTCGTCGAGGTGCCGGTGCCGCTGCGTCACCGGGCCACCGGGCGGGACCTGCGCGGCGTGCTCCACCGCGCGAGGCAGATGCGGGACGTCGCGCTCGCCCTCGGCGTCCGGCGGGCGCGCCGGCTGCGCGGTGGCGGCTGAGGCCCGCCCCGGCGGCACCCGCCCGCGCGGCCCGCGCGAGGGCGGTGACCCGGTCCGGCCCGCGCTGCTCGCGCTGTCCCTCGCCGCCCTGCTCCTGGTCGGGGTGCTCGGGGAGAGCGCCGCCGCGCCGGGCCTCGGACCCCGCGGCTGGGCGCCGGGCTCGCTGCCGATGAGCCTGTCCCCGGCGTGGACGACGGCGGTGCTCGCCGCCGGCTACGTGCTCGGTGCCGGGGCACTCGCCCGGGGCCTGCTGCGTCCCCCGTCCCGGCCGTGGCCGTGGTGGGGGGCCCTGCTGCTCGGGCTCGCCGTGCTGCTCACCGCGCCGTTCGGGTCCGCCGACCACACGAACTACGCCGCCTACGGCCAGATCGCCCTCCACGGCGGCGACCCCTACCTCACGCCCCCGGCGGCGTGGCACGGCGGCGGCGACCCCGTCGCCGGGGCGGTCCAGCCGCCGTGGCAGTCGGCGACGAGCGTGTACGGCCCGGTCGCGACGCTGCTCTCGGCGGGGACGGCGTGGCTCGGCGACGGGGTGATGCGCCAGGTCGTGTGGTGCTGGCAGGTCCTCGTCGTCCTCGCCTGGCTCGCCGTCCGGTCCCTCGCCCGGCGCCTCGGCGGCGACCCGGCCCGGGTGGACGTGGTGTGGACCGCGAACCCGCTCGTCGTCGGTGTCCTCGTCCTCGGCGCCCACGTCGACGCCGTCGCCGCCGCGTTCGCGCTCGCCGCCCTCGTCCTCGCCACCGGGGGAGGAGGAGGGACGCGGGCGGGCCCGCGGGCCGGTCTCGCCGCGGTCGCCGCGGGCGGGGTCCTCCTCGGGCTCGCGCTCTCGACGAAGGTGACCTACGGCGTCGTCGGCGTGGCGCTCGTGCTCGCCTGGGTCGTGCTCGCCCGTTCGGCCCGCTCGGGTGCGGCGAGCACGTCGGCGGACCCGCCGACGCTCACGCCCCGGGAGGCGCTGGTGCGCTCGACCGTCCTCGCCGCGGCCGCGCTCGCGGTCGCGGTGCCGGTCCACGTCTGGGCGGGACCGCACGTCTTCGGTCCGCTCGCGGCAGCCCGCCGGTCGGTGTCGCTGGCGACGCCGTGGCGCCCGCCGCTCGAGGCGGCTCGTGACCTCGGCGTCGAGCCGGCGGCCCGCTCGGTCGTCCTCGGCGTCTCGGCACTGGCGTGCCTCGTCCTCGCCTGGCTGCTGTGGCGGCTCACCGCCGGCCTCGCCGCCCGGACCCCCGCCGGGCAGGCCGCCCGGGCGACGGCCGTGCTGTCGGCCGCCTACGCCCTCGGGGCGCCGTACTCGCTGCCGTGGTACGACGCCCTCGTGTGGGCGACGCTGCCGGTCCTCGCGCTCGGTGCGCTCGACGTCGTCGCCCTCGCCCGGGGACTCGTGCTCGCCCTCGCCTACGTCCCGGGACGGGTCGTCGCGCTCTCGCCCGCCGTCGAGTCGGTCACCCTGTCCTTCCGCCGCGACGCCGCCCCCTGGCTCGTCGTGGCCGTCTGGGCGGGGGTCACCGCCGCAGCGGCACGGCGTCCTCGTCGCGGGCCCGGCCGTCCTCCTGGAGGGCCGTGACGCTCATCGCGACGAGCAGCGGGATCGCGACCGTCGCCCCGACCGCCGGGATCGCGACCCCGGAGTCGTTGACGAAGAACCCGATCGTCATCGTCACCACCCACGCGACGAGGCCCGCGCGCAGCGTCGTCACGGTCTCGAAGGACCGCTGCAGCGCCCGGGACCCCCACGACGTGGGCCGGGCGAGCACGTAGATGACGAACGCGAGCGCGAACGGCACGAGGATCGTCAGGGTGCTGCTGAGCAGGATGTCGAGGTTCTGCTGGGCCTTCCGCAGCACGATGTCGGCGCCGCCGCCGCCGAGGAGGGTGCCCATGAAGCGGCCCAGGTGGGACTGGCTCTCCGGGGGCCGGAGGTGGTCGAGGACGGCGACGCCGAGGAACGCGACCACGGTGCCGGCGCCGATGAGGACGGCCCGACGCCACGTGAGCCGGATCCCGAGGACGGCGAGGGTGAGGTAGGCGACGCCCGGGATGAGCGCCGGGGGGCCGCCGCCGTCCGCCCCCCACATCGGGGCCCCGTCGACGACGACCGCGACCAGGCCGATCCCGGCGACGGCGAGGCCGGCCGGGCCCTGCCGCCCACGCCGGAGGAGCGCGTCCGCGACGACGGTGGCCAGCAGCAGCGTCGACGTCGCGAACAGGCTGAACGCGACGTTCCCGAGTCCGTAGAACCGTCCCCCGACGACGGGCTGCAGCCCCATGAGCGAGGACAGCTCCAGCCGGGATCCGGTCGTGACGTCCCCGGCGAGGACGAGCATGGTCGCGAGGGAGACCACGGCCACCGGCGCCGTCGCCGACCGTCGCCACGGCCCGAGCAGGGCCACCCCGGAGATCGCCGCGACGAACGCGGAGACCACCCCGACGACCGTGGGCAGCGGGTGCGGTGAGCGCCACCACGGGACGAGGTTGGCGAGGAACGTCGCTGCCGGGACCGACGCCGCGACCACCCCGACGGCCCGCACCACCCCGAGCAGCCGGGCCCGGGTCCCCGTCGGACCCAGCCTGCCCTTCCACACGAGCAGGACGAGGAGGTAGATCGCGAGCTGGGCGTAGACGAACCCGGTGAAGAAGACCGGCACGAGCGGGTGGACCTCGTGGGAGGCCTCGTCGAGGTCGACGAGGTGGGTCAGCCGGCTCGCGGCGGCGGCATCGCCCGCGCCGCGGCCCTCCTCGCCCTCGAGCACGGCCCCGCCGAGGCCGTCGGGCACCTCGAAGCCCGCGCGGGCGAGGACGGTCGCGGTGAGGTCCGCGGACTGCACGAGCCCGGGCTGCCGGGTCGAGGGGGAGGACAGCTCCCCGGCCGGGTAGTCGGGCCCGGTGGCCGCGACGAGGCGCAGCCGTTCGCTCGCGCCGGCGTCGGCCAGGCTGGCGACGAGCACGTCGGCGCCCGCCGGGGCCGCCGCGACGGCCCTGCCGATCCGGGCGTCGAGGGCGCGGACCTGCGCGGCCCGGCCGGCCGGGGGGACGTCCTCTCCGGGGGCGACGTCGGCGGGGTCGCGCAGCTCCCCGACGTCGACGAGCGCGACCGGGCACGCCGACAGCGCGTCCGCCAGCCCGCCGCCCCGGTCCGCCGCGGGCCAGGGCGCGTACCGGTCGACCCGCCCGTCCGGCCGGGCGCCGGCGACGGCGCCCCCGGGCCCGACCGCGGAGACGCACCCCCCTCCGTCGGCGACGACCCGCCCGAGCAGGCCGGGCTCGGCGTCGAACCTCCGGCCGTCGGCGTCGGCGACGTACCCGGCCCACCCCGGCACGCGGGTGCCCGGGCCGTCCGTCCCGCCGGCCCGCACCCGGGGCGCCGGCGGGCACGGGTCGCTCGTCGCCCGGCCGGACCCCGACGACGGCGGCGCCGCGGCTCGGGTGCCTGCCGACAGCGAGAGCCAGCCGTCGACCGGGCAGGTGTTGGTGAACACCGAGCGGACGCTGAGGGCGGCGGTGGAGCCGCGGCGCAGCAGCGACCACAGCACCGGGGTCGCCTGCCGGGACACGTCCGTCCACGAGAGGCCGGCGGTGCCGACGAGCACCACCGGCCGCGCGTCGCCGGCCGCCGCCGGGTGCTGCTGCGGGACCGCCGCGGCGCCCGGCGCGGCCCCGCACACGAGGACCAGGCACGCCCCGATGACGGCGAGCAGGGCACGGCGGGTCACCCGGGCAAGGCTACGGGCTGCCGTCGTCCTCCCCGCGGCTGCGCCGCAGCGCCCGGCCCCGGCGCACGTCCTCGCGCCGCTTCTCCGCCGACTTGGCGATCCCGCGGTCGTCGCGGGTCGGCAGCTGGATCGACTCCTCCGCCGCGATCCCCGCCTGCAGCTGGCGTCCGCGCTCGAGCTCGGCGTCGAGCTCGGCCCCGAACAGCAGGGCGATGTTCGTCAGCCACAGCCAGAGGAGGAACACGATGACCCCGGCGAGCGCCCCGTAGGTCTTGTTGTAGCTGGAGAAGTTCGCCACGTAGAACCCGAACAGCGCCGAGAGCACCACCCACGTGACGAGGGCGACGAGGGCCCCGACGCTGAGCCAGCGGAACTTCGGCTGCCGCACGTTCGGGGTCGACCAGTAGAGGATCGCGATGATGAGCACGACGACGAGGACGAGGACCGGCCACTTGGCGATCTGCCACGTCGTGACGAGTGCGTCGCCGACGCCGAGCGAGCTGCCGATCGCCTGCGCGACCGGGCCGCTGACGACGAGCATGACCATGGCCGTCGCGGCGAGGACGACGAGGACGAGGGTGACCAGGAGCATGACGGGCCGGAGCTTCCACACCGGCCGTCCCTCCTCGACCTCGTAGATCCGGTTCATCGCGCGCCCGAACGCGCCGACGTAGCCCGACGCCGACCACAGCGCGCCGACGAGACCGAGCACGAAGGTCAGCCCCGCCGCCTGGTTCCGCGCGAGCTGGTCCAGCGTCGGCTTGATCGTGTCGACCGCCGAGCCGGCGCCGACGTCCCGGAGGACGCCGGTGACCGCGTCGACGCTGCTCGTGCCCTGGCCGACGAGGCCGAGGATGGACACGAGCGCCAGGGCGGCGGGGAAGAGCGCGAGCACCGCGTAGTACGTCAGGGCCGCCGCGAGGTCGGTGCACTGGTCGTGGGTGAACTCGCGGGCGGTCTTGCGGGCCACGAAGCTCCACGAGGGGGTGGTGATGTCGGTGGGGCTGTCCGGCTTGTCCTGGTGCTCCTTCTCCGGGTGCTCCGCCGACGGCGGGGGCGGCGCGGGCGCCCGGTCCTCGGTGCGGGGGGCCTCGTGGTGGCCGTCCTGCGCTGGTCCCGTGCGGCCCTCGCGCTCGTCCCGCTTGGTTCGTCCGAACACCGGGGTCTCCTCACGCTCGTGGGCGGCGGGACCGTCCCGCCGCCCGCTGAGTGGTCTCACCTGCGACGATTGCACGACCGCGGCGCGGGCACCAACCCGGGACACGGTCCGGTGGTGACAATGGGCGGGTGACGCCGCGCGCTGGAGAGGTCCGGGCCCCCACCCGGCTGCCCGCCCCGGGACCGCGGCGCCCGTCCCACCCGGCCCTTCCGTGGGTGCTCGCGGCCGGCGTGCTCCTGCTCGGTGCGCTGCCGCCGGTGCTGCGCTACCTCGTGCAGTGGCCGCTCGACCAGTGGCAGGTCGACGCGGAGGTGTACCGGACCGCCGGCCGGTCGGTCCTCGTGGGCCGGCCGGTGTACTCGGTCCTCACCGAGTCCCCCCAGCTGCTGCCGTTCACCTACCCGCCGTTCGCGGCGCTGCTCGCGGTGCCGCTCGCGCTCGTCCCGTTCGGGGTGCTCGGGTGGGTGTGGACGGGGGCGCAGGTCCTCGCGACGGCCGGCATCGTCTGGTACGCCGGGTGGCGCCTGGTCCACCGCACCGGCCGGTGGGCCCCGGTGACCGCGGCGCTGCTCACTGCGCCGATGCTGTGGCTGCACCCGGTGGCGGACGGCATCCGCTTCGGCCAGGTCAACGCCTTCATCGTCCTGGCCTGCCTCGCCGACCTGCGCCGTCCCCGGCCCCGCCTGCTGGCGGGGGTCCCCGCGGGGGTGCTCGTCGGGCTCGCGACCGCGGTCAAGCTCACCCCGGGGGTGTTCGTCGTCCACTACCTGCTCACCCGCCGCTGGCGGGAGGCCGCGACCGCGGCCGGGTCCGCGGCCGCGGTCACGCTCGGGGCCTGGCTCCTGCTGCCGTCGGCCTCGTTCGCCTACTGGGGCGACGTGCTCGCCGACCCGGCACGGCTCGGCCCGAACTCGGGCACCTCGAACCAGTCGCTGCGCGGGGTTTTGCTCCGGCTCGGACCGGACGGTCTCGCCGGCGTCGCGCTGTGGCTCGCGCTCGCCGGCGTCGTCGCGTGGGCGGGGTTCGCCCTCGCCCGACGTGCGTGGCGGGCCGGGGACAGCGTCACCGAGGTCGCCGTCGTCGGGCTGCTCGCCTGCCTGCTCTCGCCGGTCGCGTGGATCCACCACTACCACTGGGTGGTCGTCGTCATCCTCGCCGTCCTGGCGGGTGGTCGTGCGGACCCCGTAGGCGACCGGCGCCGGGCGCTCGCGGCTGCGGGGGTGACGGCGTGGTTCCTCTGCCGCCTGCCGTGGTGGGGGATCGACTGGCTGTCCGCGGACCTGTCGCCGCGGGCCGTCGGACGGGTCCTGCAGAACGCGGACGCGATCGGCGGCCTCCTCGCCCTGGTCCTGCTCGGGTGGGCGCTCGCTCGGACGGGCCCGGCCCCGGAGGACCCCCGGGCCCGGGCGAGCCCGCCTGCCTTCACCCCGCCTGCCTCCGCCCCGCCTGCCTCCGCCCCGCCTGCCTCCGCCCCGCTCGTCGACGCCCGGGAGCACCGCACATGACGACGTCCACGTCCGAGTTCGACCGGGAGGTCACCCTCGCGCCCACGGCCGAGGGCCGCTGGACCGGGCGGCTCTCGGGTGGGTTCACGATCGGCGCGGGCGTGGGCGGCGGGCTGCTGCTCGCCGCGGTGGGCACCGGCGGCGCCGCCGCGCTCGCCGACGCCGGCCACACCCGCCCGCTGACGCTCGCCGCGACGTTCCTCACCGCCGCCACCCCGGGGCCCTACACGGTCGGGGTCACCCCGGTCCGCCGGGGCCGCACGTCCTCGGTGCTCCGCGCCGGCCTGAGCCAGCCCGACGGGGACGCGCACGGGGACGGGCACGGCGACCTGCCGGTTCCCGCGGCGGGCTCGCCCCCGTCGACCTGCTCGACCGGCTCGACCTGCGGCTCGACCCGGAGTGCGCCGGGTTCGCCGCCGGCCGGCCCTCGGGCCGGGGGATGCTCCAGGGGTGGCTGCGCCTCGGCGACGGCCGGGAGCCGGACCCGTTCGTGGTCCTGTTCGCCCTCGACGCCCTGCCACCCGTGACGTTCGACCTCGGGCTGCCCGGGTGGGCGCCGACCGTCGAGCTCACGGCCCACGTCCGGGGCGACCCGGCGCCGGGGTGGCTCCTCGTCCGCCACGAGACCCGGCACGTCGCCGGTGGCCACTTCGAGGAGGACGCGGCGGTCTGGGACGCCACCGGACGGCTCGTGGCCCAGTCCCGCCAGCTCGCCCGGATCCCCCGGAGAACGGCTCCCGCGCCGGTCGGAGACTGAGATCTCGGTGACATCTCGGTGACTATTTACCGCCGAGAATCCCTTTTGTACCTTTTTGGCCCATTTTCCCGGCAGGCGAGGCCACGGGTGCCGTCCTAGCATGCCTACCGCGTCCCGGCCGAGGCTGCGCCCGGTCCCCGCACAGCCCCGGGACGCTGGCCACGACCTCTCCCCCAGGGACCACGCGGGGGGCACCATGCCCTCCGCCCGGAAAGGACCGCTCATGACGACGTACGGCTACCTCGGGCCGGCCGGCACGTTCACCCAGATGGCCCTCGCCAGCTGGCCGCCCGCCAAGGGCGCCGATCAGCGCCCCTACGGCTCGGTCGACTCCGCCCTCGCCGCGCTGCGCGCCGGCGAGGTCGACGCCGCGATGGTCCCGATCGAGAACTCGGTCGAGGGAGGGGTGAGCGCCACCCTGGACGCCCTCGCCAGCGGGGAGCCGCTCGTCGTCACCGGGGAGGTCGTCGTCCCGATCACGTTCGTCCTCGCCGCCCGCGAGGGCGCCCGGCTCGAGGACGTCAGCTCCGTCGGGACCCACTCGCACGCCTGGGCCCAGGTCGGGACGTGGATCGGCGCGAACCTGCCCGAGGCCGGGTACGTCCCGACGCTGTCGACGGCGGCCGCCGCCGCGGGCCTGGCCGGCGAGGGCCAGACCCCCTACGACGCCGCGATCTGCGCGCCCGCCGCGGCGGAGGACCACGGCCTGACGGTACTCGCCGAGGACATCGGCGACATGCAGTCCGCGGTCACCCGGTTCGTCCTGGTCTCCCGGCCGGGGGACCTGCCCGCGCGGACCGGCGCCGACAAGACGACCGTCGTGCTCTTCCAGCGCGCCGACCACCCCGGCGGCCTGCTCGCCCTCCTCGACCAGTTCGCCGCCCGGGGAATCAACCTCACCCGGCTCGAGTCGCGCCCGACCAAGGAGGAGCTCGGACGGTACTGCTTCTCCCTCGACGTCGAGGGGCACATCCTCGACGAGCGGATCGGGGCGGCGCTCATGGGGCTGCACCGGATCTGCCAGGGGGTGCGCTTCCTCGGCTCCTACCCGCGCGCGGACGGGGTCGTCGCGAGGGTGCCCCCGGAGACGACCGACGAGGCCTTCGCGCAGGCGTGGGGCTGGCTCGACGAGACCCGGGGCAACCTCGCCGACGAGTACGAGCGCCAGGTCCTCGACTACCACTTTCACCCGGACGCGTAGCCCGGTGGTCCGCCGTCCGGGGCGGCGGCCGGCGTGAGCGGCCCCGGCTCGGTCCACGTCGGCACCTCCGGGTGGTCCTACGACCACTGGGACGGGGTGCTCTACCCGCCCGGCCTGCCCGCCCGCGACCGGCTGGCCCGGTACGTCGAGGAGTTCGACACCGTCGAGCTCAACGCGAGCTTCTACCGCTGGCCCCGGGAGGCGTCGTTCGCGGGCTGGCGCCGCCGGCTGCCCGAGGGGTTCGAGATGTCGGTCAAGGCCCCCCGCGGCCTGACCCACGCCCGGCGGCTCTACCGTCCCGAGCCGTGGCTGGACCGGCTCGCCCGGTCGTGGCACGAGCTGCGCGGGCGCCGGGCGGTGCTGCTGGTCCAGCTGCGCCCGGACCAGGAGCGCGACGACGCCCGGCTCGCGTACTTCCTCGAGCGGCTTCCGGAGTGGCTGCGGGTCGCGGTCGAGCTGCGGCACCCGAGCTGGCAGGACGACGCCGTGTTCGACCTCCTCGCCGAGCGCGGCGCCGCCTCGTGCGTCGTCTCCGGCGCGGGCCTGCCGTGCGTGCTCCGGGCCACGGCGCCGTTCGTGTACGTCCGCCTCCACGGCCCCGACCACCACCACCTCTACGCCGGCTCCTACCCCGAGGAGGACCTGCGCTGGTGGGCGGCCCGGATCCGCGAGTGGCAGGGCCAGGGGCGGGAGGTCTACGCCTACTTCAACAACGACGGCGAGGGGCACGCGGTCCGCAACGCCCGCCGGCTGCGCGACCTGCTCCGGTGACCCCCTGCGGTCCGGCCGCACGTCCCCCCGCCCCGGCGGGCGCACCAGGTGGACCGGACTTGACGTGGCGGGTGCGGTGAGGTTTACCTTGGTCAGGTAAGGCTTACCTCAGCACGTTCCCGCACGGAAGACGGTTCGCACGCATGCTGCTCAGCACCGCCCTCATCGGCCTCCGGGAGGGCCTCGAGGCCTCGCTCGTCGTCGTCATCCTCATGGCGTTCCTCACCAAGAGCAACCGGGAGTGGGCGAAGAAGCACGTCTGGACCGGGGTCGGTGTCGCCGTCGCCCTGTCCGTCGTCCTCGGCGCCGTCCTCACCTACGGGACCAGCCAGCTCTCGTTCGAGCAGCAGGAGGCCATCGGCGGCAGCGCGAGCATCGTCGCGGTCGGCCTCGTCACCGCGATGGTGTTCTGGATGCGCAGCGCGGCCCGCACGATCTCCGGCGAGCTCAAGGGTCGCCTGGGCCGGGCGCTCGCCATGGGACCGCTCGCGATCGCGCTCGTCGGCTTCATCGGCGTCGGCCGGGAGGGGCTCGAGACCGCGGTCTTCTTCTACGCCACCGCCGAGAGCGCGGGCAGCGGGACGGTCCAGCCGATCATCGGCTGGGTGCTCGGCATCGCGGGCGCCGTCGTCCTCGGGTACCTGATGTACAAGGGCTCGGTCCGGCTCGACCTCGCGAAGTTCTTCCGCTACACCGGCATCCTCCTCGTCGTCGTCGCCGCGGGGATCCTCGCCTACGGCGTGCACGACCTCCAGGAGGCCTCGATCCTGCCCGGCCTGAACAGCCTCGCCTTCGACGTCAGCGGGGTCATCGCCCCGACGTCGTGGTACGCCACGCTGCTGAAGGGCATCTTCAACTTCACGCCCGCGACGACCGTCCTGCAGGCCGTCGTCTGGACCGTGTACGTCGCCGTCGTGCTCCCGCTCTTCCTCCGCCCCGTCCGCACCCCCGCCCGGGCCACCGACCGGCGCAGCACCGAGCACGTCGCCGCCTGAGTCCGTCGACCCCGCGCCGGCGGTCGCCGCCGGCACCCGACCGCACGACCACCCGTCCCGGCCGCCCGCCAGCACCCGGCCGACCGAGCGAAACCGAGGTAATCCCGCATGCCCGCCCCGTTCCGCCGCGCGCTCGCCCCGGGCGCCGTGCCCGCCCTCGCCCTGACCACCGCGCTCGCGCTCGGCGCGTGCGGCTCCTCCGGCACCTCCTCGGGGGACTCCTCCTCCTCGGCAGGGGTCGCACAGAAGGTGCAGGTCACCTCCACCGACGACGCGTGCACCCTGTCGACCACGTCGGCGACCGCCGGCCCCGTGACGTTCACGGTGGAGAACACCGGCTCGGACGTCACCGAGTTCTACGTCTACGGCAAGGGCGACCGGGTGCTCGGCGAGGTCGAGAACGTCGCCCCCGGGATCAGCCGCAGCCTCACCGTCGAGCTCACCGACGCCGGGACGTACACCACCGCGTGCAAGCCCGGGATGACCGGGGACGGGATCCGGGGCGACTTCACCGTCACCGGCTCCGCGGACGCCGCGGGGGCCTCCGACGCCGCCCTGACCGCGGCGACGACGGACTACGCCCGCTACGTCGACGAGCAGTCCGAGCTGCTCGTGACCCGCACCAAGGCCTTCGTCGCCGCCGTCAAGGCCGGCGACGTCGCCCGGGCCAAGCGGCTCTACCCCAAGGCCCGCGAGCCCTGGGAGCGGATCGAGCCGGTCGCCGAGTCCTTCGGCGACCTCGACCCCAAGATCGATGGCCGGGCCGACGTCACCGCCGAGGGCATGTCCTTCACCGGCTACCACCGCCTCGAGAAGGACCTCTGGGGAGGCGGGCTGTCGCCGACGGCGGACACGATCGCCGACGCCCTGCTCAGCGACGTGCGCACGGTCGCCGCCAAGGCCTCCGAGCTGGACTACACCCCGCTGCAGCTCGCCAACGGAGCCAAGGCGCTCGTCGACGAGATGGCGACGGGCAAGGTGACCGGCGAGGAGGAGCGGTACAGCCACACCGACCTGCACGACTTCGAGGCGAACTTCGACGGCTCGGTCGCCGCCCTCGACGGGCTCCGCCCGGCCCTGCGCGAGCGGGCGCCGAAGCTGCTGACGCGGATCGACGCCACCGCCGCCGACCTGCGCGCCACCCTCGAGGAGCACGAGCGCGCCGACGGCACGTTCACCGACTACACCGACCTCACCCCCGACGAGGTGAAGGCGCTCTCGGACGACCTCGACGCCTTCAGCGAGCAGGTCGCCCGGGTCGCCGGGGTCGTCGCGAGCCGGTGACCTCGCCCCGGCCGCGCACCGAGGCAGGTTCGTCCACCCCGGCCCGGTCCGACGCGGCGCCGCGTCCGCGCGGCCTCACCCGCAGGCGCGCCCTCGGGGTCGGCGCCGGAGCCGCCGCCGCGGGCGTCCTCGCCGGGGCCGGCGGCGCGTACGCCGCAGGGCGGGCCGGCGTCCCGGTCCCCGGGGCGGGCCAGGGGCACCTGGACTCCGTCGTCCCGTTCCGGGGCGAGCACCAGGCCGGCATCGTCACCCCCGCCCAGGACCGGCTGCACTTCGTCGCGCTCGACGTCACCACCGACGACCGGGACGAGCTCGTCGACCTGCTGCGGCGGTGGACGGTCGCCGCGGAGCGGATGAGCCGGGGCGAGCCCGCGGACCCCGGCGGGATCTCCGGGGGCGGACCGTGGCAGGTCCCCGAGGACACCGGGGAGGCGTTCGGGCTCCCCGCGTCGTCGCTGACCGTCACGGTCGGCTTCGGCCCGAGCCTGTTCGACGGCCGGTTCGCTCTCGCCGGCGCCCGGCCGGACGGGCTCGCCGAGCTGCCCCCGTTCGGCGGCGACGAGCTCGACCCCGCCCGCAGCGGCGGCGACCTGTGCATCCAGGCCTGCGCCGACGACCCGCAGGTCGCCGTCCACGCCGTCCGCAACCTCGTGCGGATGGGCTTCGGCACGGTGTCGGTGCGCTGGTCCCAGCTCGGCTTCGGCCGGACCTCCTCGACCTCGCGCGCCCAGCAGACCCCGCGGAACATGTTCGGCTTCAAGGACGGCACCGCCAACCTCAAGGCCGAGGAGGAGGACGCCCTCGAGCGACACGTGTGGGTCCAGCCCGGGGACGTGCCCGGGCGGGCGTCGTGGCTGGCGGGCGGCTCCTACCTCGTCGCCCGGCGGATCCGGATGCACATCGAGGTCTGGGACCGCTCGCCGCTGCAGGACCAGGAGGACACGATCGGGCGGACGAAGCGGGAGGGCGCCCCGCTGGGCAGGTCCCACGAGTTCGACGCCCTCGACCTCGACGCGACCGGTGCCGACGGCGAGCCCGCCATCCCCGTCGACGCCCACGTCCGGCTCGCCCACCGGAGCAACCTCGGGGGCATCGAGATCCTCCGCCGCGGCTACAACTTCACCGACGGGGTCGACGGCGTCGGCCACCTCGACGCCGGGTTGTTCTTCATCGCCTTCTGCCGGGACGCCCACGCCCAGTTCGTCCCGATGCAGCAGGCGCTCGCCGCGAACGACGCGATGAACGAGTACATCGTCCACGACGGGTCGGCGGTGTTCGCCTGCCCACCCGGCCCCGCTCCGGGCGAGCACTGGGGCCAGTCCCTCTTCACCGCCTGACGAGACCCGCACTTCGTGCCCACTCGGCCGCGTAACACCCCCGAAACCAGCGGTTTTCCCGGCCGAACGGGCACGAAGTGCGAGGTGGGGCGGGGGTGTACGGGGCGGGGCGGATGGGAGAGGGTGGGGCGCATGAGTGCACCCGTGACGATCGTCCTCGTCGGCGCCACCGGCGACCTCGCCAAGCGCAAGCTCCTCCCCGGAATGGTCCACCTGTTCCAGACCCACCTCCTCGACGACCTCCGGGTCGTCGGCACCGGCCTCGACGAGATCAGCCGTGACGAGTTCCTCGACCTCATCGAGAGGGCGGTCCGCGAGCTCAGCAGCCGCAAGATCAGCCAGGAGGACTGGGGCGAGTTCGCCAAGCGCGTCGACTACGTCCCCTTCACGGAGGGACCGCAAGGGCTGCGGGACGCGGTCGACCGCGCGGAGGAGGCGCTCGGCGAGGGCTCCCGCCGGCTGCACTACCTCAGCGTGCCGCCCAAGGCCGCCGAGGACGTCATCGCCCGGATCGCCGAGGCCGGCCTCGTGCCCCACAGCCGGGTCATCATGGAGAAGCCGTTCGGCACCGACTACGAGTCCGCGGTCAACCTCAACGCCCGGCTGCACGAGGTGTTCGACGAGGAGCAGATCTTCCGGATCGACCACTTCCTCGGCAAGGAGGCGGCCCAGAACATCCTCGCGTTCCGGTTCGCCAACGGGATCTTCGAGCCGCTGTGGCACCGCAGCCAGATCGACCACATCCAGATCGACGTGCCCGAGACCCTCGGGCTGGAGCAGCGCGCCGACTTCTACGAGGGCACCGGCGCCTACCGCGACATGGTCGTCACCCACCTGTTCCAGATCCTCGCGTTCACCGCGATGGAGCCGCCCACGACGCTGGAGCCGGAGTCGATCAGCGAGGAGAAGAACAAGGTCTTCAGGTCGATGGAGCCCATCGACCCGGGCAACGTCGTCCGCGGCCAGTACGTCGGCTACCGCGACGAGGAGGGCGTGGACCCCGAGTCCGAGACCGAGACGTTCGTCGCGCTGAAGTGCCACATCGACAACTGGCGCTGGGCGGGGGTGCCGTTCTACCTGCGCACCGGCAAGAAGCTGGCCGAGGGCGCCCGCATCATCTCGATCGCGTTCAAGGAGCCGCCGCTGTCGATGTTCCCCAGCGGCTCCGGCGTCGGCGACCGCGGGCCCGACCACCTGACGTTCGACCTCGCGGACAGCTCGAAGATGTCGCTGTCCTTCTACGGCAAGCGGCCGGGCCCGGGGATGCGGCTCGACAAGCTCTCGATGCAGTTCTCGGTCCAGGAGAGCCACTGGGCCGGTGCGGTGCTCGAGGCCTACGAGCGGCTCATCCTCGACGCCGCCAAGGGCGACCGGACGCTGTTCACGACCGCCCGGGGCATCGAGCGGCTGTGGGAGATCTCGACCCCGTTGCTGGAGCACCCCCCGGTCGTGCGCCCCTACCGGGCGGGCACGTGGGGACCGAACCAGATCCACCAGCTCGTCGCGCCCTACACCTGGCGGCTCCCGTTCGAGCGGCCCTGGCGCGAGGGCCAGACCACCGAGTACTGAGCCACCCGGGGACGCGCCCCCGGGTGACCCGCGCGCGAGGGTGGCGACCTCAGGCGGGCCTCACGCGGGGTCCCCGGCCGGCCGCGACCCGGACCCGCCACGCGTCGTCGCCTCGACCCGGACGACGAGCGCGCGGGGCTCGACCCACGTGCGCAGCGTGGTCGCCGCCCCGATGACGTCGCCGTCGAGCTCGACCTCCTCGGGCTCGTCGGTCTCGACGTCGACCTCGCGGCCGGTGTGGCGGTCGACGATCTCGTGGCCGCGGCGGTGCTGGGTGAGGACCTGGGCGATGACCGCGCCCCACCCGAAGATCCCCTTCGGGGACACGATCACGGTGTCGAGCACGCCGTCGTCGATCCGCGCGTCGGGCAGGAGGGTGACCCCGCCGGTGAGCTTGCCGCAGTTGCCGACGATGACCGAGCGGGTCCGGCGGCTGATCTCCGGCGCCCCGTCCAGGCGCACCCGGACCCGGAAGCTCGGGCCGCCGAGGTGGCGCACCCCGGTCGCGACGTAGGCCGGCCACCCGACCCGGGCCTTCGCGGTCTCCGTCGTCCCGGACATCACGGCGGCGTCGAAGCCGAGGCCGGCCATGACGAGGAAGATGTGCCGGTCGTTCTCCCGGTCGGCCCCGGGGTCCTCCGCCTGGCGCTCGGCCTCGGCGTCCAGGGTCGCCCAGCCGACGTCGATGCGCCGGTTGCGGCCGGTGTAGGCGACCTCGAGCGCGCTCTCGACCCGGTCGACGGGGACCTCGAGGTTGCGGGCGAGCAGGTTGCCGGTGCCCCGGGGCAGCAGCCCCATCGGGGTCTCGGTGCCGACGAGCGCCGTGGCGACCGCGCGGGTCGTGCCGTCGCCGCCGAGCGCGCAGACGACGTCGACACCCGCGACGAGCGCCTCGCGCGCCTGGCCCGTCCCGGGGTCCTCGACCGAGGTCGGCAGGATCATCGGCTCGGCCCAGCCCAGCCGTCGGGACGCCGCCGCGAGGTCGGCGCGGACGGCGTCGACGTCGTCGAACTTCGTCGGGTTGAGGATGATCGCGGCCCGCTTCAGGGGGGTGGCGAGGGTGTCGTCCTCGGCGCGGAACTCGTTCCGGTGCGGACGGCGCTGCCGGCGGCGACCGACGCCGCGGGTCGCCGGTGCGCTCCGCCCGGAGGCGATGAGAAACAGGATGAGTGCGACGAAGGCGACGCTCACCGCGAGCACGAGGACGAGCAACCAGTCACCAGACACCCGGAGACGTTACCCCACGGTCACCCTCGGACAGGCTCCGCCCGGCGGTGACATCCTTGGGCCCGTGTCCCCCCCGGTCGTCTACGTCGTGGCGGGGCTCGCGCTCCTGCTCGCCGTCGTCCTCCCGCGCGCGCTGACCCGGTTCGCCGTGTCCGCGCCGATGGTGCTCGTCGGCCTGGGCATGCTGCTCGGGCTCGTCCCCGGCACCGAGACGCTCGACCTCGACCCGGTCGCGAACCGGGTCGTCGTCGAGCACGTGAGCGAGGTGGCCGTCCTCGTCGCCCTCATGGGCGTCGGTCTCGCCCTCGACCGGCCGCTCTCCCCGCTGGACCGGGAGAGCTGGCGGCGCTGGTCGGCGACGTGGCGGCTGCTGCTCGTCGCGATGCCGCTCTGCATCGGGGCCCTGGCGCTGTTCGGCTGGGCCGGGCTCGGGATCGCCGGTCCGGCCGCGGTCCTGCTCGGCGCGGTGCTCGCCCCGACGGACCCGGTGCTCGCCTCCGACGTGCAGGTCGAGGGGCCGGGCATCGTCACCGACAGCGGGGTGGAGGAGGTCGACGAGCACGACGAGGTGCGGTTCGCCCTCACCTCCGAGGCCGGCCTCAACGACGGCCTCGCGTTCCCGTTCGTCACCGCCGCAGTGCTGCTCGCCGGCTCGGGCACGGCCGGCTTCTGCGGACTGCGCTGGCTCGCCTGGGACGTCGTCGGCAAGGTCGTCCTCGGCGTCGCGGTGGGCCTCGCCGTCGGCTGGCTGCTGGCCCGCGTCGCGTTCCGCTCGACCCTGCCGCCGCTGCGGCTCGCCGAGCAGGGCGAGCCCCTGCTCGCGCTCGCTGCGCTGCTGACCGCGTACGGCGTCGCCGAGCTCACCGGCGGGTACGGGTTCCTCGCCGTGTTCACGTGCGCGATGACGATCCGGGCCGCGGAACGCGGCCACGACTACCACCGCGCGATGCACGAGGTCACCGAGCGGCTCGAGCGGCTCCTGACCCTGCTCGTCCTGCTCGTCCTCGGGCTCGCGATGACCCACGGGCTGCTCGCCAACCTCGACTGGCGCGGCGTCCTCGTCGCCCTCGCCCTGCTCCTGCTCGTCCGCCCGGGCGCCGGTCTGCTCGCCCTCGGGTGGGGGCGGTGGGCCGCGCGCGGTGGCTCCGGCCGCAGGCTCTGCCTGCAGGAGCGCTGGGCGACCGCGTTCCTCGGCGTCCGCGGGGTCGGGTCGGTGTACTACCTCGCCCACGCCGGGGGTCTCGCGGCCTACCCCGAGGAGCGCTGGCTGTGGTCGACGGTCGCGTTCACGATCATCCTCTCGGTCCTGCTGCACGGGGTGAGCGCGACCCCGGTGATGCGCCGGCTGGAGCGGACCCGGCGCGCGGCGGCGCCCTGAGCGGCGCCGACGGGTGTCGATACGCTGACGTCGTGATCGACATCAAGCTCCTCCGCGACGACCCCGACACGGTCCGGGCCTCCCAGCGGGCCCGCGGCGAGGACGAGAAGGTCGTCGACGAGGTGCTCGAGGCCGAGGCGCGGCGCCGCTCCGCCATCGCCGAGTTCGAGCGGCTCCGGGCGCGGCAGAAGTCCCTCGGCAAGGGGGTCGCCAAGGCCTCGGGCGAGGAGAAGGCCGCCCTGCTCGCCGAGACGAAGGAGCTCTCCACCCGGGTGAAGGAGCTGGGCGGGGCCGCGGACGCCGCCCGCGACGAGCTCGACCGGCTGCTGCGGACGATCGGGAACGTCATCGAGCCCGGGGTCCCCGCGGGCGGGGAGGAGGACTACGCCGTCCTCGAGACCGTCGGCACGCCCCGGGACTTCGCCGCCGAGGGCTTCGAGCCGGCCGACCACCTCGACCTCGCCGAGCGGCTCGGCGCGCTCGACATGGCCCGCGGCGCCAAGGTGTCCGGCTCCCGGTTCTACTTCCTCACCGGCGTGGGGGCCCGGCTCGAGCTCGCGCTGCTCACGCTCGGGCTGCAGCAGGCGGTCGAGGCCGGGTTCACCCCGATGGTCACCCCCACGCTCGTCACCCCCGAGACCATGGCGGGCGCCGGGTTCCTCGACGCCCACGCCGACGAGGTCTACCGGCTCGAGGCCGACGACCTCTACCTCACCGGGACCTCCGAGGTCGCGCTCGCCGGCTACCACGCCGACGAGATCCTCGACCTCACCGGCGGGCCGCGCCGGTACGCCGGCTGGTCGACGTGCTACCGGCGCGAGGCCGGCTCGTACGGCAAGGACACCCGCGGGATCATCCGGGTCCACCAGTTCAACAAGCTCGAGATGTTCGTCTACTGCGACCCCGCGGAGGCCGCCGCCGAGCACGAGCGGCTCCTCGACTGGGAGCGGGAGATGCTCGCGAAGGTCGAGGTGCCCTACCGGATCATCGACACCGCCGCGGGCGACCTCGGACGCGCGGCGGCCCGCAAGTACGACTGCGAGGCGTGGGTGCCGACCCAGGACCGGTACCGGGAGCTGACCTCGACGTCGAACTGCACGACGTTCCAGGCGCGCCGGCTCGGCACCCGGGTCCGCGGCGACCGGGGGACCCAGGTCGCGGCGACCCTCAACGGCACCCTGGCGACGACCCGCTGGCTCGTCGCGATCCTCGAGAACCACCAGCAGCCCGACGGCAGCGTCGTCGTCCCCGAGGCGCTGCGTCCCCACCTCGGGCTCGAGGTCCTCACGCCCGCCTGAGCCGGGTCTGCCCGCACCTCCCGGGCGCCCACCCGGCGCCCACCCGAAGGGGGAGCCGGCTCCCCCGCGAGAGGGAGGCCCCGCGGGGGAGGCGCTGCCTAGGCTGGGGCCATGACCGTCCCCGCCGACCGCGCCCGGGTCCTCCGTCGCGTCGCCGACTTCTTCGCCGTCGACGACGTCTGGGAGCGTCCCGCGCCCGCGGTGAGCCGCCGCGACGTCGCGGTCACCGCGGGGATCCTCGTGCTGGCGCTGCTCACGCTCGAGATGAGCCGCTCGCTCGGCGGTCTCGACCACACCCCCGGACCGGTCTGGGTGCAGCGTCTCGCGGTCGTCGCCGGCGCCGCCCTGCTCCTGCCCCGCCGCCGGCTGCCGCTCACGGTCGCCACGCTGGCGGCCGCCCACATGTTCGTCGTCGGGGTGACGATGCCCGCCGTCATGGGCCAGGTCTCGCTCCAGGTCGTCTACTTCGTCGCGTTCTTCTCCGGCGTCGCCTGGGCGCGGGACCGCCGGGCGATGACCGTCGTCGTCGGCGCCATCGTCACCATCATGCTCGTCTGGGTCGCCTGGCAGTTCGCGCTCGGCAACGCCGTCGAGCAGCTGCTCGCCCACGCCGGGACCCGGCGCTCGACCGGCGACGGGTGGCTCGACCCGGTCGTCGCCGGCGTCGGGCTGACCTTCCTCGTCAACGTCGTCTACTTCGGCGGGGCCGTCGTCGGGGGGCAGGTCGCCTGGCGCGGAGCCCGGCAGCGGTCCCGCCTGGAGGACCAGGCCCGCACGATCGCCGGCCAGACCGAGCACCTGCGCCGCACAGCCGTCGTCGAGGAGCGACTGCGCATCGCCCGCGAGCTGCACGACGTCGTCGCCCACCACGTCTCGGTGATCGGGGTGCAGGCCGCCGCGGGCAGGCGGGTGCTCGACCGGGACCCGGAGGCGGCCCGCCGGGCGCTGGAGCAGGTGGAGCTCTCCTCGCGCGAGGCCGTCACCCAGATGCGGGACCTCCTCGGCACCCTCCGCGGCGGGGGCGGCGAGGAGCCGGAGGAGCGGGGGCGCACCCCGGAGCCGGGGATCGCCGAGGTCGCCCCCCTCGTCGAGCAGGCCCGGGGCGGCGCCCGCGCCGTCGGCTACGACCTCGTCGAGTCCCCCGAGGGCGCCGCCCGGCTCGTGCCCGGCCCGATCGCGCTCTCGGTGTACCGCACCGTCCAGGAGGCGCTGACGAACGTCGAGCGGCACTCGACCGCCCGCCGGGTCGGGGTCGTCGTCCGCGTCCAGGCCCGGGAGGGCTCGTCCCCGGGCGAGTTCGTCGAGGTCGAGGTCCTCGACGACGGCCGACCGCGCCGAGGCACCTCCGGCTCCGGCCTCGGCCAGCTCGGGATCCGGGAGCGGGCCGCCTCCCACCGCGGGGAGGTCGAGATCGGGCCCCGCGCCGTCGGGGGCTACCGCGTCCGGGTCCGCTACCCGCTGCGGCCCGGGGGCGGCGCTCCCCGGGCGGCCCGGGCACTCGACGACGTCCGACCGGCGGGGGCGAGCCGGTGACCGCTGTGCCCCACGTGCCCGGCGGGCCCGAGGAGGTCCCGCTGCGGGTCCTGCTCGTCGACGACCAGCACCTGGTCAGGTCCGGGTTCGCGATGATGCTGTCCGTCGAGGACGACATCGAGGTCGTCGGGGAGGCGGCCACCGGCGTCGAGGCCGTCGAGGTGGCCCGGCGCACCCGGCCGCACGTCATCCTCATGGACGTCCAGATGCCCGTCCTCGACGGCATCGGCGCGACCCGGCAGGTCGTCGCCGAGGACCTCGGACGGGTCGTCATCCTCACCACGTTCGACCGGGACGACTACCTCTTCGACGCCCTGCGTGCCGGGGCGAGCGGGTTCCTGCTCAAGAACGCCGACCCGGACGACCTCGTCGACGCCGTCCGCGCCGTCGGGCACGGCCACGCCCTGCTCGCGCCCGCGGTGACCCGCCGGGTCATCGAGGCCATGACCGCCGGACGCGGCCCCGACCCCGACACGAGCGACGACCCGCGCGACGACGCGGCCGGTCCCGCCGCGGGGACCGGACCGGCCGCCGGCGGCCGGCCCCGCCGCCGCGGGCCGGAACGTCACCCCGAGCTGGCCCGGCTCACCGAGCGGGAGCGGGAGGTGCTCGTCCTCATGGGCCGAGGCCGCTCCAACGGCGAGATCGCCGGCGAGCTCCACCTCGGTGAGGCCACCGTCAAGACCCACGTGTCGAACTGCCTCGCCAAGCTCCACCTGCGCGACCGGGTCCAGGCCGTGGTCCTCGCCTACGAGGCCGGGCTCATCCTGCCGGCGGAGCACACCGACCCGCGGACCGGCCCCGGGTCTCCGTCCCGCGGCTGATCCGCGCCCGCCGCGCCCGTCCTAGCGTGGGGCCGTCGGTTCGCAGCGGAGGAGGACAGTCATGCTCGAGGCCCGGGGACTCACCCGCCGGTTCGGGGACCTCGTCGCCGTCGACGACGTCGACCTGGTCGTGCCGAGCGGCCGGATGACCGGCTTCGTCGGCGGCAACGGGGCCGGCAAGACGACGACGATGCGGATGGTCATGGGCGTCCTCGCGCTGCACGCCGGGGAGGTCCGCTGGCACGGCCACCCCGTCACCACCCTCGACCGGCGCCGCTTCGGGTACATGCCCGAGGAGCGGGGCCTCTACCCGAAGCAGCCGGTCGCCGACCAGCTCGCCTACCTCGGGCGGCTGAAGGGGATGGCCGCCGCCGACGCCCGGCGGACCGCCCTGGAGCACCTCGAACGGTTCGGGCTCGCCGACCGCGGCCGCGACAAGGTCGAGAAGCTCTCCCTCGGCAACCAGCAGCGGGTCCAGATCATCGCGGCCGTCATGACCAGCCCGGACGCGCTCATCCTCGACGAGCCGTTCTCCGGGCTCGACCCCGGCGCGGTCGACTCCATGGCCGACCTGCTCCGCGAGCACACCGCCCGGGGGGTGCCGGTGCTGTTCTCCTCCCACCAGCTCGACCTCGTCGACCGGCTCTGCGACCGGCTCGTCGTCATGGCCCGCGGACGGGTCGTCGCCTCGGGCACCTCCGACGAGCTCCGCGAGGCCGGCCCGGTCCGCCACCGCCTCGTCCTCGGCGGCGACGCCGGCTGGGTGCGCGGCTGGCCCGGGGTCGACGTCGCCGACGTCGACGGGCCCACCGCGCTGCTCGAGCCCCTCGAGCCCGGTGCGGACCAGCGCCTGCTCGCCGAGGCCCTCCGCCGCGGCACCGTCCGGGAGTTCGCCCGGGTCGTCCCGTCGCTGGCGGAGATCTACCGGGAGGTGACCGCATGAACCGCGACCCGCAGACCGGCACCCGAGCCGTCTGGACCCTCGTCGCCCGGCGGGAGGTCGTGGTCAAGCTCACCGACCGGACCTTCCTCGTCAGCACCCTGTTCACGCTCGCCCTCATCACGGCGATCCTCGTCATCCAGGTGCTCACGAGCGACCGCACCTCGAGCTACACGCTCGCCGCGACGCCGGCCGACGCGACCATGGCCCGCGCCGTCGCGCACGACGCCCACGACGTCGACGCCTCCGTCCGGGTCGCCCTCGAGGGGGTCCCCGACGCCGCCGCCGCGCGGGAGGCGGTCCGCGCCGACGACGCCGACGCGTGGCTGCACCGGGCCGGGGGGGACTGGGTGCTCACCGGCCGCACCGACGTTCCCGGCGACCTCGAACGGGTCTCCGGCACGGTCGTGCGTGACGCCGTCCTCGCCGAGCACGCCCGCGCCGCCGGCACGACCGTCAGCGCGCTCGAGGAGGGCGCGACGCTGCGGACCTCACGGCTGCAGGGCTCGGACGACACCGCGGCCGTGGCGAAGGTCGTCGGGTTCGCGTTCGCGTTCCTGTTCTACATCGCCTCGCTGCTGTTCGGGATCCAGCTCGCGCAGAGCGTCGTCGAGGAGAAGCAGTCCCGGATCGTCGAGATCATCGCGACGTCGATCCCGGTCCGCCAGCTCCTGGCCGGGAAGGTCGTCGGCAACACCCTGCTCGCGTTCGGCCAGCTGGCGGTGTACCTCTCGGTCGGGCTCGTGGGACTGAGCTTCACCGACTACGGCGGCGCGCTCGCCGGCATCTCCGGTCCGGTCGTCTGGTTCGCCCTGTTCTTCCTCGCCGGGTTCCTCGCCCTCGCCTGCCTCTGGGCGGTCGCGGGGTCGTTGGCCAGTCGCAACGAGGACCTCCAGTCGACGACGAGCCCGCTGACCCTGCTCGTCATGGCGACGTTCTTCGGTGGCCTGTTCCTCGACGGCACCGCGCAGACGGTCGTCTCGTTCGTGCCCCCGCTCTCGGCGGTGCTCATGCCGATGCGGCTGCTCGACGGCGGGGTCGCGTGGTGGGAGCCGGTCGCGGCGCTCGCGCTGCTGCTCGTCTTCGCCGCGACCACCGTCGTCGTCGGGGAGCGGATCTACCGGAGGTCCCTGCTCCAGGGCCGGGTCGGGCTGCGCCAGGCCTGGTCGACCGCCGAGTGAGCGCCGCGCCCCACCCCCTAGGGTTTCGGGCATGGGCTCTCCCCACCTCGTCGCCCTCGACGTCGACGGCACGACGATCACGCACGCCGGTGAGATGTCCCCCCGCGTCCGGGACGCCGTGCGCGCCGTCCGGAACGCCGGTCACCACGTCGTCATCGCGACCGGCCGGGCGATCCTCGCGACCACCCCGGTGCTCGCCGAGCTCGGCCTCGACGAGGGCCACGCGGTCTGCTCCAACGGAGCCGTCACGCTGCGGCTCGACCCGGGGCGCGAGGGCGGCTACGAGGTCCTCGAGGCGGTGACGTTCGACCCGACCCGGGCGCTGCGGCTCCTCCGGGGTGCCTGGCCCGACGCGGTCGTCGCCGTCGAGGACCTCGGCGTCGGCTTCAAGGTCAGCGGCCCGTTCCCCGAGGGCGAGCTCGAGGGCAAGGTCTCGGTCGTCTCGTGGGAGGAGCTGGAGGCCGAGCCGGTCACCCGCGTGACGTTCCGCAGCCCCACCGGGACGAGCGAGGACTTCGTCGAGCTGGCCGAGCGAATCGGCCTGCACGAGGTGAACTACTCCGTAGGCTTCACCGCGTGGCTCGACATCAACCCCGAGGGCGTCTCGAAGGGGACGGCGCTGGAGCTGCTCCGGCGCCGGCTCGGGGTCGAGCCGGACCGGACGCTCGCCGTCGGGGACCAGCGCAATGACATCGAGATGCTCGCCTGGGCCGCGCGGGGGGTCGCCATGGGCAACGCCCCCGAGGAGGTGAAGGCGGCGGCGGGAGAGGTCACCGGCGACGTCGACGAGGACGGTCTCGTCCCCGTCCTGACCTCCCTGCTCACCCCACCGCACGACAGGATCGACGCATGACGGACGAGGCCCGCCAGGCGGTGCGCAGCACCGGCAACCACCCCGCGGTCGAGACGGGGGCCCGGATCGGCTACGCCGTCCTCGGGCTCATCCACCTCGTCATCGGCTACCTCGCGATCCGGGTCGCGTGGTTCTCCGACAACGAGAGCCTCAGCCAGTCCGGAGCCCTCCGGACGATGGCGAGCAAGCCGGGCGGCCACCTGCTGCTGACCGTCATGGCGGCGGCGTTCCTCGCGCTCGCGGTGTTCTACCTCGCCGACGCGGCCGTGGGTCACATCGCGCCGGACACGAAGACCGAGCGGGTGAAGTCGGCGGGCAAGGCGGGGCTCTACATCGCGTTCGCGTGGACGACGTTCAGCTTCGTCAGCGGGCAGGGACGCAACTCCCAGCAGTCGAGCGTCGACACCACCCAGCGCCTCATGCAGGCCCCGGGGGGGCCGGTCATCGTCGCCGTCGTCGGGGCGGGTTTCGTCGTCGCGGGGCTCTACCACCTGCGCAAGGGCATCGCCAACCGCTTCCTCGACGACCTCGAGGACGACCCGGGCACGTGGGCGGTGACGGCCGCGACGTACGGCTACGTCGCCAAGGGCGTCGCGCTCGGCATCGTCGGCGTGCTGTTCGCCGTCGCGGCGTGGAAGCACGAGCCGGGCAAGGCCCGCGGGCTCGACGGCGCCCTCCACGCGCTGCTCGGCCAGCCGTACGGGGCCTGGCTGCTGACCGCCGTCGCCCTCGGGTTCGCCGCGTTCGGTCTGTACAGCTTCGCCCGGGCCCGCCACATGCGCACCTGACCCGGGGCCGTCCGCCCCTGACCGCGCGCCGACCCCCGCCGCCCAGACCCTCTCCGACAAGCCCTGACCCGCCGAGTTCGGGTTGCCGGCCCACGACGTCGCTGCTAGACACCGGGCATGACCGAATCGGACGCCTCCCTCACCCGCATCCTCGGCCGGTGGGACACGATCGTCGTCGCCTTCGGCGCGATGATCGGGTTCGGCTGGATCGTCCTCACCGGGGACTTCCTCGAGGGCGCCGGGACGCTCGGAACCGTCGTCGCGTTCCTCATCGGCGGGATCGTCGTCGCGCTCGTCGGGCTCACCTACGCCGAGCTGGTCTCCGCCATGCCCCACGTCGGCGGGGAGCACAACTACGTCCTGCGCGCCATCGGCTCCCGGGCGGCGTTCTTCACGTCGTGGACGCTGATCCTCGGCTACGTCTCGGTCGTCGCCTTCGAGGCGGTCGCGCTGCCCCAGACGATGACGTACCTCTTCGACGGGATGCTCGCCGGGAAGATGTGGACCATCGCCGGGTACGACGTCTACGGGACGTTCGTCGCCGTCGGGGTCCTCGCCGCGCTCCTGATGACCGTCGTGAACTACGTCGGGATCCGGCCGGCCGCGGTGTTCCAGACCATCGCCGTCGTCGTCCTCAGCGCCGTCGGGGTCTGCCTGCTCCTCGGCTCCTTCGTCGGCGGGGACACGGCGAACATGTCCCCCGCCTTCACCGGGGGCGTGGCCGGCATCATCTCCGTCGTCGTCGCCACCCCGTTCCTCTTCGTCGGGTTCGACGTCATCCCCCAGTCCGCGGAGGAGATCAACCTCCCGTTCCGCAAGATCGGCCAGCTCCTGCTCGTCTCCGTGGGCCTCGCGGTCGTCTGGTACGTCCTCATCATGGTCACCGTCGGCTCCGCCCTGCCGGCCCACGAGCTCGCCCGGTCCGACCTCGCCGCCGCCGACGGGATGGCCGCGCTGTGGAACAGCGACGTCATGGGCAACGTGCTCGTCCTCGGCGGCATCGCGGGCATCCTCACCTCGTGGAACGGGTTCCTGCTCGGCGCCAGCAGGCTGGTGTACGCCCTCGCCCGCTCCGGGATGATCCCGGCCTGGTTCGGCCGGCTCCACCCGCGCTACCGGACCCCGGGCAACGCGATCCTCTTCATCGGGCTGCTCTCGGTGCTCGCCCCGTTCTTCGGGCGCCAGACCCTCGTGTGGATGGTCGACGCCGGCGGGCTGAGCATCGTCCTCGCCTACCTCATGGTCTCGCTCAGCTTCGTCCTCCTCCGCCGGCGCGAGCCCGGGATGGACCGCCCGTTCCGTGCCCCCGGCGGTGGCGCCACGGGCATCGCCGCCGTCCTGCTGTCGGTGGGGCTCGCGGTGCTCTACCTGCCCGGGATGCCGGCGGCGCTGTCGTGGCCCGCGGAGTGGGTCGTCCTGCTCGCCTGGTGGTTGGTCGGGGTCGTGTTCCTCGTCCGGGTGCCCGAGGTCGGCGGCGGTCCGGACGCCGAGGAGGCCCTGCTGGCCAAGGTCGGCCGCGCCCGCTGAGCGGGCGCGCTCACCCGAGACGACCCGAGGTGCGGACCCGGCCGGCCCACGACACCGCGGCCATCCCCACCCCGAGGACGAGGCCGGCGAGCACGTCGGTCGGGTAGTGGGCGCCGAGCAGGACGCGGTCGAGCATCGTCCCGGCGACGAGGAGGACCGCCCCGACGACGAGGCCCGCACGGGCCGCGGCCGAGGCGACCAGGGGCCAGACGAGGACGAGGAACAGGGTCGCCGCCGCGGCGGCGTTCGTCGCGTGGCCCGAGGGGAAGCTCAGCCCGCCGAGCACCTCGACCGGGTGCGGCGGGCTCGGTCGCGGCCGGTCGACGGCGAGCTTGGCGAGGAAGGCGAGCAGCCACGTCGCCAGCGAGGTCAGCGCCACCCAGGCGCACCGCCGGCGCCGCACCCCCCGGGTCCAGAGGGCCGCCGCGGTGACGAGGACGATCCCCTGCAGGACCCACGGCTCGGTCAGGGCCTGCCACACCCGCAGCACGTCGACCAGTCCCGGGTGACCGCCGCTCCACGTCGTCGCCCGGTCGACGACGCGGGCGTCCCACGACGTCACGGCGTCCGAGGTCAGCAGCACCCGGCTGCCGAGCCGCGCGAGCAGCGCCATGAGGAGCCCGGCGTACGCGAGCGGCCGCAGCCACCGGAGCACGACGAGGATCCGGGAGGAGGCCATGGCCGTGATTCTCCCGTCCCGGGGGAGGGACGGAACGCGTCGGGGTGGTGCGACGATGTGCCCACCATGGACGAGCTGCACATCACCTCCCCGTCGAACCCCCGCCTGAAGGCGGTCGCCGGCCTCCGACGCCGCCGCACGCGGGAGCAGGCGGGCGAGACCCTCGTGGAGGGCTACGAGGAGCTCGACCTCGCCCTCGACGCCGGGGTCCGGCCGCGGGTGCTGTTCCACTGCCCGGAGCTCATGCCCGACCCGGGCGCCCGGGCGGCCACCGTGGCCCGGGTGCGCGAGCTCGGCGGCGAGGTCATCCGCCTCGGCCGGGCCGCGTTCGAGCGGGTCGCCTACCGGGAGGGACCCGACGGGTTCCTCGCCGTCGTCGGGTCGGTGGAGCGCCGCCTCGAGGACCTCGACCCCTCCGGAGCCGGCACGAGCGGCATGACCCTGCTCTGCCAGGGGGTCGAGAAGCCGGGCAACCTCGGGGCGATGCTGCGGACCGCGGACGCCGCGGGGGTCGGCGCCGTCGTCGCCGTCGACCCGGTGACCGACTGGGGCAACCCGAACCTCGTCCGGGCGAGCAAGGGCACGGTGTACGCCGTCCCGGTCGCGAGCGCGACGACCCCGGAGGTGCTCGCCTGGCTCGGGCAGCACGGGGTCACCCTCGTCGCGACCACCCCGGAGACCGACCTCGACCACACCGACGTCGACTACACCGGGGACGTCGCGATCGCCGTCGGCGCCGAGAAGCACGGCCTGGACGAGGAGCTGCTCGCCGCCGCGACCCACCGGGTGCGCATCCCCATGGTCGGGCGGGCGAACTCCCTCAACGTCGCGACCTCGGCCGCCGTCGTCGTCTACGAGGCGGTCCGGCAGCGCCGCCGTGCCCGGTCCCCGCGGACCTGAGCGGCCTCGGCGAGGGCCGCCCGACCCGGTCCGTCCCACCCGCGGCGGTGGAACCGGAGTGGCCGGTGTGGCTGGTGAGGCGGGCGCGACCCTGGTCAGGAGCACCGTCTCGGGTGTGTCACGATGAGTGACATGCGAGTTGACCACGTTTCGTATGCCGCGGAGCACGACGGGTTGCACGCCACTGCCGGGCGTCTCGCGAAGCTGATCGGTGTCGAACCGGTCGACGGGGGAATCCATGCCCGCTTCGGGACCCGCAACCTCACCTTCCCTCTCGCGGAGGGCCGCTACCTCGAGGTCGTCGAGGTCCTCGACCACCCGGCTGCCGACAAGGCGCCCTTCGGCCAGGCGGTCCGGGCCCGGTCCGAGGCCGGCGGCGGCTGGCTGGGCTGGGTCGTCCGCGTCGAGGACCTCGCCCCGATCGAGCGCCGGCTCGGCCGGCAGGCGGTCGAGGGGATGCGGCGCGTCGCCGACGGCCGCGAGTACCACTGGCACCAGCTCGGGGTCCGTGGCCTGATGTCCGACCCCCAGCTGCCGTTCTACGTCTGCTGGGACGACGGCTCGATGCACCCCTCCGACGGCGGCGGGGACGGCGTGGGCATCGACTCGCTGACGATCGCCGGGGACCCGGCGAGGGTGCGCGACTGGCTCGGGTTCCCGGCCGGCGAGACCTCGAACGCGATCAACTTCACCTTCATCGCCCCGCACGGGACCCCCGGCCTGATGGCGGTGACCTTCTCCACCCCGGACGGCCCGGTCACCGTCTGAGAGCCGGGGCCTCAGCTCCGCACGAGCCGGGCGATCGCGTCCGAGGCCTCCCGCACCTTGTCCTCGGCCGCCTCGTCCGAGGTCTGTGCGGCCTCGACCACGCAGTGCCCGATGTGGTCCTCGAGCAGGCCGAGGCTCACCGCCTGGAGCGCCTTGGTCACGGCGCTGACCTGGGTGAGCACGTCGATGCAGTACGTGTCCTCCTCGACCATCCGCGCGATCCCGCGGACCTGTCCCTCGATGCGGCCCAGCCTGCGGAGGTAGTCCTCCCGGCTCCCGGTGTACCCGGCCACGGCGTCCTCGCTTCCCGTCGACGGCAGACCGGACCAGAATACCCCCGGAGGGTATGCCCGGCGCTTCTCACGGGTCCACGCCACCGGACCGCGTCCCGCTGCCCCGTGCCCTCCCCTCGGGGGCCCACCCCGCATACTTGGGGGATGTCCTCCGCCCCGCAGCCCGCGCCCTCCGCCCCCGCCCCTGTGCCGGACGAGGCGCCGGGTGGGTCGCCGGGTGGTGCGGCGCCCTCGAGCCGCACGGTCGGCTGCGTCGTCACCGGCACCCTCCACGGGACGGCCGAGCTCATCCTCTCGGTCGGGGTGGCCCCGGGGCCGGAGCTCGTCGAGGAGGAGGTCTCCCTCCGGGTCGACGACACGACGGTCGGGGTGGGCGAGCTCGTCGGTCCCCACGGCACCCGGCTCCACCACGCCGCCGGGGTGCCCGGCGGGCGGGTGCGGATCGAGTACCGGGCCACCGTCCACGGCCGCGCCGAGCCGCCCCCCCTCGACGCGGTGGACCGGATCACGTACCTGCGGCCGAGCCGGTACGCCGAGCACGACCGGCTGTTCCAGGTCGCCCGCGCCGAGTTCGGGGGCCTGACCGGGCTCGAGCTCGTCACGGCCGTCGGGGACTGGGTCCACGACAACATCGCCTACATCAGCGGGTCGAGCCGTCCGACCGACGGCGCGGTCGACACCTACCTCTCCCGGGCCGGGGTCTGCCGCGACTTCGCCCACCTCGTCGTCGCCCTGCTGCGGGCGTGGGACGTCCCGGCCCGACTGGTCTCGGTGTACGCCCCGGGCCTGCGGCCGATGGACTTCCACGCCGTCGTCGAGGCGTGGGTCGACGGGGCCTGGCACGTCGTCGACGCGACCCGGCTCGCGCCCCGCCGCTCGATGCTGCGGATCGCCACCGGGCGGGACGCCGCGGACACGGCCTTCCTCACCGTCCAGGAGGGTGACTTCCGCCTCGAGCGGCTCGAGGTCACGGCCGTCGTGGACCCGGCCCTGCCGGAGGAGGATCACACCGAGGCCGTCATCCTGTCCTGAGGGCGGCCCCGAGCCGCAGCCACGTGGCCTCCACGTCGCCCGGGACGACGGCGACCCGGACGGCACCCGGGCGGCCGGCGAGCAGGCCCTCGAGCCGGTCCCGGGTCGCGGCCAGCCCGTCGGGGGTGGCGCCCCCGGCTCCCAGCAGGTGCGCGGCGTCGTCGTGCTCGGGGCGTTCTCCCCGCTCGGTGCGGCGGCGCAGCCGGTCGGCGAGCTCGTCGACGTCGGCGTCGAGGACGACCTCGTCGAACCGGCTGCCGGTGTCCGCCGCGAGCCGGTCGAGGGCGAGCAGGAACGGCTCGCGGGCCACGAGCTGGGGGACGACGACGTCGTGCCCGCCGCCCAGGTGCGCCCGCGCCCCCGCGAGGGCGACCTCCCGGGCGAGCAGCCCTGCCCGGTGGGGGTCGGCGCGCCACCGTCCGAGGAGGCCCCGGACGACGTCGACGTCGAGCACGAGGGCCATCGGGTGGTCGGCGGCGTACCGGCGCGCGAGCGTCGACTTGCCCACCCCGGGCAGGCCGTTGAGGAGCAGCAGCCGCGGCACGGGGGTCCGGGTCAGCGCAGGTGGTCCACGAGCTCCGGGGCCAGCCCGACGTACGTCTGGGGGGTGAGCTCCCGCAGCCGCGCGGCGACGTCCTCGGGCAGCCCGAGTCCGTCGACGAAGGCGCGCAGGTCCTCCCCGGTGGTGCGTCGACCCCGGGTGAGGTCCTTCAGCCGCTCGTACGGGTTCTCCATGCCGGTCACGCCCCGGGCGCCGAGGGCCCGCATCGCCGACTGCACCGGCTCTCCGAGCACCTCCCAGTTCCGCTCGAGGTCGGCGGCCATCGCCTCGGGCACGGCGTCGAGCCCGGCGAGGCCGCGGCTGACGTTGTCGAGGGCGAGCAGGCCGTGCCCGAGGGCGGTGCCGATGTTGCGTTGCATCGAGGAGTCGGTGAGGTCGCGCTGCAGCCGGGAGGTGACCAGCGTCGAGGCGAGGACGTCGAGGAGGGCGTTGGCGACCTCGAGGTTGGCCTCCGCGTTCTCGAACCGGATGGGGTTGACCTTGTGCGGCATCGTGCTCGACCCGACCGTGCCCTGGCCGCGGACCTGGGCGAAGTAGCCGAGCGAGATGTAGGACCAGACGTCGGTGCAGAGGTTGTGGAGCACCCGGTTGAACCGGGCGAGGTCGGCGTAGACCTCGGCCTGCCAGTCGTGGCTCTCGATCTGCGTGGTCAGGGGGTTCCACGTCAGGCCGAGTCCCTCCACGAACGTCCGGCTCACCTCGGGCCAGTCCGCCTCGGGGACCGCGGCGACGTGCGCCCCGAACGTGCCGGTCGCGCCGTTGAGCTTGCCGAGGTACTCGGCCGAGCGCACCCGGCCCAGCTGGCGACGCAGCCGGAAGGCGAGCACGGCGAGCTCCTTGCCCATCGTCGTCGGCGTCGCCGGCTGGCCGTGGGTGTGCGCGAGCACGGGCACCGAGCGCAGCTCCTCGGCCATCGCGGCGAGCTGGTCGACGACCTCGGTGGCCCGGGGCAGCCACACACCCGTCACCGCGCCGCGCACCATGAGGGCGTAGGAGAGGTTGTTGACGTCCTCGCTGGTGCAGCAGAAGTGGACGAGCTCGCCCAGCCCCGCGTCCTCGGGCGCGGGGGCGATCTGCGCGAGCCGCGTCTTGAGGAAGTACTCGACCGCCTTGACGTCGTGCTGGGTGACCCGCTCGGTCGCGGCCAGCTCCTCGATCTGGTCCGGGCCGAACGTCGGCACGACCTCCCGCAGCGCGGCCCTCTCCGGCTCGGTGAGACGGCGAACCCCGGGGACGACCTCGTGGTCGGTGAGGTGGATGAGCCACTCGACCTCGACGTGGATCCGCTCGCGGTTCAGGGCCGGCTCGGAGAGGTGGTCCACCAGGGGGGCGACGGCGCGCCGGTAGCGGCCGTCGAGCGCGCCGAGGGGGATCGGGGGGGTCACGTCAGCGAGCGAGGCCATGGCGCTCATCCTCCCAGAACGCGACGGGCCGGCTGCCCGGGCGGGGACTCCTCAGGTCCCGTCGACCTCCCGGCGGACGTGGTCGAGGATGCCCGGGATCGACGCGACGAGCTCGTCGTAGGTCTGGTCGAAGCTGTCGGTCCCGCCGTACCACGGGTCGTCCATCTCGAGGTCGCCCGCGGCCCGGGACTCCTCGTCGAACTCCCGCACCAGCCGGAGGCGGTCCTGCTCGTCGGGCCCGGCGAGGCGCTGCAGCCGGCGCAGGTGGCCACGGGTGGCGGCGAGCACGAGGTCCCGCTCGGCGAGCCACTCCGGCTCCACCTGGCGGGCGACGTGGTCGGACCATCCGGTGTCGTCGTGGCCGCGACGACGCAGCGCCTCGACCGTGCGCGGGTCGGCGGGGTTTCCCGCCTCCTCGTCGCTGACCCCCGCCGAGTCGACGAGGACCCGGTCGTCCAGACCGGCCTCCCGGAGGCGTTCGCGGAGGAGGAACTCGGCCATGGCCGAGCGGCAGATGTTGCCGGTGCAGACGACGAGGATCCGGTACGGGGTGCTCACCCGGACATTGAACCGCGTCCCCCGCGCGCCGACGCGCCGGGGGGCGACGGGCGGGCGTGGGCCTCGAGGTCGGCGAGCAGGTCCTCCGCGGACCACCGGCGGGCCCGGGGGCCGGCGGCCTCGGCGGCGTGGACGAGGTCGACGACGCGGGCGTTGACCGGGGTCGGGACCTCGTGCCGGGCCCCGAGGGCGACGACGGCGCCCTGGAGCTCGTCGATCTCGGTGGGTCGCCCCGCGGCGAGGTCGTCGGCCATGGAGGAGCGGGCCCCCGGGTCGATCTTGAGGGTGCGGGCCGCGAGCACCCGGAACACCGGGTCCGGGGCCCGCAGCACCTGCGGGGTCATGTGCGCCGGGACCGGGGTCAGCCGCGCCGGGCGCACCCCCTCGGCGTCGAACGTCGCGAGTGCCTCGTCCTGGCAGAGCGCGAGGCAGCGGCGGAAGCCGCGGGTGGCGAGCTCGTCCCGCAGCGGCAGCCCGGACAGCGCGTTGAGCGCGTTGTTGAGGTTCATCAGCAGCTTCGCGTGCTGGACCTCGCGGATGTCCTCGGTGACCCGGACGGTGAGCCCGCCGGCGGAGGCGGCCGAGACGAGCGGGGCCACGGCCGGGTGGTCCTGGAGGACGAGCTCGCCGGCCGTCGCCTGGTGGAACGTCGCCGGCCCGGTCTCGACGACGTTGTAGCCGATCATCCCGCCGACGACGACCGGGCGGGAGGCCCGGTCCGGGAACCCCGTCGTCAGGGCCTCCCGGATGACGGCGGGGTTGTGCAGCCCGTTCTGGATGCTCACGACGACCGTCTCGGGGGTCAGCTGGGAGGCGATCTGTGCCGCCGCCTGACGGGTGCCCGTCGACTTCGTCGTGACGAGCACGACGTCGGCGCCCGCGACCGCGTTCGGGTCCGTCGCGAGCCGGAGGTGGTCCGCGGGCACGGTGGTCGTCGCGTGCCCCCCTCCGGTGAGGGTGAGCCCGCCCCGGGCGATGTCGCCGATGATGCGCTCGCGGCCGATGAGCGTGACGTCGGCGGCCTCGGCCAGCCGTCCGCCGACGTGGCAGCCGATGTTCCCGGCGCCGATGACGGCGATCCGCACCCGGCGGTCGGCGAAGGTCTCGAACACATCACGATCTTGCCACCGTTTGGCCTCGGTGGACCATGCTCCCGCCAAAAAGGCGGCTCCCGGGCGTGCCGCAGGGGGCGTCTCCGCGTCCCCGGTGGGTCTCAGGCCACCGCGAGGACGAGCAGCGCGATCGGCGCCGCGACCACGAGGACGGCGCTGACGTACATCGCCGCGGCCCGGGCACGGCCCCCCTCGGGATGGCCGAGCAGGGCCAGGCGGGCGGCCGCGGCGCTGCCGCCCCCGCCGAGGGAGGCCTCCGGCGCGGCTGCGGTGGCGAGGGCGAGGAGGGCGCGGGCGGTCGGGACGGCCCCGACCGCGCGGACCGCGGCCCGGTCGGCGAGCGCCTCGACGAGCAGGCGGACCTCCGCGAGGGCCGCCCGGCAGCGCACGAAGTCGGGCACCGCCTCGTGCGCGACGGTGAAGAACTCGATGACGAGGTCGTGCCGGGCCCGCAGGTGGCTGCGCTCGTGGGCCAGCACGGCCGCGAGCTGGTCCGGCGGCAGCGCGTCGAGCGTGCCGCGGGACAGCACGACCCGCGACCCCGCCCCGGGCAGGCAGTACGCCGTCGGAGTGGGGTGGGCGAGCACGCGCACCTGGCGTCCCTCGGGGCCGGGGACGGGCCGTCCGACGAGGTCCACGAGCTCGCGGTGGCGGCGGCGCATCCCCCGCAGCCGGGTGCCCACCCGGTGCCCCGACAGAAGGAGCCGGCCGAGCACGCCCCCACCGACGACGACGGCCGCCCCGAGCACGACGGGGTGCGCGCCGGGCGACCCGCCCTCTCCCGCCAGCCCGAGGACGGCCGCCGGGACGGCGGCGAGCGCGGACAGGACGGCCGCGGCCGTGACCGCCTGCCACACGACGAGGGCCGCGCGCGGCGACCGCCGCAGGCCCGTCCGCCGGGCCATGGCACGCGGGACCGGCCACGCCAGCAGGACGGCGAGGCCCAGCAGCGCCAGGGCCGGCGTCACGGCCGGCCCCCGGCGGTGACGCCGGTCAGCGGCCCGACCCCGTCCCCGGCGGGTCCTCCTCGAGCCGGGCGAGGGCGGCGCGCAGGTCCTCGAGGTCCTCCGGGGTCGCGTCGTCGACGAAGTGCAGCATCGCGGCTCGCCGGTCGGGGGCGTCGAGGTCGGCCAGGGGGGTCCACATCGCCCGGGCGGTCAGCTCCTCGCGGCTGGAGCCGGGCAGGTACCGCCAGGCCCGTCCGTCCCGGGTCCGCCGGACGAGGCCCTTCTTCGCGAGCCGGTCCAGGACGGTGAGCACGGTCGTGTACGCCAGTCCGCGGTCGGCGAGCGCGGCGTGGACCTCCCGCACCGTGACCCCGGCCGGTCCGGCCTCCGGGGGCCCGCCCGCGCGGTCGGGGTCGTCGGGAGGGGTGGGGCCGGTGTCGCGGCGGTCCCACAGGTGGTCCATCACGGCCCGCTCGAGGTCGCCCAGGCCGGGTCTCGGTGACCGCATCTCGTCGCTCCTCAGGGGGTCGGCACCGCCGACAGGTCGACGACGCGGTCGAAGGCGTCCAGGCCGTCGGGACGGTGGCTCACCATGATGACGGTCCGTCCCGCGGTCGCCCTGGTCAGGTCGGCGAGCACCGCGGTCGCGGTCGCGTGGTCGAGGTGGGCGACGGGCTCGTCGAGCAGCACGACCGGGCGACCGCTGAGCACCGCGCGGGCGATCGCGAGCCGGGCCCGCTCGCCGCCCGAGACGCCCCGGCCCCGGGCCCCGAGCCGGGTGTCGAGGCCGTCGGGCAGGTCGGCCAGCCACGCCCCGAGCCCGGCCCGGTCGAGTGCCGCGACGAGGTCGGCGTCGTCGGAGGAGGGCGCGGCCAGGCGCAGGTTCTCGCGCAGCGTCGAGGCGAACACGTGTGGCTCGTCGTCGACGACGGCGACGAGGTCGCGCACCGCGTCGAGGTCGAGCCCGCGCGCGTCCCGGTCGTCGAGCTCGTACGTCCCGGTGGCCGGGTCGAGGTGGCGGGCGAGGACCGCGAGCAGGGTGGACTTGCCGGACCCGTTGGCCCCGACGACGGCGAGCCTGGTGCCCGGCGGCACGTCGAGGGTCAACGGGCCGAGCTGGGTCGCGCCCTCCGTCCACCCGGCGGTGACCCGGTCCAGGCGCAGGTGGGGGACCCGGCCGGTGTCCGGTCGTCCCGTGCCCGTCGGGGCGAGGGCCGGGTCCTGGCCGAGCACGGCCCCCATCCGGACGGCGGCGGCGCGGCCTCGGGCGAGGGCGCGTACGGCGTCGGTCAGCGGCGTGAGTGCGTCGACGAGGGCCACCGGGGTCAGCACGAGCAGCGCGCGGACCGCGGGGGAGAGGTCGGCGCCGGTCCGCCCGAGCAGCAGCGCGACCAGCGCGGCGGCCGCCCCGCCGGCGAGGAGCAGCGCGCCGGCCGAGACCGTGCGCCCCCGGGCCTGGGCGAGGGTGGCGGTGTCGAGCTCGTCGTGGGCCGCGGCGAGCCGGTCCAGGATCCGTCGCTCGCCGTGGACGGCGCGCACCTCACCGGACTGGTGGGCGACGAGCTCGGCGACGGCGCCGACCTCGGCCCGGGCGGCGAGGAGCCGGGCCTGCCCCGCCCGCTCCAGCGACCACGCGAGGCCGGCGACCCCGGCCGCGACCGCGACCAGGCCGAGGAGCACGAGCGCGGTCGACGGGTGGAGCCACGCGGTCAGCCCCAGGGTCACGGTGGCCGCGACCGCGGCGGAGAGCACGGGCACGGCCGCACGGATCTGGGCCCCGACGACGTCGTCGAGGTCGTCGACCACCCCGGTGAGGAGGTCGGCGCGGCCCCGCCGGCCGAGCCGGGCCGGGGTGAGCGGGACCAGGGACCGGTAGACCCGGCTGCGGCGGCGGGCGAGGTCGGCGAGTGCGGCGTCGTGGGTGAGGAGCCGCTCGAGGTAGCGCAGCGCGGGCCTGGCCATGCCGAAGGTGCGGACGGCGACGATCGCGGTCAGCAGCGTCAGCACCACGGGGCGCTCGCTCGCCCGGACGATGAGCCAGCCCGAGGTCGCGGTGAGCGCGATCCCCGAGGTGAGCGCGAGGCCTCCGACGACGCCGCCGAGCACGAGCCGCGGGCCGGGGCGCAGGGAGGTGACGCTCGTGCTCATGCGGTCACCCCCTGGACCGAGGGCCGTCCGGCGAGGTGCACGTGCTGGTCGGCCTCCTGGACCAGCTCCGGCCGGTGGGTGACGACGACGACGGCCCGGGAGCCCGCGAGGTCCCGGACGACCTCGTGCGCGATCTCGGCGCTGCCCGGGTCCAGGTGGGCGGTGGGCTCGTCGAGCAGGAGCAGCCGTTCGCCGGCCAGGACCGCGCGGGCCAGGGCGATCCGGGCCCGCTGACCGGCGGAGAGTCCGAAGCCGTCGTCGCCGACGACGGTGTCCAGCCCCCGGGGCAGTCCCGCGACGAGGCCGTCGAGCCCGACCCGCCGGAGGGCGTCCCACACCCGCTCCGCGCTCGCGTCGTTGCCGAGGGTGAGGACCGCGCGCAGCGGGCCCGTCGGGAGGAAGGGGCGCTGGGTGACCAGGTGGGCCGGGGGTGCGGTCACGGTGCCGGGGGAGGGGCGGCGGAGCCCGGCGAGCAGCTCGAGCAGGGTCGACTTCCCCGCGCCGGACGGGCCCGTGACCACGGTGAGCCCGGGGCCGGCCACGAGGCTGACGTCGGTGAGGACCGCCCGCGCGGCACCGGGGTAGGTGTAGCCCACCCCCGCCAGCTCGGCGTCGGCCCCGGGCTCCGGCCGCTGCGCCGTCGAGGCGTCCTCGCCGTCCGCGGCGCCCGCGTCGGGCGCGTCCCCGGACGCCTCGGCGGCGAGGACGTCCGCGAGGGCCTGGGCGCCGTCGGCCGCGGTGTGGAACTCCATCCCCACCCGGCGGACCGGCCAGTAGGCCTCCGGGGCGAGGAGGATCGCGAGCATCGCCGTCGACAGGTCGAGCGAGCCGGAGGCGAGTCGGAGACCGCACGTGACGGCGACGAGCGCCACCGAGATCGTCGCGAGCAGCTCCAGGGCGGCCGAGGAGAGGAACGCGATCCGCAGGGTGCGCAGGGTGGCCCGCCGGTGGTCGTCGCTGACGCGGGAGATGGTGGCGACCTGGCGCTCGGCCCGACCGAACGCGACGAGCGTCGGCAGGCCCCGGACGACGTCGAGGAAGTGCCCGGCCAGGTCGGCCATCGCCCGCCACCGGCGGCGGGTCGCCGCCTCGGTGGTCCGCCCGATGAGCGCGGCGAACAGCGGCAGCAGGGGCAGCGTCGCGACGACGACGAGGGCGCTCGCCCAGTCGACGACGGCGAGGGTGGCGACGGCGAGGACCGGGACGACGGCGGCGGTGACGAGGGCGGGGAGGAAGCGGGCGACGTACGGCTCGACGCTGGCCGCGCCCTGGGTCGCGAGGGTCACCGCGGTCGCCGGCTCCGGACGGGCGTCGGCGTCGGCGGTGAGCCAGCGCCGCAGCAGGCGGGAGCGGACCGCCCGGGTCACGGTGGTCCCGGCCCGGGCGGCGGCGTGCTCGGTGGCGGCGGCGAGAGCGCCGCGCACGACGAACACCCCGGCGAGCCACGCCACCGCGGGCACCGGGTCCCCTCCCCGGGCGGCGGCGACGACGACCGCGGTCAGCGCGAACGCGCCGGCGATCGTGCTCACCCCGGCCGCGGTCCCCGCCGCGCCGAGCAGCGCGAGCGGGCCGCGGGACTCGGGGACCGCCCGCAGCAGGGCCGGGTCGAAGGGACGCACCGTCGGCCTCAGCGACCGGCGCGGGTGGTCTCGCGCACCGGACCGGTCGCCGGCGGGATGTGCCGGGTCGAGATCCGCTTCCGGAACACCCAGTACGTCCAGCCCTGGTAGAGCAGCACGATCGGGGTGAACACCAGTGCCACGACGGTCATGATGCCGAGCGTGCGGTCGGTGCTCGAGGCGTTCTCGATCGTCAGCGACCACCTCGGGTCGAGCGTCGAGGGCATGACGTCGGGGTGGAGCATCGCGAAGTAGGTGACGACGGTGAGCCCGATGGTCGCCGCGGTGCCGGCGAAGGCCCACCCCTCGCGGCCCCGGAGGTTCGCGGCGAGCGCCGCGACCAGCGCGCCTGCGGCGATGAGGGTCGTGGTCCACGACAGCGTGGTCCCACGGTCGAGCCCGAGCACGAGCAGGAGCAGCACCGCGAGGACGGCGGCCCCGATCCCCACCCGGGTGCCGAGGGCGCGGGCCTCGGCCCGGATCGGGCCGTCGGTCTTCAGTGCGACGAAGAAGGCGCCGTGGGTGAGGAACAGCGCGAGGGTGGTCAGGCCCCCGAGGAGGCTGGTCGGGTTGAGCAGGGTGAACAGGTTCCCCGTGAACTCCATCCGCGCGTCGATCGGCAGACCGCGCACGAGGTTGGTCAGCGCGACCCCCCAGAGGAGCGCGGGCAGGGCGGAGCCGAAGACGATGGCTGCGTCCCACCGGGCCCGCCACACCGGGTCGTCGCGCTTGCCGCGGTAGTCGAGGCCCATGGCGCGGACGATGAGCGCGACGAGGATGAGCAGCAGCGGCAGGTAGAACGCGCTGAACATCGTCGCGTACCAGTTCGGGAACGCGGCGAAGGTCGCTCCGCCGGCGGTGAGCACCCAGACCTCGTTGCCGTCCCACACCGGGCCGATCGTGTTGAGCAGCACCCGGCGGCGCTTCTCGCCGGTCTCGGCCGGCTCCCCGTCCCGGGCGCGGCCGAGGACGGGAAGCAGCATGCCGACCCCGAAGTCGAACCCCTCGAGCACGAGATAGCCGGTCCAGAGGACGGCGATGAGGAGGAACCAGATCAGCTGCAGGTCCATGGTGTGTCCTGGGTGTGTCGGGAGCGGTCGGGTGCGGTCAGTAGGCGAACTGGAGGGGCGAGTCCTCGTCGACGTCCTCCGGCGGGACCGGCTCCTCGAACGGGTCGGCGCCGCGGCGGACGTAGGTGAGGAAGAGCTTGACCTCGATCACGGCCAGGGCGGCGTAGAGCAGGGTGTAGACGACCATCGAGGTGACGACCTCGCCCGCGGACACCGAGGGCGAGACCCCGGTGCGGGTCGTCATGAGGCCGTACACCACCCACGGCTGACGCCCGGCCTCGGTGAAGATCCAGCCGAACGAGTTGCCGAACACCGGCAGCAGCGGGGTCACCGCGGCGACCCACACCCACGCGCGCGAGACCGGGGTGCCCTCCCGTCGGGTGGCCCAGAGCACCCCGGCGGCGGCCGCCATCGCGACGAAGCCGAGACCCATCATGATCCGGAACGACCAGTACGACAGCGGGATGTTCGGGGTGTAGGCGGTGGCGTTCGTGAACGGGCTGCCGTCGGAGCCGAAGCGCTGGGTCAGCTGCTCCTTCAGCGGGTTGATGCCCTGGACCTTGCCGCTCGTGGAGCCGGTGGCGAGGAAGCTCAGCACGCACGGGACCGAGACGGTGAACTTCTCCTGGCTACCGTCGAGCGAGCCGACGGTGAAGAGCGAGAACGGGGCGCAGCTGTCGCTGGTCTCGTACAGCGCCTCGGCCGCGGCCATCTTCATCGGCTGGACCTCGGTCATGATCTTGCCCTGGGTGTCGCCGCTGACGACGACGCCGAGCGCGGCGACGAGGGTGAACACCGCCCCGAACCGCGCCGCGCGGCGGTACATCGAGGAGTCCTCGCGCGGCGCCGTCCTCCCCCCGCGCCGCAGCAGCCAGAGGGCGACGCCCATGACGACGGCGCCACCGGTCATGTAGGCGGCGAAGAGGACGTGCGGGAAGGTCACGAGCTGGACCTTGTTGGTGAGGACGGCGACGAAGTCGGTGAGCTCGGCGCGCCCGGTCGTCGGGTTGAACCGGTACCCGACCGGGTTCTGCATGAACGAGTTGGCGGCGAGGATGAAGTACGCCGAGAGGACGGTGCCGATGTGGACCAGCCACATCGTCCCGGCGTGGAGCCTCTCGGGGATCTTGCCCCAGCCGAAGATCCACAGGCCGAGGAACGTCGACTCGAGGAAGAACGCGAGCAGGGCCTCGATCGCCAGGGGCGCGCCGAAGATGTCGCCGACGAATCGGGAGTAGTCGCTCCAGTTCATCCCGAACTGGAACTCCTGGACGATGCCGGTGACGAGCCCGAGGGCGAAGTTGATCGTGAAGAGCTTGCCGAAGAACTTCGCCAGCCGCAGGTACTCCGGGCGGTGGGTGCGCACCCACTGGGTGTGGAACACCGCGACGACCGCCGACATCCCGATCGTGATCGGGACGAACAGGAAGTGGTAGACGGTCGTGATCGCGAACTGCCACCGGGCGAGGTCGAGGGCGTCCATGTCTGCTCCCGCTGTCGAGTGAACGGCTACCCGGATACTACGCCACGTAGTACTACGTGGGGTCGGGGGTCGCCGCCCCGAAGGCGTCCGGGCCTTCGGCCGCTGGGACGAGCGGGACCGGGCACACTGTGCCGCTCGGACCGGGGCGCGCGACACGGACCTTGGTCCCGCACAACGGAATTCGCGGCGTGACCCGGCTCACGCCCTCCCGCGCCACCCCCGCCCGTACTCCCACGCCGGCCCCGCCCGTACTCCCACGCCGGCCCGGCCCGTACTCCCACGCCCGTCCGGCCCGTACTCCCACGCCCGTCCGGCCCGTAGTCCGCACTTCGTGCCCGTTCGGCCGCGGGGAACCCGGACATTTCGCCAGCCTTCCGCGGCCAAGTGGGCACGAAGTGCGGACTACGGCAGGCGGACTACGGCAGGCGGGGTGGGGTCAGGCGGGGCGGGAGTCGAGGACGCCGGGTCCCAGGTGGCGGCGGGTGTCCTCCCGCACCCGGTCGACGTCGAGGGCCGGCCGGTCCGGGGCCTCGAAGGCCTCGACGAGGAGCCGGGCCTGCAGCCGGACGCGGTCGGCGACCTCGTCGTCCCCGACGCGCGCGATCCGTCCGGCGAGCTCCAGCGCGGACCGGACGACGTACAGCTCGTCCGACCCGTGGCGGCGGAGGTCGTCGAAGACGGCGTCGACGAGGTGTGTGACGTCGACGCGGGCGACGATGAGCCGGAGGCGCCCGTCCTCGTCCGTCCGGCCGGGGGGAGGGGCGCCGTTCTGCGCCAGCCGGGTCATCCCGTGGCCGAGCTCGGCGATGGCGTTGCAGGCGGTGTACGGGTCGTTGGTTCCCGGGGAGAGCGCCCGGACGGCGACCTCGACGAGCTGGAGGACGGCGAAGCCCACGTCCTGGTGCGGGGTCCGCGCGTCGTCGACCCAGATGCACCGCCGGATCGCGGACGCGACGTCGTCCACCGGGCACGTGGTCCGCGCCACCGTCTCGGTCGACAGGACGTGGGTGCCGGGGGTCACGCCGACCTCGACCAGCCCGTCGTTCTCCCGCGCGAGCCGGAGGAGGGCCGGCTCGTCGACCCACACGACGTAGCCCGTGGCCCCGGCCTCGACGGTCCCGGCGTCCGGCCCGAGCGGGGTGGCGGGCACGGCGTTGCGTGGCGTGGTCTGCGGGTACTGGTCCGCGGCCACGGCGTCGAGCTCGCCGCGGACGCGGTCGATCAGGGTCGAGACCTGGATCGACTGCGCGATGTGGTGGATGAACCAGACGAGCGCGACGACGCAGCCGAGCGCGACGACGATCGCGAGGTAGACGGCGATGTGGGGGACGAACGCCGCCCGCCCGGTGCCCTTACCCGCGGCGTTGATGGCCCGCAGGACCACGAGGGAGTAGACGAACGCCGCCACGAACGTGCCGAGGACGAGCTGGTTGCCGCGGTCCGCCATGAAGTTGCGCACGAGCCGGGGGCCGTAGGTCGCGCTCGCCGTGGCGATGACCGAGATCGTGATGGAGAAGGACGTCGAGGCGACCGCGAGCATCGAGCCCCCGATGACGGTCAGCAGCCCCCGGCTCCCGGTGACCCCGAGCGCGGTGGCACCGCCCGGGCCGTCCGGCCAGAGCTGCGGGTCGAGCGCGTGGTCGAGCGCGACGGCGGCCTGCGCCAGCAGTAGTGCCGCGATCACGAGGCCCAGCGGGATCGCCCAGAAGGAGTCCCGCACCCGGCGCAGGCGCTCGAGCGGCGCGAGCGCCACGCTCACCCCTCCGGGTAGCCGTGGGGGTTCTGCTGCTGCCAGCGCCAGGTGTCGGCGCACATGTCGTCGACGTCGCGCTCGGCGCGCCAGCCGAGCTCCTCGTGGGCGCGGGTGGGGTCGGCGTAGGAGCGGGCGATGTCCCCCGGCCGCCGCCCGACGACCTCGTGCGGGAGCTCACGTCCCACCGCGCGCGAGAACGCGGCGAGCATCTCGAGCACGCTGGTGCCGTGCCCGGTGCCGAGGTTCCACGCCCGGACCGGCTCGTCGGACGAGGCGAGCCGGTTCAGCGCTGCGAGGTGGCCGTCGACGAGGTCCTCGACGTGGATGTAGTCCCGCAGCGGGGTGCCGTCGGGGGTGTCGTAGTCGTCGCCGAACACGAGGAGCTTCTCCCGCCGGCCGACGGCGACCTGCGCGAGGTACGGCACGAGGTTGTTCGGGATCCCCTGCGGGTCCTCGCCGATCGTGCCGGACTCGTGTGCCCCGACCGGGTTGAAGTAGCGCAGCAGGGCGACGCGCCAGGACGGGTCGGCGGCGGCGACGTCCCGCAGGACCTGCTCGATCATCACCTTCGTCCACCCGTACGGGTTCGTCGCCGACGTCGGCAGCTCCTCGCGCATCGGCACCGGCGCGTGCTCGCCGTACACCGTCGCCGAGGAGGAGAACACGAGCTTGCCCACGCCGTGGGCGCGCATGGCCCGCACGAGGCTGAAGGTCGCCCCGAGGTTGTTCTCGTAGTACTCCAGCGGCTTCTCGACGCTCTCGCCGACGGCCTTGAGCCCCGCGAAGTGGATGACCGCGTCGATCCGCTCGTCGACGAACAGCCGCTCGGTCTTGTCGGGGTCGCGCAGGTCGATCGCGTGGACCGGCAGGTGCCTGCCCGTCAGCGCCTCGAGGCGGCCGATCACGGTCGGCTTGGCGTTCGCGAACGAGTCGACGATGACGACGTCGTGCCCGGCGGCGACGAGCCGGACGACCATGTGGGACCCGATGTACCCGGCGCCGCCGGAGACGAGAACACGCATGGGCCCCACCCTACGGGGCGGGCGCGGCCCCGGGCCTCAGGCGGAGTGGTGCTCGGAGGTCATGCGGCGCAGGAACGACCGGGTGCGCTCCTGCTGCGGGTTGCCGATGACCGACCTCGGCTCGCCCTGCTCGACGACGACGCCGCCGTCCATGAAGACGACCCGGTCGGCGACGTCCCGGGCGAACCCCATCTCGTGGGTGACGACGATCATCGTCATGCCGCCCTCGGCGAGCTCGCGCATGACGTCGAGCACCTCCCCGACGAGCTCGGGGTCGAGCGCCGAGGTCGGCTCGTCGAACAACATCAGCTTCGGGCTCATCGCGAGCGCCCGGGCGATCGCCACCCGTTGCTGCTGCCCTCCGGAGAGCTGCGCGGGGTAGGCGTTCGACCGGTCGGCCAGGCCCACCCGCTCGAGCAGGGCCGTCGCCTCCCTCCTGGCCACCTCGCGCTTGCGTCCCTTGACCTGGATCGGGGCCTCGGCGACGTTCTGCAGCGCCGTCTTGTGGGGGAAGAGGTTGAACCGCTGGAAGACCATGCCGATCTCGCGGCGCTGGGCGGCGATCTCCTTGTCCTTGAGGCGGTGCAGCCGACCCTTCCGCTCGGCGTACCCCATGAGGTCCCCGTCGACCCAGATGCGGCCGCCCTGGATGTCCTCGAGCTGGTTGATGCACCGAAGGAACGTCGTCTTCCCCGACCCGGAGGGGCCGAGCAGGCAGACCACCTCGCCGGCGTCGACGTCGAGGTCGATCCCCTTGAGGACCTCGACGCCGTGGAAGGCCTTGTGGACGTTGAGCGCGCGGACGAGGGGGACGCGCTCGCCCCCGCGGGCCGGGGCCTCGGTGTGCGCCTCCACGGTCACCCTCCCAGTCCGCCGATGGGCAGCCGGAAGCGTCGCTGCTTCGGGGCCTTCTGCCCGTAGCCCCGTCCGAAGTAGCGCTCGAGGTGGTACTGCACGAACATGAGCACGCTGCAGATGATGAGGTACCAGATGACCGCGGCGACGAGCACCGGGAAGACCTGGTAGGTCCGGGAGCCGATGGAGGTCAGCTGGAAGAACAGCTCGCTGCTGACCGGGATGCCGATGAGCAGCGAGGTGTCCTTCGTCATCGCGATGGTCTCGTTCCCGGTCGGTGGCACGATCACCCGCATGGCCTGCGGGAGGATGATCCGCCGGGTGGCCCGGCCGCTGCTCATCCCCAGGGCCTGCGCCGCCTCGCTCTGCCCCGGGTCGACCGAGAGGATGCCGGCGCGGGCGATCTCGGCCATGTAGGCGGCCTCCGACAACGAGAGGCCGATGACACCGCCCACCATCCCGACGAAGATCTGGTTGGCGTCGAGGCTGAAGAGGCGAAGGCTTCCGTCGATGCCGAAGAGGCCGAGGATCTCGGTGTCGAAGGGGACCCCGACGTCGAGGCCGGTCTGGAAGAGGATGCCGAGCGCTCCCATGATCGTCAGGAGCACCAGGCGGGGGACCGCGCGGAAGAACCACGTGAACACCCACGCGACCCCGGAGAGCACCGGGTTCGGCGAGAGCCGCATGACCGCCAGGACGATCCCGAGCGAGATCCCGAAGACCATCGACAGGGCCGTCCCGAGGAGGGTGCCGATGTAGAGCCCCCGCAGCACCGGGGCCTGGACCATCGCCTGGAAGACGAAGGACCAGTTGAAGGCCTCGTTCGTGAGCAGCATGTTGACGAACATCGCGACGAGGACCGCGATGACCGCGATGGCGACCCACCGCCAGGGGTGGCGCACCGGCACGGCGTCGATCGTGCCGGGCCGGGCGCTGTCGCCCTCCGGCGCGTCGACGGCGGTGCCGGTGTCGCTGCTCACGGGTTGACCGTGAAGTCCGTGATCCCGCCGGCGGCGTTGCCCCACTGGTCGAGGATCCGCGTGTAGTCCCCGGACTTCTGGAGCTGGGTGAACGCGTCCGCGATCGCCTGGGCGAACTTCGTCTCGTCCTTGGGGACGACGATGCCGTAGGGGGCCGAGTCGTAGACGTCGCCGACCGCCTCCACCTTGCCGCCGGACTGCTTGACCGCGTACGCGACCACGGGGGAGTCGGCGAGCATCGCGTCGGCCTTGCCGCTGGCGACCGCGGCGGTCACCTGGTCCTGCCCCTCGTAGATGAGCACGTCGATCGGCTTGCCGGAGGCCTTGCACTCCTTCTGCTTCGTCGGCAGGTCGAGCTCCTGCTGCACCGTGCCCTTCTGGACGGCGACGGTCAGACCGCACGGGGACTGCGGGTCCACCTTCTTCGGGTTCCCGGCACCGGCGGCCCACTGCGTGCCGGCGTTGAAGTAGCTCACCATGTTGACCTGCTTGAGCCGGTCGTTGTTGATCGTGAAGCTGGAGACGCCGATGTCGTACTTCCCGCCGAGCACACCCGGGATGATCGAGTCGAACTTCGACGGCTGCCAGCTGGTCTTCAGCCCGAGCTTGGCGGCGACCGCGTCGAACAGCTGGACGTCCATCCCCTCGACCGTCTGGCCGTCGGCCGCGAGGAACTCGTTGGGCGCGTACGAGGCGTCGGTGCCGATGCGGATGGTGCCCGAGCTCTTGACCGACTCGGGGACCTGGGCCGCCAGGGCCTTGTCGACGGCCGCGGAGCTACTGCTGCTGCTGCCCGACGACGAGGACGAGCTCGAGGACTCCTCGGTGGAGAGCGAGTTCGAACCACACGCGGACAGGGCGAGGGCGCCCACGGCCAGACCGGCGGCGAGCACGAAGGGGGTGGGACGGTGCACGGGAGTCTCCTGGGAGGAACGCAGTGTCGCGACTCTCCGATCCTCCCACCTCCCAGCGGGTTCCGGGGCGGTTCGGCGCCTGCTTCACAGGTGTCCGGTACCGCGTCGTGACGTCGCGCTCGCAGTGACCCCCCAGGGCACGGCGGCGGGAGCCGGGGGCCCACCTCGGACGGGTAGAGTGGAAGGTCTGCCGGACGAAGGGGTCCGAGGTGGCAGTGCCCGGCGCGACGGTGAACATCCAGCTCCTCGGGGGCGTGATGCTCGCGCGGCCCGGGGCGCTGCCGGTCCCGACCTCAGCCCGGGCGGTCTCCCTGCTGGCCTACCTGGTCGCACGCGCGGGCCGTCCCCAGCCACGGGCGCACCTGGCGGCCCTGCTCTGGCCCGACTCCAGCGACGCCCAGGCCCGGACCAACCTCCGTCGTGAGCTGCACCGGCTTCGCGACCTGCTCGGGTCGCTGGACTGCCTCGTCGTCGAGGGCGGCACCCTCCTCTGGCGGGACGACCCGCGGTGCGAGGTCGACGTCCGGGTCTTCGCCCGTGCCTGCGCCGCGGCCCGGGAGGGTGCGGCTGCGGGGGACGAGGCCGTCGTGGCCGAGGGTGTGGCCACCGCGCTCGCCGGCTACCACGGCGCGTTCCTGCCCGGGCGCCACGAGGAGTGGGTCGCCGAGGTGCGTGACGAGCTGCGCCGGGACTGCGTCGCGCTGTGCGACCTCGCCGTCGAGTTCTGGCGCAGACGGGACGACCCGGCCGCGGCGCTCCCGGTCGCCGAGCGGCGGGTCGAGCTCGACCCGCTCGCCGAGGAGGGCTACCGCACCCTCATGAGGGTCCAGGAGGCGTGCGGCGACCGGGCCGCGGCGGTCGCGACCTACCACCGGTGCGCCTCCGTCCTCGGCCAGGAGCTCGGCGTGGAGCCGTCCGCCGAGCTGCACACGCGGCTCGACCGTCTCCTCGTCGCGTCCCCCGGCGACGCCGGCCCTGCGGTCGTGCCCGGGTCGCCGGAGCTCGTCGGCCGGGCCGCCGAGCGCGACCGGCTCCGGGCCGCGTGGTCCCGGGGGACGGGGCTGGTCCTCGTCGTGGGGGAGCCGGGGGTCGGCAAGACCCGGCTCGTCGCCGAGCTCGCCGCCGAGGTCCAGCGCGAGGACGGTGTCGTGTGCGCCGCCCGCTGCTTCGCGACCACCGGCGGGCTCCCCCTGGCGCCGGTGGCGGACTGGCTGCGCACGCCGTACCTGCGCGAGGCGGTTCGCCGGCTCGACCCGGTGTGGCGGCTCGAGGCCGAGCGGCTCGCGCCCTCGCGGGAGGCGAGCCAGGCCGACCCCACGGAGCGGCCGGTCGCCGGCGCCCGGGCGAAGGTCGACGCCTGGCGACGGATCCGTTTCTTCGAGGGGCTCGCCCGCGCGGTCGCGGCGGTCGGTCGACCGGTGCTGCTCACCCTCGACGACCTGCACTGGTGCGACCGGACCACGCTGTCGTGGTTGTCCTTCCTCCTTGCCTTCCCCAGCACGACCCCGGTCGTCGTCGTCGCGACGGCGAGATCCGACGAGCTCGCCGGCAGTGCCCTCGCGGGACCGGTGGCGGCGATGGAGGCGGCCGGCCGGGTCGACCGCGTCGTTCTCACCGGCCTCGGGAACTCCGACGTCGCCCGGCTGGGCCGCGCGGTCCTCGGCCGTACCCTCACCGCCGAGGAGGTGACCCTCTTGCGCACCGCCACCGAGGGCAACCCCTACGCCGTCATCGAGGTCCTCCGGGCGGCGGGCCCGGGCGAAGAGCTCGTGCCCTCCGGGGTCCGCGGCATCCTCGCCACCCGGGTGCAGCGGCTGCCCTCGCGGGCGCGACACGTCGCCGAGCTCGTCGCGGCACTCGGGCACGGGACCGCCCTCGACGTCATCCTCGAGGCCTCCGACCTCGACGCGGACCACGTCGTTGCGGCCGTCGACCTGCTCTGGCGCCACCGGGTCCTCGAGCAGGCCGGCGTCGGCTACGACTTCGTCCACGACCTCCTCCGGGACGCGGTGTACGAGGAGGTCAGCCCGCCCCGGCGCTGGCTGCTGCACCGGCGGCTCGCCCAGGCCCTCGAGCTCGTCCACGCCGCGCACCGCGACGAGGTCGCCGGTGAGCTGGCCGAGCAGTACGAGCGCAGCGGACAGGTCGAGCGGGCGCTGGCGTGCTCCGCGACGGCGATGGCGCGGGCCGCGGCCGTGTTCGCACACGCCGACGCGGTCCGGATCGGCGAGCACCGGCTCGAGCTCATCCGCGAGCTGCCGCCCGGCCGGCGGCGAGAGGAGAAGGAGCTCGAGGTCCACCTCGACGTGCTGCCGCCGCTCAACGCCTGGCGCGGCTACTCCTGCCCCGACCTCGTCACGCACGCGAGCCGGGCAGCCGAGATCGCCGAGCGGCTGGGACGGGTCCGGGACCAGGCGAGCGCGCGGGTCAGCCTGTTCGCCTCCACGTTCGTCCAGGGCCGCACCCGGGTCTCGCACGAGCACGCCCTCCGGGCGCTCGAGCTCAGCGACGCGGCCCCCGAGCTCGCCGCCCAGGCTCGGCTCGCGGCCGCCGGGTCCGCCCTGAGCCTGGGCCGGGTCGTCGAGGCCGACGCCCACTTCGCGACGGGATGCGCCCTCGCCGGAGACAGCGACTCGCTGCCGATCGGCACGCGCACCGTCGTCCATGCGACCGGGTGGTGGGCGCACGCCACATGGCTGCTCGGTGACCCGGCGGGGGCCAGGCGGGCCCGGGACGCTTCCGTGGCCCATGCCCGCGAGACCGGTCACCCGTACTCGCTCGCGGTCGCGCTGGCGTACGCCGCGGTCACCGACCAGCTGCTCGGGGACGTCGACGGGCTGGTCGCCACGGTGTCGGAGCTGACCGGCCTGTGCCGGCGGTACGGGTTCGCCTACTACGACCAGTGGGCGGCGGTGCTCGGCGCCTGGGCGGCCGGACCCGCCGGGCTCGGGCAGGCGACCGCCGCCGTGGACGCGCTCGTCGCCGAGGGGTCGCTGGCGCGGCTGCCGTACTGGCTCGCCCTCCTCGCCGACCTGCACCGGCAGGCCGGGAACGACGTCGCGGCGGCCGGGGACCTCGCGCGCGCCGAGCGGTCGGCGCTCGAGGACGAGGACGTGTGGTGGCTGCCGGAGGTGCTGCGCGCCCGCGCCGGGCTGGAGTCGCCGGACGCGGCCCGGTGCACCCTCACCGAGGCGGTGTCGATCGCCGGCGGGCACGGCAGCGCCGCCCTCCTCGACCGGGCCACGGCCGCGCTCGCGTCCCTCGGCTGAGCGTCCCCGCGTCCGCGTCGCCGGCGGAACGGTCCGGGAACGTCGCGCTCCTAGCGTCGTGGACAGCGGTTACCGACCGCTGCCACGGGGCAGCACCGCAGGAGGAAGGCGTCAGAGATGTCCACGACGAGAACAGCAGCAACGGAACTGGCGGGAGGCGACCTCGGCGAGCTGGCGGCGTCCCTGCGGGGGCCGCTCGTGACCCCCGGCGAGGAGGGGTACGACAGCGCCCGCCGCGTCTACAACGCGATGATCGACCGGCACCCGGCGGCGGTGGCCCGGTGCGCGGACGTCGCCGACGTCATCGCGGTCGTCCGGCACGCCGCCGAACACGACCGCACCCTCGCCGTCCGCGGCGGGGCGCACAGCGCGCCCGGGCTCGGGACCTGGGACGACGCGCTCGTCTGCGACCTCTCGGGGATGCGCAGCACCACGGTCGACCCCGTCGCCCACACCGTCCGGGTGGACGGCGGGTGCACCTGGGGAGACGTCGACCACGCGACGGGGGCGTTCGGGATGCACGTCCCGAGCGGCTTCATCGCCTCCACCGGGGTCGGCGGGCTCACCCTCGGCGGCGGCGTCGGCTACCTCACCCGTCGGTACGGGCTGACCGTCGACAACCTCCTCGGCGCGGACGTCGTGCTCGCCGACGGCAGCTTCGTCCACGCCGACGCCGACTCCCACCCGGACCTGTTCTGGGCGCTGCGCGGCGGAGGCGGCAACTTCGGGGTCGTCACGTCGTTCACGTTCCGCGCCGGGGAGGTCGGCGACGCCGGGACGATCTACGGCGGCCCCGTGTTCTACGACCTCGCCGACACCGGCGAGGTCATGCGCTGGTACCGCGAGCTGCTCCCGACGCTGCCGGAGGAGCTCAACGGCTGGATCGCGACCCTGACCATCCCACCCGCACCGCCGTTCCCGGAGGAGCTCTGGGGACGGGCGGCCTGCGGGATCGTCTGGTGCTGGACCGGTCCGCTCGCCGAGGCCGAGGCCGCCACGGCGGTGGTCCGCGAGTACGGGTCGCCGCTGCTCGTCGGCCTCCAGGAGATGCCGTTCTCGGCCTTGCAGCAGGCGTTCGACGCGCTGTACCCCGCCGGGCTGCAGTGGTACTGGCGCTCGGACTACTGCCTCGCGATCACCGACGACGTCATCGCCGTCCACGAGGACTTCGCCCAGCGCCTGCCCAGCGGTCACTCGACGATGCACATGTACCCCCTCGGCGGTGCGGCCGCGCGGGTGCCCACGGACGAGACCGCGTTCTCCCACCGCGACGGCGGGTGGATCGCCGTCATCGTCGGGGTCGACCCCGACCCGGCCAACGCGCCCGCGATCAGCGCGTGGGCCAAGGAGTACGGCGAGGCCCTCCACCGGGTGGCCTCGGGCGGGACCTACGTCAACTTCCTCATGGACGAGGGCGAGGAGCGGGTGCGCTCCGCCTACGGGGCGAGCTACGACCGGCTCGCGGCCGTGAAGCGGCGCTACGACCCGGGCAATCTGTTCCACGTCAACCAGAACGTCCGTCCGGTCGCCTGACGGGCACGGCGCCCCGGACCCGGAGGGCGGGGCGCCGCGGGGCGGGGCGGGGCGTCACGGGTTCACGGTGAAGTCGGACGCCCTGCCCTGCACGTTGCCCCACTTCTTCAGGATGCGGCGGTAGTCCCCGCTGCGGTGCAGCTCCTCGAAGGCGCGGGAGACCGCCTCGGCGAGCTTCGGCTCGTCCCTGGGCACCGCGACGCCCCACTCGACCGGGTCGTAGCTCGCGCCGACGGCGACCAGGCGGCCTTGGGTTCGGCTGATCTCGGCGCTGACGACGGGCGCGTCGGCGAGCATCGCGTCGGCGTCCCCGGAGAGCACGGCGTCGGTGACCTGCTGCTGCTTCGGGTAGGTGCGCACCGTCAGCGGCGAGCCGACCGCCGCGCACTCCTTGACCTTCGTCGGCAGGTCCGTCCGTGCCTGGACGACGTCCTTCTTCACCGCCACCGTGAGCCCGCAGGGCTTCTGGGGGTCCACCTCCGTGCCGTCCCGGTCGGCCTTCGCCCACCGGGTCGGCGCCTCGAAGTAGCTGACCATCGACACCTTCTCCATGCGGTCGCGGGTGATCGTCAACGCCGAGACGCCGAGGTCGTAGGTGCCGTCGGCGACGCCGGGGACGACGTCCGGGAGTGAGGTGGCCTTCCACGTCACGTCGAGCCCGAGCTCGTCGGCGACGGCCTCGACGAGGTCGACGTCCAGCCCGGTAGGTTGCTTCTCGCCCGCCTTCGTGAACTCCGCGGGCGGCAGCGAGGGGTCGGTGCCGACGGTGAGCGTGCCCTTGGCGGCGATGCGCTCGGGGACCTCGGCGGCGAGCGACGGGTCGACCGTGGGGCTCACCGACCCCGTCGAGGTCGTCCGGGTGTCGGTGACCTCGGCGTTGGACCCGTAGCCGCCGCAACCGGTGAGGACCGTCAGCGCGGCGGTGGCGAGGAGGCTGGTCAGGGCTGCGGTGGTGGCGGGTTTGGGCATCACCTCAATCGTGGCACCGAAGAGCGGGGCCGGCACGTCGTACCGCGCTCGGGCCCCGCCTCCCGAGACGGGCGTTTCCGTCGCTCGCGGCGGGGTAGAGGAGTACGTTCAGGGAGCCACCGCTCCCGCCCCTGCCACGAGAGGCCGCCGTGCGCGCTCCCTCGCTGCGGGCGCCGTCCCCCCGTCTCCGGGTCCCGTCCGGCCTCCGCTCTCTGCGTACCCAGCTCGCCCGCCCGCGGGTCATCCTCGCGGCGAAGAGCGCGGTCGCCGCCGACCTGGCGTGGCTGCTCGCCCCGTTCATGCCGGGGGTGACCGACGACTACCCCTACTACGCGCCGCTGGGGGCGCTGGTGTGCATGTACCCGACGGTCATGGGGTCGGCCCGCACGGCCCTGCGCTCCCTGCTCGGGCTCGCCACCGGGATCGCGATCGCCGCGGTCGCGGTCCAGTTCGACGTCCCGGTCGTCTGGCGGCTGCCGGTCATCATCGGCGTCTCGGTGCTCGTCGGCGGCCTGCGGGTCTTCGGGGCCGGCCGGGACTGGATCGCCATGACCGCGCTGTTCGTCCTCGTCGTCGGGGGTGGCCAGGCCGAGGAGTACTCCCTCGGCTACCTGAGCCAGATGGCGCTCGGCGTCGCCGTCGGGCTCGCCGTCAACTTCCTCGTGCTGCCGCCGATCTTCGTCGACGACGCCGCCCAGGAGTCCGACGCCTTCCGGCTCCGGCTCGCCTCGCACCTCGAGGAGCTCGCCGGGGTGGTCCGCGGCGAGCAGTCGTCGTCGGGCCCGTCCTGGGAGTCCCGCGGGGACGACCTCGCCCGCTCGCTGGGCCAGCTGCGCGACTCCGTCGCCGCCTCGGACTTCTCCCGGCGCGGCAACCTGCGGGCGGTCCGCTACCGGGAGCGCATCGCCGCGCAGTCGAGCCACCTGCGCAGCCTGGAGCGGGTGACCTTCTTCGTCCGCGACGTCACCGAGACCCTGGCCGGGACCTCGCGGGACGAGGCGGTGCCGGCGACCCTCGAGCAGCCGGTCCGCGAGCCGGTGGAGACCGTCCTGGAGCACCTCGGCGCGGCGCTTCGGGCCTGGCGCACGCCCCAGGACGAGGGGGGTGCGCTCGACGACGCCCGGGACGCCCTCGAGGTCCTGCGGGAGCGGTCCGCCGAGCTCACCGGCGCCCCCAGCCTCGAGGCCGCCGCGTCGGTGCGCGCCGACCTCGAGCGGATCATCGCGACCGTCGAGGCGGACCGGGACGCGGCTCCGGACCGCGTGCGCGGCTCAGCGTCGGCGGGGGGTGCGGGAGCGTCCCCGGAACTCGGCGACGACGGCGCCGTCGCCGGCGCGGGAGACGGTGACGTCGGTGAGCCCGGAGCGGCCGTAGGCCGCGCGGACCCGGGCGTCGGCGACGAGGACGTCCCCGAGGCGGGCGGCGGCGACGAACGTCACGTCGGCGCCGGAGGCGACGGTGAGCTCGCCCCGGCTGTTGCAGGCGAGGGCGAACGCGGAGTCGGCGAGGGTGAAGATGTAGCCGCCGTGGCAGATCGCGTGCCCGTTGACCATGAGGTCGGTCACGGTCATCGTGACGACGGCGTGGTCGACGGCGATCGTCGTCGCCTCCATGCCGAGGGCCCGTGAGGCCCGGTCGTCCTCCCACATCCGCCGGACGAACGACAGGTCCTCACTCTCGTCGCCGCCCACGTCCTCGCTCACCGTTCCCCTCCCAGTGCCGGGCTCGGACGGTAGCGCCCGCCCGGGAAGGCCCGGTCCAGCTCGACGAGCCGGTCCCGGACGACGTCGTGGCCGATCTCGTCACCCCACGCGAGCGGGCCGCGCGGGTAGCCTGCCCCGAGCGTCATCGCGACCTCGACCGACGCCCGGTCGGCCTCGCCCCGGGCGACGAGGTCGACGGCCTCGTTGACGAGCATCGCGAGCGTCCGCGCGACCGGGTCCTCGGTGACCGGCCCTCCGACGATCTCCGCGAGACGGGCCGGGTCGGGACCGGCGTCGGTGGCGGCACCGTCGCCGTCGTAGGAGTACACGCCGCGCCCGGTCTTGCGACCGAGCCGTCCGGAGGCGACGAGGTCCTGTTGCCACGCGGTCGGGGCGTACCGCGGGTCGCGGCCGGTCTGCTCCCAGACGCTCGTCCCGACGGCGAGGTTGACGTCCTGACCGATGAGGTCGGTGAGCTCGAACGGGCCCATCCGGAACCCGGCGCCCCGCAGCGCCGCGTCGAGGGTGGCCGCGTCCGCGACCCCGGCCTCGAGCATGCGCTGGGCCTCGCCGTAGAACGGGCGCGCGACCCGGTTGACGATGAACCCCGGGGTGCTCGCGCAGACCACGGGGGTCTTGCCCCAGGCCCGGACGAGGGCCTCCGCGCGGTCCAGGGTCGCCGGGGCGGTCGCCTCCGCGCGGACGACCTCGACGAGCCGCATCAGCGGGGGCGGGTTGAAGAAGTGCAGTCCGAGGACCCGCTCGGGGGCCTCGGTGGCCGCGGCGACCGCCCCCAGGTCGAGCGAGGACGTGTTCGACGCGAGCAGCGCCGTCGCCGGCTGGTGGCGGTCGAGCTCGGCGAAGACGGCTCGCTTGACGTCGAGGTCCTCCACGACCGCCTCGACGACGACTTCGCAGGCGGGCAGGTCGGCGACCGCCTCGGCGACGGCGAGCCGGGCGCGGGCCGACGCCGCGGCGTCCGCGGTGAGCCGCCCCTTCTCGACGAGCCGGTCCAGCCGCCGGCCGACCCCGGCGACGGCGGCCTGCGCGGCTCCCGGCGCGGCGTCGACCAGGGTGACGGGATGGCCGGCGACGGCGAGGACCTGGGCGATCCCGGCGCCCATCGCGCCGGCGCCGACGACACCCGCGGGTGGGCGTCCGGCGTCCGTGAGCATGTGACAGATCATTGCAGTTCTGCGTCGACCGTGTAAGACGGGGGCGTCTACGATGGCCCGGTGAGCACGCCGACGACGCCGCACCACGCCCAGCCGAACCACGCCCACCCGCTCCTGGAGAAGCACGGGGAGGTCCTCGAGGAGGCCTCGGCCGCGCTCGCCGCCCGGTCCTGGTACTCCCGCTACCCCGAGTCCCCCTCGCCCCGGGTGTACGGGGAGGGGTCGGCCGAGGCCGGCCGGGCCGCCTACGAGGCCCTCCTCGACGCCCCGTTCCCCGGGCTCGACGGCCAGCCCCACGACGGCAGCCGCGTCGGCGACGAGGTCTCCCCGTACGGGCCCGTCCTCGGGGTCACCTATCCCCACCTCGACGTCACGGCCGCGCTCGCGGCGGCCGAGGCCGCGATGCCCGCCTGGCGCGACGCCGGGGCGCGCGCCCGCGCCGCGGTGTGCGTGGAGGTCGTCGACCGGATCAACGCGCGCTCCTTCGAGATGGCGAACGCCGTCATGCACACCAGCGGCCAGCCGTTCGTCATGGCCTTCCAGGCCGCCGGGCCGAACGCCCAGGACCGGGCGCTGGAGGCCGTCGTCGCCGCGCTCGTCGAGCAGGAGCGGGTCCCGGAGTCCGTGGTCTGGGAGAAGCCGGGCAAGAAGGCCCCGCTGCGCGTGCAGAAGGACTACCGGATCGTCCCCCGCGGGGTGGGGCTCGTCATCTGCTGCAACACGTTCCCGACGTGGAACGCCTACCCCGGCATCTTCGCCTCGCTCGCCACCGGCAACCCGGTGCTCGTCAAGCCGCACCCGCGGGCGACGCTGCCGCTCGCGATCACCGTGGCGGCCGCCCGCGAGGTCCTCGCCGAGGCCGGCTTCGACCCGAACCTCGTCCAGCTCGCCGCCGAGGCCGACGGCGAGCGGCTCGCCGCCGACCTCGCCGTGCGTCCGGAGGTCGGCGTCGTCGACTACACCGGCGGTCCCGGCTTCGGCACGTGGCTCGAGCGGGAGGGCACCGCCGCAGGGAAGGTCGTCTTCACCGAGAAGTCGGGCGTCAACTCGGTCGTCCTCGACTCCACCGACGCCCTCGCCGGGATGCTCGGCAACCTCGCGTTCTCGCTCAGCCTGTACTCCGGGCAGATGTGCACGACCCCGCAGAACGTCTACGTCCCGGCCGACGGGATCGACACCGACGAGGGCCACCTGAGCTTCGAGGAGGTCGGGGCGCGCCTGTCCGGGGCGTTGGACGCACTGCTCGGGGAGGACGCCAGGGCCGTCGAGGTCCTCGGGGCGACCGTCAACGACGGCGTCCGCTCCCGCGCCGCCGGGCTGGCCGACCTCGCCGACGAGGCGGGCGGCTGCGTCGTGCGGGACTCGCGGCAGGTCGTGCACCCGTCGTGGCCGGAGGCGGTCGTGCGCGCCCCCGGGCTGGTCGCCCTCGACGCCTCCCGGGAGGACGTCTACGCCCGTGAGTGCTTCGGTCCGGTGACCTTCCTCGTGCGCACCGGGTCCACCGAGCAGTCCCTGGCCCAGTTCACCGACACCATCCGTGAGCACGGCGCGATGACCGCCGCCGTCTACTCCACGTCCGAGGACGTCCTCGACGCCGCCCGGGACGCCGCCGCCGAGGCCGGGGTCGCGATCTCGGAGAACCTCACCGACGGGGTCTACGTCAACCAGACCGCCGCCTTCTCCGACTACCACGGCACCGGCGCCAACCCGGCCGCCAACGCCGCGTACACCGACGCGGCCTTCGTCGCCAACCGCTTCCGGGTCGTCACGAGCCGTCGGCACGTCTGACCCACCGGCGAGCCGGCGGACGTCGTCGTGACCGGCGGCAACTCCGCCGGTCGCGACGCCTGCCGCCGGTGGTGGGCGCCGCGCGGTGCTACCCGTCCGGCGGGAGGTCGTCTGTCAGGATGTCGCCATGGTGAACATCCTCATCAAGATCGGCGTCAACGCGGTGGCGCTGTGGGTCGCCGCGTTCTTCGTCCACGGCGTCACCCTCGGGGAGGGGAAGTTCGGGTCGAAGTTCGCGACCGTCATCCTCGTCGCCGCGGTCTTCGGGCTCATCAACGCGGTCGTGAAGCCCATCGCGCAGTTCTTCGCGTTCCCGTTCATCATCATCACGCTCGGGCTGTTCACCTTCGTCGTCAACGCGTTCATGCTCCAGATCACCGAGTGGGTCTCCGAGCCGCTCGGGCTGAGCTTCTCGATCGCCCACTTCTTCTGGGACGCGGTGCTCGCGGCGGTGATCATCACGATCGTGTCCCTCATCCTCAACGTCTTCCTTCCCGAGGGCGAGGACTGAGCGTCCGCCTACAGTGACCGGCATGACCGCGCGCACCCCCGACCCGAGCCCCGACCCGAGCCGGGAGCCCGCCGTCGCGCCCGCGTCCGGGCCTCCGCCGGGGGTCCGGCTGCGCCGGGTCCTGGAGTCGCTGCCCGCCTACACCCCGGGTCGCCCCGCGGCCGCCCCGGAGGGCGTGACGTCGTACAAGATCTCCTCCAACGAGAACCCGTACCCGCCGCTGCCGGGCGTCCTCGACGTCATCACCGCCGCGGCCGGGCAGGTCAACCGCTACCCGGACATGGCGGTCACCGACCTCACCGCGGCCATCGCGGCACGGCTCGGGGTCCCCGAGAGCCACGTCGCGACCGGCACCGGGTCGGTCGGCGTGCTCGGCCAGATCGTCCAGGCGCTCTGCGACGCCGGCGACGAGGTCGTCTACGCGTGGCGGTCCTTCGAGGCCTACCCGATCGTCGTCGCGCTCGCCGGGGCGACGTCGGTGCAGGTGCCGCTGACGGCCGACGCGCGGCACGACCTGCCCGCGATGGCCGCCGCGGTCAACGACCGGACGAAGGTCCTCATCGTCTGCACCCCGAACAACCCCACCGGCCCCGCGGTCGGGTCCGGGGGGCTCGAGGACCTGCTGGCGCGTGTGCCCGACGACGTCCTCGTCGTCGTCGACGAGGCCTACCTCGAGTTCGTCACCGACCCGGACGCGCCGGACGCGCTCGCCCTGCAGCAGGCCCACCCCAACGTCGTCGTGCTGCGGACGTTCTCCAAGGCATACGGGCTCGCCGGGCTCAGGGTCGGCTACGCCGTCGCGTCCGAGCCGGTCGCGACGGCGCTGCGCAAGACCGCCGTCCCGTTCGGGGTCAACAGCATCGCCCAGGCCGCCGCGGTGGCCTCCCTCGAGCGGTTCGACGAGCTGCGGGAACGGGTCGAGGCCCTCGTCGCCGAGCGCACCCGGGTCCTGGCGGCCCTCCGGGAGCAGGGCTGGCGGCTGCCGGACAGCCAGGCGAACTTCGTCTGGTTCCCGCTCGGGGAGGACAGCGCCGACTTCGCCGCCGCCTGCCGTGACGTCGGCCTCGTGGTCCGCCCGTACGGCACCGACGGGGTGCGGGCCACCGTCGCCGAGCCGGAGGCGAACGACCGCCTCGTCGAGGTCGCCGGCGCCTTCCTCGCGCGCACCTGACGAGGTTCTTTACGATTTCCTGACTCTCCGGGGACTGGCGGGTGACGGTCTGCGTCGTGACACTGTGCTGAGGCTGGGGGGCGGTCCTCCCGCTCAGCCCGGGCATGGCGGCCCGGTCCGGAGGAAGGACGACGAGCGTGAGCGGACGACGCACGACGTTGCAGGGTGTCCCGGGGGTGGCTGCGCTGGCCGTCGCGGGACTTCTCGTGGGGGCCCTCGGGCAGCCGGCCTCTGCCGCCGGGGGGGATCTCGGCCCCCCGGGGGGCTCGGCGCCCCGGGCCCACGCCGACCGGGGGGAGATCAAGGCGCCCCCGCGGCGAGACAAGCTGGGCTCCCACGACCGGCAGCTCCTGGCCCGCGCCGAGCAGAGGGGGACCAAGCGGGTCACCGTCCTGCTCCTGACCGACGTCGGCGCGACACGTGAGGTCACCCGCGCCGTCACCGCGGCGGGCGGGTTCACGGGGACGGTCGAGGACCGCGTCGGGTACGTGCGGGCGAGCGTCCCGACGGCCGCGGTCACCCGTGTCGCCGGGGACGCGAGCGTCCGTGCGGTCGACCTCGACGAGTCCGTCCCGCTGCCCGACCCGACCGTCGGCGGCGCCGACGGCACGACCGCCGCCGTCAGCGGCCCCGGACCGGGGACTCCCGCGGACAACCCCTACCTGCCGACCCGTGACCTCGGTTCGGTCGCCTTCACCAGCGCCCACCCGACGTGGGACGGACGCGGGGTCACCATCGGCATCCTGGACACCGGGGTCGACCTCGACCACCCGGCGCTGCGGACGACGTCGACCGGGGAGCGGAAGATCGTCGACTGGGTCACCGAGACCGACCCCGTGTTCGACGGGGACGGGACGTGGCGCCCGATGCTCACGACCGTCACCGCCGCACCGACGTTCACGTACGCCGGGACGACGTGGACCGCCCCGAAGGCCGGCACCTACGCCGTCAACCGGTTCTCCGAGTCGGTCACGGCCGGCTCGGACCCGGCAGGCGACGTCAACCGCGACGGCGACACGACCGACACCTTCGGGGTGCTCTACGACCCCGCCACCCACGACATCTGGGTCGACGCCGACCAGGACGCCGTCTTCGCCCCGGACGAGCTCATGCGCCCCTACCGGGAACGGTACGACGTCGGCCACTTCGGCACCGACAACCCCGCCACCGCCGTGGTCGAGTCGATGCCGTTCGTCGTGCAGTACCGCGAGGACGTCGACCTCAGCCCCTACGGCGGCCAGTACGTCGGGCAGAAGGCCGACTACGTCGACATCGGTCTCGTCGAGGCCGCGCACGGGTCCCACGTCGCGGGGATCGCGGCCGGGCACCACCTGTTCGGCGGGGAGATGGACGGCCAGGCCCCGGGCGCGAAGATCGTCTCCGCCCGCGCGTGCACGTGGGGCGGCGGGTGCACCGCGGCCGCGCTCGCCGACGGCATGGTCGACCTCGTCGCCCACCGCGGCGTCGACGTCGTCAACATGTCCATCGGCGGCCTGCCGGCCCTCAACGACGCGAACAACGTCCGCTCCAGGCTCTACGACCGGCTCGTCTCCCAGTACGGCGTCCAGATCGTCATCTCGGCCGGCAACAGCGGCCCCGGGGTGAACACCGTCGGTGACCCGTCGGTCGCGACGGACGCGATCTCCGTCGCCTCCTCGGTGACGAAGGAGACGTGGCTGGCCAACTACGGCAGCGTCGTGCGCACCGGCCTGAGCGTCCACAACTTCTCCTCCCGCGGCCCCCGAGAGGACGGCGGGCTCAAGCCCGACGTCATGGCCCCGGGGTCGGCCGTCTCGACCGTGCCCCGGTGGATCGACGAACCCGACGTCCCGGAGGCGGGCTACACCCTCCCCATCGGCTACGCGATGTTCAACGGCACGTCCATGGCCTCCCCCCAGGTCGCGGGGGGCGCGGCGCTGCTGCTGTCGGCGGGACTCGTGACGCACACGCCGATCACGCCCCGGCAGCTGCGGGACGCCGTCGACACCGGCGCGCGCTTCCACCGCGGCCTCGAGGTCATCGCGCAGGGGAACGGTCTGGTGGACGTCCCTGCGGCGTGGCGGATCCTCGCGAAGCGCCCGGCCTCCATCGAGTACACCGTGGACGCGCCGGTGTGCACGGCGATCTCGGACTTCCTCGCCACGCCCGGTCGCGGGCCCGGGGTGTACAACCGGTGCGCCGCGGGTCAGGGAGGTCAGCGGGCAGGGAGGACCTCGACCTACTCGGTCACCGTCACCCGGACCTCCGGGGCCGCGGGGCGTGTCCGGCACCGGCTGCGGCTCGTCGGCGACGACGGCACGTTCCGGTTGCCGCGGACCTCGGTCGGCCTCCCGCTCGGCAAGCCGGTCACGGTGGTCGTCCGGGCCCGCACCCGGGCGCAGGGCGCCCATTCGGCGATCCTGCAGGTCGACGACCCGCGGACCGCGGTCGTCGATACGCGGGTCCCCCTCACCGTCGTCCTCGCCCGCGAGCTCGCATCCCCCGGCTTCACCCGCTCCCGGACCGGCTCGGTCGAGCGGAACGGGACGACGAAGCTCTTCGTGGACGTCCCCGAGGGGACCAGGGCCCTCCAGGTCGACCTCAGCGGCATCGCCACCCGGAGCCAGGTCCGCTTCATCGGGTTCAACCCCTACGGCCTGCCCGTCGACCCGACCACGTCGAGCGCCTGCTACACGAACCTCGGTGACCAGGCCACGTGCCCGCCGACGTCGCGCAGCTACGCCGACCCGATGCCGGGGATCTGGGAGCTCGAGGTCGAGGCCCGGCGGACCTCGCCCTTCCTCGACAACCCCTTCCGGCTCGCCGTGGCCGCCCAGGGCGTGACCGTCACCCCGGCGACCCAGTCGGTCCCCGCGGCAGCGGTCGGCGAGGCCACCCCCGTCGGCTGGACCGTGACGAACGGTTTCGGCGACGTCACCGTCACCCCCGAAGGCGGTCCGCTGGGGAGCTCGAGGTCTGACCGGAAGACGATCACCGCCGGTGAGACACAGGAGTTCACCGTCGTCGTGCCGGCCGGCGCGACGAAGCTGACCGCCACGATCGGGAACCCCTCCGACGTCGCGGCCGACCTCGACCTCGCGGTGCTCGACGCCTCCGGCGCGGTGGTCGGGCAGTCGGCGGACGGGGACAGCGAGGAGTCGGTGACGCTCAGCGACCCGGGACCGGGGACGTACACCGTCCTGGTGGACGGCTACGCGGTCCCCTCGGGGAGCACGGAGTACGACTACCTCGACGTCTTCTTCTCGCCCGGGCTGGGTCGGCTCGCCGTGCCCGCACGCGCGACGACCCTCGCTCGGGGCGCTTCGACGCAGGTCACGGGGCAGCTCACCGCCACCGCAGACGCGGCGGCGGGACGGCGCCTGTTCGGCGAGATGCGGGTGCTCTCCAGCCGGGGCGCCGTCCTCGGCACCGGGGCGGTGGTCGTGGAGTCGGTCGGCCCCTGAGCCCGCGCGCCGGGGCACCTAGGGGGAGAGCACCTCCTCGACCCGGAAGGGCGGTCCTTCGTTGCACGTCGTCGCCCCCGACTCGACGAGCGACCCGCGCAGCCGGACCGTGTCGCCCGGCCGCAGCCCCCGGGTACGGCCGACGAGCACCCACGTCCCCGTCGCGGTCGCGTCGTCGGGCGTGAGGACGAGGCACCCCGCCTCGACCCCCTCCGACACCGTCCCCCGGACGGTGCGCGTCCGCGGGGAGCCCGGGGGGCTCGACCCCGACGTCGTCGGGTCCTCGACGGGGGGCGAGGACCCCGGTCCGGACGACCCCGACGAGGTGCCCGACGAGCCGGGGCCCTCCGGCGTCGAGGAGGTGGCGGAGGTCGGCGAGCTCGACGCCGTGGACGCACCGGTCGTGCTCCCGGACGGCTCCTCGCCTCCGCGCGAGCCCGAACAGCCCGTGCCGCACAGGACGAGGACACCGAGCACGGCCGGGACGAACGGGCGGCGTGTCCTCACCCCCCCATCCTCGCCCGGGCCGGACGGGGGTGCAACGACGCGCCGAGGACCCGCCGTCCCGGGATGTGAGATTTGGGGGACCGCCCGGTAGGTTGGCCCCGACACGGTGCCAGGACGCCCGTTCCCCCGGTGGGGACGGTGCGATGAGTCGCCGGCGACCGACGGGGCACACCCCGCCGCGACCGGCCGAGACCGCGGCCGGCGGTGACCCCGCCGCCCGCGGAGGATGGAGACCCTGTGAGCGACAACGACGTCGCGGCCGAGCCGGGGGCGGACACGCCCGACGACCTCGCCCGGCTGACCGCACCCACTCCGGAGGTCGGTGACGGCGGGCCCGAGATGGTCCAGCTCCTCACCCCCGAGGGCGAGCTGGTCAGCGGGGAGGAGCACCCCGAGTACCGCCGGTACCTCGACCACCTCACCGACGAGGACCTGCGCGGCTTCTACCGCGACCTCGTCCTCATCCGGCGGGTCGACACCGAGGCGACCGCGCTGCAGCGGCAGGGCGAGCTCGGGATCTGGGCCTCGCTGCTCGGTCAGGAGGCCGCCCAGGTCGGCGCCGGCCGCGCCCTGCGCCCGCAGGACTACGCGTTCCCGACCTACCGCGAGCACGGCGTCGCCTGGTGCCGCGGGGTCGACCCGCTCAACCTCCTCGGCCTCTTCCGCGGAGTCAACCACGGCGGGTGGGACCCGGACGAGAAGAACTTCCACCTCTACACGATCGTCATCGGCGCCCAGACCCTCCACGCCACCGGGTACGCGATGGGCGTCCAGCGCGACGGGGCGGTCGGCACGGGCGAGGAGGACCGCGACACCGCCGTCATCGCGTTCTTCGGCGACGGCGCGTCCGCCCAGGGCGACGTCAACGAGGCGTTCGTGTTCTCCGCCGTCAACAACTCGCCCGTCGTGTTCTTCTGCCAGAACAACCAGTGGGCGATCTCGGAGCCCAACGAGCGCCAGACCCGCATCCCGCTCTACCAGCGCGCCCGCGGGTTCGGCTTTCCCGGCGTCCGCGTCGACGGCAACGACGTCCTCGCCGTGTACGCCGTCACCCAGCAGGCCATGGACGCCGCCCGCAGCGGCCAGGGGCCGATGCTCGTCGAGGCCTTCACCTACCGGATGGGCGCCCACACCACCTCGGACGACCCGACGAAGTACCGGGTCTCGGCCGAGGTCGAGCTGTGGAAGCTGCGCGACCCGATCGAGCGGTTCAAGAGCTACCTCACCCGCGAGGGCAAGATGGACCACGAGTTCGTCGAGGCCGTCGACCGGGAGGCCGAGGAGCTCGCGACCCACCTGCGCGAGGGGTGCCTCGCGATGCCGGACCCCGCGGGGACGGAGATGTTCGACCACGTGTACGTCGACGCGCACCCGGTCATCGAACGGGAGCGCGCGGCCTACCTCGCCTACCAGGCGAGCTTCGAGGAGGTGGGCTGACCGTGCAGATGACGATCGCCAAGGCGCTGAACGCCGGACTGCGCCGCTCGATGGAGCGGGACCCCAAGGTCGTCCTCATGGGCGAGGACATCGGCAAGCTCGGGGGTGTCTTCCGCGTCACCGAGGGACTCCAGAAGGACTTCGGTGAGGACCGGGTCATCGACACCCCGCTCGCCGAGGCCGGCATCGTCGGCACCGCGATCGGGATGGCGCTGCGGGGCTACCGCCCCGTCGTCGAGATCCAGTTCGACGGGTTCATCTACCCCGCGTTCGACCACATCGTCAGCCAGGTCGCCAAGATGCGCGCCCGCTCCCTGGGCAAGGTCACCCTGCCCATCGTCATCCGGATCCCGGTCGGCGGCGGCATCGGCGCGGTCGAGCACCACAGCGAGTCCAACGAGGCCTACTTCGCCCACACCGCCGGGCTGCGCGTCGTCTCGTGCGCGACCCCGCAGGACGCGCACTGGATGATGCAGCAGGCCATCGAGACCGACGACCCGGTCCTGTTCTACGAGCCCAAGCGGCGCTACTGGGACAAGGGCGAGGTCGACGAGGACGGCACCCCGCTCGCGCTCGGCGACGCCGCGGTCCTCCGCGAGGGCGGGCACTGCACCCTCGTCGCGTACGGGCCGATGGTCAAGACGTGCATGCAGGCCGCCCAGGCCGCAGCCGAGGAGGGCAAGGAGCTCGAGGTCATCGACCTGCGCAGCCTCGCCCCGTTCGACCTCGACACCGTCGCCGAGTCGGTGGAGCGCACCGGCCGGCTCGTCGTCGTCCACGAGGCGCCGACGAGCCTCGGGCTCGGCGCCGAGGTCGCCGCCGCCGTCACCGAGCGGTGCTTCTACAACCTCGAGGCCCCGGTGCTGCGGGTCGGCGGCTACAACGTGCCCTACCCGCCGAGCAAGCTCGAGGAGGACTTCCTCCCCGACCTCGACCGGGTCCTCGACGGCGTCGACCGCGCCCTCGCCTACTGAGCCTCGAGCACCGAAAGGACGTCATCCAGCGTGTCCACGAAGGAGTTCAAGCTCCCCGACCCCGGTGAGGGTCTGACCGAGGCCGAGATCGTCAGCTGGCGGGTCCAGCCGGGGGACACGGTCAAGACCAACGACGTCGTCGTCGAGGTCGAGACCGCCAAGTCCCTCGTCGAGCTGCCCGTGCCGTTCGCGGGGACGGTCCAGACCCTCCTCGTCGAGGAGGGCGCGACCGTCGAGGTCGGCACCCCGATCATCGCCATCGACACCGCGGGCGGCAGCGCCCCTCCGGCGCAGCCCGCCGCGCCCGCCGAGACCTCGACGGGCGACGGGCAGGACGGCGGCGGTGCCGACGACGAGGTCGCCGAGGGGACCATCGGCGGGACCACCTCGACCGGGCGCACCGCCGTCCTCGTCGGGTACGGGGTGAAGCAGACCGAGGCCAAGCGGCGTCCCCGCAAGTCGGCCCCGGTGGCGCCGCCCGGCGGGGGCGAGGCCGACGCGACCGGTGAGACCGTGCCCGCGGCCGCCACCACCCCGCCGTCGGCCGGGGAGGCGCCCGCGGCACCACCGGCCGGGTCGGCCGGCGCGGACCGGCCCGCGACCGGAGGCCGCCCGCTCGCCAAGCCGCCGGTGCGCAAGCTCGCCAAGGACCTCGGCGTCGACCTCGCCGCCGTCGCCGGCAGCGGCGACGGCGGGCTCGTGACCCGGGAGGACGTCCGGGCCCGCGCCGGGGACGGCGCCGGTGAGCAGCAGGCCGCGCCCGCCACGCCCACGATGCCGGCCGGTCGCGCCGCGCCGGAGCGGGGCGAGACCCGGGTCCCGGTCAAGGGCGTGCGGAAGATGACCGCCCAGGCGATGGTCGACTCGGCGTTCACCGCCCCGCACGTCACCGAGTGGGTCAGCGTCGACGTCACCGCGACCATGGAGCTCGTCGACCGGCTGCGCGGGGACCGCGAGTTCGAGGGCGTGCGGGTCACCCCGCTGCTCGTGCTCGCTAAGGCGATGTGCCTCGCGGTCCGCCGCCACCCCGAGATCAACGCCGCGTGGGACGAGCAGGCCGGCGACATCGTCGTCAAGCACTACGTCAACCTCGGGGTCGCCGCGGCCACCCCCCGGGGCCTGGTCGTGCCCAACGTCAAGGACGCCGACACCCTCACGATGCGCGAGCTCGCCGAGCGCGTCGGCGAGCTCACCGCGACCGCCCGGGCGGGCCGCACCCAGCCGGCCGACATGAGCGGCGGGACGATGACGATCACCAACGTCGGCGTCTTCGGCGTCGACTCCGGCACCCCCATCCTCAACCCCGGGGAGTCGGCGATCATGGCCTTCGGCCAGGTCCGCCGGATGCCGTGGGTCGTCACCGCGGCCGACGGCAGCGAGACGATCGAGCCGCGGTCGGTGACCCAGCTCGCGCTGTCCTTCGACCACCGGCTCGTCGACGGCGAGCTCGGCAGCCGGTTCCTCGCCGACGTCGCCGCCATCCTGCACGACCCGGGCCGCGGGCTCGTCTGGGGCTGAGCGGGGCACCCGTGGCCGGCGAGAGCGGAGTCGTCTTCCCCGTCGTCGAGGGGCGCCGGAGCACCTCGGCGACGGGGCGGGCCGTCGTCGCCGACGCGCTCCGCGAGGTCGACCCCGTCGGGGCCACCGCGGCGGAGCGGGAGACGTCGTGGCGGCAGGGCTACCTCCCGCACTTCCGCAGGCTCGTCGAGGCGGGTCTCCCGAGCGCGGCGTCCGCCGGGGAGATCGCCGCCGCCGGCCTCACGTCCGTCCACGCCCGGATGCGCTGGGCCGGGCCGGAGGGCGCCGAGGAGCCGCTGGCCGCGGCCTTCGACCTACCCCCACGGGACCTCGTCACCGAGACCGTGCGAGGCGGCGGCCGGCGCGAGGGTCGGCTCGTCCTCCCCTACCGCGGGCAGCGACTCGAGGGTGACGCGCTGCGGCGGCAGCTCGCGGACTGGGTGGCTCGCGGGGTCGTCGAGCCCGGTCTCGACGACGTCGTCGAGGACGTCCTCGCCCACCCCGAGTGGCTCGACCTCGACGACCTCAGCATCGTCGTCCTCGGCGCGGCCGCCGAGATGGGCCCCCTGCGCTCCCTCCTGCGGTGGGGCGCCGACGTCGCCGCCGTCGACCTCCCCCGGCCCGAGCTCTGGTCCCCCCTCCTCGCCAACGCGGACCGGTACGCCGGCACGCTCCGGTTCCCGGCCCGTCCCGGCCCGGGCGACCTCGCCCATCGCGCCGGCGCCGACGTCCTCCACGACCTCCCGTCGGTCGCCGGGTGGGTCGAGTCGCTCCCCGGCCCGCTCGTCCTCGGGAACTACGTCTACGCCGACGGCGCGACGAACGTCCGGGTCGGCGTCGCGGTCGACGCCCTCACCGAGTGGGTCCGGGGCCGCCGCGGAGACGTCGCCCTCGCCGGCCTCGCCACCCCCACCGACGTCTTCGCCGTCCCCGACGAGGCGGTCGCCGCGTCCGTCGAGGCATACGCGACCCGTCGGGTGAGCCGGGTGCTCCGGGCGCCGCTGCGGACGCTGAGCGGTGGCCGGCTGCTCCGGCGCAACTACGTGCCGGGAGTCAGCCCCGGCCTCAACGACAGCGTCGTCCTCCAGCAGGGACCGAACTACCTCCTCGCGAAGCGGCTCCAGCGGTGGCGGGCGAGCACCGCCCGGGCCGAGGGCGCGACGGTCTCGTTCACCGTCGCCCCGCCCACCCGGACCCGGTCGGTGCTCAAGAGCCGGGCGCTCGCGGCGGCGTACGCCGGCGCGCACCGGTTCGGGATCGAGGTGTTCGAGCCGGCGACGTCGAACACCCTCATGGCGGCCAAGCTCGTCCACGACCTGCGGACCGGCGCTCCGGCGCACGCGCACCCGTGGCAGGACGAGGCGTACGCCGCCGCGCACGGGGGTCTCTGGCGCGGGGCCTACGACCCGCGCAGCGCACTCGGCCTCGCCGCCCTCCTCGGCGCCGCCGCCGCCCGCTGAGGGACGCCCGCGAGGGTTCAGGGGTGGACGAGGACCGCGGCTCTCGTCCGTGCTCGCGACGGGCGTCCGGAGGCCATGGTCGAGCGATCTCGCCGATGCCGACCCGGGGACCTCCTCGACCCGGCCGTCCCGGGTGCCGTCGTGGCGCACCGCCCTCACGGCCCGGTCCCTCAGGAGATGTGGTGGGTCTCGGGGATCGCGTACACCGGGGTCTGTCGGTGAGGGGGCGGAGCACCCAGCCGCCGGCGTCGTCGACGACGATGTGTCCTCCGGCGTCGCCCGGCCCCGCCGTCGCCCGGGTCGCGAGCGCGGAGAGCTCCTCCCGGTGCTCCTGTTCGAGGAGGTTCTCGGCCATCCGGACGGCGCTCGCGACGAGCGCGAACGTGTGCGGGTGGGCGCTGCGGAGCGGGCCGGAGAGGGTGACCGCTCCGACGAGTGCAGGCGTCGGAGCTCTCGGGCCCGGGCGACCGGGTCCTCCCCTGCGGTGACCGCGACGGCCGAGCTGCGGTCCGTCCCGCCGGCTGCCGCCCTCCGGGCCGTGGCGTGTCCGTGCATGACCACCGTCCTTGGCTCGACGATCAGCGTGCCCTACATCCGGGGTCTTGGGAGTTCGCCGGCGCCCGCGACGACCCTCCTCGGGGCGCCGGCGACGACGCATACTGGAAGGCGTGGCCGTCGACGTCGCCGCCTCCCTCCGCGACCTGGGGGACTCCCTCGGCCGCGGCGACTGGGCGGGGGCCCGGTCCGCCGCCGAGGCCGCGCTCGCGGCCGGCGAGGACGCCCAGGCGTGGGCCGGCCTCGGGACCGCGCTGTGGTGGCTCGGCGAGACCGCCGGCTCGGTCCGTGCCCAGGAGCGGGCCTACGCCGCGTTCCGGCGCCGCCCGGACCCGATGGGGGCCGCCCTCAGCGCGATGAGCCTCTGCCTGCTCTACCGCGCCAGCCTCGGCAACCACGCCGCGTCGCGGGGCTGGCTGCAGCGTTTCGCGGTCGTCGTCGAGGAGGCCGGCCTCGCCCCGCTGTCCGGGTGGGTCTCGCTGTGCCGGGCGGTGGCCGCGAACGACGTCCACGACCCCGGCTCGGCGGCGCCCGCGGCCCGGGAGGCGCTCGCGGTGGCGCGCGCCGGGAACGACCCTGACCTCGAGCTCTGCGCCCTCAGCGAGCTCGGCACCGCCCTCGTCCTCTCCGGCCGGGCCGAGGAGGGCGTCGAGCTGCTCGACGAGGCCATGGCCGGGGCCCTCGGCGGTGAGGCCCGCCGTCCCGAGACCGTGGTCTTCACCGGCTGCCGCAGCGTCACCTGCTGCTGCTGGGTCGCGGACGCGGCCCACGCGGCGCAGTGGGTCCGGGCGGCGGACGACTTCACGCGGCGCTACGGCGGCCTGCACATGTACGCCGTCTGCCGCGCCCACTACGGCCGTGTGCTCCTCGCCACCGGGGACTGGGAGATCGCGGAACGGGAGCTGCGCGAGGCGCTGCGGATCGGGCAGGAGGCCGAGCGGGCCGCCCACGCCGAGGCGCTCGCCGCCCTCGCCGAGCTCGAGGTCGCCCGCGGCCACCTCGACGCGGCCGCGGAGCTGCTCGTGGGGTACGGCGAGCTCGCCGTCACCGCGCGGGCCCGCGGGGCGCTCCACCTGCGCCGCGGCGACCCGGCGGCCGCGGCGACGGTGCTCCGTCGAGCCTTGGACGAGCTGCCGGTGTCCGCGCCGGACTGGCCCGCCACGGCGGCGCTGCTCGCCGAGGCCGAGCTGGAGCGCGGCCGGGTTCCCGACGCGACCGACGTCGCGCTCGCCCTGGTCCGCTTGGCCGCGGGCCACGACGGTCGGGCCGCCACCCGGGCCCGGGCGGAGGCGACCCTCGGGCGGGTGCACGCCGCCCGGGGGGAGGTCCCGGGCGCGCGTCGGCACCTCGAGCGCGCCCTCGCTGCCTTCGCCGCGCTCGGGCTGCCACTCGAGGGGGCGCGGGCCCACCTCGCGCTCGCCGAGGCACTCCAGGACGTCGACCCCGGCGCCGCGGTGGCCGACGCCCGCGCGGCCCTCGAGGTCTGCGACCGGCTCGGCGCCGCTCCCGACGCCGACCGGGCCGTCTGGGTCCTCCGCCGTCTCGGGGTGCGGGCGGTCCGCCAGGCCCCGCGGTCGGGCGGTCCCCTGTCCCCCCGGGAGGGGGAGGTGCTGGCCCTCGTCGCCGAGGGGCTGAGCAACCCCGAGGTCGCCGCGCGGCTCTACCTCAGCCGCAAGACCGTCGAGCACCACGTGCACAGCGTCTTCACCAAGCTCGGGCTCCGGAACCGGTCCCAGGCCGCGGCCTGGGTGCTGCGCCACCCCGATCAGGTCACGGGACGGGGCGACGGGCCGCAGGTCGCCCCGAGGACGGGGGGCGGGCGTCCGGGTCCGCTGGGACGAGGGAAGACATAGGGGAGTTCATCGATGCGCGAGCGGATTGGGCGCGGCACCGTCGAAGGGTCCCTCCCCCGGTGGAAGGAGCCCACCATGACCACGACCGCACCGGCAGCCCTACCCGACCCCGACCGCGTCACCGACCTGCGGAGTGCCCTCGGCGGGAGCGTGGCGCTCCCCGGCGGGCCGGCGTACGACGCCGCACTCGACCTCTGGAACGGCATGATCGCGAGCCGGCCCGCCCTCGTCGTGCGCCCGCGCGGCCCCGCGGACGTCGTCACCGCCCTCCGCGCCGCCCGGGACCTCGGCCTCGAGGTGTCGGTCAAGGGCGGCGGCCACAACGTCGCAGGTCACGCGAGCACCGACGGCGGGCTCATGCTCGACCTCGAGCTCCTCCGCGGGGTTCGGGTCGACCCCGTCCGGCGCCGGGCCCGGGTCGGCGGCGGTGCGCGGTGGTCCGACGTCGACCGGGAGACCGGGGTGTTCGGGCTCGCCACCACCGGCGGCGTGATCTCGACGACCGGCGTCGGGGGGCTCACGCTCGGTGGCGGGGTCGGGTGGCTCGTGGGCAAGCACGGCCTCGCCTGCGACAACCTCCTCTCCGTCGACCTCGTCACCGCTGCCGGTGAGGTCGTCACCGCGAGCGAGGCGGAGAACGCCGACCTGTTCTGGGCCCTGCGCGGCGGCGGCGGCAACTTCGGGGTCGTCACCTCACTCGAGTTCGCCCTGCACCCCCAGCCGACCGTCTTCGCCGGGATGGTTGCGCACCCACCCGACCGGGCACCGGCCGTCCTCGAGCTCTACCGCGAGGTCACCGAGGACGCGCCTGACGAGCTCGGGGTGTACTGCGGCCTCATGGCCGAACCCGAGCACGGCATGCGGGTCGCGGCCCTGCCGTTCTGCTGGTCCGGGGACCCCGACGCCGGCGAGGACGCCGTGCGCCCCCTCCTCGAGCAGGGCGAGCCGGTCATGGTCATGGCCGACCAGATGCCCTACCCGGTGTGGAACGCCGCCAACGACGTCCTCTTTCCGCCGGGACGGCGCTACTACTGGAAGGGCGCGATGCTCCGCGACCTCGACGACCGCGTCCTCGCCGCCGTCGCCGACCTCGCCGCCGAGCCGCCGCGCCCGTGGTTCAGCGTCGCGATCGAGGGCTACGCGGGGGTCATGAACCGGGTCGACCCCGACTCCACCGCGTTCCCGCACCGCGAGGCCCGGTACCAGGCCGTCGTCAGCGCCGCGTGGGAGGACCCCGCGGACGACGCGCTCGCGCGGGAGTGGGCGCGTGAGGTCCACGACGCGGTGAGCCCGTACGCCCTCGAGGGGGAGTTCCTCAACTTCGTCGTCGACGACGGGGCCGCCGCGGCGGCGGGGGGCACCTCCGCACGGGTCCGGGCCGGCTACGGTCGCAGCTGGGAGCGGCTGCGCGAGGTCAAGCGCCGCTGGGACCCCGACAACGTCTTCCACCGCAACAACACCGTGCTGCCCTGAGGACGAACGGGCGCCGGGCGCACCCGAGGCGGGTGTGCCCGGCGTCGCGGGAACGGCAGTCGCGTCAGGACGTCGTCGACGAGACCGGCTGGTCCTGCCGGGCGTGCCGGGGCACGTAGCCGTTCCCGTCGCCGTCGACGTGCTGCCCGTCGAGCTCGTGTCCGTCGACCGGGTGGCCGTTCGGGTGGTGTCCGTCGACCGGGTGGCCGTTCGCGTGGTGTCCGTCGACCTCGTGGCCGCCCGCATGGCGCCCGTCGGCCTGCTGCGCGGCCTCCAGGGCCTGGCGGCGGGCGGTGTCCTCCTGGTCGCGCTCGGAGTACGCCGACCCGGTGCGCAGCTCGACGTGGGGGAGCATCCAGAGGACGACGACGGCGACGAGCATGACCGAGGCACCGGTGAGGAACACGACGTCCATGGCGTTCGAGAAGCCCTCGAGGAACGGCCGCGCGAGCCGCGGGTCGAGGTTCTTCAGGAACGAGGAGTCCGACAGGACGCCGGTCGCCTGCCCGGTCGAGGTGCCCGGGTTGGTCTGGGCGGCCTCGAACTGCTTGGCGAACGCGGCGTTGGCGGGGTCCTGGAGAGCCTGCTGGAACGACCGGGTCGGGGCGATCCGGGCGATGGCGTCGGTGATCTTGCCGGGCACGGTGCTGAACAGGATCGAGAGGAACACGGCGGTCCCGATCGTCCCGCCGATCTGCCGGGTGAACGTCGCCGTCGAGGTCGCGACCCCGATCTCCCGGGCGGGTGCGGCGTTCTGCACGGCGAGGGTCAGCGGCTGCATGTTGAAGCCGAGCCCGATGCCGAAGAACACCATGATGAGCATCGTCTGCCACAGCGGGGTGTCGGCGTGGATGAAGGAGAACGCGAACAGGGCGAGCGCGAGCAGGATGACCCCGGCGCGCGGGAACCGGCGGTAGCGGCCGATCCGGGAGATCGTCTGGCCGGAGATGATCGAGCCGGTCATGATCCCGAGCGTCAGCGGCAGGAGCATGAGGCCGGACTCGGTCGGGGTGGCCCCCTTGACGATCTGCAGGTACAGCGGCAGCGAGACGAGCCCACCGAACATCGCCATCCCGAGCAGCACCCCGCCGCCGGAGGCGACCGCGATGGTCCGGTTGCGGAAGAGCTTCAGCGGGAGCAGCGCCTCCTCGCCCATCGCCCGCTCGGCGAGCAAGAACGCGACGAGCCCGACGACGCCGACGGCGTAGCAGATGATCGCCCTGGTGGAGTCCCAGCCCCAGTCGCGGCCCTGCTCGGCGACGATCAGCAGCGGGACGATGCCCACGGCGAGGGCGACCGCGCCCCACCAGTCGATGCGGTGCTCGAGCCGGGTGTGGCGCAGGTGGAGCGTCTTCGCGACGACGGTCAGGGCGGCGATCCCGAACGGGACGTTGACGAGGAACACCCAGCGCCAGCCGGTGACTCCCAGGATCGAGTCGGCACCGGCGAAGAACCCGCCGATGACCGGCCCGAGGACGCTCGAGGTGCCGAACACCGCGAGGAAGTAGCCCTGGTACCGGGCGCGCTCCCGGGGGGAGACGATGTCGCCCAGGATGGCCAGGGCCAGGGACATCAGGCCGCCGGCCCCGAGCCCCTGGATCGCGCGGAAGACCGCGAGCTCGCCCATCGACTGCGAGAAGGTGCACAGCACCGACCCGGTGACGAAGATCGAGATGGCCGCGCTGAAGAACAGCTTGCGGCCGTAGATGTCGCTGAGCTTGCCGTACAGCGGCGTCGACAGGGTCGCGGTGATGAGGTAGGCCGTCGTCGCCCAGGCCTGGTTGTCCAGGCCGTGGAGGTCATCGGCGATCGTGCGGATCGACGTCGCGACGATGGTCTGGTCGAGCGCCGCGAGGAACATCCCCATCATCAGGCCGACGAGGATCGTGATGATCTGCCGGTGGGTGAGGGGTCCCTCGGGGGCTGCCTTCGCAGTGGTCGTCATGAAGGCTCCGTGACAGGTTCGGGGGAGGGCTGGAGATAGCTGGCGCGGGCCTCGTCGACCGCACCGGAGAGTCGGGCGAGGTAGGTCGTGAACTGCTCGATGTCGGCCTCGGACCAGTCCGCGAGGAGGGACTGGAACCACAGGCCCCGCTGCGCGTGGACCTCGCGGAGCAGGGCCGTCCCCTCGTCGGTGAGGGTGAGCACCTGTGCCCGGCGGTCCTCGGGGTCGGGGACCTTGGCCACGAGGCGGTGGGTGACGAGCGTGGAGATCTGCCGGCTCACGGTCGAGACGTCGGAGTGGACGCACTCGGCGAGCACCGAGACCCTGCGGGGCTCCTGGGAGAGCTGGAAGAGCAGGGGGTAGGCGATCGGGTCGACCGCCGGGTGGATGCGCGGGACGTGCTGGCGGACCGTGTGCATCAGCTTCATCAGGCCGATGAGCTGGTCGGCGAGCACGTTCGCCGTGCGGGGGTCGGTACCCATGGCAGGGGCCTCTCCAGATAAAACTTGCTTGACGCACACAACCATAGTGTTGCTTGTCTCGTACAAGCAAATCGGCCCTCACTGCGGACGTCGCAGGGCCTTTCGCCGGTTGCGTCCGCGGAGTCGGCGCCCCGGCGACCATCCGTGCGGACGCCGCGGGGGCTCCGCCGGTCAGGGGGTGAAGGGAAGGGCCTCGAGGACGCGGCGGGCGATGTCCTCGTCCCCGTCGACGCTGTAGTGGATGTCGTCGAGGCCGCCGCGCCCGGCCGCGCGCCGGCCCACCGAGTCGGTCGAGAGCGTGATCGTCGTGCAGTCCTCGTCGGGACGCGACTCGTGCCCCTGGCCGCTGAACAGCGGTACGCCCCGCGGTCGGCCGTCCGCGACCTCGACCCGGGCGCCGGCCCGGCCCACGACCGGGCCGGTGACGTCGAGGATCACCGAGCGCCCGGGCTCGATGCCCGCGTCCTTGGCGACGAGGCGTGGCAGCAGCCGGAACAGCGTGGCGACGAACAGCGCGGCGCCGCCGGAGTCGAGGTTGCCGGGGCGGCCGAGGGCATGACGGATGTCCTGCTCGTGGGTCCAGATGTCGACGACCCGGACCGGGAGGATGTCGCCCAGCCGCGTGGGGCCGTGGGGGCCGGGGACCTCGTCGTCGAGCGTGGTGTCCGCCCGGCGCAGGGTGGTGAGCCGGTGTGCGAGCACGTTCTCGAGCTCGTGGACGACCTCCTGCCCGGGCAGCGACCGGCGCAGCTCGACGGGCCGCTCCCGCCTGCGGGCCGCCTCGTCGCGCAGGTGCGGGTAGTCGGGGACCTCGACGTCGGGCAGCGCCGCGTCGGTCATCCGCAGCTCGGACCCGACGACGTGGGAGACCTGGTCCTTGATCGTCCACCCGGGGCAGTCCGTGGGCCGCGCGAAGTCCTCCTCGCGGCACCCGTGCCCCAGGTCGACGACCGCCTGGCCGGTCTGAGCGAACGCGTCGACGAGATCGGCGAGGTCCTCTGGTGCGGCCGGATGGAGTGGCATGACCCCCACCCTACTTACGCTTGTCCCATGCCGACCCCTCGTCGTGGCCCGATCCCGGCCGTGCCCGCCGTCGCGGTGGCGGGCGCCGGGCTCCTCGCGGCTGCGCTCGCCGCCGGGCTCGGCGGCGCCGTGACCCCGTACGTGCTCGGCGACCCCGGCCCGCTCGTGCGCTGGTCGATCCCCCTCGTCCGGGTCGTCCACGACGTCGCGGGGGCGCTCACGGTCGGTCTCCTGCTCGTCGCCGGGTTCCTCACCCCCGAGACCACCCGGACCCACCGCCGGGAGCTCGCGACCCGGGCCGCGTCCGCCACGGCGGCGGTCTGGGCCCTGGCCGGGCTCGTCGGGCTGCTCCTCGGCTTCGCCGACGTCTCCGGGCTCCCGCTGACGGACGGGGCGTACTGGTCGGGCCTGGCCGACCTCGCCCTCGAGCTCGACACCACCCGGGCGCAGGTCCTCAGCACCGCGCTCGTCGTCCTCGTCGCGGTCGCCGCCGCCCTGGCCCGCCGCACGGCGGCCATCGCGTGGACCGCCGCCCTCGCCGTCGGCGCGCTGCTGCCGCTCGCGCTCGCCGGCCACGCCGCGACGAGCCGGGACCACATGAGCGGGGTCAACACCTTGGCGGTCCACCTCGTCGCCGCCTCCGTCTGGGTGGGCGGCCTGCTGGCCCTCGTCGTGCTCCGGCCGGCGCTCGGCCGCCACCTCGGGGTCACCGTCGCCCGGTACTCGGTGCTCGCCGGCTGGGCGTTCGCCGCCCTGCTCGGGTCCGGGCTGCTCGCGGCCTGGCTCGCCGTCGCCGCGCCCGCGGACCTGCTCTCGTCCTACGGCGCCGTCCTCGCCGTCAAGGTCCTCGCGGTCACCGCCCTCGGCATCCTCGGCTGGCGCCAGCGGGGCGTCGCGGTCCGGCGGCTGCGGGAGCGGGGGGACGACGCCCGGGCGTTCCTCCGTCTCGCCGCGGCCGAGCTTCTCCTCATGGGCGTCGCGATGGGCGCGGGGGTGGCCCTGTCCCGGACCCCGTCCCCGTCGGCGGAGGCCCTCGCCCCGCCGTCGTCGATGGCCTACACGCTCACCGGCTTCGACGACCCGGGGCCGGTCACCGGCAGCACGTGGTGGTCGGCGTGGACGATCGACTGGCTCTGGCTCGCCGTCGCGGCCGTCATGGTCGGCTGGTACGTCGCTGCCGCCCGGCGGCTGCACGGCCGGGGGGACGCCTGGCCGTGGTGGCGGGCCGGGGTGTGGGCGTTGGGCTGGGCGGTGTTCGTCTACGCGACGAGCGGCGCGCCCGGGGTCTACGGCAAGGTCCTGTTCTCCGGACACATGGTCATGCACATGACGGTCGCGATGATCGTCCCGCTCCTGCTCGTCCCGGCCGCCCCGGTGACCCTCGCCCTGCGGGTCCTCCCGGCGCGGAAGGACCGCACCATCGGCCCGCGCGAGGTCCTGCTCGGCCTCCTCCACTCCCGCTGGCTCGCGGTCCTGGCCAACCCCGTCGTCGCCTCCGCGGTGTTCGTCCTCGGCCTCGCGGTGTTCTACTTCAGCCCGCTGTTCGAGCTCGCGCTGCGCCACCACACCGGGCACGTCCTGATGACCCTGCACTTCCTGCTCTCGGGCTACCTGTTCGTCTGGGTGCTCATCGGCACCGACCCCGGGCCGCGGCGCTGGGCCCCGCCGATCCTGCTCGTCGTCCTGTTCGCGACGATCTCGTTCCACGCCTTCTTCGGGGTCGTCCTCACCGGCAGCACCACCCTGCTCGCGCCGGGGTTCTTCACCGCCGTCCACCTGCCCTGGGTGCGCGACCTCGTCGCGGACCAGCGGACCGGCGGTGCCATCGCGTGGGGCATCGGGGAGGTGCCCTCGCTGGTGCTCGCCCTCGTGGTTACGGTCCAATGGCTGAGGTCGGACCGTCTCGAGACCGCTCGACACGACCGCCAGGCCGACCGCGACGGCGACGCCGAGCTCGCCGCGTACAACGCCGAGCTGGCCCGCCGGGCCGGCCGGAGCACATGATGAGGAGGACGTCGATGAAGGTGGCCCTGATCCAGCTCGGGTACGGCGACGAGGAGTCGGTGCCCGAGCGAACCCGGCGGGTCGTCGACCTCGTCCGGGCGCAGCGGGGCCACGACCTCGTCGTCCTGCCCGAGCTCTGGCCGATGGGCGGGTTCGACTACCGGGGCTGGGCGCGGCGGGCGGAGTCGGTGCGCGGGCCGGTCGCCACCGCGATGGCGGGCGCCGCGGCCGACATCGAGGCCGTCCTCCACGCCGGGTCCATCGTCGAGCGGGGCCGGGACGGCGTACGCGGTCCCGAGGGCCGCGACCTGTGGAACACCTCGATCGTCTTCGGCCCGGAGGGGACGCTCATGGCGACCTACCGGAAGATTCACCGGTTCGGCTTCGGGTCCGGCGAGCCCAAGCTGATGGAGGCCGGCAAGAAGCTCGTCACGGTGAAGGTGCCCCCGGCGCCCGCCGACCCGGCGCTCACCGTCGGGCTGTCCACGTGCTACGACCTGCGCTTCCCCGAGCTGTACCGCGCCCAGGTCGACTCCGGCGTCGAGGCCTTCGTCTGCCCGGCGGCGTGGCCCATGGCCCGCGTCGCGCACTGGTCGCTGCTCGGCCGCGCCCGGGCCATCGAGGACCAGGCGTTCGTCCTCGCCTGCAACACCTCCGGCACCCACGCCGGGTTCGAGATGGGCGGTCACTCCCAGGTCGTCTCCCCGACCGGGGAGGTCATCGCCGAGGCCGGGGAGGACGAGGAGGTCCTCAGCGTCGACATCGACCCCGCCGAGGTCGCGAAGGCACGCGAGGCGTTCCCGGTCCTCGGCGACCGGCGGCTCTGACCGGCCGCACCGGCACCGACCAGCCCCTGACCTGGTCCTCCCCGCCACCCCGGGACGGTCTCAGGCGCGCGGCGTGATCCCCCACGCCTGCGCGAGCAGGGCGTACGAGCGGCGTCGCATCGCGGGGTCGTGGGTGTAGGTCGTCACGACGAGCTCGTCGAGGTCGTACCGGACGACGAGGCCCTCGAGCACGGGGACGACCGACTCGGGGGTGCCCACGGCACGCACCGTCTGGGCGTCGTCGATCATCGACAGCAGGTCCTGCGGGACGACCGCGGTGACGTCGTCGACCGGTGGGTCCAGCGGTGCCGGCCGGCCGGTCCGGATCCGGGCGGCCATGAGCTGCGCCGTCGTGAACAGGTGCTCGGCCTCGGCCTGCGTCGGGGCGACGAGGACGTTGACGCCGGCCATCACCGTGGGTCGGTCCACCTGTGCGGTCGGGGCGTCCGCCCGGAACGAGCCCCGGTAGACCTCGAGCGCCTCGCGCATCTGCGCGGGCGCGAAGTGGGACGCGAACGAGAACGGCAGTCCGAGGGCGGCGGCCACCTGGGCCCCGCCCGTGGAGGACCCGAGCATCCACAGCGGCACGCCCGTCCCCTCCCCGGGGATCGCGCGAACCCGGCGGGTCTCGTCCTCGGCCCGGGGGGCGAGGTAGCCGACGAGGTCGAGCACGTCCTGGGCGAACCGGTCCAGCCGCCCGTCGCCGCGCTGCAGCGCCGCGGCGGTGAGGGGGTCGGTGCCCGGGGCCCGGCCGAGCCCGAGGTCGAACCGGTCGCCGTGCAGGGTCGCGAGCGTGCCGTAGTACTCGGCGACCATGAGCGGGGCGTGGTTGGGCAGCATCACCCCGCCCGACCCGAGCCGGATGCCGTCGGTGTGCTCGGCGAGGTGACCGAGCAGGAGCGACGTCGCCGAGCTCATGAACGCCTCGCTGCCGTGGTGCTCGGCCATCCAGTACCGGTGGTAGCCGAGCCGGTCGGCCTCCCGGGCCAGCTCGGTGCTCGCGGCGAGCGCGTCGGCGGGGGACATGCCGGCCGAGCGCGGCGCGAGGTCGAGGACGGACAGCGGGACGTGGGCGGCGGTGGGCATGGCCGCTGCAACAGCGCCACCCTGCTGCTGCTTCCCGGCTGCTGCTTACCGGGTGCGGGCGGGCGCGGGAATCGCACGGGGACGCCGCGCTGTTGAGCCGCTCGTGACCCCCGACCGCCGCCCCCGCCTGCGCGCACCCGAGCTGACCGGCCGCGGCTGGTTGGGCACCGGGGGCACCGACCTCCGGCTGGCCGACCTCCGGGGCCGGGTCGTGCTCCTGGACTTCTGGACCTTCTGCTGCGTCAACTGCCTCCACGTCCTCGACGAGCTCCGCCCCCTGGAGGAGCGGTTCGGGGACGCCCTCGTCGTCGTCGGGGTGCACTCCCCGAAGTTCGCCCACGAGGCCGACCCGGACGCGCTGGCCGCCGCCGTCGAGCGGTACGGCGTCGACCACCCGGTGCTCGACGACCCCGAGCTGGCCACGTGGTCGGCCTACACCGCGCGGGCGTGGCCGACCCTCGTGGTGGTCGACCCGGAGGGGTACGTCGTCGCGTCGATGTCGGGGGAGGGCCACGGCCCCGGCCTCGCCGCCCTCGTGGCCGACCTCGTCGCCGAGCACGAGGCGCGGGGCACGCTGCGCCGCGGCGACTCCCCGTACGCGCCGCCGCCGCCGCAGAGCACGACGCTGCGCTACCCCGCAAAGCTCGCCGCGCTCGCCGACGGCACCGTGCTCCTCACCGACACCGCCCACCACGAGGTCGTCCACCTCGCTGCCGACCTCGCCACCGAGCTCGGCCGGCACGGGGGACCGGAAGCGCTCGCCGAGCCGCACGGGGTGCTCGCCCTTCCCGGGGACGTGGCCGCCCAGGTCGGCGTCGACGCGCTCGTCGCCGACGCGGCCGGGCACCGGGTCCTCGGGCTCGTCCTCGCCACCGGGGCGCTCGTCCCGCTCGCCGGCACCGGACGCCAGCTGCGCGAGCGGACCGGGGGCGGGCCGGCGCTGGAGCAGGACCTGTCCACCCCCTTCGACCTCGCGTGGTTCGACGGCCGCGTCGTCGTGGCGATGGGCGGCACCCACCAGCTGTGGACCCTCGACCTCGCCGCCGACCCGGTGGACGGGAGGGTCGGCGTCCTCGCCGGGACGAGCTCGGAGGGGCTCGTCGACGGCCCCGGGGACGGCGGGTGGTTCGCCCAGCCGTCCGGGCTCGCCGTCTCCGGCGACGGCGAGCGGGTCTGGGTCGCCGACTCCGAGACCTCCGCGCTCCGCTCGGTGCGGCGCGACGGCTCGGTGACCACCCACGTCGGGCAGGGCCTGTTCGACTTCGGCCACCGGGACGGACCCGCGGCGACCGCCCTGCTCCAGCACCCGCTCGGGGTCACCGCCCTCCCGGACGGCTCGGTCGCGGTCAGCGACACCTACAACGGCGCGATCCGCCGGTACGAGCCGGCCTCCGGGCAGGTGAGCACCCTGGCCGAGGGCCTCGCCGAGCCCAGCGACGCCCTCCTCGACCTCGCCGGCGACCGCCCGGCCCTCGTCGTCGTCGAGTCCGCCGGGCACCGGCTCACCCGGGTTCCCCTGCCCGAGCACGCCGGCCGGGTCGACGGGCCGGCGCACCGGACCCGGCGGCCGCGGACCGAGGTGGCCCCCGGCCGGGTCCGGCTGCGGGTGGACTTCACCCCGCCCGCGGGGCAGCGCCTCGACGACCGGTGGGGCGACCCGACCCGGCTCGTGGTCTCGGCCACGCCCGACGCGCTGCTGCGCGACGGGGCGGGCAGCGCGCCCGGCCTCAGCCGGCACCTCGTCCTCGACGAGCGGGTCGGGGACGGCGTGCTCCACGTCAGCGTCCAGGCCGCCGCGTGCGACGGCGACCCGGACACCGGGCAGGTCCCGGAGCACGCCGCCTGCCACCTGTACCAACAGGACTGGGGCGTGCCCGTCGTCCTCACCGAGGGCGCCCCGGACGTCGTCGACCTCGACCTGCGGGGGGTCTGAGCCCCGCCGTGGTACTCCCGCACGCGTGCGGCCCGCCCCGCCGCGAGGGTGCGTCGCAGCAGGTCAGCGGCTCTGGGGCTAGAGTCGGGAAGAAAGCCGGTGACGTCGCACGCGAAGGGGGTAGCGGGATGGGTGTCGCCCTGGGCGTCATGCTCGTGCTCCTCGGCGGTCTCGCGACGTTCACCAGCCTCGACCGGAGCCTCGTCGGGGCCGAGGTCGACACCGTCGGTGGGTTCGTCCTCGGCGCCGGCGTCCTCGTCCTCCTCGGGGCGCTCGCCGCCCGGGTCCTCCGTCGCCAGGCGGTCGAGCGCGAGGACGACGACGTTCCCGCGCCCGCCACCGGCGGCGACACCCGGTCCCCCGACGAGCCCGACGAGGTCCCCGGCGAGGACGCGCCCCGGCCCTGACCGCCCCCTGCCGCGCCCGGCCGGTGTCAGAACGCGGACTCGGGCAGGTCCATGAGCGTGAGGTCGGTCCCCTCGGCGACGGCGCGCTCGGCCGCGAGCCGCGGCAGGACGGTCCGGGCGAAGAACGAGGCCGCGGCGACCTTGCCGGTGTAGAAGTCCTCGTCGCCGCGTCGCAGCGAGGAGCCGTCGGTGAGCCGGTCGTGGGCGACCTCGGCCTGGCGCAGCAGCAGCCAGCCGACGACGAGGTCCCCGGCGGCGAGCAGCAGCCGGGTCGCGTTCAGCCCCACCTTGTAGAGGTTGCGCACGTCGCCGCCCTCGGCGCGGGGGTCGGCCGCGGTGAGGTCGCCGACCATGGCGTCGAGGATGCCCTGGACGCTCTCCAGCCCCTCGCCGAGGAGCTCGCGCTCCCGGTCGAACCGACCCCCCTGCGCCCCGAGGTCCTTGGCGAACTCCTGGATCTGACCGGCGAGGTGGGTCAGGGCCACGGCCTTGTCCCGGACGACCTTGCGGAAGAAGAAGTCCTGGGCCTGGATGGCCGTCGTGCCCTCGTAGAGGGTGTCGATCTTCGCGTCCCGGACGTACTGCTCGACCGGGTAGTCCTCGAGGAACCCGGACCCGCCGAACGTCTGCAGCGACTCGGTGCCGAGCAGCGTCCACGCCCGCTCGGACCCGAGCCCCTTGACCAGGGGCAGGAGCAGGTCGTTGACGCGACCGGCGAGGTCGGCGGCGCTGCCGGGCTCGGGCGCGGCCCCACCGGAGCGCAGCAGCGCGGCGTCGACGACGTCCTGCTGGCTCGCGGTGTAGAGCACGAGCGCGCGCAGGCCCTCGGCGTAGGACTTCTGCAGCATGAGCGAGCGGCGCACGTCCGGGTGGTGGGTGATCGTCACGCGGGGGGCGGACTTGTCGCCCGTCCGGGTCAGGTCGGCGCCCTGGACCCGGTTCCTCGCGTACTCGAGCGCGCCGAGGTACCCGGTGGACAGGGTCGCGATCGCCTTCGTCCCGACCATCATCCGGGCGTGCTCGATGACCCGGAACATCTGCGCGATCCCGTCGTGGACGTCGCCGAGCAGGGTCCCGACGGCCGGTTCGGAGTCGCCGAAGGTCACCTCGCACGTCGTGGAGACCTTGATGCCCATCTTGTGCTCGACGTTGGTCACGACGACGCCGTTGCGTCCGGTCAGCTCACCGGTGTCGAGGTCGACGTGGTGCTTGGGCACGACGAACAGCGACAGCCCCTTCGTCCCCGGGCCGGCCCCCTCGGGCCGGGCGAGGACGAAGTGGACGATGTTGTCGGCGAGGTCGTGCTCGGCCGAGGTGATGAAGCGCTTGACGCCGGTGATGCTCCACGTGCCGTCGGCGTTCGGCGTGGCCCGGGTGCGCCCGGCGCCGACGTCGGAGCCGGCGTCCGGCTCGGTGAGCACCATCGTCGCCCCCCAGCGGTTGTCGACGAGGTGGCGGGCCAGGCGGCGCTGCTCGTCCGTGCCGAGCAGGTGCAGGATCTTGGCGAACGAGAACGCCGCGGCGTACAGGTGCACGGCCGGGTTCGCGCCGAGCACCATCTCGGCCATCGCCCACTTCAGCGACGGCGGCACGACCGTCCCCCCGAGCTCGGCCGGGACGTCGACGTTCCAGAACCCCGAGTCGAGGTAGGCCGCGTACGCACGCTTGAACGACTCCGGGAGGGTGACCTCGTGCGTTGCCGGGTCGAACACCGGCGGGGTGCGGTCGGACTCCGCGAAGCCCTCGGCGAGGTCGTTCTCGGCCAGCCGCGCGACCTCCCGGAGCATCTCCCGGGCGGTGTCCTCGTCGACGTCCTCGTAGACCCCGCGACCGAGGACCTGGCCCCGGCCGAGCACCTCGAAGAGGGCGAACTCGAGGTCGCGGACGTTGCTCCTGTAGTGGCCCATGGGGGTCCTTCCGCCGCCGGACGTAAGCGACCGCTCAGTACGGTCCAGCAGAATGGTGATACCGCTGGTACCGGTTAGGCAAGTCCTGTCCGGGAATCGGGGCGGCGACGTGTCCCACGTCATACTGCGGGAATGAGCGTCACCGTCGTCCCGCTCCGTCGGCGCATGACCGCGCGGGACCCCAGGGAGCACGGCCGTGTCGCGACCCCGCTCGAGCTGTTCTTCGACCTCGTGTTCGTCGTCGCCGTCGCCAGCGCCGCCGACGAGCTCCACCACGCGCTGTCCGCGGACCACCTCGACGGCATGCTCGGCTTCACGCTCGTCTTCTTCGCGATCTGGTGGGCCTGGCTGAACTACACGTGGTTCGCCTCGGCCTACGACTGCGACGACGTCGTCTACCGGTTGCTCACCTTCGTCATCATGACCGGCTCGCTGCTGCTCGCGGCCGGGGTCCCCGACCTGTTCGCCGACGGCCAGTCCGTGCTCGCCGTGCTCGGCTACCTCGTCATGCGGCTCGGCATGGTCGCGTTCTGGCTCCGCGCCGCGAGCGGGCACCCCGAGCGCCGCCGGACGGCGCTGACCTACGCCGCCGGGATCGCGATCGTCCAGGTCGGGTGGGTCGCCCGCCTCCTCGTCCACGGCGAGGGGTGGCTGCTGGTCACCTTCCTCCTCGGGGTGCTCGCCGAGCTCTCCGTCCCGGTGGTCGCCGAGGTGCGCGGCGGGTACACGAGCTACCACCCCCGCCACATCGCCGAACGGTTCGCGCTGTTCACCATCATCGTGCTCGGCGAGGTGGTCCTCGCCACGGTGCGCGCGATGCAGCAGGCGGTCGGTGGCGGCGAGGCCGGGCACGGCGAGGCCGGCGGCGACCCGACCGCCCTCCTCGTCCTCACCGCCGGGGCGCTGCTCATCGTGCTCTCGCTGTGGTGGCTGTACTTCACGCGCGACCACGGCGCCCTGCTCGCCGAGCCGACGGCGTCGACGTGGGCGTTCGGGTACGGTCACGTCGTGGTGTTCGCCGCCGTCGCCGCCGTCGGCGCGGCCCTCGCGGCCGCGGTCGACGTCGTCGCCGGGACCTCCCACACGGCGGCACGCACGGTCGCCCTGGCGCTCGCGGTGCCGATCGCCCTCTACGCACTCGTCCTCGCCGGGCTGCACGCCGTCGCCGACCGCCGGGCCTCCCGGATGACCGGCGCGGTCGTCGTCGGCCTCGGGGTCCTCGGCGTCGCCGCGCTCGGGGGTCCGCTGCCCGTGACCGTCCTGCTCGTCGGGCTCGTCCTCACCGGGGCCGTCGTCCAGCACGTCGTCGCCGCGTCGCGGCTCGGTGAGCCGGCGACGGGGCCGCCGACGGAGTTGCCGGAGGCGGGCCGGTGACCGAGGGCGCGCGGGTGCCGGTCGACCTCACCGGGGGGCCGGAGACGTTGCTGTGGACGCTGTACTACCGGGCGCGGGCGGCGAGCGGCGCGGGCGGCCACCACCCGGGCTCGCCGACGGACGCAAGCTAGTCACCCCGCGTTGCGTCCGCAGGGATGGTCGCCGGGGTGCTGACCCTGCGGACGCAAGCTAGTCACCCCGCGTTGCGTCCGCAGGGATGGTCGCCGGGGTGCTGACCCTGCGGACGCAAGGGGGTGACCGTTCCCCGGGTGGCGCCCGCCCGGGGCCGGACCGCTCAGGTGCTCGGGGCCATCCCCGAGGAGCTGGCGAACCACGGGTGGTGCAGGTCGAGGTAGGTGACGTCGTGCATCAGCCGCATCTCCTCGGCCATCGGCTCCGCGATGTCGGCCGGCATCTCCTTCTGCTCGCCCGCCCGCGCCTCGTCCTCGCTCCGGAACGCGACGGTCTCGCAGAACCACCCCTCGTCGTCGATGGCGACCGTGCCCCCGATGATCTCCGGACGCGCCTCGTGGAGGGTGTCCATCGGCTGTGACATGAGAGTCCGGAACCGGTCGGGGTCGCTCACCCGACCCTCGATGACCTGGACGAACCGGGCGTCGTCGGACCCGCCGTCGAGGAACATCGTCGCGTTGTCGCAGTCGTGGACGGTGACGTCCCCGTCGAAGCACGTCATCATGCGCTGCCACCACGCGTCCTGCTCGGGACGCGTCGAGTTGCGGGCCGCGGCCTCGCGGGACTCGAACCTGACGACCCCGACGAACATCCCGTCGTCGGTCATGCCGTAGGTCCCGCCGAGCCACCCCGCGGCGCCCGGGGCCATCTCCTCGCGCCAGCGCTCGATCTCGCTGCGCAGCGTCGCCTCGTCGCTGCAGCTTCCCTGGATGATCTGGATGAACACTCCTCAGCCCTCCGTCCTCGGTGGGGCCGCTTCCCGGTGAAGTGGTCCACCGATCGACGGTAGTCCGCCCACGGGGACGCTGTCACCGCGCTCGGCTCGTGTGCTTCTTGCCGTCTCCGCGGGGCGGTGCGATGCTCAGGTACCACCGACGACGGGGGCTGTCATGAACGGTGTCGCTCGGACCCTGATGCGGGCCGGCAACCGGGTCGCGGTCGGGCTCTACCGGGCCACGGGCGGCCGGGTCGGCGGGACGGCCCGCGGACGCACCAAGGTGCTCCTGCTGACCGTGCCGGGCCGCCGGACCGGGGCGCCGCACACCACCCCGGTCAGCTACGTCGAGGACGACGGTCGCTGGGTGGTCTCGGGGACCGCTGGCGGGGCGAAGCAGGACCCGCAGTGGTTCCGCAACCTCCGGGCCACCGACCGTGCCGTGGTCGAGCTCGGCCGCCGACGCGTCGAGGTTGCGGTGGAGGTCCCCCCGGAGGCGGAGCGCGAGCGACTCTGGCGGGAGGTCGTCCTGGCCCGGGCCCCGGCGTTCGCCGGCTACGAGTCCAAGGCGGGGCGGCCCATCCCGGTCGCGGTCCTGACCGAACGCTGAGCACCCGCGCTCGGGTCAGGAGGCCTGCTGGCTCAGGCTGTCCGCGCTCGTGACCTGCTTCTTCGGCGGCGCGGACACGTCGACCGAGGTCCCCCAGTCGCTGTAGTCGACCTGCGACACCTGCTTCGTGCCGGACACCGTCATCCGGGTGGTGACCCGGAGGGGCCGGTCCTGCTCGTCCACGGCGTACCGGATCCGGACGGGCCCGTCGAGCGCCTGGTCCAGCGCCTGGCCGAGCTTGGGACCGAGCACGTCGGCGTAGGCCTTGGCCGGGACGGTGGCCCGGTAGACGTGGACGCGCTCGCCGTCGACCCGGGCCGTCCCCGCGGAGGTGACGTCGGCGCCGGCGAGCACCTTGGCGGTGTTCGCGGGGTCGTCCCCGCGGGTCCCGAGCGACCCGAGCATCTTCGAGAGCGGGTTGTTGCCGCCCGGGTCGACCCGCAGCCAGGGCCGCTTCCCGCTCTGCAGCCCCTTGACGTAGACGGTCTGTCCCACCTGGATCGTCGTGATCGTCCGGGGGCCGGCGTCGAGGACCATCCGGGCGCGACCGTCCCCGGTGGTGTCGAAGGCGCCGTGCCCGATGGTCGAGCCGTTGCTGCGGAGCACGAGGTGACCGCTCCCGGCCTTCCGGACGGCCGTGGTCAGCCGCTGGGCGAGCGCCTGCCCGTCGACCGAGGACCCGGACCGGACCGAACCCGACGACGACCCCGACGGCGAGGACGACGTCGACGCACCCGAGGACGAGGACGACGACCGGGCGGACGACGAGACGGCGTTCGAGGACGGGGACGCCCCCGGGGCCGCCTCGTTCCCCGAGCACGCGCCCAGCCCGAGCGCCGCCGTCGCCGTCGCCACGGCGAGCGTCGTCGCCCCCATCCGGCTGTGTCCCATCGCGTCCCCCCACCTCGTCGTGTCGCGTCCGCCCTCCGGCACCAGGGCCGGAGGGCGGACCCCGACTGTACGACGGCGGCGCCCGGGACGACGCCGGTTCCGGCAGGTCAGCGCTGGATGACGACCTTGAGCGCCTTGGTCTCGGCTGCCCGTCCGAAGGTGTCGTAGGCCTCCAGGACCTGGTCGAACGTGAAGTCGTGGGTGGCGAACCGCTCGGCCGCCAGCCGGTGCTGCGCGACGAGGCTGAGCAGCATCGGGGTCGTCGAGGTGCTCACCAGCCCGGTCGTGATCGAGATGTCCTTGATCCACAGGTCCTGCAGCGCGAGCTCCACCGGCGAGCCGTGCACCCCGACGTTGGCGACCGATCCTCCGGGCCGGACGAGCTCGGTGCAGGCCTGGAACGTCGCCGGCACCCCGACGGCCTCGATGGCGACGTCCACGCCGAGGCCGTCGGTCATGGCGAGCACCTGCTCGCGCCAGTCGGAGGCCCCGGCGTCGACCGCGTCGGTCGCCCCGAAGCCGAGCGCCTGCTCCCGACGGTTGCCGTCGAGGTCGAGCGCGATGACCCGGGCGGCGCCGTACAGGTTGCTCGTCATCATCGCGGCGAGCCCCACCGGCCCGGCCCCGACGACGGCGACGACGTCCCCCGGGGCGACCCGCCCGTTGCGGACGCCGATCTCGAACCCGGTCGGGAGGATGTCGGACAGCATGACCGCCGCCCGGTCGCTCACCCCCTCGGGCACCTTGTAGAGCGAGTTGTCCGCGAACGGGACCCGCACGAGCTCGGCCTGGGTGCCGTCGATGAGGTGCCCGAAGATCCACCCGATCCCGCTCGCGCCCTCCTCGGCCAGGCAGTGGGCGTAGAGCCCCCGGTGGCAGTACGAGCAGGTGCCGCACGCGCTGACGCAGGAGATGATCACCCGGTCGCCCACCGCGAGCGTGGCGACCGCGGAGCCGGTCTCGACGACGGTGCCGACCCCCTCGTGGCCGAGGATGCGGCCGTCGGTGACGGCGGGCACGTCCCCCTTGAGGATGTGCAGGTCGGTGCCGCAGATCGTCGTCGTGTCGACCCGGACGACGGCGTCGGTGGGCGCGACGACGGTGGGGTCGGGGACCTCCTCCCACGCCTTCGAACCCGGACCGTGGTAGACGAGTGCCTTCATGGTGTGTCCTTCCAGTCAGCGGGGGCCGGGAGCGCGGGACACGTCGAGCCTCGCCCGCCCTCCGGGGGGAGGGCAGGGCACAACGTCCCCCCACAGCCGCAGCCGCAGCCGGTCCGGCGGCCCGGGCCCCGCGACCGGTCAGCGGGCCCCGGCGCGGCTGCGTGCGGTCGTGACCACGACCGCGAGGACCACGGCGGCGGCGCCGCCGGCGGCCACGCCGGCGGTCGCCGCGTCGAAGGCCGCGTGGTAGAGGCGGGGCCCGTCCGGGGCGGTCAGCGGACCGACGCCCGCGGCCGCCGCGGCGATCAGGCCCGCGCCCACGACCCCGGTCCGGGCCGCCGCGGCGAGCGGGCCGGGCAGGCCCGGGGGACCGGGCTCGCGGACCGTGGCGGAGACCCACCACCGGCGCGTCCAGATCGCGACGAGGAGCAGCCCGGCGACGCTGCTCGCGAGCTGGGCCCACGTGTACCCCGCGACCGAGGCGTGGGGCTGCGCCAGCCAGTCGACGTGCCGCACCCCCCACCGACCGTCGTGGGTGAAGGAGTCCCAGAGCACGTGCGTGGCCGCCCCCACCGACAGCGAGACGAGGACGCGGACCACCCGGACCGGTGTCGCGAGCCGCTCCCGGACCCCGGCGAGCGCCGCCCGGGGGACCCGGGCCCGGAGCCCGGCCGGGCTCGCCGCGAGCGCCGGCCCCGCGAGCAGCCCGTGCCAGAGGAGGAACACCGCGAGACCGAGGAGCACGTCGAGCGTCACGACCCCGGTCGGGGAGTGGGTGACGTCGGCCCCCGGACCCGCCGGCGGGTGGACGGGGAGGTAGTAGGGCAGGTCCGGGACCATGCTGCCGACGACGAGCGCGCTCGCGGCGAGCCGGCGGTGCAGGGGCAGCACCGCGGCGACGTGGCTGGGGGTGAACGGCACGCCGGCCTCCCTTCGGTCACCGGGCCCGCGTCGACGGCGTCGAGACCGCCAGTCTGCCCGCTGCGCCCGTCCCGCGGGCCCGTCCGGGAGACCCGGGCCCCGTGGGCTGGGGCATGCTGTGCCGATGGCACCGGGGCCCCGGTGCCACCGATTCCCGCTCCCGGACACCCGGAGGTCGTTCGTGCAGGTCCCGTTCGTCCAGGTCGACGCGTTCGCCGACGCGCTGTTCGAGGGCAATCCCGCCGCGGTGCTCCGGCTGCCGCACTGGCTTCCCGACGCGGTGCTCCAGCACGTCGCGTCGGAGAACAACCTCTCGGAGACGGCGTTCACCGTGGCCGAGGTGCCCGGGGCGGCCGCCGGGGACGACCCGGCGTGTCCTGCCTACCACCTGCGCTGGTTCACCCCGACCGTCGAGGTCGACCTGTGCGGCCACGCCACCCTCGCGACCGCGTGCCACCTGTTCGAGGACGTCCACCCGGACGCGACCCGGCTGCGGTTGTGGAGCAGGAGCGGATGGCTCCACGTCGAGCGGGTCGGCGAGCGCGAGTACACCCTCGACTTCCCCTCCCTGTCCCTGACGCCCACCGCGGCCGACCCGGTCCTCACCGACGCCCTCGGGGTGCCCGTCCTCGAGGTGCTCGAGGGCATGGACCTCGTCTGCGTCGTCGCCGACGCCGACACCGTCCGCGCGGTCCGACCCGACCTCGACGCGCTCGGCGCGCTCGACACCCGCGGGATCGTCGTCACCGCGGACGGCAGCGGAACCCCCTGGGACTTCGTCTCCCGGTTCTTCGGGGCGGCCGCCGGGATCGGCGAGGACCCGGTCACCGGCTCGGCGCACTCGCAGATCGCGCCGATGTGGGCCGAGCGGCTCGGCCGGACCGCCCTGACCGGCCGTCAGCTCTCGCTCCGCGGCGGGACGGTCCGCTGTGAGGTCGCCGGGACCCGGACCCTCCTCACCGGACGGTGCGAGCGCTACCTCCGGGGGACCGTGACGCTCCCCGACGCGCCGGCCGGGACCGCCTGACGGGGCCGCCGGGTACCGGGACGCCCGCCCGGGGCGGAAGCAACGCGGTGAACCGGGGATGACCAGTGCGGCAGGGCGTGACCCGCCCCGGAGGCCGGCCTCGTAGCCTTGGGCACGTGTTCCGCAGATGGCTCGTCCTCGTGGCCCTGGGGGTCGCGGCCTTCGTCGGCGCCGGGGTGGTCCTCTCCGTGGCGACCCAGCACCCGGCGACGCGCAGCATCACCCAGCCCGGGCCGCTCGTGGTCGTCTCCGTCCCGGAGCTGACGTGGTCCGAGGTGTCCGCCTCGCGCACCCCCACCCTGTGGCACCTCGCGACGACCGGCGCGGTGGCCGCCCAGCAGACGCGGATCCTCTCCGGCCACAGCTGCTCGAACCAGGCGTGGATGACGATCTCCGCGGGTCGGAAGACCGCGGTCGGTCCCGAGTTCGCGCAGACCCCGCCCGGGGGCACACCCGGGGACTGCCCCCGGCCGCTGAAGTTCGCCCGGGGGCCGGGGGACACGGTCGTCTACCCGCGCTACGACGAGTGGCGGGAGATCACCCTGGACCGCGCCCCGCCGGCGGACATCGGGCGGCTGGCCGACAAGCTCGCCGCCGACGGCCAGTGCCTCACCGCGTCCGGGGCGTACGCCCCCCTCGGCGCGGCCAACCGGCGTGGGATCGTCGCGCACTACACGCCGAGTCCCGCCGACGTCGACCTCACCCGCTGCCCGGTGACGTTCGTCGGGTTCGACGGCCTCCACCCCCGGGCCCTCGCCGACCTCGTGGACCGGCTCCCCGAGGACGCGACGATCGTCGTCACCGGAATGGCCGACGACTCCGCGCCGGAGGTGCTGCGCACGGCCGTCGTCAACGGCCCCGGGGTGCCGCACGGCGTGCTGACCTCCCCCGCGAGCCGGCAGCCGGGGTTCATCGAGACCACGGACGTCGCCGCGCTCGTGTTCGGGCGGCTCGGCACGGTCGGGCCGTCCGCCGCGGGCAGCCCGGTGGTCCGTCCGGTCACGAGCCCCACCGCCCCGATCGAGAAGGTCCGCGCCCTCGCGCGCACGCTGGAGGTCGAGCACCCGTTCGTGCCGTGGTTCTTCGGGCTGTTCCTCGGCGGAGCGGTGCTCGCCCTCTCCGCCGGCGCGGTCTGGTGGGGGGTCGCCCGGAGACGGCAGGACGCCCGCGGCGAGGCCCGCCGCGTCCCGCGGGGGCTGCGGACGTGCTTCGCGGGGGTCGGCGCGGCCTGCGCCGCCACCCCGGTCTCGACGTTCCTCGTCGGCGCCGTCCCGTGGTGGCGCTCCGCCCACCCACGGGTCGCGCTCGCCCTCGGGGTCGCAGCCATCGCGGCCGGGCTCGCGGCCCTGGCCCTCCTCGGCCCGTGGCGTCGTCGGCGGGAGGGCCCGATGATGTTCCTCGCCGCGGTCACCGCCGTCGTCATCGCCCAGGACGTCGTCCACGGGTCACGGCTGCAGTTCACCTCGATGATGGGCCTGCAGCCGGTGTACGGCGGCCGTTTCTTCGGGCAGGGCAACGTCGGGTACGCCCTCTACGCCACCTGCGCGCTGCTCGTCGCCGCCGTGCTCGCCGGCCGGGTCGCCGAGGCGGGTCACCGCCGCCTGGCCGCGGCCACCGTCGCGGTCGTCGGGACCGCCGCGGTGCTCGTCGACGGCTACCCGTGGTGGGGCGCCGACGCCGGCGGCTCCCTGGCGATGGTCCCCGCCTTCGCCCTCCTCGCCCTGAGCGCCGCCGGGCTGCGGCTGACGTGGCGCCGCGCCCTGGTCATCGGGGTCGGCGCGGTCGCCGTCGTCGCGGCCTTCGCGACCATCGACTTCCTCCGGCCGGCGAGCTCGCGCACCCACGTCGGCCAGCTCGTCGCGAACGTCGTCCAGGACGGGCAGGTCAGCGAGCTGACCCGGGTGTGGACGGTCAACTGGGCGGTGCTCACCTCGAGCTGGCTGTCGGCGAGCGCCTCGCTGCTGCTCGTGGTGACCCTGCTCCTCCTCGTCGTCCCCCACCGGCTCATCCGGCCGCTGCGCCCGGTCCTGGACCGGGTGCGCCTCCTCGAGCGCGGGCTCACCGCGGTCGCGGTGTGCTGGCTGCTCGCGTTCCTGCTCAACGACTCCGGCACCGCGATCCCGCCGACCGGGCTGCTCATCGCGATCCCGCTGCTCCTCGTGCTCGCGGCCCACCGGCCGCCGGCCGGGAGGGGCCCCGTCGTCGGCGAGGACGCCGCGCGGGGGAGGGCGAGCGACCCGGTCGGGGTCCGGGGAGGGGGCGAGACGGCCCGGACGTGGGAGTGAGCGGGCGTCGCCGGTCCAGCGGGGAACCCGCAGGCGGTGGAGTGGAGTGGAGCCGGTGACGGGAATCGAACCCGCGTGTCCAGCTTGGGAAGCTGGCGCTCTGCCATTGAGCTACACCGGCGAGCACGCCCCGGCGGGGCGTGCGACGGGAAGTCTAACGGACGGTCCATCCGGTCACGACCACCCCCGGGGGCGGTCGCGGGGGCCGGCTCGCCGGGTGGGAAGCCGGGTGCCAGGCCGCCGAGGGCTCCCCGCGAGGACCGGTCGTCTCCACCGCTCTCGGTGCCGGCGCCCTGCCGCAGGTAGTTTGGGCGCGTGCTCCTCTCCGACCGCGACATCCGCGCCGAGGTCGACGGCGGGCGGGTCGTGCTCGACCCGTGGGACCCCGGGATGGTCCAGCCGTCGAGCGTCGACGTGCGGATGGACAAGTTCTTCCGCCTCTTCGACAACCACAAGTACCGGGTCATCGACCCCGCCCAGGACCAGCCCGACCTCACCCGGCTCGTCGAGGTCGAGTCCGGGGAAGGCTTCGTCCTTCACCCGGGCGAGTTCGTCCTCGGCTCCACGCTCGAGACGATCACGCTGCCCGACGACCTCGCCGCCCGGGTCGAGGGCAAGTCGAGCCTCGGCAGGCTCGGGCTGCTCACCCACGCCACCGCCGGCTTCGTCGACCCCGGGTTCAGCGGGCACGTCACCCTCGAGCTGTCCAACGTCGCCACCCTGCCGATCATGCTGTGGCCGGGGATGAAGGTCGGTCAGCTCTGCTTCTTCCGTCTCAGCTCGCCCGCCCAGGACCCCTACGGCAGCGCCCGGCACGGCAGCCACTACCAGGGCCAGCGGGGTCCCACGGCCAGCCGGTCGTTCCACAACTTCCACCGCGCCGATGTCTGAGCCGGACGAGGTCGACGCCCCGCTCGAGGTGCGGGTCAGCGTCCCCGACGCGGAGGTCGGGCAGCGGCTGGCCGACCTGCTCGTCGCCGAGCGGCTCGCCGCGTGCGTCCAGGTCCTCGGCGAGATGACCTCGACCTACCTCTGGCAGGGGCGGGTCGAGCGGGACACCGAGCGGCTGCTGCTCGCGAAGACGACGATCGGGCGGTTCGAGGCGCTCTGCGCCCGGGTCGAGGCCGAGCACCCCTACGACACCCCGGAGATCCTCGCGGTCACCGTCGAGGCCGGGTCGAGCCCGTACGTGCGCTGGCTGGCCGACAGCGTCCGGCCGTGATGAGCGGCGAGGACCGGCTGCGCTGGACCGCGGCCCCCGAGGACCCCCGCGGAGTGGTGCTCGTCCTCCACGGCGGCACCTCCCACAGCGAGCGGCCCGCGTCCTGGCGCGACCTCGCCGTCCTGCGGATGGTCCCGTTCGCCCGGGCGCTCGCCCGCGCCGGGCGCGGCGAGCTCGCCGTGGTGCGGCTGCTCGACACCGTCCGCGGGTGGAACGGCGCCGCCGCGTCGCCCGTGGCGGACGCCCAGCGGGCGCTCGCGGCGATCCGGCAGCGCCACCCCGGGGTGCCGATCGGCCTGCTCGGGCACTCCATGGGCGGCCGGGTCGCGCTTCACCTCACCGACGCCCCGGACGTCACCGCCCTCGCCGCGCTCGCGCCGTGGGTCGAGCGGGACGACGTCCCCGGGGGTGGGCCGGAGCTGCGCGCGCTGATCGTCCACGGCACGCTCGACCGGATCACGAGCCCGCGCGCGAGCGCCCGGATGGCGGAGGCGATGGCCGGCCGCGGCGTCGAGGTCCGCTACACCTCGCTGCGCCTGACCAGCCACGCGATGCTGCTGCGCGCCCGGCGCTGGCACCGGGAGCCGGCTCGGTTCCTCACCGAGGCGCTCCTCGGCCCGCGTCCTCGGTGACCGGCGTCCCCAGCGGGCCGGGGGCGATCCCGAACCAGCTCACCACGCCGCCGGTCACGAGCAGCGCGGCGCTGATGACCTGGGCGGCCCGGTAGCCCGCGGTGAGCGCGGCCGGGTCGGTCCAGTCCGCCCCGGACAGCCCCACCACGGCCGGCAGCGCCGCGACCGCGAGCAGGGAGCCGGCCCGGGCGACCGCGTTGTTCACCCCGGAGGCCACCCCGGCGTACCGGTCCGGGCTCGCCGCGAGGACGGTGGCGGTCAGCGGGGAGACGAGCATCGCCAGCCCCAGCGAGAACAGCTGCACCCCCGGGTACACCCCGGCCCAGTACCCGGTGTCGTCCCCGACGCCCGTCAGCAGCAGCACCCCGCCGGCGCAGAGCAGCGGCCCGAGCGCCATGAGGGACCGGGGCCCGGCGCGGCCGGCCAGTGCCGCGAACCGCGGGGAGAGGACGAGCATCGTCAGGGTGATCGGCAGCGTCGCCAGCCCGGACCGCAGCGGGCTGAACCCGGCGACGACCTGCAGCTGCAGCACGAGGAGGAACAGGACGGACCCGAGCGCGCCGTAGACGAGGAACGTCATCGCGTTCGCCGTCGAGAACACCCGGGAGGCGAACAGCCCCAGCGGCACCAGCGGCGGACGGGCCCGGCGCTGCCGTGCGACGAACGCGGCACCCGCGGCCGCCCCCGTCGCGAGCCCGGCGAGCACCTCCGGGGTCCAGCCGCTCCCGGCCCGGGTCAGGGCCCACGTCAGCGCCCCGAGGAAGACGACGGCGAGCCCGGCGCCGACGAGGTCGAACCGTCCGGAGGAGGCGGTGTCCCGGCTCTCCGGGACGCACCGGACCGCGAGCCCGACGACGAGGAGGCACAGCGGCAGGTTGATCGCGAACACCCACCGCCACCCGGCGACGTCGATGATCCACCCGCCGAGGAACGGCCCCACCGCGGCGGCGATGCCGGAGGTGCCCGCCCACGTCCCGATCGCCGCTCCCCGGTCCTCGGGCCGGAAGCTCGCGTGGATCACCGCGAGGGCCCCGGGGGTGAGCAGGGCGGCCCCGACGCCCTGCAGCAGCCGGAAGACCACGAGCAGGGCGGGGTCGGGGGCGAGGGCGCACAGCCCGGACGCCACGGCGAACCAGGCCACGCCGACGAGGTAGGCCCGCCGGCGCCCCACCCGGTCCCCGAGCGCCCCGCCGACGAGGACGAGCGAGGCGAGGCTGAGGACGTACCCGTTGACGACCCACTGCAGCTGCCCGAGCGTGGCACCCAGGTCCTCCCCGATGGTGCGCACGGCGATGTTGACGACGGTGCCGTCGAGCAGCGCGACCGCCGAGCCGAGCGTCACCGCGGCCAGGGCGCCGCGACCGGCCCGGCTGTCCCGTCGCAGCCACCCCGGGGACCCGTCCTCCACGAGCCCAGTGTGCGCGTCGGACACTCCCTTCGGGGCGGGGGCACGGACCGGCGTCGTTGCCAGCCTGTGACCCGCCGGAAGGACGGGTGTGGGCGGCACACCGTAGGTTTGGGCGCATGATCCGACTCGAGGGCGTCTCGAAGCGCTACCCGGACGGGACGGTCGCGGTCGACGACCTGTCGCTCACCGCACCGGACGGAAAGATCACCGTCCTCGTCGGACCCTCCGGCTGCGGCAAGACGACGTCGCTGCGGATGGTCAACCGGATGATCCAGCCGACCGGCGGGACGATCACCATCGACGGCCGGGACACCGCCGCGATGGACACCGCCGACCTGCGCCGCGGCATCGGCTACGTCATCCAGCACGGCGGCCTGTTCCCGCACCACACGATCGAGCGCAACGTCGCCACCGTGCCACTGCTGCTCGGGTGGGACAAGAAGCAGGCCCTCGCGCGGGCCCGGGACCTGCTCGACCTCGTCGGCCTCGCGCCCGAGCTCGCCCGGCGCTACCCCAGCCAGCTCTCCGGCGGACAGCAGCAGCGCGTCGGGGTCGCCCGCGCCCTCGCCGCCGACCCACCCGTCATGCTCATGGACGAGCCCTTCTCCGCCGTCGACCCGATCGTCCGCGAGCAGCTGCAGGAGGAGTTCCTCCGGCTGCAGGGCGAGCTCGGCAAGACGATCCTGTTCGTCACCCACGACATCGACGAGGCGATCAAGCTCGGCGACCAGGTGGCCGTGCTGCGGGTCGGGGGCCGGCTGGCGCAGGTCGCCGAGCCGTCGTACATGCTCGCCCACCCCGCGGACGACTTCGTCGCGGACTTCGTCGGGCGGGACCGGGGCTACCGTGCCCTGAGCTTCGTCTCGGCCCGGCTGCCGGTCCACGACGAGCCGGTGGTGCACCTCGGCGCCACCCCCGAGCAGGCTCGCGCCGCGACCGACGACGCCTGGCTGCTCGTCACCGACGAGGAGGAGCAACCCCAGGGGTGGGTCGAGCCGCACCGGCTCACCGGCGAGGTCACCAAGGACGTCCTCGCGCTCGGCGGGACGCTCGCCCGGCACGACGGGCCGCTGCGGCACGCCCTCGACGCCGCCCTCTCCTCGCCCAGCCGCCGGGGGATCATCGTCGACGACGACGGCCGGCTCGTCGGATCGGTCCGAGCGCCCGAGGTGCTGTCCGCGATCGAGGCGGTCGATCGGCCCGACGTCCGCGAGGACGACGGCGCGCACGCGCTGGAGGAGCAGTTCGAGCCCTCCGAGGGTGCCGCGGAGGCGAGCCCCTGATGCAGTGGGCCCTCGACCACGCCGGTGACATCGGCGACCTCGCGTGGCGCCACGTGCTCTACTCCGGCCTGCCGCTGCTCGTCGGTCTCGCGATCGCCCTCCCGGTCGGCTGGTTCGGTCGCCGGGCCCCCCGGGCCCAGCCGGTGCTCATCGCGACCTCGGGCCTGCTGTTCACGATCCCCTCGCTCGCCCTGTTCATCCTCATGCCGCTCATCATCGGCACCCAGATCCTCGACCCGGTCAACGTCGTCGTCGCGATGACGGTCTACACCGTCGCGCTGCTCGTGCGCACCGTCGTCGACGGGCTGTCCGCGGTCCCCGACCACGTGGAGCAGTCCGCGAACGCCATGGGCTACACCGCGGTTCGCCGGCTGTTCGCCGTCGAGCTGCCGCTCGCGGTCCCGGTCATCGCCGCGGGACTGCGGGTCGCCGCGGTGAGCAACGTCAGCATCGTCAGCGTCGCGTCCCTCATCGGGGTCCCCCAGCTCGGGGACCTGCTCACCGACGGCTTCAACCGCGCCATCGCCGACGAGCTCGGCACCGGGATCATCGCGTGCATCGTGCTCGCCCTCGCGTTCGACGTCACGATCCAGGTCGTGAGCCGGGCCCTGACCCCGTGGCGCCGGGCGGGGAAGGCGGCGGCGTGATCTCCCTCATCTGGCAGTTCCTCACCGACCCGGCCTCGTGGTCCGGTCCGGACGGCATCCCGACGCGCGTCGGGGAGCACCTCTGGTACAGCCTCGTCGTCCTCGTCATCGCCTGCATCGTCGCGGTCCCGCTCGGGCTGTGGGTCGGCCACACCGGCCGGGGCCGGACGCTGGTGTCGGTCGCGAACTCGCTGCGCGCGGTGCCCAGTCTCGGCCTGCTCTTCGCCATCACCCTCTGGGTGGGCCCGCACATCACCTCCGACCTCGCCTTCGTCATCCCGAGCGTCATCGTCCTCGTCCTCCTCGCGATCCCGCCGGTCCTCTCGGGCACCTACTCGGGGGTGGAGTCCGTCGACCCGGCCGCCCGCGACGCCGCCCTCGGGATGGGCATGCGCGGCGGCGAGGTCCTCCTGCGCGTCGAGCTGCCCTGCGCCCTGCCGTTGCTGCTGTCCGGGATCCGGGCGGCCACGCTGCAGGTCATCGCCACCGCGACGATCGCCGCGTACGTCGGCCTCGGGGGCCTCGGGCGCTACCTCATCGACGGGCTCGCCGCGGGGACGTATGCCGTCACCGCGGGCGGCGCGATCCTCGTCGCCGCCCTCGCGCTCGTGGTCGACCTCCTCATGTCCGCCGGGGAGCGGCTCGTCGTCTCGCCCGGTCTCACGGGGAAGCAACCCCGGCGCGCCCGTGTTGGCACCCGCGGCGGCGGACGCGGTGACGCCGCCGACCGCGAGGGCTCCGACGAGGCCGCCCCCCGCAGCGCCGCCTGAGCGGCCGCCCCCAAGAACCGCCCGTGGAATCCCACAGAAAGAGATGACCATGAAGCGACTCACCCTCACCGTCACCGTCCTCACCGCCGGCGTCCTCGGGCTCGGCGCGTGCGGCGGCGGCGACAGCAACCCGCTCGAGTCCGGCTCCTCGTCCTCGTCCTCCTCCTCGGGCGGGTCCGGGTCGGAGAGCCTCACCGTGGGCTCGGCGGACTTCTCCGAGAGCGTCGTCCTCGCCGAGGTCTACGCGGGGGCGCTGCGCGGCGACGGCATCGACGCCTCGACGAACACCAACATCGGCTCGCGCGAGATCTACCTCAAGGCGCTCGAGGACGGCTCGATCGACCTGATCCCGGAGTACACCGGCGCGCTCGCCATCTACTACGACAACTCGTTCGACAAGACCGACCCGGACGAGGTGTACACCGCACTCAAGGGCCTCCTGCCGGACAACCTCGAGGTCCTGCAGAAGTCCCAGGCCGAGGACGTCGACACGCTCGCGGTGACCAGGCAGACCGCCCAGGACAAGGACCTGAAGACGGTCGGCGACCTCAAGGGCTCGGCGCAGGACATGACCCTCGGCGCGCCCCCGGAGTTCAAGACCCGGGCCCAGGGCGTCCCGGGCATCGAGAAGACCTACGGCGTGACGTTCGGCGACTTCCGGCCACTCAAGGGGCAGGCCCTCGTCCAGGCCCTGAAGAACGGCCAGGTCGACGTCGCGAACATCTTCAGCACCGACCCGGCGATCCCGCAGAACGACTTCGTCGCCCTCGAGGACACCAAGAAGCTGTTCGGCTCCCAGAACGTCGTCCCGCTCATCGCCAAGGACAAGGCGACCGACGAGGTCACGAAGACCCTCAACGACGTGTCCGCGGCCCTGACGACGGAGAAGCTGTCGGACATGCTCAAGCAGGTCGACGTCGACAAGAAGGACCCGCAGGCGGTGGCCCAGCAGTTCCTCAAGGACAACTCGCTGTCCTGAGGGCCGTCGGCGAGGCCCGGTGGGCCCCGCCGTCGGGCCCGCGCGCCGGTCCCTCGACCGGTCCCGCGGGGGGACGCCGCCCCTCCCCGGCGTCCCCCGTCGGGTCCGGGCGGGTGCTCCGCGGCGGCGCGTCCATCATTGTGCCGCAACTGAACCGGACATTCATCAGCAAAATCACTGACGATGGCGGGCTGGTGTGGGATACCCACCGGATATCCTGAAGCGATGTCGGACGTGGTCGGCCGTGAGGGGCTCGCCTCGCGGCTCGACGCCCTGGTCGCCACCGAGCGGTGGGTCACCCTCGTCGGGCCCCCCGGGTCCGGCAAGACGGTGCTCGCGCGCGGGGTCGCCAGCCGTCACGGCTCGGGGGTCTGGGTCGCCGCCGGGCAGCACGCCGACGTCCCCGCCGTCCTCGACGCCTGCCTCGACGCGTTCGGCGTCTCCCGCGTCCCCGGGGAGAACCGTCTCGCCGCCCTCCGCCGCGCCGTCGACCGACCCGGAACGCTCCTCGTCCTCGACGGGGTCGGCACCGAGCACGACGGCCTGGCGGCGGCCCTGGAGGACCTCGTCGGCGACTCCGGCTCCGGCAGCATCCTCGTCACCGCCCTGGCCGTCGGGGGTTCCGAGAACGAGCGCGTGGTCCGGGTGGGGCCCCTGCCCGTGCCCCGTCCCGACGAGCCCCTCCCCGGACCGGCCTACGAGCTCCTCGCCTCCCGCGTCGAGGCGAGCGGCGGGCACCGGCTCGATCCGGACGCCCACGGTCCGGCGATCCGGCGCCTGCTCGCCGCGAGCGGTGGGCTGCCGCTCGTCCTCACCCAGCTCGCCGCCCAGATCGCCCTCGTCGGGGTGACGAACGTCGAGCCGACGACGACCCCGTCCGAGGTCGTCGAGCGCTCCTACGCCCTCCTCGACCCCCGCCACCAGCGGCTCTTCCGCCGATTCGCGCTCCTCGGCGTCCCGGTCGGCCTCGACGTGCTCGCCGCCGTCGACGGTGCCGACCGCGGCGAGGTCGTCGAGGCCGTCGCCGGGCTGGCCGGCCGCCACCTCGTCGAGTCCCTGCCGGACGGCCGGTTCGACATGCTCGCGCCGATCCGGGCCCAGGCCGCCGCGCTCGCGGGCCCAGCCGACCGCGACGCCGTCACCGACGGGGTCCTGGCCTGGGCCGAGCAGGTGCTGTCGCCCGACGTCGACGCCGGGGCCGCGGACGCCGACTGGCTCGACCACGTGCCCGTCGTCCGCTCCGCGGTCGCCGCGGCCGGGGACTCGGCCCGGTCCCGGGACCAGGGCTACCGGATCGCGAACCGGACCTTCGGGTCGCTCTACACCGCGATGCGGGCGCGGGAGGCCCTCGAGATCCTGCAGACCGCGCTGGCGAGTGGTGACGGTCCCCCGGACGTCGGGGCGCAGGTCGCCCGAAGGGCCGCCATCAGCGCCTCGGAGGTCCACGGCACCTACGAGGGCGTGCGGCTGCTCGACCGGGCCGAGGAGTACGCGCGCACCGCGGCCCACCCGCGACGCGAACAGGCCCGCAACGCCTCGATCCGCGCCGAGATGCACCTCGACGCGGGCCAGCTCGACGCGGCCGCTGCCGAGGCGACCCGGGCGGTCGACCTCGACTCCGACAGCTACGCCGTCAGGCAGGGCCGCCGCACCCTCGTGGACGTGCACGTGTCGCGGGGTGAGCTGGCCCGGGCCGAGGCCCTCGCCCCGGCCGTCCTCGACGACCCGCCCCCCGCCGAGCAGTGGCTGGGCCTCGCCGCCCGGGTCCTGCTGGCCCGGATCGCGTGGGAGCAGGGCCGGCCGCGCGAGGCGGCCGCCGTCGCCCGCACCGTGCGGGACGAGGCGACCGCCGACGCCGAGGACCGGATCGCGCTGCTCGCCGACACGCTCCTGCGCCAGATCACCGGCGGGTCCGCGACGGTCGAGGTCGACCGGGCCCAGCTGCCCTGGGCCGTGCGGATCGGGGTGCTGCTCCAGGACGCCCGGGAGCTCCTCGCGGGCGGGGAGTGCCGGCGGTGCCTCACCGAGGCGGCCGAGCTGGTCGCGCTCGCCGACACCAGCCGGCTCGGCCGTGACGCCGTGGAGGCGCGCATCCTCCTCGCGGACGCGCTCGTCGCCTGCGGGGACCCCGACGAGGCGGTCTCGACCTACCTCGCGGCCCTGCGCCACGCTGCCGAGTGCCCGCTGCCCCTGCGGTGTGCCGACGCGCTCGACGGCATCGCGTCCCTGCTCCGGGCCGCCGGACCCGGCCACCGGGAGGCCGCCTCCGGTGCCCGGCTCTGCGCCGCCGCCGCACGGGGCGTGCGCGCCGCCCACGGCGCGGCGCGGGTGGCCCGCCCGGGGGCGCCCGAGCCCGTCCCCGCCCCGGCACGACCGCCGGCCGGGTGGGTCCGCCGCGGGCGGCTGCTCCCCGCCGGCCTCGAGGCCGTGTCCCTTCTCGTCGCCGAACGCACCCGGGGCGAGGAACCGGACGGGGCGCTCTCGGCCCTGACCGCGACCCAGACGACCGTGGCCCGGCTCGTCGCCACCGGGCTCACCAGCCGGCAGGTCGCCGAGCGGCTCTCGGTCTCGCCCCGGACGATCGACGCCCACCTCGCCCACATCTACCGCAAGCTCGGGATCTCCTCCCGGGCCAGGCTCGCGTCCCTCGTCGCGGACCAGGGCTGAGCCCCCGGCGGGCGGCGGGGGCGGAGCCCGACCCCGCCGGTGGCGGCCCACGGGGCCCCGGGCCCCGCCGGCCTCCGGGGCCTCGGGCTCCCCACCCGCCCCCGGTGTGCCAAGGTGACCGGATGACCGACTTCGCCCCCCGCCCCGGCCGCTCCGCCGACCTGCTCGTCGCCCGGGACGGCGTCGCCGGACGGCTCCGGCTCAACCGGCCGGCCGCCATCAACGCCCTGACCCTGGAGATGGTCCAGGGCGCCCGGGAGCAGCTCGCCGAGTGGGCCGACGGCCCGGACCCCGTCGAGGCGGTCGTCCTCGACGGCGCCGGGGAGCGCGGCCTCTGCGCCGGCGGGGACGTCCGGGCCGTCCGGGAGGCCGCCCTGGTCGGCACCGAGGGGCCGGTCGCGTTCTGGAGCGCCGAGTACGACCTCGACGCCGAGATCGCCGAGTACCGCACCCGCACGGTGTCCGTCATGGACGGGATCGTCATGGGCGGCGGGGTCGGGGTCTCCGCCTACGCCGGCCTGCGGATCGTCACCGAGCGGTCGAAGGTCGCCATGCCGGAGACGATCATCGGCTTCTTCCCCGACGTCGGGGCGCTCTGGCTGCTGAGCCGGGCGCCGGGGGAGCTCGGCACCCACCTCGCCCTCACCGGAACCACCGTGACCGGGGCCGACGCCATCGCGGTCGGCCTCGCGGACACGCTCGTGCCGAGCGGCGAGGTCCCCGACGTCCTCGCCCGGGTCGCGGCGGGGGATGACGTCCGGGCCGACGTCGGTGACGCGGCTCCCGAGAGCGGGCTCGCCGCGAGCCGGGACTGGATCGACGAGTGCTACGCCGGGGACGACCCGCTCGAGATCTCCCGCCGGCTCGCCGCCCACCCCGAGCCGGCGGCGAACGCCGCCGCCGAGGCGATCGCCGCCCGCTCGCCGCTGTCGGTCGCGGTGACGCTCGAGGGCCTGCGCCGGGCCGCCGGGATGGACGGTCTGCGCGACGTCCTCGACCAGGACCTCCGGGTCGGCACCGCCCTGCTCAAGGGCGGGGACTTCGTCGAGGGCGTGCGCGCCCAGCTCGTCGACAAGGACCGCGCCCCCCGCTGGCAGCACACCGGTCTCGACGACGTCAGCCGTGACGAGGTCCTCGCGATCTTCGCCGACTGAGCACCACCTGCCCCCCCGCGCCCCCGTTGAGTGAGCACCACCTGTCCCCACGCTGTGAGCGGGTGGGGTTGGGTGGGGTGAGGGGCGAGCGGGCCCCGGGGGACGCGTCAGTCGGAGGTGCGGACGGCCGCGAGGAGCATCTGGGCGACGTCGACGACCTCGACGTCCTCGCCCTGGCCCTCGGCCTGCTTCTGGGTGAGCCCGTCCGAGAGCATGACCCGGCAGAACGGGCACCCGATCGCGATCCGCTCGGCGCCGGTGCCGAGCGCCTCGTCGGTCCGGTTGAGGTTGATCCGGTTGCCGAGCTTCTCCTCCATCCACATCCGCGCGCCGCCGGCGCCGCAGCAGAACGAGCGCTCCCCGTGCCGGGGCATCTCGGTGAGCTCGACCCCCGGCAGGGACCCGATGAGCTCGCGCGGTGGGCTGTAGACGTCGTTGTGGCGCCCGAGGTAGCACGGGTCGTGGTACGTCACGGTGGCCCCCGTCGACGCGGCCCCGGCGCCGTCGGCGTCACCGGGCCGGGCCACCGGCACGAGCCGCCCGTCCCGGACGAGGGAGTTCAGCAGCTGGGTGTGGTGGACGACCTCGAAGCGGCCGCCGAGCTGGGGGTACTCGTTCTTGATCGTGTTGAAGCAGTGGGCGCAGGTGACGACGATCCTGCGCGCGCCGGCCTCGCCGAGGGTCTCGACGTTCTGCTGGGCGAGCATCTGGAACAGGAACTCGTTGCCGGCCCGCCGCGCGGAGTCCCCGGTGCACGTCTCGCCGTCACCGAGGACGGCGAAGCTGACCCCGGCGGTGTCGAGGAGCTCGGCGACCGCGCGCGTCGTCTTCTTCGCCCGGTCCTCGTACGCCCCGGCGCAGCCGACCCAGAACAGGTAGTCGACCTCGTCGAGCGACTCGACGTCGACCCCGACCTGCTTGACCTCGAAGGGGAGGTCCTTGGCCCAGTCCAGCCGAGCCCGGCCGCCCATGCCCCACGGGTTGCCCTTGTTCTCGAGGTTCTTGAACAGCCCGCCCAGCTCGTTCGGGAAGGCCGCCTCCATGAGGTTCTGGTACCGGCGCATGTCGACGATGTGGTCGACGTGCTCGATGTCGACGGGGCACTGCTCGACGCACGCGCCGCACGTCGTGCACGACCACAGCACGTCGTGGTCGATGACCGCGTCCGGTCCGAACGGGGCGTACGCCGCACGCGGGTCGCCGTCGTAGCCGGTGTCCCCGACGAGGCTCGCCCCCACCGCCCCGGCGAGCGGCTCGTCGCCCTCGAGCAGCCCGTCGCGCTGGTCCTCGGCCGCGAGCAGCCACGGCGCCTTGGCCTCGGCGTGGTCGCGCAGGGCCATGACGAGCAGCTTCGGCGACAGCGGCTTCTCGGTGTTCCACGCCGGGCACTGGCTCTGGCAGCGGCCGCACTCGGTGCACGTGTGGAAGTCGAGCAGGCCCTTCCACGTGAACCCCTCGACCGATCCGACGCCGAGGGTGGCGTCCTCGTCCATGTCCTCGACGTTCTCGAAGTCGACCGGCTCGCCGCCGACGGCGACGGGCTGCAGCGCGCCGAGCGAGGTCCGGCCCGACGGGTGCCGCTTGGTGAAGACGTTGACGAACGCGAGGAACCGGTGCCAGGCCACGCCCATCGTCGGGACCCGCGCGATGACGATCATCCACGTGAACGAGATGACGATCTTGATCGCCGCGACGACGACGATCGCGTTCTCGAGGGTGCCGCGCCCGGCCCCGTCGAACAGGGCACCGAGCCAGGCGGTCAGCGGGTGGTGCCACGCGCTCACCGCCTCCCCGGACGCCGACGCCAGGGCGTACTCGAACCCGCGCAGCAGCAGGATGCACACGGTCACGCCGAGGATGACCGCCTCGACGAAGTAGGCCTCCCAGAACGTCGACCCGAAGAACCGGGAGAACCGGCCACCCTCCCCGGGGGCACTGCGCGGGTGGTTGCGCTGCCGGATGGCGACGAGGGTGAGGATGCCGAGCAGCCCGCCCCAGGCGAAGACCTCGGTGACCCACTCGTACGGCGGGAAGCGCCCGATCAGCGGCAGCGTCCACGACGGCTCGACGAGCTGGCCGAACGCGTTGACCAGCGTGAAGAACAGCACCCCGAAGCTGATCATCGTGAACCAGTGCGCCACCGCGACGACCGGCAGCCGTGACATCCGGGTGTGCCCGAGGAACTCCCGCACCAGCGTCGCGGTTCGGGCCCCCTTCTCCCCGGTCCGGGTCGGGTCGGGCTGACCGAGCCGGAACACCGCGACGAGGCGGCCGATGGTCTGCGCGAACAGCGCGACGGCGACGACGGTGACGCCGACGCTGACGACGAACGCGATGATCTGGAGGGCGGACATGCGGGGAGTCTAGTGTCGGGTAAGCGGTCGCATACCCAGGTGTGACGTCCGCCGCGCCGGACCCCGCACGTCGGGAACCGGAGGCGCGCGGGCCCGATAACACCGCGTTGGAATAGGCATAAGGTGGCGTTGGTTGCCGTAGCACGCAGCCGCCGCGAAGCGAAGGAGCGCACGTGCCCATCCACGACGACGTCACCAAGATCATCGGCAACACGCCCCTGGTCCGGATCAACCGGATCATCGACAGCGACGCGACGGTCGCGGCCAAGCTCGAGTTCTCCAACCCGGCCAGCTCGGTCAAGGACCGGATCGGGGTCGCCATCATCGACGCCGCCGAGGCCTCCGGCGAGCTGAAGCCCGGTGGCACGATCGTCGAGGCGACCTCCGGCAACACGGGCATCGCGCTCGCCATGGTCGGCGCCGCCCGCGGCTACCACGTCGTCCTCGCGATGCCCGAGACGATGAGCACCGAGCGCCGGGCCCTGCTGCGCGCGTTCGGCGCCGAGCTCGTCCTCACCCCCGGCCCCGGGGGGATGAAGGGCGCGGTCGAGAGGGCCGACGAGATCGTCGCCGAGCGCGACGGGGCCGTCCTCGCCCGCCAGTTCGCCAACCCGGCCAACCCCGAGATCCACCGCCGCACGACCGCCGAGGAGATCTGGAAGGACACCGACGGCGAGGTCGACGTCGTCGTCGCCGGCATCGGAACCGGCGGGACCATCACCGGGGTCGGGCAGGTGCTCAAGGAGCGCAAGCCCGGGGTGCGGATCGTCGCGGTCGAGCCCGCGGAGTCCCCGATCCTCAACGGCGGCGACCCGGGCCCGCACAAGATCCAGGGCATCGGCGCGAACTTCGTCCCGGACATCCTCGACACCGACGTCTACGACGAGGTCATCGACGTCGACGCCGACACCTCGGTCGAGTGGGCCCGCCGGGCCGCCCGCGAGGAGGGCCTGCTCGTCGGGCTGTCCTCCGGTGCCGCGCTCGCCGCCGCCGACGAGGTCGCGCGCCGCCCCGAGAGCGTCGGCAAGACGATCGTCGTCATCATCCCCAGCTTCGGCGAGCGGTACCTCTCGACGATCCTCTTCTCCGACCTCACCGGGTGACGCCATGACCCACCTGCTCGACGTGACCGGGCCCGGGTCCGCGCACCCGGACGGCTGGCGGGCCCGGCTGCGGGAGGACCTCGACGCGGCGCTCGCACGGGACCCCGCGGCCACGTCGCGGCTCGTGCTGCTGTTCACCTCCGCGGGGCTCCACGCGATCTGGCTGCACCGGCTCGCGTTCGCGCTGTGGCACCGCCGGGGACTGCGCCCGCTCGCGCGCGTCGTCGCCTACGTCAGCCGGGCCGCGACCGGGATCGAGATCCACCCCGCGGCCCGCCTCGGACGCCGGTTCTTCATCGACCACGGCGTCGGTGTCGTCATCGGGGAGACCGCCCAGGTGGGGGACGACGTCATGCTCTACCACGGGGTCACCCTCGGCGGCCGGTCCATGGCGCGGGTCAAGCGGCACCCCACCCTCGGTGACCGGGTGACCGTCGGCGCCGGCGCGAAGATCCTCGGGCCGGTCACCGTCGGCGACGACGCCCAGGTCGGGGCCAACTCGGTCGTCGTCAAGGACGTCCCCGCGGGGGCGGTCGCGACCGGCGTGCCCGCTCGCGTGCGGTTCCCCGAGGGCGCCGCCGAGGACCCCTACCTCGCGCTGTTCCGGGATCCCGCGATCTTCATCTGAGCGCGCCTAGACTTGCGGCCGACGGACACGGCCGACGAGAGGTGGGCATGGCGCTGAGGGGCAGGGCGGCGGCGGTGCTGCGGCGCTCCCGTCGGATCCCCAAGGCCCAGTGGGTGGCCCACTGGCGCTCCCGACCCGTCGAGCGGGACGCCGTGCTCTGGGAGGCCACGGGCGGCGTCGGCCTCGTCTGCCAGCCGTGGGCGCTGTTCCGCGCCGTCGCCGCGGCCGACGACCTGCGCCACCTGCGCCACGTCTGGGTGGTCCGCGACCGCGCAACCGCCGAGCGGGCCCGCGAGCGCCTCGACCGTCTCGGCCTCGCCGGACGGGTCCGCCTCGTGCGACACCGCTCCCGGGCCTACTACCGCCACCTCGCGACGGCGGGGCAGCTGGTCAACAACGCGACCTTTCCCGGGGAGCTGGGCCTCCGGCCCGGGCAGCACTACCTCAACACGTGGCACGGGACCCCGCTGAAGTCGATGGGCTACGACACCCCCGGCGGGGTGGCCGCGACCGCGAACATCTCCCGGAACCTCCTGGCCGCCGACCACGTGCTCTCCTCCGGTCCGTTCATGACCGAGACGATGTACCGGCGGGCCTACCGGCTGGGTGGGATCCACCCCGGCACGGTGCTCGAGGCCGGCAACCCCCGCACCGACGTCCAGCACCTCAGCGGCCGCGGCGCCCGGGAGGCGCTGCGCGAGGACCTCCGCGCGGCCGGGGTGCCGCTGGAGGACCGACGGGTCGTGCTCGTCGCCCCCACGTGGCGCGGGGAGAGCTTCGCCCGCCCCGACCTCCACGTCGACGACCTGCGCGGGGTCGTCGCCGCCCTCCGGGACGGCCTCGGGCCCGACTGGCAGGTCCTCGTCAAGGCCCACCCCGTCGTCCACGCCGACGCCGAGGCGGTGGCCGAGCTCGCCGGCCGGCTCGTCCCCCCGGACGTGCCGACCAACGAGGTGCTCGCCGTCACCGACCACCTCGTCACCGACTACTCCAGCGTCCTCTTCGACGCGCTCGCCGGGCCGGACCTGCCGATGACGTTCCACGTGCCCGACCGCGAGGACTACGTCCGGACCAGACCCCTCTACCTCGACCCGGGCGACCTGCCCGGCACGGTCGCGACCACGACGGAGGAGGTCGTCGCCGACGTCGTCGACGACGCCACCCCGGCCCGGCACGCCGACCGGCGGGCCCGGTGGCGGGAGCGGTACGCCCCGCTCGACGACGGCCGTGCCGCCGAGCGGGTCCTCGACGTCGTCTTCCGCGGCCGCGTCCCTGCCCCCCCGGCCCGCGCGGTCACCGGTCTCGACACCCGCACCGGACCGGACGGTCGCCCGGTGCCGCGGGTCGTTGTCCACGCGGGGGCGCTGCAGCACAACGGGATCACCGCCTCCCTGCTCGCCCTCCTCGGGGCCCTCGACCCGGCCCGGGTGGACGTCACCCTCGCGTGGGGGGTGGCCCGGCGCGCCGACCCGGAGGCGTTCCTCGCGGCGCTCCCGCCGTGGGTGCGCGTGCTCCCGCGGGTCGGCGGCATGAACGGGCCGAAGCGGCTCGTGTGGGCGCGGCGGCTGCTGGAGTGGCGGGGCGCGACCGACCCCGCCGTCCCGGAGGCGGCGCTGACCCGGCTGTTCGCGGACGAGTGGGTCCGCTGCTTCGGACGGGCCCGGTTCGACCACGTCGTCGACTTCAGCGGCTACTCCCCGTTCTGGGCGTTCCTGTTCAGCCGCGGCGTCGCCCCGGCCCCGGTCGCCACCCACGCGATCTGGCTGCACAACGACCTCGCCCGCGAGGCGGAGAAGACGATCGGGGGACGGCGCACCCACGCCCGCAACCTCGAGGCGGTCTTCTCGCTCTACCGACGCTACGACCGGCTCGTGTCGGTGTCACCGGCCCTGGCCCAGGTGAACGCGACGTCGCTGGCCGACCGGGCCGACGGGGCCCGGTTCGTCGCCGCCCGCAACCTCGTCGACGCGGCCCTGGTCCGCCGGCGCGGCGCGGAGCCGCTGGAGTCCCTCGGCCTGCCGGAGCGGGCGGTCGAGCTGCTGCGCGACGGGTCGGTGACGACGGTCGCCACGGCGGGCCGGCTGTCGCCGGAGAAGAACCACGCCCGGCTGCTGCGGGCGCTCGCCCGGGCCCGGGACGAGGGGTGCGCGGTCGCCGCGGTCGTCATGGGCTCCGGCCCGCTCGTCGACGACCTCGCCGCCCTCGTCGACGAGCTCGACCTCGGCGACCTCGTCGTCCTCACCGGTCACGTGCCCAACCCGCTGCCCGTCGTCGCGGCCGCGGACTGCTTCGTCCTCTCCAGCGACCACGAGGGTCAGCCGATGGTCCTGCTCGAGGCCTACGTCCTCGGCACCCCGGTGGTCACGACCGCGTTCTCCTCCGTCGCGGGGGCGGTCCCGCCCGGCCACGGGGTCGTGGTCCCCCGCGACGAGGAGGCGCTCGCGCGTGCCATGATGACCGTCGCGTCGAGCCGGCCCACGCCGCCCCGGTTCGACGCCGAGGCCTACAACGCCGCGGCCCTGGCCGAGTTCCTCCGCGCCGTCACCGACGAGGACCCGGCGGCGGCCCACCCGGCGATGGGAGCCCCGTGACCCCCGCACCCCCCGAGCGACCCGCGCGACCGACCCTCGCCGAGCTGCGCGACGTCGTCCAGCCGCCCGACGTCGTCGGCCGGCGCAGCTCGGAGCACTGGGCCGGGACGCTGTACCTGCGGCGCCTCTCGCTCTACCTCACCTGGGTCCTCGTGCCGACCGGGGTGAGCGCGAACGCGGTGACGTGGCTGATGATCGCCATCGGCCTCGTCGGAGCCGCCGTGCTCGTCATCCCCTCGTGGTGGGCCGTGCTCGCGTGCGCGGTCCTGATGCAGGTCCAGATCCTGTTCGACTGCTCCGACGGCGAGGTCGCGCGCTGGCGCCGGACGACCTCGCCGATGGGGGTCTACCTCGACCGGGTCGGCCACTACCTCACCGAGTCCGCGCTGCCGATCGCGCTCGGGGTGCACGTCGACGGAGGGCTCACCTCGATCGGCGGGTGGACCACGGTCGGGGCGCTCACCGGGTGCGCGGTCCTGCTGAAGAAGTCGTTCGGTGACCTCGTCCACGTCGCCCGCCACGCCGCGGAGCTGCCGAGGCTGTCCGAGGACGCCGAGACCGCGGCCTCGTCCTCGCGAGGCCTGCGCTCGGCCCGGGGCGCCCTGCGCTACCTGCCGTTCTTCCGGGCCTTCGTCGCGATCGAGTACTCGCTGCTCACGCTGCTCGCGGCGACCCTCGACGTCCTCGTCGGCGCCGACGGGTCCGTGCTGGCCGGCTGGCTCCTGCTCTCGCTGCCGCTGGCGGTCGTCACCGCGGGCGGGTACCTGCTGTTGATCGTCACGTCGCGGCGCCTGCGCAGCGCCTGAGCCGGCCGGTCAGCGCTCGAACGGCGAGCGCAGCGGCAGCATCGTGTCGAGGACGTGCGAGAGCCGCGCCTGTACGAGCTCGAGCGCGTCGTCGGGCACGTCGGTCTCGTTGAGGCAGAACGCCTCGACGTCGCCGCGGGTGAGCAGGCGGTCGATGACCGCGTCGGCGTCCGGGTCGCCGAGGTGGACGAACTCGTACCCGATGTCCGAGCACACCGCCCGCCCGGTGGCCTCCCCCCAGTGCGCGTGCAGCTGCGAGGCGAGGGAGACGTCGCTCGGGGTGCGGAAGTGGGACGCCCGGGTGCGGGTGACCTCCTCTGCCAGCGCCTCCTCGATGTCGAGCAGGACGTCGCGGCGCTGCGGGTGCGGGGTGTGCCGGAGACGGGTGAGCGGGCGGCGGCCGAACTGTCGCTCGAGGGCCGTGCGGCCGTTCTTGAACGCGGCGACGATCGGGATGTCCTCGCTCGAGACCGGGGAGTCGTCGACGGGCACCATCGACGGGAAGTAGCGCGCCTGCCCCGCCGGGGTGAAGAACCTCTCCGGCCGGGCCGGGCCGGCGAGGAACACGTCGTCGTTGAGGTAGAGGTAGTGCTCGGCGAGGCCGGGGATGCGGTGCAGGCAGGACTCGATGGCGTGGGAGTTGAACGTCGGCAGCACCGACGGGTCCGGGAAGATGTCCTTGTGCGCCACGAGGCGGATCTTCGGGTGGGAGGTGTCGAGCCAGTCCGGGACCTGCCCGTCGGTGACGACGTGGATCCGGCGCACCCAGCTCGCGTACGCGGCGACCGAGCGCAGCGAGTGGCGCAGCTCGTCGCGGGAGGCGAACCGGGACGCCGAGCGGGCGGTGGCGTTGAGGTCCTCGCCCGCGGAGGCCCGCACGGCCTCCCGGTGGCGCTCCTGCCACTCCGGGTCGGCGGAGTCCACCCAGGTGTAGACGACGTCGACGGGGAACCCGACGCTCTCGATCGCCGGCGCGGTCACCGCCGGCGGCGGGTGCTGCAGCTCCCCGGGGCGCAGCACCATCACCCGCGGCCCCGGTCGGGGGGCGAGCAGGGTCCCCGCCGGCAGCAGCGGGCCGTCCTCGGACCTGATCGGCTCGGCGGCCGGCGTCCACAGCTCGACGTCGACGCCGAGGTCCTCGGTGCGCAGCGGGCGACCGGCGACGGTGAGCAGGACGGGGAAGATTCGGACGACGTCGCCGCCGGTCAGCCGGAACGGGAACCGGCCACCCAACCGGTGGGCCGTCCCGGCCCGCCCGGCGCCGCGCACCCGCTGGACGTGCAGCGGCGCCTCGCCGCGGACCTCCTCGAGCGCCGCCGCCGCCCCCCGGGCCCGGGAGGCCGGGACGACGACCCGGTGCGGCTCCGCGCCCACGGCGGGCACCACGAGGTGGTCCACGCCGGCCCGGGTCAGGGCGGCGGCCACCTCGCGGGCGACCGTGTCGCGCAGGTCCCACGCGTCGAACTCCTCGACGACGAACCCGGTGAGCACCGACCGCCCGCGCAGGAGACGGACCGTCTCCCCGCGTCCGCGACCCCGGACGGGGACCGTGCGGGTCCCCGCCCTGACGGCCCGGGCCTCCGACCGGGCCCGGGCCACGAGGTCGCGTGGGTGCATGCCCTAGAGGTGGGCGTTGGCGCGGTCGAGGTCCTCGGCGAAGTCCACCTCGACCGCCCAGAGGTCGGAGATGTCGATGGGGAGGAAGCGGGTGGCGTCCTCGCGGATGGACTGCTCGATCCCGCCCTCGAAGTAGTCGTTGTCGTCGACCGCCTCGAGGCAGCGCTCGAAGCTCGGCTTGTCGGCCGAGGAGACGTAGTTGATGCCGATCGCCTCGCCGAGGGCGCCCTCCACGGTCTTGGAGATCTCGCGGATGTAGCCGTCGTCGTCGACGGTGTACTTGACCTCCTCCTCGGCGGTCCGGTCGGTGTTGACGCAGACGAAGGACTGGTCCTGCTCGATCAGCGGAAGCACCCGCTCGAGGATCTCGTGGTGGAACACGACGTCCCCGTTGAGCCAGAGCACCCCCGACTCCCCGGTGGCCCGGAGCGCGCGGAGCAGGCTCTTGGAGGTGTTCGTCGAGGCGAAGTCCGGGTTGTAGACGAACAGCGCGTCCGGCTGGGCCTTGAGCAGGTCCTCGGGCATGAAGCCCAGGACGATGTGGATCCGCGGGTCCGGCAGCACCCGGCGGAGGTTCTCGACCTGCTGCTGCATGATCGTCCGACCGTCGCGCAGCGGGGTCAGCGGCTTGGGGAACGGGTTCCCCAGGCGCGTGCCCCGACCCGCGGCCAGGATGGTGGCGACGACGCTCATGTGGGTTCCTCCGGTTGCGTGTGCTGCCGCCGCGGCGGTGCCTGTGCGGTCACGGTCGCCCGGCGGTCGCCGCGGTCCACCCGCTCGGCACGGGGCGTCCATGGCACCCTACCGGGTGGCGCGGAGGTCGCCGCGCCGGGCGCGCGGGACTCAGATGACCGGCGGCTGGCCGAGCCGGGCCATCCGCAGGACGGTCCGCCACCGCAGCGGCCGGCGCCGACCGGCGTCCGTGCGCAGGCCCTCGAGGAGCCCGAGGACCCAGACCCGCAGGTGGTCCGGTCGGCGGGCCGTGCGGACGGCCATGATGCCGGTCCACGTGCACAGGTAGACGACGGCGAGGGGGAGGGGGAGGTTGCGCCGGGCGACCCAGGCGCGGTTGCGCGCGTTCATCCGGAAGAACGCCGCGTGCCGGGTCGTCTCGGTGGCCGGGTGGTGGACCACGAGCGACGGCTCGTACCAGAGGGACCAGCCGCGGTCGCGCATCCGCCAGGCGAGCTCGATGCCCTCGTGGCCGTAGAAGAAGCGGCCGGGGAACCCGCCGACGTCCTCGAAGGCGCGGCGACGCACGATCGTCACCCCCTCGGCCGCGGTGAACGCCGGTCCCGCGCGGTGGGGGTCCCCGACGTGCGCGCGGGGCACCCAGCGGCGCAGCGTCGTCCCGTCCGGGTCGGCGATGCGGGGCTGGAGCGCCCCGAGGTGGGGGTGGGCGGCGAAGATGGCCGCCACCCGGGCGAGCATGTCGCGGTCCGGGAGCCACGCGTCGTCGTCGAGGAAGAACACGAGGTCGGCGGTGCCCTCGCGGGCGCCGTGGTTGCGGCCGGCCGGGATGCCGACGTTCTCCTCGAGGTGGACGGTCTCGATGTCGTCGGCGAACCCTGACGGGCGCCACCCGTTGCCCACGACGACCACCCGCGGCGCGACACCGGTCTGGGCCCGCACCGAGTCCAGGCAGCGCCCGGTCTCCTCGGGCCGGGTGCCCTGGTTGAGGACCACGACGTCGACGGCGACGGCAGCCTGCGCGGCGTCGGCCGACCCGGGGGCCCCGCCGGTGGCCGTGCCATCCGCTGTGGACGTGGACATGAACACGAGTTTAACCGGAGGTGGCGCTCAGGAGTGGCCGCCGGCGAACCTGCTCTCGGCGCCACCGCCCGCCGATGGCGACGAAGCTGCCCGCGAGGGGGTCGCCGCCGAGCCGGGCCTCGGAGAGGGCCTCGTCGCTGCCGGCGCCGCGCGCGAGGGCGGCGTGGTAGCGGACCATCGTCTCGGCGGCGACGTCGTCGGGGACCGGCGACAGGGCGGCGACCACGCAGCCGGCACCGAGGGAGAGCATCGCCTGTGCCATGCCGAGCGACTCCTCCCCGGGCAGCACCGTCGCGTTGCCGACGTCGCAGGCGGACAGCACGACGTGCCCGCTCGTGATCCCGTGCGGCTGGAGCTCGTGGGCGAACACCGGCCCGTCCTCGAGCAGCAGCGAGGAGAACAGGGGGCTGTCCGGCTCGTGGGTGCCGTGGGCGGCGACGTGGACCAGGCCCGGCCGGCCGAGCGCACCGACGAGGTCGTCCCGGGTGCCGGAGCTGCCGACCTCGACGCCGGCCGCCCGCCACGCCCGCGCGATGCCGTCGGCCTCCTCACCGGAGCGCGGGAGCCGCGGGCCGGCGGCCAGGTGCACCCGGGGCCCGCCGGTCGTCCACTCGCTCGGCGGGGACCCCCCGGCCGGGCGGGTGCGGGCGGTGAAGCCGGTCAGCGAGGGCGCGAGGGTGAGCGGGACCTCGTGCAACGACGGGAGCATCGACCACGGCAGCGTCGACAGGGCCCGGCAGGTGACGACGACGAGGGGGGCGTCCCCGACGCCGCACGGGCGGACCAGGGCGGAGTCGGCCCGCTCCAGGCCCTCGGTGAGCGACCCGAGGACGAAGCCCCGCAGGTTGCCCAGGTGGCGGGCCGTGGCCCGGAGGTCGGCGTGGACCCGGCGGGCGAGCTCCTCGGCCTCGGCCTCGGAGAGCAGGCGGTGCAGCGAGCCCCGGCCACCCCGCAACGTCAGGCCCCAGACGTCGCCGTCGTGGGAGAAGACCCAGAGCAGGTCGTGGCCGGTCGCGGTGAGCTCCCCGCGCGCCCGGCGCAGCGACGCCCGCGTGACGGCCTCGCCCCCGGACCCACCGCCCGGGCCGCTCGGGCCCCGCACGTCGTCGTGGGCGTGGGTCCAGTCGTGGGCGCGGATCCGTCGCTCCAGCCCCCGGGCCTCGCGCCGCCACCGGGCGGCGGCGTCCCCGTCGGGCTGCTCACGGAGCCGTTCGCGCAGTTGGCGGAGCCTTTCGTAGAGGGAGGCGGCCTCCGCGTCCCGGGGTGGGCGGACCGTCGGCAGCCTGCTCGTCGCCGCCGTCCAGCGCTCGAGGGCGGTGAGCACCTCGGTCACGCCGCGCGGGATCGCGAGCTCGAGGTCGAGCTCGGCCAGGCGCACCCCGTGCAGGGCACGGGCGGCCCGCAGGTCCAGGCTGGCGCTCATCGCCTGGCCCCGGGTCAGCTCCCGGGCCCCGCCCCGCACGAGGCGGCGCGAGGCGACGGCGTCCCCGCGCGCCTGGGCGGCCCGTGCCCGGACGTAGGCCAGCTGGAGCGCGGTCCGCAGCAGCGTCGGCGGACGGCGGGGCAGCCGGTCCACCCGGGCCCGGGCCACGTCCTCCTCGCCCCCCTCGAGCGCGGCCTCCGCGGCGACGAGACGCGCCCGGGCGGCGAGCTCGGTGTCGCCGCGGGCCTCGGCGGCGCCGGTGAGCCGGTCGGCGTCCTGGCGGACCGAGGCCGGGTCGTGGCCGCGGGCGAGGGCGATGTCGAGGAGCGCGAGCCGCGCCCGGTCGGCGAGGGCGGGGGAGGCCCGCGCCTGGAAGTGCTCCCGGGCCCGCTCGGCGAGGTCGGCGGCGGAGTCGAGGTCGGTCAGGAGGAGCCGGGTGCGGGCCCGGTCGAGCAGGACCTCGCCGAGGACCTGGCTCTGCCCGCGGTCCACGCTGAGGGTGACGGCGCGACCGAGGGTGTCGTCGGCCTCTCCGAGCAGGCCCGCCTCGAGCAGGGCCCGGCCGTGGTCGAGCAGCGCCGGGGCCAGGGAGACGTCGGCCTCCACCTGCTCCGCGGCCCGCATGAGCGCCAGCGCCCGCGGCAGGTCCCCGGTGAGGTAGGCCGCGTAGCCCTCGTTGTGACGGGCCATGAACAGCTGCCGGGTGAGGCCGTGCTCCTCGGCGAGGGACCCCGCCGTGCGGAACAGCTCGGCGGCCCGCCCCGGGGTGCGGTCCTCGGCCCGGAGCATGCCGAGGTTGAGCAGCAGCGACACCTGCTCGGGAGGGGTGAACGCGTCGAGCCGCGCGACCGCCGCCTCGAGCTCGTCCCGGGCGGCCGCGAGGTCGCCGCTGCGCGCGACGACGAGCCCGTGCTGGCTCTGCCACTGCGGCAGCAGGCCGTCCCCGGGGAGGGAGTCGGCGAGGCCCCGTGCGGCGGCGAAGACCGGGGCCGCGGCGGCGAGCCCGCCGAGCTCGAACTCGGACAGGGCCAGGGTGAGCATGGTCCGGAAGCGGAGGGTGTCCGCCTCCGTGGCCGTCGCGGCCCCGCCGCGCGTGCGCGGCCGGCCCTCGAGCACGCCGAGGGCCTGGTGCAGCAGCGCGACCGCCTCGGCGGGCCGGCCCGCCGAGTTCTCGGTCACGGCCCGGGCGCGCAGGCCCGCCGCCTCGCGCACGAGGCGGTCGGCGGTGTGGTCCGTCTCGGGGACGGTCCCCCCTCAGAGCTCGACGGTCGGTGTGACGACGGGCCGGGCCCCGCCGCCTCGGGACTCGGCCTCCCGGGTCCGGATGACGAAGTACACCGGACCGTGGGGCACCCTGTCGAGGACGAAACGCCCGTTCTGGTCCGCGGTCGCGGTCATGGACCCGCTCGGCGTCACCGCCTCGACGACCGCACCACCGCTGGTGACCCAGCCGTCGACCCGGGCATGCCCCGGTCCGGCCGGGGCGACGTCGACCATGAGGTTGAGCGACCCCCGGCCGAAGGTGATGCTGTCGGTGCGTTCGGTCCCGACGTCGCGGGTCACCGCGAGCGGCTGCGCGACGAGCTCGGCGACGTCGGCGTGCAGCTCGCGGACGGTCAGTGCGAACTTCACCCGGTCGGTGAGTCCCGACGGCACCGGGTCGGTCCGGGAGTGCAGGTCCCGGAGCGTGCCGAGGATGTCGTCGTCAAGGCTGTCGAAGACGGCCGGGACGTCGTTCATGAGCCCCCCCAAGTCGGATCGGCGCCGAGGGAGGCCCTCAGCTTGTCGAGACACCGGCCCCGGGTGGGGCCGATGCTGCCGACCGGCATCCCGAGGGCCTCCGCGAGCGAGCGGTAGTCGGGGCGGTCGGCGAAGGCGATGACGCGCAGCAGCTCCTGGCAGCGCGGGGTCAGGTGGTGGACGTGGTGCCACAGGGTGCGCTGGCGCTCGGTGAGGATCGTCTCGGTCTCGGGGCCGGGGTCGCGGCTGACCGGCTCCGGTGCGGACTCGAGGTCGACCTGCCCCCCGCGCGCCCGCAGCAGCCGCCACGTCTCCCGTTTGACCGTGACGACCAGCCAGGCGAGCACCGCGGACGGCTCGTGGATCCCGTCGGCGTGGTCGACCAGGCGCAGCCACGCGGTCTGGACGGCGTCCTCGGCCACCTCGGTGGGGGCGTTCTGCGCCCGCGCGGTGTGCCAGAGCACCGGCGTGAGGACGTCGACGAGGCTGCTCAGCTGCTCCCGCTCACCCGCCTGGTAGGCCGCGAAGACCCGGCCGGCACGGGCGCTCAGGGTCTCGGGGGCCGAGGCGGCGCTCACGATGGCCTCGTCCACGTCAGCTCGTCGTGCAGCGCGGTCCAGGCGCGGGCCACCATGGCCTCGCGGGAGACGTCCTCGACGTCGTCGGCGCCGGCGACCCACCGGGCGAGGGACGCCGCGAGGATCGGCGCCGCGAAGGAGGTGCCGCTCCAGACCCCGAAGCCGCTGCGGTAGTCGTCCGGGTCGATGGTCCGCCGGGTCCGGCCGCCGTACCGGGTCGTGGCCGTCGCACCCCCGCCCGCGTCGAACCTCGTCGGCAGGGTGCTCACGACGGCGGCGCCGGGCCGGAACGAGCGCACCCAGTCCCCGTCGTTGGAGAACAGGGCGACCGTCTCCCCGTCCGGGTTGAGCGCCCCGACCGAGACCATGGGGACCGCGTCGTGGGTGTGGGGCAGGGCCGCGGCGCCGGCGAGCCCGGCCGGGAGCATCGGGACCGCGGTCGCGTCGTTGCCGGCGGCGGCGACGACGAGGACCCCGCGGCGGCCGAACTCGCGGAACAGCCGGGCGAAGCGTCGGTCGGTGAGGTCGTCCTCGGGGTCCTCGTGGTAGTACCCGAGCGACACCGAGAGCACGTCGACGACACCGCCGGGGTCGCCGGACTCCTGGGCGGCGATGTGCCGGTGGAGGAGCAGTCCGAGCCAGTGCAGGAGGTCGCTCTCGCGGACGCTGCCGTCGGCGGCCATCACGGGGACCGGGAGGATCGTCGCCGCCGGGCAGCCCTGCCGGACCAGCCCGGCGATGAACGTGCCGTGGCCGGCGAGGCGGGCGAGGGCTCCGGTGAGCTCGTCCCCGACGCCGTCCCCGGCGTCGGCGTTCTCGCCGCCGATCCGGATCCCGGCGTACTCGACGTCCCGCACGACGTACGGGTCGTCGTCGAACCACGGATGCGCGCCGAGCCCGGTGTCCGGGAGCGCGACGACCGGGGAGCGCGCGCCGCGGGCGACGTCCACCGACGGGTTCGAGAGCCGCAGGCTCACCGGCATGCGGCCGCCGTGGCCGGGGCGGCCGTACTCCGCGGGGGACCCGGTGCCGATGCCGTCCCAGTACCCGATCCCGTCCCAGTAGCCGATGCCGTCCCAGTACCCGACGCCCGTCAGGGACGGGCAGGCGCGCAGGACGTGGTCGAGGCCGATGCCGCGGGCGAGGTCGTCGTCGGCGCTGCGGACGTGCTGGAGCACCGTCCAGGCGTCCGGCGGTGCGGTGGGACGGGTCCCGCTCGTGACGAGGTCGAGCGGGGTGGGGCCGACCTCGTCGAGGATCCTCGAGGCGGCCGGTGACGGGTCGGCGGCGGCCCGCCGCAGGAGCGCGGGTGGGGTGTCGGCGGAGGCGACGTCGACCCCGAGCTCGGCGAGCAGGGGCCGTAGCCGCGGCACGCCGGACGGCTCGGACCGCACGGCACCGGCCTCACCGGGGGCGGCGGCCTCCTCGAGCAGCAGACGCTCGCCGGCGTACAGCGTGGGCCCGGGTGGGCGTCGCCCGGGCAGCCGGACGGCGGTGGCGGGGTTGAGGACCCGCACCGCGCCGGCACCCGGGTGAGGGACCTGCGACGGCATGTGCACCTCCTCGGAGCCCACCCCGGTCTCGAGGCGCGCACTCCAGCGTAGTGACGGTCAGATCACCGAGGAAGAGCGCGAGCGGCCGTCGCTGATACGTCGCGGGGTCGGTTCCGTCGCGGATGCCTTCGGGTCCGGCGACCGGGGTGCGGTCGCCGTCGGCTACGGGAGCTTGCCCGGGCCGGGGCCGAAGCCGGTCGTGTCGGCGTGGAGGTGTCCGTCGGTGCCCCGGTGGAGGGTCTCGGGGAGGTCCTCCTCGCTCGAGGTGGCGTCCCGCATCTTCCGTCCCGCCGTCTTCGCCGCGTCGCTGACGACGTCGGCGACGTAGGGGGCGGCCTTCGTCCGCGCGGCCGTGGTGACGTCCCCGACCTTGGACTGGACCGGGTCGCTGGACCACAGTCGCCGGGTCTGGCGCTTGATCTGCTCGTACCGCTGGTGCCCCGCGCGGGCGCCGAGGACGTACCCGGCCGCGGCGCCGGCGAGGAAGGACAGCTTGCTCATGGGGGCTCCTCTCGTGCTCGTCAGGCTTCGACCCTAGCCGCTCACCCCGGGGGGCGCCCGCGTAGGGCGAGCGGGACGACCGCCCACAGTCCGGCGAGCACGAGGAGGGTGACGGCGCCGGCGAGGAGTCCGGCCGTCCGTCCGAGGACGACGGCGAAGATCAGGGTGGTCGCACTGCTCACGGCGAGCGCGAGCACGGCCAGTCCGGTCTTGGCGAGCCGGTCCCCGACCATGACGAGGGTCTCCTTGCGGTGGCGCTGGAAGAACACGCGGTGGATGCTCACCGGCGCGACGAGCAGCCCGGTCGCGAGGACCGCGAGCGAGACCGCGACGACGTACACCCGCCTCGCGAAGTCGTCGATGTCGGCGAACCTCGACTGCAGCGGCATGGCGAGCAGGAACCCGGTGAGGATCTGCACCCCGGTCTGGGTGACGCGCAGCTCCTGGAGGAGCTCGTTCCAGTTCCGGTCGAGCCGGTCGGCGTCGGTCTCCCCGCCGCGACGGTAGGCGTCGACGGCCCGGTCATCGTGCGCCGCGCGCTCCCGTGCGCCCTCGGGCGGGGGCTGGCGATCTCCCTCCACCTCGCACCTCCTCTGCGGCGGGCCTCCTCCCCGAGTCTGCCCCGGGTCCGCCGCCGCGGCTCGCGCCACGGCCTGCCGCCCGCCCTGGTTCGGTACCGTGGCGCCCGCGGCGGTGGGGCGCCTGGCGCCCCGGCTGCCCGTGGAGGGTTCGCATAGTGGCCGAGTGCAGGCGCCTTGAAAGCGCCCGAGCGAGAGCTCCGTGGGTTCGAATCCCACACCCTCCGCCGCAGGTCACGAGAGTGCATCGATCGCCGCGACCCCGGGTCGTTGAGGATTTCACTTCCCGCCCGCGGGTAGGTGTGGGATATCCACACCTACCCGGAGGCGACACCGCATGTCTTTCGACCAGTCCCAGTTCCTCCCGGTCGCCCTCGGCTTCTTCGGCCTGGGCACCGGCTACCTCATCTGGGGTCCGCAGGAGCTGTTCGGATTCCCGCGACGCGACCCCGCCGTCGACCGCTCGATGGGGGTCTGGGGGATCTTCCTCCCGGGCCTGTGCCAGCTCGTCACCGGCGTCATCCTCTTCGTCGGGCTCACGTGGTTCCAGGTCTTCACCAGCGACGCGGCGCTCTACATGGCCGCCGTCGCGTTCAGCGCCTACGGCATCCACTGGTTCGCGCTCGGCTGGAACCGCTTCCAGGGCAACGACCCCCGCACCAACGCGGGCATGTCCGTCGCGTTCTGCACCCTCTCGGTCGCCGGGATGGTCGTCTTCTTCGGCGCGGGCGCGTGGCCCGTCGGGCTGCTGTTCCTCGGCCTGACGGCGGTGTACTTCACCGAGTTCTTCGTCGGTCTCGGCATCGAGGCCTTCGAGCGGCTCCTCGGAGTCGCGCACACCGTCACCGGCCTCTGGCTGATGTACCTGATGTTCGCGACGATCCTCGACGTCGCCTCGGGGTACGACCTCCCCGCCTGACCCGGCGCGGCCGGCCTGCGTCGGCTGAGGGGGTCGGTGGGACGATGAGGGCGTGAGTGGTCCAGCCGGCGAGCCCCCGACGCCGGCGCCGCTCGTGCTGCGGGGACAGCGCTTCGACGCCTCCCGCCCGGCGGTCATGGCGATCGTCAACCGCACCGCCGACTCCTTCTTCAGCGGCAACCGGCACACCGACCTCGACGGCGCCCGCCGTGCGGTCGACGGGGCGGTCGCGGCCGGCGCGGACATCGTCGACATCGGCGGGGTCCGGGCCGGGCAGGAGGGGGAGCCCGTCGGTCCCGGTCGGGAGCGCGAGCGCGTGCTGCCCCTGCTGGAGTGGGCTCGCGCCGCCCACCCGGACCTCGTCCTCAGCCTCGACACGTGGCGCTCGGAGGTCGCGGCGTCCGCCGAGGGACTCGTCGACCTCGTGAACGACACGTGGGCAGGGCACGACCCCGGGCTCGTCGACGTCGCGGCCGCCATCGGCGCGGGCACCGTCGTGTCGCACACGGGGGGACTGCCCCCGCGGACCGACCCCGTGGCGGTCACCTACCCGCCCGAGCCGGAGGGGGTCGTCGCGGACGTGGTGCGTACCCTGACCGCCGGCGCCGCCCGGGCCCGCTCGGCCGGCGTCCCGGACGAGCGGATCCTGCTCGACCCGACGCTCGACTTCGGGAAGACCACGGCGCACTCGCTCACGCTCGTCCGGCGGACCGGGGACCTGGTCGCCCTCGGGCTGCCGGTGCTCCAGGCGATCTCCCGGAAGGACTTCGTCGGCGAGACCCTCGACCTCCCGCCCACCGAGCGGCTCGAGGGGTCGCTCGCCGCCACCGCCGTCGCCGCGTGGCTGGGGGCGACCGTGTTCCGCACCCACGACGTCCCGGCGACCCGTCGCGTGCTCGACATGGTCGCGGCCCTGCGGGGCGACCGACCTCCGGCCCGGGCCGAGCGCGGGGTGCCCCCACCCCCCGTCTGACCTCGCCGCGGGGGAAAGTCTCCACCTGAGGCAGGGGGAGGGCCCCGGGCGTGCTAGCGTTTCCCCGGTTGCAGCAAGCAGGTCCTCGCAAGGTCGAAGAAGTGCCCGCTCCCAGCGAGCGGGCGTTTTTGTACAACGGCGGCATGTCCCGTCAGGTGTGGGGGTTGGTCGATGCAGCCGGGTTTCGCGAACTGCGTCTCCCGAACGCTCACAGGAAAGAGATTCACCCCATGGCACAGGGCACCGTTAAGTGGTTCAACGCTGAGAAGGGCTTCGGCTTCATCGCCCAGGACGGCGGCGGCCCCGACGTGTTCGTTCACTACTCCGCCATCGACACCTCGGGCTACCGCACCCTCGACGAGGCGCAGCGAGTCGAGTTCGAGGTCACCCAGGGCCCCAAGGGCCCGCAGGCGGACCGGGTCCGCCCGGTCTGACCGGCTGCGGGCGCACGCCCGCTGACGACCACGGCCCCCCGGCCCCGCCGGGGGGCCGTGGTGCGTCCCGGGCCGTTTTGCTCGAGGCCGCCGACGGCGGATAGCCTGTGCGGGCTGTCTTGGAGGCGTCGCCTAGTCCGGTTTATGGCGCCCGCCTGCTAAGCGGGTTTGGGGCTAACACCCCATCGAGGGTTCAAATCCCTCCGCCTCCGCGGCAGAGGACCCCCGCGCCCGTCCGGGCGCGGGGGTCCTCCTCGTCGGGGCCCCTCAGCCCCGCGGGCGTCCCCACGGTGCGGGCCCCGCCACGGAGTCGGCGACGAGCCGGGGGCCACCCCGGCCTCGCGGGTCCTCACCGGCGTCGGCGACGTCTCCGGGAACCTGCCCGGTGAACCCGGCGAACATCCACGTCCGCATCGCGACGAACCGGACGGCCGTCGAGATCGCGTTCGCGACCCCGACGGTGACCGTCTCGACCCATGTCGGTGCGCTCGGCGCGGCGAGGTGGAGCAGCGACAGCGCCGCCGCCGAGGCCCCGAGGGTGAGCGCGAAGATCGCGAGCCCCTGCAGCTGGTGGCGGACCGCCCCGTGCCGACCCCGCACCCGGAACGTCCAGCGCCGGTTGAGCGCGGTGTTCGCCACCGTCGCGACGAGCAGCGCGAGCAGGTTGGCGACCTGGGCCGAGGAGGTCCCCGAGCGGAGCGCCGCGAAGAGCCCGAGGTTGAGGACGGTGCTCGCCGCTCCGACCCCGGCGAACCGGGCGACCTGCCCGCCGAGGTCCGCGGGCAGGGCGGCGACGACCCGGGCCGCCCAGTCGCGGCCCGGTCCCGCCGTGCCGAGGCCGGGCCCGGCCTCCGGCGCGCCCCGGCCCATGCGCTCGCGGATCCGCTCGACCGGGAGCCGGCCGGTGGCCAGCGCCCGCCGGAGCCGCCGGACCCCGCGCAGGTCGTCCACCGCCGTGCTGACGACGTCGACGCGGCTGTCCGGGTCGTCGTACCAGTCGACGGGGACCTCCGCGATCCGCAGCCCGCACCGCTCGGCGAGGACGACCAGCTCGGTGTCGAAGAACCACGTGGGGTCCTCGACGAGCGGGAGCAGCTCGTGGGCGACGTCGCTGCGGATCGCCTTGAAGCCGCACTGGGCGTCGCTGAACCGGGCCCCGAGCGTGACCCCGAGCAACAGGTTGTAGCACCGCGAGATCACCTCCCGCCGGGTGCCGCGCACGACCCGGCTGTCCCGGTGGAGCCGGGAGCCGATGGCGAGGTCGGAGTGACCGGACATCAGCGGCGCCACCAGCGGCCACAGCGCGTCGAGGTCGGTCGAGAGGTCGACGTCCATGTACGCCAGCACCGGCGCGGGCGAGGACGACCACACCTGCTTCAGCGCCCGTCCGCGGCCCTTGCGCTCGACGTGGACCGCCTCGACCTCGGGTACCGCCGCCGCGAGCCGGGTCGCGACCTGCCAGGTCCCGTCGGTGCTCGCGTTGTCGGCGACCGTGATCCGGAAGGGGTAGGGGAAGGTGTGCACGAGGTGGGCGTGGAGCCGCTCGACGCACGCGGTGAGCGTGGCCTCCTCGTCGTGGACCGGGACGACGACGTCGAGGACGGGGGCGGGGGGCGGGGTGGGCATCGTCGCGGACCTCACTGCGGATCTCACTGCGGACCTCACTGCCCGGTCGTCGTCGGCTGGGTGAGGTCGTAGAACGTCTGCCCGCCGATCGTCACCGGGCTGAAGTTCGCCTGGACCCACTGCGTGATCGCGCTCCCGGTGCCCGAGCCCCCCGGGCCGCCGCGACCACCCGGACCGCCGTTGCCGCCGGCGAGGAAGTAGTGGATCTCACCGCTCGCGACGTCCTGCTGGAACTGCGCGAGGGTCGGCGAGGGGTCGGACCCGTTGAACCCGCCGACCGGCATGACCGGCAGTCCGGTGCCGAGCTGGAGCCCGGCCGCGTTCTGCGAGCCGACCGCCGCCGCGACCCACGTGTACCGGTCGGCGTCGGCCGAGAGCGCCGCGACGACCTCGGTGCTCGGCGTGGACGCGTCGAGCAGCCCGCCCGTGCCGCGCCCGCCGGCGCTCGGCCCCGCGGTGACGATCGACCCGGTGTGTGCCTGGGTGACCGTGGTCGCGCTGTACGCCGCCGGTCCCGCGAGCACGGCGACGAGGGCGGCGCCGACGACGACGGGGAGGGCCCGGCGGTGGAGCCTGCCGAGCACGAGGAGCATCGCCGCGGCGGCGAGCCCGGCCGCGAGCACCGAGACGCGCAGCCACGAGCCGTACGCCGTGGTCCTGCTGAGCAGGACGAACGACCACACCGCCGCGACCGCGACGGCCACGGCGAGGGTGCCGGCCCCGAGCGGCCTGCGTCGCTGCTCCCAGGCCTCCGCGGCGCCCATGCCGACGAGCGCGGCCACCGCGGGCGCGAGCGCGACCGTGTAGTACTGGTGGAAGATCCCGGCCATGAAGGAGAACGTCAGGCCGGTGACCAGCAGCCAGCCGCCCCAGACGAGGTAGCCCGCCCGGCGCACGTCGGTGCGCGGCGCCCGGCCGCGGACCCACAGCCCGACCGCGAGCAGGACGAGCGCGCTCGGGAGGAGCCACGAGATCTGCCCGCCGACGTCGGAGCCGAACATCCGGCCCAGCCCGGTGCTGCCCCACCCGTTGCCGCCGCCGACCGAGCCGGTCTCGTCGCCGCTGAGCCGGCCGAACCCGTTGTAGCCGAACGTGAGCTCGAGGAAGGAGTTCGTCTGCGAGCCGCCGACGTAGGGGCGCATGCTCGCCGGGACGAGCTCGACGACCGCGACCCACCAGCCGCCGGCGACGAGCATCGCGGCGAGCGCGCCGAGGGAGTGCAGCAGCCGGCGGCGCAGCGTCGTCGGCGCCGCGACGAGGTAGGCGACGCCGAGGAACGGCAGGACGAGGAGGACCTGGAGGGTCTTGGTGAGGAACCCGAGGCCGACGAGCACCCCGGCGAGCGCGAGCCAGCGGCCGGAGGCCCTCTCGGTCGCCCGCAGCGTCGCCCACGTCGCGAGGGTCATGAGCAGCACGAGCAGCGCGTCGGGGTTGTTGAACCGGAACATGAGCACCGCGACCGGGGTGAGGGCCATGACCGCCGCGGCGAGCAGTCCGGCGGCGGCGCCCCAGTACCGCTTGACGCTCGCGTGGACCACACCCACCGTGGTGACGCCCATGAGGACCTGCGGCAGCAGGATGCTCAGCGAGCTCAGCCCGAACACGCGCACACTCGGGGCCATGACCCACAGGGAGGCCGGCGGCTTGTCGACGGTGATCGAGTTCCCCGCGTCGGAGGAGCCGAAGAGGAACGCCTCCCAGCTCTGCGACCCGGCCTGCGCGGCGGCGGAGTAGAACGAGTTCGCCCAGCCGTTCGCGGTGAGGTCCCACAGGTAGAGCGCGGCAGTCGCCGCGAGCAGGCCGAGCAGGGCGGGACGGGCCCACGCCGGGTCCTCCTCGCGCCCCTGCCACAGCCGCTGGGCGCGGGTGCGTCCGCCGCCATCCGCGGCGGTGCGGGTCCGGACGCCGGCGTCGGGACCGCCGGACGGGTCGTGGCCGGGGCGGCCCGGGCGCTCGGGGGTGAAGGTCATCGTCTCCATGACCCCAACGCTCCGGTCGGGTGCTGTGCCCGGTCTGTGGGGCTGCTGAGGTCCCCCGATGACCCCGCCCCGCCCCGGATCAGCGGGGGAGGACCACCGAGAACGCCGTCCGCCCGGGCCTGCTGTCGAGCTCGACCCGGCCGCCGTGGGCCTGGGCGACCGCCGCGACGATCGACAGGCCGAGGCCGGTGCTGCCGGACGCGCGGGCGCGGGAGTCGTCCCCGCGCGTGAAGCGGTGGAAGACCTGGGGCTGGAGCTCGTCGGGGACGCCCGGTCCGTCGTCGAGGACGCTGACGCGGGCCACCGGCCGGCCGCCCTCCTCCTCCCGGCGCAGCCGGAGGGTGACCGTCGTCCCGGTCGGGGTGTGGGTGCGGGCGTTGGCGAGGAGGTTCGCGAGGACCTGGTGCAGCCGCGACCGGTCCCCGGGGGCCTCGACCGGCTCCTCGGGCAGGTCCAGCTCCCACCGGTGGTCCGGGGAGGCGGCGCGGGCGTCGCTGACCGTGTCCACCGCAAGCTCGGACAGGTCGACCGGGTCCCGGTCGAGCGGCCGGCCGGCATCGAGCCGGGCGAGCAGGAGGAGGTCCTCGACGAGGCCCTGCATCCGCAGCGCCTCGGACTCGACCCGCCCGATCGCGTGGGTGACGGTCGGGGGCACCGGCTCGCGCTCGCGGCGGGTCAGCTCGGCGTAGCCGCGGATCGAGGCGAGCGGGGTGCGCAGCTCGTGGCTGGCGTCCGCGACGAACTGCCGCACCCGCGTCTCGCTCTCGTGGCGGGCCTGGAGCGCGCCGTCGACGTTGTCGAGCATCGAGTTCAGCGCCAGCCCGACCTTGCCGACCTCCGTGCGCGGGTCGGTGTACGGGGCGGGCACCCGCTCGGCGAGGGCCACGTCCCCGGAGTCCAGCTGCAGCCTCGAGACCCGGCCCGCGGTCGCGGCGACCCGGTCCAGCGGCTCGAGGTTGCGGCGCACGAGGTAGGTCCCCCCGGCGGCGACCGCGAGCAGGCCGAGCCCGATCCCGGCCGCGATGTACGTCGCGAGCCGGCTCACCGTCTCGGAGGTCCCGGCCACCGGGATGCCGGTGATCGCGGTGAGCCCGTTCGCGGTCCGGCTCGAGACGAGTCGGTACTCCCCGATGTCCCCGCCGAGCTGGACGGTCTTCGGGTGCTGCCCGAGCTGGGCGTTGTCGAGCTCGGTGACCTGCTCGCTGGTGAGCGAGCCGATGTCGTTGCCCGTCGTGACGGCCTCGTTGACGACCGGCTCGCCGTCGGAGAGGACGACCCGCAGCACGCGGTTGCCGCCCCCGGGGGGCAACCCGGGCGGCCCCGGACCGAGGTCCCCGTAGCGGCCGTCGTGGTCGCCGTCGTGGTCGACGCGCTGGGCGAGCTGGAGCAGGTCGTGGTCGAGCTGGGAGGTCAGCGAGCGCTGGAGGGCGAACACGGTCAGCGCGCCGGTGGCCGCGGTGACGAGGAGGAAGAGTGCCAGGACCGACGTGACGAGCTTGGTCCGCAGCGACCAGGTGGAGGGATGGCGGACCGTGGCGGTGACGTCGGCCGGACTCATTCGGCGGGCTTGAGGACGTACCCGACGCCGCGCATCGTGTGGATCATCGGGGACCGGCCGACGTCGATCTTCTTGCGCAGGTAGGAGATGTAGAGCTCGACGACGTTGGCCTGGCCGCCGAAGTCGTAGTTCCACACGCGGTCGAGGATCTGGGCCTTGGACAGCACCCGCTTCGGGTTGCGCATGAGGTAGCGCAGCAGCTCGAACTCGGTCGCGGTGAGGGTGACCGACTCCCCGCCCCGGGTGACCTCGTGGGAGTCCTCGTCCATGGTGAGGTCTCCGACGACGAGCACCGAGGAGGACTCGTCGGCGACGACCGCGGTCCGGCGCATGAGCGCGCGCAGCCGCGCGACGACCTCCTCGAGGCTGAACGGCTTCGTGACGTAGTCGTCGCCGCCGGCGGTGAGCCCGGCGACGCGGTCCTCGACGGCGTCCTTGGCGGTGAGGAAGAGCACCGGAACGGAGGAGTCGTGCGAACGGAGCCGCTTGAGCACCTCCATCCCGTCGAAGTCGGGGAGCATCATGTCCAGCACGACCGCGTCGGGCTGGAAGTCCCGCGCCTCCCGGACCGCGGTCGAGCCGGACGACGCGGCCCGGACGGCCCAGCCCTCGTAGCGCAGCGCCATCGAGAGCAGGTCGGTGAGGCTGTCCTCGTCGTCGACGACGAGGACGCGGACGGGGGAGCCGTCGAGGCGCTTCAGCGGGACGGCGGTGGAGGTGGTCGACTTCGCCATGCGGGTAGTCAACCGCGGGTTCCTTGGGAGTTGCCGGAGGTTGTCTGTGTGAATCCTGTGAGGTCGCTGTGGCGCTCGGAGGCCCATCGGGACTCCCTCGGGTCACCGACGGGTCGCCCCGGGGTCCACACCGTCCCGACACGCATCGCACAGCCGGACCACAGCCACCGGGCCGAACGTCGGGGCAGCACACGGATCCCACCTGGAGGATGAGCGATGTCCCACCCCACCGACGGCCACGAGCCGACGCCGTGGATCTGGAGCCCCGACGAGGGCGGCCGCGTCGAGCGCGCCGCCGAGCCGGCAGGAGAGCCCGCCGCTGGTGCTCCCGACGAGGACCGGACGGACACGGCCACGGCCCCGGTGCCGACCGCCCCGGCGCCGACCGCCGCTCCACCGACCGGCACCGCGCCGGCGCTGCGACGTCCCCGCTGGAGCGGGCGCAAGACCGCGGTCGCCGCGGCGCTCGCGATCGGGGTCGCCTCGGCCGGGGCGATCGGCGCCGCGGCCGCCCTGCCCGCCCGCAGCGGCGGTGGCGAGGGCGGCGGGCTCGCCCGCGGCGCGCCCGGAGGAGCCGGCGTCCCGGGTGGGGCGGGCGGCTCGCGCGGCTGGCCCGGTCAGCAGGGAGTGCCCACCGGCGGCGGCCCGGGCGAGGGCCTCCCGGGTGACCCTGACGGCGACGGGGACCACCGCGGCGACGGGCACGGCCCGGGGGCCGCGCGGCAGGGGGGCGAGGCCGCCCCCGGGTGGGGCGACGGGGACGGGCATCGCTTCGGTGACGGTCACCACGGCCCACCGCCCCGTCCCGGCGGGGTCCTGCCCGAGGGGACCGAGCCCCCGTCCGGCACCGGCGACTCGACGACCTCTACGACCACGACGAGCCGGACGACGTAACCCCCGACCGCCCCCAGCGCCCGTCCCGTAACCCGCACTTCGTGCCCGAAAGGCCGCGTGGCCGAGCGCTTGGAGCGCTCCCACGCGGCCTTTCGGGCACGAAGTGCGGGTTTCGGCGGGTGGCTCAGAGGCCGAGGCGCTCCTTGAGGCCGTCGAGCTCGACCCGCAGCTGGGTCGGGAGGGTGTCGCCGAACTTGGCGAACCACTCCTCGATCTGCGGGATCTCGGCCTTCCACTCCTCCGGGTCGACCGCGAGGGCCTGGGCGAGCTCCTCGTCGGTCAGGTCCAGCCCCTCGGTGTCGAGCGACTCCGGCGTCGGAACGTGCCCGATCGGGGTCTCGACCGCGGCGGCCCGGCCCTCGATGCGCTCGACGACCCACTTCAGCACGCGGCTGTTCTCCCCGAACCCGGGCCAGAGGAACCCGCCCTGCTCGTCCCGGCGGAACCAGTTGACGTAGAAGATCCGCGGGAGCTTCGTCGCGTCGGCGTCCTTGCCCATCCCGATCCAGTGACCGAGGTAGTCCCCGGCGTTGTAGCCGATGAACGGCAGCATCGCCATCGGGTCGCGCCGGACGACACCCACCTTGCCGGTGGCGGCCGCGGTCGTCTCCGACGACAGGGTCGCGCCCATGAAGGTCCCGTGGGTCCAGTCGCGGGACTCGGTGACCAGCGGCACCGTCGTCTTGCGCCGACCGCCGAACAGGATCGCCGAGATCGGCACGCCCTGGGGGTCCTCATACTCCGGGGCGAGGATCGGGCACTGCCGGATCGGGGTGCAGTAGCGGCTGTTCGGGTGCGAGCTGAGCTCCTCACCCTCGGGGGTCCAGTCCTCGCCCTTCCAGCTGCGCGCGTGGGACGGCATGTTCTCCATGCCCTCCCACCAGATGTCGCCGTCGTCGGTGAGCGCGACGTTGGTGAAGATCGAGTTGCCCCGCTCGATGGTGCGCATCGCGTTCGGGTTCGTCTTCTCGTTCGTGCCGGGCGCGACGCCGAAGAACCCGAACTCGGGGTTGACGGCGTAGAGCCGGCCGTCCTCGCCGAAGCGCATCCACGCGATGTCGTCGCCGAGGGTCTCGACGGTCCAGCCGGGGATCGTCGGCGCCAGCATGGCGAGGTTGGTCTTGCCGCAGGCGCTCGGGAACGCGGCGGCGACGTAGTACACCTGCCTCTCGGGGGAGATGAGCTTGAGGATGAGCATGTGCTCGGCGAGCCAGCCCTCGTCGCGGGCCATGACCGAGGCGATCCGCAGCGCGTAGCACTTCTTGCCCAGCAGGGCGTTGCCGCCGTACCCCGACCCGTAGGACCAGATCGCCCGCTCCTCGGGGAACTGGACGATGTACTTCGTCTCGTTGCACGGCCACGCGACGTCGGCCTGGCCGGGCTCGAGCGGCGCCCCGACCGAGTGCAGCCCGGGGACGAACCCGGCCTCGAGCTCCTCCATGCGTCGCAGGATCCGGGTGCCGCAGCGGGCCATGACCCGCATCGAGGCGACGACGTACTCCGAGTCGGTGATCTCGACCCCGAACATGGGCTGCTCGGCCTCGAGGTGACCCATGACGAACGGGATGACGTACATCGTCCGGCCCCGCATCGACCCCCGGTAGAGGTCGGTCATGAGGGCCTTCATCTCGTCCGGGTCCATCCAGTTGTTCGTCGGCCCGGCGTCCTTCTCCTCACGGGAGCAGATGAAGGTCCGGTCCTCGACCCGGGCGACGTCCGTCGGGTCGGAGGCGGCGTAGAACGAGTTCGGCTTCTTGTCCTCGTCGAGCCGCACGAACGTGCCCGCCGCGACGAGCCGGTCGGTGACGTCCGTCCACTCCTCGTCGGAGCCGGTCACCCAGACGACCCGGTCCGGCGTGGTGAGGGCGGCGACCTCGTCGACCCAACGCTGCAGACCGGGATGCGTCGTGCCCCCGGGATCGGTCGTCCGGTCGTCCGTCGTCTCGGTGGTGGTCATCCTCGTCGAACCTTTCGCCCCCAGGGGAGGCGGCCCCCTGCCCGTCGTCATCGCCCGTCACCGGGACGCCGCCGTCCGACTGGTGAGCGGGTGTGGTCCAGCCACCGTAGCGCCTTGCAAGGTCGCGGGGGCAACCTTGCAAGAGGTGGCGGGCGCGTGAGTCTCCTCACAGCCCCTGACCTGCCCGGATGTTCTTGCAGCAGATTGCAAGAAGCGCTCCGAGGCGATGCAAGACGGGGGACCTCGGTCCCTTGCCGACCAGACGCGCGCCCGCGGATTTCGTCTCCGTCTCGGCGAGCGGGTATCGTGACGGTCCGTCGTCCCGTCCGCGGTACGACGAGCGCCCGTAGCTCAACGGATAGAGCATCTGACTACGGATCAGAAGGTTTGGGGTTCGAATCCCTACGGGCGCGCTCTGTTGAGACAGAGCCCTGATGGCCCCGGGACGCCGGGGCCATCGGTGTCTCCGGAGGCGAAGCGGCCCGCGTCAGGACCCAGCGCGCGCGTCCTCGGCCCGGGAGCCGACCCGCCGGCGCGGGCCCCGTCGCCACACAATGGCCTCAGAGTGCCTGCCTCGATGCAGGTGACATCGGGGGTGGTCGAGGGCCCGGCGCGAGAGTAGGGTTTTTCTCCGTTCACGGGCCCGGGCGGAACGACGGATGTCACGCCGGCTCGGGCGCCCTCGACCGGGGGTGTGGGGATGAGCGCGTACGGTCGTCCAGCAGGCCGCACGACAGACGCGGGCATGACGGCAGCCCTCGTGGGGATCGCCGCGGCCTCTTGGTGGCTGACACTGCGCATGGACGCGGCCATGTCCTCCGGGGACATGCTCATGATGTCGTGGGGTCCGTTCTTGCTCGGTTGGGCTCTGATGATGGCGGCGATGATGCTGCCGGCCGTGACGCCGGTGGTGCGGCTGTACCAGCGCGCGGCGGCGGCCGGGCGCGCGGCGCCGACATCGGTCTTCGTGAGCGCCTACCTCGCGGTGTGGGCACTGACCGGCGTCCCGGCGTTCCTGCTCTGGCGTGGCTTGGCGATGCCGCTCACCGGGGGCGCCACGTGGGCGTTGCGCACCGCGGGCGCCGCCCTCCTCGTCGCGGGTGCCTTCCAGTTCACGCCGGCCAAACGGACCTGCCTGCGCCACTGCCGTTCACCCCTGTCCTCCTTCATGCGCCTGACCAGGTCCGTGGGCCGTCCCGGGGGAGCCTTCCGGGCTGGGCTCCTGCACGGCACCTACTGCTGCGGCTGCTGCGCCGCGCTCATGGCGCTGCTCGTCACCGCGAGCGCGATGAGCCTCTGGTGGGCCCTGCTGCTCGCGGTGGCCGCGTTCGTCGAGCGCAACGTCGGGTGGGGGGCGACGTTCGCCTCCTGTCTCGGAGCCGGCCTGCTCGTCTTCGGGGCGGTGGTTCTGGTCCGGCCGTCCCTTCTGATGCCACTCATCTGACGGACCTCGAAGGAGTGATCACATGACCGCCACAACCACGCACACGACGACCTGGACCCTCTCGGGAGTCGGCTACGAATACTGCAACTGCAACCCGGGCTGCTCGTGCAACTTCGGGGGGTTCCCCTCCTCGCGTGACGGGAGCTGCCGCGCCCTCGCCGCCTACGTCTTCCGCGAGGGCAGGTGTGGGGACGTCGACCTCTCGGGCCTCACCGCCGCTGCCGTGTTCGACTGGCCGCGGGCCATCCACGACGGCGGCGGACGTGCCGCGTTCGTCGTGCCCCCTGAGGCGACGGACGAGCAGGCAGACGCTCTCGGCCAGATCTACACCGGGTCGCTGGGCGGCATGCCGTGGGAGATTCTCGGTACCACGTTCGACGTCGTCGCGATGACGAAGGCCCCGATCACATTCTCAGGGTCCGGCCTCGACCTGGGTGTGCACGTCGAGGGGGTGGGCAGCGCCCGGGGCGGCCCGCTGCGCAACCCCGTCACCGGTGACCCCCACGAGGCCCACATCACACTGCCGGACGGCTTCATCTGGACCGACGGCAACTGCGGTGTCGGGAGCTTCAACGCCTTCATCGGCGGAATCGAGCTCGACGCCGCGGACACCAGTTGCATCCACTTCGACTTCGACTGGTCCAACGCGGGCTGATCCCCCCGGGGCCCCCTCATGACCTAAGCCAACCCCACGAGCAGCGCCCCGGCCGCGAGCCCGCCGACCACGACGAGCGCGGTCACCGCGGCGGTGACCCGCCAGGAGAAGCTGCGCGCGGCGGCCCCGACGGCGGCGCGCACGGCGGTGAACTGCCACGGAAGGGTGAGCGCGAGGAAGGTGAACTCGAGCGCGCCGCCGAGCGAGGGGGTGGCCCCGGGGGCGCCGCTGGCCCCGAGGATCGGGGTGCCGCTCCAGTCGTGGGTGTCGGAGAGCGTCAGCGTCTTGCCGGCGTACGGCAGCCACTTCGCCCACGCGACCCCGGCGATGAACAGGGTGAGCACGACCCCCACCCCGGCGAGGGCGACCGACCTCGGTGGCACGGGCAGCGCCGGTGACCCCCGGCCCCGAGTCGGCGTCCGCGGTGGCGGTGGCGTCTGACATCCGAGGCTCCTTCCCTCCGGAGGGCACGGTCGCGCTCCGGGCGTCGTCCCACGGGTACCCGGCCCCCGCCCCCTCACCCCGGATGCCGGCGAGGCGAGGAGAACCGCATCCCCGGGGCGCTGAGCCGGTCCACGGGCCCCAGCCACGCGTAGGCGAGCAGGCACGGCTCGTACAACCCGGTGGTGATCCGGTGCTCGTGGCCGGCGACGTTGAGGATGAGGGACCCCGGGGCGTGGACGGCGGAGTCGTTCTCCGACCAGGCCCCGGCGATGGCGACGTAGGACTCCTCGATGTCCCTGTGGTGGTGCTGCGGGTAGGTCGTCCCCGGGGCGAAGAGGACGAGCCCGAGGATGAGCTCGGCGGCGACCACCGGCCCCCGGGGGCCGACGAGCTCGCAGTAGCCGTACTTCCGGGCGAGACCGTGGGGGACCCGCTCGTAGCCGTACTCCCACGTCAGCTGGTCGGCGACCCGGTCGAGCGAGTTGCTCAGCTGCCCGAGAACGCCCCGCGAGCCGACGTCGAGCGCCCGCGGCAGGTGCGCGGTGACCGGCAGGTCCTGGGCGCCGCGGTCGACGACCTCGGGGTCGGCCTCGATGACGTCCGCGATGGCCTCGCGCACCCGTCGCAGATGGCTCCGGATCGGCTTGCTGCCCCCGGCGGAGCCGTGACGGTAGATCGCGTCGTAGTCCCGCACGAGGTGGAGCAGGTCGGGGCGGTCGCGCAGCCGCATGGCGCCACGGTACGGCGTGGCGACAGGTCGCGCACGGGACCGGCCGCCTCGGTTCGACGGTGGGTCTCAGCTCCCCTGCCAGAGGGTGGCGACCTCGCCCGCGACCCGCCGCGCCTGCGCGAGCCCGGCCTCGGCGGCGGGCCGGCGGCAGGCCGGGTCGAGGACGTGGCGGCCGATCTTCCGGCGGGCCTCGGCGTCGGGGGTGACCAGGACGGTCCGCACCCCCGCGCCCAGCTCCGCCAGGAGGCCCCGGACCGACCCGCCCCGCAGCGGACTCGCCGTCTGCGGCGCGAGGACGACGACATGACCGAAGCCCGTAGCGAGGTCGGCGTTCGTGGGGGAGGGGATGCCGCCGTCGATGTAGCTGCGCCCGTCGAGCGGCACCGGGGGCCACACGAGTGGGACCGCGCAGCTCGCCGCGACCGCGTCGACGAGGTCGACGCCGCTGCTGCGGTCCAGGACGCGCCGCTCCCCGCTGATCGCGTCGACGACGGCGAGGCGCAGGTCCCGGTCCGGCCAGGCGTGGACGGGCAGCCGGGCCTCGATGACCCGGCGCCGGTCCTCCGGCGGCGGGGTCGAGGACCGCATCGCCCGCCGGCCCACCCGCCGGCGACCCGGAGCCGGGTCGCGCCGTCCCGCGAACGCCCACACGAGCGCGAGGACCGTGCCGAGGCCGACCGAGCCCGCCAGCTCGGCGACGTCGCCGTCGAGCTGGGCCCGGACGAGCTCCTCCAGCGGGGTCGGCCCGGCGACCTGGGCCGCGACCGTGGCCCCGGCCGAGGTGCCGATGAGGGTGTCGGCCGCCCGCAGCCGCAGCCCCAGACGGTCGAGCCCGGCGAGCAGCCCGGTCTCCCACGCGATGCCGGCCAACCCGCCGCCGCCCAGGACCAGCGCCGTCCCCGGAGGTGGTGCGCCTGACGTCATCGTGCTCCCCTCGGTTCCGGTGACGGCCCGCACCGCCGCCGACACCACGTTCCTAGACCGATCTCGTCCGAACCACCACCCGAGCGGACGCCGACCCGGGACGAGGCCGGGGTGGCGGCGTCAGCCGGTCCGGCCCTCGGTGTTCAGCAGGACCAGGACGGCGTCCTCGGGCAGGCCGAGCGTCGCCCGCCGGTCGGGGTCGCCGAGGACGAGCCGGACCCCGGCGAGCGCGGCGGCGCCGCACGCCCCGGAGGAGATCCCGAGCGCGCCGAGGTCTCGCGAGGCCTGCGCCGCCTCGGCGTCGGTGACCGTGACCGCGGCGTCGCAGCCGTCCCGGAGGACCGGCCAGGCAAGGCTGGAGACCGTGCCGCAGTTCATCCCCTCCATGGCCGTCGCGCCGGTGGCCACCGAGACGGGGGTCCCGGCGGCCAGGCTCGTCAGCGCACACGCGGCCGAGTCCGGCTCGACGGCGAGCACCACCGGCCCGGTCGTCCCGGGTCCGGGCCGCCGATGGTAGCCGACGACGGCCTGCGCGAGGGACCCGACGCCGACCGGGACGGCGACGAGGTCCGGCACCACGCCGAGCGCCTCGTCGACCTCCTCCAGGAGGGTCCGGTACCCCTCGACGACCCAGCCCGGGACCTGCTCGTACCCCGGCCAAGCCGTGTCCTGCACGAGGGCGCGCTCCGCGCTCGCCCCGGCGTGCCCGGCCGCCACCCGGACGGTCTCGTCGTAGCCGGCGTCGACCCGGACGACCTCGGCGCCCTCGGCCTCGAGGAGCTCGACGGTCCGCCGCGGAGTGACCTCGGGGACGAACACGGTCGCGGTCGTGCCGAGGTGCTCCGCGGTCCGGGCGACGGCGCGTCCGTGGTTGCCGTCGGTGGCGGTGACCAGCCGCGCCCCCGGCCGGTCCCGCAGCGCCCGGGTGCACGCCCACGAGGCGCCGAGGACCTTGAACGCCGACAGGCCGAGACGGGAGGACTCGTCCTTGACCAGGACCCGACCCACCCCGAGCTCGTCCGCGAGCCGTGGCTGCTCGACCAGTGGGGTCGGCCGGTACCCCGGCAGGGACTCGTGGAAGCTGCGGGCCGCCGGCCCGGCGTCCACGGTCCGCCAGGACCGCGCGGCGGGGTTGGCGTACCAGAGGGTCACCCGGGCAGTCTCCGGGGTCGCGTCACGCGCGTCCACCGCGGAACGCCGGGATGGGCCTGACCGCGCGAGCAGCCACGGCGCCCACAGGCGACGGGGGGTGGCCGTCCTCCTGAAGGGGACGGGCGCCGTGGCTGCGACCCGCGCGGGTCGGCCCCGGGCGGCGCCCGAGCCGCCCAGGGCCACGCCGGGCCGGCCTCCGGATCCCCGGAGCCGCCCGGCGTGAGCACCAGAGTCCCGCACCGGCGCGACGCCCGGGCCGGGCAGTGACGAATCCTCACGAACCGCTCACCCGGCGCTCAGGACCCGGCTAGCCTCGTGTCAGAAAGTTGTCACGAGGGGGTGGGGGGCGTGGGCAACATCCTGATCGCCGACGACGAGCTGAAGCTCCGGATCCTGCTGACCCGGGCGCTGTCCGCCGCCGGCCACCGGACCGCTGCGGTCGCGGACGGCGAGAGCGCGTGCGAGCACGTCGGGACGCACGCGGTCGACCTCGTCCTGCTCGACCTCGTCATGCCGGGCCGGGACGGCCTGACGACGCTGAAGCACATCGAGGCCATGGCGAGCCCGCCGCCGGTCGTCGTCCTCTCGGGGGTCGGCGACGTGGGCACCCGGGTGCAGGCGATCAACGGCGGGGCGGTCGACTACGTCACCAAGCCGTTCGTCCTCGCCGAGCTCGTCGCGCGGGTCAACCGTCACCTGGGGACGAGGTCGGAGGTCGCCGACCCGGGACGCTACCTGCGCCACGCCGAGGTGTGTCTCGACGTCCGCCGCCGCGTGCTCGTGACCCCGGACGGGTCGCAGTCCCTCAGTGCGCGGGAGGCCGCGGTGCTCGCGCAGCTGCTCCGTCGCCGGGGGGACGTCTGCACCCGCGCCGAGCTGCTGCACGACGTGTGGGGCTACGACTTCGACCCGGGGAGCAACGTGCTCGAGGTCTGCGTGGGACGAATCCGGGCCAAGCTCCGGGGCCATGCCGTCATCGAGACGGTGCGCGGTGTCGGGTACTGCGTCGCCGAGGCCTGACCGCGGCGTCGGGGAGGCGCTGTTCGGCATCTGGGTCCTCGTCATCCTCGCGGGCACCGCGGCCCTCCTGCTCTTCCCTGCCGACGAGCTCTTCGCGGTCGAGGCGGTCCTGCTGGCGTTCGCGGTGCTCTACGGCTTCGGTCGGTGGCCGACGGGGTGGACCGTGGCGGCCATGGTGGCCTTCGCGGTGGCCGCCGGGTACGCGATGTACCCCCGGGTCGTGGCGGGCACGATCCCGCCCGCCCAGCTCGTCGAGGTGGTCGCCCCGCTGACGGTCGGCGCGGTCGTCATCTACCACGTCCGCCGCCGGGACGAGGCGCTGCGCCGGGTCGAGCTGCTCGCCGAGGGCAACCGCCGGCGCGCGGCCGCGCGGGAGCGGCTGGGCCGGATGACCTCGCACGAGCTGCGCACCCCGCTGACGATCGCGACGGGGTACGTCGACCAGCTTCTCGAGGGCGAGCCCGACGGGCCCCGCCGGGACGACCTCGACACGGTCCGGGAGGAGCTGACCCGGATCGCGCGGGTCAGCGAGCGCCTCATCCGGGCGGTCGCCCTCGACCTCGGTGCCCCGGAGGAGCCCACGGACCTCACGGTGCTGCTGGAGGACGTGCGGCGCCGGTGGGAGGTGGTCGTGGACCGGGACTTCGTCGTCACCGTCGGGGTCGGGACCGCCCCGGTGAACGCCGATCGGCTCAGGGCCGCCCTCGACACGCTCGTGGAGAACTCGGTCCGCTACACCGCAGCCGGTGACCGGATCCGGCTGTACTCGCTCAGGGCGGGCACGGACGTCGAGATCGGCGTCGACGACGCGGGCAGCGGTCTGACCACGGCGATGGTGGCCCACATCAACGAGGCCGTCGGCGACGCCCAGGACGTCGAGGCCCTCGGGCCCGCCGGTCGGCTGCGGGACATGTACTCCCAGACCGGGTTCGGGCTCCGGATCGTCGCCGGCATCGCCCGCTCGGCGGGCGGGCGCCTCGTCGCCTCCACCTCCGACGACGGTGGCGCGAGGATCGCGCTGGCGATCCCCGCGGACGGGTAGCGCAGGCCCGCAGCCCTCGGCGCGGCCTGCGCTGTGCGTCCGCACGGCTGGTCGCCCCGGCGCCGACCGTGCGGACGTCGCGGTGCTGCACGCCACGCGGTGGCCGTCCCCCGAGGGGACGGCCACCGCGGGCCGTGCGGGACGCCCTACCGCACGACGAGGGTGACGGTGACGTCGTGGGCGACGCCCCCGCCGGTGGCGGTGAGGTGCAGCGGGTAGGTGCCCCGCGGCGTCCTGCTCCGCGTGCGGACCTTCCACGTCACCAGGCCGGGGGCCGGCGCCGGGTTGGTCGTGAAGCGCGACCGCGTCCGCTTCGGGAGGCCGGACGCGGCGAGGGTGACCGGCTCGGTGAAGCCGTCCACCGAGCCGAGGGTGACGGTGTACTTCGCGACCTTGCCGCGTCGGACCTTCACCACCGAGGGCGACGCGGCGACGGTGAAGTCCGGCGCCGGGGCCGCGGTGACGGTGAGCACCGCCGTGGCCGACCGGGTGAGACCGCCCCCGGTCGCCGTCACCGTGACCGGGTAGCTGCCGCCGGCGAGCTCCGCTGCCGTCGACACGGTCAGGGTGGAGGTCCACCCCGCCGGGCCGACCGTGGCGGGGGAGAAGCTCGTGGTCCCCGCGCCGGCGGGCAGCCCGTCGAGCGCGAGCGTGGTCTCGCCGTCGAAGCCGTTGACCGGGACCACGGTGATGTCGAACGAGGCGTCCTCCCCGGCGTCGGTGGACGTCGCGGTCGGGGAGATCGCCAGCGAGTAGTCCGGCGCCGTCGCCGCCCACGCGTTCGCCGCGGCGACGTCGACCCGGCCGAAGCCGTACCGGTCGTCCGGGCCCGCGGCGCCGAGGTCCCGGGCGGTCGAGGTGAGCGCGGACTCGACGGTGGCCCCCGTCATCCCCGGGCGGGCGCCGCGCAGCAGCGCGAGCGCGCCGGCGACGTGGGGCGCGGCGATCGAGGTCCCGGACAGCTCGGTGAAGCTCCCGAGCCGGTCGGCGGCGAGGACCCGGACGCCGGGGGCGACGACGTCGGGGAACACCCGCGTCCGGCCGCCGCAGTCGGAGGGCCCGCGGCTCGCGTAGGCCCAGCCGGTGTCGGCCCCGTCGACGGCGCCGACCGAGAAGGACTCGGGGTAGTTGGCCGGGCTCGCGCTCGTCGAGGACCCGGGGCCGAAGTTGCCGGCCGCGAACACGGGCACGATGCCGGCCGCGGTCAGGGCCCGCACGTCCGGCTGGAACGACAGGTCGCACGACGGTCCCGTGCCGAGCGCCCACGAGCCGTTGACGACCTGCGGGGCGTCCGGGGTGCTCGGGTCCCGGTCGGGGTCGATGACCCACTGGAACGCCTGGTGGATGGCCGTCGCGCTCGTCATGCCCCGGTCGTCGAAGACGCGGGCCGCGATCCACCTGGCCCCGGGGGCCATCCCGTACGACGTGCCGCCGTCCTGATCGCCGACGACGACACCGGTCGTCGCCGTGCCGTGACCGTCGACGTCGACCGGCGCGTCGGCGTGCTCGTTGTACGGGTCGTACCAGCTGTTCGCCCCGCCCCGCCACGACGCGGCGAGGTCGGGGTTGCTCACGTCGACCCCGGTGTCCAGGGTCGCGACGACCACCCCCTGACCGGTCTGGCCCGACGCCCAGAGCTCGGGCGCGCCGGTCGCGGCGATGTTGGCCTCGGCGGTCACGGCGGAGGCGGCGGCCGGCTCGACGACCACCGGGTCCGGGACGACCGAGGCGACCTCACGCCGCCGGGCGATCTCCCGGACCGCGCGCGCGGTCCCGGTCACCGAGACCGCGTTCGTCACCCACAGCGGGGTCACGGACGTCACCTCGCCGCGGCGTCGCAGTGTTCGCAGCCGCCCGCGCAGCCGCACCTGGGAGCCGACGGCCGTGTCCTTCAGACGGGTCACGACGGTCCGCAGCCGCTCGCGTCGGCGGGCCCGCGGGCGGGTGCTCAGGTCCGCGCGGTCCTTGAGGGTGACCACGACCCGGGTCCTCTGCCCGGGCGACAGCCCGGCGAGCGTCCCCTCGAGGGACGCCGCCCCCGAGGCAGCGGCCGTCGCGCCCCGCGCCGCACCGCTCACGGTCGCCGCCGTGGTGCCGGCCGCGGTCGCCGACCGGGCGACCGGGCTCGCCTCGGCGATGGGGACCGCGACGCCGAGCCCCGCGGTGAGCACCACCCCCACCGCCCCGGCGGCAAGCCGTCCTCGTCGTGCTGGTCTCATCGCGTGCTCCCCTCCCCGACGCCGGCGGCGTGCCGGACCCCGGACTCCTCGAGACGTGTCTGCTCCACCGGCTGGACGGGCCCGGGGCCCTCGGCTCCCGAGGCCCCACCGGGCCGCCCGTCACCGCGACCGGCGGGGCCGCGGCGTCGCCGCACGAGCACGAGCGCCGCGGTGATGCCCGCGAGCCCGAACGCGCTCCCGGCCGTGGTCCACAGCTCGACGGGGGTGACCGCCCCGGGGGACGTCGACGACCACGGCACGGAGATGACCGAGTCCGGGCGTCCCACGCGGTGCACGACGACCTGGGCCGTCCAGTCCCCGGTGGGCGGGTCCTCGGTGGCCGCCTCGTAGTGCCCGGGCTCGAGCCGAACCGCCTGCAGGGGGGCGCTCGTCGACGCGTCCCCACCGACGATGCCGACGTCGACGCCCGTCACCGGGCCGGGGAGGGGCCGGACCACCGCCTCCGTGCGGACCACGAGGCGCAGCCGCGACCCGGTGGGCACGGCCTCGAACGTGACGAAGAGGCCGTCGACCATGTCGCTGTGCGGGGTCGTCACCGCCTCGGCGACCGCGACCTCGCGGTCGGTGGGGACGGTCGTCATCCCGGCGGCCACGAGGACCGCGACCCCGAGGACGACCGCCTCGGCGGTCAGGGTCCGCGTCAGTCGCCGGGTCCCCGGCAGCCATGCACCGGAACGCCCGAGGAGGCGCCCGAGGAGCGCGGAGAGCCGGGGGTTGACGAGCACGCTGTTGTAGCCGGCGATCGCGAGCGCGAGGCCGACGAGGACGACCTTGGCGACGATCGCGTCCCCGTAGACCGTCCGGGTCACCCCTGAGACGCGGTCGACGTGCCGGCCGGCCTCGTAGAACCCGGTGGCGACGAGCACCCCCGCCGACACCGCGGCCATCGGACCGTAGGCCCGCCAGAGCGCGGGTACCACCGCGTGCCGGGTGGTCCGGTCGGCCCGCATCAGCGGGACGACGCTGAGCACGAGGACGACGAGCCCGCCCGCCCAGACCCCGGCGGCGAGCACGTGGAGGGCGGCGGCGACGACGGCGACCGCGGACCGGCCGGGCAGGGCGGAGGCGTGCCCGGCGCCGGCGTCGGTGACCGCGGAGAGGACGATGAGGCCGGCCGCGACCCGGAGCGCCCCCGGGAGCCGGGAGGGAGCCGGCGCGGCGCCGGCGTCGTCCCGGTCGGCCTCGCGTCGGGCCCGCACCCGGTCGGCCCAGAGGACCGCGGACGCGGCGGTGAGCGCGACGAGCCGGACGATCCACAGCAGGCCCCAGGTGCCGCCGAGCAGCACGGCGGTGACCGCCGAGGTCCAGTCCGAGAGGGACGCGCCGCCGCCGGTGAGCTGGTTGCTCGCGGTGAGCACCGGCGTCACGAGCGCCCCGAGCAGGGAGACCGTCGTCCCGACCGCGGCGAGGGTGAGGACGCGCCGTCGCAGTCGGGTCCCGACGCCGGCGAGCGCGGCGAGGACGCCGCCGCTGATCGTGAGTGCACCGAGGGCGAGGAGGGTCCCCCCGAGGTCGAGGGAGCGGACGGTGACCGGCAGCGCCTGGGGACCGTTGGAGTCCGCGGACGGCACGCCGTCCGGCCGGAACCCGACCCCGAAGATCACCGTGCCCCGGGTGGGGTGACCGTCGTCGCCGACGACCGCCCAGGTGAGGGTGTAGGTGTCCCGGTCCAGGGGGGCCGTCTCGAGGTGGACGACCGTGTTGCCGGGGTCGATGGTCGCCGTGGTTTTCACCTCGGGCAGCGACGGGTCGGTGCTGCGGACCGTGAACGTGTTGCCGCTGTCGGCGACCGGGGAGCCGAACCAGAGGGTCAGCTTGGTCGCACCCGTGGCGACCATGCCCCCGTTCTGGGGGTCGGACCGCTCGAGGGTGCTGTGTGCCGACACCGGGGCCGCGGCCCCGAGGAGCAGCACGACGAGGAGGAGGACCAGGCCCCCGAGCCGGGTCGCGGACCGGCCCCGGAGCGGGCGGGCCCCGCGCGCGGAGCTCATGGCGGTCTCGTCGGTCATGGCGGTCATGCCCGGGCCACCAGGTGCTCGAGCCGGTAGTCCCCGACGACGAGCGTCACCGGCGTGCCGTCGTGGAGCGCCGTCCGGGTGTTGGGAAACATGATGAAGTACGTCCCGCCGACCTTGAAGTCCGTCTTGTGGTTGTGCGGCTGCGACGGCAGGACGACCTCGGCGCCCGTGTCCTCGGCCATCATCTTCGGCCGGGCGTCGTCCTGGTGGATGAGCAGGCTCGCCTTGTCCGCGTCGACGACCTGGTAGCGGAGCTCGACCATCCCCCCGCCACCGACGACGGCGATGAGGTCGACGCGGACCCCGGTGTGGGCGGCGAACTGCGAGGCGGTGACCGCCTCGGTGCCCGAGCGGATGTCGCCCCGGGAGGCGACGACCGCCCGCCCGGCGAGGAGGACGACCGCGACGGCGAGCACGAGCGCCACGAGCCCCCGCCAGGGGGCGCGGCGGCCCCGGCCCCCCGGCTGGGTGTCCGTGCTGGTGCCCGGGTGTGTGCCCGTGGTGGCGGTGTCGACGACCATGACGGCTGCTCCCTTCCTGCTCACGGGATGTCGAACGCGTCGACGTCACGGCTGTTGGTGGTCATGCCGTGCGTGGAGCCGTCGAAGTAGAGGCTCCACGTGCCCCCGGTGCGCCGGACGATGTCCTCGTCGTAGGCCTGTCCGACGCCCGGCACCGAGGTCCGGCCGCGGCTGAAGGAGACCAGCCAGTCGTCGGCGCCGGCACGGGCGAGCCCGTCCACGTTGGCGTTCCCCGGCAGGCCGATGGCCGAGGCGTCGAGCACCCGGGCGTAGCTCCGCCCGCCGTCCCACCGGTAGACGTCGGCGTCGTCCCCGCTGCCGCCCACGCCCTGCGGCAGCCTGCCGTTGGTGAGCGAGAAGTACAGGGTGCCCCCCCGGACGCTGATCGCGTCGAGGTTGGTGCTGCCGACCCGGTTGACGCTGCCGTCGAAGAACAGCCGCCACGCCGTGCCGTCCCAGTAGGCGACGTCCCGGTTCTGGACGTTGCCCAGGCCAGGGAGGGCGACGGTGCCGGTGAAGGTGACGTAGAACCGGTCGGCGTCGACCCGGCTGAAGCCGTTGACGTCCGCCGAGGCGGGCACGCCGTAGGGCGCGGCCGACAGGTCGAGCGTCCGCGACATCGCCGTCCCGCTCCAGGAGTAGACGTCCGAGTCGTCCGCCCCACCCGACACCCCGGGCGGGGTGGCGTTGCCCGTGGTGGAGAACCACGCGGGGCGGCGCACCTGCAGCTTCTTGGCCGCGGAGGAGGTGTTGCCCAGACCGTCGGTGGCCCGCACCGTGACGGTGAGGTCCTTCTCGGCCAGGGCGGCGGTGTCGATCGTCGCCGTGATGGTGCCGTCGGCGTCGGGCGTCACGCTCGTGCCCTTCCCGACTCCGGGGTCGGCTCCGACGAACCACTCGACGCCGGAGACCGTCCCGGCCGCGTCGGCGACGCTCGCGGTGAGCGTCACCGTGGCCGCCCCGTTGGTCGGGTTCGGGGCCAGGCTCATCCCCGTGACCGCCGGGCCGGTCCGGTCGACGTCCAGCGTCGTCGTCGCCGTGTCACCCCAGTTGCCGGCGGCGTCCCTGCCGCGGACGTACAGGGTGTGCGGCCCGTCCGCGAGGGTGCGGACGGTCGTGAGCGGGATGTCGAGGTAGACGTTCTCGGTCGGCGAGCTGAACGCGCCGTCGGCGGCCTCGAGCGGGATCCCGGAGCCCGGCGAGCCGGGGGCGTCGTCGATGAACGCCTCGGCCTTGACGACGTTGCTCTGCGCCGAGCCGGTGCCCGAGGCCGGATCGCCGGAGGCCGGGTCGGTCAGCGTGGCCGAGAGCCGGACGGCGGCCGAGGAGCCGTTGACGGGAATCGTCCCGTTGTTCGGGTTCGGGTCGACGGACAGGTCGCTCGCGACCGGCCCGGTCTTGTCGAGCACCAGGGTCGCCTCGGCGGGCTGGTCGCTCCAGTTGCCGGCGGCGTCGCGGGTGCGGACGGTGACGGTGTGGTTGCCCTCGGCCAGGCCGGTGGCGACGGCCGCCGGGATCGTGCCGTCGACGCTGGCGACGGCGCCGGAGCCGGTGACCGTCATCGCGGTGGCGTCTCCGCCGTCGACCGACCACTCCGCGGCCTCGATGGCCGAGTTGCCCGAGGCCGAGTCGTCCCCGGTGGCGCTCACGGCGACGTCCTCGCCGCCGTTGGTGCGCTCGGGGGTGAGGGTGACGGCGCTCGTCGTCGGACCGGTGGCGTCGGAGCCGGTGACGAGGACCGAGCTGAGGGGGCCCCACGTGCCGTTCGAGTCCTGGCCGCGCACGTAGAGCACGTGCTGCCCGGACGCGACGGGAACCTGCGCGGTGACCGCCTCGGTCGGCGAGTCGAACCCCGTGTCGGCGGTCATCGGGGTCGGGTCCCCGTCGATGGAGTCGACGTAGTACTCGGCCGCCTGGACGTCGGCGCCGCCGGTGTCGGCGTCGCTGACGGTGGCGGTGAGCGTGCCGCCGCTCCACGCGACCTTGGACGTGGCCGGGCCGGCGGTGTCGGTCGCGGTGCCGGCACCGGTGACGTCGACGACGGCGAGCATGCCGCCCATCCCGGGTGCGTTGGTGTTGTGCAGCGTCAGGCTCGCGTCGTAGAGGGCCAGTCGCCGGTCCGTCGTCGTGGTGGGCACGGTGACGATCGCGTCGGTCGTCTGCCCGGGGCCGAAGGTGTCGGCGACGTAGTGCCGGGAGATGTCGGTGCTGCCGTTGCGCAGCCGGCTGCCGTCGAGGGCGACGACGTGCTGGTGCGCGCCGAGCACGGTCATGGAGTGGTACGACACCCCGGCGTTGACCCACCGCAGCAGCACGTCCTGCCCGGAGGCGGCCGTGATCGCCTCGGTGTTCGGGTGGGCCTTGCCGTTGACGAGCGTCCACCGCGGCGCGAAGTCGCGCATGTCGAACGTCGCCGGGTTTGCGGACCGGTTGAGCGCCGGGTCGAGCTCGCTGAGGACGAGGACGGCCTCGGTGTCGTAGGCGGTCGCCGCGTCGTAGGCCTGGCCGGTGGTGGCCGGTCGCACGACGAGGGCGCCGTGCAGGCCCATCGCCGACTGGTGCTCGCTGTTGGGCGTGAGCCCCGCCTCGTAGAGGTAGGTGCCCGGACGGTCCGCGGTGAAGGTGTACGTCGTGCTGCCACCGGCGGCGACGCCTGTCGTGTCCGGGACCATCGCCTGGCCCTGGACGTAGAGCGCGGTCCGCTCGGGTAGCTCGTTGTGGAGCGTGATCGTCACCTGGTCGCCCTGGTCGACGGAGATGACCGGGCCGCCAGGGGCGGTGACCGGGTCGCAGGCGGTGCCGGGGTCGGTGCGCCGGCAGAAGCCCCACACCGGCACCGAGGTCGTCCCCCCGTTCGCCTGGAGGGTGGTGCTACCGGTCGTCGCGTCGAGGTGGATGTCCACCTCGGCGGCCCCGGCTGCTCCGGCCGGGCCGACCAGGAGGCCGAGCGCCGTCAGGGCGCCACCGGCCAGCAGCGACAGGGCCGTGGTGCGTGCGTGCGTCGTCATGGGAGTCGCCGCCTCTCTCATCCGCAGGTGTTGGGCTCGGGCGGTTCGATCCGCATGTACGTGATGGGGCCGGTCATCGTGACGCCCCACGAGGTGATCTGGTGCAGCGCGTGGTTGTGCGAGATGATGTAGTACTCGCCGCACTGGTTGAGGCTCTCGACTCCCGGGGGCAGGTCCTTCGTCGCCCCGAGGTACGGGGTGCCGCTGTAGAACTGGCCGACGACCGAGTTGGCGAGGTCCGGGACGGTGACCGTCACGGGGTTGTCCGGGCCGTAGTTCTCCGCGTCGCGCCACTTGAACAGCACGTCCCAGGTCTGCCCGGGGCCGATGTTGATGTCGAACTTCTCCATCGACAGGTCGCCGCCCCCGGCGTTCTTCATCGGGTACCCGTCCCGGCCGACGACGCGGCCGTTGTTGCCGTGCGGGTGGAACGGGTAGTCCTCGGTGCCGACGGACAGGTAGCGCGCCATCGCCGGCAGCGCGTTGGTGTCCGGGTCGTACGGGTTGATCGTCGCCAGCGCGCCGTACGGCTGCGACGGCAGCCAGGACGCGCCGTTGTCGGCGATGCTGTCGGGGAACCCGCGGCCGTTGATGAGCCAGTACCGGGCCTTGTACTTCGTGAGGTTGAAGCTGCGGCCCCGCTCGACGGCCTGGTGCTGGTAGGGGTCGATCTCGGAGAGCAGCACCATGAACTCGGTGTCGGGGTTGAAGGCGCTGTCCGCGGAGTCGTACGCGCGGTCGTCCCCGGCCTGGGGCCGGACGATGAGGGCGCCGAACAGCCCCATCCGGACCTGCGTCTCCGGATCGGTGCCGGACTCGTAGAGGTACGTGCCCGGGCGGGAGGCGGTGAAGGTGTACGTCACGCTCCCGTCCTCGGCGGCCGCCCCCGGCGCGAGGCTCGTCATCGCCCCGCTGCCGGCGACCTGCGGCTGCGAGGGCACCCCGTCGGCGTGCACGTCGTCCTGTCCGGGGAACACGACCGAGGTCGGGTCGGGCAGGGTGTTGTGGACGATGACGGTCACCTGGTCGCCCTCGTGGACGCAGAGCACCGGGCCGGGGTGCTGGAACGGGTCGAACCCGCTGGAGTAGCCCCACATGAACGCCGTGTTCCCGTCGGGCAGGTCGATGTACCCGGTCCGGGTCGTGAGGTCGAAGACCGGCTCGCCGGCCTTGTCCCCGCCGTCGGTGCAGACGATCCCGTCCTTGGTGCCCAGGGAGGCGGCGTCCGCCGTCGGGGGCGCAGCCACCTGGGTGGTCGCCCCGGCGGCCGCGACGAGCGCGGCGAGCGAGACGGCGAGGCTGCGGCGCCGGGAGCGCCGGCGCAGTCGTGGTCCGTTCATGGCTCAGATCCCCCAGTGGTTCGGGTGGGCCTGCGGGCCGACCCCGCTGGCGTAGACGCGGATCTCGGTGGCCTGGCCCCCGAAGCCCCCGGGCGCGAGGTTGTTCGACCGCGCGAACGACCGGTTGTAGAGCAGGTAGGTGTCGTACTCGCCGGGACCGGTCTTCGGGGGCGCGGTGACGATGACGTCGTAGCTCTCTCCGGGACTGATGTTGAGCGTGTCGGTCTCGTAGGAGGTGTCGGTGCCGTCCCGTCCCCGCATGGGGGTCGCGTCCCGGCCGACGACCCGCATCCGAAGCCCGGCGATCGTCATCGCCGACTCGCGGAACCCGAGGTTGGAGAACCGCAGCGCGACCCGCTCGCCCGAGTTGCACGTGACGAGGGAGGAGATCGGCTGGTACTTCAGGTCGGGTCGCCCCGCGGGCGGGATCGGGTCGCCCTTGCTGTCGTACACCGGGTTGAAGGCGTCCACGGAGCCGTTGGGCGCCAGCGTGTCCGGGTACACCCGCCCGTTGAGGAGCGCGAAGTCGGCCCGGTAGTCGCTCCACTCGGGGAGCTGGATGTGGGAGTCGGCCCAGTGCGCCTCCGCCCAGACCTCGGAGAGGAACATCGAGAACTCCCGGTCGAAGCCGGTCGAGCCGTCCCCGTCGTTGTAGAGGTAGCGCCCACTCGGGTAGAGGTCGGTGTTGCCGTCCTGGCGGGGCCGGACGAACACCATCCCGGTCATGCCCATGTGGACGTGCTCGACGTCCTCGACGTGGCAGTGGTACATGTACGTTCCCGGGTCCCGGGGCCGGTAGACGTAGGTGAACTCGCGGCCGGCGGGCACCGAGATCGAGCCGGTCGGCTCCCCGTCGAAGAACGGGATGACGTCCCGGAACCCGTGCCAGTGCAGCGTGTGGGCGTCGAAGAGGTCGGGCCGCAGGGCGAGGCCGAGGTTGGTCAGCTGCACCCGGAACTCGTGGGCGGTGTCGCCGTCGTACTCGTCGACCCAGAACAACGGCGCCGAGTGCTGGGCCTGGTTCTTCTGGTTGAACCGCTGCTTGTCGGTCATCCCGGTGACGTTGCGGAACCCGAAGATGTACGTCGTCAGCCCGTCGGGCGCGAGGTCGTCGGGGTGGAACTGCCCGATCTTCGGGGTGGGTGGCAGGTGGATCCAGCCGTCGGTGCCGGCGAGGTAGAGGTTCGGCGGCCGGTCGGCGGCGACCGCGAGCTGCTCGGGCCGGAGCACCGGCCCGGCCCAGGCGACCGCCCCGGCCGCGGCCGCGCCGCCGGCGAGGCCGAGGAGCCGGCGCCGGCTCAGGCTGAGGCCGGCGAGGCCCCCGCCGGGGCCGGGGGTCCGGCCGGTGCCGTCGGCGGCGCTGCCCTGCGGTCGGAGCGGTCTCATGGTGATCCCCTGTCGTGCCGAGCTGGTGTGGTGGTGGGTGGGGCGTCGCCCCGGGATGCCGGTCACGGCGCGTCCGCCCCGCCCGGGAGGCTGAAGGCGTCGACGTCGAGCTTGTTCTTCGTCAGGCCGTGGGCGGTCCCGTCGAACCACGTCGACCAGGTGCCGTTCGCGAGCTCGACGATGTCCTCGTCCTCGACCGGGCCGACGTCGGGCAGGGTCGTGTCCTTGGCGAAGGACATGTACACGTGGTTCGCGTCGACCCGGACGACCCCGTCGGCGCGGGCCGCGGTCGGGACGCCGTGGGCGCTGGCGTCGAACACCCGGCGGAAGGTGCCGTCGTCGTAGGAGTAGACGTCCGCGTCGTCCGGGGTCCCGGTGACCCCGGGCGGGTTCTTCGCCCGGAGGGTCGAGAAGTACAGCTTCCCGTCCCGGACCCCGATGGAGTCGACGTCGAGCGCGTTGGCGGTCATCCCGTGCGCGGTGCCGTCGAAGAACACCGACCACTTCGAGCCGTTCCAGTACACGACGTCCTCGTCCTGCACCTTGCCGATGCCCGGGAGCTTCGTGTCGGCGTTGAAGGACATGTAGAACCGGGCGGCGTCGACCTGGGCGAACCCGTCGACGTCGGTGCGGCCCCGGATGTCGTACGGCGTCCGCGGGGAGCGGGCGTCGATCGCGCGGGTGAAGGCGGTGCCGTCCCACTCGTAGATGTCCGCGTCGTCGGCCCGGCCGCGCACCCCGGGGGGCGTGAGGTCGCCGGCGGTCGAGAACAGGAAGTGGGCGGTGGGCACGGGCGTCGAGGTGACGAGCTCGTCGGCCCCGGCGTCGACGCCGGCGCCCGACGGGCGGGCCTCGTCGTCGATGTCGGTCGCCGGGGCGGACACCCCACCGGCGCCGGCGGACCCGAGGTCACAGGCCGGGGACGCGGACGCCCCGGTGCAGGCCTGCAGGTGGTAGTCGCCCATGAGGTCCGGCGGCTGCTCGGTCGCGACGAGCGTGGCGTCGACGAACGCGGGGTTCTGGCGCCACGTCGCGAAGGAGACCGACGCGACCCAGGGCTGGACGACCGCGGGGTCCGCCGAGGAGTTCGACGCGTCCGTGGCGTAGGCGTGCTCGGCAGCGTCCTGCTGCAGGACCGAGCTCCTCGGCGCCAGGGTGCCCGTGGCGTCGGCCACGCCGACGTCCCAGTGGTCGACCGGGGTGGAGTCGCCCTCGAGGCCGATGCCGGTCACGGTGGTGCCCGCGCGGGAGCCAGCCCGGTTGTCCCAGAGGACGTTGTTGAACAGCAGCGGCTTGCTGTACCCGGGGGCCCCGGCCGGCAGCGTCGCCTGGAGCTGGACGCTGTTCTCCGAGGAGGACACCCCCGCGGGTGCCGGCAGGCCGTTGGACGTCACGGCGGTGGCCGTCGTGACGTTGTCCATGATCGTGTTGTTGTAGATCCGCACGTCCGGGGCGTCGTTGATCCCGATGCCGCCGCCCTCGTGGGAGGAGACGTTGTTCGCGATGACGTTGTCGTAGACGTTCATCGGGAAGTCGCCGGCCATGAGGAACCGGATCCCGCCGCCGTCGTCGTTGGCGAGGTTGCCCTGGATCTGGTTGTGGTGGATGTCCACCGGGCCGGAGCCCGGCGAGAGGTCGTCCGGATTGGCCGGGAGCTGCCCGGCGACCATGATCCCGGCGCCCTCGTCGTTGGAGTTGTTCAGCGTGACCCGGTTGTGGTCGATCGTCCCGTTCGGGCTCAGCCCGTAGACGCTGACGCCGGCGCCGTACTCCAGTGAGAAGTTGCCGCAGATGTCGTTCCCGGAGACCTCGTAGCCGTCGGAGCCGGCGAACAGGCCGATCGCGCCGGCGAGGTTGGTCCCCGCGTTCTGCACGATCCGGTTGTTCGCGATCCGCACGTTCTCGTTGTGCTGGCTCGTGTCCGGCGCCGGCAGGTCCGGGGTCCCGATGCGGATGGTGCCGTAGCCGCCGCCGTTGTTCTCGACCACGTTGTTGGTCACCTGCAGCTGGCGGACGTAGGCGTTGGCGAAGATCGCGCCGCCCTGGGTCACGATGTTCGGCGGCAGCCCGGTGGCGGCCCCGGTGAGCTCGTTGATGTTGCCCGGGAAGCCCTGCTGGTCCCCGCCGCGGATGTCGAACCCGTCGACGGCGGGGGTGAAGCCGCCGGAGGCCGGGTAGGCGTTGCGCGTGCCGAGCAGGTAGACGACCGCGCCATCGCTGACGGTCTGGTTGCCGTCCCACGTCATCCCGCCGACCTTGGTGAACCAGTCGGTCGCCAGGTCGGTGTCGCCACCGAAGGCGCCACCGTCGAGCACGGTTCCCTGGACGTACGGGCTGTCGTTGTTCGGGCCCTGGAACCCGCCCGCCCCGACGCCCTGGAGCTTCACGGGAGAGGAGACGACGAGGTTCTCGTAGTAGGCCCCGCGCGGGTTGCCGGTCGTCGCGGCGTTCGGGTAGACGACCACGAGGTCGGTGCCCTTGCTGCTCGCCGCGTCGTCGATCGCGTTCTGGATCGCGTGGCTCACCCCGGCGGTGCCGGTCTCGCTGGCCGCCCTGGTCGGGTCGTACTTCGCGGTCGCGACGCCCGGGCCGACCTCGTAGACGTTCGGGGTGTAGGCGCTCGCGCCGCTGCCCCCGAGGACGTGGAAGGTCAGCCCGTTGACGGTGGACTTGCCGTTGTCGGCGGTCACCGTCAGGGCGTGCGGGCCGGGGGCGACCCGGCCGGCGGAGGTGCCGGCCGCCGGGATCGTCGCGACGATCTCGGTGTCGCTCCAGGACGTCGTGGCGAGGTCCGTGCCTCCCAGGCGCACCGTGCCGGAGCCCTTCGACGCGCCGAACCCGAGGCCGGTGATGGTGACCGACCGGTTCGTGTCGGACGCCCGGGCGAACGGCCTGGAGACCGCGAACACCTGCGGGGAGACCGGGTTGACCATGCACTTGACCGTGGTCGGGCTCGTGCCGGGGGCCCCGATGCTCACCCCGACCTGGGTGGGTGCGAGGTCGGTGGGGATCGTCACGCCCGGCACGGCCTCGAACTCGGTGGCGATGGTGCGGAACCGCGGGTTGTAGTTCGCGTTGAGGTGGCCGGGGACGCCGGGGTCGTTGCCGACGAACCGGTACATGTTCGCGCACACCCCGGACGGGGTCGGGCAGCTGATGTGGTCCGTCGAGGGCATCAGCACGTCGTAGTAGCCGTTGTAGTCCGACTCCACGGTCTCGACGAGGCGGTTGGTGAAGTCGTAGATCCCGACCGGGGCGTTCGGGACGCCGGCCTTGTCGCCGAAGAGCACGGTGCGCTTGTCGGTCGAGAAGTTGAGGTCGTCGACGAGCAGGCCACGCAGCCGCGACGGCACCGGGACGTCGGTGAACAGGTGGAACATCGGCACGATCGACTTGCCGTTGTTGAGGTCGACGAGCTTGGTGTCACAGCGCGCCGTGACCTTGCCCTCGTACGGCGAGCCGCCCATGTCGAGGAACGTCGGGTTCGTCACCGGCGTGGACCCCGCCACGGTCACCCCGGCCGGGGCGCCGTTGCTGCCGTCGCCGACGACCTCGGGGTAGCCGTCGGTCCCGTCGCCGGTGCCGGCGACGTCGACGGTGTGCAGCGGGCCGGCACACGACGGCGGCGGCACCTGCGGGACGACCGTGTCGCCGCGGGCGACGTTGATGTCCTCCTCGCCGGTGACCTGGTACATCGAGTCGCCGCTGGCGTCCTTCGGGACGTCTACCGAGACGAGGTAGCTGTCGGCGGCGAGCGGCTCGAACGCCCCCCCGTCGCAGACCGGGTTCGCCGGGTCGGAGTCGTCGAGGGTGCCGGTGCACGCGTCGCCGAAGCCGTAGTTGCCGTCGACCGCGGCACCGAAGTTGGCGTCCGAGGTGCCCTGGTCGGTCGGGGAGGGGCCGAACTGGACGCCGTTGACGAGCGCGGCGAGACACTCGCCGTCGGTGTCCTGGCCCGGCACGAGGACGTTCTCGTCGCCCGGGTGGGTCAGCACGTTGCCGTCGACGTCACGGGCGGTGCAGCCGGTCGGCGGGGTCCAGTGCTCGGAGACGGAGGAGTTGAGCAGCTTGCCCTTCTTCACCGAGCCGTCCTCGTCGAGCACGAACCGGTCGGTCGGGTCGCACGGGACCGACCCGTCCCCGGGGCACTCGACCGTGCCGTAGAGCCGGACCGGGATGTTCGGGATGCCCGGCTGCCAGTCCTCGGTGGCCGCGTACTGCGGGTCGAGCTCGTTGCGGGTCGTGTCGTAGCTGATCGACCCGACGATGCCGCCGTTGCGCGGGCCCCCGTTCCGGCCCGCCGCGTCGTACTTCTGCACGCCCCAGTCGAGGGTCCCGGAGAGCCCGATGATGTTGAGGGTGCTCACGTCGACGCCGGCGCCGAGCACGGTCGTGGGCTTGGGCTGGTTGTCGGCCTGGTAGGTGATGCCCGTGGTGTAGAGGTTGTCGGCGTAGGCCTCCATGACCGTCCACTCCGACAGCGGGTAGGCGCTCTCGAAGTTGTAGAAGCCGGTCTTGTCCGTGGTGACCGCGTTGGACCCGCGGTCCATGAGCGAGTTGTCCTTCTTGCGCATCGTCAGCGGGAACTGCGGCACGCCCTGCTCACCCGGGTCGCGCTTGCCGTTCTTGTTGGTGTCGAGGAAGACGTGCCCGCTGAGCTCGGTCCACCAGCCGTTCATCGGCAGCTGGCCGAGCTTGACCGCCTTGCCGCCCGAGACGGTGACGTTGACGAGCTGGAGGATGTAGTTCTGCGGCTCGTCCCACCACGTCAGCTGGTAGTTGCCGTCGGGGACGTTCGGGATGGTGAAGCTGCCGTCGGCGGCGCCGCGGCCCACCCACACGGCCTGGTCGCCGTTGCCGAGGTCGTTCAGCGACAGGACGGGGTTGGCGATCGGCTTGTCGAGGCGGCTGCCGGTCGAGCCGAACCACTTGTTGAAGCTGCCGCCGACCGGCGGGTAGTACTGCTTGACGGCGACGACGACGCCGCTGACGGACCCGCTCGCGGTGGCCGTGAGGTCGTCGTGCGGCTTGACGAAGCCGAACTGCGGCGTGGGCACCGGCTCGCCGGCGAGGGTGAACTCGGTGTCGTACCCGGTCGAGCCCTCCATGAGCCAGGTGTCGAAGTCGTGGTTGCCCTCGAGGGTCGTGGTCTGGACGTAGTCGGTCCCGTCCGGCGGGGTGATGTACGTCGTGTACCGGTTGGTGCCCAGGTGGGGGATGGTCACGATCCCGGAGGCGTCGCTGAAGCACTTGCCGCCGACGGTGTCGACGACCGGCAGGCCGTCGGCGTCACGGGAGGCGGCGTCCCACGGGATCTCGTGGGTGTCGGGGTTCTCGTTGACGTACGTCGTGCACAGGGGGTTGCCGTAGACGTCGGTCGTGACCTCGCCGAGGGTGTCGTTGATGTGGCCCTGGAACCCCTCGAGGCCGGGCTCGCCGTTGTCGATGGCGCCGTTGGTCGAGGCCTCGTCGAGGAAGACCTGCGCCCGCAGGGTCGAGTCCGGCAGCGGGTTCGGCTGCACGCCGACGGTGACGACGCCGGGCTCCTGGAGCGGGACGGTGAAGTGCTCGCCGTCGATCTTGTAGCCGTCGGCGAGGACGCTGATGAGGTAGCGGCCGTCGGGAAGGTCGAGGGTCTTCGTGCCGTCGGCGAAGTCGGCCGCGGTGCCCTGCCGGTAGATGGGGGCGGCGCCGGGGTCCTGGAGGATCGAGGGCCACGTGCAGTCGGCCGGGTAGCCGGGGTCGTCCGCGGAGCAACCGGAGCCCGGCTCGGGGGCGCCGGCCGGGTCGGAGGTGCCGCTGTTGTCGACGCTGATCATGTACCGGTAGTCGGTGACCGCGTCCCCCTTGCTGACGGCGCCGCCGGGGTGGTGCGGCTCGGTGCGCGCGCTGACGACCTTGACGCTGACCGCGTTCGTCGTCGCGGCCTGGGCCGGCGTCGCGGTGAGCACCGGCAGCAGCGCGGGGGTCCCGACGACGACCGCGACCGTGGTGACCGCGAGCAGCACCGGGCGCAGCAGGGCGGCGGCCCGTCGCGCGTGCCGCCCTCGCGGTCGCGGCGCGCGGTGACGTCCCGGCGCGGACCCCCGGCGTGCGGCGTCGTTCCCTGCGTTCGTCCGAGACGTGCGGACGTGGTCGTGACCGTGCATGCGACTCACCCTCGAATCCCCTGTCCCGCCCCCATCGCGGGCGGTGTCAGGAGCAATGGGAGCGCGCCGGCGGCGGGTCGGCCGGGCGGTCGCGGGAAGTTGTCACGCTCGTGTGCGGCAGGGCTCACCATCCGCTCAGGGGGACGTCACCAAGTCGTCATCTGCCCGGTCCCGAGCCGGGCTCGGTACGTTGGAGGGGTGCTCGTCCTCAGCGTCTGCAGCCTCAAGGGTGGGGTGGGCAAGACGTCGGTGACGCTGGGCCTGGCCTCGGCCGCCCAGACCGCGGGGATCTCGACGCTCGTCGTCGACCTCGACCCGCAGGGGGACGCGACGACCGGGCTCGACGTCGCCGGGCGGGTCACCGGGACGCTCGCGGACCTGCTCGACCAGCCCAAGGCGCGACGGCGGGAGGTGCGCGCCTCGACCCTCCCCAGCGGCTGGACCGAGCCCGAGCGACCGGCGCTCGACGTCCTCGTCGGCGGGCCGGCACTGATCCGCCACGACGCGCCCGACGCCCGCGGCAAGCAGCTGCGGCGCCTGTCCCGGTTGGTCGAGCGGCTCGAGGACTACGACCTGGTGCTGCTGGACTGCCCGCCCTCGCTCGGCGGCCTCACCCGCGCCGGCCTCGCCGCCAGCCAGCGGGCCCTCGTCGTCGCCGAGCCGGGCCTCTTCGCCCTCAACGCCGCCGACCGGGGGCTCCAGGTCGTCCACGACGTCCGCGGCGGCCTCAACCCCGAGCTGCAGCCCGTCGGGGTGCTCCTCAACCGCTTCCGGCCCCACCTCGTCGAGCACGAGTTCCGCGCGGGCGAGCTCGTCGCGATGTTCGGCCCGCTCGTCCTGCGCCAGCGGGTGCCCGAACGGAGCGCGGTGCAGCAGGCCCAGGGCGCGACGACCCCGATCCACCGGTGGCCCGGCCGCGGCGCCGCCGAGGCGGCGTCGGCGTTCGACGCGGTGCTCAGCCGGGTCCAGCGCAGCCAGCACCACCGCGCTGCCGGGGGCACCGCGGCGGGGCTCGCGTAGCCGCGGGGCCCCCGGGCCCTGGCCTCAGGCCGTCCGGTGGCCCTCGAGGAAGTCCGCGATCCGGCCGATGGCCTCCTCGAGCACGTCGACGCCGGGGAGGGTGACGAGCCGGAAGTGGTCGGTCTCGGGCCAGTTGAAGCCGGTGCCGTGGGTGACGAGGATCTTCTTGCTGCGCAGCAGGTCGATGACGAACTGCTCGTCGTCGGCGATCGGGTACACCTCGGGGTCGAGCCGGGGGAAGCAGTAGAGCGCGCCCTGCGGCTTGACGCACGTCACCCCGGGGATCTTGGTCAGCATCTCGTGGGCGAGGTCGCGCTGCTCGCGCAGCCGGCCCCCGGGGAGGACGAGGTCGGTGACCGACTGGTAGCCGCCGAGCGCGGTCTGGATCGCGTGCTGGGCCGGGACGTTCGCGCACATCCGCATGTTCGCGAGCAGGGTCAGGCCCTCGAGGAAGTCCGCCGCTCGCTCCCGCGGCCCGGTCACGCAGACCCAGCCGCTGCGGAACCCGGCGACCCGGTACGCCTTCGACAGCCCGCTGAAGGTCAGGCAGAGCACGTCCTCGCCGGCGTGGGTGGCGGTGTGGTGGTGGGTGGCGCCGTCGAAGAGGATCTTCTCGTAGATCTCGTCGCTGAACAGGACGAGGTCGTGCCTGCGGGCGATGTCGGCGAGGCCCTTGACGACCTCCTCCGTGTACACCGCCCCGGTCGGGTTGTTCGGGTTGATGACGACGAGGCCGTGGGTGTTCTCGGTGATCCGGGACTCGATGTCGGCGAGGTCGGGCGCCCAGCCGTTCGACTCGTCGCAGCGGTAGTGCACGGGCGTCCCGCCGGCGAGGGAGACCGCCCCGGTCCACAGCGGGTAGTCCGGCGCGGGCACGAGGATCTCGTTGCCGTCGTCGACGAACGCCTGGAGGACCATGCTGATCATCTCCGAGACGCCGTTGCCGACGAAGACGTCCTCGACGGTGACGTCCCGCAGTCCCTCCTCCTGGTAGAAGTGCGCGACCGCGGTCCGCGCGGAGTAGATCCCCCGCGAGTCGCTGTACCCCTGCGCCCGGGGCAGGTGGCGGACCATGTCCTGCAGGATCGCCTCGGGCGCCTCGAAGCCGAACGGCGCGGGGTTGCCGATGTTGAGCTTGAGGATGCGGTGGCCCTCGGCCTCGAGCCGCTGGGCCTCGACGAGGATCGGGCCGCGCACGTCGTAGCGCACGTGCTGGAGCTTCGAGGACTGGGTGATCGGCCGCATGGCCCCCAGTGTCTCAGGGCCCGCCGCGGCCGGCCGCTGACGTCCGGGAGCCGGGGGGGTGGTCCCGGGGCAGCACGACCGTCGTCGTCAACGTCGTCACGCCCGGGCGGGACGGCGTCGACCCGAACCCGAACCGCGGTGGTGGGTGCACCGGGGCAAGGTCCCCGAGCGGGAGGTCCCCGAGCCGGCCGGAGGCGGACGTCACCGCGTTCAGGTCGGTCGCCGCGTAGTACTCCCGGCGGCCCGACCCGGCCGACCCGCGGGTGCGCACCCCGCGCAGGACCACCCGGGCGACGGGGTCGGTGACGAGGGTCCACCGGCGGTCGCGGGCCAGCGGGGCCGGGACGGCGCGCAGCGCCCACCCGAGCGCGGTGCGCCCACCCACCCGCAGGCGTAGCTCGAGCGGTCCGGCGGTGACGGCCCACGTGCCGGGACCGCCCGTGACGTCGACGTCGACGACGTGCACCTCGTCGAACCGGTACGTCGTCGCGACGAGGTCGGCGACCGCCTCGGTCGGCGCGAGCAGGAGCCGGTGACCGGCGGGGTCCTCGACCATGGCGTCGGCGAAGGCCCCGAGCGGGGAGTCCTCCCAGCGACCGACGACCACCCGGACCCCCGAGGTCGTCCCCACCCCGGCGATCCGACCGGTGAAGGTCAGGTGTCGCCCGCGCACCCCCCGATCATGGCCGACTGCGCCCCCGACCTGCGCCACCGGGCGACCTCGCCCGCCCCCGCGCGTGCGGAGTAGGTTGGCGACGATGCCCCCGACGCCCCAGATCGCGGACCTGACCGCCGACCTCGGCGAGGACGTCGTCGTCACCGCCGCCGAGGCCGTCGAGGCCTACCGGCGGGACTGGACCCGGGACGCCGGCGCCGGGACCCCGCTCGCGGTCGTGCGCCCCCGCACCGCCGAGCAGGTCGCCGCCGCGGTCCGGTGGGCGGCCGCCCGCGGCGTGCCCGTCGTCCCGCGGGGCGCCGGCACCGGGCTCTCGGGGGGCTCGCTCGCGGTCGACGGCGGGCTCACGCTCAGCCTGGACCGGATGACCGCGGTCGACGTCGACCCCGCCACCCGGACCGTCGCCGCCGAGGCCGGCGCCCTCAACGTCGACGTCAAGCGGGCTGCCGCCGAGGCCGGGCTCTGGTACCCGCCCGACCCCTCGTCGTTCGACATCAGCTCGATCGGGGGGAACGTCGCGACGAACGCCGGCGGGCTCTGCTGCGTCAAGTACGGGGTGACGAGCGACTACGTCCTCGGGCTCGACGTCGTCCTCGGCGACGGCCGCCTCGTCCGGCTCGGCGGCCCCCGGGTGAAGGACGTCGCCGGGCTGTCCCTGGTCAAGCTGTTCGTCGGCAGCGAGGGCGTCCTCGGCGTCATCACCCGCGTCCTGCTCCGGCTCGTGCCCGCCCCCGACCCCGCGGCGACGCTCGTCGCCACCTTCCCGACCGCGGCCGCGGCGGCGGAGGCGGTCGTCGCGGTCGGGCGCACCGTGCGACCCTCGATGATGGAGCTGATGGACCGGGCCGCGGTCAACGCCGTCGAGGACCACCGGAGCATGGGCCTGGACCGGGACGCCGGCGCGCTCCTCATCGCCCGGACCGACGCCCCGGGCGCGGCCCGGGCGGCCGAGGCCGCGGCGATCGAGAAGGCCTGCCGCGCCGCCGGGGCGAGCGAGTGCTTCGTCACCGAGGACCCCGACGAGGGGGAGATGTTCGCCGAGGCCCGCCGGGCCGCCTTTCCCGCCATCGAGCGACGCGGCTCGCTCCTCCTCGAGGACGTCGGCGTCCCCGTGCCCCGGCTGCCCGAGCTGCTCGACGGGATCGCCGCGATCGCCGCCGAGCACGGGGTGGAGATCCCCGTCGTCGCCCACGCCGGGGACGGCAACGCCCACCCCGTCATCGTCCACGACGCCGCCGACCCGGACTCGCTCGCCGCCTCGCGGGCGGCGTTCGGCGCGGTCATGGCGCTCGCGATCTCCCTCGGTGGGACCATCACCGGCGAGCACGGCGTCGGCCGGCTGAAGAAGGCGGCGCTGCCCGACCAGCTCGGCCCCGACGTCATGGACCTCACCCGCAGGGTCAAGGACGCCCTCGACCCCGCCGGCATCCTCAACCCCGGGGCCGTGCTCTGAGCCCGGCCCCGGACCCCGGCGCCCCACCGACCCCGCCGTCACCCGAGAACGGAGACCCGCCCGTGCCGCTCGCCGACCGCCACCTCTTCGGCCCCGGACCGTCCAACCCCTACCCGGAGGCGACGACCGCGCTCACCCAGCCCCTGCTCGGCCACCTCGACCCGGCCTTCCTCCGGATCATGGACGAGACCTGTGACCGGCTCCGGACGGCGTGGGGCACCGCGAACCGGCGCACGCTGCCGCTGAGCACGACCGGCTCCGGCGGCATGGAGGCCGCGTTCGTCAACCTCGTCCGCGACGGCGACGTCGTGGTCGTCGCCGTCAACGGCCTCTTCGGCGAGCGGATGTGCGAGGTCGCCGCCCGCTGCGGCGCCGAGGTCGTCCGGGTCGACCACGAGTGGGGGGAGCCGGTCGATCCCGAGCGGGTCGCCGCCGCGCACCCGTCTCCGGCGATCATCGCCGCGGTGCACGCCGAGACCTCGACCGGCGTCCGGTCCGACATCGCGACGCTCGGTCGGCTCAAGGGGGACGCCCTGCTCGTCGTCGACGCCGTCACCTCGATCGGGGGGATCGAGGTGCACGCCGACGCGTGGGGGGTCGACGTCGGCTACGCCGGCACCCAGAAGTGCCTCGGGGTCGCGCCCGGCCTCGCGCCGTTCACGATCAGCGACCGGGCGTTCGAGCGCCGGGTCGAGCGGCCCCGGTCGTGGTACCTCGACCTCGGACTGCTGGGCGGCTACGTCGGCCCGGAGAGCGCGGGCGGGCGCACCTACCACCACACCGCCCCGACCCCGATGGTCGCCAGCCTGCACGCCGCGCTGGGCCGGATCCTCGAGGAGGGCCTGGGCGCGGTCGCCGACCGGCACGCCGAGGCGGGCGGGTTGCTGCGCGACGGCCTGACCGGGATGGGCCTGGAGCTGTTCGCCCGGGACGGGTGGCGGCTGCCCGAGCTGACGACCGTCCGGGTGCCCGAGGACGTGGACTCGGCCGCGGTGCGCCGGGTGCTGCTCGAGCGGCACGGCGTCGAGATCGGTGCCGGCGCCGGGGCGTACGCCTCCTCGGTGTGGCGGATCGGTCTCATGGGCCACAACGCCCGCCCCGACCGGGTCGCCCTCGTCCTCGCGGCCCTGCAGGACGCCCTCGCGATCGTCCGCTCCGGCGGCGCCTGACCCGGCGCGTCCGGTCTCCGTGGGCTCCGTGGGCCCGGCACCCACGCTCGGCAGGTCAGCGGCCGGTCAGCGGGGGAGGGTGACGACCGCGCGCAGCCCCGTCGCGGGCGGCTCCGCCTCCTCGAGCCGGATCGCGGCTCCCCCGGCCCGGAGCAGCTCGCGGGTGATCGCGAGCCCGAGCCCGCTGCCGCCGGAGTCCCGGTCGCGGGCCTCTTCGAGCCGGGCGAAGCGGTCGAAGACCCGCTCCCGTTCCTCGGCGGCGATGCCGTGGCCGTCGTCGGCGACGACGACCTCGACCGAGCCGGGCAGCTCCCGGGCCGAGAGCACGACCCGGGTCCCGGCGTGCCGGACGCCGTTGTCGACGAGGTTGCCGAGCGCCCGGACCAGGTGGGCGCGGTCGGCCCGGACCGTCACCCGCGGGACCCTGGAGCCACCGTCGCCGCCACCCCGACAGGCCACGCCCGCGACCTCGACCGGGACCCGGCCGCCGCCGTGGCGGCGCGCGGTCTCCTCGAGCAGGTCGGCGACGTCGACGTCCTCGGTGCGCGGCGGGGTCCGACCGTCCTCGACCCGGGCGAGGACGAGCAGGTCCTCGACGAGCCGGGAGAGCCGGTCGACCTCGGGCAGCAGCTCCGCGGGCAGGTCGCCACCCTCCCCGAGACGGCCGGCGACCTCGAGCTGGGTGCGCATGGTCGCGAGCGGGCTGCGGAGCTCGTGGGCGGCGTCGGCGACGAACGAGCGCTGCCGCCCACGGGCCCCCGCGAGCCGGTCGAGCATCCCGTTCAGGGTGGTCGCGAGGGCGCTCACCTCGTCCCGGGTCGGCGGCACCGGGAGCCGCTCGGCGTCCCCGGCGCCAGCGCCGATGCGCTCGGCGCCCTCCCGCAGCCGCTCGACCGGGCTGAGCGCCGCCCCGACGACCCGCCATGCGACGAGCGCGAGGGCGGCGACGACGAGCGGGAAGAACACGAGCAGGAGGACCCGCAGCAGCCGTCGGCTCGTGTCGAGGTCCGCGGTCGGCACGGCGGCGACGACCGTGACCCGGCCGTCGGGACCGGCCGCAGCCACCCCGGCCGCCCGCAGGTCCCCCGACCTGGCCGCCCGGTAGCCGGGCACGGTCACGGTGGCCCCCTCGAGGAGACGGGCGCGCTGCTCGGGGGTCACCAGCGGGGTGAGCCGGTCGGCGGTGGCGGACCCCGCGACGACCCGGTCCCGGGCGTCGACGACCTGGACGACCTGGGAGCCGGACACGGGCACGGGGTCCGGCAGCCTCCCGGACTCGACGAGGGAGGCGACGCTGCGGGCGCTCGCGCGCGCCGAGTCGTCGACCGAGCGGGTCAGGGCGGTGGACATCGTCGCGTAGAGCAGCAGCCCGCCGACGACGAGGGCCCCGGTCACCCCGGCGATCCCGATGGCCATGAGCCGGGAGCGGATGCTCAGCCGCGACCCCCATCCGGCCGCGGCACGGACCCCGCGCGCCCCGGGCTGCCGCCTCACCCAGCCACCCGGTAGCCGACCCCGCGCACGGTCTCGATCCGCTCGCGGCCGAGCTTGCGGCGCAGGTAGCTGACGTAGACCTCGACGAGGTTCGGGTCCCCCTCGCCGGCCTCGCCCCACACCGAGTCGAGCAGCGTGTCCTTGGACACCACCCGAGGGTGGGCCCGCAGCAGCGTCTCGAGGAGGACGAACTCGCGCGGGGAGAGCGCGACCTCGCGCCCGTCGACCTCGACCCGGCGCGTGCCCGGGTCCAGGCCGACCCCGGCGGCCTCGAGCCGGACCGGTCGCGGCCCCGGGTCCCGCCGGAGCAGGGCCCGGAGCCGGGCGAGCAGCACGACGAACGAGAACGGCTTGGTGAGGTAGTCGTCCGCGCCGTAGTCGAGCCCGTCGGCCTCGTCGTGCTCACCGTCCTTGGCCGACAGCATGAGCACCGGCACCCAGTTCCCCTCCTCGCGGAGGGTCCGCACGACGGCGTAGCCCGACATCCCCGGGAGCATGACGTCGAGGATCACCGCGTCGTGGTCGCCGAACCGGGCCGCCTCGAGCCCTCCCGGGCCGTCGTCGGCGACGTCGACGACGAAGCCCTCGGCCCGCAGCCCCCGGGCGATGGCGTCCGACATGCGGCGTTCGTCCTCGACGACGAGCAGCTTCACGCTCCTACCCTCGCACGACCCCGGCGGCGGTCCAGCCGTCTCTCAGTGACCTCTCAGCGCGGGCGCGGCAGGATGAGTCGCATGGAGATCTTCGACAAGCGTCCCGCGCTGCGCTGGGCCGCCCCCGTCGCCGCCGTCGGCCTCGTGGCGGCAGGCTCGTTCGTCACCGGTCGGGCCGCCTCCGCCGACCCGACCCTGCCGCCGGTCTCGGCGCGGCAGCTCCTCGTCGACGTCCAGAAGGCCGAGGTCGACGGCATGTCGGGGACGGTCGTCCAGACCTCCAACCTGGGGCTGCCGGAGATCCCCGGGATGACCGGCGGGTCGGGCGGCGACTCCGGCGGCTCCTCGTCGCTGACGTCCATGGTCTCGGGGACCCACACCCTCCGGCTCTGGTACGGCGGGCCGGGCCGGCAGCGGCTCGCGCTCGTCGGCGGCCTCGGGGAGTCCGACGTCGTCCGCGACGGCCCCGACCTCTGGGTGTGGTCGAGCACGGACAAGACCGCGCAGCACATGACCCTGCCCCGGGGCGAGAAGGGATCGAACGACCCGATGGCACCCGGGCACGCCCCCGGGCCGGGCGAGCTGCCCTCCACCCCCGAGCAGGCCGCCACGCGGGCGCTCGACCTGATCACCCCGACGACTCGGGTCACGACGAGCGGGGACGTCACGGTCGCCGGCCGGTCGGCGTACGAGCTCACGCTCACCCCGAAGGACTCCACGACCCTCGTCGACCGGGTCACCATCGCCGTCGACGCCGCCACCCACGTCCCGCTGCGGGTCCAGGTCTACTCGACGCGGATGGCCGACCCGGCGTTCGAGGTCGGCTTCAGCAGCGTCGACTTCACCACCCCGGACGCCCGGCAGTTCTCCTTCAACCCCCCGCCGGGCACGAAGGTGACCGAGAAGTCGCTGCCGATCCCCGGGGGTCACGACGCGACCGGTCGACACGGACCGATGGCGGGCGCGGGCGAGCCCACCGTCGTCGGCTCCGGGTGGGCCAGCGTCGCCGTCGGCGACCTCTCGCAGGTCACCGGTCTCGGGACGAGCGGCGGCAGCGGCCCGCCCGCGGGCCGGGGTGACACCGGGCTCGGGGAGCTCGGCCAGGTGCTCGGGTCCCTGCCGAAGGTGAGCGGCCCGTGGGGCAGCGGCCGACTGCTCAACGGCACCCTGTTCTCCGCGGTGCTGACCGACGACGGGCGGGTCGCCGTCGGGGCGGTCGCCCCGGACCGGCTCTACGCCGCGCTCTCCCGGTGAGCGTGGGCCGGTGAGCGCCCCCGCGACCCGCGTGGGACCGCAGGTCCGCGCGGCGGTGGACGCGCCGCCCGGGCTGGCCGTGGAGACCCGCGGGCTGACGAAGCGGTTCGGCGAGCAGACCGCCGTCGACGCCATCGACCTCGCCGTGCCCACCGGCGCGGTGTACGGCTTCCTCGGACCGAACGGATCGGGCAAGACGACGACGATCCGGATGCTCCTCGGCCTGGTCACCCCGACCGCGGGGACCCGCTCGCTGCTCGGGCTGCCGGTGCCGGAGCGGTCCGGGGAGGCGCTGCACCGGGTGGGGTCCCTCGTCGAGGGGCCGGCGTTCCACCCCTACCTGTCCGCCCGCTCCAACCTCGCCCGGCTCGACGCCGCCGACCTGCTCGCCGACCCGCGCACGAGCGCGCGCCGGATCGACGCCGCGCTCGACCGGGTGGGGCTGCTGCCGGCGGCGACGAAGCGCTACCGGGCCTACTCGCTCGGGATGCGTCAGCGGCTCGCGATCGCGGCCGCCCTGCTCGCACCCCGGGACCTGCTCGTGCTCGACGAGCCGACGAACGGCCTCGACCCGCAGGGCACCCGGGAGGTGCGCACCCTCATCGGCGCGCTCGCCGCGGACGGCGCGACCGTCCTCGTCTCGAGCCACCTGCTCGGCGAGGTCGAGCAGGTGTGCACCCACCTCGGGGTCATGCGCGAGGGACGGCTCGTCGCGCAGGGGACCACCGGCGAGGTCCGCGGCGCGGACGTCGCCACCTGCCGGGTCGAGACGACCGACCCGCAGGCCGCCGCCCGGACCCTGCACCGGCTCGGGGCCACCGACGTCACCCTCACCGCCGCGCTCGTGCGCGCCCGGCTCGGCAGCCTGCGTCCCGAGGACGTCGTCGCCGCGCTCGTCCGCGACGGCGTCGGCGTGCGCGGCTTCGACGTCGACACCCCGAGCCTGGAGGACCGGTTCGTCGAGCTCACCGGGGAGGGCTTCGATGTCAGCGGCTGAGCAGGCCCCCCGCGGCGGGACGGGCACCGCGCCCCGGCCCGCCCCCGCGTCCCCGTCCGAGGAGCGCGGCTCCCGTCGGCGGTGGTGGTCGACCCGGCTGTTCCGCTCCGAGCTGCGGCTCATCGGCGGCCGCCGCCGCAACCAGGCCGGGCTGCTCGTGCTCGCCGCCGTCCCGGTCATCATGGCGATCTCGGTGAAGCTGTCCAGCCCCGGCGGCGGGGGCGGACCGAGCTTCCTCGACTCGATCACGTCCAACGGCCTGTTCGTCCCGCTCGCCGCGCTCGGCGTCGAGATCACGATGTTCCTCCCGCTCGCGCTCGCGATGCTGTCGGGGGACTCCATCGCCGGCGAGGCCAACATCGGCACCCTGCGCTACCTGCTCACCGTCCCGGTGGACCGGACCCGGCTGCTCGCGGTGAAGTACGCCTCGCTGTGCGCGGGCGCGCTGTGGGGGGTGAGCGCGGTCGCCGTCCCCGGGGCGATCGCCGGCATCGCGTTGTTCGGCACCGGGCCGATGACGACCCTGTCCGGCACCCAGATCGGGGTCTGGGCAGGGGTCTGGCGGCTCGTGCTCGTCATGCTCTACCTCGCCGCGGGGCTGGCCGGGCTCGCCGCGATCGGGCTGTTCATCTCCTCGCTCACCGAGCAGCCGATCGCGGCCGCCATCGCGCTGATGATCGTCAACATCCTCATGTGGATCCTCGACGCCGTGCCCCAGCTCGCGTGGCTGCACCCGTGGCTGCTCGTCGACCGGTGGATGGCCTTCGGGGACCTGCTGCGCGACCCGGTGCTGCTCGAGAACGTCGGCAAGGGCCTGGCCGTCGACGCCGTGTACGCGCTCGTGTTCTGGCTGCTCGCGTGGGCCCGGTTCGCCGGGAAGGACATCACGAGCTGACCCGGCGGGGCCGGCGGCCCCGGAGCGAGCGGTCCCCCGGGTGGTTGTGGGGGGCCGCGTGAGGGGGTGGGATGGGGGGCAGCAGCCGCCGAGCACAGGAGGACGACGATGTCCGAGCAGACCCCCGAGCCCATGCCGTCGCACACCGTCGGACCGGCGGAGCCGCCCCTGCCGGACACGACGATCGGGGACGACCTCGACGCGACGACGGCGCGGTTCGGGGACCGGGACGCGCTCGTCGACGTCCACCAGGGGCTGCGGTGGACCTACACCGAGTTCACCCGCAGGGTCGACGAGCTCGCCCGCGCGCTGCTCGCCGACGGCCTCGGGGTCGGGGACCGCATCGGGATCTGGGCCCCGAACTGTGCCGAGTGGACCCTCGTGCAGTACGCGACCGCGAAGATCGGCGCGATCCTCGTCAACATCAACCCCTCCTACCGCACCCACGAGCTCCAGTTCGTCCTCACCCAGGCCGGCATCGGCCACCTCGTCTCCGCGCAGCGGTTCAAGACCAGCGACTACGCCGCGATGGTCGAGGAGGTCCGCGGCTCCTGCCCCGACCTGCGCCGGGTCGTCCTCCTCGGCACCGACGGGTGGGAGGAGCTGCTCGCCCGGGCTGACGAGGTCGGCGCCGACCGGCTCGCCGAGGTGCAGGCGTCGCTGTCCCCGGACGACCCGATCAACATCCAGTACACCTCCGGGACGACCGGGTTCCCCAAGGGTGCGACCCTGAGCCACCGCAACATCCTCGGCAACGGCTACCTCGTCGGGGAGGTGTGCCGCTACACCGAGGCCGACCGGGTCTGCATCCCCGTGCCCTTCTACCACTGCTTCGGGATGGTCATGGGAAACCTCGCGTGCACCAGCCACGGGGCGGCCATGGTCATCCCCGCGCCCGGGTTCGACCCGGCGGCGACGCTGGCCGCGGTCCAGCAGGAGCGGTGCACGTCGCTGTACGGCGTGCCGACGATGTTCATCGCCGAGTGGTCGCTGCCGGACTTCGACACCTACGACCTGTCCTCGGTGCGGACCGGGATCATGGCGGGGTCGCCGTGCCCGGCCGAGGTCATGAAGAAGCTCATCGCGAGCGGCATCGAGGAGATGACGATCTGCTACGGGATGACCGAGACCTCCCCGGTCTCGACCCAGACCCGCACCGACGACTCCTTCGAGCGCAAGGTCGGCACCGTCGGGCGGGTCTGCCCGCACCTGGAGATCAAGATCGTCGACCCGGTCTCGGGCGAGACGGTCCCCCGGGGGGTGCCGGGGGAGTTCTGCACCAAGGGGTACTCGGTGATGCTCGGCTACTGGGAGCAGCCCGACAAGACCGCCGAGGTCCTGCAGGACGGGTGGATGCACACCGGGGACATCGGCGTCATGGACGAGGACGGGTACGTCCAGATCACCGGGCGGATCAAGGACATGGTCATCCGGGGCGGGGAGAACGTCTACCCGCGGGAGATCGAGGAGTTCCTCTACACCCACCCCGACGTCCTCGACGCCCAGGTCATCGGGGTGCCGGACGCGAGGTACGGCGAGGAGCTGTGCGCCTGGATCCGGATGCGCGAGGGCGCCGAGCCGCTGACGGCCGAGAGCCTGCGGGAGTTCGCCAGCGGCCGGCTCGCCCACTACAAGATCCCGCGCTACGTCAAGATCGTCGAGGAGTTCCCCATGACCGTCACCGGCAAGGTCCGCAAGGTCGAGATGCGCCAGGAGTCGGTCGCCGAGCTCGGCCTGAAGGCCTGAGCCCCGCTCCGCCCGCGCGGAGCGGCAGGCCCGCCGAGTTCCTCCTCGCCGTCCCGGGACCTTCTGCTCGGGTCGGGTGCCCGGGCACCCCCTACCGTGCACGTGGGGGCGGTCGTGGTTCTCTTTCGCGTGCGGGGCGTGCCGGTCAGGGTCGGCTGGAGCTGGCTGCTCATCGTCGGCCTCGTGCTGTGGTCGCTCGCCGCGTCGCTGTTCCCGAGCCGCTACCCCGGGCTCGGCGGCCCCACGTACCTCGCGATGGCTGCCGTCGCGACGATCCTCTTCTTCGCCTCGGTCCTGCTCCACGAGCTGAGCCACACCCTGCGCTCGCTGCGCGAGGGCGTCCCCGTGCGCGGCATCACGCTGTGGCTCTTCGGCGGGGTCTCGGAGGCCGACGAGGAGATGCGCGGGCCGGCCGTCGAGTTCCGCATCGTCCTCGCCGGCCCGCTCGCCTCGGCCGCGCTCGCCGGAGCGTTCCTCCTCGCCTCCCTCCTCGCCGGGGCGGTGGGGGTGGCGGCGCCGTGGGTGGGGGTGCTGACCTACCTCGCGCAGGTCAACGCGCTCCTGCTCGCGTTCAACCTCGTCCCGGCCCTGCCGCTGGACGGCGGCCGGCTGCTGCACGCGCTGCTGTGGTGGCGCACCAAGGACTCCGCCCAGGCGACGATCGACGCCGCCCTGCCCGGCCGGGCGTTCGCCGGTGTCCTCGTCGCCGTCGGGCTGGTGACCATGCTGGTGGCCGGCAGCCTCGGGGGCCTGTGGTTCGTCCTCATCGGCTGGTTCCTGCTCGAGGCCGTCCGCCAGGAGGTCCGGGCCGCCCGCGTCGCCGAGGCGTTCACCGGGCTGCGCGTCCGCGACCTGATGTCGACCGAGCTCGTGACCGTCCCGCCGGGGATGTCGCTGGAGGAGTTCGCCGACGTCACGACCCGGTACCGGTCGCATCCGGTCTACCCCGTCGTCGTCGACGGCCGGCTCGTCGGCCTGCTCGAGCTCCGGCACGCGGGCCGGGTCCCGATGGGCGAGCGGCGCCACGTCCGGGTCGCGGACGTCATGACCCCGGAGGACGAGGTCGGGACCCTGCGCCCGGACGACCTCCTCGCCGACGCCGCGAAGGTCCTCGCGCGTCAGCCCGGACGGGTCGTCGTCCGCGACCCCTCGGGCACTGGGCCGCTCGTGGGCCTGCTCTCGGCCACCGACCTCTCCCGGGCGGTGTCGACCCCCGGCGCCCCGGGGCGGCCGGTCCGGCGGAACCGGTCGGCGGTCGTGGTCGGCGGCGTCGTCGCCGTGGCGGTCGTCGCCGTCGCGGCCGCGGCGTACCACCCGCCGTTCGTCGTGCTCGCGCCCGGGCCGTCGTTCGACGTCACCGGGGACGTGCGGGTCACCGGCGTCCCCACGCAGCGACCGACGGGCCGCTACCTGCTGACGTCGGTGCGGCTGAGCCAGCCGAGCTCGATCGGCCTACTGGCCTCCCTGCTGCGCAGCGACCGCGAGGTCGTCTCCGCCGCCGCGGTACTCCCGTCGGGGATCGCGCCGTCGCAGCTGAACGACCTCGAGCGCGGCATGTTCCGCGACAGCCGCCAGACCGCCGCGGTCGCCGCCGCCCGCGCCGCCGGGTACCCGGCACGGCTGACCGGCGACGGGGCGACCGTGCTCGCGACGGTGCCGTCCTCCCCGGCCGCCGACGCGCTCGAGGTCGGCGACGTCGTCACGGCCGTCGACGGCGTCCGGGTCACCACGTCCCCGGGCCTGCACGACGCCCTCGCCGGCCGGCCCGCGGGTGAGACGGTCCGGCTGACCGTGCTCCGGAACGGGCGCACTCGGACGGTCCGGCTGGTCAGCCGGACCCTGCCGCAGGTCACCGGGGGCGCCGGAATCGGGGTGCTCGCCGCCACGAAGGACCTCCACGCGGTCCTGCCGTTCCGGGTCCGCTTCCGTCCCCGTCCCGGCGTCGGGGGTCCGTCCGCGGGGCTGGCCTACGCCCTGGCCCTCACCGACGTCCTCGACACCGCCGACCTCGCCCGCGGTCGCGCGGTCGCGGCCACGGGGACCGTCTCCGCGGACGGCACGGTCGGCGCCGTCGGGGGCGTGCACGAGAAGGCCGTCGCCGCGGCCGGCGCCGGGGCGGAGCTGCTGCTCGTCCCGCGGCAGGAGACCGGGTCGGCGGGCGAGCCGCGGCTGCCCACGTACGGGGTGCGCAGCCTGCAACAGGCCCTCGCCGTGCTCGGCCACGCGTGAGGCCCGCCACCCGGTTCGACCCCGCTCCTCGGTCCGCCGCGGCAGGCCCCTGACCAGTAGGGTTTGGGTGATGCCGCGCGCCCAGCGCGGCCTGCCGGGGCGGTTCCGGGAGGGACGCGCTCGCACCACCCCCGAAGAACCGGAGGACCCCGTGAAGGGCCTGCTCACCGTCATCGTGGTCGTCGTCGTGCTGCTGCTGGCCTGGGCGGTGGTGCGCCGGGTCGGCGCCCGGCGCGACGAGGAGAACCGTGCCGAGGCCGCGCGGCTGCGCGAGCAGGCCCCGGGCGAGCAGGAGCGACTGCGCGAACGCGGGTCCGACGCGGCCGAGACCGCCGCGACCGCCCGGGCCGCCCAGGAGGTCGCGCAGGCTCAGGGCGCCCGGGCCGACGAGCTCGCCGCCGAGGCCACCCGCGCGGAGGACGAGGTGGCCTTCGAGCGCGCCCAGCACGAGGAGCAGCTGCGCCGTGCCGACGAGATCGACCCCGACGTCGACGGCGACGCCATCCCCGCCGAGGAGGAGCCGGTCGGGGACCACGACGAGCCCGTCCCCGCCCGGGAGCCCGAGCCGGAGCCCCGTCGGCGGGTCAGCCACGACCTGACGCTCGTCCGGGACGGTGGCCACGGTGTCGGGTCCGCCGCGCCGCTCGAGGACGGAGCCCAGCCGCTCGGGCACCCGGTCAAGGCGTGGCGGGACACGATGACCTACGTCGAGCCGGACGGGCCGGGCTACGACGACACCGACCCCGACGTCTGGTTCGCCGACACCGGCGCCGCCGAGTACCACGGGTACCGGCCGACGTAGGGCCGCGGGAACAGGCTGGCGCCGATGCGCGTTGCACGGGATGGTTGAAGTGGCAACGACCTGAGGAGGCCGCCATGCCCGCCGTCACCGTCCCCGACCTCACCGTGCTCCCGCGCGTCCCGCGCCCGGCCGCGGGCACCGCGCAGCGACCGGTCCGCTCCGTCACCAGCGCCCCCGGCGGCTTCGAGGGCGAGGGCTTCCCGGTCAAGCGGGCCTTCGCCGGCGTCGACCTCAGGCTGCTGGACCCGTTCATCATGATGGACGAGATGGGCGAGGTGGACTACGCCCCGGGCGAGCCGAAGGGCACGCCCTGGCACCCCCACCGCGGCTTCGAGACGGTGACGTACATCATCGACGGCACCTTCGACCACCAGGACTCCTACGGCGGCGGCGGGCGGATCACCAACGGCGCGACCCAGTGGATGACCGCCGGGAGCGGGATCCTCCACATCGAGGCCCCGCCCGAGGAGCTCGTCGTCTCCGGTGGCCTCTTCCACGGTCTCCAGCTCTGGGTGAACCTGCCCCGCAGCGACAAGCTCACCGTCCCGCGCTACCAGGACCTGACCTCGGACTCGGTGGCCCTGCTGTCCTCGACCGACGGCGGCTCGCTCGTGCGCGTCATCGCCGGCGACGTCGCCGGGCACACCGGCCCGGGCGCGACGCACACCCCGATGGCCATGGTCCACGCGACCGTCGCCCCCGACGCCGAGCTCGAGCTGCCGTGGCGGCCGGACTTCAACGCCCTCGTCTACGTCATGGGCGGCAACGGCTTCGTCGGCCCGGACCAGACCCCGGTCGGCGCGGGCCAGCTCGCCGTCCTCGGCGCCGGGGACGCGCTCCGGGTCTCCGCGGCACCGGTGCAGGAGTCCCGGCACGCCGGGGGTCTCGAGGTCGTCGTCCTCGGCGGCCGCCCGATCCGGGAGCCGGTCGCCTGGGCGGGACCGTTCGTCATGAACTCCCGCGCCGAGCTCGTCCAGGCCATGGAGGACTACCAGCGCGGCGCCTTCGGCCAGCCGGTCCCGCACGCCGGACGCGGCGGCACCGTCGACACCTGACCCCGCCCCGCCGAGTGAGCGCCAGCTGCCCCGGTGCCCACGTTGAGTGAGCGCCAGCTGCACGTGATCCGCCTCTCGGAGGACAGCTGCTGCTCACTCAACGGGTGCGCCGGGACCGGGTGAGGCCGTAGGTTTCACGCACGAGGTGCTGGCGAGGCGAGGAGCGGACGTGCGGATCGGCGTGCCGAAGGAGTCGCACCCGGGGGAGACCCGGGTGGCGGCCACCCCGAAGACGGTGGCCCAGCTCATCGGGCTGGGCCACGAGGTCGTCGTCGAGACCCGGGCCGGATCGGCGGCGAGCTACGAGGACGAGGCGTACGCCGCGGCCGGCGCGAGGGTCGTCGGGCGCGACGAGGCCTGGGGGGCCGACGTCGTCATCAAGGTCAACCCGCCCTCGGCGGGTGAGGTGCGCCGACTCGGACCGGGCCAGACCCTCGTCGGGCTCCTCGCCCCCGCGATCGACCCCGACCTCGTGCAGCGGCTCGCCGCCCGCGGTGTCACCGCGCTCGCGATGGACGCGGTCCCGCGGATCTCGCGGGCGCAGTCCCTCGACGTCCTCAGCTCGATGGCGAACATCGGCGGCTACCGTGCGGTCATCGAGGCCGCGCACGAGTTCGGCAGCTTCTTCACCGGCCAGGTCACCGCGGCGGGCAAGGTGCCGCCGGCGAAGATCCTCGTCGTCGGCGCCGGCGTCGCCGGGCTCGCCGCGATCGGCACCGCGAGCAGCCTCGGGGCCGTGGTGCGGGCCTTCGACGCCCGGCCCGAGGTCGCCGAGCAGGTCGAGTCGATGGGTGCCGAGTTCCTCCGCATCGACACGGGCGACGTCGCCGCTCCGTCCGCCGACGGCTACGCCCGCGAGACGACCGCGGACTTCGACGCGCGTGCCGCCGAGCTCTACGCCGGGCAGGCCCAGGACGTCGACATCGTCATCACGACCGCGCTCATCCCGGGCCGCCCCGCACCGCGTCTGCTGACCGCCGAGATGGTGGCCTCGATGCGTCCCGGGAGCGTCATCGTCGACATGGCCGCGGCCAACGGCGGCAACGTCGCGGGGACCGTCGCCGGTGAGCTCGTCACCACCGCCAACGGGGTCAAGATCATCGGCTACACCGACCTGCCCGCCCGGCTGCCCACCCAGGCCTCCCAGCTCTACGGGACGAACGTCGTCAACCTGCTCAAGCTGCTCACGCCGGGCAAGGACGGCGAGCTGGTCCTCGACCTCGAGGACGTCGTCCAGCGCGGGATGACGGTCGTGCGCGACGGGGAGGTCCTCTGGCCCCCGCCGCCGGTGCAGGTCTCCGCGGCCCCCACCCAGCCGTCGGCGCCGCCGCCCCGGCCGGAGCCGCCGAAGGAGCGCGACCCCCGGGTCGGCTACGCCGGCATGGTCCTCGCGGTGGCCCTGTTCGGCGTCGTCGCCGCGGTGTCCCCGGGCGAGTTCCTCGCCCACTTCACGGTGTTCGCGCTCGCGGTCATCGTCGGGTTCTACGTCATCTCCAACGTCGCGCACGCGCTGCACACCCCGCTGATGTCGGAGACGAACGCGATCAGCGGGATCATCCTCGTCGGCGCGCTGCTCCAGATCGGCAACGAGAACGTCGTCGTCTCGGCGATCTCGTTCGTCGCCGTCGTCGTCGCGAGCATCAACATCTTCGGCGGGTTCGCCGTCACCAACCGCATGCTCGGCATGTTCCGGAAGGGCTGAGCGGTGACCGGTTCCCTCGTCCAGGCCGCGTACATCGTCGCCGCCGTCCTGTTCGTGCTCAGCCTCGCCGGGTTGTCCCGCCACGAGTCCGCCAAGCGCGGCAACACGTTCGGGGTCATCGGGATGACCCTCGCCCTCGTCGCGACCGTCGTCCTCGCCGTCCGCGACAGCGAGCGCGGGGCGGGCACCACCCTCGTCCTCATCCTCGTCGCGATGGCCATCGGCGCCGCCGTCGGGCTCTGGCGCGCCCGGGTCGTCGAGATGACGGGCATGCCGCAGCTCGTCGCGATGCTCCACAGCTTCGTCGGCGTCGCCGCGGTCCTCGTCGGGTACAGCTCCTACCTCGAGCCCGGCACGGTCGCGAGCGAGGGGGTCCACCTCGTCGAGGTGTTCCTCGGGGTGTTCATCGGCGCGGTGACGTTCACCGGCTCGGTCGTCGCCTTCCTCAAGCTCAGCGCCCGGATCGCGAGCAAGCCGCTGGTGCTGCCCCACCGGCACAAGCTCAACCTGCTCGCGCTCGTCGCCTCGGCGGGCCTGCTCGTCTGGTTCGTCGCGGCCCCGTCGATCGTCCCGCTCGCGCTGATGACCGCGATCTCCCTCGCGTTCGGCTGGCACCTGGTCGCCTCGATCGGCGGCGGGGACATGCCCGTCGTCGTGTCGATGCTCAACTCCTACAGCGGGTGGGCCGCGGCCGCGGCCGGGTTCATGCTCGGCAACGACCTGCTCATCGTCACCGGTGCGCTCGTCGGCTCCTCGGGTGCGATCCTCAGCTACATCATGTGCCGGGCGATGAACCGGTCCTTCGTCAGCGTCATCGCCGGCGGGTTCGGCAGCGACGGCGCCGTCAGCGGCGAGGCCAGGGACTACGGGGAGTACAGGGAGACCAACGCGGCCGACGTCGCCGAGCTGCTCACCGGCGCCTCCTCGGTCGTCATCACGCCCGGGTACGGGATGGCCGTCGCGCAGGCGCAGTACCCCGTCGCCGAGCTCACCTCGCGGCTTCGCGCCGCCGGGGTCGACGTCCGGTTCGGCATCCACCCGGTCGCCGGGCGGCTGCCGGGCCACATGAACGTCCTTCTCGCCGAGGCCAAGGTGCCCTACGACATCGTCCTCGAGATGGACGAGATCAACGGGGACCTTCCCGAGACCGACGTCGTCCTCGTCATCGGGGCCAACGACACCGTCAACCCCTCCGCGGCCGAGGAGCCCGGCAGCCCGATCGCCGGCATGCCGGTGATCGAGGTGTGGAAGGCCCGCGAGGTCGTCGTCTTCAAGCGTTCGATGGCGACCGGCTACGCCGGGGTGCAGAACCCGCTCTTCTTCAAGGACAACAGCCAGATGCTGTTCGGGGACGCCAAGGAGCGGGTCGAGGACATCATCAAGGCGATCTGAGTCCCTCCGGCGCGGGGCCGCTCAGTCCTCGCGGGGCCGGTGGACCGGGATCTCGCCGGTGTCCGCCCCTCGGTCCTCCTCGACGAGGTCGGGGGAGCGGTAGAGCGACTGCTCCCTGCCCCGGGGGCCCTCCTCCGGGGGCGGCTCGTGCTCGCGCGCCCAGCGCTCCTGCTCGCTGACCCGCCAGTCCCCGCGCCGCCGCCGCGGCGCCGGCGGCCCGGGATCGTCGTGCTCGGGGACGACGACGAGCTCCTCGTCCTCGTCCACCCCCTTGATCTGGAAGATCTCGGCGCAGATCGCCCGGTAGTTCGCGTCCGGGTCGGGCACGTAGTCGATCTCGCTCAGCGCCTGGTCCTGGCCGGCGCTCTCGAGGACGAACGTGCCGTACCGCAGCAGCCTCCCGGTGATGCTGCGCTGGTAGGTCATGTCGGTGACCTTGCGCAGCGGCATCATCGACACCTTGCGGGTGACGAACCCGTGGAACATGAGGAACCGCTTGTCGGTGGCGACGAACCAGTTGTGCCGCCACTCGAACACCCGCCAGGCCACCCAGCAGGCGAGGACGATCCACGCGATCCAGACGATGTCGTCCATCCGGCCCGAGGAGTTCGGCAGCGCCACGTCGAGCCACAGCGCGAGCAGGGTGCCGAGCACCCCGATCGCGACGGGCTTGCTGACGATGGCCCAGTGCGCCCGCACCGCGGTGATCACCCGCTCCCCGTCGAGGAGGTAGCGCTCGAGGTCGCGGCTGTGGGCCGCCGACGGGGGCAACACGCCGGTCCTGTCCGCTACTGGGTCCGGTTGAGGAGGTTGTCGAAGAACTGGCCGATGTTCTCGATGCCGCCGACGATGATGTCCCAGATGTTGCCGACCATCGCGGCCGCGTCGTCCGGGGAGGTGAGGATGGCGTAGAGCAGGAAGATGACGATCAGCCACCAGAAGATCTTCTTCACGGGCGGCATGTCGGGTCTCCTCGGACTCGGGTGCGGTGGGCGCGTCTGGGTGTCGGTCGGTGGGCAGCCGTCGCCGGGCAGCGATGTGCCATCGTCAGTGTGCCCGACGGCGCCGCGGGGTCGTCGGGGGCGCGCCGGGCCGGGCGTGGCGTCAGACCACGCCGTAGAGCCGGTCACCGGCGTCGCCGAGGCCCGGGACGATGTAGCCGAGCTCGTTGAGCCGCTCGTCGACCGCGCCGGTGACGACCGTGATCGGCACCTCGAGGTCGGCGACCTGCTCCTCGACGGCCGACAGGCCCTCGGGAGCCGAGAGCAGCGTGACCGCGGTGATGTCGTCGGCCCCCCGCTCGGCGAGGTAGCGGATCGTCATCGACAGCGTCCCGCCGGTGGCGAGCATCGGGTCGAGCACGTAGCACTGCCGGCCCGAGAGGTCGTCGGGGAGCCGGTTGGCGTACGTCACCGCCTCGAGGGTCTCCTCGTTGCGCTGCATGCCGAGGAAGCCCACCTCGGCGCTCGGCAGGAGCCGGACCATCCCCTCGAGCATGCCGAGCCCGGCCCGCAGGATGGGCACGACGAGCGGCTTGGGCCGGGAGAGCTTGATGCCGGTCGTCGGCGCGACCGGGGTCTCGATCTCGAACGGCTCGGTGCGCACGTCCCGGGTGGCCTCGTACGCCAGCAGCGTGACGAGCTCCTCCGCCAGCCGCCGGAAGGTCGGCGAGTCGGTCCGCTTGTCCCGCAGGTACGTCAGCTTGTGGGCGATGAGCGGGTGGTCTGCGAGGTGGACGCGCATGGGGGAAACTTACCCCGTGCCAGCAGCTGGAGGCCTCGCCCGGGACCCCGCCCTGGAGGGGTGGATGCGCCGGGCCCTCGGCCTCGCCGAGCGGGCCCTGGCCACCGGGGACGTCCCGGTCGGCGCGGTCGTCGTCGACGCCGCCGGGGACCTCGTCGGGCAGGGCTGGAACGCCCGCGAGGCCACCGGCGACCCGACCGGGCACGCCGAGACCATCGCGCTGCGGTCGGCCGCCGCCGCCACCGGGTCGTGGCGGCTCGAGGGGTGCACCCTCGTCGTCACCCTCGAGCCGTGCCCGATGTGCGCGGGCGCGCTGCTGCAGACCCGGGTGCCCAGGCTCGTCCTCGGCACGTGGGACCCCAAGCTCGGTGCGTGCGGCTCGGTCTGGGACCTCGTCCGCGACCGGCGCGCCACCCACCGGGTCGAGGTCGTCGGCGGTGTCCTCGAGCGAGAGTGCGCCGACCTGCTGCTCGGCTTCTTCGCCGGGCACCGCCGCGGCTGACCCCCCCAGCAGCCTCCCAGCGGGCGCCCAGCCGCGCTTGGTTGACTGGGGTCGTGTCCGACCTCGTCTCCTCGCTCGTCCACACGGTGCTCAGCTCACCGCCGTGGCTCGTGTACGTCGTCGTGGGGCTCGTCGTGTTCGCCGAGGACGGGCTGTTCGTCGGCTTCGTGCTGCCGGGCGAGACCCTGGCGATCATCGGCGGGGTCACCGCGAGCCTGGGGCACACCTCGCTCGCGGCCGTCCTCGCCGTCGTCATCGTCACCGCCGTCGTCGGCGACAGCGTCGGCTACGAGATCGGGCGGCTCTGGGGGAGCCGGATCCTCGACCACCGGATCTTCGACGGCCGCCGGCGCCAGGTGGACGGGGCCCGGGACGTGCTGCGCCGCCGGGGCGGCCTCGCGGTCTTCCTCGGCCGGTGGACCGCCTTCCTGCGCGCCGTGACGCCCGCGCTCGCCGGCGCGTCCCGGATGCGCTACCGGACGTTCCTGCCGTGGAACCTCCTCGGCGGGCTCGCCTGGGGCGCGACCGTCGTCCTGATCGGCTACGCCGCCGGACGCTCCTACCACCAGATCGAGACCTGGCTCGGCCGTGGCAGCGCCGTCGTGGTCGGCCTCGTGGTCGTCGCCGGAATCGTGGTCTGGCGGGTCCGGCGCCGCCGGGCCGAAGCCACCTGACCCTGCCCCCACCGCCCGTAGTCCGCACTTCGTGCGGACTACGGCACGGGCGGGAAGGGGTGGGGAGGTTGGGGGGAACCAGACGATTTCGGCGGGGGGCGGCGCTCTAGTAGCCTCCTGCGCGGTGGCGTGTCCGAGCGGCCTAAGGAGCACGCCTCGAAAGCGTGTGAGGGTCCTGCCCTCCGTGGGTTCGAATCCCACCGCCACCGCCCTGTGATGTCTCGGGACATCGGCGTGAGCCCGGACCCACGGTCGTGGTCCGGGCTCACTGCTGTCGGGGGGTCGCCCGGGGTGGTCGTCCCCCGGCCCGGTCGGCCCGGGCGGCCCGGTCACGGCCCGACCGCAACGCGAACGCGGTGACGAAGGCGACGACCGAGGCGACCAGAGCCAGGGAGGTCGCCTCCACCGCGGTGCTGCCGCCGAGCACCACGGCGAGCAGGACGGCGCTGAGGGGGAGCCGGAGCACGGCCGAGGTGGCGGCCGCCATCCCCGCCACGACACCCGCGGTCGGCGACACCGCGGGGACGAGCGCCGAGAGCAGGATGCCGGCGGTGACGCCGATGAACAGGGCGGGGAAGACCGGACCGCCGCGGAACAGGCTCCCGAGCGACACGGTGTAGGCGAGGGCCTTGAGCAGCAGGAGCGCCGCCAGCGTCGCGGCGCCCCACGACGCGCCGCCGGAGACGACCGTCGCCGCGCTCGTCTCCCCGGAGAACAGCACGAGGTCGGGCTGGCGGCCGGTGAGGACGACGAACACCGCCGCCGCGCCGCCGACGAGCAGGCCGGCGGCGGGCGCGGCGACCCAGGGGCGCCGGGCGGTGGCGCGGTGGCAGGCCTGCGCCCCGAGCTGCACGAGGCGAAGGAGGGCCGCCAGCGCGACCCCGAGGACGGCGGCCCAGAGCAGGTCGGCGGGGCGCACGGTCTGGTACTCCGGCAGCCGCAGGATCGGGAACCCCGACGGATCGACCCCGGACCACGAGCCCAGCCCGGAGATCAGCAGGTAGCCGCTGGCGGCGGCGAGCATGCCCGGCAGCACCACCGCCGCGAGCGGCGCTCCCGCCCCGGCCATGCCCACGGCCTCGAGCACGAGCAGCGCGGCCGGCAGCGGGTTCTGGAAGAGCGCCGAGATCGAGGCGAACAGCCCGGCCGCGGCGGCCATCGGGGCGACACCGGCACCGAGCCGGGCGAGCCGGGCGAACCACAGGCCGAGGGCGCTGCCGAGCGCGACCAGCGGCGCCTCGGGCCCGAGCACGGCACCGAAGGACAGGGTCGCCAGGGCGGCGAGGACGACCCCGGGGATGGCCGCCGGCAGGACGGGATCGGGGCTGAAGCCCGCGACGGGATCATGGCCGCCGTTGCCGGGGAGCCGGCGGACCGCGAGCGCCGACAGCACGCCGCCGACGGTCGGGACGAGCAGCACCCACCACCACGCCGCGCCGGAGAAGCCCAGTCCGTCGGGCAGCGTCTGCCACAGCGCGGTCTCGAGCCTGCGCACGAGGGCGAGGAACCCGAACGCCGCGGCCGCGACGGGGAGACCGACCCCGAGCGCGACCGCGAGACTGGCGAGCAGGACCGCCGGCGCAGGGGGAGCCGGACTCGCGGCCGCGTCCCCGCCCGCCGGCCGTGTCGTGGTCACGGCGAGGAGCCCGGCGTCGTGCAGGGCCGCCCGGCCACGGCCGGGGCCGACTGCTCCATCTGCGCGGTCGTCTGGTCGATGAGGGCAGGGGACACCCGTCCGGGGCCCACGGCGAAGGGGTTGTTCAGCGCGAGGACCAGCAGGACCAGCACCGCCGTGAACATGGTGGAGAGCCCGAGGAGCAGGGCCTGGGTACGGGGAGGCGCCGACACGGTCACGACGAACAGCAGCACCACGACGAGCAGCCCGCCGCCGAGGACCAGTCCCCACATCAGCACCGGGAGTCTGCTCCCGGCGGCCACGAGCCGGGTCTCCCGCGCGGTCGAGATCGAGCCGACCTGGACGAGGACGTTCGTCGCCGTGGCCGGCCCGAAGGTCCCCTCGGCGGGCTGCTCGCCGCGACCGAGCGAGCGCACGAGGTCGGAGTACGCGGCGTCCACCTCCGGCGCCGACGTGCCCTCCCGCATCGCCGGCCAGTCGTACTCGGACGCCGCGCGTCCGTAGCAGATCAGGGCGTGCTGGACCTCCGGGGCGGCCCGGTCGAACAGCCGCACCTCCTCGAAGGCGGTGCCGACCGAGGTCGCCTCGTTGCCGACCGCGCTGCGGGCGTCCGCGAACGCGCCGAAGAGATAGAGGATGGAGAACCCGATCACGACCCCGAAGGCGGTCGCGACGTACTGCAGGGTCGCCGACCACGGCGCCGCGTCGACCTCATCGAGGCCGGGGGCCACGCGCCGCAGCAGGAGGGTGACCGCGGCGGCGGCCACGCCCAGCACGAGCAGGATGGTGGCGGTGACGGCCGGGTTCCACGACACGACCCACGTCCTCTCCGTCGTCGGGACTCCCCGCATCCTCGCGCCCGGCCTGACGCAGGACGTCCTCCGTCGGGGATGATGTGGGGGCCGCCCCTCCAGCCAAGGAAGCCCGCATGTGCGGAATCGCCGCAGTCCTGGACCTGACCGACGCCCCCGACCCGGGACGGCTCGACGCCGGCTCCCGCCTCGGCACCGAGATGCTCTCCCGGCTGCGGCACCGCGGCCCCGACGGGCACGGCAGCCGCTGGGTCGGCCGAGCCTGGCTCGGGCACACCCGCCTGTCCATCGTCGACCTCGAGCACGGCGACCAGCCCCTGGAGGACGCCCGGGGGAACCGGTGGGTCGTCGCGAACGGCGAGATCTACAACCACGCCGAGCTGCGCAGGCAGCTGCCGGGGCCGCTGCGCACCCACTCCGACTCCGAGGTCGTCCTCCACGTCCTCGCCGCGCGCGGCACCGACGGCATCCACGACATGCGGGGGATGTGGGCCTTCTGCGCCGCGGACGAGGACGGCGGCGTCGTCGTCGGCCGGGACCCGCTGGGGATCAAGCCGCTGTACTGGGCCCGTCACGAGGACCGGCTCCTCGTCGCCTCCGAGCTCGCCGCCTTTCCCGAGGAGGTCCGGGCGCAGGTCGAGGAGTTCCCGCCCGGCCACTTCTGGACCCCCGAGACCGGGCTCGTCGGCTACGTCGACCTCCACGACGCCCCGCTCGGGACGGGCCGATCCCCGGGGGCGGACTTCACCACCCGGGAGCAGGCCAAGGACGCCGTCCGGCAGACCCTCGTCGCCGCCGTCCGGGAGCGGATGATGGCAGACGTCCCGATCGGGGTGTTCCTCTCCGGGGGGCTCGACTCCAGCCTCGTCGCCGCGATCATGGCCCACGAGGCCGACCCCGGGACCACGATCCACTCCTTCGCGGCGGGCACCGAGGACAGCAGCGACCTCGTCGCGGCACGCATCGTCGCCGAGCACCTCGGCCTGGAGCACCACGAGCGCGTCTACACCGACGAGGAGGCGATCGACGCGCTGCCGGACGTCGTCGTGGCCACCGAGTCCTACGAGCCGTCCCTGATCCGCAGCGCGCTGCCGAACTACCTGCTCGCCGAGCTCGCCGCCCGCCACGTCAAGGTGGTCCTCACCGGTGAGGGGGCCGACGAGCTGTTCGCCGGGTACCACCACCTGCGCGAGCTCGACGAGGACGCGCTGCGCGAGGCCCTCGTCGACGGGGTCGCCGCGTTGCACAACCTCAACCTCCAGCGCTGCGACCGGGTGACGATGGCGCACAGCCTCGAGGCCCGGGTGCCCTTCCTGGCCCTGGAGCTGCTCGCGGTCGCCGAGCGGATCCCGACCGCGTGGAAGCTCCTCGGCGAGGACGGCCAGGAGAAGGGCCTGCTGCGCGAGGCCTTCGAGGGCTGGCTGCCGCAGGAGATCCTCTGGCGGCGCAAGGAGCAGTTCGGCGAGGGGTCGGGCACGCTCGACCTCATGGGCCGGCGGGTCGAGACGCTCGTCCCGGACGCGGACTGGGGCTCGGTCCGGTTCGCGGGACTGCCGCCGGCCCGCACCCGGGAGGAGCTGGCCTACCAGCGGATCTTCGCCGAGCACCTCGGCGGGATCCGGGCCGACCTCGTCCTCGGGCGGTTCGCGACCGCCTGACCCCGGCCGGCCCCCGGGCACGCACGCCGTCGCGTCCCGCCGCCCCGGCCCGTGCCCGGGTGCATGATGGCCGGATGGCGAACTCCTCCGGCCGTCCGAACGTCCTGCTCGTGCTCGTCGACGACATGGGGTTCGGCGCGTCGAGTGCCTACGGGGGGCCGTGCGAGATGCCGACGGCCGACCGGCTGTCCGCCGAGGGGCTGCGGCTGAGCCGGTTCCACGTGACCGCGCTGTGCTCTCCGACGCGCCAGTCGCTGCTCACCGGGCGCAACCACCACTCGGTCGGGATGGGGTGCACCACCGAGATGGCGACCTCGGAGCCGGGGTACACGAGCATCCGCCCGGCCAGCGCGGGGACGATCGCACAGGCACTGCGTGGGGCGGGCTACAGCACCGCCGCGTTCGGCAAGTGGCACCAGACGCCGTCGGCCGAGGTCAGCGCCGCCGGCCCGTTCGACCGCTGGCCGACGGGGGAGGGCTTCGAGGAGTTCTACGGGTTCATGGGTGCCGAGATGAACCACTGGTACCCCCAGCTCTACCGGGGGACGACACCGGTCGAGCCGGACGCCGGACCCGAGGAGGGGTACCACCTGTCCGAGGACCTCGTCGACCACGCGATCGACTGGGTCCGCACCCAACAGGCCCTCACCCCGGACCGGCCGTTCTTCACCTATCTCGCCTTCGGCGCGACCCACGCCCCCTTCCACGTCGGCGCGTCGTGGCGCGACCGGTACCGGGGCCGGTTCGCCCACGGCTGGGACCGCCAGCGCGAGCTCACCCTCGAGCGCCAGCGCGCGCTCGGGGTCGTACCCGAGGACGCCGTCCTCGCCCCGTGGGCCGAGGGCGTGCCGCACTGGGACGACCTCGATGCCACCGGCCGAGCGGTCGCCGAGCGGTTCATGGAGACCTACGCCGGCTTCGCCGAGCACACCGACGCCCAGGTCGGCCGGCTCGTCGACGCGCTCGCCGAGCAGGGCGTGCTCGACGACACCCTCGTCCTCTACGTCCTCGGCGACAACGGCGCCTCCGGCGAGGGCGGCATCGAGGGCACCCTGCGCGAGCACCTCGTCGGCCACGGGTTCGCCGACGACACCGCCGACATGGCCTCCCGGCTCGAGGCGTTCGGGGACGAGACGACCTACGGCATCTACCCGGTGGGGTGGGCGCTCGCGATGAACACCCCCTACCAGTGGACCAAGCAGGTGGCCTCGCACTACGGCGGCACCCGGGACGGGCTCGTCCTGCGGTGGGGCGACCGGGTGCCCGACCCGGGCGGCGTGCGCCACCAGTGGCACCACGTCATCGACGTCATGCCCACCGTCCTCGAGGCGGCCGGCGTGCCCCACCCGGAACACGTCGACGGGGTGACCCAGCAGCCCATCGAGGGCACGAGCTTCCTCTACGCCGTGGCGGACCCCGAGGCCCCGGAGCGGCACACCACCCAGTACTTCGAGATGTGCGGCAACCGCGGTGTCTTCCACGAGGGGTGGACCGCGGTGACCCGGCACGGGACGCCGTGGAAGATGGTGCCGACGAGCCCGCCGTCGTTCGAGGACGACGTCTGGGAGCTGTACGACACCACCGTCGACTGGACGCAGGCCAGGGACCTCGCCGCCGACGAGCCCGAGCGGCTCGCCGGGCTGCGGGCCCTGTTCGACCGGGAGGCGGCCCGGTACCGGGTCCTCCCGCTCGACGACCGCGTCACGGAGCGGGAGAACCCGGTCCTCGCCGGGCGCACGGACCTCCTCGCCGGACGGACGTCGATGACCTACCGCCCGGGCATGGGACGGTTCACCGAGGAGACGACGCTCAACGTCAAGAACCGCTCGCACACGGTCACCGCGGCCGTCACCGTCCCCGACGGCGGGGCCGAGGGGGTCCTCATCGCCCAGGGCGGCCGCTTCGGCGGCTGGTCGCTCCACGCCGCGGGCGGGCACCTCGCCTACTCCTACAACCTCTACGGCCGCGACACCACGACGGTGCGGGCGGAGGCGCCGCTCACGCCCGGGAGCCACGAGGTCCGCGTCGAGGTCGACTCCGACGGCGGCCCGCCCGGGTCCGGGGCGGGCGTCGCCCTGTTCGACGGCGAGGAGTGCCTCGGGACGACCCGCGTGCCCGAGACCACCGCCTACTACTTCTCGTTCGACGAGACCCTCAACGTCGGCGTCGACCGCGGGACCCCGGTCACCGAGGACTACCGAGCGGGGGACAACGCGTGGACCGGGGACCTGGCGTGGGTCCGGGTCGACCTGCGCGGCGAGGCCACCGAGCTCACTCCGGCCGAGCAGCAGCTCCGGGCCACCGCTCACCAGTGACGCCTGCGCCGCTGACCCGTGCGGCTCAGCGGTCGCCGTCCTCGGTCGACCCGGTCCCGCGTCCGGACAGCCGGCGCAACACCCACCCCGACGGGACGAACCCGCCCTCGAGGACGTACCGCGTGGTCGGCGGGTCGGTGAGGGTCGCGTCCAGCGCCCGGACCGCCTCCCCGCCACCGGCGACGAGGAGCTCGTCCCCGGACCGGACGACGGTGTCCTCGGCCGGTGCGACCGTCCCCGGGCCGTCCCCGTCGCGGAGGAGGACGAGCGCGACCGCGTCGATCGGCCGGTCCCTGCCGAGGGGGCTTCGCAGCACGTCCCCGAGCGTGATCGTGCCGGCGTCCAGCCACGGCTGGAGCGCCGGCGCCTCGTCGGCGTCGAGCCGGACCCGCCACAGTCGCGGGGCCCGGGTGCCGCACCGGTCGACGAGCCGGGCGACGACGTCCTCGGCCCAGCCCGGCTCCTGCCGGGGGACCTGCGGCAGGAAGTGCATGAGCAGCGGGTTCGCCAGCCGCGCGAGGACCTCGTGGACGACGACCTCGTCCGCGACCACGGTGAGGTCGACGCCCGCGGCCTCGAACAGCGGGGCGTTGGAGGCCCGGTTCTGCATCGCGACGACGAAGAGGTCCGCGTTGACCCGGCGGGCCGCCTGCACGAGCCACAGGTTGGTCGTGTCGCTCTCGGTCGCCGCGACGGCCGCGGCGGCCCGGGAGAGGTCGCCCGCATCCAGCCGCGCGGCCGAGATGCGCTCCGCCGGACCGCTCTCCGGCTCACCCTCCTCGCTCGGCCCCACGACCTCCTCGCCGTGCACGACGGTGACCTCGGCGCCCTCGGCCCGCAGGTCGGACGTCAGCTCCTGGCCGAAGGCGCCGTAGCCGCAGACGACCCACCGGCCGGCGGGCAACGGGGCCCGGCGCGGCGGCAGCGCGCTCCCGGGCGGGCTCGTCAGCCACATCATCAGCTGGTACGCGGCGGGGGAGCGAAGCAGGATCCGCAGGTGGTCGCCGAAGCGGTCGAGCGGGTTGACGACCTCGGCCGACCCGAACGCCGTCATCCGCTCGCCGAGCTCGCGGGAGCGGGTCCGCGAGACCACGGTGAGCTCGGGCCGCAGCAGCGCGGCGGTCATCGTCACGTCGAGGTTGGCGTCGTCGTCCCCGGTGAGGGCGACCACCCCCTCGCACTGCCGGTGGGCGAGCCCGGCGGCGGCGAGCAGGGCGGTGTCCCTGGCGTCCCCGAGCATCGCCGGGGTGTCGGCCCGGTAGGAGTCGAGGTCCACCGAGGTCACCCGGGTCTCGTCCCGGTCGAGGACGACGAAGCGTCGGCCCATGTCGTCGAGCGAGCGACCGAGCCGCTTGGCCGCGTTGCCGTACCCGACGACGAGGAGGAACGGCTCGTGGAGCCGGGCGACCTTGCGGGCCACGTGTCGCCGGGTCACCTCCTGGCGGAAGGTCCGGTCCTGCATCAACGCGAGGAGCGACCCGACCGCGTAGGCCCATCCGATGACCGACAGGAAGATGACGAAGGTGACCCACATCCTCTGGGCCGGCGTGAACGGGTAGGGGATCTCGCCGAAGCCGATCGTCGTCGCGGTGAACGACATGAAGTAGAACGCCTCGACGAAGTTCACCCGGACCGGTCGGCCCAGCTCGTCCTGGCCCGGGATGAGGGTCAGACCGAGCACGCTGACGGCGAAGATGACGATGAGGACGATCAGCGGCGCCCGCATCCGGCGCAGCACGAGGAAGACGCCGGTCGAGGCCCGCGCGCTCGGCACCTCCGGGAGCTCGTCGTCCTCCCGGCCGCCCCGCCTCCGGTCGTCCTCGTCCTCGTCCTCGGCGAACACCTTGAACCAGAACGTCAGCAGGATGTTGCCCACGGCCCCGGCCTACCGTCGCTGGAAGGACACGGTCTCGACGACGAGGAGCACGACCGAGACGACGTTGGCGAACAGCGCCCCGCCCGAGAGCGAGACGACGCTCGCCATCATCTCCTCGCTGACCCCGCCGGCGACGTTCGTCGCCCACCCCCAGACGACGGTCGCCGCGATGAGCTGCAGGCTGGCGACGAGGCTCGTCGCGAGGTGGACGGCGCCGATCTGGGTGCGGTCCCCGAACTTGAGCACCGTGGCGATGAGGTTGACGACGACCGCCGCGTAGAGCTCCCAGATGTTGTGGACCCGCACGTCCCCGATGTCGCCGAGGAAGAACCCGAAGTTCAGGGTGGCCGCGAGCAGCACGAAGAAGCCGAAGATCACCTTCTCGAGGTTCACCCGCGGCCCCCTTCGAGGTCGCGCCCGGGACGGGCGGCTGACGTGTGCTGGTCGTCGGTGCGAGCCTAACCCGGAGGGCAACCCCCCGCCCGGGACCCTCACCGGCGCACCCGACGCTCCCGACGCGCACCCCGCCCCCGGCGCGCGGCGACGAGTCCCCGGTCCGTCGGGAGAGTACGCGTGCGCCCGCGTGGGTATCCGAGGGCCGGAACCGACACCATCTCGAAGGAGGAACCGATGCAGCTGAGCACGCTCCAGGACCTCTACGGCCACACCGGGCCGTTCGTCACCGTCCACGTCGACGTCAGCCGCAACACCGCGGACCTGGCCGAGCAGATCGAGTCCCGGTGGACCAACGTCCGGCACCGCCTCGAGCACGAGGGCGTCGAGGGCGACCTCGTCGAGGAGATCGGCGAGCGGATGCGCCAGCCGGTCGCGCTCGCCGGCGAGGTGCGGCGCACGATCGTCACCGCCGGCGACCGGGTCGTCCTCGACGACCTCGCGGCCGGGCACTCCGACTGGCCCGAGGGGGTCAGCACCGGTGACCTCCCCGACCTCGCCGGGTGGGTCCACCTCGTCGACGGCCAGCCCTCCTTCCTCCTCGCGGTCATCGACCACGAGGGGGCCGACATCGACTACTACCCCTCGCTCGCGACCGCCGAGGCGGTCCACGCCCAGGTCTCCGGCGAGGCCGACGAGCTGCAGAAGGTCCGCGGCGGTGGGTGGGCGCACAAGCGCTACCAGCGCCGCTCGGACAACCAGGCCGAGGACAACGCCCGCGACGTCGCCGAGGAGGTGCGCTCGCTCGCGGCGCGCACCCGGCCCCGGGCCGTGCTGCTCGCCGGGGAGGCCCGCGCCCGGGCCGAGGTCCTCGGCTCCCTCGGCGGCGTCCAGTCCGAGGTCGTCGAGCTCGAGTCCGGCGGGCGTGCCGCGGGCAGCTCGACCGAGTCGCTCTGGGACGACGTCCGGGCGACCCTTGCCCGGGTCGAGCTCGAGGACTCCCAGCAGGTGCTGGACCGGCTCGACGAGCGCCGCGGCCAGGGCAGCGGCGCGGCAGCGGGCCTCGACGACGTGCTGCAGGCGCTGACCCAGCACAAGGTCGAGACCCTCGTGGTCGACCTGCGCACCCTCGCGGAGGCGACCGTCGACCCGAAGCGCTACACCGGCCTGCCGGTCCCCGAGCAGGTCCGCGACGGCTCGCGCCAGCGCGCCGACCAGGTCCTCCTCGCCGCCGGCGCCGCCACCGACGCCGAGCTCGTCGCGGTCGAGGACGGCCGCTTCGCCGGTGGCGACGGGGTCGCGGCCCTGCTGCGCTGGGACGACTGAGCCGGGGAACAGCGGCGGGGCGCCGGTCGGTCACCGGCCGGCCGGCGCCCCCTGTGCTCCCGCGGTACGACGCTGGTCAGGGCGAGCCGGTCAGGACGGGTCGGTCGGCTCCTCGGAGGCCGGCAGCGGGGGCTGGTCGCCCGCCTGGGCGCCGTGGGCTCCCCGGGCCTCCCGGGCGAGCCTGGCGACGGCGCCGGCCGACGTCGCGGCGGCCTCGCGGTTGGCCCGCTGCACCTCGTCGTAGACCTCCTGGCGGTGGACCTCGACGTTCTGCGGGGCGTCGATGCCGATCCGGATCTTGTCGCCGTTGACCTCGAGCACCGTGATGACGACGTCGTGGCCGATGCGGAGGCTCTCGTTGGGGCGTCGGCTGAGGACGAGCACGTCCCTGCTCCTTCCGTGGCCTGGCCGGCCGGGTCGACGGCGGTGAGGTCAGACGCTCGTCGCGGGGGCCCCGAGCGGCGCCCGCAGGGGGAACCCCTGCCCACTGAGCACCACCTGCGCGGCGGACCCGGTCCGGGTGTTGACCACCACCGGCGCGAACAGGTTGCCGTGCGCCGCGCCGATGTCCGTTCCCACAGTAACGATGATCAGCACGAGTGCCTCGTCGGCGTCCCGCAGGTCGAGCCGCGCGGCCGTCGCGTCGTCGAGCACCGGCTGGTAGTCCGGGTAGAACAGGGCGGCGGCGACGACGACGAACCCGGGGTCGCCCTCGACGGCCGGCAGGAGCTCGAACACCCCGCCCTCGCCGCCGTCGAGCGCGTAGTCGCGGGAGTCGGGGAAGCCGACGAGCCCGGCAGGGAAGTGCACGTCGGCGGTGGCGGGCGTGGCGAGGTCGTGGGTCATCGTCGTCATTATGGGCCTCACGTGCTCCGGTCGAACAGTCGGTGGGCGCTGCCGGTCTCGGGCGCCCCGGTCGCGGTGTAGGTGCCGGCCGTGGCGGCGGCGGAGAACTGGGACAGCGAGTCGTGGACGCTCCGCAGCCCGACGGCCAGGGCCTGCCGGTTGGCCTCGGCGGCCTCGGCGAGCTCCCCGGTCGCGGTCAGCAGCGCGATCCGGTGCTCGGACAGCACGTGGTCCCACGGCGCCGGGGAGGCGGCGACGATCTGCCCGAGGGACGCGGTCTGCGCCAGGCCGAGGACCTCGCAGGCCGGGCCGGTGTCGATGGCCATGATGAGCTCGGCCGAGCGGACCTCGTCGAGCAGGCGCTCGATCTCGTCGGTCGCCCGGGCGAGGTGGGTGGTGCGCCCGCTCTCGACGAGGGCGCGCTCGACCTCGACGCGGTAGGCGAGGAGGTCGAGCAGGCCGCGGACACGCCAGAGGGCGTCGGAGAGGGCGGACAGCACGCGGGTGCCGTCGGCGTCGAACGTCGTCACGGCGTGCTCATCGGCGCCGGCGCAGCGGGTGTGAGGGAAACTCCCCGCCCGTGTCGGTGCGTGGCTCGGGGGCCGCCTGCCAGCCTCCGTCGAGCCCTCCCGGCGGGGGTATCGGCCGTTCGGCTGAGGGGCCCGTCGACGTTCGGCCGGAACGTCCCGGCCGAACGGGCCGAAGCCCGCCACAGGTCTGGAATGTCCGAAATGCCCGGACATAACTTCGGCGACGTGACCGCGACTGCCGCCCCTGAGGCCCCCACCGCTCCCGTTGACGTCGACAGCCTCTGCCGAGACAACATCGCCCTCGTCCACTACGAGGTGCGTGCCCTGGCCACCCGGCTTCCCGCCCACGTCGCCACCGACGACCTCACCTCCGCCGGCATGGCCGCCCTCGCCGCCGCCGCCCTGTCCTACGACCCCGACCGCGGGGTCCCCTTCGCCCGCTACGCCGCCCGCCGCATCAAGGGCGCCCTCCTGGACGAGCTGCGCGCCATGGACTGGGCCAGCCGCTCGGTGCGCACCCGCGCCCGCGAACGCGACGCCGCCCACGACACCCTCGCCGCCCGGCTGCGCCGCGAGCCCACCCCCACCGAGGTCGCCGACCACCTCGGCGTCGAGGCCGACCAGCTCGCCCGGCTCACCCGCGACGTCCACCAGTCCACCGTGCTGCGCCTGGACGCCCTCGTCGAGGACGGCGCCCTGGACGCCCTCGCCCCCGCCACCACCACCACCCCCGAGACCGCCCTGCTCGCCGCCGAACGCGAGACCTACCTCGCCGCCGCCGTCGCCGCCCTCCCCGACCGGCTGCGCACCGTCATCACCGCCACCTTCTACCACGACCGCCCCCTGCGCGAGGTCGCCGACGACCTCGGCGTCACCGAGTCCCGCATCTCCCAGATGCGCACCGAAGCCCTCACCCTCCTGCGCGACGGCATCAACACCCACCTCGACCCCGCCCTCGCCCCCACCCTCCCCACCGGCGTCACCGGCCGCCGCCGCGCCACCTACTACGCCGACATCGCCACCCGCGCCACCCACACCACCCGACGCCCCACCCCCACCACCCCCGCCGCCGCCCACACCGGCCCCCTCCACACCGCCACCGCCTGACCCCCCACCCCCACCACACAGCGGCACCCACGTCACACCAGCGGCGCCGGCCCGGGACACCCCCGGCCGGCGCCGCCGCCACGTTCCCGAGCCGTCGAGAAAAGATTCCTGGGGAAAGACCTCACTCCCCGGACCGGGGGGCCGATAGGGCCGGTGTCACCCCACCACCGGGAGTGACACGGCCGGTCACGGATGACCGACCGAGACCCCACACAAGGAGGAAACCATGGGTCTGCAGATCAACACCAACATCGCCGCGATGAACGCCTACCGCAACCTCGCGAGCACCCAGACCTCGATGTCGACGAGCCTCGAGCGCCTGTCCTCGGGCCTGCGCATCAACCGGGCCGCCGACGACGCCGCCGGTCTGGCCATCTCCGAGAAGCTCCGGGCGTCCGTCAACGGCCTCAACCAGGCCACCTCGAACGCGCAGGACGGCATCAGCCTCATCCAGACGGCGGAGGGTGCGCTCAACGAGACGCACTCCATCCTCCAGCGGATGCGCCAGCTCGCCGTCCAGTCGGCCAACGACACCAACAGCGACGCGGACCGGGCCCAGATCCAGAAGGAGGTCACCCAGCTCACCACCGAGCTCAACCGGATCAGCAGCGACACCCAGTTCAACGGCAAGCAGCTGCTCGACGGCTCCTTCAACGGCACGTTCCAGATCGGCGCCAACACCAACCAGAACATCACGGTGACGGTCGGCAACATGGACGCCGACAGCCTGGGCGTCACCGGGGCCACGCAGGCGTCCTCCACCACGGGGGCCGTCGGCGCTCTGACCAGCGGCACCCCGGTCGAGGGCTCCTTCACCGTCGACACCGGCAAGGTCTACGACTCGACCGGCACCGTCATCGGCGCCTACGACGACGCGGCCAAGACCGTCACCTTCAACGCCGACAACGGCGGCGCCGTGGTGACGTTCGACAAGTCGGTCCTCACGGGTGGGACCTCCGGCTCCTTCTCGGTGAGCTCGGCGATCGACGTCAGCACCCAGGGCGGCGCGAACGGCGCCCTGGTGGCGCTCGACTCCGCGATCAACACCGTGTCCGGGCAGCGTGCCGACCTCGGTGCCGTCCAGAACCGGCTGCAGCACACCATCAACAGCCTCAGCGTCGCCGCCGAGAACCTCTCGGCGTCCGAGTCCCGCATCCGCGACACCGACATGGCCAAGGAGATGACCTCGTTCACGCGGTCGCAGATCCTCCAGCAGGCCGGCGTCTCGATGCTCGCTCAGGCCAACTCCGCCCCGCAGTCCGTCCTGAAGCTGCTCGGCTGAGTCCGGCTCATCGCCCGGGGGCGGGTCCGCACTGGCCCACCCCCGGGCGATGGCACACCCACCGCAGGTCCCTAGGAAGGAGGCACCGCGATGACGACGATCGACGGGCTGGTCTCCGGCCTCGACACCACCTCGATCATCACCCAGCTCATGCAGGTCGAGCGCCAGTCCGGCGCCTACCTCACCAGCGGCAAGTCGACGAGCCAGACCCTCGTCAGCGTGCTCCAGGGGCTCAACAGCTCCGTGTCGAGCCTGCAGACCGCCGCCCTCGCCTTCGCCCCGGACTCGGTCACCCAGACCTCCGCCTGGGCCTCGACGACCGCGAAGTCCTCGAACACCGCAGCCGCGACCGTGAGCGCCGGCCCCGGCGCCGCGACCGGCAGCGCGACCTTCACGGTCACCTCGGTCGCCACCGCCGCCGCCGCGGTGAGCACCGGGACGGTCGGCTCGACCTCGACCGCCGTCGCCGACGGCCCGATCCTCCTCACCAGGGGAGCCGCGAGCGTCGGCCTGCGCGGCCTCGACGCCGGCGCCACCCTCGCCACCGGCAGCCACACCCTCGAGGTCACCCGGGCCTCCGCCGGCGCGGCGCTCACCGGCTCCTCCCCGCTCGCGACGACCACGACGCTCGACGCGACGAACAACACGATCTCGGTCTACCTCGACGGCGGACCGACCGCGACGACCTACACCCTCGCCTTCGGCAGCTACACGACCGGCCAGCTCGCCGCTGAGGTCTCCCGGGCGACCGGCGGGTCGCTCGCGGCCACCGTCGGAGCCGACGGCAGCCTCTCCCTGCGCAGCGCCAAGGAGGGGAGCGCGGCGAAGCTCCAGCTCGCCACCGGCAACACCGCGCTCGGCCTGACCGACACCGCCACCGTCGCCTCCGGCACGGACGCCGTCGTCAGCCTCGACGGGGTCTCGACGACCCTGACCAGCCTCGCCACGGGCGACCAGGTCACCCTCGCCGGCGCGAACGGGGACTCGGTCACCGCCACCCTCGCCGGCGGGCTGCGCACCGGCACCGCGACCGCGACCCGGGTCGACCTCGCCTCCGGCGCCACGCTCGCCGACGTCGTCTCGGCGGTCAACACCTCCGGTGCCGGCGTCAAGGCCGCGGCCGTGCAGGTCGCGAGCGGCACCTACCGCCTCCAGCTCACCTCGAGCACGACCGGCTCCGCCACCGGGATCACCGTCGACTCCGGCGCCTTCCCGCCCGGACTGTCCGGCCTCGGCTCCGCCGCCGAGCTCCAGGCCGGGACCGACACGGTCCTGCACGTCGGCACCGGGCCGGGCGCCTACGACGTCACCTCGTCCTCGACGGCCGTCACCGGCCTGCTCGCCGGCGTGACGATCACCGCCGTCAAGGCCGACCCGACCACCCCGACGACGGTGACGGTCACCGAGGACAGCTCGGGCATCGCCGACAAGATGGCCGCCCTGGTCTCCGCCGCCAACTCGGTCCTGTCCTACGTCAGCTCGAAGGGCTCCTACTCCGCCGACACCAAGACCGCCGGCCCGTTGGTGGGGAACTCGATGGCCCGGGACCTGACCCGGCGCGTCACCGACGCGGTCATCGGCACCGCCGCCCGGCCGCCGTCCCTGTCCGGGGTCGAGGTGACCCGCGACGGCGCGGTGACCTTCGACCGCGACGCCTTCCTCGCCGCCTACGCCAAGGACCCCGACGGGGTCACCGCATCCCTGACGGCCATGGCGCAGAACCTCGCCGACACCGCCAAGGCGGCGAGCGACCCCCGGGACGGGTTCATCACCGGCCAGATCGACCTCGAGAACCAGCGGATCACCGACTACACCCACCAGATCGCCGACTTCGAGGACCGGATGACCCTGCGCCAGCAGACCCTCCAGCGGCAGTACACCTCGCTCGAGACGATGCTCGGCACCCTCCAGTCCCAGAGCCAGTGGCTCGCCGGACAGATCGCCTCCCTGCCCACGACCAGCACGAGCACGAAGTAGGAGAGCAGGCCATGACGACCACCGCCATGATGCGCCGCCGCTACGGGAGCGACACCGTGGCCACCGCCTCGCCCGCCCGCCTCGTGGTGATGCTCTACGACCGGCTCGTGCGGGACCTCGGGGCCGCGGTCGCGGCCCTCGAGGGCCGCGACCTCGAGACCGCGCACCGCAACCTGCTCCACGCCCAGGACATCGTCACCGAGCTCGCGCTCTCCCTCGACACCGAGCGCTGGCCCGAGGGGGAGTCCCTCGCGGCGATCTACCGCTTCGTCCTCGACGAGCTCGTCCAGGCCAACGTCCACAAGGACGCCCGCCGGGCGGCCGCGTGCCTCGAGGTCGTCGAGCCCCTCCGGGACGCCTGGAGCCAGGCCGCCGAGGCCGGAACCGGGGGAATGCCGTGACCGGCACCCCGCCCGCCACCCCGCCCGCCACCTGGGCGGGCGTCCTGGACCGGGTCGCCGCCGACCTCGACCTCGCCGAGGGCGTGCTCGAGCACGGTGGCGAGGTCCCCGCGGCGCTCCCGCCGGCCCCGTCGGGCGCCGCGGGGGAGCCCGGGGGCGTGCCCGCGACCCCGCTGCCCGCCGAGCTCCGCGCCCGCGCCGAGCAGCTGCGCCGGCGCGCCGACGCGCTCGCGGACCGGGTGACCGCTCGACTCGCCGAGACCCGGGCCGCCCTCGAGGCGACCCCCGTCCTGCGGCCGGTCGACGCGGGCGCCGCCCGTCGCCGTCCCTCCTTCCTCGACGCGAGGGCGTGATGTCCACCTTCTCCGCCCTCGGCGTCGGGGCCCGCGCGCTCCAGGCCGCCCAGCGCGGTCTCGACACGACCGGGCAGAACATCAGCAACGTCGCCACCCCCGGCTACACCCGCCAGCGCCTGGACCAGGTCGCCCTCGGCGGCTCCCCCGTGCCGGCCATGTGGTCCCGGTCCACGCCCGGGGTCGGCGACGGCGTCCAGGTGCGCGGCGCCGAGCGGGTCCGGGACACCTTCCTCGACGCCCGCGCCCTCCAGCTGCGCGGCACGCAGGCGAGCTCGGCCCGCGCCGCGACCACCCTGTCCGGCATCGAGTCCGCGTTCGGCGAGCCGGGGGACACCGGGCTGCAGGTCCGGCTGTCCTCGTTCTGGAACGCCTGGCACGACGTCGCGAACGAACCCACCGCGAGCGCCCCCCGCACCCAGCTCCTCGAGCAGGCCGGGGCCCTCGCCGACACCTTCCAGCGGGTCGGGTCGGAGCTGTCGAGCCAGTGGTCGGCGAGCCGCACCGAGCTCACCGCGACCGTGGCCGAGGCCAACTCCACGGCGGAGGCCGTCGCCCGGCTCAACGCGGCGATCCGCAGCGCCACGGCCGCCGGGGCCGCGAGCAGCGAGCTCGCCGACCAGCGCGACGAGCTCGTCCGCTCCCTCGGGGAGAAGCTCGGCGCGACGAGCCAGGAGATGGACGACGGGACCGTCACCGTCACCGTCGGCGGCGGCACCCTCGTCATGGGCTCCCGGGCGCACGCGCTCGCCGCGACCGGGCCGACGAGCTACCCCGGCTCCCCGGACTCGGTCGGGGTCACCTGGGCCGACAGCGGTGCCGGCGCCCGGGTCACCGGCGGGACCGTCGCGGGGCTGCTCACCGCCGTCAACACGACCATCCCCGCCTACTCCGCCGCGCTCGACGGGATCGCCGCGCAGGTGAGCGCCGCCGCGAACGCGCAGCAGGCCGCGGGGTACGACCGCACCGGCGCCGCCGGGGCACCGCTGTTCAGCGGGACCACGGCCGCGTCGATCGGCGTCGCGCTCGTCGACGGCGGGGCCCTCGCCGCGTCCTCCGCACCGCCACCGGCCTACGACGGTGACAACGCGGCCGCGATGGCCGGGCACCTGTCCGACAGCGCCGGTCCGGACGCGACCTACCGCGACCTCGTCGCCTCCCTCGGGCTGCAGACCCAGGCCGCCGGCCGGGAGACCGACGTCCAGAGCAGCCTGCTCTCCCGGGCCGACGCCGCCCGGCAGAGCGTCTCCAGCGTCAGCCTCGACGAGGAGATGACCAACCTCATGACCTACCAGCACGCCTACGAGGCCGCTGCCCGGTTCATCGGCGTCGTCGACAGCACCTTCGACTCGCTGTTCTCGATGCTCCGATGACCGGCCCGACCCCCGACCAGCACACCCGAGGACGGAAGCGATGATCACCACCCGCGTCACCCCTGCGACCCTGAGCAGCGGGGTCATGTCGGGGATGCAGAGCACGCTGAGCCGCCTGCAGCACACCCAGGAGCAGCTCGCCTCCGGCAAGCGGCTCAGCCGGCCCTCGGACGCCCCGGTCGACGCCGCCTCCTCGCTCCGGCTGCGCGCCGAGCAGCAGCAGTCCGCCCAGATGTCCCGCAACATCGACGACGGGCTCGCCTGGCTCGGCACCGCCGACCGGACCCTGACCCAGACCTCGACGTCGGTCACCCGGGTGCGCCAGCTCGTCGTCGCCGGGCTCAACGCGACCAACGGGCCGCAGGAGCGGGCCGCCATGGCCACCGAGGTCGACCAGCTCCGCGCCGGCCTCGTCGACCTCGCGAACACCCAGTACCTCGGCCGGCCCGTGTTCGCCGGCACCCAGGACACCGCGGTCGCCTTCGACCCGGCCACCGGCGCCTACCTCGGCAACTCCTCCCCGGTGAGCCGGACCGTCTCCGCCGACCCCGGGACCGCCCCGGTCCAGGTCGGGCTCCCCGGAAGCGAGGTGTTCACCACGATGTTCACCGACTCCTCCGACCCCGCCGGCGCCGGCGTCCTCGCCCGGATCAGCGACGCGCTGCGCTCCGGGGACACCGCCGCCCTCGACACCGCGCTCGGCGACCTCGACACCGTCGCCGAGGGGACCCGCTCGGCCCAGAGCGTCGTCGGAGCCCGGACCAACCGGCTCGAGGCGCTCCAGAGCGCCGGCTCGGCCCGGGCCGACACGATCGCGACCCAGCTGTCGAGCATCGAGGACATCGACCTCGCCCAGACGATCACCGACATGCAGATCCAGCAGACCGCCTACCAGGCCGCGCTCGGGGCGACCGCGAAGATCGTCCAGCCCTCCCTCATGGACTTCCTCCGCTGACCTGAGCCCGGCGGCACGGGCCGGCCCGAGCCGCCCGACGCCGGTGTGGCGCCGCTGCCGCCCCCCTCGCCGTTCCCACCGAGCCGTCCCCGGACACGACCGAGAAAGTCGTCCCGGGGACGGCTCAGGTGTCCCCGGCGCCTGCCGATCAGTGGGTCAGGCCACGGATGGCCTCTCCGCCGCCAAGGACGTGTGGCATCACCGATGTCCCCCGGGTGCCGTGTGCGCTCCCGGGCCACGCCCTCCAGGAGAGCCATGATCGACCCCCTGGGCGACGGCACCGCCCGTGCGCTGAGCCAGGCCCTCGACGGCCTCGCGCTGCGCCAGCGGACGGTCGCCGACAACGTCGCCAACGTCGAGACCCCCGGGTTCCTCGCCGGGAAGGTCGACTTCGAGTCGAGCCTGCTCAAGGCCATCTCGGACGGCGGGGACCCGCAGGCCGCCACCGTGGCCACCGCGCGCTCCCTCGAGCCGACCCGGACCAACGGCAACAACGTCAACCTCGACGAGGAGACCCTCGCCGGCGCCGAGACCGGGATGACCTACCAGCTCGGCATCCAGGCCATGACCGACCACTTCCAGCGGCTGCGCATCGCCGCGGGCGGGAACGCCTGATGACCATCTTCGGCGCGATGAACACCGCGGGCTCCGGGCTCGTCGTCTACCGCAAGTGGCTCGACGCGGTCTCGGACAACATCGCCAACATCAACGACGTCCGGCCGACGAGCCAGAAGGCGTTCCAGGCCCGCTACGTCGTGGCGCAGGCCACCGAGTACGGCGACGCCGGCGGGGTCCAGGTCGCCGGGGTCCGCTACGGCGACGCCGAGGGCCGGATGGTCTACCAGCCCGACCACCCCCTCGCCGACGGCGACGGCTACGTCCGGCTGCCCGCCATCGACCTGTCCGAGCAGATGACCCAGCTCATCATGTCCCAGCGCGCCTACCAGGCGAACCTCGCGGTCGTCGAGCGCGCCCAGTCCGCCTACCAGCAGGCGATCGGGCTGGGTCGCTGATGGTCATCCCGCCGATCTCCCCGCTGGGCAACCTGCCCGCCGCGGCCCCGGTCCAGCAGACCAAGGCCGCCGACGGCGCCGGCTTCGGCAAGGCGCTCGCGGACGGCCTGCAGCAGCTGCAGGACCTGCACACCAAGAGCGACTCGCTCGCCGTCCAGGCCGTCACCGGCCAGCTCAGTGACATCCACGACTACACCATCGCCGCGAACGAGGCCGCCGTCGCGACGCAGCTGACCGTCGCGGTCCGCAACAAGGCCGTCGAGGCCTTCACCGACATCATGAGGATGCAGATGTGAGTGCCCTGGACCCGCGGGCCGCCCTGGCCCGCACCGGACGCGTGTTCTCCGGCTTCACCCCCGGCCAGAAGGCGATGACCGTCATCGCCGCCCTCGCCGTCGTCGTCGGCGGCGTGTTCTTCGCCTCGTGGGTCTCGCGCCCGACGTACGCGCCCCTGTTCACCGGGCTCAGCTCGAGCGACGCCGCCGCGATCACCGCGAAGCTGTCCGAGTCCAAGGAGCCCTACCAGCTCGCCGACGGCGGGACCACCGTCATGGTCCCGCAGGCCGACGTCTACCAGACCCGGATCACGCTGTCCGGGCAGGGCCTGCCCGCCGGCGACAACGGCTCCGAGGGCTACTCGCTGCTGGACAAGCAGAGCATGACCAGCTCGGACTTCCAGCAGAAGGTGACCTACCAGCGTGCCCTCGAGGGCGAGCTGGCGAAGACGATCGAGTCGATCACCGGGGTCGACGCCGCCGTCGTCCACCTCGCCATCCCCCAGGAGGACGTCTTCACCACCGACGCGGCCAAGCCGACCGCGTCCGTGCTCGTCAAGACCACGCCCGGGGCCACGCTCTCCCCGACGATCGTCGACTCCGTCGTCCACCTCGTCTCCGGCTCCGTGCCCAAGCTCTCCCCGGCCGACGTCACCGTCGCCGACGCGAACGGCCAGGTCCTGGGCGCCGCCGGTGAGGGCGGGGGCGGTGGCGCCGCCGGCGCCGACGCCCGCGCGCAGCAGGAGGTCGCCGTGTCCGACTCGACCGCCGCCGCGGTCCAGTCGATGCTCGACAAGGTCGTCGGGCCGGGCAAGGCCGTCGTCCGCGTCGACACCGTCCTCAACTTCGACGCCCAGCAGATCGACCGCGAGCAGTACATCACCGACAAGAAGGCGGTCCCGCTGACCGAGTCCACCTCGAAGGAGAACTACACGGGCGCGGGCGGCACCCCGGTCGGCGGGGTCCTCGGCCCCGACAACATCGGCGGGACCACGTCCTCGACCGGGTCGAGCAACTCGAAGTACACCAAGCAGGAGAACAGCCGGAGCAACGCCGTCGGCACCCTGAAGGAGTCGACGACGACCGCCCCCGGCCAGGTGAAGAAGCAGTCCATCGCCGTCCTCCTCGACGCGAACGCCGCCGGCGGCGTCAGTACCGGCGAGGTCACCAAGCTCGTCTCGGCCGCCGCGGGGGTCGACACCAAGCGCGGCGACGTCGTCAAGGTGTCCACGCTGGCGTTCGACACCTCCGCGGCCGCCGCCGCGCAGGCCGAGCTCGACCAGGCCGCGGCCGCGAAGAAGCGCGCGGACATGATCAGCCTCGGCAAGACCGTCGGTCTCGGGCTGCTGCTCCTGCTCGCCCTCCTCATCGGGCTGCGCCGCTCCCGCCGCCGCTCGCAGGAGGAGCCGAGGGAGATCGAGGTCTACCGCGTCGAGGACACCCCGGTGCCCCCGGCCCCGGTCGACAGCGTCCTCGAGGCCACCGAGCCGGCGCCGGCGCTCAGCGCCCCCCGGCACGCCGCCCGCAGCGGGGAGAGCCGGTCCGAGTCCCGGCACGCGATCGGCCAGATGGCCAAGGAACGACCTGACGACGTCGCCCGCCTGCTGCGCGGCTGGATCGCCGAGGAGAAGTGATGACCCTGCAGCCCACCACCCAGGCCCCCCGGCTCACGGGCCTGCGCAAGGCCGCCGTGCTGCTCCTCCAGCTCGACAAGGAGGACTCGGCGAGCATCCTGAAGTCCCTCGAGGACTCCGAGGTCGAGGCGCTGACCAGCGAGATCGCCCGGATCAAGGGCGCGGACCTGCCCACCCAGGACGTCGTCCTCCAGGAGTTCCAGGACATGGTCCTCGCGGAGGAGTACTACGTCCAGGGCGGCCTCGCGCTCGCCGAGGAGATGCTCGTCGCGACCCTCGGCCCGAACCGGGCCCACGACATCCTCGCCCGGCTGCAGGCGTCGATGTCGCAGACCCCGTTCGACTTCCTCCGCCGCGTCGAGCCGAAGCTGCTCGTGACGTTCCTCGAGAACGAGCACCCGCAGACGATCGCGCTCGTCCTGGCCCACATGACCGCGGAGCAGGCCGCGGCCGTGCTCAGCGGTCTGCCGGGGGAGACCCAGGCCGAGATCGCCCACCGGCTCGCGGTCATGGACCGGACCGCACCGGAGATCGTCCACCACGTCGAGTCGAACCTCGAGCGACGCCTCGCCAGCCTCGTCCAGAGCGCCGACTACTCGGCGGTCGGGGGGCTCGGTCCCCTCGTCGGCATCATCAACAGCTCGGAGCGGGCGACCGAGGCCTCGATCCTCGCCGGACTCGAGCAGCTCGACCCCGAGCTCGCGGAGGAGGTCCGGGCCCACCTGTTCATGTTCGAGGACATCCTCACCCTCGACGACCGGGCCGTGCAGACGGTGCTGCGGCAGGTCGACGCCAAGGACCTCGCGGTCGCGCTCAAGGGCGTCAGCGCCGAGGTGCGGGAGAAGGTCGTCGGGAACATGTCCGAGCGGGCGGCCGCCGCGCTCGTCGAGGAGATCGAGGTCCTGGGCCCGGTCCGGGTCAAGCAGGTCGAGGAGGCCCAGGCCGGTGTCATCAAGGTCATCCGCACCCTCGAGGAGTCGGGCGACATCATCATCTCGCGCGGAGGGGGCAACGATGACGTCGTCCTCTGAGGTCCGGCGACAGTCGGCCCTGCTGCGCGCGGGCCTCGCCGGCGGCGCCCGCCCCGCCCGGTTCGCCACCGACCTGCGCGGTCCCGTCCGCCCCGGCAGCACCCGGCACCTGTCCGACGACGACCCCCGGCTCCAGGAGGCCCGCGCCGACGCCTGGGAGGCCGGGCACACCGCCGGCTGCCAGGCGGGCCTGCTCGAGGCCGAGCAGGAGCGCGCAGCCTGGGCCGAGGCCGCCGCCGGGATCGAGGAGCAGGAGCGGTCCGAGCGGGCCGCCCGGTTCGCGGCGGTCCTGTCCACGCTCGCCGCCGAGATCGACGATGCCGTCTCCGGAGCGACCGTCCGTGACCTCAACGAGACCGCGGCGCACATGGCCGTCGAGATCGCCGAGGCCCTCGTCGGCCACCACCTGCGGGTCGCGGACTGCGCGGCCCGGGACGCCGTCCTGCGCGCCCTCACCGACGTGCCCCGGGACGGCGAGGTCGTCGTCCGGCTCCACCCGGACGACGTCGCCCTCGCGGCCGCGGACGTCGACGACATCGCCGGGGGCCGGCGGGTCACCGTCGTCGCCGACCCGGCCCTCGAGGTCGGCAGCTGCGTCGTCGACGCCGGCGACCGCAGCATCGACGCGCGCATCACCAGCGCGCTCGCCCGCGTCCGAGAGGCGTTGGCCCGATGACCGCCGCGCTGGACGACCTGGTCCGGGCCGCCCGCCCGGTCGTCACCGGCCGGGTCACCCGCGCCCTCGGGGTGAGCATCGAGATCGCCGGGCTCGACGTCGCGGTCGGCGAGGCCGTCAAGGTCTGGACCGACCAGGGGCCGGTGCTCGCCGAGGTCGTCGCCCTCGACGACGACCGGGCCCGCTGCCTGCCCGTCTCCGACCTGCGGGGCGTCCGGCGCGGCGCCACCGTCACCGCGACCGGCGGCCCGCTCACCGTGCCCGTCGGGCCCGGGCTCGTCGGGCGCGTCGTCGACGCCCTCGGCCGGCCGCTCGACGACGGCCCGCCGCTGACCGACGTCACGTGGGTCGGCACCGACGGCACCCCGCCTCCCGCGCTGAGCCGCGACCGGATCACCACCCCGCTCGGGCTCGGCATCCGCGCCCTCGACACGCTCGTGCCGTGCGGCCGCGGCCAGCGCATGGGCATCTTCGCCGGCTCCGGCGTCGGCAAGTCGAGCCTGCTGTCCATGGTCGTGCGGGGGACCGAGGCCCCGGTGAGCGTGCTCGCGCTCGTCGGCGAGCGCGGCCGCGAGGTGCGCGAGTTCGTCGAGCACGACCTCGGGCCGGAGGGCCTGGCCCGCTCGGTCGTCGTCGTCGCGACCTCCGACGAGCCCGCGCTCGTCCGGCTCCAGGCGGCGTTCACCGCCACCCGGATCGCCGAGTGGTACCGCGACCAGGGCCAGGACGTCCTGCTCGCGATGGACAGCGTCACCCGGGTCGCGATGGCCCAGCGCGAGGTGGGACTCGCCGCGGGCGAGCCGCCGGCGACCCGCGGCTACCCGCCGTCGGTGTTCGGCCTGCTGCCCCGGCTGCTCGAGCGCGCCGGCACCGCGCGGCGGGGGAGCATCACCGGGCTCTACACCGTCCTCGTCGAGGGCGACGACATGAACGACCCGATCGCCGACGCCGTCCGGTCCATCCTCGACGGCCACGTCGTCCTCGACCGCCGGCTCGCGACCTCCGGACACTTCCCGTGCATCGACGTCCTCGAGTCGGTCTCCCGGGCCAACCGGGCGCTGACGAGCCCCGAGCAGCGCGAGGCCGCGACCCGGCTGCGCCAGCTGCTCGCCGCACGTCGGGACGCGAAGGACCTCGTCGAGATCGGTGCGTACATCGCCGGCACCAACCCGGTCGTCGACCTCGCGCTCGAGCACGCGGGCGAGATCGACGGGTTCCTCCGCCAGGACCTCGACGAGCTCGTCACGCTCGAGCAGGGCTGGACCGGGCTGATGCACCTGGTCGGTGCCCCGTGAGCCGCCGGCCCAGCCGCCTCGAGACGGTCCTGCGGGTCCGGCGGATCCAGGAGGAGCACCGCCAGGCCGACCACGGTCGCGCGCTGGCGGCCGAGGCCGCCGCGGCGCAGGAGTCCGAGGCCGCACTGCGCGGCTACGAGGCCGGCGCCGGCCCGACCGGCACCGTCCCGGTCGCGACGTTCGTCGCCGAGCGCGCCCTCGCCGCCGCCCGGGCGGGCGCCCTCGGCGCCACCGAGGTCCGGCACGCGCTCGCGGTCGGCGACCGCGAGCGGGCCCGCGCGCTGCTCACCGAGGCCGCGACCCGCACGTCCGCGCTCGAGCGGCTCGTGGAGCGGGCCGAGCGGCAGCGGGCCAAGGACCAGCTCGCCGCCGACCAGCGCGCGGCCGAGGAGAGCTCGACCGCCGGACGGGAGGTGGACCGGTGAGCCCGGACCTCAGCGGCATCGCGTCCGTGCAGGCCCGCGTCGCGGCGATCGAGGGCCAGTTCGCCGCCCTCGCGAGCCCCCGCGCCGCGACGACGAGCGGCTCGACCTCGTCCTCGTCCGGGGTGTCGTTCGACAGCGTCCTCGACTCGGCCCTGACGAGCGCGTCGTCCGGCTCCTCGAGGAGCCGGGGGACCTCCGCCGCGACGGCCACCGGCGCCACCGGCGCCACCGGCGCCACCGGCGGCACGGGCGGGTCGGGCGCCGTCGGGGCCCGGGCCCTGGCGGCGGCGCGGGACTACCTCGGCGTGCCCTACGTGTGGGGCGGCACCGACCCTCGGCGCGGGTTCGACTGCTCCGGCCTCGTCCAGCGCGCGTTCGCCGACGTCGGCGTCACCCTGCCCCGGGTCGCCGCCGACCAGGCGCGCGCGGGCACGGCCGTCCCGGACCTGGCCCACGCCCGGCCGGGCGACCTCGTCGCCTTCGGCAGCCCGGTCGACCACATCGGGATCTACGCCGGGGGCGGCAAGATGCTCGTCGCCCCGCACACCGGTGACGTCGTGAAGATCCAGTCGGTCTACGAGACCCCGACCGCGATCCGCCGGATCGGGGGCACCGCGGCGTCGCCGGGCACGGCCGCGCACGCCGCGTCCGCCGTCCACCACTCCTCGCCCGGGGGGTCGGCGCTCGGGGCCGACGTCCCCGCGTCGCTGCGGGGACTGTTCGCCCGGGCCGAGCAGCGCTACGGCGTCCCGGCGCGGCTGCTCAGCGCGGTCGCCCGCGCCGAGAGCGGCTACAACCCGAACGCGGTCAGCCCCGCCGGCGCGCTCGGGCTCATGCAGCTCATGCCCGGGACCGCCCGCGGACTCGGGGTCGACCCCCGCAACCCCGCCCAAGCCGTCGACGGCGCCGCCCGGCTCCTCGCCGACCACCTCAAGACCTTCAAGTCGACCTCGCTCGCGCTCGCCGCCTACAACGCCGGTCCGGGTGCGGTCCAGCGCTACGGCGGGATCCCGCCCTACTCCGAGACCCAGCAGTACGTCCGCCGGGTCCTGTCCTATGCAGGAGGCTCCGCATGACGCTGACCGGCGCCGTGCCCTCGACCGGCCCCTCGGCCGGCACGTCGACGACCCGGTCGTCGGCCCCGTCGGCGTCCGCCCCGGGCCGGGGCGGTGACGACTTCGGCGCCACGCTGCGCTCCCGGGCCCTGCGCCAGGACCCGGGCGCCCGGGTGGGGACCTCGCAGGCGTCACGTCGGGACGCGACCGCGCGTCCCGCGCGCGAGGACCGCTCCCCCCGCCCCGAGGCGGACGACAGGACCGGCGGGACCGAGGGGCGCGGCAGGACCGACCCGAGCGACCGGGCCGGCGCCGAGCGCCCCGTCCGCGAGGCGACCGGCCGGGCCCGGCGCCCCGGCGCCGACCGCGACGGGCAGCTCACGGACGCGGCCGACGGGCAGTCCACCCCGGCGACCGACGCCGCCACGTCCGCCGCCGTGACCACCGCCGTGTCCGCCGCCGTGACCACCGCCACGACCACCGCCACCCCCGCCACGGCTGCGGCGGGCTCCTCCCCGGCGGGTGGTCCCGCGGCAGGGGCCGCCGCCACCGCGGCTGCCGGGACGACCTCCGTCGACTCCCGCGCACCCGGAACGGCGCGGGCGGGCACGACCGCACCCGCCACGGGCGCCTCCGGCGCGGCCGCCTCCGCCGCGGCCGCGTCCGGCACGCCTGCCGCCACGACGCCTGCCGCCACGACGCCTGCCGTCACGACGCCTGCCGCCGTCGGATCCGGGCAGCCGACCACGGGCGACGCGCCCGCCGCGGCCCCGGGGGCCGACCCCACCACCGGGGCCACGCCGGCGGCCGGGGGAGCGCCGCAGGCCGCGGTCGTCGGCGCCCCGGGCGCGGCGGCAGGTCCCACCCGCCCCGGCGCCCTCCCCGACGGCCCGCCCCGGACGGGGGACGCGCCCCTCCTCGCGGCCCCGGTGCCCGCCCCCGCGAGCGCGCCCGTCCAGCAGACCGGGACCCTCGGCGCACCCGCGCCGGTCCCCGGCGCCGCGCCGAGCTTCGTGCCGCCGCAGAGCCAGGTCCTCAGCGCCGTCACCCCGCTGCTGCGGGGCCCGGACGGCACCCAGACACTCACCCTCCACCTCCACCCGCAGGACCTCGGCTCGGTCCGGGTGCAGATCTCCCTCGCCGGGTCCGAGGTCTCGCTCCACCTCGCGGCGAGCGACCAGGGCACCCGGGAGATGCTCCGCCAGGGCCTGGGCGACCTGCGCCACCAGCTCGAGGAGATGGGCCTCGGCACGGCCGGGGTCGACGTCGGCGCGGGCGCCCCGGACGACGGCTCCCGCGACCCCCGGGCGGGCACCGCCGGGGCCGGGGGCGACCCCCGGCCCGGGACGCCCGGCCGGGGTGTCGGCGCCACCTCCGGGACCCGCGAGCCCGTCCCACCCCACGTCCGCTCCCACCTCCGACCCGTCAGCACCCCGACCGACGCCGGCCTCGACGTCAGAATGTGAGCTCCCCGTGACCTACCCCATCGGCGCGACCGGCTCCGCCGTGACCGCGCAGACCGCCGCGCAGACCGCCGCGACGACCACCTCGTCGTCGACCCAGTCCACCGGCCTCGGGCAGACCCTCGACGGCGACGCGTTCCTGAAGCTGCTCGTCGCCCAGCTGAAGTACCAGGACCCGAGCAAGCCCGTCGACAGCTCGGCCTTCATGGCCCAGACCGCCCAGCTGCAGATGGTCGAGACCATGCAGAAGCTCGTCGACCAGAACGCGTCGGTGATCTCGGGGCAGCAGAGCCTGAGCGCCCTCGCGCTCACCGGTCAGAAGGTGACCTGGACCGGCACCGACGGCAGCACCTCCACCGGCGTCGTCGACGCGGTCAAGCTGTCCGGCGGCGCCCCGACCCTCCTCGTCGGCGACCGCGAGGTCCCGCTCTCCGAGGTCACCCGGGCCGAGCCCGGCACCGCCTGACCCGCCGACGCCCCCTGACGACACCCGACCACCCGCACCCCGACCACCCGCACCCCGACCACCCCGCCACCGCAAAGGACAGACCATGCTCCGTTCGCTCTTCTCCGCCGTCTCCGGCCTCCGCAGCCACCAGACGATGATGGACGTCGTCGGCAACAACATCGCCAACGTCAACACCACCGGCTACAAGTCGGGCCGGACCGTCTTCGAGGACAACCTCAGCCAGGCCCTCCGCCGCGCCGGCGCCCCGTCGGGCGGGGTCGGCGGGACCAACCCCGCCCAGGTCGGCCTCGGCACCCGCGTCGCCGAGATCACGACGAACTTCGGCCAGGGCAGCCTGCAGTCGACCGGCCGGTCGACCGACATGGCCATCCAGGGAGACGGCTTCTTCGTCGTCCAGAAGGACGGTCAGCGGTTCTTCACCCGTGCCGGCTCGTTCTCCGTCGACGGCCTCGGCAACCTCGTCAACCCCCAGGGCGGGATCGTCCAGGGCTGGGCCGCCGTCGACGGCAAGGTCGACGCCAACGGCCCGGTCCGCAACCTCCGCCTGCCCACCGGCCAGGTGTTCGCGCCGAAGGCGACCTCGACGATCGACGTCGACGGCAACCTCCCGGCCGACGCCGCGACGGGCGCGTCGGTCACCCAGAGCATCGACATCGTCGACAGCCAGGGCACCGTCATCCCCGCGACGACGACCTACACCAAGACCGGCGCCGACACCTGGACGGCGGCGACGACCGTCCCGACCGCCGGCGGGGGCACCGCGACCGTCGGGACCACCACCCTCGACTGGGACGCCGCCGCGGGGGCGTTCACGGCCACGAGCATGTCGCTGAGCAAGGCCAACCTCGCGGGCGCCGGGTACAGCTTCCCCGCGAACGTCACCGTCGAGCTCGGCGGGGACACCCCGCTGACCCAGTTCGCCGGCGAGACCAGCGCCACCGCTCGCAGCCAGGACGGCGCGACGATGGGCGAGCTGCAGAGCTTCTCGGTCGACGAGGGCGGCGTCCTCGTCGGGGTGTTCTCCAACGGCCTGACCCAGAAGCTCGGACAGGTCGCGCTCGCGACCTTCGCCAACCCCGCCGGGCTGGAGAAGGCCGGCGACTCCCTCTACCGCGGCACCGTCAACTCGGGGACCGCGGCGATCGGGGCCGCCGGGACCGGCGGCCGGGGCTCGGTCGCGGGGTCGACCCTCGAGATGAGCAACGTCGACCTCGGCCAGGAGTTCACCGACCTCGTCATCGCCCAGCGGGGCTTCCAGGCCAACTCGAGGGTCATCAGCGCCTCCGACGAGATCCTCCAGGACCTCGTCAACCTCAAGCGCTGATCCCGCGCGGGCGGGGTGCGGGGGCCACCGGGCCACCGGTAGACCTCAGCACCCCGCCCGGCCTGCCGATGTACCACGTGCGCGCCATGGATGGTCGCGTGCTTTCGAGACCAAGGATGGACTCACATGATCGCTGTCACGCGCCGTAACGGCACGACCTTCGCCCTCAACCCCGACCTCATCGAGCGTGTCGAGGCCACCCCCGACACGGTCATCACCCTCGTCGCGGGGACCCGGTACGTGGTCACCGAGACCGTCGAGGAGGTCATCCGCGAGGTCCGCGACTTCCGCGCGGCCGTCCTCACGGCCGCCGACGCCGCCACGCTCCCCGCCGACCGGCGTGCCCCGCTGCACGCCGTCCCCGACCGGGACCAGTGACATGGACATCGCGACCCTGGTCGGGATCGCCCTCGTCTTCGGCGCGGTCGTCGTCTCCCTCGTCATGGAGGGCGCCTCGCCGACCTCCATCCTGCTCCTCCCGCCGATCATCCTCGTGTTCGTCGGGACCATCGGCGCCGCGATGGCGGGTGGCTTCTTCAAGGACCTCGGCGAGATGCTCCGCCAGCTCAAGCGGGCCTTCACCGCGAAGGCCCCCGAGAGCGGCGGCGCCGTCGAGCTCCTGGTGTCGATGGCCGACACCGCCCGCCGCGAGGGCCTGCTCGCCCTCGAGGAGCGGTCCAAGGAGATCGAGGACCCGTTCCTGCGCGAGGGCATCGAGATGACCGTCGACGGCACCGACGCCGAGGAGATCGACGAGGTCCTCTCCTCGAAGATCAGCACCCGGCGCCGCAAGGACAAGCTCGGCATCAAGTTCTTCGGCGACATGGGCGGCTACGCCCCGACCATCGGCATCATCGGCACCGTCATCGGGCTGATCCACGTGCTCGGCAACCTCGACTCGCCCGAGGAGCTCGGCCACCTCATCGCCGGCGCGTTCGTCGCGACCCTCTGGGGCGTCATGAGCGCGAACGCGATCTGGCTGCCGCTGTCGGCCAAGCTGCGCCGGCTCAGCGAGGCCGAGATCGCCCACCTCGAGCTGCTCCTGGAGGGGGTCCTCGCGATCCAGTCCGGCACGAGCCCCCGCGTCGTCGAGAAGCGGCTTCGGGCCGTCCTCGCCGCCGACGACGAGACCGGCCCGGGAGGCGGCGCGGTCCCCGCGCGTGAGGCGGCATGAGCAGCCAGCCGAGCCACGCGGGCCGCCGGCCCCGTCGCAAGGAGCACCACGAGGAGGAGGAGCACGAGAACGCCGAGCGCTGGCTGCTCAGCTATGCGGACATGATCACCCTGCTCATGGCGCTGTTCATCGTCCTCTTCGCGATCAGCCAGGTCGACCAGAAGAAGCTGCTCCAGCTCTCCGCCGGCCTCGAGCAGTACTTCGGCGAGCCCGCCGCGGTGACCTCGTCGACCGGCATCCTCGACGGCAGCCCGCAGGCGGCCCCCGACGGGCAGGTCAGCGCGGTCAACCCGCCGGACCCGACCCCCGTCCTCGCGCCGAGCCCGGGGGCCACGGCGAGCCCGACCGCGCTGCCCGACGTCACCTCCCGCGCCCGGACCGCCGCGGAGCGGCAGCGCCAGGACATGCTCGCGCTGAAGCACCGGATCGCGAGTGCGCTCGCGGCCCGGGGCCTGCGGGGCGCGGTCCAGTTCGAGGTCCGCGACAACGGCCTCGTCGTCAACATCGTCACCGACCGGGTCCTGTTCGGCGTCGGCGACGCCACCCTCCGCCCGGAGGGCAAGCGGGTCCTGGCGACGATCGCCCCGACGATGCGACGGCTGCCCAACGGCCTGATCATCGAGGGCCACACCGACAACGTGCCCATCACGGGCCGGTTCGCCTCCAACTGGGAGCTGTCCACCGCCCGGGCGACGACGGTCCTGCACTACCTGCTCGGCCGGGGAGTCCCCGGGTCGCGGCTCTCGGCCGCCGGGTACGCCGACCAGCGTCCCCTCGCGAGCAACGCCACCGCCGCCGGCCGGGCCCGCAACCGCAGGGTCGCGATCGTCGTCCTCCCCAGCGGCACCACCACGACCACGTCCTCTGCAGGAGGCTGACATGCCCACCACCACCGCACCCGCGACCGTCCCCGTCACCCAGGTCGAGGACCCCCCGAGGAAGGGCCGGACCAGGCTGCTCGTCATCGTCCTCGTCGCCGTCCTCGTGCTCGGCGGCGGCGCGTACCTCCTCCTCCTCCGCCCGAGCGGCGGCGAGGCCCACGCCACCGAGAAGCCCGTCGCCGGGGCGGTCTACGACCTCGAGCCGCTCACGGTCAACCTCGCCGACGGCCACTTCCTCAAGGTCGGGATGTCCCTGCAGCTCGTCGAGGGCGTGATCCCGAGCGCCGCCGAGGGCGACGGCGGGGTCACCGGCGCGCAGGCCCGGGACGCGGCGGTCGAGACCTTCGGCTCCCGCACCTACGACCAGCTGCTCTCCCCGGCCGGGCGGGCCGCCGCCCGGAAGGCCCTCGTGAAGAAGGTCCGGAAGCGCTACCCGGACCAGGTCATGACCGTCTACCTCACCGAGTTCGTCATGCAGTAGCCAGACCTCCCGTGGGGTCGGCGGGGGCCAGGGCCGACCGCGCGGGACCGGGCGGCCGGCGGGACGCGGGGGGCGTCCCGCCGGCCGGCACCCACCTGCGCCCGGAAACCTCAGGTCCGCCCCCGCGGTGCCGATCAGGGCGCCGTGACCGCAGAGCCCTTGCCCTACGACTTCCGGAGCCCCGCCCGGCTGAGCCGGGAGCGCGTCCGGGCGTTGCACGTCGTCAACGAGGCGTTCGCCCGCCAGCTGTCCACCGTGCTCTCGGCGACCGTGCGTGCCGTCGTCCAGACCGGGACGGTCTCGGTCACCCAGACGAGCTACGGCGCCTACGTCGAGTCCCTGCCCAACCCGACGCTGATGTCGCTGCTGCGGTTCGACACCCTGCCCGGGATCGGGGTCCTCCAGCTCCCCATGGGCATCGTCATGGGCGTCATCGACCGCCTCCTCGGCGGTCCCGGCGGCGCCAAGCAGCCCTCGCGGGCCCTGAGCGACATCGAGCTCGGCCTCATCCGCGGTCTCGTCCCACAGGTCGTCGAGGAGCTCACCCACGCGTTCGAGTCGATCGCCATCGTCCACGCCGAGGTCATCGGCATCGAGTCCGACACCGAGGCCGTCCAGGTCATCGGCGCGGCCGAGGAGGTCGTCGTCGCGACCTTCGACATCCGTCTCGGCGACCAGGTGGCCGCCGCCACCCTCTGCCTCGCGCTGAGCACCCTGAAGCCGGCGCTCGCCACCGTCGACGCCCGGGCGGCCGTGCCCGTCGCCGACACCCGGACCGCCAAGGCCGACGCCCGCGCCGTCGAGCAGCGGGTGCGCCAGGTCCCGATCGAGGTCCGGGTCACCTTCCGCGAGGTCGGCCTGACCTCCTCGGAGGTCTTCTCCCTCGCCCCGGGCGACGTCGTCCCGCTGCGCCAGTCCGTCGACGAGCCGCTCCTCGTCAGCGCCGGAGGCATCCCCGTCGGCCACGCCACCCCCGGCAGCAACGGCCGCCGGCTCGCCGTCCAGATCGTCCCGCCCCCCGCCGAGTCCAACCGCACCGCCTGAGGACCGCCATGAACGCCACCTCCACCACAGAGCTCGCCCTCGTCCAGGCTGCCTCCCGGGCCGCCGAGCTCGTCGGCCGCACCGGCGAGGCCCGCGTGCTCGCCACCGACGAGTGGCGCCGCCTCGGCGGCGTCGACGGCAACGCGTGGACGGTGCGCGTCGAGGGCGCCGTCGACGGGTCCGTCGACCTCGTCCTGCCCGCCGACGGCTCCGCGGCCGCCGAGCAGGGCAGCGAGGCGCTGCTGCAGGCCGTGCAGGCGCTCGCGCTCCTCGTCGGACCGCTCGCCCCCGAGAGCGTCCGCCCCGTCACCGTCGCATCGGTCGTCTCGCCCGCGATCGTCCGGCCGCAGGTCGTCGTCGGGGTCGTCGCCGACGGCGCGCTCAGCCTCGGGATCGTCCTCACCGACGAGGCCGCGGGCAGCTCCCGGGCCACGGACGCGCCGCAGGCCGGTGGGCAGGCCCCCGCGACCTTCCGGCAGCTCCCGGTGACCGGGCCGGCCCCTGACGTCGACCCGCGCCGGCTCCACCTGCTCCGCGACGTCGAGATGGGCATCAGCGTCGAGCTCGGTCGGACCCGGATGTCCATCCAGGAGGTCCTCGGACTCGCGCCGGGATCGGTGCTCGAGCTCGACCGCGCCGCCGGCAGCCCCGTCGACGTCTTCGTCAACGGCACCCTCCTCGCCCGCGGCGAGGTCGTCGTGGTCGACGACGAGTACGCCGTCCGGGTCACCGAGGTCGTCGGACCCGAGCTCGACGGTCGACGCGTCGGATGAGCGACGGCTCGGTCGTCATGGCCGTGCTGCGGCTGCTCGTCTCGCTCGCCGTCGTCCTCGTCCTCCTCGTCGGCCTCGCCCGCTGGGCCGCCCGCCGCGGCGCCGGGGGCTGGCGCCCGGGTGGCGCCACCGTCCGGGTCGACGTGCTCGCCCGGCGCGCGCTCGGGAAGAGCTCCACCCTCCAGGTGGTCCGCGTCGGCGAGCAGGTCATGGTCCTCGGGGTGACCGAGCACGCCGTCTCCGTCCTCCGCGAGCTCGACGGCGAAGACCTCGTCACGCCGGCCGCGGAGGCGACCGCCCCGGCCCCGCAGGCTTCGACGTTCGCCGCGGCCGTCCGCCGCGTCGCCGTCACCGACGGCGGCGTGGCCGCGCGGGTCGACGGCGAGGTGCCCGCCCCGGCGGACGGCGAGGACCCCCTGCCGACGCGCGCGAGCCGGCGCGCCGCCCGGACCGCGCAGGCCCCCACCGGCTGGCCCTGGTCGGCGGCCGCGTTCGTGCTCGCGCGGGTGGGCGCCCACCGTGGCTGACACCCCGCCCCGGCGGTCCCGCCGCCGCCTCGCGGCCCTCGCCGTCGCCGCCGGTCTCGCGTTCGCCGGCGTGGTGGTCGGCGCGACCGCGGCCTCCGCCGCCCCCGCCACCTCCTCGGTCTCCTCGGTCTCCTCGGTCTCCTCGGTCTCCTCGGTGTCCTCGGTGGCGTCGGTGGTGCCCGGGGTCGTCGCGGCGCCGACCCCGCCGGTCCCGAGCGCGCCGGCCCCGACCGTGCCCGCCCCGGGTTCGAGCAGCAGCACCTCCGACCAGGCGGGCACCTCGGGCTCCCCCGGCGACGTCTCGGTCAGCCTCGACCCCAACCTCGGCAAGCCGAGCCAGACGGTGAGCATCATCCTGCTGCTCACCGTGCTCTCGATCGCGCCCGCCCTGCTCATCCTGTGCACGTCGTTCACGAAGATCATCGTCGTGCTGTCGCTGACCCGGAACGCGCTCGGCACCGCGAGCATCCCCCCGAACCAGGTCCTCGCCGGGCTCGCGCTCTTCCTCAGCATGTTCGTCATGGGGCCGGTCCTCTCCGACGTCAACCACGACGCCATCCAGCCCTACCTCAAGGGCGAGGTCACCCAGTCCCAGGCCTTCGACGCCGGCATCGCCCCGATCCGGGACTTCATGCTCGACCAGACCCGGCCCGCCGAGCTCGCGACCATGGTCAAGCTCAGCGACAGCAAGCCCCCGAAGAACCCGGACGACGTCGCGACGACGACGCTCATCCCGGCGTTCGTCCTGTCCGAGCTGAAGTCGGCGTTCATCATCGGGTTCGTCGTCTTCATCCCCTTCCTCGTCATCGACGTCGTCGTCTCCTCGGCGCTGATGTCGATGGGCATGATGATGCTCCCGCCGGCGCTGATCTCGCTGCCGTTCAAGCTGCTGCTGTTCGTCATGGTCGACGGCTGGAGCCTCATCGTGACCTCCCTCGTCCGGAGCTACCAGTGAGGCCGCGATGACCGACAGCGACGTCGTCCACCTCGGGCTCCAGGCCATGCTGCTGTCGGCCAAGCTCGCCCTGCCGATCCTCCTCGTCAGCCTCGCGATCGGCTTCGCCGTCTCCCTGGTCCAGGCGGTCACGCAGGTGCAGGAGGTCACGCTGAGCTTCGTCCCCAAGCTCATCGGGGTCGCCCTCGTCCTGCTCGTCGCCGGCAACTGGATGCTGCACGAGGCGGTCGCGTTCACCCAGGACCTGTTCTCCCTCCTTCCCCAGCTCCTCGACGGGTGAGGCGGCGGTGACCGCGCAGCTGAGCGCCCAGACGCTGCTCGTGCTCCTCCTCGCGACCCTGCGGATGTCGGCGTTCGTCGCGGTCGCGCCGCCGTTCTCCAGCCGCGCCGTGCCCGCCCGGATCAAGGTCGCGCTCGCGTTCGCGCTCGCGCTGTGCGTCGTGCCCTCGCTCAGCGGCCAGGCCCCGGACGCCGACCTGCTCTCGCTGCTCGGCGCGGCCCTGTTCCAGGTCGCCGTCGGCCTCACCCTCGGCTTCGTCGTCATGCTCGCCCTCGCCGCCGTCCAGGCAGCGGGGGAGCTCATCGACCTCGCGAGCGGGTTCACCCTCGCCAGCCTCTACGACCCGCTCTCGAACGTCACGAGCAGCATGTTCGGGCGCATCCACCAGCTGCTCGCCGTGACGATCCTGTTCGCCGTCAACGGCCACCTCTTCCTCGTCCGTGGGCTGCTGACGACCTTCCAGGTGGTCCCCCTGCGCCCGCTCGCGCTCGGCGACCTCGGCCGGCTCCTCACCGACGACCTCGGCCGGCTCCTCGCGTCCGCCCTGCAGATCGCCGCGCCGGTCCTCGTCGTGCTCTTCCTCGCCGAGCTCGCCCTCGGACTCGTCAGCCGGGCCGTGCCCACCCTCAACATCTTCGCGATCAGCTTCCCCGTGAAGATCCTCCTCGCCATCTCGCTGTCCGGGGTCGCCTTCGCGCTCCTGCCCGGGGTCGTCAGCACCCTGCTCGACCGGGCCGGCCATGACATGGCCGCGGTCGCCGCGATGTTCGGGAGCACCCCGTGAGCGACAAGTCGCAGAAGACCGAGAAGCCGACCCCGCAACGCCTCAAGGAGGCCAAGCGGGACGGCAAGATCCCCCGGACCGCCGAGCTCAGCGCCTGGACCGCCGTGCTCGTGTTCACCTCCGTCGTCCCGCACGTCGTCCGCGGCCTCGTCGAGCTGTTCGACGGGCTCGTCGCCGACGTCCAGGAGGTCGTCGTCGACCCCGACCCCCAGGTCGCGCTCGAGGTGCTCCGCTCGGCCGCCGTCGACAGCCTCGTGCTGCTCCTGCCGCTCTTCGCCGCGATGGTCCTCACCGCGATCGTCTCCAACGCCGTCCAGGGAGGGCTGCGGGTCTACGCGAAGAAGTTCAAGCCCCGCTTCGAGGTGCTCAACGCGGCCAAGGGCATCAAGAACCTCTTCACCGCCCACGCCGCCTGGACCCTCGCCAAGACGCTCATCAAGTTCATCCTCTTCGGCCTCGTCGCCTACCACGTCGTCCGCGGGGTGGTCGAGCAGGTGACGACGAGCGGCCAGTGGTCCCTCGGGGCGTCGGTGGCCGCGGCCGCCGACGCCGCGGTCACCGTGCTGCGCCTCGTCGCGGTCCTCGGCATCGGGCTCGCGGTCGCCGACTACGTCATGGAGCGGCGGCGGATCGGCAAGTCGCTGAAGATGAGCATGGAGGAGATCAAGCGGGAGAACCGGCAGACCGAGGGCGACCCGCACCAGAAGGGGCTGCGCCGCAGCCGGCAGCGCGAGCTGAGCCGGAACCGGATGATGGCCGAGGTCGCCGACGCCTCCGTCGTGCTCGTCAACCCCACCCACGTCGCGGTCGCCCTGAAGTACGAGGAGGGGCAGGGCGCCCCACGGGTCGTCGCGAAGGGTGCCGGGGTCATCGCCGCCCGCATCCGCGAGGAGGCGGCCAAGCACCGGCTCCCGATGGTCGAGGACGTCCCGCTGGCCCGGACGCTGTACAAGGCCTGCGAGGTCGGCCAGCACATCCCGCCGGAGCTCTACGACGCCGTCGCCGGGGTGTTCGTCTTCGTCATGAGCCTGCGCCGCCGGGGCCAGGCGAGCGGCGTCCACCGCAACCCGGTGATGCTCTAGAACCGCTCAGCCGGCGGGGGCCGGCGCCGATGGGATGGGTGCCGTGGCCCCCGCGGGTGCCACCCCTCCCGGCCAGACCACCCCTTCGAGGTCGCGTGAAGAACAACCGGATCAGCCAGATCGGCATCCCGCTCGCCATCGTCGGGATCGTCGTCATGATGGTCGTGCCGCTGCCGACCGTCGTGCTCGACATGCTGCTCGCGATCAACATCACCGGCTCGGTGCTCATCCTCCTGGTGAGCCTGTCGGTGACCCGGCCGCTCGACTTCGCCGTCTTCCCCTCGCTGCTGCTCATCGCGACGCTCTTCCGGCTCGCCCTCAACGTCAGCGCCGCCCGGCTCGTCCTCCTGCACGGCTTCGCCGGCAAGGTCATCGACGCCTTCGGTCACTTCGTCGTGGGCGGGTCGATCGTCGTCGGCCTCGTCGTGTTCGTCATCCTCATCGTCATCCAGTTCGTCGTCATCACCAACGGTGCCGGGCGGGTCGCCGAGGTCGCCGCGAGGTTCACCCTCGACGCCATGCCCGGCAAGCAGATGGCCATCGACGCCGACCTCAACTCCGGCCTCATCGACGAGGACACCGCCCGCACGCGTCGGTCCGAGGTGGCCCGCGAGGCCGACTTCTACGGCGCGATGGACGGGGCGTCGAAGTTCGTCAAGGGCGACGCGATCGCCGCGATCGTCATCACCCTCGTCAACCTCGTCGGCGGCCTCGTCATCGGCGTCGTCCAGAACAAGCAGCAGCTCGGCGAGGCGGTCCAGACCTACAGCCTGCTCTCGGTCGGCGACGGGTTGGTCTCCCAGGTTCCCGCGCTGCTGATCTCGATCTCCACCGGCCTCATCGTCACCCGCGCCACCACCGAGCGGGACATGGGCAGCGACCTGCTCCACCAGTTCGGCCAGCAGAAGCGCGCCGTCCAGCTCGCGGGTGCCGCCGTGCTCTGCCTCGCCCTCGTCCCCGGGCTGCCGAAGCTGCCCTTCCTCCTCATCGGTGCCTTCGCCCTCCTCGTCGGCTCCCGCCTGCCGGAGAAGACCGAGCGGGCCGAGGAGGCCGCCGCGGGCGCGGCCGCCGAGGAGGAGTTGTCCAAGGACAGCCCGGAGTACCTCGCCCACGACATGCGGGTCGAGCCGCTCCAGCTCGAGCTGTCCTACGACCTCATCGGGCTCGTCGACGAGAGCGCCGGCGGCGACCTGCTCGACCGGGTCCGGGCGCTGCGCCGCAAGCTCGCCCAGGAGCTCGGGATCGTCATCCCGCTCGTGCGCACCCGCGACAACATCGACCTGCCCGCCCACACCTACGCGATCCTGCTCCACGGCGTCGAGGTCGCCCGCGGCCAGTCCCCGGTGGGGATGGTCCTCGCGATCGGCGACAACCTCGCCTCCCTCGAGGGGACCCCGACCCAGGAGCCGGTCTTCGGGCTCGCGGCGAAGTGGATCCCGGCGCACCTGCGCGCCCGGGCCGAGCAGCTCGACGCGACCGTCGTCGACCGCTCCTCGGTCGTGACGACCCACCTCGCCGAGACCGTGCGCCGCAACGCCCACGACCTGCTCGGCCGCGAGGACGTCAAGCTGCTCGTCGACGCGGTCCGCGCGACCCACCCCGCGGTCGTCGAGGAGCTCACCCCGAGCCCCCTCACGCTCGGCGAGGTCCAGCGGACCCTCCAGGGGCTGCTCGCCGAGGGGGTCTGCATCCGCGACCTCGTGCGAATCTTCGAGGCCATGTCGGCCCGGGCCCGCATCAGCACCGACACCGACGGGCTCGTCGAGGCCGCCCGGGTCGCCCTCGGCCCCGCGATCGCCTCCGCGCACGCGGTCGGCGGCGAGCTGTCCGTCCTCACCTTCGAGCCCCGCCTCGAGCAGCGGCTGCTGGAGTCGCTGCGCGCCGGGGACGCCGGCGGGCACCTGTTGCTCGACCCGTACTTCGCGGAGCGGCTCGCGACCGAGACCGCGCGGGTCTCCCGCACGGTCGAGGACCGCGGCACCCAGCCCGTCCTCGTCTGCGCCCAGCCGCTGCGCCGCGCGGTGCGCCGGCTCATCGAGACCACCGCCCCCCAGCTCGCCGTGCTCGCGTACTCCGAGCTCGGGGGCCACCTGAGGCTGTCGACCGCCGGCACGGTCGACGTCGCCGAGACCGCCGCCGTCGCCTGAGGAGGGGGAGCGAGATGACGCCCGACAGCACCACCGACCCGGAGATCGAGGACCAGGAGGCGGGGGACGAGGAGGCTGACACAAGCCCGGAGGTCGACTCCGCCGCCGGCCAGGCGTTCGGCCCCACCGTCCTGCTCGGCGCGTTCCTGTTCGTGCCCGCGGCGCTGCTCGTGTTCCACGGCAACCTGTCGGTCTACGACGCCCTGCTCCGCTTCGGCTGCGCGCTCGCGGTCGCCTCGATCGGCACCGCGGTGATCCGCTCGGCGCTGCCGCCCCGCCCCGTCCGGGCCGTCGTCGGGGCCATCCCCTGCGAGACGCCCGAGGGCCCCCGGACCTGACCGACTCCGGACGACCGCGGACGAGGAGGAGGGGCCCCGTCCGCGGCGTCCGGTCCTACGTTGAGTGAGCAGCAACTGTCCTCTCCCGGGCTTCCGGAGGACAGTTGCTGCTCACTCAACGGGTGTCGGGGAGCAGATTCTGCTCACTCGACGGAGGCCGGGGAGCGGTTCCGGCTCGCTCAGCGGGGGTCGGGGAGGTCGACGTAGTCGCTCATGACCGCCGCCATCCGGATGTGCGGCTCGGCCTGGCCGTGCCGGCCCTGGCGCTGGAGGGTCCGTCCGAGTACGAGGTGGGCGTAGGCGTTGTCCGGGGCGCGCTCGATGAGCGCCCGGGCGCTGCTCTCGGCGCGGGTCAACTGGGCGGAGTGGTAGTAGGCGCGGGCGAGCAGCTCGAGCGCCGCGGTGCTCTCGGGCGCCTCCGCGACGACCTCGGACAGGATGCGGGCGGCTCCGACGTGGTCCCCGGCCTCGAAGAACAGGTGGGCCCGCTCGTACCGCTCGGCCAGCGTTCCCTCGGTGTACCAGGTCATCAGGCCTCCTCCCGCGCCCCGGCGGACGCATCCCCCGTCAACCATGCCACCCGACGCCGTGTTCCGGGCGTCGAAGTGCCGCCAGCGGTCGGGAGAGGCCCGGTGCCGGCCGGCCGCCGGTCGGCCATGATGGGGCCATGAGCACCGCGCCCCCGCCCGAGCACCCCGACACCGACCTCGACGCGCTCGTGGAGCGAGCAGCCGGCCTCCTCGACGGTCGCGACCGTGCCCTGCTCGGCGTGGTCGGGGCGCCGGGCGCCGGCAAGTCGACGTTCGCCGACGCGCTCGTCGACCGGCTGCCGGAGGCGCTCGCGGCCGTCGTGGTCCCGATGGACGGGTTCCACCTCGCCGACGCCCAGCTCGACCGGCTCGGCCTGCGGGACCGCAAGGGCGCACCGGAGACGTTCGACCCGGCCGGGCTCGCGGCCCTGCTCGACCGGATCGGGTCGGCGGCGGGGGAGGAGGTCTTCGTCCCGGGGTTCGAGCGCGACCTCGAGCAGCCGATCGCGGCGGCGCTCGTCGTCCCGGCCGACGCGCGGCTCGTCGTCGTCGAGGGCAACTACCTCCTCCTCGACGACGGCGCGTGGCCGCGGGTGCGGCGCGCCCTGGACGAGGTGTGGTTCCTCGACGTCCCCGGGCCGACGCGGCACAGCCGCCTCGTCGACCGGCACGTCCGGTTCGGCAAGGACCCGGAGCGGGCCAGGGAGTGGGTCGACCGCGTCGACACCCCCAACGGCGACCGGGTCGAGGCGACCCGCGCGAACGCCGACCTCGTGCTGCGGGGGTGAGCCCGCTCAGCTCGATGTCGGCTCCACGGCTCCCGCGAGGGAGCGGCTGACGACCCGGCCCACCACGGGGGCGAGGGACGCGGCGTACGTCGCGGTGACGTGGGAGCCCTGCCGGTTGACGAGGACCCCGCCGACGACGGGTGGGCACCGGTCCTCCCCGGGGCACACCCACGGGTCGAGGTCGGCCAGCCGCGCGCTCGGCACCCGCCGGGCGGCCTCGGCGAGGGCGTCGGTCCCCGGGCTGCGGTGGTAGGGATAGGTGCACGCCCGGGCGTAGTCGTCCCGGTGGCCGGCGACGCACTCGTACACCCGGCTGCCGGGGTTCGGGCTGTCCGACAGCGCGAGGACGGGGACCCCGGCGTCCCCGAGCGCCCGCCAGTACCGGGCGTACCCCGTCACGAGCGCCGACGTGGCCTGCCGCCCCCCGCCGTCGAGGGCGCTCCCGTGCACGGAGGAGGTGACGACGAGGTCCGGCCGGTCGGGGCCGGTGAGCCGGTCGAGCACGGACCGGCTCCACGTCGTGCACGACGCGTACGCCTGCCCGTCGGTGACGACGGTCGCGGCCGCCCACGCGCACGCCGACTTCGTGTACGTCACGACCTCCCAGCCCCGACTGCGGCCGAGCCGGAGGAACGCGGGCAGCCACTGGAGGACCTTGGAGTCCCCGACGAGCGCCACCGTGTCGCCGCGTCCCCGGGCCCCCGGGCCGTAGCGGCACGAGGTCACGGCGTCGTCCTCGACCCCGCCCTGGCAGCCGTCCCGGTAGGCCCGGGGGACGTCCTCGGTGGCCCGCAGCGGGTCCGGGGTGACCGGCCCCGACGGCGTGGCGGACCTCGGCGAGAGGGTGCCGACCGTGGGGCTCGCCCCGCGACCGAGCGCGGCGCCGCCGCGCGCCTGCGTCGGCGCGTCCGGGACCGTGCTCAGCGCCCCGAGGACGAGCGCGAGCCCGCACGCCACGCCGGCGAGGCTGACGTTCGCGCCCACCGACAGCGCCAGGCGGGGCGATCGGCCGAGCGCCCGGGAGCGGCGCAGCGGGTTCTCGACGTACCGGCTGGTCAGCCAGGCCGGAATGAGCGCGACGAGCACGACGAGGAGCCCGCGGCCCGGGCCGAGGTCGCCGAACCGTGCCGTGGCCGCGACGAGCAGCGGCCAGTGCCACAGGTAGAGCGAGTAGGAGAGCCCGCCGACCCACACCATCGGCCGACTGCCGAGCACCGCGACCGGGCCGGCGGGGCCGGCCGCGAACCCGCCCACCACGACCGCCGCCGTCCCCAGCGTCGGGACGAGCGCCGCGAGGCCGGGCCAGGGCGTCGACGTCGTCTGCAGGGCCGCGCCGACGACGACGGTGGCCAGACCGGCCCAGCCGACCCCGGCGGCGAGCGGCCGGGGCATCCGCGGCCACAGCCCGGCGCCGACGGCGACGAGGGCGCCGACGCCGAGCTCCCACAGCCGGGTCGTCGTCGTGAAGTACGCCGCCGCCGGCTCCCGGGAGGTCGCCTCGACCGACCACGCGAGCGAGGGGACCACGACGAGCAGCAGCCCGCCGGCCACGACCGGTCGCACCGGCAGGGAGCGCCGGCGGACCAGGACGGCGAGGAGGAGCAGGAGCGCCGGCCAGAGCAGGTAGTACTGCTCCTCGACCGCGAGGCTCCAGAAGTGCTGGACGGGGGAGGGCGTGGCGTCCTCGGCGAGGTAGTCCACCGCCCGGGACGCGAACCGCCAGTTGACGACGTACCCCGCCGCCGCGGCCACGTCCCCACCGGCGTCCCGCCATCGCGTGACCGGCAGCGCCGCCCACGTCAGCAGGGTCGTCGCGCCGAGGACGAGGCCGGCCGCCGGGAGGATGCGCCGGGCGCGCCGGGCGTAGAACCGGGGCAGGGACACCCGCCCGGTCGCCTCGACCTCCCGGACGAGCAGCCCGGTGATGAGGAACCCGGAGATGACGAAGAACACGTCGACGCCGGCGAACCCGCCGGGCAGCCCCGCCAGCCCGGCGTGGAACCAGAGGACGAGGCCGACGGCGACGGCCCGCAGGCCCTCGACGTCCGGGCGGAAGGCCGGGCTGCCCCGGGCCGGCGCCTGCCCGGCCCGGGCTAGGACGTCGGGCACCTCGGTGCGGGCTCAGGGCCCAGGTCCTCGAACTTCAGGCCGAGGACGAGCTCGACCCGGGCGCCGCTCCGGTCGCCCCGGTGCATCTTGGCGCCCGGCACGACGTGCCTCAGCGACTTCGCCCGCTCGGCGCCCTTCTTCCCGTACCTGATCACCGCGGTCCCCTTGATCGTCTCGCCCTTGCGCGGGTCGTTCGCGATCCGGGCGATGGTGTAGCCGCGTGCGCGCAGCTTGCGGGCGGTCCGGGTCGCCAGGCCCTGCCGGTTGGTCGAGTTGTACACGTCGACCTCGATCTTCTCCGGGGCCACCCTCGCGCTCTCCCGGCACGTCGGCGTCGGTGACGCCGACGTCGCGCTCGGGTGGCCCGAGTTCCAGTATGACCACGCGTACCAGAAGGAGCCAGCGAGGAAGAGGACGAGGACGCCGAGGGTGATCGCGGCGCGCCGCCGGCGTCGGCGGACGCGTCGCGGCAGGCCCGCCACCTCGACGTCCGACATCAGCTCGCCCTTCTACCCCTTTTGTCCGTACGCGCCCTAGTCAAGCACGAGGACCCGCGCGTGCAGCGTGGGCCGCTGGGCGAGCGCCGCCCGCAGCGCCCGGTGGAGTCCCTCCTCGAGGTACAGCGAGCCCTCCCAGTCGACGACGTGGGCGAACAGGTCGCCGTAGAACGTCGAGTCCTCGGCGAGGAGGTTGTGCAGGTCGAGGGTGCTCTTGGTGGTGACGAGCTCGTCGAGCCGGACCATGCGCGGAGGCACGTCGGCCCAGTCCTTGGGCGAGGCGAGCCCGTGGTCCGGGTAGGGGCGGTCGTCCCCGACGGCTTTGAAGATCACCGGGACACCATAGAGGGGCCCGCGGGTGGCCCTGCGCCGAGCGAGGGACCTCAGCCGCCCCGGAGCACCGGGGCGAGGACGTCGAGCACGGAGGCGTCCTCGATCGTCCCCGGGACCGCCGGGGTGCGCCCGGCCGCGATCTCCCGCATCGTCTTGCGGAGGATCTTCCCCGAGCGGGTCTTCGGGAGCCCGTCGACGATGTCGACCTGCCGCAGCGACGCGACCGCCCCCACCTCGTCCCGGACCCGCTGGACCAGCTCGGCGCGGATGCGCTCGCCCTCCGCGTCGGCGTCGACGCCGCCCTTGAGGACGACCAGGCCCCGGGGGACCTGCCCCTTGAGGGAGTCGGCGACCCCGATGACCGCACACTCGGCGACGGCCGGGTGGCCGGCGAGCGCGGCCTCGATCGAGCCGGTCGAGAGCCGGTGCCCGGCGACGTTGAGGACGTCGTCGGTGCGGCCGAGGACGAACAGGTAGCCGTCCTCGTCGACCGTCCCACCGTCGCCGGTCAGGTAGAAGCCGGGGTAGGCCGACAGGTAGCTCGCGACGTACCGGTCGTCGTCGTGCCACAGCGTCGGCAGCGTGCCCGGCGGCATCGGCAGCCGCAGGCAGATCGCCCCCTCGGTCCCGGGCGGCGCCGGCTCGCCCCGCTCGTCGAGGACGGCGACGTCGTAGCCGGGGACCGGCACCGACGGCGACCCCGGCTTGACCGGCAGCGGCTCCAGACCGCGCGGGTTCGCCGCGATCGGCCACCCGGTCTCGGTCTGCCACCAGTTGTCGACGACCGGGACCCCGAGGTGCTCGCTCGCCCACGCGTAGGTGTCGGGGTCGAGGCGCTCGCCGGCGAGGAACACGGCCTCGAGCCGCGACAGGTCGTACCGGCCGATGAGGTCCCCCTCGGGGTCCTCCCGCCGGATCGCCCGGTAGGCGGTGGGGGCGGTGAACATCGCCTTGGCCCCGTGCTCGGCGAGCACCCGCCAGAACGCCCCGGCGTCCGGGGTGCCGACCGGCTTGCCCTCGTAGAGCACGGTGGTCGCCCCGGTGAGCAGCGGGGCGTACACGATGTAGGAGTGCCCGACGACCCAGCCGACGTCGCTCGCGGTGAACCAGACCTCCCCCGGGCCGACGTCGAAGACGTTCTCCATCGACCAGCGCAGGGCCACCGCGTGGCCGCCGTTGTCGCGGACGATGCCCTTGGGCCGTCCGGTCGTCCCCGAGGTGTAGAGCACGTAGAGCGGGTCGGTCGCCTCGACCGGCACCGGGTCGACGGGGCGGGCGTGCTCGCCCGCGAGCAGCTCGGCCCAGTCCACGTCGCGCTCGCCGAGCTCGGCCCGCGCCTGGGGACGCTGCAGGACGACACAGCGCTCGGGGGTGTGGCCGCTGCGCTCGATCGCCGCGTCGAGCATCGGCTTGTACTCCACGACCCGGGTCGGCTCGACCCCGCAGCTCGCGGACAGCACCACCTTGGGCGCCGCGTCGTCGAGCCGGGCGGCGAGCTCGGCGGGGGCGAACCCGCCGAACACGACCGAGTGGACCGCGCCGAGACGGGCGCACGCGAGCATGCCCATGACCGCCTCGGGCACCATCGGCATGTAGATCACCACCCGGTCGCCGCGGCCCACCCCGAGGCCGGCGAGCGCCCCGGCGAGCCGGCTGACGTCGTCGAGCAGGCCGGCGTAGGTCCACGTCCGGGCCGTGCCGGTGACCGGGCTGTCGTACACGAGCGCGGGCTGGTCCCCGCGGCCGTCGCGCACGTGCCGGTCGAGGGCGTTGAAGCACGTGTTGAGGCGCCCGCCCGTGAACCACCGGTAGAACGGGGGCCGGTCGTCGTCGAGGACCCGCTCCGGTGGCGTGTCCCACTCGATCGCCGTCGCCGCCTCGCCCCAGAAGGCGGTCGGGTCGCTGATGCTCTGCTCGTGTGCCCTCGCGTACGCCCCGGTCGTCATGCCCCATGCTGACCCGGGGACGCGGCGGCGGCAAGGGGTGCCGTCCGGGGCCCCGGGACCGGGACCTTGGTCCTTGTCGAGGCGTCCACCGGGACGGCCCGCGCGACTACGCTGAGGACATGGACCCCGGAGTCTCCGTCGACGGTGGCGCGGCCCGCGAGCAGGCCCCGCTCCTGGTGCGCCTCCGGGGCATGCGCCCGTCGCTGTCGCGGGCCGAGGACCGGGTCGCCGAGCGGGTCCTCGCCGACCCCCGCGCCGCGGCCGCGATGACGATCAGCGAGCTGGCCGTGGCGGCCTCGACCTCGGAGACGACGGTGCTGCGGTTCTGTCGCCGGCTCGGGCTGCCCGGCTACCCCCAGCTGCGGCTCGGCCTCGCCGAGGAGTCCGCCCAGCCGCGCACGACGACGGCCGCGGCGAGCGACATCGGCGCGGACGACACGGTCGACGACCTCATCGCGAAGATCTCCTTCCTCGACGCCAGCGCCGTCGAGGAGACCGCCCAGCAGCTGGACCGGGACGCGCTCGAGCGGGCTGCCCGCGCGGTCGCCGAGGCCGGGCGCGTCGACATCTACGGCATCGGCGCGAGCGCGATCGTCGGGGACGACCTTCAGCAGAAGCTCCACCGGATCGGGTCGGTCTCGTTCTGCTGGCGCGATCCGCACATCGCCCTGACGAGCGCGACGCTGCTCACCGACGCCGACGTCGCCGTGGGGATCTCGCACTCCGGGAGCACGCGGGAGACCATCGAGGCGCTGGAGCGGGCGCGCTCGCGCGGGGCGACGACGATCGCGCTGACGAACTTCCCCGGCTCCCGGATCGCCGCCTCGGCCGACATCGTGCTCACCACCGCCGCGCGCGAGATCGCGCTCCGCTCGGGGGCCACGGCCAGCCGGATCGCCGCCCTGACCGTCGTCGACTGCCTCTTCGTCGCGATCGCGCAGCAGGACCTTGCCGGGGTGCGCCGCCGGGTCTCGGAGACCCGCGAGGCGGTCGCCGGGCACCACGAGCACGGCTGAGCCGCGCAACCGGGCGCCGCCCGGCCCGCAAGAGGTGACATTTGGCACCCTGCGGCTGCTGACGCCAGTCCTAGCCTCGGGCCGACCCCAGCGGCGACCCCCAGGAGGACGACATGGCGACGACCGAGACATCCGAGGTCAGGCAGGAGCACGACCTCAAACGACATGTCGGCCAGGTCGGTCTGCTCTTCGCGAGCGTCGGATCGATCATCGGCTCGGGGTGGCTGTTCGGAGCCCTGAACGCCTCCCAGACCGCCGGGCCCGCGGCGGTCTTCTCGTGGCTGCTCGGCGGGATCATGATCCTGTTCATCGGGCTCTGCTACGCCGAGCTCGGGACGATGTTCCCGCTCTCCGGGGGCGTGGTCCGCTTCCCGCACATCTCCTTCGGCGCGTTCGCGAGCTACACCACGGGCTGGATCACGTGGGTGGCGTGCATGAGCGTCGCGCCGATCGAGGTCGAGGGCGCCCTGCAGTACGCGACGAAGTACGCGCCGTTCACCGAGGAGCACCAGGTCGCCGGCGGCGCCAACGTCCACACCCTCACCGGCCTCGGGCTCGTGTTCGCGGTCGGGGCGATGGCGGTGTTCGTCGTCATCAACTACGTCGGGATCCGGTGGTTCGCCCGGATCAACAACGCCCTCGTGTGGTGGAAGCTCGCGATCATCTCGATCGTCATCGTCGCGTTCCTGCTCACCCAGTTCCACGGCGCCAACTTCACCTCGGAGGGCTTCCGCCCCCAGGGCTGGCACGGGGTGTTCACCGCGATCGCGACGTCCGGGATCGTGTTCTCCTACCTCGGGTTCCGGCAGGGCATCGAGCTGGCGGGCGAGACCGACAACCCGAAGCGGAACGTCCCGCTCGCCGTCATCGGGTCGGTGCTGCTCACCTGCCTCCTCTACATCCTGCTCCAGATCGCCTTCATCGGGGCGGTGCAGCCGAGCGACCTCGCCGGCGGCTGGGGCCAGCTGAACTTCACCGACGACTTCGGCCCGCTCGCCGCGACCGCGTCGATCCTCGGCCTGGGCTGGCTCGCGGTCCTGCTCTACGTCGACGCCGTCGTCTCCCCGGCCGACACCGGCCTGATCTACATCACCGTGACGTCTCGGATCTCCTACGCGATGGGCCGCAACGGCAACGCGCCCTCGGCGCTCGCGCGGACCACCGACCGGGGCGTGCCGCTGGTGAGCATGATCCTCAGCTTCATCGTCGGGCTCATCCTGTTCCTGCCGTTCCCGAGCTGGCAGCAGCTGGTCGGGTTCATCACGTCGGCGACGGTGCTCTCGTTCGGCTCCGGCCCGCTCGTCCTCGCGGCGATGCGCCGGCAGATCCCCGAGCAGGAGCGTCCGTTCCGGGTGCCCGGCGGGCACATCATCCCCTTCCTCGGGTTCTGGTCCTCCAACCTCATCGTGTACTGGACCGGCTGGGAGACCGACTACAAGCTCTTCGTCGCGGTCCTGCTCGGCTACCTGCTCCTCGGAGCGCTGGTGCTGTTCGGCAAGGGCCACAGCACCGAGAGCTGGAACTGGCGGGCCGGCTCCTGGTACTGGCCGTGGCTGGCGGGCCTGGCGCTGCTGTCGTGGCTGAGCGACTACGGCGGCGGCCTGGGAGTCCTCCACTTCGGGTCGGCGATCCCGGTGACGTTCGTGTTCTCCGCGCTCATCTACTGGATGGCCCACTCCGTCCGGCTCGAGCGCACCGTCGTCGACGAGCACATCGAGGAGTCCCGCCGCGAGGCCGCGCTCGAGGACGAGCAGCTGCGGCTCAGCGGGGCCTGAGGCCGGGCGCCCCCGCCGATTTCGGCGAGCGCCCGGGCCTCGGGTACATTCCTCCGTTGGAGGATTCGCATAGTGGCCTAGTGCGCACGATTGGAAATCGTGTTGGGGTTGATAGCCCCTCGCGGGTTCAAATCCCGCATCCTCCGCCAGCGCGTCCGCGACGGGGCCCCGGCAGCAGCCGGGGCCCCGTCGCGCGCGGAGGCGGCGGCGAGCGTGCCCGAGGGCGCTGTGGTCGAACGACCCGGGTGAGCGCCCCCGCCGACCGCCGCCAGCACATCCTCGCCGTCCTCGACGACCCGTTCGTCGACGAGGACACGAGCGGATCTGGGTCCACGGCGACCTGCACGTCGAGAACTTCGGGACCTACGTCGACTCCGACGGCCGTCTCGTGTTCGACGTCGACGACTTCGACGAGGCCTACGTCGGCCCCCACACGTGGGACGTCAAGCGCTTCGCCGCCGACGGGGGCGACGGCGAGCTCGGGCTCCACCTCGACAACACCGACGGCCCGGTCCTCGACCTGCTCGAGGCCGCCCGGCGCAGCACCCGCACCGGCGGCCTGCTCGCGGCGCTCTCCCACCTCGACGGGGCCCGCCGCAGGCTCAGCACGGGGGAGAAGGCGTTCGCCCTCGACGACGACGAGCGCGCCCGCGTGCTCGAGGCGTTCGCGCGGTACCTCGGGATCGGGATCGGCAGCGCCGGGCTGACGAAGTACACCGTGCTCGTCGAGGGGTACAGCCAGACCCTCGACGACGACGTCCTGCTCAGCGTGGAGCAGAGTTCGCCGAGGCGATGGCGGACGTCGGGATCCGGTACGCCGGGCAGGTGCGCGCGGACCACGCGACGTTCGTCGACGCCTTCCGCGAGGGCGAGGTCGGGATCGACTCCTACCGCGCGCGGGACTGACCCGGCCCCCGTCCGCCGGTGGCCGCGCCCGCGCTCAGCGGGCGACGTAGACCGTGTTGGTCGACGAGCCGCCGGTGTAGGGGTTCGGGAAGGACACGACGTGCGCCTCCTCGCGCTCGAAGACCTCCGCGAGGACGTCCCGGAACCCCTGGTCGGGCGGGTCGTCCGACCACAGCGCGAACACCCCGCCGGGGTGGAGCACGTCGGCGAGCCGGCCCAGACCCTCGGCGGTGTAGAACGGCGCGTGGCTCGGGTCGAGCAGGTGCCGGGGGGTGTGGTCGATGTCGACGAGCACGGCGTGGAACCGGCGTCCCGGCTCGCGGGGGTCGAGCCCGTCCGAGGCCGCGACGGCGGCGAAGAAGTCACCGTGGACGAGCTGGGTGCGCGGGTCCCGGGCGAGCTGCGCGGTCGCCGGGAGCAGCCCGTCCCGGTGCCAGGCGATGACCTCCTCGAGGGCCTCGACGACGACGAGGGAGCGCACCCGCTCGTCCTCGAGGACCGCCTGGGCGGTGTAGCCCAGCCCGAGGCCGCCGACCGCGACGTCGAGACGGTCCCCACCGGCCTCGGCGAGACCCATCCGGGCGAGCTCGACCTCGGCCGAGGTGAACAGGCTCGACATGAGGAACTCGTCGTCGAGCTTGACCTCGTACACCTCGGCGTCGAGCACCGGGTCGAGGCGGCGGCGGAGGCTGACCAGGCCCATCGGGGTGCGGGCGTGCGCGAGCTCCTCGAACCGTGGCACGACGCCCCCCTTCCAGTCGCCGGGGCCTGGCTCAATTGGACCACGCGACGGGCAATTGGGACGCCGTGGGGTGCGGCCCTTAGACTCTTCCTGGCCCCCCGCGTGGTGGTACCTCACTCAACTCCCCCAGGGCAGGAATGCAGCAAGGGTCGGTGAGCTCTTCCAGGTGCGCGGGGGGTCCTCTCGTGTCCGCCCCGACGGCTAGGGTCGGGGGCTGTGAGCACCGCCCTCTACCGCCGCTACCGGCCCGAGACCTTCGCCGACGTCATCGGGCAGGAGCACGTCACCGAGCCCCTGCTCCAGGCGCTGCGGACCGGGCGGACCAGCCACGCCTACCTGTTCTCCGGGCCACGGGGGTGCGGCAAGACCACGAGCGCGCGGATCCTCGCGCGGTGCCTGAACTGCGAGCAGGGCCCGACGCCGACCCCGTGCGGGGAGTGCGACTCCTGCGTCGCCCTGTCCCGGGGCGGCGCCGGCAGCGTCGACGTCATCGAGATCGACGCCGCGAGCCACGGGGGCGTCGAGGACGCCCGCGAGCTGCGGGAGCGGGCCTCCTACGGTCCTGCGCAGAGCCGGTACAAGGTCTACATCATCGACGAGGCCCACATGGTCACCCCGCAGGGCTTCAACGCCCTGCTGAAGATCGTCGAGGAGCCGCCGGAGCACGTGAAGTTCGTCTTCGCGACGACCGAGCCGGACAAGGTCATCGGCACGATCCGTTCCCGCACCCACCACTACCCGTTCCGCCTCGTGCCCCCGGCCCGGCTGCAGGGCTACCTCGAGCAGGTGTGCGAGCGGGAGGGGGTCGCGGTCCAGCCGGGGGTGCTCTCCTTCGTCGTCCGGGCCGGCGGCGGCTCGGTCCGGGACTCCCTCTCGGTGCTCGACCAGCTCATCGCCGGCTCCGGCGAGGAGGGGCTGACCTACGAGCGCGCGGCGGCGCTGCTCGGCTTCACCGACGGCGAGCTGCTCGACGCCACCATCGACGCCTTCGGGGCCGGGGACGCCGCCGGGGTGTTCCACCAGATCGACCGGGTCATCGAGACCGGCCTCGACCCCCGACGCTTCGTCGAGGACCTCCTCGAGCGGTTCCGGGACCTCATCGTCGTCTCGGCGACCCCGGAGGGGGCGGCGTCGATCCTCCGCGGGCTGCCCGAGGACCAGATCGACCGGATGCGCCAGCAGGCCGCGACCTTCGGCGCCGGGTCGCTGTCGCGGGCCGCGGACGTCATCAACGCCGGTCTGACGGACATGACGGGGGCGACCGCGCCCCGGCTCCAGCTCGAGCTCATCGCCGCCCGGGTCCTCCTGCCCGGCGCCGCGGGGGAGGCCGGGTACGCCGCCCGGCTCGACCGCCTCGAGCGGCGGCTCGAGGTCGGCGGGGTCCCGAGCGCGCCCCGGTCCGGCCAGCCCTCCACCCAGTCCTCGCAGCCCTCGTCGCAGCTCTCCCAGCCCTCTCGCCGGCCGTCCCCGCAGCCCCCGACCCCCGCCCCTCGCGCGGCCGAGGTGGCCACCGGCCCGACGGCCTCCGATGTGCAGACGCCCGATGCGCAGACCCCCGACGCTCCTGAGCCTGCAACGGCGCCGGGGCCCGGTCTCGCCACGGCGTCCCAGCCCCCCCAGGAGACCGAGCCTCCCGAGAAGACCGAGCCCGCCACGGCGTCCGAGCCCCCCGGGAAGGCCGAGCCGACGGCGCCGGCGCGGGCGGCCGCCTCGCCCGCGCCGTCCGCGGCCCCCGGTCCGGCCGGGCTCGACCTCGCCGCCGTCCGCCGAGCCTGGCCCGACGTGCTCGCGCGCATCTTCGCGCTGAAGCGCACCTCGTGGACGCTGCTGTCCGAGCACGCCCAGGTCGTCGACTACGACGGGCGACGGTTCGTCCTCGGGCTGTCGACGACGGGGCTGGCCAACGCCTTCCGCGGCGGGGTCCACGCCGAGGTCGTCCGGCAGGCCCTCGTCGACGCCCTCGGCATCGACGTCCGGGTCGAGGGCATCGTCGCCGCCGAGGCCCCCAGGCCGCACGACGAGGCCGAGCACGCCCCGACCGGCGCGCCACCGGACCCGCCCGCCCCGTCCACCGGCGTCGCCCCGGAGGAGGGCGCCGCCACACCGAGCCGTCCCGCCGGTCCGGGGGAGGACTGGGCCTCCACCCCCACCGACCCGAGCACCGCGCCGAGCTGGGCCTCCGAGCAGCCCGACCGCGCCCCCGAGGGGGGCGGGGGCGGCGACTCCCCGGACAGCGCGGTCAGCGACGACGACGAGGACATCGCCGAGGCCGGTGAGGTGGGCGCCGGGGTCGTCGAGCGCATTCTCGGCGGCCGGGTCATCGGCGAGGACGGCTGAGCGGCACCGCCCCGGGCTCGCGGCGCGCGCCCGGGTGTGCGTTGATGGGGGCGGACACCCCCTGTCACGTCCTGACCTGGACGAAGGAGCAGCCATGACCCGTTTCGGGTACACCCTGATGACCGAGCAGTCCGGACCCCGGGAGCTCGTCACCCACGCCGTCTCCGCCGAGCGCGCCGGGTTCGACTTCGAGGTGATGAGCGACCACTACAACCCGTGGCTGCACGAGCAGGGGCATGCGCCCTACGCGTGGAGCGTCCTCGGCGCCGTCGCCCACGCAACCTCCTCGATCGACCTCATGACGTACGTGACGTGCCCGACGATGCGCTACCACCCCGCCGTCGTCGCCCAGAAGGCCGCGACGGTCGGGCTGCTCGCACAGGACCGCTTCACCCTCGGGCTCGGGTCCGGTGAGAACCTCAACGAGCACGTCGTCGGGCAGGGCTGGCCGATGGCCGAGGAGCGCCACGGCCGCCTGGTCGAGGCCATGGAGATCATCGGGGCGCTGCTCGACGGCGACGAGATCGACTACGACGGGGAGTACTACCGCGTCGAGGCGGCCCGGCTCTGGGACCTGCCCGAGGTCCGCGTCCCCGTCGCGGCCGCGGTCTCCGGCCGTCGGTCGGTCGAGGCCTTCAGCCCGCTGGCGGACGCCCTCGTCGCGGTCGAGCCGAACGCCGACCTCGTGTCGATGTGGGACGAGTCGCGGGACGGGCCGAGCCGGAAGATCGGGCAGATCCCCATCTGCTGGGGCCCCGACGCCGACGCGGCCGTGGAGACCGCCCACGCCCAGTTCCGGTGGTTCGCCGGGGGCTGGGAGGTCAACTCGATGCTGCCGATGCCGAGCAGCTTCGGCGCGGGCACCGCGTTCGTCCGCCCCGAGGACGTCGCGAAGAACATCGCCTGCGGCCCCGACATCGACAAGATCGTCGAGTCGGTCGCGCCGTTCTGGGAGGCCGGGTTCACCGACGTCGCCCTCGTCCAGGTCGGCGAGGACAGCCAGGAGGAGTTCCTCCGCGTCGCCGAGTCCGACCTGCTCCCGGCCCTGCGTTCCGCCGCGCCCACCGACAGGGCATAGGCTGCCGACGTGTACGAAGGCGTGGTCCAGGACCTCATCGACGAGCTCGGGCGGCTCCCCGGGGTCGGTCCGAAGAGTGCCCAGCGGATCGCGTTCCACCTGCTCCAGGCCGACCCGGCCGACGTCGAGCGCCTCGTCACGGCGCTGACCGAGGTCAAGGCCAAGGTCCGCTTCTGCGTCACGTGCGGCAACGTCGCCCAGGACGAGCAGTGCCGCATCTGCGCCGACCCCCGGCGCGACGGGCACCTGCTCTGCGTCGTCGAGGAGCCCAAGGACGTCGTCGCCATCGAGCGGACCGGCGAGTTCCGCGGGCGGTACCACGTCCTCGGCGGCGCGATCAGCCCGATCGAGGGCGTCGGCCCGGACGACCTGCGCTTCACCGAGCTCATGTCCCGCGTCGGTGACGGCGAGGTCACCGAGGTCATCATCGCCACCGACCCCAACCTCGAGGGGGAGGCGACCGCCGCCTACCTCGCGCGGGTGCTCAAGCCCCTGGGGCTGCGGGTCAGCCGCCTCGCCTCGGGCCTGCCGGTCGGCGGCGACCTGGAGTACGCCGACGAGGTCACCCTCGGGCGCGCGTTCGAGGGAAGGAGACTGCTCGATGCCTGACGACCTCGCCGTCCTCGCCGACGACTCGGCCCGGCACGCCCAGATGTACCTCGACACCGTCACCGAGCTCGCCTCCGGGGCCGAGCCGGACGCGGCGATCCCCATGAGCCTGCTCGCGGTCTCCCAGGTGCTCGCCATGGGCGCCCGGCTCGGCGCCATCCAGGACGTCGTCCCGGACGAGCGGTTCGAGCCCGACTCCGGTCCCGACCCCGAGGTCGACGCCGTCCGCGACGGCATCGCGAACCTCTTCGCCGGGGTCGACGAGTACGTCGACCTCGTCGACCCGGTGACCTCGACCGAGGTGACCCGCGGCTCGGTCTCGGCCGACCTGTCGAGCATCGCCTCGGCCCTCACCCACGGCCTCGCCCACCACCGCGAGGGCCGGGTGTCCGAGGCGTTGTGGTGGTGGCAGTTCAGCTACCTCTCCGACTGGGGCGAGCGGGCCGCGATGTCGCTGCGGGTCCTCCAGGGCCTGCTCGCCCACGTCCGGCTCGACGCCGACGACGAGATCGTCTCCGAGGCGGAGTTCGACGCCCTCCACCCCTGAGCCACCCCCGGGTGTCCAGCACGCGGCGGCCCGAGGGAGCCTCCCGCCCGCTCGCTAGACTGTGCCCTCCGCCATCCTCGATAGACGGAGAGAACGTGAGTCTGGTCGTCCAGAAGTACGGCGGGTCCTCGCTCGCCGACGCCGACAGCATCAAGCGCGTGGCCCGCAGGATCGTGGAGACCCACAAGGCGGGCAACGACGTCTGCGTCGTCGTCTCCGCCATGGGTGACACCACCGACGAGCTGCTCGACCTCGCTCAAGAGGTGAGCCCGCTGCCCCCGGCCCGCGAGATGGACATGCTCCTCACCGCGGGGGAGCGGATGTCGATGGCGCTCGTCGCCATGGCGATCCACAACCTCGGCCACGGGGTGCGCAGCTTCACCGGCAGCCAGGCCGGCGTGATCACCGACTCGGCGCACGGCAAGGCGCGGATCATCGACGTGACCCCGGGGCGGATCAGCTCTGCCCTCGGCGACGGCCACGTCGTCATCGTCGCCGGGTTCCAGGGCGTCAGCCAGGACGACAAGGAGATCACCACCCTCGGCCGGGGCGGCTCCGACACGACCGCCGTCGCGCTCGCCGCCGCCCTCGGCGCCGACGTCTGCGAGATCTACTCCGACGTCGACGGCGTGTTCACGGCCGACCCCCGGATCGTCCCCGCCGCCCGGAAGATCCCGCGGGTCAACACCGAGGAGATGCTCGAGCTCGCGGCGTCGGGGGCGAAGATCCTCCACCTGCGCTGCGTCGAGTACGCCCGCCGATACAACATGCCGATCCACGTCCGGTCCTCCTTCTCGACCAAGGAGGGCACGTGGGTCACGCCGACCACCGAGCAAGGAGACGAGACCGTGGAAGACCCGATCATCGCGGGCGTGGCCCACGACCGGAGCGAGGCCAAGATCACCGTCGTCGGGGTCCCCGACACCCCCGGCAAGGCGGCCGAGATCTTCAAGACCGTCGCCGCCGCCTCGATCAACATCGACATGATCGTCCAGAACGTCTCCGCCGCCGGCAGCGGCCGGACCGACATCTCCTTCACCCTGCCCAAGACCGACGGGCAGACCGGGGTGCAGGCGCTGAACAAGATCGCGGACTCGGTCGGCTTCTCGTCGCTCCAGTACGACGACCAGATCGGCAAGCTCTCGCTCGTCGGCGCCGGCATGCGCACCCACCCCGGGGTCTCGGCGACGTTCTTCGAGGCCCTCGCGGATGCGGGCATCAACATCGAGATGATCTCGACCTCGGAGATCCGGATCTCGGTGGTCACCCAGGCCGACCAGCTCGACGACGCCGTGCGAGCGATCCACACCGCGTTCGGCCTCGACACCGCCGAGGGTGAGGCGGTGGTGTACGGGGGCACCGGGAGGTGAGCACCGTGGGCACGACCTCGGCCGCGCCCACCCTGGCCCTCGTGGGCGCCACCGGACTCGTCGCCGAGTCGGTGCTGCGTGTCGTCGGGATGCGCGAGGAGTTCTGGGGGGAGGTGCGCCTGCTCTCGCCGGACCCCGGCAGCGAGCAGACCGGGACGGTCCGGGGTGAGGCGGTCCCGGTGCGGCGGCTGAGCGCGGAGGCGCTCTCGGGAGTCGACGTCGCCGTCCTCAACCTGCCCCCCGAGGCCGGCGCGACGTGGGCACGGGAGGCCGTCGCGGCCGGTGCGGTCGTCGTCGACAACAGCGGGGGCCACCGCGGCGACGCCGAGGTGCCGCTCGTCGTGCCGGAGGTGAACCCGGCCAAGGTCCGCAGCCGGCCGGCGGGGATCGTCGCCATGCCCGGCCCGCTGACCCTCACCCTCATCGACGTCGCGCACGTGCTCCACTCCGGCTGGGAGCTCACCGAGCTCGTCGTCACCGCCATGCTGGCCGCCTCCTCGGCCGACGAGCGGGGGATCGACCGCCTCTACGCCGAGATCGAGGCCCTCGCCGGGCGCCGCCAGATCGGGCAGCTGTCCGGGGACGTGCGTGCCGCGGTCGCCGAGGCCCTGCCCGGGGACTCGCCGTTCCCGGCGCCGCTCGCGATGAACCTCATCCCGCACGTCGGCGAGATGGAGCCCTCGGGGTGGACCAGCGAGGAGCACACCCTCGCCGACGAGACCCGGAGCGTGCTCGGGGCCCCGGACCTCGACGTGGTCGCGACCTGCGTGCAGGTGCCCGTCGTCTCGACCCACTCCGTCTCGGTCCACGCCACCCTCGCCGGCGACGTCGACGTCGACGCCGCGCGGCAGGCCCTCGTCGAGGCCCCGGCCGTGGTCGCGCTCGACGACCGGGACGGCGCCGAGTTCCCGACCCCGGTCGACACCGTCGGCGCGGACCCGAGGTTCACCGGACGTCTGCGCCAGGACGCCGCGAAGCCGAATACACTGGAGTTGTTCGTCTGCGCGGACACGCTGCGTCGGGGTGCCATGGGCATGGTGCTCACGGCGGAGCTGATCGGTCGCGAGCTCGCGGGCGCCCCGGGTTGAGCGACCGGTCGGGGGTGACGCGGACGGATGCTGCGCAGCAGGTCACGGTGTGGTGACATGGTGTGTGTTGAATGTCGCATTGGCGGCAGATCGTGGAGTATGTCCACGCATGGTGACCCGTGCGTGAAGAAGGGGGTTCCGTGATGGAGCCACAGCAGGACGACCCGCGCCCGGGACGTGGCACCGGGCTCTCGGCGGGTGCCTACCGCAGGCGGCAGATCCGACGGATCGCCGTCTTCGTCACCCTGCCCGGGCTGCTGCTCGGCACCGCCAGCATCGCGGCGGCGTACGGCACCGGGCTGCTCGGGCGCACCCCGAGCGACACCCCGTCGTGCATCCCGAAGACCGTCACCGCGCCACCGCGCAACTCCTTCACGGTCAACGTCGTCAACTCGAACGAGACCGCCGGGCAGGGCGCCGACGTCGCCCGCCAGCTCGGACAGCGCGGCTTCACGGTCGGCATCGTGACGAACGCGCCCGAGGACGTCTACATCAAGCGGTCGGCGATCGTGTACTACGGCAAGGGCGGGCTCGACAACGCCCTCCTCGTGGCCAAGCAGGTCCCCGGCTCCACGCTCTGGGAGGACGGCCGGGACAACCCCTCGGTCGACCTGTTCATCGGGTACGGCTACACCAAGCTCGTCACTGCTCCGCCGCCGGTCCCGCCCGACCCGGCCGACATCACCGTCAACGTCTACAACACGACGTACCGCGACGGCCTCGCGACCTCGGTCGGCACCTCCCTCACCTCCCGGGGCTTCGACGTCGCCAAGGTGGGCAACGACCCGGCCAAGGCGTTCCTGCCGAACGAGACCGCGGTGATCCGCTACGGCTCCGAGGGCCAGCTCGCCGCCGAGCGGCTCCAGCAGCAGCTGCCCGACGTCAAGATGGCCCGCGACGACCGCACCGGCGACGAGCTCGACCTCGTCCTCGGCAACCGGTTCCACCACCTCGTGCCGGTCTCCAAGCTGCCCAAGCCGGAGCCGACGCTCCCGCTGCCGGCCGCGACGGTCACCCGGCCCTGCCAGGAGTAGGAGCCGGCGCGGCGACAGGACCGGCACGCGGACCCACGATGCGGAGGCTGTGACCCGGCCCACACCGGCCGCTGCAACAATGGGTGAGGAACCGACCCGGAAGGCCCGTCCCATGACCGTGCGCACCGTCGCCATGCTCACCGCCGGGGGAATCGCCCCCTGCCTGTCCGCCGCCGTCGGTGGCCTCGTCCGCCGCTGGAGCGAGGTCGCGCCCGACGTCCGGCTCATCGGCTACCGCAACGGCTACGCCGGGCTGCTCTCCGGCGACGTCGTCGAGATCGGCCCGGGTGCTCGCGAGAAGGCCCACCTCCTCGAGCGCTTCGGCGGCAGCCCGCTCGGCAACAGCCGCGTCAAGCTCACCAACGCCGAGGACCTCGTCCGCCGGGGCCTGGTGTCCGAGGGCGAGGACCCGCTCGCGGTCGCCTCCGCGCAGCTGGCCCGCGACGGGGTCGACGTGCTGCACACGATCGGCGGGGACGACACGAACACCACGGCCGCCGACCTCGCGCGTCACCTCGGCGAGACCGGGCACGACCTGACCGTCGTCGGCCTGCCGAAGACCATCGACAACGACATCGTCCCGATCCGCCAGTCCCTCGGGGCCTGGACCGCCGCCGAGCAGGGGGCCGTGTTCGCCCGGAACATCGTCTCCGAGCACACGTCGAACCCGCGCATGCTCATCATCCACGAGGTCATGGGGCGCAACTGCGGCTGGCTCGCGGCCGCCACCGCCGAGCGGCACCACCGCTGGGTCGGCGAGCAGGAGTACGTCCCCGAGCTCGGCAACACCGCCCGCCGGTGGGACGTCCACGCCGTCCACGTGCCCGAGCTGCCCATCGACCTCGGCGCCGAGGCCGAGCGGTTGAAGGCCGTCATGGACGAGATCGGCAACGTGACGATCTTCCTCTCCGAGGGCGCCGGAGTCGCCGACGTCGTCGCCGCCATGGAGGAGGACGGCCAGGAGGTCCCCCGGGACCCCTTCGGCCACGTCATGCTCGACAAGGTCAACCCCGGCGCGTGGTTCGCCGACCGGTTCGCCGAGCGCCTCGGGGCGCAGAAGGTCATGGTCCAGAAGAGCGGCTACTTCAGCCGCTCCGCCGCCGCCAACGACGACGACCTCGAGCTCATCCGTCGCTGCGTCGACGTCGCCGTCGACGCCGGACTCGACGGCCGCGCCGGCGTCGTCGGTCAGGACGAGGACAAGGGCGACGAGCTGCGCTCCATCGAGCTCGACCGCATCGCCGGCGGCAAGGCGTTCGACACCTCCTCGGACTGGTACCAGGCGCTGCTGCGCGACATCGGCCAGGCCTGAGCCGTCCCCCGGTCCCGCGTGCTGCGGGCGGCCCGGCACCTGCGAGGAGCGGCCGCCGGTCACCCTCGGTAGGGTCGAGGCCGCGACCCGCGACGCCCGTCCCGGGGTCCCCGACCAGGTGTGGAGGAACGACGTGGCTGGTGCCGACGCGGTGGTCATCGGCTCCGGCCCCAACGGCCTCGTCGCCGCCAACCTGCTCGCGGACGCCGGGTGGGACGTGCTCGTCCTCGAGGCCGGCCCCCAGCCCGGGGGTGCGGTCCACAGCAGCGACGACGTCGCGCCCGGCTACGTCCACGACACGTTCAGCTCGTTCTACCCGCTCGCGGCGGTGTCGCCGACGATCCGCGGGCTCGCCCTCGAGCGGCACGGCCTGACGTGGGTGCACGCCCCGGCCGTCGTCGGCAACCCTCTGCCCGGCGGGGAGTGGGCCATGCTCCACCGCGAGCCCGACGACACCGCGGCCGCGCTCGACGCGCTCGCCCCGGGCGACGGGGACGCCTGGCTGGCCATGTGCCGGGAGTGGGAGCAGATCGGGGACGAGGTCGTCGGGGCCCTCCTCACCCCGTTCCCGCCGGTCCGGCACGGCCTCGGCGCGCTCGCCCGGTTGCGGTCGGTCGGCGGGCTCGAGTTCGTCCGGAGCCTGGTCTCCCCGGTGCGCACCCTCGCGGGGACCCGGTTCCGCGGCGAGGGCGCGAGGCTGCTCCTCACCGGCAACGCCGCCCACACCGACATCTCGGTCGACGCCCCCGGGTCCGGGGTCATGGGGTGGCTGCTCGCCATGGTGGGCCAGCACCTCGGGTTCCCGGTCCCCCGCGGGGGCGCGGGCGCGCTCTCCGGCGCGATGGCACGCCGGCTGGAGTCCGGGGGCGGCTCCGTGCGCTGCTCGACCCGGGTCACCGAGGTCCTCGTCGAGGGCGGCCGCGCGGTCGGGGTGCGCACCGAGCACGGCGAGGAGGTCCGCGCCCGGCGCGCCGTCGTCGCCGACGTGTCCGCGCCCGCGCTCTACGGCGGGCTCGTGCCCTGGGAGCACCTCCCCCCCGGTTGGCCCGAGCGCATGCGCCAGTTCGTCTGGGACCCGGGGACGATCAAGGTCGACTGGGCGCTGGACGCCCCGGCCCCGTGGACCGGTGCCCCCGAGCGCGTGCCCGGCACGGTGCACATCGCCGAGAGCTCGGACGTGCTCTCGATCATGCAGGCCCAGATCTCCTCCGGTCTCGTCCCGGACACCCCCTTCCTCCTCGTCGGCCAGATGGCGGCCGCCGACCCCACCCGGGCGCCGGCGGGAGCGGAGTCGATGTGGGCCTACACCCACGTCCCGCAGGAGGTGACCGGCGACGCCGGCGGGGACGGCATCCGCGGCACGTGGGACCACGACGACACCGAGAGGCTCGCCGACCGGATGCAGGCCCGCATCGAACGGTTCGCGCCGGGCTTCTCCGAGCACGTCCGGGCCCGTCGCGTGCTCGGGCCCCGCGAGCTGGAGGAGCGGGACGAGAACCTCGTCACCGGGGCGCTCAACGGCGGCACCTCGAACCTGCACCAGCAGCTCGTGTTCCGGCCCGTCGCCGGACTCGGGCGGGCCGAGACCCCGGTCCGGGGGCTCTACCTCGGCTCGGCCTCCGCCCACCCCGGCGGCGGGGTCCACGGAGCGTGCGGCTCCAACGCCGCGCGGGCCGCGCTCGCCCACGACCGGGCCGGACGGGTGCTCGCGGCGCCGGCGCGGCTCGCCGCCGGACGGCGGGGTACGGTGCAGCGGTGAACCGCACGACACGGATCATCGACGCCACCCCCCAGGCGATCTTCGACGTCCTCTCGGACGGCTGGACCTACGCCACCTGGGTCGTCGGCGCCGCCCGGATCCGCCGCGTCGACGCGGACTTCCCCGCGCCGGGGTGCCAGGTGCACCACTCGGTGGGGGCGTGGCCCGTGCTGCTCAGCGACAACACCGGGGTCGTCGCCATCGACGCGCCCCGGGAGATCCTGCTGCGGGTGCGGGCCTGGCCCGCGGGTGAGGGGGAGGTGCGGCTGACGTGCCACGACCTCGGCGACGGCCGTACCGAGGTCGTCATGCGCGAGACCGCTGTCAACGGCCCGGTCACCCTCGTCCCGAAGCCGCTGGAGGACCGCCTCCTGCGGGGACGCAACGCCGAGACCCTCCGCCGGCTCGCCTACCTCGCCGAGAGCGGCGCCCGCAGCGAGCACGGCCCGCGCGAGCGCACCCGCACCTGACCGGTGCCGCGGTTACCGGCCCTCCGGTGCGGGTACGACCCACCGGTACCGGGCCGACGTCCGCCCGTTCCCGTCCCGACCCGAGGAGCCCTCGTGCCCGCAGCCGCCCCCGCAGCCATGGACCCGTGGCTCGCCGTCTTCTTCGGCGGTGAGCAGGGCGCGCTCCACACCGTCGCGAAGACGGTGGCGCTCTTCCTCACCGCCGTCGTCCTCATGCGCATCACGGAGCGGCGGACGCTCGGCCAGCTCGCTCCGCTGGACTGGGTGGCTGCGGTCGCCGTGGGCGCGATCATCGGCCGGACCGCCACCGCCTCCGACTCCTCGTGGCTCACCGGCGCGGCGGGGCTGCTCGCGCTCCTGCTCACCCACACCCTGCTCGCCCGGCTGCGGTTCATCGACTCCGTCCGCCGGCTCGTCGACCCGCCCCTGCGGGTGCTCGTCCGGGACGGCAAGATCCAGCGGGGGAGCCTGCGCACGTGCGGCCTGACCGAGGAGGACCTGCGCGCGACGCTCCGCCAGCAGGGCCACCCGACCCTCGAGGACGTCCACATCGTCCTGTTCGAGGCGAAGGGCACCCTCTCGGTCCTCACCGAGACCGTGCCCGAGGAGGCGCTTCCCCCCGGCGACCGGCGCTGACTCCCCGGCGGGGCAGGCCGGCTCGCTACCCTGTCCGAGGAGGGTCCAGCACGCCCCGGCACGGACCTGCCGGTCGCGGAGCCCGGTGTCCGGCAGGTGTGAATGGGTCTTCCCGGGTGTGGGTACGTGGAGGGTGTAGAAGGGTTGTTGACCTATACAAGCGGGATAGGACCTCGACGTCCGGACCAGGGGCAGGAGGGTGATCCGTGGGCGCTGGCGAGACGGTGACCGCCACCGGCCTGCGCGAGCACCTCGACGTGCGCAGCCGCGCAGAGAACTTCCCCGTCGCGATGCGCGTCCTGCCCCGCGCCGTGCGGGAGCGGCTGCTCGCGCTGTACCGGTACGCCCGGTACGTCGACGACGTCGGGGACGAGTCCGAGGGGGACCGCGAGGTGGCCCTCCACGCGCTCGCCGCCGACGTCCGCCGCCTCTACGACGGACGGCGTCCCGAGCACGAGGTCGTCGCCGGCATCGCCCCGCTCGTCACCGAGCGCGCGGTCCCGATCCACCCGTGGCTGCGACTGGTCGAGGCCAACCTGCAGGACCAGGTGGTCGCGCGGTACCCCACGTTCGAGGACCTGCTCGGCTACTGCGCGCTCTCGGCCGACCCGGTCGGTGAGATCGTGCTCCACCTGTTCGACCAGGCCGGGGCCGACCGCGTCGAGCTGTCGAACCGGGTGTGCACCGGGTTGCAGCTCCTCGAGCACTGGCAGGACGTCGCCGAGGACCGCCGCGCCGGACGGGTCTACCTCCCGCAGGCGGACATGGCCGCCTTCGGGGTCACCGAGGACATGCTCGACGCCGACCGTGCCACCCCCGAGCTCGTCGACCTCGTCGCCTACGAGACCGACCGGGCGCTGGCCTACATCGACTCCGGGTCGGTCCTCGTCGCCACCCTCCACGGATGGGCCCGGGTCGCGGTCTCCGGGTACGTCGCGGGGGGCCGGGCCGCCGCCGCCGGGCTGCGTCGGGCCGGGCACGACCCGCTCGCCGGGGTGCCCACGCCGGCGACCCGGCAGGTCGCGGCGCAGTGGCTCGCGGCCGCGGTGAGGCGGCCGGGGTGAGGGGCACGATGGGGCGGTCACGGTGAGGACGGAGACCGCGTACGGGGTCTGCGAGGCGATCACCCGCGGGGAGGCGCGCAACTTCTCCTACGGGATCCGGCTGCTGCCCCGGCCCAAGCGCCGGGCCCTGTCGGCGGTGTACGCCATGGCCCGGCGGATCGACGACATCGGCGACGGCCACCACGCCGACGCCGACAAGCTCGCCGGGCTCGAGGAGGTCCGCCGGTCCCTGCACCCGCTCGACCCCGACTCCCCGGACCCGGTCATCGTCGCGCTCGCCGACACCACCGCCCGCTTCCCCGTGCCCGTGGACGCCTTCGACGAGATCGTCCAGGGTTGCGTCGCCGACGTCTCGGTCCACCGCTACGCCACGTTCGAGGAGCTGCACCGGTACTGCCGGTGGGTCGCCGGCTCCGTCGGGCGGCTCTCGGTCGGGGTCTACACCGCCCGCTCCCTCGAGCGGGCGTGGCGGCTGGCCGACACCCTCGGGGTGGCCCTCCAGCTGACGAACATCCTCCGGGACGTCCTCGAGGACCGCCGCGCCGGGCGGGTCTACCTGCCCCAGGAGGACCTCGAGCGGTTCGGGTGCACCCTCGAGCTCGGTCCGGACGGCGCGCTCGCCGACGACCCCGACCGGTTCGCCGCCCTCGTCCGGTTCGAGGCCGAGCGCGCCGCCCGCTGGTACGCCGAGGGACTGCAGCTGCTCCCGCTGCTGGACCGGCGCAGCGCCGCCTGCACCGCGGCGATGGCCGGCATCTACCGCCGCCTCCTCGACGACATCGCCGCCCGACCCGACCGGGTCCGATCCACGCGCGTCTCGATCACGCCGCGCGCCAAGATCGGCGTCGCCGGCCGGGCCCTGGTGAGACGGTCCGCATGAGCAGCGTCGGGCGGCACGCCGTCGTCGTCGGCGGTGGGGTCGCGGGCACGAGCGCCGCGGTCGACCTCGCCGACGCCGGCTGGCAGGTGACGCTGCTCGAGGCCCGCCCCCGGCTGGGCGGGGCGGCGTACTCGTTCGAGCGGGACGGGCTTCCGGTCGACACCGGCCAGCACGTCCTGCTCCGCTGCTACACCGGCTACCGCGAGCTCGTCGCGCGGATGGGCCTGGCCGACGCCATCGCCCCCGAACCGCTCGACATCCCCGTCCTGGCACCGGGCCGGCGACCGGTCCGCCTGCGCCGCGGCCGCCGCGGCCCGGCCCCGGTGCACCTGCTGCCCGCCCTCGCCCGCTACGGCGCCCTCAGCCTGCCCGAGCGGCTCTCGGCGATTCGCGCCGCGGCCGCGCTGCGGACGCTCGACCTCGCCGACCCCCGGCTCGACGCGGAGTCCTTCGGGACGTGGCTGCGCCGTCACGGTCAGGGCCCGCGCGCCCTCGACCGGCTCTGGGGCCTGGTCACCGTCGCCGCCCTCAACACCGGCGTCGAGACCGCCTCGCTCGCCCTCGCCGCCCAGGTGTTCCGCACCGGGCTGCTCGACGCCGTCGACGCGGGTGACGTCGCAGTGCCCGGGCTTCCGCTCTCCCGGCTCCACCACGACGGGGCGAGCGCCCTGCTCACCCGCCTCGGGGTCGCCGTCCACGCCGGGTGCCGGGTCCGGGAGGTCGCCCCGGACCCCGCGGGCGGCGCGGGCCTCGTCGTGCGCACCGGCGACGGGGAGACCGTCGCCGACGCCGTCGTCCTCGCCGTCCCGCACGACCAGGCCGCCCGGCTCGTGCCGGCCCGGGCGTGCCCGGACCGGGAGGCGTGGGCCGGCCTGGGGGCCTCGGCCATCGTCAACGTCCACCTGCGCTACGACCGCCCGGTCACCGACCTGGCGTACGCGGCGGTCCTGGGCACCGCGGCCCAGTGGGTCTTCGACCGCACCGCCACCGCCGGTGGCGAGGGGCAGTACCTCGTGGTCTCGCTGTCGGCCGCCGACGACCTCGTCGACGTCCCGAGCGCCGAGCTCTGCCGGCAGCAGGAGGACGCCCTGGCCGCCGTGCTGCCCGGGACCGCCGGGGCGAGGGTCGTCGACCGGTTCGTCACCCGGGAGCGCCGGGCGACGTTCCGGCAGGGGCCCGGCACCGCCGCGCTGCGCCCCGCCCCCGCGACCCGTCTGCCCGGCCTCGTGCTCGCCGGGGCGTGGACCGGCACCGGCTGGCCCGACACCCTCGAGGGCGCCGTCCGCAGCGGCCGCGCCGCGTCCTCCCTGCTCGGCGCTCCCCCCACCCGTGCCACCGCCCGTCCCACGACCCCTCCCACGAGGGCCACGACCCCGACCACGGACCCCGAGAGGGTGACCCCGCGATGACCGAGACCGTTCCCGACGGCACCTTCGTCGCCGCTCGACGCCTCGTCGAGGAGCCGATGCGGCTCGCCCTCGACCGGCTCGACCCGACCACCCGGCACGTCAGCGGCTACCACGTCGGCTTCTGGGACGCCGACGGCAACCCGGGTTCCGGTGCCGGCAAGGGGGTCCGGTCCGCGCTCGCGCTGCTGTCGGCCCGCGCCGCCGGCGCCCCGGCCGAGGCCGGCGTCCCGGCCGCGATCGCGTGCGAGCTCGTCCACAACTTCTCCCTCCTCCACGACGACGTCATGGACGGCGACACCGAGCGCCGCCACCGCCCCACCGCGTGGTCCTGCTTCGGGACCTCGCCGGCGATCCTCGCCGGCGACGCCCTGCTCGCCCTCGCCAACGAGGTCCTCGCCGAGACCGCCCGGCCGACGACGGCCGCCGCGGTCCGCCGCCTCAACGCGTGCACCCGTCGGCTCGTCGCCGGTCAGACCGCCGACCTGGCCTTCGAGTCCCGGGAGGACGTCACCCTCGAGGAGTGCGTCCGGATGGCCGAGGACAAGACCGGGGCGCTGCTGTCGTGCGCCGCCACCCTCGGGGCCGTGCTCGAGGACGCGCCCGCCGAGCTCAGCCTCGGCCTGGCCGACTACGGGATGCACCTCGGGCTCGCGTTCCAGCTCGTCGACGACCTGCTCGGGATCTGGGGGGAGGGCGCGCGGACCGGCAAGCCGGTCTGGTCCGACCTGCGCTCGCGGAAGAAGTCGCTGCCGGTCGTCGCCGCGCTGCGCTCCGGCACCCCGGCCGGGGACGACCTGGCCGCCCTCTACGCCGGGGACCGTCCGCTGACCGAGGACGAGCTCGCCGGTGCCGCCGCGCTCGTCGAGCGCTCCGGGGGACGCGCGTGGGCCGAGGACGCCGTCGCCCGCGAGTCCCGGGCCGCGCTCGACCTCGTGGACCGGCTCCCGCTGCCCGCCGACGTGCGGGCCGAGCTGACCACCGTGACCCACCGACTCGGTGGAAGGGACTCCTGATGACGCTGGCCGAGCGCGAGACCGCCGGTCTCGGTGTCACCCGGGCCGAGCAGGCCCTCGACCGCGCCGCCCGTCACCTCCTCGACCGCCAGCACGAGGACGGCTTCTGGCGCGGGCTGCTCGAGACCAACGTGACCATGGACGCCGAGGACCTCATGATGCGGCAGTTCCTCGGGGTCCGCACCGACGAGCAGACCCTCGCCTCCGCCCGGTGGATCCGCAGCCACCAGCGCGAGGACGGCTCCTGGGCCAACTTCGCCGGCGGTCCGGCGGACCCGTCGACGACGGCCGAGGCCTACGTCGCGCTCCGCCTCGCCGGCGACCACCCCGACGAGGAGCACATGCGGCGCGCCCGCCGCGTCGTCCTCGACCACGGCGGCCTCGAGACCACCCGGGTGTTCACCCGGATCTGGCTCGCCCTGTTCGGCCAGTGGGACTGGGACGAGCTGCCCGCGCTGCCGCCCGAGATCGTCCACCTGCCCTCGTGGGTGCCGCTCAACCTCTACGACTTCGCCTGCTGGGCCCGGCAGACCGTCGCGCCCCTCACCGTGCTGGCGGCCCTCCGCCCCGGCCGCGAGCTCGGGGTGCGGGTCGACGAGCTCCGCTCCCGGCGTCCCGCGGCCCGACGCCGCGAGACCTCCACCGACCGGCTGTTCACCACCCTCGACCGGGTGCTGCACCGGTACGAGCGGCTGCCGCGCAAGCCCGGCCGGGGCGCGACGCTGCGGAAGATGGTCGACTGGGTCGTCGACCGGCAGGAGGCCGACGGGTCGTGGGGTGGCATCCAGCCGCCGTGGGTGTACTCCCTCATGGCGCTCAACGCGTGGGGGTACCCGCTGAGCCACCCGGTCCTCGCCAAGGGCCTGGCCGGCTGGGAGCGGTTCACCGTCACCGAGGACCGCCCGGACGGTCCGGTCCGGTGGGTCGAGGCGTGCCAGTCCCCGGTGTGGGACACCGCCCTCGCGACGGTCGCGCTGGGGGACGCCGGGCTCGCCGGGGACCACCCGGCGATGCGCGCCGCCCGCGACTGGCTGCTCGCCGAGGAGGTCGACGTCCCCGGGGACTGGTCGGTGCGGCGGCCCGGCACCCGGCCGAGCGGCTGGGCGTTCGAGTTCGACAACGACCTCTACCCCGACATCGACGACACCGCCGAGGTCGTCCTCGCGCTGCGCCGCTGCGCGCCCGACCCCCGGGTCGACGCCGCCGCCCGGCGTGGCCAGCGGTGGCTCGAGGCGATGCAGTCCCGCGACGGCGGTTGGGCGGCGTTCGACGCCGACAACACCCGCGAGGTCGCCTACCGGCTCCCGTTCTGCGACTTCGGCGCCGTCATCGACCCGCCGAGCGCCGACGTCACCGCGCACGTCCTCGAGATGCTCGCCCGCGAGGACGGCGCGGACCCGGACGTGCTCCGCCGGGGGGTCGCGTGGCTGCTGCGCAGCCAGGAGGCGGACGGGTCGTGGTTCGGCCGGTGGGGCGCGAACTACGTCTACGGCACCGGCGCGGCCGTGCCCGCGCTCGTCGCCGCCGGGGTGTCGCCGGACGAGGAGGCCGTCGCCCGCGCGATGCGCTGGCTGCGTCGGCACCAGAACGAGGACGGGGGGTGGGGGGAGGACCTGCGCTCCTACACCGACCGGAGCTGGACCGGCACCGGCGCCTCGACCCCGTCCCAGACCGCGTGGGCGCTGCTCGCGCTGCACGCGGCCGGGGAGTCCGGATCCGAGGCCGCCGGGCGCGGGGTCGACTGGCTCGTGCGGACCCAGCGCGAGGACGGCGGCTGGGACGAGGACCGGTTCACCGGCACCGGGTTCCCCGGCGACTTCTACATCGCCTATCACCTCTACCGGGTCGTCTTCCCCGTCAGCGCGCTCGCCCGAGTCCTCGGCCGGAGCTCGACGTGAGCGACGAGGTCGTCCTCTGCGCCCCGCTCGCGGCCGAGGAGCGGGCGCTGCGGCGCGCCCTCCGCGCCCTGCCGCAGGCCCCCGGCGCGGCCCCGCGGCTGGTCCGCACCGGCGCCGGGCCACGCCGGTCGACGCGCTCGGCCGCGCGGGGCGAGGTCCGGGACGCCGCCGGCATCGCCGTCGCCGGGATCGCCGGCGCCCTCGACCCCCGGCTGCGGCCGGGGGACGTCGTCGTCGCCGACGAGGTCATCACCGAGGACGGGCGCTCGAGCGAGCTGCCCGGCGCGCCGCTGCTCGCGTCCGCGCTCGCCGCGGCCGGGCTGCCGGCGCGGACCGGGCCCGTGCTCAGCACCCGCCGCGTCGTCGCCGGGCGGGGCCGCCGGCGGGCGCTCGCCGCGACCGGGGCGCTCGCGGTCGACACCGAGTCGGCGTGGCTGCTCGACCCCGCCCGTCCGGCCGCGGTCGTCCGGGTCGTCGCCGACACCGCCGAGGACCCGCTGCTCGCGCCCGCCACCCTGAGCCGGGTCCGCACCGCGGTCGACACCCTCGGCGCCACCCTGCCCGCGCTGACCGCCTGGGCCGCCGCGGTCCAGCCCCGCGAGGTGCTCCTCGCCGGGCCCCGCTCGTTCTGCGCCGGGGTCGAGCGGGCGATCGACGTCGTCGAGCACCTCCTCGACCGGCGCGGGGCGCCGCTGTACGTCCGCAAGCAGATCGTCCACAACCGGCACGTCGTCGACGGCCTCCGTGCCCGCGGCGCCGTGTTCGTCGACGAGCTCGACGAGGTCCCGAGGGGGGCGACCGTCGTGTTCTCCGCCCACGGGGTCTCCCCGGCCGTGCGGGAGCAGGCCCGCGTGCGCGGGCTCGACGTCGTCGACGCGACGTGCCCGCTGGTCTCGAAGGTCCACAGCGAGGTCCGCCGGTTCGGCGACCGCGGGGACACCGTCGTGTTCATCGGCCACGCCGGGCACGAGGAGACCGAGGGGACGATGGGGGAGCGGCCCGAGCAGACCGTCCTCGTCGAGGACGTCGACGACGTCGCCGCGCTCGAGGTCACCGACCCCGAGCGGGTGTCCTACCTCGTCCAGACCACGCTGTCGGCCCACGAGGTCGACGGCATCGTCGCGGCGCTGCGGGAACGCTTCCCCGCCCTGGCCGCCCCACCCACCGACGACATCTGCTACGCGACGACGAACCGGCAGGACGCGCTGACCGCGGTCGCGGCCGACGCCGACCTCGTCCTCGTCGTCGGGTCGCAGAACTCGTCCAACAGCAGACGGCTCGTCGAGACGGCGACCCGCCTGGGAACACCCGCCCACCTCGTCGACGACGCCCGTGACGTCGCCCTGCCCTGGCTCGCCGGGGCCGGCACGGTGGGGCTCACCGCCGGGGCCTCGGCCCCGCAGTCGCTCGTCGACGACGTCGTCGCGGCGCTGGCCGGCCTCGGCCCGGTGACGACCCGCCACCGCGAGGTGGTCACGGAGGACATCCGATTCACGCTACCCAAGGAGGTACGGAGCGCATGAGCATGCCAGTACGCCAGGCTGCGAAGATGGCCGGCTACATGATGCGTCAGAAGCTCAAGGGGCGGAAGAAGTTCCCGCTCCTGGTCGAGCTCGAGCCGCTGTTCGCGTGCAACCTCCAGTGCGCCGGCTGCGGGAAGATCCAGCACCCCGCGGACGAGCTGCGCCGGAGGATGCCGGTCCAGCAGGCCCTGGACGCGATGGAGGAGTGCGGCGCGCCGATGGTCTCCATCGCCGGCGGCGAGCCGCTGATGCACCCGCAGATCGACGAGCTCGTCAACGAGCTCGTCCGCCGGAAGAAGTTCGTCTACCTCTGCACGAACGCGATGCTCGTGCGCAAGTGGTGGGACCGGTACGACTTCCGGCCCTCGCCGTACTTCGCCTTCGCCATCCACATGGACGGCCTCAAGGAGCGGCACGACGAGTCGGTCTGCCAGGAGGGGGTGTTCGACGAGGCCGTCGCGGCGATCAAGTTCCTCAAGGAGAAGGGGTTCCGGGTCACGACGAACTCGACGTTCTTCAGCAACGACACCCCGCAGAACATCATCGACGTCCTCGACTTCCTCAACGACGACCTCGAGGTCGACAGCATGATGGTCTCCCCGGCCTACGCCTACGAGAAGGCCCCCGACCAGGACCACTTCCCGGGCGTCACCGAGACCCGCGAGCTGTTCAGCAAGGCCTTCGGCGACGGCCGGCGGAAGAAGTGGCGGCTGAACCACTCGCCGCTGTTCCTCGACTTCCTCGAGGGCAAGCGGGACTTCGAGTGCACCGCGTGGGGGATCCCGAGCTACTCGCTGTTCGGCTGGCAGAAGCCGTGCTACCTCATGGCCGACGGCTACGCCTCGACCTACCGCGAGCTCGTCGAGGAGACCGACTGGTCGAAGTACGGCCGCGGCCGCGACAGCCGCTGCGCGAACTGCATGGCCCACTGCGGCTACGAGCCGACCGCGGTCTTGGCGACGATGGGCTCCCTGAAGGAGTCGATCCGCGCCATCCGCACCTGACCCCCCGCCCCGTCCCGTAGTCCGCACTTCGTGCCCGTTTGGCCGCGCGCGAGCCGGCGAATCGCCCGCTTTGCGCGGTCAAACGGGCACGAAGTGCGGACTACGGCACCCGGCTCTCAGGAGAGGTGGCGCTCGAGACGGGCGTAGAGGGACGGCGCCGCGGCACGGAGGGCGACCGGCACCCGCAGCCAGCGGGGTCGGATGACCTCCGCGGCGTCGGACTCGACCGCGGCGACGAGCGCCCGGGCGCAGCGGGCGGCGGGCAGCGGCCGCGGCACCCGCCGGTCGTAGGCGGCGCCCCGGCGGGCGAAGAACGGGGTGTCGACGACTCCCGGGGCGAACGTCGTCACCCGCAGGCCGGTGCCGGCGAGCTCGGAGCGCAGGCTCGCGGCGTAGCCGTCCAGCCCCGCCTTCGACGCGGCGTAGGCCGCCTCCCGGGGCACCCCGAGGTGGGCCGCGACCGAGGTGACGAACACGAGGTGCCCGCTGCCCCGGGCGAGCATCGGCGGCAGCAGCCCCGCCGTCACCTCGACCGGGGCGGCGAGGTTGACCCGCAGCAGCCGCTCGACGTCGGTGCCGGTCGTCTCCCCGGCGGACGCGACGAGCCCGGACCCGGCGTTGTGGACGACGACGTCCGGAAGCGGTCCGGCGAGGACGTCCGCGACGAGGGCCCGGGCGCCGCCAGGGTCGGCGAGGTCGGCCGGCAGGACCTCGCCGCCGGTGAGGGCCGCGGTCCGGCGCAGCCGCTCCGGGTCCCGACCGGTCAGCACGAGCCGCGCCCCCCGCCCGGCGAGCGCGAGCGCGGTCGCTTGCCCGAGGCCCGAGGAGGCCCCGGTGAGGAGCACGCGCGCCCCGGAGAGGCCGGTCACGGCGCCGCGACGTCGGCGCGGGGGTCCCGCGCGCCGCCACCGGTGGTGGCGCCCGCGGCCTCGTCGCGGAGCTGCTCGGTCAGCCGCTGGGCCCGCAGGGCGAGCAGGAACACCCCGCCGACCATGACCGCGAGGGCGACCACCTCCGCGGCGATCTCCCACGGCCGGGCCTGGATGCTCTCCCCGAGCCAGGCGACGCCGAGCCCGATCGCGACGAGCGGGTCGCCGACGGTGATCGTCCCGAGCGCGACCGCGCCGACCGTGCCGTACTGGAACGCGCTCTGGTTGAGCAGGAACCCGGCGGGTCCCACGACCGCGACCGCGTAGAGCTCCCAGTGGCCGAGGACGGACGCGTCGAGCGGGCCCCCGGCGAGCGAGCGGACCAGGGCGGCGGTCGCGCCGTAGAAGACCGCCGTCGCGATCGCCAGCGGCAGGGCGCGGACCTCGGAGCGGGCGACCGCGGCCGCGGCCAGGCAGGCCACCACGGTCACCGCGAGCCCGGCGCCGAGACCGAGCGCGGCCGCACCGGACAGGGTGCCCTCACCGGGTACCGGCCGGGCGACGACGAGGAACAGGGACAGCCCGAGGACCGCCATGACGGCCCCGGTGGCCAGCCCGCGGTCGGGCCGGCGGCGACCGAGCGCCGCGCCCACGACGAGGAAGAACAGCAGACCCGTGACGAGCAGCGGCTGGACGAGCACGAGCGGTCCGTATCGCAGCGCGAGGACCTGCAGGACGAAGCCGATCGCCCCGAGCAGGCTGCCGGAACGGAACGCCGCCGTCCTCGCGAGGTCGACCAGGAGCGCCGGGCTCAGCGGCCGGTGCCGGGGCGCCTCGTGCGTCGCCCGGTGCTGGAGGACCCCGGCGGTCCCGAACGCGGCGGCGGCGGCCACGGCGGCCGGGACCGCGACGAGCAGGCCGGGGGTCACGAGCCGCGTCCCGCGGCTCCGGGGCGGGCGACTCCGTCCGCGCCGCCGTCGGCCGGGCCGTTCCCTCCCACGTCGGCCAGGGCCCCGCCCGCCGCGGTGAACGCGCCCCGGACGGCGTCCTCGACGGCCCGCCGGGTCAGTCCGAGGTCGGTGTCGAGCAGGACCCCCACCCCGAGGACCCCGTCGGCGACGACCGCCCCGACGGTCACCGGCACGCCCGGCGCGAGCGGGAGCACGGGGTGGACGGCCCGCACCGGGGCCCCGGCGAACCAGCGGCTGCCGCGGGCAGCCGGCATGTAGCTGACGATCGTGTGGAAGAACCGCTTGCGGTACACCGCTCGGGCGAACCGGCGGGCCAGCGGCGCCGGCAGCCGCCCGGCGAGCTCGACGACGAGGCCCGCCGCGGGGGCCTGGCCGCGGGCGGCCTCGGTCTCGAGGGTGGCGCGCACCCGGCGCGCGCGCTCCTCGAACGGCATCGGCCCCGTCGGCAGGTCGCACGTCAGCGCGCCGGTCCAGTTGCCGGCGATCCGGTCCAGTCGGGGCGCGCGGGTGGCGACGGGGACCATCGCCCGCAGCGGCACCGGCCGCTCGCCCCGCCCGCGCAGCAGGCCGGCGGGGCGGAGGAGCCGGTCGAGGGCCTCGGCGGCGAGGGCGACGACGACCTCGTGCGGGCGCACCCCGAGCCGTCCCGCGAGCCGTCGCACCTCCGACCACGGCAGCGGCACCCCGACGACGGTCCGGACGGGACTCGTCGGGACCGCCGTGAGCGGGATCCGCGGGGCCCGTCCCCGCGCGGCCAGGGCGGCGAGGCCGCGCACGACCAGACCCGCCGAGGCGGCCCTGCGGGCGGCGAGGCTCCCCTCCGCGGGCCGGCGCTCGCGCAGCGGGTCCCCGGGAGCGGCGTCGCTGAACCGGTCGAGCAGGCCGAGCGCGGAGACCCCGTCCCCGTGGCAGTGGTGCATCTTGACCGCGACGAGGTCCGGGCCCCCGGTCTCGTCCCGGACGACGAGGACGCCCCAGGTCGGCCTGCCGGCCGGGAGCCGCCGGGTCCAGAAGTCGCCGACCTCGTCCCAGGCGGTCCGGTCCCCGGAGGTGACGACGCGCTCCTCCACGTGTGCGGCCGCGTCGACGGCGTCGTGGAGTCGCCACACCGGACGGCGGCGTCCCCGGGCCCCCTCGCGGAGGAGCTCGCGCCGGGCCGGGGGCAGGCCCGGCAACCGGGGCTGCATCGCCGCCGCGACGTCCGCGACCCGCAGGCGCCCGCCCGGGGTGGGACCGACCTCGAGCACCGCGCCGAGCTCCTGCGCGACGGCACCGGTCTCGGCGTGGCTGAAGAAGGCGTCCGCGGGACGGACCCGCCACCCCCGGCCGCCGGTGCGGCGCTCGACGTCGGCGAGCACCTCGCGCCGTCGGGGTGGGGCGAGGTCGCGCAGCGCGTCCTCGAGGTCCACGGCCCCCTCTCGGCTGCCACCCCCGCGCAGCGGCTCGAGGGCCGACCGGTCCCGGGCGGCAGCCCGGACGAGCGCGGTGAGCCGGTGCAGGTCCCGGGCCAGCGCGGTCGCGCCGGCGACGACCATGAGGTTGGCGTTGGCCTCCCCGTGCGCGGCGATCGGCCGGGAGGTCACGACCGGCGTGCCGGTGGCGAGGGCCTCGAGGGCGGTCGCCCCACCGGCGTTGGTGAGGACGACGTCGGCGGCCCGCACCAGCGGGGACATGTCCTCGCGCCAGCCGAGGACGACGAGGGAGGACCGGGGCAGGCCGAGCGCCTCGAGGGCGCGGGCGATCTCGGTGTTGCGGCCGCAGGCGGCGACCACCTGGACCGTGTCGCCGCCGTCGAGGAGCGCTCGGACCGTCCGGGCGACGTCCCCGAACGCGTAGGCGCCGGAGGAGAGCAGGACCACGAGCCGGTCCGGGTCCAGCCCGAGCTCCTCCCGGGCGGCGCGGCGGTCGCCGGGCGAGAACCGGGAGGCCACCGGCGGCACCGACACCTCGACCCGGGCCTCGGGCTCGGCGGACCGGGCCACGGGCAGGGCGGTCTCGTCCATGACGTAGGTGACGTCGACGTCGGGGTAGACCCAGAACGTGTGCGGCGCGAAGTCCGACACCCACGCCGCGGTCGGCACGCTCAGCCCCCGGTGCCGGCGCAGCCACGCGAGCCCGGAGGACGCCAGCGGGTAGGTCGAGACGATGACGTCGGGGTCGAACCGCTCGATCTCCCGCACGAGCCGCCGGCCGCACCAGCTGCCGGTGAACCGCTTCGAGGCGCGGGCGAACCAGCGCCGCCGCCACAGGCTCGCGTAGAAGAACTCGTACAGCCACGGGGTCGTCTCGACGTTGCCGACGTAGATCCCCCGGAAGAGGGGACCGACGCCGCGGCCCATGACGTCGAGCGCGTCGACCCGGCGGATCTCGGAGCCCGGCCAGGCCCGCTGGGCGGCCTCCTCCAGGGAGTCGGCGGTCGCGTTGTGACCGGCGCCCATGTCCGCGGACAGGACGAGGACGCGGTGGGGCCCCACCGCCGGCCGGCTCGTGCCGGAGCTGCTCGTCCCGCTCACCCTGGTCCCTCCCTGACCGGCTCCGCCGTCGGCCCCTGCCGCCCGGCCGGGCCCGTCGCCGACCCTGACCCTCCGCCGCTCGTGCCTCTGTCCTCGACCGGCGTTCCGACGTTACCCGCAGCCCACATCGGGCATGCGCGGAGGCGTTTGGGCCCGGCGCGGCGCGGGCACCTTCCCGACGTGGGGCGGAACCGCCGCCCGGGTCCGGAGAGGTCCAACATGGTTCAGCGGGGCGGACCCCGGTGACGAGCAGGCTGGTGGCGTCCCTGAGGGGGAACGGCTCGACGCCCGACCGCGGGGCCCAGGCGCGGGACGCCCGCGTGGGCGGCGGCGCGGCGTCGGCGGCCCGGCGTGAGGGCCCGGTGCCCCCGCCGCCGATGCTCGTCAGCGTCGCCGGGTGGTCGTGGCGCGTCCTCGTCGTCGGCGCGGTCGTGCTCGTCCTCCTGGCGCTGCTCTCGCGGCTGCTCCTCGTGGTCGTGCCCGTCGCCGCGGCGCTGTTCTGCACGGCGCTGCTCCACCGCCCGGCCCGGGGGCTGATGCGGCTCAGGGTGCCCGAGCGGCTCGCCGGCCTCGTCGCGCTCCTGTTCGGGATGGTCGTGATCGGGGCGGCGGTGTACTTCACGACGAACCGGATCGTCGGGCAGGCCGACGTCCTCACGGGGCAGGTCGACAGGGTCGTCGCGGACCTCAAGGGCCTGCTCGACCGGCTGCCGGGGGAGTCCGGACTGCGGTTGAGCGACCTCGTCGACCGGGCCGTGTCCTGGCTGCGGACGAACCGGATGACGGCCGTGCAGGAGGTCCTCGCGGTCGGCCGCGGCGCCGCGGAGGTCCTCACCGGCGTCGTGCTGACGGTCTTCCTCACCTACTTCTTCATCGTCGACGGCGAGCGGATGTGGAGCTGGTGCGTCCGGCTGCTGCCCGGGCGGGTGCGCCAGCCGGTCAACGGGGCCGGTCGCCGGGCGTGGGGGGTGCTCGCCGGGTGGATCCGCGGCTCGGCGGTCATCGCGACGATCCACGGCGTCGTCATCGGCCTCGTGCTCTGGCTGCTCGGGGTGCCGCTCGTCCTCCCGCTCGCGCTGCTCGTGTTCATCGGGAGCTTCTTCCCGATCGTCGGGGCGCTCGTGTTCGGGGGGCTCGCGCTGCTCGTCACGCTGCTGACGACGGGGCTCGTGCCGGCGCTGGTGTTCTTCGGCGTCCTCGTCGTCGAGGACCAGATCGAGGCGCACGTCCTCCAACCGTTCATCATCGGCCGTGCCGTGCACCTGCACCCGGTCGCGATCGTCCTCGCCCTGACCGTCGGCGGCGGGCTCGGCGGCATCCTCGGCGCCATCGTCGCGGTCCCGGTCGCGGCCGCGGTCCACGCGGCGGTGAAGTACCTCACCGGCGTCGAGGACGTCCGCGGCCGCCGACTCGACGACGTCGACCGACTCGCGCCGCTGCCGCCGTCCCGGTCGGCGCCGCTGCCGGGCTACGGCCCCACCGGCGAGCACTGACCACCCCGCTGCGTCCGCAGGGTCAGCGCCCGGGCGACCATCCGCGCGGACGCGAGCGCCACGTTCACTCCGGCGTCCGTCACTCCTGCGTGGGATGCTGGTCGCCCCACCGGCCACCAGCGGAGGGAGAGCCATGGACCTGCCCGGCTCGCCCGACGGGTGGCGGCTCGTGCCCGTCGGGGATGTCGTCCTCGAGACCGCCGTCGCCGGATCCGGTCCGCCCGTGCTCTGGATCCAGACCGCCCTCACCGCGGACGAGCTCGTGCCCGCCGCCGGCCTCGTCGCCGCCACCGGGCGGTACCGCAGCATCGTCGTCCACCGCCGCGGCTACGGCGCGAGCAGCCCGAGCGACGGCGACGGCTCGGTCGACCGGGATGCGAGGGACCACCTCGCCGTGCTCGACGCGCTCGGCGCCGAGCGGGCCCACGTCGTCGGCGCCTCCTACAGCGCTGCGGTCGCCCTCCGGCTCGCCGCCGAGGCCCCCGAGCGGGTCGCCACGCTCTGCCTGCTCGAGCCGCCGCCGCTCGGGGTGGCGGCCGAGGTGGAGTTCCGCGCCGCCTGCGCCGAGCTCCTCGATGACTGCGGCCGGCTCGGCGCCCCCGCCGCCGCCGACCGGTTCCTCGCCCGCCTGGCCGGCCCGGACTGGGCCCGTGACCTCGACCGGCACCTGCCCGGCGTCGCCGACCAGGTCGCCCGCGACGCCGCCAGCTTCTTCGCCGACGACCTGCCCGCGCTGCTCGCGTGGGACCCGCTCGCCGACCCCCCGGCCGTCACCGCCCCGGCGCTCCACGTCGGCGGCGCGGCGAGCGGGAACTGGTTCACCCAGGTCCGTCGACGCGTCCTCGAGGTGCTGCCCGGTGCCGAGGACGTCGTCCTCGATGGCGCCGACCACTCGCTCGCGATCACCCACGCTCCCGCGCTGGCCGACGCCGTCACCGGCTTCCTCGACCGCCACCCGTCGGCGCCGGCCGGGCGCCACGGTCAGTGACGGAACGACTCACCGCGCGAGGGGTCCGCCGGGAGCCGCGCCGGCAGCCCGAGGAGGTAGTCGGTGGCCTCGCGCAGGTCGTCGAGGAACAGGTCGGCCAGGTCCCGGCCGAACCCGTTGCGGACGACGACGCGCACCACCGACACGTCGGTCAGGTCGGCCGGAAGCGAGTACGCCGGCACCTGCCAGCCGCGCTCACGCATCCTCGCCGAGACGTCGTACACCGTGAAGTTGGTGACGTCGGACCGGAGCCGGAAGAGGAACACCGGCAGCTCGCTCCCGTCCGAGAGCAGTTCGTACGGGCCGATCTTCGCGACCTCGGCCGCGGCGTACGTCGCCGCCTCCCGGCAGGCCTGCTGCACCTCGCGGTAGCCCTCCCGGCCGAGCCGGATGAAGTTGTAGTACTGCGCGACGACCTGGGCGCCGGGCCGGGAGAAGTTGAGCGCGAACGTCGGCATGTCCCCGCCGAGGTAGTTCACCCGGAACACGAGCTCCTCGGGCAGGTCCTCGGGGGTGCGCCACACCGCCCAGCCGACGCCGGGGTAGACGAGGCCGTACTTGTGCCCGGAGGCGTTGATCGAGTGCACCCGGGGCACCCGGAAGTCCCACACGAGGTCGGGGTCGAGGAACGGCGCGACGAAGCCCCCGGAGGCGGCGTCGACGTGGATCGGGACGTCCGGGCCGCCGGACGCGGCGAGCCGGTCGAGCGCCTCCGCGATCTCCGCGACCGGCTCGTAGGACCCGTCGAAGGTGGACCCGAGGATCGCGACGACCCCGATCGTGTTCTCGTCGCAGAGCCCGACGGCCTGCTCCGGGCCGAGGTGGAGGCGTCCCTCCTCGACCGGGGCGTAGCGCGGCTCGACGTCCCAGTACCGGCAGAACTTCTCCCACACGACCTGGACGTTGATGCCCATGACGAGGTTGGGCCGGTCGGTCGGCAGCCCCGCGGCGTGGCGTCGCTCGCGCCAGCGCCACTTCAGGGCGAGCCCGCCGAGCATGACGGCCTCGCTCGACCCGGTCGTCGAGGTCCCGGTGGCCTGCTCGTGCTCGGGCGAGTTCCACAGCTCGGAGATGACCCGCACGCAGCGGCCCTCGATGGCGGCGGTCTGCGGGTACTCGTCCTTGTCGATCATGTTCTTGTCGGAGCACTCGGCCATGAGCCGGTCGGCCTCCTCCTCCATGAACGTCGTGACGAACGTGGCGAGGTTCTGCCGGGCGTTCCCGTCGAGCATGAGCTCGTCGTGGATGAGCCGGTAGGCGACCCGCGGGTCCATCCCCTCGGCGGGCAGCTGGTCCTTCGGGATCCCGGTACGCATCCCGGGCCGGGCGTAGACCGGGGCGAGGGCGAGCCGCTCGAGCTCGATGAGGTCAGTGGTGTGCAGGGCCATGGTCACCATCGTTGCCGCGTGCCGCGGCACGGCGTCATCCCGCACGGGTGAACTGCCCGCGGGGCAGGACTCCACCAAGTCGTTTGGCACCGTACGATGCCGCCATGGCGGCCCCGCGAATGCTCCTCATCCTCAGCGAGAACTGGACGCTCGCCGACGGGCGCGACCTCGGCGAGGTCGCGCGCTGGGCGCGGGTGGCCGAGGACGCCGGCTTCGACGCCGTGATGCTCAGCGAGCACGTCGTCCTCGGCCGGGACGCGGTCGCGCTCGGGCCGATGGCCAACCCGCGGGAGTACGCGATGCCGGGCAACCAGGACCCGCTGACGCCGTGGCCGAGCAGCCTCGTCCTGCTCGCGACGATCGCGGGCCTCACCGAGCGGGTCCGGCTCGTCGCGAGCGCCGTCCTCGCGCCGCTGCGCCACCCGCTCCTGCTCGCGCGCGAGCTCGGCACCCTCGACCTGCTCTCCGGCGGACGGCTCGTCGTCCAGCCGAGCGTGAGCTGGAGCCGGGACGAGTACGCCGCCCTCGGGGTCCCGTTCGGGCAGCGGGGCCGGATCCTCGACGAGCAGCTCGAGGCGATGCGACGGGTCTGGCACTCCTCACCGGCGTCCTTCGACGGGGAGCACTTCGCCTTCGAGGACGTCTGGCTCGAGCCGAAGGCCCACCGCCCCGACGGCCCCCGGCTCTGGTTCGGCGGCCAGTCCGCGCACGGCGCAGTGGTCCGGCGCCTCGTCGAGCACGGCCACGGCTGGCACCCGCTCGGGGTGCCGAGCGCCGAGGACCAGGAGCGGGTGGCCGGGGCGCTCGCGGACGCGGGACGGTCCCTCGACGAGGTCGAGATGGTCGGCGGGGTCCGGGCCCACTTCCCCGACGACGACTCCTGCGCCGACATCGCCCCGGCGATCGACGCCCTCGGCCCGCAGCTGGAGCGCGGGTTCTCGACGTTCTGCGTCAAGCCGTCCCAGTTCATCGACGACCCGGCGCTGATGGCGGACTTCTGCCGCGACGTCGTCCGCCGCGCGGAGGCCCTCGCCTGACCGACGGCCTCCGTCCCCGCCGACGCGGCCCCACCGGCGTCCGACCCCTGGCCGGCACGGACCCGGATGTCGACATTTCGGGAACACCCTTGACAGGGCACCTGCCGCACGTACTCTTTACCGGCAAAGGTCGTTCGTGCCCGTACGACATCCGCTCAGCGTCGAGAGGTGCCCTCGTGAGTCAGTTGAAGCCCGCCCCCGAGGAGAGCGCAGACACCGCGCTCAGGCACGGCCGGCTCGGGGTCCTCGGGATCGTGTTCTTCGTCGTGGCCGCCGCCGCGCCGCTGGTCGGGATGACCGGGGCCGTGCCGGTCGCGATCGTCCTCGGCAGCGGGGCGGCCGTGTCCGGCGCCTACCTCGCCGTCGGGGTGACCCTCGTGCTGTTCAGCGTCGGCTACGCGACGATGAGCCGGCACGTCACCAACACCGGTGCCTTCTTCGCCTACGTCGGGCGGGGCCTCGGCGTCCCCGCCGGCGTCGGCAGCGCCTTCGTCTCCCTCGTGGCCTACATCGCCATCCAGCTCGCGATCTACGGGTTCTTCGGTGCCCTCGTCGCCGGGCAGATGAACGACACCTTCGGCATCGACCTCGCCTGGTGGGTCTGGTGCCTCATCGCGTGGGCCCTCGTGACCGCGCTGTCGCTGTTCAGCGTCGACGTCGGCGCCAAGGTCCTCGGGGTCCTCATGATCCTCGAGGTCCTCTCGCTGCTCATCATGGCGGTCGCCGTCTTCGCCGTCGGCGGGCCGGAGGGCGTCGACTTCGGCGCCTCGTTCGCCCCGTCGAACATCCTCGTCGGCGGGCTCACCGGCTCGGCCGGCATCGCGCTCGCGTTCGCGTTCGCGTCCTACATCGGCTTCGAGGCGACCGCGATCTACGCCGAGGAGTCCCGCGACCCCAAGCGCACTGTCCCGCTCGCGACCTACACCGCCGTCACGCTCATCACCCTGCTGTTCGGCTTCGTCACCTTCGCGATCGTCACCGCGCTCGGCTCCTCGAGCGTCGTCGACCGCGTCGTCCAGCTCTCCACGGTCCAGGGCGAGGCGCTCGCGGACCCGGCGGCCGTCGTCTTCAGCGTCGCCGAGGACTTCGTCGGGCAGTGGCTCGGTTCGTGGGCGGGTTCGCTGGTGTCCGGGACGATGCACTGGCTCGTCCTGAGCAGCCTCTTCGCCGGCCTGCTCGCGTTCCAGAACTCGGCCGCCCGGTACTTCTACTCGATGGGCCGGGCCGGCGTGCTGCCCACCGGCCTGGACCGGGTCAACCGGCGCGGCGCCCCGATGGCCGCCTCGCTGACGACCTCCGTCATCGCCGGCCTCGTCATCGTCATCTTCGGCGTCGGCGGCCTGGACCCGGTGACCAACATGTTCTACTGGTTCAGCGGCCTCGCCGTCGTCGGGATCGTCGTCGTCGAGGCGCTCGTGTGCCTCGCCGTCATGGCCTACTTCCGGCGCACCCGTGCCGACACCCGCCTCTGGCACACCGTGATCGCCCCGGTCCTCGCGTTCATCGGCCTCGTCATCGGCGTGTACCTGCTGATGTCCCGGTTCGGCCTGCTCGCCGGCACGGTCGCCGAGGGCGTCGACCCGTCGACCCAGTCGTGGGGCCTGAACGCCACCGGATGGACCCTGATCCTCCTGCCGTTCGCGATGCTGGGCCTCGGGGCTCTCCTGGGCTGGCTCCGGCGCAGCGACGAGAACCGGGACGCGATCGAGGACCTCGTCACCTGACGGGCGCTCGGGTCGGGGTCCACACGGGAACCACAGGGTCCTCGCAGCATCCGTTCAGGCCGGTGTCCCACGCTGACCCGGCCCGTCCCGGGCGACCGACCCCGAGGAGCACCCGTGACCCCGACCCCGCCCGTCGACGAGAGGGCCTACACGGCCGTCCAGGACCTCGTCCGTGCCACGCCCTGGTTGCACGAGCCGTTCGTCGTCTTCGCGCAGTACGGCGTCGTCGTGTTCGGTCTGCTCCTCCTCGGCGCGCTGTTCCACGCGCGCCGTGGCACCGACCGCGACCTCGCCGCCGCCGGGTGGGCCGGGCTCGGGACGCTCCTCGCGGTGGCGGTCAACCAGCCGCTGGGTGCGATGGTCGGCGAGGCCCGGCCCTACGCCACCCACCCCGGCGCGATCCTCCTCGTGCCACCGACGACTGACTTCTCCTTCCCCTCCGACCACGCCGTCATGGCCGGCGCCGCCGCGGTCGGCGTGCTCCTCGCCTCCCGGAGGTGGGGACGGGTCGCCGTCGCGGCAGGCCTGCTCATGGCCTTCGCCCGGGTCTACGTCGGTGCCCACTACCCCCAGGACGTCGTCGCCGGACTCGCCGTCGGCGCCCTGGTCGCCGGCCTCGGCTGGGTGGTCCTGCGCCCCCTCCTCGTCGCGGTGACGCACCACCTGCGCGACGCCCCGCTCGTCGGCGCGGTCTTCGGGACCTCCTGAGCCTCCTGCTTCCGGGCTGTCCGCGAAGGCAGCGGCGACCGCTGCGATCCGTGACCGACCCGCAACCACTTCCGCCCGGATGTCGCGCATACTGGTCGGTAGCGAGGGGATGAGATCGTCGGCCGACCGGACGGATTCCGTTGTCGCGGTGGTCGGGACGCACGAAGTGAACCAGAGTGAGGAGTGTCAATGAAGTCACATCTTCGGACCGTGCAGGCTGCGGTGGTGGTGACCGTCGCGGGGACGGTGCTGGCCGGGTGCGGGTCCTCGGGGGGCGGGAGCTCGTCGAGCTCCTCGAGCTCCTCCTCGGCCCAGGTCCCCCAGATCGACGCGAGCGCGCTGACCGCGGACTTCTCCGCCATGAAGAAGCTGACGGACCTCGCCGCCCAGGGCAAGGGCATGGTCGGGGTCCTGCTGCCGGACACGACGACGTCGACGCGCTACGTGCAGTACGACGCGCCGTACCTGAAGAAGGCCTTCCAGATGGCGGGGCTCTCCTCCGACCAGTTCAAGATCGACAACGCCAACGGCAGCGCGTCGACGATGCAGACCCAGGCCGAGGCCGACCTCAACGCGGGTGCCTCCGTGCTGCTCGTCGACCCGCTCGACCCGGGGAGCGGCGCCGCGATCGAGTCCAAGGCGAAGGCGGCCGGCGCGGCGGTCATCGACTACGACCGGCTCGTCACCGGCGGTCCCAAGGACCGCTACTACGTCAGCTTCGACAACGTCGAGGTCGGGAAGAAGATCGGCGACGGCTTCGTCAAGTGCGTCTCGGACTGGGGCGTGAAGGACCCGAACGTGCTCGTCATGGACGGCGACCCGACCGACAACAACGCGACCCTGTTCGCCCAGGGCTACAACAGCGTCCTGGACCCGAAGTTCAAGGACGGCAGCTACACCAAGGTCGGCGAGCCGGCCGGGACGTGGGACCCGCAGCAGGCGTCGACGACGTTCCAGCAGCAGCTGACCGCGCACCCGAAGATGAACGCCGCGATCACCCCGAACGACGACAACGCCAACGCGGTGATCTCGGTGCTGAAGAGCAACGGGGTCAAGCCCCAGGAGTTCCCGACCACGGGTCAGGACGCCTCGCTGCCCGGCCTGAAGAACGTGCTCACCGGCTACCAGTGCGGCACGGTGTACAAGCCGATCTACCTCGAGGCCCAGGCCGCCGCGGCACTCGCGATGTACCTGCGCGCCGGGGTGGAGCCGCCCTCGTCCCTGGTCAACTCGACGACGCGGGACACCCAGCTCAAGGCCGACATCAAGTCGGTCTACACCACCCCGATCTGGGTCACGCCGGACAACATGGCCGACACCGTCGTCAAGGACGGCGCGGTCAAGGTGTCCGACCTGTGCTCCGGGAACGTCGCCCAGGCCTGCACCAAGGCAGGGATCAAGTGACATGACGACGACCACTACCGAGTCGCCGCTGCTGCGGCTGCGCGGGGTGTCGAAGTCCTTCGGCCCGGTCGAGGCCCTGACCGACGTCGACCTCGATGTCCCGGCCGGCGCGGTCACCGCGCTGGCCGGGGACAACGGGGCAGGAAAGTCCACCCTGATCAAGTGCATCGCGGGCATCCACTCCCCTGACGGGGGCGAGATGACGTGGGAGGGCGAGGCGGTCCACCTCCACGGGCCCGGTGACGCGGCGGCCCTGGGGATCCAGACCGTCTACCAGGACCTCGCGCTGTGCGACAACCTCGACATCGTCCAGAACATGTTCCTCGGGCGGGAGCGCCTGCGCCACGGACAGCTCGACGACGTGTCGATGGAGCAGGCCGCCACGGACACGCTCTCCGACCTCGCGGTCACGACCGTCCGCTCGGTCCGCCAGGTCGTGGCGTCCCTGTCCGGCGGTCAGCGGCAGTCGGTCGCGATCGCCAAGGCCGTGCTCTGGGAGTCCAAGCTCGTGATCATGGACGAGCCGACCGCCGCCCTCGGCGTGGCCCAGACCCGGATGGTGCTCGACCTCGTCCGCACGCTCGTGCAGCGGGGGCACGCGGTCCTGCTCATCTCGCACAACATGACGGACGTGTTCCAGGTCGCCGACCGGGTCGCCGTCATGCGCCACGGCCGGATGGTCGCCGTCCGGGACATCGACGACATCGACCAGCGGATCGTCGTCGACCTCATGACCACCGGGGAGTCCGACCGCGAGGTCTCCCACGGCTCCACCACGCGCGACGAGGAGGTGTCGACATGAGCCTCGGTGAGAAGGCGCCCGCGACCGGAGCCGTCGAGCCCCCTCGGCCGACCGCCACCGTCGGGGACTACCTCCGGCTGTCCTGGCAGCGGATCAAGGGCGGTGAGACCGGCGTCCTGCCGGTCATCGGCGGCTTCGTCCTCGTCTCGGTGATCTTCCAGAGTCTCAACAGCCACTTCCTCACCGCGGGGAACCTCGTCAACCTGCTCGTGCAGGCCGCGGCGTTCGCGCTGCTGTCGATGGCCGAGGTGTTCGTCCTCGTGCTCGGGGAGATCGACCTGTCCGTCGGGTTCGTCGCCGGGATCGGGGCGGTCGTGCTCGCCTGGGTGGCCCAGCCCCAGGTCGGCTGGCCCTGGTGGGCCGCGATCATCGCGGCGCTCGTGGCGACGTCGCTCATCGGCCTGCTCCAGGGCACGCTCATCACCCGGATCGGGTTGCCGTCCTTCGTGGTCACCCTCGGCGGGCTGCTGTTCTGGCAGGGCGTGATGCTCTTCGTCCTCGGCAACGGCGGCTCGATCCTCATCCAGGACGACGTCCTCAACCAGATCACGAGCGGCACGCTGTCGCGGGTCGCGGGCTGGGTCCTCATGCTCCTCGCCGTGGCGGCGTTCGGGGCGGTGGTCTGGCGTCGCGACGCCCGGCGCCGCGAGTCCGGCCTCACCACGCCCCCGGTCGCGCTCACGGCCGCGAAGATCGGGGCGATGTTGCTCGGCGGCGTCGGCCTGATCCTGCTCGCGAACGCCGACCGCGGCGTCCTGGCGCCGGTGTACGGCCTGCCCTGGGTCGTCCCGCTCGTGCTCGCCGTCCTCGCCGCGTGGACGTTCCTGCTCGGGCGTCGGCGCTTCGGGCTCTACGTCTACGCCGTCGGCGGCAACTCCGAGGCCGCCCGGCGCGCAGGCATCAACCTCGCCCGGATCCGCACCGCCGGTTTCGTGCTCTGCTCGCTGACCGCGGGCATCGGGGGCATCGTGTACGCCTCCCGGCTGCGCTCGATCTCCACCTCCCTGGACGGCGGCACCCTCGTCCTCTACGCGGTCGCGGGCGCGGTGATCGGTGGCACGAGCCTGTTCGGCGGGCGCGGCAAGCCGCTCGCCGGGGTCCTCGGCGGCCTCGTCATCGCGGCCATCGACAACGGGATGGGCCTGCTCGGCTTCAGCGCGGCCGCGAAGTACGTCGTCACGGCCGTCGTCCTCATCGTGGCCGTGACGATCGACGCGGTCACCCGGCGCCGGTCGGGCTGATCCGCTCCTCGGGTGGGAGCCCGGCGGCCGGTCGGCCGCCGGGCTCCCACCGCCTCGCGCGTCGGGGCTGACCACGACGGGAACGGACGCCGTCGCCCGGGGGGCCGTGACCGCCGCCGGCAGGCGGCTACATGGGCACGGCCTCGTAGACCCACATGTCCATGGGGCTTCCGGAGGCGAGGGCGATGGCGTCGTCGAGCGTCTCGGCTTCGATGATGGAGTAGCCGAGCGCGGGCTCGGACTCCGCCGCGATCTCGGTGACCCGGCCGCCCGTGGCCACGTTGCGACCGTTGGACAACGGGTTGCCCGAGTCCACGACGTGCCCCTGCAGCGACGACCACCACGCCTGGTGGGCCTGCTGGAACTCTGGCGTCGGGTCCATGTCGCCGTGGGCGAGGAGGACGAACTTCTTCATGGTGACTCCTTCGGGACGGTGGGCCGGCGCCGGAGGTGCTCGGCGTAGTTGGCCAGGGACTCCTCGTCGGTTCCCCACTCGGGGTGGAACTGGTCCACCCAGGCCCTCAGCCGCTGCAGCGGAGCCCGCTGCAGGGTGAGGCTGGTGGTCCGTCCGACCTTGTGGCGTCGCACCATGGCGGCGCCCTCGAGGACGTGGATGTGCTTGTGGATCGCCGGCAGGGACAGGCCGCGCAGGTCGGCCAGCTCGGTGATCGAGTGAGGCCGAAGCGCGAGCGCGTGGATGATCCGGCGCCGGTGCTCGTGGGCGAGGGCCTGGAAGACATCGCTGAGCTCGTCCACGGGCACCTCCGCAGCAAAACTTAACTCTTGGGTTAAGAATACGTGGTGGGGCCGACCTGTCAACGTCCACGGCGTCGACGGTCGGGGCCGACGACGCCCGGGGCGGGTTCCCCTTCGGCCGTGGGGGCCAGGACGTTGCGGCGGGACCGGGCCGCGGACCAGAATCGAGGGGTGGGCGACGTGGAGGTTGTCCCGACGTTCTGTCCGTTGTGCGTGTCGCGCTGTGGGGCGAGGGGCGAGGTCGTGGACGGCAGCTTCGTCGCGCTGCGCCCGGACCCGTCCCACCCGACGGGTCAGGCGATCTGCCTCAAGGGCAAGGCCGCGCCCGGCATCGTCGACCACTCCTCACGGTTGCTGCACCCGCTGCGGCGGACGCGGCCGAAGGGCGACCCGGACCCGGGGTGGGAGCCGATCACGTGGGACGAGGCGCTGGACACGGTGGCGGCCCGGCTCACCGCGGCGAAGGCCGCCGGGGGGCCGGAGTCGGTGGCGTTCAGCTCGAGCTCGCCGTCGACGTCGGCGATCAGCGACGCGGTCGACTGGGTGCAGCGGCTGGTCCGGGCGTTCGGCAGCCCCAACTACTCCAACTACGTGGAGCTCTGCGGGTGGGGGCGCTACCTCGCGCCGCTGTACACCTTCGGCGCGTCCGTTCCCGGTACCTACCTGCCGGACCTGGACCGCGCCGGGTGCATCCTCTTCTGGGGGTACAACCCGTCGGTGGCCCGGCTGGCGCACGCGACGAGCACCGTCGCCGCGGTCGCACGCGGCGCGAAGCTCGTCGTCGTCGACCCGCGCAAGGCCGGGCTGGCGGCCAAGGCCGACCACTGGCTGCGGGTGCGGCCGGGCACGGACGCGGCGCTGGCGCTGTCCCTGACGCACGTGATGATCGAGAACGGCTGGTACGACGCCGACTTCGTGCGCGAGTGGACCAACGCCGCCGACACGGTCGACGGCGTCACCGTCTGGGACCTGCTCGCCGCGCGCTGCGCCGAGTACCCGCCGGCGGTCGCCGAGAGCATCACGGGCGTGCCGGCCGCGGACATCATCGCCACGGCGAGAACGCTGTGGCGGGCACGTCCGGTGGCGTTCTACACGTGGAGCGGGCTGGAGCAGCACCGGGACGCGACGCAGACCATCCGCGCGGTCGACGTCCTCTACGCCCTGACCGGAAGCCTCGACGGGCCCGGTGGGAACGTGCTGTTCGAGGCGGTGCCGTCCAACCGGGTCGACGGGGCCGAGTTCCTCACCCGGGCGCGCCCCGCGACGGTGGGCCTGAAGGCGCGCCCGCTGGGTCCGGCGCGGTACGGGTTCGTCACCGGTGAGGACCTGTACGCGGCGGCCGCCGACGGTCGGATCACGACGTTGGTGGGCTTCGGCGGCAACCTCGTGATGGCGCACGCGGACAGCGCCCGGGGCCGGGACGCGCTGAGCCGGCTCGGCTTCTTCGTCCAGGTCGACCTGTTCATGACCCCGACCGCCGAGCTCGCCGACATCGTGCTGCCGGCGGCCAGCCCGTTCGAGTCCGAGGCGCTGAAGATCGGGTTCGAGTACAGCCAGGAGGCACAGTCGCTGGTCCAGCTCCGCAGGCCCCTCGTCGCCGCGCGGGGCGAGGCCCGTTCCGACCTGCGCATCGTGTTCGACCTCGCGACGCGCCTCGGTCTGGGAGTGCACTTCTGGGGCGGCGACATCGACGCCGCGTTCCGCTACCAGCTCGAGCCGAGCGGGATCACCCTCGAGGAGCTGCGCGCCCACCCCGAGGGGGTGCGGGTTCCCCTGACCACGCGGTACCGGAAGTACACCGGCACCGGGTTCGCCACCCCTTCGGGCAAGGTCGAGCTGTACTCCACCACGCTCGCCGAGCACGGCTACCCGCCCCTGCCGACCTTCGCGGACCCCCTCGCCGAGGTCCGCGACCAGGACGGTCTCGCCGACCGGTTCCCGCTCGTGCTCAGCTGCGCGAAGTCGCTGTTCTTCTGTGAGACCCAGCACCGCCAGGTCGCGGCCCTGCGCAAGAGCGCACCCGACCCGCAGGTCGAGATCCACCCGAGCACCGCTGCGGCCCGCGGCATCGCCGCCGGCGACTGGGTCTCCCTCGACACCCCGAACGGCAGCATCCGGGCCCGCGCCAAGCTCAACGCCAGCCTCGAGCCCCACGTCGTGTTCGGCCAGCACGGCTGGTGGCAAGCCTGCGACGACCTCGGGCAGCCCGGCTACCCGCCCTACGGCCCCGGCAGCGCCAACCTCAACCTCGTGCTGCGGCAGACGCCGAGCGACCCCGTCGCCGGCAGCTCGCCCCTGAGAGCGACCGTCTGCAACGTCTCCCCGAGCTGAAGCGCGTTGCCGTGGCGCCCGCCGGGGGGCATGCTGAACTGCGCCTCGGTGCCGTGCGGCCGGGAGGACCCCGCGGCACCCACGGGCAGCATCGATTCAGGAGCAGCAGATGGCGAAGAAGCGCTGGCACGACCTCAGCCCACGAACGCGGCAGCTCATCGCGGCCGCCGCCAGCATCGACGGCGCGCTCAAGGTCGCAGCGCTGTTCGACCTCAAGCGGCGGTCGACCGAGGAAGTCCGCGGTTCCAGGAAGGCCTGGGCTGCGGCCATCGTCCTGATCAACTCCGCCGGCGCCGTTCCCGTCGCCTACTTCCTCAAGGGCAGGCGCCGACCGGGCCGGTGATCGTGAACGCACCCCGGGCCCGCGGTGTGAATCCCTCAGCCCTCACCGGCCGGGGCGCGACGGGTCAGGCGTCCGTCTGGCCCGGGCGACGCTGGACTCAGTCCACGGTCGGCCGCGGCTGCGTGGCCGCTGCCGCAGGGCTGGCGACCAGCGCTGACCTGCTCGTCGCCGCCGGCCTCGTCTCGGATCGCGGGAACGCGCCGGGCGGCTCGGCTTCTCGCGCCTTGACGTCCGGAAGCCCGGGGACGTCGTCCTCGGCCGGAGCCGCCGGCTGCTCGCGGCCGCCTCCTCGTTCGGCGCCGATCCCGGCGGTCACGACCATGGCGATGCCGAGGACGGCGAGCAGGTTGGGCGCCTGGCGCAGGAGGAGGAACCCGATCACCAGGGCGATGGCCGGCTCCAGCGCCATGAGCGTGCCGAACGATCCGGTGGTCAGGCGCCGCAGTGCGAGGAGCTCGAGGGTGAACGGCACGACCGGCAGCAGAATGGCCAGGCCCAGCCCGGCGAGCACGAGCTCGGGGGTGAGGTGCGCGGCGAGACCGCCGCCGGCCACGACCGTCGCCACGAGAGCCGCCACGGGCATCGAGATGGCCAGTCCGCCGATCCCGCCGACCGTGTCGCCGACCTTCTGGGTGAGCAGGATGTAGGCGGCCCAACAGGCCGCGGCAGCCAGGGCGAACGCCACCCCGGCTGGGTCGGCGGCCCCGGTCCAGGGCTGGGTCAGGCACACCACTCCGGCCGCGGCGACCACGGCCCAGGCCCGTGCGAGGCCGCGGGTGCGGACCACCGCGACTCCCAGGGGGCCGAGGAACTCGATGGCGCTCGCGGTCCCCAGTGGGATGCGCGTGACGGCTGCCATGAAGAACAGCGTCACGCCGCCGGTGGCCACCCCGAGCAGTGCCCCCGCCACGAGCGACTCACGGCTGAACGTCGACGGGCGTGGCCGGACGATGAGCACCAGCAGGACCGCCGCCCAGGCGAGGCGCAACCAGGCGGTGCCGGCCGGGCCGAGTGCGTCGATCAGGCCCACCGACGTGGCCAGACCGAGCTGCACGCAGAGCATGGACGCGAGGGCCATGGAGGCGCCGGCACGAGCGGGAGACTGCGACATGCCCACAGTCAAGAGCCTCTCAACCGTTCGCGTCCACGTGATTCTCCTTGACATACCGTTCACGTGAGCGAAACGGTTGCCCGGTGGACCTGCATCGCCTTCGGCTCCTGCTCGAGCTGTCCCGACTGGGGTCGATGCACGACGTCGCCACCGAGCTGCACACCAGCACGTCCAGCGTGTCCCAGGGCATCGCCGCCTTGGCGCGCGAGGCCGGGACGCCACTGCTCGAGCCCGACGGCCGACGCGTCCGGCTCACCCCCGCGGGCCAGCGTCTTGCCGGGCACGCGGTCACCGTCCTCGCTGCGGTCGACGCTGCGCGCGTCGACCTCGACCCCACCGCCGAGCCCGTCGGGGTGCTTCGCGTCGCGGGCTTCGCCACGGCGATCCGACGCTCGCTCGTGCCCACCATCGACGAGCTCGCGACGCGGCACCCCGGCATCGAGGTGAGGGTGCACGAACACGAGCCGCTCGAGTCCTTCGACCTCCTCGCCCGCGACGACGTCGACCTCGCCCTCGTCTACGACTACGACCTCGCCCCCACCTCCTGGCGCGACGACCACGACGTCACGCTGCTGTGGCAGGACGAGTGGGGGCTCGCAGTGCCGAGCGCCGACCCGCGGAGGACGGTCGCGGCACACGCCGGCGAGGACTGGATCGTGAACTCACGCCACACCGCCGACGAGGACGTCCTGCGCACCCTCGCCTCCATCGCCGGCTTCACCCCCAAGGTGGTGCACCGCATCGACTCCCTGGAGCTCGTCGAGGACCTCATCGTCGCCGGGCTCGGCGTCGCGCTGCTCCCGCTGAGCCGGCCCGCCAGGGACGGTGTCACCGTGCTCGGGCTCACCGACCCCCCGGCCCGGCTCCGCGCGTACGCCGTCACCCGTCGCGGCCGCGACCGGTGGCCGCCCCTGCGCGCTCTCGTGCGACGGCTCACCCGCGGCCCCGGTCCCGGCGACCCGGTCGGTCGAGCGACCTCCTGAGGCCATGGGTCCCAGGACCTCCGCCCCTGTCGCGTGCTGGTCGGGCAGGTGCACGGTGTGGGTCTTCGCGCGAGTGGTCCGGAGGCGATGATGCTCGGTCGTCGACAGATGTCGGTGCTCTCGGTCGTGGGCGCCGTGACCTTGACGCTGGGGCCGGTGGCGGGCGTGGCACGGGCAGCCCCGGACACCCCGGTGGCCTACCCGTCGGGCTCCTCGGCGACCCGGGTGGAGGCCCGGGCGTTCGACAGCTGCACCGCACCCTCGCTGGACGCGCTGAAGGCGTGGAAGGGGACCTCGGGGTACGGCGTCGTCAACGTCTACTTCGGCGGGCGGAACCGTGGGTGCGGCCAGCCCAACCTCTCCAAGGCGTGGGTGCGCGAGGTCCGCGCGATGGGGTGGCGCCTGCTGCCGACGTACTTCGGCGACCAGCCGGTCTGCATCTTCGGGACCAAGCCCTACCGGTACACCGCCTCGACCGCCGCCGCCCGCGGGGGCGCCGAGGCGAAGGACGCCGTCGCGCAGGCCCGCTCGCTGGGAATGCTGCCGGGCAGCGCGCTCTACGCCGACGTCGAGCACTACGACCGGAGCGACGCCACCTGCCGGACGGCGGTGCTGCGGTACGTCTCGGCCTGGGTGAAGGGGGTCCACGCGGCGGGCTACCTGGCCGGGGTCTACGCCCACCAGGACTCCGGCGTCCGTGACCTCGCCGACGCCTACGACTCGACGACCTACGCGCGTGCGGATGCCGTGTGGATGTCCCGCTGGGACGGCGTCACCTCGCTCACCGGGTGGCCGACGGCGCCGGACTGGATGTGGTCGCGGTGGCAGCGCGCCAAGCAGTACCGGGGGGACCACACCGAGACGTGGGGCGAGGTGTCCTTGAACGTCGACAGCGACATCGTCAAGGCCCCCGTGGCCACCGTGGGAGCGACGTACCGGGCGAGCGCCACCGTGAACGTCCGGTCCGGCCCGTCCTCGACCTATCCCGTCGTGGGAACCAGGGCCTCGGGCTCCTCGCTGACCGTGGTCTGCCAGACGACCGGCCAGAAGGTGGGCGCCACCACGGCGTGGGACCGCCTCGTCGGCGGCGGCTGGGTCAGCGACCGGTACGTCACGACCCCGTGGAGCACCGGCTTCACCGCCGGCCTGCCCCGGTGCACCTACCCGGGTCAGGTGATCAGGACCGTCTCCCTGCGCAGCGGGCCGGGCACGGCGTACCCGACACGCGGCACGATCTACCGTGGCGCGTTGGCGTGGGTGGCCTGCCAGAGGTCCGGCGCACTGGTGGGGACGACGAGGGTGTGGGACAAGCTCAAGGACGGGCGCTGGATCAGCGACCACCACGTCTCGAACCGCTCCACCACGTCGTGGAGCCGCCCGGTGCCCCGCTGTCCGTGACACCGCCCTGCGCAGTCCCCTGACACACGAGGAGATCGTGACCACCCTGCGAGGCTTCGTCGGGTCCCGGCGACGCGTCGCGTTCGTCACCGACCTGGAGCCATTGATCGACATCCTGGTGCACACGCAGGACGTCTGCCGTCCCCCGGCATCGACCACCGGATGCCACCGGATGCCGCCGCCGCGGTCGCCGACCGCGTGCTCGCCACCCCCCGGTTCGCCTGCGAGCCCGCCGGTTCAGAACCGTCCGACGTGCCCGCGCGCGCGGGCCGCGGTGGCCTCCAGGTCGACGCCGTAGGCCGGGCGCCCGGTGGCCGCGAACGCCGTCAACCGGTCCGCGGCGCGTTCGAAGAGTCGACCGGCCCCCACCTGGTTCCCGCGGGCCGCGTGTGTCATGGCCACACAGAGCTGCGCGAGTCCCTGCCACAGGTCCCGCTCCTCGTCCGGCCCGGCCTTCCACCGCGCCTCCAGCACCTCGTGCGCGGAGAACGGGCGCCCTGCGTCCACCAGGTCCCGAGCTGCCGAGAGCGCCTCCTCCGGCGGCAGGGGCTCCTCCGACACCGGCTCGACCCCCTCGGCGCCGTAGGGCAGCGGCCTGCCCAGGGCGTCACGGGGCCTCGCCTGACGAGCGCGACCCTCAGGGTCCCTGTCGCGACCAGATTCCGTCATGCGACCCAGTCTCCCAACACGCCGGGGCCCGTAGGCACGGCCCACCGGCAGGTCGTCGCGCCACCGTCGGGCGGGGCGGTGGCGTCGACTCCGACGTCGTACTCGAGCAGGTACTCGTGCACCCCGCCGTCGACCGTCAGGGACAGCGTTCCCGTGATGCCGGCCAGGGCGCCCCCACCCGAGACCGGGACGATCCCGGAGTCCTGCCTCACGTCCCCGTCGGACACGGTGCCGATCTGCTGGAAGGCGAACCACCCGTCGCGCCCGGCGAGCGAGCCCACGACGGTCTCCAGGGCGACGTAGCCCGCGCGGCCCTCGTCAGGCCTCCCCGCGGTGAGCATCGTGCCCTCGCCGGTGGCCGTGAGGTCCCCGGACCAGGTCTTGGTGAAGGCCATCCGCCCGATGCCCTCCTGCTCGTGGTTCACCGGGGTGATCGTGATGGCGAAGGTCCGACCGGCCACCGGCCACGGGCGGCACCCTGCCGTGAGCCGCTCCGACCGCCACGGCCACGCCCCCTCAGTCCGAGCCGTCCCGGCCGATCCACCGGGCTGCCGCCTCGTAGGTGTCCGAGGGCGCGGCGTTGAAGGCGATCGCGGCGTGGGGTGCGTGGACGCGGACCAGGTTGATGATGCTCTCGAACAGCCGCAGCTGCTCCTCGGCGGTGCGGATCCCGCCGCCCACGACGACGCAGTCCCAGGCGTGGGCCTGCAACGCGGCCACGACCCGCTCTTCGGGGTCGTCCTGGCCATCGAGGCCGACGAGGCACGACTCAGCCGGCACGTCGTGCGCGGCGAACGCTCGCATCCCCGCCTCGATGGCGTCAGCGACGGGCTCCGGGTCCCAGGGACCGGGGACGCGGTAGGGGTTCAGCCCGATCACGAGCACCCTCGGGGGTTCACCGGGCTCGGACACACACCGAGAGTAGGCCCCAGGTCGTCAGGGGCGCTGTCCGCGCCGGTGCACGGTCGGGGGAGACGTCAGTCGAGGGCCGCGAACGCCCGCACCGGGAACGTGGCCATTCCGCGCACGGCCGGCGGCACCGCCGTGAACCGGAATCCCTCCCGGGGGAGGGCGTGCAGCCCGGCGAGGTGCTCGACGACGGGAATCCGGGCGCCCAGCAGGACCGAGTGCGCCGGGCGGGTCCCCCCGCGGGTGTCGTCGATGTTGACCGAGTCGATACCGACGAGAGCCACTGCCAGGTCAACGAGACGCCGTGCGCCCGCCTCCGAGGGGAACGGGTGCGACGGGTCCGCGTAGGTCTCGCTCGCCCAGTGCCTGTCCCAGCCGGTGCGCAGGAGCACGGCACGACCTTCCAGGGCACGGTGATCGAAGTCGCTGGGACAGAACTCCGGCCCGCCGTCGACCACGGCGCCGGGCAGCAGTGCGCATCGCTCGAGGGGCAGGGCGCTCAGGTCGTCACCGTGGCGGTAGCGGTGGGCCGCCGTGTCCAGGTAGGTGCCGGTGTTGGCCACCAGCCGCATCGCGCCGATGGAGAACTCCGTGCCCTCCGAGTAGTGCGAGGCGGAGTCGTCGAACGTCATGTGGGCGGAGATCTCCGGCCCGGGCAGTCCGGGGTAGGTGGTCATGCCGTGCTCGATGACATGGCTGAGGTCGATCAGCTGCACCCGGCGATCTTCTCAGCCGTCCGCGTCGGGGCACAGACCCGTCGGCGACCGGGGCGCCGACGCGGGCGCCTGCGGAGGTGGCCTCCGCCCTGCCCGCGGGTAATCTCCCGAGAATGGCGCGTGCTTCCTGGCTGGCGGCGACCCTGCCGGTTCAGCGGCTGGCGATGATGTCGGTGGACTCGGTGCGGGCCGCTGCCGCGGCGGTGGGCGCGAGCGGGCCGCTGGTCGCCGGGCCGCTGGATCCGGAGCGGGTTGCCGGCGCCTTCAGCAGCGACCGCCTGCTCCGGCTCGCGGGCCGGCCGGTGCAGGCCTTTGCGTCCCTGTCGGGGTTCTTCGAAGCGAGAGACGGCTGGGTCCGCACGCACGGCAACTACCCGCACCACGCGCAGCGGCTCGCGTCTCTGCTCGGGCTGGCCGGCGGCGACCGCGCCGAGGTCGCCGGCGCCATCGCCGCTCGCTCGGCGGCCCCCCTCGAGGAGGACGCCGCGGCCGTCGGCGCCATCGTGGTCCGGGTGCGCGGCGAGGAGGAGTGGCGCCGCAGCCCCATGGGACGTGCGTCCGCCTCAACGACGCCGGTGGTGACCCGCGTGCGCGACGACGTCGCGGCGCTGGCCATCCGCGGGGGAGACCGCCCTCTGGCGGGCATCCGGGTGCTCGACCTGACGAGGGTCCTCGCGGGACCGGTGTGCACCCGCACCCTGGCCCTGCTGGGCGCCGAGGTGCTCCGGATCGACCCGCCGATCCCCGCTGAGATCACCTGGCAGCACCTCGACACCGGCCAGGGCAAGCGGTCGGCCCTGCTCGACCTGCGGATCGACACGGCCGCCGCGCAGGACCTGCTGGACGGGGCGCACGTGCTGGTGACGGGGTACCGGCCCGGCGCGATCGAGTCCTTCGGGCTGCGCCCTCCGCCGGGACTCGTCCGGGCCAGGGTCAACGCCTGGGGGGACGAGGGTCCGTGGGCGATGCGGCGAGGCTTCGACTCCGCCGTCCAGGCCGCGAGCGGTATCGCCTGGGTGGAGTCACCCGACGGCGTGACCCCGGGCGCCCTGCCGGCCCAGGCGCTGGACCACGCGACGGGGTATCTGCTGGCCGCCGGGGTCGTCGAGGCGCTCGGCGCCAGGGCGCGCGACGGGCGCGGGCGCGACGTCGACGCGGCACTGGCGCGCACCGCGTCCTGGCTGCTCCGCGAGCCGGGGCGGACTCCGCACCACCCACCACCCATTACCCCGCGAACGGTGGTGCCCCATCCCGACCGAACCACCGCGGCGCCCGCGCTGCCCGGCGTCGAGGACTACCCGTGGCCGGCCCACCCGTGGGGGTCGGACACCGCAGGCTGGAGCCAGTGACCGACAGGGGTCAGTCGCGACCCGCGGTGCCTGAGGAGGCCATGGTCACGTGGTCGGGCGAGGGTGAAGGGGCGCCGGGCGTCAGCCCGCGAGGTGGCTCCACGCCGGGGCGAGCTCGTGCCAGGGGCCGATGGCGGCGACCTCGCCGTCGACGAGGACGACGACCCGGTCGGCCTCGGCGAGGGCGGCACGCTTGGAGGTGGCGCCGATGACGGTGGCCCGCCGCTCGCGCAGTGCGGCCCAGAGCTCGATCTCGGTGGCGGCGTCGAGCGCGCTGGAGACGTCGTCGGCCACGAGGACCTCGGCGTCGGCGGCCAGCGCGCGGGCGAGGGCGAGGCGTTGGACCTGCCCACCGGAGAGCCGGACGCCCCGGTGCCCCACGAGGGCGTCCTTGCCGCCGGCGTCCTCGATGTCGCGGCCGAGCCGGGCCGCGGAGACCGGGGCCTCGAACGCACGTCGGTGCCCCAGCAGGACGTTGTCGGAGAAGCTGCCCGACAGCACCCGCGGCACCTGGGCGACGTAGGCGACCTGCCCGGGCCGGAGGAAGGTCTGGGGGTCGGTGATCTGCCGACCGTTCCAGCGCAGCGCGCCGGAGTGCTCGATCAGACCGGCGAGAGCCGCGAGCAGGCTCGACTTGCCGGAGCCGACCTGCCCGACCAGGAGCACCAGCTCGCCGGCCTCCACGGTGAGATCGACGTTGCTGACGCCGACCGTGCCGTCGTCGTGGACCGCCGAGAAGCCGGAGAGCTCGAGGCGCTCCAGCGGCACGCGCCGGACCGGCTCCGGTTCCGGCGCGTCGCCGCGGACGAGGTCCACGTGCGCCGGGAGGTCCATCAGGTCCGCGCCGGCGGCGAACCGGCTGGTCTCCTGCTGCCACGCCCGCGTCCCGGGCGCCTCGGTGACGACCATGCCCGCGACCCGGCCGAACCAGTCGAAGCCGCCGACGGCGTTGGCGACGAGCAGCGCGATGGCGAGGCTCCAGCCGTCGAGGAGGTAGATCCCCCAGGCCGTCACGACGCCGCCCTGGACCATGATCAGGGGCACGCCGTCGAGGAGGGCCTGCACCCGGTGCTCCTTCACCGCGGCGGTGACGCGGCCGGAGTCGACGCGGCGCAGGTGGGCGTGGACCTCCGGGACGGCAGCGGCCAGCTTGAGCGTGCGCGCGGCGTCCAGCGCGGACACCAGCGCGCGGCCGAACCTCGCCCGCGCCGCCGAGGACGCGGCCGCGGAGCGACCCGCGACGGGCCGGCCCACCGTTGAGGCGAGCGCCGAGGCGACCATGACGGCGAGCAGGACCGCGCCCGCCACCCACGTGCCGGCGAGCGCCGCCGTGACGCCGGCGATGACCAGGCCGTTGACGAAGTCGACCCACCGGTCGGCGTACCGGGCGTACCGGTCGGCGTCCATCGAGCGGGCGACGACCTCGCCGGGCGGGGTCCGGGCGAGCCGGCGCTGCCTCGTCTGGCCGTGGAGCACCGCCATCCGGGCTCGCAGCATGACCTCGACCCACCAGCGGGGGTAGCGCCAGAAGGCGTCGGCGAGCATGACCGGCGCGGCGAGCAGGCTCACGACGACGGCGCAGGTCAGCCACGTGGGGCTCCCCGCGTGCTGGAGGTCCTCGACGACGCGTCCCCAGAGCAGCCCGGTGACCGCCCCCTGCGCCCCGGTGAGGGCGGAGAGCAGGAACAGCAGGGCACCCAGTGCGCCCCACCACGGCCGCACCGCCAGTGCGTGCGCCACTCCCCGGGCCAGCGAGGGTCCCGTGCCGACGTCGTCGGTCTCCGGCCGTGGTCCGGAGCGACGGCGTGCCCCGACCGCGGTGTCCTCGGCGCCGGAGAGCTCGGCGGCGCCCACCCCCCTGGCGTCGACACCGTCCCCCGCGGGCAGGTCGCGACCGTGGTCGGTGGAGCTGGCGTGCAGTAGCTCGCGGAACGGTCCGGGTGCCGTGGCGAGCTCGGCGCGGGTGCCCTGCTGGACGACGCGCCCGTGGTCGAGGACCGCGACCAGCGGAGCCCGCTCGATCGTCGACAGCCGGTGGGCGACGAGGATGCCCGTGCGGGCCGCGAGCAGCCGGTCGGCCGCGGCCACGACGCGGCTCTCGGTGAGCGGGTCCATGCGCGCGGTGGCCTCGTCGAGCACGACCACGCCCACGTCCCGGACCAGCAGGCGGGCGAACGCGACGAGCTGCTCCTCTCCGGCCGAGAGCGCGGTGCCGCCGGGGCCGAGGAGGGTGTCGAGGCCGTCCGGCAGGCCGGCGACCCAGCCGTCCAGGCCCAGCTGCGCCACCGCCGCCTCGACCGTGCCGCGGGGGGCCTCCGCGAAGAGGGTGATGTTCTCGGCGAGGGTGCCCGCGAGGATCTCCGTGCGCTGGGTGACCACACCGACGCCGCGCCGAAGGCGCTGGAGGTCCAGGTCCCTGACGTCGGCGCCGCCGAGGAACACCGTCCCCCGCGGCGGCTCGATCGCCCGCGAGACGAGCGCGGCGAGCGTCGACTTGCCCGACCCGGTCCGGCCGACCAGCGCCACGGTCGCGCCCGCGGGGACGCGCAGGTCGATGCCCTGCAACGCGAACGTCCCCTCGGCGTAGGCGAAGTCCAGGCCGCGCAGCTCCAGGTCCAGCGGCCCCTCGGGCAGCGCCCTGCCGCCGTCGGGCTCGGGCGGGACGGCCAGCATCTGCCGCAGCCGGATCACGGCGCCGAGCCCCGCCTGCAGGTCCGGCAGGTGGTTGGCCACCATCGCGATCTGGCCGACGAACGTCGAGGTGACCAGGAACAGCGTCACCAGCCCGGCGACCGAGAGGCCGCCGCCGGCGTTGAGCGCCACCCCGGCGACCGCGACCCCCGCCAGCAGGGCGTGCAGCAGGAGGCCGGCGCGCCGCACCAGGCGGCTCTCGACGGCGACGACCGCCTCGAACCTCGAGTGGACCTCGGCGGAGAGCCTCGCCACCCGCCCGAGGACGTGAGCCTGGCCGAGGCTGGTGCGCAGGTCGTCACGACCCGCGATCCCCTCCTCGAGCACCGCGGCGTGGTCGGTCCACGCCATCTCCTCGACGACCTTCCGGCGCGAGATCTCGCCGAGCAGCGAGCGGACGGCCAGCCAAGTGATGCCCGCGAGCGCCGGGAACACGACGAACGCCGGCCACCAGGTCACGCCCGCGACCACCCACATCGGTCCGGTGGCGAACAGCGTGCGCGCGAGCATCCAGAGCTGCCACCGGACGAGGTCGCCGACCTCGTGGGTGTCGTCGTCGATCCGGTCGAGGACCTCGCCCACGGCCTGCTCGCTCAGCGCCGACAGGGGCTGGGCCAGCGCCGCCCTGAGCAGGTCCTCCCGCAGCCGCCCCTCGGCACGGTCCGAGCAGCCGACCCAGGCGATCTTCCCGGCGGTGTCGACCGCGGCCGCACCGACGAGGCAGACCGCGAGCGACAGCACGAGAGCCCGGGTCGGGTCCTCGGCAAGCCTCCCGGCCACGACGGTGCCGAGCGTCAGCCCGACCGCGCCCACCGCGGAGGCGGCCAGCGCCGCCACCGCCGCCGGACTGGCCAGACGTCGCGCGCCGATCCTCCGCGACGGGTCGACACCCGCAGGCGCCGGGCGTTGCTGGTCCGGCGTCGCGGTCTGTGTCGTGGTCGCGGTCATGGCCCGACAACGGTATGCGGGACCGGGGACAGTTCTCTCCTGGTTTTCGCCGCCGTCGAGAGAGCGTCCACCCGCAGCCGCCGGGCCGGGCGGGGTCGTCAGCACCCACTGGGCCGAGTGCGCAGCGCTTCGAGCATGGTGTCGAGCTCCTCGACGGGACGTCCGGGTGGGAGCACCACCGTGGGCATGTCGGCGCCGGCCGCGTACCACCGGTCCAGGGCCGAGACCGCCCGTCCGGCGTCCCCCCACAGGGTCAGCTCGTCGAGCAGGTCCCCTGCCGACTCCGGGACGTCGAACGAGCGTGGCGTGGGATCGGCCGCGAGGACCTCCGCCACGGCGCGACCGTGGCCGAGCCGGCGCAGGGTCCGGCGGTAGAGGGGGCCCATGCTCGTGAGGTAGAACGACACCCACCACGAGGCCAGCTCACGGGCCCTCGTGGGGTCGGTCGTCACGGCTGCCGGGATGCAGGGGGCGATGAGCGGGAGCGGTCCCTCGCGCTGCCCGCGAGCAGCGCCCTCCCGCAGCAGGCGCAGGCTCTCCCCGATCCCCGAGAGGGGGAGGAGGAACGGGGCCCAGCCGTCGGCGAGCTCACCGGCGAGCCGAATGGACTGCGGCCCCAGGGCGGCCAGGTGGATGGGGACCTTCCGAGCGGGCGTGACGGCCAGCTTCAACGGCCTGGTGCCCCGATCAGCGGTGACCTCGAGGCGCTCGCCGGCGAGCAGGCGGCGCACCTGCCGGGTCACCGCGGCGAGCCGCTGCACGGGATCGGTGAACGCGACGTCGTGCAGTCCCTCGGCGAGCGGTGGGCTGCCCGCGCCGAGGCCCAGCACGAAGCGGTCGGCCGACGCCTCGGCGAGGCTCGTGGCGAGCATGGCGATCGTCGCCGGCGTGCGCCCCCACACGTTGAGGACCCCGGTGCCGACGGTGACCCGCTGCGTCCGGGTCGCGACCTCAGCCAGGAGCACACCCGCCTCGTGCCCCCAGCCTTCGGCCAGGAAGAACGCGTCGTACCCGAGCGCTTCCGCACGCTCGGCCAGGTGCAGCACGACCGGACGCCGCGTCTCCAGGGGCGTGAGGCCGACAGCCAGTCGTCGCGAGGGCACCACCCGATGATTCTCGGGAGGAGCGCCCTTGTACAGCGCTCCCGGCGGACAGGTTCCCTTCCGTCATCGCCTCTGCCAGCGGCCCGCGGCCAACGAGGGGATCGTCCTCGTGTCCGGGACCGTCTACGTGCGGTTCCTCAGCGGCGACGGACGACGTGGAACTCGACGCGGTGGACGAGGGTGTCGTCGTCGATCGGCCCGGAGTGAGCTGCCCGCGCCCGGAGCGTCTCCCGGTCCGTCTCGCCGGACAGGGTGACGTCCTCGTCGGTGACGGCCGAGAACGGCAGCACCTCGAGGGCGTCGATCTCGATGACCACGCCGCCGGTCCGGTAGCGGCCACCGACCTTGACCTGCGGGCGGCTCCACAGCCTGATCGAGACCGTGACCTCGCCGCGGGCAACGGGGTCGCGAAGGTCTCGGCTGAACATCACGGCGTCACGTCCCCCGTCCCCGCGGCAGGGGACGGGCGAGGAGCCCGGCCGCGTCCTCGCCGGCGACCCTCAGGACGCCGGTGCGCCCGCCCCGGCACGGCCCGGCGTTCAGGCCACCCTCCGGGCGAACGTGAGGTGGGTGACGCCGCTGGGGGAGGTGACCGACTCGATGTCGTAGGACTCCTCGAGCCCCTCCAGGCCGTCCCAGAGGCGGACGCCGCGGCCGAGGAGGATCGGGACCTGGACCACGTGCATGTGGTCGACGAGCCCGGCGGCGAGGAAGTCGCGCACGACGGTGGGGCCGCCGCCGATCCGGACGTCGAGACCGCCGGCTGCCGTGCGGGCGGTGTCGAGCGCCTCGGCCGGGTCGGCCTCGAGGAAGTGGAACGTCGTGCCGCCCGCCATCTCGACGGAGGGCCTGGGGGAGTGGGTGAGCACGAAGGTCGGTGTGTGGAACGGCGGCCGCGGGCCCCACCACCCGGTCCAGTCCGGGTCGTCCTGCCACCCGGGCGGTCCGAACTTGTTGGCGCCCATGATCTCCGCGCCGATGCCGGGGCCGTGGCGCTCGGCGAACGCGTTGTCGACGCCGTCGCCACCACCCGCGTCCCAGAACGCGGTGGCGAACATCCACTCGTGGAGACGCTGACCCGCGTGCCCGAAGGGGGCGTCGGCGGTCTGGGGCTCGCCGGTGGCGAAGCCGTCCAGGGACATGGAGAAGTTGTGGATCCGTGTGAGTGACATCCGCGCGCTCCTCGTCGACGACTGCGCGGGGCAGCCGGGCTGCAGACGAACCGTCGTCCGAGTCTAGGCTGGCGTGGTGACGGGGGTCCCAGTCAGTGGGTGTGTCGGCACGCGCCGGCGGAAGCCGCCGTCAACGGCGGAAAGGCCGCCGGTGACGACGTCTTCCGCCGGTTCGTGCTCTTCCATGCGCTCGTGCTCGACCGCCCGCCCTCGCTGCGAGCGCGTCGATCCTAGGATCGGGGTGTGGGAGCGCGCGCAGCCATCGTCGTCACCGGCACCGAGGTCCTCACCGGCAGAGTTCCCGACGGCAACGGCCCGTGGCTCGCCGAGCGGCTGCGCCGGCACGGGGTCGACATCGCCCAGACCGTCGTCGTCGGGGACCGGACCGAGGACCTCGCTGCGGCGCTGCGGTACCTCACCGGCGCCGACACCGACCTCGTCATCACCACCGGTGGCCTCGGCCCCACCGCCGACGACGTCACCGCCGAGGTGGTGGCCCAGGTGCAGGGCCGGGCCATGCGCCTCGACGAGGAGCTGGCCGCCCGGATCTCGGCCGTCGTCGAGCGGCTCGTCGCCGCCAGAGGCTGGCGCACGGACCCGGCCGCCACCGCTGCGGGCACCCGCAAGCAGGCCATGGTGCCGGACGGCGCGCACGTGCTGGAGCCGGTCGGCACCGCCCCAGGGCTCGTCGTCCCGCCCCCGCAGGGCGCGGACTCGCCCCCGGTGCTCGTCCTCCCCGGCCCCCCGCCGGAGATCCACGGGATGTGGGACGCCGCCCTGGTGGACCCGCTCGTCCGCGAGGCGCTGCGCGGGAGGACCGAGCTGCGGCAGCACACGATGCGGCTGTGGGACACCCCGGAGTCCGAGCTCGCGGCGTCGCTGCGCCGCCACGCCGACACCGCCGACGCCCTCGAGGTGACGACGTGCCTGCGCGACGGCGAGCTCGAGGTCGTGACGCGCTCCGCCCCCGCCGACGCGGACGCCGTCGACGCGCTCCGGGACGCCCTGCTGCGTGACTTCCCGTCGGCGCTCTACTCCCCGAACGGGGCGACGGTCGACGACCTCGTCGCCGAGCGGCTCCTCGCCACCGGCGCGACCATCGCCACCGCCGAGTCGTGCACGGCCGGGCTGCTCGCCGGGCGCATCGCGGACCGGCCCGGGTCGTCGGCCTACCTGCTCGGCGGCCTCGTGACCTACTCGAACGAGGCCAAGGAGCACCTGCTCGGGGTGCCCGCCGACCTCATCGACGCGGTCGGGGCCGTCAGCGAGGAGGTGGCCCGCGCCATGGCCGCCGGCGTGCGCACGCGGTTGGGCTCCGACGTCGGGGTGTCGGTCACCGGTGTCGCGGGGCCGAGCGGTGGCACACCCGAGAAGCCGGTCGGGCTGGTGCACCTGTGCGCCGCCGGCCCCGACCGCGCGCTCCACCGGCGGGTGCTGCTCGCCGGTGACCGCGCCGCCGTCCGCCGGCGCTCGGTCGTCGTGGCCCTCCACCTGGTCCGCGAGATGCTCGGGTGAGCCAGGAAAGCCACCGGGGCGAGGCCGTGCGAAGGCAACGGCAGACGCAGCGCTCAGCCTCGGTGGGGGGCGCCTTCGATGAGGGCGGCGGCGCCGCCGACCAGGGCCGCCCGGTCGAGCAGCTCGACTTCGATGTAGCTGGGACGTCCCATCTCCACGCCTTGGGTGATGACGAACCTGTCACCGGTGCCCGCTCGGCCGTGCGCGCGCAGGTAGCCGGCAAAGGCTGCGGCAGCCGCGCCGGTGGCGGGGTCTTCGACGACCCCGCCCCAAGGGAAGGGGTCCCGGGCCTGCCAGGTCCCACGGCCCGTCGGGGCCACCAATTGCACCGTCACCCAGTCGTGGTCGCGGCAGAGGCGCTGCAGGGTCTCGAAGTCGTAGGACAAGGTCGCGAGCCGGGAGGGGTCGCGCGCGACGAGAACAGGGTGGCGGTTCCCGCCGAACCCGACGGCCGGTGGCAAGAACGGGTCGAGGTGGTCGGCCGACCATCCCAGGGCCGCGAGCAGCCGGGCGAGGTGCTCCCGGGTGAGGGGAAGGCAGCCGACGTCGGGGCTGCGCAGAATACCGACCGCCCGTGCGCCGTCGAATCGGGCAGTGACCTCGATCGGGCCGACCCGGGTCTGCAGGGTGTAGGTGCCGGCGCCGGCGAGTTCGCCGATCGCCACCGCCGTGGCGACCGTCGCGTGTCCGCAGAAGTCGACCTCGCCCTCTGGGGCGAAGTAGCGGGTGGGGATCCCTCCTGCGCCCGTGCCGATGGGGCCGGTCACGAACGCCGTCTCGCTGTAGCCGACCTGAGCGGCAACGCGTTGCATGTCCTCCGCGGTCAGGTGCGAGGCGTCGAGGACCACGCCCGCCGGGTTGCCGCCACGTGGGTGGTCGCTGAAGGCCGCGTAGCGCCGCACATCGAGGGCCGCGGTCACGGGGCCTCCTCCGGGGCGGGCTCTGCGGGAGCGGCGTCCGTCGTCGAGGAGGCCGGCCGGCCCGTTCGGGCGGCCGGTCTACGTTCCAGCAGCCCGCTGACGAACTGGGGTGCCCGCACGGTCTCGACCGCGAGCGTGGTCTCGACCCGCTGGATTCCCGCGATGGGCCAGATGTGCTCGACCAGAAGCCGGCGCAGGTCGGTCAGGTCGGCCACGCGCGCGCGCACCAGGAGGTCGGTGCTGCCGGTGACGATCGAGATCTCCTCCACGCCCTCCAGAATGCGCAGCTCGGCGACGATCTGCTCGATGTGGCTCGTCTTGTCGGTCAGGAGCGAGATGTGGGCCAGCGTGGGCAGTCCCAGACGGGCCCACCCGATGTCCACCGTGAACCCGCGGATCACCCCCCGCTCCGTCAGGCGGGCGATCCGGTCCGCGACCGACGGACCGGACAAGCCCACCGCGGCACCCAGGCTCCTCAGGGATGCTCGAGCGTCGGCAGCGAGCAACGAGAGCAACTGCGTGTCCACCGCGTCAAGGCACCACGACCCACCCGCTGCCTCCGGAACGGCACCACTCATAGCCTGATCGTACATTTGATTGGCCAAGTCCCTGCTCTCCCTATGATGTGTCGACCCGGAGGGTCTAGTGACAACGTATTGAAGGGTGATCTATGCTCTCGACATGACTCGAGATGCCGTCCACGCGTCCTCCGCCCCCGCGGCAGTCGGCCCCTACTCCCACGCGGTTCGGCACGGTGAGCTGCTCTTCGTCTCCGGCCAAGCGCCACTCGACCCTGATACCGGAACGGTGGTGGAGGGCGGCGTCGAGACGCAGACCCGCCAGGTGTTCGCCAACCTCGAGGCCGTTCTCACCGCCGCCGGCGCGACCTTCGACGACGTGCTCAAGGCGAACATCTACCTCACGGATCTCGACGACTTCCACGCCGTCAACGCCATCTGTGCCGAGAAGTTCACCGAACCGCATCCCGCACGCACCACCATCGGGGTCGCCGGGCTCCCGCTCGGGATCGTCGTCGAGATCGAACTCGTCGCCCGCTCGCCGCGCTGACCCGTGCGAACACCACCAGCGCCCACTCAACCGCAGAAGGACGGGCCAGGCATGGCCGAACCGGGGGACGCCGTGGCCCACGACCTACGGACGAGGCTGCAGGCCTCTGCCGACGGTGACGGGGACGGACTGCGGCGGGGACTGTGGCTCAGCTACCTGGACCCCTACGGCCTGGAGGTCGTCACCGGCTGTGGCGCCGACTGGGTCGGCGTCGACCTGCAGCACGGCAACCTCGAACCCCGCGATCTCCCCGGGCTCCTGCGCGTCGCGGAAGCCGCTGGCCTTCCCCTGCTCGCCCGAACGCCCTCCCACGACCCGGCCGTGCTCGGCCGCGTCCTGGACGCCGGGGTCGGCGGTGTCATCGTCCCCATGGTGGAGTCGGCTGACCAGGCTCGAGCCCTCGTCTCGGCATGCCGCACCCCACCGCACGGCGCCCGCAGCACCGGCGGGTGCCGATCTTCGCTCGACGTGACCCGGGCGCCTTTCCAGCAGGTCCTGTTGCCCATGGTGGAGACCGCACCAGGCCTTGCCCACGCGGCCGACATCCTCGCCGCCCCGGGCATCGACGGAGTCTTCTTCGGCCCCTACGACCTCTCGATCTCTTCCGGCTACTCCGGTCCGGGCTCGCCCGAGACCATCAAGGCCCTCCGAGATGTCATCGGCCTCGCCCGCGCCGCCGGCAAGATCGCAGGGTTCATGGCAGGGAAGCCCGAGCTTCTCGCCGTGGCGTCGGAGGCCGATCTCATCGCCGTCGACACCGACGTCTCCGCGCTGCGACTCGGCCTCGCCCGGATCTTCGCGTAGCGGCGGACCCGACCTCGGCGTGACCTCGGGTCACGTACCCCCCGTGCGGTCCGGCCCCTCAACCGCCCTCGCGGACCAGTGGCTCGTTCGCGTCGGACGCGGCGAGTGCCCACACGTGGGGGACCGCCGCACCGATGAGGAGGGCGGCGACGAGGAGGCCCAGTGCGCCGTAGCCCGCCACCGTGAGGACGAGGCCGCCGAGCGCGGCCCCGACGAGGTAGCCCAGCTGCTGGGCGGTGGTGCGCAGGGCCATCACGCCGACCGCCTCTCGCCCGCCTACGACGAGCCCGAACCTGCTGCCGAGGTGGCTGCGGGCCCCCTGGAGGAGACCGAGGACGGCGAGGAGTCCGGCGCTCACGACGTACGAGGGCCGGACCGCGCCGAGGAAGGCGCTGCACGCGGCCAGGCAGGGCGCGAGGCCGACGATGAGGCGGCGCAGGCCCGACACGCTGTTCGCCCGACCGCGGACCAGCCGGTTGCCGAGCATGAACGCCGCGGCGCTCACGGCGATGGCGAGCCCGGCCGCCGCGGGCGCCACTGCGTAGGCCTGGACGAGCAGCGCCCCGCTGAAGACGACGATGCCCGACCAGGCGGAGTACGCGAGCAGCTCGCCGAGGAGCCACGCGGGCACGGAGGGCACCCGCCAGGCCGACGCCCGGCTCGATGACCCCGCGGGTGCGTCGTCGGCCCGCCGGCGCAGGACCAGGGCGAGCGCGAGCAGACTGGCGGTCAGGGGGAGGGCGACCCAGGCCAGACGCCAGCTGGCCCCACCGATGAGCCCGGCGCCGAGCGTGCCGGCGATGGCCGCCGCCGGAGGTCCCATGAGCGCGTTCGAGAGCAGGCGGTCACGGTGCCCGTCGGCCGCCCACGCACCGGCGGCGCTGAGCCCGGACGTGAGCCCGAGGCCGAGGCCGGCGCCCAGCAGGAGGTGGGACAGTGCGAGCGCACCGAGCCCGCCGGCCGTCGCCGCGCCGAGGGACCCCGCGGCGACGAGACCGAGGGCGAGCGCGATCAGGTCCCGAAGACCCAGCCGCCTGGCCACCGGTCCGAGAGCGAGGGTGGTCACGGCGGCGGAGAGCCCGGCGACGGCTCGCACCTGCGCGACCGTGGCCACCGACGCCCCGACCGCGCGGGCCGTCTCGACGAGCACCGGGGACAGGACGAACTGCGGGCACTGGGTGGCGAAGAGTGCCGCGAACAGGGCGAGCGACGGCGACGTCACCCCGGGGTGGTGACTGCTGCGCGTCGGATGTGTCGGCATGGCGACCTCCCTCGGGTCGAGGGTAGGAATCCGGCCCCGCGCCGGGCATCGGTGCCGGCACCCAAGTCCGGCGGGCACCGGCGGCGCGACCTGTCGGGTCACACGTAGGACTCCCACTGCCGGGACCCCGGGGTCCCGGCCGGCGCCGGACGGCTCAGCCCCGCCGCGCGAACCGGGCCGCAGCGGCCGCGCGGGCGGCCCGCCCGGACAGGCCGAGCTTGGCGTAGACGTTCGACAGGTGGCGCTCGACGGTCCGCACGCTGAGGTGGAGCCGGTCGGCGATCCCGTCGTTGTCGACCCCGTCGCTGATGAGGCGGAGGACGTCGAGCTCGCGTGTGGTCAGGGCGCCCAGGCCGTCGTCTGTCGTGACGGCCCCCGGGTCCCGGGCGAGGAAGGCCCGCAGCTCCTCGACGAAGACCGGCCACGCCGGGTCCTCCGCGCCGAGGATGTGGTTGCGCCCCTCGAGCTGGACGAACTGCGCGCCCGGGATCGCCGCGGCGAGGCGGCGTCCCTCCTCGAAGGGCGCCGCGGCGTCGTCTCGCAGGTGCACCACCAAGGTGGGCGTCCGGACGCGGGCGGCGAGGGCGCTGACATCCGTTCCGTAGGAGGCCTCGCGGATCGCGGCTGCGGTCTCGCCGGTGCACGAGCTCCGTTGGACCTCCTCGTAGGCCCTGACCACGTCGGGCGGGGCGTCGGGCATGAAGAGGGTCGTGAACACCCGGCGGAAGGCGGGGGTGTCGCTGCCCCAGCCCACCCGGGTCAGCGTGACGAGCAGTGCCTGCTCCTGCTGCTGCAGGGGGGTCAGCCCCTGACGCTTGGCGCGTCCGCTGAGGTAGCTCCCGTAGAGGACGAGGTGGGCGACCCGGTGCGGGTGCCGCACGGCGTAGGCCACGGCGACCGGGCCCCCGCCCGAGAGCCCGAGGAGGTCGAACCGCTCGAGGCCCGCGGCGTCGACGACGGCCTCGAGGTCGGACACCTTGGCGTCGAGGGAGAAGTCGGCGACGTCCCGGTCGGACAGCCCGCAGCCGCGCAGGTCGTAGCGGACGAAGGGCCGGTCCGCGCCGAGCTCGTCGGCCCAGTGCTCGTAGAGCGCCCGGTCGTACTGGAGGTGCGTGAGCCACGTCGCGACCCGAACCAGCGGCGGCCCGCTGCCCCCACCGCTGACGCCGTACGCGATCCGGGTCCCGTCCGCGGCCCGGCAGAAGCGGATCCGCTCGTCCATCGCCTCCTCATCGTACCGACGCCGCCGTCCGTCCGCGGGGCCTGCCGACCGTGGCAGACTCGTCGGGATGGGGAGCGGGTCGGGCGACTTCGAGCTGGCGACCGACGAGCTGCGGGCGGTCGCGGGGTACGCCGTGGCGTGCGCCGAGCCCGTCCTCGTCGTCTTCGAGAAGGACCACCCGGACGACCCTCGCCCGGCGGCAGCCCTCGATGCAGGGCGGGTCTTCGCCGCGGGGGCGGCCCGCTCCCGCCTGCAACGCGCGGCCGCGGCCGGTGCCCACCGCGCGGCCGGGGACGCCACGACCGAGGCCGCCCGGCACGCGGCGAACGCCGCGGGTGACGCCGCAGCCGCCTACCTCCACCCGCTGGCGAAGGCGACCCAGGTGCGTCACATCCTCGGGTCGGCCGCCCACGCCGCCCGGGCGGCCGAGCTCGCCCGCGGCGACGATCCGGTGGTCGCCGAGTACGTGGTCACGGCTGCCGCCACGCGTGCCTCGCCGGTGGTCCGGGAGGTCCTGACCCGCTACCCGCGGGCGCCGCGGGGACGCTCGCGGGTCGCGGTCCTCCTCGCACGGCTCGACGGTCTGCTCCGGGACCCGCCCGCCGCGCCGCGGGTGGTCGACGACCCCGGCCCGTTCTTCCACGGGACCAAGGCCGACCTGCGTCCGGGAGACCTCCTCACGCCCGGGTGGGACTCGAACTACGGGTCGGGGCGCTGCGGCCGGCACGTCTACCTCACCGCCATGCGCGAGGGCGCGCCGCTCGCCGCCGAGCTCGCGCGCGGCGACGGGCCGGGGCGGGTCTACCGGGTCGAGCCGCTCGGCACGATCGAGGACGACCCGAACGTGACCGACAAGCGCTTCCCCGGCAACCCGACCCGGTCCTACCGGACCACCGAGCCGCTACGGGTCCTCGAGGAGGTCACCGGCTGGGAGCGCCCGGACCCCGAGAGGATCCGGCACATGCGCCGGCGCCTCGCCGCGCTCGCCGAGCTCGGCATCGAGGCGATCGACGACTGACCGGCCGCAGGCAATGGGGGCACCCGGCGGGAGCGCGCTAGCGTGTCGCCATGGGGTCGGGGTCCAGGCACATCGGGGTGCGCATCGAACGACCCGCGTCCGAGGTGTACGAGTTCGCCGCGGACCCGCTCAACCTCCCCCGGTGGGCAGCCGGCCTCGCCGGCTCGACCGTCGAGCGGGACGGGGACCGGTGGTTCACCCGGTCGCCGATGGGCCGTGTCACGTTCACCTTCGCCCCGCGCAACGAGTTCGGGGTGCTCGACCACGACGTCACCCTCCCCTCCGGGCAGACGGTGCGCAACCCGCTCAGGGTCATCGCCGACGGCGACGCGTGCGACGTCGTGTTCACCCTCCGGCGACGTCCCGAGATGACCGACGCGGACTTCGAGCGCGACGCCGACGCCGTGGCCACGGACCTCGCCACCCTGAGGTCCGTCCTCGAGGTCGCCTAGGCCGGACGGAAGGCCACCATCGGCAGCGACGCCAGCAGGTCGACGGGGTCGGTGAACTCGCCCTTCTCGGCAGCCCCCATGGCGACGAACACGGGGATCGCCATGCGCGCCTCGAGGCGGTGATTCCGGCAGAACTCCTCGGCGGCAGCCCGTGCCTCGTCGGGGTCGAGGAAGCGCTGCTCCGGGACGTACCGCTCGCGTCCCACCTGGACCAGGTGCGCCGGTCGGTGCTGGATGTTGCGGTACCAGTCCGCGGTGGCCCCGAACGCCGAGGCGACGACCGCCTCGTGGGTCTCGGGGTGGAAGACCGCCACCTCGAGGATCGACTGCCGCTCGATCCCGGACCTGCGACCCACGTGCGAGAGGGCCATGAGCCTCCTGCCCGTCAGCCACCCCATCCGGTGGCGGTAGAGCCACCGGGGCGCGTCGAAGAGCGCCTTGACCACCGGCGAGGGCCGCCGACGCCCGAACTGCGGCATGCGTGCCACGCTAGCCCGGCCCGTTCCCGCCCGACCGGGAACTTGGTCACCCACCCCGCGGGCGGCCGGCCTCCCCCGGAAGCCCGAACCGTGTCCGCACGCCGGGGCTGAACGCGACGTGGTCGGGGGGCCGGGCGGCCAGGCCGGGCAGTCCCACGGAGGCCATCAGCCCGTCGTCCAGCGCGAGCACCTGCGCGTCGTGCAGCGGCCAGGGCTCGTGGTGGTTGGGCACGTAGAGCGTCCGCCCCCACCAGCGCACGTGCAGTCCCCAGCGGGCGCTGACGAAGTCGTCGAGGACGGTCCTCCGGCGCGGTGCCCCGGCGCGCACCACGACGTGGCTGACCGCGCCGCGCCGGCGCCGGCGCAGCCGCGCGTCGTAGGAGTGGACGTCGCCGCGGGCCCGGTGGCGCATCCGTGCCCAGCGGTAGGGCAGGCCGAACGCCGCGCGCGCCCCCGCCACCACCGCGGCACGGTCGGTGTCGAGGCTGAGGAAGACGATGCCGCGCCGCCCGGTCTCGTCGACCGAGTACAGCCGCACGTTGGTCTCGAGGAACGACCCGAACCACGGCACTGCGGGGCCGCGCGCAACCCCCGCCCCGACCATCCGGAACGGGATCAACCCGACGTACGTGACGCCGTCGAGGACGTCCGGCCGGACCCCCGGCGGCATCCGGTCCGCGACCTGCTCGGGGTCGACCGCCCAGTGCAGGAAGGTCAGGTCCCGCCAGCTCTGGCTCATCATCACCGGACCGGTGAGCCGGGGTGCCACCGGGGAGACGGGCTCGACGTCCGGCTGGCTCACGCTCCCACCCTAGACACCGACCGTCGGTCCGCGGGTGGACACGGACCGGGGCGGTCCGCCGCTCGAGGATCGGCGGGGCGGCTACTCGTCCCCGCGGAGGGTGAAGGAGCGCAGCCGGTCGCCGGTGAACCAGAGCGCGGCGAGCGTGAGCACGACCGCCGCGACGACGGCGTAGACCGTCGAGATGTCCGCGTCGTCGACGACGGAGCTGAGCGCGCCCGCGACCTGGCGGCCCCAGGCCCCCACCGAGAGCCAGCGCACCCCGGTGAGGATCGACCCGAGCACGCCCTCCCAGAACAGGGTGTACAGCAGACCGACGACGACGGCGTGCCGGGTCAGCGCCGCCAGCCCGAGGAAGAGCGCGGCGTACACCGTGCCCGCGACCGCGCCGCCGACCCCGAGCGCCACGGCGCGCCCGGACCCTGCCGGTCCCACGAGGATGCCGACGACGAGCAGCGGGACGGCCCCGAGGAGCATCGTCGTCAGCCACGCGGCGACGTACTTGCTCACCGCGACGACGTGCCGGCTCACCGGCTTCGCGAGCAGGTAGACGATCGAACCGTCGTCGACCTCCGGTCCGAGCACGGCCGTCGAGGCGAGCAGCGCGACGAGCGGCAGGGCGAGGGTGAAGCCCAGCCCCACGGTCGCCGTCGCCCCGGCGGCGTCGTCGGTGAGCGCGCGGACGAGCACCGCGAGCGCGAGCAGCGCCGCCGGGACGAGCAGCAGCACCACGCCCCGGCGACGACCACCGACGGCCTGCAGCGAGAGCCGGACGAGCGTGCGGTTCACCGGTCAGCCCCCACCAGGTACGAGAAGACGCTCTCGAGCGAGTCGTCGGTCGGCGTGACCTCGAGGAGGCGCAGGTCGTGCTCGCGCGCCACCGCCGGCAGCCGCACCGCGAAGGACCCGAAGTCGGCGACCGAGACCTCGACGCCCCCGGCCGGCCGCAGCGACACCGCCACGACCGAGGGCTCGGCGATGAGGCACGCGGCGAGCCTTCGGTCGTCGTCGGCGGCGACGACGTACTGCATCGGCCGGTCGGTCATCAGCCGCCGGATCTCGCCGAACTCGCCCGAGGCGGCGTGCCGGCCCGAGACGACGACCTCGATCTGCCGGGCGACCTGCTCGACCTCCTCGAGGATGTGGCTGCTGAAGAGCACCGTGCGTCCCTCCTCGCCCAGTCGCCGCAACAGGGCCATGAGGTGCAGCCGCTGGCGCGGGTCGACGCCGTTGAACGGCTCGTCGAGCAGCAGCACCGCCGGGTCGTGGACGAGCGCCGAGGCGAGCTTGACGCGCTGGCGCATCCCCTTGGAGTACGTACCGATCCGGCGGGCGGCGGGCTCGGTCATCTCGACGATGCCGAGCGCGCGCTCGGTCGCCGCCGCCGGGTCCGAGAGCCCGTGCAGCTCGGCGTTGGCGAGGACGAACTGCCGGCCGGTGAGGTAGCCGAAGCTCACCTCGCGCTCGGGCACGAGCCCGATGGACCGGTACACCTCGGTGGCGCGCCACACCGCCACCCCGTCGAGGGTCACCGTGCCGGCCGACGGCGCGAGGAACCCCGACATCAAGGCGATGAGGGTCGTCTTGCCGGCGCCGTTGGGCCCGAGGAGGCCGGTGACGCCGGGACGGACGGCCATCGAGATCCCGTTGACCGCGACGACGTTGCCGTACCAGCGCGACACCTGGTCCAGCACGAGGTCGCTCACGACGTCGCCACCCTGCGGTAGCGGACGACGAGCGCGGCCAGGCAGGCCACCGACAGCCCGAGGAGGACGGCGACGTAGGCGACCTCCATCCCTGTGGACGTGGGGGGCGTCGGGACGTCCGCGCCGGTCCAGGCCGCCATCAGGCCGCGGTAGGTCGAGTACGGCGAGAAGAGGCCCGCGACCTCGCCGACCCGGGGGCGGCCGCCCGCCTCCCCGGAGACCCCCTGGACGACCGTCACGACGCCGTTGGCCACGACGAGCAGGGTGATCGTGGCCGCCACCGCGAAGCCGCGCCGCGTCGACCACGCGGCGATGACCCCGGCGACCCCGGTGAGCGCCAGGGCGAGCAGCGCCGCGAGCCCCAGCGCGACCGCGGCGTCGTGGGTCTGGTCGGAGACGTCAAGCTCGACGAGCAGCGCGGCCGCGTAGAGGATGACGATCGGGGTGACGAGGAAGACGAGGGTGGCTCCGAGCAGGGAGACCCAGCGGGCCACGGCGTAGGCGCTGGAGCGCAGCGGCCGGGCGAGGTAGAGCGCGATGGTCCCGTGTCGCTGGTCGCGCGAGAACAGCACCGGCGCCTGCGCGGCGACGAACACCCCGAGCAGGACCTGGGTCGTCGACGCGTACTCGGCGTACCCCAGCGGCAGCCGGTTTAGGCCGCCGACGGCCAGCACCCCGGCGACGACGAGGGCGGGCACGAGGTTCATCCCGAGGAGGGTGAAGGGGAGGATCTTCGAGCGCCCGGAGCGGCCGAGACCGAAGGCGTTGCGCAGGCCGGTCAGGGTCAGGGAGCGCGCGATCGCCCCCGGCCGCAGGCGCTCGCCCGTGTAGGGCCGGTAGCCGAGGTCGTGGATGACGCTGTGGCCCTGCGGGGTCGCCGCGGAGGGGTCGGTCACGTCGCTCCTTCCGTGTCCGCCCCGCCGGGCGCGTCGTCGGCGAAGACGTCCTCGAGGTGGCGGTGGTCGGGTTGCAGTCGGACCAGCCCGAGCCCGAGGTCGCTCGCGGTGTCGCGGATGAGGTCGCGGACGTCGGGACCGGGCCCGGTCCCGTCGACGCTGAGGACGGACCCGCGGGTGGTCACGGCGACCCCGGCGTCGGCGAGCGCGGACGCCATCCGCGCCCGGCCGTCGTCGCCGAGCACCTCGACGAGGAGGGCGCCGGTCGCGTCGAGGAACTCGTCGGTGCGCGAGGCCCGCAGCAGCCGGCCGCCGTCGAGGACGACGACGTGGTCGCTGACCCGCTCGAGCTCGCCGAGCAGGTGCGAGGTGACGATGACGGCGATGCCGAAGTCCTGCCCGATCCGTCGGACCAGGCCGAGCATCTCGTCGCGGGCGGCGGGGTCGAGCCCGTTGGTCGGCTCGTCGAGGAGGACGAGCCGGGGGTCGTGGGCGAGGGCCTGGGCGAGCTTGGCCTTCTGCTTCATCCCCGTCGAGTACCCGCCCATCGGGCGGTAGCGCTCCTCGGCGAGCCCCACGTGCCGGAGCACCTCGGCGGCCCGCTCGCGCGCCGCGACCCGGGGCAGGCCGGACATCATCGCCATGTGGACGACGAGGTCGCTCGCGCTGACGTCCGGGGGGAGGCAGTCGTGCTCGGGCAGGTAGCCGACCGCCGCCCGCACCGCAGCGCCGTCGGTGACGACGTCGTGGCCGAGGACCTGGGCCCGCCCGCTCGTCGCGGGGACGAGGCCGAGGAGGATCTTCAGGAGGGTCGACTTGCCGGCGCCGTTCGCCCCGACGAGCCCGGTGACCCCTTCGCCGACCTCGAGCGTCAGCGCATCGAGGGCGAGGACCGCACCGTAGTCCTTGGTGAGGTCCTCGGCGCGAACGACGGGCTGCACGCCGCTCACCCTAGTCACGACGGGACGATCCGGGGCAATCCTCGCCGACGCTGGCGTCCGGTGCGTGACCTGCGTGACTCAGCGGCGGTCGCCGGGATCCTCGCCTTCTACGCCGGCGGGACGCTGTACCACCTCGTCTTCTACCGGTTCCGGTCCGGTCCGGCTGATCCGGGACGGCTGACGCGGACGCCCCGTGTAGGTCCTCCGGGAACGGGGTACGTGCCGCTGCACGACCGGGGGACCGAGCCCGGTGATGGGGAGGTGGCAGGCATGTCGGACCGTGTCGACGCGGTGGTGTTCGACGTCCTGGAGACGTTGCTCGACCCCGATCCGCTCGGGAAGCGGCTGGAGGAGGCCGGGCAGTCCGCGGACGTGCTGCCTCCGTTCTTCATGCGCTTCCAACGGGACGCGATGGCGCTGACGCTGGCGGGGGACGTCGCCGACTTCACCGCGACGGCGCGCCAGTCCCTGCGCACCGAGACCCAGCAGGCGATGTCCGACGACCAGATCGACCACGTCCTCGAGGGGTTCGCGACGGTCCCGGCGTTCCCCGACGCCCTCCCGGCGCTGCAGCGGCTGTCCGAGGCCGGGGTCAGGGTCGGGTGCCTCACCGTCGGGGACCCCGACAGCACCCGCTCGTTCCTCGCCGGTGCCGGTCTGGAGGGCTACGTCGACCACGTCGTGACCTGCGACGACGTCGGCACCTGGAAGCCCGCCCCCGCCGTCTACCGCCACAGCGCCCGGACCCTGGACTGCCCGCTGGACCGCATGGCGCTCGTCGCGGTTCACGCCTGGGACTGCCACGGCGCCAAGCGGGCCGGCGCCCTCGCCGGCTGGTGCTCCCGGCTCGAGGGCGAGCCGGGGGAGGTCTTCCAGCCCGCCGACGTCCACGGCGGGGACCTCGTCGAGGTGGTCGACGGCCTGCTCGCGCTCTGACCGTCCGCGTCGGGAACTATACCTTCCGGATGGTAAAGTGTCCCGGATGCGGACGAACACCAGGGAACGGATCCTCCAGTCGGCCAAGGAGCTCGCCGAGGAGAACGACTCGATCCAGGGCGTGACGATCTCGCTCGAGTCGGTGGCCCAGCGGGTCGGCCTGACCAAGCCGGGCCTGATGTACCACTTCCCGACCAAGGAGGCGCTCGTCGTCGGCCTCGTCGAGCACGCCGCCCGGCACTGGCACGACCTGCTGCGGGAGCACGCCGGCGCCGACCCCGAGACCCTGTCGGTCTTCGAGCGCCACCGGGCCTACGTCACCGTCGCGACGACCGCCGAGGTGTCGCGGGCCGACTACTGGATCTTCTCCGACGCGCTCTACCACCCGGCGCTCGCCGAGGCGTGGCACCGCCACCTCGGTCCGTGGCACGCCACGGAGGGCCTGTCCGCGCCGGCGCGGTCGCTGGTGACCGCGGCACGCTTCTGCGCCGACGGGGCGTGGATGTCGGAGGCGACCGGCGTCTTCCCCGCCGATGACCTCCCGGCGGTCCGGCGCCACGCCCTCGATCTGGTCGACGCCGCGGAGGTCGACGCCGCGGGGGACCTGGAGGGAGGGTCATGACGCAGTGGTTCCTGCTCGGCGGGGCGATCCTCGCCGAGGTCGCCGGCACCCTCACCCTGCGCGCCGCCGTCGACTCGCCCCTGTGGGTGCCCGTGGTCGTCGTCTCCTACGTGGCCGCCTTTGTCCTCCTCGGGCTCACCCTGCGCGCGGGCGTGCGGATCGGGGCGGTCTACGGCATCTGGGGCGCCACCGGCGTCGCGCTGGTCGCGCTCCTGGGCGGGGCCGTGTTCGGGGAGACGCTCGGGCTCGCCGCGCTCGTCGGCATCGCCGCCATCATCGTCGGGGTGGTCCTGGTCGAGACCGGGTCCCACCGGCCTGCCTCCTCGACACGGGAGGAGGTGAGGGCGTGAGCTGGGTGTGGCTGCTGCTCTCGATCTCCTCCGAGGTGGCCGGGACCCTCGGCCTGCGTGCCAGCGACGGACTCCGCGACCGCCGCTGGCTGGTCCCCGTCGCCGCCGGCTACGTCGCCGCGTTCACCTTCCTCGGGCTCGCCCTACGAGCCGGGGTTCCCGTCGGGGTCGCCTACGGTCTCTGGGCGGCTCTCGGCATCGTGGCGGTCGCCCTCCTCGCCCGGGTGATCTGGGACGAGCCCCTCACCCGACGTATGCTCGCCGGCATCGGCCTCATCATCGTCGGCGTGTTCCTCATCGAGCTCGGCTGACCCTCCCCCGGTCCCGCGGAGCCGGTCCGGATCCCCCGGGTCCTCCAGGAGCTCCGCGGCCATGCCGCGCGCGGCGCTCAGGAGCCGGTCACCCTGGTCGATCCCGCGGTGGGTGACCGCCCCCTCGAGGAGGAGGAAGACGTGGTCGGCCGCCTCCTCCGGGTCATCGAGGTCGGGCCGGTCATCGCGGACGAGCTCCACGAGGCGCTGGCGCACGGCCTCCTTGTGCGCTCGCACCACGCGGTGGGCGGGGTGGTCCGACGGGAGCTCTCCCGCGGCGTTGAGGAACGGGCAGCCCCGTTCGGACGGCAGCGGGTCGTGGACGTAGGCGTCGAAGACGCACAGCACCCGCGGGGCGGGTGCCGTCGCCAGCCGCTGCTCCAGGCGCGTCCACCAGGCCTCGTGGCGGGCCTGCAGGTAGGCGACGACGAGGTTGTCCTTCGAGCCGAACCGGTCGTACAGCGTGCGCTTGGTGATCCCCGACTCCGCGGCGATGGTGTCGACCCCGACGGCGTGGATGCCTCGGCGATAGAACAGCTCCGAGGCCACGCCCAGGATGCGTTCGGCCCCGACGGTCATCTCCGGCAACCGGAGCTCGGGTGCACGTTGGTCGGCCGGCGTCATCATCGCTCCTCGTCCACGTTGACTTCACAGACCAGTGTACGTACGTTGGCGGGGTGGTTTACAGGTCTGTGAAGTCAAGGTTGGTCGTCGACGGGATCTCCCTGCGCGCAGCCGACGCTGGTCTCGAGCCGACGAGGCGCACGAGGCTGCAGCTGACGGGTGCGGGGCTGTCCCTGATCGCGGTCTGCTACGGCTTGGCCCGCTTCGCCTACGGCCTGTTCGTGCCGATGTTCCGTGCCGAGTTCGCCCTCGACTCGGCGACCGCGGGGGCGATCGCGGCGGGCTCCTACGCCTCCTTCTGCGTGGCGATCGTCGTCTCCACCGTCGCGACCCCTCGCTTCGGGGGCCGCGCGCTCGCCGTGGCGGCCGGTGTCATCGCGACCGGGGGAACGCTGACGATCGCCGCCGCGCCCACCCCGGCGGTGCTGGCGGTGGGCGTGCTCGTCGCCGGGTCGAGCACGGGCATGGCCTCGCCACCGCTGGCCCACGCCGTCGCCCACCGCGTGGCCGAGTCGATGAGAAACCGGACCCAGGCGATCGTCAACGCCGGCACCGGGTTCGGCGTCGCGGCAGCCGGCCCGGTCGCGCTCGCCACGCACGAGGACTGGCGGGCAGCGTGGCTGGCCTTCGCCGCCGTCAGCGCCCTCGTCACCGTGGGGGTCGGCGTGGGCGTTCCCGCCGGTCCGACCTTCCGTGGCGGGTCACGGGAGTCCGTGTTCCCCCGCCCGTACCTGCCCGCAGGCAGCGGGCGGCTGGTGGCCGCCGCGGGTCTCATGGGAGGCGCCAGCGCCGCGGTGTGGACCTTCGGACGCGACCTCCTCGTGGGCGTGGGCGGCCTGGACGGACGGGACTCGACGATCGCCTGGATGCTCCTCGGGGGCTTCGGCGTCCTCGGCGCGGCCGCCGGTGACGTGGTCAACCGGTTCGGGATCCGGGCCGGGTGGCCGGCGACCATGCTCGCGATGGCCCTCGCGACCGGGCTGTGGGCAGCGTCCCCCGGCAGCCTCGCCCTCGCCTGGGCCGCGGCGGCGGCCTTCGGCTCCGCCTACATCGTCCTGACCGGTCTCCTCCTGATCTGGGGCACCCGGGTGTACCCGCGGACGCCGGCGGCTGCGGTGGGAGTTCCCTTCCTCGTCATCGCCCTGGGGCAGGCCCTCGGCGCGCCGGCCGTCGGCGTGCTCTCGGGGGTGGCCGGACCGCGGGCGGCCTTCGCCGTGGCGGCGCTCGTCGCCACCGCCGGAGGACTGGTCCGACCCCGGCGCCCGGACCCCGTCGGGGGTGACCCGACCGGTCCGGACGTGGGCGGCTAGCAGGACGCCACCGCGGCCCGGAGGGGAGGACCGGGCAACGCCCGGAGAACCTACGATCGGTGCATGAGTGCGGACCTCGTCGTGAAGAACCTGGCCGGGGGCCACGGTCACCGCACCCTCTTCGACTCGCTCGACCTGACGGTCGCGCCCGGCGACGTCGTCGGCGTGGTCGGCGCGAACGGCGCCGGGAAGACGACCCTGCTGCGGATCCTCGCCGGCGACCTGGATCCGCTGGACGGCGTCGTCGCGACCGCGCCCCGGGACGCGTTCGTGGGCTGGCTGCCGCAGGAGCACGAGCGCCTCGCCGGGGAGACGATCGGCCGGTACGTCGCGCGACGGACGGGGGCCGCCGCCGCCACGGCCGGCATGGAGCGTGCCGCGTCCGCGCTCGGTGAGGGCGAGGCGTCACCGGGCGTCGAGGACGCCTACGCCCGGTCCCTGGACCACTGGCTCGCCAGCGGCGCGCCGGACCTCGACGAGCGCCTCCCCCCGGTGCTGGCCGACCTCGGTCTCGACGTCGACCCGACGACCACGATGACGTCCCTGTCCGGGGGGCAGGCCGCGCGGGCGGCGCTCGCCGCGCTGCTGCTGAGCCGCTTCGACCTCGTGCTGCTCGACGAGCCCACCAACGACCTCGACCTCGCCGGGCTGGAGCGCCTGGAGGGCTTCGTGCGTGGTCTGCGGGCGGGGGTGGTGCTGGTGTCCCACGACCGCGAGTTCCTCTCCCGGGTGGTGACCCGGGTCGTCGAGCTCGACCTCGCCCAGCACCGGGTCGGGGTCTACGACGGCGGCTACGACGCGTTCCTCGAGGAGCGCGCGGTCGCCCGTCGGCACGCGCGTGAGGCGTACGAGGAGTTCGCCGACCAGAAGGCGGACCTCGTCCGTCGCGCCCGGACCCAGCGGGAGTGGAGCTCCCAAGGCGTCCGCAACGCCATGAGGAAGGCCCCCGACAACGACAAGATCCGCCGCAGGGCGCAGGTGGAGTCCTCCGAGAAGCAGGCCCAGAAGGTGCGTCAGATGGAGTCCCGCATCGCTCGCCTGGACGAGGTCGAGGAACCGCGCAAGGAGTGGTCGCTGCGCTTCTCGATCGGCACCGCCGCACGGTCGAGCTCGGTGGTCGCGACCCTCGACGAGGCGACGGCGACCTTGGGCGAGTTCACACTGGGACCGGCGTCACTGCAGGTCAGCGCGGGTGACCGGATCGGCATCACCGGTCCCAACGGGGCCGGCAAGACCACGCTGCTGCGCCTGCTCGTCGGTCGGTTCGCCCCGGACGCCGGCAGGGCCAGCCTGGGCGCCTCGGTGGCGGTCGGCGAGATCGACCAGGCCCGGACCGGGCTGCCGGAGGACCTTGCCCTCGGCGACGCCTTCCGGGTCGCGGCGCCGCAGCTGGCTCCCGCGGAGGTCCGGACTCTGCTGGCGAAGTTCGGGCTCAAGACCGACCAGGTCACCAGCCGTCTCGCCCGGCTCTCGCCCGGGGAGCGGACGCGTGCCGCCATGGCGCTGCTGCAGTCCCGCGGGGTCAACCTCCTCGTCCTCGACGAGCCCACCAACCACCTCGACCTGCCGGCGATCGAGCAGCTCGAGGCGGCGCTGGAGTCCTACGACGGGGCGCTGCTGTTGGTCTCGCACGACCGCCGGCTGCTGCAGGGGGTCCGGCTCACCCAGCGCTGGCACGTCGAGGACGGGCGCGTCACCACCGAGCGCGTGGACTGACCGCGAGGCGGCCCACGGCGGCAGGCCGGGGGGAGTCGCCCCGGTGGACCTCACCGGCCGGTGCCGAACCACATGTTCTGGGGCCCGGGCGGGGTCTTCGCGGACGTGGTGTCCTCGTCCCCGTGCTCGTCCTCCCAGCGCTGTTGGGCGGTCCGGTGGTCCCGGTGGCGGTGGACGGCCACCAGCACGAGCCCGATGACCGCCGCCACGACGGCGAGGACGAAGATGGCGATCATCACGACCGCGATCAGGATCGACATGGACATGGCCCCTCCCTGTCGGGAAGCGTAGCGCTCCTCGCTGTCGCGGGGACGCGAACGCGCCCACCGGTGGCGACTACACGAGCTCGCCGCGCCGTCGGCTGAGGTAGGCCCGCTCGGCGGTGTTCTGGGTCGCGGCGATCGCCGCGGTGTACGCCTCCCGTGCCTCGACGCCGCGTCCGAGCCGGCGGAGCAGGTCCGCGCGCGTGGCGTGCCATGCGTGGTACCCGGCGAGCGGCAACGGGTCGACCAGGGCGAGGGCGACCTCCGGGCCGTCGAGCTCGGCGACCGCGACCGCCCGGTTGAGCGCGACGACGGGGGAGGGGTCGAGGCGGGCGAGCTGGTCGTAGAGTGCCACCACCTGGGACCAGTCCGTCTCACGCGCCGTGGGGGCGTCGGTGTGCACGGCGCTGATCGCGGCGAGCAGCTGGTAGCGGCCGGGCCGGTCGGTCTCGAGGCACCACCGGACCAGGTCGTGGCCCTCCGCGATCAGCGTCCGGTCCCAGCCCGGGCGGTCCTGCTCGTCGAGCGGGACCAGCTGCCCACCGCGGACCCGTGCCTCGCGCCTGGCATCGGTGAGCAGGAGCAGCCCGAGGAGACCGGCGACCTCCGGCTCCCCGGGCAGCAGGTCGCGGAGGACGCGCGTGAGCCGGATCGCCTCCACGGTGAGCTCGCCGCGGACCGGGTCGCCGTCGCCGCTCGCGAGGTAGCCCTCGTTGAAGACGAGGAACAGCACCGTCAGGACGCCGCCGAGTCGCTCGGGGAGGTCGGCCGCCTCCGGCACCCGGTAGGGCACCCGCGCCGCCGCGATCTTCTTCTTCGCCCGGGTGATCCGCTGCGCCACCGTGGCCTCGGGTGCGAGGAACGCCCGCGCGATCTCGGGGACGGTCAACCCGCCCAGGAGCCGGAGCGTGAGCGCGATCCGCGCCTCGGGGGCCAGGGCGGGGTGGCAGCAGGTGAACAGCAGCCGGAGCCGGTCGTCCCCGACGGGCCCGGTGGGCGCGGGGGGCGTGTCGTCGTGGACCATCAGTGCCGCCCGGTGCTTGGGGCCGCGGTGCTTCTCGCGGCGTATCCGGTCGATCGCGCGGTTGCCCGCGGTGGTCGTGAGCCAGGCTCCGGGGTTGGGGGGGATCCCCGAGTCCGGCCACTTCTCCAGCGCGGCCAGGATCGCCTCGCCCGCCGCCTCCTCGGCGACGTCGATGTCGCCGAAGCGGCGGACGAGCGAGGCGATCAGGCGGCCGTACTCCTCGCGGAAGACCCGCTCGAGTGCCGTGGCCTCCTCCGCCATGGGCCGGGGCGTGCCGGTTCAGGCGAGGCCGTCGAAGGGACGGACCTCGACCTCGCCCCGGCACGCCTTGGACCCCTCCGCCGCGAGCCGGAGCGCCACGTCGAGGTCGGGGGCGTCGATCACCCAGAAGCCCCCGATCACCTCCTTGGTCTCCAGGTAGGGGCCGTCGGTCAGCACGGGGGTCTCGCCCCGGCCGTCGACGACGGTCGCCGTGGTGGCGGGCGCGAGCCCCCCGGCGAACACCCAGTAGCCCTCGGCCTTGAGCCGCTCGTTGAAGGCGTCGGTCGCGGCGAACGCGGCCTCCATCTCCTCCTTGGAACCGTAGTCGCCGAACTCGCTTCTCTCGACCGGACCGTGCACGGCCATCAGGTAGTGCGTCATCGTTCTCCTCCTCGGTTCCGAGCGGTCCCGGTGACCGCTTGTCACCCTCACCACGAACGGCGCCCCGCCGATACGACACCCCGCCGGCACCAATCTTGCCGCCCTCCCCCTCGAGATGGCTCCCGGTTGGTCGGAACCTCCCGGGGGCTTCCCCACACCCGACGACGCATCTGCGGGATCGTCGTCGCGCTGGCCGAGCGGCTCGAATGAGCAGCCCCGGCTGCGACGCCACCGGCCCGGCGCCGGCGTTTCAGGAGCTGGACGTCCGCTGCGGGTTGACCCGCCGGATCCAGTCGACGAGGTCGTTGCTCGACCGCGTCTGCAGCCAGACGCGGCCCGGGCCGTGGAAGTCGGTCACGAGGCCCTCGCCGCCGAGCAGCGTCGACTTCCAGCTGCCGGCCTTGCGGACGTGGTAGTCCACCGTGTCGTCGAAGGCCACGACGTGACCGGTGTCGAGGGTCATCGTCTCGCCTGCGGCGAGCTCGGTGCCGACGATCGCGCCGTAGGAGGAGAGCAGCAGGTCACCGGGGCCGGTGCAGCGCAGCAGGATGAGCCCCTCCCCGCTGAAGAACGACCTGCCGCCGCCCCACGTCGAGTCGACGTCGACGCCGGGGTCCGAGGCGCACCAGGACCCGGACTGGACGAGCAGGGACCGGCCGCCGTCGAGCGGGACCGTCGTCATGTCCCCCGGCAGGGTCGCGGCCACACCGACCTGGCCGCCGGAGCCGGAGCGGAAGTCGTTGACGAAGAAGCTCTCCCCGCCGAGGCTGCGCCGGAGGCCCTTGAGGAACCCGCCGCGGGTCGAGGTCTCGACCTCGATGTCGCCCCGGGTCATCGCCATCGCGCCCGCCTCGACCCGGACCGAGCCCCCGGGCGGCAGGGTGACCGTCCCCATGGCGAACGCGGGGCCGGCGGTGATCGACACGTCCATGGGAGCCTCCCGGGCTGCCGCGGAGGCGCCCTGCCCCCCAGGGGTCGAGGCTACCCACCGGACCCGGGGCCGGCGACTCGTTCGGCCCGGGGGTTCACGGCCGGGCGGTCACCGCCGGTCGGCGGCCGACAGGTGGAGGCGGATCGTCCGGGCGTGGGGGCGGAGCGCGGCGTCCGGCCACACGTCCGGTCCACACGCCCGGGAGCCCAGGCCGTGCTGGGCGGCGTCGACCGTGAGCCACGTGTGCGTCGGCTCGGGCAGCTCGTGGGGGTGGCGGGCCGCAGCGACCTGCTGCGGCGTGTGCCGGCGCAGGGTGAACCCCGGCAGGCGCCCCGCGGAGTCGGCCACGGCCTCGACGCGCAGCGCACCCGCCGGCCCGGAGACGACGAGCTCGCGCAGACCGGGCCGGTGGCCGCTCTCCTGCGGCACGGCGTACTCCGTGGTCAGTGCGTCGATCGAGGACGACCACCGTCCCAACCGGGCGGCGGCCATGCTGTCCGGGTAGGCCTCGCCCGGGCCCAGCCCGAACCACTCGGCGCGCTCGAGGTCGCGGGGGAGGGCGAACCGGATCCCGATGCGCGGCCAGGTCATGTCCCAGCCGGCCGACGGCAGCACGTCGACCGTGAGCAGGACCCCGGCCTCGGTCGGCTGCCACGTCGTCTCGGTGAGGACGAACTCGCGGCCCGCGGCCGCGCCCCAGCGGGTGCGCTCCCAGGCCCCGGAGTCGTCCTGGCCCTGGGCGAGGACGCGAGCGGCGAGCCGGTCGAGCCCGACGCGCGTCCACGTCTCCGCCACCGGCGGTGCGGGCACCCCGTCGGGTGCCGTGCGGGGGTCGGCGAGGTCGTAGCTGCCGTGCGAGGCGCGGGCGTCGTTGTCGGTGGGGGCGCGGTAGAGCTCCAGCGTCGGCCCGGACGCGGCCATGCCGGCCAGGGCGGTCAGGGTCGCCCCGTCCAGCCCTGCCGGGCCGAGCTCCACCGGTCCGGGCTCGGCCGGCCCGGGCTCGGCGGGCCCGGTCCCGTCCCGTCGGGGGCCGGTCGGGACCGCCTTGGGCCGCGGGCCTGCCGCCGTCCCGGGGCCCGAGAGGTGGACCTGCCCGCGCGCCAGCACGTGCCCGGCGGGCGCCCACGTGCTCGCCCCGCGGGTGCGGACCTCGACGGTCAGCCAGCTCTCCTCGGGCACCGCCGGCGCGTCGGGAAGGGGGACGCTCACGGACGCCCCGGCCGGGACGTCGAGGTCGTCGAACCGGCCGGTGGCGAGCGTCGCCGCGCTGCTCTCGGCCGCCCAGACGACCTCCACGTCCTCGGTGCCGCGGGAGTGGCGACGGTTGGCGATGCGCAGCGAGGGCCCGTCGGCGCAGATCCGGAACGGCGCCGCGACCGCCGCGTACTCGACCAGCCCGGGGGTCGGGGTGTCGTCGGAGAGGACCATCCCGTCCATGACGAAGTTGCCGTCGTGGACGACCTCGTCGAAGTCCCCGCCGTAGGCGAAGAACGGGCGCCCGTCCGGTGTGGTGGACCGCAGGCCGTGGTCGCGCCACTCCCAGACGAACCCGCCGTGCAGACGGGGGAGGCGGTCGACGAGGTCCTCGTACTGGGCGATGCCGCCGGGCCCGTTGCCCATGGCGTGGACGTACTCGCACTGCAGGAACGGCTTGGACCGCTGGCGCGTGGACTCCGCGGCCGAGCAGCCGAGCAGGAGGGCGCCGTCGTCGGTGCCGATGGACTCGGTCTCGGGCACGGTCGCGTACATCCGCGAGTACACGTCCGTGTAGGCCCCGGCGTAGTCGCCCTCGTAGTGCACCGGCCGTCCCGGGTCGCGGTCGTGGACCCACGCGGCCATCGCGGCGAGGTTGCACCCGGTGCCGGACTCGTTGCCGAGCGACCACACGACGACGCTGGCGTGGTTCTTGTCCCGCTCGACGGTGCGCCGGATGCGGTCGAGGTAGGCCTCGCGCCACTCGAGGTCGTCGCTCGGGTTGCCCGCCCAGGGGGAGGGGCCGGGGGCGACGTGGCCGTCGTCGCGCGCGGACAGCCGCCGCAGCCGCTCGACGCGCTCGCCCGCGGCGTCGCCCTGCACGGTGGACGTCATCGCGAAGCCGTGGGTCTCCAGGTCGCACTCGAGGACGACCCAGAGGCCGATCTCGTCGGCGAGGTCCAGCAGGCGCGGGTGGGGCGGGTAGTGGCTCGTGCGGATCGCGGTGACGTTGAAGCGCTTCATCCGGGCGAGGTCGGCCCGGGCGTGCTCCTCGTCGAACACGCGACCCCGCTCGGGGTGGGCCTCATGGCGGTTCATCCCGTGGAACACGAGCCGCCGGCCGTTGGCGAGGAGCCGGTCGCCGACGACCTCGACCGTGCGGAAGCCCAGGCGCAGCGTCAGGGTCTCGGCGTCGTTGGCCACGGTCGCGGTGTAGAGCCGGGGGTCCTCCGCCGACCACGGCTGCGCGCCCGGCAGGGTGAGCGGGCCGACCTCCTCCGGGGTCGACCACAGCACGTCGACGCCGAGCTCGTCGACGGTGAGCCGGACGGGGAACGCCCCGGGGTCGGCGCGCACCTCGGGGTCGAGGCCGGCGACCCCGTCCCGGAACGACGTGCGCAGCCAGACGTCCTCGACCGCGCCCGCCGGCCGCGAGACCAGCGTGACGTCGCGGAAGATCCCCGGCAGCCACCACTGGTCCTGGTCCTCGAGGTAGCTCGCGTCCGACCACTGGTGGACGCGGATCGCCACGGTGTTGCGTCCGGGGTGGACGAGGTCCGTGACGTCGAACTCGTGCGCGAGCCGGCTGCCCTTGCCCACCCCGACCGGGGTGCCGTTCCACCAGACCCGGTAGGTGGACTCGACGCCGTCGAGGCGGAGGACGGTGCGGCCGTCGCCGACCAGGCTCTCCGGCACGTCGACGTGGCGCCGGTACTCCCCGGTGGGGTTCTCGTCGGGGACGGCCGGCGGGTCCACGGGGAAGGGGTACTGGATGTTGGTGTAGATCGGCGTGCCCCAGCGGTGACGCTCGTCGAGGACCCAGCTCGACGGCACCACGATCCGGTCCCACTGCGCGTCGTCGAGGTCCGGCAGCGGCAGGTCGTCGGTGGCCTCGTCCACGGCGGCGGTCGGACGCAGCCGGAACGCCCACTCCCCGTTCAGGTCGATCTGCGGGGCGTCGGTCCGCACCGTGCTCCGGGCGGGCAGGCTCCCGCTGCCCGGGGAGCGGTCCGACAGGTAGGAGGGGGCCTGAGCGGGCATGACTCTCCTCGCGCTCGGGGGCTGGGGTCCAGTCGGTTCACGGTAGCCGGGATGGCCTCAGCACCCGGCTGACACCCACGCGCCCACGGCGGAATGTCGGAGGTATCCGGGAATGGACGGGTCCGTCACCACCGAGCCGGGGATGCGCTCGGGGTGGCACCACCACGGGGACTACGAGAGCCACATCTACGTCGTCTCGGGTGGCCTGCGGATGGAGTCCGGCCGGTGGTCGTGACGTCGTCGACGCGCAGGTGGGGGACTTCGTCTTCGTCCCGCCGCACACCGTCCACCGCGAGGGGAACCCGACGTCCGGCGAGTCCGCCCTCGTGGTCGTCCGGGCCGGGAGCGGCGAACCGGTCGTCAACGTCGACGGGCCGGACCCGGCGGACGGCGGGGGCCAGGCGTAGCCCCGGTCCCCGACCGGGCACCCGGCACGGGACGGCGGCGGGGTCCGCCCGGGGCGCTCAGGGGAGTACACGGCCGCGTGTATCGTCGGGGGCGATGGACGCCGTGACCGACTGCGACGTGGACGCCCCGGCGCGGGTGTGCCCGGTGGCAGGGCCCGAGTCGTGCAGGACGGTCGCGTGACGTCGGTCGACCTCTCGGCTCCCCGGGCCCGGCGCAGGGACCTGCTCGCCCGCAGGATCCGCCTGCTCGTGGCGGCGACGATCACGTACAACGTCGTCGAGGCCGGTGTCGCGCTGTGGGCGGGGTGGGCGGCGTCGTCGACCGCGCTGGTCGGGTTCGGCCTGGACTCCGTGATCGAGGTGTCCTCGGCGGCCGCGGTGGCGTGGCAGTTCGCGGGTCGGGACCCGGAGGCGCGGGAGCAGGTGGCGCTGCGGGTGATCGCCTGCTCGTTCTTCGCGCTGGCGGCGTACGTGACGGTGGAGGCAGTCAGGTCGCTCCTCGGGTCGGGCGGGGCAGAGCACTCGCCGGTCGGTCTCGGCCTGGCCGCCGTGAGCCTGGTGGTGATGCCGGTGCTCTCCCGGGCCCAGCGGCGCGCGGGCCGGGAGCTGGGCTCGAGGTCGGCGGTGGCGGACTCGAAGCAGACCCTGCTGTGCACGTACCTGTCGGCCGTGCTGCTCGTCGGGCTGGGCGTGACCTGGCTGTTCGGGTGGTCGTGGGCCGATCCGGTCGCGGCCCTGGTCATCGCCGGCGTCGCGGTCAGGGAGGGCCGGGAGGCGTGGCAGGGCGACAGCTGCTGCGCCCCGAACGCCGCACTGCACGAGACGACGCCCGGGGAGGCGTCGTCCCCCGGGTGCGCGGACGGATGCTGCGCCGACTGAACCGGGTCCCGCGACGGCCCGGGGGCACGCGGAGTTGCTGAAGTTCCTCGGGCTCACCCACGGGCGAGCGGCCTCTGACGGCCCTGACCTGCGGTGACGGGTGATCGGGGTGACAGGACCCCGTACGGGCCTAGAGGGATCCGCCGCCGGACTCCCCGCCGCCGAACATCGGGAACGAGAGCAGGAGGAACACCAGCCAGCCGAGCCCGATGAGGAGGAACACGCGCCGCCGCCCCGGGAGCATCGCGGCGAGGATCCCGCAGATGACGATGCCGATGTACGGGGTGAGGAGCACCCCCGAGGCCACCGCGACGACCGCGAGGGCGGCGTCTCGGTAGCGGGTGCTCTCCCGGTCCGGTGCTGCCGCGCTCATATCTGGCTCCCGCCGTCCATGTCGTCCCTGCCGTCATGGTAGCCGCGATCGTGGGTCCAGAGGGTGGCTGGTCCCGTGTCCGGTTCGATGTCGTCGCAGTGGCGGTGATCCCGGCCCTGACCTGCGGTGACGTGGTGGTCGGGGTGACAGGATTTGAACCTGCGACCTCTTCGTCCCGAAAGCGACCGGGTGTACTGGCGGGTGCGGATTTCGTTGCGGCGCAACGCATCGCAGGGTGGTGGATGGCCGCTCTGGTGAGCGTTCCCCGGGTTTGCGGACTCGTGGCGGGCTCTGCGCCGGGGCTCACCATGGGCCCACTCCGAGGCCGGCTCGGTGACTCCCTGCCTGGGTCTCGGCGGAGGCGCATGATGGGGGCATGGGCGTTGAGCTCTTGTCGTTCGAAGGATGCCCGCACGCGGCTCAGGTCGAGGAGCGTCTGCGGAGCGCTCTGGCAGAGGTGGGGCGCGATCCGGACGCCGTCGAGCACGTCATCGTCGAGGGTCATGAGGAGGCCGAGTCCCTCGGGTTCATCGGGTCGCCCACCATCCGGGTCGACGGGGTGGACCCGTTCGCGCGCGGGGACGAGCCTGCGGCGTTCGCGTGCCGGGTGTACCAGACGCCTGATGGGGAGTCGGGGTCACCGACGGTGGAGCAGTTGGTGGAGGCTTTGGCCTGACCGGTCGGCGTTCGCGCGGATCAACTGCGCGGCTGGGCTTGGGGCGACCAGGCTGAGGCGCCGACCCGGCAGCGGAGCACAAGAGCCTGCCGGAGTGGCCGGGTCAATGGTGGCCGCAGGCCATCGCGGAGCGACGCGCAGCGCCGTTGACGCGGCCCGGAGGCAGGCGGATGCTCCGGCGTCGGGTCGGCGGCGTCCGGGAGGGTGTGCGCGGAGTCTCGCCGGTGGGGCTACGGATCGGGTCTGGTTGGACGATGGGTGGCCTGTGTGGTCATCGGAGTTGAGGGCCGGCGGCTCGTCCCAGGTGAAGTACGACGAGCTGACGCGGGCGTGGCGGCGGCGCAAGCGGGGTCTGTTCCTCGCGGTCGGCGCGAGCTGCTCCGCCGCGGTCGTCCTCTCGGTGGCCTTGGCGTTCCTCTGGCCGGCGTTCACGTGGGGCTCGGGGTGTGTGAGCGGGATGGCGATCGCGTTCTTCGTCATCGCGCGGGTGAGCCCGCCGGGGTGGATCGAGAACTGGCAGGACGGGGTGTGGGGTGAGCAGTCCACGGCCAAGGCGCTGCGTCCGCTCGAGGAGCGAGGGTGGGTGGTGTTACACGACCTGCCGACCGAGCGGGGGAACGTCGACCACGTCGTCATCGGCCCGGGCGGGGTGTTCCTGCTGGACTCCAAGCGTCCGGGCGGGGTCGTCGAGGTGGGCACGACCGGGGTGCGGGTGCGCCGTCACGAGTGCGCGGACTTGGGCTATGCCCACCCGGGTGCCGGGCCGCTGCGGGCGTCGGCGGCGCAGACCAGTGCGTGGGTGCGGGAGCGGACCCGGCTGAGCGTGTGGGTGGAGCCGGTGATGGTGGTGTGGTCGGAGTTCCCGCAGCGGGTCGTGGACGCCCCGGGCTGGCACGTGGTGCACGGGGACGAGCTCGTGGGCTGGCTGTTGGCTCGGCCGCCGGCGATCGCTGCGGAGCGGGTGGACCGGGTCGCGACGGCGGTGCGGGCAGCCTGGGAGAGCGGGGTCGTCGTCGGGTAGCGGCACGTCCGGTCGGAAGGGGAGCGCCCTGGTTTGCTGGGGCGCTTCGTCATGTGCGGGCGCGGGGTGCGGTGGGGGTGCGCGGAGGCGCGAAGCGCCGGAGCGCGGGGGTCCCCATCGCGGGGCCCCGCGCCGGCCGCGGCGGAGCCGCGGCTCTTGAGCCAGTAAGGGAAGTCCTCACGCCCTGGCGCAGCTAGGCAGGCGCAGCTAGGCAAGCGCCGCTAGGAAGGCGCCAGTCGGCAAGTTCGGCGAGACTGTGGCGCGCTTGGGGTTTCCGGGTCGACCACTCGTGTGAAGGGTTCAGGGCCCGGCATGTCGGTAGGCCTCGTTACGGTTGATGTTGTGAACAGCCTCAATGAGTCGCCCCGCCGCCTGTTGGTGACGGATCTCGACAACACGCTGTGGGATTGGTTTGGCGCCTGGTACGGCTCCTTCTCAGCCATGCTGGACCGTCTCACAGAGATCAGCCGCGTACCTGCCGAGGTCTTGGAGCCGCAGATCCGCGCTGTTCATCAGGCCCGAGGTACCACCGAGTACTCATTCCTGTTGGATGAGGTGCCCGCCTTGGTGGAAGCAAGCGGGGCTGTGCCGCCCTCCGAGCGGTACGATGAGGCGCTTCACCAGTTGCACTCACGTCGCCGTGCCATGACGCAGCTCTACTCAGGCGTCTTCGAAACCCTCACAATGCTGAAGGAGGCCGGGGTTGCGGTGACCGCGTACACCGAGTCGCTGGCCTATTGGACGGAGTGGCGCATCCGGTGGACCGGCCTCGATGGGCTAATCGACCGGCTCTACAGCGCGCCGGACCACGACCTCCCGAAGAGTCTGACCCGTGAACAGGTCCGTACGAAGCCGGATGACGAGTACGGCCTGAAACACACGAAGCACATCTATCTTCCGCCAGGAGCCACGAAACCCAACGCCAAGATTCTCAGTTCAATTCTAGATGACTGTGACGCCCTGCCGAACGAAGCGGTCTACGTTGGTGACAGCCTTATGAAGGACATCGCCATGGCTCAGTCCGTGGGCGTGCTTGACGTTCACGCTAGGTACGGCGAAGCACACCAGAAGACGGAGTACGAACTCCTCCGCCGTGTCACTCACTGGACGGACATGGATGTGCAACGGGAGAAGGAGCTGAGCCTCAGGCCCAAGGTGCACCCGACGCTCGTCCTACAGGAGACGTTCGCCGAGCTGCTGCCCGTATTTGGCCTCGATCTGGAGTCGGCGTGAGTGAAGCGGAATCGCAACCACCGAGCGGGGACGGAACCCAGCCGCGTGCGCTGGGGCTCGATGACAACGAGCGCGTGGGTCACTACATCGAGATGTGGAAGCAAGCCACTCAAGTTAACCAGCACTTCAACGATATCGAGTGGCGGATCCGCGGCCTGGCCCTGACTGTCGCGACGTTCAGCATCGGAGCGGCGGGGGTCGCCGCGCGAGACGGTGCCACCGTCTGTGGCGTAGGTGTTGGTTCGCTTCTGCTTGTCGTCGGGCTTTTGCTTTGGTACGCCTTCTATTTCGTGGACCTGGCTTGGTATCACCAGTTGCTGCGGGCCTCGGTGCATCAGACTGAAGAGATCGAGGGGGAGATCACCAAGATTCTGCCCCATCGGCGGGCACGCGGCCGCCATTACTGCCGGTAGCGCGTACCAACCCAACGCCCTGATCCGCTTCCTGAGCAGGCGTCAGACGATGCAGTCGACCGACAAATTGAAGTGGTTTTATGGGGTGGGTGCCTTTGCGCTGATCTTAGTCGCAGTGGGCCTTCAGGTTTTCAGCATGCAGTCGGAGCCCAGTCCTGCCCCGGCGCCTGAAGTAACGGTCAACCTTGACCGAGGGGTCAGCCGCTAGGCCCCCGCGATGGCGGGGCAAGAAAATGTTCAGTGCTGGCTACCAGAGAGGCTTGGTCAGTTGCGGAGAGCAAAGCACCAGGGCGGGGCTCATCGGTTGCCTTTGGCGCGGTTGTGCGTGGTGCAGAGCATCTCACAGTTATCGGGATCAGTTGCTCCGCCCTTCGACCAAGCGGTGACGTGGTCGGCGTCCATTTCCGCGAATTTGTAGATGCGGCTTTTGTTCGAATTTTCCCCGACGGCGCACAGCGGACAGTTGGAGACGCCCTCTGCCTTGGCCCTCTCCGTCTGCACCTGGTACTTCGCGGCTGTAGTCCTTTCATCGAAAATCCGGATCGAGAGGAGCCTCTTGTCGGTCTTGCCTCCGAGCACGTACTCGTAGATGCCCTTGGGGTTGGCGACTGCGGGATCGGCCAGAAGCTCGTGACATCGGCGTCGACCTCTGCGACGTTGTAGGCCTTGGAGTGGTAACTCTCGTAGAGCCGTCCCCACTCCAGCCCCCTCATCTCCTTATCAGGCGGCCGGGTGAAGACGCTGCTGATCCAATCGATGACGGCCGTGAAGTAGCTCTTCATTCCATCGATGTCTTGTCGTATCGATGCTGCGCAAGGTACCCATCGACGGCGACTCCCTCGAGAGTAGAAACCCACTCGAGCGCTACCTGGAGAATCTCTTGTCGCTTCGGGTCACCCTTGATATACGACGACCACTTCTGCATATTCGCGTTCTTCGAATTGCTGTACTCAGCCTTCGCTTCAGTGATGAAAGGCCCCGAGTAGACCGCGTTCAACATCTCCTGCTCATTGAGTGGCACGCCCGCGATGTTGATTGTTCTGAACCACTCCTTGATCTCCTTCTCAGTCCCTTGGCAGTGGTACACGAGCAGCTTGCTTTCGCGGATCTTCCCCTGCTCCTCAGGTGGCAGCGACGAAAAGGTCTGCTCCTTGCCGTCGACGCGGATCGCGAACTTGCCGGTCACAAACCTGCCGACGCTTGTGATGCGCTGCTGGCCGTCAAGAACCTCTAGGGTGTCACCCACTACATTGAAGTAGATGAGCCCCAAAGGGTAGCCCTTGAGCAGCGAATCGATAACGGCGACGTCCCTCTTGCCATCGTTATAGATGTAGTTCCGCTGATACTCCGGCTGGATGACGAGCTTGCCGGCCAGGCCGAACAGACCCTTACCCTCAAGTTCGTTGTAGACGAACCCCTCGACGACCTCGTCAACGGTGTATTGATTGAGGTCGGTCCTCATGAGTCAACCTTTCGGCGGATGAACAGCCGCTTGTAGATGCGCCTCACGGGATAACCCACGTCGAAGTACGTTCCGGGCCCGAAGGAGTCTGTGCGAATGAAGCAGCCGAGAGCTTCCCGTGTTCGACTTCATGTGCACGCCATTGACTACCCGCTGCTTGGGTCCGTACGTCCTCGTTGGCTGGTAGTCCCCTTCGCTGCTACCGACAATCTCGAACTGGTCGGGGTTGTACTTGATCAAGGAAAGTGATCGGGACGCCCATTACCCCATCGTAGTCGCTGGGGATGGCATCGACGAAAGGCACCTCGATGGCGTCGAAGTTGTCGTACTTCGGGTAGCCGACTCCGCGAACCTCTTTGTGCTTGCTAAATTTGATATTGTCCGCCATGGTCATCATTTGTAGGGGTTCGTGGCGTCGGCCGTGGTCAATATTCGTAAACCAGCAGGAGTTCCCGAGCCGTGTGTAGTCGTGCTCGGCGTCCGAGGGATACCCGAGCTTCTCGGCCTTGAGTCGGTCGGCGTCGGCTACCTTGACGCCCTTTGGGACGCCAAACACCATGTCGGTGCTGTTGCCCGTCGCACCTTTCCACAGTTTATCTGCCATGATGTGCGGGAAGACCTCGTTGTAGGTTATTGCGTTGTTGTTTCCAATCGCCGCAGAACGTCGTCCCGCCCCCGACAACCCAATTCATGAACTGACGGAAAAGGCTGAATGGAGGATTCGTGATGATGAAGTCAGCCTCGTCGCGCAAGGCCGTCGACCTCCTGGCTGCGGAAGTCGCCATCGCCTTGGAGATACTCCCACTGGAGGTCGTCAATGTTGACTGACGCCGTCTCCGTTCATGTCCTTCGCTTCCAGGGTGAACTTCTTGCCGTTGGCGTGGGTCTTGGTGGGGTCGAACGCTGGGCTCTTCCGCTCAAAGAGCGTTGGCTGATAGCCCGACCTTCGCGGGGTTGCTGTCGGGTGCGTACGACGTCGAGACCAGCTTCTTGATGCCGAAGTCCCCAAAGTGCAGGGCAAAGAACTTGGCGAAGTTGCTCCATTCGGGGTCGTCGCAGGGCAGCAGGATGACCTTGTCGCGGAACACGTCGGGGTCGTACTCCAGGTAGGCGTTCATCTCGCGCTCGATGTCGGCCCAAGTCGTGTAGAACTCATCGTTGCGGCTGCCTTGGCGGCGCCGAGATGGCTGTTCTTCGGTACGAACGGTGTCTCTGTCATCGTGCGGATGATGGTAGTCGATCGCTCGGACAACTTCCGGGTTCGCAGGGGTCGCGAGGAGGGCGCGCCAGCACGCGGCAGGGACGGACGAGGTCGAGGCCTGGAACGCGAGTGCTAGGTGAGCCGGGATGCTCGGGGCGATCTGAGGGCAGTGCGCAGGTTGAGAGCGCCAGAGACGCGAGTCAGTGCCGTCTGTCACCAGCGGGGATTGGATATGGCCAACAACTGGGCTTCCCTCACGACAGGTCAGATCTCTAGCGGACCCCTGACCGTGATTGTTCCTTGCATGGCCCTTCACGGGTATTGCGCCCGGTGTCTGCTTGAAAACTCCGGCGGTGACGCGCTATGAGCCCCCCGTGTTCGTGACGCAATGACTTCCGATTTGTTGGACTGTTCCGGTACGCATTGGAACGGCATCTTCAGATAATGAAGCTAGGGAGTGGGCAGCAGCCGGGCCGTGTAGCCCGCGTCAGTGAGTCGACCAAAGGCGTCGAGTACGTCGGCGGGAACGTCTTGTGGGACTGCATACCCGCGGTGTGCGTATAGCCAGATTCTCTGAGTGTCGCCAACCAACATGTTGAAGACCTTGGTGCGGTCTCCGATGGTCCTTAGGTACTCCGTGAAAGGCTGGGGCTTGGATGAACAGACTATCTCCAATTCTGGCCACACCGCTTTACAGGTGGCGTAGGCTCGTCGTTGTTGATAAGGCCTGCAAACAACGGTTGCTGATTGAGGGGTCAGTCTACGTGCGTACAGCATCCGCTTGACCATGGAGAAGTTTTCTCCGGTGTTGGTCGCATTCGGTTCTATCATTATGGCGCTTTCCGGTACTCCGCGTTCGACCGCTTTCATTGCGTAGTGAACGGCTTCACCACGGGGGAATCTCCGCTTAGTGGTCGGCGCGTTTGCTCCGGTAAAGATGATGAAGGGGAAACGGCCTTGGTGGTAAAGATGAGCGGTATGTTCCGCGACGCCGATGTCGTGGCTGCCGAGGCCGATGGCGATGTCGGTGTCGCGGGGTTCATGGTGCATCTGGTGGTAGTCCCAGAGGATCTGTGCGTCGTCCATCACGGTCATGGCTGATTCTCCACTCAGTCGGGCATTTCGAAGGTGTAGGTCCAGGCGAACCGGGACGCGGCGTGAATGCCGGTGGCGTACTCGACGGGATGGCCATCCTTGGTGCGGGTGATGCGTTCGAGCTGCATGACGGGTTCGCCGGCGGGGAGTTCGAGGAGGTCCATCTCGGCAGGGGTGGGCATGCGGGCGTGGAAAGTCTCGGTGACCTCATGGGGTTCGAGGCCCTGGAGGGTGAGCACGGCGAAGCCGCCGCCGCGGCCGGCTGGTCCGGGGGTGGGGTCGACGATGGGGGTGCCTTCGACGTCGCCGGGGCGGTAGTAGCTCGTGAGGGTGTGGGTGGGGTGGCCGTCCTGCTTGACCAGGCGTGCCCGTGCGTAGACGCGACCCTCCGGCTCGACGCCCAAGACTTCGACGGCGCGGGCCGGGGGCGGCACTAGCTCGACGGTCTGGGTCTGGTCCGTGCGCTGGTAGGGCTGGCCTGAGGCCTCCCGGTCGGCGATGAACGCGACGCTGTCGCCGTACTTCCACTTGCTCTTGGAGTACCGCTCGGCCCCGAGCCGGCGCATCGGGGGTCGTTCGCGGACGACGGTGCCTCGGCGGCGGACGGGGGTGACCAGGCCCTCGGCCTCGAGGAGGGCGACGGCGTTGCGGACGGTCTTGACGTTGACGTCGAACGAGGTCGCGAGGTCGGCCTGCTTGGGCAGGGTCGAGCCCGGCGGGTACTCCCCGCGGTCGATCCGCTCCCGCAGCAGCGCTGCGAGGTCCCGGTAGCCCACGCCCATACGGTCCCCTCCTCTCGACGGGCAAAAGGCTACCCGTAATGAACGCTGCGCCAAGTCCAGTTGACTAGAACCACCTCTAGTGGACTCGCCCTGCTACGGTCCTCAGTAGAACCACTTCTATGTGGTTCTCGGAGAGAGGAGACGCAATGGCGGTGCAGCAGCGGGTGCGGGTGGCGTTCGAGGACGTGTTCCCGGCGGGTGCGTTCGTGGTCGGTGAGGTCGACCCGGTGGAGGACTACGACCAGGTGCAGGCGGCGAAGGCCGCGGGCCGGGAGCCGGGGGACGTGCAGCTGCGGGACAAGGTGACCGACAAGCGGGTGTGGCAGGTGCGGGTCGTGGACGCCGACCCAGACGCCCGCAAGGGCCAGACGGAGCAGGTCGTGAAGATCGCTGCGGACGTGCAGCCGGTGCCGCCGCCGGTGGTGGACGG
>CAWDAQ010000005.1:0-1242111 GCA_963800325.1 uncultured Actinomycetota bacterium | reverse complement strand
GAGCCGCGCCTCAGTACCCCCCTCAATGCCCCCTCAGTACCCCTCGAGGAAGAGGCAGAAGAGGTGCCCGTGCGGGTCGCGCATCACCCGCACCCCTGACGAGGGCTGGTGGGCCTCCACACGGGCGCCGAGGCGGGTCGCCCGCTCGACCTCGGCGTCGAGATCGTCGACGAGGACGTCGAGGTGGGACTGCATCTGCACGCCGTCCGCGCGCGCCGGCCAGTCCGGGGGGACGTGGCCCGGCTCGCGCTGGAAGCTCAGCCCCGGCCGCTCGGCGCCGGGGGCGCGCAGCCGCACCCAGTCCTCCTCCGGCTCGACGGCGCTCCAGGCCAGCAGCTCGGCGTAGAACGCCGCGAGCTCGAGCGGGCGCGGGGTGCTCAGCACTGTGGCGGCGAGGGACGTCGTCATCCGCCGATCATCCCCGAGGAGGCGCCGCGCGGTCACCGCGAGCGGCCACCGACGCCCGTCGCGGGCCGCCCGGGCGGGCCTCGGCGCCCACCTCGGGGGACGCCGAGCGATTCGAGGGGAGGACACCGGGACGCGGGCAGGCCCGCAGGGGAGGCGTCGACCTCCCCTGCGGGCCCACCAGCGGCGACCGGGGTCAGCCGTCCGACTCGGCCGGGGGGATGTAGCCCCCGGGCACCTCGGACGGCGCGTAGATCTTCTCGTCGCCCGGGTAGGGCTCCTGCCAGGTGTGGGTCTGGTACCAGGTCCACCGGTTCATCTGCTCCGGGTTCGCCTGGTCCGGGACGGCCGAGTCGCCGGTGAACCGCTGCTTCTGGCGCCACGCCTCCCACCTGGCCTTGGTCTTCGCCTGCCCCGGCGGGACGTGGGCCTTCCGCTTCGCCGCCGAAGTGACCTTCCGGGCGGCGGCGCCCGTCTTGCCGAGGGTGTCGAGGCCGCACGCCGGGGGCTCGGAGAGGCCCTCGGTGAGCGGGACCCGGTTCTGCTGGACCTCGTACCGCGTGAAGTCCGGCTTTCGCGTGAACGCGCCGTACATCGGGGTCGCCGCGGCGACCTTCTGGTTCAGCGGCTGCGCGCCGAGGATCTGCTCGATGGTGCGCACCATGGTGATCTGCGAGTAGTACGTGTGGTCGACCACTCCCCGCTTCGCCCACGGGCTGATGACCTCGACCGGGGCGCGGTGCCCGTCGACGTGGTCCACGCCGTTCTGGCTGTCGTCCTCGACGACGAAGATCGCCGAGTCCTTCCAGTACCTGCTGTGGGAGATCTCGTCGACGATCTGGCCCACGGCCCGGTCACCGTCGGCGACCTGGGCCTCGGGGTCGGGGGCGCCACCGGTGTGGTCGCTGGAGAGCCAGAACGTGTTGAGGTTCGCGGGACCGTTCCGGGCGAAGTCCTGCCGCCAGATCTGGGAGCGGTAGACGTCGGGGATGTTCGTGTCGAACTTCGGGTAGTCGTGGTTCGAGATCTCGTTGAGCGACGGGATCGGCGACTCGGTGTCCTGCTTGATGGCCGGGTCGGTCAGGGCGCTCGGGTCGCCGCCGTCCTCCACGCGGGTCGCGGCGCAGTAGTAGTCCTGCCAGGTCGCCCCGGCCGGCTTGTGCTCGAACTGCATGAACTCGCCGAAGTTGCGGGCCGTCTTCCCGGCGTCCTGCGCGGCGGTCCAGAGGAAGCCGGAGCGCTGGTGGCCGAGGGCGTCGTCCTCGGTGTCGTAGCTGCGCACGTACCCGCCGGCCTCGGACTCGGTGTACTCCGGGTTGTCACCCTGCATGACCCAGTTGTGCCCCTCGGCCGAGTTCGTCCCGATGTCATAGAAGTTGTCGTAGAGCCCGAACTGCTTCGCGAGCGCGTGCTTGTTCGGGGTCACCTTCTCGCCGAACTGGGCCTTGCTCGGGTCGCCGTTGCCCTCGGGCACGTCGCCGAGCACCTGGTCGTACGTGCGGTTCTCGTTGACGATGAGGAAGACGTGCTTGATCGTCGACGGGTCCCCGACCCGGTGCGGGACGGGCTGAGCCGCGGGCGTCCGGCCACGGCTCTCCGCGGCCGCCGCCCTGGCGTCCGCCCGCCCCCAGCCGTTCTGCCGGAACACCTCGCGGGTGTACCGGTCGATCCTCGGGTCCGCGGGAAGGCGGAAGCGGGTCAGCGAGCCGGTGGTCGCGTGCGTCCCGTGCCCGGTGGCGGGGCTGGTGCCGGGTCCCTTGTCGATGGTGACCTTCGGACCGAGCGAGCCCATGCCACGGCGGTTGGTGACGAGGACGTCGTCCCCGACCGTCGTCACGTCGGAGGGGTAGTAGTCGGTGGGCAGCAGGCCGACGTAGTCCACCGGCTCCTGGGGGCGGCCGTGGTAGCGGTAGACCGCCACCGCGTTCGCGCGGCCGAGGGCCACCAGGAGGTGGCCGTCGTCGGTGACGGTGACGTCCTGCGGGGCGTACCCGACCTTCGACGTCGGCCACGGGCGGGTGGTGATCGTCTGCACGACCTCGTTCCGGCGGGTGTCGAGCACCGAGACGCTGTCGTCGAAGGTGTTCGTGACGAACAGGGCGTCGCCGTGGACCGACAGTGAGGTCGGGTGCAGCCCGACGTCGACCGACGAGACCGCGTCGGAGGACTTCGAGGGGTCGATGACGCTGACCGTGCCGGTGCTCGCGGTGCCGAGGTGCGGGTCGGCCGGCACCTGCGTGCCGTAGGAGTTCAGCGTCGTGTCCCCGGGGCGGGCGGGGCGCCCGCCCTCGTTGCTGACGTAGAGCGTGTCGCCGACGACGGCGACCTCGCGGGGGGCGGTGCCGACGTCCCAGCTCTGCCGGACGGCGCCGGTCGCCGGGTCGAGCGCGACGACCCGGTTCTGTCCGTTCACGGGCACGTAGAGGGTCGAGCCGTCGGCGGAGTAGGCCGACTTGCCGGGCAGCGGCGCGTGGCCGTCGCGCTCGGGCACCGAGACGAAGGTGGGGTCGGAGAGCGTGCCGTCCGGCGCGACGGCGAAGCGGGTGAGCCCCGTCGTCTGCGGCAGCCACAGGGTGCGGCCGTCGGGGGAGTACGTCGGGCCCTCCTGGCCGACCTGGCCGTGGCTGATCCGCAGGTCGGCAGCGGCCGTCGTGCCGACCGTCTGGACGATTTGCGAGGTGTCGAGGTCGACGACGGCCAGGGCGATGTGGTCGGCCGTGCCCCAGGTGCTGACCGAGGCGGCCAGACGCGTCCCGTCCGGGCTGGGGGTCGAGCCCATGAACTTGCCCTGGTCGAAGAACGTCCGGTCGCCGAGGGGCCCCAGGACCTGGTTGCTGGCGACCTGGGTGCCGTCGGGGTAGGTCGTGCCGACCTGGTGGCGTCCGAACGCGCTCGTCGAGCCGTAGGCGAGGCCGCCGCCGGTGAGGACCAGGGCCGTGGTGCCGGCCGCGGCGAGCCGCACGCGGCGGGACCGGTGGGTGCGCAGGAGCCCGGTCCGGACTCCGGTGGGACGTCGGCGCTCACGCGTGACGTGCATGGATCATCCCTTCTGGGGGGTGGTGAGCAGGTCGACGAGTCCGTCGAGCTGCCAGAGCGGGTTCGGTGCCGTCCCGGACGGGGCGCGCACCACGAAGTAGCCGTTCACCTCCTTCGGTCCGTCGCCGTCGGCGACGTAGCGCCCGTCGGCGCGCACGTCGAGCTGGTAGGTCGCGGCGCCCACCGCGTCGGTTCCCGGCAGGTGCCAGGAGACGACGCACCGCCAGTCGTTGCCCGGCCCGGCGTCCACCTCCAGGGACCCGCCCTTGTCGCAGGACGCGCTCGTCCGCAGCCGGGTCTCCGTCACGGCGGGCCGGTGGAGCTGGCGGGTCTGGAGGCGATAGAGGTGGGCGAACGCGGTCGCGAGCGAGTCCTGCAGCGTCGCCCGGGAGATCCCGGTGCCGGCGGCCGGGGTGGCGACGGCGAGGACGGGGACGGTGAGCAGGGTGACGCCGCCGAGCAGCAGGGCGGATCCGAGGACCCGGCGGCCGGACCCGTCGTGCGCGAGGTCGGTGAAGTCACGACGGAGGAACAGCCAGCGGGCCAGGGTCGTCGCCGCAGCGGCCCAGACGAGGCTCACCGCGAGCCCGACGAGCAGCGGACCGGCCTGGACGGGGGAGGTGAACAGGCCCCGCCACGCGAGGAACGCTCCACTCGGCAGCGCCAGCCGGACCGGCACCGGCAGCGGCAGCAGCTGCGCGAGCTGGAGGAGGAGGGCGAGCGCCGCCGGCACGACGAGTCCGGTCGAGGACCGGCCCAGGGCGACCGACCCCAGCAGCCCGACGGCCGCGAACGCGAGGGTGGGCGGGAGCACGCACGCCCAGGCCAGGGCCACGGTCGCGGCGGCCTCCCCGGGACGGAGCACGTGGCCGTCGAGGCCGACGAGCGCGTGGCCGCCGGCCGCGAGGAGGCCCCCGGCCGTCCCCGAGACCGCGAGCCCGAGCACGAGCAGGACGACCACGGTGGTGCTCGCGAGCGCCTTGCCGAGGAAGATCCGTCGTGGCGAGCGGACCGCGACCAGGAGGTGCCGCCACGTGCCGAGGCGGTCCTCGACGGCGAAGACGTCCCCGGCGACGAGTGAGGTCAGCAGCGGTAGCGCCCACGTGCACGAGAAGGCGAGCACGACGAGCGCACCGGCCCACCCGGTCGACGGCATCCAGCGCCCGAAGACGGTGTCGGTGGGCAGCGCAGCCTGCCGGCTGACCACCCCGACGACCGCGGTCGGGGCGAGCCAGCACGCGAGCAGCAGCAGACGGACCCGCCACTGCGCGAGCAGCTTGACCAGCTCGAACCGGTAGCCGGTCAGCGTCGGGGCCGGTACGGCGCTGCCGCCGGCCGGGGGAGCGGTCAGCACGGGCGCCGCCCGGGGACGTGGGCGGGCTCGGGGGGTGCGGCGGGCCGGGGCGGGCCGTCGGTCCCGGGGCCGGGTGCCCGGGTGAGGGCGAGGTAGGCCGCCTCGAGCGGTGGCACGAGGGGTCCGAGCTCGCGGACCGCGACCCCCTCCCGGACCAGCCGGGCGAGGAGGTCGTCCACCGCGGGGAGGGGGCCGCGGACCACGACCGCACCCGGGTCGCGCCGGTGGTCCGGGTCCTCCTGCTCGCGCAGCGCCAGCCCGGGGACCCCGGCGGCGAGCCGGCGGGCCGCGACCGGGTCGCCGGCGACGAGCCGGTGGTCGACGTGGCCGCTGCGCGCGGCGAGCCCGTCCACCGGACCGGTGAACACCGCCCGCCCCGCGTCGAGGACGGTGACCTCGGAGCAGAGGGCGGCGAGGTCGTCCATCCGGTGGCTGGACAGCACGACCGCGGCTCCCCGGTCGGCGAGCTCGGTGATGACCCGGTGGACGTGGTGCGCCCCGGCCGGGTCCAGGCCGTTGGAGGGCTCGTCGAGGACGAGCAGTCGTGGCCGGGTCAGCAGCGCGGCCGCGAGGCCGAGCCGCTGGCGCATCCCGAGCGAGAAGCCGCGGACCCGGTCGTCGCCGACGTCGGTGAGGCCGACCTCGGCCAGGGCCTCGTCGACACCGCGATCTCGCTGGTGCCCCCGGCGACCGCCGCGCAGCGCGGAGAGCGCCCTGAGGTTCTGCCGGGCCGTCAGCGCCGGGTACAGGCCCGGGCCGTCGACGAACCCGGCGACCCCGTCGGGGACGTCGAGCCCCCGCCCCACCGGTTCCCCGAGGACCTCGAGCCGGCCGCCGTCGGCGACCGTGAGGCCGAGCAGGAGGCCGAGCAGGGTCGTCTTGCCCGCGCCGTTGGGGCCGACGAGCCCGTGGACCGTTCCCGCCCCGACGTCGAGGTCGACGCCGTCGAGCGCGACGACGTCACCGAAGCGCTTCCTCGTCCCGCGGGCGCGGACCGCGCCTGTCGTCTCCACCTGGGTGCCTTCCGTCGTCGACACCCGGGGACGCTAGAAAGGCCCCGTGACCGACCGAGGACGCCTCGGCGAACCACCGGCGAACGGCTCCGGACGGGTGTCTGGCCGTTCGACCATCGAGGAGTCAAGTCGCGGCCGCGCACGGGTGGCGGCGCGGGCACGGGCACAGACGCAGACACAGGCCGGGCCCGGCGCCGTGGTGGCGCCGGGCCCGGCCTGTGTCGGGGAGGGCCCGTCGGTCAGCGGACCCTGCCGTACTTGACGTGGCTGGTCCAGATGTGGACCCTCTGGACGCGCTTGCCCGGCCGCGGGGCGTGCCAGATCCGGCCGTGGCCGGCGTAGATGGCGACGTGGTAGATCGAGCGGCCCGAGTAGAAGAACACGAGGTCGCCCTTGCGGCGGTGCTTGCGCTTGATGTGCTTGGTCGCGCGGTACTGCGCCTGGGCGGTCCGGGGGACGCGGTGGCCGGCCTTGGCGTAGGCGTACTTGACGAGGCCGGAGCAGTCGAAGCCCCGCCGGGGGCTCATGCCGCCCCAGCGGTAGGGGACCCCGCGCTGGTGCGAGGCGACCTTGACCGCCTTGGTGGCGACGTGGGTGGGGACGGCGGCCTCGGCGGTGGGGGCCGAGGCCGGGTTCGCGACGAGCCCGACCGCCACGAGGGCCGCCGCCGCGAGGGCGACGAGGTGCCGGGTGAGGCGGTTCAGCTGGGTGCGGGCAGGCGTCATCGACGCAGGGGAGGGGTGCAACATGACGTGGGCCAATCTTTCGGACCGCCTGCGAAGAGTGTCCTGTCGGGTTCGGGACCGAAAGATGCCCCGGCCGCCTCTCGGCGGCTTCACCCCGAGGGAGCTGCGCTCCCGTACTGCTCGGGTTCTCCGTCCCCGTCACTCACGGCAAGACATTCCTGCCATCCGTGAGGGTGACGGGGTTCGGCGACCTCACGGACCGCCCCGCCTCGGCTGGCGGGGACTGGTGTCATCCCGGCCCTCATCGGACCGGGGGCGCGGACGTTGAGCATTTTGTAACCAAAAAGTCCGCAATCTGTGACTTTGAGGTACTAAGCGACGTTCGAGCCGCGCCGGAGCCTACCGGTGGAACCGCGCCCCGTCGAACCCGGTGGTCAGGGCGGTCACGGTGGCCGCTGTCAGGGGCCGGTCGTAGCGTGGGGCGATGACCCAGAGCATCCCGGACACCCCGCAGCCCACCACGCTCGGCGCGCTGCGGGCGAGCGGGTACACCCCGCGCACCGTCAAGCAGGAGGTGCACGACAACCTCCTCACCCGCCTCCGGGAGGGTGAGACGGCCTTCCCCGGCATCGTCGGCTTCGACGACACCGTCCTGCCCGAGCTCGAGAGCGCCCTGCTCGCCGGGCACGACCTCGTCCTCCTCGGCGAGCGCGGGCAGGGCAAGACCCGCCTCATGCGCACCCTCGGTGCCCTCCTCGACGAGTGGTCGCCGGTCGTCGCCGGGTGCGAGATCAACGACGACCCGCTCGCGCCGGTGTGCGTCCGCTGCCGCCGGCTCGTCGCGGCCGAGGGCGACGCCACCCCGGTCGGCTGGCGCCACCGGGACGAGCGCTACACCGAGAAGCTCGCGACCCCGGACACGAGCGTGGGCGACCTCGTCGGGGACGTCGACCCGGTCAAGGTCGCCCAGGGCCGCACCCTCGGGGACCCCGAGACCGTCCACTACGGCCTCGTCCCCCGCGCCAACCGGGGCGTCTTCGGTCTCAACGAGCTGCCCGATCTCGCCGAGCGGATCCAGGTCGCCCTCTTCAACGTCCTCGAGGAGCGCGACATCCAGGTCCGCGGGTACTCCCTCCGGCTGCCGCTCGACGTCCTGCTCGTCGCCACCGCCAACCCCGAGGACTACACCAACCGCGGCCGGATCATCACCCCGCTCAAGGACCGCTTCGGTGCCGAGATCCGCACCCACTACCAGCTCGAGGTCGACGACGAGGTCCGGCTCGTCAGCCAGGAGTCCCGGCTCGTGGCGGACGTCCCCGAGCACCTGGTCGAGGTCATCGCCCGCTTCACCCGCGGGCTGCGGGAGTCCGCCGCGGTCGACCAGCGCTCCGGGGTCTCGGCCCGGTTCTCGATCGCTGCCGCCGAGAGCGTCGCCGCATCCGCGCTGCGCCGCTCGGCCCGCTCCCGCGAGGACGTCGCCGTCGCCCGGGTCTGCGACCTGCCGACCGTCGTCCCGACCCTGCTCGGGAAGGTCGAGTTCGAGATGGGCGAGGAGGGGCGCGAGCGCGACGTCCTCGCCCACCTGCTCAGGGTCGCCACCGCGGAGACCTTCCGGGCTCGGCTCGCCGGGCTCGACCTCGACGGGTTCACGGGGCTGTTCGCCGAGGGTGAGGTCGTCGAGACCGGCGAGCTCGTCCCCGCGACCGAGCTGCTCGGCCAGGTCGGCACCGTCCCCGGGCTGTCGAAGGTCCTCGACCGGCTCGGGCACGGCGACGACGCAGGCCCCGGGCAGGTCGCCGCCGCGATCGAGTTCGTCCTCGAGGGACTCCACCTCACCCGCCGCATCGACAAGGACACCGTGGCCGGCCGCACGGTGTACGGGGCCTGAGCCGTGGCCGGCGACGTCGGTCGGTCCGCCGGGGGAGACGCCGGCCGCGGCCACGGGCGGTTCCGGTACGGCCCCTGGAGCGGGGGACCGGACCCGCTCGCCCCGCCCTACGACGTCCGGGCCGCCCTCGACGAGGTCGGCCGGGACGTCCTCGCCGGGGGCAGCGCCCGGGAGGCCCTGCGTGACCTGCTGCGGCGCGGGCTCGACGGCCGGTCCGGCCTCGACGCGCTCGCCGAGAGGGTCCGGCGGATGCGGGAGGCCGCCCGGCGGAGGGGAGACCTCGCCGGCACCCTCGACCAGGTCCGGGCGGCCCTCGACCAGGCTCTCGCCGAGGAGCGCGACGCCCTCGCCGGAGAGGAGGGCGAGGACGCCCGGCTCGCAGAGATGGAGCTCGCGACCCTGCCCGACGAGGTCGCGGGCGCCGTCCGCGCCCTCGACGGCTACGACTGGCACTCCGAGCAGGCGCGGGCGACCTACGAGGAGATCTCCGCGATGCTGCGCCGCGAGGTCCTCGACGCCCAGTTCGCCGGTCTCACCCGCGCCCTGCGCGGGGAGGACCCGGAGGCGATGTCCCGGGTGAAGGACATGCTCGCCGACCTCAACGACCTCCTCGCCGCCCACGCCCGCGGTGAGGACACCACCGACCAGTTCGCCGACTTCATGGACCGGCACGGCGAGCTCTTCCCCGAGGACCCCGAGGACGTCGACGAGCTCGTCGACGCCCTCGCCCGGCGGCAGGCGGCCGCGGACCGGATGATGGCCTCGCTGACCCCCGAGCAGCGCGAGCAGCTCGGTCAGCTGATGTCCGACGCGCTCAGCGACCCCGACCTCGCCGCCGAGATGGCCCGCCTCTCGGACACGCTCCGCTCCCTGCGGCCGGGGCTGGACCGCGGCAGCCGGGTCCGGCCCGGCCAGGGCGGCGAGCCGCTGGGCTACAGCGCCGCCGTCGAGGCGGTGGCCGAGCTCGCCGACCTCGAGCGGCTCGGCGAGCAGCTCGGGCAGGGGTACGCCGGTGCCAGCCTCGACGACGTCGACGTCGAGGCGCTCGAACAGCGCCTCGGGGCGTCCGCGGCCCGTGACCTCGAGGCGCTCCGCCAGCTCGAGCGGGAGCTCCAGCGCCAGGGGTACCTCGACCGCGGCGACGACGGCCTGCGACTCACCCCCCGGGCGGTGCGCCGCCTCGGGGAGACCGCGCTGCGGCGCGTCTTCGACCGGCTCGAGGCCACCGGCCGCGGGGACCACGAGGAGCACCGGTCCGGCCAGGCGGACGAGCCGACCGGGCTCACCCGGCCGTGGACGTTCGGCGACGAGCTGCCCCTCGACGCCGCCCGGACCGTCGGGAACGCACTGCGCCGTGGCGGCCGCACCGGCGGCGGGGTCGACCTGCTCGTGGAGGACTTCGAGGTCACCGAGACCGAGCGCCGGACGACGGCGGCGGTCGCGCTCTGCGTCGACATGTCCTACTCCATGGTCCAGGAGGGCCGCTGGGGGCCGATGAAGCAGACCGCCCTCGCCCTCAGCCACCTCGTCCAGACCCGGTACCGCCACGACGCCCTGCAGGTCATCGGGTTCAACCTCGCGGCGCGACGGCTCTCCCCCGTCCAGCTCGCCGAGGCCGAGCCGGAGTGGGTGCAGGGGACGAACCTGCAGCACGCGCTCATGCTCGCCGGGCGGCACGTGCGCCGCCACCCCGGGGCGGAGCCGGTCGTGCTCGTCGTCACCGACGGCGAGCCGACCGCCCACCTCGACGCCGGTGGTACCCCGCAGTTCATGTGGCCGACGACGTCCGAGACCGTCCGGGCGACCGTCGCCCAGGTCGACGAGCTCCGCCGCGGCGGCGCGACGCTGAACGTGTTCATGCTCGGGGAGGACCCGGGGCTCGCGCGGTTCGTCGACGCCGTCGCGCGCCGCGCCGGGGGTCGGGTGCTCACCCCGTCCCTGGACCGGCTCGGGGAGTACGTCGTCGCCGACTACCTGCGGGCCCGCCGCGGCCGCCGGTAGGTCACCGGGTGGGTCGGCTCGGCTCGACGAGCCAGGACCGGCGGGCCTCGCCGTCCCAGCGTCGGAGCCGGTCCGCCTGCCCGGTGAGCTCAGCCGGCCCCGTCACCCGCTCGCCCGGGACCGCCGCGACCGCGTCCCCGACCCGGTCCGGAGGCAGGCCGCGGGCGAGGGTCACGTGCGGGGTCCACCGGCCCGGGAGGACGGTGCGCCGCAGCCCCGGCGGGCCGGCGAGGGCGTCCAGCGCCGCGGCGTGGACGTCGAGCAGGGCCCGGGAGGGCACGACGAGCCGGGCGAGCACGGCGCGACGACCCGTGAACACGGTGAGCGCCCCGAGCCGGACCGGGACCGGCAGCAGCTCCGCGACGGCGCCGAGCGCCGTGTCGGCCCGCTCGGGCAGCGCGTCGGCGACGGCGAGCGTGACGTGCGGGGCATTGCTCGCCCCGGGGTGACGGGCCTGGCTCGGCAGCCCCGCACCGGCGAGCGCGTCCCACTCGGCCCGGACGGCCGCGTCGAGCGCGGGGTCGAGGAGCAGCTCGAGGGACTGGACCACCAGCCGACCCTAGCCGTCGCCGCCCCCGTCGGCGGGTCGGTGGAAGGATGAGGCCATGCGACCCCCCGCCCCGCCGTCCCCGCCGTCCCTGCTCCCGGTGGCGCCCGGGCCGGGAGCCTCCGGCTCGCCCAGCCCTGCGGAGGGCTGAGGCGTGGCCTGGTTCGGTAGACGGCGCGGCCAGACCGCCCGGGAGCAGGCCCCGCCCCCGGAGCCGGAGCAGGAGCCCGAGACCGACGGCGAGGACGGCCTCGTCGACGAGCGCCCGGTGCGCCCGGTGGTGGAGCCGGTCGGCGAGGCCGAGCGCTCCCGCATCTCCGCGGGGGTCGCCGCGCTCGAGTCCTCCGGGGTCGACGTCGAGGACCTCGCCGCGCTCGGCGCGTCCTACGACGCCGCGTACGCCGCGTGGGCGCGCGAGCGCGGGTCCGGGCACGAGGTCCTCGTCGAGCAGTACGCGATGGGGATCGGCGAGCACCTCGCGCGTCGGACCGACATGGACTGGTCGGTCGTCACCGACGTGTTCGGCACCGACCTCGGTCTCGCCGGCGGGGCGAAGGGCGACTTCGTCGTCGTCCCGACCAACCTCGTCGCCGGGCGCTGGATGCGCGGCGAGACCGGGTGGGTGCCCGGGGTCGTCGTCCACCTCGCCCGGCGGAGCGATCAGTAGTACCCCCGCGGCCCCGGCCGGCGCACTCGGGCGAAGGGCCGATTGTCCCGGTCCCGGGTCGGCCCGAGACTGGCGTCGACGCGGGGGGCGTCACCGCGGCGGACGTCCCGCCCCGGGCCCGGCCCGCGTCCCGACCCACGGCTGCCGGGCCCTCCGGCACCGACGATCGCCCGGGAGCCAGTCGTGCCCGTCACCGTCCCCACGCCCGCGGCGGCAGCCCGGGCCGTCCTCCCGCGGGGCGCCGCGGCCGCGCTCGCGGCCCTGCTCTGCCTCGTGCTCGCCGCCGAGACGAGCCCGGCGGTGAGCCGTCGCCACCGGACGTCCCCGCCGACGGACCGCCTCGCGGTCTCGGCCTGGGTCCCCGACCACGCCGTCGCCTCCGAGACCGGCACGCTCGTCGCGGCCGCCGACCTCGTCGACGTCGTCTCCCCGTTCTGGTACGGCGCGAACGACGCGACGGTCGTCACCGGGTACGCGGGGGCGGGCGACCCGGGGGTCGTCGCCCGGCTCCGGGACGCCGGGCTCGCGGTCCTGCCCACCGTCGAGGACGACATGCCCCCGGCCCGGCTCGCCGACGTCCTCGGCGCGAAGCGGACCCGCAGGGCCCACGTCGCGACCCTCGTCGACCTCGTCACCCGGCACGGCTACGAGGGCCTCGACCTCGACTACGAGGTCATGGCCGGCGCCGACCCCGACCTGCGAGCCACCCTCCGCGCCGGCTTCGCCGCCCTCGCGAAGGACCTCGCCGCGGCGCTGCACCGGCGCGGGAAGCTGCTGTCGGTGACCTTGCTGCCCACCCGCGCCGAGACCCCGGACTCGCGCGCGTGGGTCCACGACTACGCCGCGCTCGGTCGCGTCGCGGACCGGACCCCGGTCATGGCCTACGACTACTCAGGTCCCGGCTCGCCGTCCGGGCCGGTGGCGCCCCTGCCGTGGGTGCGGGCCTGCGCCGAGTACGCCCGCTCCCGGATCCCCGCCGCGAAGGTCCAGCTCGGCGTGCCGCTGTACGGCTACGACTGGTCCGGTCCGGACCACGCCGCGACCCGGGTCACGCAGGCCCGCGCGCTCGCCCTGCTCGCCGAGACCGGGGCCGAGCCGCAGTGGGACCCGGAGCGGGCGAGCGCGCACGCCGCGTGGACCGACGACGCTGGGGTCTCCCACCAGATGTGGTACCCGGACCTGCGTGCCGTCGCCGCCAAGGTCGACCTGGCGCACGGCCTCGGGCTGGGCGGGGTGTCGTTCTTCGCGTTCGGCCAGGAGGACCCCGCCTTCTGGGGCCTGCTCCGCGAGCGCCGCTGAGCACGGCCCCGTGGTGCGCGCCTCAGTCTCCGGGCACGAACGCGGCGTGCACCGCCGACATGTCCTCCTCGCCGTGGCCGGAGTCGTGCGCGAGCTGGAACGCCCGCTCGACGGCGGCCAGCACCCCGGGCTCGACCCCGGCGGACTCCGCCGCCGCCCGGATGAGCCCGACGTCCTTCAGCGCCCCGTCGAGGGTGAAGGAGACCGGGTGCTCGCCGGCGAGCACCTGCTTGCCCTTGAGGTGGGCGTAGGGCGCGTCGACCGCGCCGCCGCCGATGGCGTCGAGGAACAGGGCGGGGTCGACGCCGAGCGCCTCGGCGAGCGCCATCGACTGCCCGACCGCCGCCGTCAGCGAGAGCACCCAGGCGTTCGCGGCGAGCTTCAGGGCCGACGCCGCCCCGGCGGCGTCCCCCACCCAGAGGGTGCGGGACCCGACCGCCTCGAGCACGGGGTCGACCCGCTCCCGGAGCGTCGGGTCGCCGGAGGCGAGCACGACCAGCCCGCCGTCCTCGGCCGGCTTCCGGGTGCCGAGCACGGGCGCGTCGAGGAACCCGACGCCGACCTCGGCGGCGAGGTCGGCGGCCTCGCGGGTGCCGTCGACGCCGAGCGTGCTCGTCTGCAGCCACACCGCGTCCTCGGAGAGGGCCGTTCGGGCGGAGCGGATGACGTCGAGGACCGACCCGGTGTCGAAGAGCATCGTGACGACGACGTCGGCGCCCGCGACGGCCTCGGCGGCGGTGCCGGCGACGCTCGCCCCGTCCTGCGCGAGCGGCTCGGCCCGCTCACGGGTCCGGTTCCACGCGGACACCTCGAGCCCGGCTCGGAGCATCGAGCGGGCCATCCCCGCACCCATCGCTCCGGTTCCCAGCAGCGCGACCCTCATCGACGGCTCCTCTCGGCTGGTCGTGGCAGGTGGTGCCATGCTCTCACCGGACTCCGGGACCATCGTCACCTGCCCACCTGCTGCAGTCACGGTGGCATGGGGTGGTGACCGCCACACGCCTGCCCGGGTGGGGCCACGTCCTCGTCGTCGTGGCCCACCCGGACGACGAGTCCTTCGCCCTCGGCGCCGTCATCGACGCCCTCGTCGCGGCCCGTGCCACGGTCTCGGTGCTCTGCCTCACCCGGGGCGAGGCCTCCACGCTGCGCGGGGTCCCGGGGGACCTCGCGGTCGTGCGGGCCCGTGAGCTCGAGCGGGCCGGAGCCGCCCTCGGCGTGGCCGAGACGATGCTGCGCGACCACCCCGACGGCCGGCTGGCCGACGTGCCCCCGGACCGCCTCGCCGCCGAGGTCGAGCAGCAGGCCCGCAAGTCGGACGTCGACGGGCTGCTCGTCCTCGACCCGTCGGGCGTCACCGGCCACCCCGACCACGCCGCCGCGACCCGCGCCGCGCTCACGGCGGCCGCTGCCCTCGGGGTGCCCGTGCTCGCGTGGACGCTCCCGGAGGACGTCGCCGCCCGCCTGCGGGCCGAGACCTCGCTGCCGGTCACCGGGCACCCGCCCGACGAGGTCGACGTCGTCCTCCCGGTGAGCCGGACCCGGCAGCGGGTCGCGGTGGCGGCCCACGCGAGCCAGGCGCTGCCGGGGAGCGTGCTCTGGCGGCGTCTCGAGCTGCTCGGGGACCACGAGCACCTGCGGCTGATTGGGTCGAGCCCGGGCGAGCGCCTGCAGGGATGACCGCCGCGGTGCCACCATGGGGCATGGCGAAGCGGACGGCGAGCGGCGAGCGGGTCCTGGGCAAGAAGGTCTACGAGCGCGAGCTGAAGCGCCTCCAGTCCGAGCTCGTCACGATGCAGGAGTGGGTGCGCGAGACCGGCACCCGGCTCGTGGTGCTGTTCGAGGGGAGGGACGCGGCCGGGAAGGGCTCGGCGATCACCCGGATCACCCAGTACACCAACCCGCGGTGGTTGCGGGTCGCGGCGCTGCCGACGCCGAGCGAGCGCGAGCGGTCCCAGTGGTACTTCCAGCGCTACGTCGAGCACCTCCCCTCGGCCGGGGAGATCGTCCTGTTCGACCGGTCCTGGTACAACCGGGCCGGGGTCGAGCGGGTCATGGGGTTCTGCACCGACGAGGAGTACGAGCGCTTCCTGCGCCAGGCGCCGCTGTTCGAGAACATGCTCGTCGAGGACGGCATCCTGCTGCGCAAGTACTGGTTCTCCGTGTCCGACGTCGAGCAGGAGGCCCGGTTCCGGTCGAGGGCGGGTGACCCGATGCGCCGGTGGAAGCTGTCCCCGATGGACCTGCAGTCGATCTCGCGGTGGGAGGACTACTCCCGGGCCAAGGACGTCATGATGGAGCACACCGACACCGAGACCTCCCCGTGGTGGACGGTGGAGTCCGAGGACAAGCGCTCCTCGCGGATCAACGTCATCGCCCACCTGCTCTCGACGGTGCCGTACGCGGCGATCTCGCCGCCGCCGGTGCGCATCCCCGAGCGGCCGGCCGCCCTGGTCTACGACCGGCCGCCCAAGGAGTCCCAGCGCCACGTCCCCGACCACGCGGCCCGCGTGGCCGAGACCGCCCGGGCCCGGCGGCGCCACCACTGATCGGGCGCCGCCGGTCCGGGTCGGGTGAGCCCGTCGCCCGGGCCCGTCGGGCGAGGTGGTCGGCTCAGCCGGTCGGCTCAGGCGGTCTGCTCGAGTGTGGGGTAGTCGGTGTAGCCCTCGGCGCCGCCACCGTAGAACGTCGACGGGTCCGGCTCGTTGAGCTCGGCCCCGTCGCGCCAGCGGCGCGGAAGGTCCGGGTTGGCGAGGAACGGCCGGCCGACCGCGACCAGGTCGCCGAGGTCCTCGACGAGCAGGTCCTCGACGTCCTCGAGGCTGGTCACTCGCTGGAACCCGGAGTTGAGCACGACCGGGCCGCCGAACCGGCGACGGAGGTCGCGGACGAGGTCCCCGCGGGGGTCGCCGAGGACGGACAGGTAGGCCAGCCCGAGCGGGGCCAGCGCGTCGACGAGCGCGGTGTAGGTCGCCGCGGTCTCGGCCGGGTCCTCCTCGAGGACGCCCTGGATGTTGTGCGCCGGGGAGATGCGGATCCCGACCCGGTCGGCGCCGATCGCCTCGGCGACGGCTCGGGTGACCTCGACGGCGAGCCGCGCGCGGCGCTCGGGGGAGCCGCCCCAGGCGTCGTCGCGGTGGTTCGTCGACGGGGCGAGGAACTGGTGGAGCAGGTAGCCGTTGGCGGCGTGGACCTCGACCCCGTCCAGGCCCGCCTCGACGGCGTTCCGGGCGGCATCGACGAACTCCTCGACGACCCCCTCGACCTCGTCGGACCCCAGCGCCCGCGGGGTCGGGTGGGGACGGGTGCCGTCGGCGGTGACCATCTCGCCGGGGGCGGCGATGGCGCTCGGCGCGACGCTCTCGAGGCCGCCCTTGTTGTCGGGGTGGGCGATCCGGCCGGCGTGCATGAGCTGGACGACGATGCGCCCGCCGCCGGCGTGGACGGCGTCGGCCACCCCACGCCACCCCTCGACCTGCTCGGCGGTGTGGACCCCGGGGGTGGCCAGGTAGCCCTGCCCCACCGCGCTGGGCTGGCTGCCCTCGCTGACGATGAGGCCGGCTCCCGCGCGCTGGCCGTAGTACGTCGCGGCCAGCTCGGTCGGGACCTGTCCGGCCCCCGCCCGGTTGCGGGTCAGCGGGGCCATGACGAACCGCTGCGGGAGGTCCCAGCGGCCGACGCGGATGGGCTCGAATGCTCGTGACACGGGTGATGCGTCTCCTGCTCTCGTGGAATGTTCAACGAGAGCGGCAACCGGCGGGGGGCGGGGGACATTCCCCGCCCCCCTCCGGCGCGACGAGACGGCCGGGCCGGGGCCCGGGGTCAGGTCTTCGAGGAGCCGACCGGGTCGACGTCCGCGGGCGCCTCCTCCGGGGCGCCCCTCGGCATCGGAACCGGGCCGACCTTCTCGCTGCGCAACCCCTTGAGCAGCGAGAAGAGCATGATGAAGCTGAGCACGAAGATCGGTAGACCGACGACCGTGATGACCTGCTGGAGCGCGTCCAGCCCGGCGTCGCCCGCGAGGACGACGAGCGAGACCGCGAGCATGCCCTCCGAGACGCCCCAGAACACCCGCTGGCGCACCGGACCCGCCTCCCCGTCGCCGGTGCAGAGCATGTCGACGACGAGCGAGGCCGAGTCCGAGGAGGTCGCGAAGAAGATCGCGACGATGACCACGGCGAAGCCCTGGACCAGCGTGGTCGCGGGGAAGCTCTCGAAGAACTGGAACATCGCGAGCGGGATGCTCTCGCTCACCGCCGCCGAGATCTGGCCGCCGTCACCGCCGATGCCGTCGATCTGCATCGCCGACCAGCCGAAGACGACGAACCAGACCAGCGTGAACAGCGACGGGGCGAGGAGCACCCCGACGACGAACTCGCGGATGGTCCGGCCGCGGGAGATCCGCGCGACGAAGATCCCCATGAAGGGGGCCCACGTCACCGTCCACGCCCAGTAGAAGACGGTCCAGCCGCCCTGCCAGCCCCAGCCGCCCTCCTGGGTGTACTGGGCCATCGCGTCGTTCCAGAACGCGAGCGGGATGAGGTTGGTGACGTAGATCCCGATGGTCTCGACGAACTGGCGGGCGAGGAACAGCGTCGAGCCGAAGACGAGGACGAACACCATGAGGACGACGGCCATCCCGATGTTGATGTTCGAGAGCCGCTTCACACCGTTGTCGAGGCCGGCGACGATCGAGGTCACCGCGACCGTGGTGAGCACGGCGATGATGAGCACCTTCGGCCACGTCGAGTCCGGCAGGCCGACGAGCTCGGTCAGGCCGGCGTTGATCTGCGAGGTGCCCAGCCCGATCGAGACGGCGACGCCGAACAGGGTCCCGAGGATCGCGAACACGTCGATCGTCTTGCCGATGGGGCCGTGGATGCGCTCCTTCAGCAGCGGGTAGAACACCGAGCTGACGCGGACGGGCAGCTTGTACCGGTAGATGAAGTAGGCGAACGCCAGGCCGGGGAGGGTGAAGATCGCCCAGGTGTGGAGCCCGAGGTGGTAGAGCGCGAAGCCCATCGCCTCCTGCGCGGCCTCGGCCGAGTACGGCGCGACGTCTCCCCGTGGCGGGTTGGAGAAGTGGGAGATCGGCTCGGCGACACCCCAGAACATCAGGACCGTGCCGATGCCGCCGGCGAACAGCATCGTGAACCACGACATGTTCGAGTACTCCGGCCGGGCGTCGTCGCCGCCGAGCCGGACGTTGCCGTACCGGCTCAGGGCGATCCAGACGAGGAAGAGCAGCCACGTCGTCACGCCCATGATGAAGAACCAGCCGAGGCTCTCCACGATCCACTCGCGTCCGCGGAGGAAGGCCTCCCCGGTCTGGGTGGGGAAGAGCAGGAGGACGACGAGGAAGACGACCATGAGTCCGGCCGCCGTGAAGAAGATCGTGGGGTTGGTGCGCAGTCCGAGCCTGCGCGCGGCGGAGTCGAGCATGACGGTAACCCTTCGGTCGCTGGAAGCTGCTGGGACAACCAGACCGAGGCGCGGGACGGGTCTCGGTCACCGGCTCACTGACAGCATCCCGACAACCGACCGGGAAGTCCACAGGCTGCCTATGGACCCGTCGGGGCAGGTCAGCCCGTCGCCGGCTCCACCCGGCGCTGCCGGGCGACCTCCGGGTGGCTCAGACCCCACCGGATCAGCCCGGCGGCGGCCCGCCCGACCGGGACGCCGAGGGCCTCGTGGAGGGCGTCGGGCCCGGGCAGGCGCAGCATCCGCCGGGCCCACCCCGGGGTGATCGCGACCGCGCCGACGGCGAGCGGGGCGTAGCCGACCCGCCCCAGTCCGTCCAGCGGGGGGTCGACGAGGAGGAACCGGGCCGCGTCGAGCGCCTCGGGGGTCGCCTCGAGCTCGGGACGGAAGGAGGCGAGGTCCCCCGCGAGCTCGGCGACGGTCCGGGGCGGGTCGACGACGCCGAGCCGCTCGACGATCGTCGCGGACTGCGCCACGTACTCGTCGGCGCGGGCGGGCGGCAGCGGAGTCCGGGCGTAGCGCTGGTAGGCGGTGAGGAAGCTGTCCGCCTCCGCGGCGTGGACCCAGCGCAGCAGGTGCGGGTCGCTCGCCGCGTACGGCCGGCCGTCGCCGGCGGTCCCCGAGACCCGGCGGTGGATGCCGCGGATCCGCGCGAGCAGCCGCTCTGCGTCCTCCACCCTCCCGTAGGTCGTCGTCGCGATGTACGCGCTCGTGCGCTGCAGGCGGCCCCACGGGTCCCCCCGGAAGCCGGAGTGCCCGGCCACCCCGGCCATCGCGAGCGGGTGGAGGCTCTGGACGAGCAGGGCCCGGATTCCGGCGACGAACATCGAGGCGTCGGCGTGGACGACGCTGATGGCGTCCTCCGGGCCGAACCACCGCGGTCCGGGCGCGCCCCAGATCGCCGCGGATCGCTCGGGGGCGTCCTCGCCGGCGACCCGGGCACGGACGACCTGGCCGATGCGCAGCCGGGCCGCGTCGGCGAGCGGGATCGTGGGAGACGACATGCCACCCATCATCGCTGCCACCCCTGACAACGCGGTCCCCGCCGCCCACGGGTGGACGGGGCGAGACGGAGGGGGACGGGGTGCCCGGGGGACGTTCGTCCCTGTCCGGGACGCCGCGCGGGAGCGAGGATCGACCCGTGGTCGCCACGGGGGTGACCCGGACGTCGACGGTTCGCCCGGCTGCGCCGACCTGCGGGGGCTGGCGGTGCTCGTCCCCCCGCGGCGACCACGTCTCTGCCCGCCGCGGGCGACCGGGCGCCGGCCGGGCTGCGCACGTGGAGGACGAGCGGGACGCGGCGGACACGACGGGGGTCCCGGAGGACGAGGAGGCGGTGTTCCGGTGACGACGCCGGTGACGTTCGCGGACGATCCCTGGGACCACGGGATGATGGACGGCGGCGGCTGGTGGGCCGGCCTCGGCTGGCTGCTCGGCCTCCTCGTCGTCCGGGAATAGTACCCCCGGGGGTATGGTTGAGCCGAGTGACCGACCCGACCAGACCGCCAGGGGAGTCCCCAATGGGCACGCAGAACCTCACCGCCGCGACGTTCGAGCAGACCGTCCGCGACAACGACATCGTCCTCGTCGACTTCTGGGCCTCGTGGTGCGGCCCGTGCCGGATGTTCGCCCCGGTGTACGAGAAGGCCTCGACGACCCACCCCGACATCGTGTTCGGCAAGGTCGACACCGAGGCGGAGCGCTCGCTCGCCGGGGCCGCCGGGATCAGCTCGATCCCCACGCTCATGGCCTTCCGCGAGGGCATCCTCGTCTTCAGCCAGCCGGGCGCGCTGCCCGCCGCCGCCCTCGAGGACGTCATCGGCCAGGTGCGCGCCCTCGACATGGACGACGTCCGCGCGAAGGTGGCCGCCCACTCCGGCAGCTGAGCCCGCCACCCCCCGGTTGAGTGAGCGGTAGGTGCTCTCCCGAGCGTCGGGAGAGGACATCTACTGCTCACTCAACGGGGTTCGGGGGCGGTGCCCGTCGGGCGAGACCAGATATTTGTTTGGAGCATGCAACCTCTTGGGGATATCCTTCGGGGGTCGCTCGCGGCCAGTGCCGCCCGCGCTGCGAGCCAGCCCATCCCGTCCCCGAAGGAGATGCCTCGGTGTCCAGCACCGTCGCGCCCGAGTATCCGGACAAGATCGACGCCGCGGTCCTCAAGATCGCCGGCGTCGTCGTCCTCGGCGCCATCATGTCGATCCTCGACATCACCGTCGTCAACGTCGCGCTGCCGACGTTCCAGACCGTCTTCGGGACGACCAATCCCGACGGCTCGGTCACCCCGCTGGCCTACTCCACCGTCGCGTGGACGGTCACGGCCTACACCCTCTCGCTCGCCACCGTCATCCCGCTCACCGGCTGGGCCGCCGACCGGTTCGGCACCAAGCGGCTCTACCTCACCGCGGTGGCGCTGTTCACCGCGGGCTCGGTGCTCTGCGCCTGGGCGTCGTCGATCGAGATGCTCATCGGCTTCCGGGTGCTCCAGGGCCTCGGCGGAGGCATGCTCATGCCGCTCGGCATGACGATCATGACCCGCGCGGCCGGCCCGGCGCGCATGGGCCGGCTCATGGCGATCCTCGGGGTCCCCATGCTGCTCGGCCCGATCCTCGGGCCCATCCTCGGCGGCTGGCTCATCGAGAACGCGAGCTGGCACTGGATCTTCCTCATCAACCTCCCCATCGGGCTGCTCGCCCTCGGATACGCCGCGCTCGTCCTGCCCAAGGACCGCCCCGAGCCGTCGGAGTCCTTCGACTTCGTCGGGATGCTCCTGATGTCCCCCGGGCTCGCGCTGTTCCTGTTCGGGGTCTCCTCGATCCCGCAGGAGGGCACGTTCACCGCGCCGCGGGTGTGGATCTCGATGCTCGTCGGAGCCGTGCTGGTCGCGGCCTTCGTCCTGCACACCTTCCGGCCGGCGCACCCGCTGCTGGACCTGCGGCTGTTCCGCAACCGCAACCTCACGACCGCGATCGTGACGATGTTCCTGTTCGCGACCGCGTTCTTCGGCGGCCTGCTGCTCGTGCCGACGTACTTCCAGGAGGTGCGGGGCGAGACCACGCTCGCGGCCGGGTTGCTCGTCGCCCCGCAGGGCATCGGCGCGATGCTGACGATGCCGGTCGCCGGCGCGCTCACCGACCGGTTCCCGGTGGGGCGGATCGTGCCGTTCGGGATCCTCGGCATCATCGTCGGGATGTTCGGGCTCACCCAGGTCACCGCGGACACCTCCTACGGGTTCCTCATCGGCGCCCTGTTCGTCATGGGCCTGGGCATGGGCGGCACGATGATGCCGATCATGACCTCGGCGCTGAAGACCCTCACCCGGCACGAGGTCGCCCGCGGCTCCACGCTGCTCAACATCGTCCAGCAGATCGCGAGCTCGGTCGGCGTCGCGATCATGTCGGTGCTCCTGACCAACCACCTCAAGAGCTCCGACCTCGCCCTGCCCGCGATCGCCTCGCAGCACGACCCCGCCCTCGCCCAGCAGCTCGGGCCGGCGGGGATCGCCCAGGGCCTCTCCGACGCGGCCGAGGCGTTCGCCAACACCTACTGGGTCGCGTGGGCGCTCGTCGTCCTCACCCTGGTGCCGGTGGCCTTCCTCCCGCGGCGGCGTGAGAAGGCCCACCTGCTCGACGAGGAGGGTGTCCCGCCGGTCGTCGTCCACTGAGCGACGGCAACCGCGTGTCGGTGCCCGTGCCGGATCGACGGTCGTCGACCGCGCCGCCGCCGTGCGGGTTCGGCTACCCGCCCCCCGGGAGCGGGTAGCCGAGCTCGGCGTAGTCGCGGTGGTAGGCGTCCCGGACGAGGGCCTCGAGCCCGGGCGAGACCTCGACGTCGCTGCTGTGGTGGCCGCTGGTGTCGGCGGCGTCCCGAACCCGCGGGACGTCCCGGACCAGGCCGAGGCGGTGGCGCGCGTCGAGGTCGGCGAGCGCGGCGTCGACGCCGTCCTCGAAGCGGTGGACCTCCGCGCCCGGAAGCAGGAACTCGTGCTGCGGCCGGAGGTGGTTGTCGTAGACGAACGGGTCACGCTCGTACGCCGTGAGCGCGCGCCTGGCCCACCGCTCCACCGGGCGCTGGCCCACCTTCGGGCTCCGGTTGCGGTTGCGCCAGAGGTACTCCGAGCACAGCCGGGCGACCGGGTCCCGGACGAGCACGAACACGAGGTCGAACCGGTCGAGGCGCAGGTTCGCCTCGAGCATCGCCGCGTGCATGTGCTGCGGCGTGCACCACCGCAGGTGGTTGATGGTCCCCGGGCCCATCCGGCCGTCGAGGAGATGGCGGCTCCAGCCGCTGTCGCGGAACACCCGCTCGACGCTCGAGCCGCCCGTCTTGGGGACGTGGACGAACAGGATGCTCCTGCCGTCCCTACGGAAGATGGGCACGCGGGTCCTCCTCGCTGGCCGGGGTGGGACCGATGCTAGCCAGCCCACCCGCGCCCGGCTCGAGGGCGGTCCTCGCCCGCCCCGTGGGCGGGTGCCGCCGGGGTACCGTCGTCGTGTGAGCGCAGCCGAGGACGCCGCCGAGGTGCTCTACGGCGTCGACCCCGACGACTTCGTCGCCACCCGGGACGAGCTGTCCCGCCGGGCCAGGGACTCCGGGGACCGCGTCGCCGCCACCGCGATCCACCGGCTGCGCCGGCCGAGCACCGCCGCGTGGGCGGTCAACCTCCTCGCCCGCGAGGCACCCGAGCTCGCCGCCCGCCTCGCCGACCTCGGTCGCCGGCTCCGCGTCGCCCAGACCGAGCTCGACGCCGCCCGGATCCAGTCCCTCCGGCCCGAGCGCGACCGCCTTCTCGCCGACGTCCTCACCGAGACGGCCGAGCTCGCCGGGAGCCGCGGCCGTCCGCTGTCGCAGGCGGCCCGGGACGAGGTCCGCGACTGCGTCATCGCGGCCATCGCCAGCGCGGACGCGACCGCGGCGGTCACGTCCGGCCGGCTCACCCGGGCGCTGAGCTACTCCGGCCTCGGCGAGGTCGACCTCTCCGACGCGGTCGCCCGGGGCGGCGCCCCGGCCCGGCTGCGGGCCGTGCCCGACGCGCCCGGGCCCGACCCCGCCGAGGACGCCGACGCGGCCGGGGACGCCGAGGAGGACCGTGCCGGCGATGGCGACGACGTGCCCGGCCGGACGGTCGGCGGCGGGGACGAAGGGCACGAGGAGGACGGTCGCGACGCGGCCGCCGCCCACCTGGCCGCGGCGACCCGGGCCCACGACCGCGCCGAAACGGAGGCGGCCGAGGCCGCGGAGCGGGTCGAGCGCGCCCGGGAGCGCGCCGCGCGCGCCGCCGACGAGGTCGGCCGGCTCGAGTCGGCGCTGTCGGCCGCGCGGGCGGAGGACCGCGCCGCCCGTGGTGAGGTGACCGAGGCCACCCGGGGGCGCCGGTCCCGCGAGCGGGCGCTGGTCCGCGCCCGGACCGAGCTGGAGGAGGCTCGGCGCCCGGGCCGTCCCGGCTAGCGTCGGACGGTGCGCACCTCGATCTGGCGGCTGCCCGGGATGGCGGCGCTCGCCGCCATGACGTTCACCGGCTTCGCCGGGTACGCCGTGCTGCTGCCGCTCGCGCCGCTCTGGGCGGTCCACGGCGGCGCCGACGCGGCGGGTGCCGGCGCGGTCAACGGGGTGCTGCTCGGGTCCACGGTCCTCACCCAGCTGCTCGTGCCGCCCGCGCTGCGGCGGCTGGGCTGGGGACCCGTCCTCGCCGCCGGGATGGTCCTGCTCGGGCTGCCCGCGGTGCTCTACGCGACCACGGACGCCCTCGCCCCGGTGCTCGCGCTCTCCGCGGTCCGCGGCATCGGCTTCGGGGTGCTCACCGTGACCGGCAGCGCCGCCGTCGCCGCGCTCGTCGAGCCCGGCCGCCGGGGCGAGGCGATCGGGGCGTACGGCCTGGCCGTCGCGGTGCCCAACCTCGTGCTCCTGCCGGCGGGCCCCTGGGTCGCCGAGCACGTCGGGTTCTGGGTGGTCTTCCTCGTCGCCGGCCTCCCGCTGGCCGGGGTGCCCGCCGCCCTCCGGCTCGCGGCCGCCCTCCCCGACGAGGCCGACGACCCGCTCGGCGCCGACCCCGCCGCGTCGCCGGAGGCCCCCGCGGCGGGGGGCCCGGAGCCGGGGGCCGTCGCGGCGCGGCGGCTGCTGCGGCCGATGCTCCTGCTGCTGTCGGTGACGCTGCCGGGAGGAGCGGTCATCACGTTCACCCCGCAGATGGTCCCCGGGGCGGGTGCGAGCACGGTCGGCCTGCTCCTCATGGGGCTGGTCGCCGCGGCGAGCCGCTGGCGGGTCGGGGCGCTGGCCGACCGCCGCGGCGCCGAGCCGTTCGTCGCGCCGCTGGTCCTGCTCACCGCCGCCGCGACCGCGCTCACGGCCTGGTCGGTGGCCACCCCGCCGCGGGTGGCGGTGTTCCTCGTCGCGATGGCGCTCGTCGGACTCTGCTACGGCGCGCTGCAGAACCTCACGCTCGTGCTCGCCTTCGGCGCGGTCTCCCGCCGCCACCACAACCTCGCCAGCGCCGTGTGGAACGTCGGGTTCGACGCCGGGACCGGCCTCGGCGCGGTCGCGGTCGGGGCCCTCGCGGTCCGCGGCTCCTTCGCCGTCGCCCTCACGGCCGTGGCGGGGGTGGCCCTCTGCGCGCTTCCGCTCGCGCTGCGGCGGCCGGCCGGCGCCCGGCCGTCACGGACGTACCGGGCGTGAGGTGGCGACGTCGTCGAGGATGTCGATGACGTTGAGGAGGTTGGTCAGCAGCGCCCCGTAGAGCGGCCAGAGCAGGTCGGGCAGGTCCTGACCGGACAGCTCGCGGGACAGGTCGTCGACGGCGTCGTGCAGCGAGCCGACGTCCGCGTGCCGGTCCGCGACCCGCCACCCGGTCTCGCTGACCAGGTGCAGCCACGGTTCCCGGAACCGGTCGTCCCACTGCTGCGCCGAGCGGGTCGACTCGTGCACCGTCCGGGCCATGCTGCGCACCTCGGCGATCGCCGCCTCGATCCGCAGCAGGACGTGCTCGTACGCCGTCGGGTCCGCCGCCTTCCGGGAGAGGTACCGGCGCGGGTTCCACCAGCCGCTCTCGCGGGCCTGGTGCACCAGCGCCCAGGCGTGCTCGAGCCGGCCGTCGATCTTGCGGGTGCGCTCGACCCAGTCCTCGGAGCGCTCGGTGGTGACCTCGGAGTCCATCTCGCGGGACATGTCCCGCAGCAGCCGGCCGATCTCGAGGTCGATCCGGTCGATCTGCATCTCCGCGCTGCGGTCGTTCAGCGGGGGGATGATGACGAGGTTGACGGCGACGCCGACGACGGCGCCGAGGAGGGCGTCGACGGCCCGGTAGAGCAGGATCGGGGAGTCCTGGTGGGCGTACCCGGTCGTGAGGACGAACAGGGCCGTCGTCGCGACCATGACCCCCTCCCGGCGCAGGAGGCCCGCCCGGGAGAGGAGCATCCCGGTCAGCAGCGCGACCGAGAGGGCGAGCCAGCCGAAGCCGAACAGCTGGACGGTCGCCCACGAGACCGCCACCCCGAGCACGGTGGCCGCGACCGCCTGGGTGCCGTGGGAGAAGCTGCGGAACACCGTCGCGTGGACCGTGAGCAGCGCCACCCACGGCGGGATGAACGGCTGCGGCATGTCGAAGACGTGGACGGCGAGGAGCCACGCGACGACGGCGGCGACGACGGACTTGACGATCTGGAGCAGGTCGGTCTGGCTCGAGGGCTTGCGCAGCCAGGCTGCGGAGCGCCGTGGCCAGGTGGCGACGGCCTCGGGGACGGACGCGACGGAATCACGCAGCGCGGGCATGCGGAGAAGCCTCTCGGGGACGGCGGTCCGGGGCAAGCCGAACGCCGCGATGCCGTAGGCTGGTCCCAGCGGCCCGCCTCGTCTTGCCCCGGGCCGCTGGTGATGTTCTCGCAGAGAGCGCCGCCTGCACCGGTCGACGATGCCGGGTGCCGGCGCCCGGCAGGACGTCCCTCGACCTTTCGGAGACCTTCCGTGCCCTCATCCACCTTCGCCGACCTCGGCGTGCCCCCGCTCCTGTGCGACGTCCTGGCCCGCCGCGGCATCGACACCCCGACGCCCATCCAGGCGGCGACGCTGCCGGACTCCCTCGCCGGCCGGGACGTCCTCGGCCGGGGCCGCACCGGCTCGGGGAAGACGTACGCCTTCCTCCTGCCCGTCATCGCGCGCCTGACCGCGGCCGGCCGCCGGCCCCGAGCGGGCGCGCCGCGCGCCCTCGTCCTCGCCCCGACCCGCGAGCTGGCCGGGCAGATCCACGACAGCCTCGCCCCGCTGGCCCGCGCGGCCGGCCTGCGCACCCTCACGGTCTTCGGCGGCGTGGGCCAGAACCCCCAGGTCACCGGTCTGCGCCGTGGGGTCGACGTGCTCGTCGCCTGCCCGGGGCGCCTGGAGGACCTCATCGGTCAGGGGCACGCCAGCCTGCGCGACGTCGAGGTCACCGTGCTCGACGAGGCCGACCACATGTCCGACCTCGGGTTCCTCCCGGTCGTGCGCCGGCTGCTGGACGCGACGCCGACCGGCGGCCAGCGCCTGCTGTTCTCCGCCACGCTCGACTCCGGGGTCTCCACCGTCGTCGCGCGCTACCTCAGCCGACCGGTGACCCACGAGGCGGACTCGGCCCGCCCGACGGTCGCCGCGATGGACCACCACGTGCTCCACGTCGACGTCGCCGACCGGTTGCCGGTCCTCATCGACCTCACCAGCGCCCCCGGCCGCACCGTCGTCTTCACCCGCACCAAGCACCGGGCCAAGTCCCTGGCGCGCCAGCTCAGCGCCCGTGGGGTCCCGAGCGTCGAGCTCCACGGCAACCTCGGACAGAACGCCCGGACCCGCAACCTCGAGGCGTTCCACTCCGGCAGTGCCGAGACCCTCGTCGCGACGGACATCGCCGCCCGGGGCATCCACGTCGACGACGTCTCCCGGGTCATCCACGCCGACCCCCCGGTCGAGCACAAGGCCTACGTCCACCGCTCGGGACGCACCGCACGCGCCGGGGCCTCCGGCACGGTCATCACCCTCGCCACCGACGAGCAGATCCGGCAGGTGGGCTCCCTCACCCGGGCCGCCGGGGTGCGCCCGACGACGACGCGGGTGGACGTCGCCCACCCGCTGCTGCGCGACCTCGCCCCGGGCGAGCGGGTGCTCGCGGCGGCGCCGCCGGCGGTCTCCCCGGCCTCGACGCCGCCCGCCTCGGGTCCTGGGAGGACGCAGCGCCGGTCGGGCGGGTCCGGTCTCCCCGTTCGGGGGCCCCGCCCCACCGGCTCGTCCCGGCGCGCGTCGCGCGGGTCGCAGGCGCCCCGCCGGCCTCGCTGACGGACCGGAAGGAGGCGGGGTCGGTCTCCCGCGGGCCGGGTGAGCAACGACACCCGTCGACGGGTTCCGAACCTACGGTCTCGTAAGTTACGGTGGCGTACGTGAGCCAGCAAACCCCCACCCCGCGCCGCGCGCGGCGCCTCGGCGCCGCGCTCGCGGACCGGGCGCTGCGCGCGGCGGAGCTCGTCACCACCCCCCTGCTGCCCGCGGACTACCTCGACCTCGTCAGCCCGATGCGCTCCGGGGCCGAGCTGCGCGGACGGATCGAGGCGATCGACCCCGAGACCCCGGACGCGGTCACCGTGACCATCCGCCCCGGACGCGGCTGGCGCGACCACGTGCCCGGCCAGTACATCCGCATCGGCGTCGACGTCGACGGGGTCCGGCGGTGGCGGCCCTACTCCCTCACCTCCCGGCGGGGCCGCCCCGACGGCTGCGTGACCATCACGGTCAAGGCCATCCCGGAGGGGGTCGTCAGCACCCACCTCGTCCGTGAGGCCAGGCCCGGGACCCTCGTCCACCTCGACCAGGCCACCGGTGACTTCGTCCTGCCCGACCCCCACCCGGGCAAGGTGCTCTTCCTCACCGCCGGCAGCGGGATCACCCCGGTCATGGGGATGATCCGCAACGCGGTCGACGACCTCGAGGACGTCGTCGTCCTGCACTCCGCGCCGACCCGGGAGGACGTCATCTTCGGCGCCGAGCTGCGCGAGCTCCACGCCGCCGGCGCGGTCCGCCTCGTCGAGCGGCACACCGACACCGAGGGGATGCTCGACCTCGCCGAGCTCGACGCGGTCGTGCCCGACTGGGCCGCCCGGGAGGCGTGGGTCTGCGGTCCCACCGGGATGCTCGACGCCGCCGAGGAGCGCTGGGAGAGCGCGGGCCTCGCCGACCACCTCCACACCGAGCGGTTCCGCCCGGTCGTCGTCACCGCAGGCGACGGCGGCGAGGTCCGCTTCGCCCGAACCGGGAGGACGGTCGGGGTCGCCGGGGGGAGCACCATCCTCGACGCGAGCGAGGACGCCGGGGTCCTCATGCCCTCCGGGTGCCGGATGGGGATCTGCTTCGGCTGCGTCCTCCCGCTGACCGAGGGCGCCGTGCGCGACCTGCGCACCGGCGAGCTGACGACCGCGGCCCCCGGCGACGGCGTCCGCATCCAGACCTGCATCTCCTCGGCCGCCGGGCCCTGCGAGATCGACCACTGACCCTCGACCCGAGGAGAGACCATGACCGCGACGATCCCCACCACCACCGACACCCCGCGCGAGCTCGACCCCCGACTCGGGGGCACCGCCGCCGCGGAGCGCCGCCTGCAGGACAAGCCGTCGGGCAAGCCCGACCCGAGCGCCCACCTCAGCGCCGAGGACGTCGAGGCGATCGGCCTCGAGCTCGACGCGCTGCGCCAGGAGGTCATGGACAGCCGGGGGGCGCGCGACGCCGCCTACATCCGCCGGGTCATCGCGACCCAGCGCTACATCGAGATGGGCAGCCGGGCCGTCCTGCTCTTCAGCCGATGGAAGCCCGCCTGGGTGCTCGGCACCGTGGGCCTGTCCGTGGCGAAGATCATCGAGAACATGGAGATCGGGCACAACGTCATGCACGGCCAGTGGGACTGGATGCGTGACCCGAAGATCCACTCGACCGCGTGGGAGTGGGACAACGCCTCGCCGGCGAGCCAGTGGAAGCACTCGCACAACGAGATCCACCACACCTTCACCAACGTCATCGGGCGTGACAACGACCTCGGCTACGGCATCCTCCGGGTCGACGAGGACCAGCGGTGGGCGCTGTTCTACCTGGGCCAGCCGGTGTGGAACGTGGTCAACGCGATCATCTTCGAGTACTCGATCGCCGCCTACGACCTCGAGCTGGGGGCCTACCTCGCCCGGAAGGGCCGGCACACCGAGGAGGAGAAGGCGGAGTTCCGCCGCAACGCCCGCGAGGTGCTCGGCAAGATCCGCCGGCAGGCCACGAAGGACTACCTCGTTCACCCGCTGATGTCCGGCCCGTCGTGGCGCTCGACCCTGCTCGCGAACTACGTCGCCAACCTCGTGCGCAACCTCTGGACGCACTCGGTCATCATCTGCGGCCACTTCCCCGAAGGGGTCGAGACGTTCGAGAAGACCTCGATCGACGGCGAGACCCGGGGGGAGTGGTACCTGCGCCAGATGCTCGGGTCGGCCAACATCTCCGGCGGCCGGGCCATGCACCTGATGACCGGCAACCTCAGCCACCAGATCGAGCACCACCTGTTCCCGGACATGCCGAGCAACCGGTACGCCGAGATCGCCCCCCGGATCCGGGACCTGTTCGACCGGTACGGGCTGACGTACACCACCGGGTCGCTCGCCCACCAGGTGTCCTCGGTCTACGCGAAGGTCAACCGGCTCGCGCTGCCGAACCCGGAGCCCGGCCGGAGCCGGATCGGCCTCGTCAAGGACGCCGTCGTCCGCGAGGTCGAGGGCCGTCGACGCCGTCGGACGCGCCGGGCCCGGGCCCGGCACGCCTGAGCGGATCGGGGACCTAGGGCCCTGACGGTGGCCGGTCCGCGGCTGCGAGCCTGACGGTCCACCGCCTCGGGCGTGGGTGAGGAGGGCTCATGGACGCAGACCGGCTCCCGCCGAGCCGCCGCCGGACCGTGGCCGCCGAGGCGTGGGCAGCGCTCGGCCCCGACCGCCGCGAGCGGGTCCTGCTGCGGGTCCGCTGCTCGCGCAGCCACCACGTCGCCGCGGTCTACGCCACCCCGGCCGGGCCGGTGTACGCGACCGAGCTCGGGCGCCACGCCCACGGGCACCGGGACTTCGTCGACGTCGACCACCGGCCCGTCTCACACGGACGGGTCGGGCGGTACCACCTCGACCTCCTCGAACCCTTCGACCCGGCCGACGACGCCCTGCCCGCCACGTGCGAGTGCGGCCCGCGCACGCTCTCGCGGGCCGACCTGCTCTCGGCGCTGCGCGAGTCCCGGCGCACGATCGAGGTGCCCTGACCCCGCCTGCGTGACCCCCGCCCGTCTGAGCGCCCCCTGCCTGAGCGTCGCCTCTCCGAGACCGACTCCGTGGTGCCGCGCCCGGGGGACGTATGACCCTTACCGGGTTCGGGGGCACCCCGGACCGTAGGGGGATGGGGGAGACCCTCACCGATGCCAGGCACGGGTCCCGGGGCACCGGCCGCGCGCCCCGCCGGCTCGCGCGCTGGGCCGGCCGGTCACCCGGCCGGGAGGTGGTCCTGCTCGTCGTCGTGGTGACCCTGCTCGGCGCCGGGGCGGTCGTCGCCCTCCTCGGCAGTGGGATCGGCAGTGGGATCGGCAGCGGGCCCGGCGCGCCCCCGGCGGACCTGTTCTGGGGCGCGGCGACCCTCGCCGGTCTCGTCCCCGCCGCCGTGTGGGTGGCCCAGGACCTGCGGGCCGGACGCTGGGGCGCCGACCTGCTCGCGCTGCTCGCCCTCGTCGGCACCCTCGCCGTCGGTGAGGAGCTCGCGGGCGCGGTCGTCGCCGCCATGGTCGCCACCGGCCGGCTCCTCGAGGCCAGGGCGCGCGGCCGGGCCGGGCGGGACCTGTCGGCACTGCTCGAGCGGGCCCCCGCCCGCGCGCACCGGCGCCCCGCCGGCACCCGGGACGTCGAGACCGTGGAGGTGGGACGCGTCGTCCCCGGTGACCTCGTCGTCGTGCTGCCCGGCGAGGTCGTCCCGGTCGACGGCACGCTCGAGGTCGACGCGGTCCTCGACGAGTCCGCCCTGACCGGGGAGGCGGCCCCGGTCGACCGCGCGGCGGGGGAGCCGGTCCGCTCCGGGGTCGTCAACACCGGCGCGACCGTGGACCTGCGCGCGAGCGCGAGCGCGGCCGAGAGCACCTACGCCGGGGTCGTCACCCTCGCCGAGGAGGCGTCCGCCGCGAGCGCGCCGGTGGCGCGGCTGGCCGACCGGGTGGCGGCCTGGTTCCTGCCCACCGCCCTCGCCCTGGCCGGCGTCGCCTGGCTGACCTCCGGGGAGGCCGCGCGCGCGGTCGCCGTCCTCGTCACCGCGACCCCCTGCCCGCTCCTGCTCGCCGTTCCCGTCGCCGTCACGGGGGGCATGTCCGCGGCCTCCCGCGCCGGAGTCGTCGTCAAGGACGGCGCCGCGTTGGAGTCGCTCGGCCGGGTCTCGACGCTCGCGATGGACAAGACCGGCACGGTCACCCGGGGACGACCCGAGGTCGTCGACGTCGCCGTCCCCCCGGACGGGGACCCCCGTGACGCCCTCGCCGACGCCGCCGCCGTCGAGCGCTACTCCCCGCACGTCCTCGCCGGGGCGGTCCTGCGCGCCGCGCAGCGCGAGGGCGCCCCCGACCGGGTGGCGGAGGGGGTCTTCGAGGAGCCCGGCTCCGGAGCCCGCGGCCTCGTCGCGGGCCGCGTCGTCGAGGTCGGCCGGCTGCCGGCGGGCACCTCCGCACCGGGGTGGGCCGCGGCCGCCGCGCGCCGGGGCCGGCTCGACCTCGCCACGGTCATCTGGGTCCGGGTGGCCGGCCGCCCGGTCGCCGCCCTGCTCGTGCGGGACCTCGTCCGTAGCGACGCCGCGCGGACGCTGCGGCGCCTGAGGGCCGTCGGGGTCGCGCACGTCGTGCTCCTGACCGGCGACCGGGTCGGCAACGCCGCCGAGGTCGGCGCGCTCCTCGGCGTCGACGAGGTCCGCGCGGAGGCGACCCCGGCGGACAAGATCGCCTGCGTCACCGCCGCCCGCGCGAACGGGACGACGGCGATGGTCGGCGACGGCGTCAACGACGCACCCGCCCTCGCCGCCGCCGACGTCGGCATCGCCCTGGGGTCCCGTGGCTCCACCGCGGCCGCCCGTGCTGCGGACGCCGTCATCCTCGACGACCGCATCGACCGGCTCGCCGACGTCGTCGAGGTCGCCCGCCGCACCCGACGGGTGGCGGTGCAGAGCGCGGCGATCGGAACCGGGCTCTCGGTGCTCGCCATGCTCGCCGCCACGGCGGGTCTGCTCGCCCCGGTGGGCGGCGCCCTGGTCCAGGAGGGCATCGACGTCGCCGCGCTCGCGTGGGCCGTGCGGGCCGTCCTGCCCGGGCGCCGCCGGGCCCGCGCCGGGGTGCCCGAGGCGCTGCTGGACCGCTTCGCCCGGGAGCACGAGACCCTGCTGCCCGTCAGGTCGTCGGTCCGCCGGGCCGCCGACGCGCTCGCCGACGGGATCACCCCCGCGGCGGAGACCCGGGTCCGGAAGGTCCACGCCCGGCTGACCGGCGAGCTGCTCCCGCACGAGGAGGCCGAGGAGACCCTGCTCTACCCCGAGCTCGCCCGCATGCTCGGCGGGGAGGAGGCGACCGTGACGATGAGCCGGGGCCACGTCGAGATCGGCCGCCTCGTCGGCCGCCTCGGGCGGCACCTCGCCGAGCCCGGCCCGCTGCGGCCGGACCAGCTCGACGACCTGCGGGCGACGCTCTACGGCCTCGACGCCGTCCTCGCCCTGCACTTCGCCCAGGAGGAGGAGGCCTGGTTCAGCCTCGCCTCCCGGGCCGGGCCCCCGGACGCGCCCGCGGGAGGGGCATCGGGGACGACCCCGGTCCCACCGCCGCCGAACCGGGGGCGGAACGGGGTGCTCCCCTGATGTGGGCGGCGTCGCCGCCGGGCGAGTCTGGGACCGTGGCACAGGCCCTCCAGCCCAGCACCCGGACGCCCGGGGCCCCCGGCGCCTCACCGCCCACGGGGCGGCCCCCGCGCGCCGCGTCCCGCCCCTCGGTGCGGGTCGCCCGGACGGCGCTGCGGGCGGGGACGCCCGCGCTCGGGGCCGGTGTCCTGCTGTGGCTCGCCCTGCCCCGGGTCACCGGGGTTGCCTGGGGCCGCATCGCCGAGGTGCTCGCCGACGTCGGGTGGGGCTGGGTGGTCGGGCTGCTCCTCGTGTGGGTGGCGGGACTCGCGGTCCAGACCGTCGCCCTCGTCGCCGCGCTCCCCGGCCTGACCCACGGCCGGGCGCTCGTGCTCAACCTCACCGGCAGCTGCGTGTCCGACCTGCTGCCCGTCGGGGGCGCCGCCGGGACCGCCGTCAACTACGCGATGACGCGGTCGTGGGGGTTCAGCAGGCCCGCCTTCGTCCGGTGGGCCGCCGTGACGAACATCTGGGACACCGGCCTGAGGCTCCTCATGCCGACGGTCGCCCTGCTCTGGCTCGCCGCCGCAGGGGAGCGGGTCCCCGGTCTGGGACGGGCCGCGACGACCGGGGCGGCAGGGCTCGTGCTCTTCGGCGCCCTCGTCACCGCCGCACTCGTGCTCGGGTCCTGGCCCCGGGCGGCGGGCCGGCTGCTCGACCGTGGTGCGCGGCTCCTCGGCCGGGGAGCGGTCCCCGGCGGGTGGACCCGGCAGCTCGTCGAGCTCGTCGAGACCACGGCGAGCCTGCTCCGCTCCACGTGGCTCCCGCTCGCCGTCGGCAAGGTCGGCTTCGCCCTGCTCCAGGCACTCCTGCTGTTGCTGAGCCTGCGTGCCGTCGGCGCCGACCTCACCCCGGTCGTCGTGTTCGCCGGGTTCGCGATGGAACGGGTCCTCACGCTGGCCGTCCTCACCCCCGGGGCGACCGGCTTCGTCGAGGTCGGCATGGCGGCACTGCTCGTCGCCCTCGGCGCCGAGCCCGCCCACGCCGTCGCGGGGGTGCTGCTCTACCGCTTCTACACCTTCGTCCTCGAGATCCCGGTGGGCGGACTCGGCCTGCTGGTGTGGCTGCGCTCGTCCCGGGACCGGTCCCGACCGGCCGGGGCCCGGGGTCGGTGACCCGGGCCCCCGACCGGCCGTGTCGGCCGGCGGGATCGCTCAGCGGCGGAACCGCTGGACCGTCCCCGGGGCGTTCACCTTGCCGGTCTTCTCGTCGACGTCGGCGAGCGTGCCGACGTAGAGCGCCGAGCGGGTCGCCTCGAGCGAGAGCGGCCGGGCGAGCTTCAGCACCCGGCGCAGCTTGCCGTGGCGGGTGACCCTGTCGACCCTGCCGCCGAAGAGCTCGGTCGCGTAGACGTCACCGTCCGGGGCCAGCGCGACGTTCGAGGCCCCGAGGAGACCCTTGACGACCCGCTGCACCGACCCGTCCCACGGGTCGACGCGGTAGATGCTGCCGCGGGCGCCGAGGCTGGGGTCCTCCGGGCCCCCCGGCAGCGTCGAGACCCAGAGCATCCCGTGGTGGTCGACCTCGACGTCGGTCGGCACCGGCTCGAACGCGAACGTCACCCCGGCGAGGCAGGCCGGGCCCTTCAGGGCCCTGACCATGGCCTTGGTCAGCTTCACCGGTTGCGGGGGCAGCACGGCGACCGTCGAGACGCGTCCCCGCCGGTCGACCTTGAGCAGGTCGTTGCCGCCGGCGTCCGCCACGTACCAGCGTCCCCACCGGGCGCTCGCGACGCTGTACGGGTGCGAGTCGACCTTGCCGGAGTAGGTCGCGGTGGGGGCGTGGAGCAGCGTGCGCACCGCCGCCCGCGCGCACTTGTTCCCCCCGGCGACGATGCCGTACGTGTTGACCCGGTCCGGGTTCCTCGTCTTCTCGTGCCTGCTGAGGTCGACGACCCGGGTGGCGTGGTGGCGGCGCCGGACGGTCAGGGTCGTCTTCTTGTGGCTGGCGTTCGCCGACGTGTACGCCCAGGACCGGCCGTGCTCGGCGACGGCGACCCCGGCCACGTCGGACCCCTTCCCGGGCAGCCCCTTGGCGACGACCCGCCGCTTGCCGTGGGAGATCACCGAGATCGTGTTCGCGAACCCGTCGGCGACGTAGACCTGGCTGCCGTCGACGGCGAGCTGGAACGGTCCGATGACGTCGTCGGCGAGCACCGTGTGCGTGGGGACCCAGTGGTGGTGGTGGTGGTCCCCGCCGTGCGCGGTGGCGGCGGGGACGGCGAGCAGCGAGAGGCCGGCGGTCGTGGCCGTGGCGACTGCGGCGGTGGCGGCCCTGCGGCCGAGCGACGTGCCAGACGTGCGTCCTGACATGAGACATCTCCTCATGAGTGCCCACGGGACAGGCCGCACCCCCACCGGGGGCCGCACTGTCCCCCGACGTCGGATCGACGTCGATGCGCCTGATCGTAGGGACGTGGAGGCCCGACGTCTCGGGTTCCGGGCCCCGGTCACCGGGTTTGCGCCGAACGGTCGCCCTGCTGTCCGGGACCTCCCCCGGTGCCCCTTCGTGACCTCTCCGCGGGCGGACCACGGGGCGAGCCGGGGGTGACGGCCGGGCTGACCTGCGCACGTCCCCCCGAGGCGGGGGACGGCGCCGCCCGGGGGTGGGAGCCACCCCCCGGGTGCGGGACACTGGGTCGCGTGAGTGACGACGACCCGTACCCCGTTCCGACCGAGGCCTCTGTGCTCGCGGGGCTTCCCGACGGCTGGCGGGACCGGGCGCCCGGGGCGGAGGACGTCCCCGCGCTCGCGGACCTGCTCGCCGCCCACCAGGACCGGGTCCGCGGGTCCAGCTCGGTGGACCGGGCGGCGCTGCGCTCGGAGGTCGTCGGGGAGGGGTCGTGGACCCGCCGCCAGCTCCTCGTCGAGGACGCCGACGGCCGGGTCCGGGCGTGGGCCACCGTGCACGACCGGGCCGCCGGTCGGACCATCGTCGCGGTCACCGTCGACCCGGCCCTCAGCGACGCCACCGGTGCCGACACTGGTGCCGACGAGGGGGACGCCGTCGCGGGAGCGCTGTTCGGCTGGGCCGGGGGCATCGCCCACGAGGTGGCCCGCTACCGGCAGCGGACCGGGACCCAGCTCGACTCCGGGGCCTACGCCGGCGACGAGCGGCAGCGCCGCTGGCTCGCCGCGGCGGGCTACCGCCAGACCCGGACCTGGCTGCAGATGAGCCGTCCCGTCCGCCCGGAGGAGGGGGAGGAGGGGGCGTTGCCGCCCGTCCGCGAGGGGGTCACGGTGCGCCGCGTCGGGTCGCACCCGGACGGCTCCCCGGTCGCCCAGGACATCCAGACCGTCCACGTCCTCCTCGAGGAGTCCTTCGAGGACCACTTCAACTCCTACAAGGAGTCCTTCCCCGAGTTCGTCCAGCGGCTTCGGGAGGACCCCGGGCACCGGTGGGACCACTGGTGGATCGCGACCGTGGAGGAGGCGGGGCGCACCCACCCGGCCGGCGCCGTCGTCGGGTCGGTGCTCGGTCCGGACGCGGACGGGCGCGAGGGCAGCTACATCGACTACATCGGCGTCCACCAGCGCGCGCGCGGTCGGGGGGTGGCCAAGGCACTGCTCCACACCGTCATCGCCGACGCCGCGCGCCGGGGCCGGAGCAGGGTGGGCCTCGAGGTGGACGCGGACTCGCCGACCGGCGCCGACGGGCTCTACACCTCGATGGGGTGGCGGACGCGCTACCGGACCGAGTCCTGGCACAAGGACGTCGTGCTCGGAACGTGACGACCGCCGGGGCCCGGTGGGCCGTCTCCCACAGGTCGGTGGCGGGCCTCAGCCCGCCCCGGTGCCCCCCTCGGTGCGGGCCTGCCCCGCGACGACGAACCGGCGGCCGGTGAGCTCGTCCGGCTCGATGCGCAGGTAGTGCGGCTTCGGGCTGTCGTGCCAGGGGAAGATCGGCAGCTTCATCGCGTCGAGGACGTCGTGCAGCCGGGTGGACTCGACCGCCCGCCCCTTGACGACGACGCTCCACGCGGTGCCGGACTCGAGGTCGTAGCCGTCGCTCTCGAACGCGACCTGCTTGCCGAGGGCGCCCGCGAGCTTCGTGCCGGCCGCGGTGCGGAAGACGATCGTGCCGTGGTCGACGACGTGGTTGACCGGGAAGATCTCGGGGTGGCCGTCGACGACCACGGCGAGCCGTCCGACGGGCGCCCTGCGCAGCTCGGCCCAGCAGTCCGCGCTCGACATCGTCAGGTCCTCGGTCTGCTGGTCCATGACCGTCCTCCTCGGTTCGGGTGCGTCCTCGGTCAGCTGTCGGATCGGGTGGGGATCGGGTGGGGCGGCATCAGCCGCCCCGCCCGCCGCCCTCGGTGTGGGTCAGGGCGAACACGGCCGCCTGGGTGCGCCGCTCGAGCCCGAGCTTGGCGAGCACCGAGGTGACGTAGTTCTTCACGGTCTTCTCCGCGAGGTAGAGCTCCTCGCCGATCTGCCGGTTGGTCTTGCCCTGGGCGACCTTGTCGAGCACGCGTCGCTCCTGGGGTGAGAGCAGCTGCAGCCGGGGGTCCTCGCTGGCCTCGTGGGCCCAGCTCGCCCGGACCCGCGCGGCCTTGGCGGGCGAGATGAGGTTCCGTCCCGCGGCGACCGCACGGACGGCCTCGATGAGCCCGTTGCCCTTGATGTCCTTGAGCAGGTATCCCGACGCGCCGGCGAGGATCGCCGTGGCGAGCGCCTGCTCGTCGTCGAAGGAGGTGAGCACGAGGGCGGCGATCGACGGGTCCTCGGAGCGCACGTCCCGGCACACGTCGATCCCGGAGCCGTCCGGGAGCTGGACGTCGAAGACGGCCACGTCCGGGCGGACCGCGGGGATGCGCCGGCGGGCCTCGGCGGCGGTGCCGGCCTCGCCGACGACCTCGAAGTCGTCGACGGACTCGAGCAGCTCGCGCAGGCCGCGGCGGACGATCTCGTGGTCGTCGACGAGGAAGATGCGGGTGTTCACTGGTGTCTCCTTCACGTCCGGACCACGATCGCCGCTGCGCGGGGTCCGCGACAGGGCACAAGGTCCCCTCGCCGGGCGACGGAGCCGCAGGTCAGCGCGGGTCTCACAGGGCCTCCCGGGGTACGCACCACCGCATCAGGGTGCCGTGCGGCTCGATCGGGCGCACCTCGAACAGCCCGCCCCGCCGTTCGGCCCGGTCGCGCAGGTTGCCCAGGCCGTGGGGGGCGGCGTCGGCGGGGATCCCGGTGCCGTCGTCGATGACGGTGACGTCGACCTCGGCGTCGCCGATGCTCACCGTCACCTCGGCGCTGTCGGCGTGGGCGTGCCGGGCGATGTTCGCCAGGCCCTCCCGGACGACGGCGATGACGTCGGCCTCGAGGCCGTTCGGCAGGGTGGTCAGGCCGCCGTCGATGGTGAGGCCGGGAGGGAACCCGAGGGGTCGGGTCGCCTCCCCGGTGATCTCCTCGAGGGTGCTCGGCAGCGACTTCGTCGACCGCGTCCGGTGCAGCTCGAAGATGGTCCGGCGGATGTCCTTGATCGCCTCGTCGAGGTCCTCGACGGCCTCGTCGAGCCGCTCCCGGACGACGGGGTTGACCGCGACCCGGGAGGCGGACTGCAGCGAGAGCCCGGTCGCGAAGAGCCGTTGGATGACGTGGTCGTGCATGTCCCGGGCGATCCGTTCCCGGTCCTCGAGCCGGTCGAGCCGCTCCCGGTCGCGCTGGGTGCGGGAGGCGACGATCGCCAGCCCGAGCTGCTCGGTGAGGGCCTCGAGCGTCGGGGCGGGGAAGAGGGAGGCGGTCGGGTCCTGAGAGGCCTGCCAGATCAGGACGATGCACCCGATCGGCTCGCCGGGCACCGCGACCGGGAGGAAGGCGGCGAACCCGTTCTCCCGCCGGGGCGCGAGCCGGTCCACGAGCCCGGTGAGCTCGTCGTCCCCGGTGGTGTCGACGTCGGTGAGCGGGACCACCCTCGCCTCCCCGGACTCCCGGGCCTCCCGGCCGTGTTCGCAGGCGAGGAGGGCCCGGACCTCGTGCTCGGCGACGTCGCTGCCGTCGTCGTCGACCGCGATGGTCCGCAGCCCGAGGCCGGCCGCGTGGTCCTCGAGGGCGACCGCGACGACGAGGGAGCTGGTGATCTGGCGTCCTCGCTCGGTGAGGAAGGCCATCGCCTCCTCCTCCGAGTGCCCTTCGAGGAGCTTCTGGGTGACGACGCCGGTGACCTCGGTCCACTGGCGCTGCCGTCGGGCGCGCTCGTAGAGCCGGGCGTTGTCGATGGCGATGCTCGCGGCGGCGGCGAGGGCGACGAGGATCGACTCGTCCTCGGCGGTGAACGCGGGGGCGCCGATCTTCTCGGTGAGGTAGAGGTTGCCGAACACGGTGTCCCGGATCCGGACCGGGACCCCGAGGAAGCTCCTCATCGGGGGGTGGTTCGCGGGGAACCCGACCGCTTCCGGGTGCTCGCCGATGTCGGCCAGCCGCAGCGGGTGCGGCTCCCGGATGATGAGGCCGAGCACCCCCTTGCCGTGGGGCAGCTCCCCGATCGCGTCCCGCTCCTGCTGGCTCATCCCGTCGGTGACGAACTCGACGAGCCGCTCGTGGTCGGCGGCGAGCACCCCGAGGGCGCCGTACCGGGCGTCGACGAGGTCGCAGGCGGCGTGGACGATGCGGGAGAGCACGTCGGACAGGTCGAGGTCGGCGGTGACGGCCATGACGGCGTCGAGGAGGGCGGCGACCCGCTGCTGGGACCGGGACGAGGCGTCGGCGCGGCTGCGGAGCTCCTCGAGCAGGTCGTCCAGCTCGAGCGTCGAGGTGCCGGGCAGCGAGGGACCGCGGGCGGGATCGGAGCCAGTCATCGCGGTCAGTCTAGGGAATCCCCCCCGGGTGTCGAGGGAGTGCGTCGGCAGACCTGTCGAGGACAACCGTGTGACCGCTGCCGTTCGCAGGTTTCCACCGCTGCGGGGACCAACGGCCTTGCGGCCCGGGCGGGACCGGCACGAGGCTGGAGGCGTCCGGTCCACCACGCTGAAGGGGTCCCCATGACCGAGCCACTCCACTCCTCACCCGTCCCGCAGGGCGCCGTCGTCGTCGGCGTCGACGGGTCCGCGTCGAGCATCGCCGCCCTGGACTGGGCGACCGGCGAGGCGGCTCGCCGGAGGCGTCCGCTGCACCTCCTGCACGCGTACTCCCTCGCCCGTCTGGCCGCGACCGGTCCGTACGACATCACCCAGCAGTTCGACGTCGTCTCCCCCAACGCGCTCGACCGGGTGCGCTCGATGGAGCCCGACGTCGAGCTGAGCTGGAGCGAGCCGGAGCACAGCGCGCCGAGCGCGCTCGTCGACGCCTCCCGGGTCGCCGACACCGTCGTCGTCGGCTCCCGGGGGATCGGGGCCGCGCACGCCGCGGTCACCGGCGCGGTGTCGGTCCAGGTCGCCGCCGAGGCCGAGTGCCCGGTCGTCGTCGTCCGCGAGCAGGGCGGACTCGGCACCCCGGGTGGACCGGTCGTCGTCGGCGTCGACGGGTCCGAGCTGTCCGTCGAGGCCGTCCGGCACGCCTTCGAGCAGGCGGCGAGCCGTGGGTGCGGCATCGTCGCGGTCCACGCCTGGAGCCTGATGTACGAGGGCGTGCCCGCCAGCCACGCGATGGCCGTCATCGACCGCGACGAGATCGAGCAGCAGGCCAAGGCGGCGCTCGGGGAGTCGCTCGCCGGCTTCGCCGAGGAGTTCCCCGACGTCGTGGTCGACCGGGTCGTGGTCGAGGACTACGCCGTCGACGCCCTCGTCCGGCAGAGCGACGCGGCCTCCCTCGTCGTCGTCGGCTCCCGCGGTCGGGGGCGGGTGCGCGGGTTCCTCCTCGGCTCGGTGAGCCAAGGGGTCATGCACGCCTCGGCCTGCCCGGTCCTCGTCGCCCGTACCCCGCAGACCCACCGGCACCACCGGGGTCACGAGGAGGCCGGCGTCGGCTGACGAGCGGCGTCCTCGACCGGGAGCCCTGCGGGGCCCGGCGGGAGGAGGTCCCCCGCACGAAACCGGCGGTACCGGCGGCAACTGCCGCCGGTACCGCCGGTTTCTGCCGGTTGGGCTCCGTGGTCTGGTCTCCGTGGTCCGCCCACGGACGCGAGCTGCCCGGCCGTTCGGCCGGGCAGCTCGGGGATCCGGGAGCGTCGTGCTCCCGTGCCGTACTTCGGGGGTCAGGTCCCTCGTCCCACCCCTCGTCTCACTTCAGCCAGGGGTTGCGCTGGACGAACCCGAGGCCCTCCCACCACCGTCCGACGCCGACGTACCGACCGGCGCCGAGCATGGCGAGGGCGACGAGGACGAGGGCGTAGACGAGGTGGTCGTCCATGAACAGGTTGTTCGCCGGGGGCAGGACCGCGCTCCACATGAGCACGAGCAGCAGCGCACCGCTCGCAGCGGCGATCCGCATGCCCGCTCCCGCGATGAGGGCCACCCCGATGCCGAGCAGGCCGACCATGAACAGCCAGTCCGCCCAGGCGGCGCCGGCGAAGCCCTGGTAGAAGCTCGCCAGCGGCCCCGCGGTCGCGTTGCCGAGGAACCCCTCGGTCGGGCTGCCCCCGTTGAGCCAGGACTGGGCGCTCGGCGTCTCGTGGCCGAGCCCGAAGGTCTTGTCGAGGAAGGCCCAGAGGAAGACCCAGCCGATGCTGAGCCGGATGGCGGCGAGCACGTAGCGCAGGGCTGCCGGGTGCTCGCTGGTGCTGACGTCCGTGACGGCCGGACCGCTGGTCGACTCGGTGGTGTCACCGTGGCGGCGGCCGTGGCTGATGGTGCTCATGATCTCCTCCTGCGGAGTGCCGTGACGGCGGTCCTGCCGTCAGCACCACCGTGCCGTGGCACCGGACGCGGGTGGAGAGGCGAAGGTCCCGGGACCCACGCCGATGGTCGCTGGGCGCAGGTCAGCGCCCGAACAGCGCGCCCAGCAGCCCTCCCCGCCCGCTCCGCTCCTCGCGGTCACACGTGCACCGGCGCTCCCTCGGCACGTTCGCCATGACCTGGTCGACGTGGTTGCCGCACCCGGCCCACGTCGTCTTGCCACACGTCCTGCACGTCGCCGGTCGGCACATCGTCGCTCCCTGGGGTCGAGGTTGGCACCACTATACCCGAGGGGGTATCAACCACCAAGCGCCGCGACCCGCGGAGAGCAGCCGTCCCGGGAGGGGAGAAGGGGCGGGGCCGCGTACCCCCGTGCGGCCCCGCCCCCGGCCCTCCACCCCCGGTTCCGGGTCGTCGGACGCGTCCCCGTCGAGGGGAGGTGCGACCAGCCGCAGCCGGCGGACCTCGGTCGACCGTGACCTGACCACGGCGACCACCTCCTCGACGTCATCGCCCGACACGAGGAGGAGGCGGTGGGGCCGACGCTGATACACCCCCGGACGACTCTTTCTCCGGTCGGGTCGCAGGCGAGAACCGCATGCCCGCCGTGATGTCGCCCAGACTCATCTCGAGCCGGTCGCGCACGTAGTTCGGCCGGACCCGCCAGGGACGGCGCGACCCCTGGCGCGGCAGGACGCCGTCCGCCCGCCGGACGTAGCCCGAGCCGAGCTCGAGGAACGGGACGGGGTCCAGGCCGGGTGGGGCCTCGGGCACGGCCACGGCCCAGCCGCGGCGGTCCATGTGGTCCAGGAGGCGGCAGACGTACCTCGAGCAGAGGTCGGCCCGCAGGGTCCACGACGCGTTGGTGTAGCCGATGCAGATCGCGGCGTTGGGGACCCCGGAGAGCATCACCCCCCGGTGGACGAACGTCTCCGCGGGGTCGACCCGCTCGCCGTCGACGGTGAGGGACGCGCCGCCGAGGAGCTGCACCCGGAACCCGGTGGCGGTGACGAGGACGTCGGCCTCGAGCGTCCGGCCGGAGGCGAGTACGACCGACCCGGCGGTGAACCCGGCGACCTCGTCGGTGACGACGTCGGCCCGCTCGGAGCGGAGGGCGGCGAACAGGTCGCCGTCGGGGACGAGGCAGAGGCGCTGGTCCCACGGGTCGTACCGGGGGCGGAAGTGCGGGTCGACCGGCACCCCGGGTCCGAGCTCGCGGGCCGCGCGGCGGCGGATGAACCCGGCCGCGAGCCGGGGCGCCCGCCGGCAGAACCGGTAGAAGCCGAGCGCGACGAGGATGTTCTTCCACCGGGCCAGCTGGTCCCCGGCCCGACCCGGGAGCAGCGCGCGTGCCCGCTCGACGACGGCGTCGCGCGACGCGACCGACACGACGTGGCTCGGGGAGCGCTGCAGCATGGTGACGTGGGCCGCACCCCGGGCGGCGAGCCCCGGGACGAGCGTCACCGCGGTGGCGCCGCTGCCGAGGACGACGACCCGCCGTCCGGTGACGTCGAGGTCCTCGGGCCACTGCTGCGGGTGGACCACGCGCCCGCCGAAGCGGGAGAGCCCGGGCAGGTCCGGGGCGTACCCCCCGTCGTAGCGGTAGTAGCCGCTGCACAGGTAGAGGAACGGCGTGCTCAGCCGCCCGCGGGTCACCCGCCCGTCCTGCGCGGTGTGCTCGGTGGTCAGCGTCCACCGGGCAGCGGCGCCGTCCCAGTCGGCGGCGACCAGCCGGGTGCGCAACCGGACCCGGTCGGTGACGCCGAACCGGTGGGCGGTCTCGCGGACGTAATCCAGGATGGACGGCCCGTCGGCGATGGTGCGCGGGTCCTTCCACGGGTGGAAGGGGTAGCCGAGGGTGAACATGTCCGAGTCCGAGCGGACGCCGGGGTAGCGGAACAGGTCCCACGTGCCCCCGAGCGCCTCCCGGGCCTCGAGGACCACCGGCTCCCGTCCGGCCTGCAGCAGGCGGCAGGCCGCCCCGACCCCGGACAGGCCGGCGCCGACGACGACGACCTGAGCGTGCTCGGGGTGCTCGGGGCGCTCGCCGGGGCCGGGCTTCGTCACGGGAGCGCTCACCGGGCGTGGGCCGGGACCCGAAGCCGGTCGGCGTCGCGGTCCTGCAGCTGCTCGGCGAGCCGGGCGCCCTCGACGTCGAGGTCGGGCAGGAGGCGGTCCAGCCACGCCGGGGTCCACCACGCGGCCTCGCCGAGCAGGTGCATCGCGGCGGGGACGAGGGTCATCCGGACGAGGAAGGCGTCGGCGAGGACGCCGAAGGCGAGCCCGAACCCCATGGGGCGGATCATCGTCAGCTCGGCGTGGATGAAGCCCGAGAAGACCGAGACCATGATGATGGCCGCGGCGGTGACGACCCGGTAGGCGTGCCCGAACCCGGTGACCACGGCCCGCCGGGCGTCCTCGCCGTGCGCCCACGCCTCGCGCATCCCGGTGACGAGGAACATCTGGTAGTCCATGGCGAGGCCGAACAGGACCCCGATGAGGATGATGGGCATGAACGACAGGATCGGGCCGGTCCGGTTGACGGCGAACAGGCTCCCGAGCCATCCCCACTGGTAGACCGCGACCGCCCCGCCGAAGCTCGCCGCCACCGAGAGCAGGAACCCGCCGGTCGCGAGGACCGGGACGAGCACCGAGCGGAACACGACGAGGAGCAGCAGCACCGAGAGGCCCACGACGATCCCGAGGTAGAGCGGGAGGGCGGAGGCGAGCCGGTCCGAGATCTCGATGTTGGCGACGGTCTGCCCGGTGAGGCCGAGGTCGACCTTCGGCAGGTCGGCACCGACCGCCTCGATGCGGTCGACGACGTCGACGGTCGCGGCGTCGCTCGGCCCCGTCCTCGGGACGACCTGGAAGGCGAACACCGTGTTGTCGTCGCTCACCCCGACCGGGACCACTCGCGCGACGCCGTCGACGTGGTCCAGTCGGGTGCCGACGTCGACCTGCTGGCGCAGGACGTCGAGGTCGCTCGCGCCGGAGGGGATCGTCGCGACGGCGAGGAGGGGGCCGTTGGCCCCGGCGCCGAAGTTGTCCTCGATCGTCGCGTACGCCCGGTAGGCGCTGGACCCGGCCGGTTCGCTGCCGCCGTCCGGCAGTCCCAGGCGCAGGTCGAGCGCGGGGACGGCGACGAGGAGGAGGAGGGCGACGACGCCGCCGACGGCAAGCCACGGGTGCCGGGTGACCGCCCGCCCCCAGGCACCGCGGGACCCGTGCCGTTCCCGGCTCGCGGCGAGCGCCTCCGTGGTCGCGACCCCCGGGGTGGTGAAGCCGTGCCGCTCCCACGTGCGGCGCGAGATCACCCGGGTGCCGAGGAGGGAGAGGGCCGCGGGGGTGAGGGTCACGGCGACGAGGACGGAGCAGACCACCGTCCCGGCGGCGACGAGGCCCATGAGGCCGAGGAACGGGATGCCGGTGACCGTCAGCGCGGCGAGGGCGATGACGACCGTCGTGCCGGCCACGATGACGGCGTTGCCGGCGGTGCCGGTGGCGATCCCGACGGCCCGGGCGACCGGGGTGCCGTGGAGGAGCTCCTGCCGGTGGCGGTTGACGATGAACAGGGTGTAGTCGATGCCGACGGCGAGTCCGAGCATGAGCGCCAGCGCCGGGGTGATCGTCGCCATCTGCACCAGCGAGGTGAGCGCGAGCGCGGCGGCCAGCCCCGTCCCCACCCCGACGAGGGCCGCGAGGATCGGGAGCCCGGCGGAGACGAGGGTGCCGAGCATGACGACGAGGACGATGGCGGCGGCGACGAGGCCGAGTGCCTCCCCGGGCCCCATGATCGTCGAGGTGTCCTGGCTGATCTCGGTGCCGAAGTCGGCTCGGACGCCTGCCTGCGCGAGCGGGTCGGCCTCGTCCATGACGTGCTGGCGCACCTCGGGGGGGACGTCGGTGACCGGGCCCTCGAAGCGGATCTGGGTCATCGCCGTCGACCCGTCCTCGGTGACGAACCGCAGCCCGGAGCTGAGCGAGGCGAGCCTGGCCTGGAGCTGGAGCTGCTCCTGCTTCTCCGGCGGCAGCTGCGAGGTCTGGGCGGTCTGCTGCTGCGCGGCGGCGAGCTGCTGGGCCTGGGCGTCCAGCCGGGCCTGGGTCCGGAACGGGTCGGCGACGGACTGCACCTCCGGGACCTCCCGCCACCGCTGGAGGGTGTCGGCGACCGCCCGCCGCTGGTCGGGGGTGAACGCGCCGTCGTCGGTGGTGAACACGACGGTGCCGATGCCGCCGGCGGCCTCGGGGACCTTGTGCTCGAGGTGGGTCAGCACGCGCTGGAACGAGCTGCCCGGGATGGTGATCTCGCTCGTCAGCGGCTGGGCGAACGCCGCGACGGCTCCGCCGAGGAGGAGCAGCAGCGCCGCCCAGGACGCGACGACGCGCCAGGCGAACCGGCCGCAGAACTGGCCGAGGCGGCAGAGCAGGGTGGCCATGGGTGGGGTGCCTTTCGGGACGGCAGGTGGTCGGGGGAGGGTCAGTCGTTGGCGGGGGACCGGCGGCCGACGTCGGCGAGGCCCCGCCGGAGCACGTCGAGGGCCTCGAGCATGAGCCGGTGGTGCAGCTCGACGGCGTCCGCGCCGTCCCCGACCTCAGCGGGGTCGGCGGGGTCGGCGGGGTCGGTGTCGGTCCCGCCCCGCGGCGTGCTGCGCTGGACCCACTCGTGGGTGGCGGCCTCGGCGGCCGCGACGACGGCGCGGGCCGCGACCCCGACGAGCAGGGGGTCGGCGTCGGGGCCGAGGCGCGCGCGGAGGACCGGCTCGAAGGCCTCGACCCGGGTGGTGGAGAACTCCGCGGCGAACCGGCGCGCACCGGGGGAGGTCCGCGCGACCCGGACGAGGGTCTCCAGCCGGTGGAGGACCTCGGGGGTGGGCCGGACCTCGAGGGCCCCGGTGAGCGCGTCGAGCAGGCCCTCGTGGGCGGGACGGGAGAGGAGGGCGTCGCTGAGCTCGGTCACCCAGTCGGTGATCGCGGCGGTGAGGACGCTCTCGACGCTCGGGTAGTAGTTGAACAGGGTCCGGCGGGACACGCCGGCGCGGGTGGCGACCGCCCCGGCGGTGACGGACTCCATGCCGCCCTCGGCGAGGAGGGCGTACGCGGCGTCGGCGAGCGCGACCCGCCGGGCCTCGGAGCGCTCCCCGGGGGGTGGGTCCCCGGCTCTGCGTCGGTCTTCTCCAGCGTCACCGCGCCACCGTAGACCGGACTTGCACGGGTGTGCAAACCACGACCGGCGGCCGCCGGGGGCCACCTCGTTCGCGGGGCTTGTCACGAGGCGGGTCCCGGGTGTCTAATTCATCGCATGATGAAAAGCATGACGGGGGTCGCCCCCGAGGAGCACGTGGGTCCGGCGGCGCTGTCGCCGGGCCGACGACGGGCGGTGCTGGCCGTCGTCGCGGTCGCCCTGATGATGGTCGTCTCGGCCGTCAGCGGGCTCAACGTCGCCATCCCCGACCTCGCCCGCGAGCTGGGGGCCTCCCAGCGCGACCTGCAGTGGATCGTCGACGCGTACACCGTCTTCCTCGCCGGGCTGCTGCTCCCCGCGGGCGCGGTCGGGGACCGGTTCGGCCGACGCGGCGTCCTCCTCGCGGGACTGGCCGTCTTCGGTGGTGCGGCGGCGCTCGCGACCACGGTCGACTCGACCGGGCCGCTCATCGCCCTCCGCGCCGCGATGGGGGTCGGTGCCGCCCTCGTCATGCCGACGACGCTGTCGGTCATCACGACGTCGTTCCCGCCCGAGGAGCGCGGCCAGGCGGTCGGGGTCTGGGTGGGGGTCGCCGGCGGCGGGGCGGTCCTCGGGCTGTTCGCGTCCGGGCTGCTGCTCGAGTTCTACTCGTGGAGCTCGTTCTTCGCGCTCAACGTCGCCCTCGCCGTCGTCGCGGCAGTCGGCACCCTCGCCGTGGTGCCGCCGTCGCGGGACCCGGACGCGCCGCCGCTCGACGTCGGAGGCGCGCTGCTCTCGCTCGCCGGGGTCTGCGCGCTCGTCTACGGGATCATCGAGGGACCGGTCCGCGGGTGGACCGACGCCCGGGTGCTCGGCGGGCTCGCGGGCGGGGCGCTCGCCCTCGTCGCGTTCGTCGCCTGGGAGCTGCGGGCCGAGCGCCCGATGCTCGACCCGCGGCTGTTCCGGCTGCGCGGGTTCGGGCTCGGGTCGCTGTCGATCACCGCGCAGTTCTTCGCCGCGTTCGGGTTCTTCTTCATCGTCCTGCAGTACCTCCAGCTCGTCGTCGGACGGTCCCCGCTCATGGCGGCGGTCGCGCTGCTCCCGCTGCCCTTCGTCCTCATCCCGCTCGCGCGGGCCGCGCCGCGGATCGCGAGCCACGCCGGCCTGAACCGGGTCGCGGGGCTGGGACTGGTCCTCATGGCGTCCGGGCTCGTCGTCATCAGCCTGCTCGGGACCGACTTCTCCTACCCCCACTTCGTCGCCGGGCTCGTGCTCTACGGCGCGGGGATGGCGCTCGCCGGCACCCCCGCGACGACCGCGATCGTCTCCTCGCTCCCCCAGGAGAAGCAGGGGGTGGCCTCGGCCGTCAACGACACCGCCCGCGAGCTCGGGTCCGCGCTCGGCATCGCCCTCCTCGGCAGCATCCTCAACGGCCACTACCGGGACTCGCTCGCCGCGGCGCTGCCCCCGCTGCCGGACCGCGCCGACGCGGCCGTGGACGCCGCGACGGCCTCGCTCGCCGGGGCGCACGCGGTCGCCGCACGGCTCGGCGACGCCGGCGGACAGCTCGTCGCGGCCGCCGACCAGGCGTTCGTCGACGCCGTCTCGTGGGCGCTGCTCACCGCCGCGGGGGTGCTCGTCGTCGTCGCGGCGGCGGTCGCGACGTTCGCGCCGCGCTCCGAGGGCAGGGCCGCGCGGGAGCAGGCGGAGCCTGTCGCGGGGGCCGCGGGGGTCTCGGACGCCGAGGCGGTCGCCGAGCCGGTCGGGGCCGCCCCGGCCGGAGGTGGGTGGGCTGCCTACCGGGGGCGCCACCGCCGGTAGGCCGGCCGGTCAGGCGCGACGCTGCGCGGCGAGCCAGTCGTTGTACGCCTCGAGCTGGCGGTCGTGCTCCCGGTCGGCCGCACGGTCCCTCCGCCGGGCCTCCCGGTCGCTCGAGCGGGACCACTGGAGGAAGATCGCCGCGATGACGAGCAGCGTCGGCACCTCGCTGAAGGCCCACGCGATCCCGCCGCCGGTGTGCTGGTCCTCCAGCGGCGAGACCCCCCACGACGGCATCGGGTGGGCGAAGGTCCGCACGAGCAGGGTCGTGGTCGTCATCACCGCGATCCCGAAGAAGGCGTGGAACGGCACGGAGACGAAGAGCTCGAGGATCCGCAGCACCGGGTGGGCCCGGTGCGGGCTCGGGTCGATCGCGAGGATCGGCCAGAACAGCAGCAGCCCGACCACGACGAAGTGGGCGAGCATCCAGTCGTGGCCGAGCCACGTCGACATGGCGGCGTCGAACAGCGGCGTGAGGTAGAGGCCGTACAGGCTGGCGATGAACAGCGGCAGCGTGAACCACGGCGCGGTCAGCACCCCGACCGGGCGGCTGTGGAGCACGGCGAGGAGCCGTCGGCGGGACCGGCCCCGGGCGGGGAGCGCCCGGAGCAGCAGCGTCACGGGGGCGCCGAGCAGGAGCAGCGGGGGCGTGAGCATGCTCAGGACCATGTGCTGGGCCATGTGGACGCTGAACAGCGTCATCCCGTAGCCGCCGATCCCGGTGCCGGTGACGAGGACGAGGCTCGCGAGCCCGGTCCCGAACAGCACGGCCCGGTACCAGGGCCATCGGTCGCCCCGGCGGACGAGCCGGACCGTCCCCCAGCCGTAGAGCACGGCCGCCGCGAGCGCGAGCACCGGGAAGAGGGGGACCGGCTGCGGGTGCCACGCGAACAGCCGGGCGAGGTCGGGCGGGAGCTCCGGCATCCACATGAACGCCGGGTTCATCCCGCTGCCGGAGGGGTCCATCAGCCCTGCCCCGCCGCGGCCCGGACCGCGGCGAGCAGCTCGGGCTCGGGGACGTCCGCGGCGTCGTCGAAGACCCGGTCGACCCGGCCGTGGGGTCCGACGACCTCGATGACGTCGTTGTGGACGACGTCGTAGTCGACCCCGGCCCGGGAGGCGGCGGGGTTGGGCACGTCGGGCTCCTCGACGTAGGTGCCGTTCTTCTTCGCCCTCGCCGCGGCCGCGTCCTGCTCGGCCTCGGTGACCTTCTCGTAGTGGACCTTGTACCCGTCGGTGACGACGTGGCGGATCCGGCCAGGGGAGCCGGTGAGGTAGGACACGTGCGGGTCGCCGGGGTCGCCGCCGAACTGCCGCCAGAACGCGCGCATCGCCGCCCGGTCGGCCCCGGCGGGGTCGACGTTGAAGGCGACGAGGCGGAGCCGGCCGGCCAGGGGCGTCCCGGCCACCTCGTCCTCGAGCTGGACCATGGCGCGGGCCGCGACCGGGCAGTAGCCGGTGCAGTACGGGAAGAGGAAGCTGACGACCCTGACCTTGCCGTCGAGGTCGCTGGAGTGGACGGTCCGCCCGTTCATGTCGGTCAGGGTCCACGACGGGGCGGTGAGGCGGTCCGACGGCGCTTCCGGCGACGCGGTGGCGGTGGCGGTGGCGCTCGTCGCGGCGCCGGTGCCGTCCGGGCCGGCTGCGCCCGGCTGCCGGAGGTGGACGACGAGCGCCGCGGCGACGAGCGCCAGGGCGGCGAAGGTGACGCCGAGGGTGCGGACGGTCGATCTCGCGGGCACCGGGGCGGCTCCTCACCTGTGTCTCTCCGGGGGTGCCCCTCGAGGATAGGACGGGTCCCTGAGCGCGTCCCGGCGGTGTCGGGACGGGCGGCCGACCTAGGCTGCCCACATGCCGGGTGCCGTCGCGTGCGAGCTGTCCTCGGGGGTCGCCCGGGTGCGGCTCTCCCGTCCCGAGAAGCTCAACGGGCTCACCCTGGGCATGCTCGCCGACCTCGCCGCGACCGCCCACCGGCTGCGCGCGGACCGCGGGCTGCGCGCCGTGGTCCTCTCGGGGGAGGGGCGCTCGTTCTGCGCGGGCCTCGACTTCGCGGCCGTGCTCGGGGACCGCGCCGGGACCGCCCGGGCGTTCGCGGTGCGGCCGTGGTGGGGGACGAACCTCTTCCAGGAGGCGTGCTGGGCCTGGCGACGGGTCCCCGTCCCGGTCGTCGCCGTCGTCCACGGCCACTGCCTCGGCGCGGGCCTCCAGCTCGCCCTCGGCGCGGACGTCCGGGTGACGACGCCGGGCGCGACGTGGTCGGTGCTGGAGGGACGCTGGGGCCTCGTCCCGGACATGGCCGGGGCCCGGACGCTCGCCGAGCAGGTCGGCAAGGACACCGCCAAGCGGCTCGCGACGACGGGGGAGATGCTCACGGGCGCCCGGGCCCACGCCCTCGGGCTCGCCACCGAGGTCGCCGAGGACCCGGCCGCCGTCGCCGACGACCTCGTCGCGCAGGTGCTCACCCGCTCCCCCGACGCCGTCGCCGCGACGAAGCGGCTGTTCGAGGACACGTGGGGCCGCTCGCCCCGGCGGACGTTCGCCCGCGAGCGCGCCGAGCAGCTCCGGCTGCTGCTCGGCCGGAATGCCGCGCTCGCCCGCCGCGCGGCCCGGGGGGAGCCCGTGGGGGCCGCCGGCCCCGGGGGCGTCCCCGGCTACCGCCCGCGAGCCCGCCGCTACGGCCACTGACCCCCGGTTGAGTCGCCACCGCCTGCGTCCGCAGGGTCAGCCCCCGGGCGACCATCCGTGCGGACGCAGTGGCGTCACCCCCGTTGCGTCCGCAGGGTCGGCGCCCGGGCAACCATCCGTGCGGACGCAGTGGCGCAGGCTGTCGGGGCGACCGCACGTCGACGGTCGGGTGAACCCCTGGCGAACCCGGGCCGCTGCGGATGCCGCGGGCGGCGAACGGGTCTAGGTTGCCCGGTGGCGGTGCCAGCACCAGCGCCACGACCCATGTCCCTGCCCCGGAGGAGCACCGTCCGCATGTCCCGAACGTCCCACCGGCGGCCGCTGAGGGCGGCCGCCGCCAGCGCAGGCGTGGCCGCGCTCGCCGTCGCGGCGGTCGCCTCGAGCGCCACCGGCGCCTCGGCGTCGTCCCGCCACCACCACCACGACGGGCACGGCCACCACGGTGCCGCCGCGACCCCGGTCAAGCACCTCGTCGTGATCTTCCAGGAGAACGTCTCCTTCGACCACTACTTCGCCACCTACCCCGAGGCCGCCAACACCCCCGGCGAGACCCTCCAGGGCAGCAACCGCCCGGCCCCCCGCTTCACCGCCGCGCGCTCCACGCCCCGCGACGTCGCGACCCTCGCCCACGACGGGCTGCTCGGCTCGGCCAACCCCAACTCCGTCGCCCCGCGCCGGCTCACGCCCGGTCAGGCCGTGACGTGCGACCAGGACCACGGCTACACCGCGGAGCAGAAGGCCTACCACGGCGGCGCCATGGACGCCTTCGTCGAGAACACGAGCAAGGACACCTGCGACCCGGGGATGTTCGGCCGCACCGGCCTGACGATGGACTACTACGACGGCAACACCGTCACCGGGCTGTGGAACTACGCCCAGCACTACGCGATGAGCGACCACTCGTTCAGCACGACGTTCGGCCCCTCGTCCCCGGGCGCGATCAACCTCGTCTCGGGCAACACCCACGGGGTCGAGGAGTACGCACCCGACGGCACCCCGAAGCCGGCGACGGCGAGCGACTACGTCGTCCGGGCCCCGGACGCCCGGGGCGTCGGGACCATGGTCAACGACCCAGACCCGGTCCACGACGACTGCTCGAACAGCAGCGGCACGACCGACCACACCCTGGCCGGCATGACCGGGAAGAACATCGGTGACCTGCTGGGCGCCAAGGGCGTCAGCTGGGGCTGGTTCCAGGGCGGGTTCCGGCCCTCCACGCCGGCGACGGCCGACAGCCCGGCGAAGTGCGAGACCACCCACACCAACGTCGCCGGCGTGTCCTCGACCGACTACAACCCGCACCACGAGCCGTTCCAGTACTACGCCTCGACCGCCAACCCGCACCACCTGCCGCCGGCGTCGACGTCGGAGATCGGCCACGACGGGCAGGCGAACCACCAGTACGACATCAGCGACTTCGCCGAAGTCGTCGACAGCGACCACCTGCCGGCCGTGAGCTTCCTCAAGGCGCCGAACTACGAGGACGGGCACGCCGCCTACTCCGACCCCATCGACGAGCAGCACTTCGTCGTGAAGGAGGTCAACGCCATCGAGAGGTCGCGCAACTGGAAGGACACCGCGGTCGTCATCGCCTACGACGACTCCGACGGCTGGTACGACCACGTCGCCGCGACGCTGCGCAACGCCTCGGACAACCCCGAGGACGACGCCGCGTTCTGCCTCGACGCCGCGAAGTCCGGCGCCCCGGTCGCCGGCGGCTACCAGGACCGTTGCGGGCCCGGACCGCGCCAGCCCCTGCTCGTGGTCTCCCCGTTCGCCAAGCGCAACCACGTCGACCACACCCAGACCCAGCAGGCGTCGATCACCCGCTTCGTCGAGGACAACTGGGGCCTGGGCCGGATCGGTGACCACTCCGCCGACGCCTGGTCGGGCAGCCTCGACGGCCTGTTCGACTTCCACGGGCGCCCGGCCCCCCGGGTGCTGCTCGACCCCGCCGACGGCACCGTCACCTCGGTCCCCCACGGCCGGGACCGCCGGCACCACGGGCACGGACACGGGCACGACGGACACCGGCACGACGGACACGGGCACGACGAACACGAGGGACACCGCGGACACGGTGGTCACCACCACCAGGGAGGCGACGACGACTGACCGCGAGGACGGCGACCGACGCGCGCGTCAGCCGCCGACCAGCGCGCCGGCCTCCTCCCCGGTCCCGCCGCCCCCGGACCCCACCGGTCCGGGGGCGGCGGCGTGCCGGCGCATCGACCCGGTGATCGTCCGGATCGCCGGCCGGCGCGAGGAGGAGACCCGCGACAGCGCGAACAGCCGGCGATAGGGCCGGTCGCCGGCGACGGGGAGCGCCACGACCCCGGGCGGGAGATCGCCCCGCCCGAGGCGCGGAACCGCGGCGAGGCACACCCCGGCGGCGACGAGCGCGATCTGGGCGTCGTACTCCTCGGTGCGGAAGTCGGTGCGCGGGGAGTCGGCGTGCCGCGCGAGCTGGGTGCGCAGCCAGCGCGTGCACACCCCGTCGCCGACGTCGGTCGCCCACACCTCCCCGGCGATCTCCGCCATCCGGAGGGCGGGGCGCGACGCGAGCGGGTGGCCGGCCGGCAGCAGCACGTCGACCGGGTCGTGGGCGAGGGGCTCGACGTGCAGGCCGGCGGGGAAGGCCACGGGGGTGTCCGCCCAGTCGTGGGTGACCGCGAGGTCGGCGTGCCCGGCCTCGACCGACTCGACGGCCGCGACCGGACCGAGCTGCTCGATCGTCACCGACAGCCCGGGTGCGGCGACGCGGAGCTCGCCGAGCGCGGGTGCCACGACGCCCCGGATCGCGGTCGCGAAGGAGGCGATCCGGACCGAGCCGACCAGGCCCTCCCGCAGCGCCTCGAGCCGTGCCCGGGCCTCCTCGGTCCGGCTGAGGATGTCGTCGGTCGCCTCCGCGAGGACGAGCCCCGCGTCGGTGAGGAACACCCCCCGCCCGGCGCGCTCGAGCAGGGCCGCGCCGACCTCCCGCTCGAGCTTGCCGATCTGCTGGCTCACCGCCGACGGGGTGAAGCCGAGGGCGGTGGCAGCCGCGGCGACCGACCCGTGGGCCCGGACGGCGTGGAGGGCACGGAGGCGCTGGAGGTCGAACATGAAGCAACGCTACTGGTTACCCGTGAGGACACGCTGCTTGTGCTTACGCGACTTTGGACGGACAGTAGAGGAAGAACAACGACAGCAGGGCCGGTCACCGGCCCCCGCAGCCGAAGGAGGTCGACGTGGTCGACGCAGTGCTCGCCAGCCCGTTCGGGATCGTGGTCTACGCGGCGGCCGTGGTCGCGGTCTTCGCCGCCCTCGGACGGTGCGCCGTGCCCCGCCTGGAGCGGGTGCCCCTGCGTGCCTGGGGGTGGCGTGACCTCCTCGGCAACGCCGTCGTCGGTGTCCACGTCCTGGCCGGCCTCGGGGACGCCCGGGGCGCCGGCCTCGACGGCGCCGGGCACGTGCGCCACGCCGGGCCCTGACGCGCCGTCCCGGCGGCCTGCGGGGACCTTCGGCCCTGTCCGCGCGGGCCCTCCGGCGCGATGATCACGGTGTGGGGGTCGACAGACCCGGACGCCACCTCGGCGGGACTCAAGGGTCCGCACACGACGCCCGGATCGCTCTCCGGCCCCCCGCCGGAAGGTGATGACGATGCTTGCCAGCTGGTTCGGTCCGGCTCCTGTTCGGCTCCGTCGTGGTCGTCGTGCTCGCCGTGGTGGGACGCTTCAGCATCCCCAAGCCCGAGCGCGTCCCGATCTCGCAGTGGGGATGGCGTGACCTCTTCGGCAACGCCGTCGTGGGCTGGCGCGCCCTCGGCGACATCGGCGAGAAGGCCCACGAGACGCACGTCCGCTCGCTGCGCTGAGCCGGGTGCCCCCTCCGGGGCGGCTTTGGCAGACTCGGCACCGCGGCACCCTGCCGCGTCGCCGAGCAGCTGGAGCCGCCCCGCATGGACTTCTTCTCCGCCTACGACCAGGGCTTCGCCCGCGTCGCCGCGTGCACGGTGCCGGTCGCGGTGGCCGACCCGGCGACGAACGTCGCCGCGGTCCTGCAGTCCGCCCGGGAGTGCCACGACGACGGGGTCGCCGTCGCCGTCTTCCCCGAGCTGTGCCTGACCGGGTACGCGGCCGACGACCTCTTCCTCCAGGACGCGGTGCTCGAGGCCGTCGACGGCGCGCTGGCCTCGCTCGCCGAGGCGAGCGCCGGGCTCCGGCCCGTGCTCGTCGTCGGGGCCCCGGTCCGGCGGGGCCACCGTCTCTACAACTGCGCGGTCGTGCTCCACCGCGGCCGGGTGCTCGGGGTGGCGCCGAAGTCGGCGCTGCCGACCTACCGCGAGTTCTACGAGCGGCGCCACTTCGCCCCGGGGGACGACCAGCGCGGGCAGGTCGTCACCGTCGCCGGACAGGAGGCGCCGTTCGGCCCGGACCTGCTGTTCGCCGCCCGCGACGTGCCCGGGCTCGTCCTCCACGTCGAGGTCTGCGAGGACGTCTGGGTCCCGATCCCGCCGAGCGCCGAGGCGGCCCTCGCCGGCGCGACCGTCGTCGCGAACCTCTCCGGGAGCCCGATCACCGTCGCCAAGTCCGAGGAGCGGCACGAGGTGTGCCGCGGGGCCTCGGCGCGCTTCCTCGCCGGGTACGTCTACGCCGCCGCCGGGGAGGGGGAGTCCAGCACCGACCTGTCCTGGGACGGGCAGACGATGGTGTACGAGTGCGGGCGGCTGCTCGCGGAGTCCGAGCGGTTCCCCGACGGCCCCCGGCACTCCGTCGCCGACGTCGACCTCGACCTCGTGCGGGCCGAGCGGCTCCGGGTGGGCACCTTCGACGACAACCGCCGCACCCACCACGAGCGGGTGAGCGCGTTCCGGACCGTCGCCCTCGAGCTCGACCCGCCGCGCGGCGACATCGGCCTGCGCCGGTCGGTCGACCGGTTCCCGTTCGTGCCCGACGACCCGGACCGGCTCGCCCTCGACTGCTACGAGGCCTACAACATCCAGGTCAGCGGCCTCGAGCAGCGGCTGCGAGCCATCGGGCAGCCCAAGATCGTCATCGGGGTCTCCGGCGGTCTCGACTCCACCCACGCGCTCATCGTCGCCGCCCGGGCGATGGACCGACTCGGCCGCCCCCGCAGCGACGTCCTCGCCTACAGCCTCCCCGGGTTCGCCACGTCCGCCGAGACCCGCGCCAACGCGACCGCGCTCGCGCGCGCGCTCGGGGTCCGGCTCGACGAGGTCGACATCACCCCCGCGGCCCGACAGATGCTCGCCGACCTCGGCCACCCGTTCGCCGACGGCCGGCCCGAGTACGACGTCACCTTCGAGAACGTCCAGGCCGGGCTGCGCACCGACTACCTCTTCCGGCTCGCCAACCACCTCGGTGGCATCGTGCTCGGCACCGGCGACCTGTCCGAGCTCGCGCTCGGCTGGTGCACCTACGGCGTCGGGGACCACATGTCGCACTACACGGTCAACTCCGGGGTCCCGAAGACCCTCGTCCAGCACCTCATCCGCTGGGTCGTCTCCTCGGGCCAGTTCGAGGACGAGGTCGGCCAGGTCCTCACCCGGATCCTCGGGACCGAGATCAGCCCCGAGCTCGTCCCCGTGGCCGAGGGCGAGACCCCGCAGAGCACCCAGGACGTCGTCGGACCCTACGAGCTGCAGGACTTCTCGCTGCACCACGTCATCCGGTTCGGGGCCCGGCCCAGCCGGGTCGCCTTCCTCGCCTGGCACGCCTGGCGGGACGACGCCGCCGGTGCGTGGCCGCCCGGCTTCCCGGACGAGGCCCGGCACGCCTACGACCTCCCCGAGATCCGGCGCTGGCTGGAGGTCTTCCTGCGCCGCTTCTTCGGGTTCAGCCAGTTCAAGCGGTCCGCCCTGCCCAACGGGCCCAAGGTCTCCCCGGGCGGGGCGCTCTCGCCCCGCGGGGACTGGCGCGCGCCGTCCGACGGCAACGCCCGCGTCTGGCTCGCCGAGCTCGAGGCGAACGTCCCGTCGGCGGAGCCCGGCAGGGAATAGCCCGGCCCCGGGGCGCGCTGCACCGGGTCGGTGCTGTCGACGGAGCCAGCCGGCCCGCCCCCACCGCTCCCGTCCCGGAGCGCCCGACACCCCCAGGACCGCCCATGTCCCAGGCCGCCCCTCCGGCCCCCGCCCCCGCCCGCCCGGCCCCGACCGGGCGACCCGTCCTGCTCGCCACCCTCGCGCTCGGCCTCGGCGGCTTCGCCATCGGGACCACCGAGTTCGTCACGATGGGGCTGCTGCCCCAGATCGCCGACGGCGTGGGCGCCTCGATCCCCGCCGCAGGCCACGCGATCTCGGCCTACGCCGCCGGGGTCGTCGTCGGCGCGCCGGTCATCGCCGCGCTCGGGGCCCGGCTGCCTCGCCGCGCCCTGCTCATCACCCTCATGCTCGTGTTCGCCGCCGGCAACGTCGCGAGCGCGCTCGCGCCGGGGTACGGGGCGCTCATCACCCTGCGCTTCGTCTCCGGCCTCCCGCACGGGGCCTTCTTCGGGGTGGCCGCCCTCGTCGCGGTCGACATGGCCCCACCCGGCCGCAGCGGCCGCGCCGTGGGACGGGTCATGCTCGGGATCCCCGCCGCGAACATCGCGGGGGTCCCCGCGGCGACCTGGCTCGGCCAGCACGCCGGCTGGCGGTGGTCCTACGCCCTCGTCGGCCTCCTCGGCGTGCTCACCGTGCTCGGCGTGCGCGCGTTCGTGCCGTGGACCCCGCGGGACCCGGACGGGACCGTCCGCCGCGAGCTCGCCGCCTTCGGGCGCCTCCAGGTCTGGCTCACCCTGCTCGTCGGGGCGGTCGGGTTCGGTGGGATGTTCGCGATGTACTCCTACATCGCTCCCACCGTCACCGACGTCACCGGGCTCCCCGAGGGCGCCGTCCCGGTGTTCCTCCTCGCCTTCGGCGTCGGCGGCGCCGTCGGCACGAGCCTCGGCGGCCACCTCGCCGACTGGTCCGTGCTGCGCAGCCTCGTCGTCTCGTGCGCGACGACCGGGGGGCTGCTCGCGCTCTTCACCGCGACGGCGCACGCCGCGGTGCCCGCCCTGCTGACCGTGTTCGCCGTCGCGGTCGCCGGGTCGGTGCTCGTCATCGGCCTCCAGCTGCGGCTGATGACCGTCGCCGGTGACGCCAAGACGCTCGGCGCCGCGAGCAACCACGCCTCCCTCAACCTCGCCAACGCCCTCGGCGCCTGGCTCGGCGGCCTCGTCATCGCCGCCGGGTACGGCTACACCGCCCCGAGCTGGGTCGGCGCGGGGCTGTCCGTCGCCGGGCTCGCGGTGCTCGCCGCGTCCGTCCTCGTCCACCGCCGGGACGCGCTCGCCCCCGCCCGGTGAGGCCCGGCGCGCCGGTCCCCTGCGAGAATCGATCCCGTGGAGATCGTCGAGACCATGCTCCCCGGCGTGGGGATCCGCTACGAGCTGACGACGAGCCGGGGGCGCAGCGTCGCCCTCATCGTCCATCGCGACGGCGGCGCGACCGTGTGCTCCTACGCGGGGGAGGACCCGGACGAGGCGAGCGAGACGATCCGGCTGCAGCCGGACGAGGCGGCCACGCTCGCCGAGCTCATGGGGGCGCCGCGGCTGAGCCAGCGGTTCGCGGACCTGTCCAAGGAGGTGCCGGGACTGGAGTCGGCCCGGCTCGAGCTGCGCCCGGGCACCCCGTGCGACGGCCGGGTGCTCGGGGACACCCGGGCGCGGACCCGGACCGGCTGCTCCGTCGTCGCGATCGTCCGCGGCGAGCAGGTGCTCACCTCGCCGGGCCCCGGCGAGGTCCTCCACGCCGGCGACGTGCTCGTCGCCATCGGCACCGACGAGGGACTGCGGCGGCTCGAGGGGCTGCTCGCCGAGCCGGGCCTCGGCGACTGAGGTTCCGGGCGCCGTGGACCACACCGCCGTCCTGTTCCTCGAGCTCGGCGGGATCTTCACCGCGCTCGCCCTCCTCGGGATGCTCGCCCACCGGTGGGGTCTCTCGCCCATCCCGTTCTTCCTCGTCGGGGGCCTCTTCCTCGGGGAGGGGGGCCTGGCCCCGCTGACCGCGGCCGGGCCGTTCGTCCGGCTCGGGGCCGAGTTCGGGGTCGTCCTGCTCCTGCTCACCCTCGGCCTCGAGTTCTCCGCCGCCGAGCTCGTCGCGAGCCTGCGTCGGCACCGCCGCTCCGGGGTGGTCGACCTCGCCCTCAACGCGACCCCGGGCCTCGTCGCCGGCCGCCTGGCCGGACTGCCCTGGGGTGGGGCGCTCGCGCTCGCCGGGGTGACGTGGGTGTCGTCGTCGGGCATCGTCGCGCGGCTGCTGGAGGACCTCGGCCGGCTCGGGAACCGGGAGACCGCGGCGGTGCTCTCGGTCCTCGTCCTCGAGGACATCGCGATGGCGCTCTACCTGCCCGTACTCGTCGTCGTCCTCTCCGGTGGCGGGCCGCTGCGCGCCCTCGGCGGGGTGGCGCTCGCGCTCGGGGCGGTGCTGCTCGTCCTCCTCGCCGCCCACCGGTCGGGGGACCGGATGGGGCGGATGCTCTCCCACCCGGCCGACGAGCAGGTGCTCCTCCGGCTCGTCGGGATCACCCTCCTCGTCGCCGGGGTCGCCCAGGGGGTCGGGGCGAGTGCCGCGGTGGGCGCGTTCCTCGTCGGGATCGCGGTGCCGAACGAGATCGCCGCCCGGGCGCGGGCCCTGCTGTCCCCGCTGCGGGACCTGTTCGCGGCCGTGTTCTTCGTCGCGTTCGGGATCGCGACCGACCCCGGCCAGATCCTCCCGGTGCTGCCGGTGGCCGGGGCGCTCGCGGCCGTCACCGCCGTGACGAAGGTCGCGACGGGCTGGTACGCCGCCGGCCGTGACGGCGTGCGGGCCCGGGGTCGGGCCCGCGCGGGCGCGGCCCTCGTGCCGCGCGGCGAGTTCTCGGTCGTCATCGCCGGCCTCGCGGTCGCCGCCGGGGTCGGCGGGCTCGGGCCGGTCGCGACCGCCTACGTCCTGCTGCTCGCGGTTCTCGGCCCGGTACTCGCCAGGTACGCCGAGCGGCTGCTCCCGCCGGCGATGGCGCGCGGACGGTGAGGCCGACCCGTCGCGCGGGTCAGCGCGAGCGGAGGGCCTCGACGAGCTCGTCCTTGGTCATCCTCGAGCGGCCGTGGACGTCGAGCTCCCGGGCCCGCTCGCGGAGCTCGTCGACCGTCCACTCCTCGTAGGACCGGTGCTCCCCGCCGCGCTCGCCGACCTTCGAGCGGGACGAGCGCGCGGCGGCGTTCGCGATGCGGGCCGCCTTCTCCTTGCTGTTGCCCTCGTCCCGGAGCCGCTCGTAGAGCTCGTCGTCCTTGACGCTGGGCCCCGGGTCGTCCGTGCTGTCGTCGCGTGCCACGGTGTCCTCCTCGACGGTCGGTGCCGCCCCGGCCCGACTGGCCGGGGCGACGGTGTCCTACCCCGGCAGGAGCGGATCAACCCCCGTCGGCCGTGCCGGGGTCGCGGACGGCGTCGAGGACGACGTCGAGGGCGGGGCGGGCGGCGTCCGGCACCTCCCGCTGCCGGGTCTCCCCGACGGCGACTCTCAGGCCGGTCCCGGCGAGGTCCTCGGCGACGTCGGCGGGGGTGTAGAGGACGGCCGGGTCCTGCGGGCCGCCCGTGCCGTCGGTGAGGTTGCGGGAGTCGTGCGCGACGACGACGAGGTGCCCGCCGGGGGCGACCGCCTCGGCCGCGGCCCGCAGCGCCCGGCGGCGCTGCGCGGCGGGCAGCTGGAGGTAGGAGACGACGACGAGGTCGAACCCGCCCGGCTCCTCGGGCGGCACGGTGGCGTCGCGTACCTGGGCCACGACCCGGTCGGCACGGGGCCCGAGCCGGTCGGCCGCGACGGTGCGGGTGCGCTCGACCGCGACCGGGGAGAAGTCGGTGGCGGTGACCCGCCAGCCCCGGTCGGCGAGCCACACCGCGTTCCGCCCCTCACCGGCCGCGACGTCGAGGGCGCGCCCGGGCGGCAGCCCGGCGGCGAGCTCCTCGACCCAGCGGTTCGGCTCCTCCGACCACACGAGCTCTCGTCCGGAGTAGCGCTCGTCCCATGCCGTGCTGTCCACGGTGCCTCCTCGGTCCGTCCTGCGGGTCCGGCGCGGGGCGTCGGACCGGTCAGGGCGAGGGTGGCACGTCCGGGGCGGGACGGTCGAGGACGAACCGGCGTCCGCTCAGCTCGAACGGCTCGATCGCGATGAACGCGAACTTGTCCGTCGGCACCCAGGGCCGCAGCGGCAGGTCGGCGGCGCGCCTGGCCTCGTCCCCGTCGAGCTGTCGGGCCCGGCCTCGCAGGACGACGCTGACGGCCTCGGTGGGGCCGATGCGGTCGACCTCGAAGGCGACGTCCTCGCTCATGTGGACCCCGAGCAGCTTGCTTCCCTCGGAGGTCCGGATGACGAGCCGCTCGCCGTCCGCCCGGTAGTTGACCGGCACGAGGTGGACCTCGGAGCCGAGGTGGTAGGCGAGCCGGCCGAACTCCTCGGCCCGCAGCAACTCCCACGACTGCGTGTCGTCGAGCACCGTGATGACGTCGTCGTCGTCCATGACCGCCCTCCTCGTCCCCCGGGCCGGGCGCCCGACCCACCACAATACTACACGCAGTAGTACTTCTGGGGCGTGCCGAGCTCGGCGACGTCCTCACCGCCCCGTCGACGTGGCCGGCACACCGGCCGGTTCAGCACGTCGTCGCCGCCGGCACGCCCGGGTCGCGGATGAGGTGGTGCCACGTGTGGGTGACCTCCATGCCCACCCGCTCGTAGAGGCCCAGCGCGCCGGTGCGGCTGTCGGTGGACAGCTCGCACCGGGCCGCGCCGCGTGCCCGGCTGCGGGCGAAGGCGTCGGCGAGGAGGACCTGGGCGATGCCCCGGCCCCGGTGGTCGCCCCGGACGGCGAGCTGGTGGACGAAGCCGGAGTCACCGTCGAGGTGGAGCACGCAGGCGCCCACGTGCTCGCCGCCGGTGGTCGTGACGAGGCGGACGTCGCCGGGCTGGAACCCCGGTCGCCGGGTGGTCGCGGCGGACCAGTCCTCGAACGTGGAGGGGTCGCGGTCCCCCCACTCGGCGAACGCGTCCTCGACGAGGCGCCAGGTGGCCCGGTCGTCCCGCCCGGGGACGAACGAGCGCAGTGCGTAGTCGCCCGGGAGGTCCCGCGGCGGGACCTCGCGCCCGGCGGGCAGGGCGAGCACCCAGGACGTCCAGCGGCGGGTGTAGCCGAGCGCGCTGAGCAGCCGCTCGGCGTCGCCGCCGGCCGGAACGGTCTGGCCGACGAGGCGGCTGCCGCGGGCGTCGGCGACCCGCTCGGACCAGCCCACGAGCGCGGCGCCGACCCCGAGGCCGCGCCGGTCGGGGTGGACGGCGGCCTCGACCCGCCGGCCGCGGAACACCTCGGCCGCGGCGACGAGCCGCCCGCCCGAGTGGACGCCGACCGAGTCGGTCGCGAGGTCGAAGCCGGGGCGCTGCCACTCCGCGACGACGTCGGCGAGCTCGGTGAGCGGCTCCCCGACGTCGGCGGTCTCCGCGGCTCGGACGAGCGCGGCGACCTCCTCGGCGTCGGCCGGGGTCAGCGGCCGGTGCCGGAGCGGGTCGGGCAGGTCCCCTGCCAGGTGCGCGCCGGGGTCGACGTCGGGGGTCACGCCGGGTTCGGGGTCACGGTCCACGACGGCAAGGATCGGGGATTCCGCCGGCCCTCGCCAGCGGTTTGCGCGGGTGGGGCCGGGGCCGTCCCGCGGCGGGCCCGGCGGTCAGCGCTCGCGGTGGCGTGGCCGGGGGCGCAGGGTCGCGTTCGGCAGCTCGGGGGCGGCGAGGGTGGCGTCCTCGCCCCCGACGAGCCCGAACCGGCGGCGGGCGTCGGGGGCGGCGTCCCGCTCCCGCTCCCACGTCGCCCGGGCCTCGGCGACCTCGTCGTGGCTGCGGGCGACGAAGTTCCACCACATGACGAGGTCCTCGGTGAACGGCTCGCCGCCGAGCAGGAGCGCTCGCGCGGGGGCCGAGCCGGCGGTGACGGTGAGCGGCCCGCTGCCCGGTCCGGCGTACCCCATCGCGCCGGTCGCCACCGGGGCGGGTCCCTCGGACGCGCCGGCGAGGCCGACCTCGACCCCGTCGGTGAGGGCGAGCACGCCGTGCTCGAAGTCGTCCCGCAGCGGCACGGTCACCGAGCCGCCGGCGTCGAGGTCGACCTCCGCCCCGACGATCGGGGTGAACGTCGTCGCGGGCGAGCGGGTCCCGAGCAGCTCGCCGAGCAGGACGGTGACCCGGGCGCCGGCGAGGTCGACCCGCGCCGGCGCGGTGTGGGACTCGAACGCGGGGGCGCCGTCCCGGGCCGGCGAGGGCAGCGCCACCCAGAGCTGGGCGCCGTGGAGGGGGCCGCGAGACGGGGAGACCTCGGAGTGGGCGACGCCGCGGCCCGCGGTCATCAGGTGCAGCTCGCCCGGGCGGACGAGGGTGTCCGAGCCGAGGCTGTCGCGGTGGCGCACCGAGCCCTCGACGAGCCAGCTCACCGTCTGCAGGCCGGTGTGCGGGTGCGGCGGGACGACCATCCGGGTGACCTCGGGGCCGTAGGTGTCGGCGAAGCACCACGCACCGACCATGCGCCGGTCCCGCCCGGGCAGGACCCGACGGACGAGCATGGCGCGCGGCCCCCCGAGCGGCACCTCACGCGGCTGGAGCAGCTCGATGCCCTCGGCGGCCGCGGGGGGTCCGGACCCCGCCGGGTCGGTGGGGCCGCCGCAGAGGACCCGCTCGGTGGGGTGGGTCTCGGTGGTGCTCACCCCGCCAGTCTCGCACCAGTCCCGGCCCCCGGCCTGCGTCCGCACGGCCGGTTGCTGTGGCGCTGACCCTGCGGACGTAGCGGTGGGTGGGTGGCGTGCGTCCGCACGGTCGGTTGCTGGGGCGCTGACCCTGCGGACGCAGCGGCGAGGGTGGGGGATGATGGCCGGGTGGAGCTGCGTGACACCTCCCTCGCCGAGGCCCTCGCCGCGGGGCCGGTCGTCCTCGACGGCGGGCTCGCGACCCGGCTCGAGGCCCGGGGACACGACCTGTCCGACCCGCTGTGGTCGGCGCGGCTCCTGCTCGACGAGCCCGACGAGGTCGAGGCGGCCCACCGGGACTTCGTCCGCGCCGGCGCCCGGGTCGTGACGACCGCGTCCTACCAGCTGTCGGCGGACGGGCTCGCCGCCGTCGGACGCGATCCCGGCGACCTCGCGGACGCGCTCACCCGCGGTGTCGGGCTGGCCCGGGCGGCGACCGAGGAGGCCAGCGCGACCGACGGCACCCGGCGCTGGGTCGCCGCCTCGGTCGGGCCCTACGGGGCCGCCTGCGCCGACGGGTCGGAGTACACGGGCGCCTACGGGCTGACGATCCGCGCACTGCGCGCCTGGCACCGACCCCGGATCGCGCTGCTCCTCGAGGCCGGCGCCGACGTCCTCGCCCTCGAGACCGTCCCCGGCGTCGTCGAGGCCGAGGCGCTGCTCGCCGAGGTCAGCGGCACCGGGGTCCCGGTGTGGCTGTCACTGACGTGCGCGGGCGAGCGCACCCGCTCCGGGGACGACCCGGACGAGGCCTGGGAGCTCGCCCGCGACGTCGCCGAGGTCGTCGCCGTCGGCGTCAACTGCACCGCACCGGGGGACGTCCTGCCGCTCGTCGAGGCGGCCGCCGAGGTCACCGGCAAGCCGGTCGTCTGCTACCCCAACAGCGGGGAGGGCTGGGACCCGGCGGCCCGCGCCTGGGTCGGCTCCTCGGACTTCGCGGCCACCGACCTGCCGACCCGGGTCGGCGACTGGGTCGGCGCCGGCGCCCGGCTCGTCGGCGGCTGCTGCCGCGTCACCCCCGACGACGTCGCCCGCCTCGCCGCCGCCCTCCCCTGATCCCACCCCCCGAAGTCCGCACTTCGTGCCCGTTCGGCCGCCGGCACCCGGGCAAATCGGGTGCCTCGCGCGGCCATCCGGGCACGAAGTGCGGATTTCGGGACTGGCCCTGAGGGGGTCAGGTGAGCGGGTCCCAGTCGGGGCGCAGCGGGTAGGTCGTCTCGCCGTCGGGACCGGGCTTGGTCGCGAGCACCTGGTGGAGCTGGAGGTTGTTGATCTCGAACGCGATCCGCGACCCGGCCATGTAGAGGCCCCACACCCGGGCGGTGCCCGCGCCGACCTCGGCGACGCAGGCGTCCCAGTTCTCCGCGAGGTTCTCGCACCACCCCTGCAGGGTCTTGGCGTAGTGGATGCGGAGGTTCTCCTCGTGCTGCACCTCGAACCCGGCGTCGTGCATCTCGCTGACGAGCCGCCCCGGGGCGGCGAGCTCGCCGTCGGGGAAGACGTAGCGGTCGGTGAACGCGTCCGGGCGCGCCTTCCACGACCCGTTCGGGCGGGTGATGCAGTGGTTCAGCAGCCGGCCGCCGGTCCGCAGCCGCCGGTGGAGGTGGCCGAAGTACGCCGGGTAGTTGCGCACCCCGATGTGCTCGGTGAGCCCGATCGAGGAGATCGCGTCGAACTCCTGCTCCGGGGCGAGGCGGTAGTCGAGGTGGCGCACCTCGGCCAGGTGGGCGAGGCCCTCCCGCTCGATCGCCTCCTGGGCCCACGTCGCCTGCTGCTTGGACAGCGTGACCCCGAGCGCCTTGACCCCGTGCTCCCGGGCCGCGTGCCGGACCATGCCGCCCCAGCCGCAGCCGACGTCGAGCAGCGTCATCCCCGGGGTGAGCGCGAGCTTGCCGGCGACGAGGGCGTACTTGTCCTCCTGGGCCTGGTCGAGCCCGGTCTCCGGGGTGCGGAACGCCGCGCACGTGTACGTCATCGACGGCCCGAGGACGAGCTCGTAGAACCGGTTGGAGACGTCGTAGTGGTGGCTGATCGACTCCGCGGCCCGGTTCTTGTGGGTGCGCAGCGCGTCGGCCGCCCGCCGCCACCGGGGCAGCCGCTCCTGCGGCGGCGGGGGCGGCGGGCTCAGCTTGTCGAGACCGAGCCCGCGGACGAGGTGGGCGACCTCTCCGGCCGTGGGACGGCGCCGCTGCAGCTCGTTCTTGACGAGGCGGAGCGCGGCGTAGGGGTTGCCCGGGTGCGCGCCGGTGACCTCGAGGTTCCCGGTGAGGTAGGCGCGGGCCAGGCCGAGGTCCCCCGGCGCGCTCGCGATGTAGCGCAGGCCGAGCTCGCTGGCGACGTGGAGGTGGATCTCGGCGTCGTCCGGGCCGACGGCGGACCCGTCGTAGGCCGTCACCCGCACCGGGAGCGGCTCCTGCGCCACGGTGCGGACCGCGTCCGCGACGGTGACTCTCGTGCTCTGTGCCGTCATCGGCGTTCAACCACCTTCGTGTAGAGGTCGGGGAAGCGGCCGTGGGGATCGTAGGCGGCCTTGACCGCGGCGTAGGTCTCGCCGCCGTACCGGGCGTCGAACGTCTCCCTGTCGTAGTAGGCGTCGGAGTAGAGCGACTTGTGGCCGTCGAGGGCGGCGACCTCGTCCTCGACCATCCGGTTGACGTCCCCGTCGCGCCGGCCGGGCTCGATGGGGACGGTGCCCCAGAACCCGACGTTGACGTACACCTCGCCCGGGTCCATCGGGTAGAGCGGCCACGAGGTGGCGCTGCCCGGCCCCGCCGGCTCGCGCAGCCGGACCGGGCAGAGCCAGACCGGGGTCATCGGGACCTCGTCGAGGAACCAGCGGAGGAACTCCTCGGTCCTGCCGAGCGGGATCTCGACGTCCTGGACCACCCGCTCGCGCTCCGGGCGGCCCCGGGCCCGGTCGATGCGGGCCGCGACGTGGTGGCGGTTGTCCAGGCGGACGAGGCGGTGGTAGACGTCGCTGCGGCGGTAACGGCGCGGCCAGAGCCGGCGCACGAGCGGGTTCTGGACCCCGAAGGCGCCCGAGCACCAGAACCAGTCGGTGTCCCAGCGCCAGAGGTAGTCGGCCGCGGTGAGCACGTCCCGGTGACGCTCGCGCAGCGAGCGGTAGTAGATGTCCTGTCCGGTGTAGTCGCTGGTCGGGACGTCGTCGTCGGCGAACCGTCCGAGGACGAGGTACTGCTCCCCGGGTCCGAAGACGACGCCGTCCATGGCGTCGACCCGCTCCCCGGCCCAGGCGCGGGTCGCGCAGACCTCGCCGACGGCGTGGACCAGGCCGTCGAGGGACCCGAACCGGACGTTGCGGGTGTGCACCCGGCGCCCGACCTCCTCGAGCTCGATCCGCAGCCGGGTCGCGTAGCCCAGGCTGCCGTAGGAGTTCGGGAAGGCCCGGAAGAGGTCCGCGTGCTCGCCGTCCGGCCGGGCGGTGACGACCTCGCCGGTCCCGGTGAGGACGTCCATCTCGATGACGGACTCGTGCGGCAGCCCGTTGCGGAACGACGTCGACTCGATGCCGAGGCCGGTGACGGCCCCGCCGAGGGTGATGGTGCGCAGCTGCGGCACGACGAGCGGCATCAGCCCGTGCGGCAGGGTGGCCTCGACGAGGTGCTCGTAGGTGCACATCCCCTGCACGTCGGCGGTCCGGGACTCCGGGTCGACGTGGAGCACGCCGGTGAGGCCGGTGACGTCCAGCCCCGGGGTGGACGCGGCCTCGCGCGGCCGGAACAGGTTCGTCGTGGGCTTCGCGAGCCGGACCGGGGCACCGGCGGGGACGGCCGCGTAGGACTCCCTCAGCCGCCGGACGGCGTCGTCGTGGGCGGTGTCCGTCGTCAGCAGTGGCACACCGGTATCTTGCCCGTCGCCGTCGCGGCCTCGCAGGCGGGTCCCTACCCCGGCCTCCCAGGCGGCCCGTCGGCCCCCCGGGCGCCGGTCAGGGCGCGACGCGCGCGGTCTCGAGGGTCATCCCCCGCACCCGGAGCCGGTCGGCCAGGACGGTGCCCAGCGCGGTCGCCGGGGTGAGCACCCCGGCCACGTCGGGCAGGGCGTCCTCGTCGCACGCGAGGGCGAGCGCCGACTCGCCGAGCATCACCGCGGTGGACCGATAGCCGGGGTCCCGGTCGTCGGCGACGACGGTGCGGTAGCGCGCCCCCGTCGTCGTGACCGTCTCGACCTCGACCCGGAACCGGCCCCGGGCGAGCGCGGCCGGGTCCGGTCCCTCGCCGGGTGAGGGCAGCACCCGGTCCAGCGCCGCCCGCGTCGGGGGGAACGACATCGCCGCGAACGCCCCGAGCAGGCCGGCGGCCGCGCCGGCCGCCAGCAGCGGCCCCCGCCAGGAGCGTCCCGTGTCGAGGACCTCGTGGTAGCGCAGGCCCCGGCCCCAGGCCCACCCGAGCAGCGCGTTGCTCCGCCGCACGATCCGGGTGTTGTAGGAGGCCATGACGAACGGTGCCGTCCACTCGCCGTGCGCGTCGCGCCGGACCGGCAGCGCCCGGGAGGCCCCACGGGCGAGCGAGCGCCGCCCGCCCGAGGCGGAGTCCTCCTCGGGGCGTGCGTCCGGTCGGGCGTCGGGTCGCGGGGCGCGGTCCGGCTCGGCGTCCCGGTCGGGGCTGAGGGCGTAGGGGTCGGCGACGAGCCGTCGGGCGGCCGGGTCGCGCCGCGAGGCGAGCACCTGCTGGCGCATCGAGTCGATCGTGCCGCCGCTGACCCCGCCGCGGAGCGAGCGGACGTGGAGGGTGGTGGCCGTGAGCTCGCCCTCGCCGTCGGCGCGGGCCGCCTCGGCGGTGAGCAGCACCCCGAGGTCGGAGGGGAGCGAGTCGAAGCCGCACGAGTGGACCACGCGGGCGCCGGAGCGGGTCGCGGCCTCGTGGCAGGTGTCGATGCTGTCTCGGACGAACAGCACCTCCCCGGTGAGGTCGGCGTAGTGCGTGCCGACGCGGGCGCACGCCTCGACGACCGGGAGGCCGTGCCGGGCGTAGGGACCCACCGTGGTGGCGAGCACCCGGGTCCGGCCGGCGAGTGCGGCGAGCGCGGCCCGGTCGGTGACGTCGACCTCGAGCAGCGGCCACCCCCCGGCCCCGATCCCGTCGGCGACGCCCCGCAGCCGCTCGACCGAGCGTCCCGCGATGCCGACCCGCAGCCCGGGCGGGGCGTGCTCGGCGAGGTGGGCGGCGACGAGCCGTCCCACGTAGCCGGTCGCGCCGAGGAGGACGAGGTCGAGCTCGCGTGCGGGGTCGGGGATGACGGTCACGCGGGGCAGCCTACGGGCGGGCCTGCCGGCCGGGTCCGTGGAGGACGGACCGGCGCTCGACCCGGACCGCGGCGTACCGCTCGTCGGCGGCGGCGACGCTGCCCGGGTCGTCGACGTCGACCCCGGCCCGCTGCGCGGCGAGCAGCACCCGGGTGCTGTGCAGGTCCGGCGCCTGGACGGGCTTGGGGAGCACGCTCGCGTCCGCCTCGGCCCACGCCGGCTCCCGCCGGGCGATGTCCGCGGCGACGTCGGCGGCCGACCGGAGGTCCCTCTCCGGCGCCGGACGGCCGGTGAGCACCGGGCCGACGAGCGGGGCGTAGCCGAGCGCGTGACCGCTCCGGTTGGGGTGGTAGGAGGCCTCGACGGGGTAGGAGAGGCCGTTGATCCATTCGTCCTGGCACACGGCGTGCCCGAGGAAGACCGGCACGGGGTCGGCGAACAGGCACCCGGTCGCCTGCGCCGCCGCGGCGGTCTCGGCGTTGATGAGGTCGGCGGTCGCGTTGACCCCGGCGAGCTCGTCCGGGGAGAACCACGTGAAGGCGTTGCAGTCCTCGCCGGCGAAGATCTGCGGGTAGCCGACCGCGACGACCGTTGCCTCGGGGGCGTGCTCGCGGACGCCCGCGTAGAGCGCGAGGAGGTCCGGCCGGAGCCGGGACTCGACCCAGTCCTGGGCCCCCTCGATCGCGGCCGCGCCGTCGGAGGCCCACGCCGGGAGCGCGCACTCGGTCAGGACCGGGCCGAAGCCGGCGTCGTTCCCGCCGGCGGTGACCGTGACGTACGCCGTGGACGGGCCGAGGACGTCGAGCTGGGTCGCGACGACGTCGGGGATCGTCGCGCCCGGGCAGGCCCGGAGGACGAGGTCGAGCCCGTACGAGGCCGCGACGAGCGCCGGGTAGGCGAGGACGGACCGGTGGCACGTGCCGCCGCCGTCGGAGAACGTGCCCAGGCCGGTGGAGTAGGAGTCGCCGAGGGCGACGTACTCCTCGCCGGTGGTGCGGGGGCGGTCGTCGTCGGGCACGCACCGAGCCTAGGCCACCGACCTCGACCGCTTGACGTGCCGCGGTCCCGGCGCTGGGACGAGCCCGTGCCCCGGGGCCGGACCCTCTCGTCGCCGCCGTCCTCGGGGGCGCCGTCGGGGTGTTCGCGGCGCTCTACCTGCGGGCGGTCACCGCGGCCGAGCATCTCGTCTGGGACGGCCACACGGCGCGGCTGCCGATCGGGCCCCACCTCACCGCGGTGGTGACGTGCGCCCTCGGCGGGGTCGTCGTCGGGCTGGTCCGACGCCGCCACCCCGTCCCGGGCCCCCCGGGCGGACCGCCGGCCTGCTCGCCCGACGACCTGCCCCACGACGTCGAGGACGCGCTCGTCGCCCTCGACGTCGCCCTCACCGAGGACGACCGGACCCCGGTCCACTCGGCCCGGTGGCTCGTCCGCTCGGCGGTCCTCGGGGTCGTCTCGCTCGCCGCCGGCACCTCGCTCGGGCCCGAGGCGCCGCTCATCGTGCTCGCGACCGGGTTCGGCCAGCGGGGCGCCCGGATCCTGCGCGTCAACCGCGCCGACGCCGCCGCGGTCTCGGTCGTCGGGGCGCTGTCCGGACTGTTCGGCGGCCCGCTCGGTCCGGCGGTCCTCGCCGTCGAGCAGAGCCGGCAGGCGCGCCTGCTGGCGGGCCTGCTCGGGCCCGTCCTCGTCGCGTCCGCCGCCGGCCCGGCCTCGCTGCTGCTCGTCCTGCCGGGGGAGGGCGGCCACCGCTACCGGCTGCCCCCCGTCGAGGTCGGCGTGCCCGGGCAGGTCGGCTGGGCGGTGCTGGGCGGCGCCCTCGCCGCGGGCGCCGCCACCCCGCTGCTCCTGCTGACCGCGCCGGTCCGGAGGCTCGCCGAGGCACGCGTGACCGGCGGTGGCCCGGGCGGCGACCGGGGGGCTCGCCCTGGGCCGTTGCGCCGGGCTCGCCCCCTCGCGCTGTTCTCCGGCCAGCACGAGGGTCAGGACCTCGTCGACGACGTCGCGGCGGCCGGGATCGGCGGGCTGCTGCTCCTCCTCCTCGCCAAGGTCGTCGCGACCGTCGCGTGCCTGGCGACCGGCTGGTTCGGGGGGCAGACCTTTCCGGCCGCCTTCGTGGGGATGACCGCGGCGCTCCTGCCCGTCACGGTCGCCCCGGACGCCCCGGACGCCCCGGTCGCCCCGGACGCCCCGGACGCCCCGGACGCCCCGGTCGCCCCGGTCGCCCCGGTCGCCGTGCTCGCGGCCGCTGGAGTCGGCGCGGGGGTCGCGGCCGTGCTGCGCCGCCCGCTCGCCGCGGTGGCGCTCATGGCGGTGTTCGTCCCGGTGTCGGCCCTGCTCCCGCTCGCCGTCGGTGGCGGGGTGGGCGCGGTCGCCCTCGCCTGGCACGGGACCGTCTGCCCGAGCCCGTCAGCCACTGACCGGCGTTCACCCGCGCCGGGTGAGGCAGCCGTGCGCCGCCGGACCGACAGTGGGTCGTACGGCCCGACCACCGGCCCGGGGCGGGCCGTTGGCGGACGGAGGCGCCATGCGGTACGAGTTCCTCATCGACGGGACCGTCTCGGGGTCGGTGCGTGCGGCCTTCCCGGAGCTCACCCCCGACCCTTCCGACATCGCCGACCCTGCCGACACCGCCGACCCCACCGGAAACCCCGTGGAGGCGGGCACGCGCTCGCCGGCGGAGTCGCGGGGCGGGACGGCCACCCGGCTCTGCGGGGACGTCGTCGACGACGCCCACCTGCACGGTGTCCTCGGCCGCTTCCAGGCGCTCGGGCTGTCCGTGATCGGGATGCGCCGGTTGCCCGAGGTCCACGACCGAGCCGGCCGAGGCTGAGCCCGGAGGCGCCCGACGGCCGTGCCGGTACGCTGAGGGCATGTCGGGGCGCGGGGAGCCGCCCGGGGGACTCGGGGGCCCGGCCCGCGGGGGCCCCGGCACCTCGGAGCGGGTGCTGCCCGGGCGCACCCGGGTTCCGCCGGTGGGCCGCGGCCTGCCACGGCCCCGACTCACCGACCGGCTCGACGCCGCCGCCGACGGCGCGCTCGTGCTCGTCGCCGCTCCCGCCGGCTACGGCAAGACGACGCTGCTGGCCGACTGGGCCCGGCAGCGCGGGGGGCGAGGGCACCCGGTGGCGTGGTTCACCGCCGAGCCCACCGACGACAGCGTCTACCGGGTGTGGACCGCCGTGCTCGCCGCGCTCACCCGCGCCGGCGGCCTGTCCGCCGGACCCGGAGGCGCCCTCGCCGCCCCGCGCGCCGCGGGGGACACCGCCTTCCACGCCGACCTCGTCGCCGCGATCGCCCGTCCCGCCCCGGTGCTCGTCGTCGACGACCTCCACGAGGTCACCGGCCCGGAGGTCCTCGGCGAGCTCGACGTCCTTCTGCGCCACCGCCCCGCCGGGATGACGGTCGTGCTGTCGACGCGCCGGGACCCGCCACTGCCCGAGGTCGTCCGCGAGCGGCTCCGCGGGAGCCTGCACGAGATCCGGGCCTCCGACCTCGCGTTCGCGCGGGAGGAGACCGCGGCGGTGTGCCCCGACCTGAGCGAGGACCAGCTCGACCGGATCGACCGGATGACGGAGGGGTGGCCCGCGCTCGTCAGGCTGGTCGACGTGTCCGGCCTGCCCCTGCCGGACCCGGACGCCCCCGAGCTGACGACCCCGCACGGCGTCGCCGAGCACCTGTTCGACGACCTCCTCGGCCGGTTCGACGCGCCGACCCAGTGGGCGATGTTGCTCACCTCCGTTCCCGACACGGTCACCCCCGAGGCGGCCGCCGAGCTGACCGGCCGCCCCGACATGGGCGAGGTGCTCGACCGGGTCGCGGACGGCTCCGGCCTCGTCGCCCGGGTCGCCGACCGGCGCGACGGGGCCCGGCTGCGGTACCACCCGCTGCTGCGGGCGCGGCTGCTCAGCGAGCTCCGCCGCCGCGACGTCGCCGCCTACCGGCGGGCCAACGCCCTCAGCGCCCGGTGGGCCATGGCGTCGGGTGCGGGACCCCGGGCGGTCCGGCACGCCTACGCCACGAGCGACCCGGAGGTGCTCGACGCGGTCCTCGCCGAGGCGGGCCCGGCGATGCTCACCACCGGGGAGGCCGACCTGCTGCTGCGGCTGCTCGACGGCGCCGACTTCCCCCCGATGCCCCGCACGGCCTGGTCGTCGGCGCTGCGCGCCGCCGCCCTCGTCGACCTCGGCCGGGTCGCCGAGGCCGACTGCGAGCTCGTGGCGGCGGAGGCGGCGGCCGCTCCCGGGGACGACGCGGCCGGCGAGAACCACGGCGGGCCCGACCGGGTCGACGACCTCGCGGCCCTGCGTGACGCGACGCGCGTCCTCCTCGACCGGCGGCTCCGCGGCGTGCGGACGGCAGACCCCCCAGAGGGCACGGTCCCGGCGCGCGCCGGCAACCCGGACGTCCACCTGCTCCACCTGCTCCAGCGCGGCATCGCGGCCCTCGCCCTCCCCGACGACCGGCTCGCCGAGGACCTCCTCGCCGGCGCGGCCCGGCTCGCCGAGGACCTCGGCCGGTCCCCGGTCCTCATGGACGCGTGGTCGTGGACCGCCGCGCTGCGCGGGGGCCGCGGCGACGTGCGCGGGATGGTCGAGCTCGCCCGGCGCACCCTGGAGTACGGCGACGAGAACGGGTGGGGTGCCGACCACCGGGCCGCCCCGGCGCACGCCCTGCTCTCGTTCGGCAGCCACCTCACCCTGGACGACGACACCGCCGCCGCCCACGCCGCCGAGGCCCTCAGCCTCACCGGACCCGCCTCGGAGCCGGCGACCGTGCTCCTCGCCCACACGGTGCGCGCGCTCGCCGACCCGGCCGGGCCGACCGGCGAGGCGGCCTCCGACCTCACCGCCCTCGTCCTCGACGGCGCTCCCGGTGCCGTCGCCCCCGCCACGTCCGCGCTGGCCGCCCTCGCGGCCGAGCGCGCCGAGCTGCACGCCGGCCGCCCGGACCGCGCCGTGCAGGTCCTGGCCCGGCTGCGCGCCGGCCTCGGCCCGTGCGCCGAGCTCACGCTCGCGGTCGCCACGCTCGAGGTCGCCACCGGGCGCGCGGAACAGGCACTGGCCCGGCTGCGGACGGTGACCCGGGGCACCGACCGGGCGTGGACCCCGTTCGTCGTCCTCGAGGCCCACCTGCTCGCCGCACGGCTCGCCCTCGGACACTCCGACGAGTACGTCGCGGTCGAGCACGTCCGGGCCGCGCTCGACCTCGTGGCGGACCACGGGGCGCCGCGGCCCCTGCTCGAGTCGGTCGGGGCCCTGCGGGACCTGCTCGTCCGCAACGTGGGCAGGTGGGGCCGGCACGAGGCCCTCGTCGCCGACGTGCTCGCCCGCAGCCCGGTCCGGCGCGGGCCCGGGGTCGTGCTCACCCGTCGCGAGCTCGAGCTGCTCCGCGAGCTGCCGAACCTCAACACCGTCGCCGACATCGCCGAGTCGCTGCACGTCTCGACGAACACGGTCAAGACCCACCTGCGAGGGGTCTACCGCAAGCTCGGCGTCTCCACCCGCCGGGAGGCGGTCAGCGAGGCCCGCCGGGTCGGCCTGCTCTGACCGCCCCGGCGGACCCCGGCCACTCCGGCCCGGCTTGGACCCCTCAGGCGGGGTGCTCGGTGAGCGACCCCGGCGAGCGGGCCTCGTGCCGGACCGCGAAGGCGGTGACGACGAGGACACCTCCCCAGGCGATGGCGACGATGCCCAGCCACACCGCGATCGCGACCGCGCTCCCGCCCGGGTTCGCCGCGAACAGCACCCCGAGGAGCACCGACAGCACCGCGCTGACGAGCAGGTACCACCGGGGGGCGGTCCGGGTGCTGCTGAACGCGCCGACGGCCTCGAACACGCCGCGGACGACGAGCCAGATGCCGAGGATCCACGTCAGGGCCACCGCGGTGACCGCCGGGCTGAAGATCGCGAAGAACGCGGCGAGCAGCGCGACGACGCCCATGACGGCGAGCCAGACCCGGCCGCCCTCACCCTCGGGCTGGAACGCCTGGACGAGGAGCCCGACACCGTCGACGAGCGCCCACACGCCCCAGAGGAACGCGAGCGCGATCGCGGTCGAGATCGGCCACGCGATCGCGACGACGCCGAAGATGACGCCGATGACGCCTCGGATCATCAGGTAGTGCCAGCCCATGTTGAGCCAGTCCTTCTTCATGACACGGTCCATGAGACGCCTCCTCGTGCCCCGGCCGTCGACAGGCCGGTCCTTTCATCACCGTAGGTCGGCGCCGCCCCCCGGGGGCTCACCCATCACGGGTGAAGGCGTGCCCGGGCGGGGCGGAACAGACTGGCCCATGCCGCGCGCCAGACTGAGGACCGCCGACCTCGCCCGGCTGCTGGCCGCGTGGGCCGTGAGCACCCTGGCGCTCGTGGTCTCGGGCGAGCTCCTCCCCGGCCTCGAGGCGGACTCGTGGTGGTCCTTCGCCGCCGCGGCGGCGGTGGCGGGGCTCGTCGGGGTGCTCGTCCGCCCGGTGCTCGTCGAGGTGGCGGCGGCGATCGGCTGGGTCGCCGTCATCGCGCTCGCGGTCACCGGTCAGGCCGTCGTCACCGGCATCGCGCTCTGGATCGTGCCCGGGATCTCGGCGACCTCGTTCTGGACGAGCCTCGCCGCGGCGTGGATCGCCGCGGCCGCGGGCACCCTGCTGTCCTTTCTCGCCTCGGTCGGGACCTCGGAGTCGCTCAGCGCGTCGCTGCGTCGCCAGGGACGCCGTCCCCCCGACCTGCCCGACCCCGACGTCGACGGCGTCCTGTTCGTCCAGCTCGACGGGGTCCCCTTCCCGGTGATGCGCTGGGCGCTCCAGTCGGGCACGATGCCGACCCTGCGGCGGTGGACCGGGTCCGGGTCGCACGTGCTGCGCGAGTGGACCGTCCAGCTGCCGTGCACGACCCCCGCCAGCCAGCTCGGCATCCTCCACGGCACCTGCGCCCAGGTGCCGGCGTTCCGGTGGTACGACCGCGAGCTCGGCCGGGTGCTCGTCGCCAACCACCCCCCGGACGCGGCCCTCATCGAGGAGCGGGCGAGCACCGGTCGTGGGCTTCTCGCCGACGACGGGATGTCGTGCTCGAACCTGTTCTCCGGCGACGCGCCGCGCTGCTCGATGACGATGAGCCGGGTCGCGCTCGGGCGCGGGACCCGGGCGACCCGGCAGGCGTTCGCGTGGTTCCTCGTGCGACCCGACGGGCTCGCCCGCAGCCTCGTGCGCACCGTCGGCGAGGTGGGACGGGAGCGGATGCAGGCCCTGCGGCAGGTGCGGCTCGACGTGCGGCCCCGGGTGCACCGGTCCTGGACCTTCGCGGCCCTGCGCGCGCTGAGCAACGGCCTGCTGCGGGACGTCAACACCGCCGTGGTCGCCGCCGAGATGCTCCGCGGCACCCGGTCGATCTACGTCGACTACGTCGACTACGACGAGGTCGCCCACCACGCCGGCGGGACCAGGATCGAGGCGCTCGCCGCGCTCGGCGCCCTCGACCGGGTCCTCGCCGTCCTCGAGGAGGTCGCCGCGGTCGCGCCCCGGCGCTACCGGATCGTCGTCCTGTCCGACCACGGCCAGTCGATGGGGGAGCCGTTCGCCAGCCGGTTCGGCGAGGACCTCGCCGGCGTCTGCGCAGGGCTCGCCGAGACCGAGGTGACCTCGCTCGAGCGGGACGCCGAGGGCTGGGGGCGGGTGGAGTCCCTCGTCGACGACCTCGGTGGTGGGGGCGGCGCGGCCCAGCGGGTGGCGACGGGCCTCTCCGGCCGCATTCCCGGCGCGGACCACGGCGACCGCTCCCCGGGGCGGGTTCCGGACCGGCACCGGCCGGACGGGGAGGGCCCCGGCCGAGGGCAGGGCGGCGCCGGCCCGGGGGAGGACCGGCAGGACTCCCGGCCCCACCTCCCGCTCGTCCTCGGGTCGGGCAACCTCGCACTGGTCCACCTCGGCCTCGACCGGCGTCTCGACCTCGCGGAGATCACGGCGCGCTGGCCGCGGCTCGTGCCCGGCCTGCTCTCCCACCCCGGGGTGGGGTTCGTCGTGGCGGCCACCCCGGCAGGCCCGGTCGCGCTCGGCCCGGGCGGGCGGCGCGAGCTGGTGACGGGGGACGTCGAGGGCACCGACCCGCTCGCCCCGTTCGGCCGGCACGCGCCCGGACGGGTGCGGGCCATGGCCGAGCTGGACGAGGCGCCCGACCTCTACGTCAACAGCACGGTCGAGCCGGGGACGCTCGAGGTGGCCGCCTTCGAGGACCTCGTCGGGTGCCACGGCGGTCTGGGCGGGTGGCAGGACCGGGGGGTGCTCGTCGCGCCGGCCGACCTCGACCTGGGCCCCGGCGACGTCGTCGGGGCCGAGGACCTCCACGGCCGGCTCGTGCGGGTCCTCGAGGGGCTCGGGCACCGGGCCCACCTGACCGACGGCGCCGCTCTGCCCCGGACCTCGGAGGCCGCCTCGTGACGCGGGCGGGGCGCTGGCCGTGGACCCGTCCACTGGTCAGCACCGTCGGCCTCGTCGTGGCCTACTACGCGGTGCCGATCGGGCAGACGGGGGAGCGCCTCGGCCTCCAGATGCTGCTCGTCCTGGGGGCCGTCGGGGCGCTCGCGTGGGCGATCACCGGGCAGGTGAGGCGGCACCTGCGCGGTGACCCGCAGGCTCGCCTCGCGAGCCTGGCGACCCTGCTCGTCCTCGTCGTCGTCGTGTTCGCGCTCGGCTACGTGACGCTCGCACGGGCTCGGCCCGAGCAGATCCCCGGACTGACGAACCGCACCGACGGGCTGTACTTCACGATCTCGACGCTGACGACGGTCGGCTTCGGCGACGTCCACGCCGAGGGACAGCTCGCCCGGGCCCTGGTCACCCTGCAGATGGTGTTCGACGTCGTCTTCGTCGCCGCCGGCGCCGCGACCCTGAGCACCGGGCTGCGCGCGCGCCGGGGACGACCGACCGGGTCCGGGGAGGGCACGTGAGCCCGCGAACCGTCCCGCTCCCGCGCCCGCTGCCGCTGCTCATCGGGCTCGCCGCGACGACGGTCACCGTAGCCGGCCTGCGGGGGGTCTCCGGCATCGTCGGCCCCGCGTTCCTGGCCCTCGTGCTCACCGTCGCCGTCCACCCGGTGCAACGGGTCCTGCGGGCCCGCGGCGTGCCCGGCTGGGCCGGGGTCCTCGCCGCGCTGCTCGTGGGGTACGGCGTGCTCGTCGTCCTCGCGGTCTCGCTCGTGGTGTCGGTGGCGCGGTTCGCGGGGCTCCTGCCCGGGTACCGGGCCCAGTTCGCCGACATCCTCGACGGGGTGCACCGGTGGCTGACGACGGTCGGGGTCGACGACGCCCAGGTCCAGAAGGTGCTCGGGTCGTTCGACCTGGGCCGGCTCACCTCGGTCGCCACCTCCCTGCTCGGCGACGTCGCGGGCCTGACCTCCAACGCCTTCTTCGTCGTCGCGCTGCTGCTGTTCCTCGTCCTCGACGCCTCGTGGTTCCCCCGGCTGCTCGCCCAGGTTCCGGCGCAGCGGGCCCCGCTCGTCGACGCGCTCGTCGGCTTCGCGCGGGGGACCCGCACCTACCTCGTCGTGTCGACGGTGTTCGGTCTCGTCGTCGCGGCCGTCGACGTGGCGGCCCTCTACGTGCTCGGGATCCCGGTGCCGCTGTTGTGGGGACTGCTCGCGTTCATCACGAACTACGTCCCCAACATCGGCTTCGTCCTCGGACTCGTGCCACCGGCCGTGCTCGGCCTCCTCGAGGGCGGCCCCGGCCTCATGCTCGCGGTGGTCGTCGTCTACAGCGTCATCAACGTCGTCATCCAGTCCGTCATCCAGCCGAAGATGGTCGGGGACGCGGTGGGACTGTCCCCGTCGATCACGTTCCTCTCGCTCGTGTTCTGGGCCTTCGTCCTCGGGCCGCTCGGGGCGCTGCTCGCGGTCCCGCTCAGCCTGCTCGTGCGGGCCGTGCTCGTCGACGCCGACCCGCAGGCGCAGTGGCTGCGCGAGCTGATCTCCGGGCCCCCGAGCCCACCGAGACGGCCGAGACCACAGAGGTCCTCGGGACCGCGGGGGTCCTCGGGACGTGCGCGACCTCCGAGCTCGTCGAGCAGCTGAGGCGCGCGGACCTCAGCGGCCGTGGACCTGACGCAGCAGCTCGGCGTAGCGGCCCAGGACCTCGCCGTCCCCGTCGGTCCGGGGCGGTCGCACGGTCGTCTCGACGCGCACCGTCCAGTCCGGCGGCTCCTCGCCCCCGGCGAGGACCCACGCCGCCTGCCGGGCGGCACCGATGCCGACGTACTCCCCGGGCTCGGGGATCGCGACCGGCACCCCGAACAGCCGGGGCGCGATGTCCCGGACCGCGCGCGAGGCCGACGCGCCGCCGATGAGCAGCACGCGCTCGACCGCCACCCCCTCCCGGGCCAGCGACTCGACCCCGGAGACGAGGTTGGCGAGCATCCCCTCCACGACGGCCCGCGCGAGGTTCTCCGGGGTCGCGTTCGCCCGGGTGAGGCCACCGAGGGTCCCGGTGGCGTGCGGCAGGTCCGGTGTCCGCTCGCCGTCGAGGTAGGGCAACAGCGTGAGGCCGCCCGCCCCGGGCTCCGCCCTGAGCGCGAGCTCGTCGAGTCCGGAGAGGTCCGTGCCGAGCATCGCGGCGCCGGCGGTGAGGACGCGGGCGGCGTTGAGGGTGCACATCAGGGGCAGGTGGTCCCCCGTCGCGCTCGCGAACCCGGCGATCTCCCCGGTGACGTCCTTCACCGGCCGGTCGTGGGTCGCGAACACCGCCCCGGAGGTCCCGAGCGAGACGACGACGTCCCCGGGGCCGAGGCCGAGCCCGAGGGCGGCGCCCATGTTGTCGCCGGTCCCGGGGCCGACGAGCAGGCCCGAGCCGGTCCGCCCGGCGGCGTCGTGCGGCCCGAGCACCTCGGGGGTGTCGACCACGCGGCCGAAGGCCCGCTCGAGCAGGTCCGTGCGGTACTCGCCGGTCACCGGGGACCAGTAGGCGGTGCCGGAGGCGTCGCCCCGGTCGGTGGTCCACCGCTCGAAGCCGTGACCCCGGCGCAGGATCCGGCCCGTGAGCCAGTCGTGCGGGAGGACGACCGCCTGCACCCGGGCCGCGTTGTCCGGCTCGTGCTCGGCGAGCCAGCGCAGCTTGGTCGCGGTGAAGCTCGCGACGGGGACCAGGCCCACGGCCTCCACCCACGCCTGCGGACCGCCGAGCTCGGCGACGAGGTCCGTCGCCGCGCCCGCCGAGCGGGTGTCGTTCCACAGCAGGGCGTCCCGGACGACCTCGTCGCGCTCGTCGAGCGTCACCATGCCGTGCTGCTGGCCGCCGACGGCGATCGCCTCGACCCCGTCGAGGAGGCCGTCCGACGTGGCCTCCTCGTAGGCCTCCCACCAGCGCTGCGGGTCCACCTCGGTCGCGTCCGGGTGGCTCCCCCGCCCGCTGCGGACGATCTCCCCGGTCTCGGCGTCGCAGACGACGACCTTGCACGACTGGGTCGAGGAGTCGACCCCGGCGACGAGCCTGCGGCCCTGGTTCATCCGTCCTCCTTCTCCTGCCCGTCGTCGGGCATGACGATGCAGACCTTCCCGGAACGGCCCGCGGCCGCGACCCGGTAGGCCTCCGCGGCCTCGTCCAGGGTGAACCGGTGGGTCACCGTGGCCTCGGGGTGGAGCCCCCAGCGGACGAGGTCGTCCAGCAGCTCCTCCATGTGGCGCAGCGACGTCACCCACGATCCGTGCAGCCGGAGCTGCTTGTGGATGAGCAGCTCGGACACCGCGAACGACACCTCGCCGCCCTCGCCGACGAACACGCACCGGCCCCAGGGCCGGGTGCTGCGCAGCGCGGCCTCCCGGGCGGCGGCGTTGCCCGAGCAGTCGATGCTCACCTCGACACCCTGCCCGTCGGTGGCCGCCGCGACCGCCTCGGCGAGGTCGCCGGCGTCGTCGACGGCGACGTCGACGACGCCGAGCCGGCGGGCGAGGTCCGCGCGCTCGGGGGAGACGTCGCTCGCGACCACGGTGCTCGCGCCGAGCGCCCGGCCGAGCATCGCCGCGGCGAGGCCCACCGGTCCGAGCCCGGTGACGAGCAGCCGGTCGCGGCCGCTGACCCCGGCCCGGAGCAGGCCCTCGTACGCGGTCCCGAAGCCGCACGAGACGAGGGCGCCGTCGACGTGGGACAGCTCGTCGGGCAGGACGATGCACGAGGACTCCTCGGCGAGGAGGTACTCGGCGTGCCCGCCGTCGCGCTGCCACCCGTAGGCCGCCCGGACCCGCGACCGGCAGCCCACCTCGTAGCCGCGCCGGCACTCCTCGCACATGCCGCACCCGGCGATGTGGTAGACGACGACGCGGTCACCCGTGGTGAGCCGCTTCGCGCCCGGGCCGACCTCGACGACGTCGCCGCACGGCTCGTGGCCCGCGACCACCCCCTGGTAGGCCTCCGCACCCCGGCCGAGGTGCTCGCGGTAGATCGCCCGGATGTCGCTGCCGCACACCGAGGACGCCCGCATCCGCAGCAGCACCTGCCCGGGCCCGGGTTGGGGGACGTCGACGTCGACGTGCTCGACCGTGCTGTCACCGGGGAGGCGGACCGCGTGCATGGTGCGCGGCACCCAGCCGTCTCTCGTCCCGGGCCGGTCCCTCAACGCGTCCCGCATGCCACCCGCCTCTCGGGGACCCCTTCGTCCACCCTTTCGTCCACGCCTGCGGCCAGCCTCTCGCGCCGTCGCCCGGGCTAGGACGCGGGGGCCGACCGGCCCCGGTCCGCCTCGGCCCGGGCCTCCAGCGTCGCCCGGGCGCCGTGCTCGTGGAGCGAGCGCAGCGCCGCGGTGTACGCGGACGTGAACCGCTCGTCGTCGACGAGGTCGCCGAACAGGTCGCGGTCGCGGAGGAACGCGAGCTCGTCCTCGTCCTGCCGCGCGGCCGCGGCCATGACGCGGTCCTTGAGGCGGTCGACGACCTCGATGGGCTCGCCCTTCTCGTCCGTGCCCTCGGCGTAGCGGGCCCAGGAGGCGACGACGAGCGCGGACCGCTCGACCTCGCCCCCGGCGGCGAGGTTCTCCTGGATGACCGGGACGAGCCACTTGGGGATCCGGTCCGAGCTCTCCGCGCACAGCCGGGCCAGGGTGTCGCGGACCTCGGGGTTGGCGAAGCGCGCGATGAGCTCGCGGCGGTAGGCGTCGAGGTCGGTGTCGGGGACCGGGGGCAGCGTCGGGGTGCCCTCCCGCTCCATGTAGCCGAGCAGGAAGTCGGTGAACAGCTCGTCCTGGCAGACCTCGTGGGCGTACCGGTAGCCGCTGAGGTAGCCGAGGTAGCACAGCGCCTGGTGGCTGGCGTTGAGCAGCCGGAGCTTCATCAGCTCGAACGGGGTGACGTCGTCGACGATCTGGACGTCGGCGTGCTCCCACGGCGGGCGGCCGAGGGTGAAATGGTCCTCCAGGACCCACTGGGTGAAGGGCTCGCAGACCACCGGCCAGCCGTCCTCGACGCCGAGCTCGTCGGCAAGGCGCTCGATGTCCTCCGGCGCGGTGACCGGGGTGATGCGGTCGACCATGCAGTTGGGGAAGAGGACGTTCTCCTCCATCCACCCCGCGAGCTCGGGGTCCTTCAGGCGCGCGAACGCGGTGACCATCTTGTGGGCCACCTCGCCGTTGTGCGGGATGTTGTCGCACGACATGACCGTGAACGGCTCGGTGCCGGCCTCGCGGCGGCGGCGCAGGCCCTCGACGACGTAGCCGAACACGGTGCTCGGCACCGCGTCGGGGGCGAGGTCGGCCTGGATCCCGGTGTCGGACGGGTCGAACTCGCCGGTCACCTGGTTGACGTGGTACCCGCCTTCGGTGACGGTCAGGGAGACGATCCGGGTCGCCGGGTCGGTGAGGACGTCGAGGACGGCCTCGGGGTCGTCGGGCGCGAGCAGCGCCCTGTTCACCGACCCGATGACCCGGGCGTCGCGCTCGCCGTCCGGGTGCTTGACGACGAGGGTGTAGAGCCCGTCCTGCGCGGTGAGGGTCTCGATGATCCGGCGGTCGTGGGGGAGCACCCCGACGCCGCAGATGCCCCAGTCGAGGGCCTCGCCGTCGTTCATGAGCCGGTCGAGGTACATCGCCTGGTGGGCCCGGTGGAACCCGCCGACGCCGAAGTGGACGATCCCCGTCGTGAGGGCCGACCGGTCGTAGGTCGGGACCGCCACCCGGTCGTCGAGGCTGCCGAGGGTGTCCTGGCCGAGGCGGGTGGTGGCGGCGTTGCTCACTTGACGGCTCCCATCGACAGACCTTGCACGAGCTTGTCCTGCGCCGCGAACCCGGCCACGAGGACCGGCAGCGACACGACGACCGAGGCGGCACAGACCTTCGCGAGGAAGAGCCCCTGGCTGGTGACGAAGCCGGTGAGGAAGACCGGGGCCGTCTGGGCCACCGTGGAGGTGAGGACCCGGGCGAAGAGGAGCTCGTTCCAGGAGAAGATGAAGCAGATCAGACCGGCGGCGGCGATCCCGGGGGTGACGATCGGCGCGATCACCGCGCGGAGCGTGCGCATCAGCCCGGCACCGTCGACCTGGGCGGCCTCGAGCATCTCCACCGGGACCTCCGACAGGAACGACTGGAGCATCCAGATCGCGATCGGCATGTTCATCACCGTGTAGAAGAGGATGAGCAGCCAGATGTTGTCGAGCAGCCCGACCTTCTGCGCGAACAGGTAGATCGGCAGCAGCGCGGCGACGATGGGGAGGAACTTGGTCGACATGAGGAAGAACAGCACGTCGGTCCACTTCTTCACCGGCTTGATCGAGAGCGCGTAGGCCGCCGGGAAGGACAGCGCCAGCACGAACAGGGTCGAGACGATGCTCGCCGTCGCCGAGTTGATCAGCGGCGGCCACGGGCCCGAGGAGAAGAACTCGTCGTACCCCTGCATGGTCAGCGGGGCGGTGAACGAGGGCGGGTTCGTCGCCGCGTCCGACTCGCTGTGGAACGAGGTGAGCACCATCCACGCCACGGGGGCGAAGAACAGCAGGCCCATCACCCAGGCGAGGAGTCCGAAGACCGCGTCGGACCGGGGCGGCTTCTGGTGCCTGACCGTCTTCGGGTCGACCTTGCGGGTGCTCATCGCCCCTCCTCCTTGAAGATCGAGAAGACCGTGCGCAGCGCCGCGGTCGAGATGATGATGCTGCCGATGACGACGATGACGCCGGCCGCGGAGGCGAGGCCGTAGTCATGGGCGGTGTAGAAGGTCTGGTAGATGTAGTACGGCAGGTTCGCGGTGCCGAGGCCACCCGAGGTGATCGTGAACACGTAGTCGAAGTTCTGGACCACGTAGATCGCGCCGAGCAGGCCGGCGAGCTCGATGTACTGCCGCAGGTGGGGGAGGGTCATGTTGGTGAAGATCTGCCACGCGCTCGCCCCGTCGATGCGGGCGGCCTCGATGACGTCGAGGGGACGCGACTGCAGCCCGGCCAGCAGGATCAGCATCATGAACGGGGTCCACTGCCACGTGATCGCGATGATGATCGACCACAGCGGGTAGTCGCTGATCCAGTCCGGCTGGGGGGCCGCGTCGCCGAAGATCCAGCGGAGCATCCCGTTGAAGAGGCCGTACTCCGGGTTGTAGAGCGCGTGCTTCCACAGCAGGGCGGCGGCGACCGGGACGATGAGGAACGGCGCGATCATCATCGTGCGGACCGCCGCCCGGCCGCGGAACTTCCGGTCCAGCAGGACCGCCGCGATGAGCCCGAGGACGAGCGCGAGGATGACCACCGCCGCGGTGAGGACGACCGTGACGAAGATCGCGTGCCGGGCGTCGGGGTCGCTGAGGACCGTCTTGAAGTTGTCGAGGCCGGCGAACCCGCGCTGGTCGGGGTAGTACGCGTTCCAGTTCATGAACGAGATGACGATCGTCGTCGCGAACGGGAGCTGCGTGACGAGGATGACGAAGATGAGGGCGGGCAGCAGAGGGGCCCGACGCGCCCAGTCGCCTGAGCGCTTCAGGGCCGGGCCCTTCCGCTGGTCGCGCACATCCGGTTCGGTGTCAGCAGACGTGGTGGTCATGGCTGGATCCGTCCGGTTGTCGGGGTGTTACTTCTGGTACTTCTTGCCGACCGACTCCGCGAGGCTCTGGCCCTTGTCGAGCGCGGCCTTGACCGTCGTCTGCCCCGCGATCGCGGCCGAGACGTCCTGGCTCACCCTCGTGCCGAGGCTCGGGAACTCGGGGATGTCGACGAACTGGATGCCGGGGGCCGGTCGGGGCTGAACGCCGGGGTTGTTCGGGTCGGCGGTCTCGATCGCCTTCTTGGTCTCGTCCGCGAAGGCGCCCGCGGACTTGAGGTAGTCCTTGTTCTCGTAGGTCGAGGCCCGCTTGCCCGCCGGGACCTTGGACCAGCCGAGCTCCTTGCCGACGAGCTCCTCGTACTTCTTGCTCGAGGCCCAGGAGATGAACTTCCAGGCGTTGTCCTTGTTGGAGCTCGCCTCCTGGATGGACCACGCCCAGGTGTAGAGCCAGCCCGAGTGGTCGGTCTCGACGACCGGCGCGGCCGCGTAGCCGATCTTGCCCTTGACCGGGGAGTCCTTGGACTCCAGCGAGCCGGCGGCCGAGGTCGCGTCGTACCACATCGCGACGTTGCCCTGGGTCATGTTGTTGAGGCACTCGGTGAAGCCCGACTGGGCGGCACCCTTCTCGCCGTGCGCCTGGATGAGGTCGACGTAGAACTGCGTCGCCTTGGTGAACTCCGGGGCGTTGACCTTGGCGTTCCAGTCCGCGTCGAACCACGTGCCGCCGAAGGTGTTGACGACCGTCGTCAGCGGGGCGAACAGCTGCCCCCACCCGGGCAGGCCGCGCAGGCAGATGCCCTTCATGCCCTTCTGGGCCCCGTCGGCCTTGGCCGCCAGGTCGGCCACCTGCTGCCACGTCGGCTCCGCCGGCATGGTCAGGCCCTTCTGCTTGAAGACGTCCTTGCGGTACATCGTGAACGAGGACTCACCGTAGAAGGGCTCGCCGTACACGTGGCCGTCGACCGACAGGGAGGTCGTCATCGGGCCCAGGATGTCCCCCTGGTCGAAGGCCTTGTCCTTCGCGATGTAGTCGTCGAGGTTGGCGACCCACTTGGTCTTCGCGTAGATCGGGATCTCGAAGTTGCTCAGCGAGGCCACGTCGTACTGGCCCGCCTGGCTGGAGAACTCCTGGCTGATCTTGTCCCGGACGTCGTTCTCGGGAAGCATCGTGAAGTTGACCTTGATGCCGGTGTCCTTGGTGAAGTTGTCCGGCGTCAGCTTCTGCAGGTCCACCATCTGCGGGTTGTTGACCATCAGCACGGTCACCGCGCTGCCGCCGCCGGTGCCGCCGCCACCGCCGCCACCTGCGCCACCGCAGGCAGCCAACGCCAGCGCCGCCGTCGCCGCACCTGCGGTCAGGGTCACGCGCGATGTGACTGACATGAGTCCTCCTCGGGGGGCCCGCCCGACGGCGGGGGGAATGGGGGGTCGGCGCCGGGTCGTCCGGGGTCCGGGGGACGCCCGTCGCTCATTTGAGCACGGTAGCGCACATATGAGTATCCTGTCACGTGTCATCTGTGGCACGGGTCACTCGCGTCGCACGTGGCCGCCCCCCGGGGCCGTCCAGGGCGGCGGGATCGGCACCTCGTGACGGGGCGCCGGGGAAGGATGGGACCCCGTGAACGATCACCAGGGGCCGGCCGAGCTCGTGCTCACGGCGGCCGTCGCGCGCCGGTACTACCTCCTCGGCCAGGCCAAGACCGAGATCGCCGAGGCCCTGGGGATCAGCCGGTTCAAGGTGGCCCGCCTGCTCGAGGCCGCTCGCGCCGAAGGGGTCGTGCGGATCGAGATCGTCCGCCAGGGGGCGCTGGACGTCGAGCGCTCCGCGCGCCTGCAGGAGCTGTACGGCCTGCGTCACGCGCTCGTCGTGGACTGCGCCACGCTCGACCCCCCGGCCGTCCGAGGCCAGCTCGGCCGCGCGGCCGCCGATCTCCTCGGCGAGCTCCTCACCCCCGACGACGTCCTCGGGCTCCCCTGGTCGCGCGGAGTCCGCGCGGTGGTCGACGCGCTCGGCGACCTCCCGCGGGTCGACGTCGTCCAGCTCACCGGCGCCCTCGCCCTCGTCACCGAGGACAGCAGCGCCGTCGACGTCGTCCGGCGGGCGGCGCGCGCCACGGGCGGGACCCCGCACCTGTTCTTCGCCCCCTTCCTCCTCGACGACGCCGCGAGCGCCGGGGCGATCCGGCGTCAACCACAGGTGGCCGGTGCCCTCGCCCAGATCGCCCGCGTCACGGTCGCACTGGTCGGGGTCGGGGCGTGGGCGCCCGGACAGTCGACCATCCACGACGTCGCCACGGCGGAGGAGCGCTCGGAGGCCGCCGCCGCGGGGGTCGTCGGGGAGGCCGCGGGCATCCTCATCGACCGCGAGGGCCGCGAGGTCCGCACCACGCTGTCCGACCGTCTCGTCAACCTCGACTACGCCGAGCTCGTCGCGGTCCGGGACGCGGTCGCCGTCGTCGCGGGTGCGGCGAAGTCCGAGGCGGTCGAGGCGGCCGTCCGCGGCGGGCTGGTCACCGGCCTGGTCTGCGACGCCGACCTCGCGGACGCGCTGCTCGCGACGCCGCCGCGTGGGGTGGAGCGACACGGCGCCGAGCCCGCCCCCGCGTGAGCCGCATCGGAGGTGCGGGTGTCACCCCCGTGGCGTAGGAATGGGGGTGGAGGGACCGCGGCACCCGACCCTGGGCGGCCGGCGGTCCGAGCGACCAGAGCAAGGAGGCAGTCATGACCGACACCCCCCGGGACCCTGCGGAGGAGCAGACCGGCCACGGACCCCGTGACGGCGGTGCTGACGGTGGCGCGGACGGCGGTGCCGACGGTGGCGCGGACGGTGGCGCGGACGGTGGCGCGGACGGTGGCGCGGACGGTGGCGCGGACGGCGGTGCCGACGGTGGCGCGGACGGCGGTGCCGACGGTGGCGCGGACGGTGGCGCTGACGGTGGCGCTGACGGTGGCGCTGATGGCGGTGCCGACGGTGGCGCCTCCCGCGGTGCCTGAGTGACGCGCGACGCCGGCCGCGTGCCCCCCACCCGGGGGCGCGCGGCCCTGTCGCGCGTCGTCGGCGTCGACGCCGACCGCTTCGCGCGGGAGCACTGGGGCCGCGCCCCTCTGCTCAGCAGCGCCGCCGACCTGCCCCGGGACTTCGGCGACCTCTTCGGCGAGGCCGCGGTCGACGAGCTCGTCGCCGACCGCGGCCTGCGGGCCCCCTTCCTCCGGGTCGCCCGGGACGGCACGACGCTCGGGGACCGGGCCTTCACCACCGGCGGCGGGGTGGGCGCCGGCATCGCCGACCAGGTCAGCGACGACAAGGTCCTGCGCCTCTTCGCCGGCGGGGCGACGATCGTCCTCCAGGCGCTCCACCGCACCTGGGCCCCGGTCGCGGAGTTCTCCCAGTCGCTCGCGGCCGACCTCGGCCACCCCGTGCAGGTCAACGCCTACGTCACGCCGCCGCAGAGCACCGGGTTCAGCGACCACTACGACGTCCACGACGTCTTCGTCCTCCAGGTCTCCGGGGAGAAGCGCTGGCGGGTCCGGGCCCCCGTGCACGACCTCCCGCTGCGCGACCAGCCCTGGACCGAGCGCGCGGACCGCGTCGCCGCGGCCGCCACCGAGGACCCGCTCGTCGAGACGACGCTGCGCCCCGGGGACTGCCTCTACCTCCCCCGGGGCCACCTCCACTCCGCCACCGCACTCGGCGGGGTGAGCACCCACCTCACTGTCGGCGTCCACGCCTGGACCCGGCACGACCTCGTCCGGGCCCTGCTCGACGCCGCCCTCGAGGTGGCCGGGGAGGACGCCGACGTGCGGGCGTCCCTACCCCTCGGGGTCGACGTCACCGACGAGCGCGCTCTTGCCGACGACACGGCGCGCGCCCGTGATGCGCTGCTGCAGGCCGTCGCGGACGTCCCCGACGCCGCCGTCGCCACGGCCCTCTCCGGCCGCCACCGCGCCGCCCAGCGCCCCGCTCCCGTCCACCCGCTCGCGCAGCTGCGTGCCGCTGCGGGCGGCGTCCCCGCCGTCCGGGCCCGTCCCCACCTCGCGGGCCGGCTCGACCGCGACGAGGCCGCCGGGGAGACGGTGCTGCGCTCCCGCGCCGGCCGCCTCGGGCTCGACGCCGACGACGAGCCCCACGTCCGCCGGCTCCTCGACGGGGAGCCGGTCACCGCCGCCGACGCCGGGACCGCGCTCCTCGGGCGGCTCCTGCGCGCCGGGGTCGCGGTGCCCGACCCGGGCGCCGCGCCGGCCGCCGGTCCGGCGACCTAGCATCGAACGGGTGAGCCCCGCGCCCACCGTCCCCGCGCCCCGCTGCTCCGTGCTCTCCCGAGCGCGGCAGGACCCCCTGCTCGGGTCCGCCGTCCCCGCCCGGGGGTGGTTCCTCGTCGAGCACCGCGGCCCGTGGGCGCCCGCGACGCTGGCCACCCCGCCCCTGGACAGGATCGCCACCGAGCTCACGCGGGTCCTCGGTCCCCGCGGGGTGCGCCCCCAGCTGGTCCGCCGGCACCGCAGCCCACCGTACGAGGACGGCCCCCGCGTCGTCGGCTACGTCGACTCGACGCGCTCGGCCGCCTCGTGGGGCACGTGGTCCACCCCGGAGGACCTGCTCGACGCGGCGCGTTGGGTCCTCAGCGCCCCCGAGGCCGGCAGCTGCACCACCCCGGTCGTCCTCGTGTGCACCCACGGCCGCAAGGACGTGTGCTGCGCCGTCGAGGGACGCCCCGTGGCCGCCGTCCTCGAGGACCACTGGGGGTCGGCGGTCTGGGAGACCACCCACCTCGGCGGGGACCGGTTCGCGGCCAACGTCGCCGTCCTCCCCGAGGGGGACATGTACGGCCGCCTCGACGTCTCGAACGCCCCGGGCGTGTTCGGCGACCACCTCGCCGGCCGCGTCCGCCTCGACCACTGGCGCGGCCGCAGCACGTGGCCCCCGGCGGTCCAGGCCGCCGTCGGCCGCCTCCTCGCCGACCGCCCCGGCCTCGGGCTCGCCGACGTCGCGGTCGCCGGCAGCCACGCCGGCGGCAGGGGCGCCTGGCGGGTCGACCTCCTCGCGGCCGGCGACCCGGCCTCCTTCGACGTCACCCGGACGACGCGACCGCCGGCGCGGATGACCTGCGGCGGGCTCGAGCCGAAGCCGTCGGCCGAGTTCACCGCCGTCCCGCGCCCGGCGCCGGACGGGGGTGGCGCCGACCCCGTCCGCGCGGCAAGGTGTGACACGTGAGCACACCTCAGCGCGCGACCGAGACCTACCGCACCGCCCGGGACCGCCTGCTGGGGCTGAGGGGACGCCACGAGGAGGCGGTCGCGTCCTTCACCTGGCCCGAGCTGCCCGACCGGTTCAACTGGGCGGTCGACTGGTTCGACGCGATCGCCCGCGGCAACGACGCGACCGCGATCGTCATCGTCGAGGAGGACGGCGAGAGTCGGGACGTCAGCTTCGACGCGATGGCGGCCCGCTCCGACCGGGTGGCCGCGTGGCTCGCGGCGCGGGGAGTCGGCAAGGGTGACCCGGTCATCCTCATGCTCGGCAACCAGCTCGAGCTGTGGGACACGATGCTCGCGGTCATGAAGCTCGGCGCGGTCATCATGCCGACCGCCACGGCGGCCGGCCCCGCCGACCTCGCCGACCGCATCGACCGGGGCGGGGCCCGGCACGTGGTCGTCGGCGCCGCCGACACCGGCAAGTTCGCCGACGTCCCCGGCGCCTACACCCGCATCAGCGTCGGGGCCGCCGAGGGCTGGGCCGACCTCGGCGAGGCGTACCTTCACGACGTGCCCCCCACGGAGCACCCGGGCACCGCCCCGTCCGACCCCCTGCTCCTCTACTTCACCTCCGGCACGACGTCGCGGCCGAAGCTCGTCGAGCACACCCAGGCCTCCTACCCGCTGGGCCACCTCTCGACGGTGTACTGGCTCGGGCTGCGACCCGGGGACGTCCACCTCAACATCTCCTCGCCCGGGTGGGCCAAGCACGCGTGGTCCTCGTTCTTCGCGCCGTGGATCGCGGAGGCGACGATCTTCGTCCACAACTTCACCCGGTTCGACGCGGGCCGGCTGCTGTCGCACATGCGCCAGTTCGAGGTCACCTCGTTCTGCGCCCCGCCGACGGTGTGGCGGATGCTCATCAACGCCGACCTCTCCGACGGACCGGGGTCCCTGCGCGAGGTCGTCGGCGCCGGGGAGCCGCTCAACCCCGAGGTCATCGAGCAGGTCCGCTCGCACTGGGGCCTGACCATCCGGGACGGGTACGGCCAGACCGAGATGACCGCCGCGATCGGCAACACCCCCGGGTCCGAGGTGAAGCCGGGCTCGATGGGTCGTCCGCTGCCCGGATACCCCGTCGTCCTCGTCGACCCCGTGACGAACGAGCCGTCCACCACCGGCGAGGGCGAGATCTGCCTCGACCTCGCCCGCCGCCCGCTGCCGCTGATGACCGGCTACCGGGGGGACCCCGAGCGCAACGACGAGGCCATGGCCGGAGGCTGGTACCACACCGGGGACGTCGCCTCGGTCGACGACGACGGGTACATCACCTACATCGGCCGCACCGACGACGTGTTCAAGGCCAGCGACTACAAGATCAGCCCGTTCGAGGTCGAGTCCGTGCTCATCGAGCACCCGGCGGTCGCCGAGGCGGCCGTCGTCCCGGCACCGGACCCGGTGCGGCTCGCGGTGCCCAAGGCCTACGTCGCGCTCGTCGACGGCCACGATCCGGACGAGGAGACCGCCCGCTCGATCCTCGCGTACGCCCGCACCCACCTCGCGCCGTGGCAGCGGGTGCGGCGCGTCGAGTTCTTCGAGCTGCCCAAGACGATCTCCGGCAAGATCCGGCGCGTCGAGCTGCGGGACCGGGAGGAGGAGCTCGTGCGGCACGTTGAGGCCGCCGGCGGATCCCGGGAGTGGCGCGATGACGACTTCCCCGACCTGCGGGGGTGAGCCTCAGGGGGACGTCCTCGACGGCGGGGCCGACGCACCGCGCGCCGGCGAGCCCGTCGCCCGGGACGGGCCCGAGTCGGCCGCCGAGCCCGTCGGCGACTCCGTCGACGAGGAGGGCGACGGCTCGGGCTCCGGGATCGCGGGCACCCGGCGGGTGCTGAACCCCCGGGTGTGGGAGCAGGTCCGGCCCGTCCCCGCCGCACCCGGCTCGGACCCGTCCCCGGCGCCGCCGCCGTCGGGGCCCCCGGCCCGCCCCGCCCGGCCCGTGACACCCCCGGGGGGCGGGGCGGCGAACGTCGAGCCGTTGATGAGGCTGATGTCGTCGTAGGCGGGGTAACCCTCGACGACGTCCCGGAACTGGTAGCGGGTCAGCGTCGTCACCCCGCAGTCGGTGCCGAAGGCGAGCACGTCGAACGCCGAGGGCTGCCCGGTCTGCTCCTCCCCGGCGGCCCCCTGGATGAAGTGGCTGAACGGGCCGCCGCCGGTGAACGTGCCGATCCCGATCCGGTTGCCCTCGAGGTCGTCGCTGTGGATGTGGCCGTTGACGCGGACCTGCCCGAAGTCGACGCCCTCGACGGCGTACGGCTCGTGCGAGACGACGACGTCCGGCGCGTCCCCGGCGAAGGTCCGGGCGAACCGTGCCCGTGCCGGGGCCTGCTTGGCCGCGTTGTCGGTGTTGTCGTCCCCGAAGAACCTGGGGTCGTTGAAGCCGGCGATCCTGACCCCGTCGACGTTCGCCTCGACGTAGTCCTCGTCACCCGGGTCGAGGACGGTGGCGTTGGGCACCTCGGCCAGCCGCCGCAGCAGGGCGGTGTCGGTCGGGGAGGTGGCGTCGTGGTTGCCGCGGACGAAGAGGTAGGGCACGCCGAGACTCTCGATGCCGGCGAACAGCTTCGCGGCGCGCGCCTCCTCGACGGTGCCGAAGTTGACGAGGTCGCCGGAGTCGATGACGGCGTCGACGCCCTCGGTCTCGACGACCTGGCGCATCATCGGGTACCAGTTCGCGCCGTGGATGTCGGAGACGAGCAGGATGCGGGCCGCCGTGGCCCGGTCCAGGTCCTGCGGCGCGTACTTGCGCTGCAGCGCCGACGACAGCGCGAGCAGGTTCTTCACGTACGGCGCGGTCTGGTTCGCCCGCGCCTCGACGTCGGTGAGCAGGTTCGCGTTCTGCCGGACCATGCCGAGCAGGCCGCTCGCGGAGAACGTCCGCAGCCGGTCCGCCCGGTAGGTGAGTCCGACCGCACCCCCTACGCCGGCGCTCGCGACGAGGGTGACCGCGACGGCCCCGGCGAGGTGGCGCCACCCGGGTCGGCGCCGGCCGACGACGACGTACAGGGCGAGCACGAGCAGGGCGCCGACGAGCGCGCCGACGGCGAAGTGGGCCAGCAGGTCAGCGGCGGCTCCCCGCACGGCGGCGTCGAGGTCCGCCGTCGAGGGCTGCAGGTCGGTGACCGAGAGGCCGGGCTCGGCCAGGGCCGTCGTGATGGAGTCGCGGACCCGCGGCTGGGCGTCGACCCCCGGGGCGAAGCCGGAGAAGTCGACGGTGATGTCCCCGAACAGCGTCGAGGCGTGCAGCCGCGACAGGGACGTGGGTCCGGCGGACAGGCTCACCGCCGCCTCGTAGTACTGCGTGCGGGCGATCGCCGGGTCGAGGTTGGTCGCGGTGACCCCGCCGCCGACCGCCGCGAGCACGAGGCCCACCCCCGCGATCGCGTGCCGGACCCGGGGGCTGCCGACCGGCCTCCCTGCGGCCCACCACCCGGTGACCGCGACGACCAGCGGCCACGTCGCCTCCGACCCGGCGAGGACGCGCTCGGTCAGTCCGGCCCCGCCCACCCCGAGGAGGATCTGCAGGAGGACGAGGACGCTCGCCGCGGTCAGCGCGGCTGCGGCCGCCCGGGCGACGACGGGGCGCAGCCCGAGGCCCGCGCCCTCGCGGGAGGCGAACCACGGCCACAGCCCGAGCAGGAGGAACGCGGCCGTGGCCGCCACCGCGTGCGCGGCCCCGGTGCCCGTGCGCGAGGGCAGCGGGAACGCCGCGACGGCGAGCGTCGCCAGACCGCCGGCGGCGAGCACCGCCCGCCCGGCTCGTCGGGCCGCGGACAGGGCGAGCGCGGTGACCACGTGCCCGGCACCGGTGAGGACCAGCGCGCCCGTCATGATCCACCGGTGCGGGGCGTCCGCCGCGGCGAGCGCGCTGATCGTCTGCTCGGTCGCGTCGAAGGAGCCCGGCTGCGCCGCCGCCGCCCACGTCCACCCCAGCACGAGGGAGACCGGGGCCACGAGCGCGCAGAGCACCGCCAGGCGCGGCCTGACGTGCGTCGCGGGGGTGTCCGAGGGGTCCGGGCGGTCCACGCGCACAGCGTAGGCAGGGCACCTGTGGCCGCCCGACGCCGCCCGTCCCGCCCGCACCGAGGGGGTCCCCGTAGGCTTCCCGGCATGCCGCACTCGCTCGGACCGCTGGCCGGCCGCGACTTCGCCGCAGTGGTCTTCGACATGGACGGGACGCTCATCGACTCCACGCCCGCGGTGGAGCGCAGCTGGGTCCGGTGGGCCGAGGAGGAGCAGGTGCCGCGCGAGCGGCTCGAGGGGATGCACGGCGTACCCGCGCGCGGCATCGTCGAGCAGCTCCTGCCGCCGCACCGGTGGGAGACCGCCGAGGCCCGCATCCACGCCATCGAGCTCGGCGACACCGACGGCATCGAGCCCCTGCCCGGTGCCGCCCGGGCGATCGACGTGCTCGCCGACGGGGGAGCCGGCGTCCGGGTCGCCATCGCCACCTCGTGCACCCGGCCCCTCGCCGAGGCCCGGCTGGCCGCCACGGGGCTGCGCCGGCCGGAGGTCGTCGTCACGGTGGACGACGTCGCCCGCGGCAAGCCGGCCCCCGACCCGTTCCTCGAGGCCGCCCGGCGGCTCGGGACCGACCCGGTGGGGTGCCTCGTCGTCGAGGACGCCCCCTCGGGCCTGCGCGCCGCCCGGTCCGCGGGGTGCGCGACGCTCGCGGTGACGACGACGACCCCTCGGCACGTGCTGCTCTCGCACGGGGACGCCGACGCCGTCGTCGACACCCTCGCCGACGTCCGCTTCGTCGTGGGCGACTCGGGGGCCGTCGTCGAGCTCGTCGGGGTTACCGGCCGGTAGAGTCACCGGGGTGGACACCGACGCCGCCGACGTCGTCGTCGTGGGGGCCGGGCTCGCCGGCCTCGTCGCGACGGCCGAGCTCGCCGACGCCGGCCGCAGCGTCCTGCTGCTCGACCAGGAGGGCGAGGCGAGCCTGGGCGGGCAGGCGCACTGGTCGCTCGGCGGGCTGTTCCTCGTCGACACCCCCGAGCAGCGGCGCCTCGGGGTGCACGACTCGGCCGACCTCGCCTGGCGGGACTGGGAGGGCAGCGCCGGGTTCGACCGGCCGGAGGACCACTGGCCGCGCCGCTGGGCCCGGGCGTACGTCGACTTCGCCGCGGGGGAGATGCGCGCCTGGCTGCACGCCCAGGGGATGCGGTGGTTCCCGGTCGTGGGGTGGGCCGAGCGCGGCGACGGCACCGCGACCGGGCACGGCAACAGCGTCCCCCGCTTCCACCTCACGTGGGGCACCGGGCCCGGGGTCGTCGAGGTGTTCGAGCGCCGGGTGCGCGCCCACGTCGACACCGGGCGGGTGCGGCTGGCGTTCCGCCACCGCGTCGACGCGCTGACCACGACCGCCGGGAGGGTCACCGGCGTGCGGTGCACCGTCCTCGCACCCGACCCCGCCCCGAGGGGACGGCCGACGAGCCGGAGGGCGGTCGGCGAGGTCGAGCTCGCCGGGCAGGCGGTCCTCGTCACCACCGGCGGGGTCGGCGGCGACCATGACCTGGTCCGCGCCGCCTGGCCCACGCGGCTGGGACCGCCGCCGCAGGGCCCGCTCACCGGGGTCCCCGCCCACGTCGACGGTCGCGGGCTCGCCGTCGCCGAGGCCGCGGGCGGCCGGGTCATCGGCCGCGACCGGATGTGGCACTACGTCGAGGGGGTGCGCAACCACGACCCGATCTGGCCCGGGCACGGCATCCGGATCCTCCCCGGCCCGTCCGCGCTCTGGCTCGACGCCACCGGCACCCGGCTGCCGCCGCCGAACTTCCCCGGCTTCGACACCCTCGCCACCCTCGCCCACCTCCGCGCGACCGGGCACGACCACTCCTGGTTCGTGCTGCCCCGCGGCGTCCTCGGGGCCGAGTTCGCCCTCTCCGGGTCCGAGCAGAACCCGGACGTCACCGGACGGTCGGTCCGGGCGGTGCTCCGCAGACCTCTGGCCGACGTCCCCGGCCCGGTCCAGGCCTTCCTCGACCGGGGCGAGGACTTCGTCCAGGCCGACACGCTCGCCGGCCTCGTCGCCCGGATGAACGCACTCACCGACCGGCCGCTGCTCGATCCCGGGCACGTCGAACGGCAGGTCCGGGCGCGGGACGCCGAGGTCGACCGCCCGTTCGGCAAGGACGCCCAGGTCATGGCCGTCCGCAACGCGCGCCGCTACCGCGGTGACCGGATCACCCGCCGCGCCCACCCGCTCGTGCGCTTCCTCGACCCGGCGAGCGCGCCGCTCGTCGCGGTCCGGCTCCGGGTGCTGACCCGCAAGACCCTCGGCGGGCTCGAGACCGACCTCGGCGGGCGGGTCCTCGGCGCCGGCGGCGAGCCGGTCCCGGGTCTGTGGGCGGCGGGGGAGGTCGCGGGGTTCGGGGGTGGCGGGATGCACGGCTACCGGGCGCTGGAGGGCACCTTCCTCGGGGGCTGCATCCTCTCCGGGCGGGTCGCCGGCCGCGCCGCGGCGCTCGCCGTCGGCTGACGCGGACGGCTGACGCGGACGGCTGACGCGGACCACCCCGCTCGACCGGGCGGTGTCGGCGCCCGGTGCGAGACTGTCCCGGTGACGGGGGAGGCGGAGACGGACGCGGGGCCCCGGGGGGCGGCGGCGGTCCGGCTCCACCGGGACCGCGACTTCCGCCGGTACTGGCTCGCCCGCACCGTCTCGACCGCCGGGTCGCTGACGACGCTGGTCGCCATGCCGGTCCTGGTGTACCGGCTCAGCCACTCCGCGCCGCTCACCGCGTTGACGAGCGCCCTCGAGGCGCTGCCCTACGTCCTGTTCGGCCTCGTGGCCGGGGCGCTGGCCGACCGGTGGGACCGCAAGCGGGTCATGGTCGCCGCCGACCTCGCCAACGCGGTCGTGCTCGGCTCGATCCCGGTGACGTGGTGGCTCGGCGGGCTCAGCGTGGTCCACGTCCTGCTCGCGGGGTTCGTCTCCCAGGTGCTGTTCACCTTCTTCGACGGCGCGAACTTCGGCGCGCTGCCGGTGCTCGTCGGCCGGGACCGGGTGGGGGCCGCCAACGCCGCGGTCTTCGGCATCGGCGGGGTCCTCGACCTCCTGGTTCCGGGCGCGGTCGGGGTCGCGCTCGCGGTCGCCGCCCCGGCGACCCTCATCGCGGTCGACGCGGTGAGCTTCGCCTGCGCCGCCGTGGTCGTGCGCACCCTGCGCCGGGCCCTCTCCCGTCCCCGAGAGGGGCGCCGACCGATGCGGGTCACGGTCGTCGTCGCCGACGTCCGCGAGGGGCTCGGGTTCCTCTGGGCCCACGCCGGGGTCCGGGCCACGACCGTCGTCGGGACGCTGCAGTCCCTCGCCGGCGCCGCGTTCATGGCGCTGGCGGTGCCCTACTGCGACCGGGTCATCGGCATCGGGACCTCGGGCTGGCGGTTCGGGCTCGTCTACAGCGTCTGGGGGATCGGCGGCATCGCCGCCTCGGCGCTCCTGCCGCGGCTGCTGCGCCGGGCGACGGCCGCGCGGGTCACCGTGCTCGCGATCCCGTTCTCCGGCGGCGCCGGGCTGCTCGTCGCGCTGTCCCCGCAGTGGGTGGTGACGGTCGCAGCGATGACGGTGTGGGGGCTGGCCTACCAGCTCGTCCTCATCGCGTCGGTGACCTACCGCCAGCAGGTCACCCCCGAGGCCCTGCTCGGCCGGGTCAACACCGCGGGGCGGATGCTGTCGTGGGGGGTGGGATGGACCGCCGGCTCGCTCGGCGCGAGCGCACTCGCGTCCGTGCTCGACGTCCGGGCGACGATGGCCCTGCTCACCCTCGCCGGGGTCGGCGCGGCCGGGTACGCGTGGCTCTCGCCGCTGCGGGGGCTCGCCGCCCCCGAGCCGTCGGGCGTCCCTGATCCCCGACCCGCCGGCTGAGGCCGCGCCGCACCGGGCCGGGGATCAGAGGTACTGGCCGGTCCCCTCACCGGGCGCGCCCGCCTGGCCCGGCCTCGAGGGGACCCGCTTCCCCGGGTGACCCGGCTAGGCCCGGTCCTCCCGGGTGGCCGTGCGGTCCCCCGGGTGGCAGCATCCGCATCTGCTGGAGCTGCTGCTGGGCGGCCATCTGCTGGGCGACGAGCGCGGTCTGGATGCCGTGGAACAGCCCTTCGAGCCACCCGACGAGCTGCGCCTGGGCGATCCGCAGCTCGGCGTCGGTCGGGGAGGCGTCGCCGAGCGGGAGCGCGATCCGGTCCAGCTCCTCGACGAGCTCGGGGGCCAGTCCGTCCTTGAGCTCGTCGAGGCTGCGCCGGTGGACGTCGGCGAGCCGGGCCCGGCCGCGCTCGTCGAGGGGGGCGGAGCGGACCTCCTCGAGGAGCTGCTTGATCATCGAGCCGATCCGCATCACCTTGGCCGGCTGCTCGACGAGGTCGGCCGGGTTGCCCCGCTCCTGCGTGCCGTCCCCCTCGCCCCCGCCGTCCCCCTCACCCCGGTCGTCCCCCTCGCGCCGGTCGTGGACCCCCATCCCGCTCTGGGTCACGACGACGAGGCGCTCCGGGTCCCCGCCGCCGGCCCCACCCTGCCCGCTCTCCGCCTCGTGCTCACCGGTCATCCCCTCATGGTGCCCCACCCACCCCGCCCCCCGTATCCGCACTTCGTGCCCGGTTGGCCGCCCACGCGCGGGCGATCCGCCCACTTTGCGCGGTCAACCGGGCACGAAGTGCGGATACGGGGCCCGGCGGACGGAGCTCGTCGGGGGCGGAGGTCAGTCGATGGCCATCCGGGCGCGCATGGTCTCGCGCTTCTCCTCGAACTTGGTCGCCTTTGCGTCGAGCTCGTCCATGTACGCGGCGAGGTCGAGGCGGGCCTGCTCGCCCTCGTCGGTGAGGTTCTCGACGTCCCAGACCTTCCAGAACCGCAGCACCGGGGCGACGACCTCGTCCCGGTGCGAGCGGAGGTCGTAGATCCCGGCGACGGCCATCTCGACGGCCTTGCGCTGGAACCCGGGGATGTCCGTCCCGGGCATCTGGAAGCCCTTGACGACGTCGCGGACCGCCACCATGGTCTGGCTCGGTGCGATCTCCAGGGCCGCCTTGAGCAGGTTCCGGTAGAAGACCATGTGGAGGTTCTCGTCGGCCGAGATCCGCGCGAGCAGCCGGTCGGCCATCGGGTCGGTCGTGTACCTGCCGGTGTTGCGGTGGCTCACCCGGGTCGCGAGCTCCTGGAACGAGACGTAGGCGAGCGAGTGGACCAGCTCACCGGAGTGGGCCGACTCGTACCCGGTCGACATGTGCTTCATCCGGAAGTCCTCGAGCGCGGTCGGGTCGACCATGCGCTTGACGAGCATGTAGTCGCGCATCGCGATGCCGTGCCGGCCCTCCTCGGCGGTCCACCGGTGCACCCAGTCCCCCCAGGCGTCGTCGCGCCCGAAGATCGTCGCGATCTCGTGGTGGTAGCTCGGGAGGTTGTCCTCGGTGAGGAGGTTGACGATGAGGGCGCTGCGCGCGACGTCGGAGATGTCGGCGTCGTCCGGGCTCCACGGGTCGCCCTCCATGAGCCCGTCGAAGTTGCGCCCCTCGCTCCACGGGATGTAGTCGTGCGGGTACCACTCCTTGGCCATGCGGTAGTGCCGGTTCAGCTCCTTCTCCACGACCTGGTTGAGCTCCCGGAGGAGGTCGGTCTGGCTCCACGTGGTCGCGGTCATGGCGGGCCTTCTCTCGGGTCGGTGGCACGGCCTGCGTCCACGACGCTACGGCCCCCCGGATCGGCTTGGCTAGGGACACGGCCGGATTCCCCGGATTCCCCGGACTCCCCGGGGTGACACCCTGCGGCGGGGTCCCGACAGCACGTTGAGTGAGCAGTTTCTGTCCTCGACGCGCGCGTCGAGGACAGAAACTGCTCACTCAACCCGTGGGGGTGAGGAGGAGGATCTTGCCGATGTGGCCGCTCGCCTCCATCTCGGCGTGGGCCGCGGAGGCCTGCTCGAGGGGGTGGCGGGAGTGGACGATCGGACGGACGGAGCCGGCCGCGACCATCGGCCAGACGTGCTCGCGGACCGCGGCGACGATCTCGGCCTTCTCCGCGACCGGTCGGGCGCGCAGCGAGGTGGCGACGACCCCGGCCCGCTTCGCGAGCAGCGTGCCGAGGTCGAGCTCGCCCTTGCGGCCTCCCATGAGCCCGATCACGACGAGCCGCCCGTCGGTGGCGAGCGCGTCGACGTTGCGGCCGAGGTACTTCGCGCCGATGTTGTCGAGGATGACGTCGACGCCCCGGCCGTCCGTCGCCTCGCGCACCACCTCGACGAAGTCCTGCTCGCGGTAGTTGACCAGGACGTCGGCACCGAGGTCCCGGCAGAAGGCGAGTTTCTCGGCGCTGCCGGCGGTGACCGCGACCCTCGCCCCGAGCTCGTGGGCGACCTGCACCGCCATGGTGCCGACCCCGGAGGACCCGCCGTGGACGAGCAGGGTCTGGCCGCGACGCAGCCCGGCCGTCATGACGAGGTTGGACCACACCGTGCACGCCACCTCGGGCAGCGCGGCGGCGTCGACGAGGGAGACCCCCGCCGGGACCGGCAGCACCTGCGTCGCCGGGACGCACACCTGCTCGGCGTACCCGCCGCCGTCGAGCAGCGCGCAGACCTCGTCCCCGACCGACCAGTCACCCACGCCGTCGCCGAGCGCGTCGACCGTCCCGCTCACCTCGAGGCCGGGCAGGTGCGAGGCCCCCTGTGGCGGGGGGTAGAAGCCCATCCGCTGCATGACGTCGGCACGGTTGACGCCCGCGGCGGCGACCCGCAGCCGCACCTGCCCGGCGGCGGGCTCGGGGGCGTCGACGTCGGCGGGGACGAGCGCGTCCGCGTCACCGAACTCGGGGATCGTGATCGCCTTCATGGGTCCAACCTAGACGCGAGCGCCTCGAGGTCGGACGGCGTGTCGACGTCCGGGGTGTCCGCGTCGACGGCGCCGACCTCGAGGACGTCGAGCAGGAACGCCGCGGGGCGCCCCGCCGGGTCCGCCGGGACCGCCCGGCGCAGGGCGCCGGTCCGGTAGGCGGCGAGCAGCGGGTTGAGCCGGCCGTCCGGCTGCCGGGCGCAGACCCCGTCGAGCCCCGGCCGCGCGAGGAGGTCGGCGACGAGCCGCAACGCGACCGGCCCGGCGAGCGGCTGGTCCCCGGCGACGACGGCGAGGACCGGACTCGCCACCGTGGCCAGCGGCGCGGCGACCGCCGCGAGCGGGCCCCCACCGGGCGGGGACTCCCGCTGCCAGGCGACCCGCCGGGTGACGGGGCGCTCCGGGCCGACGCACACGACCGGCCAGTGCGGCGGCAGCCCCGTCAGCAGCCGGTCGAGGACCGTCGAGCCGGCGAGCGGGGCACGGGTCTTGTCGGCGCCGAACCGGCGGCTCTCACCGCCGCACGGCACGAGCACGGTGACGTCGGGCAGGTCGGAGTCGGTCAGCACCCGCACAGAGTCGCACGCCCGGCCCCGCTCCCGCCGGAGCCGTCCCCAGCCCCCGGCCGTCCGGGGGCTCGCCCCTCAGGACCGGCCCCCCAGCCGGGCCGAGAGCGTGTCGGCGGCCCGGCCGACCGCGGCGGCGAGCCGGGCCACCTCGGCCTCGCCGACCTCGTCGGTCGGGTACGTCAGCGCGACGCTCGCGACCGGGTACCCGGTGTGGTCGCTCGCCGCCCGGGCGACCGAGGACAGCCCCGGGGTCACGGTGCCCTCCTCCCGGGCGTACCCGCGGCCGCGGACCTCGGTGAGCAGGCGGCGCAGCTCGGTCGTCGTCGCCGGGCCCCGGCCGTTCCGGCGTACGAGGGCGTCCCGGTGCGGGTACAGCGCCCGCACCCCGGCCGCGGGCAGCGCGGCGAGCATGGCCAGGCCGCTCGCGGTCAGCGGCGCCGGGAGCCGGACCCCGACGTCGGTGACGAGCAGCGGCCTGCCCGGCGCGCGCTCCTCGACGAGGTAGAGCACGTCGCGACCGTGGAGGGTCGCGAGGTGCCCGTTGTGCGTCGTCGCGTCGACGAGCCGCTCGAGCACCGGCCGGGCGACGCGCTGCAGCGGCGCCTGGCGCTGGTAGGCGCTGCCGAGCTCGTACGCCGCGACACCGAGCCCCCAGCGGCGCTCCTCGGCGAGGTGGGTGACGTAGCCGCGGCGGACGAGGACCCCGAGCAGGTGGTACGTGCTCGACCGGGGCAGCCCGAGGCTGCGGGCGATGCTCGCCGCGGGCAGCGGCTGGGCGTGCCTGGCGAGCAGCTCGAGGACGTCGAGCGCGGCCCCGGCCGCCGGTGCGTTGGCCATGCCCCATGCTCGCAGCCGACCGGGCCAACTGTCTCGCATCCGAGACGCAATCGCTCCTCCGTGGCTGTCGGCGACGCCCGCGCGAGCCTTCAATGGGGGGCATGACCACCGCGCAGACCACCGAAGTCGTCCGGGTCGGCACCGGGCCGCTCACCCTCGACGAGGTCGTCGGCGTCGCCCGCGGCGGCGCGAGCGTCGAGGTGACCGAGGACTCGTGGGCCGAGGTCGCCCGCAGCCGCGAGATCGTCGACGCGCTCGCGAGCGACACGATCCCCCACTACGGCATCTCGACCGGGTTCGGCGCACTCGCGACCCGGCACATCCCCACCGAGCAGCGCGCCCGGCTCCAGCGCAGCCTGATCCGCTCCCACGCCGCGGGCTCCGGCCCGGAGGTCGAGCGGGAGGTCGTCCGGGCGCTCATGCTGCTGCGCGCCTCGACGCTGGCCACCGGCCGCACGGGGGTCCGTCCCTCGACGCTGCGCGCCTACGTCGACCTGCTCAACGCCGGCATCACCCCCGTCGTCCACGAGTACGGCTCCCTGGGCTGCTCGGGGGACCTCGCCCCGCTCGCGCACTGCGCCCTGGCCGCCATGGGCGAGGGCCTCGTCCGCGACGCCGGCGGCGAGGTCGTCCCCGCCGCGGACGCGCTCGCCGAGGCCGGCATCGCCCCGGTCGAGCTCGCCGAGAAGGAGGGCCTGGCCCTCATCAACGGCACCGACGGGATGCTCGGGATGCTCTGCCTCGCGATCGCCGACCTGCGGGGGCTGCTCGCCTCCGCCGACGTCGCCGCCGCGATGAGCGTCGAGGGCCTGCTCGGCACCGACGACGTCTTCGCCGCGGACCTGCAGGCCCTGCGACCGCACCCCGGCCAGGCGGACTCCGCGGCCAACCTCCGGGCGCTGCTCGCCGACAGCGGGATCCGGGAGAGCCACCGGGACCCGGAGGCGTGCACCCGGGTCCAGGACGCCTACTCGCTGCGGTGTGCCCCGCAGGTCCACGGCGCCGCCCGGGACACCCTCGCCCACGCGACCTCGGTCGCCGAGCGCGAGCTCGCCGCCGCGGTCGACAACCCCGTCGTCACCCTCGACGGCCGGGTCGAGAGCAACGGCAACTTCCACGGGGCCCCGGTCGCGTACGTGCTCGACTTCCTCGCCGTCGTCGCCGCGGACGTCGCGAGCATGAGCGAGCGCCGCACCGACCGGTTCCTCGACGTCGCCCGCAACCACGGCCTCCACCCGTTCCTCGCCGACGACCCCGGGGTCGACTCCGGGCACATGATCGCCCAGTACACCCAGGCGGCCGTGGTCTCCGAGCTCAAGCGGCTCGCGGCCCCGGCCAGCGTCGACTCGATCCCGAGCAGCGCGATGCAGGAGGACCACGTCTCGATGGGCTGGGCCGCCGCCCGGAAGCTGCGCCGCTCGGTGGACGGGCTCGGCCGGGTGCTCGCCGTCGAGGTCCTCACGGCCGCCCGCGCGCTGCAGCTGCGGGCGCCGCTGGAGCCCTCCCCGGCGGGCGCGGCCGTCGTCGCCGCGCTCACCGCCGCCGGCGCCTCGGCGCCGGGGGAGGACCGGTGGCTGGCCCCGGAGATCCACGCGGCCCACCACCTGCTCGTCCGGGGCGCGGTCCGGGCCGCGGCCGAGTCGGCCACCGGACCGCTGCACTGACGCGGGCCGACCCGGAACCACCACGCAGACCCCACACCCACCGACGCCCACCCACCGACGCCCACCCACCACGACGGACCGAGACGACCGACCGACACGCGAGCGACACGAGCGACCGGAGGAGAGAACGATGGACGGAGCACGAGAGGTCCGCGCCCCGCGCGGCACCGAGCTCACGGCACGGCACTGGGGTGCCGAGGCCCCCATGCGGATGCTGATGAACAACCTCGACCCCGAGGTCGCCGAGCGCCCCGACGACCTCGTCGTCTACGGGGGCACCGGCCGTGCGGCCCGCGACTGGCGCTCCTTCGACGCCATGGTCGCGACGCTGCGCACGCTGGCCCCGGACGAGACGATGCTCGTCCAGTCGGGCCGCCCGGTCGGGGTGATGCGCACCCACGAGTGGGCCCCGCGCGTGCTCATCGCGAACTCCAACCTCGTCCCGGACTGGGCGACCTGGCCCGAGTTCCGCCGCCTCGAGCACCTCGGCCTGACGATGTACGGCCAGATGACCGCCGGCTCGTGGATCTACATCGGCACCCAGGGCATCGTCCAGGGCACGTACGAGACGTTCGCCGCGGTCGCCGAGAAGCGCTTCGGCGGGAGCCTCGCCGGGACCCTGACCCTCACCGCCGGCTGCGGCGGCATGGGCGGCGCCCAGCCGCTCGCGGTCACCCTCAACGACGGCGCCTGCCTCGTCGTCGACGTCGACCCCGCCCGGCTCCACCGCCGGGTCGAGCACCGCTACCTCGACGAGGTCGCCGGCAGCCTCGACGAGGCCGTCGACAAGGCCGTCGCCGCCCGCGCCGACCGGCGGGCGCACTCCGTCGGGGTCGTCGGGAACGCCGCCGAGGTCTTCCCCGAGCTGCTCCGGCGCGGGGTGCCGATCGACGTCGTCACCGACCAGACGAGCGCGCACGACCCGCTGTCCTACCTCCCGGAGGGCGTCGACCTCGGCGACTGGCACGACTACGCCGAGCGCAAGCCCGAGGAGTTCACCGACCGGGCCAGGGCGTCGATGGCCCGGCACGTCGAGGCGATGGTCGGGTTCCAGGACGGCGGCGCCGAGGTGTTCGACTACGGCAACAGCATCCGGGACGAGGCCCGCCAGGGGGGCTACGAGCGCGCGTTCGACTTCCCCGGGTTCGTCCCGGCCTACATCCGTCCGCTGTTCTGCGAGGGCAAGGGCCCCTTCCGGTGGGCCGCGCTGTCCGGCGACCCGAGGGACATCGACGCCACCGACCGCGCCGTCATGGACCTCTTCCCCGACGACGACCGTCTCCAGAAGTGGATGCGCGGCGCCCGGGAGCGGATCGCGTTCCAGGGCCTGCCGGCCCGGATCTGCTGGCTGGGGTACGGCGAGCGGGACCGCGCCGGCCTCGCGTTCAACGACCTCGTCGCCCGCGGCGAGGTCAGCGCCCCCGTCGTCATCGGACGGGACCACCTCGACTGCGGCTCGGTCGCCTCGCCGTACCGCGAGACCGAGGGCATGGCCGACGGCTCCGACGCCATCGCCGACTGGCCGCTGCTCAACGCGCTGGTCAACACCGCCTCCGGCGCCTCGTGGGTGAGCATCCACCACGGCGGCGGGGTCGGCATCGGCCGCTCGATCCACGCCGGTCAGGTGAGCGTCGCCGACGGCACCCCGCTCGCCGCCGAGAAGCTGGCGCGGGTCCTGACCAACGACCCCGGCATGGGTGTGGTCCGGCACTGCGACGCCGGCTACGAGCTCGCGGAGCACGTCGCCGAGGAGCGAGGCGTCCGGATCCCGGGGCGCGAGCTGCCGTGACGGCCCCCTCGCTCGCGCCCGTCGACCCGGGCGGCGGGTCAGGCGCGGGGCCCGGTGGTCGTGCCGGTTCCCGTCGTGCCGGTCTCCTGCGCGAGCGGGTCGGTGACGTCGGCGACCTCGGCGCCCAGGGCGGCGGCGACGTCGTCCGCGGCGACCGTCGCGGCCACGCCGTGCGCCCCGGCGCCGATGGACACCGTCCTCCCGGCGAGGGTGGCGTCGAGGACGACCGGCCACGCGACGCGCGCGCCGAACGGCGTGATCGTGCCGCGCTCGTACCCGGTGACCTCGCGTGCCGTCTCCGCGTCCGGCATCGACAGCCGGCTCACGCCGAGGAGGGCGCGCAGCTTCGGCCACGAGATCTGCCGGTCGCCGGGGACGAGGACGAACAGGTGGTCCCCCTCCCCGCGGCGGACGACGAGGGTCTTCACGACGTCGCGCGGCGCCACGCCCCGGGCCGCCGCCGCCTCCGGCAACGAGCGCGCCGGCCCGTGCCGTGTGATCCTGTGCTCGACCCCGCTGGCGGCGAGCGCCCGCGCGGCCCGCTCGGCGCCGTCACCGGGTGCGGGCTGCACCGGACCGGACGTGGGGCCGGATCCGCCGCTGCCGCCGCCGCTCATGCCCCCACCCTAGGAGGTCCTCGATGACGTTCCGGTCCATGTGGGCCGACCTCGCCCCGATCGGCCGGACCCGTGAGGGCGGCTACCGCCGGTTCGCGTGGACGGGCGAGGACGCCGCGCTGGGTGAGTGGTTCGCCGGCGAGTGCGCGGCCCGGGGCCTCGAGGTGACCCACGACCGGGCCGGCAACCAGTGGGCCTGGTGGGGCGACCCGGACGCCGCGGCCGCCGCCGGGAGGCCCGGCGTGGTCGCGGGGTCCCACCTCGACAGCGTCCCCGACGGCGGGGCCTTCGACGGCCCGCTCGGGGTCGTCAGCGCCCTCGCCGCGCTCGACCTGCTCCGCGAGCGCGGCCTCGAGCCCGACCGCCCCCTCGGCATCGCCCGGTTCGTCGACGAGGAGGGCGCCCGGTTCGGGGTCGCCTGTGCCGGGTCCCGCGTCCTCACCGGGGCGATGACCCCGCAGCGCGCGCTCGGGCTCACCGACCCGGGCGGAGTGACGATGGCCGAGGCCATGCGGCGCGCCGGCCACGACCCGGGGGCGCTCGGTCCCGATCCCGAGGCGCTCGCCAGGGTCGGGACGTTCGTCGAGCTCCACGTCGAGCAGGGCCGCGGGCTGGTCGACCTCGGCCACCCGGTCGCCGTGGGCCGCTCGATCTGGCCGCACGGCCGGTGGCGGGTCGAGGTGCCGGGGGAGGCCAACCACGCGGGGACCACCCGGCTGGATGACCGCCGGGACGCGCTGCTCGCCGCCGCCGCGCTCGTCATCGCCGCCCGCCGGGCCGCCGAGTCCCACGGCTGCCTCGCCACGGTCGGCCGCGTCGACACCGTCCCCGGGGGCGTCAACGCCGTCCCGAGCGCGGTCACCGCCTGGCTGGACGCGCGCGGCCCGGACCCGGACGACGTGCTCGCCACCGTCACCGACGTCGCCGAGGTCGCCGCCGAGTTCGACGCCGTCCTCACCGAGGAGTCGTGGACCCCGCCGACGGTGTTCGACGCCGGACTCGCCCGCCACCTCCAGCACCTCCTCGGCGAGGTCCCGGTGCTCGGGACCGGCGCCGGCCACGACGCCGGCATCCTCGCGGGCGCGGGCGTCGCCGCCGGCATGCTCTTCGTGCGCAACCCGACCGGGGTGTCCCACTCCCCGGCCGAGCACGCCGAGGAGGAGGACTGCCTCGCCGGGGTCGAGGCGCTCACCGCGGTGCTCGCCGAGCTCACGGGGGCCCGGTGACGACGGCCCGGACCTGGTTCGCCGAGCACGTCCAGCTCCCGGGCGGGCTCGCCGCCGACGTCCGCCTCACGGTCGACGACGCCCGGTTCGTCGCGGTCGAGCCCCACACGAGCCCGACCCCGGGCGACGAGCGGCTCGCCGGGGTCGTCCTCCCTGGCCTCGCCGACGCCCACGGGCACGCGTTCCACCGGGCGCTGCGGGGGCGCACGCACGCCGACGGAGGGACGTTCTGGACGTGGCGGCAGGCGATGTACGCCGTCGCCGCCCGGCTCGACCCGGACCTCTACCTCGCGCTCGCCCGCGCGGTGTACGCCGAGATGGCCCTCGCCGGGTACACCGTCGCCGGGGAGTTCCACTACCTCCACCACGGCCCGGGCGGGCGGCCCTACGCCGACCCGAACGCGATGGGTGCCGCGCTCGTGGCCGCGGCCGCGGACGCCGGCATCCGGCTCACCCTGCTCGACACCCTCTACCTGCGCGGCGGCCTCGGCGGGGAGGGCCACCTCGACCTCGACGAGGTCCAGCGGCGGTTCTCCGACGGGTCGGTCCGGGCGTGGGCCGAGCGGGTCGACGGGCTGCTCGGGCAGGCGCCGAGGCCGGGGCACGGCGGGCCCCTCGCCCACCGGGTCGGGGCGGCGGTGCACTCGGTGCGGGCGGTCCCGAGGCAGGACCTCGCCGCCGCGGCCGCCGCCGTGCGCGAGCTCGAGGCCACCCACGGCCGAGCGCTCCCGGTGCACGCCCACGTCAGCGAGCAGCCGGCGGAGAACCACTCGACCCGGATGCACTACGGCGCCTCCCCGGTGGCGCTGCTCCACGAGGCCGGGCTCACCGGCCCCGGCGTGACCGCCGTGCACGCCACCCACCTCGACGAGGACGACGTCGCCACCCTCGGCGGCACCGGGACCCGGGTCTGCCTGTGCCCGACCACCGAGCGGGACCTCGCCGACGGCGTCGGCCCGGCGCGGGCGCTGCGACGGGCAGGGTCCCCGCTGTGCCTCGGCTCCGACGGTCACAACGTCGTCGACCCGTTCGAGGAGGTCCGCGGGCTCGAGATGCACGAGCGGCTCACGTCGGGCGAACGGGGACGGTTCACCCTCCCCGAGCTCGTCGCCGCCGCGAGCGCGGACGGCTACGCCTCGCTCGGCTGGCCCGACGGCGGCGAGATCCGCTCCGGAGCGCTCGCCGACTTCGTCGTCGTCGACGACCGGAGCGTGCGCACCACCGGCAGCCGTCCCGGCCAGGTCCTGTTCACCGCGACCGGGGCCGACGTCGCGATGACCGTCGTCGGCGGCCGGGTCGTCGTCGCCGACGGTCGTCACCGGCTCGGCCCCGTCGCGCCCCTCCTCGCCGCCGCCCTCCACGCCCTCCGGGAGCACCGATGACCACGCCGAGCCCCCCGACGACCACGCCCACCGGCACGCCGACCACCACGGCCACCGGCGCCGAGCCCCCCGAGCCGGGTGCGCTCCTCGTCACCGGCATCGGCGAGCTCGTCACGTGCGACGGGAGCGGACCCGAGGGCCTCGGCACGAGAACCGCGGCCGCGGTCGTCGTCGAGGGCGGCCGGGTGGCCTGGGTCGGGGACGTCGCGGGCGCCCCCGCGGCCGACCGCCGGCTCGACGTCGGGGGACGCGCGGTCGTCCCGGGGTTCGTCGACAGCCACGCCCACCTCGTCTTCGCCGGGGACCGCTCGGCCGAGTTCGCCGCCCGGATGGCGGGCGAGCGGTACGACGGCGGCGGGATCGGGGTGACCGTCGCCGCGACCCGCGCCGCCGGGGACGAGGAGCTCCGGGCGCTGCTGGCGGCCCGGGTCGCCGAGATGCGCGCGCAGGGAACGACGACCGTCGAGGTCAAGTCCGGGTACGGGCTCAGCGTCGCCGAGGAGGCCCGGGCGCTCCGGCTCGCCCACGAGGTCACGCCGGAGACGACCTTCCTCGGCGCCCACGTCGTCCCCGCGGACCACCCGGGCGGCCGCGAGGCCTACGTCGAGCTCGTCGCCGGCGAGATGCTGCACGCGTGCGCCCCTCACGCCCGCTGGGTCGACGTGTTCTGCGAGCCGGCCTCCCCCCACGCGTTCGACGAGGACGAGGCCCGTGAGGTCCTGCTCGCCGGGGACCGGGCCGGGCTCGGGATGCGGGTCCACGGCAACCAGCTCGGCCCCGGGCCCGGGGTGCGCCTCGCCGTCGAGCTCGGCGCGGCGAGCGTCGACCACTGCACCCACCTGACCGGGGCCGACGTCGACGCCCTCGTCGGGGCGGCCGGGACGACGGTCGCGACCCTGCTGCCCGGCGTGGAGTTCTCCACCCGCTCGCCCTACCCCGACGGCCGGGCCCTGCTCGACGCCGGGGTCTCGCTCGCGCTCGCGACCGACTGCAACCCGGGCACGTGCTTCTCCTCCTCGGTGCCGTTCGTCATCGCGCTCGCCGTCCGCGAGATGGGCCTCACCCCGGGGGAGGCGCTGCGGGCGGCGACGGTCGGCGGGGCGCGGGCGCTGCGGCGGGACGACGTGGGCCGGCTCGAGGTCGGCGCCCGGGCCGACCTCGCCGTCCTCGACGCCCCGTCCCACCTCCACCTCGCCTACCGGCCGGGTGTCCCGATCGCCTCCACCCTCGACCTCGCCGGCTGACCCGGCGCCGGGAGGACGCCGGGCAGGGGTGGAAGTCGGCGGGCGAGGGGAGCAGGGGGTCACCCTCGCCCGCCGACGTGTGGGGCCGGCCTCCACGGCCGGGGTGGGTCAGCCGTCCACGGGGCCCGGGACGGCCGCCTCGGGGCGGCCACCACTCATCGGGCCGGCCCCGGGGTCGGGCCGGGCGGGGCCTCCTGCCCCGCCGACCCCTGGGGTGGCCGGCACCGGATCACGGTGACCCGGCCGTCGACGGTGACCGGCCCGCTCGCGTGCGGCACGAGCATCGTCGTGCCGGCCTCGAGGGGACGGCTCCCGTCGTCGGTGGTGAGGGTGCCGGCGCCGTCGACGACGACGAGGACGCTGAACCCGGCCGAGGCGGTGACCGACCCGCCCTCGCCGGGAGCGAGGACCTCGGCGGTGAAGAACTCGTCGGCCGCAGCGGGAAGGGCGGACCCGAGGCCGGACCGGTGCCAGCTGCCGCGGAGGGCGTCGAGCTGCGCGGGGTCGAGGCGCTCCCGGGCGACGCTCTCCAGCGCGAGGTCGGTGCCGAGCCCGAGCCAGGCGTGCGCGGGGTCGAGCCCGAACCGCTCGTTCTCGAGCATGACGGAGAAGTCGGTGGGCTCCTGCAGCTCGACGACCATGACGCCCGCGCCGATGGCGTGCGGCTGCCCCGCGGGCACGTAGACCGCGTCCCCCCGGCTCACCTCGATGGGGTTGAGCGCCTCGAGGAGCCGCTCGTCCTGGGCGTCGACGTACTCGCGCAGGGTGGCGGGGTCGAGGTCCTCGCGGAACCCGACCCACACCCGCGACTGCGGGGTCGAGTCGAGGACGAGCCAGGCCTCGGTCTTGCCGTGCGGGCAGTCGAGGTGGCGGGCCGCGAACGTCCGGTCCGGGTGGACGTGGACCGGGAGGCGCTCGGCGGCGTCGAGGAGCTTGACGAGCAGGCCGGGCTCGCGGCCGAAACGCGCGACGTGCGCCTCCCCGAGCCACCCGACGGGATCGGCGGCGAGGGCGTCGGCGAGCCTCGACCCGTCCGGTAGCTCGCTCAGCCCGTCGCCGCCCTCGGCGAACAGCCGGGTCGTCGAGCCCAGCCAGTCCTCGGGACGGTGGTCGTCGAAGTCCGCGGGCACGCCGACCCCGCGGAAGGCGAGGATGCGCCGCCCGCCCCGGTAGAACCGGTGCGGGGTGTTGGCGGTGAGGACGGCGGGGGCGGGGGTCACGGGAGCACCTCCGGGAACGGGCCCGAGGACCGGACGACCAGGCGGGTCGGCACGACGGTCCTCGTGGCGGGGGAGTCGTCGCCGGCGATCCTGGCGAAGAGCAGCTGCGCGGCGCGGCGGCCCATCGCCTCCGGGTCCTGGTGGACGACGGTGACGGCCGGCTCGACGAGGTCGGCGAGCTCGAAGTCGTCGTAGCCGACGAGGGAGAGGGCGGCTCCGGTGGTGCGGAGCACGCGCAGCAGGGCGACCGTGACCCGGTTGTTGCCGGTGACGACGGCCGTCACCGGGTCCGGGCCCCGGCGCCAGCGCTCGAGCGCGGCGGCGACGGAGCCGGTCGTGTGGGGTCCCATGGCGACCCGGGGGTCGCCGGGGAGGGCCAGCGAGGCGTGCGCCTCCTCGAACGCGGCCCGCCGCTGCCGGGCGGTCCAGTAGGAGGCGTCGTCGCCGAGGAAGCCGATCGCCCGGTGACGGTGCGCGGCGAGGTGGTCGACGGCGCTGCGGACCCCGCCGGCGTTGTCGCCGAGGACGGTGTCGACCTCGACGCCGTCGAGGGGGCGGTCGACGAGGACGAGCGGCACCCGGGCGGCGGCCCGGGCCGTGGCCCCGGGCGACCCGCCCCCCGAGGGGACGAGGACGACCCCGTCGACCCGGCGGGAGACCATCCCGGCGAGGATCGACGCCTCCCGGTCGCTCGACCCCTCGGCGGAGGAGCTGATGAGGACGCAGTCGCGGGAGCGGGCCTCCCGCTCGACCGCGGCGGTGAGCTGGGAGTAGAAGGGGTTGGCGAGGTCCTCGACGACGACGGCGACGCTCGAGGTCCGACCCCGCCGGAGGCTGCTCGCGCCGTCGTTGCGCTGGAAACCCAGCTCGTCGATGACGTGCCTGACCCGACTGGCGGTGCTGTCCCGCACGCCCGGCTCGGCGTTGACGACGCGGGAGACGGTCTTGACCGACACGTGCGCCCGGCGCGCGACGTCGACCATCGTCGGCGTGGTCGCGTCGCGGGACGACAACGTTGTCATGAGTGACGATGCTGTGCCGTCCGGCCGCCGGTGTCAAGCACGTTGACACGACGTCCTGGCCGGATGTCCTGTTCGCGGCTATTCGGACACGCCTCCGCCGGAGAAGTCGGCCATACTGCGGGACGAGGGAGCAGGGGCCGAGGAGGAAGAGGACGACGGAGGAGCCGACGTGACCGAGGGCGACGTGACCGGGGACGAGACGAGCGCGCAGCTGCACGACATCGCGCGCACCTGCTTCGACTGGGCGCGGCAGGGGGAGACCACGCGGCTGCTCGCCTACGTCGAACGCGGGGTTCCGGCGGACCTCACCGACGCCGACGGCAACACGTTGCTCATGCTCGCCGCGTACCACGGCCACGCCGGCACCGTGGCGGCGCTGCTCGGGCGCGGGGCCGACCCCGACCGGCTCAACGACCGCGGTCAGTCACCGGTCGCGGGCGCGGTGTTCAAGGGCGAGGACGAGGTGGTCCGGGTGCTGCTCGAGGCGGGGGCGGCGCTCGACCACGGCAGCCCCACCGGCCGGGAGACGGCGGCCCTGTTCGGCCGGCAGGACCTCATCGGCGACGCCTGACCCAGGCGCCTGCGGGTCCGGGCCCGACTCAGGCCTCGCCCTCCTCCATGTCCTTGGGCAGGTGGCCGGCCGACCGCTCGTAGTACTCGGCGGCCTTGCGGGTCGCGATGACGCGGGCGAGCCCGACCGCGAGGCCCATGACGGCGGCGAAGGCGAGGGCCTCCCCGAGCGGGGTCCGCGGGTCCCGCGGGTCGATGTCGGCGTCGTGCCCGGCCTTGGTCCAGGCGGCGGTGACGGCCTTGTTCGCGGCGATCCCCGCGACGATCGCGCCACCCGTGCCGAGGACCTTCCACACGAGCCCACCCATCGCGGACACTCCCTTCGCGCTCGCCCCGGCCCTGCGCCGGGTTGCTCCGCCGGCACCGCCGGCCTCGGCCCCCAGCCTGCCACACCGGGTGGGTGTAGGCTTGCCGACGTACGACAGGGGAGCGCCCGCGGGCGCTGAGAGTGCGGCCAGACCGCAGACCCTCGAACCTGATCCGGCTAGCACCGGCGAAGGGAGTCGGGATTCTCAGGCACCTGTCCGACGCACCGCCGCGGTGTCCGGACGGAGGCCTCCCCCGAGGCATCCACGGATTCCACGGGAGATGAGCAGGATGAGCACCACGGACCACGACCGCGCCGTCACGCGGGGCCCCGGCGGTGCCCCGGCCGAGGGACGGGCCCCGGGCCGCCGCCGGCGGAGCATCCGCGCCACGGGCCGGCTCACCGCCTGGCGCACCGTCGACCTCCTCACGGTCGCCTTCCTCGGCGTCGCGTTCGGGGTCGCCTTCTTCGGCTGGACGTTCGCCTACCAGGCACCGTCCACCGCCCTGAGCGCCCTGTTCCCGCCGCTGGCCGGGGTCGTCGGGGCGCCGTGGCTCATGGCCGGGGTCGTCGGCGGCCTCGTCGTCCGGCGTCCCGGGGCGGCGCTGCTGACCGAGGTCGTCGCCGCCCTCGTCGAGATGCTCCTCGTCTCCAGCTGGGGCGTCGGGGCCCTGGTCTCCGGGATCGTCCAGGGGCTCGGCGCCGAGATCGGGTTCCTCCTGCTCGGCTACGGCGGGTTCGGACTGCTCGCCGCCGCGCTGTCCGGGGCACTCGCGGGCGCGCTGGAGTCGGTCTGGGAGTGGTTCTCGTACTGGCAGGACTGGGCGATGGACTGGAAGCTGGTCTACCTCGTCGTGCTCGCGGTGAGCGGGGCCGTCATCGTCGGGCCGCTGGGCTGGCTGCTCACGCGCGCGCTCGCCCGTGCGGGGGCGCTGACCGCCTTCCCCGCGGGCCAGGAGGCCCGGGAGTCCCGAGCTGTCTGACCCGGCCGGTCCGGTGACGGCACCCGGGGACCGCGCCGCGGTCGGCGGGCGGCCGGGAGCCGGGCGCGCGCCTGCCGGCCGGGTGGAGGTCCGAGGCCTGGCGTGGCGGCCCTACGGGCGCCGGGAGCCCGTCCTGCCCGGGGTCGACCTCACCGTCCCCGCGGGGCAGCGCCTCCTCCTCGCCGGCCCGTCCGGCTCCGGCAAGTCGACGCTGCTGCGGGCGCTCGCCGGTCTGCTCGAGACCGTGGACGCCGGCGCCCTCGCCGGCGAGGTCACCGTCGACGGCCGCCCACCCTCGGCCGACCCCGGCACGGTCGGCCTCGTCCTCCAGGAGCCCGGTGCCGGGGTCGTCGCCTCGACGGTCGGCCGCGACGTCGCCTTCGGGCTCGAGAACGTCCGCATCCCCCGGGAGGCGATGCCCGAGCTCGTCGGCGCCGCCCTCTCCGACGTCGGGCTCTCCGCGCTGCCGCCCGACACCCCGACCCGGGCCCTGTCCGGTGGGGAGACCCAACGGCTCGCCATCGCCGGCGCGCTCGCCCTCACCCCCAGCGTCCTGCTGCTCGACGAGCCGACCGCGATGCTCGACCCCGCGAGCGCCGCCCGGGTCCGCGACACCGTCGCCGCGGTCGCCGAGCGCCGCGGCCTGACCACCGTCGTCGTCGAGCACCTGCTCGGCCCGTGGGTCGAGGTGGTCGACCGGATGGTCGTCCTCGACGGCACCGGCCGTCTCGTCGCCGACGGGACCCCGGAGCGGGTTCTCCGGGAGCACGCCGACCAGCTCGCCGAGCTGGGGATCTGGACCCCGGGCGCGCCCGACCCCGAGCCGCTGCCGGTCCCGCCGGGACTGCTCGGTCCGTCCCCGGGACGCGCCGCGGGTCCGCAGGGGGAGGTTGCACCGGCCGTCGAGTCCGACCCGGTCGTCGTCGACCGGGAGGTGGGCGTGGGCGGCGTCACCCGGGTCCGCCGCACCCTGCGGGGACCGGCGCTGGCCTGCCCGCCGGGATCGCTGACTGCGCTCGTCGGGCCGAGCGGATCGGGCAAGTCGACCGAGCTGCTCGCGCTCGCGGGCCTGGTCCGGCCGACCCGCGGCTCGGTCCGGCTCGCCGGGGGCCGGGACCCGGCCGCCCTCGGCTCGGGCGCGCTCGCCGCCGAGCTGTCGTGGGTCCCGCAGTGGGCCTCCTCGACGATCGTCGCCCGCACCGTGCGCGAGGAGGTGCTCGCGACCTCGAGGGCACTCGGTCGGGATGAGGAGGCCCGGCAGCGGGCCGACGCCGTCCTCGACGCGCTCGGGCTCGCCCCGCTCGCCGGCAGCGACCCGCGCGACCTCTCCGGCGGCGAGCAGCGCCGGCTCGCGCTGGCCGCCGCCGTCGTCCACCGCCCCGCGGTCCTGCTCGCCGACGAGCCCACGGTGGGGCAGGACCGGCACACGTGGGCCGCGGTGCTCGGGCTCGTCGAGGCCGTCCGGGCCGGGGGCGGCGCGGTCGTCCTCGCGACCCACGACCCCGCCGTGACCGCCCGCGCCGACCGGGTCCACCGGTTCGAGGCGACCGGTGGGCAGCTCGTCGACCCCGAGCCGGCCCGCCCGCTGCTGACGCGCTGCGGCCCGCTGTCCCTCATGGGCTCGGCCGCCCTCGCCGTCGTCGCGAGCCTGGCCTCGCCGGGGTGGGCGGCCAGCCTGGCGGCGCTCGGCGTCGCGGTCGTCCTCGGCGGGATCGGGCTGCTCGCCCCGGGCCCGGGAGTCGGTCCCCGACGGCGGTGGCGCCGGCTCGGGCTCCGGCTCGCGCCCGGGCTGCTCGCGGTCGCGTCGGTCGCGTGGTCGACGTGGCTGCTCGGAGGCCGCGACCTCGTCACCGCCGGCGAGGCGGGGCTGCGGATCCTGCTGTTCGTCGTCCCGGCCGCGGTCGTGCTGCCCTACGTCGACCCCGACGCGCTCGGGGACCACCTCGCGCAGCGGCTCCGGCTGCCGCCGCGCCCGGTGGTGGCGGTGTCCGCGGCGCTGCAGCGGCTGGACTCCCTCGGCGAGCTCTGGCACGAGCTGTCGCGGGCCCGCCGGGTGCGCGGGCTGGGGCCCGGTCGGAGCGTGCGCGGTTCGCTGCGGCACGCCGCCGCGCTGACGACCGGGCTGCTGCTGCGCACCCTGGCCGCGGCCGCCGAGCTCGCGGTCGCGATGGACGCCCGGGGGTTCGGCACCGCCCACCGCCGCACCTGGGCCACCCGGGCGCCGTGGCGGACCGCCGACACGCTCGCCCTCGCCGGCGGGGTCCTGCTCGTCCTCGTCACCACCCTCGCCCGCCTCTGACCTCTCGCGCCCTCCGGGCCGTACCCCGCACTTCGTGCCCGTCCGGCCGCGCCGGGGCCGCCCCGAGCCCCGTCGACGCGGCCAACCGGGCAATAAGTCGGTGGTCTGTGGTGTTGTGGACGGCGTCATGCTGCTGCGCCGCACCCCACCTCAGGCCGGACGACCGCCCATCCCCCGGGAGATCTGGGTCCTCGTCGCGGCCGCCTTCGTCATCGCCGTCGGCTTCGGCCTCGTCTCGCCCGTCCTGCCGCAGTACGCCCGCAGCTTCGACGTCGGCGTCGCCGCCGCCTCGGTCATCGTCTCGGCGTTCGCGTTCTTCCGCCTCGTGTTCGCCCCGGCCGGCGGGGCCCTGGTCACCCGCCTCGGCGAGCGCCCGGTCTACCTCGTCGGGCTCGTCGTCGTCGCGCTCTCGACCGGCGCCGCGGCGTTCGCCCAGAGCTACGTCCAGCTCCTGCTCTTCCGCGGTCTCGGGGGCATCGGCTCGACGATGTTCACCGTCTCGGCGATGGGCCTCATCGTCCGGCTGGCGCCGCCGACGATCCGGGGCCGGGTGTCGTCGGTCTACGGCAGTGCGTTCCTCCTCGGCGGGATGGCCGGACCGGTGCTCGGCGGCGCCCTCGCCGAGTTCGGACTGCGGGTGCCGTTCCTCGTCTACGCCGTCGCGCTGCTGCTCGCCGCCTCGGTCGTCGGGGTCTTCCTCCGCGGCACCTCGCTCCGCCCGGCGCCGGGCAGCACGCCCGCGACGCCGATGGCGGTCCGGGAGGCCGTGACCCACTCCGCCTACCGGGCCGCGCTCGTCTCGGCCTTCGCCAACGGCTGGTCCAACTTCGGGGTCCGGGTGGCGATCCTGCCGCAGTTCGCGGTGGCGACCTTCGGGGGCCCGTGGGTCGCCGGCGCGGCGCTGGCGACCTCGGCGGTCGGGATGGCCGGCGCGCTCCAGCTGTCCGGGCGCAGCGCGGACCGGGTCGGCCGGCGACCCCTCGTCCTCGCCGGGCTCGTCGTCAGCGCGGTGGGGATGGTCCTCATCGGCCTCAGCGGCAGCCTCGTCGTCCTGCTCGCGGTGTGCCTGGTCTCCGGTGCCGGGGCGGGACTGCTCAACCCGGCGCAGCAGGCCAGCGTCGCCGACGTCGTCGGCCGGGACCGCAGCGGCGGGAAGGTGCTGGCCGCCTTCCAGATGGCCCAGGACTCCGGCGCCATCGTCGGCCCGGTGCTCATCGGCCTCGTCGCGGACCGCTGGGGCTACCCGCCCGCCTTCGCGGCGACCGCGGTCGTCGCGGTGCTCGCCGTCGTGCCGTGGCTGCGGGCCGAGGAGACGCTCGGCCTCGGCGAGCCGGTCGGCGGGACGCAGGAGGCTCCCGCGGGGTCGGCGGAACCGGCGCCCTGACGGCGCCCGCCCCGCGGGCGGGCCTCAGGTCGCGAGCAGGTCGGTCACGGTGAGCGGGACGTCCGCGCGGCACGCGTCGCGCTTGTGCGGCGCCGGCCGGCCGCGCAGCTTGGTGCGCTCTCCCTCGTGGAGGGACTCGGCCTTCGGGCCGAACAGCGCGTACGTCGTGCCGGTGCCCTCGGCGACGAGCACGAGGCACCCGGCGCCGTCCCCGCTGCGGATCGTCCCGGCGACGACGACGGGCCGGTACTCGCTCGGCTCGGTCGGTGGAGCGGACGTCGTCCGCGTCGGCGGCGGGAAGGTCGAGGAGCCCGGCTCCGACGGGCTCGAGGAGCTGCTCGGGCCGTCCGGCGTGCTCGTGCTCGAGCGGTTCGTCGTCATCGTCTCCTCCGGGGTCGAGTCGCTGCCGCACGCGGCGACACCGAGCAGTGCCGTGACGGCGGCGGTCGCGAGGACCCCCCGCGTGCGCCACCCTGCCACCGGTATCCCCTTCCGCCCGTGCGTCCGCGCCCGCGTGCCCGGACGCGGACGATCCTCCACCTCGTCAACGCGCAGCGCCCGGGCCTCGGTTCCGTCCCTGCTCAGCGCCGCTGGTGGACCTTCACGCGCAGGTCGGTCCCCCGGTGGCGCTGGACCTTGATGTCGACCCCGTTGACCGGCACCTTGACGCCGGTGTCGGGGGTCTGCGGGTACCAGTAGGCCCGGCTGTCGTCGAACAGGGGCTGGGCCTGCTTTCCCCGCACGAGGTTGGCCCGGCCGTCGACGTGGAGGGTGAAGGAGTCCGACCGCTCGGTCGAGAACGGCGCGTCGTACCCGGCGACCCTGCTGCGCCAGTACTGCCCGTCGAGCCGGACCCGTGGGCGGGGGTGGGCGTCGACCGGGAGCACGAGCCCGGCGCCCGGGTGCTCGCTCGTGTTGTTGTCCCGCTGCGAGGTGTCCCAGTAGGAGAGCAGCAGCCCGTCCTGGTAGGGGAAGTGCTCGACCCACCGCGGCCGGGTCTTCGCCCAGCCGAAGTTGTACGGCCCGGTGCGCAGGTAGGAGTCGAACGAGACGTGGTCGCGGTGGCTCGCGAGGTAGTAGTCGTCGTAGGACCTCGTCAGCCCCGACCCGGCCGCGGTGAACCCGGCGAGGGTCCATCCCTCGGTGCCCGACTCCGCGCCGGAGGTGAACAGCGTGCTGCCCCCGGAGACGACGCTGACGTCGTCGGCGAAGAACCCGAGCCCGCCCAGCGCACCGTCGGTGACGTACCGCAGCCGGAGCCCGACGGTCTTCCCGGCGTACGCCGACAGGTCGAACGTCGCCGGCACCCACCCCTTCGAGGTCCCGACGATCCCGTTGTGCCCGCCGGGCCGGGTGATCGAGCCGGGCACCGCCCGCCACCCGGAACCGTCGTCGACCTCGACGTAGGCGTCGTCGCAGGGGGCCTCGCCGCAGTCCTCGATGTCCCACCGGGCCTGCATGCGCAGTGTCGAGGTGCCCGCGGCGAGGGTGACGCGGCGGGTCATGGTGGCGTCGAGGTCGTCCCCGGAGCCGCTCCACCACGACGAGCTGCCGGTGCGCGGGGGCACCAGCGGGGTCGTCACCGTCTTCTTCGGCAGCACGACGACGACCGCCTGCGGCCGGGTCGAGTTGTACTCGTGCGGCCCGAGCCAGAGCGAGCGACCCTGCACCGGGCGCACGACGGCGTAGTCGAGCCACCCGAGCTGGAGCTTCTCCCACGCGCCGAGGTCGCCCACGCGGGTCCCGATCGCCCGGTCGCCGCGGGCGCTGAGCCGGCTCTGCGCCATGAGCGACCACCACTCGACGCCGTTGTCGCCGCCGGCGGTGTCGTAGAGGTCGGGCAGGCCCAGGTCGTGGCCGTACTCGTGGGCGAAGACGCTCGCGCCCCCGTTCTCGGGCTGGACCGTGTAGTCCCCGACCCAGTACCCGGTGCCGCCGATCTGGCTGCCGCCCATGGGGTTGCCCGCCGGCCCGCCGCCGCCCATCGGAGTGGTCTGGGTGTACCACCGGTGGGACCAGATCGCGTCCTCTCCCTGCTGCGGGTCGCCGTCGGCCTCGTCCCCGCCGGCGTGGACGATCTGGAAGTGGTCGATGTACCCGTCCGGCTCGTTGAAGTTGCCGTCGTTGTCGTGGTCGTAGCGGTCCCACCTGTCGAACGTCGCGAGCTCGGCGCGGATCTGGGCCCGGGTCCGCCCGGCGGCCTCCCGGTCGAGGACCCACTGGTCGACCGCGTCGTCGACGAGGTTCCACGTGGTGGAGCAGACGATGCCGGCGCACACCGCCGGGTCGGTCCCCGCGGTGTCCCCGGAGCGGCCGTAGCGCGCCTCGTTGTAGCGCACGCGCACCCAGTCGGTCACCGCGCCGGAGACGCTGTAGCGGCCGGAGGACTGGCGCTCGTAGTACTGCCGCACCGACTCCGGCCTCCCGCCGGAGCCCGGGGCGCCGCCGGTGCCGAAGTAGAGGTCCTGGTAGTGCTTCCGGCCGTAGTGCGGCTGCCAGACGGTCGCGTTGTCGACCTTCCGGTTCGGCTTCGGGATCGCGTCGTGCCGGGGCCCGTCGAACACGGTCGGCCCCGGGGTGGCGGGGTCGGTGTCCTTGTCGGGGTAGTCCGGGTGCCGGGTGTCGCCGAACTCGACGAGGACGACGAAGATCCGGTCGGTCTTCTGCCGGCTCAGCTCGACGTACTGCGACGCCTGTCGCCGCGGGGCCTGCTGCCGGCCGGCGGCGTCGACGGCTGGCGCGGCGAGCGCGGTCCCGACCCTGGCCACCGTGCTCGGGCCGCGCCGGGTGACCTGCGTCCCGGGCGAGCCGGAGAGGATGTCGGTGAGGGCCTCCTGCCGCAGGGCGCGCTGCTTGTCCGCGAGGGGGTTCGGCAGCTCGTCGGACGGGGGCGCCGTGGCGGAGCCGGAGGGCGGCGGGGGACCGGAGGGGGCGGCGCCCGCGGAGGCCTGGCCGACGGGCCCGGCGACGGCTGCGGCCAGGCCGCCGGCGAGGAGCAGGCCGAGCAGGCCCGTGGACGTCGTGCGCACGATGGTCCTCCCCTGGGGGTGCCGGACACCCGGCGGTGCGAGAGCCGCACCTGACGAAAGGTAAAGCGGGTGCCTCACCCGGGCAACCGCTGGGACCGACCGGGCCGGGCGGCCCGGGGGACCGTCTCAGGCCCCCCGCCGCCGCAGCCGCTCCATCTCGGCCTCGACCCGCCGCTCCCCGGGCTCCGGGGCCACGACGTCCCAGACGTGGAAGGCGAGCCCGATGCCCCAGCCGAGGATCGGGAAGACCGGCCAGAAGAAGCCGCCGCCCGTCATCGCCCAGATGACGACGAGGAAGATGTTGACGCTGACGTAGGCCAGGACGTGCGCGCCGAGCTCGCGCCTGGCCTTCAGGCGGCGGAGCGCGAGCGCCCGCAGCCGGTCCTCCTCGCCGTGCCCCGCCGGCCGGGCCTGCGGCCCGGGGACCTCGTCGCGTGCGGCAGCCATGCCTCCTCCTCGGGTGAGGGTGCCAGTGTCGGCCGGCCGCGGCGCCGTGTCCAGGGACTTCGGTCCCCCGCGACCCACGCCGCCCACGGGGCCGGGGACGGTGTCGGTGGGGTGGGGAACACAACCGCGGGCCCATGGGTTGAGTGGGGTGTACTCAAGTTTCCGGCCCTGGATTTGCGCAGCAGCGGTGCGCCGCCTACCTTGAGTCGAGAACGCTCAGGCACACAGAACGCTCAGGCACACAGAAGGAGCACCACCATGGCACGTGCGGTCGGGATCGACCTCGGAACCACGAACTCTGCCGTCGCCGTCCTCGAGGGCGGCGAGCCCACGATCATCGCGAACGCCGAGGGCGGACGGACCACGCCGTCCGTCGTCGCCTTCTCCAAGGGCGGCGAGGTCCTCGTCGGCGAGGTCGCCAAGCGCCAGGCGGTGACGAACGCGGACCGCACCATCCGCTCGGTCAAGCGCCACATGGGCACCGACTGGGAGACGGAGGTCGACGGCAAGAAGTACACCGCGCAGGAGATCTCCGCGCGGATCCTCCAGAAGCTCAAGCGCGACGCCGAGTCCTACCTCGGCGAGGACGTCACCGACGCGGTGATCACCGTCCCGGCGTACTTCGACGACCACCAGCGCCAGGCGACGAAGGAGGCCGGCGAGATCGCCGGCATGAACGTCCTGCGGATCATCAACGAGCCCACCGCCGCGGCGCTCGCCTACGGCCTCGACAAGGGCAAGGAGGACGAGCTCATCCTCGTCTTCGACCTCGGTGGCGGGACCTTCGACGTCTCCCTCCTCGAGGTCGGCAAGGACCCCGAGGACAACTTCTCCACGATCCAGGTGCGCGCCACCAACGGTGACAACCAGCTCGGTGGCGACGACTGGGACGAGCGCATCGTGGGCCACCTGCTCACGACGGTGAAGAACCACAGCGGGATCGACCTGGCCAAGGACCGCATCGCGATGCAGCGGCTGCGGGACGCCGCCGAGCAGGCGAAGAAGGAGCTCTCCAGCGCGACGAGCACCAACATCTCGCTGCAGTACCTCTCGATGTCCGACAACGGCCCGATCCACCTCGACGAGACGATCAGCCGGGCCCAGTTCCAGGACCTCACCAAGGACCTGCTCGACCGGGCCAAGCAGCCGTTCCACAACGTCATCAAGGACGCCGGCATCAGCATCTCCGACATCGACCACGTGGTCCTCGTCGGCGGCTCGACCCGGATGCCCGCCGTGAGCGAGCTCGTCAAGGAGCTCACCGGCGGCAAGGAGCCGAACAAGGGCGTCAACCCGGACGAGGTCGTCGCGCTCGGCGCGAGCCTGCAGGCCGGGGTCCTCAAGGGTGAGCGCAAGGACGTCCTGCTCATCGACGTCACCCCGCTCTCGCTCGGCATCGAGACCAAGGGCGGGCTGTTCACCAAGCTCATCGAGCGCAACACCGCGATCCCGACCAAGCGCTCGGAGGTGTTCTCCACCGCGGAGGACAACCAGCCCAGCGTCCTCATCCAGGTCTTCCAGGGTGAGCGCGAGATCGCCACGCAGAACAAGCCGCTCGGCACCTTCGAGCTCTCCGGCATCGCGCCGGCGCCGCGCGGGGTCCCGCAGATCGAGGTGACGTTCGACATCGACGCCAACGGCATCGTCAACGTCTCCGCGAAGGACCGCGGCACCGGCCAGGAGCAGAAGATCACGATCTCCGGCGGGTCGGCCCTCTCCAAGGACGAGATCGACCGCATGGTCAAGGAGGCCGAGGCCCACGCGGAGGAGGACCGCCAGCGCCGCGAGGAGCTCGAGGCCCGCAACACCGCCGAGCAGCTGGTCTACTCGACCGAGAAGTTCCTGTCCGACAACTCCGAGAAGCTCGGCGACGAGCAGCGCCAGCCGGTGCAGACCGCGCTGGACGACCTCAAGGAGGCCCTCAAGCCTGAGGCCGGCACGTCGACCGAGGACCTCAACGCCAAGGTGGCGACCCTGAACGAGGAGTCCCAGAAGATGGGGGCGGCGATGTACGCCGCGGCCTCCGAGCAGGGTGAGGCCGGTGGCGCCCAGGGCGCCCCCGGTGGCGAGGGCACCGGCGGGTCCGACGACGACGTCGTCGACGCCGAGGTCGTCGACGACGACAGCACCGAGGAGAACAAGTGACCGACGCCCCCCGAGAGGACGCCACCGCGGCCGAGGCCCCCGACCCGGCACCCGCCGACGTCGAGGCCGAGGCGGCCGGCGCCACCGCGGGAGGACCCGAGGAGGCGGTCCCCGAGCAGACGGGGGCCGCCCCCGGCGGTGAGCAGGTCGAGCAGCCCGACGGCGGCACCGAGGAGGAGGTCCACCCGGACACCGTCCTCGCCGCGGAGCGGCTCACCGACCTCCAGCGGCTCCAGGCCGAGTACGTCAACTACAAGCGGCGGGTCGACCGCGACCGCGCCGCCGTGCAGGAGCGTGCGGTCGCGGACGTCATCGAGGCGATGCTCCCGGTCCTGGACGACATCCACGGCGCCCGCCAGCACGGGGACCTCACCGACGGACCGTTCGCCGCCATCGCCGACAAGCTCGAGCAGACCCTCGGGCGGTTCGGCGTGGAGCGCTACGGTTCCCCCGGCGAGTCGTTCGACCCGATGATGCACGAGGCGCTCATGCACACCGAGTGGGACCCGGACAACGAGGACCTGCCCTCGGACGCCGACGGCACCACCGTCGTCCAGGTCCTCCAGCCCGGCTACCGCGTGGGCGAGCGGGTCGTCCGTCCCGCCCGCGTGTCGGTGGCCACCCCCGACTGAGGCTCCCGGGCCCCGGCGCCACCCGGCGCCGGGGCGGCGGGGCCCACCGGCGGCGATGACGAGAGGAGGACGCCGGCATGGCGAGCCAGGACTGGTTCGAGAAGGACTTCTACGCGATCCTCGGCGTCCCCCAGGACGCCGACGAGGCGACCATCAAGAAGGCCTACCGCAAGCTCGCCCGCAAGGAGCACCCGGACCACAACCCCGGGGACAGCGGCGCCGAACAGCGCTTCAAGGAGGTCGGGGAGGCCTACGCGGTGCTCTCCGACCCCGAGGAGCGCCAGCAGTACGACGCCCTGCGCTCCATGGCCCACGGCGGGGCCCGGTTCACCGCCGGCGGCCCGGGCGGGGCGTCCGGTGCGGGGTTCGAGGACGTGTTCTCGCACATGTTCGGCGGCGGCGCCGGCGGGGGCTCACGCGTCCGGTTCAGCACCGGTGGCGGCGGGGGCTTCCCCCGCGGTGGCCGGCCCGGGGCCGAGGAGCCCGACCTCGAGGACATCCTCGGCGGCATGTTCGGCGGGGGCGGGGGCGGCTTCTCCGGATACGGCGCCCCGCGCGGCCCGCGCCGCGGCCAGGACCTCGAGGCCCGCACGACGCTGTCCTTCCGCGACGCCGTCGAGGGCGCGACCGTCTCCCTGAGCACCTCCGAGGGACGCCGGATCACCACCCGCATCCCCGCCGGGGTGCGGGACGGGCAGCGGATCCGCATCAAGGGCAAGGGCGGCGGCGGTGACGCCGGGAGCCCGCCCGGGGACCTCTACCTCACCGTCTCCGTCGACCCCCACCCGGTGTTCGGCCGCGACGGCACCAACCTCACCGTCGACCTGCCGGTCACGTTCGCCGAGGCCGCGCTCGGCGCGACCGTCCGGGTGCCGACGCTCGGCGGGGACGCGGTCAAGGTCCGCATCCCGCCGGGGACGCCGAGCGGGCGCGTGCTGCGGGTGCGCGGTCGCGGGGTGAAGGCCAGGTCCGGGACCGGGGACCTCCTCGCCCGGGTCGAGGTCGTCGTCCCGCAGCGCCTCACCGACGAGGCCCGGGCCGCGGTCGAGGCGCTCCGCGCCCAGGAGGGCGACGTCGACCCGAGGGCCACCCTGTTCCAGCGAGCGGGGGAGTGACCGGCGGTGACCGCGGCCGGCTTCACCCCTGACGACACCACCCCGGTGTTCGTCATCTCGGTGGCGGCCGAGCTCGCCGGGATGCACCCGCAGACCCTGCGCCAGTACGACCGCCTCGGCATCGTCATCCCGCGGCGCACCCGCGGCGGGGGGCGGCGCTACTCCGCCCGGGACGTCGCCCGGCTGCGCGAGGTCCAGCGGCTCTCCCAGGAGGAGGGGGTCTCCCTCGCCGGGATCCAGCGGATCCTCCAGCTCGAGCGTGAGGTCGAGGTGCTCCGGGAGCGCGTGGCCGACCTCGCCGCCCGGCTCGAGGAGGCCCGCGCCGAGGCCGGCAGCGCCTCGCGGGTCTGGGCCGTCGGTCCGGCCGGGGAGGCCGTCCCGGTTCGGGTCGGCCAGCGGCCCCGGATGCCGCGCTCGCAGGCCCTCGTGGTCTGGCGCGGCCTGTAGCGCGGGGCCCGCTCGCGCTCCCCGCTCCCGGCCGGGACGCGGGGGTGTCCGGGCCCGGGACGGGCATGCGCCATCATGGGAACTCACGAACGCCGGCCGCACGTTGCAGATGAGGCCGTCCACGCCGAGACGGCCGCGACAGGGAACGGACACAGGTGAACGAGGGACAGCAGGACGCCGAGCACGACGACGGGACCGACGAGGGCCACCGGCCCACGGCGGCCGGTGGGAGCGGGCGACCCCGGCGTCACCCCGGCGAGCGTCCCGGCTGGGGCCGTTTCCTCGGCCTGACGGTGCTCGGCACCCTCGTCCCCGGGGCGGGGCTGCTCGGCACCCGGGCGCGCCGGGTCGGCGCGCTGGTCCTGCTCCTCTTCCTCCTCGGCGCCGGGTTCCTGCTCTGGCGCACGCGGGCCGGTGGCCTCGTCCACACCGTCCTCGACCTCGCGGTCCGGCCGCGGGCGCTGCTCGCGATCGGGGTGGGGGTCGTCGCGGTCGCCCTCGTGTGGATCGCGACGATCGTCCTCACCGCGTGGCTCACCGAGCCGCGCACCGGGCGCCGCTCGACGGTGCTCGCCCGGGGCTTCGCGGCCCTGATGTGCGTCCTCGTCGCGCTGCCGGCGGTGGAGGCGGTCCGCTACGTCGCGATCCAGCGCTCCGTCGTCGGCACGGTGTTCCACCCGTCGTCGTCGTACACGACCGGGTCCAACGACCCCACCGCCGGCTCCCCCGACCAGGACCCGTGGGAGGACGTGGACCGCGTCAACGTCCTCCTCCTCGGCTCCGACGCCGGCACCGACCGGACCGGCACGCGCACCGACTCGATGATCGTCGCGAGCGTCGACCCGCACACCGGCGACACCGTCCTCATCGGCGTGCCGCGCAACCTCGAGAACATCCCGATCCCGAAGAAGAACCCGCTGCACCGGCTCTACCCGAACGGGTACGACTGCGGCGACCAGTGCCTGATGAACTCCATCTGGACGCTCGCCACCGACCACAAGGACCTGTTCCCGAACGACCCGAACCCCGGGCTGACCTCGACGCGGCAGGTCCTGGAGTCGGTGCTCGGGATCGGCATCGACCACACCGTCATCATCGACCTGTCCGGCTTCCAGTCCCTCGTCGACGCCATGGGCGGGGTCGACATCAACGCCAAGGAGCGGGTCCCGATCGGCGGGCACGTCGAGAACGGCCAGATCTCGGGGATCACCGGCTGGATCGACGCGGGGCCGCAGCACATGGACGGCTTCCACGCCCTCTGGTACGCCCGGTCCCGCGCGACGACCGACGACTTCTCCCGGATGCGGCGCCAGCGCTGCGTCACGGCGGCGCTGCTCAACCAGGTCAACCCGGTCTCGATGCTCAGGCGCTACCCCGACCTCGCGGACGTCGCGAAGAAGCACGTCAGCGTCGACATCCCGCAGGAGGACCTGCCGGCGTGGGTCGACCTCGTCGAGCGCATCCAGAAGGGGTCGATCAGCGCGCTGACCTTCACCAACCGGGTCATCGACGTCACGAACCCCGACTACGCGAAGATCCACCGGCTCGTGCGACGGGCGACGACCGACCACCCGTCCTCCTCGACCTCGTCCTCGTCGCCGTCCTCCGGTTCGGCGACGAGCACGAGCACCCCGAGCCCGAGCTCGACCCCGAGCGAGCCCACGGACACCTTCGCCTCGCTCTCGTCGGCCTGCTGACCTGCTCGCGGGCTCAGGCCGGAGAGGCCAGCGGAGCGGGGGCACCTCGAGCGAACCGCTCCATCGTCGCGACGAAGTCACGCGACAGCGTCCGCCAGTCGTAGCAGGCGAGCACCCGGTCGTGCCCGGCCGCGCCCATCCGCGCGGCCCGAGCCGGGTCCGCGCGGAGCGCGAGGACCTCGTCGACGACGGCCTCGGGGTCCCCGAACGGCACGACCACCCCGCACCCGGCGGACCGGACGACCTCCGCGGGCACCGGCAGCGGGGTGGTGACGACCGGCACGCCGTAGGCCATGTACTCCAGCACCTTGGTCGGCATGCTGTGCCGGTAGTTCGGCAGGTCGTGCAGCAGCGACAGCCCCGCGAGGGCGCCCCGGAGCCGGGGGAGGGCCTCGGTGTTCTCGACGAAGCCGTCCCAGCTCAGGTCGCCGCGCTCGCGGGCCCGGCCCAGCAGGGTCGCCGAGGCGCGGTCGGCGGTCGGTCCGACGACCTCGAGCCGCACCGCGTCCCCGGCACGGCGCCTGAGCAGCCGCCCGACCTCCCCGAGGAGGGCGGCGCCCCGGGCCATCGTCACCGTCCCGAGGTAGACCACCCGGTCGGTGCCGGGACCGTCGACGTGGACCGGGACCCACGTGGCGTTGGGGACGACGTCGTGCGGGTGGTCGAAGCGGTCCTGGTAGGCGTACTCCGCCAGCAGCAGCGGCATCCGCCGGTCGGCCCACTGCTCGACGCCGCGGACCGCGACGCGTCCGAGCAGCCGGCCGCCCGGCGGCAGCCACGTCTTCGCGCCCAGCGAGGCGGCGGTGTCCTCGTGCACGTCCCAGACGAGGTTGCGCAGCCCGAGACCGGCCGCGGCCACGAGCAGCTCCGGGTCGTGGAGCAGGACGACGGCGTGCCGCTCCCCCTCCCTCGCGAGCAGCGCCCGGGCGGCCCGGAGGGCGGCCGTGCGGTGGCGGCCGTGCGCCCGGGGCAGGTCGAGCGTGCGCAGCCGGGCCCCGGGGGTGGGCTGCGCCCGGTGGTGGCCGGTGAAGGGCGCGGCGTACGTCACCCGCCAGCCGGCCGCGAGAAGGGCGGTGATCTCGCGGTGGTAGACCCTCGCGTCGGCGGGATGGTGGACCACGGTGACGACGAGGACCGACGAGCTCACGGCCACGTCCTCACAGCCGGATCACGGACGGACTGCGGGGCACCCGGCCACGGGTGTCCAGGAGGCAGTCGGCCGCCTCGGCGAGCGCCACGAGGTCGTACTCGTCGTGGTGCTGGACGAGGACGACGACGTCGGCCTCGCCGGCCCCGGCGACCGGGTCCGTGACCCGCTCGACCCGGTCGGCCATCCGCGACCAGTGCGGGACGTGCGGGTCGTGGTAGCGGACCACCGCGCCCTGGGCGAGCAGGCCCCGGGCCAGCGGGACGGCGGGGGACTCCCGCTCGTCGGCGATGTTCGCCTTGTACGTCACCCCGAGGAGCAGGACGCCCGAGCCGGCCAGCGGCTTGCGGCGGGCATTGAGGGCGTCCTGGACCCGGCGGACGACGTAGGCCGGCATCGTCGCGTTGATCTCCTGCGCGAGCTCGACGAACCGGAACGGGTAGCCCAGGCGGGTCCGGACGTTGTGGGAGAGGTAGTTGGGGTCGATCGGGATGCAGTGGCCGCCCACCCCCGGGCCGGGGTAGAACGGCTGGAACCCGAACGGCTTCGTCGCGGCCGCCGCGATGACGTCCCACAGGTCGATGTGGAGCTCGTGGCAGAAGCGGGCCATCTCGTTGACGAGCGCGATGTTGATGTGCCGGTAGGTGTTCTCGAGCAGCTTGGCGGTCTCCGCCTCCCGGGTGCCCCGGGTGCGCACGACGGTGGTGGTCACCTTCCGGTACAGCTGCTCGGCGCGGTCGGCGCACCGGCTCGTGTGGCCGCCGACGACCTTCGGGGTGTTGTGCGGACCCCAGACCGGGTTCCCGGGGTCGATGCGCTCCGGGGAGAAGGCCAGGTGGAAGTCGCGTCCGGCGACGAGGCCCGAGCCCTCGAGGACGGGCCGGACGACCTCGTCGGTGGTGCCGGGGTAGGTGGTGGACTCGAGCACGACGAGCATCCCCTCGTGGAGGTGCTCGGCGACGACGGTGACGGCGGCCTCGACGGCGCCGAGGTCGGGCCCGCCCCCGGCGGCCAGCGGGGTGGGCACGCAGATGGCGACCGCGTCGGCGTCGTCGAGCACCGCGGCGTCGGTGCTCGGGCGGAAGCCGGCGGCCAGCATGTCCGCGACGTCGGCGTCGCTGAGGTCGTCGACGTGGGAGCGGCCGGCCGACAGGCTCGCGACGACGTCCCCGGAGACGTCCAGGCCCGCGACGGACAGGCCCGCCCGGGTGGCCTCCCGGGCGAGCGGGAGCCCAACGTAGCCGAGGCCGATGACGACGAGGTCAGTGGACATGCGACCCCTCCTGTCCCGGGAGCGGGGACCCACGACGGCCGACCCCCCCGTAGACCCCATCGTAGATCGCCGCGACCGCGTCCCACGTGCGTTGGGAGGCCACCCATTCCCGGGCCCGCCCGCCGGCGTCGACGTGGGCTCCGGGCTCGGCGATCAGGTCGGCGAGGGCCACCGCCCAGGCCCTCGGGTCCCCCGCGGGCAGCAGCAGGCCCGCGCGACCGGGCTCGACGAGCTCCCGGAGCGGAGGGAGGTCGCTGGCGAGCACGGGACGCGCCAGCGCCATCGCCTCCAGCGGCTTCAGCGGGGGGACGAGTCCGGTCACCGGGGTGTCGGTCCTCGGCACGCAGAACACGTCGATCGCGGCGTGGTGCTCGGCGGCGTGCTCGTGCGGGACCCGGCCGGTGAAGACCGCACGCACCCCCCGGCGGGAGGCGAGCTCGACGAGCCGGGACCGGGCGGGCCCGTCGCCGACGACGAGCACGACGAGGCGGGGGTCGTCGAGCTCCGCGGCGGCGGCGAGGAGGGTGTCGACGCCCTCGTAGTCGTTGAGCGTGCTCACGGTGCCGACCACGAGCGCCGCCTGCGGGATGCCCCACCGGCGACGGACCGTGGCCCCGTCCGGGCGGGCGGTGAGCCACGAGGCGTCGACGGCGTTCGGGGCGAGGTGGACCCGGGCCGGGTCGACGCCGCGCTCGACGACGGCGTCGCGGATGCTCCCCGAGAGCGCGACGACGGCGTCGGCGGCGGCCATGCACCTGTCCTCGGTGGCCCGCTCCAGCCGGTACCGCTGCGACGTGGGGTCGCCGCCCCGGCTGCGCCAGGTCTCCTCGAGGAACCCCCGGACCTCGTAGACCACCGGCAGCCCGAGCCGGGCGCCGGCGAGCAGCGCCGCCTGGGCGTTGTCGTGCGGGGTGTGCGCGTGGAGCACGTCGACGTCGAGCCGCCGGGAGAGCCGGACGAGCTCGTCGGCGCGCCGGCGCACGAGCCCCGCCCGGTCGGCCGGCCCGGCCCCGCGCGGCAGCAGCCGGTGGTACGGCACCCCGTCGACCCACGTCGACGTGTCAGCGGCGAGCCGCCCCACGTCGACCGGGAACCCCACCCGCGTCACGACGTGGGCCTCGACGCCCCGGGCGCGCTGGGCGGCGGCGAGGCCCTGGGTGCGCAGCGTCGAGCCGGCCTGCACCTCCGGGAGGGAGCTCGTCACGACGTGCAGCACCCGGGTGCGGCCCCCGCGGCCGGTCGGCACCGGTCGCGGCGCGCGCGCCGGCGCGATCCCGAGCAGGTCGCCGCGGATCGCGGTGAGCTCCCCCGCGAGCTCGCGCCGGTAGCGGCGGTGGTGGGTGCCGAGAACCGTCAGGGCCCGGCCCGGTTCGCCGAGCACCTCCGCGACGAGGGCCTCGACCAGGAAGCGGTGGCGGTCGCCGGCCGGGACCAGCAGGAGGGCCTGTTCGGCGAGGTGGGACTGTCCGAGGGTCGCCGCGGCCGCGGCGACCGCCCGGGCCCGGGCAGCGCCGCGGGCGACGGCGAGGGCGTGGTGCAGCGCGGCGACCGCGCCCCGGCGGTCCCCGCGGGCGGCCAGGGCGAGGGCGCGGGCCACCGGGCACGCCCGCTCGGCGAACGAGCCGGTCAGGGCCCGTACCAGCGGGCCGGGCGCCAGGCGCAGTCCCGCGTAGCCGGCGGCCGCGCCGCCCCGGACCGATCGACGGGCGAGCACCGACGCCAGGAGGGGCGCGTTGCGGACGGCGCGCACGGGCGCGCCGACGGGCACCTCAGGGCGCACTCCTCCGCCTCCTGCGTCGTGGACGTCCAGCATGCTCCGGCCCGTTGGTGACGGGAGGGCAACACGTTATCGTCTGGGTGGTGACCGATCCGGAAACGTCGGGCACGGAGCCGGCCGACGGGCCGGGATCCCGGGCGGGGGGTGGCAGGCTGGCCGGCATGCACCCCCTGGTCCTCCACGTCACCGGCGCGCGACCGAACTTCCCCAAGGCCGCGCCCGTGATCCGGGCGCTGTCGAGCCGCCCCGTCCGCCAGCTGCTCGTCCACACCGGGCAGCACTACGACCCCGCGATGTCCCGGGTCTTCTTCACCCAGCTGGGCCTGCCCCGGCCCGACGTCGACCTCGGAGTGGGGTCGGGCAGCCACGGCCGGCAGACCGCTGCGATCATGACCGGGCTCGAGGACCTGTTCACGCGGGAGCGGCCCGACCTCGTCGTCGTCTACGGCGACGTCAACTCCACCCTCGCCGCGGCCCTCGTCGCCGCCAAGGCCGGCATCCGGCTCGCGCACGTCGAGGCCGGCCTGCGCAGCTTCGACCGGTCCATGCCCGAGGAGGTCAACCGGGTCGTCACCGACCGGCTCGCCGACGTCCTGCTCGCGACGAGCGCCGACGCCGTCGCCCACCTCGGGAGCGAGGGGGTCCCGGCGGAGCGGATCCACCTCGTCGGCAACCCCATGATCGACACCCTCCTGCGCCACCGCGACGACCTGCCGGACGAGGTCGCGGAGGCCGTCGCCGGCGTGGAGGGGGACTACGCCGTCGCGACGCTGCACCGTCCCTCCAACGTCGACGACCCCGCCGACGCCCGCGAGCTCGTCGGCGCGCTCCACGAGGCCGCCGACCTCGTGCCCGTCGTCCTCCCGGTCCACCCCCGCGGCCGCCGAGCACTCGAGGCGGCCGGGGTCTCGGGCCACCCGGCCGTCCACGTCGTCGACCCGATGGGCTACCTCGAGTTCCTCGGCCTCGTCCGGGACGCCCGCGCCGTCGTGACCGACTCCGGGGGCGTGCAGGAGGAGACGACGATCCTCGGGGTGGCGTGCCTGACGCTGCGGGAGACCACCGAGCGGCCGGTGACGATCACCGACGGGACCAACCGGCTCGTGCGCCGCTCGACCCTCGCCGCCGAGCTCGAGGCGGCGCTCGCCCGGGGCCGGCAGGCGAGCTGGCCCGTCCCCCCGCTCTGGGACGGCGCTGCGGGGGAGCGGATCGCCACCGTCCTCGCCCGCGTCCTGTCATGAGCCCCGGCCTCGTGGACCGCACCCGGCGCCGTGTCGGCCGGAGGGCGAAGCGCATCCGCGGGCAGGTCGCCCCCATCGCGCAGAGCCTCGGGGGCCGGGTGCCGCGGCTTCCCCCCGCGCACGTGCCCGAGGGGCCGGTGAGCCGGCCCGAGGTGCGGGTCGCGGTCGTGCTCGACGAGTTCTCCGAGCTCGCGTGGCGCTACGAGTGGGACCAGGTCCCGGTGACCCCGGGCGGCTGGCGCGAGGAGCTGGCCGCGCGGCCCCCGCAGCTGCTGTTCGTCGAGTCCTCGTGGAACGGCAACCGCGGGGCGTGGCGGCTCGCCATGTCGAACGGCCCCTCCGCCGACCTGCGCGCGCTCGTCGGCTGGTGCCGCGAGCAGGGCGTCCCCACCGTGTTCTGGAACAAGGAGGACCCGCCCGGATACGAGCGGTTCCTCGCCACCGCCCGGTTGTTCGACCACGTGTTCACGGTCGACTCCGACCTCGTCGACGGCTACCGGTCCGCCCTCGGGCACGACCGTGTCGGGGTGCTCCCGTTCGCCGCGCAGCCGAGGATCCACAACCCGGTCCAGCGCTGGGGCCCCGGCCGGGTGCACGACGTCGCATTCGCGGGCACGTACTTCGCCGAGAAGCACTCCGAGCGGCGCGCGCAGATGGACTACGTCCTGCGTCCCGCCCTCGCCCACGGGCTGCACGTCTACTCACGGATGCAGGCCGAGGACGCCCGGTACCGGTTCCCGCCGGAGTACCGGCGCCACGTCGTCGGCACCCTGCCCTACCCGCGGATGCTCGCCGCGAACACCGCCTACAAGGTCGTGCTCAACGTCAACTCCGTCACCCGCTCCCCGACGATGTGCGCCCGCCGGCTCTTCGAGCTCTCCGCGGCCCAGACGCCGGTGCTCTCCGGCCCGGCGGCGGCCATCGAGCCGGTCTTCGGCGACGACGTCACCGTCGTGCGCGACGAGCGGGAGTGCGAGACCGGGCTCGAGGTGCTGCTGCGCCACAAGGAGCACCGCGACCGGATCGCGCTGCGCGCCCACCGGCGCGTCTTCGCCGGGCACCTCTACGAGCACCGGGCCCGGACCGTCCTGGCGGCCGTGGGCCTGCCCGATCCCCCCCGGGACCGGACCGTGTCCGCGGTCGTGCCGACGATGCGTCCCGAGCGGGTCGACGCCGTGCTCGCCGCGGTCGCCGCGCAGCGCCACGACGTCGAGCTCGTCCTCGTCCCGCACGGCTTCGACGTCGACGTCCGGGACGTCCGCGCGCGCGCCCACGACCTCGGCCTGGACCACGTGCAGGTCGTCCCCGCCGGGGACGAGCTCACCCTCGGCGCCTGCCTCAACCTCGGTGTCCGTGCCGCCTCCGGGCGGTACGTCGCGAAGATGGACGACGACAACTACTACGCCCCCGACTACCTCACCGACCTCGTCGCGGTGTTCTCGTACTCCGAGGCCGCGGTGACGGGCAAGTGGGCCCACTACGTCCACCTCGCCGCCAGCGGCGCCACCCTGCTGCGGTTCGAGGACAGCGAGCACCGCGACGTCGACCTCGTCCAGGGCGGGACCATCCTCGCCGAGGCCGACACCGTCCGGCGCGTCCCCTTCGAGGACCTGCCCCGGCGGGTCGACACGACCTTCCTCGAGAAGGTCCGGCGGGCCGGTGGGACGGTGCACGCCGCCGACCGGTTCAACTTCGTCTCGATCCGCTCCCCCGGGACCGTCGGGCACACGTGGCGGATCAGCGACGCCGAGCTGATGACGCGCTCCTCCCGTCTCGTCTTCTACGGGGACCCCAGGGAGCACGTCACCACGTGAGCACCCCACCCGCCTCCCCGGCGCGCACGCTCGTCGCGTCGTACTGCTTCCCGCCCTGGAACGACGCCGCGGCCGTCGTCGCCGCCAAGCGGGTCCGGGAGGCCGGGGAGCCGGTCGACGTCATCTGCAACGCGATGGACACGATCCGCGAGCGCGACGAGGGGCTGGGCTCGATCGCCGGCCACCTCGTCCGCCGGCAGCAGGCGCTGGCGACCCCGACCGCGTTCAGCAGCTGGGCCTCGATCCGGGACTTCACCCGCGCCGGGGTGCAGGTCGCCCTGCTCTGGGAGCGCGAGAGCGGGCCGCACGAGCGGCTCTACAGCCGGGCGCAGTTCGCCGCCTCGCACGTCCTGGCCGGCCGCCTCGTCATGCTCCGTCCCGGGCTGCGGTGGACCGCGGAGTTCTCCGACCCCCTCTCCCACGACGTCACCGGCGCCGTGCGGCACGCGCCGATGGGGGCCGACGACCTCGCGCTTCGTCTCGCGGCCGGCTTCCGCGCCCGGGGCCTGGAGCCCCCGGCGGGCGACAACGTGTTCCAGTGGTGCGAGCAGCTCGCGTTCGGGCTCGCCGACGAGGTCGTCTTCACCAACGAGCACCAGGCCGAGCTCATGCTCGGCGCGTGCCCCGACCGGGGGCTCGCCCGCCGGGCCGAGCAGCGGGCGACGATCAGCCCCCACCCGACGCTGCCGGAGGAGTTCTACGCGATGGGGACCGCCGCCCTCGAGCTCGACCCGGCCCGGCGCCACCTCGGCTACTTCGGCAACTTCTACGCCACCCGCGGGCTCGGGGTCGTCCTCGACGCCCTCGCCGGCCTCCCGCGCGCCGACCGGGACCGGGTCGGGCTCCACGTGTTCACGAGCAAGCCCGCCGAGCTCACCGAGGCGGTGACCGCCCGCGGGCTCGACGACTGCGTCCGGCCCCGGCCGTTCGTCGGGTTCCTCGACTTCCTCGCGCTGTCCAGGCAGCTGGACTGCCTCCTCGTCTCGGACGCCCACACCCCCGCGGGAGCCCCGGGCAACCCGTTCCTGCCGTCGAAGTGGAGCGACTACGTCGGCAGCGGGACCCCGGTCTGGGGCATCGTCGAGGAGGGCAGCCCGCTCTCGGCGCGACCGCTGACCCACCGCTCGCCGGTGGGGCACGTCACCGCGGCCCAGCAGGTGCTCAGCCGGGTCGCCCGTTCCCCGCGGGGGGGCTGAGCAGCAGCTCGCGGTAGGTCTCGGCGACCCCCACCGGCACCAACGTCTCCCGGGCCCAGGCCCGGGTGCGCTGCGACGCCTCCTGCCAGCCCTCGGACTCGACCCGCCGGACGAGCCCGGCGGCCTCGGCGACCGACGCCACGACGTGCTCGGCGCCGAAGACGCCCGCCGCGCCGCCGCGCCGCGCGAACACCGGCCAGTCCCGCACCACCGGCACCGCCCCGGACAGGGCGCCCTCGGTCGCCCCCACCGGGCACGACTCGCGCACGCTGGAGCTGACGACCCAGCCGGCCCGGGCGAGGTGGTCCTCGAGCCGTGTGGTGTAGCCGACGTACTCCACGTGGTCGCGGACGTCGTCCTCGAGCGCCCGGGACCGGAATCGCCCGGCGTGGTCGAGCGAGGTGCGTACCCGGGTCGGCGCGAAGTCGGCGCCGATGAGCAGCAGCCGCCACCGGGGGTCGGTGCGCCGCAGCTCGACGAGCAGCTCCAGCGCCCACAGCGGGTCCTTCACCCGTTGGGCCCAGCCGACGACCGCGAGGGTGTGGGCCGCCCCCTCGGCCTTGGGAGCGGAGAAGCGCTTCACGTCGACGACGTTGGGCACCACGTGGACCCCGGTCGTGGCGAGCCGGTCGCCGAGGAGGTCGACGACGAGGGAGCGCACGTGCTCGCTGACGACGACGACGTCGTCCACCCGGGTCCAGTCGACGAGGTGGATCCAGGGGCTGAGGGCGTCGACGCTGTGCACCCGGAGGACGAGCCGGGTCCCCTCGGGCGCGGTCAGCGAGGCCCACACCGCACCCCGGTCGGCCCAGTCGACGAAGACGACCGCGGCGTCGGCGAGGTCCTCCTCGAGCTCGAGGTCGGACTCCACCGGGAGCCCGAGGCCGCGGCGCAGCCGCGTCTCGACGAGCTGGGGGTTCACCCCCACCCCGCGCCACACCGGGTCGCGCAGGCCGAGGTCGACCACGCGGACCTCGGCGCGGCCGGCGAGGCTCTCGGCGACCCCGCGCGAGAACCTCCCGTACGACCCCGGCAGCAGCACGACGGCCGCCGCGTGGGTGACCCGGGACGGACGCTCCGGGGGCGGGACGGGCGCCCGGAGCGCGTCGACGACCCGGGAGCCGGCCAGGCAGGCGAGGTGGCCGGCGGGGTCGTCGACGAGCGGGGTCCGCTCGGAGTCGACGTGGAGCTCGCGGTGGAAGAGCAACCCGAGCGCGAGGGTCGCGAGCACCGCCGCGCCGTGGACGTCGCCGCCGGCCAGGGCGCGGTCGGCGGCGGCGAGCGTCCCCGCGGTGAGCGCCGGGACGTCGCGGTCGGTGGCCCCGAGGGCCGAGAGCTCGGCGGACGCGAGCGCGGCCGCGAGCGGCGGGTCCTCGCCCCGGCGCGCTGCCAGCGTGCGGGCGGCGGCGAGCGCCTCCTCGTGGTGGCCGCCGAGGGAGATCCGCAGCAGCAGCCCGGGAACGAGGTCGGCGAGGGAGTCGTCGGCGAACGGTGCGGCCTCGCACACCGCGCGGGACTGCGCGGCGGTCAACGGGCCGCTCGGGGAGGCCTCGGCGAGCGAGCGCAGCAGCAGCTCGGCGAGGACCGCCGGCGCGTCGCGCGGGCCGTGGCGGGCCAGCACCCCGTCGACGCGGGCTCCCTCGAGGGAGGCGGCGGCGTCCTCGTCGAGCCCGATCGCGAGGCTGCACGTGCGCGCCGCCCGGCGGAACCACGGGTCGTGGCGCACTGCGAGCCGCAGCGCCGTCCGGGTCGGCAGCACCCGCCCGGCGGTGAGCAGCGCGCTCTGGTGGACCCGGACGGCCGCGCGCCGGGCGACCCGGCCCCGGGTCGCCCGGGCGCTCCCGATGCGGTGCCGGCTGCCGGGCCCGCTCATCGCGCGGTCGAGGGTGCCGGCGAGGTACCCCAGGTGGACCCGGTGCCCGAGCAGGCGGAGCTGGTGGACGATGCCGCCGTAGCCGTTGATCGACTCGGCGTCGGACGCGAGCAGCATGACCTCCCGCGGCGCGGAGGAGCGGGGAGCGGGGGAGCCGGTCACGCGGATGGATTCTCCTCGGGTGGAGCCGGCCCGTCGAGGGCGCCGGGTGGGACTAGCATGCCCAGACATGGTCCGCCTTCGCCGTCGCGGTCCCCGCCGGTCCGCACCCGCACCCGGGTCGCGGGCGTCGCAGGCGCCGACGGCGTCCACCCCGCAGGTCCCGCAGGCCGGTGGGCAGGTCGAGGGCCACCTGTTCGTCGTCACCTACGGCAAGTCCGGCTCCACCCTGCTCATGGGCCTGCTCGACTCGCTGCCCGGGTACTGCATCCGCGGCGAGAACGGCGGGGTGCTCACCGACCTCTACCGGTACCACGCCACCGCGAGCACGCGGCGCGACCAGTGGGCCGAGGCCGCGCCGGGCCCCACCCACCCCTGGTACGGGATCGACGGCTACCCCTCGGACGCGGCCTACGCGGCGATGCGGCGGCTCGTCGACGACACCCTGCTCCGGCCGCCCCCCGGGACGCGCGTGGCCGGGTTCAAGGAGATCCGGTGGTGGATGGCCCCGCCCGAGGAGTTCCTGAGCTTCGTCGAGGCGCTCTACCCCGGGGCGCGGTTCGTCCTCAACACCCGCGACCACGACAGCGTCCTCGCCAGCGGCTGGTGGAAGCGGGCCGAGAACGCGCGGGAGAGCCTCGAGAAGGTCGAGGGCCGGCTGAAGGAGGCGGTCGGGAACCGGGGCGATCGCGGCTACCACCTCCACTACGACGACTACGTCGCCGAGCCCGCCCGGCTCGCCGACCTCTGCGCCTGGCTCGGGGAGGACTACGACGCCGACCGCTTCGCCGAGGTCATGTCGACGCGGCACACCTCCGGCGGTGGCGGCCGGCCGACGGACGCCGCGGCCGGACGCGGCTGAGCCCGCGCCCCGCGGGCCCCTCAGCCCGCCGTCCGCAGGGCGCGGGCGGAGCCGGCCCGGGCGGTGGCGACGAGCACGACCACCGCGGCGGCGAGGGCGGCGACGGCGACGGGCGGCGAGTAGGGCTCACCGGTGAGCCGGCCCACCGCCACCCACCCCAGCCCCCAGGCGAGCGCCACGGCCACGGCCCACCGCCCGTCGAGCACGCGGGCCAGCACGACCCCCACGGCCGCCGCCACGGCGAGGACCGCCACCGCGGCCAGGTCCGCCACGGTGTCGCCGACGCGGACCCCGCTCGCGACGAGGGCGGCGGTGACGTTGGCGCACACAGCCACCGTCACCCAGCCGAGGTAGGCCCCGAACGTCCCGTCGACGAAGACCGTCTCGGCGACCCCGTAGGAGGGGATCGCGGTCAGCCGGCGCACGAGCTCCCCGAGCACGCCGACGAGGACGAGGATGACGGCGACACCGCCCCAGACCCAGCCGGCCTGCGTGACGAGCAGCCAGGCGGCGTTGAGCAGCATGCTCGCGGCCACGAGCCGACCGACCGCCCGGTGCCGGGGTGCGGTGGCCTCGGCCGGCAGCCACTGGTAGGCCGTGTACCCGGCGAGCCCGAGGTAGATCACCGTCCAGATCGAGAACGCCGGGCCCGCCGGGGCGAGCCGGGTCGCGTCGGCGGCGAGCGCGCCGCCGGCCGACTGGGCGACGGGGGTGCCGATGACCCCGGTGCCGACGAGGGTGCCGAGGACGCAGGCCACCATCGCCACGGTGACCTCGATCCGGCGGCGGCGGTCCGCGGGGGTCACCGTCGGGGTGCGGAGCGTGCTGGCGTCCATGGGCCCATCCTCCCAGCACCGGGAACCCGCTGCCCTCCTCCCGGAGGTACGGGGCGCCGCGGCGCTAGCGTGGAGGGGCGGCGGACCCGTCGCGCTGCCGACCCCCCGGAGGCCCAGGTGCCCGACCGTCCGACGACCCCGACCGGCGCCCCGACCACCCTGCTCGTCCTCGGTGCCGGGGGCGACCTCACCCGCCGGCTGCTGCTGCCGGGCCTCGGGTCGCTGCTCGCCACCCAGCCCGGTCGCCGGGTTCGCGTCGTCGGGGCCGACCGGCGCGAGATCGACGAGCGGGAGTGGCGCACCCGGGTCCAGGACGCCCTCACCGACGGCGGCCTGGACCGGTCCACCGCCGAGGAGGTCGCCGCGACGAGCCGGTACGCCGCCACCGACGTGCTCGACCCCGCCGCGCTGGGCGAGCTCGTCGGCTCGCTCGGGGACCGGCTCGTGGTCTACTTCGCACTGCCCCCGCGGGTCACGGCCGCGCTCAGCGAGGTCCTCCCCGAGGTCGACCTGCCCGCCGGGACCCGGCTCGCGGTGGAGAAGCCGTTCGGGGTGGACCGGGCCAGCGCCGCCGCCCTCAACGAGCAGCTGCGCCGCTGCGTGCCCGAGGAGCAGATCCACCGGGTCGACCACTTCCTCGGGACCTCGACCGTGCTCAACCTCATCGGCCTGCGCTTCGCCAACCGGATGCTCGGCCCGGTGTGGAGCGCGGACGACATCGAGCGCGTCGAGGTCACCTACGACGAGGACCTCGCCCTCGAGGGGCGGGCCGGCTACTACGACCACGCGGGCGCGCTCGTCGACATGCTCCAGAGCCACCTGCTCGTCGTGCTCGCGGTGCTGTCGATGGAGAACCCGGCCGCCGTGAGCGCCGTCGAGCTGCGCGACGTCGTGGCCCAGGTGCTGCGCGCGACCCGGGTGTGGGGAGGGGACCCGGCGCGGGCGTCCCGCCGGGCGCGGTACACCGCAGGGCGGATCGGCGACCGGGCCGTCCCCGCGTACGTCGACGAGCCCGACGTCGACCCGGGCGCGGGCACGGAGACCCTCGCCGAGATGGCCGTCGAGATCCGCAACCACCGTTGGAGCGGGGTCCCGTTCGTGCTCCGCAGCGGCAAGGCGCTCGACAGCCGCCGCAAGGAGGTCCTCATCCGGTTCCGCCCGACCCGGCACGTCCCGGACGGGTTCCGCGGGCCCGGCACGCCGGACTCGCTGCGGATCACGTTCGCACCGGAGACCGTGAGCCTGCGGCTGACGATGAACGGCCCGGGGGACCCGCTCGAGCTCGACACGTCGGTGCTCTCGGCCTCGCTCGCCGCGTCCGACCTCGAGCCGTACGGGGAGGTGCTCGAGGGGATCCTCGACGGCGACCCGCTGCTCTCGGTGCGCGGGGACGTCGCCGAGCGGTGCTGGGAGATCGTCGGGGAGGTGCTCGCGGCGTGGCGGGACGGCCGGGTCGGCCTCGACGAGTACCCCGCCGGGTCCGCGGGCCCGCCGGCCTGGCAGCAGCCGCTGCCGGAGGCCACCGGCTGACGGCGACGACCCGTTGCGGTCAGCCCGCCGCTCCCTCCCCGGACTCCCCTGACTCCTCGGCCTCGTACCGGGCCTCCATCGCCGCCTGGGCCTCGTCGACGATCCGGCGCATGACCTCCTCTGCCTCGTCGGCGTCCCGGGCCGCGACCGCCTCGGCGACCGCGACGTGCCAGCGGACGGCGGCCGGCTCGGGTCGGTCCGGCATGAGCCGGTGCTCGGTCCGGCCGACGAGCGCCTCGGAGACCAGCGGGGCGAGGCTGGTGAAGGCGCCGTTGCCCGACGCGCCGAGCAGCGCCCGGTGGAAGGCGACGTCGTGGACGAGGTAGGAGTGCAGGTCCCCCCGCGGACCGGTGACCGACATGCCGACGACGGCCTCGGTGAGCGCCTCGACGTCGGCGTCGCTCGCCCGCCGGGCCGCGAGCGCCGCCGCGGCCGGCTCGACGCCGCGCCGCAGCTCGCTCAGCTCGCGCAGCTGGCGTGACCGTTCCGGGCCCGCGAGCCGCCACCGCACGACGAGCGGGCTGAGGGCCTCCCACTGCTCCGGGGGCCGGACCGTGATCCCGACGCGGCGCCGGCTGGCGACGACCCCGAGCGCCTCGAGGACCCGGACGACCTCCCGGACGACGCTGCGGGAGGCGCCGTACCGCTCCTCGAGCCGCGCGATCGACAGCACCTCGTCCGGGGGGAGGTCGCCGCGCACGAGGTCCCGCCCGAGCCGGTCCAGGACCCGGGCGTGCAGACCTCCGACGTGCGGAGCGGCCACGACCATGGGAGAACTGTGACACGCAGTGTTACGAATAAGCATCCTTTTTGGCCCCGTGTTTGCCAATCGTATGCTCTTTCGGAACACTCGCGGTGACCTACGAGGACGTGGGTCTCGCGCTACCCGAGGAGTCCTCCCTTGCTGCACACCGCCGTGCCCGCCGCGGATCCGGCGTACGGGACCGGCCCCCTGTTGCTCATCGCGACGGGCGCCGTGCTCTTACTGCTGTTGCTCATCATCAAGTTCAAGCTGCACGCGTTCGTCGCCCTGATCCTCGTCAGCCTGCTCACCGCGCTGGCGACGAAGGTCCCGCTCGGCGACATCGTCCCGACGATGCTCGACGGGTTCGGCGGGACGCTGGCCAGCGTCGCCCTCCTCGTCGGCCTCGGGGCGATGATCGGCCGGCTGCTCGAGGTGACCGGCGGGGCACAGGTCCTGGCCAACACCCTCATCGACCGCTTCGGCGAGGAGCGCGCACCGCTCGCCCTCGGCGTCGCCTCGCTGCTCTTCGGCTTCCCGATCTTCTTCGACGCCGGCTTCGTCGTCATGCTGCCGATCATCTTCAGCGTCGCCCGGCGGCTCGGCGGCTCGGTGCTCATCTACGCCCTCCCCGCCGCCGGTGCGTTCGCGGTCATGCACGCCTTCGTCCCGCCGCACCCGGGACCGGTCGCCGCGAGCCAGCTGCTCAACGCCGACCTCGGCCTCACCCTCATCGCGGGCCTCGTCATCGGCCTGCCGACGTGGTACGTCGGCGCCTACCTGTTCGGGACCTGGTCCGGCCGGCGCTTCCACCTGCCCGTCCCGGACATCCTGACGGTCGGCATGGAGGACGAGGAGCGCGACCGGCTCGGCGTCGCGCCGAAGTTCAGCACGGTCATCGGGATCCTCCTGCTCCCGCTCGTGCTCATCTTCCTCAACACGCTGATGAACACGTTCACGACGACGGGGGCGCTCAACGGGGACGACCTCTGGGTCGGGTCCCTCAGCATGATCGGCCAGACCCCGATCGCGCTGCTCATCACCGTCATCGCCGCGATGATCATCCTCGGCCGGGGCCGCCACTCCCGGGCCGGCATCGAGAAGATCTGCAACGACGCGCTCGCCCCGGTCTGCGCCATCATCCTCGTCACCGGCGCCGGTGGCATGTTCGGCGGCGTCCTCCAGGCCAGCGGCATCGGCGACGCGCTCGCCGAGAGCTTGAGTTCGACCGGGCTGCCGGTCATCGTCGCGGCCTTCGTCGTCGCGGCCTGCATCCGCGTCGCCCAGGGCTCGGCGACCGTCGCGCTGACGACGACCGCCGGACTCATGGCCCCGACGGTCGCGGCGACGAGCGGGCTGTCGACCTTCGACCTCTCGCTCATCGTCATCGCGATCGCGTGTGGCTCCACGGTCCTCAGCCACGTCAACGACTCCGGGTTCTGGCTCGTCGGCCGGTTCCTCGAGATGGACGAGAAGACGACGCTGAAGACGTGGACCGTCATGGAGACCCTGCTCGGTACGATCGGCTTCGTGATCGCCTGGGTCCTGAGCCTCGTGCTATGACGTCCGCCAGCGCACCGACCGGCGGGGGGCGGACCCGGCACGTCATCGTCATGGGTGTCTCCGGCTGCGGCAAGACGACCATCGCCCAGGGCATCGGCGAGCGGATGGAGCTGCCGTTCGCCGAGGCGGACCGGTTCCACCCACCGGCCAACATCGAGAAGATGGAGGCCGGCACGCCGCTGGAGGATGCCGACCGCTGGCCGTGGCTCCGTGACCTGTCGGCGTGGATGGCCGCCCAGGCGCGCGAGGGCCAGTCGACGGTCATGGCGTGCTCGGCCCTGAGGCGCTCCTACCGGGACCTGCTGCGGGCCGGTCCGCCGAGCCTCCACTTCGTCCACCTCCAGGGCCCGCTCGAGGTCATCAGGGACCGGATGTCGAGCCGGTCCGGGCACTTCATGCCGGTGAGCCTGCTCCAGTCCCAGTTCGACACCCTCGAGCCGCTCGGCGAGGACGAGGACGGCGTCGTGCTCGACCTCCGCCGCCCCCCGGAGGAGCTCATCGACACGGCGGTGGACTGGCTCAGGGTCCACTGAGAGCCCACTGAGAGCCCACCGAGAGCCCACCGAGGCCCTGGGGCAACCCTCTCCTCCCGCCCCGGCGAGACGACGTCCGCAGGGTCGGCGCCCCGGCGACCGACCCTGCGGACGTCGCGCTGTCCGGACCGCACTCGACGCGCTGCGGTCCGGATGGGCGGCACAGGGTTGAGTGGAATACACTCAGGTTTGTGACAGTTGATCGAGGCAACCCCTCGTCGAGCTCAGGAGAGACAGCATGGAGTTGAAGCCGACCGCCAAGGTCGCCGAGGCCCTGGCCATCGCCCAGCGGGCCGCCCAGTCGGCCGGTCACCCCGAGATCGCCCCGGAGCAGCTCGCGCTCGCCCTCGTCGAGGTGCCGGACTCCACCACCCCCGCACTGCTCGCCGCCGGCGGCTCCGCGCCCGACGTCGTCGCGCCCGCGCTGCGACGCGCGCTGGACCGGCAGCCCCGCACGAGCGGGCAGAGCGTGCAGACCCCCGGCATGGCGCAGGGGACCCTCGCGGTGCTCCAGCACGCGCACACCCTCATGCAGGCCAGGGGGGACACCTTCCTCGCGACCGACGTCCTCCTCCTCGCCCTCGTCGAGAAGGGCGTCATCAGCGCCGAGGGTCCCGCCGTCGAGGCCGAGCTCGACCGGCTCCGGGCCGGGGCGAAGGTCACCTCCGAGACCCCGCAGGCCTCGGGGGAGGGGCTCGAGCAGTACGGCACCGACCTCACCCAGGCCGCCCGCGACGGCCGGCTGGACCCGGTCATCGGCCGGGACGCCGAGATCCGCCGCGTGGTCCAGGTGCTCTCGCGCCGCACGAAGAACAACCCCGTCCTCATCGGCGAGCCCGGGGTCGGCAAGACCGCGGTCGTCGAGGGCCTCGCGCAGCGGATCGTCGACGGCGACGTGCCCGAGTCGCTGCGCGACAAGCGCCTCGTCAGCCTCGACCTCGGCGCGATGGTCGCCGGGGCGAAGTACCGCGGCGAGTTCGAGGAGCGCCTCAAGGGCGTGCTCGAGGAGATCCGCTCCAGCAACGGGCAGATCATCACCTTCATCGACGAGCTGCACACCGTCGTCGGCGCCGGCGCGACCGGCGAGGGCTCGATGGACGCGGGCAACATGCTCAAGCCCCTCCTCGCCCGCGGCGAGCTCCGGCTCGTCGGCGCCACCACGCTGGACGAGTACCGCAAGCACATCGAGAAGGACGCCGCCCTCGAGCGCCGGTTCCAGCAGGTGTTCGTCGGCGAGCCGAGCGTCGAGGACACCATCGCGATCCTGCGTGGCCTCAAGGAGCGCTACGAGGCCCACCACAAGGTCGAGATCGAGGACAGCGCCCTCGTCGCCGCGGCGAGCCTGTCCGACCGCTACATCAGCGGGCGGCAGCTGCCGGACAAGGCGATCGACCTCGTCGACGAGGCCGCGTCCCGGCTGCGGATGGAGATCGACTCCAGCCCCGTCGAGGTCGACGAGCTCCGGCGCGCGGTCGACCGGCTGCGCATGGAGGAGCTCCACCTCGCCCAGGAGACCGACGAGGCATCCCGGGAGCGGCTGGAGCGGCTGCGTGCCGACCTCGCCGAGAGGTCCGAGGAGCTCGCCGCGCTCACCTCGCGGTGGGAGGCCGAGAAGTCCGGCCTGAACCGGGTGGGCGAGCTCAAGGCGCGCCTGGACGACCTGCGCACCCAGGCCGACCGGCTGCAGCGCGAGGGGGACTACGCCGGCGCCTCCCGGCTGCTCTACGGCGACATCCCCACCCTCGAGAAGGACCTCGCCGCCGCGACCGAGGCCGAGGCCGAGCGCGAGGCCGACGTCATGGTCAAGGAGCGGGTCGCGGCCGACGACATCGCCGAGGTCATCAGCGCCTGGACCGGCATCCCCGCCGGTCGCCTGCTCCAGGGCGAGACCGAGAAGCTGCTCTCGATGGAGCAGATCATCGGCGCCCGGCTCATCGGCCAGACCGCCGCGGTGCGGGCCGTGTCCGACGCCGTCCGTCGCTCCCGCGCCGGGGTCGCCGACCCCGACCGCCCGACCGGCTCCTTCCTCTTCCTCGGGCCCACCGGGGTCGGCAAGACCGAGCTCGCGAAGTCGCTCGCGGACTTCCTCTTCGACGACGAGCGGGCCATGGTCCGGATCGACATGAGCGAGTACTCCGAGCGGCACGCGGTCGCCCGCCTCATCGGCGCGCCCCCGGGGTACGTCGGCTACGAGGAGGGCGGCCAGCTCACCGAGGCGGTGCGGCGGCGGCCGTACTCGGTCGTGCTGCTCGACGAGGTCGAGAAGGCCCACCCGGAGACATTCGACGTCCTGCTCCAGGTCCTCGACGACGGTCGGCTCACCGACGGCCAGGGCCGGACGGTCGACTTCCGCAACGTCATCCTCGTCATGACCTCCAACCTCGGCTCGGGCTACCTCATCGACCCGAACCTGTCCGAGAAGGACAAGCGCGAGGCCGTCATGACCACGGTGCGCCAGTCCTTCAAGCCGGAGTTCCTCAACCGTCTCGACGAGGTCGTCGTCTTCGACGCCCTGACCACCGAGGAGCTCGGCGGCATCGTCGAGCTGCAGGTCGCCCAGCTCGCCGCGCGCCTGCGGGACCGGAGGATCACCCTCGAGGTCGCCGCCGGGGCCCGGGAGTGGCTCGCCGTCACCGGGTTCGACCCCGCCTACGGCGCCCGCCCGCTGCGCCGGCTGGTCCAGAAGGAGATCGGGGACCGGCTCGCCACCGCGCTGCTCGCCGGTGAGGTCCGCGACGGCGACACCGTCGTCGTCGACCGCGACGACGAGCAGGACCACCTGACTCTCCTCCCCCGGGCCTGACCCCACGAGAGGTCGTGACCGCTCAACTCGGTGGAAAACACCACGGGCCCGGCGAGCGCGGCATATCGTGATCAGGCCTGGAAGGGAGGGTCCAGATGCCAGACCTCGTCGTGCCCGTGCTCGCCGACCTCGTCGCCGTCGCCGTCGTCGTCGCCACGTACTTCCGCCGCCACCAGCGGCGGGACCTCGTGCTGTCCTACACCGCGCTCAACGTCGGCGTCCTCGCCGTGACCGCCATGCTCGCCCTGGCGCCGGTCGGGGCGGGCCTCGGGCTCGGCCTGTTCGGGATCCTCTCGATCATCCGGCTCCGGTCGGACTCGATCACCCAGGAGGAGGTCGCGTACTACTTCGTCGCCCTCGCCCTCGGGCTCGTCGCGGGGGTCCACCCGGGTCCCGCCGGGCTCGTCCCCGCGCTCTGCGCCGTCGTCGTCGCCGCGGTCCTCGTCGCCGACCACCCCCGGCTGCTGCCGAGGGCCCGTCGTCAGCTCGTCACGCTCGACGCGGCCATCAGCGACGAGGCCGAGCTGCGCGCCCACCTCGAGAACCGCACGGGCGGCGAGGTGCGCCACCTCATCGTCCAGGAGCTCGACTTCGTCCGCGACCTCACCGTCGTCGACGTCCGGTTCCGCTGTGCCCGGCCCGCGCGCGGCGCCCGCTCCCGCAGCGGGCGCGGGGTGACGGTGGCCGCACCGGCCGGACAGCCGGTGGCGTCGGCCACGGTCACCGCGCTCGGCTGAGGCGGGGTCGTGCCGGGCGCCACCGCCTCCCGCGCCGTCGACGAGGCCGCGGCCGGGCTCGCGCCGATCACGCTCGCCGAGGTCGTCGAGACCGCGAACCTGCAGACCCGGGTGGACCGGAAGTACCTCGTCCCGGCGCCGGTGTTCACCCGTGTCGTCGACCGGCTCGCCGGCCGCCTCGCCGCCCTCGACATCGACGGGCTCCGGCTGTTCCGCTACGAGTCGGTGTACTTCGACACCGGCGACCTCACCTCCTACCGCCAGCACGCCACGGGCCGCCGGGTGCGGTTCAAGGTCCGCACCCGGACCTACCTCGACTCGGGGCAGTGCGTCTTCGAGGTCAAGTCCCGGGGCGGGCGGGGCGAGACGATCAAGGACCGGCTCGACTACGACCCGGAGGACCGCGCCGGCATCACCGACGACGCGCGGGCCTTCGCGCTCCGGCGGATCGACGCCGGTCTCGTGGACGCGCTCTCCCCGGCGCTGACGACGACGTACGGGCGGGCCACCCTCGTCGACGTCGCCGGCGGCAGCCGGGTGACCTGCGACGTCGGCCTCGCGTTCGCGGACTGCGCCGGACCCGGCCGCCGCCGGGGGCCGGCCGACCTCGTCCTGCTGGAGTCGAAGACCGCCGGGGCCCTGTGCGAGCTCGACGTCCTGCTGTGGGGCCTGGGGCACCGGCCGGTCTCGGTGAGCAAGTACTGCATCGGGCTCGCGCTGCTGCGTCCGGGCCTGCCGGCCAACCGGTGGAACCGCGAGCTCCGGGGTCACTTCGGGTGGACGCGGGCGGACCTGACGGCCTGCTGACGGCGCGCTGCGTCCGCGGGGTCGGCGCCCGGGCGACCATCCGTGCGGACATCCGCGAGAGGCGGCCGCTGCGTCCGCGGGGTCGGCGCCCGGGCGACCATCCGTGCGGACGTCAGGCGGGTGGCGGGAGGACGGCGGCGATCGCGGCCGCGACCTCGGCGCTCGCCTCGTAGGTGAGCATGTGGCCCCGCCCCGGGAGGACGTCCAGGGTGGAGCCCGGCAGCCCCGCGTGGAGCCGGCGGGCGTGACGGGGCGGGGTCAGCCGGTCCCGCTCCCCGACGAGGACGCGGACCGGCACCCCCGCGAGCGCCCCGAGCCCGGCGGTCTCGTCGTGCCACACCAGGGCGCGTCCGTAGCGGCCGGTCGCCCGGAGGGTGGTCCCCGCCATCTGGTCGCACACCGCCCGCACGTCCGCGGGGTCGGCCCCGGCACCGAACAGCAGCCGGCGCTGGGAGGTCGGCGCGACGAGCAGGCCCCACGGCAGCGGCGGGCAACCGACGAGCGCGCCGAGGAGCGCCGGTCCCGGTCCGGTGGGGCCGCGCCCGGCGTGGTGCCCGCGCCGTCCGTGCCGCGCCGGCCGCGGGACGAGGTCGCCGGCCGAGGTGGACACGAGCACGACCCCCCGCACCCGGTCGGCGACCTCGCCGGCGTGCCGGCCCGTCCACGCCAGCACGGCCATGCCACCCATCGAGTGCCCGCCGAGGACGACCGGGCCGCTCGGGGCCACCGCCCGGAGAACCGCGTCGAGGTCGGCGGCGAGTCCCGGGACGGTCGGGCGGGAGGCCCCCGCGGAGGACCCGCCGTGCTCGGGCTCGTCGTAGGTGACGACCCGGACGGCGTGGGTGCGCTGCAGCGCCGCGACGACCGGCTCCCAGCTCGCTCGGGTGAGGGTCCAGCCGTGCGCGAGGACGACGGTGGGGGCGTCCGGGTCCGGGTCCCGGGGCGGCAGGTGCTCCTGCGCCGACAGCCGCGAGCCGTCGGGCGCGAAGACGGTCCACGAGCAGCCGCGGCGCGGCGCGCGGTCGCTCACCCGCGGCCCGCGTTCAGTGGTCGTCGACGTCGACGACGACCGGGGCGTGGTCCGAGGGGCCCTTGCCCTTGCGCTCGTCCCGGTCGATCACCGCGTCCGTGACCTTCGCCGCGAGCGCGGGGGAGCCGAGCACGAAGTCGATCCGCATGCCCCTCCGCTTGGGGAAGCTCAGCTGCTTGTAGTCCCAGTACGTGTACACCCCGGGGCCCGGCGCGTGCGGGCGCACGACGTCGACGAAGCCGTCCTCGAGGAAGCCGCGGAAGGCCTCCCGCTCGGCGGGGGAGACGTGGGTGCTGCCCTCGAAGGCCGTCATGTCCCACACGTCCTCGTCCTCGGGGGCGATGTTCCAGTCCCCGCAGAGGGCGACGCGGGACCCGTCGGCCAGCCAGCCGCGCGCCTCGTGGCGCAGCCGGGCGAGCCACTCGAGCTTGTACGGCAGGTGCGGGTCCTGCAGGGTCCGGCCGTTGGGGACGTAGAGGGACCACACCCGAACGCCCCCGCACGTCGCGCCGATCGCCCTGGCCTCGGCGTCCGGCGGGTCGCCCCAGCCGGGCATGCCCGGGAACCCCGGCTCGACGTCCTCGAGCCCGACCCGCGACAGCAGCGCCACCCCGTTCCACTGGTTGAGGCCGTGGTGGGCCACCTCGTAGCCCAGGGCCTCGAGCCGGTCGCGGGGGAACTGGTCGTCGCGGGCCTTGGTCTCCTGGAGGGCGACGACGTCGACGTCGCGGCGCTCGAGCCAGGCCTCGACCCGGTCGATCCGGGACCGGATGGAGTTGACGTTCCAGGTGGCGATGCGCACGGGAGCCACCCTAGCCAGTGCCGGGAGGCCCCCTAGGCTGGCCCCATGGGGACCGCACTCGTCACCGGAGCCACCTCGGGCATCGGGCACGAGTTCGCCCGCCAGCTCGCCGCCCGGGGCCACGACGTCGTCCTCGTCGCCCGGGACGAGGCCCGGCTGCGGCGGGTGGCGGCCGAGCTCGCCACCGCCCACGGGGTGCACGCCGAGGTGCTCGTCGCCGACCTCGGCGACCGCGAGCGGCTCGGCGTCGTCGCGGCCCGGGTCGCCGATCCGTCCCGCCCGGTCGACCTGCTCGTCAACAACGCCGGCTACGGGCTGCGACGCTCCTTCCTCGACGACGACGTCGCGGTCGAGGAGCAGCTGCTCGACGTCCTCTGCCGGGCGGTGCTCGTCCTCAGCCACGCCGCCGGCCGGGCGATGCGCGAGCGCGGGCACGGCGCCATCGTCAACGTCTCCTCCGTCGCGGGCTTCATCGCCTCGGGCAGCTACGCGGCGGCGAAGTCCTGGGTCACGGTGTTCTCCGAGGGACTCGCCGGCGACCTCGCGGGCACCGGGGTGACCGTCACCGCCCTCTGCCCCGGGTTCACCCGCACCGAGTTCCACGAGCGGGCGGGCCTGAAGCGCGTCGGCGTCTCGCTGGCGTGGCTGCGCGCCGACCGGGTCGTCGCGACCTGCCTGGCCGACGTCGGGGCCGGGCGGATCGTGTCCGTGCCCGGGGCGGGGTACAAGGTCGCCGTCGCGCTGCTGCGCCTGGCGCCGCGCTCGGTCGCTCGCAACCGTCGCCTCGTGGGCCGGCACCGGCCGCGGTCCACCGACCGGTGACCGCTCGCTACGCTGGCCGTTCGTGAGCGACGACGGCACCGACACCCCCACCGAGACCGGCCTCCGCGCCCCCGCAGGCACGCCCGCGGACACCGTGACGGACCGAGCCCGGCTGCTCGAGATCGTCACCGACGTGGCCGTGGTCCACGGCCGGGTGACGTTGTCATCGGGGGCCGAGGCGGACTACTACGTCGACCTCCGCCGCGTCACCCTCGACGGTGAGGCGGCCCCGCTCGTCGGCCGGGTCATGCTCGAGCTCGTCGCCGACCTCGACTTCGACGCCGTCGGCGGGCTCACCCTCGGGGCGGACCCGGTCGCGACCGCCATGCTCCACGCCCGGGCGGCCGCCGGAGGGCGCCTGGACGCGTTCGTCGTCCGCAAGGCCGGCAAGGCCCACGGGCTGCAGCAGCGCATCGAGGGCCCCTCGGTCGCCGGACGGCGGGTCCTCGTCGTGGAGGACACCTCGACCACCGGGGCCTCCCCGCTGGAGGCCGTCGACGCGGTCCGCGAGGCCGGTGGGGAGGTCGTCGCGGTCGCGACGATCGCCGACCGGGCCACCGGCGCCGCCCAGCGCTTCGCCGCCGCCGGCCTGGAGTACCGGCACGTCTTCGGGCTGGCAGACCTCGGCCTGGCCTGACCGGCTCCGCACGCGGAGGCGGGGCCGGCGGCCGCTGCCGCCGACCCCGCCCGTCGCCGCGGGGTCCTACTTGAAGGCCTTGATCTTGCCGGTGCGGATCCGCTCCTCGTACCCGTTGACCTCCGCGCGGAGATTGCGGGCGAGGATGTAGAGGCCGATGATGTTCGGAATCGACATCAGGAAGATCATCGAGTCCGAGAAGTCGATGACCGGCCCGAGCGCGATCGCGGCGCCGATGACGGTGAAGATGCAGAAGACGACCTTGAAGATCGTCTCGGCCTGTGCGCTGTCGCCGAAGAGGTACCCGGTCGCCTTCATCCCGTAGTACGACCACGAGATCATCGTCGAGAAGGCGAACAGCAGCACCGCGAGTCCGAGGACCGTCGGGAACCACGGGATCACCGACTCGAACGCCCGGGACGTCAGCGAGACGCCCTCGATCGATGAGGCGTCCGGGGCCTTCCACGCGCCGCTGATGACGATCGTCAGCGCGGTCATCGTGCAGATGACGACGGTGTCGATGAACGGCTCGAGGAGGGAGACGAAGCCCTCGGTCGACGGCTCGTTCGTCTTCACCGCCGAGTGCGCGATCGACGCCGAGCCGATCCCGGCCTCGTTGGAGAACGCCGCCCGCTGGAACCCGACGATGAGGACCCCGACGACGCCGCCGGTGATCCCGGCTCCGGTGAAGGCGCCGCTGACGATCTCGCCGAACGCGCCGGGCACCTCGCCGACGTTGGCGAAGATGACGACGAGGGCGGCCGTGACGTAGAGGACCGCCATGAAGGGGACGATCTTCTCGGTCACCCGGGCGATGCTCTTGATGCCGCCGATGATGACCGCGGCGACGAGGATCGCGAAGACGACGCCGACGAGGTACCGGTAGTCACCGAGGAAGCTGTCCTCGCCGCCGGTGATGTTGATGAGCTGGGTGGTCGCCTGGTTCGACTGGAACATGTTGCCGCCGCCGAGCGAGCCGCCCATGGCGCACACCGCGAAGAACGCGGCGAGGCCCTTGCCCACGCCGGGGCTGACGAGCTTGCCCACCCCGTCGCGCAGGTAGTACATCGGACCGCCGGAGACCGACCCGTCGTCGTGGTAGTGGCGGAACTTCACCCCGAGGGTGCACTCGGCCATCTTCGTGCTCATTCCGAGGAACCCCGCGAGGATCATCCAGAAGGTCGCTCCCGGACCGCCGAGCGAGATCGCGACCGCGACGCCGGCGATGTTGCCGAGCCCGACCGTGCCCGAGACGGCGGTCGCGAGCGCCTGGAAGTGGGACACCTCGCCCCGGTCGTCGGGGTTGGAGTACTTGCCGCGGACGAGGTCGATGGCGTGCTTGAACCCGCGGATGTTCTGGAAGCCGAGCCACACCGTGAAGAAGCACGCGGCGACGATGAGCCAGACGACGATGAGCGGCAGCTCGGCGTCACCGAGCGGGACGGCGAAGAAGACGATCGAGGTGATGACGTTCGCGACGGGCTCGAACGCGTCGGCGATGGTGGTGTCGATCCCGGCCGGGGCAGCGGCGAGGGCGGACATCACGGGACCACCGTCACCGGGACGGGCGCGCTGTGGACCAGCCGGCTGGCGGTGCTCCCGAAGAACCGTTCGCGCATGGCGGAGTCTCCTGTCCGACCGACGACGATGTGGACGGCCTTGTGCTCCTCGGCGATCTCGCCGAGCGTCTCGCCCGGGTGGCCGTGGCGGATGACGACCTCGACGGGGACGTCGAGGTCGGCGAGGGAGGCGAGGACGGGATCGGTCACCTGGTCCCGGGCCGCGGCGATCTCGGCCTTCTTGCGCTGGTGGCGCTCCTCGTTCTCCGTGGGGGTGTTGAACGAGAACGGCGACCACGGGATGACGTGGACGACGATGAGCCCGGCGTCGTACTCCCGGGCTCGTGCGGCCGCGAAGTCGACGGCCCTCCTGCTCGTGTCGCTCGTGTCGACACCGACGACGATCTGCTCCATCGACATTCTCCGATCCGGTGTGCTGCCCGGGCAGAACCGGGGAGCGACGCGGTGTGCGGCCCAGGTCCACTGGACAGAGTGGCGGGGGTCATACCGGTGTGGTGATCCGGACGCCGATCGTTGTGTGATCGTGATGTCTGGTTGGAACTGCTCAGACCGCCGTCGGCGGGTCCGACTAGGGTCCCGCGGGACCTCCCCCCGTGCCCGCTCCGTCCCGCAGAGGGAGACCAGCCCCCGTGTCCCAGCCGTCCGCCCCTGCCACGTCGTGGCGCGCCCTGCTGGCCGTCCGCGACGTCCGCGTCGTCGTGCCCGCGGCGGCGCTGTCGATGGCCGGCGACGCCATGGCGCTCGTCGCGCTGCTGCTGCGGGTCCACGACAGCGGAGCCGGGCCCTACGCGGTCATGGCGCTGCTCATGTGCTTCTCGCTGCCGGCCGTGCTCACCATGGGTCTCGCCGGTGCGGTCGCCGACACCCACGACGCCCGGCTCGTCATCGCCGTCGCCGGGGTAGCCCAGGTCGGGGCCGGCCTCGGCCTGGCGCTCGTCCACGGCACGGTGGCGACCTGCCTCCTCGTCCTCGTCCTCCAGACCGGCTTCGCGTTCAGCTCCCCGGTCTGGTCCGCTCTGGTGCCCCGCATCGCCGGCGAGGAGCTCGTCGGGCGCATGGTGTCGCTCCAGCAGGGGCTCCGGGCGGTCGCCGCCCCCGCGGGCGCCGGGCTCGGGGGCGTCCTGGTCCAGACGGGCGGGGACTCGGTGGTGTTCCTCCTCGACGCGGTGACCTCCGCCGCCCTCGTCGCCGGCGGACTCGGGCTGCGCACCTCGCGCCCCGGGACCGGGAGCCGCGGTCGGCCGCCGTGGCTGCCCACCGAGGGCCTGGCGGTGCTGCGGGCCGACGGGGTCGCCGGGCCGCTGCTGCTCGCGATGCTCCCCTTCGTCGTCACCCTCGAGGCGCTCACCGTCGTCGAGGTGTTCCTCGTCCGGGACGTCCTGCACGCCACGCCGGCGCAGTACGGGCTCGCCGAGGTCGCCCTCGGCGTCGGCGCCGTCGTCGGTGCCCTCCTCGCCGGCCCGGTGGCCGGCAACCGCGGCCGGGTCGTCCTCGTGCTCGCCGGGATGGCCGTCATGGCCGCAGGCCAGGTGCTCCAGGGGGTCGCTCCGGTGCTCGCCGTGTTCCTCCTCGCCGCCCTCGTCGTCGGGGTGGCGAACGCGGCGAGCAACGCCGCCGTCTTCGCGCTCGTCATCACCCGCCTGCCCGACGCCGGCCGCGGCAAGGTCGTCGCCCTCGCGAACGGCGTGGGCCGGGCGGCGAACGTCCTCGCGCTCGTCGTCGGGGGCGTCGCCGGGTCGACGCTCGGGCCGCGGCCGGCCTTCGTCGTGTGCGGGGTGCTCGGCCTCCTCGTCACCGCCGTGGCCGCGGCGCGGCTGCGCAGCCGGCTGCCGGCCGCCGACGCCCCGGCGCGGGACGACGGGGCCCCTCCGCTGGCCGCCTGAGCCCGGGCCCGGGCTCGGGGTCCACCGGACGGGGGAGGTGCGGTCCCACCGGCCGGGGGTCCCGCGGGGGAGGGGGACCCGTCGATACTCGATGACGTGACACCACCCATCAGGGTCCGCGGACTCACCAAGACGTACGGCGCCACCACCGCGGTCGACGGGCTCGACCTCGACATCGAGCAGGGCGAGGTCTTCGCCCTGCTCGGCCCCAACGGCGCGGGCAAGACCACCACCGTCGAGGTCCTCGAGGGGTTCCGGGACCGGGACGCCGGCGAGGTCGACGTCCTCGGGCAGGACCCCGCCACCGCCGGGCTCGCCTGGCGCGACCGGATCGGGATCGTGCTGCAGACCTCGACGGGGTTCGACCTGCTCACCCCCCAGGAGGCGCTGGCGAGCACCGCCCGGGTCTACAGCGCTCCCCGGCCGGTCGCCGACGTCCTCGACGCCGTCGGCCTCGCCGAGCACGCCCGGACCCGCATCCGCCACCTCTCCGGGGGGCTGCGCCGGCGGCTCGACGTCGCGCTCGGCATCGTCGGGGACCCGGAGCTGCTCTTCCTCGACGAGCCGACGACGGGCTTCGACCCGCAGGCGCGGCGGGACTTCTGGGCGCTGATCTCCTCCCTCGCCCACGGCGGGACGACGATCGTGCTCACCACGCACTACCTCGACGAGGCCGAGCACCTCGCCGACCGGGTGGGGGTCATCGCGGGCGGCTCGATGCTCACCGTCGACACCCCGGCCGCGCTCGGCGGTCGGGCGACGTCCGAGGCGACGGTGTCCTGGCGCGAGGACGGCCGGTCCCGGTCGCTGACGACGACCACCCCGACCGCCGAGGTCGCCCGGCTGTCGGCCCGGCTCGGCGGGGAGGTGCCCGAGCTCGTCGTGGCCCGGCCGACGCTGGAGGACACCTACCTCCGGCTCATCGGCCTCGCGGCGGGGAGAGGCGAGCCGGCCGACCGACCGGGACCTGCGGAGGAGACGACGGCGATGGAGGTGGGGTCGTGAGCACCGCACTCGCGATCGGCTGGGACCGCACGGTGGTCGAGCTGAAGATGTACGCCCGCGAGAAGGAGGCCGTCTTCTTCTCCTTCCTCTTCCCGATCATGATGCTCACCCTCTTCTCGGTGATCTTCGGCGACCAGTTCGGCGACAACCCCGACGTCACGGCCGCCCGGTACTTCCTCCCCGGCATGATCTCCGCCGGCGTCATGCTGACGAGCTTCCAGACGATGGCGCTCACCGTCGCCACCGAGCGGGACGACGGCACCCTGAAGCGGCTGCGGAGCACGCCGATGCCGCCGCTGGCGTACTTCCTCGGCAAGGTCGGGCTCGTCGCGGTCTCCTCGCTCGCCCAGCTCGCGCTGCTGCTGCTCGTCGCACGCCTGTTCTTCGGCGTCGACCTACCGACCGACCCCGCCTCCTGGGCCCGGTTCGCATGGGTGTTCCTCCTCGGGGTGAGCTCCGGCACGGTTCTCGGGATCGCCTACTCCTCGCTCGCGACGTCCTCCCGCTCGGCGGGCGCGCTCGTCATCGGCCCGATACTCATCCTGCAGTTCATCTCCGGGGTGTACTTCCCGTTCACCGACCTGCCGCAGTGGCTCCAGCAGGTCGCCGCCGTCTTCCCGCTGAAGTGGGTCGCGCAGGGGATGCGCTCGGTGTTCTTCCCCGACGAGCTCGCCGGTGCGGAGATGGCGGGCACGTGGGAGGTGGGCCGGACCGCGCTGGTCCTGGCGGTCTGGGTGGTCGCCGGGCTCGTGGTCGCGAGCCGCACCTTCCGCTGGCAGCGCCGCGAGTCGGCATGATGGGCCCATGAGGCGCGCGGCCGACGGCACCCCGCCCGCGGCCCCCGGGTCGCGGGGGGCGGTGCCCGCGGTCGCGCGGACCTCCTCGGCCGAGCTCGACGAGATGTGGCGCCGCCAGCAGGTGTGGTGGCACTCCCTGTTCGCAGCCCTCCTCCTCGTCGTCGCGACCCTCGTCGTGCTCGACCAGGGGATCGCCTCACCCGCCCTCGCGCTGCTCGCGGCCCTCGCCGGGCTCTACGCCGTGGTCGGCACCCGCGCGCTCGCCCAGTGCGGCCCGTGGTGGTCGCTGGGCTACCTCCTTCCGGCGTGGGCCCTGGCGCTCGGCGTCATGGCGCTGACCGGGGGCGCCGGCTGGCTGCTCGCGTTCGCGCTGTTCCCCCAGGTGTGGGCGATGTTGAGCAGGCCGTTCGCGGTGACGATGACCGTCCTCGGCGTGTCCGGCACGGCCCTGGTGCAGGCGGTGACCACGAACGACGCCGACCTCGGAGGGGTCCTCGTCGGGGCCGGCATCTCGATCGCGATGTCGGTGGTGCTCGGGCTCTTCATCGACCGGCTCGTCCGCGAGGCGAACTCCCGGGCCGGCGTCATCGACGAGCTCCGCCGGACCCAGGCGGCGCTCGCCGCCGCCGAGCGGGCCCAGGGCGTCTCGGCGGAGCGGGCGCGGCTCTCGCGAGAGATCCACGACACCCTCGCCCAGGGCTTCACGTCCGTGGTCACGCTCGCGCGCGCGACGTCGGCGGCGGCCGAGCGGGGCGACCTCGACCTCGTCCGGGAGCGGCTCGGCCTCATCGAGGCGACGGCGGCCGACAACCTGTCCGAGGCCCGGCTCATCGTCGCCGAGCTCACCCCGGGTCACCTGCAGAGCCGCACCCTGGCCGAGGCGCTCGACCGGCTCGTCGAGGCGGTCGGGCGCGAGAGCGGGGTCGCGGCCGAGCTGACCGTCACCGGGGACCCGCAGGCCCTCGGCGCCAACGTCGAGGTCGTCCTCCTCCGCGCGGCCCAGGAGGCGCTGGCGAACGTCCGCCGGCACGCGGGGGCCCGCGACTGCGACGTCCGGCTCGCCTACGACCGACCCGACCGGGTCGTGCTCACGGTCACCGACGACGGCTGCGGGTTCGACCCCGACCGGCGCGCGGTCGGGTACGGCCTCGACGGCACCGCCGCCCGCGCCGCCGACGTCGGCGGCGACGCCGAGGTGAGCAGCGCCCCCGGCGCCGGGACCACCGTCCGGGTGACGGTGCCCCGGTGAGCCCGCCGGCCGGCCCGTCGAGGCTGCGACTCGTCGTCGCCGACGACCACCCCGTCGTCCGGGCCGGGGTCGTCGCGATGCTGTCCGAGGAGGCCGACTTCGACGTCGTCGCCGAGGCCGCCGACGGCGCGGCGGCGGTCGCCCTGGCGGCCGAGCACCACCCGGACGTCGTGCTCATGGACCTGCGGATGCCCGGCACCGACGGCGTGGCCGCCACCCGCGCCGTCCGCGCCGCGGCCGACCCGCCCGCGGTCCTCGTCCTGACGACCTACGACACCGACGCCGACATCGTCCGCGCCGTCGAGGCGGGGGCGACCGGGTACCTCCTCAAGGACGCCCCACCCGCCGCGCTCGCCGAGGCGGTCCGGGCCGCGGCCCGCGGAGAGACGGTGCTCGCGCCCCCGGTCGCCGCCCGGCTCGCGCAGCGGCTGGCGGCTCCCGCGGCCGCCGCGCTCACCCCGCGCGAGCTCGACGTGCTGCGCTGCGTCGCCCGGGGCCGCTCCAACGCCGAGGCCGGTGCGGAGCTCCACATCGGGGAGGCGACGGTCAAGACCCACCTGATCCGGGCCTTCGAGAAGCTCGGCGTGACCGACCGGACGGCGGCGGTCACCGAGGCCTACCGGCGCGGGATGCTCGACCTCTGAGCCCCGCGTGTAGGAGCGGTGCGTCCGTGACGACGTCCGCCGGTCAGCTGTCGCGGGTCTGCGCGGGGGCCTCGTCGGTGGCGGGGGCCTCGTCGGTGGCGCCGGAGCGGCGGTGCCGGTAGAGCTCGACGACCATCGGGACGAGGGAGAGCACGACGATGACGAGGATCCCGAGCTCGAGGTTGTTCGCGAGCGCCGGGAACGTCGCGCCGAGGAAGTAGCCCAGCAGGGTCACCGCGAGGACCCAGAGCACGGCGCCGACGAAGCTCCAGAGGAAGAACCGGCGCCGCGCCATCCGACCGATGCCCGCGACCACGGTGATGTACGTCCGGACGAAGGGGACGAACCGGCCGATGACGAGCGCCTTGTTGCCGTACTTGTCGAAGAACGCCTCGGTCTGGTCGAAGTACTTGCGCTTGATGACCCGGCCGTCCCGCTCGCGCAGCGGCCCGCCGACGGCGCGGCCGATCTCGTAGCCGACGACGTTGCCGCCGAACGCGGCGACGGTCATCAGCAGCACGAGCAGGGGCAGGTTGGAGTGCAGGGTCCCGTTCGAGGCGAACAGTCCGATCGCGAACAGCAGGGTGTCGCCGGGCAGGAACGGGAAGAACAGGCCGCACTCGACGAACACGATCGCGGCGCTGACCCAGACGAACTGCTGCCCGAACTGGTCCAGCAGCCAGTTGGGGTCCATCCAGCTGGGACCGAGTGCGTGCATGTGACGAGGATATGCGGCGAACCTGAACGAACGGTGACCGACCTCTGGGAACCGGGGCCCGGCGGTGAGGTGGGGGGGGTGACGCCGCGGGGGCGTGGCGGTGTGGTGGGCTGGACGGCGTGCAGGACGACGGCGTGCAGGACGACGGCGTGCAGGACGACACCGACGGCGGGCGCGGTGGCGTCGGGGTCGGCCCGTGGCCCGGCCCGTGGCCCGAGGGGGACCACCTCGACCCGGACCTGCTCGCCCACGGCGACCGGCGCAACGTCGTCGACCGCTACCGGTACTGGAGGCACGCGGCGATCGTCGCCGACCTCGACACCCGACGGCACGAGTTCCACGTCGCCATCGAGAACTGGCGCCACGACCTCAACATCGGCTCGGTGGTCCGGACCGCGAACGCGCTGGGGGCCGCGGCGTTCCACATCGTCGGCCGGCGCCGCTGGAACCGCCGCGGCGCCATGGTCACCGACCGCTACCAGCACGAGCACCACCACCCCGACGCCGACGCGCTGCGGGACTGGGCGGCCGCCGCCGGCCCGGGTGGGACCGCGCTGCCGCTGGTCGGCGTCGACAACGTCCCCGGCTCGCTGCCGCTGGAGACCCACGACCTGCCCCGGGGGTGCGTCCTCGTGCTCGGGCAGGAGGGCCCGGGGCTGACGCCGCGGATGCAGGAGGTGTGCGACGTCGCGCTCCACGTCGAGCAGTTCGGGTCCACCCGCTCGCTCAACGCCGGCGCGGCCGCCGCGATCGCGATGCACGCCTGGGTGCGCCGGCACGTCTTCGACCAGCGGGTCGACGGCGGGGGTGGTGGCGCGGGCCCCGGTGGGGTGCAATGAGCCCATGACACCGGACCGGCTCCTCGAGGCCTTCCGCGAGCAGGTGCGGCTGGGGGACGCCGACGTCGTGCCCGGCCACGTGCTCGAGTGGGACGGGCCGGTCCGCCGCAGCTACCCCGACGACCCCGCCACCCCGGGCGCCGTGCTCGAGTCGCCGCTCGGCCTCGGCGCCGACCCCGACGCCCTCATCGCCCGCCAGGTCGAGTTCTTCGTCGGGCGCGGCCAGCGGGTGGAGTGGAAGACCTACACCGACGACGAGCCGGCCGACCTCGGCCACCGCCTGGCCGCCGCGGGCTTCGTGCCCGAGGCCGACGAGGCCGTCGTCCTCGGCGAGCTCCACGCGCTCACCGCCGACCCCCCGCTCCCCGGCGGGGTCAGGGTGCGGATGCTCGACGTCGCCGAGCTCGACGCCGGGTCGGGCGGCCCGGGCGACGGCCTCGACCCCGTCCGGAAGCTGCTCGAGGTGGTCTGGGGCGAGGGCACGCGGTGGATGACCGACGCCCTCGCCCGGGAGTGGCGCGACCGGCCCGACCTCCTCGACGTCGCGGTCGCCGAGGTCGACCCCGACGACCCGGCGACCTCGGGACGTCCGGACGGGCCGGGCGGGCCGGCCGGGCGGGGCGAGGACACGGCCCTCTGCGCGGCGTGGGTGCGCTACGCCCCGGGCACCGACTTCGCCGGCATGTGGGGCGGGGCGACCCACCCCGCGTGGCGTCGCCGGGGGCTCTACCGCGCCGTGCTCGCCCTCCGGGCGCGGGCGGCGATCGAGCGCGGCTACCGGTTCGCCCGGGTCGACGCCTCCCCCGAGTCCGAGCCCGTGCTCACCCGGCTGGGGCTGCACCGGGTCTCGACCACCGTGCCGTTCGTCCTCGAGCCCGGCTGAGCCGGCGGCACGTCCGCGGGCGGTGGGGTGTCCGGCCCGCGACCGTGGGGTGACCCCGACCACACGGGTCTGACAGGATCGTCGGGTCCCGACCACGCCGACGACAGGAGCCTCCCGTGCCCATCGCCACCCCCGAGGTCTACGCCGACATGCTCGACCGTGCGAAGGCCGGCTCGTTCGCGTACCCGGCCATCAACGTCAGCTCGAGCCAGACGCTCAACGCCGCGATCCGGGGCTTCGCCGAGGCCGGCAGCGACGGCATCATCCAGGTCTCGACCGGCGGGGCGGACTACCTGTCCGGGCCGACCGTGAAGGACATGGTCACCGGCGCGCTCGCCCTCTCCTCGTTCGCCCACGAGGTCGCGAAGAACTACGACGTCAACATCGCCCTCCACACCGACCACTGCCCCAAGGACAAGCTCGACGGCTTCGTCCGGCCCCTCATCGCCGCGTCCGAGGAGCGGGTCCGCACCCACGGCACGCCCTGGTTCCAGTCCCACATGTGGGACGGCTCGGCGGTGCCGCTCGAGGAGAACCTCGACATCGCGAGCGAGCTCCTCGAGAAGGCCGCCGCCGCCCGGATCATCCTCGAGATCGAGGTCGGCGTCGTCGGCGGCGAGGAGGACGGTGTCGTCGGCGAGATCAACGAGAAGCTCTACACCACCCCCGGGGACGCGATCTCCACCGTGAAGGCCCTCGGCGCCGGCGAGAAGGGCCGCTACCTCACGGCGCTGACCTTCGGCAACGTCCACGGCGTCTACAAGCCGGGCAACGTCCGGCTGCGCCCCGAGATCCTCAAGGCCGCCCAGGAGGCCGCCGCGCAGGAGCTCGGCCAGGGCGCCGACGCCCGCCCCTTCGACCTCGTCTTCCACGGTGGCTCGGGGTCCACGGCCGAGGAGATCGGGCTCGCGGTCGACTACGGGGTCGTGAAGATGAACATCGACACCGACACCCAGTACGCCTTCACCCGACCGGTGGCCGGCTTCATGTTCGGCAACTACGACGGCGTCCTCAAGATCGACGGCGAGGTCGGCAACAAGAAGGTCTACGACCCGCGTGCGTGGGGCAAGGAGGCCGAGGCCGGGATGGCGAAGCGCGTCGTCGAGGCCTGCGAGAACCTCCGCAGCGCCGGGACGCACGCGTGACCGGCTCCCGGGGCCTGCACGAGAACCTGCTCGGGATCCCGGAGACGCTGCTGCCCGAGGACCCCGCGGCGGGTCGGCTCGGGGAAGGGGTGGCCGCCGACCGGGTGGCGGCCACCCACCCGGCGTCCTCGCTCGCGTGGGCGACCCTGGCCGAGGACGCGCTCGCCGACGACCGGCCCGTGGAGGCCTACGCCTACGCCCGCACCGGGTACCACCGTGGGCTCGACGCGCTGCGCCGGTCCGGCTGGCGCGGCCAGGGCCCGGTGCCGTGGTCGCACGCCCCGAACCGGGGCTTCCTGCGGGCCGTCGGCGCGCTCGCCCGCGCCGCCGAGGCGATCGGCGAGACCGACGAGCGCGACCGGTGCCGGCAGCTGCTCCGGGACTCCTCGCCGGAGGCGGCCGCCGAGCTGGGCGGCTGAGCCCCCAGGCACAGGAGTGCCGGGGGCCGGGCCCTGTCTACCCGGCCCCCGGCCACGCCCCCTGCCAGGAGCGGTGCGGGGGTGTCCACCCCGCGGCCCGTCACGACATCCCCTGTGCTGCGCGTCGGGCTCGGCACCCATCATGCCCCCAAGTGGACAATTGGCCCGCCCTCAAACGGCCACTGGCACTAAGATGCCGACAATGGTCGAGGAGCAGGGACGACAGGACCGGGACCCGCTGGACGCGACGATCGGCGTCCTCGAGCGCGCGCTCGACAGCGAGGCCGGCCGTCTGGAGACGCGCCGCGGCGAGCTTGCGGCGGCGGGTGAGGCCCTGCTGCGGTTGCGGGCCCAGGTGCACGCCTCCGGCTTCACGCCGCGGTTCGACGTCGGCGTCGAGCCGGTCGCGCCGTCCATGGTCGCGCCCATCGTCGAGCAGCTGGGCCGGCGGTGCCGAGGCGTGCTGCGCACGTGTGTCGTCAGCGTCGAGGTCGGGCCGGGGCTGGACGAGCACGCGATCCGCACCGCCCAGGACCGCATCGGCTCGGGGCTGCCGCAGCGCGCGCTCTACCTCGACACCCTGCTGGACTCCGCCGAGGGACGACGGTGGGTGCGCTCATGGGGCGAGGTCGGGGAGGAGCAGCGGGTGACGACCGTGCCGCTCAGCGACTTCGCCGTCTTCGGCTCCGAGGGCGTCCTCGCGGTCTCGACATGGGGCGACCCGGCCTCGTCCTACCTCCTGCTGCGCCACCCGGTGCTCGTCGCGGCGTTCTCGGCGCTCTTCGACACCGCGTGGCGCTCAGCGCTGCCGATGCCGACCAGCCGCCGGCCCGGCGAGCGCGAGGACGACCGGCTGATCGCGCTCCTCGCCGCCGGCGTCAAGGACGAGGCCATCGCACGCCACCTCGGCTGCGGGCTGCGGACGGTCCGTCGGCGCGTCTCCCGGCTCATGGACGAGTACGGCGTCGACACCCGGTTCCAGCTCGGGGTCGCCGTCGCCGGGGACGACCGGCTCTGACGCGGCGGCGGGACCGACGCCCGCACCGGGCCACCCGGACCGGCGCGACGGGCTGGACCTGCGGTGCCGCTACGATGGCCCGGCACCACGGGGGGTCCGGGGTCGCCGGGCCCCTCCGGCGCGTCGGGCGCCGCCACCACAGCGACCGAGGAGTGACCGATGCCGGCGATCGTGCTGGTCGGGGCCCAGTGGGGCGACGAGGGCAAGGGCAAGGCGACCGACCTGCTGGGCAGCGAGGTCGACTACGTCGTGAAGTTCAACGGCGGCAACAACGCCGGCCACACCGTCGTCGTCACGATCGACGGCAAGCAGGAGAAGTTCGCGCTCCACCTGCTGCCCTCCGGGATCCTCACCCCGGGCTGCGTGCCGGTCATCGGCAACGGCGTCGTCGTCGACCTCGAGGTCCTCTTCGAGGAGATCGACGCGCTCGAGGCCCGCGGGGTCGACACCTCCTCGCTCCTGGTCAGCGCGAGCGCGCACGTGATCCCGCCCTACAACCGTGTGCTCGACAAGGTGACCGAGCGCTTCCTCGGCAAGCGGCGGATCGGCACCACCGGGCGGGGCATCGGGCCGACGTACGCCGACAAGATGGCCCGCAACGGCATCCGCGTCCAGGACCTGTTCGACGAGGGCATCCTCCGGCAGAAGGTCGAGGCGGCCCTGGAGCTGAAGAACCAGATCCTCCTCAAGATCTACAACCGGCGCGCGGTCGAGGTCGACGAGGTCGTCGAGGAGCTCCTCTCCCACGCCGAGCGGCTCCGCCCCTTCGTCACCGACACCTCCCTCGTCCTCGAGGAGGCGCTCGACGCCGGCCGGACCGTCCTGCTCGAGGCCGGCCAGGCGACCCTGCTCGACGTCGACCACGGCACCTACCCGTTCGTCACGTCCTCCAGTGCCACCGCGGGTGGGGCGTGCACCGGCTCCGGCATCCCGCCGACCCGGGTCGACCGGGTCATCGCCATCCTCAAGGCCTACTCGACCCGGGTCGGGGAGGGGCCGTTCCCCACCGAGCTGTCCGACGAGGTCGGGGAGCGGCTCCGCTCGGCCGGGGCCGAGTTCGGCACGACGACGGGGCGACCCCGACGGTGCGGCTGGCTCGACACCGTCGTCGGCCGCTACGCCACCCGCATCAACGGCGTCACCGACTTCGTCATCACCAAGCTCGACGTGCTCACCGGGTTCGACCCCCTCCCGGTGTGCGTCGCCTACGACGTCGACGGCGAGCGGCACGAGCACATGCCGGTCAACCAGACCGACTTCCACCACGCGCGCCCGGTGTTCGAGGAGCTGCCCGGCTGGTCGGAGGACATCAGCGGGTGCCGGGCGTTCGAGGAGCTGCCCGAGAACGCCCAGCGCTACGTGCTGCGCGTCGAGGAGCTCGTCGGCGCCCGCGTCTCGGCGATCGGGGTCGGCCCCGGCCGGGACGCCATCATCCAGCGCCACTCCCTCCTCGGCCGCGACTGAGGGGCCGTTCGCCCCCGGTCCCGCGCTCGCGTCCGCAGGGTCGGCGCCCCGGCGACCGACCGTGCGGACGCAGTGCCTTTCCGCGGCTCACGCCGCAGGTCGGCTCAGCACCGTCATCCGGTGCGCCGCCCGGGTGAGGGCGACGTAGAGCACCCGTACCCCGCCGGGGGACTCCTCGACCACCGCGTCCGGGTCGACGACGACCGTCGCGTCGTACTCCAGCCCCTTGGTCGACATCGGGTCGACGACGGCGAGCCGGTCCGGGGCGAGCGCGGCCAGCGGTGCGAGCCGGTCGGCGTAGCGGGTCGGGGCGATCACCGCGACCGCTCCCTCGACCTCCTCGAGCAGGTCCGCGGCGGCGGCCCGGACGTCCGCGGCGACGTCCTCGCCGAGCACGAGGCGGCGCGGCTGGACCCCCGTCTCGCGGACGGCGACCGGGATGTCGGCGTCCGGGACGAGCGGGAGGACGACGTCCCGGGCGTGGTCGAAGATCTCCCGGGCGTTGCGGTAGTTGGTGTCCATGTGGAACGCGCGCCGCTCCTGGTTGCCGAAGGCCTCCTCGCGGGCGCGGACGGACTCGGCCGCGTCGACCCAGGAGGCCTGCGCCGCGTCGCCGACGACGGTCCACGACGCCCGGCGGCCCCGCCGGCCGACCATCCGCCACTGCATCGGCGAGAGGTCCTGGGCCTCGTCGACGAGGACGTGCGCGTACCCCTGCGGGCGGCCGAGCCGACCGCGCAGCAGCCGGTCGCGCGCGTCCGCGGGGGAGGTCTCGTAGGCCGGGCCCGTCGCGCGCTCGAGCAGCTCGCGCTGCCCGCCGACCTCGGTCGCCCCCCGGCCCTCCACGTCGTCGAGCTCCTCGACCTCGTAGAAGCCGCGCTCCTCCTGCTCGGGCTCGAGGACCGGGCCGAGCCGCGCGGCGAGGTCGTCGACGAGCGGGACGTCGGCGACGCTCCACGTCCCGGTCTCGAGGGCCTCGCGGACCGAGAGCGCGAGCGCGGTCGCGGCGTCGCGACCGATCACCCCGCGGCAGTACCGCAGCGTGGCGTCGGTGTCGGCGAGCCACAGCAGCACCTCGCGCGGGTCGAGCTGGGGCCACCACCGGGCGAGGAAGTCCGCGACCGCGAGCGAGTCGTCGAAGGCGTCGAGGAAGTCCTCCTTCTCGCCCTCGCGGACGCTCTCCCACGCCGCCTGCGCGAGCGCCGCCCGGGCCGCCGGGAGGCCGCGGTTGCGCTGGTGGGAGCGCAGCACCCGGGCACGGATCGCGTCGAGCTCGTCCGCGCCGACGTGGACCGCCTGCCCGCCGACGAACGCCCGCAGCTCCTCCGGGGCGTGCGGGGCGCGGTCCGCCGCGGCCCGGGCGAGCACCCGGCGGATCCGCGTCGACCCCTTCGTCGCCGCCACGTCCGGGGGGTCGAGCCGGCTCGTGGTCACCGCGTCGACGACGTCCCCGAGCGAGCGGAGGGTCACCGACTCCTCTCCGAGGGAGGGCAGGACCCGCTCGATGTAGGCGGTGTACGCCGCGGACGGCCCGATGACGAGGATCCCCCCGGTCTCGAACCGCCGGCGGTCGGAGTAGAGCAGGTACGCCGCCCGGTGCAGCGCGACGACGGTCTTCCCGGTCCCCGGGCCGCCGGTGATCTCGGTGACCCCTCGGGCGGGGGCGCGGATGGCCTCGTCCTGGTGGCGCTGGATCGTCGCGACGATGTCCCGCATCCGGCTGCCCCGGCTGCGGGTGAGGGCGGCGAGCAGCGCGCCGTCCCCGACGACGACCATGTCCTCCGGCGCCTCGGGGACCATGAGGTCGTCCTCGACCCCGACGACCTCCGCGCCGGAGCAGCGCAGCACGCGGCGGCGGACGACGCCCAGCGGCTCGACGGGAGTGGCCCGGTAGAACGCCGCCGCGGCGGGAGCCCGCCAGTCGACGACGAGCGGCTCGTACTCGTCGTCGCGCACCCCGAGCCGGCCGACGTAGCGCGCCTCCCGCCCCGGGGCACGGCCGTCCTCGTCGTCGGGGCCCGGCCCGTCCCCGTCCCCTCGCTCGAGGTCGAGCCGGCCGAACACGAGTCCCTCGTACTGGTGGTCGAGCGTCGCCCGGCGCCGGGCGGCGCTGTGGACGAGCGCGTCCCGTTCGAACAGCCCGGTCAGCTCCTCCTCCCGGGGGTCGCCGGTGCGGTCGGTCCGTCCGCGGGCCATGCCGTCGGCGGCGACGAGGTCGGCGCGCTCGCCGGCCTTGGCGAGCTCGGCGTAGACGCGGTCGACGTGGGCCTGCTCGGTGGCGATCTCCGCGGCCACCTCCGTGGAGGAGGCGCGGGTGGTGGCTCGGGAGGTCACGGTGTCTTCTCGGGGGTCTCTCGCTCGGAGTCGTGTGGACGGCGAACGAAAGATTCTAGCCGGGGTGGCCACCACTCGCCGCCCGACCCGCGGCGGTGGGTTGGGGGGGGCCGGTCCGGGGCACGGGGCGGGCCCCGGGGGCGGCTCCCCCTAGGCTGGCCCCCGTGAAGGTCATGGTCGTCGGTTCCGGTGCCCGCGAGCACGCCATCGTCCGGTCCCTGGCCGAGGACGCGAACGTCGACGCCGTCCTCGCCGCCCCCGGGAACCCGGGGATGGACCGGTCCGCGCTCTGCCTGTCCCTCCCGGGCGGGGTCTCCGACGCCGCCGGGGTCGCCGACGCCGCCCGGCTGCACGAGGTCGACCTCGTCGTCGTCGGGCCCGAGGCGCCGCTGGTCGCCGGGGTCGCCGACGCGGTACGGGCCGCCGGGATCCCGTGCTTCGGTCCCTCCGCGGAGGCCGCACGGCTCGAGGGCAGCAAGTCCTTCGCCAAGCAGGTCATGGCAGCCGTCGACGTCCCGACGGCGCTCGCGCACGTCTGCACGACCGAAGGGGAGGTCGAGGAGGCGCTGGAGGCGCTCGGGGCCCCCCACGTGGTCAAGGACGACGGGCTCGCCGGAGGCAAGGGGGTGCTCGTCACCGACGACCGCGCCGCCGCACTCGAGCACGCCCGGGGCTGCCTCGGCAAGCCGGACGGGCGCGTCGTCGTCGAGGAGTACCTCGACGGGCCCGAGGTCTCGCTGTTCTGCGTCTGCGACGGCGAGAAGGTCGTCCCGCTGAGCCCGGCGCAGGACTTCAAGCGCGTCGGGGACGGCGACGCCGGCCCGAACACCGGGGGGATGGGGGCCTACTCCCCGCTCGACTGGGCCCCGGACGACCTCGTCGACGAGGTCGTCCGCCGGATCGCGCTGCCGACCGTCGAGGAGATGGCCCGGCGCGGCACGCCCTTCGTCGGCGTGCTCTACGTGGGCCTCGCGCTCACCTCCCGCGGCCCCCGGGTGGTGGAGTTCAACGTCCGCTTCGGCGATCCCGAGACCCAGTCGGTGCTCGCCCGGCTGCGGACCCCGCTCGCGGAGATCCTGCTCGCCGCCGCGACCGGGACCCTCGAGAGCGTCGGCCACGTGCGGTGGAGCGACGAGCACGCGGTCACGGTCGTCCTCGCCGCGCAGGGCTACCCCGGCACACCCCGCACCGGCGACCCGGTGCTCGGGGTCGACGACGCCGAGACCGACGACACGTGGGTGCTGCACGCCGGCACCGCGTGGGGCGAGGACGGGGAGGTCGTCTCCGCCGGGGGTCGGGTGCTCTCGGTCGTCGGGCGCGGTCCGACCCTGGCCCGGGCCCGGGAGCGGGCCTACGCGGCGCTGGGTCGGGTCGAGCTCGCGGGTGCCCACCACCGGACCGACATCGCCCTGGCCGCGGAGCGCGGCGAGGTGCTCGTCCCCGGACGCGGCTGACCGCCCGGCCCGCACTGGGCGGACCGGGCGGTCGGCGGTGGGTCGTGACCGGTCGGTGAGCCGGTCTCGGCCTGCCTGCGGCGCAGACCGGTCGGTGGACCGGTCTCAGCCGATGTAGTCCATGACGTCGGGGTTCGGCCCGCGGCGGCCGTCCTCGCCCTTGTCGAGCGCGGTGATCGCCGCGACGTCGTCCTCGCCGAGCTCGAAGTCGAACAGGGCGAAGTTCTCCTCGATCCGCGACGGCGTCACCGACTTGGGGAAGACGATGTCGCCGCGCTGGATCTGCCAGCGGAGCACGACCTGCGCGGGGGTGCGGTCGACCTTCTGCGCGATCTCGCCGATGGTCGGGTCGTCGAGGACGGCACCCTGCGCGATCGGGGACCAGGCCTCGGTCGCGATGCCGTGCTGACGGCCGTACTCGCGGACGGCGTCGTTGGTGAAGTACGGGTGGACCTCGACCTGGTTGACCGCGGGGACCGTGCCGGTCTCCACGGCGAGCTTCTCGAGGTGGGCGACCTGGAAGTTCGAGACGCCGATGGAGCGGGCCCGCCCGTCGCGCTGGAACTCCTCGAGCACCTGCCACGTCGAGACGTAGTCGCCGTCGTACCGGGTCGGCAGCGGCCAGTGGATGAGGAACAGGTCGACGTAGTCGGTGCCGAGGTCGGCGAGGGTCTCGTCGAAGGCCCGCCGGGCGTCGTCGGGCCGGTGGAAGCCGTTGTTGAGCTTGCTCGTGACGAACACGTCACCACGGTCGAGCGAGGACTCGGTGAGGGCCTGGCCGACCTGCTTCTCGTTGCCGTACATCTCGGCCGTGTCGATGTGCCGGTACCCGGTGTCGAGCGCGGTGGTGACCGCCTGCGCCGTGTCGGCGGGGTCGATCTGGAAGACGCCGAAGCCCAGCTGGGGGATGGTCCGGCCGTCGTTGAGCGTGATGGAGGGCACAGTCATGTGCGCGCAGCTCGCTTTCGTTGAGGGGAGTGTCGGACGACAGCGGCAACAGGACGGGCCCCGGGTTTCATCCCACCGGCGTGTCGCCCCCGGCCCCCCGGGGGGCCAGCAGCGCCCCGAGGACGGCCAGCGCCGCGCTCCCGAGGATGATCCCGACGAAGAGCCCCGGACCCAGGTCGGGGGCCGCGGCGGCCACGGCGGCGCCGGCGACGGTGAGGCCCACGGTGGACCCCATCGAGTTCGCGAGCCCGGTCGCGGAGACCGCCCGGCCCTGCCCGTCCCGTGGGGCGAGCGCGAGCACCTGCGTCGAGACCGTCGGACTCGACATCCCGATCCCGACACCGCAGACCGCCCACCCGGCGAGCCCGGCGGCGAGGGGGACCTCGTCGAGCGCGAGCAGCGCCGGTCCGGCGGCCCCGAGGGCGATGAGGCCGAACCCGACCCGCAGCCGGACCTCCGGGGGGACCCGGCGCTGGACCGCGTCCGGACTCTGCAGCCACGACCCGACCGACCAGAACACCCCGGCGATGCTCAGGCTGACCCCCGCGAGCTGCGGGCCGAGCCCGCGCAGCTCGGTGAGCATCAGCGGCAGGTGGGCGCTCATGGTCCCGAAGGAGACGGCGAGCAGGGCGCGGAACGCGACGAGCGCCGGGATGCCGGGCCGGGCGCGCAGCGACCCCGGCGGGAGCATGGCTCGCGCGGCGGCGGCGAGGACGACGAGCCCCGCGGCGAGCAGGAGCGGCCCCGCGGGTCGCAGCCCGCCCGCGGACCCGCCGCCCACCCCGCCGGCGGTGACCGCGGCCAGTGCGAGTGCGGCCAGCGCGGCCCACCGGACGCGTCGGCGCTCGGCGTCGCTCCACGGCGTCCCCGGAACCGGTGTGCGGCGGACCGCGAGCACGGTCGGGGTGAGCAGCGCGACGCAGGGCACGAGCAGGGCCACGGCGAGCAGGAACACCCAGCGCCAGCCGGCGTGCTCGGCGATCCCACCGGCGACCCCCGGTCCGAGCACGGAGGGGAGGACCCACGCGGCGGCGAAGGTCGCGAAGACCTTGGGACGCAGCGCCGCCGGCAGGGCGCGGGCCACGAGGACGTTGAGCCCGATGTCGACCAGGCCCTCGGCGACCCCGGAGACCAGGCGCGCGCCGACGAACACCGCCATCGAGGGCGCGAGGCCGGCGCACGCCTGGGCCAGCGCGAAGGTCGCCAGCCCGGCGCCCAGGGGGCGGATCGGCCCCCGGTGGTCCGCCCACGTTCCCGCGACCGCGATCGAGACGACGAACGCCACGAGCGGTGCCGCGTTCGCCGCCCCGAACAGGGCGAGGCCGCCGAGGTCGTGCGCCACCGTCGGGAGCACGGTTCCGACGGCGCGGTTCTCGAACGCCGAGAGCGTCACGAGGCCGACCGCCGCCCCGGCGACGGGCAGGTGGGCTCGGCTCAGCAACCGGGGCGGGTCGGTCGACGGCGTGTCCGGGGTGGTCGCCGCGTCGGGCGAGGTCGAAGTCGTCACGATCGCCGATGATGAGACCTCATGTTAACTTGAGGTCAAGGGGAGGCGAAGAGATCGTCGGGAGGTCGGTGCCGTGGCCACGGAGACGCTGTCGATCGGGGAGGCCGCGCGGCGCGCCGGGGTGTCGGTGGCGACGCTGCGCTTCTACGAGGACCGGGGCCTGATCCGGGCCGAGCGCACCGGCGGCAACCAACGTCGCTTCCCGCGGCACGTCCTGCGCCGGGTCGCGGTCGTGCGGGCCGCGCAGCGGCTCGGGCTCAGCCTCGGCGAGGTCCGGGACGCGCTCGCGCACCTCCCGGTCGACCGGGCCCCCGGGCGCGCGGACTGGGCCGAGCTGTCTGCCGCGTGGCGGGCCGACCTCGACGCCAGGATCGAGGCCCTGACCCGGCTGCGAGACGGGCTGGAGGGCTGCATCGGCTGCGGGTGCCTCTCGACCGGCTCCTGCCCGGTCTTCAACCCCGGGGACGAGCTCGCCGCCGAGGGACCCGGGGCCAGGCGGCTGCCGCCCGCGGCCCGCGAGGGCCCCTGAGCCCGGTCGGCGCCGCACTCGGGACCTCGGTCCGGACTTCGGTCGGCACTCGGGGCGGTACGCCGGGCGGGTTCTGTCGCCGGCACTGGAAGACTGGCCGCATGCCGAGCCCCTCGAGTGCCCTCGACCTGCCCGGGTACGCCCACCTCTACTCCGGCAAGGTCCGCGACCTCTACGCCCCGCTCGCCGCGGACGGCACACCGCGCGAGGACGAGCTGCTGCTGCTCGCCTCCGACCGGATCTCGGCCTACGACGCCTTGCTCGAGCCGCCGATTCCCGACAAGGGCGAGGTGCTCACCCGGATGTCGCTGTGGTGGTTCGAGCGGCTCGCCGACCTCGTCCCCAACCACGTGCTCGGCACCGACGTCCCGGACGTCGTCGCGGGGCGGGCGGTCCGGGTGCGGCGGCTGCGGATGCTCCCGGTCGAGTGCGTCGCCCGCGCCTACCTCACCGGCGGCGGGCTGCGCGAGTACGAGGCGACGCGGTCGGTCAGCGGGGTCGCGCTGCCGGAGGGCCTCGTCGACGGCTCCCGGCTCCCCGAGCCGGTGTTCACGCCCTCGACCAAGGCGCCCGCGGGAGCCCACGACGAGCCGATGAGCCTCGTCGAGGTCGAGGACGCGGTCGGGGCCGACCTCGCCGCCCGGCTGCGGGACCTCACGGTCGCGATCCTCGCCCGCGGCAACGAGCTCGCCGCCGACCGCGGGATCCTCCTCGCCGACACCAAGGTCGAGTTCGGCCTCGACGAGGACGGGTCCCTCGTCCTCGCCGACGAGGTGCTCACCCCGGACTCGTCGCGGTTCTGGCCCGCCGACGCGTGGGAACCGGGCCACCCGCAGCCGTCGTACGACAAGCAGTACGTCCGGGACTGGCTCACCTCCCCGGCGAGCGGGTGGGACCGCACGGGCCAGGACCCGCCGCCCCGGCTGCCCGACGACGTCGTCGCCCAGACCCGCGCCCGCTACGTCGAGGCCTACGAGCGGCTCACCGGCGCCTCGTTCTGACGCCCCGGCCCCCGGCGCGGCGGCGGACCCGGGGACCGACGCGACGACCGACGCGACGGGGACGGGAGCACCGGCGCGACGGGGACGGGAGGACCGAGACGGGGCCCCGCGGCGGACGTCGATACGCTGGGCCCGACCCTCGCCCGTCCACCAGCTCACGCCAGCCCGTCCCACCAGCCCGTCCCACCAGCTCGTCCCGCCAGCTCGTCCCACCAGGAGGGCCCCGAATGGGCCACGTCGTCGTTGACGTCATGCTGAAGCCAGAGATCCTCGACCCGCAGGGCCAGGCCGTCGCCGGAGCGCTGCCCCGGCTCGGCTTCGACCAGTTCACCGACGTCCGGCAGGGCAAGCGGTTCGTGCTCACCGTCGACGGGGAGGTGACCGAGGAGGCGCTCGCGGCCGCCCGCTCGGCCGCCGAGACGCTGCTGGCCAACCCCGTCATCGAGGACGTCGTGTCAGTCCGAGCGAGCGAGGACACCGGAGGGGCCTCGTGAGGGTCGGGGTCGTCACCTTCCCCGGGTCCCTCGACGACCGCGACGCCGCCCGCGCGGTCCGGGCCGTCGGCGCCGAGGCGGTGCCGCTGTGGCACAAGGACGCCGACCTGCACGGCGTCGACGCCGTCGTCGTCCCCGGTGGGTTCTCCTACGGCGACTACCTGCGCTGCGGCGCCATCGCCCGGTTCGCGCCCGTCATGGACGTGCTCGTCCCGGCCGCCCGGGACGGGATGCCGGTGCTCGGCATCTGCAACGGCTTCCAGGTGCTCTGCGAGAGCCACCTGCTGCCCGGGGCCCTCGTGCGCAACCACCACCGCACGTTCGGCTGCGTCGACCAGCGGCTGCGGGTCGAGAACGCCGCGACCCCGTTCACGCGCGACTTCACCCGCGGCGAGGAGGTCACGATCGTGCTGAAGAACGGCGAGGGCGCCTACGTCGCCGACGAGCGGACCCTCGACGAGCTCGAGGGCGAGGGCCGGGTGGTGTTCCGCTACGTCGTCCCCGAGGGCGGGCGCGGTCCCAACGGCTCGGCCCGCGAGATCGCCGGCGTCTGCAACGCCGCCGGGAACGTCGTCGGCCTCATGCCCCACCCCGAGCACTGCGTGGAGGAGGGGTTCGGCCCCAGCCTCGACGGCCTCCCGTTCTTCACCTCCCTGCTCGACCACGTTCCGGGGCAGGGGGTGCCGGCATGAGCGCCGCCCCCGTCGAGCTCGACACCGTGCTGCGCGCCGGCGAGCACCCCGACCTCGTCCAGCCGTGGGCCGACCTCGGCCTCAAGCCAGACGAGTACGCGAACATCCGGGAGATCCTCGGCCGGCGCCCGACCTCCGCCGAGCTCGCGATGTACTCGGTGATGTGGTCCGAGCACTGCAGCTACAAGTCCTCGAAGGTCCACTTCTCGCTCTGGGGTGAGAACACCACCGAGGAGATGCGCGAGAAGCTCCTCGTCGGGATCGGGGAGAACGCCGGGGTCGTCGACATCGGGGACGGTTGGGCGGTGACGTTCAAGATCGAGTCGCACAACCACCCCTCCTACGTCGAGCCCTACCAGGGGGCGGCCACCGGCGTCGGCGGCATCGTGCGCGACATCATGTCGATGGGGGCCCGCCCGGTCGCCGTCATGGACAGCCTCCGCTTCGGCGCGATCGACCACCCCGACACCCGACGGGTCCTGCCCGGGGTCGTCGCCGGCGTCGGCGGCTACGGCAACTGCCTCGGGCTGCCCAACATCGGCGGCGAGCTCGCGTTCGACCCGTGCTACCAGGGAAACCCCCTCGTCAACGCTCTCTGCGTCGGCGCGATGCGCACCGAGGACATCCACCTCGCCGCGGCCACCGGCACCGGCAACAAGGTCGTCCTGTTCGGCGCCCGCACCGGGGGCGACGGCATCGGCGGGGTGTCGGTCCTGGCCTCGGAGACCTTCACCGAGGGGGGCCCGACGAAGCGCCCGGCCGTGCAGGTCGGTGACCCGTTCGCCGAGAAGGTCCTCATCGAGTGCTGCCTCGACCTCTACTCCGCCGGCGTCGTCGCCGGCATCCAGGACCTCGGCGGGGCGGGGCTGTCGTGCGCGACGAGCGAGCTGGCGTCCAACGGCGACGGCGGCATGCGCGTCGAGCTCGACCGGGTCCCGCTGCGCGACTCCTCCCTCGCGCCGGAGGAGATCCTCATGTCGGAGTCCCAGGAGCGGATGATGGCCGTCGTCGAGCCCGACCGGCTCGAGGAGTTCCTCGCCATCACCGACCGCTGGGACGTCGAGGCGACCGTGCTCGGCGAGGTCACCGAGGGGGACCGGCTCGTCGTCACCTGGCACGGCGAGACCATCGTCGACGTTCCGCCCCGCTCGGTCGCCCACGACGGCCCGGTCTACCACCGGCCGCTGGAGCGCCCCGCCGCCCTGGACCGGCTGCGCGCCGACACGGCCGCGCGGCTGCCCCGCCCTGCCGACGGGACGGCCCTTCGGGAGGACCTGCTCGCCCTGCTCGCCTCGCCGAACGTGTGCGACCCCCGCTGGGTCACCGAGCAGTACGACCGGTACGTCATGGGCAACACGACGCTCGCGATGCCCGACGACGCCGGGGTCGTGCGGGTCGACGAGGAGTCCGGCCGGGGGGTCGCGGTCGCGACCGACTGCAACGCCCGGTTCGCCGCGCTCGACCCGTACGCCGGCGCCCGGCTCGCGCTCGCCGAGGCCCACCGCAACGTCGCCACGACCGGGGCGAGCCCGCTCGCGGTCACCGACTGCCTCAACTTCGGCTCCCCGGAGGACCCCGGGGTGATGTGGCAGTTCCGGGAGGCGGTCCGCGGCATCGCCGAGGGCTGCCGCGAGCTCGGCATCCCGGTGACCGGCGGCAACGTCTCGTTCTACAACCAGACCGGCGACGTCGCGATCCACCCGACGCCGGTCATCGGCGTGCTCGGCGTCCTGCCCGAGGTCGCGCTGCGCCTCGGCTCCGGCCTGCGGGCCGACGGCGACGTGCTCCATCTGCTCGGCACGACCCGGGAGGAGCTCGACGGCAGCGAGTGGGCGCACGCGCTCCACGGCCACCTCGGCGGCCTCCCGCCGCAGGTCGACCTCGCCGCGGAGAAGGCGCTCGCGACGGCCCTCGCCGAGGCGTCCCGGGCCGAGGTCGCCCGCGCCGCGCACGACCTGTCCGAGGGCGGGCTCGCGGTGGCGCTCGCCGAGGCGGTGCTGCGCCACGGAGTCGGCGCCCGCGTCGACCTCACCGCGCTGCGCGCCCGGGACGGGCTCGACACCTTCACCGCGCTGTTCAGCGAGAGCGCCGCACGGGCCCTCGTCGCGGTCCCGCCCGACCTGACCGGCAGCCTGCACCGGATCTGCGAGACCGCCGGGGTACCGGTCGTCGAGGTCGGGGTCGCGGACACCTCGGTGGACGGGCTCGTCGTCGACGGCGGCACCGACGGGTCGGCGTGGGACCTGCAGGTGTCGCTGGCCGACCTGCGCCGCGCCCACACGAGCACGCTCCCGGCCGTGTTCGCCGACCCGGCCTGACCGGGAACCGTATCCGCACTTCGTGCCCGTTCGGCCGCGAAGGTGCGGGCAGTTCGCCGGGTTTGCGCGGTCGGACGGGCACGAAGTGCGACGGGGCTGCCCGGCCAGGGAGACGCCCGACTGACCCGCCACCGGGCGGTGGCGGCGCGGGTCAGCGCACCCGCCAGCGGCCGGGGTCCGGCGGGGCGGGGGAGCGGGACGGATCGGCGTCGGTCAGCGGGCGACCCCCGGCGAGCCGGCGGGTGGTGTCCACCTCGCCGAGGACGGACGTGGGGAACGGCTCGCGGGCGACCCGGCGCCGCAGCGCGCCCTCGTCGGGCCGCTCCCGGGAGGCGAGGAGGACGGCGTTGCCGAACCGCTTGCCCCGCAGGACGTCGTGGGTGGCGACGAGCACGACGTGCCCGAGTGCCGCCCGGGCCCCGGCGGCGACGCGGGCGACGAAGCGCAGCCCCGGCTCGTCGGCGACGTTGGCCAACAGCACCCCGTCCGGAGCCAGGACCCGGGCGACGTCGCGGAGGAACTCGGTCGTGGTCAGCTCCGGCGGGACCTGCCCGCCGGCGTAGGCGTCGAGGACGACGACGTCGGCGCTCCCGTCCCGCAGGGCGGCCATCCCCTCCCGGCCGGGGGCCGGACGGACCCGGACCCGGTGGCCGCGGGGGAGCGGCAGCTCGCGGCGGACCGCCTCGGTCAGCGCGGCGTCCGGCTCGAGGACCACCTGCGGCGACCCGGGTCGGCTGTGGTGGACGTAGCGGGCGAGGGTGAGGCCCGCGCCGCCGACGTGGGTCACCGCGAGCCGTCCCGGGCGGAGGGTGTCGACCGCCGCGGCCATGTGGGCGACGTACTCGAACACGAGCAGGCCCGGGTCGCCCGGGCAGACGTGGGACTGCGGGTGCCCGTCCACGACGACGGTGACCCCGCCGCGGTCGTCCGGGACGAACTCCGGGCCGCGCTCCGGGCCGGCGCTCTCCCCGCTCACGGCAGCACGAGCCCCCGGGCGGTGAGCGCGGGGCCGAGGGCGTCGGCGAACGCCTCGACCGACCCGCCGAGTCCGTCGAGGTCGTCCGGGCCGAGGACCTCGACCAGCCCGTCCCCGGTCCGGGCGAGCACGCACGGGGTCAGCGGGCTCGCCACCCGCTCCCGGGCGTCCCGCTCGTTGAGGTGGACGAGCCGGACCGGCACCGGCAGGCCGGCCGCCATGCGGTCCCACTCCGGCCGCCGGCGCACCCCGGAGTGGGTGACGTCGCAGAGCGCGCAGTGGGTCCGGCCCAGCAGCCGGCCTGCGGCGTAGCGCAGCTCCCCGACGATCCCGCCGTCGGCGTGGTACACCCCGACGAGCTCGACGACCTCCGGTCCGGTGGCGCCGGGACCGCCCGGGTCGCCGGGGGCGTCCTCGGGGGTCACGGCCGCATCAGGGTCTTCACGGCCCGGCGCTCGTCCATCGCCGCGTACCCCTCCGCGACGTCGGCGAGGGGGAGGGTGAGGTCGAACACCCGGCCCGGGTCGATCTCCCCGGCGAGCACGTCGTCCCGGAGCGCGGGCAGGTACTCCCGGGCGGGTGCGACGCCCCCGCGGAGGCCGACGTTGCGGGAGAACATCGTCCGCAGCGGGGCCTCGGCGCCGTGCGGGACCCCGACGAAGCCGACGTCGGCGCCGGGCCGGGCGACCGCGAACGCGGTGGCCATCGACTGGGCGGTCCCGACGCACTCGAGCACCGCGTCGGCGCCGATCCCCCGGGTGAGCTCCACGACCTCGGCCTCGCCCTCCTCGCCGCGGGTCTCGACGACGTCGGTGGCGCCGAAGTCGCGGGCGATGGCCTGGCGCGGCGCGTGCCGCGACATGACGACGACCCGCTCGGCGCCCATCCGGCTCGCGGCGAGGACGCCGCACAGCCCGACCGCGCCGTCGCCGACGACGACGACCGTCTGCCCGGGCGCGACCCCGGCGGACCGGGCGGCGTGCCAGCCGGTTCCCATGACGTCGCTGAGGGTGAGCAGCGAGGGCACCATCGCCTCGTCCGGCTGCTCCGGGGTGGCGACCAGCGTCCCGTCGGCCATCGGCACCCGGACGTACTCGCCCTGGCCGCCGTCGACGAGCAGCCCGTCGGCGTCGTCGAAGCCGAACCCGCCGCCCCGGGCGCAGGCGCTCTGGACGCCGGCGCGGCAGTGGGGACACGTGTTGTCGGAGTAGAGGAACGGGGCGATGACGAAGTCGCCGACCGACAGCGTGGACACCTCGGAGCCGATGTCCTCGACGACGCCGACGAACTCGTGGCCGATCCTCCGGGGAGCCTCGACCGGGTTCTCGCCACGGTAGGGCCACAGGTCCGACCCGCAGACGCAGGAGGCGGTCACCCGGACGAGGGCGTCGTGGGGCTTCTGCACGGACGGGTCCGGCACGTCCTCGAGGCGGACGTCTCCGGTGCCGTGGATCAGGGTTGCCTTCATGGGGCCAGCCTACGTTTGGCAGGATCCGTGGCATGCCGCCCCGTCGCCGCGTCCCCGCCGAGGCCGGCCGCGCCGCCGTCGAGGCGTGGACGCGGGCGGGTGGGGACACCCCCCGGGCCGACCTCGCGACCGCGGTCCGCTACCTGCTCGAGGAGCTCGGCGCCCGGGCACCCGGTCACACCGTCGAGGTGCGGGTCCCGCCCTTCGGCGCCGTGCAGTGCGTCGCCGGGCCGCGGCACACCCGCGGCACCCCGCCCAACGTCGTGGAGACCGACGCCGCGACGTGGCTCGCGCTCGCGACCGGGAGGACGACGTGGGACCGGGCGTGGCAGGACGGGGCGCTGTCGGTGAGCGGGCAGCGGGCCGACGTCTCCGCGCACCTGCCGCTGGTGTGAGCCCCCGGACCCGGTCACTCGCCGGGGTAGACCACCCCGACCTGGCGGCGCACCTCGTCCATGAGGCGCATGACGCCCAGCGTCTCGGCCCACGGCATCACCGGCGACTCGGTGGCGCCCTCGGCGACGCGGCGCGCGACCTCCCCGGCCTCGTGGCGCAGTCCGCGGTGCCGCTCGGTGGGGTCGACCTCGAGGACGTCGTGGACGGTGCCGTCCCCGCCCACGAGCCGGACCCGGTTGGGGGAGTAGAAGTCCCCGTCGACCTCGAGCCTGGCCTCGGTCCCGCTCACCGACGCGGTCGTCGGGGTCGTCGCCTCCATGGTCGCCGTCAGCACGGCGTGCGCGCCGTCGTCGGCGGTCCCGAGCACCGAGACGTGGGCGTCGACCCCGAGGTCGGTCAGCCGGCCGCTCGCGGTGACCGACATCGGTGGCAGGAGCATCGCCGCGAAGGAGACCGGGTACACCCCGAGGTCGAGCAGCGCACCCCCGGCGAGCGCGGGGTCGGACAGCCGCCGCGGGCCCCCCGGGTAGAGGCGCTGGCCGTGGTCGGCGATGACGGTCCGCACCCGGCCGAGCAGTCCCTCGGAGACCGCTCGGCGGACGACGTCGTAGTGCGGCAGGAACCGGGACCACATCGCCTCCATCGCGAACACGCCCGCCTCCCGGGCGGCTCCGAGCACCTGCTCGGCCTCGGCCGCGTTGCGGGTGAAGGCCTTCTCGACGAGCACGTGCTTGCCGGCGGACACGGCGAGCAGGGCGTGGTCGCGGTGGGCCGAGTGGGGCGAGGCGACGTAGACGACGTCGACGGACTCGTCGGCCACGAGGTCCTCGTAGGAGGCGTGCACCCGCGGGACGTCGAACCGCTCGGCGAACGCCCGGGCCCGCTCCGGGCTGCGGGAGCCGACGGCGGCGACCACCTGCCGGGTCCCCGCGAGGCTGTCGGTGAACGCGGCGGCGATCCCGCCGGGTCCGAGGACCCCCCAGCGCAGCGGCGGGGCGTCGGCGGGGTCGGGGACCTGCGGGGCGGGGAGTCGCATGGCGCTCAGGCTAGGCGCACCGCCGCGGGCGTCGCACCCGGCCTCTAGGCTCTCGCCATGCGATTCGGCCTCGCGATCCTGCCCGAGCACCGCTGGCCCGAGGCCGCGCCGATGTGGCGGCGCGCGGAGGAGCTCGGCTTCGACCACGCCTGGACCTACGACCACCTCGTGTGGGGCGGCCTGCCGGACCACCCGTGGTTCGGCGCCCTGCCCACGCTCACCGCCGCCGCGACCGTGACCAGCCGGGTGCGGCTGGGCACGTTCGTCGCGTCGCCGAACTTCCGCCACCCCTACCTGCTCGCCCGCGACCTGCTCGCCCTCGACGACGTCTCCGGCGGCCGGGCGCTCTGCGGGCTCGGCGCCGGAGGCAGCCCGGACGACGGCATCCTCGGCGACGACCTCACCCTCGCCGAGCGGGTCGACCGGTTCCACGAGTTCGTCCCGCTGCTGCACCGGCTCCTCACCGAGGACCACGTCGACCACGAGGGACGCTGGTACCGCACCCGGGACGCCCGCACCCTCCCGGGACCGCTGCAGCGGCCGCGGGTGCCGTTCGTCGTCGCCGCGAACGGTCCCCGCTCGCTCGCCCTGGCCGCCCGCCACGGGGACGGCTGGGTCACGACCGGACGGGGCGGCGACACGGTCGCCGAGTGGGTCGTGGGCGTCGCCCGGGCGGCGTCGCGCTTCGACGACGAGCTCGACGCGGCCGGGCGCGGCCGGGACGAGGTCGACCGGTACCTCTCCCTCGACGCGGCCCCCCGGTTCTCCCTCGAGAGCGTCGGCGTCTTCGACGAGCTCGTCGGCCGCGCCGAGGAGCTCGGGTTCACCGACGTCATCGTCCACCACCCGCGCGCGGACGGTCCGTACGCGGGCGACCCCGGGGTCCTCGACGAGGTCGCGGGCCGCCTCTCCCGGTGAGTGGGTGGGCCCGGTGAGTCGGGTGAGCCCCCCTTCAGCACGGTGCGGCCGTGGGTCAGCGCCGGTCCTGCCCGCCGCGGGGGAGTCCCAGCAGCCGCTCCCGCAGCTCGCGGGCGTGCCGCCGGCTCACGGGGAGCCGGGCCTCGCCGACGAGCACCTCGTACCTGCCGTGGTCGGTCCGGACCTCGCGGACGTGGCTGACGGCGACCAGGGTGCTCCGGTGGATGCGGACGAACCCGGCCTCGGCCCATCGTTCCTCGAGGCGCGCCAGCGGGATGCGGACCAGGTGCGAGCCGTCCGCGGTGTGCAGCCGGGCGTAGTCCCCCTGCGCGAGGACGTAGCGGACCTCACTGCGCCGGACGAACCCGGTCATCCGGCCGAGCCCGACCGGCAGCGTCTCGTCCTCCGCCGCGGGGTCCCCTCGCGCCGGCGCCCCACGCTCGCGCGGCGTCATGGGCAGGATGCTATGACCTGACGTGGACCCGCGGCGAGGACGTGTCTCCCGGCCCGCGCGGGCGGACCGAGGGCGTCGACGGCGGGAACCTAGGCTGGCCCGGTGACCGAGACCGCCGCCGCGCTGACCACCCTCGCGGCCGCCGAGGAGGTGGCCCGGGGAAGCGACGTGGTCCGCGAGGCCTGCACCCGGCTGCGCTGGCACCGGGCCCTGCGCCGACGCACGCCGGAGGCCGCCGCCGAGTCCCGCGTCCGCGGCGCCTGGGCGAGCGCCGAGCTGGAGGGGGCGCGCAGCTCGGTGGACGTCGTCCGGGACCTCGCCCGAGGTGCCCGGCACCGGTCCCCCGAGCCCGACCCCGCCGAGCTCGTCCTCCACGGCGTGCTCGCCGCGACCGCGGAGACCGAGCACGTCCGTGCGGTCGTGGCCCGGGCCCCGATGCAGGCCCTGGCCCGGCTGCACGTCGCCGCGGCCGCGGGGCTCGTCCCGGACGACCAGCTCGGCCGCCCGCGCCGCGCGGACGAGGAGGTGGCCGAGCTCACCGGGCTCGGCCCCCCACCGCCCGCCGACGAGGTCGCCGAGCGACTCCGCGGGCTGGGGGAGGTGGTCCGCGCGCTCGAGGCGGGGGTGCCCGCGCTGCTCGTCGCCGCCATCGTCCACGCCGAGGTCGCCACGCTGCGCCCCTTCACCCGGGGGAACGGGGCCGTCGCCCGTGCGACGGAGCGGGCCCTGATCGCCGCGTCGGGGCTCGACCCGACGGGCGTCGCGGTCCCGGAGGTGGGGCACCGGGCCGCAGGTGCCCACGGCTACGTCGGCGCGCTCGCGGCCTACGCGGGCGGCGGTCGGCGCGGGGTCCTGCTCTGGGTGGCGCACTGCGCCGAGGCGCTCCGGGCGGGGGCGGAGGAGGGCGAGCGGGTCGCCGACGCGGTGCTCGCGGGGAGGCTGGCGGTGCGGGGCGCCCCCGGGGAGGACGGGTAGCCCCACCAGGGCCGGTGGTCCCTTCCGTTGCCGCGGTCGCAGGAGTACACATGGAGGTGTCCCCGGACCGGGGCCCCCAGGGGACCCGGGCCGGAACCGACGACCGAAGGGTCGAGCGGGCACCCACGTGCGGGCAGTCCACTGATGGACCGGCCGTGCCGGGCTTGTCCCGGTCCGGCGGCGACGTGCACGCTTGGTCACCCGCGAGACCCTCGGCGCGGTGTCGCCCCGTCCCGGTCCGACCGGGACGGGGCGACCTGACTGTTCACGAAAGGGGCATCTAGGACTAAGGTCGCCATTTAGGTCGGATGGCGACGTTGTGGATTCCCCCGCGCGGGAACGGCTTTCACCTCGTCTCGCCTGCCGACTTGCCATGCGCCCCCCGCATCCCCCACGATGGATACGTCCGCTCCCCACTGGGTTGAGCGGACCAGCGCACCGGCTCCTCCCCCCCGGAGCCCGGCGCGTTGACGGCCCCGGTTGTCCCCCCCAACCGGGGCCGTCCCACATCCGGGGGTCCTTCGCGCAGTTCCCCCCGCGCGTTCCTCGGGCCCGCGCCGGTCCACAGCCACCGCGCCCCGGTCCCGGCGTCCACAGCCCGACCGGCGCCGGCGGGGGCGCTCGGCCGCCACGCCGATGCTGGAGGACGTGACCGGACGCGTCGTCGTCGTGAGCGGGGCCTCGGGAGGACTCGGGACCTCGACCCTCGCCTGCGCCGTGGCCCGTCGCGCCCACCGCGGGGGCGTCGGGGCCGTGCTCGTCGACCTCGTCGCCGGCGGAGGGCTCGACACGACGGTCGGTGCCGAGCACCGCCCGGGGTACCGGTGGCCGGACCTCGCCGACGCCGACGGGGAGCTCGACGGGGGGCGGTTGCTGGCCCGCCTGCCGGAGGCCGGGGGAGTCCCCGTCCTCGGCAGTCGGGGCCCGGTCCCCGCGCGGGCCGTCCCGGCCGTCGTCGCGACCCTCCGCGGCCGGACCGGGGTCCTGGTGGCGGACTGCGGCCACCTCGGGCAGCAGGGCCAGGTCCCCACCTCCCTCGAGCCCGACCTCGACGTCGTCCTCGTCGGGGTCCGTCCCCGCCAGCTCGCCGACGGCGACGCCCTCGTCACCGCCCTCGCCGACGACCGGGAGGTTCGGGTGGTGACCCGCGGGCGGAGGGTCCGGGACGAGCTGAGCGAGTCGGTCGCGCTCGCCCTCGGCGTGCCGCTGCTCGGGCACCTCGCGCACGACCCGGGCGTGACCGACGACGAGGACCGGGGTCGGTGTCCGGGCGGACGAGCGGGAGGGCTGTCCCGCGCCGCGGATGCCGTCCTCCGCGCCGTCCTCGACGGACCCGCCGGCGACCACCGGGCCGCGCCCCCGGGGAGCCTGCGGTGACGGCGTCCGGGCCGGGCTCGGCGCCGGCCGGTCCCGGGGCCGCGGCGCTCGCGCGCGACGTCGCGTCGTGGATCCGCGCGGGCCGCGGCCCGGACCCGCGCCTCCTTCGGGGCCTCGTCGCCGCCGAGGAGCCCCGGCTCGGGACCGTGGGCCGCAGCCGGATGCACGCCCGGCTGGAGGCCGAGCTGCTCGGGCTGGGTCCGCTCGAGGGCGCGGTCGCCGACCCGTCGGTCACCGACGTGCTCGTCAACGGCACCGGGGAGGTGTGGGTCGACCGGGGGAGCGGTCTCGAGCGTGCCACCGGAGACCTGGCTCCGGACGAGGTCCGCCTCCTCGCGGTCCGGCTCGCCGGGCGAGCGGGCAGACGGCTCGACGAGGCTCAGCCGTGGGTCGACGGGCTGCTCCCCTCGGGGATCCGGCTGCACGCGGTCCTGCCTCCGCTCGTCGAGGGCGGGGCGCACGTGAGCCTGCGCGTCCCCCGCCGCACCGGCGTCCGGCTCGACGCGCTCGCCGCCGGCGGCATGGTCTCGGCGAGCCACCTGGAGGACCTGCGCGCGCTGGTCCGCGAGCGGGTCGCCTTCGTCGTCACGGGCGGCACCGGCACGGGGAAGACGACCTTGCTGGGGGCCCTGCTCGCCGAGGCCCCCGCCCGCGAGCGGCTCGTCGTCGTCGAGGACGTCCGCGAGCTCGAGGTCGCCCACCCGCACGTCGTCCGGCTCCAGGCGCGCCCGCCGAACGTCGAGGGCGCGGGGCGCGTCGACCTGTCCGACCTCGTCCGGCAGGCGCTGCGGATGCGGCCCGACCGGCTCGTCGTCGGGGAGGTGCGCGGAGGGGAGGTGCGCGAGCTGCTCGCAGCGCTCAACACCGGCCACGAGGGTGGCTGCGGCACCCTCCACGCCAACCGGCCCGAGGACGTCCCCGCGCGCCTGGAGGCGCTCGGTGCCCTGGCGGGCATGTCACCGGCGGCCGTGCGGGCGCAGTCGGCGAGCGCGCTGTCGACGGTCGTCCACCTCGTCCGGGACGGGAACGGCCGGCGCCGGGTCGCGGCCGTGCGCCCGCTGCCGCACCCGCCCGGGTCGGCCCGGTGAGCGGCGTGCTCGGCGGGACCGATGCCCTCGGCGTCGTCGTGGCCGTGGGGACGACGATGGCGCTCTGGCCCGCCCTCCCGGCAGCCGTGGACGCGGGCCGGGGGCCGCGGCCGGCGGGCAGGGACGAGGCCGGGGGGGAGGACGCCGCGGTCGCCACCGCTGCCGAGCTCGTCGCGGGCTGCCTGCGCACCGGCCTGCCACCGGACCGGGCGCTCGCGGCCGCCCTGCAGGCGATGCCCGTGCGCGAGCCCGTCGCCCGGGCGCTGGCCGCGGCCCACGAGATGGCCGTCGCCGGGACCGGTGTCGGGACGGCGATCGGGCGCGCCGCGGGGCACGCCCCGGCGCTGGCCCCGCTCGCCGCGGCGTGGCAGGTCACCGAGCGGCTCGGGGCCCCGCTCGCGCCGGCGCTGGAGGCCGTCGCGCGCTCAGCGCGCGAGCGGGCGGCGACGAGGGACCGGCTCGACACCGAGCTCGCCGGGGCCCGTGCCTCGATGTGGCTGCTGACCCTGCTCCCGCTGCTCGGCCCGGTCGCGGTGCTCGCCGTGGGACTGGACCCGGCCGCGGTCTACCTCACCTCGCCGGCCGGGCGCGGGTGCGCGCTCGCCGGAGTCGCCCTCACGGCGGCCGGGTGGCTCGTCGCCCGGACCCTCGTCCGCCGCTCGGCCCGACCGGCCCGGCTGCCAGAGCGTCGGTGACGCCCGGTGCCCGCCCACCTGCTGCTGCTCACCCTGCTCGCCGTGGCCCTGACGCTGTGGCCCCGGGCGACCGCTCCGCCCCGCCGGCGCCGGAGGTCCCGGGACGTCCCCGGCTCCACCGTCGACGACGCGGCTGCGGCCATGGTCCTCCTCGCGGCCGCGCTACGGGCCCCGGTCGGTCTCGCCGAGGCGGTCGAGGCGGTCGCCGAGGTCACCACGGGGCCGGTCCGGTCGGACCTGCGATCCGTCGCCGCCGCGCGCCGATGGGGGGTCGCGGCGGAGGAGTCGTGGTCCTACGCCTCACCGGTGTGGGAGCCGGTGGCCCACGCGCTCAGGCTCGCGGAGCGGACCGGAGCCGCCCCGGCGGCGCTGGTCGCAGAGGCGGCCGGCCGGCTCGCCGCGAGGGAGGCCCGCCGCCGGCAGCGTGCGGCGGCCCGGGCCGCGACGGTGCTCGTGGTGCCGCTCGGGCTGCTCTTCCTCCCGGCGTTCGCCGCGACCACGGTGCTGCCCGCGGTCCTGGCGCTCACCGGGCGGCTGGTGCCCGCGGGGTGAGGTGCCGCGCCCCGTCAGGCCCGGCGGCCGGGCACCGGGGTCAGCAGCACGACGACGGCCTCGACCACCACGGCGACGGCCCAGACCACCGCCGCCTCGAGCAGGGCCCGGGCCCGCGTCGGTGCCACGGCCCACACCGCGAGCAGGGCGACGCTCCCGCAGGTCCATGCCAGCCCGTGGTGGCGCAGCCGAGCGCGCAGGCGTCGGGCGTGGCCGGCGGCGTCCGGCGGACGGGGCGGGGAGCCGCCGGCGACGAGGTGGGAGAGGTTCCGGTCCGCCCAGCCGCGCACCGGACGGGCGTACCCGGCGACGCACCCGAGGAGGACCGGACCCGCGGCGTGGAGCGGCGTCGCGGTCCCCCCGCGGGCCAGGTCGACTGCCGCGACCGCGACGAGCACCGGAAGGGTCGCGAGCACGGCGAGCGTGAGGGCCGAGGCCCAGCCGGGCCGGCACAGCAGGTAGCGCGCCGTCGCGGCGGCAGCCAGCGCGAGCCAGAACACGACCACGGCGGCAGCGAGTCCGGGGGTCATGCGCGAACCACACCTGTCTGTCTCGCCGACGGCGACCGCCTCCGTCGAAGCGGTCGAGTCGGGCCAACGTAACAGCCCACCCGCAAGGGGCGGCAGAGAATACACCGGACGACGTTCCAAGTGGTGAATGGTTGACACAATCGTTGCCCATCGGTTGTTTCCGTCGTCCCGGTGGGGGTCCGACCCCGATCGTCCTGTGCCGCAGCCGAGCCCGCGCCGACCCGGTCGAGGCCCAGGGCCGTCGACGTCGCCCCGCGAGCCCTCGCGTGCCTCCCCCTGCGCGTCCACAGCCACGGACGCGACACACCGCCGTCCCCAGCCGGCTGCGCCGCCCTGCCGCCGCCGTCGTCGCGCTGGTGGGCTGGTGCCGGGCCGGCCGGAGCGTGGTGACACCACCCGCCCGGGGGGTGTCCGAGCACGCGCCCGCCACCTCGACGGTCGGGGAGGCCCCGGAAGATCGGAGAACGTCGTGGAGTACTGCAGGAACAAGCCCGTCGGATCCAGCGGACGCACCGGGGCGCCGGTGTCCCCCGTCCCCCCGCGAGCGGTCGGCTGTCCGCGCCCGGGCCGGGGCCGACGCCTCTCCCGTGGACCGTGGCGGCTCCGGACGTCGCGGCGGCACCTGGGGCGGCGGCTGCGGGCCGCCGCGGAGTCGGGGATGACCACCGCGGAGTACGCGGTCGGCACGCTCGCCGCGGTCGCGTTCGCCGCCGTGCTCCTGGCCGCCGTCCGCTCCGGCGCGGTGCGGTCGGCGCTGACCGGGATCATCGTCAGTGCCCTCGGGTCCGGCTCCTGATGCCGCCCGTGCCGCCCCTCCGGGTGCCCGGCGCGCCGGCCCGGGGGCGCCGCCGCCGGGGCGGCGTCGTCGACGTCGCCGGGGAGGCCGAGGGGGGTGCGGTGACGGCGGAGGCCGCCCTCGCGCTCCCCGCCCTCGTCGGGGTCCTCGCCGTCGCCCTGGCCGGGTTGCGCCTCGGGCTCGACGAGATGCGCTGCCTCGACGGCGCCACGGCCGCCGCCCGTCTCGCCGCCCGCGGGGAGGCGGACGCCCTCGTCGTCGCCGAGGCGCGGCGCCTGGCGCCGGAGGGGGCACGGGTGGCCCTCACGGCGGACGGCCCGCTCGTCGTGGTCACCGTGGCCGGACGGGCCCCGAGGCTCCTGGCCGGCCTCGGGGCGGGGGTCGAGCCCGCCGCGACGGTGCGGGCGCGGCGGGAGCCCGGGTCGTCGTGGTGAGCTCGACCGGGGTGGGCGGCACGGTGCTCCCGCCGCCGAGGAAGACCGGCGGGCCCCGCCGGGCCACCGAGCGGGGGTCCGCCTCGGTGGTCGCCGCGGCGGGTGCCGCGGCGGTGCTGTTGGTCCTCGCGGCCCTCGCCGACGTCGGTGCCGCGGTGCTGGCAACCTCCCGGGCCCGCAGCGCGGCCGACACCGCGGCCCTCGCCGCGGCGGGCCGGCTCGCCGCGGGGGCCACGCTCCCGGCGGCCTGCCTGGCCGCTGCCGACGTCGCCGAGGTGGGCCGCGCCTCACTCGCGGGGTGCGCCGCGGGCCCGGGTGGGACGGTGACCGTCACCGTGAGAGCGCGCCCCCGGGGTGGGCCGCTGCTGGCCGGGAGGGTGGCCGAGTCCCGGGCTCGCGCCGGACCGGCGACCGCCCCGGGCGGGCCCGGAGGCGACCCGGGATGAGCCGCGACCCGTGGACGACCGTCGCGTCCCTCCGAGGCGGGAGCGGACGGTCAGTGCGGGTGGCCCTGCTCCTCCTCCGTGGTGCCGGTGTCCTCGACCGGCTGACCCGCGGCCGCGGCCCGGGTCTCGGCCTCCTCGGCCCGTCGACGGGCCTCCTCGGTGGCACGGCGTTGGGCGGCGAGCTGCTCCTCGGCCTCGCGTTGCTCCTCGGCCCGCTTCCGTTCGGCCTCCTCCCGCGCGGCCTTGCGCTCCCGGCGGCGGCGGGCCTGCACCCGGACCCCGCGGCGCAGCGTGGCCCACCCGAACCACAGCAGCAGCGCGAGCAGGGCCCCGAGGGCGAGCAGCTGCACCGTCGTCAGCCCGACCGAGACCCCCAGCGCGTCGAGGTCGGTGCGTCCGGGCACCGAGGACGCCGCGGTCCACGCGAGGATCCCGAGGCCGGCGGCGACGAGGATGAGCAGGATGCCGAGCACGATCATCGGGCGGGCGCCTTTCGTCTCCGGGGGGTTGGTCCGGGGGTGGTCAGGGCGGTCCGGGCCGGTGGGGCCCGGTGCGCCGACGGTGGTGGCCCCGACTGTAGCCCGGGGGCAGGCGCCCCGCCCGACGACTCACCCGTCGGGGAGGTGCGCGAGGACCACGTCGAGCAGCGCGACCGCCCCGGTCTTGTCGAGCGGCTCGTTCCCGTTGCCGCACTTGGGGGACTGCACGCACGCCGGGCAGCCGGACTGGCACGGGCACCCGGCGACGGCCGCCCGCGTCGCCGAGAGCCAGGACCGGATGGCGCCGTGGCCGCGCTCGGCGAACCCCGCGCCCCCGGGGTGCCCGTCGTAGACCAGGACCGTCGGCAGGCCGGTGTCGGGGTGCAGCGCGGTCGAGACGCCCCCGATGTCCCACCGGTCGCAGGTCGCGGTGAGCGGGAGGAGACCGATCGCGGCGTGCTCGGCCGCGTGCGCGGCCCCCGGTACCCGGTCCTCGGCGACCCCGCCCCCGGCCAGCGCCTCCAGGGGAAGGGTCCACCAGACAGCCTTCGTCGCGAGCGTGCGCTCGGGAAGGTCGAGCGGGTGGGTCCCGATGACCTCACCGCCCGGGAGTCGGCGCAGGAACGAGGTGACTTGGGTGCGCACCCGCACCGGGCCGAAGGAGACGCGGAGCGGACCGTGGTCGGCGGCGTGCTCCTCCGAGACGATGTCGAACGCGCTCACCGACCGGGCCCACGTGCTCCACCCCGGGTCCCCGCGGACGGCGGTGGCCGTCCCCCCCTCGAGGTCGAGGTCGGTGACGACCCACGTCTGCCCCTGGTGGACGTGCACCGCCCCGGTGTGGACCTGCGAGTGCGCCGCGGCCTCCTCGACCGTCCCCACGACCCGGCCCGTGCCCCGCTCGACGATGCTGACGACGCTCCCGGCCCCCCGGAGGGAGAGGTGGTCGCCGGGGCGGTCCGCCCGGGCCCAGAACCACCCCCGCGGGCGCCGGCGGAGCACGCGCCGGGCGACGAGGGCGTCGAGCAGGGCCGGCGCGGAGGGACCGAACAGCGCGAGGTCGTCCTCGGTCAGCGGCAACTCGGCCGCTGCCGCGGCGAGGTGGGGGCCGACGACGTGCGCGTTGTCCGGGTCCAGGACGGTCGCCTCGACCGGGGTGCCGAACACCGCCTCGGGGTGGTCGAGGAGGTAGCTGTCGAGCGGGTCGTCCGCGGCGACGAGGACGGCGAGCGCCTCGGTCCCGGCCCGCCCGGCCCGCCCCGCCTGCTGCCACAGCGACGCCCGGCGACCCGGCCAGCCGGCGATGACGACGGCGTCGAGGCCGGCGACGTCGACCCCGAGCTCGAGTGCCGTCGTCGCGGCGAGCCCCGTGACCGCCCCGGTGCGCAGCCCCCGCTCCAGCTCCCGGCGCTCCTCGGGCAGGTAGCCGCCGCGGTAGGCGGCGACCGTCCCCGCCAGGGCCGGGTCGACGGCCGCGACCCGGCGTGCCGCGGCCGCGGCGAGGGTCTCGACCCCGGCGCGCGAGCGGGCGAACGCGACCGCCTGCACCCCGTCGAGCACGAGGTCGGCGAGCAGGTCGGCGGCCTCGCTCGTGGCCGAGCGGCGTCCCGACCCGGCCGGCTGCTCGGTCCCCGGGCGCGCCCCGGGCGCCGTGCCGGTCGGGGCGTCGTCGCGATCGGCCGCGGGCGGCTCCCACAGCGCGAAGGTCACCGCCTCCCGGGGGGAGGCGTCCTCGGTGACCGGGACCACCGGCAGGCCGGTCAGACGGCTCGCGTGGCCCCCGGGGTCGCTGACGGTCGCCGAGGCGAGGACGAACGTCGGGTCCGCGCCGTAGCGGGCCGCCACCCGCCGCAGCCGGCGCAGCAGCAGCGCCACGTGCGAGCCGAAGACCCCGCGGTAGACGTGGCACTCGTCGACGACGACGTAGCGCAGGGCGCGCAGGAAGGGCGCCCACCGGGGGTGCCCGGGCAGCAGGGAGTGGTGGAGCAGGTCGGGGTTGGTGAGCACGAGCGAGGCGTGCTCGCGCACCCAGCGACGCTCCTCGGCGGGCGTGTCCCCGTCGTACGTCGCCGCCCGGACCCCGGGCACCGCGAGCTCGGTGAGCCTGGCGAGCTGGTCCCCCGCGAGCGCCTTGGTCGGGGAGAGGTACAGCGCGGTCGCGGACCGGCCGCTGCCGGTGGCGGCGCCGTCGGCGAGGTCGGTGAGGACCGGCAGCAGGTAGCCCAGGCTCTTCCCGGACGCGGTGCCCGTGGCCATGACGACGTTCGTCCCGCCGTGGGCGAGGTCGGCGGCGAGGCGCTGGTGCGCCCACGGCAGCTCGACCCCGGTGGCGGTGAAGGCGCCGACCACCGGGGGCGCCACCCACTCCGGCCACGGCGCCTCCACCGCGTTCCGCCGGGGGATCCGCTCGACGTGCCGCAGGCGCCCCCGGCGGCCCCGCGAGGTCAGGCCGTCCAGTGCACGTCCCGGGTCGAAGGGACGCACATCCGGCAAGGGGGGCGACGACGGCAGCATCGTGGATTACGGTAATGCGGACCGTCCCCACGTAGAACAGGTCGAAGGAGCTTCCGGTGAACCTCTCCGTGACCAGCACGGACGACGGAGACGTGGCGGTCGTGCGCGTCCACGGCGAGATCGACGTCTACACCGCCCCGGTGCTCCGGGAGGCCCTCGACAAGCACGTCGCCGCCGGCCGGACCCGCTTCGTCGTCGACCTCAGCGACGTCAGCTTCATGGACTCCACCGCCCTCGGCGTGCTCGTCGGGCGGCTCAAGATCGTCCGCACCCAGGAGGGCTCGCTGCGGGTCGTCGTCGTCCAGGAGCGGGTGCGCCGGGTGTTCGCGATCACCGGCCTCGACAAGGTCTTCCCGATCCACGCCACCGTCGAGGAGGCCCTGACCGCCGCCCACGAGACCGTCTGATCCGCCCCCGGCCCCGCCGGCGGCGTCGCCGGAGGCGTTGGCGCGCTGTGATTCCCGTGACCTGACGGGTGCCCCGGGGGTCCGGAGAGGTAACGTGTGCCCGGTTCGCCCTCCACCCCACTCGCGCGGTGACGGGGCGACTGTGGTTTTTCCGTCGAGGAGGATGGCATGACAGGACTTGCGCCGCCCGCACTTGCGAGCGCCGCCACGGACATCGAGCTGACCGGGACCAATCTCGCCCTCGTGGTCGCCGTCGCGGTCATCGCGGTGGTCGCCCTGGCGATGGGCACCGTGTTCCGCCGGCAGGTGCTGGCGGCCGGCACCGGCACCAAGGGCATGGTCGAGATCGGGAACGCCGTCGAGGAGGGCGCCCAGGCCTACCTCGGCCGGCAGTTCAAGACCCTGTCGGTGTTCGTCGTGCTCGTCTTCGTCCTGCTGCTGTTCCTGCCGGCGGACGACTCGGCCGTCCGGTGGGGCCGGTCCGGCTTCTTCGTCGTCGGCGCGGTCTTCTCCGCGCTCATCGGCTACCTCGGCATGAGCCTCGCGGTCCGGGCCAACGTCCGGGTCGCCGCGGCCGCCCGCGAGGGACGCCGCGACGTCGGGATGCGGCTGGCGTTCCGGACCGGCGGCACCGTCGGGATGGCGACCGTCGGTCTCGGCCTGCTCGGCGCCTCCGTCGTCGTCCTGCTCTACCAGGGCAGCGCCCCGCGCGTCCTCGAGGGCTTCGGCTTCGGCGCCGCGCTCCTCGCGATGTTCATGCGGGTCGGCGGCGGGATCTTCACCAAGGCGGCCGACGTCGGCGCCGACCTCGTCGGCAAGGTCGAGGCCGGCATCCCCGAGGACGACCCCCGCAACGCGGCGACGATCGCCGACAACGTCGGCGACAACGTCGGCGACTGCGCCGGCATGGCGGCCGACCTGTTCGAGTCCTACGCCGTCACGCTCGTCGCCGCCCTCATCCTCGGCTCGGTCGCCTTCGGTGCCTACGGGCTCACCTTCCCGCTGATCATCCCCGCCATCGGCGCCGTCACGGCCCTCCTCGGGGTGTTCATCACCCGGGTGCGCGCCGGGGAGAACGCCCTGAAGGCGATCAACCGCGGCTTCTACATCGCCGCGACGATCTCCGGGGTGCTCTCCGGGATCGCCGCCTACGCCTACCTGCCGTCGAGCTTCTCCGCGCTCGGCAGCACCGACACCAGCGTCAACGGCCTCGACGGGGACCCGCGGCTCGTCGCGTTCCTCGCCGTCGTCGTCGGCATCGTCCTCGCCGCGGTGATCCTCTGGCTGACCGGCTACTTCACCGGCACCGACAAGCGCCCGACCAAGGACGTGGCCCGGACCTCGCTCACCGGCGCGGCCACGGTCGTGCTCTCCGGCTTCGGGGTCGGGCTCGAGTCCGCGGTCTACACCGCCGCGATCATCGCCACCGCGGTCTACCTCGCCTTCCTCCTCGGCGGCGGGTCGACGGTGCTCGCGCTGTTCTTCATCGCGCTGGCCGGCTGCGGCCTGCTGACCACGGTCGGCGTCATCGTCGCCATGGACACCTTCGGTCCCGTGTCCGACAACGCCCAGGGCATCGCCGAGATGTCCGGCGACGTCGACGGGGAGGGCGCGCAGATCCTCACCGACCTCGACGCGGTCGGCAACACGACCAAGGCGATCACCAAGGGCATCGCCATCGCCACCGCGGTCCTCGCGGCGACGGCACTGTTCGGCTCCTACAACGACGCCTGGCAGACCGAGCTGCGCAAGATCGCGGACGGCGGTGGCATCTCGCAGGACCCGAGCGCCTACGTCCGGTCGATGTTCGACCTCCAGGTCGTCACCCCGAGCACCCTCGTCGGGGTGCTCCTCGGCAGTGCCGTGGTCTTCCTGTTCTCGGGCCTGGCGATCAACGCCGTCACCCGGGCCGCGGGCGCCATCGTCTTCGAGGTGCGGCGGCAGTTCCGCGACCACCCCGGGATCATGGACTACACCGAGAAGCCCGAGTACGGCCGCGTCGTCGACATCTGCACCAAGGACTCCCTCCGCGAGCTCGCCACCCCCGGCCTGCTCGCGGCGCTCACCCCGGTGGCCGTCGGCTTCGGTCTCGGGATCGGCGCACTCGCCGGGTTCCTCGCCGGCGCGATCGGCACGGGCGCGCTCATGGCGGTCTTCCTCGCCAACTCCGGCGGCTCGTGGGACAACGCGAAGAAGATCGTCGAGGACGGCCACTTCGGCGGCAAGGGCACCGAGGCCCACGCCGCGACCGTCATCGGCGACACCGTCGGGGACCCCTTCAAGGACACCGCGGGCCCGGCGATCAACCCGCTCCTGAAGGTGATGAACCTCGTCTCGGTGCTCATCGCCCCGGCGATCGTCACCCTCACCCTCGGCGTCGACGCCAACCCGGTGTTCCGCTACGGCATCGCCGGTGTCTCCCTGCTCATCGTCGTCGGCGCGGTCACCGTGTCCAAGACGCGCGACCTCGCCATCGCCGACGAGGAGACCATCGCCGCGGCGTCCGCCCCGGACGCCGACGACACCGGGACGGCGTCCGAGGCCCCCGCCGACGAGGACGCCGCCGCCCGCGCGGAGGCCGAGCGGGCCGCCCGCCGCTGAGCGACGGTCCCCGACCGCCTGGCGCCACCCGGACCCGACGACGGCCGGCACACCCACCCGGTGTGCCGGCCGTCGTCGTCGGTGCGCCGGACCGTCGTCGTGCCGTCCTGCCTCACCGGCCCTCCGCGCGAGCGCATAGCCTGAGGCCCATGCACGCTCCGCCCGCCCCGGCCGGGTCGCCGGCGCCGCCCCGGACCGACGAGGCCCTCGTCGCCGCCCTCCGGGCCGACCTCACCGCGGCCGGCTACACCGTCGAGGGCGTCGAGTCCTTCCTCGGCCCGCTCGCGACCGGTGCGCTCGCCCGCGAGCAGACCCTCCCGGCGCAGCGGGTGACCGCCGCCTCGAGCCGTCCGGTCGCCACCCTGCTGCGGCTGTTCGTCCTCGGCGACGCCGTCGACGAGGACGAGGCCGAGCAGGCGCTGCCGACGCTCACCGTGGCCGGGGCCACACGGCTGCGGCTGCTCACCCAGGAGGGCAGCGGCGTCGCCGCGACCTGCGACCTGCGTCCCTACGCCGGGGACGGCCACGACTGGTGGGTGGCCTCGGACCTCTCCGAGCTCGCCACCCGGTCCCCGCTCCGGGAGGACCACGTCCTCGGCATCGGGGGCGCCTCGACGACGCTCAGCGCGTGGACCCCCCGCCCGCACGTGCGCCGCGCCCTCGACCTCGGCACCGGCTGCGGCGTCCAGGCCCTCGCCCTCGCCACGCACGCCGACGAGGTCGTCGTCACCGACGTCTCCGAGCGCGCGCTCGCGTTCGCCCGGTTCACCGCGGCCCTGAACGAGCAGCGCTGGACGGTGCGGTCCGGGTCCATGCTCGACCCGGTCGAGGGCGAGCGGTTCGACCTCGTCGTCAGCAACCCCCCGTTCGTCATCACCCCGCGCGACGCCGGGGTGCCCCTCTTCGGGTACCGGGACGCCGGCCGCGCCGGTGACGCCGCCGTCGCGGGGCTCGTCGCCGCCGTCGGGGAGCACCTCGCCCCCGGCGGGATCGCCCAGCTGCTCGGCAACTGGGAGGTCCCCGCCGGCGCGGACTGGCGCGACCGGGTCGGGGAGTGGGTCCGCGGCACCGGTCTCGACGCGTGGGTGGTGCAGCGGGAGGTGCAGGACCCGGCCGAGTACGCCGAGACGTGGGCGCGCGACGGCGGCCACCACAGCGCGACCCCCGAGTTCGGCGCGATGTACACCGCGTGGCTCGACGACTTCGCCGAGCGGGGCGTCTCCTCCGTCGGGTTCGGGGTCGTCACCCTCCACCGGCCGCTGACCCCGCGGGAGCCGTTCGTCGACCTCGTCGACGTCCGCGGACCGGTCGCGACGCCGATGGGGCCGCACGTGCTCGCCGGACTCCGCGCCCGGGTCTGGCTCGCCGAGCACGACGACGAGGACCTGCTCGCCCGCGCGTGGCGCTGCGCCGACGACGTCACCGAGGCCCGCTGGTCCCGGCCCGGGGCGAGCGACCCCGAGGTCATCCGCCTCCACCAGGGTGGCGGGCTCGGGCGCTCCCTCGACCTCGGGACGGTCTCGGCCGCCCTCGTCGCGGTGTGCGACGGCGAGCTCACCGCGGGCGCGGCCACGACCGCCATCGCCGCGATCCTCGACCGGCCGGTCGAGGAGGTCCGGGTCGAGGCCCTGGCCGCCCTGCGGGCGTGCGTCGCCGACGGGTTCCTCGTCGCCGTCGGCGCCTGACCGCGGACACCCGCGCGAAAACCAATTGTGAGTGAGTGCTCACTCAGTTATCCTGCCCCGGTGCCTCCCCGTGCCCCGTCCCTGCCTCCCGAGGAGCGTCGCGCCGCCCTCGTCGCCGCGACGATCCCGCTGCTGCGGGCCAAGGGCACCGCGGTGAGCACCCGGGACATCGCCCGGGCGGCCGGGGTCGCCGAGGGGACCATCTTCCGCGTCTTCGAGAGCAAGGACGACCTCGTCACCCAGGCCCTGCGGGAGGCCTTCGACCCGTGGCCGCTGGTCGCGCGGCTCGGCGGGGTCGACCGCGCCCTCCCGCTGCGGGACCGGCTCGTCGCGGCCGTGGGGGTCTTCCAGGACCACCTCGTCGAGGTCTTCGACCTCATGTCCGCGGCCGGGCTGCTCCACCCGCCCGAGGAGGTCCTCGACCGCCGGCACGACCCCGCCCGCGCGTGGCAGCGCCGCGTGGAGGGGGTCTTCGTCGACCTCGTCGGCCCGGACGCCGACCGGCTGCGCGTCGGACCGGAGGAGCTGTACCGGCTGCTGCGGCTGCTGACCTTCTCCGGGAGCCACCGCGAGATCGCCGAGGGGACGCTGCTGACCCCGGAGGAGATCGTCGACGTCGTCCTCGAGGGCACGAGGAGGCGGGGATGAGCCTCGTGACGCTCCTGCGGGCCCACCTGCGCCCGTACGCCCGGCTGCTCCGCTGGCTGCTGGCCCTGCAGCTCACCGGGACGATGGCCTCGCTCTACCTGCCCAGCCTCAACGGACGGATCATCGACGAGGGGGTCGCCCGGGGTGACACCGGGTACATCGTCCACGCCGGCGGCCTCATGCTCCTGGTGTCCCTGGTCCAGATCGCCGCGACCGTGAGCGCGACCTTCCTCGCCTCGCGCACCGCGGCCGGGGTCGCCCGCGACGTCCGCTCCTCGCTGTTCCGCCGGGTCGGCACGTTCAGCGAGCGGGAGGTGTCCCGGTTCGGGGCGCCGACCCTCATCGCCCGCTCGACGAACGACGTCACGCAGGTGCAGACCGTCACCTACATGGGGCTGGCCATGATGGTGACCGCTCCGATCATGATGGTCGGCGGGGTCATCATGGCCCTGCGCGAGGACGTCGGGCTCTCGTGGCTCGTCGCGGTCGCGGTGCCGCTGCTCGCCCTCACCGTCTCCCTCGTCATCCGGCGGATGCTCCCGCAGTTCCGGCTCATGCAGGCCTCGGTCGACTGGGTCAACCGGGTACTGCGCGAGCAGATCACCGGGGTCCGGGTGGTGCGCGCGTTCGTCCGGGAGGACCACGAGCGGGAGCGCTTCGCCGAGGCCAACCGGCAGTACACCGGGACCGCGCTGGCCGTCGGGCGGCTCATGGCCCTGGTGTTCCCCCTCGTCATGCTCATCTTCAACGCCTCGACCGTCGCGGTGCTCTGGTTCGGCGCGCACCGGGTCGGCGCCGGGTCGATGCAGGTGGGGGAGCTGACCGCGTTCCTCGCCTACCTCATGCAGATCCTCATGTCGGTGATGATGGCGACGTTCATGTCGATGATGATCCCGCGCGCCACGGTGTCCGCGGGCCGCATCGGCGAGGTGCTCCGGACCCGGACGACGGTCGAGCCCCCGTCGGCCCCGGTCCCCGTCACCTCGCGCGAGCCCGTCGTCGAGATGACCGACGTGACGTTCCACTACCCGGGCGCCGAGCACCCCGTGCTCGACGGGGTGACCTTCCGGGCCGAGCCCGGGCGGACCACCGCGGTCATCGGCTCCACGGGGGCCGGGAAGACCACCCTGCTCTCCCTCGTGCCCCGGCTGCACGACGCGACCGGCGGCAGCGTCACCGTCGCCGGCGTCGACGTCCGGGACGCCGCGCCCGAGGACGTGTGGGCGCGGGTCGGCTGGGTGCCGCAGAAGCCCTACCTGTTCAGCGGGACGGTCGCCTCCAACCTCCGCTTCGGCGCCCCGCAGGCCACCGACGACGAGCTGTGGGAGGCGTTGCGGATCGCCCAGGCGGACGACTTCGTCGCCGCCATGCCCGGTGGGCTCGACGCGCCGATCGCCCAGGGCGGCACGAACGTCTCCGGGGGGCAGCGACAGCGGCTCTCGATCGCCCGGGCGCTCGTGCGCCGGCCGGAGATCTACCTGTTCGACGACTCCTTCTCCGCGCTCGACCTCGCCACGGACGCCCGGCTGCGCGCCGCGCTGGCCCCGGTGACCCGGGACGCGACCGTCCTCGTCGTCGCCCAGCGTGTCTCGACGATCGTCGACGCCGACCAGATCCTCGTCCTCGAGGACGGCCGCGTCGTCGGCTCGGGGACCCACGCCGAGCTGCTGCGGACGTGCCGCACCTACCGGGAGATCGTCGAGAGCCAGCAGATGACCGAGGCGGCCCGGTGAGCGAGGTCAAGTCCGCCGAGGAGAAGGCCGCCGAGGCCCGCCGGGGTCCGGGCGCCGGGGTGCGCCGGCACGGCCCCGGCGCCGGCCTCGGGGTGCCCGCCGAGCGCTCCCGGGCCTTCGTCCCCTCGGCCCGCCGCCTGCTCGGCCTGCTCGCCCCCGAGCGCAGCCGGCTCCTCCTCGCCCTCGGGCTCGCCCTCTCCAGCGTCGTGCTCACCGCCCTCGGCCCGAAGGTGCTCGCCCGGGCCACCGACCTCATCTTCGCCGGCGCCGTCGGCAGCCGGCTGCCCGCCGGGGTCGACAAGGCCACCGTCGTCGCCGGGCTGCGCGCCCGGGGCCAGGACACCTTCGCGGACATGGTCTCGGCGATGGACCTCGTCCCCGGCCAGGGCATCGACTACGCCGGGGTCGGCCGGGTGCTGCTCGTCGTGCTCGTGTTCTACCTCGTCGCCGCCGTGCTCTCCTGGGGCCAGGGGTGGCTCCTCACCGGGATCGTCAACCGGACGATCTACGCGCTGCGCCGCGACGTCGAGGAGAAGATCCACCGGCTCCCGCTGCCGTACTTCGACAGCCAGCCGCGCGGCGAGCTGCTGAGCAGGGTGACCAACGACATCGACAACGTCGCCCAGAGCCTCCAGCAGACCCTGAGCCAGCTCGTGACCTCGCTGCTCACCGTCGTCGCCATGGTGACGATGATGGTCGTCATCTCGCCGCTGCTCGCCGTCATCGCGCTCGTGACGATCCCGCTGTCGGTCCTGGTCACCGCGACCATCGGGAAGCGGGCCCAGCGCCACTTCGTCCAGCAGTGGCGCAGCACCGGCGAGGTCAACGCCGTCGTCGAGGAGACCTTCACCGGCCACAGCCTCGTGAAGGTGTTCGGCCGCCAGGCCGAGAGCCAGGCCGAGTTCGACGTCAAGAACGACGAGCTGTACTCCGCCGGCTTCGGCGCCCAGTTCGTCAGCGGCATCATCATGCCGACGATGATGTTCATCGGGAACCTCAACTACGTGGTCATCGCCGTCGTCGGCGGGCTGCGGGTCGCCTCCGGGTCGATGAGCCTCGGCGACGTCCAGGCCTTCATCCAGTACTCCCGGCAGTTCACCCAGCCGCTCACCCAGGTCGCGTCCATGGCCAACCTCATGCAGTCCGGGGTCGCCTCGGCCGAGCGCGTCTTCGAGGTCCTCGACGAGCCCGAGCAGCGCCCCGAGGCCCCGAGTCCGGTGCTGCTGCCGGAGCCGCGCGGGCGGGTCGCGTTCGAGGACGTCTCGTTCTCCTACTCCCCCGAGGTGCCGCTCATCGAGGACCTCGACCTCGTCGTCGAGCCCGGCCAGACGGTCGCCATCGTCGGCCCGACGGGGGCGGGGAAGACGACCCTGGTCAACCTCGTCATGCGCTTCTACGAGCTCGACGGCGGCCGGATCACCCTCGACGGCGTGGACATCACCGACCTCACCCGTCGCGGGCTGCGCTCGCGCATCGGCATGGTCCTGCAGGACGCGTGGCTGTTCGGCGGCACGATCCGGGAGAACATCGCCTACGGTCGCCCGGACGCCACCGAGGAGGAGGTCCTCGTCGCCGCGCGGGCGACGTACGTCGACCGGTTCGTCCACTCGCTGCCCGACGGCTACGACACCGTCCTCGACGCCGAGGGCGGCAACATCAGCGCGGGCGAGAAGCAGCTGGTCACCATCGCCCGCGCGTTCCTCGCCGACCCGGCCCTGCTCATCCTGGACGAGGCCACCTCCGCGGTCGACACCCGCACCGAGCTCCTGCTCCAGCACGCCATGGCGGCGCTGCGCAGCGACCGGACGAGCTTCGTCATCGCCCACCGGCTCTCGACGATCCGGGACGCCGACCTCATCCTCGTCATGGAGGAGGGCCGGATCGTCGAGCACGGCACCCACGTCGAGCTCCTCGCCGCCGGCGGCGCCTACGCCCGCCTCCACGCGGCCCAGTTCCTCGGCGCCGCCGTCGACGTCGACGAGGACGGCGCGGGCCCGCTCGTCGGGGCGGGCGTCGGTGCCCGCGGTGGCCCCGAGCCCCCCGCCGACCTCCCCGAGGCGGCCCAGGAGGCCGGCCCCAGGCCCCCCGGCTCCCCGCCCGCGTCCTGAGCCGGCAGGGGTCCGCCCCCGGCCCCGTGACGGGGAGCCCCGAGACTCGCCCGCGGGCTGACGTGCTGCGACGCGGGGCCGGGCGTACGGTGTCAGGCACTGCCGACCCCCGAGGAGCCGACACCGATGTTCTCCGCACTCGCGCCTGCGGCCGTGCCCGCCGCCGACACGCTCATCGACGCGACGTGGCTCGACTACGTGCTCGTGGCGATCTACTTCTCGTTCGTCCTCGGCATCGGCTTCGCGGCGCGGCGCTCGGTGTCGGAGTCCATCGACTTCTTCCTCTCGGGACGCTCGTTGCCCGCGTGGGTCACCGGGCTCGCCTTCATCTCCGCGAACCTCGGCGCCGTCGAGATCATGGGGATGTCCGCCAACGGCGCCGAGATCGGCCTGCCGACGGTGCACTACTTCTGGGTCGGTGCGATCCCGGCGATGCTCTTCCTCGGCGTCGTGATGATGCCGTTCTACTACGGGAGCAAGGTCCGCTCGGTCCCCGAGTTCATGTACCGGCGGTTCGGCACCGGTGCCCACCTCGTCAACGCGATCAGCTTCGCGCTCGCCCAGCTGCTCATCGCCGGGGTCAACCTCTACCTGCTCGGCTCGATCGTGAACGCGCTGCTCGGCTGGCCGCTCTGGGTCGCCCTCATCGTCGCCGCCGCGATCGTGCTGTCCTACATCACCCTCGGCGGGCTCTCGGCGGCGATCTACAACGAGGTGCTGCAGTTCTTCGTCATCGTCGCCTCGCTCGTCCCGCTCACCATCATCGGCCTGCACCGGGTCGGCGGCTGGGGTGGCCTGACGGACAAGATCAGCGCGCAGGCCCAGCAGACGAGCGGGACCACCGGCGCCGAGGAGCTGAGCTCCTGGCCGGGGACCTTGCTCTCCGGCTTCGACTCGACGTGGCTCTCGGTCGTCGGGATCGTGTTCGGACTCGGGTTCGTCCTCTCCTTCGGCTACTGGACGACGAACTTCGTCGAGGTCCAGCGGGCGATGGCCTCTAACTCGATCTCCTCCGCCCGCAAGACCCCGATCATCGGCGCCTTCCCGAAGATGTTCGTCCCGTTCATCGTCATCATCCCCGGCATGGTCGCCGCCGTCCTGGTCACCGACCTCTCGAAGTACAAGCAGGCGTCGCAGAACGGCGGCGACGTCTCCCAGTTCGGGAAGAACATCGACTACAACCACGCGTTGCTGCTCCTCATGCGCGACGTGCTCCCCAACGGGCTGCTCGGGCTCGCGATCGCCGGCCTGCTCGCCGCGTTCATGGCCGGTATGGCGGCGAACATCTCCGCGTTCAACACCGTGTTCAGCTACGACCTGTGGCAGCGCTACATCCGTCGGGACCACACCGACGACTACTACCTGAGGGTCGGCCGGCTCGCGACCGTCGCCGCGACGGTCATCGCGATCTTCACGGCGCTCATCGCCTCGAGCTACGCCAACCTCATGGACTACCTGCAGACGCTGTTCGGGTTCTTCAACGCGCCGCTGTTCGCGACGTTCATCGTCGGCATGTTCTGGAAGAAGATGACCCCGGCCGCCGGGTGGATGGGTCTGGCGGCGGGCACGCTCTCGGCGGTCGCGGTGTGGGCGACGAACGAGTGGGGTCCGCTCGACCTGCCCGGCCAGGGTGCGGCGTTCCTCTCGGCCTCGACGGCGTTCGTCGTCGACGTCGCCGTCAGCGTCGTCGTCTCCGGGATGACCCAACCCAAGCCGGTCGCCGAGCTCAAGGGACTGGTCTACTCCGAGACCCCCCGGGAGGACCTCGTCGACCCGGAGGAGGCCTCCTACCCCTGGTACCGACGGACGATCCCGTTGGCGAGCATCGCCTTGGTGATGGTCGTCGCCCTCAACCTGATCTTCGCCTGAGAGGTTCCCGATGTCCGACAGCACGAGCACTGCGCAGAGCGGCAAGAAGAAGGCCGGCGCCTTCGACATCCGCAACGTCATCGGCCTCCTCCTCGGCATCTACGGCGTGATCCTCGTCATCGCCTCCGCGTTCGGGGACCAGAGCCTGGACAAGACCGGCGGGATCCACGCCAACCTCTGGGCCGGGATCGCGCTCGCAGTCGCCGGGGCCGGTTTCCTCCTCTGGGCGCGGGTGAAGCCGATCGTCGTCCCCGAGGACGTCGAGAAGCCCGACGAGGACGAGACCCGGCCGAGCCCTCAGCGCAAGAAGGGGCAGTGACCCCCACCGGCGAGGACACCGACCTCGCGGGGCTGGCCACGCGGCACGGCAGCTCGCCCTCCCTGCGCGGCTACCTCGCGCGGCCCGCGGGCGAGGGGCCGTGGCCCGGGGTCGTCCTCGTCCACGAGGCATTCGGGCTCGACGACCAGTCCCGCAGGCACGCCGACCACCTCGCGCGCCTGGGCTACCTCGTCCTCGCGCCCGACCTGTTCACCCGGGGACGGACCCTGCACTGCGTCGCCGCGACGTTCCGGGCGCTCGGCTCCGGGCGCGGCCCGGCCTTCGCCGACATCGAGGCCGCCCGGTCACGGCTCCTGGAGGACCCGGCGTGCACCGGGGCCGTGGGGGTCATCGGGTTCTGCATGGGCGGCGGGTTCGCGCTGCTGCTCGCGGGCCGCGGCGACTACGCCGCCAGCTCGGTCAACTACGGGATGCTGCCGAAAGACCCCCGGGGGGTGCTCGACGCGCCGTGCCCGGTCGTCGCGAGCTACGGGGGACGGGACCGCGGCCTGGCGGGGTCGGCCGACCGCCTCGAGCGGTGGCTCGCCGCCAAGGGCGTCAGCCACGACGTCCGGGAGTACCCGGGCGCCGGCCACTCGTTCCTCAACGACGCCGAGGTCGGCCCCCGGGCGATGCGCCCGCTGGCGCGCGTCGCCGGGGTGGGACCGGACCCGGACGCCGCCGCCGACGCGTGGCGCCGCATCGACGCGTTCTTCGGCGAGCACCTGCGCTGAACGGCCCCGGTCCGCCGGGGCAGGGAGTGCGGCGTGCGGCACACCTCGTGCCGGCCCCCGGGGCGGACCGGATACGGTTCACCCAGACCCTGCGTCGGAGCAGCGACGAATCCGCTGCACGCCGGGCCGGAAGAGGTGGGAAGTGAGCAAGCTCGTCATCGTCGAGTCGCCCGCGAAGGCCAAGACCATCGCGGGCTACCTCGGGGAGGACTTCGAGGTCGAGGCCTCGGTGGGACACATCCGGGACATCCCGACGCCGTCGGAGATGCCGGCGGAGGTCAAGAAGGGGCCGTACGGTCGCTTCGGGGTCGACATCGAGAACGACTTCGAGCCCTACTACGTCGTCGACGCCGACAAGAAGAAGAAGGTCGCCGAGCTCAAGCGGCTGCTCAAGGACGCCGACGAGCTCTACCTCGCCACCGACGAGGACCGCGAGGGCGAGGCGATCGCCTGGCACCTGCTGGAGACCCTCCGGCCCCGCGTGCCCGTCAAGCGCATGGTGTTCCACGAGATCACCCGGGAGGCCATCCAGCGGGCGGTCTCCTCCACCCGCGACCTCGACGACCGGCTCGTCGACGCCCAGGAGACCCGGCGCATCCTCGACCGGCTCTACGGCTACGAGGTCTCGCCGGTGCTGTGGCGCAAGGTCAAGCAGGGGCTCTCGGCCGGGCGGGTGCAGTCGGTGGCGACCCGGATGGTCGTCGAGCGCGAACGCGAGCGGATGGCGTTCGTGCGGGCGGCGTACTGGGACGTCGTCGGCGACTTCACCCCCGACAGCGAGGACCGCGCGTTCACGGCCCGGCTGACCTCGGTCGACGGCGAGCGGGTCGCCGCGGGGCGGGACTTCGCCGACGACGGCACCCTGAGGTCCGGCTCGGTGCGCCATCTCGACGAGCCCGCCGCCCGGGCGGTCGCCGAGGCGGTCCGGCCGGCCGAGGTCGCGGTGACATCGGTGCAGGAGAAGCCGTACACCCGTCGGCCGTCCGCGCCGTTCACGACCTCCACGCTCCAGCAGGAGGCCTCCCGCAAGCTGCGGATGACCTCGAAGAACGCGATGCGCGTCGCGCAGCGGCTCTACGAGAACGGCTACATCACCTACATGCGCACCGACAGCACGACCCTGTCGGACGCGGCCCTCACCGCGGCGCGGGGCCAGGCGCGCGACCTCTACGGGGCCGAGTACGTCCCCGACGCGCCGCGCCGGTACGAGAAGAAGGTCAAGAACGCCCAGGAGGCGCACGAGGCGATCCGGCCGTCGGGGGACCGCTTCCGCACCCCCGCGCAGGTCGCCGGCGAGCTGCGGGGAGAGGAGTTCGCGCTCTACGAGCTGATCTGGAAGCGCACCGTCTCCTCGCAGATGGCCGACGCCCGCGGGTCGACGGCCACGGTGCGGCTCGGGGCGAGCCTGACCGGCTGCGAGGTCGCCGAGCGGGTCGAGTTCACCGCCAGCGGCACCGTCGTCACCTTCCGCGGCTTCCTCGCCGCCTACGAGGAGGGCCGCGACGAGGGCGACGGCGCCGGCCGGGACGGCGAGGCGCGGCTGCCGCGGCTCTCGGAGGGGGTGCCGGCCGCCGTCCTGCGAGCGGAGGCCGACGGCCACGAGACGAGCCCGCCGGCGCGGTACACCGAGGCGACCCTCGTCAAGGCCATGGAGGAGCGGGGGATCGGACGTCCCTCGACGTACGCCTCGACGATCGGGACCATCCAGGACCGCGGCTACGTCCGCACCCGGGGCTCGGCGCTGGTGCCCTCGTGGCTGGCGTTCGCGGTGACCCGCCTCATGGAGGTCCACTTCACCCGGCTCGTCGACTACGACTTCACCGCGTCCATGGAGGAGGACCTCGACCGGATCGCGGCCGGGGACGAGCAGCGGGCGCAGTGGCTGCACCGGTTCTACTTCGGCGACGAGGCGAAGACCACCGAGGGGCTGCGCGACCTCGTCGACGACCTCGGCGAGATCGACGCCAAGGGGATCTCGACCATCGACATCGGCGACGGGGTCGTCGTGCGGGTGGGGCGCTACGGTCCCTATGTCGAGGAGGTGCTCCCCCCGGGGGTCGACCCCTCGACCGGCGAGGTCGCCGAGAACGCGAGCGGCAAGCCCCGCCGGGCGAGCATCACCGACGACATCGCCCCGGACGAGATGACCCCGGCGAAGGCCCGCGACATCCTCGAGCAGGCCGCCGAGGACGGCCGCGTCCTCGGCCAGGACCCGGCGACCGGGCACGACATCGTCGCCAAGTCCGGCCGGTACGGCCCCTACGTCACCGAGGTCCTGCCCGAGGAGGACGGCGAGTCCTCCGGTGGGTCCTCGAAGCAGAAGAAGGGCAAGGGCCGGCCCAAGCCGCGTACCGCGTCCCTGTTCAAGGACATGGACCTCGCGACGATCGAGCTCGAGACCGCGCTCCGACTGCTCTCGCTGCCCCGGGTCGTCGGCACGACGACCGAGGAGGACGGCACCGAGGTCGAGATCACCGCCCAGAACGGGCGGTACGGCCCCTACCTGCGCAAGGGCACCGACTCGCGCTCGCTGCAGAGCGAGCAGCAGCTGTTCGACATCACCCTCGAGGAGGCCCTGGCGATCTACGCCCAGCCCAAGCAGCGCGGCCGGGGTGCTGCCAAGCCGCCGCTGCGCGAGCTCGGCGAGGACCCGGCCAGCGGGGCCAAGGTCGTCGTCAAGGACGGCAGGTTCGGGCCGTACGTCACCGACGGGACGACGAACGCGACCCTCCGGCGCGACGACGACCCGGACTCGGTCACGCCCGAGCGGGCCTACGAGCTGCTCGCCGAGAAGCGCGCCAAGGGTCCGACGACCCGCAAGCGCTCGGGGTCGAAGTCGACCGCGAAGAAGACGACGGCCAAGAAGACGACGGCCAAGAAGGCGGCCGCGGGGAAGACGACCACGAAGGCGGCCGCGGGGAAGACGACCACGAAGAAGGCCACCCCCGAGAAGTAGGGCCCGACCGCACGTCGAGCCGCAGGAGCACGGCCCCCACCCCACGTTGAGTGAGCAGTAGATGCTCCCGTCCCTGCCGGGACGGAGCATCTACTGCTCACTCAACGTGGGGTGCGTGCGGTGTGGCAGCAACAGCTGCTCACTCGACCGGGGGTGGACGGGCCTACTTGTCGATGAAGCCTTCGTTGGCCAGCCAGTTGAAGGCGACGTTCGCGGGATCCTTCCCCTCGACGTCGACCCTCGCGTTGAGCGTCAGCAGGACGTCGTTGGTGAGCTTCTGCGCGACCGGCTCGAAGAGGTCGGCCAGCTGCGGGTACTGGTCGAGGACCGGCTTCCGGATGACGGGGGAGAGGTTGTAGAGCGGGAAGAACTTCTTGTCGTCCTCCAGCACCGTCAGGTTGAGCGCCTTGATCCGGCCGTCGGTGGTGAACACCTCACCGAAGTTGCACAGTCCCTGGTCGGTCGCCGCGTAGATCGCTCCGGTGTCGAGGGTCTTGACCTGGCTGGTCGGGATGTCCTGGCCGAGCGTCATGCCGTAGGTCTTCAGCATCGGCTCGAAGCCGTCGTTGCGGTTCTTGAACTCGGACTCGACGCAGAAGGTGCGCTGGTCCTTCGGCAGGTTCTTGATGTCCCCGAGCGTCTTGAGGTCGTTCTTCTTCGCGAAGTCGGCCTTGGCGGCGAACCCGTAGGTGTTGTTCATCGGGGCCGGCTTGAGCCACTCGAGGTCGTTCGTCTTCAGGTCCTCCTTGCGGACCGCCTCGTACTGCTTCTGCTCGTCGGGGATCGGGTCGGAGTGGCCCAGGTAGGCGATCCACGCCGTCCCGGTGTACTCCCACGCCATGTCGAGCTGTCCGGCGAGCATGGCCTGCCGGGTGCTCGAGCTGCCCGGGATGTTCGTGAAGTCCTTGGCGTTCGCGCCGGCGGAGTCGAGCAGGATGACGGCCATCTTGCCGACGAGGATCTGCTCGGTGAAGTTCTTCGAGCCCACGGCGATGTCGGCGCCCTCGAGCCCGCTGACGTCCTTCAGGGGGCCGGCGAGCGTCCCGCTCGGGACGAACCCGCCGGCGGTGCCGAGGCCGCAGCCGGTCAGCAGACCGGTCGCGAGCGTCGCGCCAGCCGCGAGCGCCGCGCGGGAACCTGGAAGTCGTCGCACGGGCCTCACATCCCCTTCGGCGTGGCGAGCATCTCCAGCACGCGCCCGGCCCAGTCCACGAGGAGGGCGAGCAGGGCGACGATGAGCGCGCCGCTGATGAGGATCGGGTAGCGGAACAGCGTGATCCCGGTCGTGATGAGTGCCCCGAGTCCGCCGGCGTTGATGAACGTCCCGAAGGTCGCGGTGCCGACGAGCAGGACGAGCGCGGTCCGGACGCCGGTCATGATGACCGGGATCGCGAGCGGCATCTCCACCCGGCGCAGCACGGTCGCCTGCGACATGCCCATCCCGCGGGCGGCCTCGACGAGCGTCGGGTCGACGTTCTCGATCCCGACGATGGTGTTGCGCAGCACCGGGAGGAAGGCGTAGACCGCGAGCGCGAGCACCGCGGTCCAGAACCCGAACCCGAGCCAGATCGCGAGCAGGACGATGATGCCGATGACCGGCGCCGCCTGCCCGGCGTTGGCGAACGCGGTCACCGGAGGGGCGAACCGGCGCAGCCCTGGACGGGTCAGCAGCACGCCGATCGGGATGGCGGTGACGAGGACCGCGACCGTCGAGGCGATGGTCAGCTTGATGTGCTCCCACGTCAGCGAGGTCACCGAGGACCACGCGAGCTGGCGGGACTCGATGTCGTCGAGGTTGGCGTTGAGTCGCCAGACGACCCAGGCGCCGAAGATCACGAGGACGATGATCGGCAGGCCGAGCAGGAGCCCGAGATCCTCGCGCGTCACCCGCGAGCGCAGCCCCCCCTGCTCCTGCGTGTCCAGGTCCTCGCCGCCCTCGGCGACGTCCCGGGCGTCCTCGCGCGTGTCCGTGCTCACGACGGCAGCTCCTCGTCGGCGGGTGCCTGCGCGATCTCGTCCGAGGCCGCCTGGGCCTCGTCCGCGACGTGCCGGATGTGGTCGGTGACCGCGTCGAAGAGGAGCACGCCCATGTACTCGTCGCGGCGCCCGGTGACGATCACCCCGCCGTGCGAGGAGACGAGCATCGTGTCGAGGGCGTCGTTGAGCGTGGCCCGGTGGTCGACCGTCGCGAGCTCGGGGTTGCCCTTGCTCGGCACCGACCCCGTCCTCTTGAGGTCCCGGGTGAACACCCAGTCCAGCGGACGCCGGCGGTCGTCGAGGACGACGACGCTGCGCTGCTTCGCGGACCTCGCGGCCGCGACCACCTCCTCGACCCCGGCGCCCGGGGACGCGGTGGTCCACTCGACGAGGTCGAGGTCGCTCACCCGGCTCAGGCTCAGCTGCTTCAGGGCCGACCCGGCGCCGACGAAGTCCTCGACGAAGGAGTTCGCCGGGGCGGCGAGGATGTTCTCCGGGGTGTCGTACTGGGCGACGACGGCGCCCTCCTGGAGGATGAGGATCCGGTCGCCGAGCTTGATCGCCTCGTCGATGTCGTGCGTGACGCAGACGATGGTCTTCTGCAGCTCTTCCTGGATGCTCATCAGCTCGTCCTGGAGGCGCTGGCGCGTGATCGGGTCCACGGCGCCGAACGGCTCGTCCATGAGGAGCACCGGCGGGTCGGCGGCGAGGCCGCGGGCGACCCCGACGCGCTGCTGCTGGCCGCCCGAGAGCTCGCGCGGGTAGCGGCTGCGGTACCGGTCCGGCTCGAGCCCGACGAGGTCGAGCAGCTCGTCGACGCGGCTGCGGACGCGCTTGCGGTCCCACTTCAGGAGGCCGGGGACGAGGCCGATGTTCTGGGCGACCGTCATGTGCGGGAACAACGACCCGCCCTGGATGACGTAGCCGATGTGGCGGCGCAGCTCGTTGTCGTCCTTGTCGCGGATGTCCTCGCCGTCGATGGTGATCGTCCCCGACGTCGGCTCGTGGAGGCGGTTGATCATCTTCAGCGAGGTCGTCTTGCCGCACCCAGAGGGACCGACGAACATGACGGTCTCGCCGGCGGGGATGGTCAGCGACAGCGTGTCGACCGCGGGCTTGGTCATCCCGGTGTAGGTCTTGGTCACGCCGTCGAAGATGATCTCGGCCCCGCTGACCGAACGGCCTTCGCGTGAGGAGCCGGCGTTCTCGGAGGTGTTCTCGGAGGTGGTGGTGGACATCAGACGCGGATCCCCTTCGAGGTCGTGACGCGGCCCAGGAACTGCAGGACGAGGTCGAGCACGATGGCGAGGATGACCACCCCGAACGTGCCGACGAGCGCGTAGTTGATGGCATTGACGCCCCCGACGGAGGTCAGGCCGGTGAAGATGTACCCGCCGAGGCCCGGGCCGAGGGCGTAGGCCGCGATCGCGGCGACCCCCATGGACATCTGGGTCGAGACCCGCAGCCCGGCGAGGATGACCGGCCACGCGAGGGGCAGCCGGACCTTGACGAAGGTGCGCATGGGGCTCATCCCCATGCCCTTGGCGGACTCGAGCAGGTTGTCCGAGACCCCGGCGAGGCCGACGACGGCGTTGCGCAGGATCGGCAGCGTCGCGTAGAAGGTCACCACGACGATCGAGGGCAGCGTCCCGATGCCGAGCAGCGGGAGGGCGAGGCCGAGGAGGGCGAACGAGGGAATCGTCAGCCCGATGGCGCTCAACGCGTTGGCGATGCCCTTGAGCCGGGGCACGCTCGTCACGAGGAGCGCGACGGCGATGGCGATGAGCATCGCGATGATGAGGGACTGGACGACGAGGCTCGTGTGCTGGTAGGCCCGGAACGTCACGTCCTGCCACCGGTCTGCGAGAAAGGACCACACAGTACGTTCGTCTCCTCTCTCGATGTCTTCGCCTGCCTCTTCCTACCTCACCTTGCCCCGTTCCGGGCACGTCCGTTACGGAGTCGTGACCTGCGACTCCGTGTGGCGGGGCGCCCGCGGGGAAGGCCTTGACCCTCCCGCGACGGGAGGGGACAGGCTGGTCGCCATGACGGCTGGACCGCCCCCCGAGCCGCCCGGACGGACGGTCGGGTGGGTCGCAGACGAGCTCGGCGTCACGGTGCGCACGCTGCACCACTACGACGAGATCGGTCTCGTCGTCCCGGCCGGCCGCAGCGCCGCGGGGTACCGGCTCTACACCCCCGGGGACCTCGAGCGGCTGCGTGCCGTCGTGGTCTACCGCCGGCTCGGGTTCCCGCTCGCGGAGGTCGCCGCCCTCGTCGAAGGCGAGGCGGACCCCGTCGTGCACCTGCGCCGGCAGCGGGCCGCCGTCGCCGAACGGATCGAGGGGCTGCGCGACCTCGTCTCCGCCATCGACAGCGCACTGGAGAGCACGATGGCCGACCGCGAGGTCACCGACGAGGACATGAGGGCCCTGTTCGGCGACGGGTTCGCCGAGGCGCAGGCCGAGGCCGAGGAGCGGTGGGGTGACACCGAGGCGTGGGCCGAGTCCCGTCGCCGGACCGCGCGCTACACCGTCGACGACTGGGCCGAGGTCCGGGAGGAGTCGGACGCCCTGCACGCCGCGTTCGCCGCCGCCATGGACGCCGGTGAGCCGCCGACGAGCGAGGCCGCGATGGACGCCGCGGAGGCCCACCGCCGCCACGTCGACGGCCGGTTCTACCCGCTCTCGCACGAGGGTCACCGCGGGCTCGCCGACCTCTACGTCAGCGACCCCCGGTTCACCGCCACCTATGACGAGATCCGTCCCGGGATGGCGCGCTACGTCCACGAGGCGATCCACGCCAACGCCGACCGGCACGGGGACTGACCGTGCAGCGTCAGGCGTTTGCCCGCAACGGCGTGTGACGAGCCCCGCCGGCGCCGGGCCGCGTGTGACGGCCTGTGGTGGCGCGTGTGCCGGGTGGCCGCGCGTGACGGCGTGTGGTGGCGCGCGTGCCGGGTGGTGTCGTGTGCTGCTGGTTGGATGGGCCCATGTCGTCCACCGGGAAGAGGGCCGCCGCCGCGGCGGTCGTCGTCGCCGTCCTGGTCGGGGTCGGCGCCGGCGTGCTGTGGTGGCGGGGCCAGGGCAGCCAGGACCGGGCCGCCGACGCGGCGCTCGCCTCCTTCGCCGAGCACCTCGCCGCCGGCGACCTCGTCGCGCACGGCCCGGACCTGGCCGACCCGGCGGCCGGCAAGGCTGCCGACGCCCAGGTCCGCTCCCTCGGCGCGGCCACCCACGACGGGAGCGTGACCGACGAGGAGCGCGACGGGGACACGGCGACGGCGACCGTGCGGGTGGCGTGGGGGCTGACCGACGACGTCACCTGGACCCGCGAGGTCGCCGTCACCGCGACCCGGGACGGGGGCGGCTGGCAGGTCAACCCCCCCGACGCGGGCACGTGGGTCAGCCCGCAGGCCCCACCCGACCAGACGCTCGCCGTGAAGCGGACCTGGGGGGCCCGGGGGGACCTCCTCGGCCGCGACGGCAGCCCGCTCATGCCGGACGGCACCGTCTACCCCGTCCGGATCGACCCGAGCCGGGCGAGCGTCGCCACCGTCCGCGCGCTCGCCGGCGTCGTCGACGAACCCGCCGGCCCGCTGGTGGCGAAGCTGAAGGCGGCCAAGCAGTCGGGCTCGCAGGCGCCGATCCCCGTCATCACCTACCGGGAGCAGGACTTCCGGCAGCGGCGGGCCCGGCTCGATGCCCTCCAGGGCGTGATCTACCCGCGGACGACGCAGCCCCTCGGACGCACCCGCACCTTCGGTCAGCCCCTGCTCGGATCGTTCGGCGAGGTGACCGCCGAGGTCGTGAAGGACAGTGACGGTCGCTACCGCGCCGGTGACCGTGGCGGGACGAGCGGGCTGCAGCGCCAGTACGACGCCCGGCTCGCCGGCACCCCGGGCGTCAGCGTCGTCACCAGCGGGGGCCGCACCCTGTACGCCACCGACCCGACGCCCGGCAAGGACGTGCACCTCACTCTGGACCCGGACGTGCAGTCCGCCGCCGAGGCCGCGCTGCAGGCCACCGGGGACGTCCCCTCGGCGCTCGTCGCGGTCGACGTCCCCAGCGGCGACGTCATCGCCTCCGCGAACCACCCCGAGCTCGGCTTCGACCGCGCCCTCACCGGCAAGTACCCGCCCGGCTCGACGTTCAAGGTGGCCTCGACGTACGCGCTGCTCACCGGCGGCCACGTCACACCGTCCACGTCGGTGCCGTGCCCACCGAGCGTCGAGGTCGACGGCATGACGGTCCGCAACTTCGAGGGCGAGACGCTCGGCTCGCCGACGTTCGCCGAGGACTTCCACCACTCGTGCAACACCGCGTTCGTCGGGCTCGCGAGCAAGCTCGGCGACGACGACCTCGAGCAGGCCGCCAAGGCCCTCGGCGTCGGCGGCGGCTGGACCGGGGCCCTCGGCGTCGACGGCGCCTTCGACGGCTCGGTCCCGCAGAACACCGGCGCCACCGACAAGGCCGCCGCGACGATCGGGCAGGGCCGTGACCTCGCCTCGCCGGTCGCGCTCGCCGTCATGGCCGGCTCCGTCGCCCGGGGTACCTACGTCCAGCCCGCCCTGGTCACCACGCCCGCGCCCGACGGCGTCGACCGGAGCCCGGAGCCGCTCGAGGACACCACCACCGGGCAGCTGCGCGACCTCATGCGGGGGGTCGTCACCTCCGGCACCGGGACCGCCCTGCAGGGCACGCCCGGTGGACCGGTGTCGGGCAAGACGGGCACCGCTGAGTTCGGCGGCGCCGCCCCGCCCGAGACGCACGCGTGGTTCATCGGCTGGCAGGGCAAGGTCGCCTTCGCGGTGCTCGTCGAGAAGGGCCGCAGCGGCGGCGCCGTGGCCGCCCCCGTCGCCAAGGACTTCCTCAGCCGCCTCTCCCGGGGCTGAGCGCCGCCGACCGGAGCGGGCGACGCCACGGGCCGACACCCGCGCGACGACGCGGCGGCGAGGAGGCTTCGGGGCGTCGACGGTGGGCTGGCCTAGGCTGCTCGCGTGACCGACGGACTCTTCATCGCCTTCGAGGGAGGGGACGGGGCAGGCAAGTCGACCCAGGTGGACCTGCTCGCCGACGCGCTCGAGCGGACCGGACGCCGCGTGGTCCGCACCCGGGAGCCCGGTGGCACCGAGCTCGGCGAGCGGATCCGCGACCTCGTCCTCCACGGTGACCACGTCTCGCCGCGCGCCGAGGCGCTGCTGTTCGCCGCCGACAAGGCCCACCACGTCGACGTGCTCGTCCGCCCGGCGCTGGCCCGCGGGGACGCCGTCGTCACCGACCGCTACACCGACTCCTCGGTCGCCTACCAGGGCGCCGGGCGCGACCTCGGCGACGCGGAGGTGCACGACCTGCAGATGTGGGCGGTGGACGGCCTCACCCCCGACCTCACCGTCGTGCTCGACGTCGCCCCCGAGGTGGGCCGGGCCCGGCGCGGTGACGTCCACGACCGGCTCGAGTCCGAGGAGGACGCCTTCCACGCCGCTATCCGCGCCCACTTCCTCGCCGTCGCCGAGGGGGCCCCGGAGCGCTACCTCGTCGTCGACGCCACACTCGCCCCGGCAGAGGTCCACGCCGCCGTCGCCGAGCGCCTCGCCCGGACGGGGGTCGAGCTGCGGTGAGCGTCTGGCAGGACGTCGTCGGGCAGGAGCCCGCGGTCGAGGCGCTCCGGGAGGCGGTCGCCGACCCCGCCGCGCTGACGCACGCCTGGCTGTTCACCGGGCCGCCCGGCTCGGGGCGGTCGGTCGCCGCCCGGGCCTTCGCTGCCGCGCTGCAGTGCCCCGACGGCGGGTGCGGCCGGTGCCGGGAGTGCCGGACCGCGCTCGACGGCTCCCACGCCGACGTCGACGTCGTCGCGACCGAGGGGCTGTCCATCAAGGCCGACTTCACCCGCGAGCTCGTCCAGCTCGCCGCCCGCCGCCCGTCGGTCGGCCGGTGGCGGGTCATCGTCATCGAGGACGCCGACCGGCTCACCGCCTACTCCGACGCGCCCGCCAACGCCCTGCTCAAGGCCCTCGAGGAGCCGAGCCCCCGGACGGTCTGGCTGCTCTGCGCGCCCTCCACCGAGGACGTCCTCGTCACGATCCGCTCGCGCGTGCGGCACGTCCGGCTGCGCACCCCCCCGGTCGCCGCCGTCGCCGAGCTGCTCCACCGGCAGGACGGGGTCGAGGAGGCGATGGCGCTCTACGCCGCCCGCGCGGCGCAGAGCCACGTCGGGCTCGCCCGCCGCCTGGCCCGGGACGAGGGGGCCCGGATCCGCCGCCGGGACGTCATCGCGCTCGCGGCGGGCATCCACAGCGTCGGGGCGGCCGTCGGCGCGGCCGCCGACCTCGTCGGGATCGCCGACGAGGAACGGGAGTCGGCGCTGGCGGAGCGCAACAGCCGCGAGCGGGCCCGGCTCCTGGAGACCCTGGGGGCCGACGCGAGCGCCCGGGCCCAGCCGCCGCACGTCCGCGCCCAGGTCGCCTCGCTGGAGCGGGAGCAGAAGACGCGGGCGACGCGGCTGACCCGCGACATCGTCGACCGGGCGCTGGTCGACCTGCTCTCGGTGTTCCGGGACGCCCTCGTCGTCCACGCGGGGGCGGACTCCGGGCTGGTCAACCAGGACAGCGCCGCGCTGGTCCACGAGGTCGTCCGGCAGCGCTCCGCCGAGCAGGTCCTGCTCGCCATGGACGCCATCGGGCTCGCCCGGGAGCGGATCAGCGGGAACGTCCCGCCGCTGCTCGCCCTCGAGGCGATGGCCGTCTCCCTCCAGGTGCCCCGGTGACGCCGCGGGTGCGTGCCGCGGCGAGGCCCGTCGGCTAGCGTCGAGGGCATGCGTCCCACCCGACGACTGCGCGCGGCCATCGCGGGCCTCGCCGCGTCCGTCCTCCTGCTCGCCGGGTGCTCGGCCGTCTCCGACCTCGGGGACCGGATCTCGGGCCACACCGCGTCCCCGCTGCCGTCCGGGTCCGGCGCGCCGCCGACGGGCCGGCAGGACCTCGCCCGCTTCTACGGCCAGCACCTGGACTGGGTCGACTGCGGCCCGGGGGCCTGCGCCCGGCTGACCGTCCCCCGCAGCTACGACGACCCGGGCGGCGCGACGATCGACATCGGGGTCCTCAAGGTCCCCGCCCGGCGGGCGTCGAAGCGGATCGGCTCCCTCGTCGTCAACCCGGGGGGCCCGGGCGCCTCCGGCATGGAGTACGCGGCCGCCGCGGACGGGATCGTCGGCGGACCGGTGCGCGACCAGTTCGACGTCGTCGGCTTCGACCCCCGCGGCGTGGGCCGCTCGGAACCGGTCGACTGCCTCACCGACCCCGCGCTCGACACCTTCCTCGGGTCGGACTGGAGCCCGGACACCCGCGCCGAGGAGAAGGACCTCGCCCGGGAGTCGAGGGCCTTCGCCTCGGGCTGCGAGCAGCGGACCGGCGCGCTGCTCGCGCACGTCTCGACCGAGGAGGCGGCCCGGGACATGGACGTGCTGCGCTCGGCGCTCGGGGAGGCCAAGCTCAACTACCTCGGCAAGTCGTACGGCACGCTCCTCGGGTCCACCTACGCCGGGCTGTTCCCGACGAAGGTGGGCCGGTTCGTCCTCGACGGCGTGGTCCCGCCCGACCTGACCTCGCAGGAGGTCAACCTCGGCCAGGCCAAGGGGTTCGAGCGCGCGACCCGGGCCTGGGCGGCGCACTGCGTCGACTCCGGCACCTGCCCGCTCGGGGACTCGGTCGACGCCGTGATGGCCGGGATGCGCGACCTGCTCCACCGGCTCGACTCCTCGCCCGTGCCGGTCGACGACCCGCGGGTCGACCGGCTCACCGAGGGGTGGGCGACGCTCGGGATCGGGTACGCGATGTACGCCCAGAGCCTCTGGGGTGACCTCACCGACGCGATCCGGTCCCTCGTGAAGCAGAGCGACGCGGACCCGCTCATGCAGCTGGCGGACAAGTACGCCGACCGCACGCCGTCGGGGAAGTACACCGACAACCTCATGGAGGCGCTGTACGCGGTCAACTGCCTCGACCAGTCCCAGAGCGGGGACCTCGCCGACTACGAGGCCGCCGCGAAGCGCGCCGAGAAGGCGGCCCCGACGTGGGGCCGGTACCTGGCGTGGAGCTCGTTGCCGTGCGGGTACTGGCCGGTGAAGGGTGGCTCGGGCCCGCACGAGGTGCACGCGAAGGGCAGCGCGCCGATCGTCGTCATCGGCACCACCCGGGACCCGGCGACCCCCTACGAGTGGTCGGTGCGGCTGGACCACGAGCTCGCCAACAGCACCCTGGTCACCTACGAGGGCGACGGGCACACCGCCTACACCCGCTCCAACGGCTGCGTCGACGACGCCGTCGACGCCTACCTCACCGAGGGCTCGGTCCCCGATCAGGGCCTGCGCTGCTGACCGGTCCACCGGCGACGCCCCGTCGACGGCTCATCACCCCCGGCGGGTGAGGCGCCGGCCGGTGTCGGCTCCTAACGTCACCCACGGCGTGCCGGTTGCGGTCCGCCTCAACCGTGCCAACCCCCGAGGAGTCCACCCGTGGCCACACTCACCGTCTGGAAGTTCCCGTCCGCCGCCGGGGCGGAAGCCGCCTCCGAGAAGCTCGTGTCCCTCTCGAAGCAGAACCTCATCACGGTCCACGACGCCGCCGTCGTGAGCTGGGAGGAGGGCGCGAAGAAGCCGAAGACACGGCAAGCGCGCAACCTCGCCGGCGAGGGGGCGCTCGGTGGCTCCTTCTGGGGCCTGCTGCTCGGGATCATCTTCTTCGTCCCCCTGCTCGGCATGGCGGTCGGCGCGGCAATGGGCGCACTCTCGGGGTCGATGCGGGACGTCGGCATCGACGACTCCTTCATCGACTCGGTCCGCGAGAAGGTCACCCCCGGGACCTCGGCGCTCTTCCTGCTCTCCTCCGACGCCGTCACCGACCGGGTCGAGGACGCCTTCAAGGGCGACGAGATGGAGCTGGTCTCGACCAACCTCAGCCGGGAGCAGGAGGACGCCCTTCGCGGCGCCTTCGCCGGCGAGTGAGCCAGGGCCCGGCCGGGCCCCGTCGCCTCGGAGCAGCGGGGCCCGTCCGGCCGGCGTCGTCCTGATTTCGCGAGGTGGCGGGAGCGTCCCTATACTCGTCCGACGTGCCCGCGCGGCACACGCCGCCTTAGCTCAGTCGGCCAGAGCGATTCACTCGTAATGAATAGGTCGTCGGTTCGATTCCGACAGGCGGCTCCACGCTTCCATCGCAGGTCAGGTCCTCGGGACGCACGTCCCGGGGGCCTGTTGCACCGGTGTGGTTCCGACCGGTGCCCCCGTGGTGCCGGCACTCGCTGGCCGTTCGCCAAATCCGGCTGTTCGCGGCACCGCCCGCCACACGACCGGACACGTCGGGGGCGCGGTGGAGCTCACGCGCCGGAGGCGCCCGTGGGAACCGATCCTCCGGTCCCCGCCCGGGAGGCGGTTCGCGAGAGGGGCCGACCTTTGCGGGCCGGCCCCTCAAGCGGTGAAGCGGTCAGCGACGGCGGTCGCGGCGGTCCTCGCGGCGGTCCTCGCGGCGGTCGCCACGACGGTTGATGCCGTGCGCCACCACAACGGCGCCACCGACTGCGGCCACCGTCCTTCTCCTGCGCCTGGCTGCCATGGGCATGTCAGCTTCCTTCCTCGTCGGCTTCGGCGGCGTCGGCCTCGGCGGCCGCGATCACCGCCTGGATCGGGATGCGTCCGCTGGCGGTCAGCCGGCCGCCGGCGTGACGGACGGCAGAACCGAAGGGCGCGGCCCACAGGTTCTCCCACACCAGGACCGCAGCGGCGCTGCCGGGCTCGATGGTCTCGGCCAGGTCGAGGACGTCCTGCTCGCTGAGCAGCATCGCCAGCTCCGTCTCGTAGGCGCGGAGCTCACCGATGTCGGTGTCCTCCATGTCGCTGGCCTCGAAGACCTCCAGCCCTCCCTTGTCGTCCTTGGCCAGGAAGATCAGGTCCAGGACCCGGATCAGCTCCCGGTCCTCCAGGTCCTTGAGGATGGGGGCAATCTGCCCGTGGAACTTCGGCTCCGGGAACTCGACGACGATCCAGTCGACCGGGCCGAGCTCATCGATGTTGAGACTCATCCATGACTCCTTCGTGCTCGTGGTCCGGCCCGTCCCGAGGATCCTTCGGCGGCCTCGCCGTGGTGGCTCCGACCGGCTCCCCGAACATGAGTCCGGAGGATCCCGGACGGGGACGAGACCGAAGCGGTCGGCTTCAGGTTCGCCGGCCGCGGACTCCGGGGCTAGGGCCGAACGACCCCCGCGTGCCCCCGGTCCGACACCGCACCCGTCGCCGAGACCTCATCTCGGGGGCCCGGATCCCCGCGGCAGTCGGTGCCGCGCCCGTGACAGCGCGCCCCGTCCGTGCCCGGAGGCGCGCTGGCCTGCTCCGGGGGGACCTTGGGCCCTGTCCCGTGCCTGCGCCGGATGTTGTCCTGTGGACAGATGTTCACGTCGAGGTCGCTCGCGCAACGCCGTGGCGAGCAGAGCCCGGTCCGTTCCGGAGCAGTGCGTCAGTGAACCCACATCGGAGGAAGTCAGATGTTCAATGACAACGGGTCGTTCCTGCTCGCGATGTTCGAGTTCTTCATCTTCTTCGCCTGGATCATGTTGGTCTTCCACGTCTTCGGCGACATCTTCCGCAGCCGCGACATGGGCGGCGTCGCGAAGACGGTCTGGAGCCTGTTCGTCGTCTTCCTGCCGTTCCTCGGTGTCTTCGTCTACCTGATCGCCCGCGGCGGCGGCATGACGCAGCGCGCGATCGAGGCCCAGCAGCAGCTCGAGGCCCAGCAGGCGGAGTACGTGCGTTCGGTCGCCGCGACCGGCAACGGGGCCTCTGGCCCCGACCAGATCGCGTCCGCCAAGCAGCTCCTCGACGACGGCGCCATCACCCAGCAGGAGTTCGACCAGCTGAAGGCGAAGGCTCTGGCCGCCTGACGCCACGTCCGACGAGGTGCCCGCGCCCCTTGGGCGCGGGACGCATCTGGCCCTGCTCGGTTCCCGCCGGGGGGGGGCGGAAGGAACAGCACACCATGAAGACAGTGATCGTCGGAGGAGTCGCTGCCGGCGCCTCCACCGGAGCAAGGCTTCGCCGACTCGACGACTCGGCCGAGATCGTCATCCTCGAACGTGACCACTACGTCTCGTTTGCGAACTGCGGTCTGCCCTACCACATCGGGGGGGAGATCCCGGAGCGCGCGAGCCTCCTGCTCCAGACGCCCGAGAGCCTGGCCCGGAGCCTGGCACTCGACGTCCGGACCGGGCAGGAGGTGGTCCGGATCGACCGTGACGCCAAGGAGGTGGAGGTCCGCGACGAGAAGCGTGGCCAGACGTACCGCGAGTCCTACGACACCTTGGTTCTGTGCCCGGGGGCCGAGCCGATCCTCCCTCCGATCCCGGGTGCGGACGACCCCCGCGTCGACGTGCTGCGCAACGTCCCCGACATGGACCGGATCATCGCCCGACTCGATGGTGGCGCCTCGAACGCGGTCGTCGTCGGCGGCAGCTACATCGGGCTGGAGCTCACCGAGGCCTTCCGGGCTCGGGGTCTGCCGACCACCGTGGTGGAGCGTACCGACCGCCTCATGCCGTGGCTCGACCCGGAGATGACGCGAATCCTCGACTACCATGTCCAGACCCACGACGTGGACCTGCGCCTGAGCACGTCGGCGCAGGCCGTCCGGCACACGGAGGAGGACGACCGGCTCGTCGTGGACCTCTCCGACGGCACCTCGGTCGTGACCGACGTCGTCGTGATGGCGGTCGGCGCTCGCCCGAACGTGGAGCTGGCCCGCAGCGCGGGGGTCGAGATCGGGCCGCGCGGTGGCATCGTGGTCGACGCCCACATGCGGACCTCGGTGCCTGACGTCCTGGCTGCCGGGGACGCCGTGGAGACCACGCATCTCCTGACCGGCCAGCCGGTGCTCTCGATGCTCGCCGGTCCGGCCAACAGGGAGGGCCGAATCGCGGCCGAGACGATCGCGGGTCACGAGAGCGCCTACCGCGGCACCCAGGGCACGGCCGTGGTCAAGGTGTTCGACCTCACCGCCGGTGGCACCGGCATGACCGAGACCGAGCTCAGCGCGGCGGGCGTGGGCTTCCGCAAGGTGTACACCCACCAGATGGGCCACGCGGGGTACTACCCGGGTACGGCCCCGCTGTTCGTCAAGGCGCTCTTCGCCCCGGACGACGGTCGCCTGCTGGGTGCACAGGTGCTCGGCTGGGACGGGGTCGACAAGCGCATCGACGTGTTCGCGGTCGCTCTGCGCGCCGGCCTGACGGTCTACGACCTGGAGCACCTCGAGCTGGCATACGCCCCGCCGTACGGCTCGGCGAAGGACCCGGTGAACATGGTGGGCTTCCTGGGCTCCAACCTGCTCCGTGGAGACATCGACCTCTGCTATCCCGAGGACTTCCCGGGCTGTGCCGACCGGGTGACGGTACTCGACACCCGAACCTGGGCCGAGTACGACGCGTGGCACATCCCGGGGGCGGTGCTGATCCCTTACACCGAGCTGCGTGACCGCCTGGACGAGATCCCCAGGGACAAGCCGGTCTACACCTACTGCCGCTCCGGGTTCCGCAGCTACATCGCCTACTGCGTGCTCAAGCAGCACGGCTTCGACGACGCGGCCTTCCTTTCCGGCGGTGTCATGACCTATCACGGCTACCACCGCACGCCCCTGGACGTCGGTCAGGGCGGGATGCCGATGGTGTCCCACGTCGAGGACGAGCTGGCCCAGCGGCCGGGCGCGCTCGCTCACCTCTGAAGCGACCGAGGCTGCGGCCATCGCCCGGGTCGAGGAGAACGGACACACGATGAAGGCAGTCACAGTCCGACCGGGGGTGCCCGGGTCGGTCCGGTTCGAGGACGTTCCCGAGCCGGACGACGGCACGGGCGCGGTGCTGGTCGAAGCAGTGGCCGTGGGTGTCTGCGGCACCGACGTCGAGATCGCGTCGGGCGCCTACGGATGGGCGCCACCGGGGCGCGACCGCCTGGTCCTCGGCCACGAGTCGCTGGGACGGGTCGTGGACCCCGGGCCGGGCACCGGCCTCCAGGTCGGTGACCTGATCGTGGGAATCGTCCGGCGACCCGACCCGGTGCCGTGCGGCAGCTGTGCGGTGGGCGAGTGGGACATGTGCCGCAACGGTCGGTACACCGAGCGCGGGATCAAGGAGCTCGACGGGTTCATGTCCGAACGCTGGGGCATCGAGCCCGGCTACTTCACCAAGCTCGACCCGTCCCTCGGCGTCCTCGGGGTGCTGCTGGAACCCACGACCGTGGTGACCAAGGCGTGGGAGATGGTCGGCGCGATGCGGGCGCGGGCGTTCTGGGAGCCGCGCCAGGTCCTGGTCACCGGCGCCGGCCCGATCGGCATGCTCGCCGCCCTCATCGGCGTCCAGCACGGCCTCGAGGTGCACGTCCTGGACCAGGTCACCTCCGGTGCCAAGCCGCAGCTGGTTCGAGACCTGGGTGCCACGTACCACTCGGGCAGTGTCTGCGATCTGGCGTTCGACCCCGACGTGGTCGTCGAGTGCACGGGGGTGGGCCCGGTGATCGTCGAGTCGATCCGCAAGGTCGGAGCCGGCGGGGTGGTCTGCCTGACCGGGGTGGGCAGCGGCGGTCGGTCCCTGGGACTCTCCCCGGCGGACGTCGCCAAGGAGGTCGTGCTCGAGAACAACGTGATCGTCGGCTCGGTCAATGCCAACCGCAGGCACTTCTACCGCGCCGCTGAAGCGCTGGCCGCCGCCGACCCCACCTGGCTGGAGCGGCTGATCACACGACGCGTGCCGCCACAGGACATCGCCGAGGCCCTGGAGCGGGGGCCCGACGACATCAAGGTCGTCGTGGACTTCCAGCGGTGACCCGAGGACCGTCGATGCGCTCCCGGTCGGCGACCTCGCAGACCGCCTCGTCCCGGTGAGGACCCGCCGAGCGGTCGTGCGCCCCTGAGGCGGCGTCACCCGCCGGCGCCCCCCGTGCTTCACTACGCCATGGACTCCGAGCGCAGGCGACGCGACCAGGTGACCGGAGCGGACGGGGCGTACGGCGAGCCCGTCGAGGCCCGGGAGGCCGCCGTCGAGGCCCGGGAGGCCGCCGTGGAGGCGCGGGAGGCCGCCGTGGAGGCGCGGGAGGCCGCCGTGGAGGCCCGGGAGGCCGCCCACGCCGAGCGGATGGACGCCGCCCACGAGATCCTTGCCGCCGCAGACGCGCGCGACAGCGTCTCCGACGCCCGCGACGTCGCCTCCGACAGGCGGGAGAGCGATCACGACCTCGGCGAGATGCTGGACCCGACGAGCAACTACGGCGCCCACTGGCCGGGACGACGACACGCCCAACTCGACCGTGAGCACGCGAAGGGTGACCGCACGGCATCGCGCCACGACCGGATCGCCCTGACCGAGGACGACGACGACAAGCGGCGCGACGTGATCCGCTGCTGTCCGCCTCGCTCGTCCTGACGCCCCACCGGCGGCACCGACCGCCGGCGACGACCCCTGGCGCCGGTCCGGGCCCGGGCCACGCACCCGGTCAGGGGCGCAGTCCCTCCTCGACGACCCGCCGGGCGACGGCGCGGAGGGGCTGGTTGTGGCCCCGGGCCCAGCGGCGCAGCCGCTCGAACGCGACGTCCGGGGGGACCCCGTGGGCCTCCGCCATGACGCCCTTGGCCTGCTCGATGACGACCCTGGAGTCCAGCGCGCGCTGGAGCTGCCCGGCGAGCCGCTCCTTCTCCCGCAGGTCGGTCTCCGCCGCGTAGTGTGCGGTGGCGATGTTGGCCAGCACCTGTGCGGCCGCCAGGTCCCCGGCGTCCCAGCGGCGGACCTGCCCGGCGTAGAGGTCGAGCGCGCCGAGGGCCCGGCCGGCCAGGCGCAGGGGAATCCCGGCCACGGCCCGGACCCCGACGGCTTCGGCCACCGCCGCGTAGCCGTCCCAGCGGCGCGCGGACTCCGAGAGGTCCGGGACGGCGAGGGCGCGCCCGGTCCGGTAGGCCGTCATGCACGGCCCGGACTGGTGCCGCTCCTGGTGCCGCTCCAGCGCCGCGACCTGCTCCGGCACGGCGGTGACGAAGGTGAGCCGGTCCCCGGCCCCGATGAGGACCCCGGCGCCCGCGAGGTCGAGGACCTCGGTGGCGACGTCGGCGAGGCGCTGCAGCATCTCGGTCGCGTCGGATGCGCCCCGGAGGTCGCTCGGCAGGTCGGCGAGCGTGCGCAGCAGCAGCCGGTGGTCGTGCACGGCGGCCCCCGTTTCCCCGGGCCTTCGGGGAGGAGCCCCCAGCTCCCACGCTCCCCGGTTGGTGAAGACCTCCTCATGGTGCCATGCCGTCGCGGCAGCCGGGGAGGGCCAAGGTCCCCGTCCCGGGGCGGGGACCCGGGACGGCTGCGCGTCACCTCACCGGGAGACGTCCCGGACGTCGACCACCCCCGGGATCGGTCGGGTCCCCGTGAACTGGTCGGCCATGGCGTCGACCCCGACCTGGGGGTGGGCCTGCTCGCGCAGCGGCTCGCGCTCCCGGGCCGTCGCGGCGGTGTCGAGGCCCATCACCCGGTCCCGGTCGTCCTTGAGCGACTCGTCGCACTCGCCCTCGCGGTTGAACGACCACATCAGGTGGGGCGGGCCGAGCGGGAGCCGGTCCCCGGGACCGGCGTCGTGGCGGCCGGTGTGCCAGGTGTGCCACGTCTTGCCGTAGGAGTTCATGAGCCTGGCGAGGAACGCCGTCTCGGCCGCGTCCGGCAGACCGGGCGCGACGAGCTGCCCGGAGAGGATCTCGAAGTTGTGCGGGTGCCAGTACCCCTGTTCCTCGGGGGGCAGGTCGGCGAACACCCGTTCGGAGACGATGTACTCCACCCCGATGAGGTTGGCCCGCCGGGTGTTGCCGTCGAAGATCACGCACTGGAGCAGGTCGTCGTTGACGACGCGGCAGTAGTGGTGGGCCTCCATCTGCGTCTCCGGGTCGTCCTTGACGCAGTGGAAGCCGACGACGTACACGTCGAACCCGGCCAGCGGCGAGGTGTCCTGCAGCAGGTTCGCGCCCTGCTCGAGCGCGGCCAGCCAGCCGCCCTTGCCCCGGCCCGCCGGGTCGGCGGGGCTGAGCCGTTCCGCGGTGTGCATGGTCATCCGGTGTTCCCTCCTCGGTGCGACACGAGCTTGCCGAGTTCCTACCCGGTGTCGGCGGCGCCAACCGGGGCCAACCGGTGCCGATCCGGCGCCGCTCCACCGCTCAGGACGAGCCGGCGACGGTCGATGGGGGCCCGGAAGGGAGGTGCCATGGCCAGGGTGCTCGTCGTCGAGGACGACCTCGACATGCTCGACCTGCTCGCGAAGCGCATCCGTGACCTCGGCCACGGCGTCGAGGCCGTCGGCACCGCCGCCGCCGCGCTCGCGAGCGTCCGCGGTCCCGGGCCCGAGGCCAGGCCGGACCTCGTCGTGCTCGACTACGCTCTCCCCGACCAGGACGGGGTCGAGCTGCTCGGCCGGCTCCGCACGCACGACCCCGGCCTGCCCGCGCTCTTCGTCACCGTGCTCTGGTCGGGGGAGGTCATCTCCCGGATCCGGGGCACCGGTTGCCCGGTCCTCACCAAGCCCTTCGGCCGCAGGCAGCTCGTCGCCGCCCTCTCGGCGGCGCTCGTCCCGGGCCGGGCGTCCGCGCGATGAGCCGCCGCGAGGCCGCGGCGCGGACCGCCTGCTACGTCGTCGCGTTCCTCCTCACCGGCCTGCTCGGCCGCCTATCCGTGCTGCCCGGCAGCGACCTCGCGCTCGCCTGGCCCGCCGCAGGTGTCGCCGCGCTGTGGGTGGCCCGGGCCCCACGGCGCACGCGGGCGCTCGACGGCGCACTGCTGCTCGTCACCGCCGGGCTGGTCAACTACGTCACCGGTGCCGCCGCGGGCCTCGCGGCGCTGCTCGGGGTCGTCAACCTCCTCCAGGCCCTCGCCTTCGTCGCCGTCCTGCGCGCCGTCCGCTCCCCGATGTGGATCGCCGGCGGCGACCGGCCGCTGCGCAAGGTCGTCAAGCTCGGGCACCTGCTGCTCGCCTCACTCGCCTCGGGGCTCGTCGGGAGCGTGACCGGGACCGCGTCGTTCTGGGTCGCCGGGGGGTCGTGGTCCTGGGCGGTCGCGGGCGCCTGGGTCGCCCGGATCAGCCTGAGCGTCCTCGTCATCGCCGCCGCGGGCCAGCAGCTCGGATACTGGCTCTCGGTCCGGCGGGTGCGCCCGCGTGGGGCCACCGCGGCCGGGCCGCGCACGACCCGCAGCCGGGTCCTCGAGCTCGGGGTCCTCGTCCTGGCGAGCGTCCTCACGTGCGTGGGCGTGTTCGGTCTCGCCACCGAGCTCCCGCTGTCGTTCCTGCCGCTGCTGTTCACGGTCTGGGTCGGGGCCCGGTTCCGGGTCGAGGTGAGCCTGGCCCACTCCGCCCTCGTCGCGGCGCTCGTCATCGCGGTCACCACGACCGCCCCCGGCGGGGTGTTCGGCACCGTCGACGACCCCTGGGTCCGCTCGGCGGCCGTGCAGGCATTCATCGGGACCACGGTGGTCATCGGCGTGGCCCTGAGCCTGCTGCGGCAGGAGAACATCGACGCCGCGCGGAGCCTGGCCCACGCCCGCCGGGAAGCCGCCGAGCAGGCCGCCCTGTTCCGCACGATCATCGACACGATGGACGAAGGGCTCCTCGTCGTCCGCCCGGACGGGTCGGTCATGCTGCGCAACCCCGCCGCCGTCCGGCTCACCGGCGACGCGGTCGCCGGTGCCGGCAGGGTCCGGCACGCCCAGGAGTACGGCCTGTACACCCCGGCGGGGGAGCCGGTGGCCGACGAGGACATGGCCTACGCCCGCGCGCTGCGCGGGGAGACCGTCGCCGGCGAGGACGTGGTCCTGCGCAACACGGCGGTGCCGGAGGGCTGCGTGCTCAACGTCGTCGCCACCCCGATGGGCCCGGCGACGCCGGGCGAGCCCCCGATGGCCGTCGTCGTCTTCCGGGACGTCACCGCCGACCGCCGCCAGCGTGACGAGCTCAGCTCGTTCGCGGGGGTCGTCGCGCACGACCTCCTCAGCCCCCTGACGACCGTCGAGGGCTGGTCGGAGGCCCTCCGGGAGGAGCTCGAGGAGGGTGAGGCCCGCGGGTCGGTCGACGTGCCCGCCGCGACCGCGAGCCTGGACCGGATCGAGCGCGGCGCCCGCCGGATGCGCGACTTCGTCGGCGACCTGCTCGCCTACACGACCGCACGGGAGGCCGAGATCCACCCGGTGCCGGTCGCGCTCGAGCCCGTCGTCTCCGACGTCGCCCTCGCCCGCGTCGAGCGGGCCGCCGGGGGCCAGGTCCCGCTCGTCGAGGCCGTCCTCCACCCCGACGCCGCCGAGGTCCTGGCCGAGCCGGTGCTGCTGCGCCAGCTCCTGGACAACCTCGTCGGGAACTCGCTGAAGTACGCCGCGGAGGGCGCCGTCCCACACGTTCGCGTCTCGTCCCGGCCCTCCGGCCACCTCGTCGAGGTCGACGTCCTCGACAACGGCTCCGGCATCCCCGACGGCCAGCACGCGCGGGTCTTCGAGCGCTTCGCCCGCGCCCACGGGGCCGGCCACCGCGGCACGGGGCTCGGCCTCGCGATCTGCCGCCGGATCGTCGAGCGCCACGGCGGGACCATCTCCGCGGCCCCCCGCCCCGACGGGGCCCGGGGCACGCTCGTGCGCTTCACCCTGCCCGCGGTCCCGGTCGCGGAGGGGCCCGAGCCGTCACCCGGGGGACGTCACCGCGCCCGCGCGAGCACCTCGCGGGCGACGTCCTCGGGGCACAGCTCGGGCAGCCAGTGGCCGGCGTCGGTCTCGACGAACCGGTAGTCCCCGGCCACGTGCCCGGCGGTCAGCTCGGCCGCCCGGCGCCCGAGCGCGGGGTCCCGGGTGCCCCAGAGGAACGTCGTCGGCACGGTGACGCGGGAGCCGCCCGCACCCGCGGGCTTCGTGCCACCGGGTCGGAGCATCCCCGAGAGCAGGGCGCGGTACCAGTTCAACCCGCCGGTGGCCGCGCCGGGCTCCCGGAAGCGTGCCGCGTACCGGCGGGCGTCCTCCTCCGGCAGTCCCATGCCGCGCAGCTGCCGCGGCAGGGTGGGGGCGAGCAGGACCTCGGGCAGGACGGGGAGCTGGAAGAAGAACATGTACCAGCTGCGGGCGGCCTGGTCCCGGTGGCGCAGCGCCTCGGACATCGCCGCCGGGTGGGGCGTGGAGAGGACGGTGAGGCTCGCCACCCGGTCCGGGTGCCGGGCGGCCACCGCCCAGGCGAGGGCGCCGCCCCAGTCGTGGCCGACGACGTGGGCGCGGTCCAGGCCGGCCGCGTCCAGGAGCGCCGTCACGTCGCCGACGAGGGCGGGCATCCGGTAGGCCGCGCGCTCGCGGGGTCGGGCCCCCGGCGAGGTCCCCCGCAGGTCCGGGGCGAGGGTGCGCAGACCGGCCCCGGTCAGCAACGGGACGACCCGGCGCCACGCGGTGTGGTCCTGCGGCCAGCCGTGGAGGAGGACGGCTGCGTCACCGTCCGGCGGGCCGGCGTCCGAGACGTCGAAGAGGAGGCCGTCGTTGCGGTACCGGTCCATGGGACGACGCTACCGCCGGGACGCCTTCCCGGCCCCCGCGCGAGGGCGACCCGCCCCAACCGGTACGGTCGGTGACCGCGCCGTCCATCGTGACTGAGTTGTGACATTTGTCCGTTCCGGTGGGGCGCATCTACCCTGCACGGAGCCCCCGCCCCTGTCCGAGAGGCCCTGTCACCCGTGCCCGTCCCCTCCCCGTCCCCCCGCGCCGCGCTGCGCGCCGGTGCGTCCGCCCTGGTCTGCGCCGGCATGCTCGCCGGACCCGTCGCGACCGCCGGCGCCCAGCCCGGCCCCGACTACCCCTCCGAGAACGACGTCACCAAGGCGAAGTCCGCCGTCGCCGACCAGCGCCAGAAGGTGTCGGCCCTGGAGAGGCGGTACGCCGCCTCGGCGAAGAGGCTCGAGCGGGTCCAGGCCCGTGCCGCGGCCGTCGCCGAGGCCTACAACGGTGCCCGCTACGAGCTGCGCCAGCGCACGCGGGCGGCCAGGGAGGCCCGAGGCAAGGCCCACGCGGCCCGGGCGAAGGCGAAGAAGGCGTCGGTGCTGCTCCGGCGGTACGCCGCGCAGATGTACCAGCAGGACGGCGAGCTCAGCAGCCTCGAGCCGTACGTCTCGAGCACCGGGGTCCAGGAGCTCGTCGACCGCACCTCGGCGCTGCAGGTCGTCGGCGAGGTCCGGGACGAGCGGCTCCGGGACGCGCTCGGCGCCTCGGAGACGGCGAGGTCGATGAGCCGGGCCGCCGCCCGCGCCCGTGCCCAGCAGCAGGCCGCGGCCGAGAAGGCCAAGGCCGCGCGCGACAAGGCGCGTGCCGCGGAGCACCGTGCGCAGCAGGAGACCAGGAGCATCAAGGCCGAGCAGCACCGCACCGCCGCTCGGCTCGCGCAGCTGCGGCACACCTCGGTCCGGCTCGAGCAGGCCCGCCAGGAGGGGCTGCGGGCCGAGGCGGAGGCCCGCCGGGCCGCCAAGCGCGCCGCCGAGCGGGCCGCCCGCGCGGCCGCACGGCGCAAGGCGGCCCGGAAGGCCGCTGCCCGCAGGCAGGCCGCGAGGGAGGCGAAGCAGGCGCGCCAGGCAGCCGCCGCGGAGCGCTCGCGCGCCCGGGCCGCCCACCAGCAGGCGAGCCGCGCCAGCCGCTCCTCCCAGCGCTCCGCGCCGGCGCCGAGCCACACGTCCTCGGTGGCCTCCGCCCCGCGGGGCGGTGCGGGCGCGGTCATCGCCTACGCCAGGGCCCAGCTCGGCAAGCCGTACGTGTGGGGTGCCTCGGGACCGAACGCCTTCGACTGCTCGGGGCTCACGGCCAGCGCCTGGGCCCGCGCCGGGGTGGGCCTGGGCCACTACACCGGGGCCCAGTGGTCGGAGACCTCCCGGGTGCCGATCAGCCAGCTCCAGCCCGGTGACCTCGTGTTCTACGGCCCGTCCGGACCGTCGAGCGACCACGTCGGGCTCTACGTCGGCGGCGGCCGCATGATCGAGGCCCCGCACACCGGCGCCGTCGTCCGGTACAGCTCGATCTACCGCTCCGACCTCCTCCCGTACGGCGGCCGCCCCTGACCCCGGCCCCGTACGGCGGCCGCCCCTGACCCCGGCCCCGTACTCCGGCGCGAGCCCCCCGCCCGGGACAGGTCACACCCCGCGCGTACGGGACACACCCCCACGTTGAGTGAGCAGTAAACGTCCTCACCCGGGCGCAGACGGAGCATCTACTGCTCACTCAACGTTGGGGGTGGAGCTTCTACTGCTCACTCAACGTGGGGGGGTTGGGCAGGGACTGCGCACTCGACGTGGCGTGGGTGAGACCCGTCGGGTCAGTCCGAGAGCGGGTTCTCCTTCGTCGCGAGCCGCTCGCGCATCCGGGCGAGGTCCTCCTCGGTCGAGCTCTGCTCGACGACCTCCCGGTTGTCCGACATCGGCGACTCCTCGCCGTGCGCGGGCATGCGCCACCGGGCGGTCGTGAGCCCGGCGTCCTTGGCCCTGACCACGGACTCGCGGATGCAGTCCTCGGCCTCCTCGCGTCCCGCCCAGTGCGCCCCCTCGACGGACTTGCCCGGCTCGAGGTCCTTGTAGGTCTCGAAGAAGTGCTGGATCTCGAGCCGGTCGTACTCGCTGATGTCGTCGAGCTCGAGGATGCTGTCCTTGCGCGGGTCGCCGGCCGGCACGCAGAGGATCTTGTCGTCCCCGCCGGCCTCGTCGCGCATGTGGAACATCCCGATCGGCCTCGCGCGGACCAGGCAACCCGGCCACGTCGGCTCGTCGAGCAGCACGAGCGCGTCCAGCGGGTCGCCGTCCTCGCCGAGGCTGTCCTCGATGTAGCCGTAGTCGGCCGGATAGCGGGTCGAGGTGAACAGCAGACGGTCGAGCCGGATTCGCCCGGTCTGGTGGTCCACCTCGTACTTGTTGCGGCTCCCCTGGGGGATCTCGATGGTGACGTCGAACTCCACGCCTGCCCCTTAGCTCGGTCTCGGTCGGTGACGCCCCGGCCGCCCGACGACGGATGACCTAGGCTGCCGGGGGCAGTCTTCCGCATCTGACCGCGATTGTGCCCGGGGGGTGTGCGTGCGTCGAGTCCTCGCCGCGGTCGCCGTCGCGGCCCTCGTGCTCGCCGGGTACGTCGCCGCCGACGTGTTCGACCTCGTCCCGGGCGTCCTGACCCGGGACGCCGCCGCCTCGCCCAGGGCCCCCGCCGGGGCCGGCCCGTCGGGGGAGCCCACCACGGGCCGGGAGTCGGGCGGGGCGTCCCCGCTGCCCGGAGCCGGGCAGGGCGCGAGCGTGCTGTCGCCGCTGCGGGCCTCCGCCCGGGTCCCCACCCGCCCGGGGCTCGCCGCCACGCTCGCCGGGGGCTCGGGGCCGCTCGCCGACCCGCGGCTCGGGTCGTCGGTCGGGGTGGAGGTCGTCGACGCCCGCTCCGGCCGGACGCTCTACTCCCGCGGCCTCGACGCCCCCCGCACCGTCGCCTCGACCCAGAAGCTGCTCACCGCCGCCGCGCTCGGGGCGACGTGGGACCCCGACGCGACGATGACGACCGCCGTGGTGCGCGCCCCCTCGACCCCGGGCTCGCTCGTCCTCGTCGCCGGCGGCGACACGATGCTCGCCCGGGGACGCGGCCACCCGGGACGCACCGAGGGACGCGCCGGGCTCGCCGACCTCGCCGGCCAGGTCGCCCGCAGGCTGCACGCCGAGGGCCGCGAGGCCGTCCGGCTGCGGCTGGACGCGACCTACGCCCACGGCCCGCGATACCCCGGCACGTGGGAGATGGCCGACGTCGCGGCCGGCTACACCCAGGGCGTGGCGATGGTCGGGCTCGCCGGGCAGCGGCCGCGGCCGGGGGAGCCCTCGCCCGCCCGACCCGAGACCGCCGTCCTCCACGCGCTCGCCGACGACCTGCGCGCCGCCGGCCTCGCCGTCACCGTCGACGACGCCGAGGCGAGCTGGACCCGGCCGGCGCCCGCGTCGGCGCGCACCCTGGGCAGCGTCGAGTCCGCGCCGCAGCGGGACGTCCTCGCCCTCGCCCTGCAGGAGAGCGACAACGCGCTCACCGAGAACCTCGCTCGCCAGGCCGCGGTCGCGGCAGGCCGCCCCGCGACGTTCCGGGGCGCCGTCGCGTTCGTCCGCCACACCCTGACCGGCCTCGGGGTCGACCTCACCGGTGCCGACCTGCTCGACACCAGCGGACTCAGCCGCGGCCAGCACGTCCCGGTCCGGGTCCTCGCCGACGTGCTGCGCCTCGGCCTCTCCGGGCGGGTCCCCGCCTTCAGCGACACCCTCGGTCGACTTCCCGTCGCCGGGCTCGACGGCACCCTGCACGACCGCTTCGACACCGACGCCACCGAGCGCGCGGCCGGGGTCGCACGGGCCAAGACCGGCACCCTGACCGGGGTGTCCTCGCTCGCGGGCACCGCGGTCGACGCCGACGGGAGGCTGCTCGGCTACGTCGTCGTCGCCGACGCCGTCCCGTCGACCGCGGGAACGTTGGCGGCCCGGGCGGCGTTGGACCGCTTCGTGGCGACGCTGACATCGTGTGGCTGCCGCCGACCCGAGAGTGAGGACGTCTCGTGACGCCGACCCCCACCGCCACCGACGGCGGTCCATCCCCGCGCCGGTACGTCGACTGGGAGTTCGCCAAGGCCACCGGACGGCGGCTGACCCCGCCCGGCCCCCCGGTGACCCCGGCCCAGGCCGGCGAGGTCGTCGACGCGATCCGCTCGGCCGCGTCCCGCGCCCGCCAGCCGGTCGCCGAGACCTCCCGGCTCGACGCCCCCGGAGCGGCCCCGGCCCCCGTGGTCGTCGACCGCCCGACGTGGATCGACGCCAACGTCGACTCGATGTCCGCGCTCGTCGACCCGGTGTTCGCCAAGGTCGTCGCCGACCGCACGCCCGACGGCGAGGGTCCGAACGCCGTCGTCAGCGCGGTCGGCGGCAAGGTCACCGGCGCGGAGGCCGGGGGGCTGCTCGCGTTCATGGCGAGCCGGGTCCTCGGGCAGTACGACCTCGCGCCGACCGGGACTCCGAAGCTCATGCTCGTCGCGCCGAACATCGTCCACGTCACCCGGGAGCTCGACGTCGACCCGGCCGACTTCCGGCTCTGGGTGTGCATGCACGAGGAGACCCACCGGGTCCAGTTCACCGCCGTGCCGTGGCTGCGCGAGCACCTGATCTCCAGCGCCCGCGACCTCGCCACCGAGATGACGCCCGAGCCGCACGAGCTCGCCGAGCGGCTGCAGCAGGTGCTCAGCCGCCTCCCCGACGCCCTCGGCAGCGGCGGACTCGGCATCACCGAGGTGCTCGCCACCCCCGACCAGCGCGCCCGGCTCGCCCGGCTCACCGCGGTGATGTCCCTCCTCGAGGGCCACGCCGACGTCGTCATGGACGAGGTGGGCCCGGCCGTCATCCCCTCCGTCGCCGAGATCCGGGCGAGGTTCACCGAGCGCCGCAAGGGCACCGGCACGGCCGACCGGCTGCTGCGTCGGCTGCTCGGGCTGGAGGCGAAGATGCGCCAGTACCGGGACGGGGCCGCGTTCGTCCGCGGCGTCACCGCCAAGGTCGGCGTCGACGGCTTCAACCAGGTGTGGACCTCGCCGGAGACCCTCCCGCTGCCCGAGGAGGTCACCGACCCCGAGGCCTGGGTCCGCCGCGTCCACGGCTGAGCCGTGAGCGGCCCTCCGGCGGCCGTCGCCGCCACCAGATCCGCGGTCCGCGCCACCCTCGCGCGCGCCGGACCGGGCGCCCGGGTGCTCGTGGCCTGCAGCGGCGGGGCGGACTCGCTCGCCCTCGCCGCGGCGACCGCCGCCGAGGCGCTCCGGCTCGGGGTCCTCGCCGGCGCCGTCGTCGTCGACCACGGCCTCCAGGACGGCTCGGCGGACGTCGCCGCGACCGCCGCGGACCAGTGCCGGCGGCTCGGGCTCGACCCGGTCCGGGCGCTCCCCGTCCGGGTCCGGCCCGGAGGTGGGCCGGAGGCCTCCGCCCGGGCCGCCCGCCACGCCGCGCTCGAGGAGGCCGCCGCAGACCTCGGCGCCGGGATCGTCCTGCTCGGGCACACCCGGGACGACCAGGCCGAGCAGGTCCTCCTCGGCCTGCTCCGCGGGTCGGGCAGCAGGTCCCTCGCGGGGATCCCCCCGGTCCGGGGCGTGTTCCACCGGCCATTCCTCGCCGTGACCCGCGCCGAGACCGGGGCCGCGTGCGCCGCCGCCGGCCTCGTCCCCTGGCAGGACCCGCACAACGAGGACCGGGCCCACGCGAGGGTGCGGGTACGGTCCTGGCTCGCCGGGCTCGAGGACGAGCTCGGCCCCGGCATCGGCGCCGCGCTGGCGCGCTCGGCGAGCCAGCTTCGGGAGGACGCCGACCTCCTCGACGCCCTCGCCGACGAGGCAGCCGACCGGATCGCCGGCGCAGCGAGCGACGACCCGGCGCGCGACGACCCCGCGAGCGACGGCGGAGCCCGCGACGGAGTCGCCGTCGACGACCTCGCCGCCCTCTCCCGCCCGGTCCGCACCCGGGTGTGGCGACGCCTGCTCGTGCGGGCCGGTGCCCCTGCCGGCCGGCTCGGCTCCCGGCACACGCAGGCCTGCGACGCGCTCGTCACCGGTTGGCACGGGCAGGGACCGGTGCACGTGCCCGGCCCGCTCCAGGTCAGCCGTGGGGACGGGCGGGTGTTCATCGCCCGCCCGGCTCGGGTTGAATGGGCCCAGCCCGACCCGCCCATCCCGACCGGCCGGCCGTCCCGGCCCGCGACCCCCCAGGAGTGACGACGGTGGACCCGGCCCACATGGGAGCAGACCTCGAACGCGTCCTCGTCAGCGAGGAGGAGATCCAGTCCCGCCTCGGGGCGCTCGCCGAGGAGATCTGGGCGGCCTACGAGGGCAAGGACCTGCTCCTCGTCGGCGTCCTCAAGGGGGCGGTCATGGTCATGGCCGACCTCATGCGCCACCTGCCGGGGAGCGTCCCGATGGACTGGATGGCGGTCTCCTCCTACGGCTCGGGGACGAAGTCCTCCGGCGTGGTGCGCATCCTCAAGGACCTCGACGACGACATCACCGGCCGCCACGTCCTCATCGTCGAGGACATCATCGACTCCGGGCTCACCCTCAGCTGGATCCGGGCCAACCTGCAGTCCCGCTCTCCGGCGTCCGTCGAGGTCTGCACCCTGCTCCGCAAGCCCGAGGCCGCCAAGGTCGAGATCGACTGCCGCTGGGTCGGGTTCGACATCCCCAACGAGTTCGTCGTCGGGTACGGCCTCGACTACGCCGAGCGCTACCGCGGGCTGCGCGTCGTCGGTACCCTCGCCGAGCACGTCTACACCTGAGCCCGCGCCCGCCGACCGCCCTCGTCGGGGGCCCGGCGGAACAGTGGCGGCGCCCCGGGCGTTGGTGCTGGCGGGAGCGCGCTGCCCCGCAGGCGGCGGTGTAGCGTCGTTCCTGACGTCAGAGGCCGCTGTCGCAGCGGTGACAGCAGGTAACGAGCAGGAGGAGCGGGGTCCACACACCCCGGACGCACATGGACCTCAAGCGCATCATCCGCACCCCGTTGTTCTGGGGCGTGACGCTGATCGCCCTCATGGTGATCATGTTCTCGTTCAACAACAACGGGGGCTACCAGCGGATCGACACCTCTGCCGCGGAGCAGCTGATCTCCTCCGGCCAGGTCGACAGCGCGACCTTCACGAGCAGCAACGTGCTCGACCTCGACCTGAAGAGCCCCTACTCGCAGGGTTCGGTCAAGGACGCGACCAAGGTGCAGACCGAGTTCATCGACGCGCGTGCCGAGCACATGGTCGACCTGGTCAACTCGAACGTCTCCGGCACGGTCAACGACACGATCGAGCACCAGAGCGTCATCGGCTCGCTGCTCCTCTCGCTGCTGCCGATCCTCCTCCTCGTCGGGCTGTTCTGGTTCATGATGAGCCAGATGCAGGGCGGCGGCTCGCGCGTCATGCAGTTCGGCAAGTCCAAGGCCAAGCTCGCGACGAAGGACACCCCCAAGGTCACCTTCACCGACGTCGCCGGCGCCGACGAGGCCGTCGAGGAGCTCCACGAGATCAAGGAGTTCCTCTCCGAGCCGGCGAAGTTCCTCGCCGTCGGCGCGAAGATCCCCAAGGGCGTGCTGCTCTACGGCCCGCCGGGCACCGGCAAGACCCTGCTCGCCCGCGCGGTCGCCGGCGAGGCCGGGGTGCCGTTCTACTCCATCTCCGGGTCCGACTTCGTCGAGATGTTCGTCGGCGTCGGCGCCTCCCGGGTGCGCGACCTGTTCGAGCAGGCCAAGGCGAACGCCCCCGCGATCGTCTTCGTCGACGAGATCGACGCCGTCGGCCGGCACCGCGGCGCCGGGCTCGGCGGCGGGCACGACGAGCGGGAGCAGACGCTGAACCAGCTGCTCGTCGAGATGGACGGGTTCGACGTCAAGACCAACGTCATCCTCATCGCCGCGACGAACCGCCCCGACATCCTCGACCCGGCGCTGCTGCGACCCGGCCGGTTCGACCGCCAGATCGCGGTCGAGGCGCCCGACATGATCGGCCGCCACCGCATCCTCGAGGTCCACGGCCAGGGGAAGCCGATGGCGCCCGGGGTCGACCTGCTCGCCGTGGCCCGGCGCACGCCCGGGTTCACCGGCGCTGACCTCGCCAACGTCCTCAACGAGGCCGCGCTGCTCACCGCCCGCAGCGACAAGCAGCTCATCGACGACGCGATGCTCGACGAGGCGATCGACCGGGTCATGGCGGGGCCGCAGAAGCGGACCCGCATCATGTCGGCCAAGGAACGCAAGATCACGGCCTACCACGAGGGCGGTCACGCCCTCGTCGCCGCGGCCCTGAACTACACCGACCCGGTGACGAAGGTGACGATCCTGCCGCGCGGCCGGGCGCTGGGCTACACGATGGTCCTGCCGACCGACGACAAGTACTCCACGACCCGCAACGAGATCCTCGACCAGCTCGCGTACGCCCTCGGCGGCCGGGTCGCGGAGGAGATCATCTTCCACGACCCGACGACCGGGGCCGCGAACGACATCGAGAAGGCCACCGCGATGGCCCGCAAGATGGTCACCGAGTACGGCATGAGCGAGCGGGTCGGGGCGATCAAGCTCGGCCAGTCCAACGGCGAGGTGTTCCTCGGGCGCGACATGGGCCACCAGCGCGACTACTCCGAGAACGTCGCCGGGGTCGTCGACGAGGAGGTGCGCCGGCTCATCGAGGCCGCGCACGACGAGGCCTGGCACGCCCTGAACGACAACCGCGGGATCCTCGACGACCTCGTCCTCGGCCTTCTCGAGAAGGAGACCCTGAACGCCAAGGAGCTCGCGGAGGTGTTCGCCCACGTCCACAAGCGGCCGATCCGGCCGACGTGGCTCTCGAGCGAGAACCGGCTCCTGTCCGACCAGGGTCCCGTGCTCACCGCCGCGGAGCGGGAGGCGCTCGCGCAGAACGGCGCCAGGCCCAACGGCAGCCGCCCGCACGACGGTGACCGCCACACCACCGAGGCGATCGACGAGGCCGCCGAGGCGGGCGCGAAGCCGGCCCCGGAGGAGAACCCGCCGAGCGAGGTCCGCGAGCTCCCCGAGGGAGGACGGGTCGACCCGAATGGGCGCGCCTGACAACGACGGGGTCACCGACGTCGACGGGTACGAGGGCGCTCTCGGGGCGCTGACGGACGTCCCCACGCCCCGCGTCGACGCGCCGAGGGCCGCGGCCGCGGTGCGCGAGCTGCTCGCCGCGATCGGCGAGGACCCGGACCGCGAGGGCCTCCGGGAGACCCCCGCGCGGGTCGCACGCGCCTTCGTCGAGAACGTCCGCGGGCTGCGGGAGGACCCGGCCGAGATCCTCGCGACGACCTTCGAGATCGAGCACGACGAGCTCATCATCGTCCGCGACATCGAGGTCTACAGCCTCTGCGAGCACCACCTCGTCCCCTTCCACGGCGTCGCCCACGTCGGCTACGTGCCCTCGGCGGACGGACGGGTGACCGGGCTGTCGAAGCTCGCACGGCTCGTCGACGTCTACGCCCGCCGGCTCCAGGTCCAGGAGCGGCTGACGACCCAGGTCGCGGACTCCCTCGTCGAGCACCTCGGCGCGAAGGGCGTCATCGTCGTCGTCGAGGCCGAGCACCTGTGCATGTCGATGCGCGGGGTCCGCAAGCCGGGCGCCCGGACGATCACGTCCGCGGTCCGGGGCCAGCTGCGCAACCCGGCCACCCGGGCGGAGGCGATGTCCCTCCTGCTCGGCGGCAAACGATGACGACCCGGGAGCGGGCCGACCCCGAGGTCACGCTGCGCTCCCGGATCAGCGGCGCCCGGCCCCGCGCCCCCCGCTACCTGGGCAACCTCGCCTACCTCGCCGGCGCCGTCGACCTGCTCACCGGGCTGCTCCACTCCTGGCGGCTGCGGCTGCAGCCGCTGACCGAGGTCCTCCCCGGGGCGCTGACCGACGCCGCGGCCGCCGCCACCGTCGTCTCGGGGATCCTGCTGCTGCTGCTCGCGCACTCCCTCAAGCGGCGCAAGACCCGGGCCTGGCGGGCCGCCACCGCGCTGCTCGCGGTCTCCCTCACCACCCACGTCGTCAAGCTCGAACCGGTCGCGGCACTCGTCTCCGCCGTCGGGCTCGCGCTGCTCGTGACCTACCGTCGGGAGTTCTTCGCCGCGGGCGACCCCCGCACCCGACGCCGGGCGGTGGGCGTGTTCCTCACGCTCGCCGCGACCTCGGTGCTCGTCGGGACGGCAGCGCTGCTCGTCAACGCCGACGACGTCGTCGGCGGCTGGCCGGGGACCGGCCCGGCGCTGGCCCACGTCGTCCTCGGCACGGCGGGAATCCAGGGACCGGTCCGGTTCACCTCCGACCGGACCACGGACGTCGTGTTCCTGCTCTTGCTCGCCCTCGGACTCATGACCGCGCTGACGACGGTCTACGTCGCCCTCCGCGCCCCCGAGGGACCCGCCCGGCTCGACCCGGACGACGAGTTCCGGCTGCGGCGCCTGCTCGAGGTCCACCCGGACTCCCTCGGGTACTTCAACCTCCGGACCGACAAGAGCGTCGTCTGGTCCCCGTCCGGCAAGGCCGCGGTGTGCTACCGGGTCGTCTCGGGGGTCATGCTCGCCAGCGGCGACCCGCTCGGGGACCCCGAGGCCTGGCCCGGGGCGATCCGGCGCTTCCTCGACGAGGCGGCCCGGCACGCGTGGACCCCCGCCGTGCTCGGCTGCTCCGAGCGCGGCGGGACCGTCTGGTGCCGCACGACCGGCATGGCCGCGCTCGAGATCGGGGACGAGGCGGTGCTCGACGTCGCGGCGTTCACCCTCTCCGGGCGGCCGATGCGCAACGTGCGCCAGATGGTCTCCCGGATCCGCCGGGCCGGGTACTCCACCCGCGCCGCCGCCGTGGCCGACCTCACCGACGCCGAGCGGGCGCGGGCGCTCGCCGACGCCGACGCCTGGCGCGGCTCTGACACCGAGAGGGGCTTCTCGATGGCGCTCGGCCGGGTCGCCGACCCGGCCGACCCCGCCGCGCTGCTCGTCACCGCCGAGGACTCGGGCGGGATGCGCGGGTTCCTCCAGTTCGTCCCGTGGGGCCGGGACGGCCTCTCGCTCGACGTCATGCGGCGGGACCGGGCCAGCGACCCCGGCGTCAACGACCTGCTCGTCGCCGACGCCGTCGAGGCCGCCCGCGGCCTCGGGGTCACCCGGATGTCGCTGAACTTCGCCGCGTTCCGCAGCGTCCTCGAGCGGGGGGAGCGGCTCGGCGCCGGGCCGGTCCTGCGCCTGCTGCACCGGGTCCTCGTCGTCGCCTCCCGCTGGTTCCAGATCGAGTCGCTCTACCGGTTCAACGCGAAGTTCCACCCGGCCTGGCAGCCGCGCTACCTCGTCTACCCTGCGGGGCGGGACCTGCCCCGGGTCGTGCTCGCCGTGCTCGAGGCCGAGGCGTTCCTCACCTGGCCCCGGCTGCGCGTCCTCGGAGGTGGCTCATGACCCGGCTCGTCGCCGCCCGTCCGCTGCTCATGGGCGTCGTCAACGTCACCCCCGACTCCTTCAGCGACGGCGGGCAGTGGTTCGGCGCCGAGGACGCGGTCGCCCACGGCGAGCGGCTGCGGGTCGAGGGCGCCGACATCCTCGACGTCGGCGGTGAGTCCACGCGCCCCGGCGCCGCCCGGCCCGAGCTCGCGGAGGAGCTGCGCCGGGTGCTGCCCGTCGTCGAGGCGCTCGCCGACGGGCCCGGCCGGGTGTCGGTCGACACGATGCGCGCCAAGGTCGCCGAGGCCGCGCTCGACGCCGGCGCCGACATCGTCAACGACGTCTCCGGGGGCCTCGCGGACGAGGAGATGCTCCCCCTGCTCGCCGAGCGCGGCGTGCCCTACGTCGCCATGCACTGGCGCGGTCACAGCGCCGACATGCAGTCCCGAGCCCACTACGACGACGTCGTCGCCGAGGTGTGCGCCGACCTCGCGGCACGGGTCGACCGGCTCCGCACCGCCGGCCTCGAGGACGCCCAGATCATCCTCGACCCCGGCCTCGGCTTCGCCAAGCTCGCCGAGCACAACTGGAGCCTGCTCGCCCACCTCGACCGGGTCGTCGACCTCGGCCACCCCGTCCTGGTCGGTGCCTCCCGGAAGGCGTTCCTCGGGCGCGTCGGCCGCCCCGACGGGGCCGAGCGTCCCCCGCGGGCCCGGGACGTCGCGACCGCCGCGACGACGGTGTACGCCGCCCGGGCCGGTGTCTGGGCCGTCCGGGTCCACGACGTCGCCGCGAGCGCCGACGCGCTCGACGTCGTCGACGCGGTGACGGGGGCCTCGTGACCCGGGGCGGCGAGGGGACCGCGTCGGCCGACCGCATCGAGCTGCGCGGGGTGCGCGCCCGCGGCCGGCACGGCGTGCTCGCCCACGAGCGGACCGACGGCCAGGACTTCGTCGTCGACGTCGTCCTCGAGGTCGACCTCGCCCCGGCCGGTCGCAGCGACGACCTCGCCGCCACCGTCAGCTACGCCGACGTCGCCGCCGACGTCGTCGCCCGGGTCGAGGGCGCGCCCGTCGACCTCGTCGAGACCCTCGCGGCCGGGGTGGCCGAGGACGCCCTCGCCCGTCCCCTGGTCGAGGCAGTCGAGGTCACGGTGCACAAGCCGCAGGCCCCGGTCGGGGTCCCGTTCGAGGACGTGGCCGTCCGCATCCGGCGCGAGCGCCGGATGCCCGTCGTCCTCGCCCTCGGGTCCAACCTCGGCGACGCGGCGGGCACCCTCACCCGGGCCGTCGCCGACCTCGCCCGCCTGCGCGGGTCCCGGCTCGAGGCGGTCTCGCCCCTCCTCCACTCCGACCCCGTCGGAGGCCCGGACCAGCCGCCCTACCGCAACGCCGTCGCCCTCGCCACGACCCGGCTGACCCCCGACGGGCTGCTCGCCGCGCTCCACGACGTCGAGGCCCGGCACGGCCGGGTCCGCGACGTCCGGTGGGGGCCGCGCACCCTCGACCTCGACCTCGTCCAGTACGGCGACCCCGCCGCCGGGACCGACGTCACCCGCGACGACGCCACGCTCACGCTGCCGCACCCGCGGGCCGCCGAGCGTGCCTTCGTCCTCGTGCCCTGGCTCGAGGTCGACCCCGACGCGACCCTGCGGACCCCGACGGGACCGGTCCGGGTCGCCGACCTGCCCGCGACGCACGAGCGCCGCGGCGTCCGACCCGCCCCGGAGGAGTGGAACCCCGCATGGTGAGCCACAAGGGAGTCAGTGCCGGCGTCGTCGCGACCGTGGTCGTGGTCGTGGGCGGGGTGTCCTGGGTCGGATGGCAGATGTACGAGAACGCCGGGAACATCCCCCCGCAGGTCCCGTGGCTCTCGGTCGCCCTGCTCGCGCTCGTCGCCGGCACCGTCCTCCGGCTGGGCTGGACCGTGCGGACCTACCAGCGGGGCCGCGCCCGCCACCCGCTGAGCCCGATCCGCGCCGCCCGCACGCTCGCGCTCGCCCAGGCCTCCGCCCTGACCGGGGCTGCCGTCCTCGGCTGGTACGGCGCGCAGCTGGTGACGATGCTGCCCGACGCCGACCTGCGCGCCTACGGACGGCTCTACGTCCCGCTCGGCGCGGTGCTGCTCGCGGCGGTGGCGCTCCTCACCGCCGGGATGCTCACCCAGTCCTGGTGCCGCGTCCACCCGCCGGACGACGAGGACGACCCTCGGCGGGACGACCCCGCCCACTGAGCCGGCCCGGCGCCCCGGTGGACGCCGGGCTCACTTGTCGATGTCGCCGACGACGAAGAACATCGAGCCGAGGATCGCGACCATGTCGGAGACGAGGTTGCCCGGCAGCACCTCGCCGAGGACGGCGACGTTGTTGAACGACGCCGAGCGGAGCTTGAGGCGCCACGGCGTCTTCTCCCCCCGGGAGACGAGGTAGTAGCCGTTGAAGCCGAGCGGGTTCTCGGTGGCGGTGTAGAGCCGGCCCTCGGGGACCTTGAGGACCTTCGGCAGCCGCTGGTTGACCGGGCCGCGGGGGAGCCGGGCGAGCCGGTCCAGGCAGGCCTCGGCGAGGTCGAGACTGACCTCCACCTGCTCCAGGAGCACCTCGAGCCGGGCGAGGCAGTCCCCCTCCTGCCGGGTGACGACCCGGCCCGGGCCGCCGGGGGCGAACAGCTCGGGGTAGGCGAGGTACTCCTCGTCCCGGCGGAGGTCGACGTCGACGCCGGAGGCGCGCGCGATGGGCCCGGAGACGCCGTAGGAGACGATGAGGTCCGGCCCGAGCACCCCGACCCCGCGGGTGCGGGCGTGGAGGATCTCGTTGCCGGAGAGCATCGAGACCAGGTCCGGCAACCGTCGGCGCACCGCCGCGACCGCGCCCCCGGCCCGTCCGAGCCAGCCGGCGGGCAGGTCCTCCTTCAGGCCGCCCACGCGGTTGAACATGTAGTGCATCCGGCCGCCGGAGACCTCCTCCATGACCGCCTGGAGCTCCTCGCGCTCGCGGAAGGCGTAGAAGATCGGGGTGATCGCGCCGAGCTCGAGCGGGTAGGACCCGAGGAACATGAGGTGGTTGAGGACCCGGTTGAGCTCGGCGAGCAGGGTCCGGGCCCACACCGCGCGCTCGGGAACCTCCATGCCGAGCATCCGCTCGACGCCGAGGACGACCCCGAGCTCGTTGCTGAACGCCGAGAGCCAGTCGTGCCGGTTCGCGAGCACGATGATCTGGCGGTAGTCGCGCACCTCGAACAGCTTCTCGGCCCCGCGGTGCATGTAGCCGACCACGGGCTCGGCGGCGACGATCCGCTCACCGTCCACGGTGATGCGCAGCCGCAGGACGCCGTGGGTCGCCGGGTGCTGCGGGCCGATGTTGAGGACCATGTCGGCCGTCGCGAGCCCGCCCGCCCCGACGCCGACCGTCAGCTCGCGGGGGTCGCCGGCGCCGTGGGCCGGGGGGCGGGTCGTCACGGCCCCCAGTGTGCCGCACGCGGGCGCTGCGGCAGGCTGGTGACGTGCCGACCGCCCCCGAGCCCCACCCCGACCACGGTCCGGACCCGGGCCCCGTCGAGGACGCCGCCGACGTGCTCGACCTCTCCGACCCCGCCGTCGTCGCCGACCCCTACCCCGCGTTCGCCCGCCTGCGGGCCACCTCGCCGCTCGCCCGGCACTCCGGGCTCGGCGCCCGTGTCGCCTGCTCGCACGCCCTCGCCGGCGCGGTGCTGCGCGACCGCCGCTTCGCCCGGCTGCTGACCCCCCGGGAGCCGGAGGCGGACTGGGACGTCTTCAACTGGCTGCACGCCGACTCGATCCTCGACTCCGAGCCACCCAAGCACACCCGGTTGCGGCGGCTCGTCGCCGGCGCGTTCGGTCGCGGCCACGTCCAGCGCCTCGCCCCCCGGGTCGCCGAGATCGCCGAGGACCTGCTCGAGAAGGCCGTGTCTGAGCCGGGCGGAGGCGACGGCCTCGACGTCATCGGCTCCTACGCCGAGCCGCTGCCGGTGCTCGTCATCGCCGAGCTGCTCGGCGTCCCGGAGGCCGACCGCCACCTGCTGCGCCCGTGGAGCCAGGCGATCGTGCGGATGTACGAGGTCGGACCCACGCAGGAGGAGGAGCGCGCGGCACGCCGGGCGGCGGGCGAGTTCGCCGCGTACGTCGAGGGCCTCGCCGCCGACCGTGCGCGCCACCCGCACGAGGACCTCCTCTCCGACCTCGTCCGGGCCCGGGACGGCGCGGACCGGCTCTCGACGCGGGAGCTCGTCGCCACCGCCGTCCTGCTCCTCAACGCGGGTCACGAGGCGAGCGTCAACGGGTTCGGCAACGGGCTGCACTCCCTGCTGACCGCACCCCGGCGCGGCGACGACCCGGTCGACCTCGGCCGCCCCGGGGACCCCGGGCTGCCCGCCGCGGCGCTGCCCCTGGTCGAGGAGATGCTCCGCCACGACAGCCCGCTCCACCTGTTCGAGCGGACCGCGACCGTCCCGGTCGACCTGCCCGTCCCGGCCGCGGGACCCGGGGACGCCGGCGGCCGCGGCCCGTCGGCCCCGGCCGAGGTGGTCCACCTCGAGCCCGGGGAGCGGGTGGCCGTCCTGCTCGGCGCCGCGAACCGCGACCCCGCGGTGTTCCCCGAGCCCGACCGCTTCGACCCCGCCCGCGACCCGTGCCCGCACCTCGCGTTCGGGCTCGGGATCCACTTCTGTCTCGGGGCCCCGCTCGCCCGGCTCGAGCTGGCGATCGCCGTGACGACGCTGCTGCGGCGCTTCCCCCGCCCGGAGGTGGTCGAGGCGACCCGCCGCCCGACGTTCGTCCTGCGCGGCTTCGACCGGCTCGTGGTCAGCCCGTCGGGGTGAGCGCCCAGCAGAAGTCGCCCAGACCGGGCGCGGCGAGCGCGGCGGTCGCCGAGTGCGTCGCGAGGTCGCGCAGGTAGCCGGCCGGGTCCGTCCGGGCGCGGTCCGGCCCCGGGCGCCGGGACGGCCCCCACCGGCGCACGGCCTCGCGCTGGGCGAGCACCTCCCGCGCGCCGAGGGCGTCGACCGCGACGTGGGCGGTGAGGTCCATCGACCCGTCCGGAACCGGCGGGCACGCCGACCCCCGCCGGTAGCCCACGAGCGTGCCGTGCTCCGGGCGCCGGTCCCGGGTGTGGCCGTAGTCCACCGCGACGGCGACGCCGCCCGTGGCGTGGGAGAGCAGCCCGTGCCACGCCTCGTCGCGGGCGAGGCCGACCTCCACCCTCGACCCCGGCCCGGTCGGCGGCCACCACCTCTCGCACCACGCCAGCTCGTCCCCGCCGAGCTCGTCACCCAGGGCCTCCTGCCCGGTCGCGGGGTCCACGAGCACGGCCCGCAGCCGGCCACGCCCGTCGACCTCGGCGACCGTGCACGGGACCACGTCGAGCCACTCGTGGGCGAGGACCAGCGCCCCGTCCAGGGCCCGGCGCAGCGCCGCGAGCCCCTCACCGTCGGGAAGCGCGGCACCCCCGGGCGCCGTGATCCACCCCACGTCACCGGGCAGGTCCGCCGGGCGGTCGACGACGTCGACCCCGACGAGCTCGAGGACGCACCCCGCGCCGCCGAGGTCCGACAGCGCGCGGAGGAGCTCGCCCCGGCCGCACCCGACGTCGACGACGCGGGCGACGTCGTGCTCGGCCGCGAGCCCGGCGACGACCCGGGCGAGGGCCGGGCCGAGCGGGCCGTGGGCGGCCGTCGCGAAGTGGCCGGCCGGGCCCGCGGGACGCCGGTAGAGGCCGTCCGGTCCGTACAGGGCGTGCTGCCACGCCTCTCGCCACGGGACCACGGCCCCAGCCTAGGGTGGAGGCCATGACCTCCACCCCGGGCGGCGCCGAGCCACACCCCGCCCGGCTCCGCGTCGGCGTCGTCGGCGCCGGCCGGGTCGGCGCCGTCCTCGGCGCCGCGCTCGCCCGCGCCGGGCACGAGGTCGTCGCGGTCTCCGCGGTGAGCGACGCCTCAAGGGACCGCGCCGAGCGGCTGCTGCCCGGAGTGCCGGTCCGGCCCGTCCCCGACGTCGTCGCCGCTGCCGAGCTCGTCCTGCTCGCGGTGCCCGACGACGCCCTGGGCGACCTCGTCGCCGGGCTCGCGGCCACCGGCACCTGGGAGCGCGGCCAGCTCGCGGTCCACACCTCGGGCCGGCACGGCCTCGCGCCGTTCGAGCCCGCGGCTGCGGCCGGCGTGCTCCCGCTCGCGCTCCACCCGGCGATGACGTTCACCGGCACCGGGATGGACCTGGCCCGGCTCGCCGACTGCACGTTCGGGGTCACCGCCCCCGAGGGGCTGCGGCCCGTCGCCGAGGCCCTCGTCATCGAGATGGGCGCCGAGCCGGTGTGGGTGGCCGAGGGCGCCCGGACGAGGTACCACGCCGCGCTCGCGCACGGGTCGAACCACCTCGTCACCCTGCTCGCCCAGGCCATGGACGTGCTCCGCGCCGCCGGTGTCGAGCAGCCCGACCGGGTGCTCGCCCCCCTGGTCCACGCCGCGGTCGACAACACCCTCCGGCTCGGGGACGCCGCGCTCACCGGTCCGGTCGCCCGCGGGGACGCCGGTACCGTGGCCGGGCACCTCGACGAGCTCGACGGGCTCGCCCCCGACATCCGCCCCGCCTACCTCGCCCTCGCCCGGGCCACCGCCGCCCGCGCGGTCGCCGGCGGCCGGCTGCGGCCGCACGTCGCCGCCCCGCTGCTGGAGACCCTCGAGGCAGCCGACCACCCCCCGGAGGACCCGCAGTGACCGACCCGTCCCCCGACACCTCCGCCGACGCCGGGCCCGGCGCGGCCTTTGACACGACCCCCGAGACCGGGCCCGTGGTCGTCCGCACCCGCGAGGAGCTCGACCGCTCGAGGTCCGGTCTCGAGGCCGGGGACGTCGCCGTCGTCATGACGATGGGCGCGCTCCACGAGGGCCACGCCGTCCTCATCCGCACCGCCCGGCAGCGCGCCCGGCACGTCCTCGTCACCGTGTTCCTCAACCCGCTCCAGTTCGGGGCCGGGGAGGACCTGAGCCGGTACCCGCGCACCTTCGACGCCGACCTCGAGATGTGCCGGGCCGAGGGAGTCGACCTCGTCTTCGCCCCCACCCCGGACGTCGTCTACCCCGACGGCGACCCCGGCGTCGTCGTGTCCGCCGGAGCGCTCGGCGACCTCCTCGAGGGCCGGTCCCGGCCCGGCCACTTCGACGGCGTCCTCACCGTCGTCGGCAAGCTGTTCCACCTCACCCGGCCCGCCTCGGCCTACTTCGGCCAGAAGGACGCCCAGCAGCTCCTCCTCATCCGCCGGATGGTGCGCGACCTCGACTTCCCCGTCGAGGTGGTCTCGGTGCCGACGGTCCGCGAGGCCGACGGGCTCGCGATGAGCAGCCGCAACACCTACCTCACCGGGTCCGACCGCGAGGTCGCGCTGTCGCTGTCCCGGGCGCTGGCCGCCGGCACGGACGCCGCGGTGGAGGGTCCCTCGGCCGTCCGCCGCGCGGCCCGGGCGGTCCTCGTCGCCGAGCCGCTGGTCCTCGTCGACTACCTCGTCCTCGTCCACCCGAGCACCCTGGAGGAGGTGCCGGAGTGGTACCGCGGGGAGGCCCTGCTCGCCGTCGCGGGCCGGGTCGGGACGACCCGCCTGATCGACAACACCCCGGTCCGCCTCGGGCCCGGGGGCGGACGGCTCAGCGTGTTCTCCGACGTCGCCTCCGCCGCCCCGGCGAGCTGACCGCGCCGCGCGGCCCGCTGCGTCCGACCCGCCGACCCGCCCGATCCCCGCACCTGCCCCCGACGCGAAGAGGAGACCCCGGTGCAGCTGTTCATGCTCCACAGCAAGATCCACCGCGCCACGGTGACCCAGGCCGACCTGCACTACGTCGGCTCCCTCACCCTCGACCGGGACCTCATCGAGGCCGCCGGGATGCTGCCCGGTCAACAGGTCGACGTCGTCGACGTCGACTCCGGTGCCCGGCTGACCACGTACGTCATCGAGGGCGAGCGCGGCTCCGGGACCGTCTGCGTCAACGGCGCCGCGGCCCGGCTCGTCCACCCCGGGGACACCGTCATCGTCATCGCCTACGCCGCCATGGACGAGGCCGAGGCGCGGGCGTTCGAGCCGGAGGTCGTGTTCGTCGACGCGGCCAACCGGGTCGTCGAGGTCGACCACGACCCCGGCGACGTCCCCGACGGCTACGGCCTCGCGACCTCCGCCGTCACCCGCCGGCCGCACCCGCACGGTCCGGGCCGCTCCGGCGACATCTAGGCTGGACCGGGTGAGCGACACCCCCCCGACCACCCCCGAGGCCGACGTCCCCGAGCAGGTGCGGGTCCGGCACGAGAAGCGCGCCCGGATCCTCGACGCCGGGGGCCACCCCTACCCGGTCACGGTGCCGCGCACCCACACCCTCGCCGAGGTCCGCGAGGGGTGGGGCCACCTGGAGAAGGGCGAGGAGACCCGTGACGTCGTCGCGGTCGCCGGACGGGTCATCTTCGTCCGCAACACCGGCAAGCTCTGCTTCGCCACCCTCCAGGAGGGCGACGGCACCCGGCTGCAGGCGATGCTCAGCCTCGCCGAGGTCGGCGAGGACGCGCTCGCGGAGTGGAAGCACACCGTCGACCTCGGCGACCACGTCTGGGTCGAGGGTCGGGTGATCAGCAGCCGGCGCGGCGAGCTGTCGGTCATGGCGGACCGCTGGGGGATGGCCTCCAAGGCCCTCCGCCCGCTGCCGGTGCTCCACAAGGAGCTGTCGGAGGAGAGCCGGGTGCGCCAGCGCTACGCCGACCTCATCGTCCGGCAGGAGTCGCGCGACATGGTCCGCACCCGCGCGGCGATCGTCGCGGCGGTCCGGCGCACCCTCGAGGAGCGCGGCTACCTCGAGATCGAGACCCCGGTGCTCCAGCTGATCCACGGCGGCGCCGCCGCCCGGCCGTTCCGGACCCACCTCAACGCGTTCACCCAGGACATGACCCTGCGGATCGCGCTCGAGCTCAACCTCAAGAAGGCCGTCGTCGGCGGCGTCGACAAGGTCTACGAGATGGGGCGGATCTTCCGCAACGAGGGCGTCGACGCCACCCACAGCCCGGAGTTCACGATGCTCGAGGCGTACGAGGCCTACGGCGACCAGTTCACGATGGCCGACCTCGTCCGTGCCCTGGTCCTCGCCGCCGCCGACGCGACCGGGTCCCGGCAGGTCGAGACCCCGCGGGGGACGGTCGACCTCGACGCCGAGTGGCGCTGGCTCCCGGTCCACGAGGCGGTCTCCGAGGCCGTGGGCGAGAGGGTGACCCCGCAGACCGACCTCGCCACCCTGACCCGGATCGCCGGCGAGCACGGCGTCGACCTCGACCCCGCGTGGGAGGCCGCGAAGGTCGTCCTCGAGCTGCTCGGGGAGCTCGTCGAGCCGACGCTGCTGCAGCCGACGTTCCTCTGCGACTACCCCGCCTCGGCGCAGCCGCTCGCCCGCCCGCACCGGGACCAGCCCGGTCTCATCGAGGCCTGGGACCTCGTCATCGCGGGCGTGGAGCGGGGGACCGCGTTCTCCGAGCTCGTCGACCCCGTCGTCCAGCGGGAGGTCCTGACCGCGCAGTCCCTCCGCGCCGCCGCCGGGGACCCCGAGGCGATGCAGCTCGACGAGGACTTCCTGCGCGCCCTGGAGTACGGGGCCCCGCCGATGGGTGGCCTGGGGCTCGGCATCGACCGGCTCATCATGCTGTTCACCGGGGCCTCCATCCGCGAGACCATCCTCTTCCCCCACACCAAGCCGGAGGTGTGAGCATGTCGGGCGTGTGGTCCGTCGTCGCCGCGCTCATCCCGAGCGCCGGGGTGGCGTTCCTCTTCTACTACGTCATCAAGTACCTGCTCGAGGGCGACCGTCGCGAGCGGATCGCCCAGGCCCGCTGGGAGACCGAGCAGGACCGGGCCGTCGAGGCGAGCGAGAAAGGCGCCGGCGAGAAGGCGCCCGAACAGGACGAGAAGCCTTCGGCGTCGAACGGGCGCAACGACTCCTGAAGCACGCCCGGGCAATGTCCGGAACATTTGTGGATTCCTCACGCGAAAATGCGATACCTTCGTTGTGTCACCCCCTGTTTTCACTGAGAGGAATTCTTCGATGGCCCAGCGAGTGCAGGTGATTCTCGAGGACGACCTCGACGCCTCGCCCGCCGACGAGACCGTGACCTTCGGCCTCGACGGCGTCAGCTACGAGATCGACCTCAACGCCGAGCACGCCGAACGGCTCCGCGGGGACCTCGCGACGTGGGTCGGCCACGCGCGGCGGTCCGGCGGGACCCGGCGCGCGAGCGGACGGAGCCGGAACGGCGGCGGGAGCCGCCGGGACCTCAGCGAGGTCCGGTCCTGGGCCCGGGAGAACGGCTACACCGTCAGCGGCCGGGGACGGATCAGCGCCGAGATCCAGCAGGCCTACGACGCCGCCCACTAGGGCGAGCGTCACCTGCCGGGAGTCGCCCGGACCCGGTTGCCGGCCCACGCCGGCGGCGGGCCCGGTCGGCTCCCGTTGACATTTCTGACCGTTCCGGTGCCGAAAGATTCCCTCGGCCTGTGGTTTCTTTGCCTGCGGCGTACCCGGTGAGCGGCCTCGGATGTTCTTTTTGTCCCTCCGGGGGCGGGCATTTCCACAATGTGTCCGGCGGTACCGGCCGTTCCAGAATGCGTCCCGGAAACGTCGTCGCACGACATTCTCGGAGTCATTTCCCCCCGCGACCTTCGCGCGCTCACCTGCGAAGATCCCGTTGCGTCCGCACGTTCGGTCGCCAGGGCGCCGACCCTGCGGACGCAACCCGGACGGAGCCTGCACGCGACCCGGACGCAACCGGTCGCTCCGGGTCAGGTGAGGTCGGCGAGGAGGTCGCCGTCGGCCGCGACCCGCTCGAGGACCTCCTCGAATCCGAGCTGCTCGAAGGACTCCGGGTCCTCCGCGCCCGCCTCGACCTCCTCCCACGTCCGCGGCGCGGCGACGGTCGGGGCCTCCCGGCCGCGCAGCGAGTACGGGCAGACCGTCGTCTTGTGGAACACGTTCTGGCTCCAGTCGAGGAACACCTTCCCCGGCCGGAGCGACTTCGTCATCCGCCACAGCACGAGGTCGGGGTGGGCGCGGGTCAGCTCCTGGGCGAGCTGCTGGACGAGGTTGCGCACCTGCTCGCTCGTGAGATCGCCGCCGAGCTCGGCGTAGAGCTGCATCCCCTTGGACCCGCTCGTCACCGGGTGGAGGCGCATCCCGAGGGCGGCCAGCCTCTCCCGGACGAGCAGCGCCACCCGGGCGCACTCGTGCAGCCCCGCGGGGGCCCCCGGGTCGAGGTCGACGACGAGCCGGTCCGGGGTGACCGGGGTGCCGTCCTCGACGCGCCACTGCGGCACGTGGAGCTCGATCGAGTTGAGGTTGACCAGGTACGTCAGGTCCGCGAGCCCGGTGACGAGGGGGAACGTGACGTCCTCGACCTGGGCCCGGGGCAGCCACGACGGCGCGCCCGAGGGCAGGTTCTTCTCGAAGAACGAGTCCGACTCGACCCCGTGCGGCCAGCGCACCCGGGTGACCGGCCGCCCGGCGAGGTGCGGCAGGAGGACCGGCGCCACCCGGGCGTAGTAGTCCAGCACCTCGCCCTTGGTCGTCTCGGTGGCGGGGTAGAGCAGCTTGTCGAGGCTGGTCAGGCGCAGCCGGCGGCCGTCCACCTCGACGCGGGTGACCTGGGGCGCTCCCCGCCGGCCGCCCCCGCCGTGCCCCGTCGCCGCTGCCATGGTCCTCATCCTCGCGCACGTCCCCCCGCCCGGCCCCGACGCTAGGCTGGTGCGGACGTCGAGCACCGCCGGGAGAGGGAGGCCCACATGCGTGCCATCTGGAAGGGCGCGGTCTCGTTCGGCCTGGTGAACGTCCCGGTGCGGCTGTACGCGGCCACCGAGAACCACGACATCCACTTCCGCCAGGTCCACGCCGCCGACGGCGGCCGGATCCGCTACCAGCGCGTCTGCTCCATCGACGGCGACGTCGTCTCCTACGACGACATCGCCAAGGGGTACGAGACCGAGGACGGCGAGATGGTCGTCCTCACCGACGAGGACTTCGCCGACCTGCCGAGCCGGTCCTCGAAGGAGATCTCGGTCGAGAAGTTCGTCCCGGCCGAGCAGATCGACCCGATGTACTTCGACAAGTCCTACTACCTCGAGCCCGACCGCTCGGCGACCAAGCCGTACGTGCTGCTCCGGGACGCCCTCGAGGAGGAGAACCGGGTCGCCGTCGTCACCGTCTCGATCCGCACCCGCACGACGATGGCGGTGCTGCGGGTCCACGAGGGCGTCATCGCGATGCAGACGATGCTCTGGCCCGACGAGGTCCGCGGTGCCGACTTCGCCCAGCTCGAGGAGGGCGAGGCGGCGACGTCCAAGGAGCTCGACATGGCCCGCATGCTGATCGAGCAGCTGTCGGGGGACTTCGACCCCGAGGACTACGAGGACGACTACGCCCGGGCGGTCGAGGCCCTCGTGGCGGCCAAGGTCGAGGGCGGGGAGACCACGACCACCCCGGAGGCCGCGGAGGAGACCGGTGAGGTCGTCGACCTGCTCGCCGCCCTCTCGCAGAGCGTCGAGAAGGCCCGGGCCTCGCGGGGTGAGTCGGGCTCGGACGGCGGGGGGTCGGGCTCGGCGACGTCCTCCGGCGGCGCCGGCCAAGGGAAGTCCTCGAAGTCCTCGAAGTCCTCCGGCGGGTCGGGCTCCTCGAAGTCCTCGTCCGGGTCGGGGAGCCGGAAGAAGACGGCGAAGAAGAAGGCCAGCTGACCCGTGCCCGAAGGCCCCACCCTGCACACGCTCGCCCGGGACCTCGAGAACGCGTTCGCCGGGACCCTCCCGGCCGCCTCCAGCCCGCAGGGCAGGTTCGCCGACGGCGCGGCGCTGCTCGACGGCCGGGAGGTCCTCGGCGCGCACGCCCGCGGCAAGCACGTCTTCGTCGAGTTCGACGGCGGGACGTGGCTCCAGGTCCACCTGGGGCTCATCGGGACCTTCACCGTCACCGAGGTCGACGGCGACGGCCCGCCGGAGCCGCGCGGTGCCGTCCGGCTGCGGTTGGCCACCGACGACCGGGTCGCCGACCTGCGCGGGCCCATCGTCTGCGCCGTCGTCACCCCCGAGGAGGTCGACGCCGTCGCGGCCCGGCTCGGTCCGGACCCGCTGCGTCCGGACGAGGGCGCCGGGACCGGCTGGGAGCGGGTCGCGCGCACCTCGCGCCGGGTCGCCGAGGTCCTCATGGACCAGAAGGTCGTCGCCGGGGTCGGGAACGTCTACCGCAGCGAGGTCCTCTTCCGCCACCGCGTCGACCCGCGCGTCGAGGGCCGCCGGGTCCGGCCGGCGACGTGGCAGGCGCTCTGGGACGACCTCGTCGCGCTCATGCCGCTCGCGGTCGCGGCGCGCCAGATCGTCACCATGGACGACCAGGTGGCCGAGGTGGAGGATGCGCTCGCCGCCGGCCGGGAGGTCTCCCTCGGCGAGCGCCGGTACCACGTGTACCGGCGCGCGGGGCAGCCCTGCCGGGTCTGCGGCTCCCGGGTGCGGACCGAGGTCGTCGCGGGCCGCAACCTGTTCTGGTGCGGCCGCTGCCAGCGCCGGCACTGAGGCTCCGTGCGCGCCCACCCGTCGCCGGGCTCGGGTATGATGCGGTGCGGAGGGGAGTACTTCCCAAGCTCCGTCCGGTCATTCCGAGGGTCCCACGGCCCTCCCGGGCGGACGCCGCCCCCGGCGGCGAAGGAGACCTCGGACGCCCCGTGACCCGAGGAGCCCTCCTGTGGCACTCCCCGCCGACCTCTCCGCGTACCCTCTCGCGGCCCTTCCCGCCGCCCTGCCCACCTCCCTGCCCGTCACCCAGGCGACGTCCGGCGCCCCGGTCGGCACGCCCCTGCTCTGGACCGTGACCCTGCTCGGGGTCCTGGCCCTCCTCGCCGTCGACTTCGGCCTGACCCGGTCCCCGCACGCGGTCTCGATGCGCGAGGCCATCCTGTGGTCGTCGTTCTACGTCGCCCTGCCCCTGGCGTTCGGGGTCTGGGTCTGGACCGAGCACGGAGCCGGCCGCGGGGTGGAGTACTACACCGGCTACCTCGTCGAGAAGAGCCTCTCGGTCGACAACCTCTTCGTCCTCGTCCTGCTGCTCGCCGGCTTCGCCGTGCCGCGCGAGCTGCGCCAGCGGGTCCTGCTCATCGGTGTGGCCGGGGCCCTCGTGCTGCGTGGCGTCCTCATCGCGGTCGGCGGCCGGCTCATCGAGTCCTTCGACGTCACCTTCCTCCTCTTCGGCGCCCTGCTCCTCGCCACCGCGGCCTCCGTGCTCCGCGACACCCTCCGCGGTGCCGCCCACGAGGTCGACGTCACCCGGTTGCGCAGCGTGCGGCTCGTGCGCCGGTTCTGGCCGGTGAGCACCGAGTACGCGGGGACCGCCCTGACCGTCCGCCGGGCGGGGCGCCGGGCCCTCACCCCCCTCGCCCTCGTCGTCGTCGCGATCCTCGGCGCCGACGTCGTCTTCGCCGTCGACTCCGTCCCCGCCGTCTACGGCATCACCGGGGACCCCTACCTCGTCTTCGTCACCAACGCGTTCGCGCTGCTCGGCCTGCGCGCGCTGTACTTCGTCCTCGAGGGCGCGCTCGCCCGACTGGCCCACCTCGGGTACGGGCTGGCGGCGATCCTCGCCGTCATCGGGGCCAAGCTCGTCCTGCACTGGGCGCACGGGGTGTGGCCCGCCGTCCCGACCGTCCCGACGCTCGCAGGTCTCGCCGCCGTCGTCGCCATCCTTGCGACCGTCACGGCGACGAGCCTGGTCGCCGACCGCCGCGGCGGGGGCCGCGGAGCCGTCGACACCGCACGCGAGGCCGCTCGGCGCTGACGTCCCACGACCGGAGGGGGTGTTACACCCGACGTGCACCTTGGTAGGTTCCCCGTCATGGACAGCGCAGCGCTGCGCGACCTCCAGCTCGAGCGGATGCGCACGAGCCTGGGGCGCGCGTACGAGAACGTGCCCCACTACCGCCGCGCCTTCGACGAGGCCGGGGTCCGCCCGGACGACCTGCGCACGCTGGCGGACCTCGCGCGGTTCCCGTTCACGACGAAGGCCGACCTGCGCGCGAACTACCCCTACGGCATGTTCGCGGTGCCGCGCTCGAGCGTCGCCCGCGTCCACGCGAGCAGCGGGACGACCGGGCGGCCCACCGTCGTCGGCTACACCAGGGCCGACCTCGAGGTGTGGGCCGACGTCGTCGCCCGCTCCATCGAGTCGGCCGGCGGCCGGCCGGGGGACGTGGTCCACGTCGCCTACGGCTACGGCCTGTTCACCGGCGGGCTGGGCGCACACTACGGGGCCGAGCGGCTCGGCTGCACGGTCGTGCCCGTCTCCGGAGGGATGACCGAGCGGCAGGTCCAGCTCATCCTCGACCTCGAGCCCCGCGTCATCATGGTGACGCCGTCGTACTTCCTCGCCATCCTCGACGAGATGGAGCGGCGGGGCGTCGACCCCGCGGCGACGTCGCTCGAGGTCGGCATCTTCGGGGCGGAGCCGTGGACCGAGCAGATGCGCTCCGAGGTCGAGCGGCGAACCCGGATCCGGGCGACCGACATCTACGGGCTCTCCGAGGTGATGGGCCCCGGGGTCGCCCAGGAGTCGGGGCGGACCCAGGACGGCCTCCACGTCTGGGAGGACCACTTCTACCCCGAGGTCGTCGACCCGATCACCGGCGAGGTGCTGCCCGACGGCGAGGAGGGGGAGCTGGTCTTCACGACGCTGACCAAGGAGGCGATGCCGGTCGTGCGCTACCGCACCCGCGACCTCACCCGCCTCCTGCCCGGCACCGCCCACCCGGAGTTCCGCCGGATGGCCAAGGTGACCGGGCGCAGCGACGACATGATGATCGTCCGCGGGGTCAACGTGTTCCCCAGCCAGGTCGAGGAGCAGATCCTCACCATCGAGGGGCTGACGCCGCACTACCTGTGCGTCCTCACCCGCCCGGGGCGGATGGACGAGCTCACCGTCCGGGTCGAGCGGGCGGAGTCCCTCGAGCCCGACCGGGCCGACGAGCTCGGCCGCGAGCTCGAGCGACGGGTCAAGAGGATCGTCGGCGTCACCGTCCGTGCCGTCGTCGAGCCCCCGCACGCGCTCGAGCGCTCGCTCGGCAAGGCCCGCCGGATCAGCGACGAGCGCCACCTGACCTGACCCGACCCTCCTCACCCGACCCTCCTCACCCGACCCGACCCGCCCGCCGGGTCGCTTCGCGCTGCGTCCGCAGAGTCGGCACCGGGGCGACCACCCGTGCGGACCCAGTGGGGTCACCGGGACCGGCGTGTTCGCCGTGAGCGGACGGTCATCGACATTGCTTCGTAAGGGCGTAATCATCATTACATGACAACGCGCACGAGTGTGGAGGCGTGGCTGGCCGGCCGCCTCCCGGAGGACTGGTTCACCGGCCCCGTCGAGGTCCACCGGGACCGCGACGAGATCATCGTCGTCGGGCCGCTGGCCGCGCCCGACCTCCCCGAGGACGCCGAAGACGCCGACCGGCTCGTCGCCGCCCGCGGGCGCGCCCGGCAGTTCCGCGAGGACACCCGCGAGCGCCGCATCGAGATCGCCCGCGAGCTCGAGCACCTCAGCGGCACGAAGGTCTCCTGGGGCGTCGACGTCGCCGGGCACACCGAGATGTTCACCCAGCTCGCCGCGCCGGTCATGACCCGGCTGCGCCAGCCCGAGCGGCAGGTGCTCGACACCCTCGTCGACGCCGGCGTCGCGCGGTCCCGCAGCGAGGCGCTCGGCTGGTGCGTCCGGCTCGTCGCCGAGCGGTCCGAGACCTGGCTCGCCGACCTGCGGGAGGCCATGGGGCACGTCGAGGAGGTCCGTCGCCGGGGTCCCGCGGGCTGACCGGGCGCGCGGCGTCCCGGAACCTGCTCCGCTGTGAGCGAAACAGCCTGTCCTCGCCGGCCGGGGTGGAACAGGCTGGTATCCGGTGGCGTTGTGCTCATCGAACGCGACCTGCCTCATCCGCGGGCCCGGACGGACGATGCGGGTGGTCAGGTCGCACGACTAGCATCGAGGGTGCCTCGATAGTCAGGAGCAACACACAATGTTTGAGCGGTTCACCGACCGGGCTCGTCGAGTGGTCGTGCTCGCGCAAGAGGAAGCGCGCATGCTCAACCACAACTACATCGGGACCGAGCACATCCTCCTCGGCCTCATCCACGAGGGTGAGGGCGTGGCCAGCAAGGCCCTGGAGAGCCTCGGCATCTCGCTGGAGTCGGTCCGCGAGCAGGTCCAGGAGATCATCGGCCAGGGCCAGCAGGCCCCCTCGGGGCACATCCCCTTCACGCCGCGGGCGAAGAAGGTCCTCGAGCTGTCGCTGCGCGAGGCCCTGCAGCTCGGCCACAACTACATCGGGACCGAGCACATCCTCCTCGGCCTCATCCGCGAGGGCGAGGGCGTCGCCGCCCAGGTCCTCGTCAAGCTCGGCGCCGACCTCAACCGCGTGCGCCAGCAGGTCATCCAGCTGATCTCCGGCTACCAGGGCAAGGAGGGCGGCGGTGCCGCCGCAGGAGTCGGCGCGGGCTCGCAGCAGGAGGGCACCCCTGCCGGCTCCCTCGTCCTCGACCAGTTCGGCCGAAACCTGACCCAGGCGGCCCGCGAGGGCAAGCTCGACCCGGTGATCGGGCGCGAGCTCGAGATCGAGCGGGTCATGCAGGTCCTCTCCCGCCGGACCAAGAACAACCCGGTCCTCATCGGCGAGCCCGGCGTCGGCAAGAGCGCCGTCGTCGAGGGCCTCGCCCAGGACATCGTCAAGGGGGAGGTCCCCGAGACCCTGAAGGACAAGCAGCTCTACACCCTCGACCTCGGCTCCCTCGTCGCCGGCAGCCGCTACCGCGGTGACTTCGAGGAGCGGCTGAAGAAGGTCCTCAAGGAGATCCGCACCCGCGGCGACATCATCCTGTTCATCGACGAGATCCACACCCTCGTCGGGGCGGGCGCCGCCGAGGGCGCCATCGACGCGGCGAGCATCCTCAAGCCGATGCTGGCCCGCGGCGAGCTCCAGACCATCGGGGCGACGACGCTGGACGAGTACCGCAAGTACATCGAGAAGGACTCCGCCCTCGAGCGGCGGTTCCAGCCGATCCAGGTCGCCGAGCCGACGCTCGCGCACGCCATCGAGATGCTCAAGGGCCTGCGCGACCGCTACGAGGCCCACCACCGGGTCTCGATCACCGACGCCGCGCTCGTCGGCGCCGTCAACATGGCCGACCGGTACATCAACGACCGCTACCTGCCGGACAAGGCGATCGACCTCATCGACGAGGCCGGGGCCCGGCTGCGCATCCGCCGGATGACCGCGCCGCCGGACCTGCGCGAGTTCGACGAGAAGATCGCCGCGGTCCGGCTCGAGAAGGAGTCGGCGATCGACGGGCAGGACTTCGAGAAGGCCGCGCGGCTGCGCGACGACGAGAAGAAGCTGCTCGGCGAGAAGGCCCGGCGCGAGTCGGAGTGGAAGTCCGGGGACATGGACGTCGTCGCCGAGGTCGACGAGGAGCTCATCGCCGAGGTGCTCGCCGCTTCGACGGGGATCCCGGTGTTCAAGCTCACCGAGGAGGAGTCCTCGCGCCTGCTCCACATGGAGGACGAGCTGCACAAGCGGATCGTCGGCATGGACGACGCCATCAAGGCGCTCTCGCAGGCGATCCGTCGCACCCGGGCCGGGCTGAAGGACCCGCGCCGTCCCGGTGGCTCCTTCATCTTCGCCGGCCCGACCGGCGTCGGGAAGACCGAGCTGGCCAAGACGCTCGCCGAGTTCCTGTTCGGGGACGAGGACGCGCTCATCCAGCTCGACATGTCGGAGTACTCCGAGAAGCACACCGTCTCGCGGCTGTTCGGCTCCCCGCCCGGGTACGTCGGGTACGAGGAGGGCGGCCAGCTCACCGAGAAGGTGCGGCGCAAGCCGTTCTCGGTCGTCCTGTTCGACGAGGTCGAGAAGGCCCACCCGGAGATCTTCAACTCCCTGCTGCAGGTGCTCGAGGACGGCCGGCTCACCGACTCCCAGGGTCGGATGGTCGACTTCAAGAACACCGTCATCATCATGACGACGAACCTCGGCACCCGGGACATCGCCAAGGGGGTCTCGCTCGGCTTCACCCCGGGCGGCGACAGCCGCAACGACTACGAGCGCATGAAGAACAAGGTCCAGGACGAGCTCAAGCAGCACTTCCGGCCCGAGTTCCTCAACCGCGTCGACGACACGATCGTCTTCCCGCAGCTGACGCAGGACGAGATCGTCCAGATCGTCGACCTCGAGATCGCCAAGCTCGACACCCGGCTGAAGGACAAGGACATGGGCATCGAGCTCACGTCCGACGCCAAGGCCCTGCTCGCCAAGCGCGGGTACGACCCGGTGCTCGGCGCCCGGCCGCTGCGGCGGACCATCCAGCGCGAGATCGAGGACGTGCTCTCGGAGAAGATCCTCTTCGGCGAGCTCGCCTCCGGCGAGATCGTCGCGGTCGGCACCGAGGGCGAGGGCAAGTCGGCGACGTTCACGTTCACCGGCACGCCCCACGCCCGCGGCATCGAGGTCCCGCTCGTCGAGGCCGGCGAGGGCCCGACCGAGTGAGGTGAGGTGTCGCGGCGGCGACCCCGCGCCGCCACCTGCGACAGCGGGGCCGGAGTCCTCTCCGGCCCCGCTGTCGCGTGCGGGAGGGCCGTGCTCCGCGCATGGGCCCCTCCCCGCTGTCGCGGGGAGGACGGGCCCGCATAGCCTGACCCGCGTGAGTCCGTCCCTGCCCGCCGAGGTCCGGGTTCGTCGCGCTCGGACGGGGGACGTCCGCGCCATCCGCTCGCTCGTCCAGCCGCTCGCCGAGGCCCGCGTGCTCGTGGCCAAGGAGGTCGTCCAGTACTACGAGTCGGTCCAGGAGTTCCGGGTGGCGACGAGCGCCGACGGCGCCGTCGTCGGCTGCGGCGCGCTGCACGTCATGTGGGAGGACCTCGCCGAGGTGCGCACCCTGGCCGTCGACGCCGCCCTCGCCGGGCGCGGGGTCGGCACCGCGCTGCTGGAGACGCTGGTCGGGGACGCCCGCGAGCTCGGGGTCTCCCGGCTGTTCTGCCTCACCTTCGAGACCGCGTTCTTCGGCCGGCACGGCTTCGCCCCGATCGAGGAGCAGGCGGTCGACCCCGCCGTGTACGCCGAGCTGCTGCGCTCCTACGACGAGGGCGTCGCCGAGTTCCTCGATCTCGAGCGGGTCAAGCCCAACACCCTCGGCAACACCAGGATGCTGAGGACCCTCTAGACCGCGCCCGGCGCGGCCGGGGAGGAAGGTAGGCACATGAGCACCGACACCCCTGCCGGGGGAGCGACCGGCACGACGACGACGGGCACGGGCACGGCGGGCACCTACGGCGTCCACTCCGAGGTGGGCCGACTGCGCAAGGTGCTCGTGTGCGCCCCGGGGACGGCCCACCGGCGGCTGACCCCCACCAACGCCGACGGGTTGCTCTTCGACGACGTCATGTGGGTCGAGAACGCCCAGCGCGACCACGCCGACTTCGTCGACAAGCTCACCGCGCACGGGGTCGAGGTGGTCGAGCTGCACGACGTCGTCGCCGAGACCCTCGCCGTGCCGGGTGCCCGGGACTGGCTGCTGGACCGGCGCGTCGTGCCCGACCAGGTGGGCCTGGAGCTCGTCGACGACACCCGCGCCTACCTCGAGTCCCTCGAGGCGCGCCAGCTCGCCGAGCTGCTCATCGGCGGCCTCGCCACCCGGGACCTGCCCGCCGAGCACCGCGGTGGCACCTCGCTCTCGCTGGCGCGGGAGTCCCAGGACGCGCGGGACTACCTCATCCGGCCGCTGCCGAACACCCTCTACACCCGGGACACGACCTCGTGGCTCTACGACGGGGTCCTGCTCAACCCGCTGTACTGGCCGGCGCGGCACGACGAGACGTTGCTGTACAAGGCGATCTACGCCTTCCACCCCGACTTCGTCGGATCCCGGGTCTGGTGGGGGGACCCGGAGCGGGACTGGGGGCAGAGCACGATCGAGGGCGGCGACGTCATGCCCGTCGGGGGCGGGGTCGTCCTCATCGGGATGAGCGAGCGCACCTCGCGGCACGCCGTCAGCCAGGTCGCGGCCGCGTTGTTCGCCCAGGAGGCGGCCGAGCACGTCGTCGTCGCAGGGATGCCGAAGCTCCGCTCGGCGATGCACCTCGACACCGTGTTCACCTTCGCCGACGTCGACCTCGCCACGTACTACCCGGCGATCGTCGACGGCATCCACACCTTCTCGCTGCGGCCCGACGACCGGCGGGGGGTGCACGTCACCGACGAGGGCGCGCGCCCGTTCGTCGACGTCGTCGCCGAGGCCCTCGGGCTCGACGAGCTCCGGTCGGTCGAGACCGGCGGCGACGTCTACGCCTCCGAGCGCCAGCAGTGGGACAGCGCGAACAACGCCGTCGCGCTCGAGCCCGGCGTCGTCGTCACCTACGACCGCAACACCGTCACCAACGAGCTGCTCCGCCGCGCCGGGGTCGAGGTCATCGAGATCGTCGGCGCCGAGCTCGGCCGGGGCCGCGGCGGCGGCCACTGCATGACGTGCCCCCTCGTCCGGGACCCGATCCTGCCCTGACGGGCTCCCCGCCGCTCAGGCCGGCAGCCGGAAGCCTCCCTCGACGGGCTCGACGAGCCCGTCCTCGACGAGCGAGCCCAGGCACCGGTCGGCCCGGGCCGCGTCGTCCCCGCCCGAGGCGAGGAGGTCCTCCCGGGTCAGGGCTCCACCGTCGTGCTCGCGCAGCCGCTGCAGGAGCCGGCCGCGCACCTGCCGGTCGGTGCCGTGCCAGGCCTGCCCGCGGCGCGGTGGTCCCTCGTGCGGCGGACGACCCGCCCGGGCCCAGTCGCACACGTGCGCCACCGGGCAGTCCGGGCAGCGCGGGCCGCGGGCGGTGCAGACCAGCGCCCCGAGCTCCATGACGGCGACGTTCCACGTCCGGGCGTCCTCGGTCGCGGTCGGCATGGCCTCCCGCGCGAGGTCGAGCTCGGCCAGGGTGGGCACCTGGGCGGCCTGCGCGCGCCCGAGCAGCGTGCGGGTGAGCACTCGGCGCACGTTGGTGTCCACGACCGGCTCGGTGTCGCCGAACGCGAAGCACGCGACCGCCGCCGCGGTGTAGGGCCCGACGCCGGGCAGGTCGAGCAGCTCCGCGTGGCTGCGGGGCACCTCGCCGCCGTGGCGGCGCACCATCGCGGTCGCCGCCTCGTGCAGCCGCAGTGCCCGCCGGGGATAGCCCAGCCGGCCCCAGGCCCGGACCGCCTCCCCGGGCGCGGCCGCGGCGAGGTCGGCGGGGGTGGGCCAGCGGGCCATCCACTCCCGCCACGCGGGCTCGACCCGCGCGAGCGGGGTCTGCTGCGACATGACCTCGGAGAGGAACACCCCCCACGGCGGGCAGTCCGGCTCCCGCCACGGCAGCGCCCGGGCGTGGTCGGCGTACCAGTCGAGGACACCCTCGTGCAGCCGGTGCAGCCGGTGCAGCCGCTGCGGTCCCTGCCGCCTCACACGTAGCGCTCGAGGATGCTCGTCTCCGCGAGCCGGGACAGCCCCTCACGGACCAGGCGCGCCCGGCCCTCGCCGACGCCGTCCACCTGCATGAGGTCGTCGATGTTGGCGGCGAGCAGCTTCTGCAGGCTGCCGAAGTGGAGCACGAGCCGGGTGACGATGGCGCCGGGCAGCCGGGGGACCTTGCTCAGCAGCCGGTAGCCGAGCGGGCTCACCGCGGAGTCGAGGGCGTCGCCGATGGTGGTGAACCCGAGCGCGCGGGCGCAGGCGCCCTGCTCGACGAGCTCGGTCGCATCGAGCTCGACGAGGTTCTCGATCGCCTGCTCGACGCTGAGCGCGGCCCGTCCCTCGTTGACGTAGTCGAGGATGACCCACTCCAGGTCGTTGCTCAGGCCCGCGGTCAGCTCCTCGAGCTGGAGGGTGAGCAGCCGGCCGTCGACGCCGAGCTCGACGACGTAGCCGCTGATCTCCGCGCTGATCCGGCGCACCATCTCCAGGCGCTGCAGCACGCTCGCGACGTCCCGGACCGTGACGAGGTCCTCGATCTCGAGCGCGGACAGGGTGCCGGTGACCTCGTCCAGCCGCGCCTTGTACCGCTCGAGGGTCTGCAGCGCCTGGTTGGCGTGGCTGAGGATGGCCGTCGAGTCCTCCAGGACGTGCCGGCGCCGGGCGACGTAGAGGGCGATGATCCGCATCGACTGGCTCACCGAGACCACCGGGAAGCCGGTCTGCTTCGAGACCCGCTCCGCGGTCCGGTGCCGGGTGCCGGACTCGCTCGTCTCGATGCTCGGGTCCGGGACGAGCTGGGTCGCGGCCCGGACGATGCGGGTGACGTCCTTGTCGACGACGATGGCGCCGTCCATCTTCGCGAGCTCGCGCAGCCGGGTCGCCGAGAACTCGATGTCGAGCGGGAACCCGCCCGTGCAGAGCTGGTCGACCGTCTTGTCCGACCCCAGGACGATGAGCGCGCCGGTGCTCCCGCGGAGGATGCGCTCGAGCCCGTCCCGCAGCTCGGTCCCCGGGGCGAGCGCGGCGAGGGTGGCCCGAAAGAGCTCCTCGTCGGTCATGTGCACGTGTGGTCCTCGGTGTGGTGCGGCGCGGCGCCGCGCGGTCACGTCTGGCCGGATTCTAACGACGGCCCGCGCCGCGGACCCGGCACGGATGTGCTGCGACGGTCACGATTGTGTGGAGTTTGTCCTCCCTGCCGACCGGTCAGCCGAGGGGCTCGACGTGGGCGAACGCGTGCCGGACGGCGCTGGTCAGCTCCCCGACCTCGACCACGTCCATCGACTCCGGGGTCGGGCCGCTGCCGAGGACCCCGGTGGGGACGAATGCCCGTCGGAAGCCGAGGCGCGCCGCCTCCGCGAGCCGGCGCGGGACCCCGGTCGTCGGGCGGATCTCGCCGGCGAGGCCCACCTCGCCCACGGCGAGGGTGCCGGCCGGGAGGGCGACGTCCTTGACCGCCGAGGCGAGCGCGAGCGCGACCGCGAGGTCGCCCGCGGGCTCGGCGAGCCGGACCCCACCCACCGTGGAGAGGTAGGTGTCCTGGTCGTGGATCGGGGCGCCGGCGCGCCGCTCGAGCACGGCGCACAGCATCGAGACGCGGGAGGAGTCCAGCCCGTGGGTGGTGCGCCGGGGGGTCGGCAGGTGGGACCGGGCGACGAGGGCCTGGACCTCGGTGACGAGCGGCCGCCGCCCCTCGAGGGTGACCGTCACGCACGTCCCCGGGACGTCGACGGTGCGCTGGCTGAGGAACAGCCCGCTCGGGTCGGCGAGCCCGACGATGCCGACGTCGGAGAGGTCGAAGCAGCCCACCTCGTCGGTGGGGCCGTAGCGGTTCTTCACCGCGCGGACCAGACGCAGGCGGGAGTGCCGGTCGCCCTCGAACTGGACGACGACGTCGACGAGGTGCTCCAGCACCCGCGGGCCCGCGATGGAGCCGTCCTTGGTGACGTGCCCGACGAGCAGGACCGAGATCCCCCGCGCCTTCGCGACCCGGATCAGCGCCGCGGCGACCTCCCGGACCTGGGCGACGTTGCCGGCCGCGCCCTCGACGTCCGCGCTCGCGATGGTCTGCACCGAGTCGACGACGAGCAGGTCGGGCTCGGTCGCGTCGAGCTGGCCGAGGACGGTCCCGAGGTCGGTCTCGGAGGCGAGGTAGAGGGTGCGGGCCATGGCCTCGATCCGCTCGGCGCGGGTGCGCACCTGGGCGGCGGACTCCTCGCCGCTGACGTAGAGCACCGAGGCCCCGGTGCGGGCGGACCGGGCGGCGACGTCGAGCAGGAGGGTGGACTTGCCGATGCCCGGCTCGCCGGCGACGAGGACCACCGCGCCGGGCACCATGCCGCCGCCGAGGACCCGGTCGAACTCGGCGACCCCCGTGGTGCGCGCCTCGGCCCGCCGGGCGTCGACGTCGCCGATCGGCACCGCGGGCCGCTCGACCGCCGCCGGTGCGGTCCGGGCGGCGACCGCGCCCACCTCGGAGACCGTCCCCCAGGCGCGGCACTCCCCGCACCGGCCGACCCACTTCACCGACGTCCAGCCGCACTCGGAGCACCGGTGGACGGGGGAGCGGGAGGTGCGCGAGGCCATGGCCGGAACGCTAGGGCAGGCCACCGACACCCCTCGTCCCGGGCGGGCGCGGGTAGCGTCGCGGGCATGCGCCACGACATCCCCCTCACCGGCGAGGGCGCCGCCGGGACGCGGGCCGCCTACCGGCTGCTCACCTCCTGCGTCGTCCCCCGGCCCATCGCGTGGGTGAGCTCGCGGTCGGTCGGCGGGGTCGACAACCTCGCGCCGCACTCGTTCTTCACCGTCGTCAGCTCCCGCCCGCCGATGGTGCAGTTCACCTCCGTCGGCCGGAAGGACTCGGTGAGCAACATCGAGGCCACCGGGGAGTTCGTCGTCAGCGTCACCCCGGAGCCGCTGATGGCGCAGGTCAACGCGACCGCGACCGACTACCCGCCCGAGGTCAGCGAGTTCGACGCGGTCGGGCTGACCCGGGAGCCGTCGCGGACGGTCACCCCACCCCGCGTCGCCGAGTCCCCCGTGGCACTCGAGTGCCGGCTGCACGAGGTGCGGCCCACCGGCAACTGCCTCGTCGTCGTCGGCGAGGTCCTCCACGCCGCGGTCGAGGAGTCCCTGCTCGACCTCACGGGCGGCGACCTGTACGTCGACGTCCGCCGGCTCGACCCGCTCTCCCGCCTCGGGCGCGACGAGTGGGGCCTGCTCGGCGAGATCCGCGAGGTCGCCCGCATTCCCTACGCGCAGGTCGGCGACGGGTAGCGCCGCCACCGGACCGCGACCGAGGTGTCGAGCACCCGACCCCGGTGCCGGGCGAGCGCCGGCTCGGCGACCGGGGGCGGCAGCTCGATCCGCACGTGTGCCTCGAGGTCCTCGCGCGAGTCGAACTCCCACCGGGTGGGGACCCGGACGAGGTCGAAGCCGTGCCGGGCGAAGAAGCGCTCGACCGCGAGCGGGTCGCGGCCGGGGTGGGCCGCGCGGAACCACGCGCCGAAGGTCGACCGGGTCGGGTCGACGTCCACCAGGCACGCCGTCCCGCCCGGGCGGACGACCCGGGCGAGCTCGGCGAGACCCGGCTCGCAGCCCGGGCCGAAGAAGTAGGACCAGCGGGCGTGCGCGACGTCGACGCTGGCGCCGGCGAGGGGGACCGCCTCGGCGCTGCCGCCGACGACGGCGGTCCGGCGCCGGACGGCGGGGCCGGCGGCGGCGACCCGACGCCGGGCCCGAGCCCGCAGCGGGGGGTGCGGCTCGAGGCCGACGACCCGGGCGGCACGGACGGCGAGCCCCGGCAGGTGGAACCCCGCCCCGCACCCGACGTCGAGCACGGTCGCCCCCGCGGTCGGGGCGAGGTCGGCCAGCACCGCCTCGACCGCCCCGTCCGGGTCGAGGGCGCGGTTGCCCACCTCGTAGGTGTCGGGGTGGAGCCAGATGTTCGGGCTGCGGACGACCCCGTCCGGGTGCCTGCTCACGACCCGGGCCGCTGCGCGGCGAGCGTCGCCGGGTGGACGTACAGGGGCAGCAGCGTGCGCCCCCCGGTCTCGCGGGCCGCGTCCGCGAGCGCGAGGTGGGCCTCGCAGCGCGTGACGAGCTCGGCGTAGCCGCCCTCGCCCATGAGCTCGACGAGCTCGTCGGCGAGGTGGCGGTACACCGGCTCGGGCGCGACGTGCGCCGCGGGGGAGGAGGAGCAGTACCAGTCGAGGTCGTGGCCGCCCGGCCCCCACCCCCGGCGGTCGTACTCGCCGACCGAGATCTCGAGGTAGGACGACTCGTCGGGCAGCTCGACGGTCCGGTAGGACCGCCGGAGCGCCACCTGCCAGCACACGTCCGGCTTGGCCCGGTGCGGCGGCGTGCCGGTCCGCAGCGCGTGCTGGTGCAGCGCGCACCCCGGGCCGGCGGGGAACCCCGGCCGGTTGAGGAAGATGCAGGCGCCGTCGACGACCCGCGTCGCCCTTTCGCCGTCGACCCGCTCGCTCCACGCCGACGGCCGGCTCGAGCCGGGATGGTGCTGCCACTCGTCCTCACCGAGCTCGGCGGCCACGGCCCGGACGCGCTCGACGTCGTCGGCGTCGGTGAAGTGCGCTCCGAGGGTGCAGCAGCCGTCGTCCGGGCGGTCGGCGTAGATGCCGGGGCACCCGGAGCCGAAGATGCACCGCCAGCGGGAGGTGAGGAAGGTCAGGTCGCAGCGGAACCGTTGCCCCGCGTGCTCGGGGTCCTCGAACTCCACCCACGTCCGGGGCATGTCGAGCGGCGCTTCGGACACCGCTCCACCCTACGTGTCGGACCGTCCACCGCGCTGATCTAGGCTCGCTGCATGACCGGTGCGGTGACGATCCCGAGTGCGCCGGTGGCCCTCTCGACCGCCTCGGTGTACCCCGGCTCGTGCGCGGACGCCTTCGACCTGGCCGCGCGTCTCGGCTACGACGGTGTCGAGGTCATGGTCCAGGCCGATCCGGTCACCCAGGAGGCCGGCGCGCTGCGGGCGCTCGTCGAGCTGCACGGCCTCCCGGTCGTCTCGGTGCACGCCCCGACCCTCCTGCTGACCCAGCGGGTCTGGGGACCGGACCCGTGGACGAAGGTGGACCGCTCCGTCGACCTCGCCCGCGACGTCGGCGCCACCACCGTCGTCGTCCACCCCCCGTTCCGGTGGCAGCGCGACTACGCGCGGGAGTTCGTCGACGGGGTGGCCCTGCGCGAGGAGGACTCCGGGATCGCGATCGCGGTCGAGAACATGTTCCCCTGGCGCGCCCGGGGCCGGGAGATCGAGGCCTACCTGCCCCACTGGGACCCGGTGCCCCAGCCGTACGACCACGTCACGCTCGACCTGTCCCACGCGGCGACCGCGGGCTCGGACGTCCTCGCGATGCTCGACGCCCTCGGCCCCCGGCTCGCGCACGTCCACCTCGCCGACGGCTCCGGCTCGCTGCGCGACGAGCACCTCGTCCCCGGCCGGGGCGCCCAGCCGTGCGGTGAGGTGCTGGGCCGGCTCGCCGAGGAGGGCTACGGCGGCAGCGTCGTCGTCGAGGTCGGCACCCGCCGGCTGGACCAGGAGCAGCGCGAGGAGGACCTGGCCCAGGCGCTCGCGTTCGCCCGGCTCCACCTCGCGACCGCCGCCGAGCGTCCCGGGGGAGCGGGGTGAGCCCGCGGGGGCGCCGTCCCGGGGGCGAGAACACCCGGGAGGCCATCCTCGCCGCCGCGGGGGCCGAGCTCGCGGAGAGGGGCTACGACGGCACCTCGCTGCGGGGCGTGGCCCGGCGCGCCGGGGTGGACCCGGCGCTGGTCCACCACTACTTCGACGGCAAGTCCGGGCTGTTCGTCGAGGTCATGCAGATCCCCACCGACCCCGCGGCGGTCGTCGCCGGCGTGGTCGCCGCGCCGCGGGGGGAGACCGGCGCCGCGCTCGTCCGGGCCTTCCTCGCGGTGTGGGACACCCCCGAGGCGAACGCCCGGCTCGTCGCGCTGATCCGCTCCGCGGTGACGCACGACGAGGCCCTGCGGATGGTGCGCGAGTTCCTCGTCCGGGAGGTCTTCGGGCGCGTCGTGCGCCACGTCCGCGGCGACCTCGAGGGTGGGGGGCAGCACGAGGGGGGACGCGGCGACCCGGGCGCCGACCTCGCCGTCGGGCTCGTCACCTCGCAGATGGTCGGCCTCGCCATGGCCCGGTACGTCCTGCGGCTGCCGGGCGTCGCCGGCGCCGACGTCGACGAGCTCGCCGCGCGGGTCGGTCCGACGGTGCAGCGCTACCTCGAGGGCTGAGCGCCCTGCCCTTGCGCCCCGGCGGCGGCATGCCTACCTTCACCTCCATGGGCGGCGGTGAGGGCTGGGCCGTGGAGGTGACCGACCTGACGGTGGTCCGCGGCGGCCGGGTGGTCCTGCCCGGGCTCAGCCTCCGCGTGCCCCACGGCCAGGTCCTCGGGCTGCTCGGGCCGAGCGGCAGCGGCAAGTCGACGCTGATCCGCAGCATCGTCGGCTCGCAGGTCGTGCGCTCGGGCACCGTCACCGTGCTCGGCGCCCCGGCGGGGTCCGCCGCGGTCCGGGGCCTGGTCGGGTACCTCACCCAGTCCCCGAGTGTCTACGACGACCTCACGGTCATCGACAACGTGCGCTACTTCGCGGCGATGGCCACCGCCGACGACCCCGCCGGCGCCGCCGAGCGCGCGGTCGCCGAGGTCGACCTCACCGAGTTCGCCGGCTCCCGGGTCGACCGGCTCTCGGGCGGGCAGCGCGCCCGCGTCGGGCTGGCCGCGGCGCTCGTCGGCTCCCCGGACCTCCTCGTCCTCGACGAGCCGACCGTCGAGCTCGACCCGGTGCTCCGCCGTGACCTGTGGGACCTGTTCCACCGGCTCGCCGCGCGCGGCACGACGCTGTTCGTCTCCAGCCACGTCATGGACGAGGCCTCGCGCTGCGACCGGCTCGTGCTGCTGCGCGAGGGCAGCGTGCTCGCCGACGCGACCCTGCCGGACCTGCTCGCGCAGACCGGGTGCGCCGACGTCGAGGACGCCTTCCTCCACCTCATCGACGAGGCGGCGGCATCGTGAGCCGGGCCCGACACGTCCGCCGCGACCCGGACCGCCGGCAGGGGGCCGCGTGGGCGCTCGCGCTGGTGGACCCCCGGCGCACCGTCCTCACCGCCGGCCGCGTGCTGCGCCAGCTCCGGGGCGACCCGCGCACCGTCGCCCTCATGCTCGTCGTGCCGTGCGTGCTGCTCGGGCTGCTCGCCTGGGTCTTCGTGGGGACCCCGTACTTCGACGCCACCGGCGCCGCCCTGCTCGGGGTGTTCCCGTTCGTCGTCATGTTCATCGTCACCTCGGTCGCGACCCTGCGCGAGCGGGTCTCGGGCACGCTCGAGAGGCTGCTCACCTCCCCGATCGGCAAGGCCGACCTCATGCTCGGCTACGCCCTGGCGTTCGGGGCGATGGCGGTCCTGCAGGCGGTCGTGGCGGCGTCCTTCGCCGTGTGGGTGTGCGGCCTCGACATCGCCGGCCCCCTCTGGGCGCTCGTCGTCGTCGCCGTGTTCGACGCCGTGCTCGGCACCTCGCTCGGGCTCCTCGCCAGCGGCTTCGCCCGCACCGAGTTCCAGGCGGTGCAGTTCATGCCGGCCTTCGTGCTGCCCCAGTTCCTGCTCTGCGGCCTGCTCGTCCCGCGCGAGGACATGCCCGCCGTGCTCACCGCGGTCTCCGACGTCCTGCCGCTGTCCTACGCGGTCGACGCGATGAAGGCGGTCACGGAGACCACCGACCCGTGGGGGAGCGTGACCGGGGACCTCGCGGTGATCCTCGTGTGGGTCGTCGCCGCGCTCCTGCTCGGCAGCCTGACGCTGCGGCGGCGCACCGACTGAACCGGCCCGACCGCGCCCCCGGCGCCGCCGGGTAGGTTGCGCCCATGGCACCGATCCTGCTGCTCACGAACGCCGAGGCCGGCAGCTCGGACCGCGAGGCGGTCGACACGGTGGTCCGGACGCTGCGCGACGGCGGGGAGGACGTCCTCGAGCGCTCCTCCGGCGGCCCCGACGAGCTCGCCCGGGTGCTGCGCGAGCGCGACGGCCGCGACGTCGTCGTCGCCGGCGGCGACGGCAGCCTCCACGCCCTCGTCGCGGCGCTGGACCGGCTCGGCGACCTCGCCGGCCCCGCGATCGGCGTCATCCCGCTCGGGACCGGCAACGACTTCGCCCGCGGGACCGGGGTGCCGCTCGACCCGGAGGCCGCCGCCCGACTCGTGCTCGAGACCGAGCCGTGCGAGGTCGACCTCGTGGTCGACTCCGGCGGCGAGGTCGTCGTCAACGCCGTCCACGTCGGCATCGGCGCCGAGGCCGCCGAGCGCGCCGCGCCGTTCAAGAAGGCGTTCGGCGCCGTCGGGCTGGGCACCCTCGGCTACGGGGTCGGCGCGTTCGTCGCCGCGGTGGGCACCCGGGGCTGGCCGGTCGACATCGTCGTCGACGGCGAGGTCGTCTGCCGCGGCGAGCGGATCCTCCAGGCCGGGATCGCCAACGGCGCGACGATCGGGGGCGGTGCCGAGCTCGCCCCGGGGGCCGAGCCGGTCGACGGGAAGGTCGCCGTCGTCGTCTCCCTCGCCGTGGGGCCGCTCTCCCGGTTCCGCTACGGCTGGGGGCTCGCCCGCAGCACCCACGAGCGCGACAGGGACGTCCTGGTCCGCTCCGGGCAGGTGGTGACCGTCCGGGGGCGGGACGGCACCCGCTTCCGCTACAACGCCGACGGCGAGCTCTCGGAGCCGGTCGCCGAGCGGGAGTGGTCCCTGCGCACGTCCGCGATGCGGATGTTCCTGCCGGAGCAGCGCGGCGGCGTGTGACAGGCTGGCCCCCAGACCGACGTCGGCCAGCGAAGGAGACACCGTGGACCCCAGCGACCTGCTCCGGGGGGCGTTGCTCCAGCTCTCCTCGTCCGACCTCGTCCGCCGCGGCGTCGAGACGACCCCGCTGAGCCGGGCGGTCGTGCGCCGCTACGTCCCCGGGGAGAGGGCCCGGGACGTCGTCTCCGCCGTCGGGGACCTGCGCCTGACCAACCGGCTCGCGACGGTGGACTACCTCGGCGAGGACACCACCGACCGCGCGCAGGCGACGGCGACGACCGACGAGTACGTCGCACTGCTGCGGATGATGTCCGAGCAGGACCTCAGCCAGCACGGGATGGGCGAGGTCAGCGTCAAGCTCAGCGCGGTCGGCCAGGCCCTCGGCGCCGACGGGGACAAGATCGCGCTCGACAACGCCCGGCGGGTCTGCGAGGCGGCCGCGGAGGCGGGCACGACCGTCACCGTCGACATGGAGGACCACACGACGACCGACGCGACCCTGTCGACCGTCACCGAGCTGCGCCAGGACTTCCCGTGGGTCGGTGCCGTGCTCCAGGCCTACCTGCACCGCACCGAGGGCGACTGCCGCGACCTCGCGACCGCGGGCAGCCGGGTGCGGCTGTGCAAGGGCGCCTACAACGAGCCGGAGTCGGTCGCCTACCAGGCGGGCCGGGACGTCGACCTGTCCTACGTGCGCTGCCTCAAGGTGCTCATGGCCGGCGAGGGCTACCCGATGGTCGCCAGCCACGACCCCCGCCTCGTCGAGATCGCCGGCGCGCTCGCCGCGCACCACGACCGCGAGCCCCACACGTACGAGTACCAGATGCTCTACGGCATCCGGCCCGAGGAACAGAAGCGGCTCGCCGATCGCGGCGACCAGCTCCGGGTGTACGTGCCCTACGGCGAGCAGTGGTACGGCTACCTCATGCGGCGGATGGCCGAGCGTCCGGCGAACACGATGTTCTTCCTCCGCTCGCTGGTCTCCACCGGCTGAGCGGCCGGTGCGCCGGCCCGCCTCCTCCTCTAGGGTCGGGGGCGCGCCGCGGCCTGCGGCGCAGCCGACGAGCACGAAACGGGAGGCGAGCGACGTGGGCACCGTGGCGATCTTCGGGGCCGGGGTCATGGGGGAGACGCTGCTGTCGGGGCTGCTCCGGGCGGGCCGCCGACCGGAGGACCTCGTCGTCACCGAGCGGCGGGCCGAGCGCGCGGCCGAGCTGGGCCGGCGCTACGGGGTGACCGTGCTCGGCAACGCCGAGGCCGCGGAGTGCGCGGACACCCTCGTCCTCGTCGTCAAGCCGCAGGACATGGCGGCGCTGCTGACGGAGATCGGCGACCACGTGCGCCCCGGCAACCTCGTGGTGAGCCTCGCGGCCGGCATCACGACCCGGTTCCTCGAGGCCCACCTGCCCGAGGGCAGCTCGGTGGTCCGGGTCATGCCGAACACGCCGGCGCTCGTCGACCAGGGGATGGCGGCCGTCAGCGGCGGGACCCACTGCACGCCGGACCACCTCGCGGAGGCGGTCGAGCTCATGAGCTCCTGCGGGCGGGTCGTCGACGTCGCCGAGCACCACCAGGACGCGGTCACCGCGATCTCCGGGTCGGGCCCGGCGTACGTGTTCTACGTCGTCGAGGCGATGATCGAGGCGGGCGTCGTCCTCGGGCTGCCGCGGGCGACCGCGACCGAGCTGGTCACCCAGACCCTCTACGGCGCCGCGACGATGATCAAGGAGACCGGTCAGCACCCGACGGTGCTCCGCGAGCAGGTCACCTCGCCCGGGGGCACGACCGCCGCGGCGCTGCGCCAGCTCGACGACCACAAGGTGCGGGCCGCGTTCATCACGGCGATGGAGGCGGCCGCGGCGAGGTCCCACCAGCTCTCCGGTGAGTGACCCCGGGCCGCTCGCGCTCGCCGTTCCCCGCCCCGCCGGCGGCCCCGCGCCGGCGACCAACCGGTGACCCGGGGCCCCGAGAACACCGCACGCCGTGGGAGAGTACTGCCCATGAGCGAGATCACGGTGCGCGTCCTGACCGAGGAGGACTGGGAGCAGTACCGCTCCGTCCGGCTCTCCGCGCTGAAGGAGTCCCCCGAGGCCTTCGTCGCCACCCACGAGCAGGAGCGCGAGTACGACGACCAGCTCTGGCGCGACCGGATGAACCGGTCCGAACGTCTGCTCGCCGAGGTCGACGAGGACTCCGTGGGCGTGGCCAGCCTCGGCACCGTCGAGGGGGAGAGCGGTACCGAGCTCGCCGAGCTGTTCGGGCTCTGGGTGGCCCCGGCGTGGCGCGGCCGGGGGGTCGCGGCCAAGCTCGTCAAGGCCGCCGCCGAGCACGCCCGCAACCGTGGCCTGGGTCACCTCGCCTACTGGGTCGGGACCGACAACGGCCGGGCGGTCGCGTTCGCGAGCAGCTTCGGGTTCCGCCCGACCGACAGCCGCCGCCCGATGCGGGTGCGCAGCGAGGAGGACGGCGAGGAGGAGATCGCGATGATCCTCCCGCTCGGGGAGGACCGCGGCAGCCTGCCGACCCTCTGACACCGGCCCCTGGCACCGGCCCCTGGCATCGAGGGCCCTCCCGGGCCCGCGGGCCCTCAGGGCCGGGTCGCGAGCCGCTCGAGCAGCTCGGTGGGCCCGGAGACGATGAGCAGGTCGTGGGCGGAGACCTTCGTCTGCGCCGTCGCGTAGTTGAACTCCCGTCCGGGCGGCTTCACGCCGACCACGGTCACCCCGTACTTGGTGCGGATCTGGCTCTGCCCGAGGGTGAAGCCGACGGCCTCCTGCGGGGGCTGCATCTTGACGATGGCGAAGCCGTCGTCGACCTCGATGTAGTCCATGAGCTTGCCGTTGACGAGGTGGGCCACCCGGCGCCCGGACTCCGCCTCGGGGGAGATGACGTGGTGGACCCCGATGCGGGCGAGGATGCGGGCGTGCTCGGGGGTGATCGCCTTGGCCCAGATCGAGGGGACGTGGGCGTCGACGAGGTTCGCCGAGGCGAGCACCGAGGCCTCGATCGAGGACCCGATGCCGACGACGGCGAGCCGGAAGTTCTGCGCCTTGACGTCCTCGAGCACGCTCGGCTGGCTCGCGTCGGCCTGGGTGATCTTGCTGACCCGGCCGAGGAAGGACTCCGCGATCCCCGGGTCCCGCTCGACGGCGAAGACCCGGTGGCCGAGCCGCTGCAGCTCCAGGGCCGCGGCGGCGCCGAACCTGCCGAGGCCGATGACGAGGACGTCGTCGTCGTAGAGCCGGTTCTTGGGCATCGGCGCTCCTGCCTGGCGGGGTGCGGCCCGGGGACGGGTCCGGGCCCGCACGAGCCTAACGGGCGGGTAGCGTGCCGCTCATGGTCGCACAGGCGCGGGTCATCTGGGACGAGAGCTTCACCCGCTACAACTTCGGTCCCTGGCACCCGATGCACCCGGTCCGGCTCGACCTCACCGCCCGGCTCTGCGACGCGTTCGGCCTGTTCGCGGCCACGAAGGTCGTCAACCCCGACGTCGCCGACGACGACCTGCTCGCCACCGTCCACGACCGGGACTACATCGCCGCGGTGAAGGTCGCCTCGAAGGACCCCGAGCTCGCCGACGTGGCCCACGGCCTCGGCACCGAGGACGACCCGGCCTTCCTCGGGATGCACGAGGCGAGCGCCCGCATCGCCGCCGGGACGGTCGAGATGTGCCGCGAGGTCTGGGAGGGCGAGGTCGAGCACGGGGTCAACTTCTGCGGGGGGCTCCACCACGCGATGCCCGCGGCCGCGTCCGGGTTCTGCATCTACAACGACATCGCCGTCGGCATCCACTGGCTGCTCGACCAGGGCGTCGAGCGGATCGCCTACGTCGACGTCGACGTCCACCACGGCGACGGCGTCGAGAAGGTGTTCTGGAACGACCCGCGGGTGCTGACCGCGTCGGTGCACGAGAGCGGACGGGTGCTCTTCCCGGGGTCGGGCTGGCCGGGCGACATCGGCGGTCCCGACGCCCTCGGCTCCGCCGTCAACGTCGCGCTGCCCCCGGGCACCGGCGACTCGCCCTGGCTGCGCGCCCTCGAGTCCGCGGTCCTGCCCGTCGTCCGGGAGTTCGAGCCGCAGGTGCTCGTCACCCAGCACGGCTGCGACACCCACGTCCAGGACCCGCTCGCGCACATGGCGGTCTCGGTCGACGCCCAGCGGGGCGCGATGGACCGACTCCACCGGCTCGCGCACGAGGCGGCCGGGGGCCGCTGGGTCGCCCTCGGTGGCGGGGGGTACGAGCTCGTCGACGTCGTCCCGCGGGCGTGGACCCACCTGACCGCGATCGCCGCCCACGAGCCGATCCCGCTCACCGCGGCCGTCCCGGAGGGGTGGCGCGAGCACGTCCGGGAGGCGCTCGGCCGGGCCACCCCCGGCCGGATGGGCGACCTCGACCCGGACGACGGGCCGATCTGGGTCCAGCCGTGGTCGATGGGGTACAACCCGCACAGCGAGGTGGACCGCTCGATCATGGCGACCCGCGAGGCGGTGTTCAGCCACCACGGTCTCGACATGTACTTCGACTGACCAGTGCTTCGACCGACCGGGGCTTCCACCGATCGGTGGCTTCGTCACCGTGTGGAGGGCGTCGCGGGTCGCCCCCCGACCTCCGCTCCGACTTCCCCAATCGTCACACCTGCCACTATCGTTGCCCCCAGCCGCGGGCACCGCCCCGCGCCGACGGCACCGGGCCGGCGGCGGCGGGGCCGAGGAGGACGGGAACATGCCGAACGAGCGCCAGCTGGGCGAGGTCCGTTTCCTCACCGTCGCCGAGGTCGCCTCGATCATGCGGGTGTCGAAGATGACCGTCTACCGCATGGTCCACGCCGGCGACCTCCCGGCCATCCGTGTGGGTCGCTCGTTCCGGGTCCCCGAGGACGCGGTGCACGACTACCTGCGCAGCAGCTACGTCGACACCGCCTGAGATCCGCCGCGGGCGACGCCCCGCTCGTCCGGTTCGTGGTGGTTGCGTCCCTCGGCCTGGACAGGGACGGCGTCACCCTCGTTTGGGGCGCCCGGGTGCCACGGGTAGGCTGACCCCTCCGACCTGCGACGTGGGCGCGCCCAGGGGCCGCCCGTCCGCAGGGCACCGCACGTACGAGCACCGGCCGAGCCGTGGTCGTACCGCATCCGTCTCCGGCAACACCAAGGACTGCACATGGGCTCTGTCATCAAGAAGCGTCGCAAGCGCATGGCGAAGAAGAAGCACCGCAAGCTCCTCCGCAGGACGCGCCACCAGCGCCGCAACAAGAAGTAGGCCCTGGGGACGGCGAGGCCGCCCACCGGCTGGGGACGCCCTCGCCGTCCCCAGCCGGCACCGTTACGCTGCACGCGGGTGGCGCCACGGCGGCGCCCACGAGCAGCGCAGGCGCACCGACGGGAGGCTGTGGTGGCGGACGTCGTCCTCGTGACCGGGGTCGCCCGGCACATCACCGGCGCCTTCGTGCGCCGGCTCTCCGGGGACCCCGAGGTCGGCCGCATCATCGGCGTCGACGTCGTCCCCCCGCCCCACGACATCGGCCGCGCGGAGTTCGTCCGGGCCGACATCCGCAGCCCGATGATCGGGCGGATCATCGCCGACGCCGGGGTCGACACCGTCGTCCACATGAGCGTCATCGCGACCCCGCTCAACGCCGGCGGCCGGGGGAACCAGAAGGAGATCAACGTCATCGGGACGATGCAGCTCCTCGCCGCGTGCCAGAAGGCCTCCTCGCTGCGCCGCCTCGTCGTGAAGTCGACCTCGGCCGTCTACGGGTCCAGCCCCCGCGACCCGGCGATGTTCACCGAGGACATGGCCGCCAAGGAGCTGCCGCGCTCCGGGTTCGGGAAGGACTCGGTCGAGGTCGAGGGGTACGTGCGCGGGTTCGCCCGGCGCCGTCCCGACGTCGACATCGCGATGCTGCGGTTCGCCAACATCATCGGCCCCGAGATCCGGACCGCGCTGACTGACTACTTCAGCCTCCCCGCGGTCCCCATCCCCTTCGGCTTCGACGCCCGGCTGCAGTTCGTCCACGAGGACGACGCGGTCGGTGCCCTCGTCCGGGCGACGACCGGCCCGTCGGTGGCCACCGTCAACGTCGCCGGCGACGGGGTCGTCACCGTGACCCAGGCTGCCGCCCTCGCCGGGCGCCCCCTGCTGCCTCTGCCCCGACCCGCGACGGCCGCCGTCGACCAGATGCTCCGGAGCGCCGGCGTCATCGACATGTCGCCCGACCAGCTCCCGTTCCTCACCTACGGACGGGGGCTGGACACGACCCGGATGCGTGAGGTCATGGGCTTCACCCCCGGCCGCACCTCGCGGGAGGCGTTCGAGGACTTCGCCGCCCACATCGACCGGATCGGCGACCGCGTCGCCTCCGCCGGCGCCACAGCGGCGGGCAAGGTCGCCGGCGCGGCCACCGCCGTCGCCGGCGCCGGGAGCCGGCTCGCCCACCGGGTGTCGCCGGCGTGACCAGCGGAGCACGGGAGGGGAGCACCGATGGCTGAGCCGAGGGCCCGCAAACGGGGCAGCGTCGCCGACGGCGCGGCCCGGGCCTCGGGCGAGCGCGCCCGCCGGCGCAGCACCCCGCTGCTGCCGGACTCGCCGCAGCCGCAGGGCGCCGCCGAGCAGGCACCCGAGCCGCACCGCCCGCGTCCCGTCGCCCGCCCGGTCGCCACCCGGTCCACGACCGCCCGCTCCGGACGCCGCAGGGCCGCGCCGTCCCCCGGACGGGCCGGGGCGGCCGACCCCGCGGCGCGCGGGGCGGACCCCGCGCCGGAGCGCCCTGCCGCCCGGCTCTCGGTCGTGCCGCCGGAGGAGGCCCCCCGCAGCGGGACGGACGCCCGCGACGCACCGGCCCAACCGGCCGGGCAGGGTTCGACCGCGACCTCGGGGTCGGACTCCCTCACCCCCGGCGCGGCGGAGATGGTCGAGGTCGCGATCGGCGCGATGCGGGCCGTGGGCCAGGCCCTCGGGCTGTCCTCGGAGGAGGTCGAGGACCGGGTCGCCCACGTCATCGCGCTCGTCCGTCGCCGGTTGACCGGGGACTACGTCGTCGACGACTTCGGGTTCGACCGGGACTTCACCGACAGCGTCTACCTCCCCCTGCTGCGACCGCTGTACCGCTCGTGGTTCCGCGTCGAGGTCCGCGGCATCGAGAACATCCCCGACGAGGGCGGGGCGCTCATCGTCGCCAACCACTCCGGCACGATCGCGCTCGACTCCCTGATGACCCAGGTCGCGGTCCACGACGAGCACCCGCGGCAGCGCTATCTGCGGATGCTCGGCGCCGACCTCGTCTTCCACACCCCCGTCGTCGGGGACGTCGCCCGCAAGAGCGGGGCCACGCTCGCGGCCAACACCGACGCCGAGCGGCTGCTCTCCCGCGGCGAGCTCGTCGGGGTCTGGCCCGAGGGGTTCAAGGGCGTCGGCAAGCCGTTCACCGAGCGGTACAAGCTGCAGCGGTTCGGCCGCGGCGGGTTCGTCTCGGCGGCCCTGCGCACCTCGGTGCCGATCGTCCCGTGCTCGATCGTCGGCGCGGAGGAGACCTACCCGATGCTCGGGAACGTCAAGACCCTCGCGCGCCTGCTCGGCACCCCCTACGCCCCGGTGACCCCGACCTTCCCGTGGCTCGGCCCGCTCGGGCTGGTCCCGCTCCCGAGCAAGTGGGTCATCGAGTTCGGGTCCCCGGTCGACACCGCCTCGCTCGGCCCGGCCGCCGCCGAGGACCCGATGCTCGTGTTCGACCTCACCGACCAGGTCCGCGAGACCATCCAGCAGACGCTGTACTCGCTGCTCATGCGGCGCCGGTCGGTGTTCTTCTGATGACGTGGAGCCCGTCGGCCCGGGTCAGCCTGCTCTCCCGCCCCGGCTGCCACCTGTGCGACGAGGCCCGGGCCGTCGTCGCGCAGGTCGCCGAGGAGCTCGGGGTCTCGTGGGAGGAGGTCTCGATCCTCGACCACGACGAGCTGCTCCGGGCCTACACCGAGCAGGTGCCCGTCACCCTCGTCGACGGCCGCCAGCACGACTACTGGCGGGTGAGCCCCGACCGGCTGCGCCGGGCACTGGGCGCCTGAGCCGCGCACGCGGCGAGGACGTCGCGCCGTCCGTCCGGGGTGCCCTCCGGGGGCCGATCCGGCCGTGACGCTTGTGACTTTGTGCATGGGTTCACAAACGCGTAGTGTGGCTGGGTACGTGCTCCCGCCCGCCCAAGCCAGGCGCGGGCCTCACCTCGAGAGGAGCCGGTGACCCGAGTGTCTGCCGACCCAACCCTGCGCCGGGGGATCCCCGACGCGACGGTTGCGCGGCTACCGGAGTACCTGCGGGCGCTGACGACGCTCGCCGCCCACGGCATCGAGTCGGTCTCCTCCGAGGAGCTCGCCCAGGCCTCCGGGGTGCGCTCGGCCAAGCTCCGCAAGGACCTGTCCTACCTCGGCTCCTACGGCGTGCGCGGCGTCGGCTACGCCGTCGACCACCTCGCCTACCAGATCTCCCGCTCGCTCGGGCTGACCCAGGACTGGCCGGTCGCGATCGTCGGGATGGGCAACCTCGGCCGGGCGCTCGCGGCCTACAGCGGGTTCGCGACGAAGGGGTTCGAGATCGTCGCCCTGCTCGACGAGGACGAGCGGATCATCGGGGAGGAGGTCGCCGGCCTGGTCATCCAGCCGATGACCGCCCTGGCCGACCTCGCCGGCACCCGCGGTCTGGCCATCGGGGTGATCACGACCCCCGCCCGGTCGGCGCAGGTCGTCTGCGACCAGCTCGTCGACGCCGGCGTGAGCTCGGTGCTCAACTTCGCCCCCTGCGTCCTCACCGTCCCGGCCGGGGTCGACGTCCGCAAGGTCGACCTCTCGACCGAGCTGCAGATCCTCGCCTTCCACGAGCAGCGCAAGGCGCTCGCCACCACGACGTTCCCGGAGGTGGTCCCATGAGCCTCATCACCCTCGGCATGTCCCACCGGGAGGCCCCCATCCCGCTGCTGGAGTCCGTCGCCCTCGACGAGGCCGGCCGCGCCGACCTCGCCTCCCGGGTCGTCGCCAGCGAGAACGTCACCGAGGTCGTCGTCGTCTCGACGTGCAACCGGACCGAGCTGTACGCCGAGGCGGTCACCTTCCACGGCGCCGTCACCGACCTCACCGACGCCCTCGTCGAGGTCACCGGCGTCGTGCGCGACGAGCTGACCGACCACCTCTACGTCCACTACGAGGACCGCGCGATCGCCCACGCGTTCTCGGTGGCCTCGGGGCTGGACTCGATGGCCGTCGGGGAGTCCCAGATCCTCGGGCAGATGCGGGCCGCCCTGCGGCAGGCCCAGGAGCTCGGGCACGCCGGGACCTCGCTCAACGGCCTGTTCCAGCAGGCGCTGCGCGTCGGCAAGCGGGTCCACACCGACACCGGCATCGACACCGTCAGCGTCTCGCTGGTCGAGGTGGGGCTCCGGCACGCCGAGACCGTCCTCGGCGAGCTCCCCGGGCTCGACGTCCTCGTCGTCGGCGCCGGTGGGATGAGCGCGCTGGCCGCGACGACCGCGGTCCGGGCCGGTGCGCGCTCGCTCACCGTCGTCAACCGGACCGCGCGGCGCGGGACCGACCTCGCCGAGCGCCTCGGCGGCCGGGCCCTCCCGCTCGCCGGGCTCGGCCGGGCGCTCGCGGAGGCCGACCTCGTCCTGTCGAGCACCGGCTCGGTCGGGCTCGTCGTCGACCTCGCCGCCGCCGCCGACGCCCAGGTCGAGCGCCGCGGCCGGCCGCAGGTCTACGTCGACCTCGCCCTGCCGCACGACGTCGCCCCCGAGGTCGACTCCCTCTCCGGGGTGACCCGCGCCGGCCTCGCCGTGCTCGGGGAGGACCTCGCCGGCTCCTCCGTCGCGCCGGAGGTGCGCGAGGCCCGCGATCTGGTGACCTCCGAGGTCGCCGCCTACCTGACCACCCGCGCCGCCGAGCGGGCCGCGCCGACGGTCGCCGCGCTGCGCCACCGCGCCGCCGAGGTCATGGACAAGGAGATGGCCCGGCTGGGCCAGCGCCTGCCCGACCTCGGCGAGACCGAGCAGGCGGAGGTCCGGCTCGCGGTCCACCGCGTCGTCGAGAAGCTGCTCCACACCCCGACAATCCGGGTCAAGGAGATGGCCGTCGACGGCCGGATCGGGCAGTACGCCGACGCCATCAACGAGCTGTTCGACCTCTCCCCGCACGACGTCGCCTCCGTCTCCCGACCGCCCGCGGACCCCGGGGGTGAGCGATGACCACCCTGCGCCTGGGTACCCGCCGCAGCGCCCTCGCCCGGACCCAGTCCGAGTGGGTCGCCGAGCGGCTGCGGTCCCTCGGTCACGCCGTCGAGCTCGTCGAGGTCGTCACCGAGGGCGACACCTCCTCGGCCTCGCTCGCCACGATCGGTGGGACCGGGGTGTTCGCGACCGCCCTCCGCCAGGCCCTGCTCCAGGGGCGGGTGGACCTCGCGGTGCACTCCCTGAAGGACCTGCCGACCGCGCCCGCCGAGGGCCTCGTCGTCGAGGCCGTGCCGGTCCGGGAGGACCCGCGTGACGCCCTCGTCGCCCGGGACGGGCTGACCCTGGCCGAGCTGCCGAGCGGATCGGTCGTCGGCACCGGGTCCCCGAGGCGGCGCGCCCAGGTCGCCGCGCTCGGTCTCGGCGTCGGGACCCTGGACATCCGGGGCAACGTCGACACCCGGATCGGCAAGGTCGTCGCCGGCGAGGTCGACGGCGTCATCCTCGCCCGCTCCGGGCTCAACCGCATCGGGCGCGCCGACGAGGTCACCGAGACCCTCGACCCGATCCAGGTCCTGCCGGCGCCCGGCCAGGGCGCCCTCGCGGTCGAGTGCCGCGAGGACGCGACCGACGTCCGGGCCGCCGTCGCCGAGCTCGACGACCCCGAGACCCGCGCGTGCGTCACCGCCGAGCGGGCCGTGCTGCGCACCCTCGAGGCCGGCTGCGCCGCCCCCGTCGGCGCGCTGGCCGAGGTCGTCGAGGGCGACGACGGCCCCGAGCTGTCGCTGCGGGCGTTCGCCGGCAGCACCGACGGCGGCCTCGACCTGCGCCGGTCGGTGCTCGGACCCGTCGAGGACGCCGACGCCCTCGGGGTCCGGCTCGGCCACGTGCTCCTCGCCGACGGCGCCGCCGAGGTCACCGGGGCGACCGCCCCGGTCCTCGGGCCCGGGGAGGAGGCCCATCCCGACGGCGGGCCGGGCGACACCTCGACCTGGCCGCCGGACCCATCCCGGGCGAGCGAGGGCGCCGTCGGCGCGCCGGTCCACCACGTGGACGACGGTTCCGGCCCCGCCCCCTCCTCGACCACCGTGACCACAGCAGACCCAACCGCTTCGGAGCGTGCACAGTGAGCCCCCAGCGCTCGACCACCACAACGAACAGCAGCAGCGCCGCCCCCGCGCACGTCGACTTCGTCGGCGCCGGCCCCGGGGACGCCGCCCTGATGACCGTGCGCGCCGTCGAGTGCCTCGCCGCCGCCGACGTCGTCATCATCGACCAGGTCAACCGGGAGGAGGTCGTCCGCCGGTACTGCCGACCCGAGGTCGAGGTCGTCGACGCCGGCCACGGCGAGCACGGGCAGCGGCTGACCCACGCCTCCCGGGCCAAGCTCGTCGTCACCGCCGCGACCGGCCATCCGGGTGCGCGGGTCGTCCGGCTCATGGACGGCGACCCGGCGACCTTCAACGGGCTCGCCGAGGAGGCGGTCGCCTGCCACAAGGCGGGCGTCCTGTTCGACATCGTCCCGGGCGTGAGCGCGGTGAGCGCGGTCCCGGCCTACGCCGGCGTCCCGCTGACCTCGAGCACCTCCTCGGCCGTCCACGTCGTCACCGTCGGCGACGGGCCGACCGACTTCGGCTCCGCGACCGAGGACTCGACGACGCTCGTCCTGCTCGGGCTGCCGACCGCGCTGGTCCGGGCCCTGGCGAGCCTCGCCGAGGCCGGCCGGGACCCGGCGACCCCGGTCGCGCTCACCGAGCGCGGCACGACGACCGAGCAGGTGACCCGGACGAGCACCCTCGGCGAGGTCGAGGGCGCGTTCGGGGACGCCGAGTTCCCCGCGCTCGCGGTCGTCGGTCCCACCGTGGCCCTGCGCGACCAGCTCTCGTGGTTCGAGACCAAGCCGCTGTTCGGGTGGCGCGTGCTCGTCCCGCGGACCAAGGCCCAGTCCGGCGGCATGGTCGAGCGGCTCGCGGAGTACGGCGCGACCGCCGACGTGGTCCCGACGATCAGCGTCGAGCCCCCGCGCACCCCCCAGCAGATGGAGCGCGCCGTCAAGGGCATGGTGACGGGGCGGTACGAGTGGGTCGGGTTCACCTCGGTCAACGCCGTCCGCGCGGTGCGGGAGAAGTTCGAGGAGTTCGGCCTCGACGCCCGGGCGTTCGCCGGCCTGAAGATCGCCGCCGTCGGCGGGGTCACCGCCGAGTCGCTGCGCTCGTGGGGCATCGAGCCCGACCTCGTCCCGTCCGGGGAGAACTCGGCCCGGGGCCTGCTCGAGGACTGGCCGCCGTTCGACGACGTGCTCGACCCGATCAACCGGGTCTTCCTCCCGCGGGCCGACATCGCCACCGACACCCTCGTCGCGGGGCTCCAGGAGATGGGCTGGGAGGTCGACGACGTCACCGCCTACCGGACCGTCCGGGCGGCCCCGCCGGCCGCGCCGGTGCGCGAGGCGATCAAGTCGGGCCACTTCGACGCGGTCGTGTTCACCTCGAGCTCCACGGTGCGCAACCTCGTCGGCATCGCCGGCAAGCCGCACCCGTCCACGGTCATCGCGTGCATCGGCCCCGCCACCGCCAAGACCGCCGAGGAGCACGGCCTGCGGGTCGACGTCCTCGCCGGGGAGGCCTCCGCCGACGGGCTCGTCGACTCCCTCGCCGACTACGGCCGCGGGCTCGCGGTCGAGGCCGCCGAGACCGGGACCGAGGTCGTGCGACCCAGCGCGCGGCGCAAGGCGGGCACGCGGCGGAAGGCCAAGGGCCGGGCGTGAGCGTCGGCTCCTTCCCCGCGGTCCGGCCCCGCCGGCTGCGGCGCACCGCCGCGATGCGCCGGCTCGTCTCCGAGACCCGGCTGCACCCGGCCGAGCTCGTCCTCCCGGTCTTCGTCCGCGAGGGCGCGAGCGAGCCCACGCCGATCTCGAGCATGCCGGGCGTGGTCCAGCACACCCTCGGCACCCTCGTCGACACCGCGCGCGCGTGCGTCGACGCCGGGCTCGGCGGGATCATGCTGTTCGGCGTCCCGGCCGCCAAGGACGCCCACGGCTCCGGGGCGGACGACCCGGACGGCATCCTCAACGTCGCGACGCGGGCCGTGCGCGAGGCCGTCGGGGACGACCTCGTCGTCATGACCGACCTCTGCCTCGACGAGTTCACCGACCACGGGCACTGCGGGGTGCTCCGCGAGGACGGGGGCGGCGGCGAGGCGGTCGTCGACAACGACGCCACCCTCGAGCGGTACGCCGCGATGGCGATCGCGCAGGCCCGCGCCGGGACGCACGTCGTCAGCCCCTCGGGGATGATGGACGGCCAGGTCGGCCGGGTGCGGTCGGCCCTCGACGAGGCCGGGTACCCCGAGACGGCGGTGCTCGCCTACGCGGCGAAGTACACCTCCGGGCTCTACGGGCCCTTCCGGGAGGCGGTCGACTCCAGCCTGACGGGGGACCGGGCGACCTACCAGCAGGACCCCGCCAACGGGGCCGAGGCGCTGCGCGAGGTCGAGCTCGACCTCGCCGAGGGCGCCGACCTCGTCATGGTCAAGCCCGCCGGCCCGCACCTGGACGTCGTCGCCGCCGTGGCCGCGATGTCGCCGGTGCCGGTCGCGGCGTACCAGATCTCCGGTGAGTACTCCCAGATCGTCGCCGCCGCCGAGCGCGGCTGGGTCGAGCGGGACCGCGTCGTCCTCGAGTCGCTGCTCTCGGTCCGCCGTGCCGGCGCGCGGGTCGTGCTGACGTACTTCGCGCTCGAGGCCGCGGCGCTGCTGCACGCCTGAGACCCACGAGACCCCCGCCGCCGTCCGCAGGGTCGGTCGCCGGGGCGCCGACCCCGCGGACGGGAGCGGGGGTCTCGTCAGGGGGCGGCGGTCAGCTCTCCCTGAGGAGCTGGACGTCGAGGGTGACGGTGACCTTGTCGCCGACGAGGACGCCGCCGCTCTCCAGGGCGACGTTCCACTCGAGGCCGAAGTCCTTGCGGTTCAGCGTCGTCGTCGCCTCGAACCCGGCCTTGGTGTTCCCCCACGGGTCGGTGGCGATCCCGCCGAACTCGACGTCGAACGTCACCGGGCGGCTCACACCGCGGATCGTGAGGTCGCCGGTCAGCTCCTCCCCGGTGAACCCGGTCGAGGCGAACGTCATCGTCGGGTGGGTCTCGACGTCGAAGAAGTCGGCGCTGCGCAGGTGGGCGTCGCGGTCGGCGCTGCCCGTGTCGACCGAGGCCATCGCGACGCTCGCGGCGACCGAGGACTCCGCGACGGGTTCGCGGACCTCGACGGTGCCGGAGACCTCGCCGAAGGTCCCGCGGACCTTGGAGACCATGAGGTGGCGGGCGACGAACCCCACCTCGGTATGGGCGGGGTCGATCTGCCAGGTCCCGGTGGGCAGCTGGGTGAGGGTGGCGGTGGTGGTCATGTCGTGCTCTCCTTCGACGAGGTCTTCTCCGACGGCTGCGGCCGGTGGTCGCGTCCGGTGGTCGTGATCCTTGCAACGCATCCTAGATCATTTATATTTCAACAACCTTGGATCTGGCAAACTGGGGGCATGGACGAGCCAGCCGCCGCCACGGACACCCGGTGGCTCACCGAGCCCGAGCAGCAGGCGTGGCGGGCCTACCTGCGCGGCAGCCGGCTGCTCGAGGTCGCCCTCGACCGGGACCTCGCCCGACACGGCATCCAGCTCTCGGAGTACGAGCTCGTCTCGATGCTGTCCGAGGCGCCGGGGGCGCGGATGCGGATGTCGGCGCTCGCCGACCTCGTCATCCAGTCCCGCAGCAGGGTCACCCACACCGCGGGCCGGCTCGAGGCGCGCGGCTGGGTGCGCCGGGAGGCCTGCCTGGACGACCGGCGCGGCGTCGAGCTGGTCCTGACCGAGGAGGGCCGCGAGGCGCTCGAGCGGATCGCGCCCGAGCACGTCGCCTCGGTCCGCGCCCACCTCGTCGACGCGATGAGCCCGGAGGAGTTCCTCGCCCTCGGCCGCGCGATGGGGGCGGTCCGCGACGAGATCGTCGCGACCACGGACGTCGACTGCTCCGCCGTCGACTGACCTCCCGCCGCCACCCGCTCCCGGGCCCCTCGCCCGGCGCCGCGCGCGCCGCGGCTGCGACACTGGGACCATGACGCCGCCCCCGGACGCGCCCAGTGACGCCCCCCGATCCGCCGAGCTCTTCGAGCGCGCCCGCCGGGTGACCCCGGGCGGGGTCAACTCGCCCGTGCGGGCGTTCCGCAGCGTCGGCGGGACGCCGCGCTTCGTCGCCGAGGCCCGCGGACCGTGGCTGACCGACGTCGACGGCCGGCGCTACGTCGACCTCATCGGCTCCTGGGGGCCGATGATCCTCGGCCACGCCCACCCGGACGTCCTCGAGGCCGTGACCCGGGCCGCGTCGCGCGGGTTCTCCTTCGGCACCCCGAGCGAGAACGAGGTCGCACTCGCCGAGGAGATCGTCGACCGGGTCGACCCGGTCGAGCAGGTGCGGCTCGTCTCCTCCGGGACCGAGGCGACGATGAGCGCGATCCGGCTCGCCCGCGGCTACACCGGGCGCACCGTGGTCGTGAAGTTCGCCGGCTGCTACCACGGCCACGTCGACGCGCTGCTCGCCTCCGCCGGCTCCGGGGTGGCGACCTTCGCCCTGCCCGACAGCCCCGGCGTGCCCGCCGACGCGGCGTCCGGGACGATCGTGCTGCCCTACAACGACCTCGCCGCGCTCGAGGCCGTGTTCGCCGAGCGCGGCGACGAGATCGCGGCGGTCATCACCGAGGCCTCCCCGGGGAACATGGGCATCGTCCCGCCGGAGCCGGGCTTCACCGAAGGACTGCTCCGGCTCACCCGGGAGCACGGCGCCCTGCTGGTCTCCGACGAGGTGATGACCGGGTTCCGCGTGAGCCGGAGCGGCTGGTACGGCCACGAGGGGCCCTACCCGGACGGGCTCGGCGCCCCCGACCTGTTCACGTTCGGCAAGGTCATGGGGGGCGGCTTCCCGGCCGCGGCCTTCGGCGGCCGGGCCGAGGTCATGGAGCACCTCGCCCCGGACGGCCCGGTGTACCAGGCCGGTACGCTGTCGGGGAACCCGGTCGCGACCGCGGCGGGCCTGGCGACGCTGCGCGGGTGCACCGACGAGGTCTACGACCACCTCGCGGCGACCTCCTCGACGATCGCCACCGCCGCGAGCGAGGCCCTGACGGCCGAGGGCGTGCCGCACACCGTCCAGCACGCCGGGAGCATGTTCTCGGTCTTCTTCCGCGAGGGCCCGGTGCGCGACTTCGAGGACGCCCGGGGACAGGACACCTCCGCCTATGCCGCGTTCTTCACGAGCATGCTCGCCAGCGGCGTCCACCTGCCGCCGAGCGCCTTCGAGTGCTGGTTCCTCAGCGCCAGCCACGACGACGAGGCGGTCCAGGTCGTGCTCGACGCCCTGCCCGGAGCCGCGCGGGCCGCCTCAGGCTCGTTTGCGACAATCACGCCATGAGCGAGCCGGCCCGCACCGTCGTCCACCTCATGCGGCACGGCGAGGTGGACAACCCCGAGGGGGTCCTCTACGGCCGGCTGCCCGGGTACCGGCTCTCCGCGCTCGGCCAGGAGATGGCCGACACCGTCGCTCGGCACCTGAGCGACCACGACGTCAGCGTCGTCGTCGCCTCCTCGCTGCTGCGGGCCCAGCAGACGGCCGAGCCCATCGCCCGCGCCCACGAGGTCCCGGTGCTCACCGACGACCGGGTCATCGAGGCGGGCAACCACTTCGAGGGCCTCACCTTCGGCCGCGGCGCCGGGTCGCTGCGCCGGCTGCAGAACCTGCGCCGGCTGTGGAACCCGGTCCGGCCCTCCTGGGGTGAGCCGTACGAGCGCATCGCCGAGCGGATGCTCGCGGCGATCGAGGACGCGCGCGACCACGCCCGCGGCCACGAGGCCCTGCTCGTGTCCCACCAGCTGCCGATCTGGACCATCCGGTGCCGCCTCGAGGGACGCCGCCTCTGGCACGACCCCCGCAACCGCGAGTGCACCCTCGCCTCGCTGACCTCGCTGACCTTCGAGGGGGACGAGCTCGAGGCGATCTCGTACTGCGAGCCCGCCGGTGCCCTGCTCGCCCGGGCGCACGCGACGGTCGGGGCCTGAGGACGGTGGCCGGACGGACCCGCTCCCCGCTCGTCGCCCTCGTCGCCGCCCTCGCGGCGACCACGGGCCTGGCGGGCTGCAGCAGCGACACCGGTGCGGACTCGGTCGCCGCGCAGGCCAGTGCCGGGGACCGCAAGGGCTACATCTCCGGTGACGGGACCGTCGAGCAGATCCCGGCGTCGGACCGTGGGGCGCCGGTCGACCTGTCCGGGACCACGGTGACCGGCAGGCACTGGTCGAGCGCGGACGCACGCGGCGAGGTCGTCGTCGTCAACAAGTGGGGCTCGTGGTGCCCGCCGTGCGTCGGCGAGGCCGACGACCTGCAGGTGGTGTGGCAGAAGATGAAGGACTCCGGCAAGCCCGTCCGCTTCGTCGGCATCGACTTCCGGGAGAGCCCGCAGACCGGCGCGGCGTTCCTCCGCTCCCGGGGCATCACCTACCCCTCGCTCAGCGACGAGTCCGGGACCCTCGTGCTCGACCTGCAGGGCAAGGCCTCGGCCACACCGACGACGCTCGTGCTCGACCGCAAGGGCCGGATCGCGGCCCGGGTCCTCGGCCCCGTCGGCCGCCGGACCCTCACCGGGCTCGTGGACGACGTGCTCAACCCCTCGTGACCGACACGATCACCTCGGGCGCCCTGCCGCTCGCCGTCCTCGTGGCCCTGCTCGCGGGGTTGGTCTCGTTCGCCTCGCCCTGCGTCCTCCCGCTCGTGCCGGGCTTCCTCGGCTACGTCACCGGCCTGTCGGGGACGGCGCTGGAGGACCGGTCGCGGGGTCGGCTGCTCGCCGGGGCCGCCCTGTTCGTCGCCGGGTTCACGGCCGTCTTCGTCGTCGGGACCCTGTTCGTCAGCTCGGTCGGACGCGTCCTCGTCGAGGACCGCGTCCTGCTCCAGCGCGTCGGCGGCGGCCTCGTCGTGCTCATGGCGCTGGTCTTCCTCGGCGCCGGCGGCCAGCGGACCTACCGGCTGCCGTTCCGTCCCCGGTCCGGGCTGGCCGGTGCCCCGCTGCTCGGCGCCGTCTTCGCCCTCGGCTGGGCGCCCTGCACCGGTCCGACGCTCGCCGCCGTCCTGGCGATGGCGAGCAGCCTCGACCCGAGCACGGCCCGCGCGGTCGTCCTCGCGGTCGCCTACAGCCTCGGGCTCGGGGTGCCGTTCCTCCTCGTCGCCGTCGGGGTCGAGCGGGTCACGCCGGTCACCGGGTGGCTGCGCCGCCACCACCGCGGGATCCAGGTCTTCGGCGGCCTGCTCCTGCTCCTCGTCGGGCTGCTGCTGCTCACAGGTTGGTGGGAGAGCCTCACCCGGTGGGTGCAGAGCGAACTCGTGAGCGGATTCCAGGTGGTGATCTGATGGCGGACCGCACCGCCGGGGTCACCCAGCCCCGGCTCGGTCCGCTCGGCTGGGCGAGGTGGACGTGGCGGCAGCTGACGAGCATGCGGACCGCGCTGTTCCTCCTGCTCCTGCTCGCCCTCGCCGCGGTCCCCGGCTCGATCTGGCCCCAGCGGTCGATCAACTCCGCCCGCACGGCGGACTACATCGCCAACCACGAGACGCTCGGCCCGTTGCTGGACCGGCTCGGGTTCTTCGAGGTCTACGCCTCCCCGTGGTTCTCGGCGATCTACCTGCTGCTCTTCGTCAGCCTCGTCGGCTGCGTGCTGCCGCGCACCCGGATCCACCTGCAGGCCATCCGGGCCCGCCCGCCGCGGGCGCCGCGGCGCCTCGACCGGCTCGCCGCGCACGCCGAGGCCGAGGTCGACGGGAGCCCCGAGGACGTCCTCGCCGCGGCCGGCGAGGCCCTGCGCGGGCGGCGCTACCGGGTCCACGCCCACGACGAGGCGTCGGTGAGCGGCGAGTCGGGGTACCTGAAGGAGACCGGGAACCTCGTGTTCCACCTCGCCCTCGTCCTCGTCATCATCGGGGTCGCGATCGGCCACCTCTTCGGCTGGAAGGGCGACGTCATCGTGCCGGTGGGGCAGACGTTCGCCAACAGCTACTCCCGCTACGACACCTTCAGTCCGGGTCCGTGGGTCGACCCGGCAGACCTCTCCCCGTTCGTCGTGACCGTCGACCGCCTCGACGCCAAGTTCGAGGACAACCCGGCGACCGGGAAGGGCCAGTTCGGCGAGCCGCGGGACTTCACGGCGCACACGACGACCCGCGACCACCCCGGCGGCGCGGCCCACGACGAGACCATCAAGGTCAACCACCCGCTCGACCTCGGCAACTCGACGGTCTTCCTCCTCGGCAACGGGTACGCGCCGGTCATCACCGTCGAGGACGCCGACGGCAACGTGCTCTACTCCGGCGCCACCCCGTTCCTCGCCCAGGACAACAACTACCGCTCCGTCGGCGCCGTGAAGGTGCCCGCCGCCCAGCCGAAGCAGCTCGGGTTCGTCGGGCTGTTCCTGCCGACCGCGGTCATCACCCGGGACCGCGGCCCGATCTCGGTGTTCCCGGACGCGAAGGACCCCGCGCTCGCGCTCAGCCTGTACGAGGGCACGCTGTTCCCCGGCGGCCGCCCACAGTCGGTGTACACCCTCGACACCGACGAGATGCAGAAGGTCGCCGACGCCAGCGGCAAGGACGCGACCCGGATCTGGCTGCGCCCCGGGCAGACCGAGCAGCTCCCCGGGAACCGGGGGAGCATCACGTTCGACCGGGTCGAGCGGTTCGCCGGGCTGTCGGTGCGGCACGATCCGGGCAAGATGCTCACCCTCGTCAGCGCGCTGCTCGCCCTCGCCGGGCTCATCCTCTCCCTCGTGGTGAGGCGCCGGCGGGTGTTCGTCCGGGTGCAGGAGTCGGCGACCCCGGGCCGGACGCGGGTGCTCGTCGGCGGGATGGCGAAGGCCGACGACGACGGGCTCGACGACGTCGTCGGGGCCGTGCTCACCACGACGACCGGCTCGGTGCGAGAATCGAGGACGCGATGACGAACGAAACCCTGGCCCAGTACGGCAACCTCAGCGTCTACTCTGCGATGGCCGTGTTCACGCTCGCGATGATCGGCTACGCGGTCTATCTCGCCGGCCTCGTGCCCGGGCGCGCCGAGCGTGCCCGGGCCGCGGACGAGGCGGAGGCCGCGGCGCCGCGACCCGCGGAGGCCGCGCGGCGGGCCGAGGTCCCCGCGATGGCCGGGGGCGGCGGGGTCCCGGCACCCGCGCCGGGCGACCTCGCCGGGCGCGAGGTGAGCGGCAGCGAGGTCGCCGCCCTCGAGCGGGACGCGGTCACCCCCCGCCGGGCCCGGAAGGCCGCCGGCGTCGCGGGGTCCCTGACGTGGTTGGGGACGGCGTTCCTCGTCATGTCGGTCGCGCTGCGCGGTGCCGCGGTGCACCGCGCGCCGCTGGGCAACATGTACGAGTTCGCGACCGTCGGGTCGATGTTCGTCATGGTCGCCTTCTGCGCCTGGTCCCTCCGGCGCGACCTGCGCTGGCTCGGGCTGTTCGTCGTCGGCCCGGTGCTGCTCACCCTCGGCCTCGCGATCACGGTCTGGTACACCGAGGCGGCCCAGCTGCTGCCGTCGCTGCGCAGCTACTGGCTGCTCATCCACGTCACGGTCGCGACGATCTCGATCGCGTTGTTCACGCTCGGGTTCTCGATGGTCGTGCTCTACCTCGTCCAGGACCGGGTCGAGGCCGACGGCCGGCGCTCGTTCATGAACCGGCTGCCGGACGCGCGGTCCCTGGAGAGGCTCGCCTACGGGATCCACATCGTCGCGTTCCCGCTGTGGACCTTCACGCTCATCGCCGGGGCCATCTGGGCACGCCAGGCGTGGGGGTCGTACTGGAACTGGGACCCCAAGGAGGTCTGGACCTTCGTCATCTGGGTCGTCTACGCCGCCTACCTCCACGCCCGCGCGACGAGCGGGTGGCGGCGACAGTCCGCGGCCCTCATCGCCATGGCGGCCTTCGGCTGCATCATCGTCAACTACGGGATCGTCAACGTGTTCTTCGTCAGCCAGCACTCCTACTCCGGCCTGTGAAGGCGATCGTCCGCTACACCCTGCTGCGGCTGCTGATCTTCTTCGGCTGCATCGCGCTGCTGTGGCTGCTCGGCCTCCGCGGCCGGGGCCAGGAGCCGTGGCTCGTCGTCGGGGGCGCGCTGCTGTCGATGGTCGTCGCCGCCGTCGTGCTGCGCCCCTACCGGGCCGAGTACGTCGCCGAGCTCGCCGACCGGGTGCAGCGCCGCCGGGACCGGGGGACCCGGGCGGTCCGCACCGGCACCGACGAGACCGTCGAGGACGCCTGGTCCGAGGACGCCTCCCCCGGACCGGCCCCGCAGTCCGGGGCGGAGCAGTCCGCCCCGGACGCCGGCACCCACCCCGGTCGCCCCGACGACCCCGACGACCCCGACGACCCCCCCGAGCGCTACCGCTGAGTCCGCACTTCGTGCCCGTTTGGTCGCTGCCGAACCGGGCAAACGGGACCGGGTCGCGGCGGAACGGGCACGAAGTGCGGGGTGGCGGCCCGGCCGGACGGGCACGAGGTGACGGGGCGGGGCGGGGTGCAGCGCGGGCAGCCGGGTGGGCCCGCCGTCAGCCGATGACGAGCCCCACCGCGAGCAGGACGGCGTAGGCGAGCTGACCGATCCCGGTGGCCGCGAGCACCGGGACGAGCCGCAGCCCGCTCGCGCCGGACAGGGTCGCGCGGACCGGGGCGACGAACACGCCGGCGGCCGGCAGCGCGAGCAGCGCCCACGGGTACATCACCGCGGTGGCCGCGGCGGCGACGAACGCGACCGCGACGAGGGCGACGTAGAGCCACCGGGTGCGGCGGTCCCCGAGCCGGACCGCGAGGGTGCGCTTGCCCGCCGCGGTGTCGCTGGGGACGTCGCGGAGGTTGTTCGCGACGAGCACCGCGGAGGCGAGGCAGCCCACCCCGGTGGCGCCCAGCAGGCCGGCCCACGTGACGTCGTGGGCCTGGGTCCACAGCGTCCCGAGGGTCGCGACGAGCCCGAAGAAGACGAAGACGTACACCTCGCCCAGTCCGCGGTAGCCGTAGGGGTTGGACCCGCCGGTGTAGCGCCACGCCGCGAGGATGGCGAGCGCGCCGATGAGCAGCAGGAGCAGGGACCCGCTGAGCGCGACGAGCGCGAGCCCGGCGAGCGCCGCGAGCCCGAAGAACGAGAACGCGGCGAACCGGACGTTCTCGGGCCGGGCCAGGCCCTGCCCGACGAGCCGGAGCGGTCCGATGCGCGCGGCATCGTCGGTGCCCCGGATGCCGTCGGAGTAGTCGTTGGCGTAGTTGACCCCGACCTGGAGGCTGAGGGAGACGATAAGGGCGAGCAGCGCGTAGGCGAGGTTCGCCGAGCTCAGCGGCGCGGCGGCCGCGGTCCCCACGACGACGGGAGAGACGGCGACGGGCAGGGTGCGCGGGCGGGCGCCCGCGATCCACTGGGCGGTGGTGGCCATGGGTTCCGGACTCGCTCGGGGCTCGGGGGCGGGGGTCGCTCAGAGTCTATTGAGGAAGTCCGGGTCGTCGTCGGGGCCCTTCGGCGGGCGCGTGGGACCCCGCGATCCGGGCGGGCGGACCCCGCCGCGTCCGGGGCCGGGGCGTCCCTTCGGCGCCCACGGCGGCTCGGGGCGCCCCGCCGCGAGCCAGGCCAGCGGCCCGGCGACCGGCAGCAGCAGCACCACGGCGAGCCAGGCCGTCTTCGGCAGCCCCCGCACGCGCTGCCCGGGGGTCTGCACGCAGTCGACCGCCGCGTAGACCGTCAGCGCCAGTGCGAGGAGCACCGGCAGCACCCTGAGCATGCCTCCATGCTCGCACGTCGTGCTGGGTGCGCCAGGGGTCCGCTGGTCACGGCCTGGTTGCAGCCGCGAGGACCGCGGCCCGGACCGCGGCCCGGTCCGGCTTGCCGGGGCCCCGCAGCGGGACCCTGTCGAGGACGGCGAGCCGGCGGGGGAGGGCGTGCCCGGGCAGGCCGCCCCGCAGGACGGCCCGCAGGTCGGCGAGCGAGGGCTCCGGCGTCCCCGGGGCGAGGACGAGCGCCGCGGCGACCGCCTCGCCCCACTCCTCGTCAGGGACCCCGACGACGACGACGTCGGTCACGCCCGCGACCCGCTCGGCGACCGCGTCCTCGACGACCCGCGGGGCGACCTTGAGCCCGCCGGTGGTGACGAGGTCGTCGACCCGGCCGTCGACGTGCCAGCGACCGTCCTCGCCGAGGTGGCCGGCGTCGTCGGTGCGGAACCACCGGGTGCCGCCCGCCTCGGTCGTGAACGCCGCCGCGGTGAGGTCGGGGCGGCCGAGGTAGCCGGCGGCGAGGGTCGCCCCGCCGAGGTGCAGCCGGCCGTCCTCCCCGGCCCGGACCCGGCTGCACGGCAGCGGGTGCCCGTCGTAGACGCACCCGCCCGCGGTCTCGCTCATGCCGTACGTCGGCACGGCGCGCACCCCCGCGGCCCGGGCCCGGCGCAGCACCGCCGGCGGGGTGCCGGCGCCGCCGACGAGCACGGCGTCGAACCCGGCGAGGGCCTCCCGGCCCGCGTCGTCGTCGAGCAGCCGGGCGAGCTGGGTCGGCACGAGCGCGGTGTAGCGCCGCCGGCCGGTCGTGCGCGCCGCGGCCGTCGCGAAGCCGCGCGGGGTGAAGCCGCCGGCGCGGTCGAGGACGACGGGCTCGGTGCCCGCGCGGAGCGAGCGGACGAGGACCTGCAGGCCGGCGACGTGGTGGGCCGGCATCGCGAGCAGCCAGCGGGCGCCGTCCCCGCCCTCGTCCCCGCCCGCCAGGACGTCGTGGGTGGCGTCGGCGCTCGCGGTCAGCGCGGTCGCGGTGAGCAGCGCGAGCTTCGGCGTGCCGGTCGAGCCGGAGGTGCCCACGGCGAGGGCGAGGTCGGCGGGCAGGCCGGCGGGGTTGCCCGGCGCCGTCGCCGGGACGTCGCCGGCCGCGTGCGGCAGCACCGGCGCTCCCCCGGCGAGCGCCTCGGCCAGCCGTGGCAGCACCGAGAGGGCCTCGGGACCGTCGGGAACGGGCAGCGGCTGCAGCACCCCGTCATCGTAAGGAGCGCCGCCCACCCGCGACTTCGTGCCCCGTTGGCCGGGCGAAGGGGACGCTCCGGACGGGGGAGCGCGGCCAAACGGGCACGAAGTCGGGATACGGGACCGGCGTCAGAAGTACCAGGGGAAGCGGGACCAGTCGGGGTCGCGCTTCTCGAGGAACTGGTCGCGTCCCTCGACCGCCTCGTCGGTCATGTACGCCAGCCGGGTCGCCTCACCGGCGAAGACCTGCTGGCCCATGAGGCCGTCGTCGACGAGGTTGAACGCGAACTTCAGCATCCGCTGCGCCGTCGGGCTCTTGCCGAGGACCTCGCGCGCCACCGTGAGGGCCTCGGTCTCGAGGTCGGCGTGGTCGGCGACCACGTTGACCGCGCCCATCGCGTGCATCTCCTCGGCGGTGTAGGTCCGGCCGAGGAAGAACACCTCCCGGGCCCGCTTCTGACCGATCTGGCGGGCGAGGTAGGCGCTGCCGTAGCCGCCGTCGAACGAGCCGACGTCGGCGTCGGTCTGCTTGAACCGGGCGTGCTCCCGGCTGGCGACGGTGAGGTCGCAGACGACGTGGAGGCTGTGCCCGCCGCCCGCGGCCCACCCGCCGACGACGGCGACGACGACCTTGGGCATCGTCCGGATGAGGCGCTGCACCTCCAGGACGTGCAGCCGGCCGCCCTCGGCCTTGGCGCGGCGCTCGTCGACGGTCTCGGCGGTGTCCCCCTCGGCGTACTCGTAGCCCGACCGCCCCCGGATCCGCTGGTCCCCGCCGGAGCAGAACGCCCACTTCCCGTCCCGGGGGGAGGGCCCGTTGCCGGTGAGCAGCACGACCCCGACGTCGGGGGTGCGCCGGGCGTGGTCGAGGACGCGGGCGAGCTCGTCGACGGTGTGCGGCCGGAACGCGTTGAGCACCTCGGGCCGGTCGAAGGCGATCCGCACGCACCCGAGGTCGCGGGCCCGGTGGTAGGTGACGTCGGTGAGGTCGAAGCCCGGGACCTCCTCCCAGAGCGCGGGGTCGAAGGTCTCGCTGACGCGGCGGGGGTGGCTCGGCTCGGTCACCCGGCGAGGATAGTCGCGGGGTCCGGCGGCGGCCTGCCTAGACTCGCTCCCGTGCCCATGCCCGACTTCGTCCGAGCGCTGCGCGCCCACGTCGGCACGAGTGAGCTGTGGCTGTCCGGGGTCACCGCCGTCGTGCTCCGCGGCGAGGAGGTCCTCCTCGTCCGCCGCGCCGACAGCGGCGCGTGGACCCCGGTCACCGGGATCCTCGACCCGGGGGAGGAGCCGGCCGTCGGCGCCCAGCGTGAGGTCCTCGAGGAGACCACGGTGACCTGCCGGGTCGAGAGCCTCGTCGCGGTCGGCGCCCACGGCCCGGTGAGCTATCCCAACGGCGACCGGGCGCGCTACCTCGACCTCGCCTTCCGGTGCACCTGGGTCGAGGGCGAGGCCGCCGTCGGGGACGACGAGTCCTGCGACGTCGGCTGGTTCCGGCTCGACGACATGCCCGACCTCCACCCGTTCCACGCCGAGCGGGTCCGCCTCGCGGTCGCCGGGGACCCCGTCCCGGAGTTCGTCCGCCCGGACCCGCGGTGACCCCACACCCCGGCGCCGCCGGCGCGCCCGATCCAGCCGACCGGCCCGACCGGCCCGACCGGCCCGACCGGCCCGACCGGCCGGAGCCTCCCGAGCTGCCCGACCTGCGGGAGCTCCTCGACGGGCTCGCCGTCGTCGTCCTCCCGATGCGGGTCCGCTTCCGCGGGCTCGAGCGGCGGGAGGTCGCGCTGCTGCGGGGCCCCGTCGGCTGGGGCGAGTTCGCGCCGTTCCCCGAGTACCCCCCGGCCGAGGCCGCCCGCTGGCTCGCCGCGGCCGTCGAGGCCGGATGGCGCGGGTGGCCGGCGCCGGTCAGGGACCGGGTCCCGGTCAACGCGACCGTGCCCGCGGTGCCCGCCGACCGGGTCCTCGGCGTCCTCGCCCGGTTCGACGGCTGCACGACCGCCAAGGTCAAGGTGGCCGAGCCCGGGCAGGGCCTGCGGGAGGACCTCTCCCGCGTGGCCGCCGTCCGCGACGCGCTCGGCTCCCGGGCCCGGATCCGGGTCGATGCCAACGGGGCGTGGAGCGTCGGCCAGGCCCGCGACGCCCTCGCCGCCCTCGCGGTCTACGGGCTGGAGTACGCCGAGCAGCCGTGCGCGACCGTGCCCGAGCTGCGCGAGCTGCGCCTCGCGCTCGCGCGGCGCGGGGTCGAGGTGGCCGTCGCGGCCGACGAGTCGGTGCGCCGGGCCGAGGACCCGCTCCGGGTCGCCCGGGAGGAGGCCGCCGACGTCGTCGTCGTCAAGGTCGCACCGCTCGGCGGGGTCGGCCCCGCGCTCGAGGTCGTCCGCGGCTGCGGGCTGCCGGCCGTGGTCTCCTCGGCCATCGACTCCAGCGTCGGGACCGCCGCCGGAGTCGCGCTTGCCGCGGCGCTCCCGGACCTGCCCTACGCGTGCGGCCTCGGGACCGTGGGCCTGCTCGCCGAGGACGTCGCGGAGCGGCCGCTCGTCCCGGTCGACGGCACCCTGCCGGTGGGGCCGGTCGCCCCGGACCCCGACCGCCTCGCGAGCCTCGCCGCGCCCCCGGATCGGGTCCGGTGGTGGCGCGAGCGGGTCACCGCCTGCCACCGGGCCCTCGCCGCCGGCTGACCCGGCGGTCTCCACAGCCGCGCCCGCGACCGGCGGCCGTCCACAGCCGTGCCCGGCCCTCGTGCCCGGTGCGCCCCGTCCCGGCTTCGCTGGGAAGCGTGCCGGAGGTGGGAGCAGGACAGCTGGCCGGCGAGGTCGCCCGCCTCGCCGACCGCGTCGCCCTCCTCGCCCGCCGGGTCGACGCCGCCGCCGAGGTGCGCTGGTCCTCGCCTGCCGCCACCGCCTACCGGCACGAGGTCGCCGCCCGGGCCGCCCGGGTGCGGGCCGTCGCCGCGCTGCTCGAGGAGGCCGCGTCGGGGCTCGCGCGGGCTGCGGGGGGTGGCCGCACGTGACGACCCCCGCGACCCGGCCGAGCCCCGCCACCCACGCCACGGAACCGAGCCCGGCCGCCCGGACCGGCGCTCCCGGACTGGAGGTCACCGGCGGGCCCGGAGGCACCGGGGCCGCGACGGAGGACCTCGACGCCGCCGCGGCCACGCTCGCCGCGGTCGCCGCCGAGCTCGCCGGGGTGGCGGCCCGGCTCCTCGTGCTCGCCGCCGAGGTCGCCGGAGCCGGTGCCGCGTCCCTCGCGGCCGAGCTCGCCGGCCGCCTGGTCGGCGGGGACGGGCTCGCCGTGCCCGCCCGGACGGCCGGTCTCCTCGCCGGGGCCGAGGGGTGCCTCGTCCGGGCCGCGGGGCCGGGAGGGGCCGCCGGGGAGGCCGCGGCGCTCGCGCTCCTCGCTGCCCGGGTCCGGCACGCGGTCGCGCTGTACCGGGCCACGGAGGCCGCGGTCACGGCCACGGTCGACACCGCCCGGGACGCGGTCATGGACCTCGTCGGCCGGTGCGCCCCGCTGCTCGTCCTCGGCGCCGCGTCCGCTGCCGCCTCCGGGGTCGACCTCCCCGGGGCCGCCGACCGGGCCGCGTTCGCCCACCCGTGGCTCGTCGACGGCGTGGCCGGCGGCGCGGACGGCTTCGTCCGGGGGCTCGCGGCGCTCGGCCCCGGACCCGCCGCGGCCCTCGCCGCGGTTGCCGCCGGTACGGGCCGGGCGTGGCCCCCGGCGACCGAGGAGGACGCCGTCGCCGTGCTCGCCGCCGCGGCGCGCCTGACCGGCAGGCTCGACGACGGCGGCGGGGTGCGGGTGACCCCGCTGTCCGTGCGGGAGAGTCGCGGGCCCGCCGACCTCGCCGACCTCGTCCGCCTCCAGGCCCTCGGCTCCGGGGTTCCCGGGACGGGTGGCCCGGGAGCCACCGACCCCCCGATGGTGCAGGTGCTGGAGGTCCGCCACCCCGGCTCCCGCGCGGTCGCCTGGGTCGTCGTCCTGCCCGGGACCCGGGTGTGGGACCCCACCGCGGGCCCGGACCCGTTCGACCTCACCACCGACGTCGCGGCGATGACCGGGGAGGCGACCCGCGCCGCGGCGGGGGCCCGGGAGGCGCTGGAGGCGGCCCAGCGCGCGGCCGGGAGGTCGGGGGCCGGGGACCCGGTGATGCTCGTCGGGCACAGCCAGGGCGGCATCCTCGCTGCAGCCCTCGCCAGCGACCCCGCTGTCCTCGCCGGGCAGCACGTCACCCACCTGCTCGTCAGCGGCGCCCCGGTCGACCGCTTCCCCGTCCCGGACGGGGTCGCGGTGCTCGCGCTCGAGCACCGGCAGGACCCGGTGCCCCGGCTCGACGGGACCCCGCCCCCGGACCGACCCGGCTGGGTGACGGTGACCCGGGACCTCGCCACCGACCCCGACGTCGCCGGTCGGGCCTCGAGGGCGCACGCCGTGGGGGAGTACGTCGAGACCGCGACCGGGCTGCGCGCCCTCACCGGCCGGGGTGGTGCCCCCGCGGTGGCGGCGTGGACCGCGGGCGCCGCGGCGTTCCTCACCGCCGGCACGGTCACCGTCCGCGACCACCGCGTCGAGCGGGTCGAGCGGGTCGAGCGGGTCGAGCGGGTCGAGCGGGTGGACGGGGTCCCGGGCTCCCGGGGCCGGGCCTCCCACCCCGCCGGGTCCGGCCCCGCCGCGTCCGGTCCGGCCTCGGCCCGGTGGCAGGATGCACGAGCGTGAACCCCTCCACCGCGCTCGCCACCGTGCTCGTCGACGAGCTGCGCCGCCTCGGGGTGGGGGAGGTGGTGCTCTGTCCCGGGTCGCGGTCCGCGCCGCTCGCCTACGCGGTCGCCGCGTCCGACCTGCGCCTTCACGTCCGCGTCGACGAGCGGTCCGCGGGGTTCCTCGCGCTCGGCCTCGCCAAGCTCACCCGCACCCCCGCCGCCGTCGTCACGACGTCCGGGACCGCGGTCGCGAACCTCCACCCCGCCGTCCTCGAGGCCCACCACGCCGGCGTCCCGCTCCTCGTCCTCAGCGCCGACCGGCCCGCGGAGCTGCGGGGCACCGGAGCGAACCAGACGACGACCCAGCCGGGGATCTTCGCCGGTGCCGTGCGGTGGTCGGCCGAGGTCCCGGCCCCGGAGACCCGCCCCGGGCAGCAGGCGGTCTGGCGCTCGACCGCCTGCCGGGCCGTGGCCGCCGCAACCGGCGCCACCGGAGGCGTTCCCGGGCCGGTCCACCTCGACCTCGCCCTCCGTGAGCCGCTCGTGCCGGGCGCCCCGGACCCGGCCGGGGGGCCCGACGGGGGCTCCGGTGCCTGGCCCGAGCCCCTGGACGGGAGACCCGGGGACCGCCCGTGGGTGCGGCTGCCCGTCCCCGCCCCCGGGGCAGGCGACGACGCCCGCGACCCCGCCGACCCCACCCACGCCGCCGACACGGTCGACGACGTCGAGCGGACCCTCGTCGTCGTCGGGGACCTGCCCGGCCCGGACGACGCCGCCCGTGCCGTCGCCTGGGCAACCCGGCGCGGCTGGCCCGTCCTCGCCGAGCCGTTCGGGGCGCCCGACCGGAACCGGGTCCTCCCGCACGGCCCGCTGCTGCTCACCGCCGCCGACTGGCTCCGGCGGCACCGGCCCGACCGGGTCGTCACGGTCGGACGGGTGACCCTCGCCCGGCCGGTCGCCGCCCTGACCCGGCGCCCGGACGTCGTCGTCGAGCACGTCAGCGCCGTCCCGGAGTGGACCGACCCCGGCCACGTCGTCCACCGGGTCCACCCGATGACGGTCCTCGGGCCGGGCCGCGTGACGCCTCCGGGCGCGTTCGCACGGGCGTGGACCCGCGCCGGCGAGCGCCTCGCCGCCGCGGTCGCCGCCGACCCCGCCCCGTGGCCGAGCGGACTCGCCGTCGCCGGGGCCCTCGGCGCCGCCCTCCCCGAGGGGGCCCTGCTCGTCACCGGCTCCTCGAACCCGGTTCGCGACCTCGACCTCGGCGTCGCCCGGCTGCCCGCCGGCGTCCGGGTCGTCGGCAACCGCGGGCTCGCCGGCATCGACGGCTGCGTCTCGACCGCGGTCGGGGTCGCGCTCGCGGCCCCCCGGACCCCCTGTTACGCGCTCGTGGGGGACCTGACGTTCCTGCACGACTCCGGCGGCCTGCTCATCGGCCCGGACGAGCCCCGCCCCGACCTCACCCTCGTCGTCGTCAACGACGACGGCGGCGGGATCTTCACCCTCCTCGAGCCCGGCGACCCGGGGCGCTCGGCGGTGCACGGGCGGGTGTTCGAGCGGGTGTTCGCCACCCCGACCGGCACCGACGTCGGAGCGCTCTGCCGCGCCCACGGCGTCGGGCACGAGGTCGCGGCCACGCCGGAGGCGCTCGCCGCCGCGGTCGCCGCGCCCCCGGACGGCCTGCGCGTCGTCGAGGTCCCCCTGCCGCGGGACGGGCACCGGCAGGCCCACGCCCGGCTCCGCCGGGTCGCGGCGTCCGCGCTCGCCGGGACCTAGCCGGCCCGCGCCCGCCCGGCCGTCGGCGGGCCGTCAGAACCCGACCGCCCCCGCGGGCGGTCCCGGCGTCGCCATCGCCCCGGACAGCACGGCCACGGCGCCGACGGTCCGCTCGGTGACGAGGCCCTGCTCGGCCTGGGCGGTCACGCTCCGTCCCCCGAGGTAGGCGGACCCGAGCGCCTGGACCGGCAGGTCGAGATCGGCCGGCGCCCCCGTGGGGACGCACCGGGCCCGGGCGCCCTCGACGGTGAGCCGCCAGCGCCCCGCGTTCCACGGGCAGGCCTCGTCGGCGACCTCGAGGACGACGTCGGCGTCGGCGGACCACCCACGCTGCTCCAGCGCCGCCGGGAGCTCGACGAGCCGGACCCAGAGCGCGTCGGCCACCTCCGGGTGGCAGCTCCGCGGTCCGCCGAGCCACCAGATGACCGGGTCCTCCAGCGAGCGGGCCCGCAGCTCGACCGGGCCGGTGAGGTCGAACGCGACGAGGCGGCGCAGGAGCGCCAGCCGGGCCGCGGCGTCGGTGCTGCCGAGGTGCCAGCACCGCAGCCGGGCCCGTGGCGTCCCCCCGGTCCAGTCGGGACTGCGGCGCAGCAGGGCGTACCCGACGTCCCGCCCGTCCCGTTCCGCGAGCAGCACCCGGGTCGGCTCGCTGCCGCGCATCCCTGCGGGGCTGTCGCGCATGGCCCGGCGCAGGGCCCGTTCGGGCAGGGTCACCTGGCCGAGCGCCGACGCGGCCTCGGTGCGGTGGAGGGCGACGACCCGCCGGGCGACGTCCGGGTCGCCGGCCGGGAGGAGCCGGGTGCGGGTGCCGGTCGTGTCGATCCCGGGTGCGGTGACCTCGGCGCCGCGCTCGACGTGGACCCGGACGTCCAGGGAGGCCTGGGCGTAGCCGAACCGGCCGTAGATGCCGACCTCGGAGGCGTGCAGCCCGCCGACGGCCACCCCGGCCTCGTGGAGCGAGCGCAGGTGGTGGTCTGCCATGGCGGTGAGCACCCCGGTCCTGCGGTGGTCCGGGTGGACCGCGACCCACGTCAGCCCGGCGCACGGGACCGTGGTCAGCGACCCGGGCGACCCGGGCTGGGGGACGGTCAGGCGCAGGTCGTGCCAGGCGTAGATCCCCGCGAACGGCGGCTCGCCGGTCGGGGTGGCCGCGTGCATCCGACCGGGTTCCAGCGAGCCCAGCGGATCGGTGTCGGTGGGGTCCGGCTCCTCGAACCACGTGACCCGGTCGACCTCGAGGTAGGCCTGCGAGGTCGCGGGGGTCACCTCGACGACCTCGTAGGCCGTCGGCTCGCCGTGTCCGTCCTTCATGTCCCCCATGGTGTCCGAGTCCCGGCGGACGGCGCGAGCGCCTTGTCCGCGGCCGGGGGAGGGCTCAGGGGGCGGCGCTCAGGGCGTCCCGCATCGGGACGAACTTCGCGTCCGACTCGGCGAGCTCGGTCTCGGGGTCGGACCCGGCGACGATGCCGCAGCCGGCGTAGAGGGTGAGCCGGCTCGGGTCGCCCGGGTCGTAGGCGCCGCACCGCAGGGCGATCCCCCACTCGCCGTCGCCGCGGGCGTCCATCCAGCCGACCGGGCCGGCGTACCGGCCCCGGTCCATCCGCTCCAGCTCCCCGATCGCGGTGTCGGCGACCGCGGTCGGGGTGCCGCACACCGCGGCCGAGGGGTGCAGCGAGGACGCGAGCGCGAGCGAGCTGCTCTCGTCCTCGACGACGCCGGTGACGTCGGTCGCGAGGTGCATGACGTTCGAGAGGTGCAGCACGAACGGGGCCTCGGGGACGTTCGTCGACGAGCAGTGCGGCGCGAGCGCCTCGGCGACCGAGCGGACGGCGTACTCGTGCTCCTCGAGGTCCTTGCTCGAGCGCGCCAGCGACGCCGCGAGGGCGAGGTCGTGGACGTCGTCGCCCGTGCGCCGGATCGTCCCGGCGAGGACCCGGGAGGTCACCAGCCCCTTCTCGCTGCGCACGAGCATCTCCGGGGTGGCTCCCACGAGGCCGTCGACGGCGAACACCCACGTCGTGTCGTATCGCTCGCCCAGGCGGGAGAGCACCCAGCGCGGGTCGACCGGGCCGCGGGCGCGGGCCTGCAGGTCACGGGCGAGGACCACCTTGTCGAGCCGGCCGGCGGTGATCCGGCCCACCGCCTCGTGGACCGCCCCGGCCCACCGGGTCGGGGACAGCGCGCCGTCGGCGAACGTCACGGCGTCGGGGGCGGGCGGCCGCTCCTGCGGCGCGAGCACCGTCGCGGACGGCAGCGACCCGCGGCTGCTGACCGTCGTCAGCCACCACCGGCCGTCCCGGTGGCCGACGAGGGTCTCCGGGACGACGAGGGTGGCACCCGCGGGGGAGGCGGCGGAGTAGGACAACGAGCCGAACGCGACCGGGCCGGTGCCGGGCAGGCCGACCTCGTCGCGGACCGCGGCCCCGGCGAGCACCCGGCGCCACCACCGCTCGGCCTCCCCGAACCGGTCGGGCCCGGCGGTCGTGTGCTCCAGGGCGCGTCCCCAGCCGACGAGGCCCTCGCCGCGGCGCACCCAGCTGACGACGTCGGCCGGCGAGGCCGTCGGCGGGAGCAGCGGGAGCAGCGCCCCGGGGGAGTCGACCTCGACCGTCCGGGCGACGAGGTGGGCGCCCGGCTCGGCCGGTGGGTGGGTGTCCGGGAGGCTCGACATGTCGGAGCAAGACTACGACGGGCCCGCGGGCCGACCTGCGGCAGCACCGGGCCGGGGCGGGCGCACGGGCGGGGTGGGGGCAGGATGGGGCCATGAGCCGTGCCAGCCTCGAGAAGGACCCCCGCGACGTCGCCGCGATGTTCGACGACGTCGCCGAGCGGTACGACGTGACCAACGACGTCCTCTCGCTCGGGCAGGACCGGCTCTGGCGCCGCGCCGTCGTCCGGGCGGTGGCCGCGCGGCGGGGGGAGCGGGTGCTCGACATCGCCGCCGGGACGGGGACCTCGAGCGAGCCGTTCGCCGACGCCGGCGTCGACGTCGTCCCCGCCGACTTCTCCCTCGGGATGCTCCGCCACGGCAACCGTCGCCGGCCCGACCTCGGCTTCACCGCCGCCGACGCCACCCGGCTGCCGTTCGCCGACGACTCCTTCGACGTCGTCACCATGTCGTTCGGCCTGCGCAACGTCGCCTCCCCCGACGACGCCCTCGCCGAGTTCCTCCGGGTGGCGCGCCCCGGGGGCCGGCTCGTCGTGTGCGAGTTCAGCCAGCCGGTCAACCCGCTGTTCCGGACCGTGTACACCGAGTACCTCATGCAGGCGCTGCCGGGGATCGCCCGCCGGGTCAGCTCGAACCCGGAGTCCTACGTCTACCTCGCCGAGTCGATCCGCGCCTGGCCCCCGCAGGAGGCGCTCGCCCGGCGCATCGCCGACGTCGGCTGGGCCGAGGTGGCGTGGCGCAACCTCACCGGGGGCGTCGTCGCCCTCCACCGCGCCGTCAAGCCCGCGTGACCGCCCACCCCGTCCGCCAACCGGGGGGTGGGCGGAGACGGGTACTGCTCGCTCGGTGGGCGGGTGGGGGGCCGGTGCGGGGGCCTTGCGCCCGGGCATACACTGCGATGAGTTCGTGAAGTGCTTCACAAGCCCCCGTCCCTGAGGCAGTCGTGAGTCAGATCGCCACCGGCCGCGGTGCGGCCCCGTCCGGGTCCGAGACGACCCCGTCCCCGGACGCCCGGAGCGCGGACGTCATCGTCGTCGGCGCCGGGCCCGCCGGCTCGGCCACCGCCGCCTACCTTGCGATGAGCGGGCTCGACGTCCTCGTCCTCGAGAAGACGAGCTTCCCGCGGGAGAAGGTGTGCGGCGACGGCCTCACCCCGCGCGCGGTCAAGGAGCTGATCACCCTCGGGGTGCCCACCCCGGAGGAGGACGGCTGGATCCGCAACCACGGGCTGCGGATCATCGGCGGCGGGATGCGACTCGAGCTGCCCTGGCCGGACCTCGCGAGCTTCCCGCCGTACGGCCTCGTGCGGACCCGGCAGGACTTCGACGACATCCTCGCCCGGCACGCCGTCAAGCACGGCGCCCGGCTGCAGCAGGAGACGACCGTCACCGGCCCCGTGCGCGACGAGCGGACCGGCGCGATCGTCGGCGTCACCGCGCGGGGGACCGACGAGACCGGCCGTGCGGCCGGCCCGGAGCAGACCTACACCGCCCCGCTCGTCGTCGCCGCGGACGGCAACTCCTCCCGGCTGTCGCTGAAGATGGGCCGGCCCAAGCGCGAGGACCGCCCGATGGGTGTCGCGGTGCGCACCTACTACGAGAGCCCGCGCCACGACGACGACTACCTCGAGTCCTGGCTCGAGCTGTGGAGCACCGACGACACCGGACGCCGGGTGCTGCTGCCCGGCTACGGCTGGATCTTCGGCGTCGGCGACGGCACGAGCAACGTCGGGCTCGGGATCCTCAACACCTCGAGCGCGTTCGGCAAGACCGACTACAAGGACGTCATGCGCCGCTGGGTCGCGACGATGCCGCCGGAGTGGACCTACACCGACGAGACGATGGTCGGCCCGATCCGCGGCGCCGCGCTGCCGATGGGGTTCAACCGGCAGCCGCACTACGCCGACGGCCTCCTCCTCGTCGGCGACGCCGGCGGCATGGTCAACCCGTTCAACGGCGAGGGCATCGCCTACGCCCTCGAGTCGGGCCGGCTCGCCGCGGACGTCGTCGCGCAGGCCTTCGCGAGGTCCGACGACGCGGGCCGGGAGCGCGTGCTGCGCTCCTACCCGACGGTGATGAAGGACGCGCTCGGCGGCTACTACACGCTCGGGCGCTGGTTCGCGACCGTCATCGGCAACCCCGAGGTCATGCGGCTCGCGACGAAGTACGGCCTGCCGCGGACGACCCTGATGCGGCTGCTGCTGAAGATCATGGCGAACCTGTCCGAGCCGCACCACGGCGGCGCGAGCGACCGCCTCATCGCCGCCCTGTCGAAGATGGCCCCCGACGCATGAGCACGGCCGAGCGCAGGCCGGGGCACGAGGGGAACCGCGGCGAGCGGCGCGCCCCGGCGAGGCCCCCGCGTGCGCGAACCGGGCATCCCCCTAGGATTGGGCCCGTGCGCGGCACGAAGACGAGCGAAAGGGGAGTTGGTCGGTCGTGAACAACCCCTATCTGCCCCTGGTGTTCTTCCTGGCGATCGGCGGGGGGTTCGCGGCCTTCTCGGTCGGGATCGCCGGCATCGCCGGGCCCAAGCGCTACAACCGCGCCAAGCTCGACGCCTACGAGTGCGGCATCGAGCCGAGCCCGCAGGCATCCGGCGGCCGGGTGCCGGTGAAGTACTACATCACCGCGATGCTCTTCATCGTCTTCGACGTCGAGAGCCTGTTCCTCTACCCCTTCGCCGTGGCGTTCAACCAGCTCGGGCTCTTCGCCCTCGTCGAGATGCTGCTGTTCGTCCTGACCGTCTTCATCGCGTACGCCTACGTCTGGCGCCGGGGCGGCCTGGAGTGGGACTGACGCGACCAAGCACCGGACCGAGACCAGGAGGCACCAGCTGATGGGCATCGAGGAGAAGCTCCCCGCAGGGTTCCTGCTCACCACCGTCGAGCAGCTCGCCGGGTACATGCGCAAGAGCTCGATCTGGCCGGCGACGTTCGGCCTCGCGTGCTGCGCGATCGAGATGATGGCCGTCGGTACGCCGGACTACGACATCGCGCGGTTCGGCATGGAGCGCTTCTCGGCGACCCCGCGCCAGGCGGACCTGATGATCGTCGCCGGCCGCGTCAGCCAGAAGATGGCCCCGGTCGTGCGCCAGGTCTACGACCAGATGCCCGAGCCGAAGTGGGTCATCTCCATGGGCGTCTGCGCCAGCTCGGGCGGGATGTTCAACAACTACGCGATCGTGCAGGGGGTCGACCACATCATCCCGGTCGACGTCTACCTGCCCGGGTGTCCACCGAGACCGCAGATGCTGCTCAACGCGATCCTCGAGCTGCACGACCAGATCCAGCACAGCAAGCTCGGCGTCAACCGCGTCGCCGCCGCCCGTGCCGCCGAGGAGGCCGCCCTGCGCGCCACCCCGACCGAGCTCATGCCGAGCACGCACGACCACGGCACCGTCCCCGGGGGGAGCCTGCTCACGTGAGCACCGACAACAGCCGCGGCCCCGAGTCCGAGCGGACCGAGGAGCCCGTGGAGACCACCGGCTCCGACGCCACGGTCGAGGGCGCCGCCGAGGGCGCCGGCCAGACCAGCGTCGAGGTCGACCGCACCCCGGAGCCGGGCAGCCCGGACGCGGCGCCGGGCGAGCCCCGCGAGCCCAAGGACGCCCACGGGACGACGATCGGCCTCGTCGGCCGGGTCGACCCGACCAAGGACGACCCGTCCAGGCACTCGCCCGGCAAGCTCAACACCCCCGCTCCCGGGGAGGCCCGCGAGACCGAGACCACCCACGACGACGCCGAGCCCGCGAAGCGGACCTCCGCGGCGCAGGAGTCCGGGGTCCAGCCGGAGAACCTGCCCGCCGCCCCCGGGGTCGACACCAACCCCGTCGCCATGGGCTCCCGGACCGGCATGTTCGGCGCCCGGGGCGGCCAGGACACCTCCGGCTACGGCGGGCTCAAGGCCCCGATCCTCTTCCCGGGTGCCGCCGAGCGCCCCTACGGTCGGTACTTCGACGAGGTCGCCGACGCCCTCGAGGACGCCCTCGCCCCGACCGACGCGCCGTGGCGGGCCGCGATCGAGCGGGTCGTCGTCGACCGCGGCGAGCTCACCCTGGCGGTGCGCCGGGAGCACCTCGTCGCCGTCGCCCGGGCGCTGCGCGACCACCCCGACCTGCGGTTCGAGCTCTGCACCGGCGTCTCCGGGGTGCACTACCCCGACGACGTGGGCCGCGAGCTGCACGCGGTCTACCACCTGCTCTCGGTCACCCACGGCGGCCGCCGGGTCCGGGTCGAGGTCTCCTGCCCCGACGCCGACCCGCACATCCCCTCCGTCGTCTCGGTCTACCCCGCCAACAACTGGCACGAGCGGGAGACGTGGGACATGTTCGGGATCATCTTCGACGGCCACCCCGCGCTGACGCGCATCCTCATGCCGGACGACTGGCCCGGCCACCCGCAGCGGAAGGACTACCCGCTCGGCGGCATCCCCGTCGAGTACAAGGGTGCCTCGATCCCGCCGCCCGACCAGCGGAGGTCGTACAACTGATGGCGAGCAACGAGCCCACGACGCACCCGGCGACCGACCCGGCCGTCGGGCACGACCCGGACCCGGTCCACGACGACGTCTTCGCGACCACCGGCACCGACGAGGAGCAGGCGAGCTCCGCCCACGTGTTCAACGCCACCGGCGGCGACTGGGACGACCTCGTCAGCGAGACCCGCCTCGTGCCCGAGGAGCGGATCGTCGTCAACATGGGACCGCAGCACCCGTCGACGCACGGGGTGCTGCGGCTCATCCTCGAGCTCGACGGCGAGACGGTCACCGAGGCCCGTGCGGGTATCGGCTACCTGCACACGGGCATCGAGAAGAACATGGAGTTCCGCACCTGGACCCAGGGCGTGACCTTCTGCACCCGCATGGACTACCTCATGCCGATCTTCAACGAGACGGCGTTCTGCCTCGGGGTGGAGAAGCTGCTCGGGATCACCGACCAGGTGCCCGAGCGGGCCAACGCGATCCGGGTGCTCATGATGGAGCTCAACCGGATGGGCTCGCACATGGTCGCCCTCGCGACCGGCGGGATGGAGCTCGGCGCGTCGACGGTCATGACGATCGGGTTCCGCGAGCGCGAGCGGATCCTGTCGATCTTCGAGATGATCACCGGCCTGCGGATGAACAACGCCTACGTCCGGCCCGGCGGGGTCGCCCAGGACCTGCCTCCCGGCGCGATCGACAAGATCCGGGACACCATCCCGATGCTGCGCAAGGGGGTCGGCGAACTCGAGGCCCTCATCAACGAGAACCCGATCCTCAAGGGGCGCACCCGCGGCGTCGGCCACCTCGACCTCACCGGGTGCATGGCGCTCGGGATCACCGGGCCGATCCTGCGCTCGACCGGGCTGCCGCACGACCTGCGCAAGCTCGACCCCTACTGCGGCTACGAGACCTACGACTTCGACGTCATCACCCGCACCGGCGCGGACGCCTACGACCGGATCCGGATCCGCCTCGACGAGATGTACGAATCGCTCAAGATCGTCGAGCAGGCCATCGACCGGCTGCAGGCCTCGACCGGGCCGGTCATGGTCGAGGACAAGAAGATCGCCTGGCCCGCCCAGCTCGCCGTCGGCGGCGACGGGATGGGCAACAGCCTCGACCACATCCGCACGATCATGGGGACCTCGATGGAGGCCCTGATCCACCACTTCAAGCTCGTCACCGAGGGGTTCCGGGTCCCGCCGGGGCAGGCGTACGCCGCGATCGAGTCGCCGAAGGGCGAGCTCGGCTGCCACGTCGTCTCCGACGGCGGCACCCGCCCCTACCGGGCCCACTTCCGGGACCCGAGCTTCAACAACCTGCAGGCCACCGCCGCCATGTGCGAGGGATCGCAGGTGGCCGACGTCATCGTCGCGGTGGCCTCCATCGACCCCGTCATGGGCGGTGTCGACCGTTGACCGTCGCCGAGGGAGCCACGTCCTGATGGAAGAGTTCGGAGAGATCACCGCCTCGGGCCACCTCACCCTCTCCGCCGAGAGCAAGGAGCCCTACACCGAGGACGAGCTGCGCCAGCTGCGGATCGACGCCGACGCGATCGTCGTCCGGTACCCGCAGCGCCGCTCGGCGCTGCTGCCGCTGCTGCACCTCGTGCAGAGCGTCGACGGCTACGTCACCGGCCGGGGCATCGACTTCTGCGCGGAGATGCTCGACCTGACCACGGCCGAGGTGTCCGGGGTCGCGACGTTCTACACCCAGTACAAGCGCCACCCCAACGGCGAGTACACCGTCGGGGTCTGCACGAACACGCTCTGCGCGATCATGGGTGGCGACGAGATCTTCGACGTCCTCAGCGAGCACCTCGGCGTCGGCCACGACGAGACCACCCCGGACGGGCGGATCACCCTCGAGCGGGTCGAGTGCAACGCCGCCTGCGACTACGCCCCGGTGGTCATGACCAACTGGGAGTTCTTCGACAACCAGACCCCGGAGAGCGCGACCCGGCTCGTCGACGACATCCAGGCCGGCCGCGAGGTCCGCCCGACCCGCGGCTCCCGGTCGGTGTGCACCTTCAAGGAGACCTCGCGGGTGCTCGCCGGGTTCAACGACGGGCGCGCCGACGAGGGCGTCGGGGCCGGGGAGCCGTCCCTGGTCGGCCTGCGCTACGCCCGGGAGCGGAACTGGACCGCGCCGCAGGGCAAGGACGCCACCACCCAGAGCTCCGGCGCCGCCGCCCGCCGCGACGGGCCCGCCGAGCCGGACCCGGGCGAGAAGTTCTCCTCGGCCGACACCGCCGACACCCGCACCCGTGGGGAGCGCCCCACCGCCGAGCGCGGACCGGGCGAGGTGGGCTCGCCGAGCGAGGAAGCCGAGCCGAAGGAGGACCGTCCATGAGCGAGACGACCCAGGCCCCCGAGGGCGCCGGGACCGGTACGGTCCTCACCCCGATCCTCTCGACGTTCTGGGACGACCCGAAGTCGTGGAGCCTCGAGACCTACCTGCGCAACGACGGGTACACGGCGCTGCGCCAGGCGTTCGAGACCGACCCGGCCGACCTGGTCCAGATGACCAAGGACTCCGGCCTGCGCGGCCGGGGCGGCGCCGGGTTCCCGACCGGGATGAAGTGGGGCTTCCTGCCCCCGCCGGACGGCGGCCCGCGCTACCTCGTCGTCAACGCGGACGAGTCCGAGCCCGGCACGTGCAAGGACACCCCGCTGATGATGGCGGCGCCGCAGTTCCTCATCGAGGGCATGGCGATCACCTCCTACGCGATCGGCTGCACGCACGCCTTCATCTACGTCCGCGGGGAGATCGTCCACGTCTACCGGCGGCTCATGCGGGCGGTCGAGGAGGCCTACGACGCCGGCTACCTCGGCAAGGACATCCTCGGGTCCGGCTTCGACCTCGACATCACCGTCCACGCCGGCGCCGGGGCCTACATCTGCGGCGAGGAGACCGCCCTGCTGGACAGCCTCGAGGGCCGCCGCGGCCAGCCCCGGCTCAAGCCCCCGTTCCCTGCGGTGGCGGGGCTCTACGCCCGCCCGACCGTCGTCAACAACGTCGAGAGCATCGCCTCGATCCCCCCGATCCTCCTCCACGGCGAGGAGTGGTTCTCCGACATGGGGACCGAGAAGTCCAAGGGCTTCGGGCTGTTCAGCCTCTCCGGCCACGTCAAGCGGCCCGGGCAGTACGAGGCGCCGCTCGGGATCACGCTGCGCGAGCTGCTCGAGATGGCCGGCGGCATGCGGGACCCGAACAAGAAGCTGAAGTTCTGGACCCCCGGGGGGTCCTCCACCCCGATCCTCACCGACGCCCACCTCGACGTCCCGCTCGACTTCGAGGCCGTCGCGCAGGCCGGCTCGATGCTCGGCACCCGGGCGCTGCAGATCTTCGACGAGACCACGTGCGTGGTCCGCGCGATCGACCGGTGGACCGAGTTCTACATGCACGAGTCCTGCGGCAAGTGCACCCCGTGCCGGGAGGGCACGTGGTGGCTGAAGCAGGTCCTCGGGCGGCTCGAGCGCGGGGAGGGCGACGAGGCCGACATCGACAAGCTCGTCGACCTCTGCGACAACATCCTCGGCCGGGCGTTCTGCGCGCTCGGTGACGGGGCGACGTCGCCGATCACGAGCGCCGTGGAGCACTTCCGGCAGGAGTTCCTCGACCACCTCGACCACGGCGGGTGCCCCTTCGACCCGCGCGAGTCGGCACTCTTCCGCAAGGAGCAGAAGGAGCAGGTCTCCGCATGACGACCACGACGACGAGCTCAGGCACCGGTCAGGTGGCCCCCGCCGCCGAGGACCTGGTGAACCTCACCATCGACGGGGTCCCCGTCGCGGTCCCCAAGGGCACCCTCGTCATCCGCGCCGCCGAGCAGATGGGCATCCAGATCCCCCGGTTCTGCGACCACCCGCTGCTCGACCCCGTCGGCGCGTGCCGGCAGTGCCTCGTCGAGGTCGCCACGCCCGGCCCCGACGGCTCGATGCGGGCCATGCCCAAGCCGCAGGCCTCGTGCACGATGGCGGTGACCGAGGGGATGGAGGTCAGGACCCAGCTCTCCTCGGCCGTGGCCGACAAGGCCCAGCAGGGGATCATGGAGTTCCTCCTCATCAACCACCCGCTGGACTGCCCGGTCTGCGACAAGGGCGGGGAGTGCCCGCTGCAGAACCAGGCCCTGTCCAACGGGCGGGCGACGTCGCGGTTCGAGGACGTCAAGCGGACCTACCCCAAGCCGATCAACATCTCCTCCCAGGTCCTGCTCGACCGGGAGCGCTGCGTCCTCTGCGCCCGGTGCACCCGGTTCTCGGACCAGATCGCCGGCGACCCGTTCATCGCGCTCGTCGAGCGGGGTGCGCTCCAGCAGGTCGGGATCTACGAGGAGCAGCCGTTCGAGTCCTACTTCTCGGGGAACACGATCCAGATCTGCCCGGTCGGGGCGCTGACGAGCGCGGCCTACCGGTTCCGCTCGCGTCCCTTCGACCTCGTCTCGACCCCGACGACGTGCGAGCACTGCGCGTCGGGCTGCACGCTGCGCACCGACCACCGTCGCGGCACGGTCATGCGGCGCATGGCCGGCGAGGACGAGGCGGTCAACGAGGAGTGGAACTGCGACAAGGGGCGGTTCGCCTTCCGCTGGGCCACCGCGGGGGACCGGATCGAGTACCCCATGGTCCGCGGTGAGGACGGCAACCTGCGGGTCGCCTCGTGGCCCGAGGCCCTCGCCGCCGCGGCCGACGGGCTGCGCGCCGCGGACGGAGCCGGGGTCCTCGTCGGCGGGCGCGTCACCGCCGAGGACGCCTACGCCTACGGCAAGTTCGCCCGCACCGTGCTCGGCACCAATGACGTCGACTTCCGCGCCCGGCCCCACTCGGTCGAGGAGGCCGAGTTCCTCGCTCACCACGTCGTCGCCACCGGGCCCGCCGAGGGCGAGGAGCGGGCTGCGCTGACCTACGCCGAGCTCGAGCGGGCCGGCGCCGTCCTCCTCGTCGGGTTCGAGCCCGAGGAGGAGTCCCCGATCGTCTTCCTGCGGCTGCGCAAGGCCTACCGGAAGCACAGGACCCAGGTGTTCTCGGTCGCGCCGCTGCGCACCCGCGGGCTGGAGAAGCTCGCCGGCGCGCTCGTGCCGTCCGCCCCGGGCACCGAGCCCGAGGTGCTCCGCGCGATCGCCGACGCCGGCGACGACGGGCCGATCGGACGGGCCGGTGCCGCCCTCGCGGCCGAGGGCGGGGTCGTCCTCGTCGGGGAGCGGCTCGCGGCCGTGCCCGGGGCGCTCTCCGCGGCGGCCGCGCTCGCCGAGTCCACCGGGGCCCGGCTGGCGTGGGTGCCGCGTCGGGCCGGGGAGCGCGGGGCGCTCGAGGCCGGCGCGCTGCCGAGCCTGCTGCCCGGCGGCCGTCCCGCCGCCGACGAGGGGGCCCGTCGCGCGGTCGCTGATGCCTGGGGCGTCGACGCCGTGCCGGACGCCCCCGGCCGGGACACGACCGGGATCGTCGCGGCCGCCGCGACCGGGGCCCTCGGCGGGCTCGTCGTCGGCGGCGTCGACCTCGACGACATCGGGCACCCGCAGGCCCGCGCGGCGGTCCGGCAGGCGTTCACGGTCTCGCTCGAGGTCCGGCCGTCCTCGGTGACCACCGAGGCCGACGTCGTGCTCCCGGTCGCGCCGCACGCCGAGAAGGGCGGCACCTACGTCGACTGGGAGGGCCGGGCCCGGCCGTTCGACCCGGCGCTGGAGACCAACGCGATGAGCGACTACCGCGTGCTCGACATGCTCGCCGACGAGATGGGCGAGTTCCTCGGCACCCGCTCGCTGGCTCGTGCGCGCGCCGAGATGGCCGCCCTCGGACCGTGGACCGGGGCGCGCCCGTCCGCGCCCGCGGTCGAGCCGGCCCCGCTGCCGTCGCTCGACGCCGGCCAGTTCGTCCTCGCGACGTGGCACCACCTGCTCGACCGCGGCACCCTGCAGGACAACGAGCCGCACCTGGCGGGCACCGCGCCGCGGGCCCGGGTGCGGGTCTCGGCCGCCGGCGCGGACGCGCTGCGGGTCGTCGACGGCGACACCGTCACCGTCACCGCGGGAGAGGGCGCGTCGGTCACCGCCGAGGTCGAGGTCGCCGACATGGTCGACCACGTCGTCTGGGTGCCCGCCAACTCCGAGGGGTCGCGACCACACGCGGTCGGCCTCGAGTCCGGGTCCGTCGTCACCGTCACCAAGGGTGGTGCCGCATGAGCAGCCTCGCCGTCACCGCACCGGCGCTCCTCGCCGCCGTCCCCGCCGCGGGGACCGACAACCCGGTCGCCGACTTCAGCGACACCCCGTGGTGGCTGTCGCTGGTGAAGGCGCTGTTCCTGTTCGCCTTCCTCATGGTCAACACGCTCATCGTCATCTGGTTCGAGCGGCGGGTCATCGGGCGGATGCAGCAGCGGCCCGGGCCGAACCGGACCGGACCGTTCGGGCTGCTGCAGACGCTCGCGGACGGGGTCAAGCTCGCACTGAAGGAGGACCTCACCCCGCGCAACGCGGACAAGGCCGTCTTCGTCATCGCCCCCGCCCTGTGGGGGGCGATGGCGTTCGTGTCGTTCGCGATCATCCCGCTCGGACCCGACGTGTGGCTCTTCGGCCACCGCACCCCGCTGCAGCTGACGGACCTGCCGATCGCGGTGCTCCTCGTGCTCGCGGTCGCGGGCGTCGGGGCCTACGGCGTCGTCCTCGCCGGCTGGTCCTCGGGCTCGACCTACCCGCTGCTCGGCGGGCTCCGCTCGACCGCGCAGGTCATCTCCTACGAGATCGCGATGGGCCTGGCGCTCGTCGCCGTGTTCCTCTACAGCGGCTCGATGTCGACCTCGCAGATCGTCGCGGCGCAGAGCAGCGTCTGGTACATCCTGCCCGCCCTGCTGTCCTTCCTCATCTACGTCGTCACGATGGTCGGCGAGACCAACCGGCTCCCGTTCGACCTCGCCGAGGGCGAGGGCGAGCTCACCGGCGGGTTCCACACCGAGTACTCGTCGCTGAAGTTCGCGATGTTCTTCCTCGGCGAGTACGTCAACATGTTCACCGTCTCCGCGCTCGCGACGACCGTCTTCCTCGGCGGCTGGCAGGCGCCCCCCGGCATCGCCGCGATCAACAGCGGCATGTTCAACGAGGGCTGGTGGGGCCTGCTCTGGTTCGTCGTCAAGCTGTGGCTGTTCATGTTCTTCTTCGTCTGGCTGCGAGGCACGCTGCCGCGGACCCGGTACGACCAGTTCATGCGCTTCGGGTGGAAGTTCCTCATCCCGGTCACCCTGGCCTGGGTCGTCGCGGTGACGTTCATCCGCGGCGCGCAGCTCGGCTTCTTCGGCGACTCCGGGGTGAGCGTCCTCGGCCGGGAGTTCCCCGTCGCCACCCTGTTCATGGTCGGCGTGCTCGCCGTCGTCGTGCTCGCGGTGACGTGGGTGTGGGAGGGCAAGCAGGCCGCCAGGGCCGAGGCCGCCCAGCCCACGGTCCCCGAGGAGGTCGACCCGTTCGCCGGTGGGTACCCTGTGCCCCCGATGCCGGGACAGCGGCTGAAGGAACCGGCGACGGCGTCGCTGGCGGCCCGCTCCGGGCACTCGACGTCCGTGGTCGCGGGCGAACAGGCAACCAGCACCGAGGAGGCACAGCGTGGCTGACGACCAGAGGAAGTCCGGCTTCTTCTCCGACCTCTTCGCCCCCGTCGCCGGGTTCGGCGTCACGTTCTCGACGATGTTCCGGAAGGTCGCGACCGAGCAGTACCCGGAGGAGAAGCGCCCCACCCAGCCCCGCTACCACGGCCGGCACCAGCTCAACCGGCACCCGGACGGCCTGGAGAAGTGCATCGGGTGCGAGCTGTGCGCGTGGGCGTGCCCGGCGGACGCGATCTTCGTCGAGGGCGCGGACAACGACGACTCCGAGGGCGGCAGCGGCCGGTTCTCGCCCGGCGAGCGCTACGGCCGCGTCTACCAGATCAACTACCTGCGGTGCATCTTCTGCGGGCTCTGCATCGAGGCGTGCCCGACGCGCGCCCTGACGATGACGAACTTCTACGAGCTCGCCGACGACAACCGCGCGGACCTCATCTTCACCAAGGAGCAGCTGCTCGCGCCGCTGCAGGAGGGGATGCTCCCGCCGCCGCACCCGATGGTCACCGGCCACGAGGAGCGGGACTACTACCAGGGCAAGGTCACCGAGGCCACCGACGACCAGCGCGAGTGGGTCGAGCAGCACCGGGCCGAGCCGCGCGAGGGGCGTGCCCCGAGCGGCGACCCGGTCCTGGCGGCCCACCCGGTCGAGCACGGCCAGCAGTCCACCCGGGACGTCAGTGAGAGCGACAGCACGTCGGGAGCGGTGAAGCGATGACGAGCACAGGAGAAGCGGCGACGTTCTGGATCCTCGGGACCATCGCCGTCCTCGCCGCCCTCGGGCTGCTGTTCGCCCGCAAGGCGGTCCACGCCGCCCTCGGCATGGCGCTGACGATGGTCATCTTCGGCATCTTCTACCTCACGCAGCAGGCCCCGTTCCTCGGCATCGTCCAGATCTTCGTCTACTCCGGCGCCGTGATGATGCTGTTCCTGTTCGTCGTCATGCTCATCGGCATCGACTCCTCCGACTCGCTCGTGGAGACGATCAAGGGGCAGAAGGTCGCCTCGCTGCTGCTCAGCGTCGGGCTCGCGGCACTGCTGTTCTCCGCGGTCGGCCAGGTCACCTACACCGGCAGCGCCGACCTCGCGGACGCCAACGCCGGCGGCAACGTCTCCGGGATGGCCGACCTCATCTTCGGCAAGTGGGTGTGGATCTTCGAGCTCACCTCGGCGCTGCTCATCACCGCCGCGCTCGGCGCGATGGTGCTCGCGCACCGGGAGCGGCTCGGCCGGGCGCCGAACCAGCGCGAGTGGGCCGAGCGGCGCTTCCGCGAGGGCGACAACCTCGCCGGCTACCCGGCGCCCGGGGTCTACGCCCGGCACAACGCCGTCGACACCCCCGCCCTGCTGCCGGACGGCACCCCGAGCGACCTGTCGGTCTCCCGGGTGCTGACCGCCCGCGAGCAGGTGGCCAAGCCCGGCAGGTGGTCCGACGCCGAGGAGGCCATCGAGCGGGAGATCGAGGAGGGCCGCGACCGATGAGCCTGATGAACTACGTCTACCTCGCGAGCCTGCTGTTCGCGATCGGCGGCGCGACCGTGCTGCTGCGGCGCAACGCCATCGTCGTGTTCATGGGCGTCGAGCTCATGCTCAACTCCGCGAACCTCGCGTTCGTCACGTTCGCCCGCATGCACGGCTCCCTCGAGGGCCAGGTGCTCGCGCTGTTCGTCATGGTCGTCGCCGCCGCCGAGGTCGTCGTCGGCCTCGCCATCATCATGGCGATCTTCCGTGCCCGCCGGTCGGCCTCGGTCGACGACGCCAACCTCCTGAAGCTGTAGAAGGAGCCGCAGACGTGAACTCGCTGATCCTCAGCGCCGCCGAGGGTGGTGCCGCCGAGGCCACCGGCGCCGCGAGCCTCGCCTGGCTGCTCGTCGCACTGCCGCTGGCCGGGGCCGCGATCCTCCTCGTCCTCGGGCGGAGCTCGGACCGGTGGGGGCCGGGGTTCGCCGTGCTCATGTCGTGGGCGAGCTTCGTCGTCGGGGCGGTCATCTGGCTCGGCATGCTCGGCGAGGACCCGGAGCAGCGTGCGAGCCACCTCACGCTGTTCTCGTGGATCCCCGCCGGCTCCTTCCAGCTCGACGCGGGGATGCTCGTCGACCAGCTGTCGATGGCGTTCGTGCTGCTCGTGACGTTCGTCGGGTCGCTCATCCACGTGTACTCGCTCGGCTACATGGAGCACGACCCGGACCGGCGCCGGTTCTTCGCCTACCTCAACCTGTTCGTCGCGTCGATGCTCCTGCTCGTCCTCGCCGACTCCTACCTCCTGCTGTTCGTCGGCTGGGAGGGCGTCGGCCTGGCCTCCTACCTGCTCATCGGCTTCTGGAACCACCGCTCGGACTACGCGGCGGCGGCGAACAAGGCGTTCGTGGTCAACCGGGTCGGCGACCTCGGGCTCTCGGTCGGCATCGCGCTGATGTTCGCGACCTTCGGGACGGTCACCTTCGCGGGGGTCGACTCCGCCGCCCAGGACGCCTCGCAGGGGACGCTGACCGCGATCGGGCTGCTGCTGCTCCTCGCCGCCTGCGGCAAGTCGGCCCAGTTCCCGCTGCAGTCCTGGCTCGGGGACGCGATGGCCGGCCCGACCCCGGTCTCGGCCCTGATCCACGCGGCGACGATGGTCACCGCGGGCGTCTACCTCATCGTCCGCTCCCACGTGCTGTTCGACCTCGCCCCCGACGCCCAGCTCACCGTCGCCGTCGTCGGCGCGATCACGCTGATGTTCGGGGCGATCATCGGCTGCGCCAAGGACGACCTGAAGAAGGCGCTGGCGGCCTCGACGATGTCCCAGATCGGGTACATGATGCTCGCCGCCGGGCTCGGGCCGGTCGGGTACGCGTTCGCGATCTTCCACCTGCTCACCCACGGGTTCTTCAAGGCCGGGATGTTCCTCGGCGCCGGCTCGGTCATGCACGGGATGAACGACCAGGTCGACATGCGCCGGTTCGGCGGACTCGCGATGCTCATGCGGATCACGTGGGTGACCTTCGGGCTCGGCTACCTCGCGATCATCGGGGTCCCGGGCCTGTCCGGGTTCTGGTCGAAGGACAAGATCATCGAGTCCGCGTTCATCGGCGAGGGCTGGCAGCCGTGGGTGCTCGGCGGGGCCGCGCTCGTGTGCGCGGGCATCACCGCGTTCTACATGTCACGGCTGTTCTTCATGACCTTCCACGGCAAGCGCCGGTGGACCGACGACGTCCACCCGCACGAGTCCCCGCTGACGATGACGGCGCCGATGATGGTGCTCGCGGTCGGCTCCGCCGGGCTCGGCGCGGTCCTCGGCCCGACCGGCATCATCACCGACTGGCTCGCCCCCGTCGTCGGGGAGCCCGCCGAGGAGGGCGTCCCGGTCCTCGCGGTGCCGGTCCTGATGACCGTGACGATCCTGCTCGTCATCGCCGGCATCGCGCTGGCGTGGGCGATGTACGTGCGCGAGACGGTCCCGCAGACCGCCCCGCGGGGCCGGCCGGTCACCGTCGCCGCACGGCGGGACCTGTACCAGGACGACGTCAACGAGGCGGTGTTCATGAGGCCCGGGATCCACCTGACCCGCTCGCTGGTCTACGCCGACAACCGGGGCGTCGACGGCGGGTTCGGCGGACTCGCCGCCCTCATCGGGGGCACGTCCTCGCGGGTGCGGCGGCTCCAGAACGGCTACGCCCGGTCCTATGCCCTGACGATGCTCACGGGCGTCGTCGTCTTCCTCGGCGCTCTGTGGGTGATGCAGTGATGACCTCGTTCCCCTGGCTGACCACGTTGCTCGTGGTCCCCCTCGTCGGATCGGTGGTCGCCGCCGTCCTGCCGGCCCGGCTCGCCGGCCGCGCCAAGCACGTCGCCCTCGGGTTCTCGCTCGCCACGCTCGTCGTCGCGGTCCTCGCCGCCCTGCAGTTCCGCAGCGGCTCCGGTCAGCAGTTCCAGCTCGCCGAGACCCACGAGTGGATCCCCCAGTTCGGGGTGTCGTACGCCCTCGGCGTCGACGGCATCGCGCTGTCCCTGATCCTCATGGCCGTCGTGCTCACCCCGGTGTGCCTCCTCGCCGCCTGGCACGACGTGCCGGAGGGCGGCCACCGGGAGAAGAACTACTTCGCGCTACTGCTCGTCCTCGAGACCTTCATGGTCGGGGTGTTCGCCGCGACCGACGTGTTCCTGTTCTACGTCTTCTTCGAGGCGATGCTCGTCCCGGTGTACTTCCTCATCGGCTCCTTCGGCGGCCCCCGCCGCCAGTACGCCGCCGTGAAGTTCCTCCTGTTCTCCCTCGCCGGCGGGCTCATCATGCTCGTCGCGGTCATCGGGACCTACGTCTTCGGCCCCGGCGGCTCGGACGGCTTCCTCGTCCAGACCCTCACCGGCACCCAGTTCGACCAGAACGTGGGCCGGCTGCTGTTCGTCGGGTTCTTCATCGCCTTCGCCGTCAAGGCGCCGATGTGGCCGGTGCACACGTGGCTTCCGGACGCCGCCAGCGAGGCGAGCCCGGCCACCGCCACCCTGCTCGTCGGCGTGCTCGACAAGGTCGGCACGTTCGGGATGATCCGGTTCTGCCTCCAGCTCTTCCCCGAGGCGAGCCAGTGGGCCACCCCGGTCGTGCTCGCCCTCGCGGTCGTGTCGGTGCTCTACGGCGCGCTGCTCGCCATCGGCCAGACCGACATCATGCGGCTGATCGCCTACACCTCGGTGAGCCACTTCGGCTTCATCGTCCTCGGCATCTTCGCGATGACGACCGTCGGCGGGGCCGGGTCCACGCTGTACATGGTCAACCACGGGTTCTCGACCGCCGCCCTGTTCCTCGTCGCGGCGATGCTCGTCAGCCGGCGGGGCAGCAGGCGCACCTTCGACTTCGGCGGCTGGCAGCGGGTCACCCCCGCGATCGCCGGGGCGTTCCTCGTCGCCGGCCTGTCCAGCCTCGCGCTGCCCGGCCTGTCGCCGTTCGTCTCCGAGATCCTCGTCCTCGTCGGGACGTTCCAGCGCTACCGGGTCGCGGCGGTCGTCGCGACGCTCGGGATCGTGCTCGCCGCGCTCTACATCCTGCTCGCGTACAAGCGGATGATGACCGGCCCGCGCCCGGAGCTGGCCTCGGCGGTGCCCGACCTCGGGCTGCGGGAGAAGCTCGTCGTCGCCCCGGTCATCGCGGTGCTGCTCGTCCTCGGCTTCTACCCCAAGCCGCTGCTCGACGTGCTCAACCCCGCGGTGTCCCAGACCCTCCAGTACGTCGGGGTCAGCGACCCCGCCCCCAGTGCCCCCGCGGCAGCGATCTCCGGGAGTGACCAGTGATGACGGCCCTGCCCATGACCGCGGCGACGTCGGTGCCGGCGGCGTTCCAGGTCACGAACATCGACTACGCGGCCGTCGCCCCGGTGCTCATCGTCTTCGCCGGGGCCCTCGTCGGGGTCCTCGTCGAGGCCTTCGTCCCCCGCCGCAGCCGCTACGGCGTCCAGGTCGTCCTCTCCCTCGGCAGCCTCGTGGCCGCGTTCGTCGTCCTCGTCACGCTGTCGGTCAACCACCAGACGGCCACCCTCGGCGGCACCGTCGTCGTCGACGGGCCGACCCTGTTCCTCCAGGGGTCGGTCCTCGTGCTCGCCGCGCTCGGGATCCTCACGATGGCCGAGAAGCTCGGCGGCAACGGCCCGGACGCGTTCACCCCGATGGGCGCCGCGGTGCCGGGCTCCGCGCTCGAGGCGGAGGTGACCCGGCGCGGGTGGGCCACCGGCGAGGTGTTCCCGCTGACCCTGTTCTCCGTCGTCGGGATGATGGTCTTCCCCGCCGCCGGGGACCTGCTGACGATGTTCGTCGCGCTCGAGGTCCTCTCGCTGCCGTTGTACCTGCTCTGCGGGCTCGCCCGTCGCCGCCGCCTGCTCTCGCAGGAGGCCGCCATGAAGTACTTCCTCCTCGGGGCGTTCTCGAGCGCGTTCTTCCTGTTCGGGTCGGCGCTGCTCTACGGCTACGCCGGGTCGGTCGGGTTCGCCGAGATCTCCCAGGCGATCTCGACCGCGCCCGCGGAGGTGGACGGGCTGCTCCTGCCCGGCGTCGTCATGGTGCTCGTCGGGGTGCTGTTCAAGGTCGGCGCCGTGCCGTTCCACTCCTGGACCCCGGACGTCTACCAGGGCGCCCCGACCCCCGTGACCGGGTTCATGGCCGCGTGCACCAAGCTCGCCGCGTTCGGCGCGATCCTCCGCCTGGTCTACGTCGGCATCGAGGCCGACCGGTGGGACTGGCGCTGGGGCATCATCGCGGTGGCCGCGCTGACGATGGTCGTCGGCTCGGTGCTGTCGGTGACCCAGACCGACGTCAAGCGGCTGCTCGCCTACAGCTCGGTCGCCCACGCCGGGTTCATCCTCGTCGCGATCATCGCCTTCGACCGGACCGCCGTCAGCGGCATCATGTTCTACGTCCTCGCCTACGGGTTCGCCACGATCGCCGCGTTCGCGATCGTCAGCCTGGTCCGGCAGGGCGGCGCCGAGGCATCCCACCTCTCGCAGTGGGCCGGCCTCGGTCGCCAGCACCCGGTCGTCGCGAGTGCGTTCGCGCTGCTGCTGCTCGCCTTCGCGGGGATCCCGCTGACGAGCGGGTTCACCGCCAAGTACGCGACGTTCGCGCCCGCCGTCGCGCACGGCGACACCGCCGGGGTCACCCTCGTCGTCATCGGCGTGCTCTGCAGTGCGATCACCGCTTTCGTCTACGTCCGCCTCATCGTGCTGATGTACTTCACCGAGCAGGCCGACGACGTCGTCGCGCTCACCCCGTCGCTGATGACGACGACCGCGATCTCGGTCGGCGTGGCCGCGACGGTCCTGCTCGGCGTCCTCCCGGGCCCGGTCCTCGACCTCGCGTCCCAGGCGTCCCAGTTCATCCGGTGATGCGAGCGAACCCGCCCGTCCTCGCCCTGCCCGGCGTCGCCGGGGGCCTCGGGGAGCGGCTCGGGATCGGGCTCGGACGCGTCGAGGAGCTCATCGCCCGTCGGGTCGACCACCACGACCCGTTCATCGCCGAGGCCTCCGGGCACCTGGTCAACGCCGGCGGCAAGCGGTTCCGGCCGGTGCTCACCCTCCTCGCCGCCGAGCTCGGCATCGGCACCACCGACGCGGTCGTCGCGTCCGCCGCCGCGGTCGAGCTCACCCACCTCGCCTCGCTCTACCACGACGACGTCATGGACGAGGCGGCCCTGCGGCGCGGGGCGGAGAGCGCGAACGCGAAGTACGACAACTCGACGGCCATCCTCGTCGGCGACCTGCTGTTCGGGACGGCCTCGGAGATCATCGCCGACCTCGGCGCCGAGCCGGTCCGGATCCAGGCCCAGACCTTCGTGCGGCTCTGCGCCGGCCAGATCCGCGACGACCGGCCGTGCCCGCCCGGCACCGACCCGGTCGACTACTACCTCGGGGTGCTCGCGGACAAGACCGGCGTGCTCATCGCGACGGCCGCCCGGTACGGCGCCATGTTCAGTGACTGCCCGCCGGCGACGGTGGCGATCATGCGCGAGTTCGGCGAGCGGCTGGGCGTCGCCTTCCAGCTCGCCGACGACCTCATCGACATCGCCTCCGACCGCGCCGACACCGGCAAGACCCCGGGCACCGACCTGCGCGAGGGCAAGCAGACCCTGCCGGTGCTGCACGCCCTCGCCTCGTCCGACCCGGCCGACGCCCGCCTGAAGGAGCTGCTCCGCTCCGACCTGCGCGAGGACCCGCTGCTGGATGAGGCCCTGGCGCTGTTGCGCCGGCACCCGGCCATGGACCGTGCCCGCGCCCGCACCCGCGACGAGGCCCGGCAGGCCCGCGAGGTGCTCGCGCCCCTGCCCGACAGCGAGGCCAAGGACGCGCTCGGCGCGCTCGCGACGGGCGTCGTCGAACGCGTCGGCTGAGCCGCCCGCACCACCCGCCGCCCACCGCGCCGGCGCCCCGCTCCGGGACCACCCACGCACCTCAGGCAGTGCGGCGTGCCAGGGACCGGTGACCGTTCACGGGGTCTTCAGTGGCGGCCGCTCCGCGCGAGCGACGCGGGACGCCGCCCGGCGCCGCCGCCCGGCGTCGAGGGTGTCCGCGCTGAGCACGGCGAGCGCGAGCCAGACGATGGCGAAGCCGACCCAGCGGCTCGTCGGCATGCGCTCGCCGAGCAGGACGACCCCGCAGAGCAGCTGCAGCACGGGCGTGACGAACTGGAGCAGTCCGACGTGGGAGAGCGGGATGCGCCGCGCGGCCGCGGCGAAGAGCAGCAACGGCCCCGCGGTCGCGACCCCGGCGAGGACGAGCAGGGCGGCGTGGAGGGTGCCGTCGGAGCCGAACGTGGACTCGCCCCGGACGGCGAGCACGGCGAGGACGACGGCCGAGACCGGCAGCAGCACCGCGGTCTCGGCCGTGAGGGACTGCATCGCCGGCAGCGTCGCCCCGACCTTCTTCTTCGTCAGCCCGTAGGTCGCGAACGTCAGCGCGAGCGCGAACGAGATCCACGGCGGTCGGCCGTAGTCGACGGTGAGGTACACGGCCGCGACGAGGCCGATGCCGACGGCGGTCCACTGCAGCGGACGGAGCCGCTCCCGCAGCAGGACGACCCCCATCGCGACGGTGACCAGCGGGTTGAGGAAGTAGCCCAGCGCCGCCTCGACGACGTGGCCGCTCACGACCGCGTAGACGTAGATCGTCCAGTTCGTCGCGATGAGGAACGCCGCCGCGGTCACCCCGAGGGCGAGCCGCCGGCGGGCCAGCAGCGGGCGCACCCACTCCAGGTCCCGCCGCACGAGGAGGATCGCCGCGCAGAGCACGAGGGTCCACAGGATCCGGTGGGCGAGGATCTCCCACGCCCCGGCCGGCTCGAGGGCGTGGAAGTAGAGCGGGAACAGCCCCCAGATCGCGTACGCGAGGAACCCGGCGAGCGTGCCCCGCCGCTGCTCGGCGTCGGCGTCGACAGCAGCGGCGTCGGTGGTGTCGGCGGCGGTGGTGGCGCTGGGCGGGGCCGTGGGCCCCTGGGGTCCGAGCTCGTCGGAGGCCGATCCGCTCATCCGCGGGCGGCCTTCACCGTCCACGTGTCCTTGCCACGCAGGAGCGCCTGCAGGTCGGCGTCGCCGGAGGGACCGCCCGCGGTGTCGACCGCAGCCTGGACCTGGGCGCGCACCTGGTCGTCGTAGGTCGGGCGCTCGACGCTGCGGAACACCCCGACCGGGACGTGGGTCATGGTGGCGTCGTCGAGGCGCGACAGCGCGAACGCCTGCGACGGGTCGGCGGCGTGGGCGTCGTGGATGACGAGGTTCGGCGCGTCGGGGCTCACGTCCTGCTCGGGGACGAACTCGAGCTCGCCGTCCGCGGCCCGGACGAGCACGCGGCGCTCCCCCTCGGGGCCGACCGCCACCGGGCCGCCGTGCTCGAGCTGGACCAGCCGCGCCTCCTGCCGACTGCGGTCCTTGATGCTCTCGAACGCCCCGTCGTTGAAGATCGGGCAGTTCTGGTAGATCTCGACCAGGGAGGTGCCGCGGTGCTCGGCCGCCGCGCGCAGAACCTCGGTCATGTGCCGGCGGTCGCTGTCGAGGGTGCGGGCGACGAACGTCCCCTCCGCACCGAGCGCGAGGCTGACCGGGTTGAACGGGGTGTCGACCGACCCGAGCGGGGTCGACTTGGTGACCTTGCCGGCCTCCGACGTGGGGGAGTACTGGCCCTTGGTGAGGCCGTAGATCCGGTTGTTGAACAGCAGGATCGTCATGTTGACGTTGCGCCGCAGCGCGTGGATGAGGTGGTTGCCGCCGATCGACAGGGCGTCCCCGTCGCCGGTGACGACCCACACCGACAGGTCCTCCCGGGTGGAGGCCAGGCCGGTGGCGATCGCGGGCGCCCGGCCGTGGATCGAGTGCATCCCGTAGGTGTCGAGGTAGTACGGGAACCGCGACGAGCAGCCGATCCCGGAGACGAACACGATGTTCTCCCGCCGCAGCCCGAGGTCGGGCAGGAAGGACTGGACCGTCGAGAGCACCGCGTAGTCGCCGCACCCCGGGCACCAGCGCACCTCCTGGTCGGAGGTGAAGTCCTTCTTCGTCGGGCGCTGCTCGTCGTCGCCGAGGCGGGGGACCCCCGCCAGGCCCGGGGACGGCATCCCGAGGTCGACCGTGTCCGTGCGGTCGTCGATGGCAGTCACTGCCGCACCTCCTCCAGGGTGGTGGTGATGACGTCGGCGAGCTCGACCGTCGTGAACGGCAGCCCGCGGACGCGGGTGAACGGCTGGACGTCGACGAGGTACTCGGCCCGCAGCAGCATCGACAGCTGCCCGAGGTTCATCTCGGGCACGACGACGCGCCGGTAGCCGCGCAGCACCTCGCCGGTGTTGCGGGGGAAGGGGTTGAGGTGGCGCAGGTGGGCGTGGGCCACCCGCGCGCCGGCGGCCCGGACGTCCCGGACCGCGGCGGCGACCGGGCCGTAGCTGGAGCCCCAGCCGAGGACGAGGACGTCGGCGTCCCCGGTCGGGTCGTCGACCTCGAGCAGGGGGATGCTCGCCGCGACCCCGGCGACCTTGGCGGCGCGGGTGCGCACCATGTGGTCGTGGTTGTCGGGGTCGTAGCTGATGTTGCCGGTGACGTCGGCCTTCTCGATCCCGCCGACGCGGTGCTCCAGCCCCGGGGTGCCCGGGACGGCCCACGGCCGCGCGAGGGTCTCCTCGTCGCGCAGGTAGGGACGGAAGACCGGGGCGCCGGCGTCGTCGACGGCGTTGGGCTCGGTCGGGAACGTGATCGGCTCGCCCGGCAGGTCGGCGACGTCGGGTACCTGCCACGGCTCGGAGCCGTTGGCGAGGTAGCCGTCGGAGAGGAGGAACACCGGGGTCCGGTACGTCGTCGCGATCCGGACCGCCTCCATGGCCGCTTCGAAGCAGTCCGCCGGGGACCGCGGCGCGAGGACCGGGAGCGGGGACTCGCCGTTGCGGCCGTACATCGCCTGCAGCAGGTCGGCCTGCTCGGTCTTGGTCGGCAGCCCCGTGCTCGGCCCGCCGCGCTGGACGTCGACGACGACGAGCGGCAGCTCGAGGCTCACCGCGAGCCCGACGGTCTCCGCCTTGAGCGCGACCCCGGGCCCGGATGTCGTCGTCACCCCGATCGAGCCGCCGAAGGAGGCGCCGAGGGCCATCCCGATGGCGGCGATCTCGTCCTCGGCCTGCATCGTCGTCACGTCGTGGCGCTTGAGGCCGGAGAGGATGTGCAGCAGGTCGCTCGCGGGGGTGATCGGGTACGACCCGAGCGCGAGCGGGCGTCGGGCGCGATGCGCGGCGGCGACGAGGCCGTACGCGAGCGCCTGGTTGCCGGTGATGTTGCGGTAGGTGCCGGCCGGCATCGTGGCCGGTGCGACCTCGTAGGAGACCGAGAAGTCCTCGGTGGTCTCGCCGTAGTTCCACCCGGCCCGCAGCGCGGTGAGGTTGGCCTCGAGGACGTCGGGCTTGCTCCCGAACTTCGAGCGGAGGAACTCCTCGGTGCCGGTGGTCGGACGGTTGTACATCCACGACAGCAGGCCGAGGGCGAACATGTTCTTCGCGCGCCCCTTGTCCTTGCGGCCCAAGGTGTCGAACTCGGCGAGCGCCTCGACCGTGATCGAGGTCAGCGGGAGCGGGTGGACGTGCCAGGACTCCAGCGTCCCGTCCTCGAGCGGGCTCGTGGTGTAGCCGACCTTGGCGAGGTTGCGCTTGCTGAACTCGTCGGTGTTGACGATGACCGTCGCGCCGCGGGGCAGGTCGGCGAGGTTCGCCTTGAGTGCGGCCGGGTTCATCGCGACGAGCACGTCCGGCGCGTCCCCGGGGGTGAGCACGGCGTGGTCGGCGAACTGCAGCTGGAAGCTCGAGACCCCGGGCAGCGTCCCCTGGGGGGCCCGGATCTCGGCGGGGAAGTTCGGCAGCGTCGAGAGGTCGTTGCCGAGTGCCGCGGTCTCGGACGTGAACCGGTCGCCGGTCAGCTGCATGCCGTCGCCCGAGTCACCAGCGAACCTGATGACGACGCGATCGAGCTGCTGGCGGGTCTTGGCGGTCATGTTGATGGGCGTTCCCGGGTGTCGATGTCCTCCCGTCGGTGACAGGCGGAAGTACTTCTTTCATGCTAAGGCCCTCCACCTACCCGCTATTCCGCCGTCCATGTCCTGAACGCAACCCCGTTGAGTGAGGTCAGGCGTCTTGGCGGCCGGCCTTGACATCGTCGCCAGTCATCCCGCGGCGCAGGCAGGACCACCCGATCCCGGGGTCCCCGGCGATCGTCGGACCGACGCCTGTGGCTCCTGCTCATCAGGCGTTGAGCGGGGTAAGTTCGTGGTCGGCGATCTTGCTCCAAGCGGGCTCGTTTGGTCTGGCTCACTACCTCAACGGCCTTCCGGGAGGTTGGGCGGGCGTCGGATTGGCCTCGACATTCGGGGTCACGCAAGGAGTTCTGGCGTCCCGTACGGGAGGGCTCTTGGTGCCGGTAGCGCTCCACGCGGCTCTGGACCTGTCGATCGCCTTTCAGGTCTTGTCGTAGAGGACGTCGCCGTGACACGCAGCGGCAGCGGTGCCACAGCCTCGAAGGCTCCACCGAGGACCCCCGTGGGCGACCTCGTCGGGTGGGAGTGGACGCACTACCGCCGGGTTCTCCACCCCGCCGAGGTCGCCGTCGCCGAGGGCAGGTTCCGGACGGTGTCGTGGGCCGAGCTCGCCGCCTCGCGGGGACGCCGTGTGGACCTTCGGGTCGCGTCGTGGTTCGACGTCGGCGGCGTGCGGCCCCACCAGGACGTGCTGCCTGCGGTGTGCCCGGGTGCGCGGGCAGGATCTTGGATTGCCGAGCGCTGAACAAGCGTTTAGTATGTTGAACGTGCGATCAGAGGAGGACGACCTCACGGCCCGGGCGGCGATCCGCAACGTCGCGCTCGAGCTGTTCGCCGAGCGGGGTCCCGACGCGGTGACCGTCCGGGAGATCGCGACCGCCGCGGGGGTCTCGCCCGCGCTCGTGCTCCACCACTTCGGGAGCAAGGCCGGGCTGCGCGAGGCCGTCGACGCCCGGGCCGCGCGGATGTTCGACGAGCTGCTGGGTGCCGAGGACCGCGAGGACGTCATGCGCGTCCTCGCGGAGGGCGACGGCGGCTCGCTCGCCCAGTCCTTCGCGCGGGCGCTGCCGGAGGGGTCGCCGCTGCCGGCCTACCTGCGCCGGCTCGTGCTCTCCGGGGACCCCGCCGCGTCCCGGCTGTTCGGGCAGTGGCACGCGGCGACCCGGCTCATGGCCGACGCGATGGTCGGGGCCGGGTTCGCCGCGCCGAGCGCGGACCCCGAGGTGCGGGCGGCGTTCCTCCTCGCCAACGACCTCGGCCTCGTCCTCCTCCGCGAGCCCATCCGGGACGCGCTCGGCTTCGACCCCCTCGGCCCGGAGGGGATCGCGCGCTGGTCCCGGGAGGCGGTCACCGCCTACCGGGAGGGCATCTTCCGGGCACCGCCGGGGGCGCCGTCGCCCGCCGACCGACCCGTGGACCGGCAGCCGACGGGCCTCGACGGACACGACGGCGGGCACGACGACGACCGCGCGGGCGATCACCGCACCGAGGACGAGGAGTGAGAGCGATGGGACGACACGTGCGGGGATCGACGACGGAATCGGACGCCGGCCCGGGGGCGGAGATCAGCGCCGGGGCGGAGGTCCTCGCGACCGCGGGCCTGCGCAAGTCCTTCGGGCCGGTGACCGCGCTGGACGGGCTCGACCTCGAGGTCCGCCGGGGCGAGGTGCACGGGTTCCTCGGCCCGAACGGCGCCGGCAAGTCGACGACGATCCGGATCCTCCTCGGTCTGGTGCGGGCCGACGGCGGCCGGGCCCGGCTGCTGGGCGGCGACCCGTGGCGGGACGCGGTCGCGCTGCACCGACGTCTGGCCTACGTCCCCGGCGACGTCACCCTCTGGCCCGGCCTGACCGGGGGTCAGTGCGTCGACGTCCTCGCTCGCGGGCACGGCGGGCTCGACCCGCGTCGGCGTGCCGACCTCCTCGAGCGGTTCGACCTCGACCCGACCCGGCGGGCCCGGGACTACTCCAAGGGGAACCGACAGAAGGTCGCCCTCGTCGCCGCGCTCGCCGGCGACGTCGAGCTCCTCGTCCTCGACGAGCCGACCTCCGGCCTCGACCCGCTCATGGAGGCCACCTTCCAGCGGGTCGTCCGCGAGCGCCGGGCCGAGGGCGTCACGGTCCTCCTCTCCAGCCACCTGCTGAGCGAGGTCGAGGCGCTCGCCGACCGGGTGAGCATCATCCGCCGGGGCCGGACCGTGCGGACCGGGTCCCTCGCCGACCTGCGCCGTCACACCCGCGCGCGCGTCCACGCCGTCACCGGCGCGCCCCCGGACCTCGCCGCGGTGCCCGGCGTCGCCGACGTCGAGGAGGTCGAGGGGCCGGGCGGACCCGCCGGGCCCGACGGACGGTCCCACCTGACCTTCAGCGTCGACTCCGCCGGGCTCGACGCCGCCGTCGGCGCCCTCCACGCCGCCGGGATCGAGACCCTGACCGTCACCCCGCCGAGCCTGGACGAGCTCTTCCTCGCCTCCTACGCCCGTGACCACCAGGAGGTGGCGTCGTGACCGCCCCGGCGACCCTCCGGCTGGGCGCGCTCCTCGACGGCGTCGAGCTCTCCGGCCTCGCGGAGGCGCTCGGCACGACGCTGCGCACGACGTGGCGGGCCGCCGCGGCGTGGGTGGTCGCGCTCGGGGGCACGATGGCGCTGACGACGTTCTCGATCGCCGGGCTGTACGACACCCCGGCGAAGATCCGCAGCTACGCCGACGCGGTCGCCGCCGGGGACGCGCTCGTCGCGATCAACGGCCGGGTCGCCGGCATCGCGAGCCTCGGGGGGATCACCGCCAACGAGTTCGGCTTCATCGCCTCCTTCGCGGTCCCCCTGATGGGGGTGAGCCTCGTCGCCCGGGGGACCCGCCGCGAGGAGGCGGCCGGGCGCCTCGAGGCGCTGCTCGCCGGCACGGTCGGCCGGAGCGCCCCGCTCGCCGCGGCCCTGCTCGTGACCGCCGGTGCGCTCCTCGCCGGCGTCCTCACGTTCGCCGTCGCCATGGTCGCCGCCGGCGTCGACGCCACCGGGGCAGTCCTGTACGCGCTCTCGCTCGGACTGCTCGCGGCGGCCTTCGCCGGCCTCGCGGCGGTGGCCGCCCAGCTCGTCGGGCACGCCCGTGGGGTCACCGGTGCGGGGCTGGCCGCCCTCGTCCTCGCCTACCTCGTCCGCGGCGTCGGCGACGTGCAGGACAGCTGGGTCGGCTGGCTCTCGCCGCTGGGGTGGGCCGAGGAGACCCGGGCCTTCGGCGACGCCCGCTGGTGGCCGCTCCTGGTCCCGGCGGCCGTCACCGCCGTCCTCGTCACCGTGGCCCTCGCCCTCACGGGGCGCCGCGACCTCGGCAGCGCGCTGACCCACCGGGGAGCCGGTGACCCGCAGGCCCGCCCCGTGCTCACCCACCCGCTCGGGCTCGCCGTCCACCTCCACCGCGGTGCGGCCCTCGGCTGGGGGGCCGCCGCGGTGGTGACGTCGGTGACGTTCGGCGCGCTCGCCCGGCAGGCCCAGGACGCGATCTCCGGCAACCCCTCGCTCGCCGGCGCCTTCGGCGGGCAGGGAGGCGACCCCTCCGACGTCTACGTCGCGCTCACCGTGCTCCTGCTGGGCCTGCTCGCCGCCGGCTTCGTCGTCCAGGCCGTCGGGACCGCCCGGGCCGAGGAGGGCGAGCAGCGGCTCGAGCCCGTGCTCGCGGGGGCACTCTCCCGGCGCGGGTGGCTCGCCGCGCAGACCGCCGCCGTCGTCGGCGGGCTCCTCCTCGTCGCCGGCGCCGGGGCGGCCGCGCTCGGGCTCGCGAGCGCGTGGTCGCTCGGCGACGCCGGCCAGGTCGGCCGGCTCGTCGCGTCCGCGGCGGCCTACCTCCCGGTGGCCCTCGTCCTCGGCGGCCTCGCGCTCGCCCTCCTCGGCGCGGCGCCGCGGCTGGGGGCCCTTGCGTGGCTCGGGTACGCGTTCACTGCCGCGGTCGGGCTGCTCGGGGACCCGCTCTCCCTCCCGGACGCCGTGACCTGGCTGTCGCCGACCGACCACGTCGGCTACCCGCCGCTGACGCCCGCCCCGGCCGCGGGGCTCGTCGGCCTGCTGCTCGTCGCGCTCGTCCTCGGCGCGATCGGGTTCGCGGGACTGCGGCGCCGCGACGTCCCCCGGACCTGACCCCCTCGGGTCCCGCGGCGGCCGCCGGCAGCCCACTAGGCTTCCCCCCGTGACCGGATACCTCGTCGTCGTCGCCGCGGGGGCCCTCGGGCTCGTGCTGTTCGGCGCGGCGATGCTCGCCCGGCGGCTGCTCGCCCCCCGGGCGCCGACGGCGGCGAAGCGGACGACGTACGAGTCCGGGGTCGACCCGGTCGGCGGCGGCTGGGCCCAGACCCAGATCCGCTACTTCGTCTACGCCTTCCTCTACGTCATCTTCGCCGTCGACGCCGTCTACCTCTTCCCGTGGGCGCTCGCCCTCCGGTCCGACCTCGGCGCGGCCTCACTGGTCGAGGTGGCCGTCTTCATCGGGATCGTCCTCGTCGGGCTGCTCCACGCCGCCCGGCGCGGACTGCTGAGGTGGCTGTGATGGCGACGACCGACCTGCCCACCCCCCGCGTCGGGGTCGTCGGCGAGCACGCGCCGCAGCCGGTGAAGATCGTCCTCAACTGGGGCCGTCGCTACAGCCTGTGGGTCTTCAACTTCGGCCTCGCGTGCTGCGCGATCGAGTTCATCGCCGCCTCGATGGCCCGGCACGACTTCATCCGGCTCGGGGTCATTCCGTTCGCGCCCGGCCCGCGGCAGGCGGACCTCATGGTCGTCTCCGGCACCGTCACCGACAAGATGGCGCCCGCCGTGCGCCGGCTGCACGACCAGATGCCGGAGCCGAAGTACGTCATCTCCTTCGGCGCGTGCAGCAACTCCGGCGGGCCGTACTGGGACTCGTACTCGGTGACCAAGGGAGTCGACCAGGTGATCCCCGTCGACGTCTACGTCCCCGGCTGCCCACCCAGGCCGGAGGCGCTGCTCCAGGGCATTCTGAAGCTGCAGGAGAAGATCGCCGCCGAGTCGCTGACGACGTCCGGCCTGCGGGCCCGGTACGCCGGTCACCGGACCGCCACCGCGGGCGAGCTCGGCCGCGACCTCGTCGCGCCTCCGCCCAGGGGCGCGACGGGCACCGGGGAGGGTCGGCGGTGACTCCCACCCCGTCGCAGGAGTCCTCGACGGTCCCGCCCCGGGACTGGCTGCAGGCCGCCTCGAGCGCGTGGAGCCACGGGTACACCTTCTTCGACTGGCTCAGCGCCGTCGACGAGACCGACGCCGCCGACGAGCCCGGGTTCGACGTCGTCTGCCACCTCCTCGACGTCGCCGTGCGCGGTCGGCTGCGCCGCCTGGAGCTGCGCACCCGCCTCCCCGAGGGGGCCGCGCTCGCGAGCCTGACGAGCCTGTTCGCCGGGGCCGGCTGGCACGAGCGCGAGACCCACGAGATGTTCGGGATCGACTTCACCGGCTTCGAGGACGGCACCGGCCTCGGACTGCGCCCGCTGCTGCTGCCGGACGGGTTCGAGGGGACCCCGCTGCGCAAGTCGTTCGTCCTCGCCGCCCGCGCGAGCAAGCCCTGGCCGGGCGGCAAGGAGCCGGGGGAGAGCGAGCCCGGGACGTCGCGCTCACGCCGCCGGGTCACCGCCCCCGGGATCCCGGACCCGGACTGGGGGCCGCGGTGAGCCCCGCCGACGCCTCGCCGGTCGTGGTCGGCCTCGTGGCCGTCGGCCGCGCCGTGCTCGTGCTCGCCGCGTTCCTGCTGCTGCCGCTGCTCGTCGGGCAGGCCGAGCACAAGGTCATGGCGCACATGCAGGGCCGGCTCGGCCCGATGTACGCCGGCGGGTTCCACGGCTGGGCGCAGCTCGTCGCGGACGGGGTCAAGTTCGCCCAGAAGGAGGACGTCACCCCGGCCGCCGCGGACGCCCGGGTGTTCCGGTTCGCGCCGGCGGTCGCGCTCGTGCCCTACCTCGTCGCGCTCAGCGTGGTGCCGCTCCAGGACGGCGTGGTCGCCGCGGACGTGCCCGGCAGCGCGCTGCTCGTCCTCGCCGCAACCGCGGTCGGCATCCTCGGCACGCTCGCGGCCGGCTGGGCCAGCGCGAACAAGTACGCCCTCCTCGGGGCGATGCGCTCGGCGGCCCAGCTGCTGTCCTACGAGCTGCCGCTCGTGCTGTCCGTGGCCTCGGTGTGCCTCGCCGCCGGGAGCCTGTCGCTGACCGGCGTCGCGCGGGCGTGGACGCCGTGGTGGCTGCTCTGGCAGCTGCCCGGGGCGCTGGTCTTCCTCGTCGCGGCGGTGGCCGAGCTCGCCCGTCCCCCGTTCGACATGCCGGTCGCCGACTCCGAGATCGTCATGGGCGCCTGGACCGAGTACACCGGGCTCCGGTTCGCCTTCTTCCTGCTGTCCGAGTACGCCGGGATCGTCGTCATGTCGCTGCTGTTCGCGGTCCTGTTCCTCGGCGGCTGGCGCGGCCCCGCCGACGACGTGCTCGGCTGGGCGTGGACCCTGCTCAAGGCCGGGGCCGTCGCGTTCGCCGTCATCTGGCTCCGGGTCGCGTGGCCCCGGCTGCGCGAGGACCAGCTGCAGCGGCTCGCGTGGCTCACCCTCGTCCCGCTCGCGCTGGTCCAGCTCGGGCTCACCGCGGTCGTCGTGGTGGTGGTGTCCCCGTGAGCGCCGAGCGTCCCGCAGGACGGGCCACCGGGGCGCTGCCCGGGCTCGTCCGCGGCCTCGCGACGACCGCGCGGACCATGGTGCGCCCGGCGCACACCGCGGAGTACCCGGACGCGCCGCCGGAGCTGCCGCCCCGCTCGCGCGGGGTCATCGCGCTGCTGGAGGAGAACTGCACCTCGTGCATGCTCTGCGCGCGCGAGTGCCCGGACTGGTGCATCTACATCGACTCCCACAAGGAGACGGTCCCCGCCCCGACCCCCGGCGGGCGCGAGCGGCAGCGCAACGTGCTCGACCGGTTCGCCATCGACTTCTCGCTGTGCATGTACTGCGGGATCTGCATCGAGGTGTGCCCGTTCGACGCGCTGTTCTGGAGCCCGGAGTTCGAGTACGCCGAGACCGACATCCGCGACCTGCTCCACGAGAAGGAGCGGCTCGGGCAGTGGATGCCGACGGTGCCGGCGCCGCCCGCGCTCGACGAGCACGCCGCCGAGCCGGCCGAGGTGACGGGGCTGTCGAAGCCGGGCCGCGGGGCGGGGCGCGCCGCCCGCCGGGAGCAGTCGTGACCGGGCTCGACGTCGCCTTCGCCGCCGCCGGCCTGGTCACGCTCGCCAGCGGGCTGCTCGCCGTGACCACCAGGCACGTCGTCCACGCGGCGCTGTGGCTCGTCGTCTCCCTCGGTGGCCTCGCCGGGTGCTACCTCGTCCTCGGCGCCGAGCTCGTCGCGCTCGTCCAGGTCCTGGTCTACGTGGGCGCCGTCGTCGTCCTCGTGCTCTTCGCGCTCATGCTCACCCGCGCGCCCATCGGCCCGAGCCGCGAGCACTCGGCCGGCGTCGCCCATCGGGTCCTCGCGGGCCTCGTCGCGGCGGGGACGAGTGCGCTGCTGCTCTCGGTGCTCGTGCCGCTCGCCGGACCCGCCCGCACCCGGGTCGAGGTGCCGACCGCGGCGGTGGCCGCCGACCTGTTCGGGACGTGGGTGTGGCCCTTCGAGGCGCTCTCGCTGCTCCTGCTCGTCGCCCTCGTCGCCGCGTTCGCGGTCTCGCGGATGACGAGCGACGAGGCCGGGGACGAGGGCCGCCGGCAGCAGCCTGCCCCGGGCGGCGCGGACGAGCGGCTGGGGAGCCGCCGGTGATCCACCTGCTCGGCCCGGTGGTCGTCGCCGCGCTGCTGGTCGGCATCGGCACCTACGGCGTCCTCGCCCGGCGCAACGCCGTCCTCGTCCTCGTCGGTGTCGAGCTCGTCCTCGGTGGCGGGACCCTGCTGCTCGTCGCCCTCGGGTCGGTCGGCGCGGACGTCTGGCACGCCGGGACCGTCCTCACCCTGTTCGTCATCACCGTCGCCGCCGCCGAGGTCGTCCTCGCGCTCGCCGTCATCCTCGCGGTCTTCCGGGTCCGGGGCCGCATCGACCTCGACGAGCCGACCCGATGACCTCCCTCGTCTCCGCGGGCGTCGTCGCCACCACCGCCCTGCCCGTGCTCGCGTGGGCCGCCGGGACCCCGCTGCGGCGCTCGCGCCCCGCGGCCGCCCTCGTCGCCGTGCTCGGCGCGCTCGCGACACTGGCGACCGCCTCCCTGACCCTGCTCGCGGTCGACCTGCAGGCGCCGCCGTCGGTGGCCCGGCTCGTCGAGGTCCTGCCGGGGCTGCAGACCGGGGGCCTGACCGTCCCGCTCGCGCAGCAGGTCGACGGCCCGGTCGCGCTCGTCGCGTTCGTCGTCGCGCTCGTCACGTTCGCGGTGCAGGTCTTCGCGGTCTGGTACCTGCGCACCGACGACCGCTACCCGGTGTTCGCGGCCACGGTCTCGCTGTTCGCCGGAGCGATGCTCGTCCTGGTCACCTCCGCCGACCTCGTGCTCACCCTCCTCGGGTGGGAGGTCATGGGGTGGTGCTCCTACCTGCTCATCGGCCACTGGAGCCGGCGCGAGGCGGCCCGCCGGGCGGCGCAGAAGGCCTTCCTCGTCACCCGGCTCGCCGACGTCGGGTTCGTCCTCGGCGTCGTCGTCCTCGCCACCGGGCCGGGCAGCACCGGCTACCCGGCGGTCCTCGCGCACTGGTCCGCGGCGGGCGCCGACGGCGCGATGCGCTCCGTCGGCCTCGTCCTGCTCGTCGTCGGCGTCCTCGGCAAGTCCGCCCAGGCCCCGTTCCAGGACTGGCTGCCGGACGCGATGGAGGGGCCCACGCCGGCCTCGGCGCTCATCCACGCCGCGACCATGGTCGCGGCCGGCACCTTCGTCCTCGCCCAGCTCGCGCCCGTCCTCGTCCTCTCCGACCCGGCACGCTGGGTCCTCGCGGTCAGCGTCGCGGTGACGATGCTCGCGGCGGCGGTGCTCGCCTACGGTCAGGGCGACGTGAAGCGGATGCTCGCGTGGTCGACGGTGAGCCAGGTCGCGATCATGCTCTCGGCCCTGACCGTCGGACCCGCCCAGTCGGCGGCGTCGGCCGCCACCCTCCACCTCTACGGCCACGCGCTGTTCAAGGCGCTGCTCTTCCTCACCCTGGGCTGGCTCGGCCTCGTCGTCGGCGGCACCGCCGTCGGGGCGCTGCGCGGGGCGGGCCGGCTGCACCCCCTCGGCGGGGTCGCCTGGACGGTCGGGCTGCTCGCGCTCGCCGGGGTGCCGCTGACGGTCGGCGGGGTCTCGAAGGAGCACGTCGTGGCCTCCGTCGAGGCCGCGGTCTCCGGCGGGGGCCTGCGCCCCCTCGTGGTCCAGGTCGCCCTGCTCGCGACCGTCGTCGCCACGGCGGCGTACGCGACCCGGGCCCACCTGGTCCTCGGCCGCGGCGAGCCGGCGGTCCACGTCCGTCCCGCCGCGGACGCCCGTGCCGGGGACCCGGTGGGGGCCGGTGGCACGGTGGTGACCGGAGCCGTCGGTCCGGTCCGGGTGGCCCCGGCCCCCGGGGTCCTCGTCGTGGTCGGCGGGCTCACCGTGCTCACGCTCGTCGGCGGTCTCGTCACCGCGACCGGTCTGCTGCCGGCCTCCGCCGAGGTCCCCGCCGAGACGGTGCTGCTCAGCCTCGTCCTCATCCTCCTCGGTGTCATCGTCCCGCTGTGGGGCGGCGCGGCTGCCGCGGCCCCGGTGGATGCCGCCGCGCGGGAGGCCGGGACGGCGCGCTGGCGGGTCCTCGCCGCCGCCGGCCTCGGCGCCGACCGGGCCTACCTCGCCGCGGTCGCCCGTCCCGTCCTCGCGCTGGCCCGGCTCGTCCGGTTCCTCGACACCGACGTCGTCGACGCCTACGTCCGCGGCGGGGTCGTCGCCACCCGGGCCGCCGGCGGGCTCGGCCGGCTCGCGCACGCGGCCGAACGCGCGAGCACGGGGCTGGTGTGGGTCGCCCTCGGCGCGCTCGTCCTCGCGGGGACGGGGGTGCTCCTGTGGTCCTGACGCTGCTGCTGCTCGTCCCCGCGGTCGCCGGCGGGGCGCTGCTCGGCGCCGGGCGGCGACTCGGCCCACCGGTGGTCACCGGCGTCTCCGCCGCCGCGAGCGCCCTGACGCTGCTGCTGGCGGTCCTCGCCGTCACCACCCGCCCGGCCGTCGACGTCGCCTGGGTCCCCGCGCTGGGGCTGCGCTGGCACCTGGCCGTCGACGGGGTCAGCGCTCCGCTGCTGCTGCTCACCGCCGGCGTGACCCTCCTCGTCGTCGCGCACGCCCGTAGCCACGAGCCCTCCGGCGGCGCGCCGAGCACGTTCCACGGCGCGGTCCTGCTCGTCGAGCTCGCCGCGCTCGCGACGTTCCTCGCCCGGGACGCGGTCCTGTTCTTCCTCGTCTTCGAGGTCGTCCTCGTCCCGATGTGGCTGCTCATCACCCGCTTCGGCGACGACCGCGACCCCGCGGCCCGCCGGGACGCCGGTGGCCGGTTCCTGCTCTACACCGCGACCGGGTCGACCCTGATGCTGCTCGGCATCCTCCTGCTCGTCTCCCGGGCCGGGACGGCCGACCTGGACGCGCTCGCCGCGGGGGCCGGCCCGGCGCTCGGCCACGGGACCCAGGTCCTCGTCGCCGCCCTCCTCGTCGCCGGGCTCGGGGTCAAGGTGCCGGTGCTGCCGGTCCACACCTGGCTGCCGCCCGCGCACACCGTCGCCCCGACCGGGGGGTCGGTGCTGCTCGCCGCGGTCCTGCTGAAGATGGGCACCTACGGCCTGGTCCGGCTCCCGGTCGCGACCGTCCCGGCCGGCTTCGCGACGGTCGCGCCGGTGCTCGCCGTCCTCGGCGGGCTGGCCGTCGTCTGGGGCGGGCTGGTGTGCCTCGTCGAGCGGGACCTCAAGCGCCTCATCGCCTACTCCTCGGTCGCGCACATGGGCTTCGTCGTCCTCGGCATCGCGTCCGGCAGCGACACCGGCCTGCAGGCCGCCCTCTACGCCAACGTCGCCCACGGGGTCGTGTCCGCGCTGCTGTTCGTCGTCGTCGGCGGGCTGAAGGACCGTTGGGGGAGCGCCGACCTCGACGTCGCCCACGCCGCGCTGCGGGAGGTGTGGCCGCGCCTCGGCGTCGGGCTCCTCCTCGGGCTCGCCGCGAGCCTCGGGCTGCCGGGCCTCGCCGGCTTCTGGGGGGAGCTGCTCGCGGTCTACTCCGGGGTGGCCCCGGCCGCCGACCGCCCGGCCGGGGTGCTCGCGGCGGCCGCGGTGACGGCCGCGCTCGGGGCCGCGCTGGCCGCGGGGTACGCGCTGCGGGTGGCCCGGCTCGTCTGGGCCGGCGACGCCGTCGCGCCGGAGCAGGCGGAGGCGCTCGCGCCGTCGGACGCGTCCGGGGTCGAGCGGGCCGTCGTCGGGGTGCTCGCCGCCGCGGTCATCGCGCTCGGGGTCCTGCCCTGGCTGCTGCTGGCGACGACGGCGCCGGCCGTCGCCGCGATCGTCGGGGGGAGGTGACGTGCACGTGACGTCGGTCCCCGCCGCCACCCTCGTCGGCCTCGACGCCGGCGTCCTGCTCCCGGTGCTCGCGCCCGCGGCGGGCGCGCTGGTCGTCCTCGTCCTCGACGCGGCCGCCCCCCGCCTGCGGGGTGCGCACGCGGCGGTCGGGACGCTCGCGCTCCTGGTCGGGGCCGGCGCCGCCCTGCTCCCCGCGGCGAGCGGCCGGGGTGCCACCTCGCTCTGCCGACCCGGGCCGGACCCGGAGTGCCTCTACGTCGTCACGCCGGCCGCGGCGGTGCTGCAGGTCGCCGCGCTCCTCGCGAGCGTGCTCGTGCTGCTGCTGCTCTGGCCGGTCCGGGGCACCTCCCGGTGGCGGGACGAGCTCGCCGAGCTGCGCGGGGGGCCGGCGCTGCTGGTCACCCTGCTGCTCGCGGCGACCGCCGGGGCGGTCGCCGTCGCCGGCGCCCGGGACCTCGCGAGCTGGCTCGTCGCCCTCGAGCTCGCCACCCTGCCCGTCGTCGCGCTCGTCGCCCTCCGGGGCAGCCGTCGGGCCGGCCCCGGCGCGCTCGCGCTGCTGACGACGTCCCTGTTCAGCTTCGGCCTGCTCGTCGTCGGGGCCGCGCTCTGGGTGGCGGCGACCGGTCGGGCGACCTTCGCGGCGGACGCCGCCCGGCAGGCCTGGGCCACCGGCCCGACCCGCGCCGCGCTCGTCCTGTCGGTGCTGGTCCTGCTCGCCGGCCTCGCGTTCAAGCTGTCCGCGGTGCCGTTCCACCTGTGGACCCCGCAGGCGTACACCGCCTCCCGGGAGCCGGTCGCCGCCCTGCTCGCGACGACGTCCAAGCTCGGCGCCGTCGCCGCGCTCGTGGTGCTGCTCCGGCCGCTGGCGGGCCTCGGCGGCGGCGCCGGGCCGCTGCCGGTGAGCGTCGCACTCGGCCTGCTCGCGGCGGCGTCGATGACGCTCGGCAACGTCCTCGCGCTCGGCCAGCAGGACCCGGTCCGGCTGCTCGCGTGGTCGACCGTGGCCCAGGCCGGCTGGGTGCTCCTCCCGATGGCCGCGCTGACCGGGACGGGCCTCGCCGCGGGCGCCGGGTACGCCGTCGTCTACGCGCTCGCGACGGTCACCGTGTTCGCCGTGGTCGTCCTCGTCCACGCGCGCCGCCCCGTGACGGCCGGCGTGGGCGGCACGGGGGGCGTGGGCGGCGCGAGCGGACCAGCGGGCACGGTGGGCAGAGCAGGCACGGCCGACGCGGCGGGCGCGGCGAGCCTGCCCCGCTCGCTCGCGGACTACCGGGGCCTGGCCCGGACGGACCCGTTGCTCGCCGGCGTGCTCGCCCTCGGGCTGCTCAGCCTCGCCGGCCTGCCCCCCGGTGTCGTCGGGCTGCTCGCGAAGGTCCTCGCGGTCCGTCCCGTCGTCGACGGCGGCCTCTGGGTCCTCGCCGGGGTCGCGGTCCTCAACGCGGTGCTCGGCATCGCGGTGTACATCCGCTGGGTCGCGGTGCTCTTCGCCCCGCGCGAGGGCCGGGAGCCGGTGGGGCAGGGGGTCCCGGGAGTGCGGATCGCGCTCGGTCTCGGCGCCGCCGGACTCCTCGTCACCAGCCTCGCGCCGCAGGTCCTCCTCGGCCTCCTCGGGCCCTGATCCCGGCGGGAACGTTTCCCCGGCCGCTCGGCGTTGAGCAGGCATGCACACGCACCACAACGGGCTGAAGACGGCAGCCCTGTTCGGCGCGATCTGGGCGGTCCTGCTCGCCATGGGCGCGCTGGTCACCGGGTACACCGGGAACACCTCGTTCATCTGGCTCTTCGCGCTCTTCGGCGTCGGGGCGACCGCCTACAGCTACTGGAACTCCGACAAGCTCGCGATCCGCGCGATGCACGCCTACCCCGTCAGCGAGGCCGAGGCCCCGGCGATGTACCGGATCGTGCGGGAGCTCTCCACCCGCGCCGACAAGCCCATGCCCCGGCTGTTCGTGTCCCCGACCCAGGCCCCGAACGCGTTCGCGACCGGGCGGAACCCCGAGCACGCCGCCGTCTGCTGCACCGAGGGGATCCTCGGGCTGCTCGACGAGCGCGAGCTGCGGGGGGTGCTCGGGCACGAGCTCATGCACGTCTACAACCGCGACATCCTCACCGGTTCGATCGCTGCCGGGGTCGCGGGCGTCATCAGCACGATCGGGCAGATCCTCAGCTTCGGGATGATCTTCGCCGGCGGCGGCCGGGACGGGGACCGGGGCAACCCGATGGCCGGACTCGCGATGGCGATCATCGCGCCGTTCGCCGCCATGCTCATCCAGATGGCGATCAGCCGGACCAGGGAGTACGACGCCGACGAGGACGGCGCGACGCTCACCGGCGACCCGCTCGCGCTCGCGAGCGCGCTGCGCAAGCTCGAGGCGGGCACGAAGCGGGCCCCGCTCGCGCCCACGCCGCAGCTGCAGAACGCGAGCCACATGATGATCGCCAACCCGTTCCGCGCCCAGGACGTCTCCCGGATGTTCGCGACCCACCCGCCGATGGCCGAGAGGATCGCCCGGCTGGAGTCCATGGCGACCGGCTACCGCGGCTACTGACCCCTCCCGCCACGTCGGGTGAGGAGTTCCCGCCGTCCCGCCACGTTGAGTGAGCAGCTTGTGCCGTCCCTCCACGTCGAGTGAGCACTTGATGTCGTGAGGCGCCGGATTTCGGGACAGGAACTGCTCACTCAACGGGGGCGGGGGAACACGTCCTGCTCACTCAACGGGGGCGGGGGAACAGGTCCTGCTCACTCGAGGGGGCCGGGGACACGAAGTGCTCACCGGTCGGGGGAGCGGTCCGGCGGGGTCCCGGGTCGTCCGCGGCGGCTGACAGGATGACAGCCATGCCCAGCCTCACGCGCGAGGAGGCCCGGCGCCGCGCCGGGACCGTCTCGGTCACCCGGACCACCGTCGACCTCGACCTCGACACCGGACCCACGACCTTCCGCTCCCGCACCCGGGTCGAGTTCACCGCGCGGGAGCCGGGGGTGGAGACGTTCGCCGACGTCCGGCCCCGCGAGCTGCACGAGGCCACGCTCAACGGCCGGCCGCTGCCGCCGGGCTCGCTGCGCGAGGGGCGGCTCGAGCTCACCGGCCTGCGCGCCGAGAACGAGCTCGTCGTCGACGCGACGATGGCCTACAGCCACGACGGCCAGGGACTGCACCGCGCGAGCGATCCCGCCGACGGTGAGCACTACGTCTACGGGCACCTGTTCCTCGACGCCGCCCCGACGGTCTTCGCCTGCTTCGACCAGCCCGACCTCAAGACCCGGGTCGCGCTCACCGTGCGCGTCCCGGGCGGCTGGACCGTCCTCGGCAACGGCGCCGCGAGCGAGGGCGCGCCCGGGCGGTGGGTCCTGGCCGAGACCGGCCCGGTGCCGACGTACGCCGTCACCCTCTGCGCCGGTCCCTACGTCTCGGTCCTCGACGAGCACGACGGCATCCCGCTCGGGGTCCACGCGCGCGCCTCGCTCGCGGGGCCGCTGCGGGAGGCCGCGCCGCAGGTCCTCGAGGTGACCCGCGCGGGCTTCGACGCCTACCACCGGCTGTTCGGGATCCGGTACCCGTACGGGGAGTACCACCAGGTGTTCGTCCCCGAGTTCAACGCCGGGGCGATGGAGAACCCCGGCTGCGTCACCATCCGCGACAGCTACCTGTTCCGGGGGGCGGCGACCCGCGAGGAGGTGCTGACCCGCTCGAACACGATCGTCCACGAGCAGGCGCACATGTGGTTCGGGGACCTGGTCACGATGCGCTGGTGGGACGACCTCTGGCTGAGCGAGTCCTTCGCCGAGTACATGTCCCACCGGGTCCTCACCGAGGCCACCGGGTTCACCGACGCGTGGGTCGACTCGACGATGGCCCGGAAGATGTGGGGGTACGCCGCCGAGCGCGCCCCGAGCACCCACCCCGTCGCCGGGTCCCCCGCCCCGGACGCGCGCAGCGCCCTGGCGAACTTCGACGGCATCTCCTACGCCAAGGGCGCCGCCGTGATCCGCCAGCTCATCGCCCACATCGGCGACCCCGCGTTCGTCGCCGGCGTCGGCGCCTACCTGCGCGCCCACGCGTGGGGCAACGGCACCCTCGCCGACTTCCTCGGCGCCATGGCCCGGGCCTCCGGCAGCGACCTGTCCGGCTGGAGCCGTGCCTGGCTCGAGACCGCCGGGGTCGACGTCCTCGCCGCGACCGGGGGCGGCACGCTCACCCGCACCCCGCCCGAGCGCTTCCCCGCCGACCGCCCGCACACCCTCGACGTCGCCGGCTTCACCGCCGGCGCGGAGGTCTTCCGGGTCGGGGCCACGATCACCGCCGACACCCAGGTCGTGCCCGGGCTCGCGGACGCCCCGTTGGCGGCGCTCGTGCTCCCCAACGCCGGGGACCTGACGTGGGCGACGACCGCACTCGACCCCGCCGCGGTCGCCGCGCTGCCCGAGCAGCTGCCCGCGGTCCCCGACCCGCAGGCGAGGGCCGTCGCCTGGGTCGCGCTCGTCGACGGGGTCGCGCTCGGCGAGGTCGACCCCCGGGCGCTGGTCGCGACGTTCACCGCCGCCTGGCCGGCCGAGACCAACGAGTCCGTCCTCAGCCGGGTCGCCGGGACCCTCCTCGGCCGGTACGTCCCGACGTTCTTCGGGGCCGAGGGCCGCGCCCGGGCCCGGGCCGAGGTCGCCGACGCCGCCCGCCGCCTCCTCGCGGACGCCGAGCCGGGCGGCGGACGCGCGCTCGTCGCCGCCCGGGTGCTCGCCCGCAGCACCGGGGACGCCGACCTCCTGCGGGCCTGGGCCGACGGCCGGGACCTGCCGGACGGGCTCGCCGACGACGCCGACTTCCGCTGGACGGTCGTGCGCGGCCTCGCCCGGCTCGACGCGATCGACCCCGACGACATCGACCGGTTCCGCGCCGCCGACGACTCCCTCGCGGGCCACCTCGGCGCCTTGACCGCCCGGGCGATGCTGCCGCGCCCGGAGGAGAAGACGTGGGCGTGGCGGGCCCTGACCACCGACCCGGACCGGTCCAACCACGAGCTGAACGCGCTCGCCGGCGGCTTCTGGTCCGCCGAGCCCGACCTCGTCCGGGCGTGGGTCCCCGCGGCGTTCACCGACCTGCCCGCCCTCGGGGACCGGGTCGGCCAGGACGCCCTCGCGCGGGTCGTCCGGCTCGGCTACCCCTCGACCGTCGTCGAGCCCGCGACCCTGGCGCGGAGCCGGGAGGCGCTCGAGCGGGACGACCTCACCCCCGGCGTGCGCCGCTCCCTCGTCGACGCCCAGTCCGAGCTCGTCGAGGCGCTGCGGTCCCGGGAGCGCCATGACGCCTGAGTCCGCGCCGCCGCTGGAGGGGGTCCTCGTCGCGGACTTCAGCCGGGTCCTCGCGGGCCCGCTCGCGACGGCCACGCTCGCCGACCTCGGGGCGGACGTCGTCAAGGTCGAGCGGCCCGGCAGCGGGGACGACACCCGCTCCTGGGGCCCGCCGTGGACCCCGCACGGAGCGGCGTACTTCGAGTGCGCCAACCGGTCCAAGCGCAGCATCGAGCTCGACCTCAAGGACCCCCGCGACGGGGCGCTCGCCCGCACCCTCGCCGGCCGCGCCGACGTCGTCGTCGAGAACCACCGCCGCGGGGCGCTGGAGGCCCTCGGGCTCGGCTACGACGCCGTGGCCGAGGCCAACCCCGGTGTCGTCTACTGCTCGGTGAGCGGGTTCGGCCCCGACGCCGACCTGCCCGGGTACGACTTCCTCGTCCAGGCCGTCGGCGGCCTGATGAGCATCACCGGGGCACCCGAGGGCGAGCCGACCAAGGTGGGCGTCGCCCTCGTCGACGTCCTCACCGGCAAGGACGCAGCCATCGCGATCCTCGCCGCCCTCGCCGAGCGCCACCGCAGCGGCCGCGGCCAGCGGGTCGAGGTCAACCTCCTCTCCAGCCTGCTCGGCTCGCTCGCCAACCAGGTCGGCTCGACGCTCGCGACCGGCACGAGCCCGGGCCGGATGGGCAACCAGCACCCCTCGATCGCGCCCTACGAGACGCTGCGCTGCCGTGGCGGGCTCGTCGCGGTCGCCTGCGGGAACGACGCCCAGTTCGCCCGGCTCGCGGCCGCGCTCGGCCTGCCCGAGCTGTCCGGCGACCCCCGGTTCGCGACGAACGCCGCGCGGGTCGAGCACCGTCCCGCGCTCGTCGCCGCGCTCGAGGACGTCCTCGCCGGCGGAGACCCCGAGCACTGGACGCGCGTGCTCACCGGCGCCGGCGTCCCCGCGGGGCAGGTCGGCGACATCGCCTCCGCGCTGCGGCTCGCCGGCTCCCTCGGCCTGGACCCCACCGTCGAGGTCGGCGGCGGCCACCCCGCCCAGGTCCGGCACCCGGCGACGTACTCGCGTACCGTCCCGAGACGGGCGAGCGCCCCGCCGGGGCTCGGGCAGCACACCGACGAGATCCGGGCCTGGCTGACGAAGGAGAGCGACACATGAGCCGAGGAAGCGCCCGGGGGGCCGGCGACCCGACCGACCTCGCCGGACTGGACGACCTGCTCACCGACGAGGAGATGGCCGTGCGGTCCTCGGTGCGCGAGGTGTGCGCCCGGCACGTCGACCCCTACGTCGCCGACTGGTACGAGCGGGGCGAGGTCCCCGACGTGCGCGGGCTGGCCCGCGAGTTCGGCTCGCTCGGGCTGCTCGGGATGCACCTGACCGGGTACGGCTGCGCCGGCATGAGCGCCGTCGACTACGGCCTGGCCTGCCTCGAGCTCGAGGCCTCCGACTCCGGGGTGCGCTCGCTGGTCTCGGTGCAGGGCTCGCTCGCGATGTTCGCGATCTGGCGCTTCGGCACCGAGGAGCACAAGCAGGAGTGGCTCCCCCGGATGGCAACCGGGGAGGCCATCGGGTGCTTCGGGCTCACCGAGCCCGACCACGGCTCGGACCCGGGCGGCATGCGCACCCGGGCCCGGCGGGACGGTCCGGACTGGGTGCTCGACGGCGCGAAGATGTGGATCACCAACGGCTCCGTCGCCGACGTCGCCGTCGTCTGGGCCGACGCGGGGGAGGAGCACGGCGGCGTCCGCGGCTTCGTCGTGCCGACGACGACGCCCGGGTTCTCCGCGCCCGAGATCCACCACAAGATGTCGCTGCGGGCGTCGGTGACCAGCGAGCTCGTCCTGGACGGGGTGCGCCTGCCCGGTGACGCGGTGCTGCCCGGGGTGCGCGGCCTGAAGGGGCCGCTGTCGTGCCTGGGCGAGGCCCGCTACGGCATCGTCTGGGGCGCGATGGGAGCAGCCCGCTCCTGCCTGTCGACGGCGCTGGAGTACGCCGGGCAGCGGCAGCAGTTCGGCCGCCCCATCGCCGGGTTCCAGCTCACCCAGGCCAAGCTCGCCGACATGGCGCTGGAGTACACCAAGGGCGTCCTGCTCGCGGTCCACCTCGGCCGGCGCAAGGACGCCGGCACCCTGCGACCGGAGCAGGTGAGCCTCGGCAAGCTCGGGAACGTGCGCGAGGCGCTCGAGATCGCCCGGACCGCGCGGACCGTCCTCGGGGCGAACGGCATCTCGCTGGAGTACCCGGTCCTGCGGCACGCGAACAACCTCGAGTCCGTCCTCACCTACGAGGGGACCGTCGAGATGCACACCCTCGTCGTGGGTCAGGCGCTCACCGGAGTTGCCGCCTTCCGTTGAGCCCTCTGGCGGCAGGACCCGAAGTCGTGAAAGTCTCCGGTCTGCGGACCGCGCGCGTCCGCACGTCCAGACGACGACGGACCGACCGGAGGCTCGATCGATGATCTCCCGCATTGCCATCGTCAACCGTGGTGAGGCGGCGATGCGACTCATCCACGCGGTGCGCGACCACAACGCAGCGGGTGGGCCGCCCATCGAGACGGTCGCACTGCACACCGAGGGCGAGCGGCGGGCGATGTTCGTCCGGGAGTCCGACGACGCCTACGACCTCGGGCCGGCCGCGAACCGTCCCTACCTCGACCACGCGGTGCTCGAGCGGGCGCTGCGGGAGAGCCGGGTCGACGCCGCGTGGGTCGGCTGGGGGTTCGTCGCCGAGGACCCCGCGTTCGCCGAGCTCTGCGAGCGCCTGGGGATCACGTTCATCGGGCCGAGCGCGGATGCCATGCGCCGGCTCGGCGACAAGATCGGCTCCAAGCTCCTCGCCGAGGAGGTCGGGGTCCCGGTCGCGCCGTGGAGCCGGGGACCGGTCGAGACCGTCGAGGACGCCCTCGAGCGCGCCGAGCAGATCGGCTACCCGCTCATGCTCAAGGCGAGCGCCGGCGGCGGCGGCCGGGGCATCCGCGTCATCCGCTCCCCCGAGGAGCTCCGGGACGTCTACGACCGCACCCGCGACGAGGCCGCCCGGGCCTTCGGCAGCGGCGTGCTCTTCATCGAGCGGCTCGTCACCGGCGCCCGCCACGTCGAGGTCCAGGTCATCGCCGACGGCAAGGGCACGGCGTGGGCGGTCGGGGTGCGCGACTGCTCGGTCCAGCGCCGCAACCAGAAGATCATCGAGGAGTCCGCCTCCCCGGTGCTCGAGCCCGAGCAGGTCGCCGAGCTGAAGGACTCCGCCGAGCGGCTCGCGCTCGCGGTCGACTACCTCGGCGCGGGCACCGTCGAGTTCCTCTACCACCCGGGGGAGCGGCTGTTCGCCTTCCTCGAGGTCAACACCCGCCTGCAGGTCGAGCACCCGATCACCGAGTCCACGACGGGCATCGACCTCGTCCGCGCGCAGATCCACGTCGCCTCCGGCGGCCGGCTCGAGGGGGAGCGTCCCCCCGAGGTCGGGCACGCCATCGAGGCCCGCCTCAACGCCGAGGACCCCGACCGGGACTTCGCGCCCGCGCCCGGGCGGATCGCGCTGCTCGACCTGCCGTCCGGCCCGGGCGTGCGGGTCGACACCGGCGTCGGACAGGGCGACACCATCCCCGCCGAGTTCGACTCGATGATCGCCAAGATCATCGTCCACGGCCGGGACCGCGCGGAGGCCCTCGCCCGGCTCCGGCGGGCCATGGCCGAGACCAGCGTGGTCATCGAGGGCGGCGCGACGAACAAGGGTTTCATCCTCGACCTGCTCGACCAGCCAGAGGTCGTCGGCGGCACGGCCGACACCGGGTGGATCGACCGGGTCCGGTCCGAGGGCCGGCTCGTCGCCGACCGGCACAGCGGCATCGCCCTCGTCGTCGCCGGCATCGAGGCCTACGAGGAGGAGGAGCGGTACGAGCGCTCCCGGCTGCTCGAGACCGCCCACGGCGGACGCCCCCAGGTCCAGCACGACATCGGCCGGGCGATCGAGCTGAAGCTGCGCGGCACCGCGTACAAGCTCGCGGTCGCCCGGACCGGTCCGCACCGGTTCCGGGTCAGCATCGCCGCGGCGGGTGACCCCGACACCGAGCACGTCGTCGACGCCGACATGGAGCGGATCGACGAGTACGCCGGGCGGGTGCGCCTCGGCGGCGAGCTGCACCGGCTCGTCACCGCGATGCACGGCCCGGTCCACCTCGTCGAGGTCGACGGCGTCACCCACCGGGTGAGCCGGGACGAGGGGGGCGTGCTCCGCTCGCCGGCGCCCGCGCTCGTCGTCGCCACCCCGGCCGCGGTGGGCACCGAGGTCGAGGCCGGCGCCCCGGTGCTCGTCCTGGAGTCGATGAAGATGGAGACGGTGCTGCACGCGCCGTTCGCGGCCCGGGTGCGTGAGCTGCTCGTCTCCGGGGGGAGCCAGGTCGAGACCGGCGCCCCGCTGGTCAAGCTCGAGCCCACCGGGGACGGTGAGGAGGAGGCGGCCGGACCGGAGGAGAGCGTCGACCTCCACCTGCCCGACGGCGTCGACGTCGCCGATCCCCGCGAGCGCGCCGACCGGTGCCGCGCCGACCTCACCGCCATGCTGCTCGGCTACGACGTCGACCCGACCGACGAGGGACGCACCCTCGCCGGCTACCTCTCCGCCAGGGACGAGCTCGCGGCCGCCGGGGAGCCCCCCCTCGAGGACGAGATGCGCGTCCTGGAGGTGTTCGCCGACGTCGCCGAGCTCAGCCGGAACCGGCCGGCCGGGCAGGAGAGCCACACCGAGCTGCAGGTCCACAGCCCGCGCGAGTACTTCCACACCTACCTGCAGACCCTCGACGTCGACCGGGCGGGGCTGCCCGAGGACTTCGTTGCCAAGCTCGCGACGGTCATGGGCCACTACGGCGTCACCGAGCTCGAGCGCAGCCCGGCGCTCGAGGCCGCGGTGCTGCGGATCTTCCTCGCCCAGCAGCGCTCGGTCCCCGACGTCCACCTCGTCACCTCGCTGCTGCAGCGGTGGATGACCGACCCCCGACCCGAGGTCACCGAGGACGGGGCGGTGCGCGACCTGCTCGACCGGCTCATCGTCGTCACCCAGCTGCGCTACCCGCCGGTCGGGGACCTCGCCCGCAGCGTCCGGTTCCGCTGGTTCGACCAGCCGCTCGTCGACGCCGAGCGCGCCAGCGTGCTCTCCGGCGTGCGCGACGAGGTCGCGGCGCTCGCCGCGGACCCGGACGCCCCGGACCGGGCGGCCCGGATCGACGCGCTCGCCGCGATCCCAGAGCAGCTCGTCTCCTTCCTCGCCGAGCGGCTCGAGCGGGGCATCCCCGAGCACGAGCCGCTGCTCGAGGTGCTCATCAAGCGGCACTACCGCGACCACGAGCTGCACGGGTTGACGACGGGCTCGCATGCGGGTCGCCCGTTCGCGGTCGCCGACTACTCCCTCGACGTTCGGCGCACCCACCTCGTCTCGACCGTCGGCACGATCGCCGAGCTCGCCGAGGAGGGGCCGCTGGTCCGGGACGTCACCGGCGAGGTCGCCGCGCGTCCCGGCGGTCACGACGCCGCGGTCGACCTCTACCTGCACTGGCCGGACGCCCCCGAGTCGGTCGACGACGTCGCGGCCGAGCTCGGCCGGCTGCTCGCCCGGCACCCGTTCGCCCGGGAGTGCCGGCGGGTCGCGACGGCGATCTGCCCGGGCGACGGCCGCCCGGTGGACTACGTCACGCTGCGGCCCACCGCCTCGGGGGAGATGGCCGAGGACCGGCTGCTGCGCGGGGTGCACCCGATGGTCGGGCGGCGCCTGAACCTGTGGCGGCTGCGGGACTTCGACGTCACCCGCCTCGACGCGCCCGAGGACGTCCTGCTCTACCGCTGCGTCGCCCGCGGCACCGACACCGACGTCCGTCTCGTCGCGCTCGCGCAGGTCCGCCAGCTCGCGGTGATCCGGGACGCCGACGGCCACGTCACCGGCCTGCCGCACGCCGAGCGCGCCGTGGCCAACTGCCTCGAGGCGATCCGGCGGGAGCGCACCCGGGCGGGGGGCTCCACCCGGCTCGACGGCAACCACGTGTGGGTCCACATCTGGCCGGCGATCGACGCCGACCCGACCCAGCTGACCGCGCTGCAGGAGAAGATCGCCCCGCTCACCGTCGGCGCCGGGATCGAGGAGGTCCTCGTCGACGGGCGGATCGTCGACCAGGACGGCGAGGCGGTCCCGATGGCGGCCCGGTTCTCCGCGCAGGCCGGCTCCGGGGTGTCGGTCGCGGTCGAGCCACCGCCCACCGAGCCGCTGAAGCCGCTCGACGACTACGACCAGAAGGTCCTCCGCGCCCGCCGGCGCGGCCTGGTCTACCCCTACGAGCTGCAGAGCATGATCGCCGGCCCGGGCGGCTCGTTCACCGAGCACGACCTCGACGACGCCGGGGTGCTCGTCCCCGTCGAGCGCGACCCCGGGCTCAACAAGGCCGGGATCATCGCCGGCGTCATCACCACGCCCACCCGGCTGCACCCCGAGGGCGTCACCCGGGTGCTGCTCTGCGGCGACCCGACCCGGGCGCTCGGCGCGGTCTCGGAGGCCGAGTGCTCCCGGATCGTGGCCGCGCTCGACCTCGCCGAGCGGATGGAGGTCCCGCTGGAGTGGTTCGCGATCTCCGCGGGCGCCCGGATCGCGATGGACTCCGGCACCGAGAACATGGACTGGGTCGCCCGGGCGCTGCGCCGGATCATCGAGTTCACCCAGGCAGGGGGCGAGATCAACGTCGTCGTCGCGGGCATCAACGTCGGCGCCCAGCCGTACTGGAACGCCGAGGCGACGATGCTCATGCACACCAAGGGCATCCTCGTCATGACCCCGGACAGCGCGATGGTCCTCACCGGCAAGCAGTCCCTCGACTTCTCCGGCGGGGTCTCGGCCGAGGACAACTACGGCATCGGCGGCTACGACCGCATCATGGGACCGAACGGGCAGGCCCAGTACTGGGCCCCCGACTTCGCCGGTGCCCGGGACGTCCTGCTCGCGCACTACGACCACACCTACCCCTCGCCGGGGTCGGCCCGCCCGGGCCCGGTCGAGACCACGGACCCGGTCGACCGGGACGTCTCGGGCTACCCGCACGACGTCCCGGACAGCCCGTTCACGAGGGTCGGCGACATCTTCTCGGCCGAGACCAACCCGGAGCGGAAGAAGCCGTTCGACATCCGCACCGTCATGCGGGCGGTGTCCGACCAGGACCACGACGTCCTCGAGCGGTGGGCGGCCATGGCCGACGCCGAGACCTCGGTCGTCCAGGACGCCCACCTCGGGGGCCGCCCGGTGTGCCTGATCGGGATCGAGTCGCGCTCCGTGCCTCGGCGCGGGTTCCCCCCGACCGACGGCCCGGACACCTACACCGCGGGGACCCTGTTCCCCCGCTCGTCGAAGAAGGTCGCCCGCGCGATCAACGCGGCGAGCGGCAACCGCCCGGTCGTCGTCCTCGCGAACCTGTCCGGGTTCGACGGGTCACCGGAGTCGATGCGCAGCCTCCAGCTGGAGTACGGCGCCGAGATCGGCCGGGCGGTCGTCAACTTCGACGGCCCGATCGTGTTCTGCGTCGTCTCCCGGTACCACGGCGGGGCGTTCGTCGTGTTCTCCAAGACGCTCAACCCACGGATGACCGTGCTCGCCGTCGAGGGGTCCTACGCCTCGGTGCTCGGCGGGGCCCCGGCCGCCGCCGTCGTGTTCTCCCGCGAGGTCGACAAGCGCACCGCCTCCCACGAGGCGGTCCGCGAGATCGAGGTCCGGCTCGCCGAGGCCCGGGGGGCGGAGCGCACCCGGCTGACCGCCGAGCTCGCCGAGGTGCGCACCCGCACGCGGGCGGAGGTGCTCGGGCAGGTGGCGGCCGAGTTCGACCGGGTGCACAGCATCCACCGGGCCGTCTCGGTCGGGTCGGTCGACGCGGTCATCGGGGCCCACGAGATCCGGCCGCGGATCATCGAGGCCCTCGAGACCGCCGCGGCCACCGGTGGCGCCGGCGAGGTCACCCCGGACTGACGCCCCGTCCCCCCGCCCGCGTCCGCGAGGTCGGTCGCTCGAGCGCTGACCCTGCGGACGCAAGCCGGGTGGCCGAGGCAGCGTCCGCGAGGTCGGTCGCTCGAGCGCTGACCCTGCGGACGCAAGCCGGGGAAGCTCAGCGGTGGCGCCGGAGCTCGGCCTTCGCGAGGGCGTTGCGGTGCACCTCGTCCGGGCCGTCGGCGAAGCGGAGGGTGCGGATCCCGGCGAAGGCCTCCGCGAGCGGGAAGTCCTCGCCGAGCCCGCCGGCCCCGTGGACCTGGATCGCCTTGTCGAGGATCCACTCGACGGCGGCCGGGGTCGCGATCTTGATCGCCTGGATCTCCTTGTGCGCGCCCCGGTTGCCGACGGTGTCCATGAGCCAGGCGGTCTTGAGGACCAGCAGCCGCAGCTGCTCGACCCGCACCCGGGCCTCGGCGATCCAGTCCCGCACGACGCCCTGCTCGGCGAGCGGGCGGCCGAACGCGACCCGGGACGCCGCCCGCTCGCACATGAGCTCGATGGCCCGCTCGGCGACCCCGATCGAGCGCATGCAGTGGTGGATCCGTCCCGGGCCGAGCCGGGCCTGGGCGATCGCGAACCCGTCCCCCTCGCCCCCGACGAGGTTGGCGGCCGGGACGCGCACGTCGTCGAAGACGATCTCGGCGTGCCCGCCGTGGGAACGGTCGTCGTAGCCGAACACGGTCATCCCGCGCACGACCTGCACCCCCGGGGCGTCGCGGGGGACGAGCACGATGCTCTGCTGCCGGTGGCGCTCGGCGCCCGTGTCGGTCTTCCCCATGACGACGAGCAGCTCGGCCTCGGGATTCATCGCCCCGGTGATCCACCACTTCCGCCCGGAGACGACGTACTCCCCGCCCTCGCGCCGGATGCTCGCGGTGATGTTCGTCGCGTCCGAGGACGCCACGTCGGGCTCGGTCATCGCGAACGCACTCCGGATCCGGCCCTGGAGCAACGGCGCGAGCCAGCGCTCCTGCTGCTCCGGGCTCCCGAACCGGTCGAGCAGCTCGATGTTTCCCGTGTCCGGCGCGGCGCAGTTCATCGCCGGGGGAGCGAGGTGGATCGCCCGCCCGGACAGCTCGGCGAGCGGGGCGTACTGGAGGTTCGTCAACCCGGCGCCGCGCTCACCGGGCAGGAAGAGGTTCCACAGCCCGAGCTCGCGGGCCCGCTCGCGCAGGCGGGCCAGCACCGGGGCGGAGGTCCAGGCCCACCGGTCCGGGAGCGCGGCGAGCTCGGCGGCGAAGACCGGCTCGGCCGGGTGGACGTCCTCGGTGAGGAAGGCCTCCAGGGTCGCCGCGAGCCGGGTGGTGCGCGGGTCCGGGGTGAAGTCCATCGGTCAGTGCTCCTCGAGGTCGGCCAGTCCGGCGTGCAGCAACGGTTCGACGAAGGCGCCGACGGCCTCGAAGCCCTCTCCGACGGTCTTGCCGTGGACGTGGCGGTAGTGGATGCCCTCGAGGATGACGGCGAGCTTGTAGTGCGCCAGCGCCCGGTACCAGCCCACGGCGCCGAGGTCCCGGCCGCTGCCGCGGGCGTAGCGCTCCAGGAGGGCCGGGACGTCGAGGGAGCCCGGCGCCCGGGAGACGTCGGAGACCGCGTCCGGGGCGAGGTCGGCCAAACCCTGGTAGACGACGAGCAGGCCGACGTCGGTGAGGGGGTCCCCGAGGGTCGCCATCTCCCAGTCGAGCACCGCGGTGAGGGTGCCGTCGTCGCCGACGAGGCAGTTGTCGAGCCGGAAGTCGCCGTGGACGACAGCGGCCGGCCCCTGCTCGGGCACCGTGGTCGCGAGCCGCTCGTGGAGCTCGTCGACGCCGGCGAGCTCGCGGCTGCGGGAGGCCTCGAGCTGGCGGCCCCACCGGGCGACCTGCCGGGTGAGGAAGCCCTCCGGCCGGCCGAAGTCCGCCAGGCCCACCTCGGCCGGGTCGACGGCGTGCAGCGCGACGAGGGTGTCGACCATCCGCTCGCACACCGCCCGGGTGCGCTCCGGCCCGAGGGCCTCGAGCTCGGCCGCCCTGCGGTACGGCGTGCCGGGGACGTGCTCCATGACGTAGAACGGCGCGCCGAGCACGTCCGGGTCCTCGCAGAGCAGGTACGTCGCGGGCACCGGCACCGCCGTCGGGTGCAGCGCCGTGACGACCCGGTGCTCGCGGGCCATGTCGTGCGCGGTCGCGAGGACGTGCCCGAGCGGGGGACGGCGCAGCACGACCGACGTCGCCCCGGACCGGACGACGTAGGTGAGGTTGGACCGGCCGCCGGCGACGACATCGGCCGTCAGCGGTCCCCGGGCGAGTGCCTCCAGGGGCGTGCGCGGTCCCGACGGGCCGCCGTCGGCGACGATGCGCCTGAGGTGCTCGGCGAGTCGGGCGAGGTCGAGGCCGGGCGGGTCGCCGGCGTGCTCGTGCCCGTCGTGCTCGTGCTCGGGCCCGTCGTGCTCGTGCTGGGCCACCTCAACGGGGCCCGTCGTCGGGGAGCACGACCACCCGGCCCACGGTGGCGCCGTCGGCGAGCCGCTGGAGCCCGTCCGCGGCCCCGGCCAGGGGGACCCGCTCGCCGACGAGGGGGCGCAGCGCACCCGAGGACACCATCGCGCTGAGCTCCTCGTGGCAGGCCCGCACGAGCCCCGGGTCCCGGGCGGTGTAGAGCCCCCAGTGGAGCCCGAGGATCGAGTAGTTCTTCAGCAGGGCGTGGTTCAGGGCCGCGGTCTGGATCTGGCCGCCGGCGAACCCGACGACGACGATGCGGCCCTCGAACGCGACGCACCGGGTCGAGCGGGTGTAGGTGTCCCCGCCGACCGGGTCGTAGACGACGTCCGCCCCACGGCCGGAGGTGGCCTCGGTGACGACCTCGACGAAGTCCTCGGTGTGCCGGTCGACGACGACGTCGGCGCCGAGCTCCCGGGCGACGGTCGCCTTCTGCGGGCCCCCGACGACCCCGATGACCCGGGCGCCCGCGGCCCGGCCGAGCTGGACGGCCGCGCTGCCGACCCCGCCCGCAGCGGCGTGGACCAGCAGGGTCTCTCCCGGGCGCAGGTGGGCCCGGCGGTGCAGCCCGAACCAGCCGGTCTGGTAGCCGATCCAGAAGCCGGCCGCCTCGTCGTCCTCGAGCAGCGGTGGGGCGGGGAAGGCCTGGCCGGCGTCCATGAGCGCCTGGTCGGCGAGTCCCCCCGCGGGCAGCGCGCCGCCGCCGAGGACCCGGTCGCCGACGGAGACGCCCTCGACGCCGTCGCCGACCTCGAGGACCTCCCCGCAGAGCTCGACACCCGGGGTGAACGGCAGCTCGGGCCGGACCTGGTAGCTGCCGGCGCACATGAGGACGTCGGGGAAGTTCGCCGCGCAGCCGAGCACCCGCACCCGCAGCCGTCCCGGACCCGGGGTCGGCTCGGGCACGTCCTCGAGGGTGAGCACCTGCGCCGGGGGCCCGAGCTCGTGCACGCGCCAGGCCCTCACGCCGGACCTCCTGCCTGCGTCGCCTCGTCGAGGTGGCGCTGCAGGCGGCGCATCTGGGCGAGCCACACCTCGGGGTGGGCGGCGCGGTGGGCGTGGTAGCCGGCGACCTCGGGGTGGGGAAGGACGAGGAACCGGCCGGTGGCCATGGCGGCCCAGAGCGCGTCGGCGACCTCGTCGGGCTCGATGACCCGGTCCCGGCTGAGCAGGTCCCGGACCGCGCCCGCCTCCTCGAGCATCCGGGTGCGCACCCCCTGGGGGCAGATCGCGTGCGTCGTGACGCCGCGGTCGCCGTAGGTCACCGACACCCACTCGGCGAATGCGACGGCGGCGTGCTTGGTCACCGCGTACGGGGCGCTGCCGAGCATCGTCAGCAGCCCCGCCGCGGAGGCGGTGACGACGAGCCTGCCATGGCCGGCGGCGACCCACTCCGGCACGAGGAGCCGGGCGGCGCGCACGTGGGCGAGGACGTTGACCTCGAGGGCACGCGCCCAGTCCGCCTCGCTCGCCTCGAGACCGGCCCCGCCCTCGGTGCCGGCGTTCGCGCAGTACACCTCGACCGCACCGAGGTGCTCCCGGGCACGGTCGAGCAGGTCGGCGACCCCGTCCGGCGTCGCGGCGTCGCCGGGGGCGGCGAGCCCGCCGGTCTCCGCGGCGACGGCGGCGGCGGCGTCGGCGTCGAGGTCGTTGACGACGACCCGGGCGCCCTCGGAGGCGAAGCGGCGCGCGAGGGCCCGGCCGATGCCGGCCCCGGCCCCGGTGACGACGACGCCCCGGCCGGCGACGTCCACGGCCGGGGCGGGGGCACCCGCCCCGGGCTCCGCCGGCTCGTGCTCCATCGCCGCTCCCTCGCCTCCCTGACCGTCACGCCCTAAGCGCGCGCTTACCCTCGCCCACCGGGGAGGGCCGCGTCAAGGGCCGGCGGGTGCGGCCGCTCGGGCGGGCCGGGCGGGCTGGGCCTCCGGAGGGGGTCAGCGGTAGTTGGTGAACTGGAGGGCGACGTCGAGGTCCTTGGTCTTCAGCAGCGCGATGACGGACTGGAGGTCGTCCCGGGACTTGCTGCTCACCCGCAGCTCGTCGCCCTGGATCTGTGCCTTCGTGCCCTTGGGGCCCTCGTCCCGGATGATCTTGGAGATCTTCTTCGCGTCGTCCTGCGAGATGCCCTCCTTCAGGGCCCCCGACAGCCGGTAGACCTTGCCCGAGGCCTTGGGCTCCTTCTCCCCGAAGTCGACCGACTTCAGCGACACCCCCCGCCTGACGAGCTTGGTCTCGAAGACGTCGAGTGCGGCCAGGGTCCGCTCGGCCGAGCTCGCCTCGACCAGGACCCCCTCGCCGCTCCACGCGATCGAGGCGCCGGTGCCCTTGAAGTCGTAGCGCTGGGAGACCTCCTTCGCCGCCTGGTTGAGCGCGTTGTCGACCTCCTGCCTGTCGACCTTGCTCACGACGTCGAACGAGCTGTCGGCCACGGCGGCTCTCCCTCCTCCCGCCGCCCGGCAGCGCTCTCCGGGCCTCCCCACGGGGGCGGCGTCGGGGCTGGTGACGGGTGCGACGGGGCAATTCGGTGTTCAGCAGGTGCGTTGCTATCCTGACACGCGCGCTCGCCGAGACGGGCGCGGCGGCAGGTTGTCCGAGTGGCCAATGGAAGCGGACTGTAAATCCGTCGGGTTATCCCTACGCAGGTTCGAATCCTGCACCTGCCACGCACTCGCGAAGGGCCCCGGGTCGGTACGCCGACCCGGGGCCCTTCGCGAGTGCGTGGCGCTGTCTCCTCTCAGCCCGCCGCCGCGCCGCCGGCGACGCGCCCGTGCGCGGCGCCGGCCAGGCCGTCGGTCCCGCCGAGCGCGATCGCGACGAGCAGGGCCTCGGCCGAGGCCACCGGGTCCTCGCGCAGGTGCAGCAGGCCGCACTCCTCGGCGAGGTCGGCCCCGGCCCCGGGGCCGGCGACGGCGACGAGGTGGCTCTGCGCGAGGTGGCGCAGCGCCCCGGTCTGGGCCTGCAGCGCCGTCGGCCGCGAGGCGGACACGGTGACCGCACGGCCGCGCGCCGCCCGGGTGACGGCGGCGACCTCGGCCATGGGCGTGCTCGCCCCGAGGAACCGGACTGCCGCCCCGCGCCGGCTCAGGACGAGCCCGAACGCGAGCAGCGGGATGTCGTGGAGCTCGCCCGGCGGGCACGCGAGCACGACGGGCTCCGGGCCCCGTGCGGTGCCGAAGGTCTGGTGGGCGAGGTGGTGGCGCACGAGGTTGCTCGCGAAGTGCTCCTGCGCGACGCCGATCTCGCCGCGGTCCCAGAGCTCGCCGACCTCGCGCAGGAACGGCATGACCACCGCGGTGACCGCCTCGTCGGCCGGGACGGCGTGGAACAGCTCGCCGAGGATCCGGTGGGTGGCCAGCTCGTCGAAGTCGAGCATGGCCTGCCGGAGGTCGTCGGTGCCGAGGCGCATCACCCCCAGTCTACGGCGTCGCCGGAGGTCAGCGGCGATGTCGCCGACTCGGGGGCGGAAGGCCCTTTGTCGGTCGCCGGTTGTCGGCGATGCTGTCCCCATGGACCCCGCCGACGCGTTCGCCACCGCGGACGAGCTCGCCGCACGCCTCGAGGCCACCGGCTACGTCACCGACGACGCGCTGGCGACCGTGGCCTGGCTCTCCCTCCGGCTGCGCCGGCCGCTGCTGCTCGAGGGCGAGCCCGGGACCGGCAAGACCGCGCTCGCGGAGGCGCTCGCCGACGGGCTCGACGTCCCGCTCGTCCGGCTGCAGTGCTACGAGGGGATCGACGCCAGCCAAGCCCTCTACGACTGGGACTTCCCGCGCCAGATCCTCCACCTGCGGGCCCTGGAGGCGCTCCACGCCGGGCAGGACCCGTCGGCCCCGGCAGGGCTCGCCGAGGTCGAGGAGTCGCTGTTCCAGGAGCGGTTCCTCCTCGCCCGGCCCGTGCTGCGGGCCCTGCGGGAGGCCCCGGCCGTCCTCCTCGTCGACGAGGTCGACCGGGCCGACGACGAGTTCGAGGCCTTCCTGCTCGAGGTGCTGTCCACCTGGCAGGTGACCGTCCCCGAGCTCGGCACCGTCGCCGCCCCCACCCCGCCCGTCGTCGTGCTGACCTCGAACCGGACCCGGGAGCTGCACGACGCCCTCAAGCGCCGCTGCCTCTACCACTGGATCGAGCACCCGGGGATGGCGCGCGAGCTCGCGATCCTGCGCCGTCGGGCCCCCGAGGTCTCCGCCGCGCTCGCCGAGCAGGTCGTCGCCGCCGTGCAGGAGGTCCGCCGCGAGAGCGGCCTGGTCAAGCCGCCCGGCGTCGCCGAGACCATCGACTGGGCCCGGGCGCTCCACGAGCTCGGGGCCCGGGACGTCGACCTCGAGACGGCCGCGGCCACCCTCGGGGTCGCGGTGAAGTACCGCGAGGACACCGAGCGCGTCCGGGCGGCGCTCGAGCGGATCCTCGCCCGGTGAGGCCCGGCACGGCGCGGGGGAGGTGAGCCGGTGGTGGCGGACGCCATGCTCGCGACGCGGCACGAGGCGGACGAGGTCATGCTCGGCTTCGCCCGGGCCCTGCGAGCCGCCGGGCTGCCGGTGACCCCGGACCGGGAGCGCACGTTCCTCGAGGCCGTCGCGGCCGTCGGCGCCGGCGGCGAGCGCGGGGTCTACCACGCCGGCCGGGCCACGCTCTGCGCCACACCCCAGGACCTCGACCGGTTCGACGTCGTCTTCACCGCGTGGTTCACCGGGGTCACCGCGTCCTGGCAGGAGCGCCCGCCCGCGACGACCCGGCGGCGGGCGGCCCCGCTCGGCGTCGACTCCGGCGGCGGGTCGGGCGACGGCGAGGACACGACCGTCGTCGCGAGCGGCGCGGAGGTCCTCCGCCACCGGGACGTCGCCGAGATGTCGGGCGCGGAGCGCGACGCCCTCGCCGAGCTCTTCGCCGGGCTGCGCCCCCGGTCCCCGCGACGCCGCGCCCGCCGGCGGACCCCCGCGCCGCGGGGCGAGGTCGACGCCCACGCCACCCTCCGCGAGCAGCTGCGCCGGATGGGCGAGCCGGGGCCGATGCGGTGGCGCCGCCGCGGCACCCGGCCGCGCCGGGTCGTCCTCCTCGTCGACGTCTCCGGGTCCATGGCCCCCTACGCCGACGCCCTGCTCCGGCTCGCGCACCGGTACGTCGCCTCCGGGCTCCCGGTCGAGGTGTTCACGATGGGCACCCGGCTGACCCACGTCACCCGGGCCCTCGCCGTCCGCGACCCCGAGCGCGCGCTCGTCGCGGCCGGGACCGCGGTCCCGGACTGGTCGGGGGGCACGCGGCTCGGTGAGGCCCTCGGGGTCTTCCTCGACCGGTGGGGGCGGCGCGGCATGGCCCGGGGGGCCGTGGTCGTCGTCCTCAGCGACGGATGGGAGCGGGAGGGGCCCGACCTCCTCGCCGAGCAGATGCGCCGGCTGCACGCGCTCGCCCACCGCGTCGTCTGGGTGAACCCGCACCGGGGCAAGGCCGGGTACGCCCCGGTCCAGCAGGGCATGGCGGCCGCGCTGCCGCACGTCGACGACTTCGTCGCCGGGCACTCGCTCGCGACGTTCCACGAGCTGACCGAGGTGATCCGCCGTGCGTGAGGTGCTGCCCGACCTGCTCCGGTGGTGGCGGGAGGGCGACGCGACCGGGGTCGCGACCGTCGTCGCCACCTTCCGCTCCGCACCGCGCCCCCCGGGCGCGGCCATGCTCGTCGGCCCGGACGGCACCGCCGTCGGGTCGGTCTCCGGCGGCTGCGTCGAGGGCGCGGTCTACGAGCTGTCCGGGGAGGTCGTGGCCTCCGGCACCCCGGTGCTGCAGCGCTACGGGGTCAGCGACGACGACGCGTTCGCGGTCGGGCTCACCTGCGGCGGCATCCTCGACGTGTTCGTCGAGCGGGTCGACCGGACCTCCTTCCCCGAGCTCGCCGAGGTGGCCGCCGACATCGAGGCCGGTCGTCCCGTGGCGGTCGCCACGGTCGTGGCCCACCCCGACCCCGAGCGGGTCGGCCGACGGCTCGTCGTCCGTCCCGAGGGCAGCCCGACGGCGGGGTCCCTCGGCGGGCAGCGGGTCGACGACGCCGTGCTCGCCGACGCCCGGGGTCTCCTCGACGCCGGCCGCAGCGAGACCCTCGAGTACGGCCCGGAGGGGGAGCGGCGGGGCGAGGGTCAACGGGTGTTCGTGTCCGCGTTCGCCCCCCGCCCGCGGATGCTCGTCTTCGGCGCCATCGACTTCGCCGCCGCCGTCGCGCGCGTGGGCGGCTTCCTCGGGTTCCACGTCACGGTCTGCGACGCCCGGCCGGTGTTCGCGACGGCCTCCCGGTTCCCCGACGCCGACGAGGTCGTCGTCGACTGGCCCCACCGGTACCTCGCCGCCGAGGCCGAGCGGGGCGCGCTGGACGCGCGCACCGTCGTCTGCGTGCTCACCCACGACCCGAAGTTCGACGTCCCGCTGCTCGAGGTCGCCCTGCGGCTCGACCTCGGCTACGTCGGCGCGATGGGGTCGCGCCGCACCCACGCCGACCGGCTCGAGCGGCTGCGGGAGGCCGGTCTGGGGGAGCCCGAGCTGGCGCGGCTGTCGAGCCCGATCGGGCTCGACCTCGGCGCACGCACGCCCGAGGAGACCGCGGTCAGCATCGCGGCCGAGATCATCGCCCAGCACTGGGGCGGCGACGGGGACCGACTGAGCGCGCGCTCCGGCCCGATCCACCACCCGCACGGCGGATGAACGGGACATCCCGGGGCGCGGCGGTCACGCCCGGGGGCGCCACGACCCGCCACCTGAGCGGCCGGCCCTCCTCGCGGCCAACCCTGGTGCCCGGTTCCCTTGTCTCGGAGGGACGCTCGGGAGAGGATCGGGTCACCTGCCACGGACCGTCACAAGGGAGTGACCCATGACGCGCATCAGCGTGACCGTCGACGGCGTCGCGTACGAGGACGACGTCGAACCGAGGACCCTGCTCGTGCACTACCTGCGCGAGACCCTCGGCAAGACCGGGACCGTCGTCGGCTGCGACACGAGCAACTGCGGGGCGTGCACGGTCCACCTCGACGGCCGGAGCGTCAAGTCCTGCAACGTCCTCGCCGTCCAGGCGGACGGCCACGAGGTGACGACCATCGAGGGACTCGCCCACGACGGCGAGCTGCACCCCATGCAGCAGGCGTTCCACGAGTGCCACGCCCTCCAGTGCGGCTACTGCACGCCGGGCATGATCATGCAGGCCGTCGACGTCCTCGCCGAGAACCCGCACCCGAGCGAGGAGGAGATCCGGGTCGGGCTCGAGGGCAACCTCTGCCGGTGCACCGGGTACCACAACATCGTCCGCGCGGTGCAGCAGGCCGCGGGCGCCGCCACCGCGACGAACGGGGGGGAGCGGTCGTGACCGTCACCGACGAGGGCACCAGCCACGAGATCGGCAACCGCCGCCTGCGCAAGGAGGACCAGCGGCTCGTCACCGGCCGGACCCGGTGGACCGACAACATCCAGCTGCCGGCGATGCTCCACCTCGCGATGGTGCGCAGCCCGTTCGCCCACGCCCGCATCACCGGGCTCGACGCCGACGAGGCCCGCCGGGCCACCGGGGTCGTCGCCGTCATCACCGGCGCCGACGTCGCCGACGAGCAGGGTGCCATGCCGACGGTCTGGGAGATCACGACCGAGCAGAAGACCCCGGCCCACCCGGCCATCGCGGTCGACCGCGTCGCGTTCGCCGGCGAGGTCGTCGCCGTCGTCGTCGCCCGCTCGGCGGCCGCCGCGCGGGACGCCGCCGAGCTCGTCGACGTCGACTACGAGGACCTGCCGGCCGCCCTCGACCTCAAGGCGGCGGCCGCCGACGAGGCACTCACCCACCCCGACCTCGGCACCAACGTCGCGACCACGTGGCGGATCGACTCCGCCGAGGCCGGCACCGGTGGCTCGGTCGAGGACGCCATCGCCGAGGCGGGCCGGGACGGGGTCGTCGTCGAGCGCGAGCTGCGCCAGCAGCGGCTCATCCCCGCGTTCATGGAGCCCCGCTCCGTGGTCGCCGACCCGACGGCCGAGCAGCTGACCGTGTGGAGCGCGACCCAGATCCCGCACGTGACCAGGTTCTTCCTCGCCGCGACCCTCGGGCTGCCCGAGAGCAAGGTCCGGGTCATCGCCCCCGACGTCGGTGGGGGCTTCGGCGGCAAGCTCCAGTTCATCCCCGAGGAGATCATCACCGTCCTCGCGGCCCGGCACACCGGGCGGCCGTGCAAGTGGACCGAGACCCGCAGCGAGTCCCTCCTCTCCGGCCACCACGGCCGGGACCAGTGGCAGCGGCTCACCCTGGCGGCGACGAAGGACGGGCACGTCACCGGACTCAAGGTCGACCTGCTCGCCGACATGGGCGCCTACGCCGGGACCGTCGGCACGGGAGTGCCGATCCTCGGCGCACTGATGTACAACGGCATCTACCGCTTCCCCGCCTACCAGCTGACCTGCCGGCCGATCTACACGAACAAGACGTGGGTCGACGCCTACCGCGGCGCGGGCCGGCCCGAGGCCACCTTCGCGATCGAGCGGATGATGGACGAGCTCGCCGCCGAGGTCGGGGTGGACCCGATGGAGATCCGCCGGCGCAACTGGATCCCCCACGACGAGTTCCCGTTCCCGACCGTGACCGGGCTGGAGTACGACTCCGCCGACTACGAGCGGGCGACCGAGAGGGCGATGGAGCTCTTCGGCTACGACGACCTCCGCGAGGAGCAGCGCCGCCGCCGCGAGTCGGGGGACCCGGTCCAGCTCGGCATCGGCATCTCGACGTTCACCGAGATGTGCGGCCTCGCGCCGTCCCGCGTCCTCGGGTCGCTCAACTACGCCGCCGGCGGGTGGGAGAACGCCCAGGTGCGGATGCTCGCGACCGGCAAGGTCGAGGTCGTCACCGGCACCTCGCCGCACGGCCAGGGCCACGAGACCGCGTGGAGCCAGATCGTCGCCGACCGGCTCGGGGTGGCGTTCGAGGACGTCGAGGTGCTCCACGGCGACACCCAGGTCTCCCCGCGCGGGCTCGACACGTACGGCTCGCGCTCCCTCGTCGTCGGTGGGCAGGCCGTCGTCCAGGCGGCCGACAAGGTCATCGAGAGGGCGAAGCCGCTCGCGGCGCACATGCTCGAGGCCTCGATGGAGGACATCGAGTTCTCCGCCGGGCGGTTCTCGGTCGCCGGCACCGACAAGGGCGTCTCGATCGGGGAGGTCGCGTTCGCGGCGTTCACCGCCCACGACCTGCCCGAGGGGATGGAGCCCTCGCTCGACGCCGAGGCGACCTTCGACCCGGTGGCCTTCTCCTACCCCCACGGGACGCACCTGTGCGCCGTCGAGGTCGACACCGAGACCGGCCAGGTGCGGATGCGCAGCTACGTCTCGGTCGACGACGTCGGCACCGTCGTCAACCCGATCATCGTCGAGGGGCAGATCCACGGCGGCATCGTCCAGGGGATCGCCCAGGCGCTCTGGGAGGAGGCGGTCTACGACGAGCAGGGCACGCTCGTGTCCGGGTCGTTCGTCGACTACACCCTCCCGACCGCCGCCGACACCATCAGCCTCGTCACCGACCGGACCGAGTCGCCGGCGACGAGCAACGACATCGGGGCCAAGGGGGTCGGCGAGGCCGGCTGCATCGCCTCCACCCCCGCCGTCGTCAACGCCGTCGTCGACGCGGTGCGCCACCTCGGCGTCACCGACATCCAGATGCCCTGCACCCCGGAGCGGGTGTGGCGGGCGATCCGCACCGCCGGCTCGAACCAGGCCGCCCCGACCAGCGCCGACGCCGTGCCGCACTTCGAGGGCCACGGAGGCAACCAGGCACCCCCGGAGCCGAACGGCCCGGCGAGCGAGGAGAGGGGTGGGGTCCGGTGATCCCCGCAGCGTTCGACTACGTCGTCCCGACGAGTGTCGAGGACGTCCTCGCCGCGCTCGCCGAGCACGGTGACGAGGCCAAGCTCCTCGCCGGGGGCCAGTCCCTCCTGCCGATCCTGCGGATGCGCCTCAACGCCCCCGGGGTCGTCGTCGACCTCGGCAAGGTGCCCGAGCTGCAGGGCGTGCGCGAGGAGGGGGACGCGGTCGTCATGGGGGCGATGACGACCTACGCCGACGTGCTCGCCGACCCCGCCGTCGCCGAGCACCTCGCCCTGCTCCGCAAGGCCGTCGTCGAGGTCGCCGACCCGCAGATCCGCCACCGCGGCACGATCGGCGGCGCGCTGGTGCACGCCGACCCGGCCGGCGACGTCGGCGCCCCGGCGCTCGCGCTCGACGCCGAGCTCGTCGTCGCCGGGCCGTCCGGGCGTCGCACGGTGCCCGCCGCCGACTTCTTCGAGGACCTGTTCACGACAGCGGTCGGGGAGGACGAGCTGCTCGTCGAGATCCGGTTCCCGAAGAAGACCGGGTGGGGGGCCCACTACGAGAAGTTCGTGCGGGTGGCCCACCAGTGGAGCATCGTGGCCGTCGCCGCGACGCTCCGGGTCGAGGACGGTCGGGTCGCCGAGGCCCGGGTGGCCCTGACGAACATGGGTGCCGTGCCGCTGCGGGCGCCCGGGGTCGAGGAGGCCCTCGTCGGGCAGTCCCCGACCGCGGAGGTCGTGCGGGCCGCGGCGGCGAGCGTCGCCCGCGGCACCAACCCGCCCACGGACCTCAACGGGGACGCGGACTACCGGCGCCACCTCGCCACCGTGCTCACCTCCCGAGCCGTCCTCGCGGCCGCCGAGGGGTGAGCCCGTGGAGCTGACCCACTCCTTCACCGTGCCCGCCGGCCTCGACGAGGCCTGGGCCACGTTCATGGACATCGAGGGCGTCGCGGAGTGCTTCCCCGGCGCCGCGGTCACCGAGGCGACGGCCGACTCCTTCTCCGGGACGGTCAAGGTCAAGCTGGGCCCGATCGCCCTGACCTACGCCGGGTCGGGCCGGTTCGTCGAGCGCGACGACGCGGCCCATCGGGCGGTCATCGAGGCCAAGGGGAAGGACAAGCGGGGCAACGGCACCGCGGGAGCGACCGCCACCATCGCCCTCGCCGACGCCGGGGAGGGCTCGACCCGCGCGGACGTCACGACCGACCTGACCATCACCGGCAAGCCGGCGCAGTTCGGGCGCGGGGTCATGCAGGACGTCTCGGACAAGCTCCTCGGCCAGTTCGTCGCCTGCGTCGAGGGCCGGATGACCGCGGGCGCGACGGCTCCCGAGGCGTCCCCCGAGGAAGCCCCCGAGCCCTCCCCGGAGCCCGTCCCCGAGGCAGGCCCCGTGCCGGCCCCGCCGGAGGCGGCGGCGGCACCGGGGCCGCCACCGGCTCCCGGCGGTGCGAGCCCCGCCCCGCGCCCGGAGCCCGAGGCGCTCGACCTCGGTGCCGCCGTGCTGCCGGTCCTGCTGCGCAGCTACGGCCCGGCCCTCGCGGCGGGCCTGGTCGGCCTCGCCCTCGGCATCCTCCTCGGCAGGTCGTCCCGCCGCCGCTGACGTCCTCCCGGCTAGGGTGAGCGTGACCGGAGCACGTCCCGGTGCGGGACCGGGACCCGAGCGGCAGGGACCCGAGCGGCAGGACGGAGGAGGCCCTCATGACCGGCATGACCGGCACGACCGGACGGACCGTCGTCGTCCTCAACGGTCCCAACCTCGACCTGCTCGGCGAGCGCGAGCCCGAGGTCTACGGGAGCGCGACGCTCGAGGACGTCGAGGCGCGGTGCCGCGAGGTGGCGGTCGGCCACGGCCTCGCGCTCGACTTCCGGCAGAGCAACCACGAGGGCGTGCTCATCGACGCCGTCCACGAGGTGCGTGCCACGGCGGCCGGGGTCGTCGTCAACGCCGGCGGCCTGAGCCACACCTCCGTCGCGCTCCGTGACGCCCTCGCGACCGTCACCGGCCCGGTCATCGAGGTGCACGTGAGCAACGTCCACGCCCGGGAGGCGTTCCGCCACCACTCCTACGTCTCGGGGGTCGCCTCCGGGGTCATCGTGGGCTGCGGCGTGCAGGGCTACGAGCTCGCGATCGAGCGCATCGCCGTCCTGCACGGGTGAGTCCCCCGGCCTCGGCGCGGGGTCACGGACCGGTAAAGGATCGTCTGATTGTTGGCAATGCGAGGGGCGGTCTCGGTAGCGTCACTCGACGTCCCCACCCAGTCCCCAGCCAGTAGGCACGGCTGCCCCCGCACGATCGCGGCGGCTGTCCCGGACCCCTGTCCGGAGCACACCCGATACACGGAACGGAGCCCCCATGTCCCCCGAGATCTCCCGCCGAACCCTGGTCCGAGGCGGCGGCCTGGTGGCCGTCACCGCCCCCTTCCTCGCGGCCTGCGGATCCAGCGGAGGCTCCGGCGGCTCGAGCAGCAGCAGCGCGTCGACGAACATCACCGACCTCCTCGAGCGGGGGAAGAAGCAGGGCTACCTGCGGGTCGCGATCGCGAACGAGCCGCCCTACACCAAGGTCGAGCCCGACGGCACCGTCACCGGGGCCGAGCCGGAGATCTTCCGCGCCGTCGTCAAGCAGATGGGCATCCCCGAGATCCAGGGCATCGTCACCGGCTACGACGCGATGATCCCGGGCCTGAAGGCCGACCGGTGGGACGCCATCACCGCCGGACTGTTCATGAAGCAGTCCCGCTGCGCCGAGGTGGCCTACTCCGAGCCCACCCTCGTCTCGACCGAGTCCTTCGCCGTGCCGAAGGGCAACCCGAAGAACATCACGAAGATCGCCGACGTCACCGGTAACGGCGACCTCAAGATCGCCGTGCTCCCCGGTGGGTTCGAGGAGGGCATCCTCCAGGGCGAGAAGGTCCCCGACAGCCAGCTCGTCCGGGTCAAGGACGGCCGCAGCGGCATCGAGACCGTCAAGGCCGGTCGCGCCGACGCGTTCCTGCTGCCCACCCTGTCGCTGGAGTCGCTGGGCGAGAAGGACAAGAACTTCGACGTCACCGAGCCGATCGACGACGCCCCGAAGACGGGCTCCGGCGCGGCCTTCCGCAAGAGCGACCAGGCCTTCCTCGACAAGTACAACCCCGAGCTGAAGAAGTTCAAGGAGTCGGACGCCTTCGCCAAGCTCATGGACAAGTGGGGCTTCGACGCCCAGGCGAGCCGGGAGGCGACGACGAAGGAGCTGTGCAGCAACCCGGGCTGACCCGGGCCCGCTCCTGACCCTGTCCCGACAGGAGGCCTTCCCCTGTGAGCGCCATCTGGGAGTACCGCAACGTCCTGCTGGACGGCCTGTGGCTCACCCTGCTCGTCTTCGTCCTCGGATCGGCCGTGGCACTCGCCACGGCGTTCGCCGCCGGGCTCGCGGCGCTGTCGGACCACTGGTTCCTCCGGTGGCCGTCGGTCGCGTTCGTCGAGGTCTTCCGCGGCACCTCGATGCTCGTCCAGCTGTTCTGGTTCTTCTACGTCCTGCCGTTCTTCGGCCTCGAGCTCGGGCCCCTCACCGCGGCCGTGCTCGCGGTCGGGCTCAACGAGGGGGCCTACGCCGGCGAGATCGTCCGCGGCACGATCAAGAACCGCCCGAAGGGCCAGACCGAGGCGTGCGTCGCGCTCGGGATGGGCAAGGCGCTGCGGATGCGGCGGGTGCTCATCCCGCAGTCGATCCCGGCGATGCTCCCGCCGTTCGGGAACGTCTTCGTCGACCTGCTGAAGAACACCTCCCTGGTCTCGCTCGTCACGCTCAACGAGCTGACCAGGCAGGGGCAGTCGATCTGGAACGCCACCGGTGAGACCGTCGCCGTCTACACGACCCTGCTCGTCATCTACTTCATCCTCTCCATGATCGTCAGCTACGGGATGAAGCTGCTCGAGGCCAGGTTCGACATCACCCGCCCGAAGCGCCCGCGCGGCGGGTTCCTCCGTCCCAGGAAGGTGGGTGCCGCGGCGTGACCCCCGACCCCAACTCCCCCTGGGACACCCAGTACGCCCTCAGCCTGCTCCCGCAGCTGCTCGAGGGGCTCCGGCTCACCGTCGAGATCACCATCCTGGGCTTCCTGCTCGCGGCCGCGCTCGGGCTCGTCGTCGCCATCATCCGGCGGCTCTCGATCCCCGTCGTCAGCCAGCTCGCCGGCTTCTACGTCCAGTTCGTCCGCGGGACCCCGCTACTGGTCCAGGCGTTCGTCGCCTACTACGTGCTGCCCTCCTTCGGGCTGCGGTTCTCGCTGTTCGTCACCAGCGTCCTCGTCATGGGTATCAACTACAGCGCGTACTGCGCCGAGGTCTACCGCTCCGGCATCGAGGACGTGCCCACCGGGCAGTGGGAGGCCGCGACCGCGCTCAGCCTCCCCGCCCCGGTCACGTGGCTGCGGGTCGTGCTCCCGCAGGCGGTGCGCTCGGTCATCCCGATCCTCGGCAACTACCTCGTCCAGATGTTCAAGGACTCGGCGATCCTGTCCGCGATCAGCACCTACGAGCTGCTCAACGTCGCGTTCACGATCGGGTCCAGCGACTACCGGTACGTCGAGCCCCTGACCCTCGCCGCGATCCTCTACCTCATCGTCAGCATCCCGTCCAGCCAGCTCTTCCGCACCCTGGAGCGCCGTCTTGCCCTCAACGCCTGAGACCACCGACAGCACCGACACCGTTGCCCCCGCCGACGAGTCCGCGGCCGACAGCAGGGCCGTGACGAGCGACGAGAACGGCGAGCCGATGATCCGGTTCGAGAAGGTGAGCAAGTCCTGGGGCGACAACCACGTCCTGCGCGAGCTCGACTTCGACGTCCGCCCGGGCGAGAAGGTCTCGATCATCGGGCCCTCCGGGTCGGGGAAGACGACGATCCTGCGGATCCTCATGACGCTGGAGACCCCGAACGAGGGGGTCGTCACGGTCGGCGGGAAGACGCTGTGGAACGTCCGGCGCGGGCAGAAGGCGCGCGAGACCAAGGAGTCCCGGGCCGCCCGGCGCGACATCGGGATGGTCTTCCAGTCGTTCAACCTGTTCCCGCACATGACGGCGCGCGAGAACGTCATGGAGGCGCCGGTCAAGGTCGCCAAGCTCCCCAAGGCCCAGGCCCGGGAGGAGGCCGACGAGGTGCTCGACATGGTCGGCCTCGCCGAGCACGCGGACAAGAAGCCGCCCCAGCTCTCCGGGGGTCAGCAGCAGCGCGTCGCCATCGCCCGGGCGCTCGCGATGAAGCCGCGGGTGCTGCTGTTCGACGAGCCCACCTCCGCGCTGGACCCCGAGCTCATCGGCGACGTCCTGGGCGTCATCCGCGAGCTCGCGCACCGCAGCGACATGACGATGCTCCTGGTCACCCACGAGATGCGCTTCGCGGAGGAGATCTCGGACAAGGTCGTCATGTTCGACTCCGGCTCGGTCGTCGAGCAGGGGCCGCCCGCGGAGATCATGACGAACCCGACCCACGACCGCACGCGGCGGTTCCTGCACGCCGTGCTGGAGCACTAGCGAGGCCCCCTGACGCCGCGGCGGGGGAGGCCCGGAGCCGATTTTCGTCGGGGCGCGGGGACCGTGTAGTGTCTCGCTCGCACCTCTTCGGGTGGTTCCGGCCGCCCGCGACGGCGCGCCCCAGTAGCTCAGTCGGCAGAGCGTTTCCATGGTAAGGAAAAGGTCTAGGGTTCGATTCCCTACTGGGGCTCAGGCCCTTCGGCGGGACCGCTCCGGTCCCGGCCGTGGGTCCGAGGCGGGGTAGCTCAGCTGGTTAGAGCGCACGACTCATAATCGTGAGGTCGCGGGATCGAGTCCCGCCCCCGCTACACGGCGATTTCCCGGGAACACGGGGGTCGCGTACGCTGTTGAGCCGGTTGCTGCCCACCCGCCCGAGCGGCGAGACCGGCAGCAGAGAGCACATCCGCCACCAGTTTCGAGAGCAGGTTGCCCCGTGGCCACGAAGAGCGCCGACGTCCGCCCGAAGATCACCCTGGCGTGCACGGAGTGCAAGGAGCGCAACTACATCACGAAGAAGAACCGCCGGAACGACCCCGACCGGCTCGAGCTGGCCAAGTTCTGCCCGCGCTGCCGCAAGCACACCCCGCACCGCGAGACCCGCTGAGGTCGTTCCCGGGGCGGGGGCAGCGCCACCCGGGCCGGCGGGGCCGGTCGGTAGGGTGACGGGCATGCCAGTCAACGCCGAGTTCGCGGGGCGCACGTACCCGCCCACCGCGCCGTACTCCGTCGGCCGCGCGAAGATCGCGGAGTTCGCCGCCGCAGTCGGGTCGACGGACCCGGTCCACACCGACGTCGGCGCCGCCCGGGCGGCGGGCCACCGGGACGTCATCGCGCCACCGACGTTCGCCGTGCTCATCGCGCAGCAGTGCGACGCCCAGCTCGTCGCCGACCCCGAGGCGGGCATCGACTTCTCCCGGGTGGTCCACGGCGAGCAGAGGTTCGTCCACCACCGCCCGCTCACCGCGGGCGACGAGGTGACCGCGACCCTCGTCGTCGACGGCATCCGGGAGGCCGGGGGGCACGCGATGGTCACGACCCGCAGCGAGCTCGCCACCGTCGACGGCGAGCCGCTGTGCACGGCGACGTCGACGATCGTCGTCCGGGGAGGGGAGTGAGCATGGCCGTGCGCCGCGCCGCAGACACCACGGTGGGCCAGGCCCTGCCCGAGCGCACCGTCCACGTCGACCGCGCCACCCTCGTCCGGTACGCCGGGGCGTCGCTGGACCGCAACCCGATCCACTGGGACGAGCGGACCGCGACCTCGGTCGGGCTGCCGGACGTCATCGCCCACGGGATGTGGACGATGGGCGTCGGCGGGACGTTCGTCGCCGACTGGGCCGGGGAGGCCGGACGGGTCCTCGAGTACGGCACCCGGTTCACCAAGCCGGTCGTCGTCCCGCACGACGGCGGCGCCGACGTCGTCCTCTCCGGCCGGGTGACCTCCCTCGACGCCGAGGCCGGTCGGGCCGGGGTCGAGCTCACCGCGACGTGCGACGGGCAGAAGGTCCTCGGCCGCTGCCGCGCGGTCGTCCAGCTCGACTGATGGAGGCCGAGTTCGGGGTGGCGCTGGCCGGGCTGACGACGATGCGGGTCGGGGGCCCGGCCGAGCGCCTCGTCACCGCCCGGACCACCGACGAGCTCGTCGACGCCGTCCGCGAGGTCGACGAGGCCGACGCGCCGCTGCTCGTCCTCTCCGGCGGGTCCAACCTCGTCGTCGCCGACGAGGGCGTGCCCGGCACCGTGGTCCGGGTCGCGACGCGCGGGGTCGAGGTCGAGTCCGCCGACGCGTGCGGCGGCGTCAGCGTCCGGGTCGCCGCGGGCGAGAGCTGGGACGCGCTCGTCGCCCGCGCCGTCGAGGAGGGCTGGTCGGGCATCGAGGCGCTCTCCGGGATCCCCGGGGCGACCGGCTCGACCCCGATCCAGAACGTCGGTGCCTACGGCCAGGAGGTGGCCCAGACCATCGCCTCGGTGCGGGTGTGGGACCGCGAGCAGGCGAGGGCGCGCACCTTCGCGAACGGTGACTGCCGGTTCACCTACCGCCACTCCCGGTTCAAGGGCACCGACCGGTACGTCGTGCTCGACGTCCTCTTCCAGCTCCGGCCGACCGAGATGTCCCAGCCGGTCGGCTACGCCGACCTCGCCGCCGGCCTCGGCGTCGCGGTGGGGGAGCGGGTGCCGCTGGACCAGGCCCGCGCGGCCGTCCTCGAGCAGCGTCGCCGCCGCGGCATGGTGCTCGACCCGGAGGACCACGACACGTGGAGCTGCGGGTCGTTCTTCACAAACCCGGTCCTCTCCGCAGGCGACTTCGCCGCGCTCGAGGCCCGCGCCGCCGAGGTTCTCGGCGCCGGGTCCCCCGCCCCGCCCCGCTTCCCGGCCGAGGACGGCACCGTGAAGACCAGTGCGGCCTGGCTCATCGACCGGGCCGGGTTCGGCAAGGGCCACGGGTCGCCCGGCCCGGCGGCCCTCTCGGGCAAGCACACCCTCGCCCTGACCAACCGCGGCTCGGCGCGGGCCGCGGACGTCGTCGCCCTCGCCCGCGAGGTCCGCGACGGCGTCCGGCGCACCTTCGGCGTCACCCTCGTCAACGAGCCCGTCCTCGTCGGCCTCGACCTCTGACCCACCCCCCGATAACCCCCTCCCGTAGTCCGCAACGGGAGGGTGGGGGTAGGGGAGGGGCAGGTCAGAGGTCGGGGTCGTCCGGGTCGTCGGGGTCGTCGTCCCCGCCGAGCAGGCCGAGCTCGTCGAGGGCCCGTCCGAACCCGCCGGAGGCCTCGACCGCGACCGTGCCCGCCTCGGTCCGCCGGCTGATCTGGCTCAGCTCCCCGTCGCGCCAGAACCAGACGTGCCCGCTGAGTGCGCCCGGCTGGTCGCTCTCGCCCTGCGCGATCGCGTAGAGCCGGCGTACCGCGTCCAGGCAGTCCGGCCCCGTGAGCGGGTGCAGCGCGAGCAGGTGTCGGTTCGGGGCGACGAGCAGCACCCCGTGCTGCGGCTGCTCGATCCGGAAGTCCCGGGTGAGGACGCTGTCGAGGACGAGCGCCCGACTGGCGTTGAAGAAGCCGCCGAGGCTGAGCAGGACCGAGCCGCCGTCGTCCTCGCCCGGCAGCGAGCCGGTCTCCTCGGCGTCGAGCGAGCGGAGGTTCGCCAGCCCGCGCTCCTGCACCCGGACCCAGCCGCCGATCTGGTCGACCGCGGACCGCGCGGTGATCGCCTTGACGTGCTCGGGGTAGTCGATCGCGGGCACGGCGAGCAGGTCGCCGTCGAGCTCGAGGGCGACCTCGGGCCGAGTGGTGAGCTCGCCGGGGGTGACGAGCCGGAGGTAGACCCGGTCGGCGACCTCGTCCAGGCTGCTCGGGTCGGGCTCGTTCGTCGCGAGCGCCATGACCCGGGCGTGGTCGGCGAGCAGCCGCGGCCAGTCCCGCTCCCGGACGCGGGCGGCGGCGTGGGCGATGTTCGTCAGGCCGAGCCGCTGTCCGTCGAGCGCCTGCAGCGAGCCGTGCTCGATCGTCGTCTCCAGGCCCGCCTGCGCGAACGCCTGCCGGGCGAGGGTCGTGAACCGGGCGGCCTGCTCCCGGCTGAGCATGGGGAGCGCGCCGTCGCGCGGGCCGTCGGTCGCGCGGCGGTGCCGGCGCACCCGTCCCGGGGGCCGGCCGCCGCGGGTCATCCGGCCGGCCCGTCCGCCGCGGCCCGCGGGGCCGCCGAGGCCCCCGGGGCCCCTGCGCCGCCACCAGCTCATCCGCACCGTCCTCGACTCGCCTTCCCCGGCACCTTACTGCGGGCCCGAGCGGTCGAGCCACGCCCTCACGTCCCGCTCCGCGGTGGCGAGGACCGCGTCCGGGGCCCGGCTCGCCCGGAGCGAGCCGCGCGCGAGGTCGGCGAGCTCGTCGTCGGCGAAGCCCATGGCCTCCCGGGCGAGGTCGTACTGCGCGGCGAGACGGTTCCCGAACAGCAGCGGGTCGTCCGCGCCGAGGGCCACCGGGATCCCGCGCCGGACGATCTGCCGCAGCGGCACCTGGCCGGCGTCGGCGTACACCCCGAGGGCGACGTTGCTGCCGGGGCAGACCTCGAGGGCCACGCCGGACTCGGCGACCGCGTCGAGCACCCGGGGGTCCTCCACGCTGCGCACCCCGTGCCCGATGCGGTCCGGACCGAGCGCGGCGAGCGTGGTCTCGACGGCCGCCGGCCCGAGGAGCTCCCCGGCGTGCGGGACGAGGGCCAGTCCGGCGCGCCGGGCGATCCGGAAGGCCCCCGAGAACTCGACGGTGTCGCCGCGACGCTCGTCGTTGCTCAGACCGAAGCCGACGACGGTGCCGGGCCCGTCCCCGGCGTAGCGCGCCGCGAGGCGGGCCAGGGTCCGGGCGTCGAGCGGGTGGCGCACCCGGCTGGCCGCGACGACGACCGCGACCTGGGTCGGCAGGTCCCGGGACGCCGCCGCCGCCTCGTCGAGGACGATCTCCAGCGCCGGCGTGATGCCGCCGACGTGCGGGGCGTAGGAGGTCGGGTCGACCTGGATCTCCAGCCACCGGGACCCCTCGGCGGCGTCGTCCTCCGCCGCCTCGCGGACGACCCGGCGCATGTCGGCCTCGGCCCGGACGCAGGCCCGCGCGGTGTCGTAGAGCCGCTGGAACCGGAACCACCCGCGCTCGTCCGTGGCCCGCAGCCGCGGCGGCCAGCCCTGGCGCAGCGCGTCCGGCAGCCGGAGGCCGTGGGCGGCGGCGAGGTCCCGGAGGGTCTGCACCCGCATCGAGCCGGTGAAGTGCAGGTGCAGGTGCGCCTTGGGCAGCGCGGCCACGGGACGGGCCCGGCCCGGCGAGCCCGTCGGCGAGGGGGCGGTGGGGGTGCTCAGGGCCGGTCGACGCCCTCGGCGTCGGTGACGTGCATGGCGGCCTCCTCGGCCGTGTCGACGTCGACGTCCGGGACCTCGTCGGCGACGAGCCCGTCGGTCCGCTCCGGGGCGTCACCGGCCTCGGGCGTGACGAACTCTGCCCGGGATGCCTCGGCGGCGTCCTCCAGCGGGGCCGGGTCGTCGCCGAGCACGTCCTCGGAGGCGGGGATCGCGTCCGGGTCCTCCCCACCGGCCATCGCCTCGGGGCCGAGCCCGCCCTCGTCGTCGAGCGCGTCGGAGGAGGCGGCCGGGTCGGGCTCCTCCTGTCCGATGCGCTGGTCGATCGTCTCGTCCTGCTGCTGCTCGGCAGGCGTGGTGCCCCAGCCGGACGCGCGCTGGAGACGCTCGGGCGGGGTGTAGCCGGCGTCGAGCGGGTCCTGCTCGCCGGTACCGACGAGCGAGTCCTCCGGCTGGAGCTGGTCGGTGTCGAAGGTCTCGCTGCCGAGGCCGCCGTCCCGGGTCGGATCGGCGTCGCGCGGGTCCCGGGGGGTGTGCCCGTGGGTGGGCTCGGGGGTGGGCTCGGTGTTCTCGGACATGCCTCCAGCCTAGGAGGTCAGCCGCCGAGCTTCTCGGCCGCCGCGAGCAGGACGCACGTGGCGACGACCTCCGTCGCGGTGGAGACCTCCTCCAGGGGCGGCATCGTCGGGGCGAGCCGGATGTTGCGGTCGCGGGGGTCCTCGCCGTGGGGGAAGGAGGCGCCCGCCGGGGTGAGGGCCACCCCGGCCTCCGCGGCGAGCTCGACGACCCACGAGGCGGTCCCGTCGAGGACGTCGAGGCTGACGAAGTAGCCCCCCGCGGGTCGGGTCCAGGTCGCGACGCCGAGCCCGCCGAGCCGCTCGGACAGGATCCGCTCGACCTCGGCGAACTTCGGCGCGATGACCTCGCGGTGGCGCGCCATGTGCTCGCGCACGCCGTCGGCGGAGCCGAAGAACTGGGCGTGCCGGAGCTGGTTGACCTTGTCCGGCCCGATGGAGGCCTTCGACAGGTGTCCCAGGTACCACGCGACGTTCTCGGGGGAGGCGGCGAGGAAGGCGACCCCGGCGCCGGCGAAGGTGATCTTCGACGTCGAGGCGAACGCCACCGGACGGTGCGGGTTGCCGGCCGCCGCGGCGAGCGAGAGGACGTCGGCGCTCGTGGTCTCGGTCTCCGTCAGGTGGTGCAGCGCGTAGGCGTTGTCCCAGAAGATCGTGAAGTCCGGTGCCGCGGCGGGCATCGACGTCAGCCGGGCGGCGACCTCCTGGGTGCACACGGCCCCGGTCGGGTTGGAGTACGTCGGCACCAGCCACATCCCCTTGACGCTCGGGTCGTCGGCGACGAGGCGCGCGACCGCCTCGGCGTCCGGGCCGTCCTCGCGCATCGGCACGGTGACCATGTCGATCCCGTAGGAGGCCAGCAGCGCGAAGTGCCGGTCGTACCCGGGGACGGGGCAGACGAACGTGACCCGCTCCTCCTGGGACCACGGGCGGGGCGAGGTCACGCCGCCGTGGAGGAGGAGGTGGACGAGCGTGTCGTGCATCATGCTCAGGCTGCTGTTCCCGCCCGCGACGAGCTGGGCGGGCTCGACCCCGAGGAGCTCGGCGAAGATCTCCCGGAGCTCGGGCAGGCCCTGCAGGCCGCCGTAGTTGCGGGTGTCGGTCCCGCCGGCGGAGGTGTGCCCCTCGGGCAGCGACAGCAGCCGCTCGGACAGGTCGAGCTGGGCGCTGGACGGCTTGCCGCGGGTGAGGTCGAGCGTGAGCGAGCGGGCGGCGAGCTCGGCGTGGGTGCGCCGCTCGGCCTCGGCGACGGCCGCGACCTCGTCGCGGGCGCGGTCGGGGAGCGGGGTCACGCCGGCCTGGTCGGCGGAGGCCTGCGAGGGGGTGGGCGCGGAGCTGCGGGCGGTGTCGTCGGTCACGGCCCCATGGTCCCAGACCCGCCGGTTCGCGTGCGGGCAACCTCCTCGCGTATGCTGGCACGTCGGTGGTGCCGTCAGCCACGTCTCGAGCGTGCCCGCGGTCCCGCCGACGGTGTCCGTCCCACCCGACGACGGACGCCGAAGGGCAGTGGCTCAACTGGTAGAGCACCGGTCTCCAAAACCGGCGGTTGGGGGTTCGAGTCCCTCCTGCCCTGCGTTGCACGACACCCGTCGGGCAGCAGAGGATCCCCGAGGAGGGAGGCAGCGTGACCCAGCTCGGAGCCCGGACCCGTGGCCCGCGCCATCCCGGCACCCGGGGTGAGCAGGGCAACGCCCTCGTCCGGCTCCTCGGCTCGCTGCGACTCTTCGTCAGCCAGATCCTCGACGAGCTGCGCAAGGTCGTCCGCCCGACGCGGTCCGAGCTGTGGAACTACACGCTCGTCGTCATCGTCTTCGTCTCGGTGATGATGGCGTTCACGGCGAGCCTGGACTTCGTGTTCACCAAGCTCGTGCTGTGGGTCTTCGGCGGCTGAGCGCTGCCGGTTCGGTGTCGCGTCCCACGGGACGCACACGATTTCGTCGACAGATGAGGAAGTAGCAGGTCATGTCCGAGCAGTGGACCGAGTCCGAGCAGGGCCCGGAGGAGACCACCGAGCTGAGCCCCGCGCAGGCGGAGCAGGCCGAGGTCGACGCGAACTCCGCCGTCGGCGCGGACGGTCACCTCGGCGGTGTGCCCACCCAGACCGAGTCCGACGCCGCCCTGTCCGGCGGGGTGTCGACCGACGTCGCCCCCGAGCCCGCCGAGGGCGAGACCGCCGCGGCCGCCGAGGACGAGGTCGTCGACCCCGTGCAGGCGTTCAAGGACGACCTCGCGTCCAAGATCGGCGACTGGTACGTCATCCACTCCTACGCCGGCTACGAGAACCGGGTGAAGCACAACCTCGAGACCCGGATGACCTCCCTCAACATGGAGGACTACATCTTCGAGGCCGAGGTGCCCATGGAGGAGGTCACCGAGATCAAGAACGGGCAGAAGAAGCTCGTCCGCCGGGTGCGGATGCCGGGCTACGTGCTCGTCCGGATGGACCTCACCGACGAGTCCTGGGGCGCCGTGCGGCACACCCCCGGGGTCACCGGCTTCGTCGGCAACGCCCACCAGCCGGTCCCGCTGAGCCTCGACGAGGTCTTCGCCATGCTCCGCCCGGCCGACCTCGGGGCCGCCCGCCCGGACGCCGCCGCCGCGGCGTCCCCGGGCGCGGCCGCGGCCCCCGACATCGACGTCGACTTCGAGGTCGGCGAGTCGGTCACGGTCATGGAGGGCCCGTTCGAGACCATGCCCGCCACGATTTCCGAGATCAACGCCGAGAACCAGAAGCTCAAGGTGCTCGTCTCGATCTTCGGCCGGGAGACCCCGGTCGAGCTCTCGTTCGGCCAGGTCGCCAAGATCTGACCGGGTCGGACGACGACCCCGGCCCCGGTGCCTCCAGCCCGGTGGCCGGTGCCCATTCACCCCCGCACCGAAGGACCCTGAACCACCATGCCTCCCAAGAAGAAGGTCAGCGGCTTCATCAAGCTGCAGATCCAGGCCGGACAGGCCACCCCCGCCCCGCCGGTCGGCCCCGCGCTCGGTCAGCACGGCGTCAACATCATGGAGTTCGTCAAGGCGTACAACGCCGCGACGGAGAACCAGCGCGGCAACGTCATCCCGGTCGAGATCACGGTCTACGAGGACCGCTCGTTCACCTTCGTCACCAAGACCCCGCCCGCCGCCGAGCTGATCAAGAAGGCCGCCGGCGTCCCGAAGGGCTCGGGCGAGCCGCACAAGACCAAGGTCGCCCGCCTCAGCTCGGACCAGCTGCGCGAGATCGCGGAGCAGAAGATGGAGGACCTCAACGCGAGCGACATCGACCAGGCGATGCGGATCATCGCCGGGACCGCGCGCTCGATGGGGATCGACACCGACCTCTGACGGGCGCGAGCCCGACCGCGGGGACCCTCCCCGCAACCCCCGCCCTCGGCGGGACGTGGCAGGGCCGGCGCTGGCCCACGGACCACACCTCCGACACGACACCACAGGAGCAGACATGAAGCGCAGCAAGGCCTACCGGGCCGCCGCCGAGAAGATCGACGGCGACAAGCTCTACGCACCGCTGGAGGCGGTGCGGCTCGCCAAGGAGACGGCGACCACCTCCTACGACGCGACCGTCGAGGTCGCCCTGCGGCTGGGGATCGACCCCCGCAAGGCCGACCAGATGGTGCGCGGCACCGTCAACCTGCCGCACGGCACCGGGAAGACCGCACGGGTCCTGGTCTTCGCGACCGGTGAGCGCGCCGAGGCCGCCACCGCCGCCGGTGCCGAGCACGTCGGCTCGGACGACCTCATCGAGCGGGTCTCCGGCGGGTGGCTCGACTTCGACGCCGTCGTCGCCACCCCCGACCTCATGGGCAAGGTCGGCCGGCTCGGGAAGGTGCTCGGCCCCCGCGGCCTCATGCCGAACCCGAAGACCGGCACGGTGACGATGGACACGGGCAAGGCCGTCTCCGACATCAAGGGCGGCAAGATCGAGTTCCGCAACGACAAGCACGCGAACCTCCACTTCATCGTCGGGAAGGTCTCGTTCGACGAGAAGGCGCTGGTGGAGAACTACGCGGCCGCCATCGACGAGGTCCTGCGGCTGAAGCCGTCGGCCTCGAAGGGGCGCTACGTCGTCAAGGCGACGATGACGACGACGACGGGCCCCGGCATCCCGCTGGACGCCTCGCGCACCCGCAACCTCCTCTCCGAGGACGAGGTCGCCGCCGTCTGAGGCCCGGTCGCCGCCGCGCCGCGGCGCGCACGAACCGGGGCCCCCGCCGCACCTCGCGGCGGGGGCCCCGTTTTGACCCGGCGAGGCCCGAGACCGTACTGTTGGTCCCGACCAGAGACCGCCGGTTGCCGGTGCCCAGCGCACCGGCCGAAGGTCCCGTCCGAAGCGGGCAGCCAGCGCAGGCCGTGTGAGCGTCCCCCGACCCCTGTCGGGTCCGAGCCCCGCGCCCTGCGCCGGGGCTCTCTTCGTGCGTGGCCCCCGCGGTTCCGCCGACAACAAGGAGGCCCACATGGCCAAGGCCGACAAGGCCGCGGTGGTCACCGAGCTGGCCCGCAGGCTGTCCGGCTCGACCGCGGCCGTGCTCACCGAGTACCGCGGGCTGTCCGTGGCCGAGATGACCCAGCTGCGGTCCGCGCTGCGGGGCACCGCGACCTACGCGGTCGTCAAGAACACGATGACGACCCGAGCCGCCGAGCAGGCGGGCATCACCGCCTTCGACGGCAAGCTCACCGGCCCCACCGCGATCGCCTTCGTCGAGGGCGACGCGGTCGAGGCCGCCAAGGGCCTGCGCGACTTCGCGAAGGCCCACCCGGCGCTCGTCATCAAGGGCGGCCTCGTCGACGGCCGCCCGATGAGCCCGGAGGACCTCACCAAGCTCGCGGACCTCGAGTCCCGCGAGGTCCTGCTCGGCAAGCTGGCCGGCGCGATGAACGCCCAGCTCAGCCAGGCCGCCTCGCTCTTCGCCGCACCGCTGTCGCAGACCGCCCGGGTCGTCGACGCGCTGCGCACGAAGGTCGAGTCCGAGGGCCCGGCGGCGCAGTCCGCCGACCAGCCCACCGCAGACGTCGCCGAGGGTGGCGACGAGAGCTGACCCCGGCGGTCGCCCCCGGGCGGCCACCACCAGCTCGAGCACCGAACGACACGCCACCACGGCACCGAACAGAGAAAGGACGCCCACCATGGCGAAGCTCAGCACCGACGAGCTCCTCGAGGCCTTCAAGGACATGACCCTCATCGAGCTCTCCGAGTTCGTGAAGCAGTTCGAGGAGACCTTCAACGTCACCGCCGCCGCGCCCGTCGCGGTCGCGGGGGCCCCGGCCGCCGCCGGCGGCGCCGACGAGGCCGAGGCCGAGGCGGAGCAGGACGAGTTCGACGTCGTCCTCACCGCAGCCGGCGACAAGAAGATCCAGGTCATCAAGGAGGTCCGCGCGCTGACCTCCCTCGGCCTGAAGGAGGCCAAGGACCTCGTGGACGGCGCCCCGAAGCCCGTCCTGGAGAAGGTCGACAAGGCCGCGGCGGACAAGGCCAAGGAGGCCCTCGAGGGCGCCGGCGCCACCGTCGAGCTCAAGTGAGGTCCTGACCTCACCGGCCCCGCGGGGCCACACCGCCGAACGGGCGGGTCCGACAGCGTCGGGCCCGCCCGTTCGCGCGTCCCGCGGCGGCACCCGCCTGCCACGCACGCGGCAGGCACGCACGCACGCCGGACGCCCGCGGCGCGCCGGTGTGACGCACACGGCACCCCGCGCGCCACGCGCCGCCGGCGGCGCGCCCGGAAGCGCCGGGAGGCTTGACGAAAGGGCCCGGTGCAGTCATTCTCTTCGGGTCACGTTCACCACCACGAACGAGGCCGGGGCTTCCCCCCGGAGTCGTGGTGACGACCACCGCCAGACGGTTCGTCTGGACAGGTTTGGACCATCGCGCCGTCGTCCGGTATGCTGACGCTTTGCGCTGCCGTCCGCTCCCTCTCGCCCGTCGCCGGGCGCCCGTCGTCGTGCCCCGTCGCGTCGCCGGACCGGGCGTCGCAGCGCGCACCTGAAGTTCTTCAAGGCCCGTGGAAGGACCCTCCTTGGCTGCTTCGCGCACCGCGTCCCAGAATGTGTCCACCGCACAGACGGCCTCCGGCCGACTGTCCTTCGCGAAGATCCGCGAACCCCTCGAGGTCCCCGACCTCCTCGCCCTCCAGACGGAGAGCTTCGACTGGCTGCTCGGCAACGAGCGCTGGCAGGAGCGCGTCTCCTCCGCCCAGACCGCCGGGCGCAAGGACGTCCACGACCGGTCCGGTCTCGAGGAGATCTTCGAGGAGATCTCCCCGATCGAGGACTTCTCCGGCTCGATGTCGCTCTCGTTCCGCGACCACCGGTTCGAGGAGCCCAAGTACTCCATCGACGACTGCAAGGAGCGGGACCAGACCTACTCCGCGCCGCTGTTCGTCACCGCCGAGTTCATGAACACCACGACCGGCGAGATCAAGAGCCAGACCGTCTTCATGGGCGACTTCCCGCTCATGACCGAGCGCGGCACGTTCATCATCAACGGCACCGAGCGGGTCGTGGTCTCCCAGCTCGTGCGCAGCCCCGGGGTCTACTTCGAGCGCACCCCGGACAAGACCTCCGACAAGGACGTCTACACCGCGAAGGTCATCCCGAGCCGCGGGGCCTGGCTCGAGTTCGAGATCGACAAGCGCGACCAGATCGGCGTGCGGGTCGACCGCAAGCGCAAGCAGTCCGTCACCGTCCTGCTGAAGGCCCTCGGCTGGACCGAGGCGCAGATCCTCGAGGAGTTCGGGGACTACGAGTCGATGCGGGCCACCCTCGAGAAGGACCACACCGCGGGTCAGGACGAGGCGCTGCTCGACATCTACCGCAAGCTGCGCCCGGGCGAGCCGCCGACGCGCGAGGCCGCGCAGACGCTGCTCGACAACCTCTACTTCAACCCCAAGCGCTACGACCTGGCCAAGGTCGGTCGGTACAAGACCAACCGCAAGCTCGGTCGCGACGCCGACCTGTCCGAGTCGGTGCTCGCCGTCGACGACATCGTCAAGACCATCCGGTACCTCGTCGGGCTGCACGCCGGCGAGGAGTCGATGCCGGGCGTGCGCGACGGGGAGCAGACCGAGGTCGTCGTCGAGGTCGACGACATCGACCACTTCGGCAACCGCCGCCTGCGCAGCGTCGGCGAGCTCATCCAGAACCAGGTCCGCACCGGCCTGTCCCGGATGGAGCGGGTCGTCCGCGAGCGCATGACGACCCAGGACGTCGAGGCGATCACCCCGCAGACCCTGATCAACATCCGCCCCGTGGTGGCCTCGATCAAGGAGTTCTTCGGCACCTCGCAGCTGAGCCAGTTCATGGACCAGAACAACCCGCTCGCGGGGCTGACGCACAAGCGCCGGCTGTCCGCGCTCGGGCCCGGCGGTCTCTCCCGGGACCGCGCCGGCATGGAGGTCCGTGACGTCCACCCGTCGCACTACGGCCGCATGTGCCCGATCGAGACCCCGGAGGGGCCGAACATCGGCCTCATCGGCTCGCTCGCCTCGTACGGCCGGATCAACGCGTTCGGGTTCATCGAGACCCCGTACCGCAAGGTCGACCACGGCCGGGTCACCGACCAGATCGACTACCTGTCCGCCGACGAGGAGGACAACTACGTCATCGCCCAGGCGAACGCGGTCGTCGGTGACGACGGCCGGTTCGTCAACGAGCGCGTCCTGGTCCGCACCAAGGGCGGCGAGGCGGTCGACATCCCCGGGGTCGACGTCGACTACATGGACGTCTCCCCCCGGCAGATGGTCTCGGCCGCGACGGCGATGATCCCCTTCCTCGAGCACGACGACGCCAACCGCGCCCTCATGGGCGCGAACATGCAGCGCCAGGCGGTGCCGCTCGTGCGCTCGGAGTCCCCGCTCGTCGGGACCGGCATGGAGCACCGGGCCGCGCTGGACTCCGGTGACGTCGTCCGGGCCGAGAAGGCCGGGGTCGTCACCGAGGTCTCCGCGGACCTGGTCACGGTCGCCGCCGACGACGGCACGTACCGGACGTACAAGATCGCGAAGTTCGCCCGGTCCAACCAGGGCACCTCGTACAACCAGCGCGTCATCGTCGCCGAGGGCGACCGGCTCGAGGCGGGCCAGAGCATCGCCGACGGTCCCGCCACCGACGGCGGCGAGATGGCGCTGGGCAAGAACCTCCTCGTGGCCTTCATGCCCTGGGAGGGGCACAACTACGAGGACGCGATCATCCTCAGCCAGCGCCTCGTCCAGGACGACGTCCTCTCCTCGATCCACATCGAGGAGCACGAGGTCGACGCCCGCGACACCAAGCTCGGCCCGGAGGAGATCACCCGGGACATCCCGAACGTCTCCGAGGACGTGCTCGCCGACCTCGACGAGCGCGGCATCATCCGGATCGGCGCCGAGGTGCGCGACGGCGACCTCCTCGTCGGCAAGGTCACCCCGAAGGGCGAGACCGAGCTGACCCCGGAGGAGCGGCTGCTGCGCGCGATCTTCGGCGAGAAGGCCCGCGAGGTCCGCGACACCTCCCTGAAGGTGCCGCACGGCGAGACCGGCACGGTCATCGGCGTCAAGGTGTTCGACAAGGACGAGGGCGACGAGCTCCCGCCCGGGGTCAACCAGCTCGTGCGGGTCTACGTCGCGAACAAGCGCAAGATCACCGACGGCGACAAGCTCGCGGGCCGGCACGGCAACAAGGGCGTCATCTCCAAGATCCTCCCGGTCGAGGACATGCCGTTCCTCGAGGACGGCACCCCGGTCGACGTCGTGCTCAACCCGCTCGGCGTGCCGGGCCGGATGAACATCGGCCAGATCCTCGAGCTGCACCTGGGCTGGGCCGCGAGTCGCGGCTGGGAGATCGCCGGCGAGCCGGAGTGGGCCGAGCTCATCCCCGAGGACGCCCGCGCGGCCGACCCCGGCACCCGGGTCGCCTCGCCGGTGTTCGACGGCGCCCGGGAGTACGAGATCACCGGGCTGCTCGACTCGACCCGGCCGACCCGCGACGGGGACCGCCTCGTCGGCGAGTCCGGCAAGACGCGCCTGTTCGACGGGCGCTCGGGCGAGCCGTTCCCGGACCCGGTCTCGGTGGGCTACATGTACATCCTCAAGCTCCACCACCTCGTGGACGACAAGATCCACGCCCGCAGCACCGGCCCGTACTCGATGATCACCCAGCAGCCGCTGGGCGGCAAGGCGCAGTTCGGCGGCCAGCGCTTCGGTGAGATGGAGGTCTGGGCGCTCGAGGCGTACGGCGCCTCCTACGCCCTCCAGGAGCTGCTCACGATCAAGTCCGACGACGTCAACGGCCGCGTGAAGGTCTACGAGGCGATCGTCAAGGGCGACAACATCCCCGAGCCCGGCATCCCCGAGTCCTTCAAGGTGCTCATCAAGGAGATGCAGTCGCTCTGCCTCAACGTCGAGGTCCTCTCGACCGACGGCAGCGCGATCGAGATGCGCGACAACGAGGACGACGTCTTCCGCGCCGCGGAGGAGCTCGGTATCGATCTGTCCCGGCGCGAGCCGAGCAGCGTCGAAGAGGTCTGACAGGGGACCGGCGTGCCGCGGCCACCACCACCGGGCCAGCGGCACGCCGGCGCCCCGCCGGACGTCACCCGAACCGTCAGACCCCCCGGACCTAACAGAGACACGAGAGAAGGAACCACGTGCTCGACGTCAACTTCTTCGACGAGCTGCGCATCGGCCTCGCCACCGCGGACTCCATCCGCGAGTGGAGCCACGGCGAGGTCAAGAAGCCCGAGACCATCAACTACCGCACCCTGAAGCCGGAGAAGGAGGGCCTGTTCTGCGAGCGCATCTTCGGCCCCACCCGGGACTGGGAGTGCAACTGCGGCAAGTACAAGCGGGTCCGCTTCAAGGGCATCATCTGTGAGCGCTGCGGCGTCGAGGTGACCCGGGCGGGCGTCCGGCGCGAGCGGATGGGCCACATCGAGCTCGCCGCCCCGGTGACCCACATCTGGTACTTCAAGGGCGTCCCGAGCCGCTTGGGCTACCTGCTCGACCTCGCCCCGAAGGACCTCGAGAAGGTCATCTACTTCGCGGCGTACATGATCACGCACGTCGACGAGGAGCAGCGGCACGCCGACCTGCCCTCGCTCGAGGCGCAGATCGAGGTCGAGAAGAAGGAGGTCGAGAACCGGCGGGACGCCGACATCGACGCCCGGGCCAAGAAGCTCGAGGCGGACATCGCCGCGCTCGAGGCCGAGGGCGCGAAGTCGGACGCCCGCCGGAAGGTGCGCGACTCCGCCGAGCGCGAGATGAACCAGATCCGCCGCCGGGCCGACGCCCAGGTGGAGCGGCTCGACCAGGTCTGGGACCGCTTCAAGAACCTCAAGGTCCAGGACCTCGAGGGCGACGAGGTGCTCTACCGCGAGATGCGCGACCGGTACGGCCTCTACTTCGAGGGCGGCATGGGCGCCGCCGCGATCCAGAAGCGGCTCGAGACCTTCGACCTCCAGGCCGAGGCCGACGGGCTGCGCGAGGTCATCGCCAACGGCAAGGGGCAGCGCAAGACCCGCGCCCTGAAGCGCCTCAAGGTCGTCACCGCGTTCCAGACGACGGACAACCGTCCCGCGGGGATGGTCCTCGACGCGATCCCGGTGATCCCGCCGGACCTGCGTCCCATGGTCCAGCTCGACGGTGGGCGGTTCGCGACCTCGGACCTCAACGACCTCTACCGCCGCGTCATCAACCGGAACAACCGCCTCAAGCGGCTGCTCGACCTCGGCGCGCCCGAGATCATCGTCAACAACGAGAAGCGGATGCTCCAGGAGGCCGTCGACAGCCTGTTCGACAACGGCCGCCGCGGCCGCCCGGTCACCGGGCCGGGCAACCGCCCGCTGAAGTCGCTCTCGGACATGCTCAAGGGCAAGCAGGGCCGGTTCCGCCAGAACCTGCTCGGCAAGCGGGTCGACTACTCCGGCCGCTCGGTCATCGTCGTCGGTCCGCAGCTGAAGCTGCACCAGTGCGGCCTGCCGAAGCAGATGGCCCTGGAGCTGTTCAAGCCGTTCGTCATGAAGCGCCTGGTCGACCTCGACCTCGCACAGAACATCAAGTCCGCGAAGCGGATGGTCGAGCGACAGAAGTCCCACGTGTGGGACGTCCTCGAGGAGGTCATCACCGAGCACCCCGTGCTGCTGAACCGGGCGCCCACGCTGCACCGGCTCGGCATCCAGGCCTTCGAGCCCCAGCTCGTCGAGGGCAAGGCGATCCAGATCCACCCGCTCGTCTGCACCGCGTTCAACGCGGACTTCGACGGTGACCAGATGGCGGTCCACCTGCCGCTGTCCGCCGAGGCCCAGGCCGAGGCGCGGATCCTCATGCTCTCGAGCAACAACATCCTCAAGCCGGCCGACGGCCGTCCGGTGACCATGCCGACCCAGGACATGATCATCGGGCTGTTCCACCTCACCTCGCAGGTCGAGGAGGGCGCCGGCCAGGGCCGGTACTTCTCGACCCCGCACGAGGCCCGGATGGCGTTCGACGCGGGCGAGATCGAGCTCGGCAGCCGGGTCACGATCCGGCTGCGCCGGCTCGCCCCCGGTCCGGGTGTCGAGCTGCCCGAGGGCGTCGAGGTCGACGAGCAGGGCATCATCGACAGCTGGACGGTCGAGACGACCCTCGGCCGGGCGCTGTTCAACGAGGCGCTCCCGGAGGACTACCCCTACGTCAACGAGCCGGTCGACAAGAAGCGGCTCTCGACGATCGTCAACGACCTCGCCGAGCGGTACACCAAGGTGCAGGTCGCGGCGTCGCTGGACGCCCTGAAGGAGGCCGGCTACCACTGGGCCACCCGGTCCGGCACGACGGTCGCGGTCTCCGACGTCGTCACCCCGCCGCGCAAGGCGGAGATCCTCGCCGACTACGAGGAGAAGGCGACGAAGGTCCAGGTGCAGTTCGAGCGCGGTCTCATCACCGACGACGAGCGCCGCCAGGAGCTCATCGAGATCTGGACCCAGGCGACCAACGAGGTCTCCAAGGAGATGGAGAACAACTTCCCGCGGAGCAACCCGATCTACCGCATGGTGAACTCGGGCGCCCGAGGGAACTGGTTCCAGCTGCGGCAGATCGCCGGCATGCGCGGCCTCATGGCCAACCCGAAGGGCGAGATCATCCCGCGTCCGATCCGGACGAACTTCCGGGAGGGCCTGTCGGTGCTCGAGTTCTTCATCTCGACCCACGGCGCCCGGAAGGGCCTCGCGGACACCGCGCTGCGGACCGCGGACTCGGGCTACCTCACCCGTCGCCTCGTCGACGTCTCGCAGGACGTCATCATCCGCGAGGACGACTGCGGCACCGAGCGCGGGCTGGCGATGGACATCGCGCAGACCAGCGAGGTCACCGGCACCCGGACCCTCGACGAGAACGTCGAGACCTCGGTGTACGCCCGGACCCTCGCCGAGGACGTCACCTCGGCCGAGGGCGAGGTGCTCGCCCGGGCCGGCATCGACCTCGGGGACGTCGTCATCAGCGGCCTGTTCGAGGCCGGGATCGACACGGTCAAGGTGCGCTCGGTCCTCACCTGCGACAGCCGGGTCGGCACGTGCGCGAAGTGCTACGGGCGCTCGCTCGCGACCGGCAAGCTCGTCGACATCGGCGAGGCCGTCGGCATCATCGCGGCCCAGTCGATCGGTGAGCCGGGCACGCAGCTGACGATGCGGACCTTCCACACCGGTGGTGTGGCCGGGGACGACATCACCCAGGGCCTGCCGCGCGTCGTCGAGCTGTTCGAGGCGCGCACCCCGAAGGGCGTCGCCCCGATCGCCGAGGCGACCGGCCGGGTCACGGTCGAGGAGACCGACAAGTCCCGCCGGCTGCTGCTCACCCCGGACGACGGCTCGGACGAGCACTCCTACCCGGTGAGCAAGCGCGGCCGGCTGCTCGTCTCCGACGGCCAGCACGTCGAGGTCGGCACCCAGCTCGTCATCGGGTCGATCGACCCGAAGGTCGTGCTGCGCATCCTCGGGCCGCGCAAGGTGCAGACCCACCTCGTCGACGAGGTGCAGAGCGTCTACCGGCAGCAGGGCGTGTCGATCCACGACAAGCACATCGAGGTCATCGTCCGGCAGATGCTGCGCCGGATCACGATCATCGAGTCGGGCAACGCCGACCTGCTCCCGGGCATGCTCGCCGAGCGGGGCCGGTTCGAGGAGGAGAACCGCCGTGTCGTCGCCGAGGGCGGGCGCCCGGCCTCGGGTCGTCCCGAGCTCATGGGCATCACCAAGGCCTCGCTCGCGACCGACTCGTGGCTCTCGGCCGCCTCCTTCCAGGAGACGACCCGGGTGCTCACCGAGGCCGCGATGGAGGGCCGGTCCGACCCGCTGCTCGGCCTGAAGGAGAACGTCATCCTCGGGAAGCTCATCCCCGCGGGGACCGGGCTTCCGCGCTACCGCAACGTCACGGTGGAGCCCACCGAGGAGGCCAAGGCCGCGATGTACTCGATGCCGAACTACGAGGACTACGCCTACCCGGTGTTCGGTCCCGGCTCGGGCGAGGCCATCCGGCTGGACGACGCCGAGCTCGGGCTCGACTGACGACTGACGGCGACACCCTCTCCACACCCGTGTCCGCGGGCCCGGTCCTCACGGCCGGGGCCGCGGACACGGGTGGTTCCGGGCCCGGCGCCCGGGCCGCGACGGTGGCCCCGCACGGCGCGCCACGCCGGGCGTGGCCGTGCTGCGACGCCCGGTCGGCCGGTCTAGGCTGGGGAAGGAACTGGCCGACAGGCCCGTCCGACGACGAAGGAGAAGCATGAACAAGTCCGAACTCGCCAGCGCGATCGCCCAGCACGCCCAGATCCCGGCGACCAAGGCGGGCGACGTCCTTTCGGCCCTGCAGGACGTTCTCGTCGAGCAGGTGTCCAAGGGCGAGAAGGTCACCGTCCCCGGTCTGCTCACCCTGGAGCGGGTCGAGCGTGGCGAGCGGCAGGGCCGCAACCCGCAGACCGGCGAGTCGATGACGATCCCGGGCGGGTACGCCGCGAAGCTGACCGCCGGCAGCGCGCTGAAGAACGCCGCGAAGGGCTCCTGAGCCGCCTCCGGCCCAGCCGACGACGGCGCCCGCCCCACCTCGGGGGCGGGCGCCGTCGTCGTCCCCGCGTCGTCCACGATTTGGCCGCCCCCCACAGGTCCCGGTAAAGTTGTCGCACGTGTCTGAGCCGTGCCCACGTGGGCGTGCTCGGACCGGGACGGTCGGCGCGGGACGCCAGCGCGCACGAGCGGCCCGAGACCTTCCACCGGGCGCCCCGCCCGACGGCCCCCGGGCCGGGAGCGGGGAGTGCAGGTGGGAGCGCCGGGCTCGACACACCCGGATGCGGGGGTCGGGTCCGACCATCACCAAGGAGTCCCCGTCCTCCGCGCCGTCCGCGGTGCGGGCGGGGAGCGACAACACACCGACGAGTACGGAGAACAGGTTGCCCACGATCAACCAGCTGGTGCGCAAGGGCCGGCAGGACAAGGCCACCAAGGCCAAGACCCCTGCCCTGAAGGGCTCGCCGCAGCGCCGCGGCGTGTGCACGCGCGTGTACACGACGACGCCGAAGAAGCCGAACTCTGCCCTCCGCAAGGTCGCCCGCGTGCGCCTGACGAGCGGCATCGAGGTCACCGCCTACATCCCGGGCGTCGGCCACAACCTGCAGGAGCACTCCATCGTGCTCGTGCGCGGCGGCCGGGTGAAGGACCTCCCCGGCGTCCGCTACAAGATCGTCCGCGGCTCCCTCGACACCCAGGGTGTCCGGGGCCGTCAGCAGGCTCGCAGCCGCTACGGCGCCAAGAAGGAGAAGAAGTAATGCCTCGCAAGGGACCCGCCCCCAAGCGCCCGCTCGTCGTCGACCCGGTCCACAACAGCCCGCTGGTCACCCAGCTGGTCAACAAGGTGCTGCTCGACGGCAAGAAGTCGACCGCCGAGGCCATCGTCTACGGCGCGCTCGACGGCTGCCGCGACAAGACCGGCACCGACCCGGTCCAGACCCTCAAGCGCGCGCTCGACAACGTCCGCCCGAGCCTCGAGGTCAAGTCCCGCCGCGTCGGCGGTGCGACCTACCAGGTGCCGGTCGAGGTCAAGCCCAACCGGGCGACCACGCTGTCGCTGCGCTGGCTCGTCGGCTACGCCCGCCAGCGTCGCGAGAAGACGATGACCGAGCGGCTCATGAACGAGATCCTCGACGCCTCCAACGGCCTCGGCGCCGCGGTGAAGCGCCGTGAGGACACCCACAAGATGGCCGAGTCCAACAAGGCCTTCGCGCACTACCGCTGGTGACGCCCGCGGTGGGCCCGTCCGCGGGCCCACCGCCGCGGCCGGCGGCCGGAGGGACTTCTCGACCGGCGCTCAACCGGTCCGGGCCGCCGGCACACGACAGCAGTTTCCGCACACGAGCGAGATGAGATACGAGTGGCACTCGACGTCCTGACGGACCTCACGAAGGTCCGCAACATCGGCATCATGGCGCACATCGACGCCGGCAAGACGACGGCGACGGAGCGCATCCTCTTCTACACCGGCATCAACTACAAGATCGGTGAGACGCACGACGGTGCGTCGACGATGGACTGGATGGAGCAGGAGCAGGAGCGCGGCATCACCATCACGTCCGCCGCGACGACGTGCTTCTGGAAGGACATCCAGATCAACATCATCGACACCCCCGGGCACGTCGACTTCACCGTCGAGGTCGAGCGCTCGCTGCGCGTCCTCGACGGGGCCGTCGCCGTGTTCGACGGCAAGGAGGGTGTCGAGCCGCAGTCGGAGACCGTCTGGCGCCAGGCCGACAAGTACGACGTCCCGCGGATCTGCTTCGTCAACAAGATGGACAAGCTCGGTGCGGACTTCTACTTCACCGTCCAGACCATCAAGGACCGCCTCGGCGCCGAGCCGCTCGTCCTCCAGCTGCCGATCGGCACCGAGAGCAGCTTCGAGGGCGTCGTCGACCTCGTCCGGATGAAGGCGCTGCTCTGGCGCGGCGACGTCCGCAAGGGCGAGGACTACGAGGTCGAGGACATCCCGGAGGAGCTCAAGGCCAAGGCCGAGGAGTACCACCACCACCTCGTGGAGCGGGTCGCCGAGTCCGACGACGCGCTCATGGAGAAGTACCTCGGCGGCGAGGACCTCACCCAGGCCGAGCTCAAGGCCGGGGTCCGCGCGCTCACGGTCTCCTCCGAGCTCTACCCGGTGCTGTGCGGCTCCGCGTTCAAGAACAAGGGCGTCCAGCCGATGCTCGACGCGGTCGTCGACTACCTCCCGTCCCCGCTGGACGTCCCGCCGATGCAGGGCCACAAGCCCGGGCACGAGGACGAGGTCGTCGAGCGGCACGCGGACGCCAAGGAGCCGTTCTCGGCGCTGGCGTACAAGGTCGCCTCGCACCCGTTCTTCGGCAAGCTGACCTACGTGCGGGTCTACTCGGGGCACATCGAGTCCGGCCAGCCGGTGTACAACGCGACCAAGGGCCGCAAGGAGCGCATCGGGAAGCTGTTCCAGATGCACTCCAACAAGGAGAACCCCGTCGACTCGATCTCCGCGGGCCACATCTACGCGGTCATCGGGCTGAAGGACACCACGACCGGTGACACCCTCTGCGACATGAACGACCACGTCATCCTCGAGTCGATGTCGTTCCCGGAGCCGGTCATCCAGGTCGCCATCGAGCCGAAGACCAAGAGCGACCAGGAGAAGCTCGGCACGGCGATCCAGAAGCTGGCCGAGGAGGACCCGACCTTCCAGGTCTCGCTCGACGACGAGACCGGCCAGACGATCATCGCGGGGATGGGCGAGCTCCACCTCGACATCCTCGTCGACCGCATGAAGCGCGAGTTCAAGGTCGAGGCGAACGTCGGCAAGCCGCAGGTGGCCTACCGCGAGACGATCCGCCGGCCGGTGCTGAAGTACGACTACACGCACAAGAAGCAGACCGGTGGGTCCGGCCAGTTCGCGAAGGTCCAGATCAGCCTCGAGCCGCTCGACACCACCGAGGGCGAGATCTACGAGTTCGACAACAAGATCACCGGCGGCCGCGTGCCGCGGGAGTACATCCCGTCGGTCGACGCCGGGATCCAGGACGCGATGCAGTACGGCGTGCTCGCCGGTTACCCGCTCGTCGGACTCAAGGCGACGCTCGTCGACGGCGCCTACCACGACGTCGACTCGTCCGAGATGGCGTTCAAGATCGCGGGGTCGATGGCCCTCAAGGAGGCCGTCCGCAAGGCGGACCCGGTCCTGCTCGAGCCGATGATGCACGTCGAGGTGCGCACCCCCGAGGAGTACATGGGCGACGTCATCGGCGACATCAACGCCCGGCGCGGGCACATCCAGGCGATGGAGGACATCAGCGGGGCGAAGCTCGTCCGCGGCCTGGTGCCCCTGTCGGAGATGTTCGGGTACGTCGGCGACCTGCGGTCCAAGACCCAGGGGCGGGCGAACTACTCGATGGAGTTCGACTCCTACCACGAGGTCCCCAAGGCCGTCGCCGAGGAGATCATCAAGAAGACGCGGGGTGAGTGACCGCTAGACTCGCGGTCACGCAGCTCGCTGACAGCACGGAACACCCACACACCACGCCACGTCCCGCCCGGTCGTTCGGCGTAACACGAAGACAGTCCTGAGGAGGACCCAGAAGTGGCGAAGGCAAAGTTCGAGCGGAGCAAGCCGCACATCAACATCGGCACGATCGGTCACATCGACCACGGCAAGACGACGCTGACGGCTGCGATCTCGAAGGTCCTGCACGAGAAGTACCCGGAGCTGAACCAGGCCTCCCCGTTCGACTCGATCGACAAGGCGCCCGAGGAGAAGTCGCGCGGCATCACGATCTCGATCGCGCACATCGAGTACCAGACGGAGAAGCGCCACTACGCTCACGTCGACTGCCCGGGTCACGCCGACTACGTCAAGAACATGATCACCGGCGCGGCCCAGATGGACGGCGCCATCCTCGTCGTCGCCGCGACGGACGGCCCGATGCCGCAGACGAAGGAGCACGTCCTCCTGGCCCGCCAGGTCGGCGTCCCCTACATCGTCGTCGCGCTCAACAAGGCCGACATGGTCGACGACGAGGAGATCATGGAGCTCGTCGAGATGGAGGTCCGCGAGCTGCTCTCGGACTACGAGTTCCCGGGCGACGACGTCCCCGTCGTCAAGGTCTCGGCGCTGAAGGCGCTCGAGGGCGACGAGAAGTGGATGCAGTCGGTGCTCGAGCTCATGGACGCGGTCGACGAGTCGATCCCGGAGCCGGAGCGCGACATCGACAAGCCGTTCCTCATGCCGGTGGAGGACGTCTTCACCATCACCGGTCGCGGCACGGTCGTCACCGGCCGGATCGAGCGCGGCGTGCTCAACGTCAACAACGAGGTCGAGATCGTCGGCATCCGGCCGGGCTCCTCGAAGACCACGGTCACCGGCATCGAGATGTTCCGCAAGCTCCTCGACGAGGGCCGTGCGGGCGAGAACGTCGGGCTGCTGCTGCGCGGGACCAAGCGTGAGGACGTCGAGCGCGGGCAGGTCGTCTGCAAGCCGGGCTCGATCACCCCGCACACCGAGTTCGAGGGTCAGGTCTACATCCTGTCCAAGGACGAGGGTGGCCGGCACACGCCGTTCTACGACAACTACCGTCCGCAGTTCTACTTCCGGACCACGGACGTCACCGGTGTCGTGCACCTCCCCGAGGGCACCGAGATGGTCATGCCGGGCGACAACACCGACATGAAGGTCGAGCTCATCCAGCCGATCGCCATGGAGGAGGGCCTGAAGTTCGCCATCCGCGAGGGTGGCCGCACCGTCGGCGCCGGCCGGGTCACGAACATCATCAAGTGACCTGACGCTGGTTCCGCCAGCCCCACCCGGGAGGGCCCGCAGCCGTGACGGCTGCGGGCCCTCCCGTCGTGTCCGGCCCGGCCCGGCCCTCAGCCGGCGGGCCGAAGGGCCTCGCGGGTCAGCCCGGCCAGGTCCGCGGCCCCGGCGAGCCCCATCGTGAGGTCGAGCTCGGCGAGGACGTTGGCGACGACCTCCGCCACCCCCCTCTCGCCGGCCGCCGCGAGCCCCCACGCCCACGGCCTGCCCAGGGTGGCCGCGTCCGCGCCCAGCGCGAGCGCCACGGCGACGTCGGCGCCGGTGCGCACCCCGGAGTCGAGGACGAGCAACGGGTCCGGCCCCACCGCCTCCCGGACGGCGACGAGGGCGTCCAGCGAGGCGACCGCGTTGTCGACCTGCCGGCCGCCGTGGTTGGAGACGACGATCCCGTCCACCCCGAGCTCGAGCGCGCGCCGCGCGTCGTCCGGGTGGAGCACCCCCTTGACGAGCACGGGCAGGTCGGTGCGGGCCCGCACCGAGGCGAGGTCCTGCCACGACAGCCCCGGGTTGGAGTAGACCTCGAGGAAGGTCTCGACGGCGGCGCGGGGGAGGGGGGAGGCGAGGTTGTCCCGGAGCCGGCCGGGGTGGGCCCGGGACAGCGCGAGCAGCGTCCGCAGCGCCGCGGGCGTCACCGGGCCCGCCTCGCGGCCCGGGGCGCCGGCCGCCACCCGCTCCGCGACGAGCTCGCGGAAGCGCGGGTCGGAGGTGTACTGGGCCAGTCCTTCGCCCCGGGCGAACGGCAGGCTGCCGAGGTCGAGGTCGGCCGGACGCCACCCGAGCACCGTCGTGTCGAGGGTGACGACGACGGCCTCGGCCCCGGCTGCGGCGGCCCTGGCGAGCAGGCTCGTGACGAGCGCGTCGTCGTCGGCGACGTACAGCTGGAACCACCAGGGCGAGCGCGCGCCGGGTGGGCTCGCGGCCGCCACCGCGCGGGCGACCTCCTCCATCGGGGAGCAGCCCTGGTTGGAGACGACGAACGGCACCCCCGCCGAGGCCGCCGCGCGGGCCGCGAGCAGGTCGGCGTCCCGGCGCAGCGTCGCGGCCGCGCCGATCGGGGCGAGCACGAGCGGGGTGGGCCGGTGCCGGCCGAGCAGCCGGGTCCCGGTGTCGACCGCCGCGGCGCCGCGGAGCACCCGCGGGACGATCGCCCAGCGCTCGAACGCCGCACGGTTGCGGCGGATCGTGCGGCCCTCGCCGGCGCCGCCGGCGAGGTAGGCCCAGGCCCGACGCGAGGCCCGGCGCCGGGCGGCTCGCTCCAGCGCCGCCGTCGAGGTGGGAACCGCGGGACGGCGTCCGCGTGCGCCCGCGCGGTAGATCGCGGCCTGACGGGCCCGGCCGGCGCCCGGGCCGCGCGCTGCCGGCGTCGCGGGTCCGGCGCCGGGCGGGATGCCGGACGAGATGTCGCCTGGGACGTCGGGTGAGGTGTCGGAAGAGGTGTCGGGCACGGTCACGGTCTGCTCCTTCCGGCCGGGGACGCGCGACGCGCCCGGGATCCGGGGCCTCCCGCGGGCCCCGGGGGCGGTGTGCTCCCGGATTTGGCCCTCCCCGCGGGCCCGTGTCACACTAGTCCGGTTGCTTGTCGAGCGGAGGTGGCCCTGAAGGGCCCGCCCCCGCTCCACCACCTTGGTGACAACGCATCGAACCGCATCTCACGGCGGGGCGACACACCAGGGTCGGCAAGCCCGGCCAGGCCGGAGATCCGAGACGTCCCCCAGAGGTGCACTGCGCCCCCGGGGGCCCGTGTGGGAAGGGTGCGACACACCCGACCTCGGGGGTCGGACTCCGGACGGGCCGCACGAGACCAAGCTGTACGGCGAGAGAGAGACGTCACGAAGATGGCGGGACAAAAGATCCGCATCCGATTGAAGTCGTATGACCACGAGGTCATCGACAACTCGGCGCGCAAGATCGTCGACACGGTGACCCGTGCCGGCGCCACGGTGGTCGGACCCGTGCCGTTGCCCACGGAGAAGAACGTGTTCTGCGTCATCCGGTCGCCCCACAAGTACAAGGACAGCCGCGAGCACTTCGAGATGCGCACGCACAAGCGCCTCATCGACATCATCGACCCGACGCCCAAGGCCGTCGACTCGCTGATGCGTCTCGACCTCCCGGCCGACGTCAACATCGAGATCAAGCTCTGAGGGAGGCGGCACGATGACCACCACTGCCCAGCGCACGATCAAGGGCGTCCTCGGCGAGAAGCTCGGCATGACCCAGGTCTGGGACGAGAACAACCGGCTCGTCCCCGTCACCGTGGTCCAGGCCGGTCCCTGCGTCGTCACGCAGGTGCGCGACGCCGCCACCGACGGGTACGCCTCGGTCCAGATCGCCTACGGCGCCATCGACCCCCGCAAGGTCACCAAGCCCCTCGCCGGCCACTTCGAGAAGGCCGGCGTCACCCCCCGCCGTCACCTGCTCGAGCTGCGCACCGCCGACGCCGGCGAGTACGAGCTCGGCCAGGAGGTCACCGTCGAGCAGTTCGAGGTCGGCCAGAGCGTCGACGTCTCCGGGACCACCAAGGGCAAGGGATTCGCGGGCGTCATGAAGCGTCACGGCTTCTCCGGTGTCGGCGCCTCGCACGGCGCCCACCGCAACCACCGCAAGCCCGGGTCCATCGGCGGCTGCGCCACGCCGGGCCGGGTCTTCAAGGGCACCCGGATGGCCGGCCGGATGGGCGGCGTCCGCCAGACCACCCAGAACCTCACGATCCACGCCGTGGACCCCGAGAAGGGTCTGCTGCTGCTCAAGGGTGCCGTCCCCGGCCCCCGCGGCGGCATCGTCCTGGTCCGCACGGCTGCCAAGGGAGCCTGACATGCCGACCGTTGACATCATCAGCCCCGCCGGCTCGAAGGCCGGCACGGCCGACCTGCCCGCCGAGGTCTTCGACGTCCAGACCAACGTCCCGCTGATCCACCAGGTCGTCGTCGCCCAGCTCGCCGCCGCGCGGCAGGGCACCCACGCGACGAAGACCCGGGGCGACGTGCGCGGTGGCGGCGCCAAGCCGTACCGCCAGAAGGGCACCGGTCGCGCCCGCCAGGGCTCGATCCGCGCGCCGCAGTTCGCCGGCGGCGGGACCGTCCACGGCCCCCAGCCGCGCACCTACGGCCAGCGGACCCCGAAGAAGATGAAGGCCGCCGCGCTGCGCGGGGCGCTGTCCGACCGCGCCCGACACGGCCGGGTCCACGTGCTCTCGACGCTCGTCGAGGGCGCCACCCCGTCGACCAAGGGCGTCGTCGGCGTGCTCCGCGGGCTCACCGAGCGCCGGAACCTGCTCGTCGTCCTCGAGCGGGGCGACGACGTGGCGACCAAGAGCGTGCGCAACCTGCCCGACGTCCACGTGCTCTGGGCCGACCAGCTCAACACCTACGACGTGCTCTGCGCGGACGACGTCGTGTTCACCCAGGGTGCGCTCGACGCCTTCGTCGCCGGCCCCCGCACGGGCGGCGCCGCCGAGCAGACCCAGGAGGAGACCAAGTGAGCACCCCGACGAAGGACCCGCGCGACGTCGTCATCGCGCCGGTCGTGTCCGAGAAGTCCTACGGGCTGCTCGACGAGGGCAAGTACACCTTCCTCGTCGACCCCCGGGCCAACAAGACGGAGATCCGCATCGCCGTCGAGCGGATCTTCGGGGTCAAGGTCGAGTCGGTCCACACGATGAACCGCCCGGGCAAGGCCCGCCGGACCCGCTTCGGCACCGGTCGTCGCAAGGACACCAAGCGCGCGATCGTCACCCTCCGCGAGGGCTCGATCGACATCTTCGGCGGCGCGAGCGCCTGACCGGGACGAGCGAGAACTGAGGAACTGACAGCATGGCCATCAGAAAGTACAAGCCGACGACCGCGGGTCGCCGCGGGTCGAGCCACGCCGACTTCGTCGAGGTCACCCGCACGACCCCCGAGAAGTCGCTCGTCCGCCCGCTGAGCAAGTCCGGCGGCCGCAACAGCAGCGGCAAGATCACGACCCGCCACGTCGGCGGGGGCCACAAGCGCGCCTACCGCGTCGTCGACTTCCGTCGCCACGACAAGGACGGCGTCCCCGCGAAGGTCGCCCACATCGAGTACGACCCGAACCGCACCGCGCGGATCGCGCTGCTGCACTACGCCGACGGTGAGAAGCGGTACATCCTCGCGCCGAACCGGCTCCGCCAGGGCGACGCGGTCGAGAACGGCCCCGGCGCCGACATCAGGCCGGGCAACGCGCTGCCGCTGCGGAACATCCCGGTCGGCACCGTGATCCACGCCGTCGAGCTGCGTCCCGGCGGCGGGGCGAAGATCGCCCGCTCCGCCGGTGTGCGCGTCCAGCTCGTCGCGAAGGAGGGCCGCAACGCCCAGCTGCGGCTGCCCTCGGGCGAGATCCGCAACGTCGACGTCCGCTGCCGCGCGACCGTCGGTGAGGTGGGCAACGCGGAGCAGTCGAACATCAGCTGGGGCAAGGCCGGCAGGATGCGCTGGAAGGGCAAGCGCCCGAGCGTGCGCGGCGTCGCGATGAACCCGGTCGACCACCCGCACGGCGGTGGCGAGGGCAAGACCTCCGGTGGCCGGAACCCGGTCAGCCCGTGGGGCCAGCCCGAGGGCCGGACCCGTCGTCCGGGCAAGGCCAGCGACAAGATGATCGTCCGCCGTCGCCGCACCGGCAAGAAGCGCTGATAGGAGCCTGAAATGCCTCGTAGCCTGAAGAAGGGCCCCTTCATCGACGACCACCTCCAGAAGAAGGTGGACGCGCAGAACGAAGCGGGCAGCAAGAACGTCATCAAGACCTGGTCGCGTCGTTCGGTCGTCTCGCCGGACATGCTCGGCCACACCTTCGCGGTCCACGACGGACGCAAGCACGTGCCGGTGTTCGTCACCGAGTCCATGGTCGGCCACAAGCTCGGCGAGTTCGCGCCGACCCGCACGTTCCGCGGCCACGTGAAGGACGACAAGAAGGGGCGTCGTCGCTGATGCCCACCACGAGCGAGAACAAGGAAGCAGCGATGGAAGCCAAGGCGAGCGCGCGGTACGTCCGCGTCACGCCCATGAAGGCCCGCCGCGTCGTCGACCTCATCCGTGGCAAGCAGGCGACCGAGGCGGTCGCCACCCTCCGGTTCGCCCCGCAGGGGACGGCCGAGCAGGTCCGCAAGGTCCTCGAGAGCGCGATCGCGAACGCACGCGTCAAGGCCGACGAGGCCTCCGAGCCGTTCGACGAGCGCGCCCTCGTCGTCCGCCGGGCCTTCGTCGACGAGGGCCCGACGATGAAGCGGTTCCGGCCGCGCGCCCAGGGCCGGGCCACCCGGATCAACAAGCGCACGAGCCACATCACCGTCGTCGTCGCGCCCACCGAGAAGGCCGGACGCAAGGGAGGTACCCGCTGATGGGTCAGAAGATCAACCCCAACGGCTTCCGCCTGGGCATCACGACCGACCACAAGAGCCGCTGGTTCGCCGACTCCCAGAAGGAGGGGCAGCGCTACCGCGACTACGTCAAGGAGGACGTCGCGATCCGCGGTCTGCTCTCGACGGGGATGGAGCGCGCCGGCATCTCCCGCGTCGAGATCGAGCGGACCCGCGACCGGGTCCGGGTCGACATCCACACCGCACGCCCGGGCATCGTCATCGGTCGCCGCGGCGCCGAGGCCGACCGGATCCGCGGGGAGCTCGAGAAGCTCACCGGCAAGCAGGTCCAGCTCAACATCCTCGAGGTCAAGAACCCCGAGATCGACGCCCAGCTCGTCGCGCAGGGCATCGCGGAGCAGCTCGCTGCGCGCGTCACCTTCCGCCGGGCCATGCGCAAGGGGCTCCAGTCCTCGCTGCGCGCCGGCGCCAAGGGCATCCGGATCCAGTGCTCGGGACGCCTCGGCGGCGCCGAGATGTCCCGGTCGGAGTTCTACCGCGAGGGCCGGGTGCCGCTGCACACCCTCCGGGCGAACATCGACTACGGCTTCTACGAGGCCCGGACGACCTTCGGCCGCATCGGCGTGAAGGTCTGGATCTACAAGGGCGACATGACCGCCCGCGAGTTCGCCGCCCAGCAGGCGAGCTCGCCCCGGCCCTCCCGGGGTCCGCGCCGCGACCGCGACGACCGTCCCGCCCGCGCCCGCCGCGGCGAGCGTCGTGGCGACCAGGGCGCGCCCGCCGAGGGCCAGGCCCCCGCCGAGGCCGCGGCCACGGCGACCGCGCCGGCCCCCGCCAACGCCGAGGGAGAGCAGTCCTGACATGTTGATTCCCCGTCGAGTCAAGTACCGCAAGCAGCACCACCCCGACCGCACCGGGACGGCCAAGGGCGGGACGACGATCGCGTTCGGCGACTACGGCATCCAGGCACTGGAGCCGGCCTACGTGACCAACCGCCAGATCGAGTCCGCGCGTATCGCGATGACGCGGTACATCAAGCGTGGCGGGAAGGTGTGGATCAACATCTTCCCGGACCGGCCGCTGACGAAGAAGCCCGCCGAGACCCGGATGGGGTCCGGGAAGGGCTCCCCGGAGTGGTGGGTCGCCAACGTCAAGCCGGGCCGCGTGATGTTCGAGCTGTCCGGGGTGTCCGAGGAGGTCGCCCGTGAGGCGATGCGCCTCGCGATCCACAAGCTGCCGATGAAGGCCCGATTCATCATGCGTGAAGGTGGTGACAACTGATGGCTATCGGTTCGAAGGACCTCGCTCCCTCCGAGCTGCGCGGGTTCGACGACGACCGCCTCGTCGACGAGCTCCGCAAGGCCAAGGAGGAGCTGTTCAACCTCCGTTTCCAGTCGGCCACCGGCCAGCTGGAGAGCCACGGCCGGCTCCGGGCGGTCCGCAAGGACATCGCCCGGATCTACACCGAGATGCGCGAGCGCGAGCTCGGCATCGGCGCCGGCGGCGAGGCCACCTCCGAGGAGGCCCCGGCGTGAGCGACGAGACCAAGGAAGAGACTGTGACCACAACCGCGCAGGAGAGCCAGCACGGGTCCGAGCGCAACTACCGCAAGACCCGCCAGGGACTCGTGGTGAGCGACAAGTCGGACAAGACCGTCGTCGTCGAGGTCGAGGACCGCGTCAAGCACGCGCTCTACGGCAAGGTCATGCGCAAGAGCCACAAGGTCAAGGCGCACGACGAGGGCAACACCGCAGGCGTCGGCGACCGCGTCCTGATCATGGAGACCCGGCCGCTCTCGGCGAGCAAGCGCTGGCGGCTCGTGGAGATCCTCGAGAAGGCCAAGTAGGGCAGACCGCCCCCAACGGCGTCACCTCCCGGCCCACCCCAGCGGTCGGCGGTGAGCGCCCACAGACCACACCAGTTCGGCCAGGCTCGCGCCGCCGCGCGCGAGAACCAGCACGACGACAGGAGTTCAAACAGTGATCCAGCAGGAGTCGCGACTCAAGGTCGCCGACAACACGGGTGCGAAGGAGATCCTCTGCGTCCGTGTCCTCGGTGGCTCCGGTCGGCGGTACGCCGGTATCGGCGACACGATCGTCGCCACCGTCAAGGACGCCATCCCCGGCGGCAACGTCAAGAAGGGCGACGTCGTCAAGGCGGTCATCGTGCGCACCGCGAAGGAGCGCCGCCGCGGCGACGGGTCGTACATCAAGTTCGACGAGAACGCGGCCGTCATCCTCCGGGGCGACGGCGACCCGCGTGGCACGCGCATCTTCGGCCCCGTCGGGCGGGAGCTGCGCGAGAAGAGGTTCATGAAGATCATCTCGCTGGCACCGGAGGTGCTCTGACATGGCGCGCACCATGAAGATCAAGAAGGGCGACCTCGTCCAGGTCCTCACCGGCAAGGACAAGGCCAAGCAGGGCAAGGTCATCTCCGTCGACCCCGAGACCCAGCGGGTCGTCGTCGAGGGGATCAACCGCGTCACGCGGCACACCAAGGCCGGCATGCGGGGCCAGTCGGGCGGGCTCGTCGTCCAGGAGGCGTCGATCCACGTCAGCAACGTGGCCGTCGTCGACCCCGACGAGAAGAAGCCGACCCGGGTGCGGACCAGGGTCGAGAACGTCGAGCGCAACGGCCGCACGAAGACGGGTCGGACCCGCGTCGCGGTGCGCTCGGGTAAGGACCTGTGACAGCGATGACCGAGACCACCACCACCCGCCCCGCACCCCGGCTGAAGCAGCGCTACGCCGACACGATCAAGGCCGGCCTGCGTGAGCAGTTCCACTACGAGAACGTCATGCAGGTCCCCAGGCTCACCAAGGTCGTCGTCAACATGGGCGTCGGCGACGCCGCCCGCGACAGCAAGCTCATCGAGGGCGCCATCCGCGACCTGGCCGCGATCACCGGCCAGAAGCCGGCCGTCACCCGGGCCCGCAAGTCCGTCGCGCAGTTCAAGCTCCGAGAGGGCATGCCGATCGGCGCACACACGACGCTGCGCGGCGACCGGATGTGGGAGTTCCTCGACCGGCTCGTCAGCACCGCGCTGCCCCGCATCCGCGACTTCCGCGGCCTCTCGCCGCGGCAGTTCGACGGCCGCGGCAACTACACGTTCGGCCTGACCGAGCAGTCGATGTTCCACGAGATCAACCAGGACCGGATCGACCGCGTGCGGGGCATGGACATCACCGTGGTGACCACGGCGACGACGGACGACGAGGGCCGGGCCCTGCTCAGGGCGCTCGGCTTCCCCTTCAAGGAGAACTGACATGGCCAAGACCGCCCTGATCAACAAGGCGAACAGGAAGCCGAAGTTCAAGGTCCGCGCCTACACCCGCTGCCAGCGCTGTGGCCGGCCGCACTCGGTCTACCGCAAGTTCGGACTGTGCCGGATCTGCCTGCGGGAGATGGCCCACCGCGGCGAGCTCCCCGGCGTGACCAAGAGCAGCTGGTGAGCGCGCCGCCACGGCGCGCCCCCGGCACCACGACCCCCCATCCCAACGTCTACATCGCAGGTCGCCCCGCGTGAGCGGGATGAAACCACGGTGAGAGAGGGCAGTGCATAGCCCATGACCATGACCGACCCGATCGCGGACATGCTGACGCGAGTCCGGAACGCCAACTCGGCGCACCACGACTCCGTCGCCATGCCGTTCTCGAAGCTCAAGTCCCACATCGCCGAGATCCTGCAGGCCGAGGGCTACATCGCCGGCTGGCACGTCGAGGACGCCGAGGTGGGCAAGACCCTGACGATCGACCTCAAGTACGGCCCGAACCGGGAGCGCTCGATCGCCGGCGTCCGCCGGGTCTCCAAGCCCGGCCTGCGGGTCTACGCCAAGTCGACCAACCTGCCCAAGGTGCTCGGCGGCCTCGGCGTGGCCATCATCTCCACGTCGTCCGGGCTGCTCACCGACAGGCAGGCCGCGAACAAGGGTGTGGGCGGGGAAGTCCTCGCCTACGTCTGGTAAGGGGTAGCTGACATGTCGCGCATTGGACGACTCCCGGTTGCCGTCCCCACCGGCGTCGAGGTGACCATCGACGGCCAGGACGTCACGGTCAAGGGCCCCAAGGGCGAGCTCGCCCACACGGTGGCCGAGCCGATCACCGTGGCCCGGGGCGAGGACGGCGTCGAGGTGGGCCGACCCGACGACGAGCGCGAGTCGCGCTCGCTGCACGGTCTGACCCGCTCGCTCATCAACAACATGGTCCTCGGGGTCACCGAGGGCTTCCAGAAGAGGATGGAGATCTACGGCACGGGGTACCGCGTCGTTCCCAAGGGGAGCGACCTCGAGTTCTCGCTCGGGTACAGCCACCCCATCCTCGTGCAGGCTCCGGACGGGATCACCTTCGCGGTCGAGGGCCCGACCCGCTTCTCGGTGCACGGCATCGACAAGCAGCTGGTCGGCGAGGTCGCCGCGAACATCCGCAAGCTGCGCCGCCCCGACCCGTACAAGGGCAAGGGCGTGCGCTACGAGGGTGAGCAGATCCGTCGCAAGGTCGGAAAGGCTGGTAAGTAAGCCATGGCAATGACCGTCAAGCGCACGCGCGGCAAGGCGGCCGCACGCGGGCGGCGCCACATCCGGGTCCGCAAGAAGGTCTCCGGCACCGCGGCGCGCCCCCGCCTGGTCGTGACCCGCTCCACCCGGCACGTCTTCGTCCAGGTCGTCGACGACACCGTCGGGCGGACGATCGCGTCCGCCTCGACGATGGAGGCCGACCTGCGCGCCCTCGAGGACGACAAGACCGCCAAGGCCCGTCGGGTCGGTGAGCTCGTCGCCCGGCGCGCGAAGGACGCCGGTGTCGAGGCCGTCGTGTTCGACCGGGGCGGCAACCGCTACCACGGTCGGGTCGCCGCGATCGCCGAGGGCGCCCGCGAGGGTGGGCTGTCCCTGTGAGCACCGCACTGAACGCCGCACCGAACGTTGAAATGAGGACAATCTGATGCCAGGACCCCAGCGTCGAGGCACCGGCTCCGCGGACCGTTCCAGCGACCGCCGGGACAACCGCCGCGACAACCGCCGGGACTCGGGCGACAAGAACCAGTACCTCGAGCGCGTCGTGACCATCAACCGGGTCGCGAAGGTCGTCAAGGGTGGCCGCCGGTTCAGCTTCACCGCGCTCGTCGTCGTCGGTGACGGCGACGGCACCGTCGGTGTCGGCTACGGCAAGGCCAAGGAGGTCCCGTCCGCGATCGCCAAGGGCGTCGAGGAGGCGAAGAAGAACTTCTTCCGCGTCCCGCGGATCCAGGGCTCCATCCCGCACCCGATCCAGGGCGAGTCCGCGGCCGGCGTCGTGCTGCTCCGCCCCGCCTCCCCGGGTACCGGTGTGATCGCCGGCGGCCCGGTCCGGGCCGTGCTCGAGTGCGCCGGCATCCACGACGTGCTCAGCAAGTCCCTCGGCTCGGACAACGCCATCAACATCGTCCACGCGACCGTCGAGGCCCTCAAGGGGCTCGAGCGTCCCGAGGCCGTGGCCGCGCGCCGCGGGCTGCCGCTGGACGAGGTCGCCCCGGCCGCCATGCTGCGCGCCCAGGCCGCGGGGAGCGGTGCCTGATGGCGCGGCTGAAGGTGACCCAGACCCGTTCCGAGATCGGCGGCACGCGCAACCAGCGGGACACGCTGCGCAGCCTCGGTCTGAAGCGCATCGGCGACACCGCCGTCAAGGAGGACCGGCCCGAGATCCGCGGCATGGTCCAGACGGTCACCCACCTCGTGGCCGTCGAGGAGGTTGAGTGATCATGAGCGACCCCAAGCAGCCCACCGAGCGGGCCGCCGAGACCTCGGCCGACCGCTCCCACGCGCTCAAGGTCCACCACCTGCGTCCGGCTCCGGGCTCGCGCACGCCGCGCACCCGGGTCGGCCGGGGTGAGGGCTCCAAGGGCAAGACCGCGGGGCGCGGCACCAAGGGCACCAAGGCCCGCTACCAGGTGCCGGAGAACTTCGAGGGCGGGGCGACCCCGCTCCACATGCGGCTGCCCAAGCTGCGTGGGTTCAAGAACCCGTTCCGCACCGAGTACCAGGTCGTCAACGTCGAGCGGATCGGCGCGCTCTTCCCCGAGGGCGGGGCCGTGACGGTCGCGGACCTCGTGCGCAAGGGCGCCGTCCGCGACGGCCAGCCCGTCAAGGTGCTCGGCACCGGCGAGATCGACGTCGCGGTGCAGGTCACCGCGGACGCGTTCTCCGCCAGCGCCGCCGCGAAGATCGAGGCGGCCGGCGGGAGCACGACGACCACCGCCTGAGCACACCCGGGCCGTCGCCGCCCGAGCACGCGAGACCGCGGGAGGGAGCCGTCCGGCCCCTCCCGCGGTTCGCGTCCGGCCCCCCACCCGCGCCGACCGCGCCGCGGGTGAAGCGAGACCTCGCCTCGGGGTATCGTTCTCGGGATCGCCCTCGACCCAGCGACCGCTGCGTCGCACCTACGGAGGACCAGTTGCTTTCCGCTTTCGGCCGTGCGTTCAAGACGCCGGATCTGCGCAAGAAGCTGCTGTTCACCCTCGGGATCATCGTGCTGTTCCGACTCGGGAGCCACGTCCCGACCCCCGGGGTCAGCTACGGCGCGGTCCAGGAGTGCCTGAAGAACGCGCCGACGAGCAACAGCTTCCTCGGGCTCGCCAACCTCTTCAGCGGTGGGGCGCTGCTCCAGCTGTCGGTGTTCGCGCTCGGCATCATGCCGTACATCACCGCGAGCATCATCGTCCAGCTGCTCACCGTCGTCATCCCCCGCTTCGAGACCCTCAAGAAGGAGGGCCAGTCCGGGCAGGCGAAGCTGACGCAGTACACCCGCTACCTGACGATCGGGCTGGCGGTCCTGCAGTCCTCGACGCTGGTGACGTTCGCGCAGAACCCGACGTCGCTGTTCGGCCCCGGCTGCACGAGCATCCTGACCAACGACTCCGTCGTGACGATCACGATCATGGTCCTGACCATGACCGCGGGCACCGGCCTCGTCATGTGGCTGGGCGAGCTGGTCACCGAGAAGGGCGTCGGCAACGGGATGTCGCTGCTGATCTTCACCTCGATCGCCGCCCGGTTCCCCTCCTCGCTGTGGGCGATCCAGCAGCAGGACGGCCGCTGGGACCTCTTCTTCGGGGTCATCCTCATCGGCTTCGTCGTCATCGCGCTCGTCGTGTTCGTCGAGCAGTCCCAGCGCCGGATCCCGGTGCAGTACGCCAAGCGGATGGTGGGGCGGCAGATGTACGGCGGGTCCTCGACGTACATCCCGATCAAGGTCAACATGGCCGGCGTCATCCCGGTCATCTTCGCCAGCTCGCTGCTCGCGCTGCCCGCGATGGTCGCCCAGTTCAACCGGGACCCGCTGGGCAACAGCCCCGGCTGGGTCACGTGGATCGACGACCACCTCGTGCGCGGCGACCACCCGTTCTACATGCTCGTCTACACCGGGCTCATCCTGTTCTTCACGTTCTTCTACGTCTCGATCACGTTCAACCCGACCGAGGTCGCGGACAACATGAAGAAGTACGGCGGCTTCATCCCCGGCATCCGTGCCGGGCGCCCGACCGCCGAGTACCTCAACTACGTGCTGACCCGCATCACCGTGCCGGGAGCCATCTACCTCGCGCTCATCTCGCTCATCCCGCTGATCGCGCTCGTCCTGGTCAACGCCAACCAGAACTTCCCGTTCGGGGGCACCTCGATCCTGATCATCGTCGGTGTCGGCCTCGAGACGGTCAAGCAGATCGAGTCCCAGCTCCAGCAGCGCCACTACGAAGGGTTCCTCCGCTGATGCGCCTCATCATCTTCGGCCCGCCCGGTGCCGGGAAGGGCACCCAGGCCGCCCGCATCGCCGACCGCCACGGCATCCCCGCGATCTCCACCGGGGACATCTTCCGCGCCAACATCAAGGACCAGACCCCGCTCGGCCGCCAGGTCAAGGAGATCCTCGACTCCGGCGGCTACGTCACCGACGAGGTCACCAACGCCATCGTCGAGGACCGGCTCGCCCAGACCGACGCCTCCGCCGGGTTCCTGCTCGACGGCTACCCCCGCACCGAGGCCCAGGTCGACGCGCTCGACGCGATGCTCGCCGAGCACGGGACCGCGCTCGACGCCGTGCTCCTGCTCACCGTCGACGAGGAGGAGATCGTGCAACGGCTCCTGCTGCGCGCCCGGACCGAGGGCCGGACCGACGACACCGAGGAGGTCATCCGCGAGCGCCAGGCGATCTACACCCGCGAGACCGCTCCGCTCGCCGCGCTGTTCGAGCGGCGGGGCCTGCTCGTGCCCGTCGACGGCATGGGCGAGGTCGACGAGGTCACCGACCGGATCGAGGCAGCGCTCGACCGGGTCCGCGCCTGAGCAGCGGCATGGGACTGTTCGGCCGGGAGAAGATCGAGGCGAGGACCCCGGAGGAGGTCCGCCTCATGCGGACCGCGGGCCTGCTCGTCGGGCGCACGCTCGAGCGCCTGCGCGGCGCCGCGCGCCCGGGGACGAGCACCGGCGAGCTCGACGCGCTCGCCGAGGCCCACATCCGCGACCACGGCGGCGTGCCGAGCTTCCTCGGCTACCACGGGTTCACCGGGTCGATCTGCACCTCGGTCAACGACGAGGTCGTCCACGGCATCCCCGGCTCCCGGGTGCTCCGGGAGGGCGACCTGCTCTCGGTCGACTGCGGGGCCATCGTCGACGGCTGGCACGGCGACGCGGCGGTCTCGCTCGTCGTCGGCGGCCCCGAGGCCGGGCGCGCGGAGGACCTCGCGCTCATCGAGGCCACCGAGGCGGGCATGTGGGCCGGCATCGCGGCCCTGTGCCCGGGACGCAGCCTGTACGACGTCGGGGCGGCCGTCGAGGACCGCGTGCACGACGCCGGACGGCGCGACGGGCGCGAGTACGGCATCGTCGAGGACTACGTCGGCCACGGGATCGGGCGCGAGATGCACCTCGACCCGCAGGTGCCCAACTACCGGGTCGCGGGCAGGGGACCGACGGTCCGGGTCGGGACGACGGTCGCGATCGAGCCCATGGTCACCCTCGGCGACCAGGCGAACCACACCCTCGCCGACGACTGGACCGTCGTCACCGACGACGGCGCCCGCGCGTGCCACGTCGAGAACACGGTCGCGGTCACCGAGGACGGCCTGTGGGTGCTCACCGCCCTCGACGGCGGCGCGGAGATGCTGCCGAGGTTCGGAGCCACCCACGCCCCGGTCGGCTGAGCAGCTCCTGCCCCACCCCACCCGGCCCCAGCCCCAGCCGAGCCCCACACCCCCCCGGGTTGAGTGAGCAGCTTCGGTCGCCGCGGCGCCGCCGCGGCGACCGAAGCTGCTCACTCAACGGGGGGTCGGGTCGGCGATTTCGCCGCTGCGAGGCGATCCTCTAGGATGGAGCGTCGGCCATGTGTGCAGCACCGCGCTCGCCCACGGGCCGATTTCCATGGGCGGTCCCGAGACCGAGGGACGGTCCGCACCGACGGATTGACGGAGGACATGGCCAAGAAGGACGGTGTCATCGAGGTCGAGGGCACGATCATCGAGGCTCTCCCGAACGCGATGTTCCGGGTGGAGCTGACCAATGGTCACAAGGTGCTCGCCCACATCTCGGGCAAGATGCGTCAGCACTACATCCGGATCCTCCCCGAGGACCGGGTCGTGGTCGAGCTGAGCCCGTACGACCTCACCCGCGGCCGGATCGTCTTCCGCTACCGCTGACGGTCCGGCCCCGCCGGACCCCACGCGGTCGAGCAGGACCCGCCACCCCGTCCCGGGGCGCGGGAGGAGAGATCGACAAGACAGCAGAGGCAATGAAGGTTCAGCCGAGCGTCAAGAAGATCTGCGACAAGTGCAAGGTGATCCGCCGCAACGGGCGGGTCATGGTGATCTGCAGCAACCTGCGCCACAAGCAGCGCCAGGGCTGAGGCGGGCACCGGCCGGTGACGGCCGCACCCCTCGCGGACTTCGAGCACGACACAACTCAATCGCACGCAGCACCCGGCCCCCGGGGCCGCGCCGGACGGCGCGGACCGCGAGCAGCACGCTCGCCCCCGGGACGTCACCCCCGGCCCGGAGGCCGGGGACCGGAGCGCACGGCGCAAGGCCGTGGGACCCGCCCGGACCGGTGTTGCACCAGACCTCCGGACGACTGCAAAGGACAGCCAGACATGGCACGACTTGTGGGAGTCGACCTCCCGCGCGAGAAGCGCGTCGAGGTCGCCCTGACCTACATCTTCGGCGTGGGTCGCACCACGTCGCTGAAGGCGCTCGCCGAGACCGGCGTCGACCCCAGCACCCGCGTGAAGGACCTCGAGGAGAGCCAGCTCATCGCGCTGCGCGACTACCTCGAGGGGAACGTCCAGGTGGAGGGCGACCTCCGTCGGGAGGTCGCGGCCGACATCCGGCGCAAGGTGGAGATCGGCTCGTACGAGGGCCTGCGCCACCGGCGAGGTCTGCCCGTCCGCGGCCAGCGGACGAAGACCAACGCGCGCACCCGCAAGGGCCCCAAGCGCACCGTGGCCGGCAAGAAGAAGGCCGGCAAGTAACGCGACCGCCGGCACCGCCGCGGACGCGAGCTCGCCCCACACGCTGAAGACCCCGTAGGAGAAGCATGCCCCCCAAGAGCCGTACCGGCGCCAAGACGCGTCGGAAGGTCAAGAAGAACGTAGCCGTGGGCCAGGCCCACATCAAGAGCACGTTCAACAACACCATCATCTCGATCACCGACCCCAGCGGTGCGGTGATCTCGTGGGCCTCGGCCGGCCAGGTCGGCTTCAAGGGCTCGCGCAAGTCCACCCCGTTCGCCGCGCAGATGGCTGCCGAGGCCGCCGCCCGCCGTGCCATGGAGCACGGGATGCGCAAGGTCGACGTGTTCGTCAAGGGCCCGGGCTCCGGTCGGGAGACCGCGATCCGCTCGCTCACGGCGACCGGCCTCGAGGTCGGCGCCATCCAGGACGTCACGCCGCAGCCGCACAACGGCGTCCGCCCGCCCAAGCGCCGCCGCGTCTGACCCGGGGAAAGAAGGTACACAGATCATGGCCCGCTACACCGGACCCATCACCAAGAAGTCCCGCCGGCTCAAGACCGACCTCGTCGGCGGCGACAAGAACTTCGAGCTCCGTCCCTTCCCGCCCGGCCAGCACGGCCGCCGGCGGATCCAGGAGAAGGAGTACCTGACCCAGTTGCAGGAGAAGCAGAAGGCCCGCTTCACCTACGGCGTCATGGAGCGGCAGTTCCGCCGGTACTACGAGGAGGCGGCCCACCGCCCCGGCAAGACCGGTGAGAACCTGCTCGTCATCCTCGAGTCCCGGCTCGACAACGTCATCTACCGGGCCGGTCTGGCTCGCACGCGCCGGCACGCCCGCCAGCTGGTGACCCACGGCCACTTCGAGGTCAACGGGCGCCGCACCGACGTGCCGTCCTACCGGGTCGGGGCCTACGACATCGTCACGATCCGGAAGTCCTCGGTCGAGCTGTTCCCGTTCCAGCTCGCCCGGGAGACCTTCGGCGAGCGGCCGACCCCGGCCTGGATGCAGGTCGTGCCGGGCTCGCTCCAGGTCCTCATCCACCAGCTGCCCGTGCGCGAGCAGATCGACAGCCAGCTCACCGAGCAGCTCATCGTCGAGCTCTACTCGAAGAACTGACCCACCGGGGGCGTCCGCGCCCCCTCCTCGTCCCCGACCCCGTCCGCCGTCCGCGCGGGCGGGGTGCGGGGGCGCCCAGGCCGGACCCGTGGACCGAGACGGGCCGGCGCCGGCCGGACCGGCACCTGCACGAGGCGTCATATAGCGGTCGCCCGTGGGAAGGACAGACACCGTGCTCATCGCACAGCGCCCCACCCTCAGCGAGGAGGTTGTCTCCGACAGCCGCTCGCGATTCTCCATCGAGCCCCTCGAGCCGGGCTTCGGCTACACGCTCGGCAACTCGTTGCGTCGCACCCTGCTCTCGAGCATCCCCGGTGCCGCCGTGACGAGCATCCGGATCGACGGCGTGCTCCACGAGTTCTCGACGATCCCCGGGGTCACCGAGGACGTCACCGAGATCATCCTCAACGTCAAGGGGATCGTCGTCTCCTCCGAGCACGACGAGCCCGTCGTGATGTACCTGCGCAAGCAGGGCGCCGGCGCCGTCACCGCCGCCGACATCGCCCCGCCCGCGGGTGTCGAGGTGCACAACCCCGACATGCACATCGCGACCCTCAACGACAAGGGCCGGGTCGAGATGGAGCTGACCGTCGAGCGCGGCCGCGGCTACGTCTCGGCGCAGCAGAACAAGTCCGGCGAGCAGGAGATCGGCCGCATCCCGGTCGACTCGATCTACTCCCCGGTGCTCGCGGTCACGTACAAGGTCGAGGCCACCCGGGTCGAGCAGCGCACCGACTTCGACAAGCTCATCGTCGACGTCGAGACGAAGAACGCCATGACGCCGCGCGACGCGATGGCCTCGGCGGGCAAGACGCTCGTCGAGCTGTTCGGGCTCGCCCGCGAGCTCAACGTCGAGGCGGAGGGCATCGACATGGGCCCGTCGCCGACGGACGCCGCGCTCGCCGCCGACCTCGCGCTGCCGATCGAGGACCTCGACCTGACCGTGCGGTCCTACAACTGCCTCAAGCGCGAGGGCATCCACACCGTGGGCGAGCTCGTCGGGCGCAGCGAGGCCGACCTGCTCGACATCCGCAACTTCGGCGCCAAGTCCATCGACGAGGTCAAGGCGAAGCTGCACGGCATGGGCCTCGCCCTCAAGGACAGCCCGCCCGGGTTCGACCCGAGTGCCATCGCCGACTCGTACGGCGAGGAGGACTACGACGAGGTCGAGGAGCCGGTCGACGACGGCCGGGCGCTCGCCGAGGACGAGCAGCTCTGACCACCCGCAGCCCGATCCCGGCGACGGGGCCCCGACCCCGTCGCTGAGGCCAGTCGCTGAGACCAGAACCCAAGGGAGACACCAATGCCCACCCCCACCAAGGGACCCCGCCTCGGAGGCGGTCCGGCGCACGAGCGGCTCATGCTCGCCAACCTCGCCACGGCGCTGTTCGAGCACGACTCGATCACGACCACCGAGGCCAAGGCGAAGCGGCTGCGTCCGCTGGCCGAGCGGCTCGTGACGTTCGCCAAGCGGGGCGACCTGCACGCCCGGCGCAAGGTCATGACCGTCGTGAAGGACAAGGGCGTCGTGCACCGGCTCTTCACCGAGATCGCCCCCGACGTCGCCGACCGTCCGGGTGGCTACACCCGGATCACGAAGCTCGGGCCGCGCAAGGGCGACAACGCCGCGATGGCCGTCATCGAGCTCGTCCGCGAGCCGATCGCGTCGAAGGCCACCGTGGCCGAGGCCGAGTCGGCGACCCGGCGCTCGGCCCGCGACACGCAGCAGCAGGAGGCCCCCGAGACCCCTGAGGCCTCCGCCCAGGCCGCCGCGGTCGCGGCCGCCGAGGCCGAGTCCGCGGACGTCGCCGAGTCCACGGGGGCCAGCGAGCCCACCGAGTCCACCGAGGACACGCAGGGCGACGCCTCGGCCGAGCCCGCCGCCGAGGAGGACGAGGGCCGCACCCAGGGCTGACCGCCCCGAAGGCCCCGAGCGACGGCCGCCCGCCCCCGACCGGGGGCGGGCGGCCGTCGCGTCGTGCGCCGCCGGCCCCGCGAGCCGGGGGAGCGGCCCCACCGGCCCGCTCAGCCCATCGGCACCTCGTGCATCGGGCTGCCGTCGCCGATCCGGATGCTCGGGTCCGGGACACCGGCCGTGATGTAGGTCCCGTCCTCCCGGCGGGCCCCCACGCGGGGGCGCGGGGACAGCCAGCCGTCGATCCGGGGTCCCTGGTCGGCGAGCGGGGCGACGACCTCGCCCGCGCCGGGCGCGACGACGTACCGCGCGCCGCGGACCTGGACGGCCACCTCGGCCTCGGGGAACTCACCCGGGTCGTCGATGCGGAACCCGATCTCGTCGGTCGCGAGCCGGACGACCACCCGGGTCCCGCGCCAGCGCAGGCGGAACGTCAGCTCGGACCAGCTCGGCGGCAGCCGGGGGTCGAACGTCAGCGTCGCGCCGTGGTCCCGCAGTCCGGCGAAGCCGTGCACGAGGGCGCTCCACACGCCGCCGGCCGAGGCGACGTGGAGCCCGTCGACGGTGTTCTCGTGGAGGTCGGCGAGGTCGACGAACAGCGAGCGGAGGAAGTACTCCAGCGCCATCTCGTGGTAGCCGACCTCGGCGGCGACGACCGACTGCACGACCGCCGAGAGCGTCGAGTCACCGGTGGTGATCGGGTCGTAGTACTCGAAGTTCTTCCGCTTCTCCTCGAGGGTGAACCGGTCGCCCTGGAGGAAGAGCGCGAGTACGACGTCTGCCTGCTTGAGCACCTGGAACCGGTAGATCACCAGCGGGTGGTAGTGCAGGAGCAGGGGCCGGAGCTGCCCGGGGGTCGAGGAGAGGTCCCAGACCTCCCGGTCGAGGAAGTGCTCGTCCTGGGGGTGGATCCCCAGCGTGGAGTCGAACGGGATCGTCATCCCCTTCGCGCAGTCCTCCCACTCGACGACCTCGGCGTCGCGCAGCCGCAGCCGGTGCACGATCCGCTCGTGGGCCTGCGGGTCGGTGGCGGCGATGTCCCGCACCGCCCGTGCCGCCCGCTCGAGGTTGTAGCGGGCCATGACGTTGGTGAACAGGTTGTTGTTGACGACCGTCGTGTACTCGTCCGGGCCGGTGACCCCGTGGATGTGGAAGGTCCGCTCGCCGTTGCTGCGCCAGAACCCGAGGTCGGCCCACATCCGGGCGGTCTCGACGAGGACGTCGATGCCGTCCCGGACGAGGAACCCGGTGTCGCCGGTGACGTCGACGTACTTGCCGAGCGCGAAGACGATGTCGGCGTCGATGTGGTACTGCGCCGTACCCGCCGCGTAGTACGCGCTCGCCTCCTCGCCGTTGATCGTCCGCCACGGGAACAGCGCCCCGTGCTGGGCGAGCTCGCGGGCCCGCTCCCGCGCCGCCGGCAGCATCCGGCGGCGGAAGTGGAGGGTGTTCCGGGCCAGGTGCGGGCAGGTGTAGGCGAGGAACGGGGTCACGTAGACCTCGGTGTCCCAGAAGTAGTGTCCCTCGTAGCCGGAGCCGCTCACCCCCTTGGCGGGGACGCCCTGCTGGTCGGCGCGGGCCGTCGCCTGCGCGAGCTGGAAGAGGTTGTAGCGCACCGCCTGCTGCACGGCGGGCTCTCCGGCGACGACGACGTCGGTGTCGGCCCAGTAGTCCCGCAGCCACCGGCGCTGCTCGTGGACGTGGTGCTCGAACCCGGTGCTCGCCACCCGGTCCAGCGTGCGGTGGCAGCGGTCGACGAGCTCGGGGACGGGCACCCCCTTGGAGGTGTGGTACGTCACCGCCTTCTCGAGCAGGATCGGCATGCCCTCGTGGGCCTCGACGCGGTAGACGGTCTTGCCGAGATCATCGCTGCTCGACGCGGAGCTCTCGAACGTGTTCTCGGTGCGCATCTGGTGGTCCGCGGCGACCGCGAGGGTCATGCGGGAGCGGGCGCACTGGTAGCCCAGCACCATCCGTCCCCCGTCGACCCCGTGCGTCTTGGGGATGAGCACCCGTTCGTCGAACCGGGAGGCCTTCCGCGGGTCGACGCCCTCACCCATCGCGGCCGCGGTCACGTGGTACTCGTCCTCGCCGTCCTGTCGGTTGAGGATCTGGGAGGACAGGACGACCGGCGCCGAGCCCTTGAGCATCGTCACCTCGATCGTCATCATCGCGAGGTGGCGCTGGGTGAAGGAGACCATCCGGGTGGAGCGGACGAGCACCCGCTTGCCCGCCGGGGTGCGCCAGACGAGCTCGCGGCGCAGCACGCCCTCGGACATGTCGAGCACGCGCTCGTAGTGCTCGAGGTCGGCGGTGCCGATGATGAGCGGCTCGTCGTCGACGTAGAGCTTCATGACCTTGCTGTCGGGGACGTTGACGACGGTCTGCCCGGTGCGCGCGAACCCGAACGCCGCCTCGGCGTGCCGGATCGGCCACGTCTCGTGGAAGCCGTTGACGAAGGTCCCGTGGGTGTGCGCCTCCCGGCCCTCCTCCGGGTTGCCGCGCAGCCCGAGGTAGCCGTTGCCGACCGTGAACAGGGTCTCGACGACCCCGAGGTCGCCCATCTCGGGCGAGGTCTCGACGAGACGCCACGGGTCGACGGGGAAGCGGCCCCGGTCGAGCGGGTCCGGTCCGACCGAGCCGAGGTTCACGGGCGCAGCTCCTCGAGGTCGGCGACGACGACGTCGGCGCCCCCCGCGGTCAGGACGTCCCGGCCGGCGCCCCGGTCGACGCCGACGACGAGGCCGAACCCCCCGGCGTGCCCGGCCTGCACCCCGGAGACCGCGTCCTCGAGGACGACCGCACGCGGGGGATCCACCCCGAGCGCCGAGGCGGCCCGCAGGAAGGTGTCCGGGGCGGGCTTGCCCGGCAGGTGCTCCGCGCGGGCGACCCGACCGTCGACGAGGACGTCGACCCGGTCGGCGAGGCCGGCGGCGTCGAGGACCTGCGCGGCGTTGGCGGACGAGGACACCACGGCCAGCGCGGTGCCCCGGCGCCGCAGGTCCTCCACGAGCGCCGCCGAGCCGGGGTAGGGGGTGACCCCGTCCCGGGCGAGGACGCGGGTGAAGGCCGCGTTCTTGCGGTTGCCGAGCCCGCACACCGTCTCGGCGGACGGGTCGTCGTCCGGGCCTCCCTCGGGCAGGACGATGCCGCGCGCGGCCAGCAGGTCCCGGACGCCGTCGTAGCGCGGCTTGCCGTCGACGTGCGCGAAGTAGTCCTCGTCGGTGTAGGGCGCCTGCCCCGGCCGGGAGGAGAGGAAGCCCGAGAACAGCTCGGCCCACGCCCGCATGTGCACCTCCGCGGTCGGCGTGAGCACGCCGTCGAGGTCGAACAGCGCTGCCTCGTAGTGATCCCACTCCACCCGGCAAGCCTAGAAGCCTCCGGGCAGCGAACCCGGCAGGGTCGCCGGGATAGAGACCCAGTCGTTAGGGTGCCCCCATGTCCGGCGCCGCAGTCCCCGGCCGTGCGCGGGAGCGGGGGAGGGCCCCCCACCTGCGCGTTCGCCTCGACCTCGGCTACGACGGGACGGACTTCGCCGGCTGGGCCGCCCAGCCCGGACTGCGGACCGTCGAGGGCACCCTCGGCGCGGCCCTCGCGACCGTGCTGCGGTCCCCGGAGCCGGTGCGCCTCACCGTCGCCGGCCGCACCGACGCGGGCGTCCACGCCCGCGGCCAGGTCGCCCACGCCGACGTCGACCCCGCGGCGTGGGCCGTCCTGCCGGGGCGCTCGGACCGCACCCCGGAGCAGGCCGCGCCGGTCCGGCTGGCGGGGGTGCTCCCCCCGGACGTCGTCGTCCACGCTGCCGCGGTCGCCCCCGTCGGCTTCGACGCCCGGTTCTCCGCGACCTCGCGCCGCTACCGCTACCGGCTCTGCGACGACCCGGCGGCCGCGGACCCGCTCCGCCGCCGGGACACCGTCACCCACCGGCGGCGGCTCGACCCGGCCGCGATGGAGGCCGCGGCGGCGCGCCTGGTCGGGCTGCGCGACTTCGCCGCCTTCTGCCGCCGGCGGGAGGGGGCGACGACGATCCGCACCCTGCTCGCCTACTCGTGGGCCCCGGCCGGGGACGGCACCCTCGAGGCCACCGTCGTCGCCGACGCGTTCTGCCACTCGATGGTCCGCGCCCTCGTCGGTGCCGCCGTCGCGGTGGGGGAGGGCAGGCGCCCGGTGACGTGGCCCGAGGAGGTCCTCGCCGCCGGCAGCCGCGACCCCGGGGTGACCGTCATGCCCGCCCACGGCCTGAGCCTGGAGGAGGTGCGTTACCCGCCCGACGCCGAGCTCGCCCGTCGGGCCGACGAGGCCCGGGCCACCCGGAGCATCCCGGGTCCCGGGCGCTCGGAGCGCAGGGCGGGGAGGTAGAGGGCGGCGCCGAGGACGCTGACGGCGCCGCACAGCACGATGGCCGTCGCGGTCGAGGTCGCCTCGGCGAACGGGCCGAGCGCGAGCATCGCGAGCGAGTACGCCCCGCCGGCCACCATGGAGTTCATCGACAGCACGGTCGTGCGGTTCCCCGGACCCGCCCGGCGGTGCAGCAGGGTGTTGTGCATCGGCCCGGCGCTGCCGTGGAGGGTGTAGGCGAGCAGGAACGCGGTCATCAGCCCGACGGCCCCGCCGGCGAGGCCCATGAGCACGACGAACAACCCGTTGAGCACCCGCGAGGCGATCGCCGTCCACGCGACCCCGACGCGCCGGCTCGCCCACCCGGCGAGGGCGGAACCGACCGCGAACAGCGCCCACGCCGCCGAGGAGGCGGGGCCGAGCCAGGCTCCGGCGGCGTCCTCGCTGCCGAGGATCTCCGCGAGCCGGATGCCGTTGAACGTCTCGAACGCGATCATCGCGACCGCCCAGAAGACCTCGACGAGGACGAGGCAGAGCAGGACCCTGTCGGCCCGCAGGGTCCCGAGCCCGTCCGCGACGACGCGCGGCGCCTCCCGGGCCGACCGCAGCGCCCGCCGGAGCCCTGAGGCGTCGACGTGGGCGGCCGGCTCGCGCATGAACGCCGCGACGACCACCAGGTGGGCGGCGGCGAGGCCCACCCAGATCCAGCCGGGCAGCTCGATCGCGGTCATGGACGTCACCGGGTGCCAGGCGACGAGCCCGCCCGACAGCAGCGCCCCCGAGGCGATGCTCACGCCGAGGACGGTGCCGCCCCGGGCGAGGACCTGGTCCACCGGCGCGGCGGGGTCCTCGGCGTGGGCGGCGTCGACGTACCACGCCTCGAGCGGGCCGGAGTCCAGGGCCCGGAACACGCCCTGCAGCGCGAACGCGGCGACGAACGCCCACAGGCCGTGGGCGAGCATGAAGAGCGTCGCGGCGGCGACGTTGACCCCGGCGGCGACGAGGAGTACCGGCCGCCGGCCGAGGGCGTCGGCGAACCCCCCGGTCGGCAGCTCGAGGGCGAGGACGACGAACCCCTGCGCCGAGGCGATGACCCCGATCTGGGCCAGGTCCATCCCGCGTTGGAGCGCGATGAGGGTGAGCAGCCCGACGACGAGGCCTACGGGGAACCAGCGGGTGGCGGTGAGCAGGAGGAAGACCCGCTCCGCGCGACGGGCGGTCATCGGCGCGGGGGGCGGTCGACGTCGAGGGGGTAGGAGAAGTGGTAGACCGCGACCCGCCTCGCACTCGGGTTGCCCTGCCCGAGCCTGCGGTAGCGGTCGACGACCTCGTCGATCTCGTCGCGCATCCGGTGCACCTGGTCGGCCGTGAGGAGGACGGAGTCGTCGCTGGAGCCGCACGCGTCCTGCCACTCGACCGGCCACGTGAGGCCGACGTCGATCCAGCGCTCGGCCTGCTCGGCGAAGTGGCGCACGTAGTCCCGGGCCAGCCAGCTCAGCGCGGTCTGGCTGTCCTCGTCGTCCTCGAAGTCGCTCGGGAAGTAGGAGTGGTAGTCCGACGCCGCCCGCCACAGCCGGCGGCGCCCGGCCCCCTCCTCGGTGTCGGCGACGAGTCCGACGGACTCGAGCCGGCGCAGGTGGTACGACGTCGCCCCGGAGTTCGTGCCGAGCTCGCCGGCGAGGTCGGTCGCGGTCGCGGGGCCGTGGATCCTCAGCCGGTTCAAGAGGCGTGAGCGCAGCGGGTGCGCGAGCACCCGCAGCGCCTCCGCGTCGAGCCGGATGCCGGTGAGGCCGGAGCGGTCGTGGTCGGTCATAGGTGCACACTACCTGTGCACACTCTCTTTGCACAAGTAGTGTGCAGAATCTGCGGGCCTTCGCATCGCCGCAGTTCAGGGGGCGTGCGGCGGCACCTCAGCAGCGATTTGGGGGCCCCTCGTGACGCCCGTAGACTGGGGAGCCGATGCGCAGCCCGCTCCCGGGCGCCGCGCGAGGCCGCCTCGCGGCCCACCGACACCACCCGTTGGACCTCAGAAGGTAAGGCAGACACCTGTGCGCACCTACACCCCGAAGCCGGGCGACATCACGCGCGACTGGCACGTGATCGACGCGACGGACGTCGTGCTGGGCCGCCTCGCGACCCAGGCCGCGACCCTGCTGCGCGGCAAGCACAAGGCGACGTACGCGCCGCACATCGACACCGGCGACTTCGTCGTCATCGTCAACGCCGACAAGGTCGCGCTCACCGGCTCCAAGCACGAGCAGAAGCTCGCCTACCGGCACTCCGGGTTCCCCGGCGGCCTGAAGAGCGAGTCCTACGAGCAGCTCCTCGAGAAGAACCCGGTCCGCGCGGTCGAGAAGGCCGTGCGCGGGATGGTCCCGAAGAACTCCCTCGGCCGCCAGCAGCTGCGCAAGCTCAAGGTCTACGCCGGGCCGGAGCACCCGCACGCGGCGCAGAAGCCGCAGCCCTACACGATCTCCCAGGTCGCGCAGTAACCGCGGCACCGGACCCACCGACTGACAGACGAACGAGGAACCACCGTGGCTGACACCATCGACAACGGCAGCGCCGACGAGGTCGAGCTGACCGAGTACACCAGCGAGTCCGAGGCGCCCGTCGCCGGCGAGGCCGCCGCCCGTCCGAGCGCCTCGGCGCCCGGCGCCGGCACCGGCCGCCGCAAGCAGGCCATCGCCCGGGTGCGCATCGTCCCCGGCACCGGGCAGTGGCGGATCAACGGGCGCTCCCTCGAGGAGTACTTCCCGAACAAGGTCCACCAGCAGATCGTGGGCGAGCCCCTCTCCGTGCTCGAGCTCGACGGCGCCTACGACGTCCTCGTCCGGGTCGCCGGCGGTGGCCCGTCCGGGCAGGCCGGCGCGGTCCGGCTCGGCGTCGCCCGCTCGCTCAACCAGGTCGACTCCGACCTCAACCGCCCGACGCTGAAGAAGAACGGCTTCCTCACCCGCGACGCCCGGGTGCCCGAGCGCAAGAAGGCCGGCCTGAAGAAGGCCCGCAAGGCGCCGCAGTACTCCAAGCGCTGACCGCGCCGGCGCGGAGCCACCGCGCCACCTTCGGCGCGGAGCCACCGCGCCACCTTCGGCGCGGAGCCACCGCGCCACCTTCGGCGGCGGCGCCGGCCCGATGGCCGGCGCCGCCGCCGTCGTCGTCGGCTCCCACGGCGGTATGGTCACGGAGTCCCCAACCGAAAGGCACGACGAGCAATGGCACGACTCTTCGGCACCGACGGCGTCCGGGGGGTCGCCAACGCGGACATCACGGCCGAGCTCGCACTCGGCCTGTCCGTCGCGGCCGCGCACGTCCTCACCGAGCGCGGCATGTTCGAGGGACCGCGGCCCCGTGCCGTCGTCGGGCGCGACCCCCGCGCCTCCGGGGAGTTCCTCTCCGCGGCCGTCGTCGCCGGCCTGGCCTCGGCCGGGGTCGACGTCCACGACGCCGGGGTCCTGCCGACGCCCGCCATCGCCTTCCTCACCGCCGACACCAGCGCCGACATCGGGGTCGTGCTGTCCGCCTCGCACAACCCGATGCCCGACAACGGCATCAAGTTCTTCGCCTCGGGGGGCCACAAGCTGCCCGACGAGGTCGAGGACGCCATCGAGGCCCGCGTCGGCGACCTCGGCGACCGTCCCGTGGGCCCCCACGTCGGCCGGGTCGTCCCGATGCCGGACGCGGCCACGCGCTACATCACCCACCTGCTGACCGCGCTCCCGCACCGCCTCGACGGTCTCAAGGTCGTCATCGACGCCGCGCACGGCGCGGCGAGCGTCGTCTCCCCCGAGGTGTTCCGGCTCGCGGGCGCCGAGGTCTGGGCGATCGGCGCCGAGCCGGACGGTCTCAACATCAACGACGGGTACGGCTCCACCCACCTCGACCGGCTCCGTCAGGCCGTGGTCGCCCGCGGCGCCGACCTCGGCATCGCCCACGACGGCGACGCCGACCGGTGCCTCGCCGTCGACGCGAGCGGCGCGGTCGTCGACGGCGACCAGATCATGGCCGTGCTCGCGCTCGCGCTCCGGGACCGCGGCCTGCTCGCCGGGGAGACCCTCGTCGCCACGGTGATGTCGAACCTCGGACTGCTCCAGGCCATGGAGCGCGCGGGCATCAACGTCCGGCAGACCGCGGTCGGCGACCGCTACGTCCTCGAGGAGATGCGCCGCTCGGGGCTCTCGCTCGGCGGCGAGCAGTCCGGGCACGTCATCCTGCTCGAGCACGGCACGACCGGGGACGGCGTCCTCACCGGCCTGCTGCTCGCCTCCCGGGTCGCCGAGACCGGCCGGAGCCTCGGCGATCTCGCCTCGGTCATGACCCGGCTTCCCCAGGTGCTGCTCAACGTCAAGGGCGTCGACAAGTCACGCGTCGAGAGCGACGAGACCCTCACCGCGGCGGTCGCCGAGGAACAGGCCCGGCTCGACGGGGCCGGCCGGGTGCTGCTGCGCAAGTCCGGTACGGAGCCGCTGGTCCGGGTCATGGTCGAGGCGCGGACCGAGGACCACGCCCGCGAGGTCGCCGAGCGTCTCGTCACGGTGGTGCGCGACCGGCTCACCCTGTAGCGCCGTCGCGACGGACGGAAGAAACTCCCGTCCGCTCCCATCCGGGTGGTCCGCCGTGGCGAACCACCCGTGCGAGGGCTCCCGTCCGGGGGCCCGGACACGACAGAGGGAGCAGATCATGCGCACGACCACCCGTCTCGCCCTGGCCACCGCCGGGGCCGCCACGCTGATGACCGGCTTCGGCGTCGCCGGGGCCCAGGCCGCGGACGGCCAGGTGTCCGGCCAGCTCAAGCCGGTGGTCCTCAACGGCTCGCACGGCAGCGGCCAGGCCTGGATCACGGTGAACGGCAACACGGTCACCGTGACCGCCCAGGCCACCGGGCTGCTCGCCGGGTCCCCGCACGCCGCCCACATCCACTTCGGCGCCGACGCCGCCCACACCTGCCCGGTCGCCGGGGACGACAAGGACGGCAGCGGCACGATCACCACCAGCGAGGGCGTGCCGTCCTACGGCAACGTCCAGGTGTCCCTGACGACGAAGGGCGACACGAGCCCGGACAGCGCGCTCGCCGTCGACCGGTTCGACACGGCCCAGGGCGGCTCGATCAGCTACGAGCGGGGCAGCATCCAGGTCAGCGACGAGGTCGCCCGGGCGATCACCGAGGGCCAGACCGCCGTGGTCATCCACGGCATCGACTACAACGGTGACGGAAAGTACGACGGGGACGCCAAGAGCGACCTCAACCCGGACCTGCCGGCCGAGGCCACCGACCCGGCGCTGTGCGGCGTCCTCAGCGCCATGCCCGCCGGCGGCATGAACACCGGCGGTGGTGGCACCGCGACCGCCGCGAACACGATCAACGCCGCCCCGACCGGCGTCGGCACCGGCACGCTCGCGGCCGCCGGCCTCGCGGTCGTCGGACTCGGCGCGGGCGCCCTGACCGTCCGCAAGGCGCGGTCCAGGGCGTGATGTCAATCCCCACCACCGGCGGTGACCGCCGCGGCCCCCGGGTCGCGGCGGTCACCGCCGTGGCGGCGGCACTGCTGCTCGCGGGCTGCGGCGCCCCCACGGACGGGACCGGCGGGGCGAGGAGCGGGTCCTCCGGGACCGGGGGCGCCGCGTCAGCCGCCAGCACGTCCCCGACGAGCCGCACGTCCACGTCCACCCGCACCCCGGGGGCCGCCACCTCCTCGACCGGGCAGGCGTCCGGCTCGGCGAGCTCCTCCTCGACGTCGAGCGCGTCCTGGCGGGGCGGTCGGGTCCTGCCCGCCTCGCCCCCGACCCGGGTGCGCATCCCGAGCATCGGGGTGGACCACTCCGGCCTCGTCCGCCTGGGTCGCACCTCCGACGGCGGGATCCAGCCGCCGAAGAGCTTCAGTGCCGTGGGCTGGTACGACCGGGGACCGACCCCCGGCCAGCTCGGACCCGCCGTCATCGCCGCGCACGTCGACTCCACGTCCGGCCCGGCGGTGTTCTTCCACCTCGAGGACGTCGCCGCCGGCGACGCCGTCCGCGTCACGCGCGAGGACGGAACCCACCTGCGCTTCGTCGTCGACCGGGTCCGGAGGTACCCCAAGTCCTCGGTGCCCGTCGCCCGGGTCTACGGCAAGACCTCCGACCGGCCCGAGCTGCGGCTCGTCACGTGCGGCGGCGACTTCGACGCGAGCACCGGCCACTACGTCGACAACGTCGTCGTCTTCGCGCACCTGACGTCCGTGCGCGGCTAGCGGCACCGCCGGCCGCCGGCGCCCACCGGACCGGGGGAGGGGAGCAGCCGGCCTGCTCGGGTCAGCCGACCGGCTCGAGCATGCCGGTGTCCACGTCGTAGAGGAACCCGCCGACGCGGACCGACTCCGGCACGAGCGGGTGCGAGCGCACCCGGGCGAGGTCGGCGAGCAGCGTCCGGCGCTGGTCGGTGATGACGTGGAACGCCTGCCACGAGGCGTCCTTCCCGGCCGACTCGGTCACTCGCTCGCGCAGCTCCTCCTCGGAGCTGCTCGCGACCGCGCACCGGGTGTGCGGGACGACGAGGACCCGCTGCACGTTCAGGAGGTGCACGCCGAGGACGATCGCCTCCAGGGCCGCGTCGGTCACCCGGCCGCCCGGGTTCCGGAAGATCTTCGCGTCGCCGGGGGCGAGGCCCACCATCCGCAGCGGGTCGATCCGGGAGTCCATGCACGTGACGATCGCGACCCCCGCGTGGGCGATGCCGTCGAAGCCGCTGAGCCCGAAGTCGGCGGCGAAGTCCCGGTTCCTCTCCAGCAGGTCCTCGAACCCCTCGCCGGCTGCGCTCTGCTCCATCGCGGTCACGTGGTGACCTCCTCCCGGCCGGGCGCGTACGCCCCGGCCATCGACACGGTGCGGGCGCCACAGGCGAGGCCCCGCTCGATCGCCGGCCGCAGGTCGGCCGCCGAGGCCGCCCGCAGCCTGCCCCGGGCGTCGACGCCGCCGAGGTGGCCGGCGTCGAGCAGGCCCGAGAGCATCCCTGCCATGAACGAGTCGCCGGCCCCGACGGTGTCGACCACCTCGGTGTGCGGCGCGGGCAGCGTGACGACCTCGTCGCTCTCGCACACCCGGTAGGTGACCCCGTCCCCGGCGCGGGTGACCACCGCCAGGGCGGCACCCCGCTCGGTCCACCGCCGCAGGACGTCCTCGACCTGCCGGCCGGGGTAGAGCTCGACGAGGTCGTCCTCGCTGGCCTTGACGACGTCGCTGAGGCCGACGACCTCCTCGACCCGGGTGCGCACGTCCTCGAGGTCGCCCATGATCGTGGGCCGGACGTTGGGGTCGTAGGAGACGGTGCAGCTCCGCCCGGCCCGGACGAGGACGTCGGTGACGTCGTCGGCGCCCGGCGCGATGACCGCCCCGATGGACCCGGTGTGGACGTGCTCGGCGTCGTCCGGGACCTCGACGCGACCGGGCTCCCAGTGCAGGTCGAAGGCGTACGTCGCGGCACCGGTCGCGTCGATGTCGGCGAGGGCGGTCGAGGTGGGGTGGTCCCCGATCGAGCCTGGGCTCAGCCGGACGCCGTGGTCGGCCAGGTGGGCGGCGACGCGCTCGCCCCGCTCGTCCCGGCCAAGGCTCGTCGCGAACTCCACGGGCGCCTCGAGCCGGGCCAGGCCCATCGCGACGTTCGCCGGGCTCCCCCCGACGTGCTCGGCGTCCTCCCGGTCCGGACGGCGGACGATGTCGATGAGGGCCTCGCCGACGACGAGGACGCCCCGGCCGCTCATCGGGGCCTCACCTGGTCGAAGTCGATCGCACTGTAGGCGCGGAGCTTCTCGAGCTGGTGATGGCTCTCGATGAGCCGGATCGTGCCCGACTTCGAGCGCATGACGAGCGAGTGGGTGCTCGCTCCGCCGGCCCGGTAGCGCACCCCCTTCAGCAGCTCCCCGTCGGTGATCCCGGTCGCGACGAAGAAGCAGTTCTCGCTCGCGACGAGGTCGGAGGTCGCCAGCACCCGGTCCAGGTCGTGGCCGGCCTCGACCGCGCGCTCGCGCTCGGCCTCGTCCTTCGGGTGGAGCCTGCCCTGGATCACCCCGCCCAGGCACGTGATCGCGCACGCCGCGATGATCCCCTCCGGTGTGCCGCCCACCCCCAGGAGCAGGTCGATGCCGGTGTCGGGACGGGCGGCCATGATCGCGCCGGCGACGTCCCCGTCGGAGATGAACCGGATCCGCGCGCCCGCGTCGCGGACCTCCTGCGCGAGCCGCTCGTGCCGGGGACGGTCGAGCAGGACGACGGTCACGTCCTCGGGGTGGCGTCCCTTGGCCCGGGCCACCCGGCGGATGTTCTCGGCCGCGGGCAGCCGGATGTCGACGGCGTCCGCGCACTCCGGCCCGGCGACGATCTTGTCCATGTAGAACACCGCGCTCGGGTCGTACATGCTGCCGCGGTCCGCGACCGCGAGCACGGACACCGCGTTCGACTGGCCCTTCGACGTCAGCGTGGTGCCGTCGATCGGGTCGACGGCGACGTCGCACTCCGGCCCGGTGCCGTCCCCGACGAGCTCGCCGTTGAACAGCATCGGCGCGTCGTCCTTCTCACCCTCGCCGATGACGACGACCCCGCGCATCTCGACGGTGGCGATGAGGGTGCGCATCGCCTCGACCGCGGCGTCGTCCGCGCCGTTCTTGTCGCCGCGCCCCACCCATCGGCCGGCCGCCATCGCGGCGGCCTCGGTGACCCGGACGAGCTCGAGCGCGAGGTTGCGGTCGGGCTGCTCCCGGGTCACCCCCAACGGGGTCGGTCTCGGGGCGGCCCGGGTGGCACTGGTCTCGGTCACGGCAGCCGGTCCTTCCGCGCGGGGGAGGGTGGGTGGCCCGACTCTATCGTCGGTGCGCGCCTCGTGCCGCGGACCCGTCACGGGCCCCTGCCGCACCGCGACGGGAGGCGATCGGGGACCATGGGGGCATGACGACGCAGGCGCCGCGGAGCCGATACGCCAACGGGTCGGTGGCCAACATGGTCCGGTCGCTCGTCGTCATCGGCGGCATCACCCTGCTGGTCGTGTTCGCGGTGGCCCGGGTCAGCTCGGTCTCCCAGCCCCCCGTCGACGTCCGCGGCTCCGCGCTCGGGGTGGCGCGGGAGGCGACGTTCCCGATCGAGCGGCCCGTCGGCCTCCCCGAGGGCTGGACGGCCACGAGCGTGCGGTACGTCCGCTCCACCGACGACCTGCGGACCTGGCACGTGGGGTACCGGACCCCGGACGGGACGTACGTCGCGGTCGAGCAGACCCGGGGCGCGACCGGCGCGTGGCTGGCGGCAGAGACGGGCCGGGCGCCCCGCGTCGGCACCTCCACCGTCGGCGGCCGGACCTGGGAGAAGTACGACCGCGAGAGCAAGACCCAGCGCAGCCTCGTCCACGAGCCGCGGCAGCGGACACAGGGCGTGACGACCGTCGTCACCGGGACCGGGACCTTCCCCCAGCTCGAGCTCCTCGCCCGCCACCTCGAGGTGGTCCACGCCGACTGAGCTCGGCGGCGAGCCCGCCCCCCCGAGGGGCCGGCCCGGTCAGGCCGGGGGCTCGCCCTCGGCGAGGGCCTTCTCCGCTGCGTCGAGCCACGCCGAGCAGTGGGCCGCGAGGGCGTCGCCGCGGCGCCACAGCGACAGGCTCTCCTCGAGGCCGACCTGTCCGCCCTCGAGCCGGGCGACGATCGCGGTGAGCTCGTCGCGGGCCTCCTCGTAGCCGAGCTCGGCGACGCCGGCGGCCGGGTCGTCCCCGCCGTCCACGCCCGGAGCCTGCCGGGGGCCGCGGGGGGCCTGCGAGTCGTCGGTGCCGTCGGTGCCCTGCGCGTCCTGGGTGCCCTGGGTGTCCTGCGTGCCCTGGGTCCCGCCGCGGGGGCTGGTGCCGGTGCGCTCGACCATGCCGGCCACCCTAGGCCACCTCCTCCGTCGCGCCGAGCGCCCGGACGGCGAAGTCGCCGCGGGCGACGCGGACCCGCAGGACCTCCTCGGCCTCGACCTCGGCACGGTCGGCGACGACTGCGCCGTCACGGTGCTGGACGATGGCGTAGCCCCGGTCGAGCGTCGACTGCGGGGAGAGGACCCGCACCTGGGCGCGCAGGTGGTCGACCCGGTCCGCCGCCCGCTGGACCAGTACCGACACCCGCCCGTGCGCCCGGGTGCGCAACCCCGCGACGAGCTCGCGCTGGGTACGGACGACGGCGCCGGGGTCGGCCATGACCGGCCGGCTCCGCAGCCCGGTGAGATGGCCGCGCTCGGCGGCCACCCTCGCCGCGAGCCCCCGGCGGGCCCGGGCCCGCGACTGCGCCACCCCGCGGTGCTCCGCGGCCGCGTCCGGCACGACCGCCTTGGCGGCGTCGGTCGGGGTGGAGGCCCGGTGGTCGGCGACGTGGTCGACCAGCGGGGTGTCGACGTCGTGCCCGATCGCGCTGACGACGGGCGTGCGGGCGCCGGCGACCGCGCGCACGAGGCTCTCGTTGCTGAACGGCAGCAGGTCCTCGACCGACCCGCCGCCCCGGGCGAGGACGATGACGTCGACCTCGGGGTCGGCGTCGAGCTCGGCGAGGGCCCGGCTCACCTCGGTGACCGCCGTCGGCCCCTGGACGGCGACCTGGCGGACGGCGAACCGCACGTTCGGCCACCGCCGGCGGGCGTTCTCCACGACGTCCTTCTCGGCTGCGCTGGCGCGGCCGCAGACCAGGCCGACGCGGCGCGGCAGGAACGGCAGCGGCTTCTTGCGGTCGGCGTCGAACAGGCCCTCGGAGGCGAGCGTCGCCTTGAGGTGCTCGATCCGGGCGAGCAGCTCCCCGACGCCGACGGGCCGGATCTGGCGGCCGTCGAGCAGGAGCGAGCCGCGCTGGCTCCAGAAGGCGGGCTTGGCCTGGACCACGACCCGGGCCCCTTGGGTGAGCGGGGTCGGCATCGCATCGAGGGCGGTGGCCTGCACCGCGACCGAGAGGGACATGTCGACGTCCGGGTCGCGCAGGGTGAGGAACGCGGTCCGGGCACCCGGCCGCCGGCTCAGCTGGACCACCTGCCCCTCGACCCAGAGCACCGACATCTTCTCGACGTACTCGGCGATCTTCATGCTCAGCAGCCGCACCGGCCACGGCTCGGCCGCGGTCGTGTCGGCGGCGCGCTCGGGAAGGGCTCGCGGGCTCGTCACGTCCTCACTGTAGGTCCCGGTCCCGACGGCCACCCGCCGCCGACCGCCCGGCGCCCGCCTCGGGGCTCCCCTCCCCGCCGCGGTTCGGGGATCCCCGGTGGTGGCGCCTACGATGGGCCCATGCCTGAGACGAGCGGACGTGTCCTCCTCGCCGCGCCGCGGGGGTACTGCGCCGGCGTGGACCGGGCCGTGGTGACGGTCGAGAAGGCCCTCGAGCTCTACGGGTCCCCGGTCTACGTGCGCAAGCAGATCGTGCACAACACCCACGTGGTCTCGACCCTGGAGCGGCAGGGCGCCGTGTTCGTCGACGAGACCGACGAGGTGCCCGAGGGCGCGACCGTTATCTTCTCCGCGCACGGCGTCGCTCCCTCGGTCCACGAGGAGGCCCGCCAGCGCGGGCTCGCGACCATCGACGCGACCTGCCCGCTCGTCACGAAGGTCCACCGCGAGGCCGTCCGGTTCGCCGACACCGACTACGACATCCTCCTCATCGGCCACGACGGCCACGAGGAGGTCGTCGGCACCGCGGGGGAGGCCCCCGAGCGCATCACCCTCGTCGACGGCCCGGAGGCGGCGGCGGACGTCGAGGTGCGGGATCCCGAGAAGGTCGTCTGGCTCTCCCAGACCACGCTCTCGGTCGACGAGACGATGGAGACGGTCCGGCGGCTGCGCGAGCGGTTCCCCGCGCTGCAGGACCCGCCGAGCGACGACATCTGCTACGCCACCCAGAACCGACAGCTCGCGGTGAAGGAGATGGCCCCCGACTGCGACCTCGTGGTCGTCGTCGGGTCGCGCAACTCCTCGAACTCGGTCCGCCTGGTCGAGGTCGCCCTCGAGCACGGCGCCCGGGCGGCCCACCTCGTCGACGAGGCCGCAGAGGTCGACCCGGGCTGGTTCGACGGTGTCGGCACCGTCGGGGTGACCTCCGGCGCCTCCGTGCCGGAGATCCTCGTGCGCGGCGTCCTCGACCACCTCGCCGAGCGGGGCTACACCGACGTGCAGACGGTCGTCGCGGCGGAGGAGTCGCTGACCTTCGCCCTGCCCACGACGATCCGCCGCGAGCTCAAGGCCCGGGGCGAGACCGGCGAGGTCCGCCACGACGCCGCCTTCGAGCAGGCCGGCTCCTTCCACTGAGTTCCGAGGGTCCGCCGGAGGGCCGCGGTGAGCCGGTCAGGAGCCGGCCGGCGCGGTCCCACGGGCGGGCAGCGGACGCCCGCGGCCACCGGTGCGGGGCCGGCCCGCGTGGAGCGCGGCGACCACGACCTCGACGAGCACCACTGCGGCCCAGACGACCATCGCGTCGGTGAGCGCACCGGTGCGGGAGGGGTCCGCGAGCGCGAGGACCGGACCGAGCAGCGTGAGCGACCCGGCGGCCCAGCCGAGGACGTGGTGTGCCCACCGTGAGCGCAGCCGCTCGGCGCGCTCCGCCGCGCTCGGGTGCTCTCGCCGCGGTGGCCGTCCGCCGGCGACGAGGTAGGTGAAGCAGTGCTCGGCACCGGCGAGCGCGGGCGGGGCATAGCCGACGAGGAGGCCGACGTGGACGGCCCCGAGGGCGTGCACCGGGCTCGCGTGCCCACCCGCAGCCAGGTCGGCCGAGACGACGGCGACCATGACGACGGCGAGCACCGGGGTCGCGACGGCGAACCCCGTGGCCACCCGCACCCGACCGAGCAGGTAACGGGCGGTGAACGCCGCGAGGACGCAGACCCAGAACGCCGCCGCGCACGTCGTCAGCACCGCCAGGACCATCGAGCTCCCCACCTTGCCCCCCGTCAGCCGCGTCCCCCCGGCGGCCGAATCCGGGAGGAACTTAACACGCAGAGCGGCTAGAACGCCTGAAAATGCAGAAATCAGTCGAAAGGTATAAATAGGGCAGACGACGGATGTCAGGCCGATTCGTCCCTGCTCGTGCCGGGGTCCGCCGCCCTCTCCGCGGGGTAGACGGAGCCGAGGTCGAGGTCCGGGCGGGCGTCCTCGGCGCTCGCCGTCTCGATCAGCTCCTCGGCGGTGAGCACCCGCGGCGCATGGGTGACGGGAGACGGTTCGGGGAGGTCCCCGTCGACGAGGTCGAGATCGCGCAGCCTCCGGGCGGTGACGAGGACCCGGCTCTCGAGGGCGCCGACCAGCGCGTTGTAGCCCTCGACGGACCGCTGCAGCGAGCGGCCCAGCCTGGCCGTGTGACCGCCGAGGGTCGACAGCCGGGCGTGCAGCTCGCGGCCGAGCGCGAGCAGCTCGCGGGCGTTGCTCGTCAGGGCGTCCTGCTGCCACGTGAAGGCGACGGTCCGCAGCAGCGCGAGCAGCGACCCGGGCCCGACGAGCACGACCCGGTCGGCGAGGGCCGCCTCGTGCAGGGACGGGTCGGCGGCGAGCGCCGCGGTGAGCATCGCCTCGCTCGGGACGAAGCAGACCACCATCTCCGGGGTCGCCCGGAAGGCGGTCCAGTACTCCTTGGCGGCGAGCGAGCGGACGTGGCCGCCCAGCGCGCTCGCGTGCTCGCGCAGCAGCCGGTCCCGCTCGGTGTCCTCGAGCGCGTCGGCCTGGGCGCGCAGGAACGCCGTCATCGGGGCCTTCGCGTCGACGACGAGGACCTTCCCGCCGGGCAGGGCGACGACGACGTCGGGCCGTACCTGCGCCTCGTGGCCGCTCACCGCCCGGACCTGCTCGTCGAAGTCGCACCGCGCGAGCAGCCCCGCGTGCTCGAGGACCCGGCGGAGCTGGACCTCGCCCCAGGCCCCCCGGACCGAGGAGGAGTTGAGCGAGCCGGCGAGCGACCTGGTCTCCCGACCCAGCCGGGCGGTCTCCTCCTCGACACGGCCGACGACCGAGCGCAGCGTCGCGAACTGGTCGACCCGGTCGCGTTCGAGGGTCCCCACGTGGGACTCGACCCGCGTGAGGGCGTCCCGCAGCGGCGCGAGGACGCTCGCGGTCCGGTCGTCGCCCGCCACCGCCGCCTCGAGGTCGACGACGCGCTCGCGCAGCAGGTCGCGCTCGGTGACCAGGCCCGCCGCGCGCCCGGACAGCACGGCCCGGGTGAGCGCCCAGGCCAGCGCGGCGCCGACGACGAGCCCGAGCAGGGCGCTGGTCCACGGGTGCATGCCGCTCAGGCTGGCACCCGCCACCGACACCCGGCCGCCGACGCGCGGACCCGCCACCGACACCCGGCCGGCGACGCGCGGACCCGACGTAGGCTGACGGGCATGGCAGCGGCAGGCAGGGGCGGGGGCCCCGACCGTCACCCGGACGCCCCGGGCGGTCCGCTCGGCGGACCGGAGGCCCGTCGTGCCTTCATCGGGACCCTCAACGCCCGGCTGCCGAAGAAGCGGGCCATCGCCCAGGGCGTGCTGCGGGACTCGGCGGACCGGATCCTGCTGTGCGAGCTCACGTACAAGGTCGAGCTCGACCTGCCCGGCGGGGTCGTCGACCCGCACGAGTCCCCGGCCGGGGCGGTCGTGCGCGAGGTGCGCGAGGAGATCGGGATCGAGGTGGTCCCGCGCCGGCTGCTCACCGTGAACTGGCTGCCCGCCTGGCGCGGCTGGGACGACGCGACCCTGTTCCTGTTCGACCTCGGTCGGGTCGCGGACGACCTGCACGCCACTGCCGACCTGCTCGACCGGGAGGTGCGCGCGCTGCACTGGGCCGACCCGGGCGCCCTCGAGGGCCGGGTCGCGCCGTACACCGCCCGGATGCTCGCGCGGCTGCCCGGCGAGGAGGACGGCACCGCCTACCTCGAGGACGGCGAGGGCGGCCTGGGGCGCTGAGCCGGGAGCTGTGCGGCGTGGACCGGGGCGGTCGGGGGAGCCGGTAGACTCCCGTCCCCGTGGCACTCACCATCGGAATCGTCGGTCTCCCCAACGTCGGCAAGTCGACGCTCTTCAACGCGCTCACCAAGAACACCGTCCTCGCGGCGAACTACCCGTTCGCGACGATCGAGCCGAACGTCGGCGTCGTCCCGCTCCCGGACCCCCGCCTGGGCACCCTCGCCGAGATCTTCCACAGCGAGAAGGTGCTGCCCGCCACCGTGTCGTTCGTCGACATCGCCGGCATCGTCCGCGGGGCCTCCGAGGGGGAGGGGCTGGGCAACAAGTTCCTCGCGAACATCCGCGAGGCCGACGCGATCTGCCAGGTCGTGCGCGCCTTCGAGGACGGCGACGTCGTCCACGTCGACGGCAAGGTCAGCCCGTCCGGCGACATCGAGACCATCCACACCGAGCTCATCCTCGCCGACCTGCAGACCCTCGAGAACGCCGTGCCCCGGATCGAGAAGGAGGTCAAGGGCAAGAAGACCGACCGGGCCGTGCTCGACACCGCGCTCGCGGCGCAGAAGGTCCTCGAGGACGGGCGCACCCTCTACGCCGCGCTCCGCGCCGGGAACGAGGACGTCGACGAGGGCATCGCCCGCCGCCTCGGCCTGCTGACGACGAAGCCGTTCCTCTACGTCTTCAACCTCGACGAGGACCAGCTCACCGACGAGTCCCTGCGGACCGAGCTCGCCGGCCTCGTCGCCCCCGCCGACGCGGTCTTCCTCGACGCCAAGCTCGAGGCCGACCTCGCCGAGCTCGACGAGGACGAGGCCGCCGAGCTGCTGGAGTCGGTGGGGGTGAGCGAGCCCGGGCTGAACCAGCTCGCGCACACCGGGTTCCACACCCTCGGGCTGCAGACCTACCTCACCGCCGGTCCCAAGGAGGCCCGCGCGTGGACCATCGGCCGGGGCTGGAAGGCCCCGCAGGCCGCCGGGGTCATCCACACCGACTTCGAGCGCGGCTTCATCAAGGCCGAGGTCGTCTCCTACGACGACCTCGTCGCGGCCGGGTCGATGCTCAAGGCCCGCGAGGCCGGGCGGGTCCGGGTCGAGGGCAAGGACTACGTCATGCAGGACGGCGACGTGGTGGAGTTCCGCTTCAACGTCTGAATTGACGCGTTTGCGCAGGTCAGAGGGAGTTTCACCTCTCCCGGTCCGCACACAGTCCGCAAGAACTTCAGCGGGGTGGGCTCGTTCGTGCTTGTCGTCAGGCCAGTCGCAGTCCCAGTGATGCCAGTTGGCGCGTCTGTGACGCGACCCTTTGCGGCGGCTTGATCCGGACGCGGGTGCACGCTACGCGGCTGGTTCACGCACTACGGTCACACGTGACGCCCGTGAGGCGGGTGTCATGTCGTCGGAAGGGACTGCCCACCCAGCGATCCCGTCCAACTCGTCTTCGACCACATCCTGCCCGCGTACGGCGACAACGGTGAGAGCGCCTATGACCCTCGGGTCGACATCCACCGGCCGCTCGGTCTCGAGGTTGAGCTGGCGGGGCCCTCGACGTGAACCAGGTTGCCGACGATGTCGTCGCCCGGATTCACGCCGACCCGGACTTCGCAGCGCAGGTAGCCCAGCAGCTCCGGGGAGTGCTGACACGTAGCAGTCTCATCAGCCACATTCGCGGCAAGCCTCACGCACGGTGCCCCATTCGAAGTGGACGGAACTCGTGTCGCTTGGTACTTTGGTACCTGAGGTTTAACCGGGCACCTCAGGGCAAGGAGTTTCGCTGTCATGGCTACCGCTACTGCGCCGATCAAGGTTGACGTCGCCACTGACGAGCTCGTGTCGCACGCTGCTCACTTCATGTCCCGTTCGAAGAAGGACATCGTTGACGCTGCTGTGCGCGAGTACATCGACGCCCACCGCGATGAGATCAACGCCGGGATCAAGGCTGCGCTCGGCCAGCTCAACGGCACTGACGCCGCTGCAGTGTCGCTCATGACCGGCCTCAGCATCGAAGAGCTCGATGACCTCGGTGGCCTGCCGAAGTAACCGACCCATCCCCGTTCGCATCGCTGGACGGTCGGACCCGGCCGCTAGGTTCGCCACATGCTCTCGGAACCGGTTGGCGTTCGCCCAACCAAGCGCTGTCTCGGTGATCTTGGTGTAGACCTGCCAGACCTCGGGGTCCGCCTGGAAGAGATCGATCAGCCGGTCATCGTCAACGCCCAGGCGGTCCCCGAACAGCGAGACGCAGGCGGCGTGGAGCGCGTCGTCGCGCTCACCGATCGCGTCTGGTTCAAGGTCAAGACATGCGACCACCGCGCTGCCGTGACTGAGCTCCGCGGCACTGATCTCCCGGAGTGGGCACGCCCGAGCCGAGGGGCATGGTGGATCGGCGCTGCTGGCCGGCGTCAAGCGGACAGCGCCCAGCGTGACTTCTACGCCACGCTGCAGCGAGAGTGCACGACGGGGAAGACCGTCTCCTCGGATCACCTGCTCCCCACCGATTGGGACTGGAAGCGCCTCGCTGCAGAACAGGCCGTCGCGTGGCGGCGCGAGATGAAGCGCATGGTGATCCGGCTCGTGGCGATGTCGCTGAAGAGTGGCCGCCTCGCCGTCGCCGAGTTCCGGAACCATCGGATAAAGGCACTCGTCCGGGCAGAGAACGGGCACGAGGCCTACCTAGCGATCATTGCCGAGGGAGTGCCGGATCCGCAGGTGTTCGCCTTGCTGCTCGACTGCGTCCCTGGAGTTGCGCCCGAAGACTGGCAGCCCGAACCGTCGCCGATCGCCGAGATGAACCCTGGCTCGGGCGAGATCATCTGGTCGACGCTGTTCCCGTCCGAGGTCGCCCACGCGATCCTCGACTTGGACCTTGACGACTGAGACCGGCGGTCCGCAAATAGTCCGCAAGAAGTCCGGTCGAGACCGATGATCGCCGTCGACCCCCAAACGGTGCCGCGGTCACGTCTCTGCAGGTCAGGCGGGAGTGTCAACGTCGCCCGGCGATCGCCACCAATTTCCGCACCCCGCGTGATCGTTCCGCTTCAACGTCTGAGTCCGCCCCGGCCCGGAACGGACCGGTCGCAAGAGGCCCGTGCGGCCCGCGCCGGTGGGAGGTTCGGGTCATGGAGTCCCGGGACGCCGAGACGGTGCGCCGGTGGGTCGAGGAGATGTGGAACGAGCGCAGGTACTCCCTGTGCGACGAGCTCGTGGCCACGGACTTCGTCGAGCACGCCCACGCCCCCTTCTCCGAGGACGAACCGGGTCGGGTCGACGGCCCCGAGACGATGCGGGCGTCCATGCGGTGGCTCCTCGGGCAGTTCCCCGACCTGTCGATGCGGATCGAGGCGATCGTCGCCCACGGTGACCTCGTGGTCGTCCGCGTCCTCTCGACCGGCACGAACCTCGGGAGGCTGAACGGCGTCCTCCCCGAGCGGCCGCGCCTTCCGCGCCGAGCAGAGCCACTGGTTCCGCCTCGTGGACGGCAGGATCGCCGAGCACTGGGCCACGAGGGACGACCTGACGTCGATGCTGCAGCTCGGCGTCGTCACCAGGCCCCGGCTCGGGACCGCCCTGCGCCAGACCGGCTCGGCGGCGCTCCGCCGGCTGCGCCCCCGGCCTTGGCGTGCCTGACCCCCGGGCCGCCGCGCCGCTACGCTGGGGACGAAGGAGGCGCCGTCGATGACGTACGACACCGAGCTCGTCGAGCTCGACCCGCAGCCCGCGGCGGTCGTGCGGGCGAGCCTGACCGCCGCCGAGATCCCGGAGTTCCTCGCCTCGGCGTTCGGCGAGGTCGCCGAGGCGCTCGCCGGGCAGGGGCTGGAGCCGGCCGGGCCGCCGTTCGGCCGCTACGTCCCCGCCGGCGACGGGCTCGACGTCGAGGCCGGGTTCCCGGCCACGGGGGAGGTGAGGCCGACCGGTCGGGTCGAGCCGTGCGAGCTGCCGGGTGGGCCCGCCGCCCGCGTGCTCCACCGGGGGGCGTGGTCCGACCTCCCCGCCGCCTACCACGCGGCCCTCGACTGGGCCGAGGCCCACAACTACGTGCCCGCCGCCCCGCCGTGGGAGTCCTACCTCGACGGGCCCGAGGTGCAGCAGCCGCGCACCGTCGTGCTGCTGCCCTGCCACGACGGCGACACCGGCTGACCCGCCACGGGACCGCCCGCGCCGGCCCGTGGCCCCACCCCGCCGGACGCGGCCGGGAATCGGCGGTGGTGGCCTCGGTGTTGCCCGGAGACAGCCGACACACCGACAACGGGACCTCGCGCGCCCGCGGTCAGGCCGCCGCGTGGTGTCCCGGGAGAAGGAGAGCCGTGAGCTCCGAGCACAACGTGACCTTCCCGACCGCCGACACCACGGCGTACGGCTACCTGCGCACCCCCGAGAGCGGCTCCGGTCCCGGGGTCATCGTCATCCAGGAGTGGTGGGGACTGACGACCCACATCGCCTCCCTCGTCGAGCGCCTCGCGGGGGAGGGCTTCGTCGCGCTCGCCCCGGACCTCTACGGCGACCGCACGACCCACGACGCCGCCGAGGCGGAGGAGATGATGACCTCCCTCGACGAGTCGGCGGCCTCCCGGACGCTCGCCGGCGCCGTCGACTACCTCCTCTCCCGGGAGGAGACGACCTCGGGCACGGTCGGCGTCGTCGGGTTCTGCATGGGCGGCGGCTTCGTCCTCGCGCTCGCCGCCGAGGCGGGCGAGAAGGTGTCCGCGGCCGTGCCGTTCTACGGGCTGCCCGCCGGCGGCCTCGACGCCGGCCGGGTCCGGGCGGACGTCCAGGGCCACTACGGCGAGGAGGACACCACGGTGCCGTTGGAGAAGGTCCGGTCGACCTTCGCCGACCTCGAGGAGCACTCGGACGGGACCGCGGAGTTCTTCACCTACCCGGCCGGGCACGCGTTCGTCAACGACGAGAACCTCCTCGGCACCTACGACCCGGAGCAGGCGCGCATCGCCTGGGGCCGGGCCGTGGACTTCCTCCGGGAGCACCTGCAGGCCTGACCCGGCGTCCCACCCCCCGCCCGACCCCGACGTCTCCTCGGCACCGGGCCCGCCGGGCCCGCCGGGCCCGGTGCCGAGCCGTGCGGGCTGCTAGCGTCGCCCGCATGGCACTGGGTCCGGTCGGGGTGTGGGGGACGGGCCTGTGGCTCGAGCACGACCGCAGGTCCGAGGCCCTCGACGTCGCCGCCGAGCTCGAGGAGCTCGGCTACTCCTCGCTGTGGCTCTCCGCGGGGTTCGAGCGTGGCGTGCCGGCCGTGTTCGGCGACCTCCTGGCCGGCACCGACCGGGTCACCGTCGCCAGCGGGATCCTCAGCATCTGGCACAGCACGCCCGCGGAGACCGCCGCCGCCGTCGCCGCCCTCGAGACCGCCCACCCGGGGCGCTTCCTCCTCGGCCTCGGCGCGAGCCACGCCCCCCGGGTCGAGGGTGACGGGACCCGCTACGAGCGCCCGTACAGCCGGATGGTCGCCTACCTCGACGAGCTCGACGCCCTCGCCGCGCGGTCCGGCGACGCCGGGAGCCGAGCGGGGGCCGGGAGCCGGGTGCTCGCCGCGCTCGGGCCGCGGATGCTCGCGCTCGCCGCGCAGCGCTCGGCCGGGGCGCACCCGTACTTCGTGCCCGTCGAGCACACCGCCCGGGCCCGCGAGGCGCTCGGGCAGGCGCCCCTCCTCGTCCCGGAGCAGGCGGTCGTCCTCGAGACCGACCCGGGCCGGGCACGGGAGGTCGCGCGCCGGCACACCTCCCGCTACCTCGCGCTGCCGAACTACACGAACAACCTGCGGCGGCTCGGGTGGGACGACGCCGACCTCGCCGGTGACGGCAGCGACCGGCTCGTCGACGCCGTCGTCGCGTGGGGCGACGTCGACGACGTCCGCCGACGGGTCGAGGCCCACCGGAAGGCCGGGGCGGACGCCGTCTGCGTCCAGGTCCTCCCGCCCGACCCGGCCGCGTTCCCGCGCGAGCAGTACCGCGAGCTCGCCCCCGCCCTCGTCCGTCGCGACGCCCCCTAGCGCCCGCACCCCGCACCGCCCCAAGCATCACCCCGAGCATCACCCCAGGAGATCCCGCGTGGCACCCGACCCCTCATCCGCCCTGCTCGACCTCGCCCGCGCCCACCGCGTCTCCACCGAGTACTGGGACTGGCAGGGCCGGCACGTCGTCGTCCCCGCGGCGACCCTCGTGGCCGTCCTCGCCGCACTCGGCGTCGACGCCGGCACCGAGGAGGCCGCGGCGGCCGCACTCGCCGACGTCGCGGACGCGCCCTGGCGGCGGACGCTGCCCGGCACCGTCGTCTGCCGTGAGGGCGACGCGCCGTGGGTGCCCGTGCACGTCCCGCACGGCGCCGGCGTCCGGCTCGAGGTCGGGCTCGAGGACGGCGGGTCGGTGCCGGCGCGTCAGGTGGACCACTGGGTCGACCCCCGCACCGTCGACGGCGCGCTCGTCGGCGAGGCGACGTTCGAGCTGCCCGGGGACCTCCCGCTCGGCTGGCACACCCTCACCGCCCACGTCGGGACGCCCGGCGAGGACGACGGGTCGAGCGACGCCTCCCGGGCGACGTCGACGCTCGTCGTCACCCCCCGGGTGCTCGAGCTGCCGCGGGCCCTGCGCGACCGTCGCGTCTGGGGGCTGATGGAGCAGGTCTACCAGGTGCGCTCCGAGCGGTCCTGGGGGATCGGGGACACCTCCGACCTCGCCGACCTCGCCGCGTGGGCGGGAGAGGACCTCGGGGCCGACTTCGTCCTCGTCAACCCGCTCCACGCCGCCGAGCCCGTCCCGCCGATGGAGCCCTCGCCCTACCTGCCCACGACCCGCCGGTTCGCCAACCCCGTCTACCTCGACGTCGAGGCCGTCCCCGAGGTCGCCCGTCTCGCGGCGGGCCCCCGCGCCCGGGTCGAGGAGCACGCCTCCCGCGCCCGCGCGCTCGACGACCGGGACGCGCTCAACCGGGACGCAGCCTGGGCCGCCAAGCGCGCTGCGCTGGCCGAGGTCCACGCCGCGGGCCTGACCGGCCGGCGGCGCCGCGACTTCCAGCGCTACCTCGCCCGCGAGGGCGAGGGCCTGCTCACGTACGCCACGTGGTGCGCGCTCGCCGAGGTCCACGGGCTGCCGTGGACCGGCTGGCCCGAGGAGCTGCAGGACCCGACCTCCCCGGCCGTCGCCGCGTTCCGGGACGACCACGCCGCCGAGGTCGAGTTCCACCAGTGGCTGCAGTGGCTGCTCGAGCAGCAGCTGCGCGAGGTGCAGCGGGACGCGCTCGCCGCCGGGATGTCGCTCGGGGTCGTCCACGACCTCGCCGTCGGGGTCGCCCCCGACGGCGCCGACGCGTGGGGCCTGGCCGACACCCTCGCCCTCGGGGTCTCCGTCGGAGCGCCCCCGGACCAGTTCAACCAGCGTGGACAGGACTGGAACCAGCCGCCGTGGCGTCCCGACCGGCTGCCCGAGCGGGGCTACGCCCCGTACCGGGACATGCTGCGGACCGTCCTGCGGGACTCCGGCGGCATCCGCGTCGACCACATCATCGGCCTGTTCCGGCTGTGGTGGGTGCCCGAGGGCCGCACGCCCGACGAGGGCACCTACGTCCGCTACGACCACGAGGCCCTCATCGGGATCCTCGTCCTCGAGGCCCAGCGGGCCGGCGCCGTCGTCGTCGGCGAGGACCTGGGCGTCGTCGAGCCGTGGGTCCGGGACTACATGCGCGAGCGTGGCGTGCTCGGCACCTCGATCCTCTGGTTCGAGCGCGACGACGAGGGCCGCCCGCTCCCGCCCGAGCGCTACCGCGAGCTCTGCCTGTCGACCGTGACGACCCACGACCTGCCGCCGACCGCGGGGTACCTCTCGCTGGAGCACGTCGCGCTGCGCGACCGGCTCGGGCTGCTCACCCGCCCGGTCGAGGAGGAGCGGGCGGCCGAGGAGGCCGCGGTCGAGGAGGTCCGGGCCGTGCTGCGCGAGCGCGGGCTCCTCGCCGAGGGGGCCGGGATCCCGGAGACCGTCGAGGCCCTCCACCGGTACGTCGCGCAGACCCCGTCGCGGATGGTCGGGGTGGCCGTGACCGACCTCGTCGGGGACGTGCGCACGATCAACCAGCCCGGCACCCAGGACGAGTACCCGAACTGGCGGCTCCCGCTCGCCGGCCCCGACGGGCGGCCCGTGGGCCTCGGGGACGTGCTCGCCGCGCCGCTCGCCGAGCGGCTTGCCGAGGTGCTCACGCCCCGCTGACCGGCGCCCCTCCCCACGTTGAGTGAGCAGAAGATGTCCCCCAACGCGTGTTGAGTGAGCAGCAGATGTCCCCCATCTGCCGATTCGGGAGCAGTTGGTGCTCACTCAACGCGGGGGTGGTGGTGCAGCCGGGCCCGCGCCCCGCGCGCGGAGGGCGTCCCGGACGACGCCGGCCAGCGCCCCCGGCACCTGCTCGCGCAGCTCGTAGCGGACCCGGACCACCGGCTTGCTGACCGGGAGCACCCGGGTGAGGTCGATCGGGGTCGCCGAGACCACCGTGTCGCACGGGGTGGCGGCGATCGTCGCGGCGAGGTCGTGGATCTGGCTCGTGCCGTACCCGGTCGCGGGCAGCACTCCCGACGCGTTCGGGTAGCGGCGGAAGGTCGCGGCGATCGACCCGACCGCGTACGGACTCGGGTCGACGATGTGCGCCGCGCCGGCGCGCCGCGCGGCGACGACGCCCGCTCCCCACGACATCGACCCGTGGGTCAGTGTCGGCCCGTCCTCGACGACGACGACGTCCCGTCCGCGGACCGCGTCGGGGTCCTCGAGGACGACCGGGCTGTCGGCCCGCAGCACGGTCGCGCGGGGGTTGAGCCGCCGCACCGAGGCCTCGACCGCGCTGACCGCCTCCGGCTGCGCCGAGTCGCACTTGCCGATGACGACGACGTGGGCCATGCGGACGTTCGTCTCCCCGGGGTGGTAGTCCTGCTCGTCCCCGGGCCGGAGCGGGTCGGCGAGGACGACGTGCACGTCGGGCCGGTAGAACGGCAGGTCGTTGTTGCCGCCGTCCCAGAGGACGACGTCGGCCTCGCGCTCGGCCTCGGCGAGGATGCGCACGTAGTCGACGCCGGCGTAGACCACGACCCCGGCCTCGATGAACGGCTCGTACTCCTCGCGCTCCTCGATGGTGCACTGCTGCTCGTCGAGGTCGGCGAGCGTCGCGAACCGCTGGCACACCTGCCGCTCGAGGTCGCCGTACGGCATCGGGTGGCGCACCGCGACCACCCGGTGGCCGTCCTCGCGCAGGACCCGCGCGAGGTAGCGGGAGGTCTGGCTCTTCCCGGCGCCGGTGCGCACGGCGGTGACCGCGACGACCGGCACCGTCGCGGGGAGCATCGCCTGCCGGGCGCCCTGGAGGAGGAAGTCGGCTCCCGCCGCGAGGCACCGCGAGGCGAGGTGCATGACCTCGCGGTGGGAGAGGTCGGAGTAGGCGAGCACGGCGAGGTCGACGCGCTCGCGGGAGATGAGGTCCTCGAGCCCGGCCTGGGGCACGATCGGGATGCCGTCGGGGTAGCCGGGCCCGGCCAGGGACGGCGGGTAGCGGCGCTCCGCGATCCCCGGGATCTGGGTCGCGGTGAACGCGACGACGTCGTCCGGCCCGTCGCGGAAGGTCGTCGCGAACAGGTGGAAGTCCCGTCCGGCGGCGCCGAGGATGACGACCTTGCGCGAGGTCATGCCAGCACGCTAGGCCGCCCGCCCGCCGGGCACCCGGGTCCGAGGTCCCGGGTCGTCGGGCGGGTCGCGGGCTCAGGCTGCGGCGCCGACCCCGAAGCCGGCGAGCCACCCCTGGACGACCGGGACGTCGACCCGCTGCAGTCCGGCGATCCACCGGCAGTTCGGGGTGAGCACGTAGCTCGCGACGGCGACCTCGTACCCGTCGTGGAACGCCGGACCGCCGGAGTCGCCCAGGCACGTGCCGCCGGTGCCCCTCGGGTCCTTGTCGTTCCCGTTGACCTGGAGGACCTGGTCGGTGAGCTTCTGGCCCGGGGACTGCGCGCTGCGGCGCGCGAGCGGGTAGGGCACCGGGGTCGGCCTCTGCGAGCCGCTCGGGGCGGTGGTGACGTGCGCGCCGTACCCCACCTCGGTGAACAGGGTGTCGTGGAGCACGTCCGGGGAGAACCGGTCGAGGTACCCGGCCGGCGCGATCCGGGCGGGTTCGGTGCCGGCAACCGGCTCGGCGAGGACGACGACGCCCACGTCGTTCGCCCGCTTCGCGCCGTCGACGTCGATGCCGGGGTGGGTGTGGGCGGTCCCGGGGAGCAGGCCGGCCGCGTCGAGCTCGGCGGTGGTGTACCCCTGCTCCGGGTCGGCCGCGACCGGCAGCGGCAACGGCGGCGCCTCCGCGACGACGGCGTCGAAGGTCACCCCCACCTCGCCGACCGCGGCGGCCGTGCAGTGACCGGCGGTGAGCACCACCCGGTCGGTGACGAGCGTGCCGGTGCACGTCCCGCGGCCGCCGCCGGGGGTGGTGAAGGCGAGCAGGCCGACAGCCGGGTGCGCCTCGCCGTCGCGGTCGCCGCCGGTGACGGCCGCCGCGGGCAGCAGCGACCCGACGAGCAGCGCGGTGGTGGCCGCGGCGACGGCGGCGAGGCGGGCGGGCTTCATGGCGGACCTCCGGGGTCGGGCACGGCTGTCGCCGGCGACGGACAGCCGGCCGGCCGTCGGCCCCATCGGCACGGAGCCGCCCGGTCCTGAGCAGTCCCGCCCCTGACCCGGCAGCGACCCGTCGACGACCGGCCGACGAGCTGCCGACCACGGCCTGCCGGTGGCCGCGATGAGTTCCGGACGCGGCGCGGGTCAGCACCGGTGAGCAGCACGATCACAGAGGACGACCGAAGAGCACGACCGAGGAGCACGAGGGGACGACATGGGCAGGACGACACCGTGGCTGTGGTTCGACACGGAGGCCGAGGAGGCGGCTCGGTTCTGGTGCGGGGTGTTCCCGAACTCTCGGGTGACCGGCACGACGCACTACGGACCGGGCACGGGCAGGCCCGAGGGGAGCGTCATGACCGTCTCCTTCGAGCTCGACGGCGACCCGTTCGTCGCCCTCAACGGGGGGCCGGAGTTCCAGTTCTCCGAGGCGGTCTCCTTCCAGATCGCCTGCGAGGGGCAGGAGGAGGTCGACCGCTTCTGGGACCGGCTGACCGACGGGGGGCAGGAGAGCCAGTGCGGCTGGCTCAAGGACCGCTACGGGGTGTCCTGGCAGGTCGTCCCGACCGAGCTGTCCGCGCTGCTGTCCGACCCGGACCCCGACCGGGCGCGCCGCGCGACGGAGGCGATGCTGCGGATGCGCCGGATCGACCTGACGGCGCTGCGCCGGGCCGCCGACGGCGGCTGAGGCAGGTCCTTCGACCCCGCCCGGGGGTGGCCCGGGTCTGGTGGAATGGGGGCATGGTCGGCGACGAGGTCCCGGGCGGTGCCCCAGGGGGCGGTGCGGACCCCGTCGAGGCCGGGGTGGGCGCGCAGGTGCCGCTCGGCGCGGTCGTCGCGGCGGTCGACGGCAGCGAGCGGGACGAGGCCGTGGTGCGCTGGGCCGCCGCCGAGGCGGGGCGGCGCGGCAGCCCGCTGCACGTGCTCAACGCCCGCGAGAGCCTCTCGAACATGCTCCTGCCCGCCGACCCGTCGTTCGCGCCGGCGATGGTCAGCGCCGACGAGCTCGACCGGCTGGACGGCTCCGACGCCCTCGTCGCCGAAGCGACGTCCCGGGCCCGCGCGGCGGCCCCGGGTGTGGCGGTCACCTCGAGCCGCCCCTGGGGGACCGCGGCGTCCACCCTCCTCGCCGTCGCCGAGCGCGCGAGCACCATCGTCGTCGGCGCGGGGAGACGGGGGGCGCTCGCGCGCTTCTTCCTCGGCTCCACGGCGCTGTCGGTCATCGCCCACGCCCCGTGCCCGGTCGTCGTGGTCGGGCCGGACGGCGACCCGGCGCCGGCCCACGGGCTCCTCGTCGTCGGGGTCGACGGCAGCTCCGACAGCCGCGCCGCGCTGGAGTACGCCGTCGACGCCGCCGAGCGCCGCGGGGCCGACCTCGTCGTCGTCACCGCGTGGAACGTCGAGGTCGAGGACGGGTACGTCGTCACCACACCCGGCAGCCCGGAGTGGGAGCGGGTCGTCGCCCGCCACCGGGAGGCCGTCGAGCGGCTCGTCGTCCCCCTGCGCGAGGCCCACCCCTCCGTGGCGGTCGGGCTCGAGATCGTCCACGGCCCGCGGGTGGCCACGCTCGTCGACCGCTCGGGCGGGGCCGACCTGCTCGTCGTCGGCAGCCGCGGCCGGGGCGGGTTCGCCGGGATGCTGCTCGGCTCGGTGAGCCAGGGCGTCGTCCACGAGGCGCACTGTCCCGTCGCCGTGGTCACCCACCACTGAACGCCGACCCGCCCGCGGGTGCGTCCCGACGCCGACCGGTCGGCCGGCGAGGGAGAGGGCCGGTCAGGCGGGGGAGTCCTCCGTCAGCAGCGGGTAGACCCCGTTCTCGTCGTGGACCTCGCGGCCGGTGACGGGCGGGTTGAACGTGCACGCCATGTGCAGGTCGGTCTCGGCCTTCACGGTGTGCTTGTCGTGCTCGTCGAGGAGGTACATCGTCCCCTTGCGGATGGGGAACTCCTCCCCGGTCTCGCGGTTGAGCAGCGTGCCCGTGCCCTCGTAGCAGTACACGCACTCGATGTGGTTGGCGTACCACATCTCCGTGCTCGTGCCGGCGTAGAGGACCGTGTCGTGGAAGGAGAAGCCGACACCGTCCTTGGCGAGGACGAAGCGGCGGCTGCGCCACGTGTCGTGCTTGACGTCGTTGTCGGTGTCGTTGAGCTCGTCGAGCTGGATGACCTTCATCGGGCCTCCTCGGTGGTGGGGAGCGGGTGGGACGGAAGTGGCCGGGACCCGCCGGTGGCCGGCGGGTCCCGAAGGGGTCGCTCGGACCCTCAGGAGACGAGGGCGGGCTCGCCGTGCTCGGCGTCGTCCACGTCGAGCACCGCGTGGGCGGCCTCGGTGAGGATGCGCAGCCCCTCGGCGAGCTCGTCGCCGGTGATCGTCAGCGGCGGCATGACCTTGACGACCTCGCTGTCGGGACCGGAGGTCTCCACGAGCAGGCCGCGCTCGTAGGACGCCGCGGCGAGCTTCTCGGCGGTGTCGAGCTCGGGGAAGACGATCCCCGACAGCAGGCCGCGGCCGCGCAGCGCGGCGCCGGGCACGAGGTCGGCGATGCCCTGCAGGCCGTCGCGCAGCTGGGCGGAGCGCTCGCGCACGTTCGCCTCGAGCTCGCCGTCGGCCCAGAACGTCTTCAGGGCCGCGGTCGCGGTGACGAACGCCGGGTTGTTGCCGCGGAAGGTGCCGTTGTGCTCTCCCGGCTCCCACTGGTCGAGCTCGGGGCGGAGCAGGGTGAGTGCCATCGGCAGGCCGTAGCCGGACAGCGACTTGGACAGGCAGACGATGTCGGGCTCGATCCCGGACTCCTCGAAGGAGAAGAACGTGCCGGTGCGGCCGCAGCCCGCCTGGACGTCGTCGACGATGAGCAGGACACCGTGGCGGCGGCAGAGGGCCTGCAGCTCACGCAGCCACACCGCGCGGGCGGCCTTGAGCCCGCCCTCGCCCTGGACGGTCTCGACGATGACTGCCGCCGGGGTGGCCAGACCGGAGCCGCTGTCGCTCCAGACCTTGTCGAGCCAGAGGAAGTCCGCGGTCTCGCCGTCGAAGTAGTCGTCGTACGGGGCGGGCGTGGCGTGGTAGAGCGGGGTGCCCGCGCCCTCCCGCTTCATCGAGTTGCCGGTCACGGCGAGCGAGCCGAGGGTCATGCCGTGGAAGGCGTTGGTGAACGAGACGATGTCCGGCCGGCCCGTGTGCTTGCGGGCGACCTTGAGCGCGGTCTCGACCGCGTTGGTGCCCGTCGGCCCGGGGAACTGGACCTTGTAGTCCAGGTCCCGCGGCGTGAGCACGTACCGGTCGAACGCCTCGAGGAACTCGCGCTTGGCGACGGTGTAGGTGTCGAGCGAGTGCACGACGTGGTCGCCGGCGACGTAGTCGACGAGGGCCTGCTTCAGCGCGGGGTGGTTGTGCCCGTAGTTCAGGGCCCCCGCGCCGGAGAAGAAGTCGAGGTAGCGCTCGCCGTCCTCGGTGTACTGGTAGGGCCCGCGGGCGGTGTCGAAGACGGCGGGCCAGTTGCGGCAGTAGCTGCGCACGACCGACTCGCGCTTGTCGAAGATCGTCTGGGCGTTCGGGTCCGTGGTCACGGGTGGGGTCCTTCCGTCGAGGTGAGGGGCGTGGGTCGCACGCGGGGGCCGTCCGGCGGGAAGGCCGTGGGCGGCGTCGGCGGCGAGCGGTCAGCGCAACGGGCCGATGCGGTAGAGGCGCTCGGGGTCGTGGTCGTCGGGGAAGTGGCCGGTCCCGAAGAGGTCGGTCCGGTCCAGGGAGGCGTCGCGCCGGTCGGCGAACTTGGAGAAGAGGCCGATGGAGGCGGCGTTGTCGTCGGTGATGGTCGTCTCCATCCAGCGGGCGTCCTCGACCCGGTCGACGAGGGCGTCGAGCATGCGGCCGGCGATGCCGCGGCCGCGGTAGGAGTCGTCGACGGCGACCTGCCAGACCATCAGCGTCTCGGGGGAGTCCGGGCGGGTGTAGCCGGTGACGAAGCCGGCGGGGTCGCCGTCGACCTCGGCGAGGATCGAGGTCGAGGCGTAGTCGCGGCACCAGAGCAGGTAGGTGTAGGACGCGTTGACGTCGAGCGTCTGGCTGTCGACCGCGATCCTCCACAGCTCACCGCCGTCGTCGAGGGACGGGGTCCGGAAGTGGACGTCGTCGTCGGAGGTCGAAGGGGCGGGGGGCGTCAGGGTCGCGCTGCTCACGTAACACCAAAGTAACGGGTTTCCCGGACGAATCAACTTGCGGCACAACCGATTTGGTGGGACGGGGGGGATATCTTCCCGGTGAGCACAATCGGTATCCCTTACGTACCAAGGGATTCCGAGACATATCGGAGCACGACATGAAAAGATCGTGGTCGTCGTCACGCACGTGCCGGGGACGGCCACTACCACGACGGGTTCGGCCCGAGGGTGCCGGGAGGGGCGCCGAGCGGTCCGGGCGAGCTGCACGCGGCCGGTTCCCGAGCGGCCCGCGACCGGCACCCTGCGGGGGTTGCCGCCGGGTCGCGGGGGGTGGTTGGCTGACCCCCGTGGCGACCGGGTCCGACCTCCTGCGACGGCTCCTGCGGACGCGCTGGTTGGTCCGGCTCCCGATCCACCTGTTCCACCTCCGGCTCGGGTGGCTGCTCGGCGGCCGCCTCGTCCTCCTCGAGCACACGGGCCGCCGCAGCGGCCGGCGGCGGGAGGTCGTCCTCGAGACCGTCGACCGCCCCGACCCGGACCGGGTCGTGGTCTGCTCCGGTCTCGGCCGGTCCTCGCAGTGGTACCTCAACGTCCGGGCCGACCCGCGCGTCCGGGTCAGCATCGGCCGGCTCCGCTCCGCGCCGGGGCGGGCCGCCGAGCTGCCCCCGGAGCAGGCCCGGGTGCACCTGGAGACCTACGCCCGGAACCATCCGCGGGCCTGGCGCGAGCTGGAGTCCGTCATGACGTCGGTCACCGGGCAGGCGCCCGAGAGCCTGCCGGTGCTCGAGATCGTCCTCGACCGGGCTGGCACGATGGCGGGGTGAACGCCGAGCCGCAGCTGCTGCCAGGACGGCTGGTCGCCCCCGACCGGGTGCTCGCCGACGGGTGCGTCGTCGTCGAGGGCGACCGGATCGCGTTCGCCGGCTCGCTCGACGAGCTGCCGGTCCAGTGGTGGGGGCTGGCTCCGCCCGCAGGGTGGGAGGCGGAGCGCACCCTCCTGCCGGGGCTGGTCGACGTCCACTGCCACGGCGGCGCCGGCGGGGAGTTCGGCCCCGGGCATGACGCCGCCCGCACCGCGGCCGAGCACCACCACCGCCGGGGGAGCACCTCGGTCGTCGCCAGCCTCGTGTCGGCCGACCCCGACCGGCTGCTCGCCGGGACGCGCACGTGCGCCGGGCTCGTCGCCGAGGGTGTCCTCGCCGGGATCCACCTCGAGGGGCCCTTCCTCTCCCACGAGCGACGCGGCGCGCAGGACCCCGACGCCCTGCGCGACGTCGACCCCGCGCTCGTCGAGGCGCTGGCGGCGACCGCGGCGGCGGTCGCCGACGGGGCGCTCGTCCACATGACCTACGCCCCCGAGCGGCCCGGTGCCGACGCCCTCCCGGCGCTGCTCGCCGAGGCCGGGGCGGTGCCCGCGATCGGGCACACCAGCTGCGACGCGGCGGCGGCGTGGGAGGCGCTCGCGGCAGGCCTGGAGCACGCCCCGCGCGGCGGACGGCCGTTGGTGACCCACCTGTTCAACGGGATGCCGCCGCTGCACCACCGTCTCCCCGGACCCGTCGCCGCCTGCCTCGCCCAGGCCGCCCGGGGGGAGGCCGTGGTCGAGCTCATCGCCGACGGGGTCCACCTCGACCCCCTGACCGTCCGCATGGTCTTCGACCTCGTCGGCCCGGAGGCGGTGTGCCTCGTCTCGGACGCGATGGCCGCGAGCGGCATGCCCGCCGGCCGCTACACCCTCGGCGGCCGGGAGGTCGAGGTGGAGGACCGGACCGTCAGGCTCGTCGACGGGGGGTCGATCGCCGGCGGCGTGGCCACCGTGCTGGAGCTGGTGCGGGTCTGCGTCGAGGCCGCGGAGGTGCCGCTCGTCGACGCGGTGCGGGCGGCGTCGGCGACCCCGGCGGAGGCCCTCGCCCTCGACGGGGTCGGTGCCCTCGAGACGGGGGGCCGGGCCGACGTCCTCGTCGTCGACGACCGGCTCGACCTGCTCGGCGTCATGCGCTCCGGCCAGTGGCTGCAGCCGCCGGTGTGAGACGGGATCGAGTCGGCTCGCCCGCGTCGTGAAACGAGCACGAACAAGCGAGTAGGCTTCCCGTCCCGGGAGTCCGCCGTCCGGCCCGGGGCCGGACCCGGCAGGAGGAGGTCAGGGTGGCCGCGCCCGACCGCGAGAAACGCTGGAGCGACCTGCTCCGCCTGCTCGCCGCGCGCGGCCGGCTCACGGTCGAGCAGGCGCGGGACGAGCTCGGGGTGTCCGCGGCCACCGTCCGGCGCGACTTCGGGCGGCTCGCGGCCCAGCAGCTCGTCACCCGCACCCACGGCGGGGTCGTCGCGGCGAGCGTCGCCTACGACCTGCCCGCCCGCTACCGCACCGCCGGCCGGGACGCGGCGAAGTCCCGGATCGCCGCGGCCGCGGCCGCCGCCCTGCCGGCCGGGGCCCGGGTCGGCTTCAACGGGGGCACGACGACGACGGCCACGGCCCGGGAGCTCGCGGGGCGCCACGACCTCGGGGACGCGAGCCGGCGGGAGGCGGTCACCATCGTGACGAACGCCCTCAACATCGCCTCCGAGATGGCCCTGCGCCCCGCGGTGCGCTGCGTGTGCCTCGGCGGGGTGGCCCGGCCCGAGTCCTACGAGCAGACCGGACCGTTCGCGATCCGGACCATGAACCAGCTGTGGCTCGACGTCCTGGTGCTCGGCGTGGACGCCCTCGCCGCCGCCACCGGGGCCGGGTGCGGCCACGACGAGGAGGCGGGGATCAACGAGACCATGGTCCGACGCTCCTCGCGGGTCGTCGTCGTCGCGACGGGCGACAAGATCGGGCGGACCGCGTTCTGCCGGATCTGCGAGGCATCCGCGGTGGACGCGCTCGTCACCGACCCCTCGGCGCCGGGGGTCGAGCTCGACCGGCTCCGGCGGCTCGGCATCGAGGTCACCGTCGTCGGGGGGTGACCACGCCCGGGTGGGCGGCCGCACCCGGGGGAGTGACCACACCCAGGGGAGTGACCACACCTCAGGGGTGGACGAACCCCGCCGAGAGGTTTACGTTTCCTGCACGCAGAACCTCGATTCCGATCGGTTTCGATCACACGACGCTTGCGAGAGGACCGGACATGAGGCGGACACCGTCGATGATGGTTGCCGGAGGGGTGCTCGGCGCGGTCGCGCTCGGTGCCTGCAGCGGGGGCACCGGGGCCAGCAGCGCCGGCGGCGGGGGCGGTGACGGCTCCGGCTCGTCGGTCGGCTCGATCAAGCTCGTGGCGGCGGAGTACTCCAAGGACCACACGGCGGCGTTCTGGAAGCAGTTCGCGAAGAAGTACAAGGACAAGACGGGCATCACCCTCGACGTCCAGGTCGTCAGCTGGGACTCGATCGACCAGACCTCGAGCACGATGGTGCAGAACAACACGCCCCCGGACATCCTCAACCTCAACGCCTTTGCCTCCTACGCCCGCGACGGGCTGCTCTACGGGGCCGACGAGGTGCTCTCGGACGAGGTGAAGAGCGACATCCTCGACTCGTTCGTCGACAGCGGCACCTACGACGGCACGATGTACGGCTTCCCGGACCTGGCGTCGGCGCGCGCCTTCTTCTACAACAAGAAGCTCTTCTCGCAGGCCGGCATCAGCACGCCACCGACGACCTGGGACGAGCTCGAGACCGACGCGAAGAAGATCGAGGACCTCGGCGGGCAGACCATCGGGTACGCCATGCCGCTCGGGCCGGAGGAGGCCCAGGGCGAGTTCTCCATGTGGACGTTCAACAACGGCGGTGCGTGGAAGGACGGTGACCAGTGGGTCATCGACTCGCCGACGAACGTCGAGACCCTCTCGTTCATGAAGAAGCTCGCCGTGACCGACGGGGTGACCCAGAACAACCCCGCCCGGACCAACCGGGCGCAGGCGTTCGACCTGTTCAAGTCGGGCAACGTCGGCATGGTCGTCGGCTTCTCCCCGCTCGCCCAGACCCTCGACGAGGAGGACAAGGTCGACTACGGCGTCGCGCCGATGCCCACCGGGGACGGCAAGGCGCCGCGGACCCTGGGGGTCACCGACTACCTCATGGCGTTCAAGAAGAAGGGCAACAAGGAGGCGGTCAAGGCCTTCTACGACCTCTACTACCAGAAGGACGAGGTCAACACGTTCATCGAGAAGGAGGGCTTCCTGCCGGTGACGAAGTCCGGCCTGGACTACTTCTCGAAGGACGAGGACCTGAAGGTCTACCTCGACACCCTGCCGAACGTGCGGCTCACCCCGACCGACGACCCCGCCTGGGACCGGGTCAAGCTCGCCGTGCAGCAGAACATCGGCGCCGCCGTCCGGTCGGACGGGGACCCGAAGGCCGTCCTGGGCAAGCTGCAGCAGACCGCGACCAGCGGCAGCTGAGCGTGGCGACCGCCCGCCCGGTCGGGTCGCGCCGCCGGGGGGAGGCGTGGGCGGCCCTCCTCTGGCTCGGCCCCGCGCTCGCGCTCATCCTGGGCGTCGTCGTCTACCCGGCCGTCGAGCTCGTCCGGGCCTCGTTCAGCCGGTACTCGATCACCGGACTGCGGCTCGGCGGCGCGGGGACGAGCAACTACGCGGAGGTGCTCGGCCACGAGGCCCTCGGTCGGGTCGTGGCCAACACCGTGGTGTGGGTGGTGGTCGTCGTCGGCGCGACCGTCGTCGTCTCGCTCGGGGTCGCCCAGTTCCTGTCGAAGGACTTCTTCGGGCGCCGCGTCGTCCGGTGGGCGGTCATCGTGCCGTGGGCGGCGTCGCTGATCATCACCTCGCAGACCTTCGTGATGATCTACGACTACTACTACGGCACCCTCAACGTCGTCCTGCAGCGGCTGCACCTCGTCGACCGGCCCATCGACTTCCTCGGCGACCCGACCTGGGTGCTGCCGTCGATGATCGTCGTCGGCATCTTCGTCTCGGTCCCGTTCACCGCCTACGTGTTCGTCGCCGGCCTCAACGCGATCCCCCGGGACGTCTACGAGGCGGCCGCCATCGACGGCGCCAGGCCCTGGCAGGCGTACTGGCTGATCACCCTCCCGCTCCTGCGCCCCGCGCTCCTCGTCGCGAGCGTCCTCAACATCATCTACGTCTTCAACAGCTTCCCGATCGTCTACACCCTCAACGCCCGCAACCCCGGGTTCACCTTCGACACCACGATCACGTTCATGTACAAGCTCGCGTTCAAGAGCGCCGAGAAGGACGTCGGGATGTCGGCGGCCGCCGGGATCGGCAACGTCGTCGTCATCCTCGCCGTCGTCCTGCTCTACCTGCGGGTCGTCAACTGGCGGGAGGAGACCGCGTGAGCGCCGCGACCGTGCCGGGCGCCGGGTCCGCCGGGTGGCGGCGCCACCGCCGCTGGGTCATGCCGCTGGCGGGCGCGGTGTTCACCCTCGTCGTGCTCTCGCCCTACCTCGTCATGCTGCTGAACTCGCTGCGGCCCAGCGGGGACGTCACCCAGACCCCGGCGTCCCTGCTGCCGCGCACCTGGCAGCTGTCGACGTACACCGACGTGCTCGGCGACACGAGGTTCCTGGGCTGGCTCAAGACGTCCGTGCTCGTGGCCGGCTCCTCGACCGTGATCGTCGTCCTCGTCTCGATCCCGGCGGCCTACTACACCGCGCGCGTCCGGTTCCCCGGCCGGGTGGCCTTCCTGCTCCTCGTCCTCGTCACCCAGATGTTCTCGCCGACCGCGCTCGTCGTCGGGATCTACCGCGAGTGGTTCAACCTCAACATGGTCAACACCTACGGGGCGCTCATCCTCACCAACGCCGCCTTCGGGCTCGCGTTCGCCGTGTGGATCCTCCACGGGTTCTTCTCCTCGATCCCGACCGAGGTCGAGGAGGCCGCCCAGCTCGACGGCTGCGGCCGGCTGCGCACCCTGCTGCGGATCATGCTGCCGTTGACCCTGCCCGGCGTCGTGACGGCGGTGATCTTCAGCTTCATCGCGGCGTGGAACGAGTACGTCGTCGCCCTGACCCTGATGCTCGACGAGTCGAAGAAGCCGCTCACCGTGGGGATCACCTCGTACGTCACCGGCTACGAGCAGCACTGGGACCAGCTGTTCGCCGCCTCCGTCATCGCGATCGTCCCGGTGGTCGTCCTGTTCGCCGCGATCGAGAAGCACCTCGTCGGCGGCCTCACCGCGGGGTCGGTGAAGTAGGGCGGCCTCAGCCCATCGCCGTCCCGAACAGCGCCCCGATGCCGTACGTCACCGCCATCGCGATCCCGCCGCCGACGACGTTGCGCAGCACCGCCCGGGGTGCGGCGGCCTTGCCGAGCCGGGCGCTGACGAGCCCGGTGGCAGCGAGCGCGAGGAGCACCGCGAGCACGGTCACCGGGACCCGCCAGCCCACCGCGGGCAGCATGATCGCGAGCAGCGGGAGCGCTGCCCCGACGGTGAAGGAGATCATCGAGGCCCACGCGGCGTGCCAGGGGTTGGTCAGCTCCTCGGGGTCGATGCCGAGCTCGACCTCGGCGTGCGCGGCGAGGGCGTCGCGCTCGGTGAGCTGGACCGCGACCTCCCGGGCGAGCTGCGGGGACAGGCCCCGATCGACGTAGAGGCCGGTGAGCTCGTCGAGCTCGACATCCGGCATCTCCCGCAGCTCGCGGCGCTCCAGGTCCAGCAGCGCGGACTCGGTGTCGCGCTGGGTGCTCACCGACACGTACTCGCCGACGGCCATGCTCATCGCGCCGGCGGCGAGGCCGGCGAGGCCGGCCGTGAAGATCGCCGCGCGCGACGGCGTGGCGGCGGCGACGCCGATGACGAGCCCGGCGGTGGACACGATGCCGTCGTTCGCGCCGAGGACACCGGCACGCAGCCAGTTCATCCGGCTCGAGACGTCGGTGTCGTGCGGCTCGGAGCCGTGCTGGCCGGGGGGCTCGGCGGCGGCGCCGGCGCGCCCGCCGTCGGCCGCGTCAGTCACGGGCGCTCGCGCCGAGGCGGTCGGCGGCCTGGGAGATCCGGTGGGCGAGCTCGACGTCGAGCTGGGTCAGTCCGCCCTCGGAGTGGGTCGACAGGCTCCAGTGGGTCGTGCGCCACCGGATGTCGATGTCGGGGTGGTGGTCCATCTGCTCGGCCTCGTCCGCGGCCTCGGTGACGAGCCGGATCGCGGTCGGGAAGTCGGGGGCCTCGAAGGTGGCGAGGATGGCGTCGCCGTGCCGGTGCCATTCGGGCAGGTCGGCGAGCTGCCGGGTCAGGTCGTCGTCGGAGAGGAGCCGCGTCATGCTGCCTACGGTGCCCCGCCGGCACGGGGGTTGTCGAGCAAGGAATGGCTGTCCTCACCCCGCTCGAGCATGCGCTCCACGAGCCGGACCAGCTCGGCGCGGAACCGCTCCGGGTCCTGCACGCGCTCGGCGACGAGCCGGTCCGCCATGCCCTCGCGCACCGCGACCCGGTAGGCCCGGCTGCCGGCCTCCGTCGCGGCGACGACGAGCCGCCGGCGGTCGCGCGGGTCCCGCTCACGGGTGACGAAGCCGGTGCGCTCGAGGCGGTCGAGCACCCGGCTCATCGTCTGCTCCTCGACGTAGGACAGCGAGGCGAGCTCGCGCTGGGTGTGCGGTCCGCTCTCGAGGGCGTGGAGGGTGAGCAGGCCGGCGTGGGTGAGCCCGCTGCGGGCGAGGACCTCGTTCCACTCGTGCTCGACGAGCCGGGCCGCGGTCGAGAGCAGCCGGCCCATCGGCCACTCGCCGATCCGGTCCCCGTCCGCCTCGTGCGTCTCGTCCATGTCCTCTCCACCGTAGTCCCGCCCGGTCGCCGGTGGAGTGGACGCCGGCACGGGGCGCCCGCGTCCGCGGTGCCTTGCCCGGCGACCGGCAGGGGTGCACAGTGGTGGCGTGAATGACTCAGCATGCTCAGTCAAGAGGACGTGGCCGTGAGACACGCCGCCCCGGATCCGCCGAGCCGCCGGTGGAGCGGGTTGGTCTTCCTCAGCCTCGGTGTCGCGCTCATCATCGTCGACGCGACCATCGTCAACGTCGCCGTGCCCTCGATCATCCGTGACCTGGGGATCACCTCGAGCGACGCGCAGTGGGTCCAGGAGGCCTACACCCTCGTGTTCGCCGCCCTCCTGCTCACCGCGGGCAGGATCGCCGACCGCTACGGGCGGCGACGGTTGTTCGTCGTCGGTGTGCTCACCTTCCTCGCCTCCAGCCTGCTCGCCGCCTCCAGCGGGAGCGGTGGCGCGCTCATCGCCGCCCGCGTCCTGCAGGGCGTCGGGGGCGCCGTCATGCTGCCCACCTCGCTGTCCCTGCTCAACGCCACCTTCCGGGGACGGGAACGGGGGATCGCCTTCGCCGTGTGGGGCGCGACGATCGGGGGGACGGCGGCGCTCGGTCCGCTCCTGGGGGGATGGCTGACGACGTCGTTCTCCTGGCGGTGGGCATTCGGGGTCAACGTCCCCCTCGGTCTGCTCGTCGTCGCGGGCGTCCTCGTGTTCGTCGACGAGTCGCGCGAGCGGCACGTCACGGCTGGCAACGACGTCCTCGGTGCGGCTCTCTCGGTCCTCGGCTTCGGTGGTGTCGTGTTCGCCCTCATCGAGGGACGCACCTACGGCTGGTGGACGCTGCTGCAGCCCTTCCACGTCCTGGGGGGTACCTGGAGCGGGTCCCTGTCGCCGGTCCCCGTCGCGGGCGCCGTCGGTCTCGTCTCGCTCACCCTCCTCGTCGCGGTCGAACGGTCCCGCAACCGTGCGGGCCGGGCCGTCCTGCTCGACCTCCGGTTGCTGCGGATCCGGTCCTTCCGCAACGGGAACGTCGTCGCCGCGGTCGTCAGCCTCGGGGAGTTCGGGCTGCTGTTCTCGCTCCCGTTGTGGTTCCAGAACGTCCTGGGCTACAGCGCCTTCGAGACCGGGCTGGCGCTGCTGCCGCTCGCGACGGGGAGCTTCGTCGCGAGCGGCTTCGGGGCCCGGTTGGCGGCCCGTCGGGGCGCCCCCGTCGTCGTGCGTCTCGGGATCCTCCTCGAGATCGTCGGGGTGGCCGGCATCGGCCTCGTCGTGCGGCCGGACCTGGCCTGGTGGGGGAGCGCCGGCCTCCTGTTCGTCTACGGCATGGGGGTCGGTCTCGCGACGGCGCAGCTCACCGGCGTCGTGCTCGTCGACGTGCCCGTCGAGCAGAGCGGTCAGGCCTCGGGCACGCAGAGCACCTCCCGCCAGGTCGGGTCGGCCCTGGGCATCGCCGTCCTGGGGACGGTGCTGTTCACCGGGCTCGGCCACGCCCTGTCCCAGCGGCTGGAGGGCACCTCCGCCGGTGAGGCGCTCGGGTCCGCGGGCAGGGAGCAGGTCGTCGCCACGGTGGTGCGCAGCGCCGGCGCGAGCATCACCGGGCTCGAGCGGAACCCGGCGACCGCCCCCGTGGCCGCATCCGCTCGGGAGGCCCTCAGCGACGCGACGAGCTACGCCGCCTTCAGCGCCGCGGGCTTCCTCGTCCTCGGGCTGGTCGCGAGCCTGTCGCTCGGCCCCGGGACGGCCCGACACGCTCGCGCGGAGGATCGGGAGGCGACGCCGGCCACGTCCCCGGGGCCGGGCACCCCCTCCCCGGGGCCGGGCACCCCCTCCCCGGGGCCGGGCACCCCTTCCCCGGGGCCCGGCGCTTCGCCCCCGGGGCCCCGTCCCCGTGGCCCCGGCGCCCACGTCGAGTGAGCGCGAACTGCTCCCTCACGGGCTCCCGGAGGACATCGTCCGCTCACTCAACGGGGGGCCGGGTGGGCTACTCGGCCTCGGTCTCGGACGCCGGACCGAAGAACGCCTCGTGGTCCTCGGGGGCCCGGCCGGAGGACTCGAGGTCCACGGCGTCGGGGTGGACCTCGTGCCGCTGGATCTCGCCGGACTCGATCTGCTCGGCCCAGTGGCAGGCGACCCGGTGCGAGCCGGGGACGCCGGGGAGCTCGACGAGTCGCAGCTGCGGCCGCTCGTCGTCGCAGCGGGTCGGCTGGCGCCACGGGCAGCGGGTGTGGAACCGGCACCCGCTCGGCGGCCGGGACGGGGAGGGCAGGTCGCCGGTGAGGAGGATCTGCTCGCGCCGGTCCTCGACCGTCGGGTCCGGGACCGGAACGGCCGAGAGCAGCGCCCGGGTGTAGGGGTGCAGGGGCTGGGTGTACAGGTCCTCGGCGTCGGCCTCCTCCGCGAGCGCGCCGAGGTACATCACCCCGACCCGGTCGCTGATGTGGCGGACGACGGCGAGGTCGTGGGCGATGACGAGGTAGGTGAGCCCGAACTCGTCCTGGAGCTCGGCGAGCAGGTTGATCACCTGGGCCTGCACCGACACGTCGAGGGCGCTCACCGGCTCGTCGGCGATGATGAGCTGCGGGTCGACGGCGAGCGCCCGGGCGATCCCGATCCGCTGGCGCTGGCCGCCGGAGAACTCGTGCGGGTACTTCTTCAGCGCCGCCGCGGGCAGCCCGACCGCGCTGAGGAGCTCCCGCAGCCGGGTCGCGCTCTTGGCGGTGTCCTCGGCGAGCCCGTGGGCCTTCATCCCCTCGACGAGCAGGGACTCCACCGACTGGCGCGGGTCGAGGCTCGACATCGGGTCCTGGAAGACCATCTGCATGTTCTTGCGCTGCCGGCGCAGCCGCTCCCCGGTGAAGGAGGCGATGTCGACGCCGTCGACCGAGACGGTGCCCTCGGTGAGCGGCTCGAGGTGGAGCAGCGCGCGGCCGAGCGTGGACTTGCCGCAGCCGGACTCCCCGACGAGGCCGTAGGTCTCGCCGCGCCGGATCTGCAGGTCGACCCCGTCGACGGCGTAGACGTGCCCGACGGTCCGGTCGAAGATCACGCCCTTCTTGATGGGGAAGTGGACCTTGACGCCGCGGGCGTCGAGGAGCACGTCCTCGTCCCGGGTCGCGGTGCCCGCGCCCGAGGTGGCCTGGTCCCTGCCCTGCGCCGGCTCGCTCACCGGGTCACCTCCAGCGGGTTGAAGCAGCGAAGCGCACGTCGCCCGTCGTCCTCGAGCTGCGGGGTGTCCGCCGTGCACCGGTCGACCGCGTTGGGGCAACGCGGCGCGAAGGCGCACGCGTGCTCCCACGGCAGGTTGTCGGCGACCGAGCCCGGGATCGGGTTCAGGCGCGCGCCCCGCTCGCCCTCCAGGCTCGGGATGGACCCGAGCAGTCCGCCGGTGTAGGGGTGGCGCGGCTCGGCGAACAGGTCGTGCCGCTCGCCGCGCTCGACGATCCGGCCGCCGTAGAGCACGTTCACCTCGTCGCACAGACCCGCGACGACACCGAGGTCGTGGGTGATCATCACCAGTGCGGTGCCGGTCTCGGTGACGAGCTCCTTGAGCAGGGCGAGGATCTGGGCCTGGATCGTCACGTCGAGCGCGGTCGTGGGCTCGTCGGCGATGAGCAGCCGGGGCTCGCAGGCGAGGGCCATCGCGATGAGCCCGCGCTGGCGCATCCCGCCGGAGAGCTGGTGCGGGTAGTCCTTCAGCCGGCGCTCGGGGTCGGGGATGCCGACCTTGTCGAGCAGGTCGCGGGCGATGGGGGTGGCGGCCTTGCGGGACATGCCGCGGTGCCGCTCGAGGACCTCGGTCACCTGCCGCCCGACCGGGACGACCGGGTTGAGGGAGGACAGCGGGTCCTGGAAGATCATCGCGATGTCGCGGCCCCGGCGGTCACGCATCTGGGACTCGCCGAGGCCGAGCAGCTCGGTGCCCTCGTAGCGGACCGACCCCTCGACGGTGTTGCCGCGCTTGGGCAGCAGCCCCATGATCGCGAGCGAGGTCACCGACTTGCCGCAGCCGGACTCGCCGACGAGCCCGACCGTCTGCCCGGGGCGGACGTCGAAGCTCACCCCGTCGACGGCGCTGAAGGGCTCCTCGCCGTGGCGGCGGAACGTCACTCGCAGGTCGCGCACCGACAGCAGCGGCTCGGACCCCTCGCTGCGCGGGGTGCCCCGCTCCGACGCCGTGATCGTCTCGGCCATCCGGCTCACCTCCGGGTCTTCGGGTCGAGGGCCTCCCGCAGCGACTCGCCCATGAGCGTGAAGCCGAGGGCGACGACGATGATGCACGCCGCCGGGTAGAACGCGAGGTGCGGGTCGTCGGAGATGTACTGCTGGGCCTTGCCGAGCATCTGCCCCCACTCCGGCTTGCGGTCGTCCGGGTTGCCGAGACCGAGGAAGGACAGCGCCGCCGCGTCGATGATCGCCGTCGCGACGACGAGCGTCGACTGGACGATCACCGGTCCGAGCGAGTTCGGCAACATGTGCCGGAACACGATCGCGTTCGACCTGACCCCGAGGGCCCGGGCGGCGAGGACGTGGTCGCTCGCCCGCTGGCCGAGCATCGACCCGCGCAGCAGCCGGGCGAAGATCGGGATCTGGACGATGGCGATCGCGACGATGACGGTGATCTGGCTCGGCTTCGCGAACATCGCGGCGATCGAGAACGCGAGCAGCAGCGAGGGGATCGAGAGCATGACGTCGACGGCCCGCATGACAACCGCGTCGACCCACCCGCCGAACGCGCCGGCGAGCGTGCCGAGGAAGAGCCCGCCGACGAGGCCGCCGAGGGTCGCGAAGACGCCGACGAAGAGGGTCTGCCGGCTGCCGACGAGGAGTCGGCTGAACAGGTCGCGCCCCAGCGGGTCGCCCCCGAGGGGGAAGCCCGGCTGCGGATCCGGGATCGGGGTTGGTCTGGGGCCGCACCTGGTCGATGAGGAGCCGGGCGGCCGGGTCGTGCGGCGCGATCCACGGCGAGACCAGGGCGAGCACGATGAACAGCACCGTGATCCCGAGCCCGACGAGGAACACCTTGTCCCGGCGCAGTCGGCGCCAGGCGCTGGCGATGAGGGAGACGCCGGGCTTCTCCTCGATGGTGCCGGCCTCGGCGACGTGCTCCGAGGTCCCGGCGCGACCGGCCGCGCCCGGCGGAGTCCGCGGGGGAGGCCCAGGAGCTCTCGGCGAGCTCGTCGATGCGCTGCTTGCGTCGGCGTCCGAGCGGGTTGCGGTCGGGCGTGCGGTCAGCCACGGGGGGTCACCTCGTCCTCACGCGGGGGTCGATGACCGCGTACGCGATGTCCACGAGCAGGTTGACGAGCACGTAGATCAGCGCCGCGGCGAGGATGAGTACCTGCAGCACCGAGTAGTCCCGCTTCTCGAAGGCGATGGCGAGCGCCTCGCCGACACCGCCGAAGGAGAAGACCCGCTCGGTGAGGACCGCCCCGGCGAGGAGCAGCCCGACCTGGAGGCCGATGACGGTGACGACCGGGAGCAGGGCGTTGCGCAGGACGTGGCGTCCCCGGATGACCCGGTTCGTCAGGCCCTTGGCCTCCGCGGTGCGGACGTAGTCGGCGTCGAGCACGTCGAGCACCGAGGCCCGGGTGATCCGGAAGATCACCGCGAACGGGATCGTCGCGAGGGCCACAGCGGGCAGGATCAGGTGCTTGAAGGCGTCCCACGAGGCGTCCCACTCCCGGGTGAGCAGGCCGTCGAGGACGAAGAACCCCGTGACCCGGGTCGCGTCGATGCCGCTGGACTGGCGCCCGGAGACCGGGAGCCAGCCGAGCTGGATCGCGAAGACGTACTTCAGGAGGAAGGCGAGGAAGAACACCGGGACCGCGACCCCGATGAGGGAGCTGATGACCGAGGCGTTGTCGAAGAGTGAGGCCCGCCGTCGAGCGGCGAGGTATCCCAGCGGGATGCCCGCGGCCACCGCGAGGACGATCGCGAAGAGGCTCAGCTCGATCGTCGCCGGGAGCCGCTGGAGGAAGACGTCGAAGGCGTCGGTTCCCGGCAGCACACCCGTCGACGCGCCGAAGTCGCCGTGCAGGGCCCGCTGGACGAACTTGCCGTACTGGACCCAGAGGGGCTGGTCGAGCCCGAGCGCGTGGCGGAGCGCGGCCCGCGTCTCGGGCGTGGCCCGCTCGCCGAGGATCGCCGAGACGGTGCCGCCGGGGAGCGACCTGAGCCAGATGAACAGGAGCAGGGAGAGGACGACGGCGACCCCGGCCATCTGGAGGACCCGCCGGACGAGGTAGCGGAGCATGCGCGGTCTCGACTTTCGCCTGGTGGGGGTGGCCCGTCCCCGTCGGTGCCGGGACGGGCCACCCCCGGGTGGGGGCTCGGCGTCTCAGCCGGTCACTTGCCGCCGACGGAGACCGTGCTGAAGTCCTCCGCGGTGAGCGGGCTCGGGGTCAGCCCGGAGACGTTCTTCGCGACGACGAACGCCGGCGGGGAGCTGCTGATCGGCAGGCCGGGCAGGTAGTCCTGCATGATCTGCGCGTTGATCTTCTCGTAGGCCTGGGCCCGCTCGTCGTCGTCGACGATGCCGTCGGCCTTCTGCAGGTCGGCCGAGAGCTGCTTGCCGTAGTCGGTGACGTCGGTGTGGAAGTCGTTCGTCTTGAGGTTGCCGAAGAACGTCCCGACGAAGTTGTCGGCCGAGTCGTAGTCACCGGTCCACCCGAGCAGGTAGGCGTCGAAGAGGCCGTTGTCGACCCCGTCGAGGTAGCCGCCGTTCCACGGCTTGGTGACGACGTTGACCTTGACGCCGACCTTCTCGAGGTCGGTCCGCAGCGCGTCGAAGATCTTCTGCGGGTCCGGCATGTAGGGCCGGGAGACCTCGGAGGGGTAGGCGAACTTCAGCGTCAGGTTGCTCGCCCCCGCCTTCTTCAGCAGCTGCTTGGCCTTGGCCGGGTCGTACGGGTACGGCTTGAGGCTGTCGTTGTAGCCGCTGACGGTGCTCGGCATGAACTGCGTCGCCACGCTCGCGCCCTCGGGCAGCTGGGTCTTGACGAGCTGCTCGCGGTTGGTCGCGTAGTACAGCGCCTTGCGGACGTCGAGGTCCTTCAGCTTCGGGTTCGCCTCCGGGTTCAGGCCCATGTAGAGGATGTTGAACGCGGGACGGACCTCGACGTTGAAGCCGTCGCTCTTCAGACCCGGCCAGTCGACCGGGTTCGGGTAGTCGTACCCGTCGATGCTGCCGGCCTCGAGCTCCTGCCGGCGGGTGCTCTCGTCCGGGATGATCTTGAAGACGACCTTGTCCGGCACGGCCGTGTCGCCCCAGTAGTCGTCGTTGCGGACCAGGGTGACGGTCTTGTTCGCCTGGTCGTAGTTCTCGAGCTTGAACGCCCCCGTGCCGACCGGGTTGCGGGAGTTCTCCGGGTAGCTGAAGCCCTCGCCCTGCGCCTTGACCTGGTTCGCGTTGCCCTGCTCCAGCGCCTTGGGGGACTGCATCCCGAACGAGGTGAGGCTGAGCATGACCGGGAACTTCGACGTCGCCCGGGTGATGTCGAGCACGACGGTGCTGGAGTCCTTGACCTTGCAGTCCTTGTAGAGGGAGTCCTTGTCGCTCTTGAAGCCACCCATCGTGTACGTCCAGTACTCGGCGGTGGTCTTCCCGGCGCCGGTCTGGTCGTACATGCGCGTGAAGTTGTCGCAGACCGCCTGGGCGTCGAACGTGGTCCCGTCGGAGAACTTCACCCCGTCGCGCAGCTTGAACGTCCACGACGTGCCGTCGTCGGAGGAGCTCCAGCTCGTGGCGAGGCCGGGCTCGATCTGCGCGGTCCCGGGCTTGATCGCGACGAGTCCGTCGAAGATCTGCCGCGTGATCCGGAACGTCTCGCCGTCGGTGGCGTAGAAGGGGTCGAAGACCTCGGGGGCGCCTGCGGCCCCGAAGGTGAACGTCCCCCCGGAGCTGGAGCCGGACCCGCTGGAGCCACCCGAGTCGCGCTCGGACTGGGCGCACGCGGCGAGGGTGAGCGCCACGGTCGAGGCGAGGACGACGGGGGTCGCCTTCCGCGAAAGCTTCATTGACTACCTCACTTGTCGTGTACATCTCCCGGCGGGCCCCGGTCCGGAGCGCGGATGTGCCGGCGGATGACGCGTCACCATAGTGTCTTTCCGCCGCGGCGGCGCCCCGCCGCACGGTCTGTGCCCGGACTGAGACCTGAGCACGGCGCGGCCGGGCGTGGTAGGCAGGTCGGGTGCCCCCGGACCCCACCAGCGACGACGCCGCGGCCCAGGCGCTCCCGGCCGGGGTGCGGGAGGTCGTCGGCGCCGCGCTCGTCGACGACCTCGACGCGCCCGGGCTCCTGCTGGCCGCCCGCCGCACCGAGCCGCCCGAGCTCGCCGGCGGGTGGGAGTTTCCCGGGGGGAAGGTCGACCCGGGTGAGGCCCGGGTCGAGGCGCTGCACCGGGAGCTGCGCGAGGAGCTCGGCGTCGAGGTCGAGCTCGGCGCGCTCGTGCCCGGGCCGCTCCCCGGCGGCCGGTGGCCGCTCGGTCCGCGGTACGCGATGACGGTGTGGGCGGCCGCCGTCTCCTCCGGGACCCCCGAGCCGATCGAGGACCACGACGCGCTGCGCTGGCTCCCGTTCGCCGACGCCTACGCCGTGGCGTGGCTCCCGGCCGACACCCCGATCGTCGCGGCCGTCCGGACCGCCGCCGAGGCGGGTCCGCTGCGCTGAGACAATGGGGCCCATGCCCACCACCTCCCGCGGGGACATCCGCAACGTCGCCATCGTCGCCCACGTCGACCACGGCAAGACCACCCTCGTCGACAAGATGCTCTGGCAGGCCGGGGCGTTCACCGCCCACCAGACCGTGGAGAGCACGGGTGAGCGGGTGATGGACTCCGGTGACCTGGAGCGCGAGAAGGGCATCACGATCCTCGCGAAGAACACCGCGATCCACTACGCCGGCCCCTCGGCGGCCGAGCACGGCGAGCCCGACGGGGTGACGATCAACATCATCGACACCCCCGGCCACGCCGACTTCGGCGGCGAGGTCGAGCGCGGCCTGTCGATGGTCGACGGCGTGGTCCTGCTCGTGGACGCCAGCGAGGGTCCGCTCCCGCAGACCCGCTTCGTCCTGCGCAAGGCGCTCGAGGCCGACCTGCCGGTCGTGCTCTGCGTCAACAAGGTCGACCGTCCCGACGCCCGGATCCCGCAGGTCGTCGACGAGGTCTACGAGCTGTTCATGGACCTGGACGCGGCCGAGCACCAGATCGATTTCCCGATCGTCTACGCCTCCGCGAAGGCGGGGACGGCGTCCCTGCACCGTCCCGCGGAGGGCGAGCTGCCCGACAGCCCGAATCTCGAGCCCCTCTTTTCGACGATCCTCGAGGCCGTCCCGGCCCCCACCTACGACGACGCGGCGCCGCTCCAGGCCCACGTCACCAACCTCGACGCCTCCAACTTCCTCGGCCGGCTCGCGCTCCTGCGCGTCCGCAACGGGACGATCCGCAAGGGCCAGCAGGTCGCGTGGTGCCGGTTCGACGGCTCGGTCGAGCGCGTCAAGGTGACCGAGCTGCTCATGACGCAGGCGCTGGAGCGCAAGCCCGCCGAGCAGGCCGGGCCCGGCGACATAATCGCCGTCGCCGGCATCCCCGACATCACCATCGGGGAGACCCTCGCCGACCCGGAGAACCCCGTTCCGTTGCCGCGGATCACCGTCGACGAGCCCGCGATCTCGATGACGATCGGGACGAACACGAGCCCGATGGTCGGACGGGTCCGCGGCTCCAAGGTCACGGCCCGCATGGTCAAGGACCGGCTCGACAAGGAGCTCGTCGGCAACGTCTCGCTCCGGGTGCTCGCCACCGAGCGTCCGGACGCGTGGGAGGTCCAGGGGCGCGGTGAGCTCGCGCTGGCCATCCTCGTCGAGCAGATGCGGCGGGAGGGCTACGAGCTGACCGTGGGAAAGCCGCAGGTCGTCACCCGCGAGGTCGACGGGAAGGTCCACGAGCCGGTCGAGCGGATGACCATCGACACGCCCGAGGAGTTCCTCGGCGCGATCACCCAGATCCTCGCCGCCCGCAAGGGCCGCATGGAGCAGATGACCAACCACGGCACGGGCTGGGTCCGGATGGAGTTCCTCGTGCCCTCCCGCGGGCTCATCGGCTTCCGCACCGAGTTCCTCACCGAGACCCGGGGCACCGGCATCGCCCACCACGTGTTCGAGGGCTACGAGCCGTGGGCGGGGACGATCACGACGCGCACCAGCGGGTCGCTCGTCTCCGACCGTACCGGCGCCGTGACCGGGTACGCGATGGTCAACCTCCAGGAGCGCGGCACGCTCTTCGTCGAGCCGACCACCGAGGTGTACGAGGGCATGATCGTCGGGGAGAACTCCCGGGCCGACGACATGGACGTCAACATCACCAAGGAGAAGAAGCTGACGAACGTGCGCGCCTCCTCCTCGGACAACTTCGAGAAGATCGTGCCGCCGCGGCGGCTCAGCCTCGAGCAGTCCCTCGAGTTCTGCCGCGAGGACGAGTGCGTCGAGGTGACCCCCGACGCGGTCCGGATCCGCAAGGTCGAGCTCGACCAGAGCCTGCGGGCCCGGGCCGCGGCCCGCGCGCGGAACGCGTGACCCGGGACGCCTGACGCCGAGAGACCCGGGAGACCCGAGACGATGCGCCTGCTGTTCGTCCACGCCCACCCCGACGACGAGACCCTCACGACCGGGCTGACGATGGCCCACCACGTCCGGCGCGGCGACGAGGTGCACGTCCTCACCTGCACCCTGGGCGAGGAGGGCGAGGTCATCCCTCCCGAGCTCGCCCACCTCGGCGCCGACGCCGAGGACCGACTCGGGCCCTACCGGCGCGAGGAGCTCGCGCGGGCGATGACGGTCCTCGGGGTCACCGACCACCGGGTGCTCGGGGAGGACCGGGCGAGCCGCACCGGCTCGGCCTACCGTGACTCGGGCATGGCCGGGACGCCCAGCGCGTCCCGGCCCGGGGTGTTCGCGACCGCCGACCTCGACGAGGCCGCGTCCCGGGTCCGGGACGTCGTCGCCGAGGTCGACCCGGACGTCGTCGTCACCTACGACGCCAGCGGGGGCTACCTCCACCCCGACCACGTCCGCACCCACCGCGCCACGTGCGCCGCGCTCGCGGCCCTGCCCGACCCGCCCGCGCTCTACGCCGTCCTCACCCCGCGCTCGTGGGCGCTCGAGGACCGGGGCTGGCTCGCGGACCACCCCGACCAGGTGGCAGGGTGGAGTGTGCCGGGCAGGGACGACGAGCTCTGGCCGTCGGTGCGTCCCGACGAGGAGGTGACGCACGCCGTGGTCGACGAGTCCCTCGTGCCGGTCCAGGCCGACGCCCTGCGGGCCCACCGGACCCAGGTCACCGTCCGCGAGCGCACCTATGCCCTGTCGAACCTGGTCGCGGCCCGACTGCCCGGCCGGGAGGGGTTCGCCCGGCTCGACCCCCGGACCGGGCAGACCGTGCCCGGCCTGACCTCGGACGGCGAGCGTCCGGGGCTGCGACCGGACCACCGAGGGGGGAGAGCATGACATCCCACGAGGCAGCGAGGACGATGAGGACGACGGAGCAGCTCGAGCGGGACCTCTTCCGCCAGGCCATGGGCCGGTTCGCGACCGGGGTCACGGTGCTGACGACGTTCTCGGCCGGGCACGACCACGCGATGACCGCGAACGCCCTGACCTCGGTCTCGCTCGACCCGATGCTCGTGCTCGTCTGCGTCGAGGAGGACGCCCGCTTCCACGACGCGGTCCTCGACTCCGGGGTCTGGGGCGTCAGCGTCCTCGGCGCGCGGGACCGCCCGACGGCGGACTGGCTCTCGACCCCGGGACGCCCACTGCACGGCCAGCTCGACCGGATCCCGTTCCACCGGGGCGAGTCCACCGGTGTCGCCCTGCTCGACGGCGCGCACGCGACCGTCGAGTGCGCCACCACGGACGTCCACCCCGCCGGGGACCACTCCATCGTCGTCGGCCGGGTGCTGTCGATGGCGGTGTCCGACGACCCCGACCCGGCGCTGCTGTACTACCGCGGCCGCTACGGCGTCCTCGACTGACTGCCGGAACCGCGCGTCGCCTGAGCAGCAGACGTCCCACCGCCCTCGTTGAGTGAGCAGCAGATGTCGCCCGACGGCACGTCGGGCGACATCTGCTGCTCACTCAACGTGTGTGGGGGTGGGTGTGGGGGAGGGGTCAGGTGGGGGTCGGGGCGGCGAGGTAGACGTACTCGTGGTGGGTGGTGAAGCCGAGGTCCTCGTACAGGGCGACCGCCTCGGTGTTGTCGCCCATGACCTGGAGATAGACCGAGGCGGCGCCCTCGCCGTGGGCCCACTGCGCCGCCGCGCACGTCAGTGCCCGTCCGATGCCCCGGCGCCGGTGCTCGGGGGGCACCTGCACCCCGAACACCCCGCCCCAGCCGTCCCCGACCGACACCCGGGCGATGCCGACCACCGCGCCCGAGGCGTCCCGGGCGGCGAGGAAGCGCTGGTGGCGCGGGCCGGTGAGGACAGCGACGGCCGCCGCGCGGTTCCGGCGCACCCGGTCGTCGGCGGCGGCGAGCCAGTCCTCGGTGAGGGACTCCCCGGCCGAGACCGACACCCCGTCCGGGGGCCGCGGCGGCGGCACCCGTCCCGCGGCGGCCGTCATGACGCGGGTGCGAACCCGGGGGCGGTAGCCCCGCCGGAGCAGCCGCGCCCCGAGCGGGTCGTCCGCCTCGTCGAACCCGGTGGGCCCGAACAGCGACAGAAGCGGCCGCAGGCTCCGGGCGGCGTACCACCGCTCGGCGGCGGCGAGCGCCTCGGCGACCGGGCGGTCCGGGCCGGCGAGCGGGAGCACAGAGTTGGCCCGCCCGGTGTATCCCCCTCCGGCCCGCAGCAGCCACCCGCCGAGGCGCTCGCGCTCCAGCGGTGGGTTCCCCTCGACCATGAGGCGCTCGAGGTCCGCCACGCCCACCGCCCGGTGGGGCGCACCCCGCCGCACCGGGCGGGGCGGCACGACCTTCGCGGCGGCGACCTCCCTCCGGGCGACCCGCACCTCGCCACGGCGGGTCGCGACGACGAGGTGGGTGTCGTCGACGCGGGTGAGGTCCCCGACGACGTCCGTCAGCCCCTCCCCGGCGGGACCCCGCTCGCCGGTCCCGAGGCGCCGACGGAGGACGACCCGGGAGCCGGTGGGCAGGTCGCGGGTGGGGTCGGGCATGGGGCTAGTCTCGTCCACCGCGCCCCACCCGGACGTCGCGGGGCGACACGCATACGATGGGGAGCGACAGCGGCCAGCGTGCGCCCCGAGGAGGATCAGGTCCCATGACCTACGTCATCGCCCAGCCCTGCGTCGACCTCAAGGACAAGGCCTGCATCGAGGAGTGCCCGGTCGACTGCATCTACGAGGGGGAGCGCTCGCTCTACATCCACCCGGACGAGTGCGTCGACTGCGGTGCGTGCGAGCCGGTGTGCCCGGTCGAGGCCATCTACTACGAGGACGACGTCCCCGAGGAGTGGGCCGAGTACTACAAGGCCAACGTCGAGTTCTTCGACGACCTCGGCAGCCCCGGTGGCGCCGCGAAGCTCGGCCTGATCAACAAGGACCACCCGATCATCGCCGACCTGCCTCCCCAGGAGCACGACGAGTAGGAGCAGGCCCCGCCGGATGCGCAGACCCGACCTGCCCGACTTCCCCTGGGACTCCCTCGCCCCTGCGAAGGCACGGGCCGCCGCGGCCCCCGGCGGCATCGTCGACCTGTCCGTCGGCACGCCGGTCGACCCCACGCCCGAGGTCGTGCGGGACGCCCTCTGTGCCGCCGCGGACGCCCCCGGCTACCCGCAGACCTCGGGCACGCCCCGGCTGCGGGAGGCCGTCGCCGGCTGGTACGCCCGCCGGCGCGGCGTCCCGGACGTCGACCCCGACGGGGTGCTGCCGACCGTGGGGAGCAAGGAGCTCGTCGCGTGGCTGCCGACCCTGCTCGGCCTCGGCCCGGGGGACCTCGTCGGGCTCCCCGCCGTCGCCTACCCCACCTACGACGTCGGCGCCCGGCTCGCCGGGGCCGAGCCGAGGGTCGTCGACGGCCTCGCCGCGCTCGGCCCGCCGACGGCGGCGACCACCCCGCGGCTGCTCTGGCTCAACAGCCCCGGGAACCCCACCGGAGGTGTCCTCGGCGCCGACCACCTGCGCAAGGTCGTCGACTGGGCCCGCGGCAACGGCGTCGTCGTCGCGAGCGACGAGTGCTACGCCGAGCTCGACTGGCGCCCCGGGGCCGAGGACGGCACCGGCACGCCCAGCGTGCTCGACCCGCGGGTCTGCGGCGGCGACCACACCGGCCTGCTGTCGGTGTACTCGCTGAGCAAGCAGTCCAACCTCGCCGGGTACCGTGCGGCGTTCGTCGCCGGCGACCCCGCCCTCGTGGCCACCCTGCTCCAGGTGCGCAAGCACGCGGGGATGATCGTCCCCCGCCCGGTCCAGGAGGCGATGGTCGTCGCCCTCGGGGACGAGGAGCACGTCCGCGCGCAGCGGGAGCGCTACGCCGGGCGGCGCCGGGTGCTCCGGGCCGCGCTGGAGGGCGCGGGGCTGACCGTCGACCACTCCGAGGCGGGGCTCTACCTGTGGTGCACCCTCGGCGAGCCGAGCATGCGCACGGTCGACCGGCTCGCCGAGCGGGGGGTCCTCGTCGCGCCCGGGACGTTCTACGGCGAGCGCGGCGCCCGGCACGTCCGGGTCTCGCTCACCGCGACCGACGAGCGGGTCGCCGCAGCGGCGCAGCGGCTCGCCGAGTCGCTGGGCTGACGGCGCGGCGCCCCCTCGGGAGCACGTGAGCGCGCGTGTTGGGGTAGCGTCGGCACGACCGACGCGACCGGACACGAGCCTCGTCGAGCCCGACCCGCGACCACGTGAAGGAACCGGTGACCATGACGAACGACGCATCCGACGGCGCCACGCTCGCCGCCGCCGGCAAGCAGCTCGACCTCCCACTCGTCCAGGCGACCGAGGGCAACGACGGGTACGACATCTCCGCCCTGCTCAAGGAGACCGGCAACGTCACCCTCGACCAGGGGTTCGTCAACACCGCCTCCTGCGCCAGCGAGATCACCTACATCGACGGCGGGGCGGGGGTGCTGCGCTACCGCGGCTACTCGATCGAGCAGCTCGCCGAGCAGAGCACCTACCTCGAGGTGGCCTACCTGCTCATCTACGGCGAGCTGCCGACCACGAGCGAGCTGGAGGACTTCGACGCCCGCGTCCGTCGCCACACCCTCCTCCACGAGGACCTCAAGGGCTTCTTCCAGGGTTTTCCCCGGGACGCCCACCCGATGCCGGTCCTCTCCTCGGCGGTGTCCGCGCTCTCGACGTTCTACCAGGACAGCCTCGACCCGTTCGACCACGAACAGGTCGAGATCTCCACGGTCCGGCTGCTCGCTAAGCTGCCGACGATCGCGGCCTACGCGTACAAGAAGACGATGGGCCAGCCGTTCCTGTACCCGGACAACTCGCTGTCGCTGACCGAGAACTTCCTCCGGATGACGTTCGGCTTCCCCGCCGAGCCCTACGACCTCGACCCGGACATGGTCGACGCCCTCGAGCAGCTGCTCGTGCTCCACGCCGACCACGAGCAGAACTGCTCGACCGCGACGGTGCGGCTCGTCGGCTCCTCGCAGGCCAACCTCTTCGCCTCGATCTCGGCGGGCATCAACGCCCTCTTCGGCCCGCTCCACGGCGGCGCCAACCAGTCCGTCCTCGAGATGCTCGAGCAGATCCAGGCCGACGGCGGGGACGTCGACGCCTTCGTGAAGAAGGTGAAGAACAAGGAGGCCGGGGTCAAGCTCATGGGCTTCGGCCACCGCGTCTACAAGAACTACGACCCGCGCGCGAAGATGATCAAGGGGACCGCCGACAAGGTCCTGAACAAGAGCGGCGTCAACGACGAGCTCTTGGAGATCGCGCTCAAGCTCGAGCAGACCGCGCTCGAGGACGACTACTTCATCGAGCGGAAGCTCTACCCCAACGTCGACTTCTACACCGGCCTGATCTACAAGTCGATGGGCTTCCCGACGAAGATGTTCACCGTGCTGTTCGCGCTCGGCCGGCTCCCGGGGTGGATCGCGCAGTGGCGCGAGATGATCCAGGACCCGGCGACGAAGATCGGCCGCCCGCGGCAGGTCTACGTCGGCGCGGGCCAGCGCGACTACGTCCCGATCGGCCAGCGCTGACCGCGGCCACCCGGGGGGTGGCTGCGCCGCGCCGTCGTCGTCCCCCAGGAGGAGAACACCCCTCATGTCCTCGCCCCCTGTGTCGTTGAGGTCGCTCGGCGGCCGAGCGCGGCAGCTGAGCTCGACCGAGTGGCGCAACTACTGGCGGGCCCAGCCCGTGCGTCCCGACGTCGTGTTCTACGAGTCGTTCTCCGGCAACGGCATGCTGTGCAACCCGGAGGCGATCTTCCGGGGGCTGGTGGACGACCCGGAGTTCGCCCACCTCCAGCACGTCTGGGTGACCGCGTCCGAGGAGGCCACGGCGGCCGCCCGCGCGGAGTTCGAGGACCACCCGCGCGTGAGCTTCGTCCGGTACAAGTCGCTGCAGTACTTCCGGATGCTGTCGACGGCCAAGTACCTCGTCAACAACGCGACGTTCCCGTACGAGTTCAGCAAGCGCGAGGGGCAGGTCTACCTCAACACCTGGCACGGCACGCCCCTGAAGACGATGGGCTACGACGAGCCCGGGGGCGGGCCGGGGTCGCGCAACGTCGTGCGCAACTTCCTCGCCGCCGACTACCTGCTGGCGGCGAACCCGTTCATGGCCGAGCAGATGTACGAGCGCGCCTTCCGGCTGACGAACGTCTACCCCGGCCGGATCGTCACCGAGGGCTCGCCCCGGGTGGACCGGCAGCTCCTCGACGACGCCGGCCGCGCCCGGGTCCGCCGGCGCCTCGCCGCCTCCGGGGTGCGCGTCCACGAGGACGACACGGTCGTCCTCTACGCCCCGACGTGGCGGGGGGAGTCCTTCCACCGCCCGACGAACGACGTCCTCGCCCTCGCCGGACGGGTGCGGGCGCTGCGCGACCGGCTGCCCGAGGGCCACCGCGTGCTGCTCCGGGTCCACCAGCAGGTGTACGCGTTCGCCGCCGAGCACCCCGACCTCGCCGACATCCTCGTGCCCAACGAGCTGCCGAGCAACGAGGTCCTCGGCGTCGCCGACGTGCTCGTCAACGACTACTCGAGCATCTTCTTCGACTTCCTCGCCTCCGGGCGGCCCGTCGTCTTCTTCACCCCCGACCTGGGCAGCTACGAGACCCAGCGGGGGCTCTACCTCGACCTCGCCGAGCTGCCCGGCCCGCAGGTGACCCGGCTGGAGGACCTCACCCGCGTCGTCCGGGCGGTCGGGTCCGGCTCGGCGGACGACCCGCTCGTCTCCCACCGGGCCGCCTACGACGCCGCCCGCGAACGGTTCGCCGAGAAGGAGGACGGGCACGCCACCGAGCGGGTGCTCGACATCGTCTTCCGCGGCAAGGAGGCCGGGTACGACGTGCGCCCGGTCCACCGCGACGGGCGCCCGACCGTGCTGATGTACCTCGGCGGGATGAGCTCGAACGGGATCACGACGTCCGCGCTGAACCTGCTCGACAACATCGACCACGAGCGGGTCGACGTGTCGGCGTTCTACGTCCACCGCACCTCGGAGGACCACCTGAAGAACGAGGCGGCGATCCCCCCGGAGGTGCGGGTGCTGCCCCGGGTCGGGGGGATGGCGCCCGACCGTCGCTTCCGGCGCCAGCGGGCCAAGCTGCTCGAGGAGGGCATGCACGCCCCGGGGCTGTCGCTGGAGCGGGCCGAGTCGGCGTTCGACGCCGAGTGGCGGCGCTGCTTCGGCGATGCCGAGTTCGACCACGTCATCGACTTCAGCGGGTACGCCGCGTTCTGGTCCTTCCTCCTGCTGCGGGGGCGGGCGAAGAGCCGGTCGATCTGGCTGCACAACGACCTCAAGGCCGACCAGATGCGCGAGGTCGACGGCCACCGGCCCCACGAGGCCAACCTCGGGTCGGTGTTCTCGACCTACTCCGGGTACGACCACCTCGTGTCTGTCTCGGAGGCGCTGAAGGACATCAACCGGGCCAAGCTCGCCGACGCGGCGCCCCCGGAGCGGCACACCGCGGCGCGGAACACGATCAACCACCGCAGGATCCTGCGGATGGCGCACGGGGTCGATCCGGACGCGGCCGACGTGCCGGCGCCCGCGGGCGACTTCCCCGTCGGGGACCTCCCCGCCGCGGTCCGCCGGCTCGCCCGGGCCCACGGCCTGAAGGCGATCGAGTCGGAGGTCGCCCGGCGGCGCACGATCGACACCGTCGCCCCGCCGGTTCCGGGGGTGCACACGTTCGTCACCGTGGGGCGGCTCTCCCCGGAGAAGAACCACGCCCGGCTCATCGAGGCCTTCGACCTGCTCCACCAGGAGCGGCCGGACACCCGGCTGGTCATCATCGGCGACGGACCGCTGCTGGGCCAGCTCGAGGGGCTCGCCGCCCGGCTCGGCCTCGGGGAGGCCGTCGTCCTCGCGGGCCACCAGGACAACCCCTACGCCGTCATGGCCGACGCCGACTGCTTCGTCCTCTCCAGCGACTACGAGGGCCAGCCCATGGTGATCCTCGAGGCCCGGGTGCTCGGGCTGCCCGTCGTGGCGACCCGCTTCGCGTCGGTGCGCGGTGCGCTGCCCGAGGCCGCCGGTCTCGTCGTCGACCGTGACGTCGAGGCCCTCCGCGTGGGCATGCGGGAGGCGCTCGAGGGCCGGGTGCCGGCGCCGCCGTTCGACGCCGTCGGGTACAACCGGGAGGCGGTCGAGGACTTCTACCGCGTGCTCGGGCTGGCGCCGGCGTCGCTCAGCGCCCCCGCAGCCGCGCGCTGAGTCGCCGCCCCCGGCGCCGGGCCGCCGCCGCCCAGGCGCCGGCGCGGGTGGCGCGGGCCCGCCGGGTCACCCTGCGCCACCGCCCGGGGGACCGGGCGGACGAGCCGGCAGGCGCCCGGGGGACCGCAGCGGGCTCGGCGCGCGCCTGATCTGCTCGGCGGCGCTCGGCCATGATGCGGGCGAACATGGACGGGATGACCTCGAGGGCGAGCTCGAGCTGCTCCTGCGCGCCGACGTCCTCGACCGCGCGCGCACCGGGACGCTCCGCCTCGTCCATCAGGTCGGCGAGGTCGCCGACGACATGGTAGCCCGCCTCCCGGAGCGCCGCGTGGCTCGCCGTCGCCCGCTGCCGGATCAGCTCGGCCGAGCCCGCGTCGAGCTCGATCGGGCTGCCGCGGTGGGGGGCGAGGAGCCGCTGGCCGAGGTAGGTGTGGATGAACTCCGCGGGCACGTCGACGCTGCCGGGGCCGCGCAGCCGGGGCCCGAGCAGCTTCAGCAGGCTCGCGGCCTCGGCGCTGAGGGAGGAGTTGCGCGTCGACGCCCGGGATGAGTACTCCCCGGGGTCGATCCGGCACGCGTGGGCGAACCGCGCCCAGAGCAGGTCGCGGTCGGACCCGGGCGGCGGCACGGTCACCAGGTGCAGGGCGTCCTCGGGCAGCGCCGGTCGCCACCGCGGGAGCACGGTCGCCGGGTCCATCGTCTCCCAGCCCCACCGCTGGCCCCAGGTGACCCGGTCGGTGTGGTGGTCCATGCCGGCGACGAAGTCGGGGAGGGTGGGGCTGAGCCCGGACTGGAGGGTCTGCTGCCAGGCCGAGGGGGCCGCGGCCCAGTAGCTCCGCGCCACGAGGACGACGTCCAGCCGCTGGCCGCCGAAGGCGTCGACGAGTCGGGCGACCTGGTCGTGGTCGGCCATCGAGAACCACTCCGAGGACAGGATGACCGTTCCCGGCCAGCGCCGGACGCGGGCGAGCAGGGAGGCCGCGGCGTCGTCGTACCCGCGGGCGCCGCGGGTCCAGTGGGCGAGCGCGAGGTGGTCCCTGCGGGCTCCCGGCACGAGGACGCCGTCGGCGCGGAGGTCGTCCTGGGCCGCCCAGAGGATGCCCTGGAGGTAGGTGCTCCCGGCCTTCGGGACCCCGATCTGGACACACACGCGCTCGGCCATGGCGTCAACCTAGCAACGGCTCCGGCCGTGCCGACCGTGCAGGCCGCTAGAGTGTGGCCGCCACGTCCCCGACCCGGGAGCCCAGTTCCGTGCCTCTCATCACGTCCGCCGTGCCCGGCCTCGGTCGCCGGAGGCGTCGGCCGATGGACGTGTTCACCATGGCCTCCGACCCGCGGGCCGCGGAGCTCGCCGTGCTGCTGGAGAGCCTGAGCGCCTACCCGCACTGCCGGGTCCGGGTCATCCCGTTCGACGACCGGCTCGACCTCGTCGGCCGGCTGTGCGGCCTCTACGGGGCGGAGCTGCTCCGGCCGGAGCCGGAGTGGGACGACCTGGGTCGGGTCATCTACAAGGAGGGCCGGACGCGGCGCAACGAGTCGTGGCGCTACTTCCGCAAGCTCAACGCGTTCGGGTACGCCCAGGGCGACTTCGCCTTCCTCGACTCCAACGTCGTCGTCTACGACGACCCGCGCAGCGTGCTGGACTCCCGGGAGCGCTTCGACGTCGCGTTCGGGGCGCGGTCGAACCCGGGGCGCAACTTCAAGCCGTGGGGCAAGTACGTGCTGCGCCACCTCGACGACCGGCTCGGGGAGGGCTACCAGGCCGCGTTCTGGTTCGTCCGCGCGGGCAGCGTGGACCCCGCGTCCTTCCTCGAGCTGTCGCGGTACCCGAACCTGCGCGACATGCTCGCCGCGGCCCCGGAGCAGGCGGTGCTCAACCTCGCCCTCGTGCTCAAGGGCCGGACCCTGCGGCTGGTCACCGAGGTGCGCCCGGACCGGGAGTTCCTCGTCTGCGGACAGGGCATGGCCCGCAGGACGGTCCCCGTCGTCGACGGCGTGCCCCGGAAGAACGACCTCCCCGTCATCGCCGCCAAGTGGGCCGGGGACTACCACGGCGGCCGGTTCGCCTTCCCGTGCGCGGAGCTGCACACCCCGCTCGCCCGGCGCGCGCTCGCTCGGGTCGAGCCCGCCGACCCGGACCTGCACGCCCAGCTCGCCGAGGGGTACGCGAGCCTCTACGGCACCCCCGTCGACGCCTGAGGAGGCGGGCGGTCCTCCCGCCGAGCGCGGCGTCACCCGTCCGGTCAGGCACCCGTCCGGTCAGGCGCCGTCCGGTCCGTCGGTGGCCGGGTCAGACGGTGTAGCCGAACCTCTCGAAGTCCTCCCGGTAGAACTCCCCGACGAGCCGGCGGAGCTTGTCGCCCACCTCGACGTCCCTGCTGGAGTACGTCGTCGTCGTGTGCCCCTCCCGGACGCGCGGCACCTCGGCCGGCAGGCCGACGTCCCAGGCCTCGTTGAGCGCGGCCGCCACCGCGTCGAGCCCGTCCTCGAGTCGGAAGGTGCGCGCCCCGTCGAGAAGGAAGTCCGCCTGGGGACGGATGTGGTTGTCGAACAGGAACGGGTCGTTCGCGGCGCGGGCGAAGGTCTCGGCCGCCCACTCCTGGACCGCCTGCTCGTCGACCGTGAAGCCGTCCTCGTTCCGGTGGCGCCACAGGTACTCCGACTGCAGCCGGGGCAGCGGGTCGCGGACGACCATGAAGATCCCGTCGAACCGCTCGAGGCGGAAGAGCGTCTCGAGCAGGTCCCGGTGCATGTGCTGCGGCGTGCACCGGCGGACGTGGTTCCACGACTTCCGGCCCATGCGGCCGTCCTTGTACAGGGTGTCGTAGCCCGCGTCCTTGAACGCCTGCTCGATGCTCGACCCGCCCGTCTTGGGCACGTGGACGAAGAGGAACTTGCGCTCGTCCTTGCGGAACACTGGCATGTGGTTCGTCCTCGCGCAGGCGGTCGGTGTCGGGGGGATGCGATGGGGAGTCTAGTTGGTCGCTCGCGGCCGCGGCCTCGTGGAGCGCGGGCGCCGCACGGTCCTTCTCGGAGAGCACCGGGCCGGCGCCGTCGACGGGCAGGTCGGGCCCGTTCGACGCCACGGCCTACGACCGGGAGGCGGTCGAGGACTTCTACCGCGCACTGACGCCGGCACCCGGGTGGGCGCTCTGGCGGGGGAGTCAGCGCGGGTAGCCGTAGCGCTGGAGGTCCGCGCCGTAGCCGTCGCGCACGAGCGCAGTCAGCCCGGGGGTCTCTTCGACGTCGCTGCTGGAGCAGCCGGTCTTCGTGTGGCCCTCGCGGACGCGCGGGAGCTCAGGGTCGAGGTCCAGGTTGCCCATCTGGTTGAGCTCCTCCACGGCGTGGCCGAGTCCGTCCTCGTACGAGAACACCCGGGTCCCGGGCAGCTCGAACTCGACCTGTGGACGCAGGTGGTTGTCGTACCGGAACGGGTCGGAGCGGTACTCCGCGAACGAGCGACGGGCCCACCGCTCGAGCGAGCGGCCGTCGACGTCGAAGTCCTTGTCCCGGTTCCGCCAGAGGTACTCCGACTTCAGTCGCGACATGGGATCGCGCACGACCATGAACACGAGGTCGAACCGGTCGACCCGGAAGAGGGCGTCGAGCATCTGCGCGTGCATGTGCTGCGGGGTGCAGCGGCGCACGTGGTTCCAGGACGTCCGCCCGACCTTGCTGTCGAGGTAGAGGGTTTGGAACCCGCTGTCCCTGAAGGCGCGCTCGATGCTCGACCCGCCGGTCCTGGGGACGTGGATGAAGAGGATCTTCTGCTGGTCCTTGCGGAAGACGGGCACGTCTCGGTTCCCTGCTCTCGGGGTGGGCACTGGCTGGGGTGGGGCGCGGGATGCGGCGTCAGCCGTCCGGCACGGACGGGACCAACCAGGCCAGCTCGGACAGCATCTCGGGGCTCTCGTCCCCTGCGAGGACCGCGACGAGGTCGTCGAGGCGGGCGAACGCGGTGTCGCGCAGCGACTGGCGGATGCGCTCGTCGTGCTCGGGGTCGGAGTCCCGGGCGAAGCGTGGCAGCCGGCTTCCGGCGCCCTGGTGGTAGATGAGGTCGCCGTAGAGGGCTCCCATGATGAAGTGGGGGTTCCACCGGTTGCTCCGCGCCAGCCGGCTGACCCGCTTGCCCGACTCGAGGACGTCCTCGGTGACCCGGGCCCCGACGTCGACGCCGTCGCGGATCGCGAAGCCGGTCCCGAGCCGGTCAAGCGTCTCGTGACGGCTCGCGAGCCCGCACGGGTGGATGAAGGCGGGCTTGGCGGGCAGCATCTCGTCGCGCCAGACCCCGGCGAGGAGGGTGTCGTGGTCCAGACGCCCGGTGAGGTTCTCGATCCAGCCGTCACGGACCGGGAAGGAGTCCGTGTCCAGCGTGATGATGAACTCCGTCCCGGGGTCCACGGCCAAGCGGAGGCGGTCCAGGGACTGGGCGTGGCGCATCTCGCCCTCGCTCCCGTGGGGGCCGACCACCCGGACGTGCGGGTGGCGCCGGATGAGCTCGGTGTGCTCCGCGAGCCCGGCGTTGTCCCACAGCAGCACCTCGTAGCTGGAACCGAGCGAGCGTCGCGTGATCTCTCGCAGGCACAGGTCGACCCACGGGAAGTCCTTGGCCTCCTGCTCGTTGAACGTGCCCCAGCGGCCCCGGCGGTCGAAGCCGTTGACGACGAGGATCGCGGTGCGGGGTGGCCGGGAGGTGCCGTCCTCAGCCTGCTCCGGGGACTTCGGGTCGCGGGCGAGCCAGCTCAGCGGGCCTGCGATGTCGACCCCTCCTCCGCTCGGTCCCGGTCCGGCCTCTCGACTATAACCGCCGCTCCCGGGCGCCGGCGCGGCGACGGAGGCCTCAGGGCCGACCCTCCTGCGACGCCTGCCGCCTGTCTCGGTGACGCAGGGTGTCCGCCCATGCGCGGCACCCCTCGAGGGTGGGCAGGAGCCCGGAGTCGGCGGCGTCGCGCAGCGACGGCGCGTCACGGTCCTTCTCGGAGAGCAGCGGCTCGGTGCCCTCGGGGAGCGCGAGGCCGATCTCGGGGTCGAGCGGGTGCACCCCGTGCTCCCGGCCCGGGCTGTACGTCGCGGTACAGAGATAGAGCACCGTCGAGTCGTCCTCGAGCGCACAGATCGCGTGCCCGAGCCCCTCGGAGAGGTAGACCGACCGCCGGTCCGCGGTGTCCAGCAGCACCGAATCCCAGCGGCCGAAGGTGGGAGACCCGAGGCGCAGGTCGACGACGTAGTCGAGGAAGGACCCCGAGAGCGCTGTGACGTACTTGGCCTGCGACGGCGGCACGTCGGCGTAGTGGATGCCGCGCACGGTTCCGCGGCTCGAGACCGAGACGTTGGTCTGGACCACGTCCGGGCGGTGGCCCACGACCTCGGCGAGCCGGTCCCCGCGGAAGGACTCGAGGAAGACCCCGCGTCTGTCCGGGAACTGCCGCGGGGTCACCTCCCAGGCGCCCTCGACGGCGAGCGGCCGAATGTCCATCAGCCTCCCCCTCCCTCGAGCAGGCCGTGGAGGTAGGTGCCGTACCCGCTCTTGAGGAGGTCGTCGGCGAGAGCGGCGAAGGTCACGTCGTCGATCCAGCCGTTGCGCCAGGCGACCTCCTCGACGCAGCCGATCTTCTGCCCCTGGCGGGCCTCGACGACCGCGACGAACTGGCTCGCGTCGAGCAGGCCCTGGAAGGTGCCGGTGTCGAACCACGCGGTTCCGCGGGGCAGCCTGGTCACCCGCAGCTCGTCCCGGCGGAGGTAGTGCTCGTTGACGGCGGTGATCTCCAGCTCGCCGCGGGCGCTGGGCCGCAGCCCCCGGGCGACGTCGACGACGGAGTTGTCGTAGAAGTACAGCCCCGGCACGGCGTGGTTGGACCTCGGCCGCTCGGGCTTCTCCTCGATCGAGAGCACCCTGCCGGCCCCGTCGAACTCGACGACGCCGTAGGCCTCCGGGTGCGCGACGTGCTGGGCGAACACGTGGCCGCCCTCGACGTCGACGTGCGCCCGCAGCGAGGTCCCCAGGCCCGGGCCGAAGAAGATGTTGTCGCCGAGGACGAGCGCGACCTTGTCGTCGCCGATGAAGTCGGCGCCGATGAGGAACGCCTGGGCCAGGCCCTCGGGCTTCGGCTGCACCGCGTACTCGAGGCGGATGCCCCATGCCGAGCCGTCGCCGAGCAGCCCCCGGAAGGCCATGGAGTCCTCCGGGGTCGTGATGACGAGGACCTCCCGGATGCCGGCCATCATCAGGGTCGAGAGCGGGTAGTAGACCATCGGCTTGTCGTACACCGGCATGAGCTGCTTGCTGATCGCGCGCGTGATGGGGTGAAGTCGGGTTCCCGCCCCCCCGGCGAGGATGATTCCCTTCATGGCTCGTGAGAGTATCCGTCCGTCTCACCCGATGTGCCCAGATCGAGCACTTTCCGTTGCTAGCCTGCGCGCATGACGCTGCTCGTGACCGGCGCCGCCGGTTTCATCGGGTCGAACTTCGTCCGGCACGCGCTCGCGGGGGACTACCCCGGACTCCGTGACCGCGACGTCGTCGTGCTCGACAAGCTCACCTACGCCGGGAACCGGGCCAACCTCCAGCCGGTCGCGCGGTCCCCGCGGCTGACGTTCGTCGAGGGCGACATCACCGACACCGCCCTCGTCGACGACCTCGTCGGCGCCGCGGACGAGGTGGTCCACTTCGCGGCCGAGTCCCACGTCGACCGGTCGATCCTCGGGGCGGCGGACTTCGTCACGACCAACGTCGTGGGCACCCAGACCCTGCTCGACGCGGCCCTGCGCCGCGGGGTGGAGAAGTTCGTCCACGTCTCCACCGACGAGGTGTACGGCTCCATCGACTCCGGGTCCTGGCCGGAGACCCACCCGCTGGAGCCGAACTCGCCGTACTCGGCGTCCAAGGCCGCCTCCGACCTCCTCGCCCGGGCCTACCACCGCACCCACGGCCTGCCGGTGTGCGTCACCCGCTGCTCGAACAACTACGGGCCGTACCACTTCCCCGAGAAGGTCATCCCGCTGTTCGTCACCAACCTCATCGACGGCCTGCCGGTGCCGCTGTACGGCGACGGCCTCAACATCCGCGACTGGCTCCACGTCGACGACCACTGCCGGGGGATCGAGCTCGTGCGTGCCTCCGGTCGGCCGGGGGAGGTCTACAACATCGGCGGCGGCACCGAGCTGTCGAACCGTGAGCTCACCGGGCTGCTGCTCGACGCGTGCGGCGCCGGGTGGGACATGGTCGAGCCGGTCGCCGACCGCAAGGGCCACGACCGCCGGTACTCGGTCGACATCACGAAGATCGCCACCGAGCTCGGGTACGCCCCCCGGGTCGACTTCGCCGACGGCCTCGCCGCGGTCGTGCGCTGGTACCGCGAGAACGAGGCGTGGTGGCGGCCGCTGAAGGCCCGGGCCGGGCTCCCCGCGTGAGGTGGCTCGTCACCGGCGCCGGGGGGATGCTCGGCGCCGACCTCGTCCCCGCCCTGCGGGCAGCCGGCTACGAGGTCACCGCCGCCGCGCGGGGTGCCCTCGACGTCACCGACCTCGGCGCGTGCCGGGCGGCTGTCGCCGGTCACGACGTCGTCGTCAACGCCGCCGCCTGGACGGCGGTCGACGAGGCCGAGTCCCGCGAGGGGGCGGCCTTCGCGGTCAACGCCGGGGGCGCGGCGAACCTCGCCCGGGCCTGCCGGGAGCGGGCGGCCCGGATGGTCCACGTCTCGACCGACTACGTCTTCGGCGGGGACGCCCACCGGCCCTACGACGAGGACGCCGCCGTCGCGCCCCGGTCCGCGTACGGCAGGACCAAGCTCGCCGGCGAGTGGGCGGTGCAGGCGCTGTGCCCCCGCTCGTGGGTCGTGCGCACGGCCTGGCTCTACGGCGCCGGCGGCGGGAACTTCGTCGCGACGATGGCACGGCTCGCGGCCGAGCGGGAGACCGTCGACGTCGTCGACGACCAGCGCGGCCAGCCGACGTGGACCGTCGACGTCGCCGCCGCCGTGGTCCGCCTCGTCGGCGCGGGCGCGCCCTACGGGGTGTGGCACGCGACGTCGGCGGGGGAGACGACGTGGTTCGGGCTCACCCGCGAGCTGTACGGGCTGCTCGGCCTCGACCCGGACCGGGTACGGCCGACGACGACCGACCGCTTCCCGCGCCCGGCGCCGCGACCCGCGTACAGCGTGCTGGGCCACGACCGGTGGGACCGGGCGGGGATCACCCCCCTGCGGGACTGGCGGGAGGCGCTCGCCGCCGCGGTCCCGGACGTCCTGCCCGGCTGAGGGTCGGGCAGGGCCCTCAGGACAGCTCGAGGACCACCGTGCGCTGGTCGACCGGGTCGTCGGCCTGCTGCCAGGACCAGCCGCTGGAGTCGCGGGTGCGGGTCCACGACAGGTCGCCCACGACGACCGAGCGCAGCTGGTGGGACTCGGCCTGGGCGACCGCCCACTCGCCCACCGCCCAGGCCTGCTGCCCGCTGGCGGCCGTGACCCGGACCGTGGCCCCGCTGCGGGTCCCGGTGACGCCGAGCTCGCGCTGGAGCGCCTGCCGGAGCCGGGGGACGTCGGTCGGGCCGGTGGGGTCGTCGAGCCGGCAGCCGAGGCCGGCGGGGGAGTAGCCGCTCAGGGTGGAGGCGAGGACCCGTCCCTCCTGCTCGTGGTCGGCGTACGCCTCCGGGAACGCGCTCTTCTGCACCTGCTGGGCGACCTGCGTGATCGGCATGTCCTGGTAGCCGTCGACCTTGACGAGCTCGTCGTAGAAGGCGTTCGCGGCGTGCACCGGGTCGAGGATCTCCTCCGCAGTCCCCCAGCCCTGCGACGGCCGCTGCTGGAACAGCCCGAGGCTGTCCCGGTCGCCGTAGGTGATGTTGCGCAGCTTCGACTCCTGGATGGCCGTGGCGACGGCGATCGTCGCCGCCCGCGGGGGCAGGCCCCGCTTGAGCGCGACGGCGGTGATCGTCGCCGCGTGGTGGGTCTGCTCCGGGGTGAAGGTCACCGAGTTCCCCAGGGCCGTGGCCCGGCAGCGCGGCTGGACGAAGCCGAGGATCACGCCGCGCGCCCCGAACCACGCCGCCGCACCGAGGGCGAGCACGACGACCGCGACGAGCCCGCGGGTCACCCACCGGGATGGGCGACCCGCCGGCGGGGGCGCGGTGCGGCGTCGGGACATCGGATGCTCTCGTGTCGGCTCAGGGGCTCAGGGGCTCAGGGGCTCAGGGGCTCAGGGGCTCAGTGGGGCTCGGTCGGTCGGCCCGGCCGGAAGACCGGCCGGACCCGACGGGCTGGGGTGATCGGGGTGGGGTCGGGGTGAGGTCGTCAGGATGGCGCGGGGCAACGGGCCGGGAGGGGCCTCAGTCGTTGGCGTGGAGCGTCTCGTTGAGCGCGACGCCCGCCTGCTCGCCCCGGGGGCGGGCCTCGACTGCTCCGGTCACCGAGTTGCGCAGGAACAACAGCCCGTCCCGACCCGACAACGATCGGGCCTTGACGACGGTGCCGTCCGGGAGGGTCACCTTCGTGCCGGCGGTGAGGTAGAGCCCGGCCTCGACGACGCAGTCGTCCCCGAGAGCGATCCCCAGGCCGGCCTCGGCGCCGAGCAGGCAGCGCCGGCCGATCCGGACCCGCTCGGTCCCGCCCCCGGAGAGGGTCCCCATCGTCGAGGCCCCGCCGCCGACGTCGGACCCGTCCCCGACGACGACGCCCTGGCTGATGCGGCCCTCGACCATCGAGGAGCCCAGCGTGCCGGCGTTGAAGTTGACGAACCCCTCGTGCATCACCGTCGTCCCGGGCGAGAGGTGCGCGCCGAGCCGGACCCGGTCGGCGTCCCCGATCCGCACGCCGGCGGGGACCACGTAGTCGGTCATCCGGGGGAACTTGTCGACCGAGAGCACGTGGACCGCGCCCCGGCGGCTCATCCGGGCCCGGGTCAGCTCGAACCCGTCGACGGCGCAGGGACCCTGGGTGGTCCACACGACGTTGGCGAGCACGCCGAACAGCCCGTCGAGGTTGATCGAGTTCGGCTCGACGAGGCAGTGGCTGAGCAGGTGGAGGCGCAGGTAGGCGTCCGCGGGGTCGGCCGGGGCCGAGTCGAGGTCGACCTCGGTGGTGACGACGGCACGCCGCACGCCGCGCGCCTCGTCGCGCCCCACCAGCCCCTCCAGGGCCGCGAGCGCCTCACCCGAGGGGCTCCCGGCGGCGTCGGCGTCCTCGGGCCGGGTCCCCAGCGCCGGGGCCGGGTACCAGGCGTCGAGCACCTGTCCGGCGTCGGTGGTCGTGGTGAGCCCGTGGCCCCAGGCGGCGCGCGTCGTCGTCATGCGTCATAGCGTAGGAGAGCCTGCGAGCGCCCCGGCACCCGCCGTTAGGGTGAGTCGCATGGCACCCGACCCCCACCAGGCGCCCGTCCTCGACCTCACCTGCGACGTCGTCGCGCTCACCGCGGCGCTCTGCGACGTCGAGTCGGTCAGCCGGGACGAGCGGCGGATCGCCGACGCCGTCGAGGACGCTCTGCGCGGGCTGGACCACCTCCGCGTGACCCGGGTGGGCAACACCGTGGTGGCCCGGACCGACCTCGGCCGGGAGGAGCGGGTGCTCCTCGCCGGGCACCTCGACACCGTGCCCCTCACCGACCCGCCGAACCTCCCGGCCCGGGTCGACGGCGAGGACCTCGTCGGCCGGGGCGCGGTCGACATGAAGGGCGGCGTCGCGGTGCAGCTGCGGCTCGCGGCGAGCGTCCCCGAGCCCGCCACCGACGTCACGTACGTGTTCTACGAGGGCGAGGAGATCGACTCCGAGTACAACGGGCTGCTCCACGTGCAGCAGCAGCGGCCCGAGCTGCTCGAGGCCGACTTCGCCGTGCTCCTCGAGCCGACCGCCGGCGTCGTCGAGGGGGGCTGCAAGGGCACCCTGCGGGTCGAGGCGACCGTCCACGGCGTCGCCGCCCACTCGGCACGCCCGTGGAACGGGCGCAACGCCGTCCACGCCGCCCACGAGCTGCTCGGGCGGCTCGTCGCGTGGGAGCCGCGCACCGCGACCATCGACGGCCTCGAGTACCACGAGGCGCTCAACGCCACCTCGATCACCGGCGGCGTCGCCGGCAACGTCATCCCCGACCGGTGCACGGTCACCGTCAACTACCGCTACGCCCCCGACCTCTCCCCGGAGGAGGCGCTGGCCCACGTCGAGGACGTCCTCGACGGCTACGAGATCGTCGTCCGGGACAACGCCGGCGGCGCCCGTCCCGGGTTGGACCTCCCGGCGGCACGGGCGTTCGTCGACGCGCTCGGGGTCGGTGTCGTCGCCAAGCAGGGCTGGACCGACGTCGCCCGGTTCGCCGCGATCGGGGTGCCGGCGGTCAACTTCGGTCCCGGGGACCCCAACCTGGCCCACACCGACGACGAACGCTGCCCCGTGGCCCAGCTGCGCGAGGCCGAGGCCGCGATGCTGCGGTGGCTCGACGGGGGCCCGCGGTGACCCGGGCTCGCCGGCCCGACGGCTCCGACCGGCGCGGCCCGGACCCGGGCGGGCCGCTGCCCGGAGACGGCTCCCACCAGCAGGGCCCGGTCACGCTGCGCCGCTCGAAGGTGCCGCGCACCACGACCGACCAGCGCCTGCTCGACAGCCGGGGCCCGACGGACTGGGTGCACACCGACCCGTGGCGCGTCCTGCGGATCCAGAGCGAGTTCGTCGAGGGGTTCGGCACCCTCGCCGAGCTCGGCCCGGCCGTGAGCGTGTTCGGCTCCGCCCGCAGCCGGCCCGGCGAGGAGCACACCCTGCTCGCCGAACGCGCCGGTGCCGCCCTCGTGCGGGCCGGCTACGCGGTCATCACCGGCGGCGGTCCGGGCGCGATGGCGGCCGCGAACAAGGGCGCGCTCGAGGCGGGCGGCACCTCGGTCGGGCTCGGGATCGAGCTTCCCTTCGAGCAGGGGCTCAACGAGTACGTCGACATCGGCGTCAACTTCCGGTACTTCTTCGCCCGGAAGACGATGTTCGTCAAGTACTCGCGCGGGTTCATCGTCCTCCCCGGCGGCTTCGGGACCCTCGACGAGCTCTTCGAGGCGGTGACCCTCGTCCAGACCCGCAAGGTCACCCGGTTCCCCATCGTCCTGCTCGGCACGCAGTACTGGTCCGGGCTGCTGGACTGGCTGCGCACCAGCGCCCTCGGGACCGGCACCATCAGCGCGCGCGATCTCGACCTCCTCCACGTCAGCGACGACGCCGAGGAGGCCGTGGCCCTCGTCGCGGACGCCGACGACGGCTACCCCCCGGCGCGCACCCCCGTCGGCACCCCGGTCGGCCCGGAGTAGTCCGGTGATCTGGGTCTTCCTGCTCGTCGTCGCGGTCCTGCTCGTCGCGGTCGTCGGCGCCCTGCTCGCCGGGCGGATCCGCTGGGACCCGATGTCGGAGCCGGTCCGCACCCGCCCCGAGCCCGGGCTCCCGTCGGAGCCGAGCGCCGACGACGTCATCGGGGTGCGGTTCGACACCGCCGCCCGCGGCTACCGCATGGACCAGGTCGACGACGTCCTCGACGCCCTCCGGGACCGGATCGCCGGGCAGCAGGCCGAGATCGACCGGCTGCGGGCCGCCGCGGCCCACGTGGACGGCGCAGGCATGGACGGCGCCGACGTGGACCACGACGAGGCAGGAGGACCCTGATGCCCTTCACCCTGACCCGGGAGTCGGCCGCCGACCCGGTCCTGCTCTGGAGCGTCGTCACGGACGTCACCGGGCACGGCCGCTGGGTGCCGCTGACGACGATGGTCACCGACCCGGGCCCGCCCCGGGTGGGCTGGGGCTTCGCCGGGGTCACCGGGGTCGGCCCCGTGCGGTTCCGCGACGCCATGGTCGTCACCGTGTGGGAGCCGCCGACGCCGCAGGAGCCGCACGGGCGGATGCGCCTGGTCAAGACCGGTCGCCCGCTGCGCGGTTGGGCCGAGGTCACGGTCGCGCCGCGAGCCCCCGCCGCCGGTGCCGCCCGGTCCGCTGGGAGCACCGTGACGTGGACCGAGGACCTCGGGCCCCGCGGGCCGGGCATCTCCCGCGCCCTCGCGCCGGTCTCCCGGCGGGCGGGGGGCCTGCTCTTCGGGCGGGTCCTCGACGGGCTGGTCGCCGAGGCCGACGCCCGGGCGGGCGAGCCCGGTGGGTGACCTCGTCCTCGGCGACGACGGCCGCGCCCGCTGCCCGTGGGGCGACGCCCCCGCGGACTACCGGGCCTACCACGACGCCGAGTGGGGGCGCCCGGTCCACGGAGAGCGCGCGCTCTACGAGCGGCTCACCCTCGAGGCGTTCCAGTCCGGCCTGTCCTGGCTGACCATCCTGCGCAAGCGGGAGGCGTTCCGCCGGGCGTTCGCCGGGTTCGACCCCGAGCGCGTCGCCCGCTTCGGGGAGGCCGAGGAGGCCGCACTCCTCGCCGACGCCGGGATCGTCCGCAACCGGCGCAAGGTCCGGGCCGCCGTCGCCAACGCCCGCGCCGTCGTCGCGCTGCGCGCCGAGGGCGGGCTGGACCGGCTCGTGTGGGAGCACGCCCCCGCCTCCCACACCCCGCCCGAGCGCCCGGAGCAGGTGCCGGCGAGCACCCCCGAGTCCGTCGCGCTCGCGGCCGCCCTCAAGCGGGCCGGGCTGGTGTTCGTCGGCCCCACCACGGCGTACGCGGCGATGCAGGCCTGCGGCCTCGTCGACGACCACCTGCGCGGGTGCCACGCCCGGGTCAGCGCCCCCTGAACACCGGAGGTCGCTTGGCGAGGAACGCCTCGACCGCCGCCCGGTGGTCCTCGGTCGTGCCGGTGGCGTCCATCAGCTCGGCCTCACGGGCGAGCGACTCCTCCAGCGGGTGTCCGGCGCTGTAGCAGACCGCGCGCCGGATCGCGCCGTAGGCCCGGGTGGGCCCGACCGCGAGCGTGCCCGCGAGCTCGGCCACCTCGCCGGCGAGGTCGGCCGCGGGCACGACGCGGGTCGCGAGCCCGAGCCGGAGGCACTCCTGCGCGGGCACGGTGCGCGGCAGCAGGAGCAGCTCCTTGGCCCGGGCCGGGCCGACGAGTCGCTGCAGGGTCCACGAGGAGCCGGAGTCGCAGGAGAGCGCGATCCCGGAGAAGGCGAGGTTGAGCCCCGCGGTGTCGGACAGGATCCGCAGGTCGGCGGCGAGCGCGAACGCCGCGCCGGCCCCGGCGGCGACCCCACCCACCGCGGCGAGCACGGGCTTGTCCATCGTCGCGAGCAGCGTGACGATGCGGTTGTAGTGCTGGGTCACGGTCGTCGCGAGCGAGGAGTCCCCGGCCGCCATGAGGTCGGCGTGCTCGCGCAGGTCCTGCCCGACGCAGAACGCCCGCTCCCCGGCCCCGGCGAGGACGACGCACCGCACCTCGGGGTCCTCGGCGACCTCGCCGAGCGCGGCGACGAGCGCCTCCTTGGTCCGCAGGTCCAGGGCGTTCATCGCCTCCGGCCGGGCGATCGTCACCGTAGCCACGCCGCCCGCGCGCTCGAGGGTCACCGTGGGGGCCGGGCTGCTCGTCATCGGGGGTCCTCTCCGTGTCCGTGTCCGTGTCCGTGTCCGTGGCACGGCCGAGGGCCGGCCGTCCGTATGCTGGTCATCATGACGCATCCGGGTCCGGCCGACCGCGGTGCCGACTCGCCGCTGCTGCGCACGATCCGCGAGTCCGTCATCGGGGACGACGAGGTCATGCACGGTCCGTACGGGCCCCGACGGGTGACCTACGCCGACTACACCGCCTCCGGGCGGGCGCTGACGTTCATCGAGGACTTCATCCGGGAGGAGGTCCTCCCGCGCTACGCCAACACCCACACCGAGTCCTCCGGGACCGGGCTGCAGACCACCCGGCTGCGCGAGGACGCCCGGGCGGTCATCCACGACGCCGTCGGCGCCGACGACGAGAGCGTCGTCATCTTCGCCGGCTCCGGGTGCACCGGAGCCATCGACAAGCTCGTCGGCATCCTCGGCCTGCGGATCCCCTCGGCCCTCGAGGACGCCCACCACCTGAGTCGGCACATCCCGCAGGGGCAGCGGCCGGTGGTGTTCATCGGCCCGTACGAGCACCACTCCAACGAGCTCGTGTGGCGCGAGTCGGTCGCGGACGTCGTCGTCATCCCGCAGGACGTCGACGGCCACATCGACACCGGCCGGCTCGCCGAGGAGCTCGAGCGCCACCGGGACCGGCCCCTGAGGATCGGCTCGTTCTCCGCCGCGAGCAACGTGACGGGGATCGTCTCCGACACCGACCGCATCAGCGCGCTGCTCCACGAGCACGGCGCCCTCGCGTTCTGGGACTTCGCCGCGGCCGCGCCGTACGTGGGCATCGACATGAACGGCTCGCCGGAGGCCGCCCCCGGCAGCCACAAGGACGCCGTCTTCCTCAGCCCGCACAAGCTCGTCGGCGGGCCGGGCACGCCCGGGGTGCTCGTCGTCCGCCGCGAGCTGTGCACCAACCGGGTCCCCGACGTCCCCGGCGGCGGCACCGTCCGGTACGTCAGCTCCACGGGGCACGACTACGTCACCGCGCTGCCCGAGCGCGAGGAGGGCGGGACACCGGCCATCGTCGACGCGATCCGCGCCGGGCTCGTGTTCCAGCTCAAGGAGGCGGTCGGCGTCGACCTCATCCGCGCCCGGGAGGAGGAGTTCCTCCGGCGGGCGGTGGCCGCGTGGTCGGCGGAGCCGTCGATCGAGATCCTCGGCAACACCGACGCCGAGCGGCTCTCGATCGTCTCCTTCGTCGTCCGGGGCGGGGACGGCCGCCACCTGCACCACAACTTCGTCGTCGCCGTGCTCAACGACCTGTTCGGCATCCAGTCCCGCGGCGGGTGCTCGTGCGCCGGGCCGTACGGGCACCGGCTGCTCGGGATCGACCTCGACCGCAGCCACGCGTTCGAGCGCGAGATCGACCGCGGCTGCGAGGGCATCAAGCCGGGGTGGGTGCGAGTGAACTTCAACTACTTCATCTCCGAGGCCGTCCTCGACTACGTCGTCGAGGCGGTCGCCCTCGTGGCCCGCTCGGGGGAGCGACTGCTCGGCGACTACCGGTTCGACCCGGCGACCGGGCTGTGGTCCCACCGCGACGGTCCGGTCGAGCCGCCCCTGCGGCTGGGGATGCTGCGCTGGTCCGGCGGCGGGCCCACGTGGCCGCGACACCACGAGCGGCTCGGCGAGGACGCCCTCGCCGACCACCTCGCCCGGGGACGGGAGGTGCTCGAGGCCGCCGACCCGCCCGGGCCGAGGGAGGAGGCGGTCTCGGCCGACTTCGACGCGCTGCGCTGGTTCGCCCTCCCCGCGGGGTGCCTGCGCACCCCCAGCGGCGCCGCGCCCAGGCCCTGACCCGCATCGCTCCGGCAGCCCGCGCCCGGGTCAGGCCTCGCCGGACAGCCAGGCGTCGACCCAGGCGCCCGCGCCGGGCGCGAGGGCGCTGGCGCGGGCGTCGAACGCCAGCGCGGCCCGGTGGCCGGGCCAGTCCGGCGGGAGCGCCGGCGCCGGCAGACCCGGGTCCGAGAACAGGAACAGCCGCCACCGGTGGACGAGCAGGGTGCGCTCGACGAACGCCGTCTCCGGCTGCCGTGGCGGGGGGCCGCCCGCGATCCCGGCGAGGAAGTCCTCGTACGCGGCGGCGAGGGCCGGCAGGTCCCACACCCTCCTGGCGAGCTCCTCGGCGGGACTGTCGGCCTCGGCTCGGAACGCGGTCAGGGACGCCTCGCCCCCGAGGACGTCGGTGGCGGTGTCGAACTCCGGTGAGCGCCGCGGCGCCACCCAGGTGTGGCCGGTCAGGCGTCCGTACCCGAGGTACTCCAGCGAGCGCACGAGTCGCGCCCGGGCGCTGCGGTCCGGGACGCGGGGGGTGACGACGACGTGCCAGCGGCCGTCCCAGGGCTGGTCGCTGGTGCGGTAGATCCGGGCGTGCGCCTCGGCGAGCCGGCGCCGTCCGCGGTCGCTCACGGCGTACCCGCGGGTCTGGTGGACCTCGGGGACGAGCCAGCCCTCGTGGACCATGCGCGAGACCGCGGTCCGCACCGTCGGCGGTGAGATGCCGAGCGACCCGAGCAGCCCCACCACGGCGGACACGGGGGCCCAGCCGCCACGGCTGAGCAGGTGGTCGCCGTAGAGGTCGAAGAGGGCCGAGCGCGCGTGCACGGGCTCAGTGTGCCCTCACCGGGCCGACGCGCCCCGGATTTCACGCGTCGCTGCACGTCGGAGATAATGGAGGGTGCCCGGTGCGAACGCCGCGCCGGTCGAGAACGCAGGGCGCGGCCACGGGCCTGCGCCACGTGCTGATGAAAGGGACCAACCCATGGCGGCTATGAAGCCCAGGACCGGCGACGGCGACCTCGAGGTCGTCAAGGAGGGCCGCGGCATCGTGCTGCGCATGCCCCTCGAGGGCGGGGGGCGCCTGGTGGTGGAGATGACCCCGGACGAGGTCAGGGCACTGGGCAAGGCCATCGACGAGTGCGAGGGCCTGAACTGACGCCGCCGCGGACCTGCGAGGGCCCCCGCCGCTGATCGCGGCGGGGGCCCTCGCGCGTCCGCCCGGGGTGGGCCCCGCCCGGGGCCCGGCGGCCCCGGCGATACAGTCGCAGCCGTGTCCGCCTCCGACGACGTGCTGACCCAGCCGACCGCCACCCCCGTGCGGGTCGTCGACGCTCCGCCGGCCGACGTCCTCGCCGAGGTGGGGGGCGACGGCGGCGTCGTCCTCGCGGTCGGCGTCGGCTCCCTCGGCCTCGACCCGGTCGCCCGGGAGGCCCTCGCCGCCGTCGCGCTCGACCCCGACGACGTCGTCCGGCTGCACGACCCGGGCCGCGTGCCGGGGGACTGCACCCGGGTCCCCCTCGACGACGACCCGGGCCACCGGGGGGTCGACCTGCTCCTGCTGCTCGGGACGGGGGACTCCGGCGCCGAGGCCCTGCGCCGCGCCGGCGCGGAGGCCGCTCGTGCCGCCCGCGGCCGCGCGACGCTCGTCGTCGCCGGCCTGCCCGGGGACCCGGACGACGTCGGCGTCGAGGGCCTCGTCGAGGGGGTCGTGCTCGGTGGGTACGCGCCCCCGACGTGGTCCGCGCAGGGCGCGGCCCCGGGTGCGACGCCGGTCGCGGGTCTCCTGCTCGTCGCTCCCCTCGCCGGCGCGCGGGCCACGCGGGCCACCCGGGCCACGAAGGCGGTCCACCGGGCGCGGGCGACGCTCCTCGCCCGCAACCTCGCGAACACCCCCTCCAACACCAAGGACCCCGCCTGGCTCGCCGCCCGCGCGGTCGACGTCGCCGAGGCGGCCGGGCTCGGCTCCCGGGTGTGGACCGAGGAGGACCTGCGTCGCGAGGGCTTCGGCGGACTGCTCGCCGTCGGGGGCGGCTCGGCCAGCCCGCCGCGCCTGGTCGAGGTCGGCTGGGACCCCGGCGGCGACGTCCCCCACGTCGTCCTCGTCGGGAAGGGCATCACCTTCGACACCGGCGGGGTCAACCTCAAGCCGTCGGCGGGCATGCTCCCGATGAAGACCGACATGTCCGGGGCCGCGGTCGTCCTCGCCGTCGCCGCCGCCTGTCGGGCGCTCGAGGTCCCCGTCCGGGTCACGGCGTTGCTGCCGTGCGCGGAGAACGCGGTCGGTGGCGGCTCCTACCGGCCGGGGGACGTCGTCACCCAGTACGGCGGCCGGACCGTCGAGATCGGCAACACCGACGCCGAGGGCCGGATCGTCCTCGCCGACGCGCTCGCCTACGCCGACGCCCACCTGGGCCCGGACGTCCTCGTCGACGTCGCCACCCTCACCGGTGCCGCCCGGGTCGCGCTCGCGCGCTCGATGGCCCCGGTGTACGCCACCGACACCGCCCTGCGGGACCGGCTCGTCGCGGCCGGCGAGCGCACGGGGGAGCCGCTGTGGGCCTTCCCGCTCGTCGAGGACTACCGGCCCGCGCTCGACTCCGAGGTCGCCGACGTGTGCCACGTCGCTCCCGCAGTCGGCGGCGGGTCGGTGACGGCGGCGCTGTTCCTGCGCGAGTTCACCGGGGGCCGGCGATGGGCGCACCTCGACATCGCCGGTGCGGGCCGCTCGGATGCCGACACGGGGGTCCTCGCGAAGGGGGCCACGGGCTACGGTGCCCGGGCACTGTTGTCGTGGCTGGAGGAAGGCGCGAGATGAACGCGGGATACGGGCTGGCGGTTCGCTGGTCCCTGGCCGACGCCCCGGAGGGGGTGGCGAAGAAGCTGCGCGACTACGTCGTGGGCACCTCGATGGCGCAGTTCATGTTCCTCGACGGGCTCGCCTTCAAGACGTGGCGCATGCGCGAGGGGGAGTGGTTCGAGGGCACCTACGTCTTCGACACCGAGCGGGAGCGGGCCGAGTTCCGCGCCGGCTTCGAGGAGCAGGCCGCGACCGCTCCGGGCACGGAGATCATCGGCTCGCCGCCGGTGCTCATCGAGGACTACGAGGTCGTCGCCATCGCCGAGGGACCGGCGAGGTTCCGCCGCGGCCCCGGCCCCCGCACCGCCGCCTGACCCCTCTTCTTCCCGCCGGGCTCCCGATCCGCACTTCGTGCCCGTTCGGCCGGACGAACCGGGCACCTGGGCGGGCCGGACGCGGCCAAGTGGGCACGAAGTGCGGTTACGGGACTCAGCGCTTGACGGCGGTGAGGAGGCCGTCTCCGACCGGCAGGAGCGCGGTGAGCAGGCCCTCGTCGTCCCGCAGCCGCTTGCCGAGGTCGCGCAGCACCGTCGTCGTCGCGTCCCGGGAGGCCGGGTCGGCGACCTTGTCGTGCCAGAGCATGTTGTCCATCGCGAGCACCCCGCCGGGGCGCAGCAGCCGCACCGCGTGCTCGACGTACTCGGGGTAGCCCTCCTTGTCCGCGTCGACGAGCACCATGTCGTAGGCGCCGTCGGTCATCCGCGGCAGCACGTCGATGGCGCGCCCGGTGATGACGCGGGTGCGCTGGTGGGCGACGCCCGCCTGCGCGAACGCCCGCTTGGCCTGCCGGGCGTGCTCGGGCTCGAGCTCGATCGTCGTGAGGACGCCGTCCTCGGGCATCCCCTGCAGCAGCCAGAGCCCGGAGGTCCCGGCGCCGGTGCCGACCTCGATGACCGCCCTGGCCCCCGAGGCGGCGGCCAGCAGGCGCAGCGCCGCGCCCGCGCCGGTGCCGACCGGCGTCGCGCCGAGCTCGGTCCCGGCGTGCCGGGCGGCCTCGAGGAGCTCGCCCTCGGGCACGAAGTCCTCGGCGTAGGCCCAGCTGGCCAGTCTCTGTGCGCTCATGACCACCCACCCTATAGCCGTCCGTCCCGCCGTCCGGCGTCACCGCCCGGGGGCCGGGGCCGCCGGGATCGGCGTGGAGGATCGGCGTGGAGGAGCGGCGCGGAGGGGCGGCGTGGAGGGGCGGGTTACAGGAAACGCTCAGGTTGGTGAGGAACCATCCGTTGTGTCCAGACGTCTGTCCAGACGAGGCCACCAGGCCCGGTCGAGAGGAACGAGGCCCGTGTCCCAGCACGCGCGAGAGAGCGACACCCAGGGGTGGGTGCCCCCGACGTGGGAGGAGATCGTCGAGGAGCACTCGCCGCGGGTCTACCGGCTCGCGTACCGGCTCACCGGCAACGTCCACGACGCCGAGGACCTGACCCACGACGTGTTCATCCGGGTGTTCCGTTCGCTGCACTCCTACAGCCCGGGCACCTTCGAGGGCTGGCTGCACCGGATCACGACCAACGTCTTCCTCGACCGGATGCGCCGCAAGCAGCGGATCCGGTTCGACGCGCTGTCGGAGGAGTCCAGCGCCCGTCTGCCGAGCCGGGAGCCCACCCCGGAGCAGGCCTATGACGAGACCCACTTCGACGACGACGTCCAGCGCGCGCTCGACGCCCTGCCGCCGGACTTCCGGGCCGCGGTGGTGCTCTGCGACATCGAGGGCCTGTCCTACGAGGAGATCGCCGCGACCCTCGGCATCAAGCTCGGCACCGTTCGCTCCCGCATCCACCGCGGTCGGGCACTGCTGCGGGAGGCGCTCGCCCACCGCGCACCCGTGCCCGCCGCCCACCGTCCTGCCCGCACCGGCGGGCCGCTCCCGCTCGGAAGGCCGCTGGCAGGAACACGATGACCCGCTGGACCCTCCTCCGGTCGCGCCCCCGCTGCCTCGGCGAGCGGGTGGCCGACTACGTCGCCGGGACGCTCCCGGAGCACGAGCGCCGGCGGTGGGACCGCCACCTCGTCAGCTGCGGCTACTGCCGTCACGAGGTCGAGGTCGAGCGCCGGGTCCGCACCACGCTGCGGGGCAGCGACCCCGCCCTGCCCGGTGACCTGCGAGCGATGCTCCTCGCGGTCGCCGGGGCGGGCGCGGCGCCCGAGGGGCCCCGCCCCGTGGACGCGCCGATGGCCGCGCCACCGGCCGCCCGGACGTCACGCCCGGCGCGCCCCTCGTGGCCGCGCCGGCTCGCCGCTCTGCCCGTGCTCCCGCCGGAGGCCCCGGCCTGCCACCGCTCGGCGCTGCGGGCCGCGGTGCTCGCCGGGCTCGCCGCAGGGGCGACCGTCGCGGCGGCGTGGAGCCTCGCCGCCGGCGCGACGCCGCCGGCCACGGGTGGCGGCCTGCGGTCCGGCGACGAGGTCAGCCCGGCCGTCGAGCGCAGCGGGGGCACCCCCGGCGCGCCGGCCCGGGCACGGGGCGTCGTCGGCACCGCCACCCTGCTGTCGGGGGTCCGTCCCACGCCCCCCGCCCGAGGCGACGTCGGTCACCTCGTCGACCGGCTCGTCGGACCCGGTGCAGCCCGGCGGGGAGGCAGCCCGGCAGAATCGACCCCATGACAGGTCAGGACCGGAGCCCGCAGGAGCCCGGGGCGCCGGAGCCGACGGCCCCCCAGTCCTCGGCTGCCGGGTCGGCCGGGGCGAGGGGGGACGGCGGGGACACGCGCCGGGCCCGGGACTTCTGGGACGAGTGGGCCTGGCCCGAGGACTCCCCCGTCGCCCGCGCGGACGACACCCGTCCGATCCCGCTCCGTGGAGGAGCGCCGAACCCGTACCAGCAGCCCCACCCGGGTCCGTCGGGGCCGCCCGGTGGCCCCTCCGGACCGTTCCCCGGGCCGCCGCCCTCCAGCTGGGTGGGGGTCCCGCCGCCCGCCCGCGAGCCCCGTCCCCCGCGCCGCGGGCCCACGTGGCCCCTCGTCGCCGCGGTCGCCGCCGCGGCGGCGCTCGTCGCCGGCGGCCTCGGCGGCCTCGTCGGCGGCTGGGTGGGCGAGCGCGGAGGCCTCGCGCTGGACCGCGGGCGGGCCTTCGGCGCCACCCCGACCCCCGGCTCGGGGGCGACGGAGCGTCCGAGCGGGAGCGTGGCCAACATCGCCGCCAACGCCCTCCCGAGCGTCGTGACGATCCGGGTCCACACCCGGGGCGGTGACGGCACCGGCTCCGGCTTCGTCCTCGACCGTGCCGGGCACGTCATCACGAACAACCACGTCGTCGCCGAGGCCTCGGGCGGGGACGGCATCGTCGTCCAGCTCGCGAACGGCCGCCAGCTCGACGCCACCCTCGTCGGGCGTGACGCCTCGTACGACCTCGCGGTGCTCGACGTGGGTCGCAACGACCTCACCCCGCTGGACATCGGCTCCTCGGGTGACGTCGTCGTCGGCGACCCCGTCATCGCGGTCGGCGCCCCGCTCGGGCTCGAGAGCACCGTGACGACGGGCATCGTCAGCGCCCTCGACCGGCCGGTGAGCGCCGGCAGCGGCACCAGCCGGTCCTACATCAACGCGATCCAGACCGACGCGGCCATCAACCCGGGCAACAGCGGCGGCCCGCTGCTCGACATGGACGGCAAGGTCGTCGGGGTCAACTCGGCGATCGCCCAGCTGCCCGGGTCGGTGCTCTCGGAGCAGAGCGGCAGCATCGGGCTCGGGTTCGCGATCCCGAGCGACCAGGTCCGCACCACCGCCGCGCAGCTCATCCGCACCGGGTCGGCGGTCCACCCCGTCATCGGGGTCGTCCTCGACCTCGGCTACGACGGGGAGGGGGTGCGCATCCTCGGCGAGGGCGAGAGCGACCAGGAGCCGGTGACGCCCGGGGGTCCGGCGGCGAAGGCCGGGCTGCGCCCCGGGGACGTCATCGTCGGCTTCGAGGGCAAGCCGGTCACCGACGCCGACGCCCTCGTCGTCGCGATCCGCGCGCGCGAGGTCGGCGACACCGTCCGCCTCACCGTGCGTCGGGGTGGCAAGGACGTCGAGGTCACCATGACCCTGCAAGGGTCGACGGGCTGAGGGCGCCGTGGCCGGGATCAACGGGTGGGAGTTCATCCTCCTCATCGTCATCGCCATCGTCGTGCTCGGCCCCGAGCGGCTCCCCGAGTACGCGGCGAAGCTCGCCCGGCTCGTCAAGCAGGTCAGGGCGCTCGCGCAGAGCGCCCAGGGCCAGCTGCGCGAGCAGATGGGCCCCGACTTCGACGACATCGACTGGCGCCAGTACGACCCCCGCCAGTACGACCCGCGCCGGATCGTCCGGGAGGCCCTGCTCGACCCCGAGCCCGCGAGCCCGCCGCCGACGGTCTACGACGACGACCGGGGCACCGGCGGCGGTGACCAGGACGGCACCGACGGCCCGGACACCGGCCAGCGGCCGACGCCCTGGGACGTCGACGCGACCTGAGCCCGCCGGCCCCGGCTGGGTGCCTCAGCGACCGGTCGGGGTGAGCCCGAGCGACCGTCCCGCCAGGCCGCGGGAGCGGCTCGCGAGCCCCCGGGAGACTCCCCGGAGCGCGACCGCGGCCGCGCCCTCGGGGTTGCCGAGCACGACCGGCTCCCCGGCGTCGGCGCCCTCGCGCAGGCTCGTGTCGAGCGGCACCTGGCCGAGCAGCGGGACCTCGGCGCCCACGGACCGGGTGAGGGACTCCGCGACCCGCTGCCCTCCGCCGGAGCCGAAGATCTCCTGCCGGGAGCCGTCGGGCAGCTCCAGCCACGACATGTTCTCGATGACCCCGACGATGCGCTGGTGGGTCTGCAGGGCGATCGACCCGGCCCGCTCGGCGACCTCGGCGGCGGCCTGCTGGGGGGTGGTGACGACGAGGATCTCCGCGCCCGGGATGAGCTGGGCGACCGAGATCGCGATGTCCCCGGTGCCGGGCGGCAGGTCGAGCAGGAGGACGTCGAGGTCACCCCAGAACACGTCGGCGAGGAACTGCTGCAGCGCGCGGTGGAGCATCGGCCCGCGCCACACCACGGGCTGGTTGCCGGGGACGAACATGCCGATCGAGATGACCTTCACGCCGTGGCTCACCGGCGGGAGGATCATGTCGTCGACCTGGGTCGGACGGTGCTCGACGCCGAGCATCCGCGGGATGGAGAAGCCGTAGATGTCGGCGTCGACGACGCCGACCTTCAGGCCGCTCTCGGCCATCGAGGCCGCGAGGTTGGCGGTGACCGAGGACTTGCCGACCCCGCCCTTGCCGGAGGCGACCGCGTAGACCCGGGTCAGGCTGCCCGCCTTGGCGAACGGCACCTCCCGCTCGGCCTGGCCGCCGCGGAGCTGGTTGCGCAGCTCGGCCCGCTGCTCGTCGCTCATGACCCCGAGCGTCACCTCGACGTCGGTGACGCCGTCGAGCTCGAGCAGCGCGGCGCGGGTGTCCTTGGTCAGGGTCTCCTTCATCGGGCACCCGGACACGGTCAGGAGGATCGTCACGCGCGCCAGCCCGGCCTCGTCGACCGAGGCCTGCTCGACCATCCCCAGCTCGGTGACGGGCTTGCGGATCTCGGGGTCGATGACGCGCGCCAGGGCGCGCTGGAGGTCCTCGTCGGTCAGCGTGGGGTGGGTCGTGGGCATGCCCCCATGCTAGGTCGCGCGTCCGCGGTGGTGACCGCCCGGTCTGACCTCCCGGTGCTCGGGCCCGTCCCCGTCGGGCTCAGGCGCCCGGACCTCGAGCCCGCGCTCCTCCATCTCCTCCAGCAGTCCCCGCAGCTCGGAGCGGACGAAGTCCCGGGTGGCGGCGTCCCGGAGCGCGATCCGCAGCGCGGCGACCTCGCGGGTGAGGAACTCGGTGTCGGCGAGGTTGCGCTCGTCCCGGGCCCGGTCCTGCTCGAGCGCGACCCGGTCCCGGTCGGTCTGCCGGTTCTGCGCGAGCAGGATCAGCGGCGCGGCGTAGGAGGCCTGCAGCGACAGGATGAGCGTGAGCAGGGTGTAGTTCAGCGCCCGCGGGTCGAACTGGGCCTGCGAGGGGGCGAAGGTGTTCCACGCCAGCCACAGCGAGACGAACACCGTCATCCAGATGATGAACTGCGGGGTCCCCATGAACCTCGCGAACCGCTCGCTCCACACCCCGAAGGTCTCCTCGGACAACCGGGGGGTGGGGAGCACGGCGCGGCGGACCTCGCGCGGCTGGTCCAGACGGGGGCCCCGGTCGCGGCGGGGGCGGTCGCGGCGCGGGTTGTCGCTGCGGTCAGCCATGGGTCACCTCGTGGCGCTCCTCTCGCCAGTCGTCGGGGAGGATGTGGTCGAGGACGTCGTCGACCGAGACCGCGCCGAGCAGGCGCCCGTCCTCGTCGGCGATGGGGACCGAGACGAGGTTGTACGTCGCGAGGGTCCGGGTCACCTGGCCGACGGGCGCCTCGGGGGAGAGCGGGTCGACGTCCTTGTCGAGGAAGTCCCCGACCGGCGCGTGCGGCGGCTCCCGGAGCAGCCGCTGCAGGTGGACCATCCCGAGGTAGCGGCCGGTCGGGGTCTCCAGCGGCGGACGGGCGACGTACACCGTGGCCGCGACGGTCGCGGACAGCTCCGCCCGGCGGACGACGGCGAGGGCCTCTGCGACGCTCGTCTCCGGGCTGAGGACGACCGGCTCGGAGGTCATGAGCCCGCCCGCGGTGTTCTCGTCGTAGGTGAGCAGCCGCCGCAGGTCGGCCTGGTCGTCCGGCTCCATCATCTGGAGCAGCTCCTCGGCCGACTCCGGCGGGAGCTGGGAGAGCAGGTCGGCGGCGTCGTCGGGCTGCATGGCCTCGAGCACGTCGACCGCCCTTGAGCTCTCCAGCGTCGTGAGGATCTCGACCTGGGTGTCGTCGGGCAGCTCCTCGAGCACGTCGGCGAGCTTCTCGTCGTCGAGCACGGCGGCGACCTCGGCCCGCCGCTTGGGGGAGAGGTCGTTGACGACCTCGGCGAGGTCGGCGGGCTTGAGGTCGTCGTAGTTCTCGACGAGGCGGGTCGCCCCCTGCTGCTCGGAGGAGTCGTGCAGCCCGCTGACGTCCTCGACCGGGGCGAGGAACGTCGCCCCGCGCCGCCGGGTGAGCCTGGAGAACGTGCGCTGCGGCCGTCCCTTGCGGCAGAACACCTTCGCGACGTCCCAGTCCCGGGTGCGCAGACGCTCGATCGCGACGTCCTCGACGGTGGCGTCCACGGTGCCCTCCGGGGTGCGCACCCGCACCGGGCGCTCGAGCAGGTCGGCGAGGACGAGGGTCTCGTTGCCGCGCTGCTCGAAGCGGCGCATGTTGACCAGCCCGGTCGTGATGACCTGGCCGCCGTCGACCGACGTCACCCGGGTCATCGGGACGAACACCCGCCGCCGGCCCGGAACCTCGACGACGAGGCCGATGACGCGCGGGCGCCGCCGGGGGCTGAACGTGAGCACGACGTCGCGGACCCGGCCGACCTGGTCACCGAGCGGGTCGAACACGGCCAGGCTCGCCAGCCGGGCGACGAAGACACGGGTCGGGGCGCTCACCCGGCAAGGCTATCTGTCAGCGCAGGCGACGACGCCGCACCGGTCGGCCGCGCAGGTGCCAGGGCCTGCGGGTGGTCGTCGTCGCCGGGGTCGGGCGGACCGGCGCGCGCCCCGAGGCGTCGTCGTAGCGGCCCGGCGCCTCCTCGGGCGCCCCGAACGGCCGCAGCGCCCGGATCGTGCACTGCTCTCGCCACCGCGTCGCCAGGTCCCCGCGCCCGTTGAGGCGGACGGGCACGAGCGCCGCGACCGCCTGCTCCCACTGCGGGTCCTCGGACGTCACCTCCGTCACGCTCGCCCGCACCGTGAGCAGCCGTCCGCCGGAGTCCTTGCTCCGCAGCACCAGGCGCACCCGCTCCGGCAGCCACGGCAGCGTCTGCTCGCCGGCGCCCGAGACGACCCACACCGTGTCCTCGGCCCACGCGTACCACACCGGCCACGCGCGCCCCTCCCCGTCCTCGACCCAGAGCACCGACGACTTCGTCGCCGCCGCGTCGAACAGGGCGGTGGCGTTGAGGGCCGGAGGCCGCGTCGCGGAGGTCTGCGAGCTCTCCGGGGTGGCCGGGTCCGGGGTGTCCGTCACACCGTGAACCATGTCACAAGCCCGCGGCCGGGGGCCTGCTAGCGTCTGCGCGTCCGCGACGGGGAGGAGAGACCATGCGCAGCGCCCGGGACTTCTTCGCCCCGCTCGCCGTCGGGGCACCGGCCCCCTACAGGGAGGTGCCGGTGCGCCCCTCCCGCGCCATCCACTTCTTCGACCCGAGCAGCGAGCGGATGGTCGCGAAGCTGCCGGGCATGGCCGGCGCCGTCGACGTCCTGCTCGGCAACCTCGAGGACGGGGTGCGCGCCGAGGCCAAGATGGCGGCCCGGGAGGGGCTGGTGGAGGTCGCCCGGTCCGTCGAGCTCGGGTCCACCCGGTTGTGGGCGCGGGTCAACAGCCTCGACTCGCCGTGGGCGCTGGAGGACCTGACCACCCTCGTCGGCGAGGTCGGCGACCGGGTCGAGGTCCTCATGGTGCCCAAGGTGCAGGGGCCCGAGGACATCCACTACGTCGACCGGCTCCTCGCCCAGCTCGAGGCGAGGGCGGGCCTGGACCGGCCCGTGCTCGTCCACGCCATCCTCGAGACCGCCCGCGGTGTCACCGCCGTCGAGGAGATCGCGGCGGCGAGCCCCCGGCTGCAGGGGATCTCGCTCGGCCCGGCCGACCTCGCCGCCGACCGGCGGATGAAGACCACCCGGGTCGGTGGCGGGCACCCGGGCTACCTCGTCCGAGCCGACCCGGTCGACGGCGACGTCCGCGGCGAGCGGGTCCCGCGGGCGACCGCGCAGCAGGACCTGTGGCACTACACGATCGCCCGCATGGTCGACGCCTGCGCCGCCGCCGGGGTGCTGCCCTACTACGGGCCGTTCGGGGACATCGCCGACGTCGTCGCCTGCGAGGACCAGTTCCGGGCGGCGTTCCTCCTCGGCTGCGTCGGCGCGTGGACCCTCCACCCGGCGCAGGTGCCCGTCGCGACGCGGGTGTTCAGCCCCGACCCGGCCGAGGTCGCCCACGCCCGCCGCGTCGTCGCCGCGATGGGGGACGGCACGGGAGCGGTCATGCTCGACGGGCGGATGGAGGACGACGCGAGCCTCAAGCAGTGCCGGGTCCTGCTCGACCTCGCCGAGCAGCTCGCCGCGGTCGACCCCGACCTCGCCCGGCGCTACGCCCAGGAGCCGGCGTGAGCGGCGCGGCCCGGTCGGCAGCGGGGGCGCCCCGCACCCGTCAGGCCGTGCTCTACCTGCCGGCGTCGAACGCCCGGGCGCTCGCGAAGGCCAGGACCCTGCCCGTCGACGCCGTCATCCTCGACCTCGAGGACGCCGTGGGCCCGGGGGAGAAGGACGCCGCCCGCGCGGCCGCGTGCGCCGCGGTCACCGGCGGCGGCTTCGGCCGGCGGGAGGTGACCGTGCGCGTCAACGCCCTCGGCACCCCGTGGCACGAGGCCGACCTCGCGGCGGTCGCCGCCGCCGGGCCGGACGCCGTCGTCGTGCCCAAGGTCGCCACGGGCGGGGAGGTCGGTGACCTCGTCGCCGCCCTCGAGACCGCGGGCGCCCCGGACCGCACCCGGCTCTGGGCCATGGTCGAGACCCCCGGCGCGGTCCTGCGCTGCCACGAGATCGCCACCGCGTCCCCCCGCCTGGAGGTGCTCGTCCTCGGCGCCAACGACCTGGTCAAGGAGCTCCACGCCCGGCACGTGCCCGGCCGCGAGCCCCTCCTGACCGCGCTCGAGCAGTGCGTCCTCGCCGCCCGCGCCGCCGGGGTCGCCGTGCTCGACGGGGTGTACAACGACGTCCGGGACCTCGCCGGCTTCGAGGAGGAGTGCCGCCAGGCGGTCCGGCTCGGCTTCGACGGCAAGACCCTGATCCACCCCGGGCAGGTCGAGCCCTGCACCCGGGTGTTCGCGCCGAGCCCGGACGAGGTCGCCGACGCGCGCGAGGTCGTCGCCGCCTGGGAGGCCGCCGAGGGGCGGGGCGTCGTCACCCTCCACGGCCGCATGGTCGAGGGCCTGCACGTCGAGACCGCCCGGCGGGTGCTCGAGGCGGACGCCGCCGCGCGGGCCGCGCGCGGCGAGGCCTGACCTCCTCCTCCCGGCAAGGTTCCGGTAAAAAGTTCGTCACGGACGCAACCTGTTCGCTTGTCCGCGCGTCCTCCTTGGTGAGGGCCCCGCACCCGGGGCCCCACGACGGACAAGGGGGAACGATGGACATCGACCGACGCACCGTCATCACGGGGTCGCTGGGAGCCGTCGCATCGGGCGCGGTCCTCCTCGGCTCGGCCGGGGCCGCCGACGCCCGCAGCAGGGGGCTGCTGCGGATGGGCTCCTCCGGGTCCGCGGTCCGGTCCCTGCAGCGCCGGCTCACCGACCTCAGCTACTGGCTCGGCCCCGCCGACGGCGCCTTCGGCCCGCTCACCCAGCAGGCCGTCTACGCCTTGCAGAAGGCCGCCGGGATCACGCGCGACGGGCTCGTCGGCCCGATGACGTGGTCCCACGTCGACCGGGGCACCAAGCCGAGCGCGCGGTTCGGGGGCCACCTGATCGAGATCGACCTCGACCGGCAGCTGCTCTACATCGCCGAGGGCGGGCACATCCACACCGTCCTCAACACCTCGACCGGCTCGGGGAAGCGGTACTACTCGCAAGGGAAGTGGCAGGTCGCCACCACGCCCCGCGGGAGCTTCCGAACCTTCCGGCAGGTCGACGCCTGGGACGACGGGCCGCTCGGTGCGCTGTACCGCCCGAAGTACTTCAACGGCGGCATCGCCGTCCACGGCTACGGCGACGTCCCGCCCTACCCCGCCAGCCACGGCTGCTGCCGCGTCAGCATCGGCGCGATCGACCTCATCTGGCGACACGCGCCGGCGATGCCGATCGGGCGCCGGGTGCGGGTGTACTGACCACCCGGTGCGGCCCGCGGGCAGGGCACGGGAGGTCACCAGCGGGAGGTCGCCGCGGCGAGGAGGTCCCCGAACAGCTCGTCGCCGTCCACGTCGAGCCCGCGGGAGGCGAACCAGCGGCACATCGTCCTCACGTCCCGGTGGAGGAACTCGAACCCACGCGGGTTGCCGATGACGTCGACGACCTGGGGCCAGTCGATGAGGACGAGGCGGTCGCCGTCGAGCAGGGCGTTGTAGGGGGAGAGGTCCCCGTGCGCCCAGCCCTCGGCGGCGAGCGCGGTCAGCGCCTCGCGCAGCTGCTCGAACAGGTCGGCGAGCCGGTCCGGTTCCGGGCGGGTGCCGGCGAGCCGGGGTGCGGCCACCCCGTCGGCGGTCCCGACGAACTCCATGAGCATCTCGGTGTCGTCGAGCTGGACCGGGTAGGGGACGGGCAGCCCCCGGCTCCACAGCGCGGCGAGGGCCTCGAACTCGGCGGCGGCCCACCGGCCGGCGAGCAGCTCCCGGCCGAAGGCGGTCCGGCGGGCCATGGCCCGCGTCTCCCGGCTCTTGCGCACCCGCCGGCCCTCGAGGTAGCCGGCGTCCCGGTGGAACAGCCGGTGGTCGGTCCCGCGGTAGCGCTTCGCGGCGAGCAGCGCCTCCCGGGCCGGGGCCGCGGTGCCGTCGGGCACCCAGCGCCGGACGAGGTGGACGTCGGCCTCCTTGCCCGTCTTGAGGACGCCGAGGTCGGCGTCGACCGCCCCCGGCTCGGTGACGACCCAGTCCGGGCGCGGCACCGGGCCGTGGGTGGCCCCGTCCCAGGTCGAGAAGCGCTCCCCCTCGGGCGGGCCGAACGGGGGCGGGTCCTCGCCCGAGCCGCCGGCGAGGTCCTGTGGCGGCAGGGGACGGCTCGGCGGCGGGACGGGGCTGTCGGGGGGAAGGCGGCGCAGGGCGGGCTCCGGGTGCTCGGCTGGTGGTGGTGCTCGGCTGGTGGTGCTCGGCGGGGTGGCGGTGCTCGGCGGGATGGCGCTCCCACTGTGGCGCCCGCGCCCCGCCCGCGGCCACTGGTTTTTCCGGTCCGCCCCGACCGGCCCCGGCAGCCGGGTGGCGGGACTCACAGCGGCCGCCCCTGTCCGTCCCGGCGGCGCACCGGCGATACTGCCTCGGCAGAGCAGCACCCCCAGAGCGCGAGGCGGCGACCCGGCGATGACCCGACTGCAGCAGACCGACGGCCTGAGCGAGGACCAGCGCGAGCTGCTCGCGCTGGTGCGGGAGTTCGTCGAGGAGCAGATCCTGCCGGTCGCCTCCCGGCTCGAGCACGCCGACGAGTACCCGACCGCGATCGTCGAGGGCATGAAGGAGATGGGGATCTTCGGGCTCATGATCCCCGAGGAGTACGGCGGGCTCGGGGAGTCGCTGCTCACCTACGCCCTGTGCGTCGAGGAGATCGCCCGGGGCTGGATGAGCGTCAGCGGGATCATCAACACCCACTTCATCCTCGCCCACCTGCTGCTGCGGCACGGGACCGAGGAGCAGCGCCGGCGCTACCTGCCGCGGATGGCGGCCGGCGAGGTGCGGGGAGCGTTCTCGATGTCCGAGCCCGGCTGCGGGTCCGACGTCGCGGCCATCCGCAGCCGCGCGGTCCCGGCGGGGGAGGGGCGCTGGTCGCTGAGCGGGCAGAAGATGTGGCTGACCAACGGCGCCACCGCGAACCTCGTCGCGGTGCTCGTGCGCACCGACACCGGCGCCGAGGGCGTCTACCGCAACATGAGCACGTTCCTCGTCGAGAAGGAGCCGGGCTTCGGCGAGACCGCACCCGGTGTGACCGTGCCGGGCAAGATCGACAAGATGGGCTACAAGGGAGTCGACACGACCGAGCTCCTCCTCGCCGGGCACGAGGTCCCGGACGCCCAGCTCCTCGGCGGACAGCCCGGGCGGGGCTTCTACCAGATGATGGACGGGGTCGAGGTCGGCCGGGTCAACGTCGCCGCCCGGGGCTGTGGTGTCGCCCGGAGGGCCTTCGAGCTCGCCATCGACTACGCCCAGCAGCGCGAGGCGTTCGGCAAGCCGATCGCCGAGCACCAGGCGGTCCAGTTCCGGCTCGCCGACATGGCGACCAAGGTCGAGGCGGCCCACCAGATGATGGTCCGCGCCGCCCGGGTCAAGGACGCCGGTGAGCGGAACGACCTCGAGGCCGGGATGGCGAAGTACCTGGCGTCGGAGTACTGCGCCGAGGTCGTCGAGGACGCCTTCCGCATCCACGGCGGCTACGGGTACTCGACCGAGTACGAGATCGAGCGCCTGTACCGGGAGGCTCCCATGCTCCTCATCGGCGAGGGCACGGCCGACGTGCAGCGGATGGTCATCGGCCGGCGCCTGCTCGAGGAGTACCGCACCCGGCGCTGACGTCGGCGCGGCTCAGAGCTCGTCGAGGAGCGGGGCCAGGCGGCGGAACTCCTCGAGGTGGACCGCCGAGAGCGCGCCGACCACCCGGCGGCCCTCGTCGGTCAGCTGCAGCCGGACGATCCGGGCGTCCGAGCGGTCGCCCCCGCGCCGGACCAGCCCGAGCTCGGCGGTCCGGTCGGCCAGCTCGCTGGCCGTGTGGGACTTCACGAGGAGGTAGCCGGCGACGTCGCCGATCGTCGGCCCCGCCGGGTCACCGTGGCCCCGGATCGCGACGAGCAGCTGGTGCTGGGCGTGGGTGAGCCCGTGTTCCGCCGCGGCCTCGCGGCTCCACTGGTCGAACCGGCGGAGCTGGGTGCGCACGGCGAGGAGTCGGCGGTACTGCTCGTCGGTGATCATCCGCTACAGCGTAATATGTGTCGCAATACGATCATTCCACTTCGTCCCCTCCGGAGGTGCTCCCTGCCCGTGAGCGTCGCGTCGTCATCCTCGTCCGCTCCAAAACGCAACGTCCGCGACGTCGGTCACCTCGGTGACTTCACCGCAACCCCCCGCGTCCTGCTCCTCGCACTCCTCGCGGTCCCCATCGGCCTGGTCAGCGCCGGGGTCTCGTGGGTGCTGCTGCGCCTCATCGGGCTGATCACGAACCTCGTGTTCTACCAGCGCGTCGAGACCACCATCGTCGCCCCCGGCGCGCAGGACCACCACCCCCTCGTCATCCTGTTCGCCCCCGTCCTCGGTGGCCTCGTCGTCGGGCTCATGGCCCGTTACGGCTCGGAGCGCATCCGCGGCCACGGGATGCCCGAGACCATCGAGGCGGTCCTCATGGGCGGCAGCAAGGTCAAGCCGAGGGTCGCGCTGCTCAAGCCGATCTCGGCGGCCGTCTCGATCGGCACCGGCGGCCCGTTCGGCGCCGAGGGGCCGATCATCATGACCGGCGGGGCCTTCGGCTCGCTGTTCGCGCAGTTCCTCCGCCTCACCGCCGACGAGCGCAAGACCCTCCTCGTCGCCGGCTCCGCGGCCGGGATGGCCGCGACCTTCAACGCGCCGCTGGCCTCGATCGTCCTCGCCGTCGAGCTGCTCCTGTTCGAGTGGCGGCCGCGGAGCTTCTTCCCCGTCGCCAGCGCCGTGAGTGTCGCGGCGATCGCGCGGATCCCGCTGCTCGGCTCCGCCCCGCTGTTCGCCTCGACGGCCGCGATGCACGTCAGCGGGTCGGCGTACGTGTTCTGCCTCGTCTCCGGCGGGGTGTCCGCCGTGCTCGCCATCGTCGCGACCGGTCTGGTCTACACCTCCGAGGACGCCTTCCACCGGCTCCCGATCCACTGGATGTGGTGGCCTGCTCTCGGCGGGCTCATCATCGGGGTCGGCGGTCTCGTCGTCCCGCAGGCGCTCGGGGTGGGGTACGACGTCATCGACGCCGAGCTCACCGGGTCGATCGGCCTGGGACTGGCCGCCGGGGTGCTGCTGGTCAAGACGCTCATCTGGTCGCTCTCCCTCGGCTCGGGCACCTCCGGCGGCGTCATGGCCCCGATGTTCCTCATCGGCGGCGCGCTCGGCGCCGTCGAGTCCTCGGTGTTCCCGCACGTCGGGCCCGGCTTCTGGGCCGTCGTCGCGCTCGCCGGGGTCCTCGGCGGGGTCATGCGCTGCCCGGTGACCGGGATCGTCTTCGCGATGGAGCTCGTCGGCCGGATGGACATCCTCCTCCCGCTCGTCATCGCCGCCTCGTCGGCGTTCGCGTTCTCGGTGCTCGTGCTCAAGCGGTCCATCCTCACCGAGAAGATCGCCCGGCGCGGCTACCACCTCTCCCGCGAGTACGACGTCGACCCGCTCGAGGTCGTCTTCGTCAGCGAGGTCATGGACACCGACGTCACCCAGATCGACCAGGACGCGAGCGTCGCGGAGGCGCTCGAGGGCATCCAGCCCCTGGACGGGGACTCCTCGGCGTGGCGGCAGCGGCTCTACCCGGTCGTCGACGCCGACGGGCGGCTGTCGGGGGTCGTCACCCGCGGCGCGCTGCTCGAGGCCCGCACCGAGGACCCCGACGCCGGCCTCGCGTCCGTCATGACCCCGAACCCGATCATGACCCACGGCGACCAGCCGCTGCGGTACGTCGCCGAGCTCATGGCGACCCACGAGATCAACCGGATCCCGGTCGTGGACCGGGACGACAACCGCTACGTCGTCGGGATGGTCTCGCTCACCCTGCTGCTCTGGGGCCGCCGACGGGACCAGCTCGAGGCCCGCGAGCGCGAGCGGATCCTGCGGATGCGCTTCGTCCGGCCGCACTGGACCCGCTGGCACTGACCGGGTCCGACCGGCGGGGCGCCCTGCTCCCGGGGCCCGCGACGTCCGGGATCCGGGGGGCTCGCGTCCAGCCGACGTTCAGGCGTCTTTGCGATACTGAAGCCATGAGCACGCAGCCGAACGTCCGGGGCCTCGGCGCGCACGCCCGGGCCGCCATGTCGCTGGACTACCCGATGTCGCTCGGGGTCTACGACGAGTACGCCGACGCCCAGCGGGCCGTCGACTACCTCTCCGACCACGAGTTCCCGGTCGAGAACGTCCTCATCGTCGGTACCGACCTGCGCCAGCTCGAGCGGGTCACCGGCCGGCTGACGTGGGGGCGGGTCGCCGCCGGGGGCCTGCTGTCCGGGATGTGGATCGGCTCGTTCGTCGGACTCATCTTCGCGCTGTTCGAGACCCAGGGGGCGGCCCTGGTCCGGTTCGTCACCACGGTGGCCTTCGGCGCCGTGTTCGGCCTCGTGTGGGCGCTCGTCGGCTACCGGCTCACCGGCGGCCGGCGGGACTTCACCTCGGTGACCCAGGTGGTGGCCACGAAGTACGAGGTGCTCACCGAGCACAAGCACGTCAACCAGGCCCGGGAGCTGCTCGCCCGGATGGACCCCATGCGGGCCGCCCAGGAGCAGGTCCGGCGGGCCCAGGAGCAGGCGCGCGCGGAGTACGGCCAGCAGGCCACACACCAGCAGGCCACTCCGCAGCAGGCCACACCCCAGCAGCCCGGTTCCGGGGACCGGGCGGGCGAGTACCGGCCGCCGCAGCCGCCCCCGCGCGGCTGACCGCCGGAGGGGGCCGGCCGCTCAGCGGACGCGGACCTGCCGGATCCACTCCTCGACCTCGTCCGCGGAGTGGGGCATGGCCGCGGTGAGGTTCTCGCAGCCGTCCTCGGTGACGAGGACGTCGTCCTCGATGCGCACGCCGATGCCGCGGAAGCGTTCCGGGGCGCGCAGGTCGTCGGCCTTGAAGTAGAGCCCCGGCTCCACGGTGAGCACCATGCCCGGCCGGAGCTCGGCCTCCATGTACTCCTCGCGCCGGGCGAGCGCGCAGTCGTGGACGTCGATGCCCAGGTGGTGGCTCGTGCCGTGGACCATCCAGCGCCGGTGGTACTGGCCGCGCTCGGTGTCGAGGGTGTCCTCGACCGACAGGCCCTCGGGCAGCAGGCCCCACCGGTCGAGGTGCTCGGCGATGACCCGGATCGCGGCGGCGTGCACGTCGCCGAACCGGTTGCCCGGCCGCACCGCGGCGAGGCCGGCCTGCTGAGCGGCGTGCACGGCGTCGTACACCTCGCGCTGGGCCTTGGTGAACGTGCCGCTCGCGGGCAGGGTCCGGGTGACGTCCGCGGTGTAGAGGCTGTCGAGCTCGACCCCGGCGTCGAGCAGGACCAGGTCGTCGGGCCCGACGTCCCCGGTGTTCTTGATCCAGTGCAGCGTCGTCGCGTGGTCGCCGGCCGCGCAGATCGAGTCGTACCCCACCCCGTTGCCCTCGTGCCGGGCGTGGAGGCCGAAGACGCCCTCGACCCACCGCTCGCCGCGGCCGCGCTCGACGGCGGCCGGCAGCTCGGCGATGACCGCCTCGAACGCCCGGTGGGTCGCCCGCACCGCCTCGCGCATCTGCTCGGCCTCCCAGTCGTCCTTGACCATGCGCAGGTGGGAGAGCGCGTGGGCGAGCTCGGCATCGGCCTCGGCGAGCCCGGCTGTGTCCGCGCCGTTCTCGGCCCGGGCGGCGTCGAGGTCGCGGGCGAGGTCGGGGTCGGCGTCCCGGACGACGCGGACGGTGACCTCGCCGGCGTCCTTGGCCACCTCGCCGGGGAACAGGTCGACGTGCCGGGCCGTGAGCTCCAGCTCGGCCTCGATGTCGGCGACCGTCGGCCGCGGGCCGACCCAGAACTCGCCGTAGCGGGCATCGGCGAAGAACTCGTCGCTGTCCCGCTCGGCCATGGGGCGGAAGTAGAGCACCGCGTCGTGGCCGCCCCCCTCACGCGGCTCGAGCACGAGCACCGCGTCCGGCTCGCGGTCCGCGCCGAGGCCGGTGAGGTGGGCGAACGCGCTGTGCGGGCGGAACACGTAGTCGGTGTCGTTGCTGCGGACCTTCAGCCCGCCGGCGGGGACGACGAGGCGGTCCCCGGGGAAGGCCTCGCTGACACGGGCGCGCCGGGCGGCGGCGTGGGGCGCGACCTCGGCGGCCGCGGAGCGCGGTGCGGGCCGAGGGGCCCAGCCGTCCCGGACGAACTCGCGGAAGGCGTCGGTGGTGGTGCCGGACCGGTTGCTCGACTTCTGCTGCTGCTGGCTCACCGGCCCATGGTGTCACGGCGGGGAGGGGGCGCGGGCGGGCCGCGGGAGCGGCGGGGTGAGCAACGGCACGGCCGGTCGGGGTGGGCGCGCGCCCGGCGGGTGGGCAGGATGGGCCACGTCCGTCGACCGGACGGGTCGGTCGCCGGGCGGTCGGGCCCCACCTCGTCCCGGCGGGACGACGAGCAGTCAGGAGCGCACATGCAGTTCGGGCGGTGCTACGAGGAGTTCGAGGTCGGGGCGACCTACCGCCACTGGCCGGGCAAGACGGTCACCGAGGCCGACGACCACCTGTTCTGCCTGCTGACGATGAACCACCACCCGCTCCACCTCGACGCGCACTACGCCGAGGGCAGCACCCAGTTCGGCCGGAACGTCGTCGTCGGGAACTACGTGTACTCGCTGCTGCTCGGGATGTCCGTGCCGGACGTGTCCGGCCGGGCCATCGCGAACCTCGAGGTCGAGTCGCTGCGCCACGTCGCGCCGACCTTCCACGGCGACACCCTCTACGGAGAGACCACCGTGCTGGAGAAGTGGGAGTCCTCCTCGAAGGACGACCGCGGCGTGGTCCGCGTCGAGACCATCGGCTACACCCAGGCCGGCACGGTCGTGTGCGTCTTCCGGCGCAAGGTCCTCGTCCCCCGCGCCGGCTACCTCGAGGCCCGGGGCGGGGAGCAGCCCGGGCGACCCGTGCCGCGTCCGGGCGCCGGCTGGTCCGGCCCGACGTCCCGCTGACCCCTGACGCGCCCGACCCCCGACCCGCCCGACGCGCCCGACCCCCGACCCGCCCGACCCCCGACCCGCCCGACCCCCGACCCGCCCGACCCCTGCCCGCCTGACCCGTTGGCGCGCGTGCCGACGAGGACGTCACCCCCGTACCGGCGGAATGCGTCGTCACCGGCGGCACCGGTCGCCGGTGTCGACGGTTCCCGCCGGTCCGCCGGGAGGCCGTGACCGGGCGAGGGCGTCGCGGACCCGGCCGACAACGAGCCGCGGCCGGTCGAGGTCGGCCCACACGACCCGGACGACCTCGCGTCCGAGGGCTCGGATGCGGTCCTCCCGGCGCTTCTCGCGGACGAGGACGAGCTGCGGGTCCGGCGTGCCCGCCGTGACGGCGTACTTCACCGCACCGTCGAACTCGACGACCACCGAGCCGCCCGCGAGGAGGTCGACCCTGGCGACGAACCCGTCGCGGTCGGTGAGGACGGCCTGGCTCACGACGTCGATCCCGGCGGCCCGCAGGAGCAGCCGCAACCGGGTCTCGCCGACGGCCTCGCTCGCCGGGTCGCACCCGAGGAGGACGTCCCCCAGACGCCTGCGCGCCACCGGCGCGAGCCGGCCGCGGGCGACCCCGCGAAGCGCGGCGAGCGTGAGCGCGCCGGAGTGCAGTGCGGCGTCGGCGACGACGGTGCCGGCGGAGACCCCCGACCCGATGGCGGTCGTCACCACCGCGGCGAGCGCGTCCACGGTCTCGAGCCCGTCACGGGTGACGACGACGTCCGCGCACGTCAGCGGGTGAATCACGACCCCTCCGCAGACCGTCACGTCGCGCACCTGCCCCAGCACGTGCACGCGCCGGAGGTCGACGTCCCAGGGCGGCAGGCCGAGCAGCGGCGCCGCGGTGTGGTGGCTCGCGACGCACCCCGGGCGGCTGCGCAGCACGGCGCGGGCGAACAGGACGTACCGCCCGTCCGGCGAGGCCGCCTGCCACCTCTCCCCGTCCACGTAGGCCCCGCGCCGCACCCGGACGAGCTCGCCGGCACCGACCAGGCGCCGGAGGGAGGAGCCGTCCGCCCCGACCCGGGCGGCCTCGGCGGCGCTGAACGCGCCGGCCTGGACGTCGAGGAGGGCGCGCAGGCGGTGATCCACGCGGCCAGCCTGACCGCGGGGGCGTCACCGAGCGAGGCGCCGCCGTGGGGGTGTGGAGGCCGTGATCGCCACGTGGTGAGGTGTGGACGAGCCAGTCGGAGCGCTCCACCGGCCGACGTCGTCGTCACCGGCGGCAACTCCCGCCGGTGACGACGGTTTCTGCCGGTTCGCGGTGCGCGGAGGACGGCGGCGGCGCGGGAAGCGGGGGCAGGGGGCGGGTCCGGGCAGGCCGTAGCCTTGGCCGGTGGCCATCGACCTGCACACCCACTCGAGCGCGAGCGACGGGACCGACGCTCCCGCCGACCTCGTCGCCGCCGCGGCGGCCGCGGGCGTGACCACCCTCGCGATCACCGACCACGACACGACCGCGGGCTGGGACGAGGCGGCCGGGGCCGCGGCGCGGGAGGGGGTCGCCCTCGTCCGGGGGATCGAGGTCTCGACCCAGCACCGCGGCATCAGCATCCACCTGCTCGGCTACCTCGTCGACCCCGACCACCCGGGGTTGCGGGCCGAGCTCGACGTGACCCGGGAGAGTCGCCGGACCCGGCTGGACCGCATCGTCGAGCGGATGGCCGCCGCCGGGGTCCCGGTGACCGCCGGGACGGTGCGCGCGCAGGTGTCGGACGGCGCCACCGTGGGACGGCCCCACATCGCCGACGCGCTCGTCGCGGCCGGGGTCGTCGCCGACCGGGACGAGGCGTTCGCGACCTACCTGCACGGCCACAGCCCGTACTACGTGCCGCACTACGCGCCCGACACCCTCCACGCGGTCCGGCTCGTCGTCGACGCCGGTGGCGTGCCCGTCATGGCGCACCCGTTCGCGAACCGGCGGGGGCGGACGGTCACCGAGGACGACGTGGCCGAGCTCGCCGAGGCGGGTCTGGCCGGCCTCGAGGTCGACCACCGCGACCACGACGCGGGGGAGCGGGCCGCGGCGCGCGACCTGGCACGTCGCCTCGGGCTCCTCACGACCGGGGCCAGCGACTACCACGGGGCCGGCAAGCCGAACCGGCTCGGGGAGAACACCACCTCGCCCGAGGTGCTCGCGGCCCTCGAGGAGCGCGCGGGGAGCCGGACCCCGGTGCTGCGGCCCTGACCCACGTGGCGTCGGTCACGGCGGGCGGGCACCGGTCCCCGCGGCCCGGCCTGCGACACTGGGAACGGACGGCGGGGCCGCAGCAGGCACGACACAGCCGGGACGACACACCAGGCACGACAGCAGGCGAAGGGGACCTTCCGTGGCAGCACGATCGCGCCGGACGGCGCGGGTGATCTCGGTCGCCAACCAGAAGGGCGGCGTGGCGAAGACGACGTCGGTGGCCTCGCTCGGGGCGGCGTTCGCCGAGCAGGGCCTGCGGGTCCTGCTCGTCGACCTCGACCCCCAGGCCTGCCTGACGTTCAGCCTCGGTATCGACCCGGAGCAGGAGCGGCCCTCGGTGCACGAGGTCCTCCTCGGCCAGAGCGAGCTCGCCGACGTCGTCCTCGACCTGGGCGACGGGCTCGCGCTCGTGCCGAGCGCGATCGAGCTGGCCGGCGCGGAGGCGATGCTCCTGCCCCGCCCGGGACGCGAGTACGTCCTCGCGAGCGCCCTGGAGGAGGTGCGCGAGGACTACGACGTCGTGCTGCTCGACTGCTCGCCGAGCCTGGGGGTCCTCACGCTCAACGCGCTCACCGCGAGCAGCGGCGTCGTCGTGCCGATGCCGTGCGAGATGCTCGGGCACCGCGGCGTCGGCCAGCTGCTCGACACCGTGGCCGACGTCCAGCGCATCCTCAACAAGAAGCTCGTCGTCCTCGGGATCCTGCCGACGATGTACGACGGCCGGAGCAACCACGCCCGGGAGGTCCTCGCCGACGTCGGCGAGCGGTACGATCTGCCCGTGCTCGACCCGCCGATCCCGCGCAGCGTCCGGTTCGCCGAGGCGCCCGCGGCCGGCCGGTCGATCCTGGAGACCTCACGCAGCTCCAAGGGCGCGGACGCCTACCGCAAGGTGGCCGCGAACCTGGCCGCGGCGCTGGGCTGAGCAGCCCGGGGCGGCGCCGGCCAGGGCCACCGGCGGCCCGAGGCTGCCCGCTCAGCCGTTCTGGCCACCGGACTGCCGGCCGCCGCGGGTGCGGCGTCGGTTGCGGCGACGGGGAGGACGCTCGCCCCCGCCCTGGCCCTCCTGGCCGGACCGGCCCTCCTGCTCGGAGCGGCCGCGGGAGCGTCCGCCGCGCCCGCCGTCGCGACCGCCGCGCCCGCCGTCGCCGCGCCCGCCGTCGCGGCCGCCGCCGTGCCCCCGGCCCCCGGTCTCGCCGAGGTCCTCGACCTGCTCGGCGTCGAGCCCGGCGCGGGTGCGCTTCGAGCGCGGCAGCCGGCCCCGGGCCTCGCGGGGGATGCCGAGCTCCTCGTAGAGGTGGTCGGAGGAGGAGTAGGTCTCCTGCGGCTCGGGGATGCCGAGGTCGAGGGCCTTGTTGATCAGGCCCCAGCGGGCCAGGTCGTCCCAGTCGACGAACGTGATCGCGACGCCGGTGTTCCCGGCCCGGCCCGTCCGGCCGATCCGGTGGACGTAGGCCTTCTCGTCCTCGGTGCACTGGTAGTTGATGACGTGGGTGACGTGCTCGACGTCGATGCCGCGGGCGGCGACGTCGGTGGCGACGAGGATGTCGACCTTGCCGTTGCGGAACGCGCGCAGCGCCTGCTCCCGTGCGCCCTGGCCGAGGTCCCCGTGGATCGCCGCGGCCGCGAAGCCGCGCTCGACGAGGTCGTCGGCGACCTTCGCGGCGGTCCGCTTGGTGCGGGTGAAGATGATCGTCAGCCCCCGGCCCTCGGCCTGGAGGATGCGGGCGAGCATCTCGACCTTGTCCATGGCGTGCGCCCGGTAGACGAACTGCTCGATCGCCTTGACGGTGTGGGAGTCCTCGCCGCCCTCGTCCATCGCGCGGATGTGGGTCGGCTGGGTCATGTACCGCCGGGCCAGCGCGACGACGGCGCCGGGCATCGTCGCCGAGAACAGCATCGTCTGCCGGCCGGCCGGGGTCATCGCGAGGATCTTCTCGACGTCCGGGAGGAACCCGAGGTCGAGCATCTCGTCGGCCTCGTCGAGGACGACGGTGCGGGCGTGCCCGAGCACGAGGTGCCCCTGGTTCGCGAGGTCGATGAGCCGGCCCGGGGTGCCGACGACGACCTCGACGCCGGCCTGCAGCGCCTCGATCTGCGGCTCGTACGCGCGCCCCCCGTAGACGGTGAGGACCCGGATGCCCCGCCGGGCGCCCGCCTTCTCGATGTCCCCGGCGACCTGCACGGCCAGCTCGCGGGTCGGCGCGACGGCGAGGGCCTGCGGCCGGCCGGGGGCGGCCAGGTCGGCGAACCCGGCGTCGCCGGGCGCGACGGTCCGGTTCAGGACGGGGAGACCGAAGCCGAGCGTCTTGCCGGTGCCGGTCTTGGCCTGGCCGATGATGTCGTGGCCGGACAGGGCCACCGGCAGCGTCATCGCCTGGATGGGGAAGGGGGTGACGATCCCGCCGTCGCGCAGGGCGGCGACGACGTCGGGGTGGATGTCGAAGTCCGCGAACGTCAGCTCCTCGGCGGCGGTCGCGGGCTCGGTCGTGTCGGGCGTGGTCGTGTCGGGCGTGGTCGTGGTGGTGTCGGTCGTGGTCGTGTCGGTCATGCAGGCTCTCGCGTTCTCTCGATCGGGGCGGGCCGCAGCGGGTCGCGGCCTCTCGCCTGTGGCGGGCCGATCGGAGTGGGATCTCGCGCGGCGGGTGCGGCTCGTCGCCGTCTCGCTCGCGTCGGACAGGCGCTCTCGCCTGCAGGTGTCGTGCCGACCGGGCACCGTGTGGTCCCCACCATGCTACCGGGACGTCGGCGATAGGCTCGAACCATGGGTGAGAGCGGGAGCGTCGGGACCAGCGGCACGGGCGACCCGTTCGCCGACCCGGCCTACCGGGAGGCGATCGTCGACCTGCTCGGGGTGCTGGCCTACGGCGAGCTGTCGGCGTTCGCCCGGATGGCCTCCGACGCCGAGATGGCCCCCACCCTGAACCTGAAGGCGGCGCTGTCGCGGATGGCGGCGCTGGAGTTCGGCCACTACGACCTGCTCGTCGAGCGGCTGACCGAGCTCGGCGCCGAACCGCAGGAGGCGATGTCCCCCTTCGTCGCGCCCGTCGACGCCTTCCACGAGCGCACCCGCCCCTCGACCTGGCTCGAGGGGCTCGTCAAGGCCTACATCGGCGACGGCATCGCCAACGACTTCTACCGCGAGGTCGCCGCGTGGGTGGACCCCAGCACCCGCGACCTCGTCACCGCGGCCATCGACGACGCCGGCAAGGCGGAGTTCGTCGTCACCGTGGTCCGGGACGGCATCGCCCACGACCGAACCGTCGCGGGCCGGCTTGCGCTGTGGGGGCGCCGGCTCGTCGGCGAGGCGCTCTCGCAGGCCCAGGCCGTCGTCGTCGAGCGGGATGCCATGGCCGCGCTCCTCGTCGGCGGACTCGACCACGGCGGCGCCGACCTCGCGGAGATCGGCCGGATGTTCACCCGGCTCACGGACGCCCACACCCGTCGGATGGGGCGCCTCGGGCTCAGCGCCTGACGCCGGCGTCCCCAGGGCCCTGCCGGGCCTCCCGCGTCAGGCCCCGAACCCGACCCGGCCCTTGGTGGGCTCGCCGATCTCGACGTACCCGAGCGCGCTCGCCGGAACGAGGACGACCTTGCCGTGCTGGTCCTCGAGCCGGATCATGCCCCCGTCCGTCACCGCGGACGACACCGCCTCGAGCACCTCGTCGGACGACGACGCGGTGTCGACCATGATCTCGCGCGCGACGTTCTGGACGCCGATCTTGACCTCCACGGGGGACCCCCTTCTCGGGCTCGGGTTCGGGTGCCGTGGGGCCCCACGCTAGTCCCTGCCGCCGACGCCGGCGGCATCGGCCGCCGTGGCCCGGGTCGGGTACGCCCCGATGCCCCGCCAGGCGAGGTGCCCGGCCGCCCGTGCCGCCGCCTCGCGGCTCAGGCCGCCCGCGGCGGCGAGCCAGGCGCGGGCGCTGACCTGCGCCATCCCCGCGAGCGCGACCCCGAGCAGCGCGGCGTACTCCTCCGGCAGGTCGGTGTCCCGGGTGATCTGGTCCGCGATCGCCTCCGCGCAGGCGGCCTCGACCGCGTCCAGCCGGTGGCGCACCGCGGGCTCGTTGGTCAGGTCGGACTCGAACACGAGCCGGAACGCCGCGCCCTCGCGGGAGACGAAGTCGAAGTAGGCCGCCGTCGTCGCGTACACCCGGTCCTTGACGTCGTCGGTCGAGGCGAGCGCGGACCGCACGAGCTGCTCGAGGGTGTCGCAGTGGCGGTCGAGGAGGGCGAGGTAGAGCTCGAGCTTGCCGGGGAAGTGCTGGTAGAGGACCGGCTTGGAGACGCCGGCGTGGTCGGCGATGTCCTCCATCGCGGCGGCGTGGTAGCCGCTCTCGACGAACACCGCCTGGGCGGCCTCGAGGAGCTGCGCGCGGCGCTCGGACCTCGGCAGCCGCTGCCCGCGCGCCGGCGCGGTGGCCCGGTCGGTCATCGGCGGCCTCCTGTCCCTGTCCCCGGGCCGGTGGCCCGCCCCGTCATCGTACGGTCAGTACGCTGGAGCCATGCCGACCGGCGCGCGCGTCCCGCCGGGCGCCGACCTCTCCGACCAGGAGCGGGCCCGGTACGCCCGGCACATCCTGCTGCCCGAGGTCGGGCTCGAGGGTCAGCGCCGTCTCGCCGCCGCCCGGGTGCTCGTCGTCGGCGCCGGCGGGCTGGGCTCGGTGGCCCTGACCTACCTCGCCGCGGCCGGGGTGGGGACGCTCGGGGTCGTCGACGACGACGTCGTCGAGACCTCCAACCTCCAGCGCCAGGTCGTCCACGGCACCTCCGACGTCGGCCGCGCCAAGACGGCCTCGGCGGCCGAGCGGGTCGCCGATCTCAACCCCCACGTCACCGTCGTCGAGCACCCGGTCCGGCTCGACGCCGACACCGCGCTCGACGTCCTCGCCGACTACGACGTCGTCGTCGACGGCGCGGACAACTTCCCGACCCGCTACCTCGTCGGCGACGCCTGCGCCCTGCTCGGGCTGCCGCACGTCTGGGGCTCGATCTACCGCTTCGACGGGCAGGCCAGCGTGTGGTTCGCCGGCGAGGGGCCGTGCTACCGGTGCGTCTTCCCCCAGCCCCCGCCACCGGGCGCGGTGCCCTCGTGCGCCGAGGGCGGCGTGCTCGGCGCGCTGTGCTCGGCCGTGGGCTCGGTGCAGGCGACCGAGGCCGTCAAGCTCGTCCTCGGGATCGGGGAGCCGCTCGTCGGCCGGCTGCTCGTCCACGACGCGCTCCGGATGACGTGGGACACCGTGCCGGTGCGCCCGAACCCGGAGTGCCCGCTCTGCGGGCGCGAGCCGACGATCCGCACGCTGTCGGACGTCGCCGCCGCCTGCGCCGCCCACCCGACCGGGTCGCCGGCCCTCGACACGGCCCTCGACACGGCCACCGACGCGGCGGCGGACGTGCCCGTCGTCACCGCGGTCGAGCTCGCCGCGCGCCTCGCGGCCCGGGACCGGGGCGAGGACGCCTTCGAGCTCGTCGACGTCCGCGGCGACGGCGAGCGGGCGGTCGTCGCCATCCCCGGGGCGAGGCCCGTCGCGGCCGAGGCGCTCCGTGCCGGCCTGCCCGGGCTCGACCCGGAAGTGCCGGTGATCCTCCACTGCAAGTCCGGCGCCCGGTCGCTGCAGGCCGCCCGCACGCTGCGGTCGGCGGGACGCACGGACGTCAGCCACCTCGAGGGCGGCGTGCTCGCCTGGGTGCGCGACGTGGACCCGTCCCTGCCGGTGTACTGACCGCCGTGGGCCGCGGGAGCGCGCCGGTGGGAGCCGGCGGGGACGTCGGGAGAGCGTCGTGGTGACGAGGGTCCACGAGGGCGGGCTGCCCTCGCCGTACGCCGAGGAGGTGCTCGACCTCGTCGACCGGGTCCCCGCCGGTCGGGTCGTCACCTACGGCGACCTCGCGGAGGTGGTCGGCCGGGGCGGACCCCGCTCGGTCGGGACCGTCCTCGCGCGGTTCGGGTCCGGCGTCCCCTGGTGGCGGGTCGTGCGGGCGGGCGGGCTGCCGCCGCGCGGGCTGGAGGAGGAGGCCGTCGCGCGGTGGCGGGCCGAGGGGATCCCGATGGCCGGGGGTCCCGCGCCGACGCTCGCCGGACGCGTGGACCTCGAGCGGGCCCGCTGGACCCCGCCGGCCTGACCGCCGGGCGCGCACCGGCAGAGACCGCCGGGACCGGCGGCAACAGCCGCCGGTGACGACTCCTTCCGCCGGGTCGCCTACGCCACCAGCCAGTCGACCGCCGCCGCGCAGTGCGCCCGGGTGGAGTCGAGGACCGGGACCTCGGCGTCCTCCTCGCCGACGAGCAGGCCGATCTCGGTGCAGCCGAGGACGACCGCCTCGGCGCCGTGGGCGACGAGGTCCGCGATGACCCGGCGGTAGGCGGCGCGCGAGGCCTCGGTGACGACGTCGTGGCAGAGCTCGTCGTAGATCACGCGGTGCACCAGGGCGCGGTCCGCGGCTCCGGGCACGAGGCAGTCGAGCCCGTGGCCGGCGAGCCGGCCGGTGTAGAAGTCGTCCTCCATCGTGAACGCCGTGCCGAGCAGGCCCACCCGGTGGGCCCCCACCGAGCGGGCCGCGGCCGCGGTCGCGTCGGCGATGTGGAGCAGCGGGAGCCCCGCGGTCTCCTCGACCCGGCCCGCGACCTTGTGCATCGTGTTCGTCGCGAGCAGCACCGCCCCGGCCCCGGCCTCGGCGAGACCGCGCGCGGACCGGCCGAGCGCCTCGGCGACGGCCTCCCAGTCCCCGTCGTGCTGGGCCTGCGCGAGCGGGGCGAAGTCGAGGCTCGCGAGCACGAGGCGGGCCGAGTGCAGCCCGCCCAGCCGCTGCCCCACACCGGTGTTGAGCAGCCGGTAGTACTCGGCGGTGCTGGCCCAGCTCATCCCGCCGAGCACGCCGAGGACCCGCTGCTGCGAGAGGTCGGCGGGGACGGTCACGGGACAAGGCTAGGCGTGTCCGGCGGGCCGCGGAGCAGGTGTCGGCAGGCCGTGGTGGAATCTCTCGCGTGCTGCTGCGACACCCCGCCCCGGCCGCAGCCGGGGGACACGACCTCGACGAGGTCCAGCGGGCGGCCGTGGCCCACCGGGGGCCGGTGCTGCGGGTGCTCGGGGCTCCGGGGACGGGCAAGACGACCACCGCCGTCGAGGTCGTCGCCGCCCGGGTCGCGGCCGGGGAGGCCCGGCCCGACCAGTGCCTGCTGCTCACGGCGTCCCGGGTCGCGGCGGCCACCCTGCGCGACCGGGTCACCGCCCGGGTCGGCGGGACCTCGACCGAGCCGCTCGCGCGCAGCCACACCTCCCTGGGGTTCGGCATCCTGCGCCAGCACGCCGCGCTCGCGGGCGAGCCCGCGCCCCGGCTGCTCTCCGGCCCGGAGCAGGACGTCGTCCTGCGCGAGCTCCTCGCCGGGCACGCCGCCGGGACGGTCCACGCGCCCGACTGGCCCGCGCGGGTCCAGGGGGCGCTCGGGACCCGCGGGTTCCGCGGCGAGCTGCGCGACCTGCTCATGCGCGCGGTCGAGCACGGGGTGGACCCGGACCGGCTCGCCCGCCTGGGCCGGGAGCTGGGCCGCCCCGAGTGGGTCGCCGGCGCCCGGGTGCTCGCCGAGTACGACGAGGTCACCGCGCTCTCCGCGCCCGGCGGGTACGACCCGGCGTGGGTGCTCACGGCGGCCGCGGACCTCCTCGAGGACGACCCCGACGCCCGCGACCGGGTGCGCGGCGACCTCCGGCTCGTCGTCGTCGACGACGCCCAGGAGATGACGCCGGCCGCCGCCAGGCTCGTGCGCGCCCTCGCCGGGCCGGGGACCGACCTGGTCCTCCTCGGCGACCCGGACGCCGCGGTGCAGACCTTCCGCGGCGCCGACCCGCGCCTGCTCGCCGGGTGGGTGGGGGAGGAGGGCACCCTCGTCCTGCCCACCTCCCACCGCCTCCCGGAGGCCGTGCTCGGGGCCGCCCAGCGGGTCACGCCGAAGATCGGCGTCCTCGCCGGCGGCCGGCACCGCGCGGCCGCGCCCCGTGGCCCGGGTGGCCGGGTGGAGACCCACCTGCTCCGGGCCGTCTCGCAGGAGGCGGCGTACGTGACCGCCGAGCTCCGGCGGGCCCACCTGCTCGGCGGCGTCCCGTGGTCCCAGATGGCGGTCGTCGTCCGCGGCCGGGGGCGCACCTCGACGCTCCGGCGCGCGCTGTCGGCCGCCGGGGTCCCGGTGGCGTCCGGCGGGAGCGACCTGCCGGTCCGGGACGAGGTCGCGGTCCGGCCCCTGCTCGCCCTCCTCGGCACCGTGCTCGCCCTCGCCACCGGCGCCGTGCAGGCCGTGCCGGCAGAGGTCGCCACGGACGTGCTGCAGTCCCCGATCGGGGGGGCGGACGCGGTGACCCTGCGCCGGCTCCGGCGGGCGCTGCGGCGTGACGAGCTCGAGGGCGGCGGCGTCCGCGGCAGCGACGAGCTCCTCGGCGAGGTGCTGCTCGCCCCGGACCGGCTCGCCGGGCTCGGTCCCGAGTCCCTCCCGGCCCGCCGGGTCGCCCGGATGGTCGTCGCCGGCCTCGGGGCCGCCCGGCTGCGTCCCGAGGGGGAGCGGCGCGCCGGGGCCTCCCCGTGGGCGCCCGGGGTCACCGCGGAGACCGTCCTCTGGGCGATGTGGGACGCCTCGGGGCTCGCCGCCGACTGGCGGGCCGCGGCGCTCGCCGGCGGCGCGGCCGGGGCCCGGGCCGACCGGGACCTCGACGCGGTCGTCGCGCTCGTCGACGCCGCCGCCCGCTTCGTCGACCGCCTGCCCCAGCTCGGCCCCGACGCGTTCCTCGAGCACGTCACCGGCCAGGACGTCCCGGGCGACACCCTCGTCGCACGCAGCCCCGCCGGGGAGAGCGTCACCCTCGTCACGCCGCAGAGCGCCGCCGGCCGCGAGTGGCGGCTCGTCGTCGTCGCCGGCGTCCAGGAGGGCGTCTGGCCCGACCTGCGGCTGCGCGGCTCCCTGCTCGGCTCCGAGCAGCTCGTCGACGTCGTCACCGGGCGCGAGCGCTCGTTCCGGGCGGCGCAGGCCGCGGTCCGCTACGACGAGACCCGGCTGTTCCTCGTCGCACTCACCCGCGCCAGCGAGCGGGTCATCGTCACCGCCGTGCGCACCGACGACGAGCAGCCCTCGGTCTACCTCGATGTCGTCGACCCGCCCGGCGAGGACGCCGATGAGACGCTGCGCCCCTTCAGCGAGGTCAGCCTGCCACCCACCCTCCCGGGCGCGGTCGCCGCGCTGCGTCGACGGCTCCTGCGGGCCGTCGCCGGTCCCGGCTCTCCCGAGGACGCCGACGGCGCCGGTGACCGCGACGGTGCCGGTGACCACCACGGTGCCGCCGGCGCCGCCCGGGGGCTGGCGCGGCTCGCCCGGGCCGGGGTCCCCGGGGCCGACCCGGCCACCTGGTGGCCGCTGCGGCGGGTCAGCGACCACCGGCCGCTGCGCCCCGCGGACGCGCCGGTGCGGGTCTCCCCGTCCCGGGTGGAGTCGTTCGGCCAGTGCGAGCTGCGGTGGCTGCTGACCACCCGGGGCGGCGAGGGCCCCTCGAAGGGCGCGAACGACATCGGCACCCTCGTCCACGACGTCGCCGCCGACGCGGGCGACGACGCCGGCGCGCAGGCCCTGCGCGCCGAGGTCGACGTCCGCTGGCCCCGGCTCGGCCTCCGCCCCGGGTGGCTCACCGAGCGCAAGCGCTCCGAGGCCCACGCCATGGTCGACCGGCTCGCCCGCTACGTCGGCGAGGCGGCCGCGGCCGGGTGGGTCCGGGTGGGGGCCGAGGTCCCCATGGAGGTCCCGCTGGGACGGGCGCTGCTGGCCGGGCGGGTCGACCGGCTCGAACGCGACGACCGGGGACGGCTGCGGGTCGTCGACCACAAGACCGGCTCGAGCAAGCCCCGCGGGGCCGACCTCGCCGAGCACCCGCAGCTGGGGGCCTACCAGGTCGCGGTCGCCCTGGGCGGCTTCGCCGAGCACGGGCGCGAGCCCGGCGGGGCCGCTCTCCTCCAGCTCGGGAAGGCCGCGAACAAGACGACGACGCTGCAGCCGCAGGCCCCGTTGCCCGAGCACGCCGACCCGTCGTGGGCGGCGGACCTGCTCGAGCGGACCGCCGCGGGAATGGGTGGGGACACCTTCGTCGCCACCGACGGCGACTGGTGCCGTACGTGCCCGGTCCGGGCGTGCTGCCCGCTGCAGCCCGAGGGAGGCACGCTCGGATGAGCCCGAGGTACACCGCCGACGACATCTCCCGCGCGCTCGGCTCGCCCCACCTGCCGACGGCCGAGCAGCGGGCCGTCATCGAGGCCCCGCTGCGACCCGTCCTCGTCGTCGCCGGGGCCGGGTCCGGCAAGACCGAGACGATGGCCGCCCGCGTGGTCTGGCTCGTCGCCAACGGGTTCGTCGAGGCCGACCAGGTCCTCGGCCTGACGTTCACCCGCAAGGCCGCGACCGAGCTGGCCGAGCGTGTCACCCTCCGGCTGCGACGCCTCCAGCAGGCCGGGCTCTGGTCCCCGCCGGAGGAGGACGGCGCCGAGACCCTCGGCGGGACCCCCACGGTGTCGACGTACCACTCCTACGCCGGGCGGCTCGTGCGCGAGCACGCCCTCCGCCTCGGGGTGGAGAGCGACTCCCGGCTGCTGTCCGAGGCCGCGGCCTGGCAGTACGCCAACGAGGCGGTCCTCGCCCACGACGGCCCCATGGAGGGCGTCACCCGGGCCGAGTCGACGATCACCAACGCCGTCGTCGACCTCGCCGGCGAGCTCGCCGAGCACCTGCTCACCCCCGGGGACGTCGCCGCCTACCTCGACGAGCTCGACGCCGCGCTCGCGTCCCTTCCCGGCGGCCGGAGCCGGGGGAGCGCGCTCGGGACCGAGCTGAGCAAGGTCCGGGCCGACCTGCGCGAGCAGCGGGCCGTGCTGCCCGTCCTCGAGCGCTACCTCGCGCTGAAGCGCGAGCGGGACGCGATGGACTTCGCCGACCAGATCGCGCTCGCCGCCCGGCTCGCGAGCACGTTCCCCGACATCGGCGCGATCGAGCGGCACCGGTTCCGGGCGGTCCTGCTCGACGAGTTCCAGGACACCTCCGAGGCGCAGCTGGTCCTGCTCGCCTCCCTGTTCGCCGGCGCCGGCGAGGACGCCGTCCCGGTCACCGCCGTCGGCGACCCGCACCAGTCGATCTACGCCTGGCGGGGCGCGAGCGCGACGACGCTGGGGCGCTTCCCGCGCATGTTCGCCGACGGCGACGACGCCCGGGTGCTGCCGCTGTCGACGAGCTGGCGGAACGCGACGTCCGTCCTCGACGCCGCCAACCACGTCGCCGCGCCGTTGCGGGCGGAGTCCCACGTGCCGGTGACGACCCTGCGGGCCGCGCCCGGGGCAGGGAGGGGGACGGTCGAGACCGCGCGGCTGGAGACCACCGAGGACGAGGCCGCGCTCGTCGCGGACTGGGTCCGCAGTCGCCGCGAGGAGGGCGCCGGCTCCGCCGCCGTGCTCTGCCGCCGACGGTCCCAGTTCGGTGGCGTCGTCGAGGCCCTGCAGGACCGGGGGCTTCCGGTCGAGGTCGTCGGCCTCGGTGGCCTGCTGCTCACCCCCGAGGTCGAGGACGTCGTCGCCCTGCTCCACGTCGTGCAGGACCCCACCCGGGGCGACCAGCTCATGCGGCTGGTCACCGGCCCGCTGTGCCGGCTGGGGCCGGCCGACCTCGACGGTCTCATGGCCTGGGCCCGTCACCAGCAGCAGCTCCGGCTGCCCACCACCACCGCGGGCACGGGCCCCGGCGTGGGCGACGACGACCCGGGTGAGGGCCCGGGGGCGAACGGGTCCCGCCCGCGGGTCGACCTCGAGCCCGAGACCGCGGACGTGCCGAGCATCGTCGAGGCGCTCGACGACCTGCCCGCACCGGGATGGACCGGCCGGGAGGGGGAGCGGCTCTCCGGCACCGCCCGGGAGCGCCTCGCCGGGCTCGCCCGCAGCGTCCGCCGGCTGCGGGAGATCGCCGGGCTCCCGCTCGCCGAGCTCGTCGGCGAGGCGGAGCGGGCCCTCGGCCTCGACGTCGAGGTGCTCGCCCGCCCGGGCTACAGCCCGGCGGCCGCGCGGGCCCACCTCGACGCGTTCGCCGACGTCGCGGCGTCCTTCTCGGTCAGCGCGGACCGGCCGACGCTCGGCGGGTTCCTCAGCTGGCTCGCGGCCGCGCTCGAGGAGGAGCGCGGCCTCGACAAGGGCAACATCGAGGTCTCCCCGGACGCGGTCCAGGTGCTCACCGTGCACGCCGCGAAGGGCCTGGAGTGGGACGTCGTCGCGGTCCCCGGGCTCGTCGAGGCGACGTTCCCGGAGCACTCCGGCCGGCGCAGCAGCCCGGGCGAGCAGGACGCGGCGGCCGAGGCGTCCGAGGGCGGGCGTCCCGCCGGTGGTGCGAACTGGACGCACGGCCGGCCCAGGGACCGGGGCTGGACCGGCGGCATCGACGGGGTGCCCTACGACCTGCGGGGCGACCGGGCCGGCCTGCCGCACCTGGACTGGCGCACGGCCGAGGACGCCGACGACCTCAAGAAGCGCTACGCCGAGTTCCTCGAGGCGGGCGGCCTGCGCGGGATCGCCGAGGAGCGGCGCCTGGCCTACGTCGCCCTGACCCGGGCGAGGACCGCGATGCTGCTCACCGCCCCGGTGTGGGCAGCGCCGAGCACGCCGCGGGTGACCTCCCGCTTCCTCGAGGAGGTCGCCGGCGAGCCCACCCTCGCGGCGGCCCGACTGGTGTGGGCCCCGATGCCGGAGCCGGGCGCCGCGAACCCGCGCACGGCGGAGCCGCTGCGGGCGGCGTGGCCGCGGGATCCCACGGCGCAGCCCGAGGCGCGTCGGCGCCTCGCGGACATCGAGGCCGCGGCGGCCCGGGTGCGCTCGGCCATGGCGGACGCCGAGCAGGCGCCCGGCGCCGACCCCGCGGCGGACCCCACACCGGAGACGCCCGTGGGCGACCCCCCGGACGGCGGCGCGGACGAGGTGGAGGTCGAGCTCCTCCTCGCCGAGCGCGACCGGGCCCGGCGGCCCGCCCGGGTCGAGGTCGAGGCGCCGGCGCACCTGTCGACGTCGGCGCTCGTCGCCCTCGCCGAGGACCCGGAGGCCTTCGCCCTCGCCCTGCGCAGGCCGATGCCCGCCCCGCCCGCGTCGACCGCCCGCCGGGGGACCACGTTCCACGCCTGGGTCGAGCAGCACTACGCCCGCGCCGCGATCGTCGACGTCCTCGAGCTTCCCGGGAACGCCGACGAGGACCCGGCCGACGACGAGGACCTCCCCCGGCTCCGGGAGAACTTCCTCGCCAGCGAGTGGGCGGAGCGCACCCCGCTCGAGGTCGAGCTCGCCGTCGAGACCGTCGTCGCCGGGGTGGCCGTCCGGGGGCGGATCGACGCCGTCTTCCCCCGGCCGGACGGTGGCGTCACCGTCGTGGACTGGAAGACCGGGCCGCCACCCACCGGGGACGACGCCCGGGCTCGTGACCTGCAGCTCGCCGCGTACCGGCTCGCCTACGCCCGGCTGCGGGGCCTGGACCCGGAGCAGGTCGACGCGGCGTTCTTCCACGCCGCGACCGGGCTGACCCGGTGGCCGGAGCCGGTCGGAGCGGACCGGCTCGCAGAGGTCCTCACTCCCGTCCGCGGTCGGTGAGGTCCTCCGCCCCGTCGCCGGTGCCTCCCGCCGCCTCGCCGTCGCCGGCGTGCCCGCCGGAAGGGTCGACGGGCGGGTGCACGGGGTCGTCAGTGACGTCAGGAACGTCGGTGGCGGCCTCCCGCTCGCCCCCGGGGCCGGGTGCCCGGGCCTCCTCGGCGTCCGGGACGTCGGCGTCGGGGAGGCCCGCCGGGCCCGTGGTGCCGGCCGGGGCGTCCGGTGCCTCCTCGGGGTCGGTCGCCTCCTCGGTGACCGCCACATCCTCGGTGACCGCGACGTCCTCGGTGGGGGACGCCTCCCCGGGGTCCCCGGACCCCTCGTCGGGGACCTCGATCGGCGGCGGCCGGCGCACCGCGGTCTGTGCGGGTGCGAGCGGCGGGACGACGGAGCCCTCGCCGTTGATCCGCTCGTCGAGCTGGCGCAGCGCTGCGGCGTCCCGCTCGGTGCGCTCCTGCGACCCCGCGGCGAGCGAGGCCATGAGCCGCCCCAGGTGGCGCAGCTCGGCGACGAGCCGTGCGCGGACGAGCAGGTGCCGGTCGGGACGGTCGACCCGGGCGTGGGCGTAGGCCTCGAGGACGGTGTCGACCGCGGCGGGAACGGCCTCCTCGACGAGGGCTGCGAAGTCGTCCGCGGGGTCGGCGACCTTCGCGTGCTCCCACCCCGTCAGCGCCTTGACCGACCCCGTCGAGGCGTCCTCGTCGGGGAAGTGGGCGATGACCCGGCCCCCGGTGAGGGCCCCGTGCACGGGGACGGAGGCGAACCGCCACAGGCTCACGTCCTCGAGGGCGTGCTCCCACCGGGTGAGCAGCCCCGTCGGCACGCGGCCGCTCGCGGCGGCCCGGTCGAGCGCGGCGAGCCGTCGGGCCCGGTACTCCTCGGCGTCGTACGAGGGAACCCCGGCCTCGTCGAACACGGCGCGGTCGGTGTTGTGGAGCAGGGCCAGGGTGCGGCCGAGGTCGGCGGCCACCCCCGGCCCGGGCGGCAGCCGACCGAAGTCCGGGTGCATCCCCGGGATCCACGGGTGCACCGAGGCCCGCAACCCCGTCCCCGCCTCGACGAAGCCCTTGGGCACCGGCACACCGAACGGCGCCCGGTGGGCGAGGAGACCCTGCAGCACGGCCGCCTGCTCCATCAGCGCCGACTCGGCCGCCGTGTGCGGCGCCCGGACGACCCAGCGGCGGTGCTGGGCGTCCTCGACGACGGCGACGTCGTGGGTGTGCTCGTCGCCGAGGCCGAGGGGCTCGACGCTCACCGGGTCCAGACCTGGGACGGCCGCGCTCGCGAGCGCGGCGAGGTGGAGGGGGGAACGCGTCACCCCCACACCGTAGGCGCTCTCGGGCCGGTCATTGCGGACCCGCTCGGCGTGGGACGGGGGTCGCGGCGCGCCTCGGTGCCGGGGCTAGTGTGACGGGCGTGCACCCTGCCCCGGAGGACCTCGGCGACCTCACCCTCGCCCGGACCACGCTCGACCGCCGGGCCGAGCGCCGCCTCGACCCGGGCCTCGTCGCCGGGCTGCTCGCCGACGGGGCGACGCGCGTGGTCGAGGTCCGCGACGGCCGCGCCGTCGTCGACGGGACCGACGTCGCGCCGCGGCTACGCCTGCGACCGCCCGCGCCCGGGGACACCGCCCACCTGGGGATCTACCTCGGCGACGACGTCGAGGACGGGACGGCGCACGTCGCCGTGGTCCCCGCGGCCGGTGCCACCGGCGACCGGGGCGAGAGCGACCCCCGGGCCGGGGCGGACCCGTGCTGGCGGACGCTCCGGCAGGTCGGGGCCCACCTCACCGCCCGCGACGCCGGCCTGTTCACCACGGCGGTGGCGCTCGCGAACTGGCACGCCCGGCACGGGCACTGCCCGCGCTGCGGCGCCCGGACCGTGCCGACCCAGGGTGGCTGGGTGCGGACCTGCCCCGAGGACGGCAGCGACCACTACCCCCGAACCGACCCGGCCGTCATCATGTCCGTCGTCGACGACGACGAGCGGCTCCTGCTCGCCCGCAACCCGGGGTGGGCCCGGCAGCGGTACTCCGTGCTCGCCGGGTTCGTCGAGCCGGGCGAGACGCTCGCCGCGGCGGTGGCGCGCGAGGTCCACGAGGAGGTCGGCGTCGAGGTCACCGACGTCACCTACCTCGGGGACCAGCCGTGGCCCTTCCCGGCCTCGCTCATGGTCGGGTTCACCGCCCGGGCCACGGGAACCGAGCTCGTGCTGCAGCCGAGCGAGATCGCCGAGGCCCGGTGGGTGGGCCGGGACGAGCTCCGCGAGCGGGTCGCGGCGGGGAAGTGGGGCCTGCCCGGCCCGATCAGCATCGCCCGGCGCCTCATCGAGCACTGGTACGGCGCCGAGATCGTCGAGCCCGCCGAGCCCGACTGGCGCTCCTAGGCCACCGCTCCCGGGCCATCGCTCCCCATCGGCACGGCGGGCCCGGCCGGTGCCGGGAGGGCGCCCGGTTCCGCGGGCGTCAGGACAGCCGGGTGCGCACCTCGGCGATCGAGGGGTTCGTCGCGCTCGACCCGTCCGGGAACAGCAGCGTCGGTACCGTCTGGTTGCCGCCGTTGAGGTCCATGACGTACCCGGCGTGCCGGGGGTCCTCCTCGATGTTGACCTCGGTGTAGCCGATGCCCTCGCGCTGCATCTGCGACTTCAGCCGGACGCAGTAGCCGCACCAGCTCGTGGTGAACATGGTCACCGAACCGGGGGCGGGCGGGGGGACGGTCGCGACGTCGTCGCTCATCGGGGGCTCTCCTCGTGGGGGTCGGGGAACTTCTCCGCCGCGTCAACGCGTCCGGGGGTGAGAACCTTCCCGACGGCAGGACGGACACGGGGGCGCTGGCGAACTCGTGCGTCGCCGGGGTCTGAGAGGATCGGGGCGATGTCGCCGTCCCCCGCCGCCCCGCCGTCCTCGGCCGACGCCGTGCTCGAGGGGCTCGACCCCGAGCAGCGGGAGGTGGCCGCGTCCCCGGTCGGGTCGATGTGCGTGCTCGCCGGCGCCGGGACGGGCAAGACCCGGGCCATCACCCACCGGATCGCCTACGGCGTCCACTCCGGGGTCTACACCCCGACCCAGGTCCTCGCGGTGACCTTCACCGCGCGTGCCGCCGGCGAGATGCGCACCCGGCTGCGCGACCTCGGGGCCGCCGGGGTGCAGACCCGCACCTTCCACGCGGCCGCGCTGCGCCAGCTGCACTACTTCTGGCCCGGCGCGATCGGTGGCGCCGCCCCCGAGGTGCTCGCCCACAAGGTCCCCGCGGTCGCCGAGGCCGCGAGCCGGCTCCGGCTCCGGTTCGACCGCACCGAGCTGCGCGACCTCGCCGCCGAGGTCGAGTGGTCCAAGGTGTCCCTGCTCACCCCCGAGACCTACGCCGGTGCGGCCCGCTCCGCGGGACGCGAGCCCCCGTCCCTCGACGCCACCGGCATGGCCCGGCTGCTCGAGACCTACGAGGAGGTCAAGTCCGAGCGCGGCGTCATCGACTTCGAGGACGTCCTGCTGCTCACCGTGGGCATCCTCGAGGAGCGCGACGACGTCGCCCGGACGGTGCGCGGGCAGTACCGCCACTTCGTCGTCGACGAGTACCAGGACGTCAACGCCCTCCAGCAACGCCTGCTCGACCTCTGGGTCGGCGACCGCCAGGACCTCTGCGTCGTCGGCGACCCGGCGCAGACGATCTACTCCTTCACCGGGGCCACCCCCCGCCACCTCCTCGAGTTCGAGCGCACCCACCCGGGCACCCGGGTCGTCCGGCTCGTGCGGAACTACCGTTCGACGCCGCAGGTCGTCGGCCTGGCGAACCAGGCCCTGCGCGGCCCCTCCGGGGCGATGCGCAGCGGTGCCGTCGAGCTCCAGGCGCAGCGCCCCGCCGGGCCCGCGCCCACCCTGAAGGCCTGCGAGGACGACCCCGCCGAGGCGGCCCACGTCGCCGATCGGGTGGCCGAGCTCGTCGCCGCCGGTCGGTCCCCCGGGGACGTGGCCGTGCTGTTCCGGACCAACGGGCAGAGCGAGGCGTTCGAGGCGGCCCTGAGCGAGCGCGACATCCCCTACCTCGTCCGCGGCGGGGAGCGCTTCTTCGCCCGGACCGAGGTGCGCCAGGCGATCGTCCTGCTGCGCGGGGCCGCCCGGTCCGACGACGGTTCCGTGCCCCTGCCCGACCTCGTCCGCGACGTCCTCGGCGGCGCCGGCTGGACCCGTCAGCCACCCCCCGGCGGCGGGGCGACGCGGGAGCGGTGGGAGTCCCTCGCCGCCCTCGCCGAGCTCGCCGACGACCTCGCGGCGACCCTGCCCGAGGCCCGGCTCCCGCAGCTGGTGCACGAGCTCGACGAGCGGGCCGCGGCGCAGCACGCGCCGGCGGTCCAGGGCGTGACGCTGGCCTCGCTGCACGCCGCGAAGGGTCTCGAGTGGGACGTCGTGTTCCTCGCCGGCTGCTCCGAGGGGCTGCTGCCCGTCGTCATGGCCGATACCCCGGAGGCGGTCGAGGAGGAGCGCCGGCTGCTCTACGTCGGCCTCACCCGCGCCCGGGACGAGCTCCACCTCAGCTGGGCGCGGGCGCGGACCCCCGGCGCGCGGGCCACCCGACGGGTCTCGCGGTTCCTCGACGCGACCGCGGCGATCCTCGGCGAGGAGGCGCGGACCCCGACCCGCAGCGGCCGCGGGCGGAGCCGGCGGTCCGGCTCGGCGCCGGTGCGCTGCCGCGGGTGCGGGGCGGTGCTCTCCGGCGCCGCCGAGCGCACCCGGGGACGGTGCGAGGACTGTCCGCCCGGGTACGACGAGGGCACGTTCGAGCGGCTGCGCGCCTGGCGGCTCGCGGTCGCCCGGGCCGCGGGGCTGCCCGCCTACGTCGTCTTCACCGACGCCACCCTGAGCGCGATCGCCGAGCGGGAGCCGGCGTCGCAGACCGAGCTCGCGGCGATCGCCGGGGTCGGGCCGCGCAAGCTCGGCCTGTACGCCGAGCAGGTGCTCGAGGTCCTCGGGGGCGCCTCGCCCGAGGAGGTCCTCGAGCGTCACGGCGCCGACGCCTGAGGGCGGGGTCGCGCCGCGTCCGGACGGCGCCCGCACGGCCTCCCGCGCGTCGTCGCGGACGGGGCCGAAAAAACCCGTTGCCCGCCCCCCGGGGCTGCCGTAGTGTCCTTATCCGAGATGTCCGCGCCGCAGCGCGGACGTGCCCGCAGAGCGAGCGTGAGGAGGTGGAACCCGTGAAGACCATCGAGACGAGCGCGAGCGTGAGCACGACGGCCGCGACCGCCCGCACCAGGGCCGCCGTGACGTCGCCGGCGCGCCTCGCGATGACTCCCGTCGACGTCGTCGGTCTGTCCCGGCGTGTCCGCCGTCTCGCCGCCGACATCGCCGACCAGGGGTGGACCCTGCCCGTCGCCGCGGCCCCCGTCGCCGTCGTGCCGTTCGCGTCGTTCGCCTCCGCCGTCCCGTCCACGGGAGTCGTGTACCCCGAGCCGGGAGGACCACCCGCCTAGCAGGCGCCGGTTCCTCCACGGCCGCGGATCCCGACTCCGGGATCCGCGGCCGTCGTCGTCTCCGGGCGACCCGGCCGCCCCACCACCCGGGGAGCGACCAGATCGAGCACCAGATCGACCACCCGTCCGACACCCGAGAGACCACCCCGGCCCACGAGGCCGGGGCCGAGAGCCGCCGCACCCCGGCGGAAGGAGGAGGTGAGGCCCGATGCGGCTGACCCAGATGCTCGACCACCACGCCGTCGCGGGCGAGCACGACGACGCCGTCCCCTGCCTCGGCGGCGACGCCGAGCTGTGGTTCGCCGAGAGCCCGGCCGACGTCGAGTTCGCCAAGGCCCTCTGCGGGACGTGCCCGGTGCGCGGTGCCTGTCTCGCCGGCGCGCTCGACCGGCGCGAGCCGTGGGGCGTCTGGGGCGGCGAGCTCTTCGTCCAGGGCGTCGTCGTCCCCCGCAAGCGGCCCCGTGGCCGCCCGCGCAAGAACGACACCGCCGCCTGAGCGGGTCCGGGACCGGTGAGGAACCGGGCCCGCCGCGGCGGACACCACGTCAGTCACCTCCCCCCCACGTTCGAAGGAGAACGGCCGTGTACGACCCACGCTCGTCGGTGCGCGCGCGCCTGTGCCGCGCCCGCGACCGCGAGCTCGAGCGCCGGTTGCTGCAGCGTCAGCAGGAGCTCGAGCGCGCCCACCTCGTCCGCCAGATCATCCGGTGAGAGCGCCGGCCCCCCGTCCCGCCCGCCGGGGCGGGGGCCGCCCACCGCATCCCGTCGCGCCCCGCCCCGCTCCCCACACCTCGCGGCCGCCTACGCTGACCTCGTGTCCTTCCCGGCCGACGACCCGGCGGGCGTCCGCGAGGCCGCGGTCGCCGCGCTGGCCGCCCCGGACCTCGCCGACGTCGTGGACCTCGTCCTCTGGGTCGAGCCCGGCGGCGACGGCCGCCCGGTGGCGCACGCGGCCAACCACCTCGGCCGGGTGGCCCTCCACCCCGGCGGTCGCCACGACGTCCTCGCGGGACGGGACCCGGTCGCGAGCGAGGACCCGATGGCCTTCCTGCCCTACGCCGCCGAGCTCGCCCACCCCTCACCCGCCCCCTCGACCGCCAACGCCTACCCCGACGCCGCGCGACGCATCCTGTCCTTCTTCGGTGACCCCGACCGCAGCCCGGACCTCGCCGTCGTCCACACCCCCGGGCACTGGTTTCCCGACGAGGGCGGCCACGCCGGCGAGCACGGCTCGCTCGACGTCGTCCAGTCCCGGGCCCCGCTGCTGCTGTCCGGCGCCGGGGTGCGGCGCGGCGGGCTCGTCGACGACCACGCCCGGCTCGTCGACGTCGGCCCCACCCTCGCCCGCCTCGCCGGCGTGCCCGACGGCGACCTCGTCGACGGGTTCGGCGCCGCCCTCGACGGGCGTCCCCTCGAGCGGCACCTCGACCCCGCCACCCGTCCCCGGGCGGTCGTCGGCGTCCTCTGGGACGGCGCCCACACCGGCGAGCTCCTCGCCGGCGCCGGGCGCGGCGAGCTGCCCGGGGTGGCGCGGCTGCTGGAGCGGGGCACCGGGCTCACCGGGGGAGCGGTCGCCGAGTTCCCGTCGGTCACCCTGACCAACCACACCTCGATCCTCACCGGGCTCGGGCCCGGGCGCCACGGCGTGCTCGGCAACGTGTTCTTCGACCGCGCCACGGGTGAGCGGGTCGTGCCGAACGACGCGAGCACGTGGCACCGCAGCAGCGAGTGGCTCCGCCCCGGGGTGCGCACCGTGTTCGAGATGGTCGCCGACCACCTCCCGCGCCCGGCGCGCGACGGCCGTCCCCGCACCGCGAGCGTCGACGAGGCGGTCGACCGCGGCGCGGACTACTCCACCATGGGCCTGGTCCGAGAGAGCGGCCACCCCCTCGGCGCCGGCGGGCTCGGCGACCGGCTGCCCGACCCGCGCCGCTCGCCCTACGTCGGGGACCCCGGCGTGCTCGAGCACCCCTCGCTCTCCTGGGCGGTCCAGGTCGACGACCTCGGCCTCGAGCAGGTCCTCGACCTGTGGCGCGAGCCGCACCGGGCGCCCCGGTTGACGTGGTGGGCGGGCGTCCTCACCGACGCCGGCAACCACGCCGGGGGACCCCGCTCGGCCCTCGCCCGGGAGGCGTTGCGGCAGTCCGACGCGAGGCTCGTGGCCTTCCTGGACCACCTCGACGCCCACGGCGCCGCCGACGACGTCGCCGTCGTCCTCACCGCGGACCACGGGTTCGAGGCCGCCGACCCGACGGTCACCGGGAGTTGGCGCCCCGCGCTCGACGCGCTCGGCGTCCCCTACCGGGACGAGGGGCCGGGACTGGTCTACCTCACCGGCCTCTCCTGAGGGGCGGCCGGACGGGCCGGGGCTACCCTGAAACGCATGGCCACCCTCTGCATCGCCCAGGACCCCGAGGCCGACCGGGTCCTGACCGCGGACCCGTTCGCCCTGCTGGTCGGCATGCTGCTGGACCAGCAGTTCCCGATGGAGCGGGCCTTCGCCGGGCCGGCCAAGGTGCTCGAGCGGTTCGGCACCCTCGACCCCGCCGAGGTCGCCGCCGCCGATCCCGAGTCGTTCGCCGACCTCTGCGCGACCCCACCCGCGATCCACCGCTACGGCCGCTCGATGGCCGGCCGCATCCAGGCCCTCGCCGCCGTCGTCCGAGACGAGTACGGCGGCGACGCCGCGGCCCTGTGGACCGGCGCCGCTGACACCGCCGACCTGCTCGCCCGGCTGCGGCGGCTGCCCGGGTACGGGGACCAGAAGAGCCGGATCTTCGCCGCCCTGCTCGGCAAGCAGCTCGGGGTCCGACCGGACGGCTGGCGCGAGGCGATCGGCCCCTACGCCGAGGACGGCTCGTTCCGGTCCGTCGCCGACGTCGTCGACGAGGACTCACTGACGAGGGTGCGGGCGTTCAAGAAGCAGGCGAAGGCCCGCGCCCGGGCCGAGCGCGCCGACGGCGCCCCCGCCGCCTCGGCCTCGTCCTGACCGCCGTGCGCGAGGACCGCCCCGCCGTCCCGACCGCCTGCGAGGTGTGCGGGCGCCCGCCCGGGCCGGACGAGGCCGGGGTGCTGCTCACCTGGGTCCGCGGCGTCGAGGACGGGCGCGCCGTGTGGACGTGCCCGGAGTGCAGCCGGCGGCACGCCCGCAGCATCGAGGGCCGGCTCGACAGCGCCTGGTGGTGACCCGACCTCGACGGCGCTCGGTGGTGACCCGACCCGGCGGGGCGCGTTCCCGTCGCCGTGCTGGGCCCGGGTCCCGTGACGTGCCGGGCGGGGCTCAGGCCTGCTCGAGCGGCGCCGGCGGGCCGAGCCGGTCGAGGTCGAACCCGGGCAGGTGCTTGGCCATCGCCTCGCGGACCTCCACCTCGCCGCCGAGCTGGCAGAGGACCCCGATGCCGCCCAGCCAGACCCGGTGGATCAGGAGGTACTCCGGCGGGAGGTTGAGCTTCATCCCCACGGTGAACTCGGGCCGCCGCACGTCGTTGATCCGGGTGGTGATGCCGCGCAGCCAGGCCCGGGTGAAGACGAACCGGTCGTAGCGGATCGGGTCGATGAAGGGGCCCAGGTAGCGCAGCAGGTCCTCGGCGTCGATCTCGATGCGGGTCTTGATGAAGCCCTCCTGGCGCAGGCCCGCCGCGGTCGCCTCGGCGTCCCCGGACAGGGCGAGGGTGAGAAGCTCGCCCATGGCGGGCGGCATGCCGCCCGGCAGCTGCTTGACCGCGCCGAAGTCGAGCACGCCGAGCCGTCCGTCCGCGGTGAGGCGGAAGTTGCCCGGGTGCGGGTCGGCGTGGAGCATCCCCGCCCGCATCGGCCCGGCGAGGAGGAACTCGAAGTACAGCTGGGCGGCGGCGTCGCGGGTCTCCTGGTCGCCCTCGGCGATGATCCGCGACAGCGGGACCCCGTCGAGCCACTCGGAGACGATGACGTGCGGGGAGTGGGCGAGGACGTCCGGGATCGCGTAGTCCGGGTCGCCGGCGAACGCCGTCGCGAACGCGTGCTGGTTGCGGGCCTCGGCGTCGTAGTCCAGCTCCTCGCTCATCCGGGAGGTGAGCTCGGCCATGATCGGCTTGATGTCGATGCCGGGCACCCAGCCCGCGGCGACCCGCGCGACGCGGGAGACCTGCGAGAGGTCGCTGAGCAGCGCCTCGCCGGCGCCCGGGTACTGGACCTTGACGGCCGCGGGCCGGCCGTCGCGCCAGACCGCACGGTGGACCTGCCCGATCGACGCGGCGGCGGTGGGCACGTCGTCGAACGAGGCGAACTTGCTCGAGCGCCAGCGCGGCCCCAGCTCGGCCGCGAGCACCTCGTGGACCCGCTCGGCCGGCAGCGGTGGCCCGGCCTCCTGCAGTCGGGTCAGCGTCGCCCGGTAGGGGCCGGCGAGCTCCTCGGGCATCGCCGCCTCCATGACCGACAGGGCCTGCCCGAACTTCATCGCCCCGCCCTTGAGCTCGCCGAGCACGGCGAAGATCTGCTCCGCGGTCCGTGCCTGCATCTCGGCGGCGACGACCTCGGCCGGGCGACCGCCGATCCGCTTCCCGAAGCCCATCGCCGACCGGCCCGCGATCCCGATGGGGAGGCGGGCGAGTCTCGCCGTCCGGGCCACGGACCGGCGCGGGAAGTCAGTCACCCCGCCATTGTGCCCTCCGGCGGGGACACCGGGGTCGGGGAGTCGAGACAGCCGCACCGGGGATGCGGCGTCCAGTGCCGTTCGTGCAGGGTCGGCCACGCGACCTCGGCGTGGAGCGAGACCCCGGGCGGCTGGCGGCGGTCGTCGAGGTGGCCGAGCGCGACGGCCGCCGCCAGCGCGGCGGCGAGTGCCGTGAGGGTCGTCTCCGCGGTGGCCGGCCCGGCCTGCCTGATCCGGTGGCGCAGCAGCTGGGCGCGCACCGAGGGCCACGACGGGTCGAGCTCGCCCCGGGTGAGGTCGACGCACCCCAGGCAGGGGGTCCGTCCGGGGAGGACGAGCGGGCCGACCGAGGCCGCGGTGGCCCCGAGCACGACCGGGAGGTGGGGGATGCCCCGACGCTGCCAGGCGAGCGCGTCCCCCGGGGCGGTGGGTCCCCCGGAGAGGAGGACGACGAGATCGGGCCGCGCTACCGCAGGCTCCGGCCGGGAGCCCGCCCCGGGCCAGTCGAAGGGGAGCCCGGGGTGGCGCTCCCGGGCGACGTCGCCGACCCCGGCGCGGGTGAGCAGCGCCGCGAGGGACGTCGTCACGGGCCCGGCGCCGACGAGGAGGACCGCCCGGCGTGCCCGGCGGGCGAGGACGCCGTAGCCGTCGGAGGAGGCCGGGTCGAGCGCGCTCGCCGCGACCGCGTCGGCGACGAGGAGGTCGCGCACGGGGCGCGGCACCGAGTGGAGCTCGTAGCGGCCCGCGGGGGCGAGCACGGTCAGTCCCTCGGTGTCGAGGAGGTCGACGAGCGCCCGCGCCCGGTCCTCCCGGACGCCGGCCCGCGCCGCGTCGGCCAGGACCTGGTCGAGGTCGCGCCCGCCGTCGAGGGAGAGCAGCAGGTCCCGCTCGGCGCGGGTGAGTCCGGCGACCCGCACGACCGGCCCGGGGTCGACCCCGAGCTGGACCGTGCCGTCCTCGCGCAGCAGGGGTCGGCAGTGCGCCTTGAGCAGCGGCCGTCGGGACATCGCCGCACTGTGGCACGTCCCGTCCCCCGACCGCCCCCCACCATCCACAGCCCCTCCCGAAATCCGCACTTCGTGCCCGTCCGGCCGCTCGGCGCGCCCGGTTTGTCCGGGTGCGCGCGGCCGGACGGGCACGAAGTGCGGGATGGGTGCCCGGCCGGACGGGGGCGAAGTGGGGCGACGGGCTCAGGCGAGGGTGGCGAGCGCTGCGCGCAGCAGAGGGCCGAGGTCGTCGCCGGCGCCCGGGGGCAGCGCGTCGACCGGCCACCAGCGCACCTGCAGCGACTCGTCGGTGGCCTCGGGGCGCCGGTCGCGTCCGGTGAGGGCGACGAAGCGGACGTCGAGGTGGGTGCGGCACCCCCCGAACGCGCTCGGCAGGTCGTGCCGGTCGAGGTGGACCACCTCGGGTCGCGGGGTCAGGTCGGCCACGCCGGACTCCTCGCGCGCCTCCCGGGTCGCCCCGGCGTGGAGCGAGGCGTCACCGGGCTCGAGGTGACCGCCGAGCTGGAACCACCGCCGTGCCTTCGCGTGCAGCGTGAGCAGCACGTGCCGGGCGTCCTCGTCGAGCACGAGGCACGACGCGGTCAGGTGCACCGGGGGGCCGGTGCGGTGGACGGCGCCGGGGTGGGACCTCACGTGGCGGACGAAGGAGTCCCGGAGCTCGGCCTGGGCCTCGTCCGGGGGGTCCCACCGCATCAGGGTCGCGGCCGCGGAGGCGGCGAGGTCCGGCTCCCCGGACCCGCCGGTCACCCGTCGCCGTCGCGGAGGATCTCGTCCAGCGCCGCGTCCATGTCGTCGCCGTCGCCCGAGCGCCGCTCGACGTAGCCGAGCGGGTCGTCGAGGTCGGCCGCGGTCGGCGCCACGTCCGGGTGGTCCCAGGCGCGGTCCCTCGCCTCGGCGCCGAGCCGGTCCTCGAGCGCGGACCAGAGGTTCGCGGCGTCCCGGAGCCGCCGGGGTCGCAGCTCGAGCCCGACGAGGCCGGCGAAGGTCTTCTCGGCCGGACCGCCGCTCGCCCGGCGCCGACGGACCATCTCCCCGAGCGCGCCCGCCTGCGGCAGGTGCGCCGCCGCGGCGCGCTGGCCCACGACGTCGACCCAGCCCTCGATGAGGGCGAGCCACGTCTCGAGCCGGGTGAGCGCGGCCTGCTGCGCGCCGCTGGGCTCGGGGGCGAACAGCGAGCCGGAGAGCACCTCCTGCAGCGCCTGCGCGTCGGTCGGGTCGACGGACTCGACGGCCCGCTCGATGCCGTCGGTGTCGATGGTGATGTCGCGGGCGTAGTCCTGGACCGCGGTGAGCAGCTGCGGGCCCAGCCACGGGACGTCGGCGAACAGCCGCACCCTGGCCGCCTCGCGGACCGCGAGGAACAGCCAGACCTGCTCGAGGTCGACCTCCAGGCCCTCGGCGAACGTCGCGACGTTCGCCGGCAGCACCGCGAGCGTGTCGGCCGGGGTCAGCGGGAGCGAGACCTCGGTGCCGGTCACCGTGTCCCCGGCGAGCGTGCCGACGGCCTGGCCGAGCTGCATCGAGAACATCGAGCTGCTCATGCGCCCGATCATGGGCTCGATCTGGGACATCATCGCGGCGGGGTTCATCCCCGGGGGAACGAGCCCGGGCGGCAGGTCGCCCTCCCCGAGACCCTCGAGGCGGCCTCGCATCGCACCCCCGACGGCGTGCGCGACGCCCTCGGCGACGGGCTCGACGAGGTCGAGCCACACCGGCATCGTCGCCTCGACCCACTCCTGCCGGCTCCACGGCACCCCGCGCAGGCCGGGCGCCTCGAGCGAGGTGACCTCGTCGAGCCAGAGTCCGGCGACCTGGGCGGCCTGCTCGGCGAGCCGGCGCTGCTCCTCGCCCATGGACTCGTCGCCGGCGGCCTCGACGGTCCTGCGGGCCACGTCGAGCGCGACCGAGGAGTCGACGGGACCCTCGCCGCCGGAGCCGCTGAACATCGCCCGCACCTGCTGCGCCATCATCGACAGCGCCGCGGGGTCGGCGTCGGCGAGGCCCATCGACCGCAGCTGGCGCACCATCTCCGGGGGCAGGTCGGCGCCGCCCGTGAGGGAGCGGAAGACCTCGGCGAGCTCGGGGGGCAGGCCCTCGGGCTCGTCGGGGTCGCGGGGGTCGTGTGGCCCGGGCGGGTTGGGGGTGTCGGGCACGGTGTCTCCTTGACGGCCTCGGGACGGCCTCTTCACGGCTCGGTGTGCGTCCTCCCCAGACAACCACGCGGGAGCCGCCGGGAGTTCCCGACCGGCCCACGGTTCGCTCCCGGCGTAGCGCCGGCGGACCTGCGGGCGGGGTACCCACGACGATGAGTCATGCTTGGTCGGCGTGCGCGGTGAGGCGTCCACCGGACCTCCACCGGGCGCCGACCGGACGACGACGAGGTCACGGGCGAGGATCGGAGGAGCCGGGTGAGCGTCGAGGGTGTGGTGACACGCTGCGAGTTGCGGGAGGAGCCGCTCAGCGTCGACGAGGCGCTCGCCGACGTCCGCGACCCCCGCTGCGGCGGGGTCGCCGTGTTCCTCGGCGTCGTCCGCGACCACGACCACGGGTCGGACGTCACCGACCTCGACTACTCGGCGCACCCCACGGCGGCGGACGCGATGCGGGCCGCCTGCGAGGACGTCCTCGCCCGCACCCCCGGGGTCCGGCTCGCCGTCACCCACCGGGTGGGCCACCTCGACGTCGGGGACGTCGCCGTCGTCGTCGCCGCGGCCGCCGCCCACCGCGGCGAGGCGTTCACCGCGTGCCGCGACCTCATCGACACCCTCAAGGCGCGGACCCCGATCTGGAAGCACCAGCACTTCCGCGACGGCGGGGACGAGTGGGTGGGCCTGCCGTGACGTGGCGGGACACCGGGCAGGACAACCCCCTGCGGCTCGGGCGGGGCGCCGCCACCGCGCTCCTGGTCGCCTTCCTCGCGATCGTCGTCGCGGCGCTGATGTCGCTGGTCCACCTCCCCTACGTCGTCATGGAGCCCGGTCCTGTCGCCAACACCCTCGGGACCACCTCCTCCGGCGAGCGGCTCGTCAGCGTCGACGGCGCCAGGACCTACCCGACGAAGGGCCGGCTCGACTTCACGACGGTGCGGGTCCTCGGCGGCCCCGGCACGGACGTCGACGTCTGGGACGTGCTGCGGGGATGGCTCGATCCCTCCAGCGTGGTCCTCGACGAGGACGCGGTCTTCCCCCAGGGCGTGACGAGCTCGCAGGTCGAGCAGCGCAACGAGGCCGAGATGAAGGGCTCGCAGCAGGAGGCGATCGCCGTCGCGCTGCGCAGCCTCGGCCGGGACGTCACCGAGAAGGTCGTCGTCGCCGGCGTCGGTGACTCCGCCCCGTCGGGGGACGCGCTGAAGACCGGTGACGTCCTCCTGTCCGTCGACGGGCACGAGGTCACCCGCGTCACCGACGTCCAGGACCGGGTCCGGGCCCACGAGCCGGGGGAGACGGTCCACCTCGTCGTGCGCCGCGACGGCGCGCGCACGCCGGTGACGGCCAAGACCGGGTCCGCGGACGGCACGGCCGTCCTCGGGATCTTCCTGCGGACCGACTTCAGCTTCCCGTTCACGGTCCGCATCGACGCCGGCAACGTCGGCGGGCCGTCCGCCGGGATGATGTTCTCGCTCGCGGTGCGCGACGTGCTCACGCCGGGCGCCATGACCGGCGGGGCGGACATCGCCGGCACCGGCACCATCGCCGACGACGGCACGGTCGGCCCGATCGGCGGCATCCGCCAGAAGCTCGTCGGGGCCTCCCGCGGCGGGGCGCAGTGGTTCCTCGCGCCCTCGGACAACTGCGGCGAGGTCCGCGGGCACGTCCCGGACGGGCTGCACGTCGTGCGGGTCTCGACGTACGACGACGCCGTCCACGCCGTCCGGGCGATCGCCCGGGACCACGGCGGGAACCTGCCCACCTGCCGCGCCGGGGGCTGAGCGGGGCCCTCCGTCCCGGGCGGTCAGTCCTCGAGGGTGGCCGCGAGGGCGTGGACGAGCCCCGGGGCGATGTCCTCGCCCACCGCGACGTGGTCGTCGTCGTCGTGGGCGCGCTGGCGCAGCAGGCAGATGCTCCGGCCGCCACGGACCACCGCCGCGACGAGGCGGACGTCCTGCCGCTCCGGGTGCGCGGCGAGGACCTCGACCGCCGCCTCCGGGTCCTCGGGCAGGTCACGCTCCGCGGCCGGCGGGACCACGATCCGCTCGACCGCGATGGCCGCCCCCCGGACCGCCTCGGGCCACGTCATCCTGCCGAGCACCGACTCCAGCGACTGGGTTCTCGGCAGGTCCTCCTGCTCGATCGCGGTGAGCTCCTCCGGACCGGGCTCGGCCCCGAACCGGGACCGCAGGTGGGGCTCGCGCTGGACGAGGTCCGCGGTGGGCACGAGCGCGAACAGCCTCGGGTTCTGGTCCCACCCGCCGGCGGCGACGTGCCGCTCGGTGTCGAGGGCGACGACGGCCAGGGGGTCGGTCACGGGCTGCGGGGAGGTGCTCACGTCCCCCATCGTGCCCCACCCCGGGCCGGGCGGTCGGGGCAGGCCGCCCCCGCCACCGGTGCCGGCCCGCCTGCACCGAGGGGCCGCCGCCGCCCCGCGCCGACCCGCCGATACCGACCTGATACCCGGGGGCGACCCCCGTCTCAGGATCACGGGTTACCTTGGGGTCTCCCTCCCGCGCGGTCCAGCGCGCGCGGGGAAGCGAAGTGATGGGGCGTCAGTGAGTCAGTCAGAGTGGTTCGACGGGCCGGCCGACGAGGGCGGCGGGCCCGGCAGCGGCTCCGGGGGCGGGTCCGGCTCCGGGGGCGGGTCCGGCTCCTCCGGCGGGGGCCCGGGCGGGCGACGCCCCGGGCCGGGACGGCCCCGCGGGGGACCGCCGTCGGTGCGGCGGCGCGGCACCCTCCTGCCGACGATCATCATCCTCGGCGTGGTCCTGATCGGGATCAGCCTGCTCGCCCAACTGTGGACCGACATCCTCTGGTACGACGCCGTCGGCTACCGCAGCGTCTTCACGACGACGCTCGGGACCCGGGTTCTGCTGTTCGTCATCGGCTTCGTCGTGACCGCAGGGCTCACCGGCTCCAGCCTCGTCATCGCCTACCGCACCCGGCCGTTGTACGTCCCCTCGACCCCGGCGCAACAGAGCCTGGAGCAGTACCGGCAGGCCATCGAGCCGCTGCGCAAGGTCGCGGTGATCGCGGTGCCCGGGATCCTCGGGGTCCTCGCCGCGCTCGGTGCCGCCGGGCAGTGGAAGACCTACCTGCTGTGGCGCAACGGGACCCCGTTCGGCACGAAGGACCCCCAGTTCGGCCTCGACGTCGGCTTCTTCGTCTTCACCCTGCCGTGGATCCAGTTCCTGCTGGGGTTCGCGACGATGGTCCTCGTGCTCGCCCTCATCGCGGCCGGGTTCACCCACTACGTCTACGGCGGCCTCCAGCTGCCCGGTCGTGGCCGGTCGACCACCGCGGCGATCATCCACCTGTCCGTCCTCGGCGCCGTCCTCGCCCTCGTCCGTGCCGGCGTGTACTGGTTCGACCGCTACGCCCTGTCGACCTCGAGCGGGGACCTGCTGACCGGGATCACGTACACCGACGACAAGGCCGTGCTGCCGACCAAGGCGATCCTCGCGGTCGCCGCGATCATGTGCGCCGGCCTGTTCCTCGCGTCGATCTGGACCCGGTCGTGGCGACTGCCCATCATCGGCGTCGCGCTGCTGACCGCGATGTCGGTGCTCGTCGGCGGGCTCTACCCGGCGCTGATCCAGTCCTTCCGGGTCAACCCGTCCGAGAAGTCGCTCGAGACGCCGTACCTCCAGCGCAACATCGACGCGACCCGGGCCGCGTACGGTCTCGACGGGGTCGAGGTCACCCCGTACGACGCGACGACGAACGCCAGCCGCGGCCAGCTGCGCAACGACGCCGACACGATCCCCGGCATCCGCCTCGTCGACCCGATCGTCGTCTCGCCGACGTTCCGCCAGCTCCAGGCGCTGAAGTCCTACTACGCCTTCCCGGACGCCCTCGACGTCGACCGGTACCGCATCGACGGCAAGGACGCCGACACGGTCATCGCGGTGCGCGAGCTCGCCCTCGACGGGGTCCCGGCCGCCCAGCGGAACTGGCTCAACGACCACACGGTCTACACCCACGGGTTCGGGGTCGTCGCCGCCTACGGCAACAAGCGCGACAGCGACGGGCAGCCGGTCTTCTCCGAGAAGAACATCCCCCCGACCGGGGACCTGCCGAAGTTCGAGCCGCGGATCTACTTCGGGGAGCAGTCCCCGCCCTACTCCATCATCGGGGCACCGAAGGGGGCCTCCCCGCGCGAGTTCGACTACCCCGACGGCAGCTCAGACGGCCAGAAGAACTCGACGTACACCGGTGACGGCGGGGTGCCGATCGGCAGCTTCCCGCGCCAGGTCGCGTACGCGATCAAGTACCGCGAGCTGAAGTTCCTCCTCTCCGACGCCGTGAACTCGGACTCGAGGCTGATGTACGACCGCTCGCCCGAGAAGCGGGTCTCGAAGGTCGCGCCGTGGCTCAACCTCGACGGCAACCCCTATCCCGCGATCGTCGACGGCCGCGTGAAGTGGATCATCGACGGCTACACGACGACGTCGCACTACCCGTACTCGTCGCTGCAGAACATCGACACCGTGACCTCGGACTCGACCACCGAGCGCGCCTCGAGCGTCAGCGCCGTCCGGGCCGGGGAGATCAACTACATCCGCAACTCGGTCAAGGCGACCGTCGACGCCTACGACGGCACGGTCAAGCTCTACACCTGGGACGAGAAGGACCCGGTCCTGAAGGCGTGGAGCAAGGCGTTCGGGAACACCGTGCTGCCGATGAGCGACATCAGCGGCGACCTCATGGCCCACCTGCGCTACCCCGAGGACCTGTTCAAGGTGCAGCGCTCCCTGCTGAGCAAGTACCACGTCACCAGCGCCGGCTCGTTCTACGGCGGCAACGACTTCTGGCGGGTGCCGGCCGACCCGGCCCAGGAGACCCGCAACGTCTTCCAACCGCCGTACTACCTCACGCTCGCCATGCCGGGCCAGCAGGACCCGACGTTCTCGCTGACGACGACGTTCATGCCGGTCGGTGACCGCGAGGTGCTCTCCGGGTTCCTGGCCGTCGACGCCGACGCCGGACGCGAGAAGGGGCAACGCGCCCCCGACTACGGCAAGCTGCGACTGCTCGAGCTGCCACGGGAGTCCAACGTCAAGGGACCCGGCCAGGTCCAGAACGACATCAACAGCAGCAACGACAACTCGCCCGGGTTCAGCCTCACCCTGAGCCAGTTCCTCAACAACAACCGGCAGCAGGGCTCGAAGGTCACCCTGGGCAACCTGCTCACGCTGCCCGTCGGCGGCGGCCTGCTCTACGTCCAGCCGATCTACGTCAGCGCCCAGTCGGCCTCTGCCTACCCGCTCTCCAGGGTGACCGTCGCCGCGTTCGGTGACCGGCTCGGCTGGGCCGCCACCCTCAACGGGGCGCTCGACCAGGTCTTCGCCGGCCAGTCCGGCGCGACGGCCGGCGACTCCGGCTCGGGGACGAGCCAGAACGGCTCGGGCGGATCGGGAGACTCCGGGACCACCGGCGGGACCGGCGGGACCGAGTCGCCGGACCTGCGCCAGGCCCTCGAGGACATCCAGAAGGCGTACGACGACGGGAGTGCGGCGCTGAAGAAGGGCGACTTCGCCGCGTACGGCAAGGCACAGAAGGCGCTCCAGGACGCCATCCAGCGGGCGGTCGCCGCCCAGCCGGAGGGCGGGTCGGTGCAGGTCTCGCCGTCGCCGAGCCCGTCAGGCTCGAGCTCCGGCGCCAGCCCGAGCCCGAGCCCGAGTGCGCCCTCGTCGAGCACGAGCACGAGCACCAGCCCGAGCGCCGCGTCGACGGGGTGACCCTCCCCGCAGGGGCCGTCAGGCCCCGGGGCGGGGCCGCGGCGCCGCCCACGTGGTGGGCACGTCGGCCCCGCCCTCCGGGGAGACCCGGGTCCCCATCTGGACGTAGGCCGCGTAGGGGCTGAGCTTGCCCGCGACGAGGGCCTCGCCGAGCCGGAACGACGTCGATCCCGCCAGCAGCCCCCGCGGGACGAACGAGAACAGCCGGGCGAGGTCGGCGACGTCGGCCTCGGAGTTCATCCGCATCAGGAGCAGGTTGTCGCACTGCGAGACGACGTTCTCGTGGACCTTGTCCGGGCGTTGGGTGGCGGTGAGGAGGTAGAGCCCGTACTTGCGGCCCTCGGCGGCGATCTGGACCGCCTGGTCGGTCGCCATCCTGCCGAGGGCGTCCCGCGGCTCGGCGGGGCAGATGTTGTGGGCCTCGTCGACGACGACCAGGCACGGCCTGCGGTCCGTGCGGGTGCCCCAGAGGGTGGAGAGGACCGCCTCGGACACGAGGCGCTGCTCGCTCATCCGGTCCAGGGACCCGAGGTCGACGACGGTGCAGCGGTGCGTGGGGTGGCGCAGCTCCTCGACGAGCGAGGGGTGCTCGGGGTCCCACACCGACCAGTCGAGGACGCCGAGGTTGGCGGCCCGCATCGCGAGCATCCGGGCGCCGGCCGAGCCGGACCGGACGACGTCGTCGAGTCCGCGCCGCAGCGCCTCTCCGCGGGCGCCGGTGCGCAGCAGGTCGCTGAGGGCGGCGTACTCCTCGCGGTCGCGGACGGGGTCCAGGCCGAGGACCGCCGCCTGCACCGCGGGGTCGAGATCGGCCGCGGTGAGCCGCAGGGGGTGGTCCGCCCCGGGGCGGTTCGACCAGACCGCGACCTCGGCGGGGACGTGGGCGTAGCGTTCCGCCGCCTCGGTCGGGGTGCCCTCGCGCACCCGCCCGATCCCGACGTAGTCCGAGTTCGGGTCGAGGACGACGACGCGCAGCGAGGTCTCGCTGAGGATCTGTTCGATGAGCAGGCCGAGCGAGTACGTCTTGCCCGAGCCGGACTGGCCACACATGAACGTGTGCCGGTTCAGGCCCCCGCTGTCGAGGGTCGCCCGCACCCCCGGCGCGTGGCGCAGCTCGCCGATGTGCAGCGGGGCCCGGGGGGGCCGGGCCCGGCCCAGCCACGCCGCGACCTCGTCGGGGCTCGCGGGTCGGACCATGGCGTCGTGGAAGGGGGTGTCGTCGTCGTCGAGGACGATGCCCGTCCCCTCGGCGAGCCGGACGACCACGTCGCCGGCCCGGCCGATGGCGCCGTGGGCCGTTGTGGAGACGCTGCGCAGGTCGGTGACCTGACCGAGACGGCCGCCGCCCTCGTCCTCGAGGACGACGTAGCCCCCACGTCGGAGGGCGAGGTCGCGGAGGGAGGACTGGACCTCGAAGTGTCGCCCGTCGACGGACGTGGCGAGCGGGAGCACGCTGCGCTCGACGGCCTCCCGGGTCGAGCGGTAGTCGGAGAGCAACGCCTCCAGGTCCGGGTCGGGCGTCACCGGGTCGGGCCCGGAGGAGGTCCGTGCGCGGGTGTCCGACATCAGGGCCCCTCCTCGGTAACGTCGCCGTCCCGGTCAGGCTAGGGTGACCGACGCGGGCCGGGGTCACCCCTTGCGGGTGAGAACCGGGCCCCGCCCGCCCAGCGGTTCCCTCCCCGCCCCACTCGGGCCGATGATGCTGTGGTGACCGCAGCCGGGGGGCCGCGCGGGGTCAGGATGACGACCACCCCGCGGGCCGCCGCGCTCGCGGGGGTGGTGTTCGCCCTCGCCTTCGCTGCCAGCATCGTGCTCCTGCGGACGGCCCTGCCGGCCGACCCGTCCGCCGACCCCGCCTGGGCCGACCGGGGTGCCGGTCGCATCCGGGCGGGCCTCGTGCTCACCCCGATCGCGGGGATCGCCTTCCTCTGGTTCGTCGGGGTCGTGCGCGACCAGCTCGGGGCCGTGGAGGACCGGTTCTTCGCCACGGTCGTGCTGGGCAGCGGCCTGCTCTTCCTCGCGATGGTCTTCGTCACGGCTGCCCTGGCCGGCGCGATCCTGGCCACCGCCGGCGCCGCCCGGACCACCGGGGACGAGGGGGACTACGTCCGCTTCGGTCGGGCGGTGATGCTGCAGGTCGGCAACGTCTACGCCCTCCGGATGGCCGGCGTGTTCATGGTCTCCTCGGGCACGCTCTGGCTGCGGACCCGGACCATGCCCGCCTGGCTCGTCTTCCTCACGTGGGGTCTCGCGGCTGCGCTGCTGCTCACGACCAGCCTGAGCGCCTGGCTCCCGCTCGTCTTCCCCGGGTGGGTGCTGCTCGTCAGCCTGCTCCTGCTCTTCCGGGCGCGACCTCCCTCGACGGGCAAGATCATCCGGCCGAGATGAGGTCCCTCTCGGCGGCCCCGGCCCACACTTCGGCAGGGGCGGCGTCGTCGCCCGTGTGAGGAAGGGTGACCATGTCATTCTGGGACGTCGTCTGGTTCATCATCATCTCGTTCGCCTTCATGGCCTACCTGATGGCGCTGTTCAGCATCATCGCTGACCTCTTCCGCGACGGGGAGGTCTCCGGGTTCGCGAAGGCCGTCTGGCTGCTCTGTCTGATCTTCCTGCCGTTCGTCACCGCGTTGGTCTACGTCGTCGTCCGCGGACGTGGCATGGCCGAGCGTCAGGGCCGGGCAGTCGAGCACGCCCGGCGCGAACAGGACGCCTACATCCGCGAGGTCGCCGGGCCCGCGAGTCCGGCCGACCAGATCGCCTCGGCGAGGAAGATGCTCGACGAGGGAACCATCACCCAGTCCGAGTTCGACTCGCTGAAGGCCAAGGCGCTCACCTGATGGAGCGAGGAGCCGACGAGGCCGGACGGGACGGGACGCAGTCGCCGCAGGAGGCCGACCGGGAGGTCGAGGCCCTGCGCCGGCGCGTGGCCGAGCTCGAGGCCGAGCTCTCCCGGACCGCGCCGGACGCGGAGGGCACCCGCCCGGGTACCCGGCCACCTGCGCATGTGGGTGGCCGGTGGCGTTCGGTGCTCGCTGCGGTCCTCATCACCCTCGCCTGCATCCTCGCGCCCCTGTCGGTGACCGCGGTGTGGGCGAGCACGCAGGTCTCGGACACCGATCGCTACGTCCAGACGGTGGCGCCGCTCGTCGACGACCCCTCGGTCCGCTCCGACGTCGCGGACGCGGTGACGGCCGAGATCTTCCGGTACGTCGACGTGCCCGCGATCACCCACGAGCTCCTCACGACCTTGTCCAGCCAGCCGAGGGTCCCACCCCGGGTGGCGGCCAACCTCACGGCGCTGCAGGCCCCGATCGTCAGCGGGGTCGAGGGCTTCACCCGTGACCAGGTCGGCACGATCCTCGCGACCCCGCAGTTCGCCGAGGTGTGGGACCGGGCCAACAGGGTCGCCCACGCCGAGCTCGTCAACCTGCTGGAGGGGAAGCAGGGCGGGGCCGTCAGCGCCCAGCAGGACACGGTCACGCTCAACCTCGGCCCTCTCGTCGACCGCGTCAAGCAGCAGCTCGTGGCGCGCGGGTACACGATCGCGGAGAAGGTGCCGACGGTCGACCGCTCGCTCGTCCTCGTCCAGTCGGACGTCGTGACGAAGGGGCAGACCCTCTACCGGCTGCTGAGCACCCTCGGGACCTGGCTGCCGTTCGTCACCCTCGCGCTCCTCGCGGGCGGGGTGCTGCTCGCCCGGGACCGGCGCCGCGGCCTCCTGCGCGGCGCCCTCGGCGTCGCCGCTGCCATGCTCGTGCTGGCCGTGGGGATCGCGGTCGCGAGGCCGCTCTACCTGAACGCCCTCCCGCACGAGGTGCTGTCCCGGGACTCCGCAGGTGCCGTCTTCGACACCCTCGTCCGGTTCCTCCGCGACGGCCTGCGGGCAACCGCCGTGCTCGCGCTGCTCGTGGCGCTGGGGGCCTTCGTCACCGGCCCCTCGGCCGCGGCCCGGCGCACCCGTGAGCTCAGCGGCCGCGGCATCGGGTCGGTGCGGGGTGGGGCGGAGTCGGTCGGGTGGAGCACCGGTCCGGTCGGGGCCTGGGTCCACGCCCACCGGCGGGCGCTGCGGGTGGCGGTGGTCGTCGCCGGTGGCGTCGTCGTGGCGCTGTGGTCCCAGCCGACCGTGCTCGTCATCGTCTGGACGACGGTCGGCGTCCTCGTGGCCCTCGCGCTCGTCGAGTTCCTCGCCGCTCCGGCGGCGCCCGTGCCGGCGGCGCAGGTGCCGGCGGGCCCCGACCGGACCGGACCGGGTGCTCCCCCGGGGGCAGGCGCCGGGGGTCAGGTGGCGCAGTAAGTAGTCCCGACCGCGGGCGGCAGCCGCAGTGTCAGGACAGGGGGGAGCTGTCAGGACCCGAGGAGCTTCGCCTTCTGCGCCGCGAACTCGGCCTCGGTGAGCACCCCTTGGTCCCGCAGCTCGCCCAGCGACTTCAGCTGCTCGATGAGCTGTCCCTGCGACGGCGCGGGCGGAGGCGGGGGTGCCTGCTGGGGGGCGACCCGCTCGGTGTAGGCCTGCTCCTGCTCGGCCGCGATGTCGGCGTCGCGGGCGGCGAACCTCTCGGCCTGACGGCGCTGGACCCGGCCGTTGACGGCCGATGCGGTTCCCGCGACCACGGCGGTGCGGGCGACTCCTCTGAGTAGTCCGGGCACGGCTACCTCCTCACACTGCGGCGTCGAAGGCCTCGAGGGCCTCGAGCGCGTCCATGACGTCCTGTGCCGGGATGCGGGCGCTGGCGACGACCTCGCCACCCGCCTCCCGGGCGGCTGTGACGAACGGGGCCGCCCAGCTGTTCTCGTACACGATGAGTGCCGCCAGGGTGCCCGGGGACATGGCGGCGGCGGCCTCGGCGACGTCGTCCTCGCCGAGCAGCCCGGAACGGGCGCCGGTCAGCCGGGCGAAGTCCCCGGCCGCGCCGGCCGCGGACGGGTCGGCGAGGTCGAGGGCGGCGACGCTCCCGTCCTCGCCCTTCCCGATGAGGACGAGGTCGAAGATCCTGACGATGCCGCGCTCGACGAGGTCGAGCAGCTCGCGGGCGGCCGCGCCGGTCGCGCGGTCTCCCTGGAACTCGATGAGGACGAAGTCGATCGGGCCGTGCCCCTCGGGTGGTGTCATGCCGAGCAGCGTCACGCCGGCCCCGGGTCTGCGTCATCACCCCCAGCGGGTGAGGCCGGCGCCGGGGTCGGCGAGTCCTCGGTCGAGGGCGCAGGTGCGGGGCACGGCGTCGGGTCCACCCGGCGGATGCCGCACACCACGACGCCGATGGCGCCGAGCCGGGCCGCGAGACCTGCGATCCCGGGGTCGTCCTCGGCCGTCACCCTGAGCACGTCGACCGTGGCCGTGCGGCGGGCCCCGGCCGCGGTGCACCAGGCCAGCAGGGCGGGCCCGAGCACCCCCGGCACGCTCACCTCGTACGAGGCGGAGGAGCGGCTGCGGTGCCCGCTCGTGCCGCCGACGTCCGGGGGGGTGGCGGCGTCGCCGCGCCGGACGTCGAAGACCTCGACGCCGAGCGCGCGCAGCCGGTCGAGCAGGCCGAAGAGGGCCGACTGGTCGGGAAGCCCACCGAGCACGGTCAACAGGGCGCGGGTCATCGTCACCCCGGGCCCGACGTCGCCTGGACGGAGCCGCTCACCCCGGGCGGCGCGGATCTCGTAGGTTGCGCGCACCGGCCACCTCCGTCCTGCCCTCGTCCGTCATCGTGCGCCGACGGTCCCACGGCGGGGACGTCGGGGCGTCATCCCCGTGGGCTGAGCCTCCTGCGGGGACGTTCGGCCCTACCAGCCGCCCCGTGAGGGTGTTGGGGTGTCGTGAGGGCGCCGCCACGCGTCGCGACGCGTCGCGAACGGGGGAGGGACCCGGAACAGCAGCCCTGGGAGGGCGCATGGCACGGGTGGAATGGGTCGACCGGCCCCGGCTGTCAGGTCTCCTCGGAGCCGCTGCCGGGTTTCCCCTGAGGCTCGTCAGCGCGCCGGCAGGGTTCGGCAAGACCGTCATGCTGCGCGGGTGGGCCGAGGGCAGCCATCCCGATGGCGACCCCGTCGTCGTCGACGTCACCGACGAGGACCCGGTGGCGGTGGAGGCGGCCGTGCGCGCCGCCCTCGGGGCGTTCGGTGGCGCCTCCTCCGACCTCGCGACCGGTGCGTCAGGGGATGCCGGGACGGTAGGGCCCGCCGACAAGGGATGGCCCGGACTCGCCCGGGCGATCGCCCGACGCGGTGCGCCGACCACCCTCGTCCTCGACTTCGGCGACCTCGTCGTGCCCCCGGAGCTCGGGGCCGCCCTCCACCGGCTCCTGCTCGCCTGCTCGGGTGACCTGCGGCTGGTCCTCCTCACCCGGGAGGACCCGCCGATGCCGCTGCACCGGTACCGCCTCGAGGGCCGGCTGTCGGAAGTGCGCGCCGCCGACCTCGCCTTCACCCCCGAGGAGGCCGCCGAGCTGCTGCGCGGGGAGAGGCTCGAGCTCGCCCCCGAGCTCGTCGACCAGCTCCACGCACGCACCGGGGGCTGGCCCGCCGGCCTGCGCTTCGCCGCGATGGCGCTGGCGGGGTCGGCGGACCCCGAGGGAACGGTTGCGGGGTTCCGCGGAGACAGCGGGAACGTCGCCGCCTACCTCGCCCACGAGGTGCTCGAGACCCAGCCGTCGGAGGTCAGGGAGGTGCTGCTGCGCACGTGCATCGTCGACGACGAGCTGCCGCCGGGACTCGTCGAGGCCCTCACGGAACGGGCCCGGGGCCCACGGGTCATGCAGTTCGTCGCCCGGGGCAACGCCTTCGTCCAACCGGTCCCCGGGAAGGAGGGGGTCTACCGCTACCACCCCCTGTTCCGCGAGATGTTGCGCGCCCAGCTGCGCTTCGACCGCCCCGGCCTGGTTCCGGCGCTCCACCGCCGGGCGTCCGACTGGTTCGCGCGTGACGGACGGGCTGCAGAGGCGGTCCAGCACGCCTGTGCCGCCCAGGCCTGGGCGGCCGCCGCCGGGTACGTCGTCGACGGCGGTGCCGTCGGGTGCCTGCTCACCGGGGAGGGCGGGTGGGCGTCGTGGCTGGCCGACCTACCCGCAGAGCTTCCCGGGCCGGAGGCCGCGCTGGTCAGGGCGGCACTCGCACTCGCCGCGCTGGACACCGAAGGCTGCGTCCGCGCCCTCGAGGGGGCGCGTTCCGCCGCCGCGCTCGTCCCGCTCGGCAGGCGCCGGGCCTTCGAGGTGATGCTGACGGTGGTGGAGGCGGTGAGCGCGAGCCTGGGTAACGACCTCGATGACGCGCTCGAGCGGGTCCTCGCCGCCGAGGCGGCGCTGCGGCTGCTCGACGGCGGGCCCCCGGCGTCCCGGGGCGCGCTGCTGGCGGTCCTCGCCGGCGCCCAGGGCCGCGTGCTGCTGCGCTCGGGGGAGCTCCGCTCCGCGGCCAGCTGTCTCGTCGAGGGAGCGCATCGGGCCGGTCCCGGGCCGGATGCCACCCGCGCCTCCCTGCTCGGGATGGCCGCGCTCGCCGAGGCACTCCGAGGGCGGCTGCGGCGGACCGAGGAGATGACCGGGTCGCTGCGCGGACCGGACGAGGAGACCGCCGGGGTGCCCGCGCCCCGCTCGGCGCTGGTCGCGCTCGCCTGGGCCCGCAGCGACGAGTACGACCTCGGCGCCGTGGCAGACCTGCTGCGGCGGGCCGAGGGAACGCCCCCCACGCTCGACGCCGCCCTCCTCGAGCCGGCGCTGCAGATCGTGCGCGCCCGGCTGTTCCGGGCCACCGGGCGCCCGGGGCTCGCGGAGACCGAGCTGCGGGCGACCGTCGACCGGTCGGGGCGTCCCGGCCAAGGGTGGCTGAGCGGGTTCGTCCTCGCCGAACAGGCCCGAAGCGTCGCGCCCGCCCCCGAAGGGGACGGACCGGGCACGCGGAGGGAGACCACCCGACCGGACGAGGCGGGGCCGCTCCCGCTGCGCGTCGAGGCCTGGCTCGACGAGGCAGGGACCGCGGCCGCCCACGGCGACGCGCGTCGGGGTCGGCTCCACGTCGAGCGCGCCCTGCGGCTCGCGGCACCGGAGCACCTGCGGCGCCCGTTCCTCGACCCCCCGGCCCGGGCCCGGCGGCTCCTGGACCCCTCGGAGCTCAGCGCTCTGCACCCGTGGCTGCGGCCCGGGCTGGACGAGGCCGACACCCCCCGGGGGCGACCCGTGGCCGGGGGTCCGCCCGAACGCGGCCCGCGTGACCTGCGCGGTCCACTCACGGCCAAGGAGCGGGAGGTGCTCGGGCACCTCGCCGAGCTGCTCACGACCGAGGAGATCGCCGCGACGATGTTCGTCTCGGTCAACACGGTGCGCAGCCACGTCCGCAGCGTGCTGCGCAAGCTCGGGGCCGGCCGCCGCAACGAGGCCGTCCGGCGGGCGTGGGAGCTCGGCATCCTCTCCGGCCCCGACGGCGTCGTGGAGGCCCCACCGGCGCCGGCGAGCGCCGTGGGCACCGTGGCGAGCGGGTCCCGCCGCTGACGGCGTCGGGGCCCGGGGCGGGTCCGGAGGGCGGATTTGCCCCGCCCGCCCCCGGTCGCCTACTGTTGAGACACACGCCGCGGGGTGGAGCAGTTCGGTAGCTCGCCGGGCTCATAACCCGGAGGTCGCAGGTTCAAATCCTGCCCCCGCTACGAATGGCGTCCGACGAAACGGTCGGAACACCTGAGAACCCCTCCTTCGGGAGGGGTTCTCGGCGTGCTGGGCTGTCCGCGGTCCGGACCGCCAGCCCCCAGGAGCCGTTGACCGAGCAGTAGAGGTCCTCTCCGGGCCCGTGAGGGTGGCGTCCGCAGATCTTCTCACTCCCGACCGCCGGTGGCACCGTCGCCGACCTCGCCGTCATGGTCGAGGCCGCCCGTCCCAGCCGTTGAGTGAGCACCATGTGTCCTCCCGGAGCATCCCGGGGGGACACGTACTGCTCACTCAACGGGGGTTCTGGTCGGGGTGACGACGGGTCAGGAGCCGTCCGGGACGTCCTCGGCGCCGGTGATGAAGGACACGACGTCGGACATCGAGACGTCCTTGGGCCGGACGATCCCCGCGCGGCGACCGAGGCGGTGGACGTGGATGCGGTCCGAGACCTCGAACACGGCCGGCATGTCGTGGCTGATGAGCACGACCGGCAGGCCCCGGGCGCTGATGCGCTTGATGAGGTCGAGCACGTGCTTGGTCTCCCGCACCCCGAGGGCCGCGGTCGGCTCGTCCATGATGACGACGGTGCTGCCGAACATCGCCGCCCGGGCGACGGCGACCGCCTGGCGCTGCCCGCCGGAGAGGGTCTCCACGAGCTGGGTGATGTCCTGGATCGTCCCGATGCCGAGGGCGTCGAGCTGGCGCTGGGCCTCCTCGCGCATCGCCTTGCGGTCGACCATGCGCAGCTTGCCGAGGAGTCCGCCGCGGCGGATCTCCCGGCCGAGGAAGAGGTTGCTGGCGATGTCCATGGCCGGGGCGATGGCCAGCGTCTGGTAGACGGTCTCGATCCCGGCTGCGCGGGCGTCGTGGGGCGAGGTGAAGCGGACCTCCTTGCCCTCGATCTCCACCGTCCCCGCGTCCGGGACCAGGGCCCCGGTGAGCGCCTTGATCAGGCTCGACTTGCCCGCGCCGTTGTCGCCGACGACCGCGAGGACCTCCTTGGGGTAGAGGTCGAAGTCGGCCCCGTCGATGGCGGTGACGTGGCCGTAGTTCTTCCGCAGGCCCCGGCCGGAGAGCACCGGGGCCGACCCGGCGCTCTCCTGGGTGGTCGCGCTGCTCATGCTGACCTCCTGCGGGTGAACTGGTCGAACGCGACCGCGACGATGACGAGGATCCCGGTGGCGAGGTTCTGGTAGTTGGAGTCGATGCCCATCTGGGTCAGCCCGCTGCGGAGCACCGAGACGATGAGCGCACCGACGATGGTGCCGACGACGCCGCCCCGGCCGCCGAAGAGGCTCGTCCCCCCGATGACCACCGCGGTGATGCTCTCGAGGTTGCCGAGCTGGTAGGCGTTGGGGTCGGCGCTCGGGGTGCGGCCGAGGGAGACCCAGGCCGCGATCCCGTAGATGCAGCCGGCGAGGGCGTACACGCTGAGCAGCGTCCGCTTGGTGTTGATGCCGTTGAGCCGGGCGGCCTCGACGTCGTTGCCGATGGCGTAGACGTGCCGGCCCCACGCCGTCTTCGTCAGCACGAGCCAGACGAGGAGGAACAGGGCCGCGGCGACGAGCATGCCGATCGTGAACTGGATCCGGCCGAAGAGGTACAGCTTGAACCCGAGCACGGTGAGCAGGCCGTCCGGAACCGCCCACGAGGTGCCGTTGCTGTAGAGGTTCGCCACTGCGGTCACGACGGTCAGCATGCCGAGGGTGACGATGAAGGGGGGCAGGCGCAGCCGGGAGACCAGCAGGCCCGACACGCACGCGACGAGAGCGCACACCACGACGCCGAGCAGCAGGCCGCCGACGGCCGGCACCCCGTCGAGGGTGACCTTGGTCATGACCAGCGTCCCGAGGACGGCGATGAGCGCGTTCGCGAGGTCGATGCCCCCGGTGAGGATGATGACCGTCTGGCCCAGCGCGAGCGTCCCGATGACGAGCGACTGCTGGACGATGAACGAGAAGTTGTCGATGTTGAAGAAGGTGTCGCTGCCGAACGAGAAGACGGCGATGGCGACCAGCAGCGCCGCGGTGGGGCCGAGCGCGGGGGTCTGCGCGAACCGGCGCTCGGCCGCGTGCAGCGCGCGAGTGAGGAGGTCGCCTCCCGAGGCGTCCGTCGTGTCCGAGGTGCTCTCCGAGCCGCTCATGGTCTCAGCCCCAGCAGTGGGAGGCGCCCCACTGCGTGTCCTTGGACTCCATGCCGTCGACGGGCTTGTCGGTGATCAGCATGTCGCCGGTGTTGTTGAAGCCGGACGGCTTCGTGCCGTCCTTCGCGTACTGCGCCACGGCGTCGACCCCCTGCTCGGCCATCTTCTTGGGGAACTGCATGACGGTGGCGGCGAAGTGGCCCGCCTTGACGTCCTTGACCCCGGAGCAGCTGCCGTCGATCGCGCCGACGAGCACGCCGTCGGCGAGGCCGCGCTCCTTCAGTGCGAGGTAGGAGCCGCGGGCCGCGGGCTCGTTGATGTTGTAGACGACGTTGACCTTGTCCCCGACGCGCTGGAGCAGGTTCTCCACCCCGGACTGGGCCTTGCTCTGGTCCCCCTGGGTCAGGGTCGTGCCGATGATGGCCTTGCTCTTGTCGGTCAGGCCCATGCCCTCGAGGAACCCGTTGTGCCGCTGCACCCCGACGCTCGAGCTCGGGTCGAGGTCGGCCATGAGGACCTCGGGCTTGGTGTCCCCGAGGCGTGCCTTGATGTACTCGCCGAGCACCTTGCCGGCGTGCTTGTTGTCGGTGGCGAACGTGGCGGCCACCGCGTCCTTGGGATCGGTCTCGGTGTCGAGGGCGATGACGACGACCCCGGCGTCCCGGGCGCTCTGGATGGCGTCGAGGATCGCCTTGGCGTTGCTCGGCGTGATGAGGATGCCGTCGACCTGCTGCTGGACGAGGTTCTCGATGGCGGTGACCTGGGAGGAGTTGTCGCCGTCGAACTTGCCGGCGAGGGCGACGAGCTTCGCGTCCTTCTTCTTCGCCTCGGCCTGGGCCGACTGGCGCAGCTTGACGAAGTAGGGGTTCGTCTCGGTCTTGGTCACCAGGCCGATCTTCACCTGACCGTCGTTCTGCGCCGAGGACTGGCCGGTGCGTTCGGTCGTGCAGGCGGCCACCGACAGCGCGGTGAGCGCCACCGCGGACGCGGCGACACCGCGGGCTGAGCGGGATCGGGTGGTGTGCATCGGGGGCTCCTCATCTCTCGACGGCCGGGCCGGGACCCTCGTGGTCCCTGCGTGGTGCCCGCCCGCGATCTGCTCAGGTGGGCTGTCGATCGGCAGGTCTCGTGCTCGGGAGCGCGGCCCCCCGGGCGCGCTCGACCGCCTCGTCGTGCAGCCGGTCATCGTCCACGTCGGGTTCCGTCCGTCGTCCACGTCGCTGTGGCGCCCGTCACACTAGGATACGCAAGCGCTTGCTGCAAGCGCTTGCCACCCGGATTCGCGGGAAACCCCGCGGTCACCCGTGCGCCCATCCCGGCGTCGGGGCCGGACGGGTGGGCGACCCGACGGAGGTTCCATGGCGACGATGGCCGAGGTGGCGGCGCTCGCGGGGGTCTCGACGACCACGGTGTCCCACGTCCTCAACGGGACCCGCAACGTCGCCGAGGAGACCCGCCGGCGGGTCCTCGAGGTCGTCGAGCAGACGGGGTACACCCAGAACACCGTGGCCCGCTCGCTGGCGACGGCGAGCACCGCCACGATCGGGCTGGCCCTGTCGGCGATCTCCAACCCCTACTTCATGGGGCTGGTGCAGGTCCTCGAGGTCGAGCTCCGGGCCGCCGGGTACCTCATCCTGCTCGCCGACACCAAGGACGACCCCGACGAGGAGCTCAGGGTGGTCCGTCTCCTGCACTCCCGTCGGGTGGACGGCATCGTGCTGGCGCCGTCGGCGGACCCGGAGCGTCGGGCACTGGCCTACCTCGGTCGGCAGGGTCTGCCCGCCGTGCTCGTCGACCGACTCGCCTCGGACGTCTTCGACCAGGTCGGGGTGGAGAACGTCCATGCGGCGAGCGGGCTCGTCGAGCACCTCGCCTCGCTGGGCCACCGGCGCATCGCCATGGTCCACGGCCGGGACGGGCTGACGACGACGACGGAGCGGCTCGAGGGGTACCGGCTGGGCCTGGAGCGGTCCGGGCTGGCGTTCGACCCGCTCCTGGTCGTGTCCGGCTCGAGCGACGTCGCACCCGCCCGCCGGGCGGTCCTCGGGCTCCGCGACCTGCCCGACCCACCCACCGCGCTCGTCGTGGGGAACAACCTCATGACGATCGGGGCCCTGCAGGGCCTGCAGGACCTCCACCTGCGCGTGCCGGACGACGTCGCGCTGGTCTCGTTCGACGACTTCGAGTGGGCGGACCTGTTCCACCCGCGCCTGACCGTCGCCGCCCAGCCCGTCCCCGACATCGGCGCCGAGGCGGCGCGGCTGTTCCTTGCCCGGTTGAGGGACCCCGACCGCGCCCCGGAGACGGTTGTCCTGCCACCCCGGTTCGTCCACCGGGACTCCTGCGGCTGCCGCGAGACACCCAACCCGCCCCGTTGAGTGAGCGGTAGATGTCGCCCGCCGGCACGGCGGGCGACATCTACCGCTCACTCAACGGGTGTGGGGGCGGGCGCTCCCGGGGCCGGGCGGGCGTGCCGCGCGCACTCAGATGAACAGGAGCTGGGCCCCGTCGGTGAGCTCGATGAAGTCGCTCGCGCTGATGATGCCCTCGACGTCGTCGTAGAGGTCCTCGGCCGTCAGGTGGTTCATGTCCGCCGACATCCGGCACGCCCAGAGGTGGCCACCGGAGGCGACGATCTGGTCGAGGAACTCGGGGACCTCGGGGACGTCGAGCTCGGCGATGGACTTGCGCAGCCGCGAGGTCGCCATCGCGGTCATGCCGGGCAGGCCCCCGAGGCCCTGCGGCATGTGCGTCGCGGTGTTGCCGAGCATCGTGAACTTCAGGTCGTGCATCGTCTTCTTGTTGATCATCTCGAAGCCCCAGAACGTGAAGAACAGGTGCGTCTCCACGCCCTCGCCGAGCGCGGCGTTCGCGAGGATGAGCCCGGGGTAGGCCATGTCCAGGCTCCCCTTCGAGCAGATGATCGCGAGCTTGCGCTCGGTGGGGGCCTCGTCGCCGAACTGCGGGACGATGGCGGGTGCCGGGGTGGCGGTGGTCATGGTTCGGGCCTCTCTGGGGGTGGTCGGTGCGGTGGTCGGGTGGCCGTCAGACGCAGCCCTGGGGCTTGGGCAGCCCGGCGACGTAGGCCATCTTCTTGGCGGGCTTGGCCGGGAACAGCGTGAACAGCTGCTTGATCGGGATGCCGCCGACCGTGGAGACCCGGCGCAGCGTCGCGGTCTCGCCCTTGTCGGCGAAGTCCTGGCGGAGGAACCGGACCGCCTTCCAGTGCTCGTCGGTCATCTCGATGCCGATCTGGGCCGCGAGCGCGCGGCCGAGGTCCTCGTCCCACTCGGCGTACTCGGTGAGGAAGCCCTCGTCGTTGACGTTGACCGACCGTCCGTCGATGGTCGTCACAGGCATGGTGGTGCTCCTTAGCGGTTCTCGGTGACCTTGCCCGCCATGGACATGGCGGCAGGGAGGGGGATCGGGCGGCCGGGGAGCAGCACGTTCCAGTAGACCCACCGGAACGCGAGCTTGCCGAGGTGGTTGGCGCGGGTCTCCTTGAGCAGGTCCAGCGGTCCCACGGTCGGCACCGGGTACTTGCCCGGCAGCGGCTCGGTGTCGTAGTTGAAGTCGATGAGCATGCCCTTGCCGTTGCCGGACTCGATGAAGCAGTTCGAGTGCCCGTCGAACGCGCGGGTCATGGGCCGGCCGGCGACGTGCTCGAGGAAGTTGTCGACGAAGACCTCGACGGAGAAGTGGGCGACCGAGCCGGCCTTCGAGGTGGGGATGTCGGAGGAGTCGCCGACGGCGAAGACGTTCGGGTGGGCCGTCGACTGCAGCGTCCCCTTGTCGACCGGGACGTAGTTCATCTCGTCCCCGAGCCCCGACCGGGCGACGAAGTCGGCGCCCATGTTGAGCGGGATCGTCACGAGGAGGTCGAACGGCACCTCCCGCTCGTCGTAGGAGACGAGCACCTTGCGCTCGTTGTCGACCCGCTCGACGAGGAAGTCGGACTCGACGGTGATCTTGCGCTCGTCGAGCATCGAGCCCAGGTGGGCCGACGCGACCGGCTTGGTGAACGCCCCCGAGAGCGGGGTGACGTAGACGAGCTCGACCCGGTCGCGCAGGCCGCGCTCGCGCAGCCAGGAGTCGGCGAGGAAGGTGAACTCCAGCGGCGCCACCGGGCACTTGACCGGCATGTCGGTCAGGTGGACGACGAGCCTGCCGTGGTCGAAGCGCTCCAGCGCACCGGCGAGGGCCGTGGCGCCCTCGAAGGTGTAGAAGTCGAACACGCTGCGGCGCCACTGCTCGCCGAGCATCCCCTCGGTCTGGTCGGGACGCGGGCTGACCCCGGTGGCGATGACGAGCTCGTCGTAGCGCAGCACCCGGCCGTCGGCGAGGGCGACCGTGGCGGCCTCGGGGTCGACCCGGTCGATCTCGCCGAGGACGAGCTCGACGCCGTCGGGGATGAAGGCGTGCCGGGAGCGGTGGATCATGTCGGGGGTGTAGGTCCCGAACGGAAGGAAGAGGTAGCCCGGCTGGTAGGGGTGCCGGTCGTCGCGGTCGACGACGGTGATGTCCCACTGCTCCCGGGGGAGCCGGCTCCTCAGCTTGTTGACGATCATCGTCCCGGCGGTCCCGGCGCCGAGGACGAGCAACTGCCTGTTGGTGGTGCTCACGGGTGCGCTCCTCACTGGGCCCACGCACTGGCCGGGGCCCACCTCAGACGCTAGGAACCCTCCCGCCCCGGCCACAGTGCCGAAGGTCCCATACCCCCGGCCGCATGCGGTCCGACCCCTCCGAGTGGCGCGTCACCGCCGGTCACGGCGGTGCGGGGCCGTCGGCGTCACCGGGGCCGTGGCGCGCGCGCAGTCTCGAGTTGTCCCGGCGCAGCCGGGCGTTGTCCCGTTCGAGGTCGAGCACGGCCGCGACCCCGGCGAGGTTGAGGCCGGCGTCGAGCAGGTCCCCGATGCGCCGCAGGCGGGCCAGGTCGCGCTCGCTGTAGCGCCGCGTGCCGCCGCCGGTCCGCGCGGGCTCGACCAGGCCCCGGCTCTCGTAGAGGCGCAGCCGCTGGATGCCCATCCCCACCAACTCGGCCGCCACCGAGATGGCGTAGAGCGCGCGGCCCTCCTCGGCGCCGGCCGGTCCGTCGGGACGCATCCGTCCTCCGTTCCCGGGACCGGTGTCCCTTGCCTTCCCTGCGTCTCGGTGCTATATGAAATCTATGGTCTCCACCATAGGTCAGGGGAGTCGTGGAGGCCATCCCCGAGCAGGGGGCCGAAACCTCTGGAGGTGGAACACGATGCTCATGCGCACCGACCCGTTCCGTGAGATGGACCGACTCACCCAGCAGCTCCTCGGGACGACCGCGCACCCCGCGGTCATGCCGATGGACGCCTGGCGTGCCGGCGACGAGTTCGTCGTCGAGCTCGACCTTCCCGGCGTGAGCGCCGACTCGATCGACCTCGACGTCGAGCGCAACGTCCTCACCGTCCGGGCGGAGCGCCCGGTCCGGGAGGACAGCGGCGAGATGCTCGCCGCCGAGCGCGCCCGGGGGGTGTTCAGCCGGCAGATCCTCCTCGGTGACGCCCTCGACCTGGAGCACATCCGGGCGAGCTACGACGCGGGCGTGCTCCGGCTGGCGATCCCGGTGGCCGAGCGGGCCAAGCCCCGCAAGATCGCGGTCTCGACCTCGACGGCGGACCACCACGAGATCACCGCCTGAGGGGCGCCCGCCGAGAAGTCGGGCGTCCGGTCGGCGGGCCTGCGGCGCCCACGACCACGCGTGGGTGACCCCGGGATCCCACCCCCGGGCCCGGCGGGACGGGATCCCGTGGCCACCCACCGTGGGGGAGGTGCAAGGGTTGGAGCATGACCACCACGGAGCAGACGGAGCAGGCACCGACCCCGACGGCCACCATCGGGCTGACCGGCCTCGCCGTCATGGGACGCAACCTCGCGCGCAACATCGCCCGCCACGGGCACACCATCGCGGTCCACAACCGCACGACGTCGCGGATGACGAGCCTGCTGCAGGAGTTCGGCGACGAGGGGGACTTCGTCGGCGCCGAGAGCCTCGAGGACCTCGTGGCGAGCATCGAGCGGCCGCGGGCGGTCATCGTCATGGTCAAGGCCGGCGCGGGCACCGACGCCGTCATCGACGAGCTCGTCCCCCTCCTGGACGAGGGCGACGTCGTCGTCGACGCCGGCAACGCCCACGTCGACGACACCCGGCGACGTGAGAAGGCGCTCGCCGACCGCGGCCTCCACTTCGTCGGGATGGGCGTCTCGGGCGGTGAGGAGGGCGCCCTCAACGGTCCCTCGATCATGGTCGGCGGCTCCGACGCCGCCTACGAGCGGCTCGCGCCGGTCCTCACCTCGATCGCCGCGGTCGTCGACGGCGAGCCGTGCTGCGCCCACGTGGGCCCCGACGCCGCCGGGCACTTCGTCAAGATGGTCCACAACGGCATCGAGTACGCGGACATGCAGCTCATCGCCGAGTCCTACGACCTGCTGCGCGCGGTCCTCGGGCGGACCCCCGCGGAGATCGCCGAGGTCTTCCGGACGTGGAACGAGGGGGACCTGGAGTCCTTCCTCATCGAGATCACGGCCGAGGTCCTCGGTCACACCGACGCCGCCACCGGGGCGCCGTTCGTCGACGTCGTCGCCGACGCCGCCGAGCAGAAGGGCACCGGTCGCTGGACGGTCCAGAGCGCCCTCGACCTCGGGGTCCCGGTGACCGGGATCGCCGAGGCGACCTTCGCCCGGAGCCTGTCCGGGCACGTCGGGCAACGGGCCGCGGTCCGGGAGAGGTTCGGCTCCGACCTCGGCGACGCGGGCGTCACCGACGCCGAGGCCTTCGTCGAGGACGTCCGGGCCGCGCTCTACGCCTCCAAGGTCGTCGCGTACGCCCAGGGGTTCGACCAGATCCGCGCCGGCAGCGCCGAGAACGGCTGGGACGTCGACCTCGGCGAGACGGCGAGGATCTGGCGCGGCGGCTGCATCATCCGGGCCCGGTTCCTCGACCGGATCCGCGAGGCGTACGACTCCACGCCGGACCTGCCGTCCCTCCTGACCGACCGGTACTTCGCCGACGCCGTCGGCGGCGGTCTGCAGGCCTGGCGCCGGGTCGTCGCGACCGCGGCCGCCGCCGGGGTGCCGACGCCGGCGTTCGCCTCCTCCCTCGCCTACTTCGACGCCCTCCGCCGCGACCGGCTGCCCGCCGCCCTCATCCAGGGGCTGCGGGACAACTTCGGCGCCCACACCTACCACCGGGTCGACCGGGAGGGCACGTTCCACACCGAGTGGGCCGGGGACCGCTCCGAGTCGCAGGCGTGAGCGACCTCCCGGCAGGGCCCGTCCGACCGGTGACCGCCCGGTGAGGCACGTCGAGGAGCACCGGCGTCGGGTCGCGACCTCGCAGGCCCGGGCCTGGCAGGCGCTCGCGAGCGCCGGAGGCGACCCGAGCCGCTACCCCCCGGAGCTGCTCTGGCGCGCCCGGGGCCTGCTCGACCGGGCCGTCGGCGGCCCCGGGTTCGAGCTCCACGCGCCCGAGGGTGGCCCGGCGCCCGGCGCCCGTCTCGACTTCTGGGAGGTCACGGAGGTCGCGCCGCCTGCGTGGCTGCGGCTGCGGGCCCGGATGCGGCTGCCGGGAACGGCCCTGCTCGACCTCGAGGCCCGGCCCACGGGGACCACCGCCCAGCCCGAGGTGGAGCTCGTGGTGCGCACGACCTTCGAGGCGGCGGGGCCGCTCGGGGACGCGTACTGGTGGGCCTCCCTCCCGGCGCACCGCGTCGCGTTCGCGCTGCTCGCGAGCCGGCTCGCCGCGCTCTGCGCGGCCCCTGACGACACCCGGGACGCGGCGGCCCCCGGCCCGACCGGCTGACACGAACGACCGCGAACGTCTACTCCGGCGGCAGCAGCGAGGAGATCACCGGGCGCCTGCTGCGCGAGCTGCTCGGCCCCTCGTGGCAGGACCACGTCGTGCTCGCGACGAAGGTCAACGGCAGGATGCACCCCGGCCCGAAGGGCGCGGGGCTCTCCCGCGCCGCGATCATGACCCAGGTCGACGCGAGCCTGCGCCGTCTCGGCACCGACCACGTCGACCTCCACCAGATCCACCGCTGGGACCCCGAGACGCCGATCGAGGAGACGATGGAGGCCCTCCACGACGTCGTCCGGGCGGGCAAGGCCCGGTACGTCGGGGCCTCCTCGATGTTCGCGTGGCAGTTCGCCCGGGCCCAGCACACCGCCGACCTCGGCGGCTGGACCCGGTTCGTCTCGATGCAGGACCACTACAACCTGCTCTACCGCGAGGAGGAGCGGGAGATGCTGCCGTTCTGCCTCGACCAGGGCGTCGGGGTGCTGCCGTGGAGCCCGCTCGCGCGGTGTCCTCGCCGATCGTCGGGGCCACCCGGCCGCAGCACCTCGCCGACGCGGTGGCTGCGGTCGGCCTCGAGCTCGAGGACGGCGAGCTCGACGAGCTCGGCGCGGGGTACCTCCCCCACCCCGTCGCCGGCCACCGCTGACCGTCAGCCCCCGAGCCTGCGACGCACCTTCCGCAGCCGCAGCCTGCGGCGGGCGCGCTCGTAGTCCTGCTCGGCCCGGGCGGCCCGCCACTCCTCGAGGGCGTGCAGCCGGCCGAACGTGAACGCGCTGTCCCCGGCGGCGTGGGCCCGCTCGCCGACGTCGCGCAGCAGGCCCCGGGCGACGACGGCGTCCTGGTGCCGGCCGAGCGCCTGCTGGACGGCCTTGGCGCGCCGGCCGACCCTGGCCGCCCGCTTGCCGAGGACCGGCGCCGCCGACTCCGCCCCGTAGCGCAGCCGCTTGGCCTTCTTGCGGACCTCGTGCAGCGCGAGGTCGCGCTCGCGGACGGCGCCCGCCCCGGCCACGGCCCGCTCGGCCCGCCGGAGCCGCTTGGCGTCCCGCTGGACCAGCCGCGGGAGCACCTCGCGGGCGGGAGCCCGACCCTCCGCCGTCACCGGGAGGTCGGCGACGAGCTCGTCGAGGGCGTCGAGGAGGGCGAGGTAGCGCTCCCCGGTCAGCACCTCCCGCGCGTCGGCGCGCCCCTGCCGGGCGGCCTCGTCGAGCTCCGCGTCGAGCCGCTGGGCGACCGGGCCCTCGACGAGGTCCTCGGGCTGGGTGGCGAGGAGGCCGTCGAGGTGCTCGCGGAGCACCTGCGCGTCCCGGGCGGTCCCCAGAGACCGGCCGAGCCACCGCAGCTCCTCGCGCAGGTCCTCGGTCGTCCCCGGCTCGAGCACGGGGCGGTACGTCGTCAGCGCCCCTCGTAGCCGGCGGGCCGCGATCCGCATCTTGTGCACCCCCTCGGCGTCGTCCTCCCGCACCCGCGCGTCCTGGGCGTGGAGCGCGGCGACGTGGGTGGCGAGGTGGGCGCGCAGGGCCTGCTCGATGGTCGGGTCGTCCAGGTCGGCGGGTGAGGGGACCGGCTCGGGGCGGGGGAGGGCCTCCCCGAGCGCCCGGGCCAGCTTGCTGCTCGTGCGGGCCGGGCGGGCCCCGGCGGCGAGCACCGCGGTCCCGACGGCGTCGAGCACGGCCCGGTCGCCGTCGACGAGCTCGACCTCGACCTCGCGCCAGTCCGTGGTCTCCTCGGGCTCGCCGGAGGGATCGAGACGCTGCGCGGTCACGGTGTCGTCGCAGAGCTCGGCGAGGACCGTGCCGTCCCCCGCGAGCAGGTCCCGGACCACGCGCCGGGTGGCGACCCGCGCGACCGGGCGCAGGCCGCGGGTCCGGGAGAGGGGGAGCACCCGGGTGCGCAGCGGCTTCGGCGGCGTCACCTTCGCCCGCCCCAGCGGGAGCTGGACCTCGGTCCGCTCGTCCTCGCTCCGGCGCAGCTTGAGGTGCCAGCCCGCGTCGTCGCCGCCGGTGCGACGCCGGAGGGTGGCGCCGCGCCGGATGAGGTCGAGCCCCGCGGTGTCGAAGTACACGGCCTCGAGCTCGTGGACGACGGGGTCACCCGCCGAGGCCACGCCCCCGTGCCCGACGAGGTCCGGCAGCTCGGTCCCGACGTCGACGTCGAACGTGCGCTCGACCTCCGCGTGGCTCGTGGTCGTCATGGGGCCATTCTCCCGTCCGGGCCCGGAGCGCACCAGCGCGCGCCCTCGCGCCCGTCGTGGACGCGCCGACCCCGGCCGGCGCGCCTACGATGGAACGCGGACGAGACGAGGAGGGGCCCGTGACCGAGACCGTTCCGGGGGGCGTGTCCGCCCTCGCCGAGGTGCTCGGCGACCTCGCCACCGAGCCCGGGGGGTCCGGGGCCGCGGGCGACGGCTTCCTCGGCGGCCTCGGCGGGCTCGCCGTCCTCCTGCTCGGCCTGCTCGCGCTCGCGCTCGCGGCCAGGTGGGCGAGCCGGCCGTCACGGCGCCGCCACCCGGAGCAGCGGGGGTCGCGCCGACGGGGCGGCGACGCCGGCGACGACGCCCTCCTCGCCCCCGACGACCCCCGCCGGGACCTCAGGCCGCCGCCCGGGTCGGAGAACGGGCACCGCACCTGAGCCGGGCCCGGTCGCGGCAGGACGCCCGACGGGTCAGGCGCGGCCCACGGCCTCCAGCGCGGCCGCGAGCCGCCGCCTCGCCTCGGCGGCGACGTCCGTCAGGGCGTGGTTGCCCGTGAGCGTGACCATCGTGTCCGGGTCGAGCGCCTCGACCCGGGTGCCGTCGTCGCCGAGGTCGCGCACGACGACGTTGCAGGGCAGCAGCAGCCCGACCGTGGGCTCGGCCTCGAGCGCCGCGTGCGCCAGCGGCGGCCGGCAGGCACCGAGGATGACCTGCGGCGGGACCTCGGCACCCAGCTTGGCCTTCAGCGTCGCCGCGAGGTCGATCTCGGTGAGGACCCCGAAGCCCTGCTCGGCGAGCGCGTCGCGGGTGGCGGCGAGCGCGTCCTCGAACGGTGCCGTCGTCGTCGTCCCCATTGCGTAGTCCATGGCTCCTCCTGTGTGCCGGTCGATCGGTTCGTCGTCGGCCGGCACACCGACGCTCGTTCGGGGTGCCGGAACGAACCGGGTCTCGATACCCTCCACCGTATAGGTCAGCGGCGTCCGGGCGCTCACTGCGCCAGCCACCACGACCGGCGGGCTCGGTTCGGGAATGGGCCGCCGTCCGTGTATGTTGGCCATCGACAGATACCCCCTAGGGTATTGATTCGACACCGACGAAGGAAGGACCGCCCAGCCATGGCGACGATCACCGCGATCGAGACCCCGTCCCTCGGCGACCGCAGCTACCTCGTGCACGACGGCGAGGTGGCTCTGGTGGTCGACCCCCAGCGCGACATCGACCGCGTGCTCGACCTGGCCGCCGAGGCCGGCGTGCGCATCACCCACGTCTTCGAGACCCACATCCACAACGACTACGTCACCGGCGGGCACGCGCTCGCCGAGGCGACCGGCGCGGCGTACCTCGTCAACGCCGAGGACGAGGTCTCATTCGCACGGACCCCGATCCGGGACGGCGAGGTCGTGGAGGTCAGCCCCCACCTGGGCGTCCGGGCGATCGCCACCCCCGGGCACACGTTCACCCACCTCTCCTACGCCCTGGTCAGCGACGGCGAGCAGGTCGGCGTCTTCACCGGCGGTTCGATGCTGTTCGGTGCCACCGGGCGACCCGACCTGCTCGGGCCCGAGCACACCGACGCGCTCGTCCACCACCAGTACGACTCCGCCCACCGGCTCGCCGAGCTCCTCCCGGACGACGCCGAGGTGCTGCCCACCCACGGGTTCGGCAGCTTCTGCTCCGCCGGGTCCACCGAGGGCAACACCGCCTCGACGATCGGGAAGGAGAAGCGGGAGAACTCCGCCCTGACGACCGCCCAGGCCGAGTGGGTCGAGCAGGTCCTCGCCGGCCTCGCCGCCTACCCCGCCTACTACGCCCACATGGGCCCGGCGAACGCGGCCGGTCCGGACGCCCCGGACCTCAGCGCGCCGGCTCCCGCGGACGCCGCCGCGATCCGGGCGGCGCTCACGGCGGGGGAGTGGGTGGTCGACCTGCGCACCCGCACCGCGTACGCGGCCGAGCACGTTCACGGGTCGTTCAACTTCGGTCTCGACGGCCAGTTCTCGACCTACCTCGGCTGGCTCATCCCCTGGGGGACCCCCGTGACCCTCCTCGGTGAGAGCGCCGACCAGGTCGCCGAGGCCCAGCGCGAGCTGGTGCGCATCGGCGTCGACCGCCCCGCAGGCGCGGCGACCGGCGGCCCGCGGGACTGGACCGACGGCGAGACCGCGAGCTTCCCGACCGGCACCTTCGCCGACCTCGCCCAGGTGCGCCACCACCGTGAGGTCGCCGTGCTCGACGTGCGTCGCACCGAGGAGTTCGACGCCGGACACGTCGAGGGTGCGGTCAACGTCCCGATCCACGAGGTCCTCACCCGGGCCGGCGAGGTCCCCGGCGGCGAGGTCTGGGTCCACTGCGCCGGTGGCTACCGGGCCTCGGTCGCGGCCTCGATCCTCGCCGCCTCCGGCGCGAAGGTCGTCGCGGTGGACGACGCGTTCGACAACGCGGCGAGCGCCGGGCTCACCCTCGTCTGACCCACCCGAAGTCGGCGGAGGTCCGCCCGCCCGCGCCCCCCAGCGGGCGGACCACCGCCGACGCCGACACCGGAAGGAGACCACGTGCTGCTCGCTGCCGTCCCGCTCGGCATCCTCATCGGGCTGAGCCTCGGCGCGCTCGGCGGCGGAGGCTCGATCCTCACCGTCCCCGCCCTGGTCTACGTGCTCGGGCAGGACCCGAGGACGGCGACGACGAGCTCGCTGCTCATCGTCGGTGCGACGTCGCTCATCGCCCTGGTCCCGCACGCCCGCGGCCGGCGGGTGCGCTTCGGGCAGGGCCTCGTGTTCGGCCTGCTCGGCACCGCGGGGTCCTTCGCGGGCACCGCGCTCTCGGTGCACGTCGCCCCCGAGGTGCTGCTCACGGCGTTCGCCGCGCTCATGCTGCTCGTGGCGGGCCTCATGGTCCACCGGAGCCGGGCGGGGCGGCCCCAGGCGCGAGGAAGCAGCCTGCACGACGAGCCCATGCTCACCCTGCGGCCCCGGCTGGCGTGCAACTGTCCGCGGGTCGCGAAGGTCCTGCTCACCGCGACCGCCGTCGGGCTGCTCACCGGCTTCTTCGGGGTCGGCGGCGGGTTCGCCCTCGTACCCGCCCTCGTGCTCGCGCTCGACTTCCCCATGACCGTCGCGGTCGGGACCTCGCTGCTCGTCATCTCCGTCAACAGCGCCACGGCCCTCGTGGCCCGACTCGGCAGCGGTGTCGACATCGCCTGGTCGGTCGTCGCCGTGTTCACCGTCGCGGCGATCGGCGGCAGCCTCCTCGGAGGCCGCATCGCCGGACGTGCCGACCCCCGTCGCCTCTCCCAGGCGTTCGCCACGCTGCTCGTGCTCGTGGCCGTGTACACGGCCGTCCGCAGCGTGCCGCAGCTGTTCTGACCCCTCCGGCGGGGCTCGCCGAGCGCGACCGGTCGGCGAGGCCACCCGCCGCAGACCCACGGGGTGCTCGCGTGGTCACGCGCGCTCCCCGCTCGTTCCCGTCCGTCCCGACCCCTGAGAGGACACCCATGACCACCACGCCCACGACCACCACGCCCACGACCACCACGCCCACGACCACCACGCCCACGACCACCACTCCCGAGACGAGCCGTCCCGACGGCACCGGCGTGGACGTCGCCGCGCTGCAGGGCTGGCTCACGGCCGACCGCGCGCCCCGACTGCTCGACGTCCGCACGCCCGCGGAGTTCGAGACCGCGCACATCCCCGGGTCGTACAACGTCCCGCTCGACCTGCTGCGCGAGCACCGCGCCGAGCTGCGCGAGCGGCTCGAGGACGACGTCGTCCTCGTCTGCCGCTCCGGGGGCCGCGCCGGTCAGGCCGAGACCCTGCTCACCGGCGCCGACATGCCCCAGCTCCACGTCCTGCGCGGCGGCGTCTCCGCCTGGGAGTCCGCGGGCGGCCCCCTCACCCGCGGCGCGCCGCGGTGGGACATGGAGCGCCAGGTCCGCCTCGTCGCCGGCGGACTCGTCCTCACCGGGGTGCTCTCGAGCCTCGTCCTCCCCGGGGCGAAGTGGCTGGCCGCCGCCGTCGGCGGTGGCCTGACCGTCGCCGCCGTGACCGACTCCTGCGCCATGGCCGCGGTGCTGTCCCGGCTGCCGTACAACCGCCGCGGCACCCCCGAGATCGGCCGGGTGCTGGAGGACCTCGGCGCGGACGACTGAGCCGTACCCAGACCCGGGCCGGTTCGCGGGGCCGACCCGGGCAGTCCCGAGCGGATCCGCCCCCCTCGCCTCGGCCCGGCCCCGCCCCCCCGGGCCGGGGCCGGGGGAGGGGCGTGGCCCGCAGGGCCGGAGGCCGCTAGCGTGGAGCCGGCCGCTCCCCGCGGCCGGCACGAGCCGACGATGTCCCGAAGCCGCCCCACGAAGCAGCCCGACGAAGGAGGCCCGCCGTGGCCGACCAGCAGCACCGGCGCCCCCGCGTCGTCATCATCGGCTCCGGGTTCGGCGGCCTGTTCGCCGCCAAGGCCCTCGGTGACGCCGACGTCGACGTCACCGTCGTCGCCGCGACCACCCACCACCTGTTCCAGCCCCTGCTCTACCAGGTCGCGACCGGGATCCTCTCCGAGGGGGAGATCGCGCCGACGACCCGGGAGGTGCTCGCCCGGCAGCGGAACACCCGGGTCCTCCTCGGGGAGGTCACCGACATCGACACCTCGGCCCGGACGGTGACCTCGCACGTCGTGGGCCGCGTCACGGTCACCCCCTACGACGAGCTCGTCGTGGCCGCCGGCGCGGGCACCTCGTGGTTCGGCAACGACCACTACGCCCGCTACGCCCCCGGGATGAAGAGCATCGACGACGCCCTGGAGCTGCGGGGACGGATCTTCGGCGCCTTCGAGCTCGCCGAGCTCGCGAGCACCCCCGCCGAGGTCGACCGGCTCATGACCTTCGTCGTCGTCGGGGCCGGCCCGACGGGCGTCGAGATGGCCGGCCAGATCGCCGAGCTCGCCCGGACCACGCTCAAGCGCGACTTCCGCAAGATCGACCCGCGCAGCGCGCGCGTCGTCCTGCTCGACGCGGCCCCCCTCGTGCTGCCGGCGTTCGGCGAGCGGCTCGGCGGGAAGGCCCGCGCCCGCCTCGAGGAGCTCGGTGTCGACGTCCAGCTCGGCGCCAAGGTCGTCGACGTCGATGCCACCGGGATCGACGTCGAGGACCCCGACGGCACCCGCCGCCGGATCGAGGCCATCACCAAGGTCTGGGCGGCAGGCGTGCAGGCCTCGCCGCTCGGGCGCATCCTCGGCGAGCAGACCGGCGCGACCGTCGACCGGACCGGACGGGTCGAGGTCGAGGACGACCTCACCCTCCCCGGCCACCCCGAGATCTTCGTCGTCGGGGACATGATGAGCCTGAAGGACTACCCGGGGGTGGCCCAGGTCGCCATCCAGGGCGCCCGCCACGCCGCCGACCAGATCCGCCGCCGCGCCGAGGGACGCGAGCCCGCCGGCCCGTTCGTGTACCACGACAAGGGCAGCATGGCGACGGTCTCCCGGTTCAGCGCGGTCGCGAGCGTGGGGCGGATCCGTCTCAGCGGGTTCACGGCCTGGCTCGCGTGGCTCGGGGTCCACCTCGCCTACCTCATCGGCTTCAAGCACCGCGTGACCACCCTCCTGCACTGGTTCATCAGCTTCCTCGGCGGCGGCCGGGCCGAGCGCGCCGTCACCCAGCAGCAGGTGTTCGCCCGCAACGCGATCGAGAAGCTCGGCCGGGGCAGCTCCTTCCCCGAGCTCCCGCGGGTCCCGAAGGACCGGGAGGGCACGGGCACCGAGTGACCACCGAGTGACCGGGGACCCACCCCGGCTCGGGCCACGGGATCTAGGGTGAGCCCATGCCGCTCGACTACCCCATCCACGAGCGCACCCTCCCCAACGGGCTGCGCGTCGTCGTCTCCCCGGACCCCAGGGTCCCGACCGTCACGGTGAACATCTGGGTGGGGGTCGGCTCCCGCCACGAGGCGCCCGGCCGGACGGGCTTCGCCCACCTGTTCGAGCACCTGATGTTCCAGGGGTCCCGGCACGTCGCGAGCGGGGAGCACTTCAGCGCGCTCCAGGCCGAGGGCGCCCGGCTCAACGCGACGACGTGGTTCGACCGGACGAACTACTTCGAGACGGTCCCGCGCGGCGTGCTCGAGCTCGCGCTGTGGCTCGAGGCCGACCGGCACGGCCACCTGCTCGACGCGGTGACGCAGGCCAACCTCGACAACCAGCGTGACGTCGTCAAGGAGGAGAAGCGGCAGCGCTACGACAACCAGCCGTACGGCAGCGCGCTCATCGAGACCTATGCCGCGGTCTTCCCGGAGGACCACCCGTACCACCACCCCACGATCGGGTCGATGGAGGACCTCGACGCGGCGAGCCTCGAGGACGTCCACGCCTTCTTCACCCGGCACTACGGCCCGAACGACACCGTGCTCACCCTCGTCGGGGACGTCACCCCGCAGGAGGGGTTCGAGCTCGTCGAGCGCTACTTCGGCGCCCTACCCGCGACGGCGGTCCCCCGCCGGGAGAACCTGGCGCCCCTGGAGCCGCTGGCCGAGCCGGTCCGGGTCGAGCTCGTCGAGGAGGTCCCCAACGACCGGCTCCACCTCGCCTTCCGGCTCCCGCCGGACCTGACCGAGGACTTCCTCGCCGCCTCGCTCGCGCTCGACGTCGTCGGGGGGCTGACGATCTCCCGGCTCGTGCGACGGCTCGTGCGCCGGGACCAGGTCGCCAACACCGTCCAGGCGCACGCGATGGGCCTCGTCGACGGGGTCTCGCTCGGTTTCGTCGTCGTCGACGTCGCCGAGGGGGCCGACCCCGAGGCGGTCGAGGAGACCGTCGCCGAGGAGCTGGACCGCTTCGCCGGGGAGGGGCCGACCGCGGTCGAGATGGAGGCCGTCCTCGCCCAGTCCGAGCGGGCGTGGCTCTCGGCGCTCGCCGGACACGACCAGCGGGCCAACCTCATCAGCCAGTACGCCCTGCTCCACGACGACCCGGGCTACGTCAACACCCACCTCGACCGGCTGCGCGCGGTGACCGCGGAGGCCGTCCACGCCGCCGCCCGCCGGTGGCTGCGGCCCGAGAGCCGCGCGGTCGTCGCCTACCGGACCCGGACGGAGGCGGCGGCATGAGCGACGTCGAGACCGCTCCGCGTCCCCCGGTCACCCCGCCCGGCCCGTGGGCCTTCCCCGAGCCGGCGACGGAGTCGTTACCGAACGGGGTGAGGCTGCTGCGCTACGACGTGCCCGGCCAGTACGTCGTCTCGGTCCGGCTCGTCGTCCCGCTGCCGCTCGTCCTCGAGCCGCGCGGGAAGGAGGGCGTCGGCACCCTCATGGCCCGGCTGCTCGACGAGGGCACGGCCGAGCACTCCTCGGAGGAGTTCGCCGAGCTCCTCGAGCGCAAGGGCGTCGTGTTCGGCGCCGGGATGAACGACGCCGGCCTGACCGTCGAGGTCGACGCGCCCGCCCGCTTCCTCTCGGACGCCCTCGACCTGCTCACCCAGGCCGTCGAGCGACCCGACTTCCCCGAGGGGGAGGTGCGCCGGCACGTGCGCACCCGGCTCGCCGAGATCGAGCAGGAGCGGGCCTCCGCGCCGCACCGCGCCGCCCGCGAGCTCGTCGCGACGTACTTCGCCGACACCGAGCGCGCGTCGCGGCCGAGCGCCGGACTCGCCGAGACCGTGGCCGACGTGACCCGGGAGGACCTGCGCCGCTTGCACGCCGACCACGTCGGGCCGGAGGGCGCGACGCTCGTCGTCGCCGGGGACCTCACCGGGCTCGACGTCGGCGGTCTCGCCGCGTCGAGCGTCGGGACCTGGCGCGGGGGCGAGCGGGTCCCCGTGCCGGAGCCGCGCGCGGCCGCGCGGGCGGCGGACGCCGACAGGATCGTCCTCGTCGACCGGCCGGGCTCGGTCCAGAGCGAGCTCGCGGTGGTCTGGGACGGCCCGGACCGCACCGTCGCCGGGGGGTGGGCGCCCTACCCGGTGCTGTCCTTCCTCGTGGGCGGGTCGCCGAGCGCCCGGCTCGACGCCGTCCTCCGCGAGGAGAAGGGCTACACCTACGGCATCCGCTCGACGTTCCGTCCCCGGCTGCGCGGGGGACTGTTCCTCACCAGCGGCTCGGTGCGTGCCGACACGACCGCGGAGTCCCTCGGGCTGCTCCTCGACATCCTCGACGGCGGCGGCGGCCCGTGGCGGGAGGTGACGTCGGCCGAGCGCGACGGCGGGGTGGACTACGTGTTCAAGACCGCGCCCGGGCGCTTCGCGACCGCGGGCGCCATCGCCGACGAGGCCGCCGGGCTCGCCCTCGACGACCTACCGCTCGGGTTCACCACCGACAACCTCGCCCGCACCGCGGAGCTCACCGCCGAGGAGCTCACCGCCGCCTACCGGCGCTACGTCGACCGGCACTGGAGCGTCGTCGTCGTCGGCGACGCCGCGGTCCACGCCGACGCGCTGCGGGCCCTCGACCGCGGCCCGGTCACCGTCGTCCCCAGCTGACCCGCCTCCCGAAAATCCGCACTTCGTGCCCGGTTGGCCGCGCGCCGCGACCGGTTTATCCGGTTCGCGCGCGGCCAACCGGGCACGAAGTGCGGACTACGGGGGTCAGGGGGTGGGGGAGAGGCGGGCGAGGACCTCGTCGTGGAGGAGGCCGTTCGTCGCGACGGCGTTGCCGCCCCAGGGCCCGTCGGTGCCGTCGAGCGAGGTGAACCGGCCCCCGGCCTCGGTGACGACCGGGACGAGTGCGGCCATGTCGTAGAGCGCGAGCTCGGGCTCGGTCGCGATGTCGACGGCGCCCTCGGCGACGAGCGCGTAGGACCAGAAGTCGCCGTAGGCCCGGGTGCGCCAGCACGTCGCGGACAGGTCGAGCATGCGATCGAGTCGGCCGTGCCCGCGCCAGGACCCGATGTCGGAGTAGCTGAGCGAGGCGTCCTCGAGCCGGCGCACCCCCGAGACGCGGATCCGCTTCGCGGCCGTCAGGCTGCGCCCCGACCAGGCGCCCGAGCCCGTCGCGGCCCACCAGCGTCGGCCGAGCGCGGGGGCCGCGACGAGCCCGAGGACGGGCCGGCCCTCGTCGACGAGCGCGATGAGGGTCGCCCACACCGGAACGCCGCGGACGAAGCTGTGGGTGCCGTCGATCGGGTCGAGCACCCACCGGCGGGGGCCGTGGCCCGTGGTCGCGAACTCCTCGCCCTCGACCGCGTCGCGCGGCCGGGTGCGCTTGAGCTGGGAGCGGATCAGCTCCTCGGCGGCGCGGTCGGCGTCGCTGACGAGGGTGAGGTCGGGCTTGGTGTCGACGGCGAGGTCCTCGGCGCGGAAGCGGGCCATCGTGATGCTCTCGACGGCGTCCGCGAGGACGTGGGCGAGTCGGAGGTCGTCGTCGTAGCGGGGCACAGGGGGCACGCTAGCGGGTGCGGGGCCGGTCGCCGAGCACCCGGCACGGCGCTGGTCCGCGGCGTCGACACAGGTGGCTCACAGCGTGCGCGCAGGACACGCGGACCTCGGGCTGCCACCCTCTGCTGCCATGTTCGACACCATCTTCGGCCTGCCCCTGCACGTCCTCGTCATCCACGCCGTCGTCGTCCTCCTCCCCCTCATGGCGCTCGTCACCGTGCTGCTCGCCCTCCGCCCCCGCTGGTCCGAGCGGGCCGCGTGGCTCGTCGTCGCCGGTGACGTCGTCGTCACCGGCCTCGCGTTCCTCGCGGCCAGCAGCGGCGAGGCCCTCAAGCAGATGCTCCCGGCCAACGAGGCCATCCGGGAGCACGCGGAGCGCGGCGACCTGCTCCCGTGGTTCTCCGTGGCGCTCGTCGTCGCGGCGCTCGGGGTGCTGCTGCTGCGCCGCCGGGGGAGCGGCCGGACCCCGCTCGGTGTCACCCTGAGCGCCGTCGTCGCCGTCGCCGTCATCTCCTGGACCGTCGTGGTGGGACACAGCGGGGCACAGGCCGCGTGGGCCGGCGTCGTCTCGAGCGCGTCACACTGACGGTCCGCGGGCCTTTGGCCCGCAAGGTTTCCGTCGCGTCAGCGATGTGACGGAAGAACCGCACGTCGAACGTCCTCCGGTCACATTTATGTCTCGCTTGGGCGAGGGTCTCGATTTTCCCCGATCTGTGGTCTTTCATTGGCCGTGCATGACGCGCCCAGGGGCGCCGTCGCGGGCTGCCGTCAGACCGGGGGCCGCCCGACCCCAGCGCCGCCCGTCCGACACGGGCGGCTGACCACCACGTAGGAGGACATCCATGCGAGGAACCACTCGCACGGTCGCCGTTGCCGGCATCTCCGCCATGGCGCTGCTCACCGCGGCGTGCGGCGGGTCGAGTGACGAGAGCGGAAGCACGGCCACCAGCGGCAGCGGCGGCACCGGGGGTGAGTACGTCGCGTACGGCTGCAACCCGCAGAACCCGCTGGTGCCCGGCAACACCGGGGAGAGCTGCGGCCACCGCGTCGTGAACCTCGTCACCTCGACGCTCTTCCACTACGACCCGAAGACGGCGGAGCCGAAGAAGGACATCGCCGAGTCGATCACGACCAAGGACAACCAGAACTTCACGGTCAAGCTCAAGCAGGGCTACAAGTTCTCCGACGGCACCGAGGTCAAGGCGCACAACTTCGTCGACGCCTGGAACTACACCGCGTACGGGCCCAACGGGCAGTACCTGTCCTACTTCTTCGAGCCGATCGCGGGCTTCAACGACCTGCAGGCGGACGAGGGCAAGACGCCGAAGTCGAAGAAGATGTCGGGCCTGAAGGTCGTCGACGACTACACCTTCACGATCAAGACCTCCGAGCCGGTCTCCAACCTCCCGGTCCGCCTGGGCTACGACGCCTTCGCCCCGGAGCCGGACGCCTTCTTCAAGGACCCGAAGAGCTTCGGCGACAAGCCGATCGGCGCGGGCCCGTACAAGGTCGACAGCTGGGACAAGGGCCAGCAGATCGTCCTGAGCAAGAACAAGGACTACTCGGGTGACTTCGCCGGCAGCGCCGACAAGATCACCTTCCGGATCTACCAGGACACCGACTCGGCGTACAACGACCTCCTCGGTGGCCAGCTCGACGTCCTCGACCAGGTTCCGACGAGCGCGCTCATCGACGACAAGTACAAGCAGGACCTGCCTGACCGGAACGTCAGCCAGCCCTACGGTGCGATCCAGACGATCACGTTCGCCCCGACCGACGTCGACCCGCGCTACAAGGACCCGGACCTGCGCAAGGCGATCTCGATGGCGATCGACCGCAAGACGATCGTCAAGCAGATCTTCAACGGCACCCGCAACCCCGCCGACGGCTGGGTCGCCCCGGGCGTCCAGGGGTTCAAGGCCGGCGCCTGCGGCGAGTACTGCACGTACGACCCGCAGAAGGCCAAGGACCTGCTGAAGAAGGCCGGCGGCTTCGACGGCAAGATGACGCTCGCGTACAACGCCGACGGCGACCACAAGGCGTGGACCGAGGCGACGTGCAACTCGATCTCCAAGACGCTCGACGTCCCGTGCGTCGCGACCCCGGTCGTCGACTTCGCGACGTTCCGCGACAAGATCGGCAGCGGCAAGCTCAAGGGCATGTTCCGGTCCGGGTGGGTCATGGACTACCCGCACATCGAGAACTTCCTCGCGCCGCTGTACCGCACGAACGCGGCGAGCAACGACGGCGACTACTCCAACCCGGCGTTCGACAAGAAGCTCGACGAGGCCGCCGCGGCGGACACCCCCGAGGAGTCGAACAAGCTGTACCAGGAGGCCGAGCAGATGCTGGTCCAGGACTTCCCGGCCATCCCGATGTGGTACTACGCGGCCCAGGCCGGGTGGAGCGACCACGTCGGCAACGTGACGGTCACCGCGTTCGGTGAGCCGGACTACGCCGGCATCACCGTCAAGTGAGCTGACGGCTCAGCCGACAGAGCAGGCCGAGACCGTTGACCCGACCGGGCGCCGGCCCGTCGTCCCCCGCCGGGGGCGACGGGTCGGCGCCCGACTCGCGGGTGGACCCGCGGCGCGACCCGCCGCGGACCCGTGAGGTCCGGCGCACTGCCGGTGGCCACCACACCGCCCCCCGTGTGGTCGCCGGGGGTGTCGCTGGTGCATCCTGTGACTGCTCATCCCCCCGGGCAACGACGCCCGGACCGCCTCGACCCACCACCCCCGGGTCGTGGTCGACGACACCGAGGAGGTGACCGTGGGCAAGTACGTCGTGAGGCGTGTCCTCCAGATGATCCCGGTGATCATCGGGGCGACCTTCATCATCTTCGCCATGGTCTTCGCCCTGCCGGGCGACCCGACAGCCGGGAAGTGCGGCGACCGCGCCTGTCCCCCGGCGTTCGTCAAGGCCTTCCACGAGAAGTACAACCTCGACGACCCGCTTCCGGTCCAGTACGGCAAGTACGTCGTCAAGCTCGCCCACGGCGACCTCGGCGAGAACTTCTACCAGGTGCCGGTGGTCGACGACCTCAAGGAGCGCTACACCGTCACGGGCAAGCTCGCCGTCATGGCGCTCGTCTTCGAGGGCGTCATCGGCATCATCGCCGGCATGCTCGCCGGGATCCGCAAGGGGAGGTTCATCGACAGCCTCGTGCTCGTGAGCACGCTGGTGGTCATATCCGTGCCGATCTTCGTCATCGGGGCGCTCGCGCAGTACTTCCCCGCCCTGAAGTGGGGCTGGTTCCCGGTGACGACACCGTCGGACCCGTCGATGTACGACCTCCTCCTGCCGGCGATCGTGCTCGGGTCGCTGTCGCTGGCCTACGTCGCCCGCCTGACCCGGTCCAACCTCGTCGAGAACCTCCGCGCCGACTACGTCCGGACCGCGACCGCGAAGGGGCTGACCCGGCGGCGGGCCGTCGGGGTGCACGCCCTGCGCAACTCGCTGATCCCCGTCATCACCTTCATGGGCTACGACTTCGGTGCCCTGCTCGGCGGTGCGATCGTCACCGAGCGGATCTTCAACATCCAGGGCGTGGGTGGCTACATCTTCCAGGGCATCCACAACCGGGACGGCTTCGCCGTCGTCGGCGCGGTCACCGCCCTCGTCCTCGTGTACCTGCTCGTCAACCTCATCGTCGACCTGCTGTACGGCGTCCTCGACCCCAGGATCAGCCATGACTGAGAGCACCCGCCACACCACCGACCCGCAGGACGTCGAGCAGACCGAGGAGGCGCAGGCCCACCACGCCCTCGAGCGCCGGCGTCGGCCCGAGACCGAGCAGGCGACCCCGGACACGGGGCCCGCGCGCTCGCTCACCTCCGACGCGTGGGTCCACCTGCGGCGCAACCCGATGTTCTGGATCTCGGGAACCCTGATCCTGATCTTCGTCCTCATGGCGGTCTGGCCGTCGCTGTTCACCAACGTCGACCCGAACGCCGCCGACCTCAGCAAGGCCCGCGCCCTGCCGAGCTCGGACGCCTGGTTCGGCCGGGACTTCCAGGGCCACGACATCTACTCCCGGGTCATCTACGGGGCCCGGGCCTCGATCCTCGTCGGCGTGTTCACCTCGCTCGGCACCGTGCTCGTCGGCGGCCTCGTGGGGGTCCTCGCGGCGTACAACGGCGGTTGGCTCGACAGCGTCGTCTCGCGGGTCGCCGACATCTTCTTCGCGATCCCGCTGCTGCTCGGGGCGATCATCTTCATGAGCGCCTTCCCCAACAGCGAGGACAGCGCGTACCTCGTCGTCGTCGGCAAGGTCTGCCTCGCCCTGGTCATCCTCGGCTGGCCGAGCCTCGCCCGGCTCATGCGGGCCTCGGTGCTCCAGGTCCTGCCGAACGACTACATCTCCGCGGCCCGGGCGATGGGCGCGAGCCCGTGGCGCATCATCCGCTCGCACATCATCCCCAACTCGCTGACCGCGATCGTCGTCGTCGCGACGATCAACCTCGGGGTGTACATCTCCGTCGAGGCGACGCTGTCCTTCCTCGGCATCGGGCTCACCCCGCCCGCGGTCTCGTGGGGCGTGATGATCAACGACGCGATCGTCGGCCTGCGGACCACCCCGCACATGCTGTTCTTCCCGAGCATCTTCCTCAGCGCGACCGTGCTGGCGTTCATCATGCTCGGCGACGCCGCCCGCGACGCCTTCGACCCGAAGACGCGCTGAGCGGGAGAGGGAGAGATGACCACGACTTCCACCGCCGCGGAGCGCGGCACGACCTACGTCCCCCAGGACGGGGTGCTGCTCGAGGTGGACGACCTCTACGTCGAGTTCCACACCGAGGAGGGCGTCGCCCGGGCGATCAACGGGGTGAGCTTCGACCTGCGTGAGGGGGAGACCCTCGCCGTCCTCGGTGAGTCCGGGTCGGGCAAGTCCGTGACCGCGCAGGCGATCATGGGCATCCTCGACATCCCGCCGGCCCGCGTCGCCGGCGGCGAGATCCGCTACTGCGGACACGACCTGCTGACGATGGACGACGAGGAGCGGCGCCGGGTGCGCGGCCCCGAGATCTCGATCATCTTCCAGGACGCGCTCAGCTCGCTGAACCCGGTGTTCCCGGTCGGCTGGCAGATCGCCGAGATGTTCCGCAAGCACCGGGGCATGAACCGCTCCGACGCCCTCGAGCAGGCCATCCGCCTCATGGACCGGGTGCAGATCCCCGGGGCCCGCCAGCGGGTCAAGGCCTACCCGCACCAGTTCTCCGGCGGGATGCGCCAGCGGATCATGATCGCGATGGCGATCGCGCTCGACCCGGCGGTGCTCATCGCCGACGAGCCGACCACCGCCCTCGACGTCACCGTCCAGGCGCAGATCATGGGCCTGCTGCAGGAGCTGCAGGAGGAGCGGGAGATGGGGCTGATCCTCATCACCCACGACCTCGGTGTCGTCGCCGACGTCGCCGACCGGATCGCGGTGATGTACGCCGGCCGGATCGTCGAGCAGGCCGAGGTCCACGACATCTACGCCCGTCCCGGGCACCCGTACACCGAGGGGCTCATCGACTCGATCCCGCGGCTGGACCAGAAGGGGCAGGAACTGTACGCGATCGGCGGGCTCCCGCCGAACCTGACGCGGATGCCGCCCGGGTGCGCGTTCCACCCCCGCTGCCCCCGGGCCCGCGACATCTGTCGCGAGGAGCGGCCCGAGCTGGTCGAGCACGCCCCGGGCCGGCTGAGCGCCTGCCACTTCGCCGAGGAGGTCCTCCGTGGCTGACGACGTCATCCTGCGAGCCGAGGGGCTCGTCAAGCACTACCCGATCAAGGGCGGGGTCCTGCGGCGCACCGTGGGCTACGTCAAGGCCGTGGACGGGGTCTCGTTCGACCTCCACAAGGGCGAGACCCTCGGCGTGGTCGGCGAGTCCGGCTGTGGCAAGTCGACCCTCGGCCGCCTCCTCATGCGGCTCGAGGAGCCCACCGAGGGGCGCCTGGAGTTCGACGGGGTCGACATGTACCAGCAGAACGGGCGCGACCTGCGCCAGATGCGCCGGAACATCCAGATCGTCTTCCAGGACCCCTACACCTCGCTCAACCCGCGCAAGACCGTCGGCGACATCGTCGGCGAGCCGTTCGACATCCACCCGGACGTCCTGCCGAAGAAGGGCCGCCGGAAGGCCGTCCAGGACCTGCTCGACCTCGTCGGGCTGAGCCCGGAGCACATCAACCGCTACCCGCACCAGTTCTCCGGTGGCCAGCGCCAGCGCATCGGGATCGCGCGGGGCATCGCGCTCAACCCCAAGGTGCTCGTCTGCGACGAGCCGGTGTCCGCGCTCGACGTCTCGGTCCAGGCGCAGGTCGTCAACCTCATGGAGAAGCTCCAGAACGAGCTCGGCCTGGCCTACGTCTTCATCGCCCACGACCTGTCGGTCGTCCGGCACATCTCGGACCGGGTCGCGGTGATGTACCTCGGCAAGCTCGCCGAGCTCGGCGAGGACGTCGAGGTCTACGACCGGCCGACCCACCCGTACACCCAGGCGCTGCTGTCCGCGGTGCCGGTGCCGGACCCGACGCTGCGCGGTCACCGGGAGCAGATCGTCCTCGCCGGAGACGTCCCCTCGCCGGCGAACCCGCCCTCGGGCTGCCGGTTCCACACCCGGTGCTTCAAGGCCCAGGACAAGTGCAGCGAGGTCGAGCCGGCGCTCGAGCAGCGCCAGGACGGGGTCGGGACGCACCTGTCGGCATGCCACTTCGCCGAGCCGCGCGCCATCGTCCAGCAGGCGGCGGGCAGCGCGAGCTGACCGGAGGGCCAGCCCGGCACCCCGCCCCCGCCTGCGCCCCCGCAGGGCCGACCCTCCGCGCCCGTGCCGTAGCCCGCACTCCGTGCCCGTTTCGCCGGGCGAACCCCGGACAAGACGGGCTGCCCCGGCGGTCGAACGGGCACGAAGTGCGGGTTATGGCGGGCGCGTCCTCAGTCGCCGGAGCGGGGGGCGCGCGTGCGCAGCAGCCGGCGCAGCGAGTCCAGGCGGGAGACACCCGCCGGCCCGGCGTGGCCGCCGGCGACCCAGTCGTCGAGAGCGCACTCCTGCTCGTCGTGGGTGCAGCCGCGCGGGCACCGCGCCGCCCCCGGGGCGAGGTCGGGGAAGTGGTGGACGATCCGGTCGGCGTCGACGTGTGCGAGGCCGAACGAACGGATCCCCGGGGTGTCGACGACCCATCCACCGCCGTCGAGGGGGAGGGCGACGGCGGAGGTGGAGGTGTGCCGGCCCCGCCCGGTGACGTCGTTGACCTCGCCGGTCGCGCGGTGGGCGTCCGGGACCAGCGCGTTGACCAGCGTGGACTTGCCCACCCCGGAGTGGCCGACGAGCACGCTCACCCTCCCCGCCAGGGCCTCGTGCACCGGCGCCAGGCCCTCGACCGCGCCGCCCGCGAGGCGGGTGGCCAGGTGGGGGACGTCGAGCGGGGCGTAGCGGGCGACGAACACCTCGGGGTCGGCGAGGTCGGACTTGGTGAGCACGAGCAGCGGGTCCAGTCCCGCGTCGTACGCGGCGACGAGGCACCGGTCGACGAGGCGCGGACGGGGCTCGGGGTCGGCGAGGGCGGTGACGACGACGAGCTGCCCGGCGTTCGCGACGACGATGCGCTCGGCCGGGTCGCCGTCGTCCGCGCTGCGGCGCAGGGACGACGAGCGCTCCTCGACGCGGACGATCCGCGCCAGGCTGCCCGGAGCGCCAGAGGTGTCGCCGACCAGGGCGACCCGGTCACCGACGACGACTCCCCGTCGGCCGAGCTCGCGGGCCTTCATCGCGAGGACCTCGACGCCCCCCGGGCCGGGGACCCCGCGCCCACCGCCGTCCTCCGGGGCGAGGACCACGCTGTAGCGGCCGCGGTCGACGGCGGTCACGAGCGCGGGCACCGCGTCCTCGTGCGCCGGACGGTCCTTGGACCGGGGCCGGGAGCCACGACGACCCGGCCGGACGCGCACGTCGGACTCGTCGTAGTCCCCCGACCGTCGGGTCATCGGCGCCCCGGCGTCGCCGTCAGTGCCCGGGGCGCCCCCGGGTGCCCGTCACCGACCATGGGCGTGGGCGCCGGACCGTGACCGGGTCTCTGCCGCGGCAGCCGTCTCGTCGTCGGAGCCGGAGGCGAGCATCTCGGTCCACAGCGCGGGGAAGCCCGGCAGCGTCTTGGCGACGGCGCCGACGTCCTCGACGACGACCCCGGGGACGGCCAGCCCGACGACCGCCCCGGCCATGACCATCCGGTGGTCGCCGTAGGTGTGGAAGGTCGCCGCCGTGAGCGGGCGCGGCTCGATGCGCAGGCCGTCGGGACGCTCCTCGACGGCCGCGCCGAGCGCCGTGAGCTCGCGGGCGAGCGCGGCGATCCGGTCGGTCTCGTGGCCGCGGATGTGCCCGACGCCGCGGATGACGCTCGCGGAGTCCGCGAGCGCCGCGAGCGCGGCGACGACCGGGGTGAGCTCGCTCGCGTCGTGGAGGTCGACGTCGACGCCGGTGACCCCGCCGTCGCCGCGAACGGTGAGCTCCTCCCGACCGAGGCGGACGTCGGCGCCCATCGCGTCGAGGATGTCCCGGAGGGCGTCCCCGGCCTGGGTCGTGTGCTGCGGCCAGCCGGGGACCCGCACCGTCCCCCCGGTGAGGAGGGCGGCGGCGAGGAAGGGGGCGGCGCCGGAGAGGTCCGGCTCGACGGTGACGTCGAGGCCGGCGAGCTCGCTCGGCTCGACCCGCCACGTGTCCGGCTCGGCGTCGTCGACGATCGCCCCCGCGTCCCGGAGGGTCTCGACCGTCATGGCGACGTGCGGCTCGCTCGGGATCGGCTCACCGACGTGCCGGACGACCAGCCCCTGCTCGAAGCGGGAGCCGGCGAGCAGGAGCCCGGAGACGAACTGCGACGACGCCGAGGCATCGATCGAGACCGTGCCGCCGGGGACGCCGCCCCGGCCCCCGACGGCGAACGGCAGCGCCCCGCGGCCGCCGTCGTCCACCTCGACCCCGAGGCCGCGGAGCGCCTCCAGCGCCGGGCCCATCGGACGGACCCGGGCGGCGTCGTCGCCGTCGAACTCGACCACCCCGTCGCACAGCGCGGCCACGGGCGGCAGGAACCGCATGACGGTTCCGGCGAGCCCGCAGTCGACGCGGGTACCGCCCCGCAGGGTGGCAGGGGAGATGATCCAGTCCGAGGCGCTGTCCCGGGCGTCGCACGGCACCTCGCCCGTGGCGTCGTCGATCCCCGTGCCGAGTCGGCGGAGCGCGTCGGCCATCAGGAGGGTGTCCCGGGAGCGCAGCGGGCGACGGATGCGGGAGGTGCCGCCGGCGAGGGCGGCGATGACGAGGTAGCGGTTGGTGAGGGACTTGCTTCCCGGCAGCCGGACGGTCGCGTCGACCGGGTGATCGGCCGCCGGGGCGGGCCAGTCGGGGTCAGGTGAGGGCATCGTGCGCCTGGGCCGCCTTCAGCCGGGCCTCGAGCCGGGCGGTCCGGGCCGCCCGGCGGGCACCGCGGCCCGTGGACCGCGCCGACCGGCCGGCGTGGCCGCGCGCCTGCCGGGCCCGGTAGCCCAGGCTCGGCCGTCCCTCGGTGTCGACCGCTGCGATGAGGACCCCACCGAGCATGCTGAGGTTCTTGAAGAAGGCCGTCTTCTGCTGCGCACGCACCTCGGGGTCCTTCTCCTCCCAGAACCGGTGCCCGGCGAGGGTGGTCGGGAGCAGCGAGGCCGCGAGCGCCACCGCGGACAGCCGGGGGAACCGGCCGAGGGCGAGCATCCCGCCGCCGAGGACCATCGTCGCCGCGTTCGCCCGGACGAGGAGCTCGGGGTCGTCGGGCAGCCCCAGGGGCCCGGCAACCTTGTGGACGACGGGCTCGGCCGCCGGGACCTTCGTCGACGGGCGACGCAGGGCGTCCAACCCGCCGATGACGAAGATCGAGGCGAGCATGGGACGGGCGATGCGACGGACCACGGTCATGGCGTCTCCTAGCGGGGGTCGGTGGCGGCGGACATCGGCTCTACCGTAGTTCAGCAGGTGACACGCTGCGTAGCCCCGGTGCGTAGCCTTGCGCCATGTGCGGACGGTACGCGGCGAGCGCGAGCCCGGACCAGCTCGTCACCGAGTTCGAGGTGGAGGCGGACCGGACGGGGGAGCCGACCCGCAGCGTCCTCGCGAACCCACAGGACCCGCCGCCGGGCAGGCCGGACTTCAACGTCGCGCCGAGCAAGCAGGCCCCGGTCGTCCTCACCCGGGTCCCCCGGCGGGCGGAGTCGGCCGAGCCACGGCCCGTGCGCCAGCTGCGCCTGCTCACCTGGGGCCTCGTCCCGAGCTGGTCGAAGGACCCCCGCTCCGGGGCGAGGATGGCCAACGCCCGGGCCGAGACCGTCCTCGACAAGCCGTCCTACCGCGCGGCCGCCACGTCCCGGCGCTGCCTCGTGCCGGCGGCGGGCTGGTACGAGTGGCAGTCCTCGCCGAGCGCCGTCGACGGTCGCGGGCGCCCCCGTCGCCAGCCCTTCCACGTCCACCGCGCCGACGGGCGCACCATGGCGATGGCCGGCATCTACGAGTTCTGGCGGGACCCCGCCGTCACCTCCCCCGAGGACCCGAATGCCTGGCTCGTGACGTACTCGATCATCACGACCGCCGCCGAGCCCGGCCTCGACCGTCTCCACGACCGCCAGCCGCTCGTCCTCGAGCCCGAGGACTGGACCCGGTGGCTGGACCCGGGGGTGCAGGACCCGGCCGAGGTCGCCGACCTGCTCGCGCCCCGCGAGCGGGGACGGTTCGAGGCCTTCCCCGTCTCCACCGCCGTCAACGCGACCCGGAACAACGGCCCCCACCTGCTCGACCCCGCACCCGAGGCCGACCTCGAGGGAGTGCTGGACCCCATGACCGGCGAGGTCCTCGGTGGCCGCTGACGCCGTCGTCGCCGAGGTCGTGACCCCCCGGGGGGTCGCGCGCGTGCACCGCCACCCGGCCGACCCGCCGGCGCGCGGCAGCGTCGTCCTCGGCCACGGTGCCGGCGGCCGTGGCTTCACCCCCGACCTGCGCCTCCTCGCCGACCGGCTGCCCCGCGCCGGGTGGACGGTCGTCCTCGTCGAGCAGCCCTGGATGGTCGCCGGCAAGCGGGTGGCCGGCCCGCCGCGGACCCTGGACGAGGCGTGGCGGCCGGTGCTCGCCGAGCTGACCGACGGGCCGGAGGCGCTGTCGCGACCGCTCGTCGTCGGCGGCCGGAGCGCCGGGGCCCGCGTCGCCTGTCGGACCGCGGGCGAGGTCGGCGCCGACGCCGTGCTCGCACTCGCCTTCCCGCTCGCCCCGCCGGGCCGGCCGGAGCGCTCCCGGGCCGCCGAGCTCGCTGCCGCGACCGACCTGGGGCTGCCGACCTGGGTGCTGCAGGGGGAGCGGGACGCCTTCGGCGGCCCGGATCAGGTGCGGGCCGTCATCGGCGCCCCCGGGCAGGTGGTCGCCGTCCCGGGCGGGCACTCCGCCCCGGCGCGACCGACGGCCCTCGTCGACGCCGTGCTCGACGTGCTCGGGTCGCCCGGCGGCGTCCTCGGGTCCGCCCCCGCCGCCCCGAACCGGCCCCGGACGTGACCGTCGGGCTCCGGCCCCGCCCGCGGGGAATGGAGCCGGACGGGGTGGTTGTTGTCATGCCGTGACCCACGTCCCCGGACCCGAGGAGAGCGCGTGCTCGTGCTGCGGACGGCATCACCCTTCGACGCGGCACTAGGCTGGACCGCGATGAACGAGTCCACCAGTCCCCGGACCGCCACGGCCGCCGCCACCCCGGCGGACGCGACGGTCGACGTCCACTCCGAGACGCAGGCCGAGCGGCAGGCGCGGTTCGAGCGGGAGGCGATGCCGTTGCTCGACCAGCTGTACTCGGCGGCGCTGCGCACCACCCGCAACCCCACCGACGCCGAGGACCTGGTCCAGGAGACCTACGCCAAGGCGTATGCGGCCTTCCACCAGTACAAGCCGGGGACGAACCTCAAGGCGTGGATGTACCGCATCCTCACCAACACGTACATCAACAGCTACCGCAAGAAGCAGCGGGAGCCGCAGCAGAGCGACGCGGCCGAGGTGGAGGACTACCAGCTCGCGCGCGCCGAGTCGCACACCTCACGGGGCCTGCGCTCCGCCGAGACCGAGGCGCTGGACCGGCTGCCGGACTCGGAGGTCACGCGGGCCCTGCAGGAGCTGCCCGAGGACTTCCGCCTCGCGGTCTACCTCGCCGACGTCGAGGGCTTCGCCTACAAGGAGATCGCCGAGATCATGGACACCCCGATCGGGACGGTGATGTCCCGCCTCCACCGGGGGCGGCGCCAGCTGCGCGAGCTCCTCAGCGGCTACGCCCGCGAGCGCGGTATCGCAAAGGAGGCCACGTCATGAGCGCCGACGACGCCGACTGCAGCGCCACCCTGCACCGGATCCACGAGTACCTCGACGGCGAGATGACGCCGGAGGACACGCGGCGGATCAAGGCCCACCTCGACGAGTGCGGTCCGTGCCTGCGCGAGCACGACCTCGACCAGGCCCTCAAGGCCCTCGTCAAGCGCTCGTGCCCCTCGCACGCCGCCCCGCTGGAGCTCCGCGCGCAGATCCTTCGAGCGGATCACCACGATCCGCGTCGACCTCCGGCGGGAGGGCCCGGGCTGAGTCCCCGGCTTCGGCGCGACGAAGGCCCCCGGTGAGCACGGTGCTCACGGGGGCCTTCGTCGCGTCGGCGCGGTCGCCTCAGGCGTTGGGCTTCCGGCCGTGGTTCGCCGCGTTCTTCTTCCGGGCGCGGCGCTTGCGGGCGCGCTTGCTCATGACGAGCACCTCCTGGTCGATGGGGTCCCGAGCGGCCGCGACTTGGGCGGCGGCGGGGCTCGGAGGATCATCCTCTCACAGCAGTCCCCGCCGCGATTTCCCTGTCTCGACCTGTCGAAACGTGACGTGATACACGCCGAGGGTGAAAAAAGTGCACGAGTGTAAAAAGATGGTCAAGAAATGCCCTTGCGACTTGTCAACTCTTGCCGAACGCCAGTCCGCTCTGCGCATCATTGAGTCGCTCAAAGATTCGGACATTCCGGACATTTGGGTAGACTCTCACCACCTCGTGGTGGGTCCCCTACCCACCCGCAACGAAAGGAACCACCATGGACAAGACCTTCGCCGCCAAGGGCCCCCGCATCAGCACCGTCTGGGGCTGGGGAGCTGACCCGAGCCGATCGACCCGGCCACTAAACTCCGTGGCCATGAAGGCTCCCGGCGCTCGCCCCCAGGCCTCGACCGCAGTCGTCAGACTCGCCGTCGCGGCGACGGGGGCGGGCGCCGCCGCCGTTCTCGGGGTCGCGTGGAGGGCCTACGGCCCGCCGGACTCGTGGGCCGCCGTCCTCGTCCTCGCCGTCCTCGCGATGCTGAGCTGGGTGTTGCGCGAGAAGGACGTCGGGGCCAAGGTGTTCTTCTCGTTCACCTCGATCGTCCTCCTCGCCGCGGCGGCCATCGTCACGCCCTTCGCGGCGGGGCTCGTCGGGCTGTCGGCCACCCTGCTCCAACTGCGGCCAGACGGCTATGTCAGTCGGGTCTTCAACGCGTTCGATGGTGAGCATCATCGGGACCGTCGGTGGGCTCACCTACCTCCTAGCGCATGGCAGTCGCCCTGTCGACAGCCCAGCGGCACGGCCGGACTGCTCCTCCACGTCGGGCTCCCGCTCCTGTCGCCGACGTCGTCCAGTGCCTCGTCAACGCCATCCTCCTCGCCGGGATCATGCAGGTCAGCGGCGAGGCGGCCTTCCGCCCGGCCCTGGTGCGGATGCTCACGACGACCGGGCCGGCCTACGTCACCTACGGCGTCTTCGGGTTCCTCCTCGTCCTGCTCTGGTTGCCCGCCGGGGTCGGCTGGTTCAGCGCGGTGCTCATCCTCGCCCCGCTGCTCGTCGCGCAGTGGGCCTACGCCCAGTACGGCGACGAGGAGCGGGCCCACCAGCGCACCCTGCGCGCGCTCGTCACGGCGGTGGAGACCAAGGACCCCCGCTCCGCCGGCCACAGCGACCGGGTGGCGCGGCTCAGCGCGTGGACGGCCGAGGCCCTCGGGCTCGGTCCCCGGGAGATCGGGGACGCCCGCTCCGCCGGCATGCTCCACGACCTCGGACTGCTCGCCGTGCCGACGCGGGTGCTGCGCAGCGCCCGGCCCGAGGACCCCGCCGAGGTCGCCGAGATCACCGTCCACCCCCTGGCCGGCGTGCGCATGCTCGAGGGCATCCAGTTCCTCCGGAGGTCGTTGCCGGCGATCCGCTCCCACCACGAGCGCCTCGACGGGCTCGGCTACCCCGACGGGCTCGCCGGCGGGGCGATCCCGGTCGCGGCCCGGGTCCTCGCCGCGGCGGACGCCTTCGACGCCCTGACCTCCGGGCGCACCGCCCGGGTCGCCCTCGGCCCCGACGCCGCCCTCGAGGTGCTCCGCGGCCGGGCGGGGACCCACCTCGACCCGGCCGTCGTCGAGGCGCTCGCCCGGGCCGTCCAGCGCCACGGGTGGGAGCCCGCCGCCGCGCCCGGGGCCCCTCGGGCCCGGGGCGGCTGGGACCACGACGACCCGGACACCTCCGACCTGCTCGCCGGACGCCGCCCCGTCGCCGCCCAGTCCGAGGAGCCCGCGTGCTGACCCGGGCCCTCCGGCCCAGCCTGCGTCGCGGGCTGCTGCTCGTGGCCGCCGTCGTCCTCGGCACCGCGCTGGCCGAGACCGTCGCCGACCCGGGGCGTGCTCGCCGGCGAGGCGGCACTCGTGCTCGTCTTCGTCGCCTCGATCGCCGTCGGCGAGGTCGCCCGGCTCGCGCTTCCCGATCGCCCCGAGCTCGCGCCGGTGGCGCTCGCGGCGGCGCTCGCGCTCGTGCTCACCAGCCTCGGCCCGGTCGGCGGCGCCCCGGAGCTCTCGACGGGGGCCGTGCTCACGGTCGTCGCGACCGGTCTCGCCCTCGGCGGCGTGCTCCGCCGGGCCCTCGGGCGCCGCGTCGGACCCGCGGACATCGCCTCCCGGTTCCTCGCGGTGTCCGTCGTCGCGCTGCTCCAGACCGAGCTGACCGTCGGCGGCCGGTCGCTGTCGGAGGTCGAGTCCGGTTTCGGGGACGCCCGCTGGGCGCTCGCGCTCGTCATGCTCGTGCTCTCGGCGGTCGCGGCGCTGCTCGAGGTCGTGCTCACCGCGGCCTGCCGGTCCGAGCGGGAGCACGCCCCGGTGTTCGCCACCGTGCGGGACGCGCTCACCACCGGGGCCGCGTCGAGCCTGGCGCTGGTGAGCTCGGGACCGCTCATCGCGCTCGCCGAGCGCGCCGTCGGCCTGGTCGCCGTGCCGGTGTTCCTCCTGCCGCTCGTCTTCACCCTCGTCGCCGCCCGGCGCTACACGACGATCCGGGCGACCTACCGCGAGACGATCGTCTCGCTCTCCCGGCTGACCGACCTCGCCGGCCAGACCCGCGAGGAGCACGCCGCCGACGTCGCCGAGCTCGCGGTCCAGATGGGCCGCGACCTCGGCCTGACGCAGCGGGAGGTCGCCGACCTCGAGTACGCCGCGCTGCTGCACGACCTCGGCCAGGTCGCGCTGCGGGACCCGATCCCGGGCGGGGCGACCGTGCTCGCCGCCCCCGGGGACCAGCGTCGCATCGCCGAGGACGGGGCCCGGATCGTCCGCGAGACCGGCGTGCTCGACTCGGTCGCCGACGCGATGGACGCCCAGACCACGCCGTTCCGCCAGACCCGGGAGTTCGGGGAGGAGCTGCCGCTCGCGGGGCGGATCATCAAGGTCGCCAACGCCTACGACGACATCACCGGGGGCGAGAAGTCCGAGGCGACCTCGGAGGCCGCGCTCGAGCGGATCCACCTCGGCCTGGGCTACGAGTACGACCCCGTGGTCGTCGAGTCCCTCACCCGCGTGCTGCGGCGCCGGCGCCGGGCCGAGGAGAGCGGCCGGTCGCCGGCGCCGCAGGGGCGCTGAGAGGTCCCGACGGTCACGGGCTCCCGGTCTGCATGTGCACCCCGGACTCGAGGTCGCGCTGCACCCGGGGATCGCCCGCGTCGGCGAAGTAGTCCCCGGTCATCGTCTCGTCCTCGCCGTTGGACGCGGTGCCCACCCGGAGCGCGACCGTGACGACGACCGCGACGAGTGCGTTGATGACGAACGCCGTGAGGGCGATGTAGCCGAGCTGCCCGATCACCGGGATGTTGGCGACCGACCCGGCGAAGTGCGCTCCGGTCGCGGGGTTGACGACGTTCCACGCCGCGACCGTGCCGTAGACCATGCCGACGACCCACCCGGCCAGCAGGCCCCACCGGTGGAACCACCGGGTGTAGAGGCTGAAGACGATCGCCGGGAAGGTCTGCAGGATCCAGATGCCGCCGAGCAGCTGGAAGTTGATCGCGTTCTGCTTGTCCAGCGTGAGGACGAACACGAGCGCGAACGCCTTGACCACGAGCGAGACCAGCTTGGAGACGCGGGCCTCCTGCGCCTGCGTCGCCCCGGGCCGGAGCCACTCGCGGTAGACGTTGCGCGTGAAGGTGTTCGCCGCCGCGATCGACATGATCGCGGCGGGCACGAGCGCGCCGATCGCGATCGCCGCGAACGCGACGCCGGCGAACCACGACGGGAACGAGTCCTCGAACAGCTGCGGGATGACGAGCTGCGCGTTCGGCTGCCCGTCGAGGCCGATCGGCTTGGTGCCGGCGGCGATCGCGACCCAGCCGAGCAGGGCGAGCAGGCCGAGCACGAAGCTGTACGCCGGCAGCACCGAGGCGTTGCGGCGGATCGTGTTGCGGCTCTTCGAGGACAGCGTCGCCGTGACCGAGTGCGGGTACATGAACAGCGCGAGCGCAGAGCCGAGCCCGAGGGTGGCGTACGCCCAGTGCGCCTGGCTGCCCGGGACGAACGCGCCCACCGGCTTGCCGGTGTCGGGGTTGGTCGCCGCCATCTTGTCCTGCGCCGCCGAGAACACGTGGTCCCAGCCACCGACCTTGGCCGGCAGGTAGAGGATCGCGACGAGGATGACGATGTAGATCAGCAGGTCCTTGACGAACGCGATGACCGCCGGGGCGCGCAGGCCGCTGGAGTAGGTGTAGGCCGCGAGCAGCGCGAACGCGACGAACAGCGGGGCGTCGCGGGCGACGACGTTGCCGGTGCCGCCGATGCCGGCGACCTCGAGGACGGCCTGGATGCCGACGAGCTGCAGCGCGATGTACGGCATCGTCGCGAGGATGCCGGTGACGGCGACCGCGAGGGAGAGCTCCCTGGAGCCGTAGCGGCCCCGGACGAAGTCGGCCGGGGTGACGTACCCGTGCCGGTGGCTGACCGACCACAGCCGCGCCATGAACACGAAGATGATCGGGTAGAGCACGATCGTGTACGGCACGGCGAAGAAGCCACTCACCGCCCCGAGGGCGAACATCGCGGCCGGGACCGCGACGAAGGTGTAGGCGGTGTAGAGGTCACCGCCGAGGAGGAACCACGTGATCCACCCGCCGAAGCCGCGGCCTCCGAGGCCCCACTCGTCGAGAGACTCCATGCTCGTCGGTCGCCGCCACCGGGAGGCCCAGAAGCCCATGACGGTGACGAGCAGGAACAGCAGGACGAGGACGGTCAGGGCGGTCCAGTTGAGCCCGCTCGTGGCGGCGGCGGGCACGGCCGCGCTCACCGCCGGCCCTCCGGCGCGTCGTCGTTGCCCGCGGCGTCCGTGCCGCCGGTCATCGGCCGGTGGGGCCGCGCGACGAGCACGATCCGGTAGGCGGTGTAGGTCAGGGCCGAGGTGAGGAAGACCCAGAGGAACTGGTACCAGATGAAGAAGGGGAAGCTGCCGAGCCGGGGCTCGACGCGCGAGTAGCTGCTCACCCACATCAGCGCGACGATGGGGACGAGCAGCAGCACGCCGGCGACGGCGAGCAGGCCCCGGTTCGCGGGCGGGGCGGTGGAGTGGTCCGCCACGTCGGTGTCGGTGTCCACGTGGGCCTCCTGGGGGTGAGGACGGGTCGGCGGGGGTCTCCGCCGGGGGGAGGCTACTGCGCTGGTGGGCGCAGGTGTGGGACCTGCGCGCGCCCTCCAGCGCGTGCCCTGGGGGCCACCCCCGGGGGGAGGTCCCCGGCGCCTCCTCCCGGAGGCAGGGTCGTGGTCGTGGGATTGTTCTCGTTTCCGCCCGCCCCGCCCGCCCCGTCGGTAGCATCGCTGGACAACGGCACCGGTGACGTCGGTGCGAGCAGGCCGAGGGGAGCCGACATGACCGAGGTGACCGACCAGGTGACCGACGCGACGACCAACCCGATCGTCGGGATCGTCCGCGACCAGCGGCCGTGGGGGCGCTTCGACCAGTTCGTCGCCAACGAGCGGGTGACCGTGAAGACGCTCGTCGTCGAGCCCGGTCAGCGGCTGTCGCTGCAGAGCCACCGCATGCGGGGCGAGATGTGGCACGTCCTCGACGGGCCGATGGAGGTCACCGTGGGGGAGCAGACCTGGAGCGCCGAGGAGGGCGAGACGATCTGGGTGCCCGCGGGCACGGTGCACCGGATGGGCAACCGCGGCACCGGGCGGGCCCGGATCCTCGAGGTCGCCTTCGGCTACTTCGACGAGGACGACATCACCCGGCTGCAGGACGACTACCGCCGCTGACGCGGGAGCCGGCACCCGCTCCGCGGGCGCGGGCACGCGAGCGGGAGCCCGTCCAGACGTGCGAAGGGCCTGCCCACCTGGTCGGTGGGCAGGCCCTTCGCACGGTCGGGGCCGGTCAGCCCTTCTTGGTCTCGGCGAAGATCTCCGCGATGCGGTCGATCTTCTTCAGCAGCTCCTCGGCCACGGAGACGTCGAGGCTGCCCTTGGTGCCGGCGGTGCCGGCGAGCTTGGTCGCCTCGTTGACGAGCTCGTGCAGCTCGGGGTACTTCTCGAAGTGCGGCGGCTTGAAGTAGTCCGTCCAGAGCACCCAGAGGTGGTGCTTGACGAGCTCGGAGCGCTGCTCCTTGATGATGAGCGCCCGGGTACGGAAGTCCGGGTCGTCGTTGCTCGCCGCCTTCTCGCAGATGCCCTTGATGGACTCGGCCTCGATGCGGGCCTGCGCCGGGTCGTAGACACCGCACGGCAGGTCGCAGTGGGCGCTGACCTCGGTCAGGCGGAAGAGGTGGGAAATGCGCATGTCAGTCCCTTCGACGGTTTCGGGCACGATGGCCGTCTCCAACCTACCTCCACCCCCGCGGGCCTGCACGGAGGGGACCGGCCCCCGTCCGGGGTCGCGCGAGGCGGGCCACGACCCGGCCCCGCAGCGCCGCGACCGGCAGCGATCCCACCGTCCAGGAGTCCACGCCCGCGCCGGTGTTGTCGCCCTCCACCCAGACCCGGAAGGGGTCACCCGGGTGGTCCGGGTCGGGTCCGGTGAGCCGCTTGACCGCCAGCGGACGCGGGGTGCCCCCGGCGTCGGGCGGCAGGTCGACGAGGACGACGTCCCCCGCCCGGGGACGGGCGCCCCAGAGGACGAGGAGGACGTCGCCGTCCCGCAGCGTCGGCAGCATCGAGGCCCCGCGCACCCGGACGAGGCCGGGCCGGGGAAGCCGCCGTGCGGGCACCACCTCGGGAGGGTCAGCCCGCAGGGGGGAGGGCCGCCAGCGCCGCGAACACCCGGGCGGCGACCTCGGGGCGGGCGATGACGAGGTCGGGCAGGTAGGGCTCCGCCGCGTTGTAGACCAGCGGGGAGCCGTCGAGCCGGCTCGTCTCGAGCCCGGCGGCCCGGCACACGGCGACCGGGGCGGCGGAGTCCCACTCGTACTGGCCGCCGGCGTGGACGTAGGCGTCGGTCTCGTCGGTGAGCACCGACATCGCCTTGACCCCGGCCGACCCCATCGGGACGAGCTCGGCGTCCAGCCGCTCGGCGAGGGCCGCGACGAACTCGGGCGGGCGCGACCGGCTCACCGCGAGGCGGATGCGCTCCGGCCCGCTCCACGGGGCGGCGCGGGCGTCGAGGGTCGAGTACGTCACCCCGCGGGCGGGTCGGGCGACCGCGCCGGCGACGAGGTCCCCCCGCTGCCACAGCGCGACGTGGACCGCCCAGTCGTCCCGCTCGACCTCCCCGTACTCCCGGGTGCCGTCGAGGGGGTCGACGATCCACACCCGCTCGGCCTCGAGCCGGGCGGCGTCGTCCGCGCCCTCCTCGCTGAGCACGGCGTCCCCCGGCCGGCTGGCGGCGAGCTCGCGCACGAGCAGCTCGTGCGAGCGCCGGTCCCCCTCGTCCTTGAGCTCGCGCGGGTCCCGGTCGGGGTCCCGCAGGGAGAGCAGCAGCTCGCCGGCGAGCGTGGCGAGGCGAGCCGCCTCGCGGTGGTCGTCGAGGGGGCCGTCGAGGGGGTCGCCGAGGGTGCGGTCCGGCGTGGGGTTCATGCGTGCTCCTGACTGCGTGTCGTGTCCGCGCCCGGCTCGGCGGGTGTCTGTGTGGTGGCGAGGCGGCGGTGGGTGACCTCGCGCAGCGCGGCCCAGAGGACCGGCCCGAGGATGAGGAGGCCGGCGCCGATGATGCTCACGGCGACCGGGGGCGTGCCGAGCATCGTGAGCCCGGTCAGGCTCAGCACGATCGCGATGCCCCGGCGGACCACGGAGCCGGGGACCACGCCCGCGATCCGCGCCCCGAGGTAGGTCCCCGGGGTGCCACCGAGCACGAGCGGGACGAGCACCGCCCAGTCGACGCCGGTGACGATGACGTGGCTCACCGCGGCGGCGAGCACCAGCGGGATCGCCTGGACGAGGTCGGTCCCGACGAGCCGGACCGGGGAGAGCATCGGATAGAGGATGAGCAGCGCCACCATGATGAGCGAGCCCGACCCGACGCTGGTCAGCCCGACGAGCAGCCCGCCGACCGCCCCGATGGCCAGGGTGCGCAGCGCGCGGATGCTCGGGTCGGGGTCGGTGTGGTCCGACACGATCTTCCGGCGCATCTCGATGTAGGTCCGGGTGACGTACGTCAGCGCGGTGAGCACGAGGGTCGCGCCGATGGCGGTCTTGACGAACGTCTGGCGCTCGGCGTCCGAGCCGAGCGCGTTGATGACGAACGCGCCGGCGAAGGCCATCGGGACCGATCCCGCGATGAGCCACCCCGCGAGGCGCATGTTCGGCGACCCGGATCGCCAGTGGACGGCGGCCCCGACGCTCTTGTTGACCGACGCCGCGACGAGGTCGTTCGCCACCGCGGTCGTCGGCGGGATGCCGAGGAAGATCAGCGCGGGGGTCATGAGCGCGCCGCCGCCCATGCCGGTGAGCCCGACGACGATCCCGACCCCGAAGCTGACGACGAGCAGCGACAGCGTGTCGCCGGTGAGGAGGTCGGTCATGCCCGCGCCGCCGCCCGGCTCGGCGCGCGGTGGAGCAGGTCCCGGGCGGCGAGCAGGTCGAGCACCTCCTCGAGCACCTCCGGGACGCCCCGGCCGGTGGTGTCGACGCGCAGGTCGGCGTCGGCCGGCTCCTCGTACGGCGAGGAGATCCCGGTGAAGTCGGGGATCTCGCCCCTCCGGGCGCGGGCGTAGAGGCCCTTGCGGTCCCGGCGCTCGCACTCCTGAAGCGGCGTCGCGACGTGGACGAGGACGAACGTGCCGCCACGCTCGCGGACGGTCTCGCGGACCTCGGCCCGGGTGCGGGCGTACGGAGCGATCGGGCTGCAGATCGCGGTGCCCCCGTGGTGGGCGATCTCGGCGGCCACCCAGCCGATCCGGCGGATGTTCCGCTCCCGGTCCGCGGGGGAGAAGGTCAGCCCGGCCGACAGGTGCCGGCGCACGAGGTCGCCGTCGAGGAGGGTGACCGTGCGCTCGCCCTCCTCGAGCACCTCGTCCCGAAGGGCCCGCGCGATCGTCGACTTGCCCGAGCCGGACAGCCCGGTGAAGAACACGACGAGGCCGGGCGCGCCGCCGGCGCGGGGCCCCCGGGCGAGCGGGGTGGCGCCGTGCTCCGGGTCGGGGAGGGCGACCGGCTCCTCGTCGACGTACGCGGCGACCACCTCCGCCTTCGTCCCGGCCGGCGCGTCCGCGCCGAGCGGGACGGCGACGACCTCGGCGTCGCCGAGCTCGCGCGCGAGGACGACGGCGGAACGGAGCACGGTGACCGCGTCCGGGGTGCCCTCACCGGCGAGGGCGAGCAGGACGACGCGCCGTCCGGCGCGGGCGGCCCGGACGGTCTCGGCGTCGGTGGCCGTCGCGGTGCGCTCGAGCAGCACCGGCAGCGCCCCCCGGGCGAGCGACCGCGCGCTCGACGGGTCGACGTGGAGGCGCTCGAACGGCCGGGACGAGCGGGTGCCGAGCCACTGCGGCTCCCCGGCGACGATCGGTGCGCCGTCGTCGCCGTCGGCGTCGTCCGTGACCGGGACGGCGGCGATCGGCACGCCCTCGGGGTCGACGACCTCGACACGCCCGGCGGCCCGGGCGGCCTCGGCGTCCTCGGCCGGCACCGCGACGTGGGCCGGCCCACCCGGCCCGACCGGCGCCTCGCCCCAGACACCGTGCCGCAGCAGCTCGAGCGCGTCCAGCGCACGGGGGGAGGCACAAATCTGCGGGGGACGGGCTGTCATGGCCCGCATTGTGTCAGCACGCGGCCGGGATCGAGGGCAGCGACGGGGGACAGTAGGGTGTCTCTCGACCTTGACGAGAGGACGCAGCACGAATGTCCGCACACGCTGACTACCGACTCACCCAGCTCGACGAGCTCGAGGCGGAGTCCATCCACATCTTCCGCGAGGTGGCCGCGGAGTTCGAGAAGCCGGTCCTGATGTTCTCCGGTGGCAAGGACTCGATCACCATGCTCCGCCTCGCCGAGAAGGCCTTCTACCCGGCGCGGGTGCCGTTCCCGGTGCTCCAGGTCGACACCGGCTACGACTTCCCCGAGGTCCTTCAGACCCGGGACCGGTGGGTCGAGCGCCTCGGGCTGCGGCTGCACGTCGCCTCGGTCGAGAAGGCGATCGCCGACGGGATCGTCCCCGACGACGGCAAGACCAGCCGCAACCGGCTCCAGATCGGCACCCTCCTGCACGTCATCGAGGAGGAGGGCTTCACGGCCGCCTTCGGTGGCGGTCGGCGCGACGAGGAGAAGGCCCGCGCGAAGGAGCGGGTGTACTCCCACCGCGACGAGTTCGGGCAGTGGGACCCGAAGATGCAGCGGCCCGAGCTGTGGCGCCTCTACAACGGGCGGATCCACGAGGGCGAGCACATGCGGGTCTTCCCGCTGTCGAACTGGACCGAGCTCGACATCTGGCACTACATCGGCCGCGAGGAGATCGAGATCCCCTCGATCTACTACTCCCACCAGCGGCGGGTCTTCGAGCGCGACGGGATGCTCCTCAGCGAGAGCGAGTACAACCCGCTGCGGGCGGGCGAGCAGGTGAGCGAGCGGACCGTCCGGTTCCGCACGGTGGGCGACCTCACCCTCACCGGGTGCGTCGAGTCCCCGGCCGCGACCGTCGACGAGATCATCACCGAGATCGCCGCCTCCCGCATCACCGAGCGGGGCGCGACCCGCGGCGACGACCGCTTCTCCGAGGCCGCGATGGAAGACCGCAAGCGAGAGGGCTACTTCTGATGGATCTGCTTCGATTCGCCACGGCCGGGTCGGTCGACGACGGAAAGTCGACCCTCATCGGCCGGATGCTGCTGGACTCGAAGTCGATCTTCGAGGACCAGATGGAGTCCGTCGAGCGGACGAGCAAGAGCCGCGGCTACGACTACACCGACCTCGCCCTGCTCACCGACGGGCTGCGCTCCGAGCGGGAGCAGGGCATCACCATCGACGTCGCGTACCGGTACTTCGCGACGCCGAAGCGGAAGTTCATCATCGCCGACACCCCGGGGCACGTGCAGTACACCCGGAACATGGTGACCGGCGCGTCGACGGCGGACCTCGGGCTCGTGCTCGTCGACGCGCGCCAGGGGATGACCGAGCAGTCCCGCCGGCACGCGGTGCTGCTGTCGCTGCTGCGGGTGCCCCACCTCGTCCTCGCCGTGAACAAGATGGACCTCGTCGACTACGACGAGAAGGTCTACAACCAGATCTACGAGGAGTTCACGAACTTCGCGACGAAGCTGTCGATCCCGGACCTGCAGGTCATCCCGATCTCGGCGCTCCAGGGCGACAACGTCGTCAACCGCTCGGAGAACATGCCGTGGTACGACGGCACCTCCCTGATGCACCACCTCGAGCACGTCCACGTCGCCTCCGACCGCGACATGATCGACGCCCGCTTCCCGGTGCAGTACGTCATCCGCCCGAAGTCCGACGAGTTCCACGACTACCGCGGGTACGCCGGCCAGGTCGTCGGCGGCGTGCTCAAGCCGGGCGACGAGGTCATGGTCCTCCCGAGCGGCCTGACGACCCGCATCGCCGGGATCGACAAGTTCGACGAGGAGATCGACGAGGCCTACCCCCCGATGTCGGTCACCGTGCGCCTCGAGGACGACCTCGACGTCTCCCGGGGCGACATGATCTGCCGTCCCCGGAACGCGCCGGAGCCGAGCCAGGACATCGACGCGATGGTCACGTGGATGACCCACCAGCCGCTGAAGCCGCGCCAGAAGCTCGCGATCAAGCACACGACGCGGACCGGCCGGGCCCTGGTGAAGAACATCCAGTACCGGCTCGACGTCAACAGCCTGCACCGGGACCCCGACGCCGGCGAGCTCGGCCTCAACGAGGTCGGCCGGGTGCAGCTGCGGACGACGACGCCGCTGCTGTGCGACTCGTACAGCAAGAACCGCGACACCGGCTCGTTCATCCTCATCGACGAGGGCACCGGGGTCACCGTCGGCGCCGGGATGATCAACTAGCGACAACCCAGCTCCTCTGGAGGTCACCGTGCTCGCCGCCACCGCCGTCGGCCAGTCCGCCGAGAACCCGCTGTCGGGCCTCGAGGTCGCCGACCGACCCGACCTCGACGACGCCCCGGTCCCGGACGGGTGGCAGCGGGTCCGGCTGCGCGCCTGCGCGCTGAACCACCACGACGTCTGGTCGCTGCGCGGGGTCGGCCTGCCGGCCGACCGGTTGCCCATGGTCCTCGGCTGCGACGGGGCCGGGGTCACCGACGACGGCGACGAGGTGCTCGTCCACGCCGTCGTGGCCTCCCCCGGGTGGACGGGTGACGAGACCCTCGACCCCCGCCGGACGCTGCTGTCCGAGCTGCACGACGGCACCCTCGCCGAGCAGGTCGTGCTCCCGCGCGGGAACGTCGTGCCCAAGCCGGCGGGGCTGTCGTGGGAGCACGCGGCCTGCCTCTCGACGGCGTGGCTGACGGCCTACCGGATGCTGTTCACCCGCAGCGGGGTGGCGCCGGGGGGCACCGTCCTGGTCCAGGGCGCCGGGGGCGGGGTCGCCTCCGCCCTCGTCCAGCTCGCCGCCGCGGCGGGGATCCGGGTGTGGGTGACGAGTCGGGACGGCGACAAGCGCGAGCGCGCGCTCGCCATCGGGGCCGACGCCGCGTTCGAGCCCGGCGCCCGGGTCCCCGAGCGGGTCGACGCGGTCATGGAGAGCGTCGGCGCGGCGACGTGGTCGCACTCGGTGAACTCGCTGCGTCCCGGCGGGCGCATCGTCATCTGCGGTGCGACGTCGGGGGACGCCCCGCCGAAGGCCGAGCTGGGCAAGATCTTCTTCAAGCAGCTCCAGGTGCTCGGGTCGACCATGGGCACCCGGGAGGAGCTCGCGCGGCTCGCCCGGTTCGTCGACGGCGCCGGGATCGAGCCCGTCGTCGACTCCGTCCGGCCCCTCGCCGAGGCGCGCGGTGCCTTCGAGCGGATGGTCGCCGGCGACGTCTTCGGCAAGCTCGTGCTCACCGTGGGGGACTGAGGCCCCTCAGGATCGGACGGAGCATCGGACGGAGCCTCTCAGACGAGGTCCAGCCACTCGTACCAGCCGTTGTGGAGCACGAGCCAGGCGATGAGCCCGTAGCCCGCCTGGCCGGGGTGCCCGGCCACCGGGCTCGCGGCGAGGTCGCTGTGCCACTGGTCGTGCTCGAGCAGCGGGTGGAAGGTGTCGACGTACGGGACGCCCCGGCGGGAGCACACGTCGGCCTGGGCGTCGACGAACACCTCGATGGCCTTCGAGAGCACCGGGTCCTCGCTCGGCGGCGGGCTGACGACGAACGAGGCGATGCCCCGCGAGGACGCCTCGTCGAGGATGTTCGCGAGGTTGAGCCGGTGCCGGGCGAGCGTGCCGCCGTTCCGGGCGTCCTCGGTGCCGACCGAGATGACCAGCCGGCGCTCGGCCCGCCCGACGAACCGGGGCAGGCACTCGGTCGACCAGCGGGCGAGCAGGTCCGCCGAGGTCGACCCGCGCACCCCGAGGTTGTACGCCGTGAGCTGGACGTCGCGGTGCTGGGTGCGCCCGACGACCCGGGTCACCCAGCCCTGCCCCTTCGGGTCGCCGACACCCGTGACGAGCGAGTCACCGAGGAAGACGAGCCCGACGTCCCGCCCGCCGTCGGTGGCGACGTGGAACCGGGCGCTCGGGGTGAACTCGGTGCCGGTGGCGTCGGTGGTCGCGGGGTCGGGGTTCCCCTCGGCCGGGGTGGCGCTGTGTGGCTCCGTCACGTCGGGTCGTGCTCCTGCGTCGTCGGTGGGGTCGGGTCGTGGTGGTCGGGTCGTGGTGGTCGGGTCGTGGTGGTCGGGTCGTGGTGGTCGAGAGGTGCGGCCGGGGCGCTCAGTCGTCCTCGTCCTCGTCGTCGCGGGCCAGCCACGTGGCCAGCCGCTCCACCGCCGTCTCGAACTCCGGGTGGAGGTCGACGAAGGTCCGCAGCCGGTCCGCGAGCCAGTCGAGGGAGACCTCCTCCTCGCCCCGGCGGTCGGCGAGCTCCTCGATCCCGCGGTCGGTGAAGTACACGCGCTCAGCGGTCGAACGTCGCCGAGAGGATGTCGGCGAGCTCGGCCTTGTGCTTGCGGGAGGACCCGGTCGCGGGGGAGGCGGCCGCGGGCCGGGAGACCACCCGCAGCGGCCGCTCCTCGCCGTACGAGGCCAGGGCCTGCGGCAGGTTGAGCGCCATGAACGGCCAGGCCCCCTGGTTGAGCGGCTCGTCCTGCACCCAGAGCACCTCCGCGTCCGGGTAGTGCGAGAGCGCCTCGGCGATCTGCCGGCCGGGGATCGGGTAGAACTGCTCCACCCGGACGATCGCGGTGCGGCCGTCCTCGCGCTTGTCCCGCTCGGCCTCGAGGTCGTACAGCACCCGGCTCGAGGCGAGCACCACGCGGTCGACCTTCTCCGGGTCCGGCCGGGTGTGGTCGGGCAGGACCGGGCGGAAGGTGCCCTCGGTGAAGTCCTCCGGGTTGCTCGTCGCCGCCTTGAGCCGCAGCAGCTGCTTCGGGGTGAAGACGACGAGCGGGCGCCGGGGACGGGCGTAGGCCTGGCGCCGCAGCAGGTGGAAGTACGACGCCGGGGTCGAGGGATAGGCGACCGTCATGTTCTCCTCGGCGCACATCTGCAGGAAGCGCTCGATCCGGGCCGAGGAGTGGTCGGGGCCCTGGCCCTCGTAGCCGTGCGGCAGCAGGAGGCAGACCGAGGAGCGCTGGCTCCACTTCTGCTCCGAGGACGAGATGAACTCGTCGATGATCGACTGGGCGCCGTTGGCGAAGTCGCCGAACTGGGCCTCCCACAGCACGAGGGCGTCCGGGCGCTCGACCGAGTAGCCGTACTCGAAGCCCATCGCCGCGAACTCCGAGAGCAGCGAGTCGTAGACCCAGAACCGGGCCTGGCCGTCGCCGAGGTAGAGCAGCGGTGTCCACTCCTCGGCGGTCTCCTTGTCGATGAGCACCGCGTGCCGCTGGACGAAGGTGCCGCGCCGGCTGTCCTGGCCCGAGAGCCGCACGGGGGTGCCCTCCATGAGGAGGGAGCCGAACGCGAGCAGCTCGCCGGTCGCCCAGTCGATGCCGCCGTCGCGCACGCTCTGGGCGCGCTTCTCCATGCCCGCGCGGAGCTTGGAGTGGACGGTGAAGTGCGGCGGGAAGTTGACGAAGGCGTCGCCGAGGCGCTTGAGGGTGTCCTCGTCGAGCGCGGTGTCGGTCGGGCTGTGCCGGGCCTGGTCCGAGGACTGGGCGGTGGGCGGCTCGAGGCCGCTGTGGCCCTCGACGTCGGTGCCGGAGTAGCTCGGGTCGGCCTGCTCGCCGTCACTCGGGGACTTCAGCGCCTCCTTGGTCTCGACGAAGACGCGCTCGAGCTGCTGCTGGTAGTCCCGCAGCGCGTCCTCGGCCTCCTCGCTGCTGATGTCGCCGCGGCCGATGAGCGCCTCGGTGTAGAGCTTGCGGACGCTGCGCTTGGCCTCGATGAGGTTGTACATCAGCGGCTGTGTCATCGACGGGTCGTCACCCTCGTTGTGGCCGCGTCGCCGGTAGCACACCATGTCGACGACGACGTCCTTGTTGAACGCCTGCCGGAACTCGAACGCGAGCTCGGCGACGCGGACGCACGCCTCCGGGTCGTCCCCGTTGACGTGGAAGATCGGCGCCTGGATCATCCGGGCGACGTCGGTGCTGTACGTCGAGGAGCGCGACGAGGACGGCGAGGTCGTGAACCCGACCTGGTTGTTGATGACGACGTGCACCGTGCCGCCGGTGCGGTAGCCGCGCAGCTGGGACAGGTTGAGCGTCTCGGCGACGACCCCCTGCCCGGCGAACGCGGCGTCCCCGTGGAGGAGCAGCGGCAGCACCGTGAAGTCCTCGCCGGCGAGGTTGAGGCGGTCCTGCTTGGCCCGGGCGATGCCCTCCAGGACCGGGTTGACGGCCTCGAGGTGGGAGGGGTTCGCCGCGAGGTAGACCTTCGTGCTCTTGCCGTCCTCGGCGGTGAAGCGCCCCTCGGTGCCGAGGTGGTACTTCACGTCGCCGGAGCCCTGCACCGAGCGCGGGTCCTGCTTGCCCTCGAACTCGCGGAAGATCTGGCCGTAGGACTTGCCGGCGATGTTGGCGAGCACGTTGAGCCGGCCGCGGTGCGGCATGCCGATGCAGACCTCGTCCATGCCGGCGTCGGCGGCCCGGCAGAGGATCCGGTCCAGCAGCGCGATGACGGACTCGCCGCCCTCGAGGGAGAACCGCTTCTGCCCGACGAACTTCGTCTGGAGGAACGTCTCGAACGCCTCGGCCGCGTTGAGCCGGCGCAGGATGCGCAGCTGCTCGTCCCGGCCGGTCTTGGCGTACCCGACCTCGACCTTGGACTGGATCCACTCGCGCTGGTCCGGGTCCTGGATGTGCATGTACTCGATGCCGACCGTGCGGCAGTAGGAGTCCCGGAGGATCCCGAGGACCCGGCGCAGCTTGAGCATCGGCTCGCCGCCGAACCCGCCGGTCGCGAAGTCCCGCTCGAGGTCCCAGAGGGTGAGGCCGTGGCTGGTGATGTCGAGGTCGGGGTGACGGCGCTGGCGGTACTCCAGCGGGTCGGTGTCGGCCATGAGGTGGCCGCGCACCCGGTAGGCGTGGATGAGCTCCTGGACCCGGGAGGTCTTGTTGATGTCGTCCTCGTGGCCCGCGTTGATGTCGCGGACCCAGCGGATCGGCTCGTAGGGCAGCCGGAGGCTCTCGAAGATCTCGTCGTAGAACCCGTGCTCGCCGAGGAGGAACTGGTGGACGACGCGCAGGAAGTCCCCGGACAGGGCGCCCTGGATGATCCGGTGGTCGTACGTGCTGGTCAGGGTGAGGATCTTGCTCACGGCGTTCCGGGCGATCGTGTCCTCGCTCGCGCCCTGCCACTCGGCCGGGTACTCCAGCGCGCCGACCCCGATGATGGCGCCCTGGCCCTTCATGAGCCGGGGCACGGAGTGCACGGTCCCGATGGTGCCCGGGTTGGTCAGCGAGATCGTCGTGCCCTTGAAGTCCTCGGCGGTGAGCTTGCCGTCGCGGGCCTTGCGGACGACGTCCTCGTACGCGGTCCAGAAGTGGGCGAAGTCCATCTTCTCGGCCGCTTTGATCGCGGGCACGAGGAGCTGGCGCGTGCCGTCCGGCTTGGCGAGGTCGATGGCGAGCCCGAGGTTGACGTGCGCCGGCTCGACGAGGGCGGGCTTGCCGTCCTTCTCGCCGAAGCCGGTGTTCATCGCGGGCATGAGGGCGAGGGCCTTGACGATCGCGTAGCCGATCATGTGGGTGAAGGAGACCTTGCCGCCGCGGGAGCGCTTGAGGTGGTTGTTGACCACCACCCGGTTGTCGATGAGGAGCTTCGCGGGGACGGCCCGGACGCTGGTCGCGGTGGGGACCCCGAGCGAGGCCTCCATGTTCGCGACGATCCGGCTGCTCGCGCCGCGCAGCGGGGTCACGGTGTCGTCGGTGGACACCTCGGGCTCGGCGGGCCGCTGGGCGTCCCGCGGGGTGGGCTTGGAGTCGCTGCTCGCCGGGGTGGGCCGGGCGGCGGCGCCCCCCTTGGACTGGGCCGGGGCGGGGGAGCCCTTGTCCGTGCCCTGCTTCGCAGAGCCCGCCGAGCCCTCGTCCTTCGAGCCCTCCGAGTCCTTCGACTTCTTCGGCTCCTGCTTCGCCGTGCTCTTCTGGGCGCTCTTCGGCTCACTCTTCGGGGCGCTCTCCGCCTGCGTGGACCCGCCCGAGGACTGCTCCGAGGACCGTGTGGTGGTCGTGCCCGACCCCTGCCGCGAACCCTGCCCGGACCCACGGTCCCCGGCGCCGTTCCTCCCGCCGTTGCCGCCGGACTCGCCGGGGGAGTAGTCCTCGAAGAAGTCCCACCAGGCGCGGTCGACGAGGTTGCGGTCCTTCTTGTACTGCTCGTAGAGCTCGTCAACGAGCCACTCGTTGGGACCGAAGTCAGCCATGGGGTCGTGGCTGGAGGGCTGGTCTGGCACGGCGAATGCGCCTCTTTCGTGCATCTGCGATGACGGATGTGGTCGTGCGTCCAGCCTAGCCCCGACCCCCGCCGATGTCCGCCCGCCCCGCAGGCCCGCGCGCGCCCCGGACCCCCCTGCGACCCGGGGCACGCGCGACGGGGGTCAGGCGATGTCGCTGCGCACCGTGCGCCAGGAGCCGATCCCGGCGAGCACCGCGGCGTACGCGACGAGCACGAGCGCGCCGCCCCACCACTCCAGCCGCACCTCGCCGGGGTTCTGCACCGAGTTGACCATGGCGTTGGTCGCCGAGCTCGGCAGGTAGGGCGCGACGTGGTCCTTCCCCCAGTCCCAGAAGCCGAGACCGAACCCGATGAGCGGCTCGACGATCCAGGCCACGCCGACGGCGATGAGCAGCGCGGCGACCTGGTTCGGGATGAGGATGCCGACGCCGAGCCCGATGAGGGCCCACAGCCCGAGGACGAGGAGGCCCAGGGCGAGGGTGCGCAGTACCTCGGTGCTGGGGAACGGGTCGAACCCGCGGGCGTTGAGCACGATGGCGCCGACGACGACGGAGCCGATGATCGAGATGAGCCCGTAGAGCACCCCGATGCCGAGGAGGGCGACGACCTTGGCGAGCATGACCCGGGCCCGGCGCGGCACCGCGAGGAAGGTGGACGTGATCGTCTTGTGGCGGTACTCGCTGCCGATCTGGACGACGCCGATCGTCAGGGTGAGCAGGTAGCCCACCCCGAGCCCGCCGGTGTAGACGCTGTTGGCGACCTGCTCGGCGGACCCGCTGGGCACGCCGTTCGCGCCGCCGGTGGCCTGGTCGCTGGTGAGGAGGAAGCCGAAGAGGAGCGCGAACGCGACCCCGGCGAGGAGGACGGCGATCGCCATCCCCCACCACAGCCTCGTGGTGAAGAACTTGCGCAGCTCGGCCCTGATGGCGGCGGTCATGCCCGGGATCCTTCCGTGCCGGCCACGGCCGGCTGGTTGTCGGCGGCGGGGTCGCCGAGGTTGCGGTTCGTGCCCTCGGTGAGCTCGAAGAACAGGGCCTCGAGGTCGGTGGAGAGCGGACGGAGCTCGTGGACGGGCAGGCCGGCCCGGAGCGCGACGTCCCCGACGAGGCGCAGGTCCCCGGTGTCGACGAGGAGGGCGCCGTCCTCGCCGGGCTCGCTCGTGACGTCGGCGACGCGCAGCGCTCCGGCGAGGGTGTCCCGGTCGCTGGTGCGGACAAGGCTGCGGGCGTCGCCGTGGATGTCGGCCATGCTGCCCTGCCGGATGAGGCGGCCGTTGTTGATGATGACGACGTCGTCGACGGTCTGCTCGACCTCGGCGAGCATGTGACTCGAGATGAGGACGGTCCGCCCCTCGGAGCTGAGGTGGCGCAGGAACAGTCGCAGCCACCGGATCCCCTCCGGGTCCAGGCCGTTGGCGGGCTCGTCGAGGATGAGCACGCGGGGGTCGCCGAGGAGCGCGGCGGCGAGGCCGAGGCGCTGGCGCATCCCCATCGAGTACCCCCCGGCCCGCTTCCGGGCGGCCGCCGGGATCCCGACGAGCTCGAGCATCTCGTCCACCCGCCGGCTCGGCACCCCGGTGGTGTCGGCGAGCACCCGCAGGTGGTCCCGGCCGGTGCGACCGGGGTGGAAGTTCGTCGCCTCGAGAGCCGAGCCGACGACCGCCATGGGGTTCTCGATGTCGCCGTAGCGGCGCCCGCCGATCGTCGCGCTGCCGCTCGTCGGGCGGACCAGCCCGAGCGCCATCCGCAGGGTCGTCGTCTTCCCCGCGCCGTTCGGGCCGAGGAACCCGGTGATGCGGCCCGGCTCGACGTCGAAGGAGAGGTGGTCGACCGCGAGCAGCTTGCCGAAGCGCTTGGTGAGGTCGCGCACCTCGATGCGGGTGCCCTCGTCCGGCGCCAGCCGTCCCGGTCCGGTGTGCGTCGTCTGTGTCACGGTTCCATCCTCGCAGTCACGACGGCCCCGGTGATCAGCCGGGAGGTGGAGCCGGCCCTCCCTCCGACGGGGGAGCCGGCGCGCCCACCGTCCGCCCACCGGAAGGACGGGTCGCCCGTAGGATTGGCGCACTATGACCGAGTGGTTACTCGTCCTCGCCGGCGCCGCGCTGACCCTCGGGACCGCGTTCTTCGTCGCCTCCGAGTTCTCCCTGGTCGCGATGGACCGTCCGACGGTGCAGCGGGCGGTCGACGGGGGCGACGCCCGGGCGCGCGGGGTGCTCACCGCGATGGCCCAGCTGTCGACGATGCTCTCGGCGAGCCAGGTCGGCATCACCGTCACCACGCTCGCGCTCGGCTACCTGGCCAACCCCTCCGTGGGGGCCCTGCTGCGCGGACCGCTGGAGTGGGCCGGGCTCGGCGAGACCGCCGCCCGCTCGGTCGCCGCGGCGACCGCCGCCCTCGTCGCGACGGTGTTCTCGATGATCCTCGGCGAGATGGTCCCGAAGACCTTCGCGCTCGCCCTGCCGCTCGAGACCGCGCGGCTCGTCGCCACGCCGGTGCGGTGGTTCGGGATCGCGGCCCGGCCGCTCATCGCGCTGCTCAACGGGTCCGCGAACTGGGTCCTGCGCCGGCTCGGGGTGGAGCCTCAGGAGGAGCTGTCGGCGGCGCGGAGCCCGCAGGAGCTCGCCTCGCTCGTGCGGACCTCCGCCGAGGCCGGCACGCTGGACCGGCACACCGCTCGGCTCGTCACGGCGTCGCTCGGGTTCGGTGAGCAGACCGCCGCGGACGTGATGACCCCGCGCTCGCGGGCGACCGCCGTCGAGCGGACCTCGACCGCCGAGGACGTCCTGGACCTCGCCCGCCGCACCGGGCACTCCCGCTTCCCGGTGCTCGGGGACGACTGGGACGACGTCGAGGGCGTCGTGCACGTCAAGAAGGCGATCGCCGTCCCGCACGACCGCCGGCCCGACGTCCCGGCCTCGGCGCTCATGGTCGCGCCCGTCGCCGTCCCGGAGACGGTCCGGCTCGACCCGCTCCTGCTGCTCCTGCGTGGCGCCGGGCTCCAGCTCGCGGTCGTCGTCGACGAGTACGGCGGCACCTCCGGCGTGGTCACCCTCGAGGACGTCGTCGAGGAGATCGTCGGCGACGTCAGCGACGAGCACGACCGGGTGCAGGCCGCCGAACGACGGCTGCCCGACGGGAGCTGGACGGTTCCGGGCATGTGGCGGCCCGACGAGGTGCTCAACCGGATCGGGGTCGAGGTCCCCGAGGGGCCGACGTACGAGACGCTCGGCGGGTTCGTCATGGCGCGGCTCGGGCGGGTCCCCCGGGCGGGTGACGTCGTCGAGGTCCCCGGGTGGCGGGTCCGGGTCGCCGACATGGACGGACTGCGGGTCGACCGGCTCCGGTTCGAGCCCGACCCGGACGCGGCGGCCGCCGACGGGGGCCACCGCGGCGCCGGGGAGGGGGTCTCGTGAACCTCGGGGTCGTCCTCGTCACCGTCCTGCTGCTGCTGACCAACGCGTTCTTCGTCGGGGCCGAGTTCGCGTCGATGACCGCCCGCCGCGCGCAGCTCGAGCCGCTCGCCGAGGGTGGCAGCCGGGGCGCGCGGATCGCGCTCGAGGCCCTCCACCGCACCGGGGTGCTGCTCGCCTGCTGCCAGCTCGGCATCACCGTCTGCTCGGTGCTCCTCGGCGCGATCTCGGAGGCGGCGCTGCACCACGCGTTCCTGCCGGTCGTGGAGCAGCTCGGGGCCCCCGCCGCGCTCGCGGACGGGCTCGCGCTCGCCGGGGCGCTGCTCGTCGTGGTCTACCTCCACGTCGTCGTCGGCGAGATGGTGCCGAAGAACCTCGCCATCGCCGGGCCGGAGCGTGCCGCGGTGTGGCTGGTGCCCCCGCTCGTGGTCGTCGCCAAGGTCCTGGGCCCGGTCGTCGGGGTCATGGACCGGGTCTCGAAGGCGTTCGTCCGGGGGATGGGCGCCGAGCCCCGGGACGAGGTGTCCTCGGCGTTCACCGCCGAGGAGGTCCACCACATCGTCGCCGAGTCCCACCGCGAGGGCCTGGTGGAGGAGGACCAGTACGGCCTCGTCGGGGCGGCCCTGGAGTTCAGCGACAAGGACGCGGCCGACGTCGGCATCCCGGTCGCGGACCTCGTCACGGTCGCGGTGGGGGCGACGCCGGACGACATCGAGCGGCTCGTCGCCAAGCACGGGTTCTCCCGCTACCCGACCGTCGACGCCGCGGGTGAGCTCAGCGGCTACCTCCACCTCAAGGACGTCCTCTACGCGGACGAGGCCGCCCGGCAGGAGCCGGTCCCGGCCACGCGGGTTCGGAGCCTGGCGACGGTGCGCCGTGAGGACGAGGTCGAGGCCGTGCTCGGCACGATGCAGCGCACCGGGTCCCACCTCGCCCGCGTCGTCGACGGGGTCGGCGAGATCACCGGGGTGGTCTTCCTCGAGGACGTCCTCGAGGAGCTCGTCGGGGAGGTGCGCGACTCCTCACAGCGCTGACCCCGCGGTGGCGCGCCGGGCCGACCCCGGACGCCGGTCAGCGGGGCGGGACGCCGGGGGAGAAGGTCACTGACGCGACATCGCGACGCGCAGCCGGTGCTCGGGGTCGACCTCGTGACCGTCGGACCCGACGTCGAGGCGCACCCAGCGGATGCGCCCGGTGCAGTGGCTCGTGCGGGAGTCGTAGTCCGAGCCCACCGTGGTCCCGGACTCGTAGCCGATGTCGGTGGTCTCGTCGGCGGAGAAGATCATCGCCTGGGTCGCCTCGACGCGGCCCGTGCCGACGACGCCGTCGTCGTGGTGGAGCCTCACGTCGCCCCCCTTGCCGGGGCCGCCGCCGTCGTAGGTGAACTCGACCCGGACCCGGTGGGTCCCCGGGGGGAGCGGGGTGTCGGCGGTGGTGACGAACTCGTGGATGCCGAGCAGGTTGTAGGCGAACTTCAGGGTCCCTCCGCGGGCGTACACGGCCCAGCCGCCGAAGCCTCCGCCCTGGGCGATGATCACCCCCTCCAGCCCGTTCTCGGGCACGTCGACCTCGGCCGTGACGGAGAACGACTTGTTCTTGATGCTGATGACGCTGCTCTCCGACAGCCGGCCCATGCCGGGGAAGAACACCTGCGACGAGCCGCGGATGAGCGTGGGGCGACCGGCGAGCTCGGGGTTGAGCCGTTCCCCGGTGCGGTCGTCCATCGGGAGCACCTGGTACTTCGTCGCCTCGATGAGCCAGAGCCGCTGGAGCTCGTGCAGCAGGTCCGGACGCTCCGCCGCGAGGTCGCGGGCCTGGCTGTAGTCGTTCCTGCCGTCGTAGAGCTCCCACACGTCGTCGTCGAACGCGGGCACCTCCCCGCCGACGAGGAGCCACGGGGTGCGGTGCTTCGTCACCGCGCTCCATCCCTTGTGGTAGATGCCGCGGTTGCCGAACATCTCGAAGTACTGCAGGTCGTGGCGCTCCGGCGCCTCGGGCTCGTCGAAGGCGTACAGCATGCTCGTGCCCTCCATCGGGGACTGGAGGACCCCGTTGACGCTCGTCGGCTCGGGCAGACCGGCGGCCTCGAGGATCGTGGGAGCGACGTCGATGACGTGCGTGAACTGGCTGCGCAGGCCGCCGCGCTCGGTGATGCCACGGGGCCAGTGGACGACGGTGCCGTTGCGTGTGCCGCCCCAGTGCGACGCCACCTGCTTGGTCCACTGGAACGGGGTGTTCATCGACCACGCCCACCCCACCGAGTAGTGGTTGTAGGACGTCGGCGAGCCGAACTCGTCGATCTTTGAGCGCATGAACTCCGGCGTCTCCAGGCTCGCCATGCCGTTGAAGTTCGCCATCTCGTTGAAGGCGCCGTTCATGGTGCCCTCGGCCGAGGCGCCGTTGTCCCCGGTGATGTAGAAGACCAGCGTGTCCTCCAGCACGCCGAGGTCCTCGAGCGCGTCGACGACGCGACCGACCTGGTGGTCGGTGTGCTCGAGGAAGCCGGCGTAGACCTCCATCTCCCGCGTGAGCACCGAGGTGAGGTCCTCGGGCATGTCCTCCCAGGCGGTGATCTCCGCGTGACGGGCCGTGAGCTCCGCGTCCGGGGGGATGACCCCCAGCTCCCGCTGCCGGGCGTGGGTGAGCTCGCGCTGGACGTCCCACCCGTGGTCGAAGCTGCCGGCGTACCGGTCGGCCCACTCCCGGGGGACGTGGTGTGGCGCGTGGGTGGCGCCCGGTGCGAAGTAGACGAAGAACGGGCGATCGGGCATGAGGGCCTTCTGCTGGCGCATCCACATGATCGCGTGGTCGGCGAGGTCCTCGGTGAGGTGGTATCCCTCCTCCGGGGTGGCGGGCGGCTCGACGGGCGTCGTGCCGTCGTAGAGCGCAGGGTCCCACTGGTTGTTCTCGCCGCCGACGAAGCCGTAGAACTTCTCGAACCCTCCTCCGCCGGACGGCCACGCGTCGAACGGGCCCAGCGGGGAGGACTGCCAGACCGGCACCTCGTGGCACTTGCCGAACTGTGCGGTGGAGTAGCCGTTGAGCCGCAGCGTCAGCGCCAGCGGGGCCTTGGTGTTGGGCCGCAGCGAGCTGTTCCCGGGGGCCGACGTCGCGGTCTCGGTGATGCTCCCCATGCCGACGGAGTGGTGGTTGCGGCCGGTCAGCAGGGCCTGGCGGGTGGGGGCGCACAGCGCGGTGGTGTGAAACCGGTTGAAGCGCAGTCCGCCGGCGGCGAGCCGCTCGGCGGTCGGGGTCCGGCACGGGCCGCCGAACGCGCTGGGCGCGCCGAACCCGACGTCGTCGAGCAGCACGACGAGGACGTTGGGCGCTCCATCCGGGGGCAGTAGCGGCCGGATCGGCGGGAAGGCCGTGTCCGGGTCCTTCGCGTCGTAGGTCGTCAGTCCCGGAGCAGGTCGGTCCGGGATGGGCAGCATCGCCCGGGCGTGCCGATCAGGTGAGGTCCCCATCGTTTCCCCCTCGGTGGTCGCGGTCGGTCCTCGACCGTCAGCGACCCATCGTCGGCGCGGGGGCCCGCGGGCGGCATCACCCCGACGGGATGAGCGGCGCCGGGGACGGCGTGGCCCCGCCGTGGGCGGCCTCCTCCTCGACCTCGCCCGCCGAAACCACGGCAGCAGAGGGCCCCGGCGTGAACAGAGCCCGAACCACACGACGTGGGTCCGGGCTGTGCCGATGTCCCGAGACATCACATGGTGCCCCCGGCAGGATTCGAACCTGCGCTCCCGCCTCCGGAGGGCGGTGCTCTATCCCCTGAGCTACGGGGGCAGGTCCCGCACTCCGGCGGGCCCCGATTCACCCCGTTTCGGAGTGCTCGGCGAGCCTAGCAGCCTAGAGTGCTGGGCATGGAATCCGGGGCCTCGGACCACCCGGTCGTGCTCGTGTGCGACGACACCGAGCACATCCGACGGCTCATCCGGATCAACCTCGAGCTCGAGGGGTTCGGGGTGGAGGAGTACGACGACGGGGCCTGCCTCGTCGAGCGGCTCACCGACCCGGCTGCGGGTCGTGCCGACCTCGTCCTGCTCGACGCGGCCATGACCCCGCGGGACGGCTGGTGGACCATCGCCCGGATCCGCGAGGTCCACGCGCTCGAGGACCTGCCGGTCGTCATGGTCACCGCGTCCACGCAGCACCACGACCGGGAGCAGGCGCGCGCCGCGGGGTGCAACGCCTTCCTCTCCAAGCCCTTCGACCCGGACGACCTCGTCGACGTCGTCGTCCGCTTCGTGGGCCACGCGGGAACGCCGGCGCCCGGACCCTAGACTTGCCGGGGTGACCCCCGAAGAGCTCACCTCCGCGATCCGCAGCGCGCTCGCCGACACCGTCGCCGCCGGTGAGGCCGACCTCGCCGTCCCCGACGAGGTCCGCGTCGAGCGCCCGCGGAACGCCGACCACGGCGACTGGTCGACGAACGTCGCGATGCAGCTCGCGAAGTCGGCGGGGATGCCCCCACGGGACCTCGCCGCGACGCTCGCGTCCCGGCTGCGCGAGGTGGCGGGGATCGCCGAGGTCGACGTCGCCGGGCCCGGGTTCCTCAACATCACCCTCGAGGCCGCGAGCGCGGGCGAGCTCGCCCGCGCGGTGGTCAGCGCCGGCCCCGGGTACGGCCGCAACGACTCCGAGGCCGGCCACGTCATCAACGTCGAGTTCGTCTCGGCCAACCCCACCGGCCCGCTGCACATCGGCCACACCCGGTGGGCCGCCCTGGGGGACTCGATGCGCCGGCTCCTCGTCGCGTCCGGTGCCGACGTCACCGCGGAGTACTACGTCAACGACGCCGGGTCCCAGATGGACGTGTTCGGCGCGAGCGTCCTCGCCCGCGCCCGGGGCGAGGAGGTCCCCGAGGGCGGCTACCCCGGCGGCTACGTCGACGACCTGGCCAAGGTCGCCCTCGGGCAGCGACCCGACCTGCTCGACCTGCCTGCGCAGGAGGCGCTCGCGCTCGCCCGCGAGCTCGGGTACGCCGCCCAGCTCGAGGACATCCGCGCCACCCTCGCCGACTTCGGGGTCCACTTCGACGTGTGGTTCTCCGAGGCCACCCTCCACGACGGCGGCTGGGTCGAGCGGGCAGTGGAGCGGCTGCGCGAGCAGGGCCACGTCTACACCGAGGACGGCGCGACCTGGCTGCGCACGACCGACTTCGGCGACGACAAGGACCGGGTGCTCGTGCGGGCCACCGGCGAGCCGACGTACTTCGCCGCGGACGCCGCGTACTACCTGAGCAAGAAGGACCGCGGGTTCGACGAGAAGATCTACCTCCTCGGCGCCGACCACCACGGGTACGTGGGCCGCCTCCGGGCGATCGCGGCGTGCGCCGGGGACGACATGGACCGCAACATCGAGGTCAAGATCGGCCAGCTGGTCAACCTCGGCGGCGCGAAGCTGTCCAAGCGCGCGGGCAACATCATCGAGCTGCGCGACCTCATCGCGTGGATCGGCACCGACGCCGTGCGCTACAGCCTCGCCCGCTACCCCGCGGAGAGCCCGCTCTCCCTCGACGGCGAGGACCTGCGCCGGCAGACCAACGACAACCCCGTCTTCTATGTCCAGTACGCCCACGCGCGGACCGCGAACGTCGCCCGGCTCGCGGCCGAGGACGGTGTCCGGCGCGAGGACGGGTTCGACCCGGCGCTGCTCTCGGACCCCACCGAGGCGGCACTGCTGGCCAACCTCGGCGACTTCCCCCGGGTCGTGGCCCAGGCCGCGCAGCTGCGCGAGCCGCACCGGGTCGCCCGCTACCTCGAGGGGCTCGCCGGCCGCTTCCACAAGTGGTACGACACGTGTCGGGTCCGTCCCACCTCGGCCGAGGAGGAGGTCACCGACCTCCACCGCAGCCGGCTGTGGCTCAACGACGCGACCCGGACCGTGCTCGCGAACGGCCTCGACCTGCTCGGCGTCTCCGCGCCCGAGCGGATGTGACCGGCCGGTGCGCGCGCACGAGGCCGGGGCGCTCCACGCCGACGGCTACCACTCCGCCCCCTCGCCGGCCTGGCTGAGTCGTCCCCACGACGTCAACGACCTCGTCCCCCAGCTGTGGGCCCGGACGGTCCGGCGCGACGAGGAGGGCGTGCTCACCGTCGGCGGGGTCCGTTCCAGCGACCTCGCCGTCGAGTTCGGCACCCCCGCCTACGTCGTCGACGAGGAGGACTTCCGCGCCCGCGCCCGGGAGTTCCGGGACACCTACGCCGAGGTCTTCGCCGACCTCTGCGGCGGGGCGGACGTCTACTACGCGGGCAAGGCGTTCCTCTGCACGGAGGTCGCCCGCTGGATCCACGAGGACGGCCTGCGGCTCGACGTCTGCACCGGCGGCGAGCTCGCGGTCGCGGTCCGTGCCGGCCTGCCCGGGGGCCGGATCGGGATGCACGGCAACAACAAGACGCCGGCCGAGATCCGGGCCGCCCTCGAGCACGGGGTGGGGCGGATCATCGTCGACTCCTTCACCGAGATCGACCGGATCGGCGCGGTCGCCGAGGAGCTCGGCGTCACCGCCCCGGTCATGGTCCGGGTCACCGTCGGGGTCGAGGCACACACGCACGAGTTCATCGCGACAGCGCACGAGGACCAGAAGTTCGGGCTCTCGCTCGCCGACGGCGACGCCGCCGAGGCGGTCCGGCGGGTGCTGGCCCACCCCCGGATGCGGCTGCTCGGGCTGCACAGCCACATCGGCTCCCAGATCTTCGACACCTCCGCCTTCGAGGTCTCCGCCCGCCGGGTGCTCGGGCTGCACGCCGCCGTGGCCGCCGAGCACGGGGTCGAGCTGCCCGAGCTCGACCTCGGCGGCGGCTTCGGGATCGCGTACACCACCGAGCACGACCCGCTTCCCCCGCGCGACCTCGCGGCCGGGATGGCCGACATCGTCGCCCGCGAGTGCCGGGCGAACGGCGTGGCCGTCCCGCGGATCTCGGTCGAGCCGGGTCGCGCCGTCGCGGGCCCGAGCACGTTCACCCTCTACGAGGTCGGCACCGTCAAGACCGTCGTCCTCGACAACGCCGGCGCCCGGGTCTACGTCAGCGTCGACGGCGGGATGAGCGACAACATCCGGCCCGCGCTGTACGAGGCCGACTACTCGTGCACGCTCGCCTCGCGTGCCAGCGACGCACCCCCCGTCCTCGGCCGGGTCGTCGGGCGGCACTGCGAGGCCGGCGACATCGTCGTCCTCGACGAGTTCGTCGCCGGGGACATCGCCCCGGGCGACCTCGTCGCCGTCCCCGGGACCGGCGCCTACTGCCGGGCCCTGTCCAGCCAGTACAACCACACCCCGCGCCCGCCCGTGATCGCTGTGCGAGACGGCGCGGCGCGGGTCATCGTGCGTCGCGAGAGGATTGAGGACCTGCTCGCGCTCGACGTCGACTAGGAGGAACCGCCCACCCATGCCACCCACGGACGGGGAGACCCCGGACGCCCCGCTTCGGGTCGCGCTGCTCGGCTGCGGCGTCGTCGGCTCGGCCGTCGCGACCATGCTGACCGGCCACGCCGCCGACCTCGCCGCCCGCGTCGGGGTCCCGCTCGAGCTCGTCGGCGTCGCTGTCCGGCGGCCCGGTCGGGACCGCTCGGCCACGGGCGTGGACCCGGAGCTGTTCACCACCGATGCCGAGGACCTCGTCACCCGCGCCGACATCGTCGTCGAGGTCATCGGCGGCATCGAGCCGGCCCGGGGGCTCATCCTGCGCGCGATGGAGCACGGGGCGTCGGTCGTCACCGCGAACAAGGCGCTGCTCGCCGAGGACGGCCCGGCCCTCTACGCCGCCGCGGACGCCGGCGGGGTCGACCTGTACTACGAGGCCGCCGTCGCAGGCGCCATCCCCATCCTCCGGCCCATCCGGGAGTCCCTCGCCGGGGACCACGTCCGCAAGGTGCTCGGCATCGTCAACGGGACGACGAACTTCGTCCTCGACAAGATGGACTCCACCGGCGCCGGGTTCAGCGAGACCGTGGAGCAGGCCCAGGCGCTCGGCTACGCCGAGGCCGACCCGACCGCCGACCTCGAGGGGTTCGACGCCGCGGCGAAGGCGGCGCTGCTCGCCTCGCTCGCGTTCCACACCCGCGTCAGCGGGGCCCAGGTCCACCGCGAGGGGATCGCCGACGTCACCGCCGCCGACATCGCCGCCGCCCAGGAGATGGACGCCGTCGTCAAGCTCCTCTCGATCTGCGAGCGGGTCACCGGCGAGGACGGCGCCGAGGGCGTCAGCGTCCGCGTCCACCCGGCCATGATCCCCAGGACCCACCCGCTCGCGTCGGTCCGGGAGGCCTACAACGCCGTGTTCGTCGAGGCCGACGCCGCCGGCCACCTCATGTTCTACGGCCAGGGCGCCGGTGGGGACCCGACCGCGTCGGCCGTGCTCGGCGACGTCGTCGCCGTCGCCCGCCACCGGCGCGCCGGTGGCCACGGCCCCCGCGAGTCGGCCTACGCCGACCTGCCCGTGCTCGACATGGGCCGGGCGCTGACGCGGTACCACATCAGCCTCGACGTCGCCGACCGTCCCGGAGTGCTCGCGCAGGTCGCGACGGCGTTCGCCGAGCACGGGGTCTCGATCGAGACGGTGCGCCAGCAGGTCGTCACCGACGAGGACGGCGAGGGCGTCCCGACCTCGATGGCGAGCCTCGTCGTCGTGACCCACACCGCCCCCGACGCCGCGCTCGCCGCGACCGTCGACGCCCTCGCCGGGCTGGAGACGGTCAACGAGGTGACCTCGGTCATGCGCGTGGAAGGGCTCTGACGTGGCCCGGATGTGGCAGGGCGTGCTCCGGGAGTACGCCGACCGTCTCCCGCTGCTCGCGGGCTCGCCGGTGGTGACGCTGCTGGAGGGCGGGACCCCGCTCATCCACGCCGAGCACCTCTCCGAGCTCGTCGGGGCGAGCGTCTGGGTCAAGTTCGAGGGCCTCAACCCGACGGGGTCCTTCAAGGACCGGGGGATGACGGCGGCGATCTCGCTCGCGGCGGGCCAGGGCGCCCGGGCGGTCATCTGCGCGAGCACGGGCAACACGAGCGCGAGCGCGGCCGCGTACGCGACCAAGGCGGGCATGACGTGCGGTGTGCTCGTCCCCGACGGCAAGATCGCGATGGGCAAGCTGAGCCAGGCGATCGCCCACGGGGCGACGCTGCTGCAGGTCGAGGGGAACTTCGACGACTGTCTCACCCTGGCCCGCAAGCTCGCCGAGGCCTACCCGGTCGAGCTCGTCAACAGCGTCAACCCCGCGCGGATCGAGGGGCAGAAGACCGCCGCGTTCGAGGTCGTCGACGCCCTCGGTGACGCCCCCGACATCCACTGCCTGCCGGTCGGCAACGCCGGGAACATCACCGCCTACTGGCGGGGGTACCGGGAGTACGTCCGCGACCCCGGCCTCGAGGGGGTCCCGGGTGGCCCCGCCACGCGGCTGCCGCGCATGTGGGGCTTCCAGGCCGCCGGCGCGGCCCCGATCGTCGCCGGTCACCCGATCGACGAGCCCGAGACCGTCGCCACCGCCATCCGCATCGGCAACCCGGCGTCGTGGCGTCAGGCCGAGGCGGCACGCGAGGAGTCCGGCGGGCGGATCGGCGCGGTCACCGACGAGGAGATCCTCGCGGCGCACCGGCTGCTCAGCGCCCGTGAGGGCGTCTTCGTCGAGCCCGCGTCGGCCGCGAGCGTCGCGGGGCTGCTCCGGGCGTCCGCCGCCGGCGAGGTGCCCGCCGGGGCGACGGTCGTGTGCACCGTCACCGGTCACGGCCTGAAGGACCCGCAGTGGGCACTGCGGAACGCCGACGGCTCCGACGTCACCCCGACCCGGGTCCCGGTCGACGCGGTCACCGCCGCGACCGAGCTCGGCCTGGTCGGGTGAGCGGGGACCGGGCGGCCGGCGGTGCGGGGTCTCGCGCTCGCCTGCTGCCCGGCGCCCGGGTCACGGTCCGGGTGCCCGCGAGCAGCGCCAACCTCGGCCCCGGCTTCGACTCGGTCGGCCTCGCGCTCGGCGTGTGGGACGAGTGCACCGCGACCGTGACCGACGGCACCGGGCTCGTCGTCGAGATCGAGGGGGAGGGGAGCGCCGAGCTGCCCCGGGACGAGCGCCACCTCGTCCACCGCACCATGCTCCGCACGTGGGAGGAGCTCGACGTGCCGGCCCCGGCGGGCCTGCGCCTGGAATGCCGCAACGGGGTCCCGCACGGGCGGGGACTGGGCTCGTCGGCGACGGCGATCGTCACCGGCATCGTCGCCGCGCTGCGCCTGCACGACGTCAGCTCCGGCGTCGCCCGGCCCGCCGACCTCGACTTCGCCGGCGACCTCGCCAGCCGGCTCGAAGGCCACCCCGACAACGCCTCGGCGAGCGTGTTCGGCGGGCTGACGCTGTCGTGGACCGAGGACGCCCCGGCCGACGGAGGCCCGGCCACGCGGACGGTCCGCCTGCCGCTCCACCCCGAGGTCGAGCCGGTGCTGTTCGTGCCGACCGGTCAGCTCAGCACCGCCACGGCGCGCTCGGTCCTGCCCGCCCACGTCCGGCTCCGTGAGGCGGCGTGGAACTCCGCCCGGGCCGCGCTGCTCGTCCACGCGGTCGGGCACGACCCCCGCCACCTGCTCAGCGCCACCCGCGAGTGGCTGCACCAGGAGCCGCGTCGCCCCTCCTACCCGGACTCGATGGCCCTCGTCGACGCCCTCCGCGACCGGGGCCACGCCGCGGTGATCTCCGGTGCCGGGCCGTCGGTGCTCGTGCTCACCACCCGGGCCGGGCAGGCGGCCGTCGTCGACGGCGCAGCCCGGTCCTGGCGGGCACTCACCCCCGGGGTGCCGGACGCGGGCGCCACCGTGGTCGCCGAGCGCTCACCGGCGGCGATGGTCACGGATCAGTGACGCCCGGGGCCGACCTGCGGGGAGTCGCGGCGGGTCGGTGATAGCATTTGAGGCGTCTTCGCACCGGTAGCTGGTGTTCTCACCGCCCTACAGCGAGACGAACCACCACGTGCAGGCGACCTCTCCGTGTTGCCGTGACGCCCAGCGTCTGCTCGTGACCCTCCACCAGAGAAGGACCACGGTCCTGCACACCAGGTCTGCCGCTCTTCCCGCGCAGGCCTTGACGAGGGGAAGGATCCTTCGTGACAGACAGCACCACCGTCGACCCCGCCTCCGGCCAGGCCGGCGCGCCGCGTCGATCCGGATCGCTGACCGCCATGCGCCTCGCCGAGCTCCAGGGGCTCGCGTCGAGCATGGGGATCTCCGGGACCGGCCGGATGCGCAAGAGCGACCTCGTCGCGGCGATCCGCGCCCGGCAGTCCGGTGAGCCCGTGCCCGGCGGGTCCGGCGGCGACGGCAGCACACGGACGCCCGCGCAGGGGTCCCAGCGTGCCTCCGACTCCGGTCCGTCCACCGACTCCGGTCCGTCCACCGACTCCGAGACGGCCGAGTCCGACCCCGGGGCCCGGGCCGGGAACCGCGACCAGGGCGCGCCCACCGACCCGCAGGGCCGGAAGGGCCGGCAGGCCCGGGGCGACCGGGAGGAGCAGGACGAGCGCCGGGACCAGAAGGGGCCGACCGACCGGCAGGGCCCGAAGGACCAGCAGGACCGATCGGACTCCGGCGGCGACGAGCGCGGTCGTGGCACGCAGGACGACCGCGAGGACCGCGGCGGCCGTGACAAGCAGGACAACCGGTCGGACGACAACAGGTCCGACAACCGGTCGGGCTCGGGCGACCGCGGGGGCCGCGACGACGACGAGGGCGGCCGCAGCGGGCGCCGCCGCAACCGCAACCGCAACCGCAACCGCGACAAGCGCCGCGGCGGGGGTCGCGGCTCGGAGGGGGAGCAGGAGGACCAGCAGCAGGTCACCGAGGAGGACGTGCTCGTCCCGGTCGCCGGCATCCTCGACGTCCTCGACAACTACGCGTTCGTGCGCACCTCGGGATACCTGCCCGGGCCGAACGACGTCTACGTCCCGATGGGCATGGTCAAGCGCAACGGCCTGCGCAAGGGCGACGCCGTCACCGGGGCGGTCCGCACGCCGCGCGACGGCGAGGAGAACCAGGGCGGCAAGAACAACCGGCAGAAGTACAACCCGCTGGTCAGGCTCGACAGCGTCAACGGGATGACGGCCGACGACGCCCGCGGGCGCGTCGAGTTCGGCAAGCTCACCCCCCTCTACCCGCAGGAGCGCCTCCGCCTCGAGACCGAGCCGGGCGTGGTCACGACCCGGATCATCGACCTCGTCGCCCCGATCGGCAAGGGCCAGCGCGGGCTCATCGTCAGCCCGCCCAAGGCCGGCAAGACGCTGGTCCTGCAGAGCATCGCCAACGCGATCACGACGAACAACCCCGAGACCCACCTCATGATCGTCCTCGTCGACGAGCGTCCCGAGGAGGTCACGGACATGCAGCGCACGGTCAAGGGCGAGGTGATCGCCTCGACCTTCGACCGGCCCGCCGAGGACCACACGACGGTCGCCGAGCTCGCGATCGAGCGGGCCAAGCGCCTGGTCGAGATGGGCCACGACGTCGTCGTCCTGCTCGACTCGATCACGCGGCTGGGGCGGGCGTACAACCTCGCCGCCCCGGCGAGCGGCCGGATCCTCTCCGGCGGCGTCGACAGCAGCGCGCTCTACCCGCCCAAGCGCTTCTTCGGCGCGGCCCGCAACATCGAGAACGGCGGCTCGCTGACGATCCTCGCCACCGCGCTCGTCGAGACCGGCTCGAAGATGGACGAGGTGATCTTCGAGGAGTTCAAGGGGACCGGCAACATGGAGCTGCGTCTCTCCCGGCAGCTCGCCGACCGCCGGATCTTCCCGGCGGTGGACGTCAACCCCTCCGGGACGCGGCGCGAGGAGATCCTCCTCGGCCAGGACGAGCTGCGGCTGATGTGGAAGCTGCGCCGGGTGCTGGCGGCGCTCGACCCGCAGCAGGGCATCGAGCTCCTGCTCGACCGCCTCAAGAAGACGCGCAGCAACGGCGAGTTCCTCATGCAGGTCCAGCAGACGAGCTCGATGCGCGTCCCCGGCGACGACGACTGACGCCCTCGGAGCACCCCCACGACGTCCGCGGGGTCGGCGCCCCGGCGACCGACCCCGCGGACGTCCACGGCGCCAGGTGGACCGAGGTGGACCGAGGTGGACCGTGGTGGCGGCGGCGCGCGGCGAGGGCTGCCAGGCCCGGCCCGCTGGCAGTATCCTGATCCCGCACTATTCGGACATTAACCGGAAAGCGGGGCATACGTGTCGGAGGAGAAGGTTCGCATCCTCATCGCCGACGACGAGGAGGACATCCGGGACCTCGTCGAGTTCAAGCTCGGCCAGGCCGGGTACGACGTCACCCTCGTCGAGGACGGGATGGCGGCGTGGGAGTCCTTCGAGGCCGATCCGCCGGACCTCGTCGTGCTCGACGTCATGATGCCGGGGCTGTCCGGGATCGACGTGCTTCGCCGCATCCGCGACACGGCCGGCAGCTCGGTCCCGGTCCTCCTGCTCAGCGCCCGCTCGCGCGACGACGACGTCGACACCGCGTTCGCCGTGGGAGCCGACGACTACGTCGTCAAGCCGTTCAGCCCGCGGGAGCTGCTCCACCGGGTCAACGGGATGCTCGCGCGGTCGCGGTGACCCCCGTGTCCGTCCTCCTCGGCTCGACCCTCGTCGTGCTCGGGGTGTGCGCGGCGCTCGTCGTGGTCGTCGCGACGACCAAGGTCGTGCGCACCCGGCGCGCCCGGCTGGCCGCCGCCCTCGTCGCGCCGTACCGCGGCGCGCTCATCGAGGTCGCCTCCGGCGAGGACGAGGGCGGCGAGGCCGCCGGTCGCCTGCGGGACGTCACCGGGCCGGCCCGGAGGGCCGTGGACGGCGCGGCCACGCAGCTGCTCGGCAGGGTCCGGGGCAGGCCCGCCGGGGACCTCGTCGCGATCCTGCGCGAGCACGGCGCCGTGGAGCGGGCCGTGACCGACCTCGGCCGCCGCTCCGCGCTACGGCGGGCCCGGGCGGCCCGGCTGCTCGGCCTGTGCCAGGACGCCGGCGCGCGGGCGGCCCTCGAGGCGGCGCTGACCGACCGGGACCCCGTCGTGCGGACGTGCGCCGTCCAGGCCCTGGGTGCCATCGGCGACCCGCTGTCGGCGGAGCCGGTCCTCGCCGCGGTGGGTGGCCCCGGCGGGTTGCCCGCGGGCGAGGTCTTGGTCGCCCTGGACCGGATGGGGGTCGGCATCACCGCCGCCCTGCTCGGCGGCATCGTCGCGGCCGACCCGCGCACCCGGACCGTCGCGTGCCACGTCAGCGGCGCCGGCGGGTTCACCCGGGCGCTGCCGCTGCTGCGCCGGACCGTCGCGACCGACCCCGACCCGACCGTGCGGGAGGCCGCTGCCCGCGCCCTGGGGGAGGTCGGCCGGGCCGAGGACGTCGACCTGCTCGTCTGGCTCGCCCTGCCCGGAAACCCCACCGCCCTGCGCCGGGCCTGCATCGCCTCGCTCGGGGCGCTCGGCGACGTCCGGGCCGTGGCCGCCCTCGCCGAGCTGTGCCGGGACGAGGACGCCGTCCTCGCCGAGCTCAGCGCGAGCGTCCTCGTCCGCATCGGACCCCGGGGGCGCCGGGCCGCCCAGGAGGTCCGCGGCACCGGCCCGACACCCGCGGTCGAGACCGCGCTCCGGGTCGCCGAGCTCCAGGCGGCCCACCGGTGACGGGGGTGCTGCGCACCGCGGTCTCGTGGGCCATGGACGTCGTCGCGGTCCCGGTGCTCGTCTACTTCGTCGTCATCAACACCTCGCTGCTGCTCATCATCGTGCTCGCCGCCCTGGAGACACGCACCCAGCTGCGGCGGCGCGCGGTCGACGAGAGCCGGGTCGGGGACGTCCTGCGGCCCGGGGTCTCGCTCGTCATCCCGGCCTTCAACGAGGAGGTCGGCATCGTCACCTCGGTGACCTCGATGCTCTCGCTGCGCTACCCCCGTCACGAGGTCGTCGTCGTCGACGACGGCAGCACCGACGCCACGTACGAGCGTCTCCGGGCCGCCTTCGACCTCGTCGTCCTCCCACGGCAGATCCCGGCCGACGTCCCCGTTCGGACCCGCGTCACGAGCGTCTCGGTGCCCCGGGACGGGCGGACCCGGCTCGTCGTGGTCCGCAAGGAGAACTCCGGACGCTCGGAGGCGATCAACGTCGGCATCAACGCCGCGAGCGAGGCGCTGGTCGCCATGGTCGACGCCGACTCCGTGCTCGAGCCGGACGCGCTGGTCCGGGTGACCCAGCCGTTCGTCGACGACCCGGTCCACGTCGTCGCCTCCGGCGGCGCGATCCGCCCGGTCAACGGCAGCCGGATCGCGTTCGGGCGCATCGTCGAGATCCGGATGCCGACGACGTGGCTGCCCCGGATCCAGGTCGTGGAGTACCTGCGCGCGTTCCTCCTCGGCCGCACCGGCTGGTCGCGCCTGGGTGGCCTCATCCTCATCAGCGGCGCGTTCGGCCTCTTCCGCCGCGACCTCGTCGTCGAGGTCGGCGGCCTGGACGCGAGCAGCATCGGCGAGGACTTCGAGCTCGTCCTGCGGATCCACAAGCACCTGCGCGACGAAGGCCGCGAGTACCGCGTCCACTTCGTCCCCGACCCGGTGTCGTGGACCGAGGTCCCCTCGACGTTCCGGGTGCTGCGCAACCAGCGCCGCCGCTGGCACCGTGGGCTCTGGGAGACGCTCTGGGCCTACCGCGGCATGCTGCTGCGCCCCCGGTACGGTCGGGTGGGCCTGCTCGCCCTGCCGTACTACTGGCTGTTCGAGCTCTGCGCCCCCCTCCTGGAGGGCGTCGGCATCGTCCTCGTCGTGCTGGGGCTCGTCCTCGGCGTCGTCAACGTCCCCTACGCCGTCCTCTTCCTCGTGCTCGCCTACGGCTACGCCGTCCTCGTCACCCTCGCGGCGATGAGCGTCGAGGAGTGGGCCTTCCACCGCCACGACCGCTGGCGCGACCTCCTGACGACCCTCGCGGCGTCGGTCGTGGAGAACGTCGGGTACCGCCAGCTCACGGTGTGGTGGCGGCTCGAGGGCTGGTGGGCGAGCCTGCGGGGGAGGCGGCAGGTGTGGGGCGTCATGACCCGCACGGGGTTCGACGAGGGCGCCGGATGAGCACCCGCCTGGTCCGGCTCCCGCTCGAGCGACAGCTGCGCCTGCTGTTCGTCGTCGTCCTCGCCTTCATCCCCGTCGTCGCCGCGACGAGCACGCTCACCCTGCTCTCGCAGAGCTACGGGCTGAACTCCCTCGCGCGCGCCGTCGGACCGGCGGTCGAGGCCAACGACGCGGCCCTGACCGACATGGCCCGCGCGCGCGCCGACCTCGCCTCGTCGCTCGCCGGCGCGGCCGGGGACCACCGCGCCCTCCGCCCCGACGTCGAGTCCGACCTCGCCGACCTGCGGTCCGCGCTCGGCCGGCCCGAGATCGAGGACAGCGACCGCGAGCCGGCCCTGGCCCTCGCCGACCGGGAGGAGAGCGCGGCGTCCGCCTGGTTCACCGCGGCCGACGAGGCGACCGCCGGCACCGATGCCACCGCCGGCGCCCGGACCCGCGCGCTCGCGCGGGCCGACCGGGCCTGGCTCCGGTTCCAGCGCAGCCAGGACGCCCTCGCCGCCGACCTCACCGCGCTGCGCAGCGACCTGCGCAGCGCGGTCCACGGCTCGCTCCTCACCCAGGTCGTCGTGACCGCCGCGCTCGCCGGGCTCGCGCTCGTCCTCGTCGTCCTCGGCAGCCGGCTGCTGAGCCGCTCGGTGACCATCCCGCTCTCCCGGCTCCGCGCGGCGATGCGCCGCCAGCAGCGGGGGGACACGACCGCGTTCGCCGACCCCGGCGCCGGGGCCGAGGAGCTGCGGGGCCTCGCCCGGGACTTCAACGAGCTCGTGCGGTCCAACACCGTCTTGCTCGAGGACCACGCCCACGCCCGCTCGATGCAGGAGCTCACCCTCGAGGTCGCCCACCACGCCCGCGCCCCCGGGGGTGCCGACGAGGCGCTGCGGGTCGTCTGCGAGCTCGTCGGGCAGGGGCTCGGCGCCGACCGGGCGCTGCTCTACACCCTCACCGAGGACGGCACGATCGCCGAGCGGAACCAGTGGCACGCCGGCCACCTCCCGCCGCTGCCACCGCTTCCGACCACGCTCGCGGCCGAGGCGGTCACGGTGAGCGAGGAGCTCATGCGCTCGGGCCGCACCTACGTCGAGACCGACTTCCTCGCCCCCCGCGTCCAGGAGCAGGAGCGGGCCCGCCGGTTCCACCGGGCCACGGGGGCGGCCTCGGTGCTCTTCACCCCGGTCGGCCTGCGCGACGAGGGCCTGGGCCTGATGTGCGTGATGATGACCGGCGGCCCGCGGCGGTGGCGCGAGGACGAGGCCCAGGCGGTCCAGCAGTGCGCCGGGTACGTCGCCCAGGCCGTCGTCCAGCAGCGCCTGCTGCGGATGCAGGAGCTCCAGGTCCAGCGGCTCACCGAGCTCGACCGGCAGAAGACCGACTTCGTCGCGACCGTCTCCCACGAGCTGCGGACCCCGCTGACGTCGATCTCGGGCTACCTCGAGCTGCTCGAGGACGGGGACTACGGGCGACTGTCCGCGCCCCAGGCCGGGGCGCTCGGGATCATCCACCGCAACACCGACCGGCTGCGGGAGCTCATCGAGGACCTGCTCGAGATCAACCGGATCGAGGGGGCCGGGCTCCACCCCTCGAGCGAGCGGCTGGCGGTCGGCGACCTCGTCGGCAACCTCACCGAGGTGCTGACGCCCACGGCCACGGAGAAGGGGGTGAGGCTCGCCGTCGACCCCGTCCCGGAGGACCTCGCGGTGCACGTCGACCGCGCCCACCTCGAGCGGGCGCTGCTCAACGTCGGTTCGAACGCGGTCAAGTTCACCCCGGCCGGCGGGCGGGTGCACGTCGCGGCTCGGGCCGGGGAGTCCGGCGACGTCGTCATCACCGTCGTCGACACCGGCATCGGCGTGCCGGCGGGGGACCTGCCACGGCTCTCGGAGCGCTTCTTCCGGGCGAGCAACGCCACCGCGCGGCAGGTGCCCGGCAGCGGTCTCGGGCTGACCATCGTGCAGAGCATCGTCGAGGGACACGGCGGTCGGGTCGAGTACGACTCGGTCGAGGGCTCGGGGACCACGGTCATCCTCCGCCTCCCGCGCCACGACTGAGGACACCGGCCGAGCGGGCCCGGCCCGCCTCAGGGCGCGGGCGGTCCCGCCCCGACCCGCCGGCGGAGCTCGGCCAGGCCCTCGGGGCCGGGCGGGAGGTCCCACCAGCTCTCGACGAACCACGTCGCACCCGCCTGCGCGAGCGCGGCGAGGTCGACCGGCCGGTCCGCGCGGTGGGTGTCGCCCTCGACGACGACGTCGTAGGCCGCTCCGAGGTCGTCGCCGAGCCCCGACTCCTCCCGGATCGCCGCCACGCCCCCGGCCACCTCGGCGACGACCTCCGGGGTGACGTCGCCGGCGTCCCCGCCCCCGACGACGGCGGGGATGACGCCCTGCCACCGGGCGGCCCGCTCGAGCGAGCGCTGGCGACGGCGCCCCGGCACGGCGGCCCCGACGACCCACACCGGGGGGTGCGGGCGCTGCACCGGCGGCTCGGGAAGGGCGAACGCCGTCGGCCGGGCCGAGTAGTGCTCGCCCTCGAACGTGAACGGCTGCCCGGCGAGCAGCCCGGCGTACACCGCGAGCGACTCGTCGAGCTTGCGCGCGCGGACCGCGCGTCCCTCGTCGGGCTCGAAGGCGGTCCAGCCCTCGTGCACCGCGCCGAGCCCGGCGCCGAGGACGACCCGCCCGCCGCTGAGCCGGTCCACGGTCCCGACCCGTGAGGCGAGGTCCCACGGACGCACCCGGGAGACCGGGGTGAGCATGGTCCCGAGCCGGATGCGCGAGGTGACCATGGACGCCGCCCCGAGCGTCACCCACGCGTCGACCCCGAACAGGGTCTCCCACGTGAAGACCGCGTCCCAGCCGTGCTCCTCGGCCAGGGTCGCGAGCTCGGCGAACTCCCGGGCGTCGGCCCACGGGACCACCACACCGACGTGCACACCGACACGCTAGGGCCGGCGCGGCCACGGGAACAGGGGAGCGCCCCGGCCGGTTATGGCCACCGTGCCCTCTCTGGCACACTTCATGGTTGGCCCGGTTCACGGCAGGCGGCACCCGCCGCCCGGGAGCGTCCGCTCCCGCTCGCCGACCCGGACCGCACAGACCCGAGGAGACACGGTGAAGAAGGACATCCACCCCGAGTACGTCGAGACCCAGGTGACCTGCACCTGCGGCAACTCGTTCACGACCCGCAGCACCGCCGGCAACGGCCACATCCACGCCGACGTGTGCAGCAACTGCCACCCGTTCTACACGGGCAAGCAGAAGATCCTCGACACCGGTGGCCGGGTGGCCCGCTTCGAGGCCCGCTACGGCAAGAAGACCGCCAAGTAGCGGCCCGGGTGCGCCGGTGCGACCCCAGGGGTCGTGACCGGCGCACTCGCACGTCGAGCAGGTCGAGCCCGTCACGCCTGCCGGGCAGACGGGGCGGGGGGAGATGAGGTGAGGACGCGTGCTCGAGTCAGCTGAGGCGCTCGTCGCCGAGCACGCCGACCTCGAACGGCGGCTCGGCGCCCCCGAGGTGCTCGCCGACCCCGACCGGTTGCGCCGGGTGAACCAGCGCTACGCCGAGCTCGGTCCCGTCGTCGCCGCCTACCGGGCCCACCGGCAGGCGGAGGACGACCTCGGCGCGGCCCGGGAGCTCGCGGAGGAGGATCCCGCCTTCGCCGAGGAGCTGCCCGCCCTCGAGGCCTCGGCCGACGCCGCCCGTGAGCGCCTGCGGACCCTGCTGCTGCCGCGGGACCCCGACGACGACCGGGACGTCATCCTCGAGGTCAAGGCCGGGGAGGGGGGTGAGGAGTCCGCGCTCTTCGCCGGCGACCTGCTGCGGATGTACCTGCGCTACGCCGAGCACCGCGGCTGGCGCACCGAGGTGCTCGACTCCACGGGGTCCGACCTCGGCGGCTACCGGGACGTCCGGGTGGCGGTCAAGGCCCGCGGGACGGCCGAGCCCGGCCAGGCCCCCTGGGCCCGGCTGAAGTACGAGGGCGGTGTGCACCGCGTCCAGCGCGTCCCCGTGACCGAGAGCCAGGGCAGGATCCACACGAGTGCGGCGGGGGTCTGGGTGATGCCCGAGGCCGACCCGGTCGAGGTCGACATCGACCCGGCCGACCTGCGCGTCGACGTCTACCGCAGCTCGGGTCCCGGGGGGCAGAGCGTCAACACCACCGACTCCGCGGTCCGCGTCACCCACGTGCCGACCGGGGTCGTCGTCTCGTGCCAGAACGAGAAGTCGCAGCTGCAGAACCGGGAGAGCGCCATGCGGGTGCTCCGCGCCCGCCTGCACCAGATGGCCCAGGACGCCGCCGACGCCGAGGCCTCGGCAGCCCGGCGCTCACAGGTGCGCACCGTCGACCGGTCGGAGCGGATCCGCACCTACAACTTCCCGGAGAACCGCATCAGCGACCACCGCACCGGCTTCAAGGCCCACAACCTCGACGCCGTCCTCGACGGCGCCCTCGAGCCGGTGGTCCAGTCGGCGGTCGACGCCGACGAGGCCGCCCGCCTCGCCGAGGTGGCCGAGGCGCCGTGACCGACCTCGCCGCCGCAGTCCGCGGGGCGACCGCGCGGCTGGCCGCCGCCGGGGTCGGCTCCCCCGACGCCGACGCCGTCGCGCTCGCGGCCCACCTCCTCGGCGTCGGGCCGGGCGAGGTCCGCGCCCGGATGGTGCTCGGCCACGAGAGCCCCGGCGGGTACGACGACCTCGTCGGACAGCGCTGCGACCGGGTGCCGCTTCAGCACCTGACCGGGCGGACCTGGTTCCGGGGGGTCGAGCTCGAGGTCGGGCCCGGCGTCTTCCTGCCCCGGCCCGAGACCGAGGTCGTCGCCGGCCTCGCGATCGAGCTCGCGCGGGCCGTGCGCCGCCCGGACCGGCGCCCCCCGGTCGTCGTCGACCTGTGCACCGGCTCGGGTGCGATCGCGCTCAGCGTCAAGGACGAGGTGCCCGCCGCCGAGGTGCACGCCATCGAGCTGTCGCCGCTCGCCCACGGCTGGGCGGCGCGCAACGTCGAGGTCACCGCCCTCGAGGTCGACCTCGTCCTCGGCGACGCGATGACCGCCTTCCCCGACCTCGAGGGCGAGGTCGACGTCGTCGTCGCGAACCCGCCGTACATCCCGGCGGGGCTGGAGCCGCTCGAGGCCGAGGTGCGCGACCACGACCCCGGGGAGGCGCTCTACGGCGGCAGCGCGGACGGGCTCGCGATCCCGCGGCTCGTCGCGGCCCGGGCGTGCGACCTGCTCCGCCCCGGCGGCGCCCTCGTCCTCGAGCACGCCGACACCCAGGGCGAGAGCCTCCCTGCGGCCCTGGCCCAGACGGGGGAGTGGGACCGGGTCGAGGACCACCCCGACCTCGCCGGACGGCCCCGGGCGACGACGGCCCGGCGACGCCGACCGCCCACCCGCGGCTCCGGGGCGCCGCGCCGCCCCTAGCATGGAGGCCATGAGCCCGGTCGTCGACGCCACCGCAGACGGCCGCGACCGTGCCGTGGACCGGGCCGTCCTCTCCGTCCGCGCGGGCGACGTCGTCGTCCTGCCGACCGACACCGTGTACGGCATCGGCTGCGACGCCTTCTCCGCGGCGGCCGTCGCGCGGGTCCTCGCGGCCAAGGGGCGCGGCCGGGAGATGCCGCCGCCGGTCCTCGTCCCCGACGCCCGGACCGTCGACGGGCTCGCGACCGGGCTGCAGCCCTACGTACGGCCGCTCATCGCGCAGTACTGGCCCGGACCGCTGACACTCGTCGTCACGGCGCAGTCCTCGCTGCACTGGGACCTCGGCGAGACCGAGGGGACGGTCGCGCTGCGCATGCCGGACGACGAGGTCGCCCTCGCCGTGCTCGCCCAGGCCGGCCCGATGGCCGTGACGAGCGCGAACCGGACCGGGCAGCCAGCGGCGACGACCGTCCTCGAGGCCGCCACCCAGCTCGGGGACGCGGTCGACCTCTACGTCGACGGCGGGCCCCGGAGCTCGCAGCAGCCGAGCACCATCGTCGACTGCACCGGCGAGGTGCCGGTCGTGCTCCGCGAGGGGACGATCTCGGCCGAGGACGTCGAGCGCGTCACCGCCGCCTCGCTCCCGCGGGACCGGGCGGGGGAGGGACCCGGTGCCTCCGCTGACGAGCCCGTCGACGAGCCCGGTGACGAGCCCCGTGACGTCTCGGGCGAGGAGAGGGAGGGAACCGGCGGGGCGGCGGACGGCGAGCCCGCCCACGAGGACCGCCTAGAGTTGGCGGGCCGGACCCCCGCCGAGGAGAGCGGGGCAGGCGCCCCGCACGAGGAGCAGGAGCACCATGGGCAGTGACACCTTCTACGGCTCGGACTTCGGCGCGCTCGAGGCGTTCGACCCCGACATCGCCGGCGTGCTCGTCTCCGAGCTCGCCCGGATCCGCGGGGGCCTGCAGCTCATCGCGAGCGAGAACATGTCCTCCCCGGAGGTGCTCACCGCCCTCGGGTCGACGCTGTCGAACAAGTACGCCGAGGGCTATCCCGGCCGGCGGTACTACGGCGGGTGCTCCGAGGTCGACAAGGCCGAGACGATCGCCATCGAGCGGTGCAAGGCGCTGTTCGGGGCCGAGCACGCCAACGTGCAGCCGCACTCCGGGGCGAGCGCCAACCAGGCGGTCTACGGCGCGTTCATGCAGCCGGGGGACACGATCCTCGCGATGAGCCTGCCCCACGGCGGCCACCTCACCCACGGCACCAAGGTCTCCTTCTCCGGCAAGTGGTTCAACGCGGTCCACTACGGGGTCGACCCCGAGACCGAGCACATCGACCACGCCGAGGTCGAGCGGCTCGCCAAGGAGCACCGGCCCAAGGTGATCCTCGCCGGCGGGTCGGCGATCCCGCGCGCGATCGACTTCGAGTTCTTCCGCCGGGTCGCCGACGAGGTCGGCGCGATCTTCTGGGTCGACGCGGCGCACTTCATCGGGCTCGTCGCCGGCAAGGCGATCCCGTCCCCGGTGCCCCACGCCGACGTCGTCACCTTCACCACGCACAAGGTGCTCCGCGGCCCGCGATCGGGCGCGCTCGTCTGCACCGAGGAGCATGCCAGGGCCCTCGACAAGGCCGTGTTCCCGATGATGCAGGGCGGCCCGCAGATGCACACGATCGCGGCCAAGGCCGTGAACTTCAAGGAGTGCGCGACGCCGGAGTACGCCGACTACGCCCGCCGGGTCGTCGAGAACGCCAAGCAGCTCGCCGGCGCGCTCGGCGAGCGCGGGATCCGGCCCACGACCGGGGGCACCGACACCCACCTGTCCCTGCACGACCTCCAGGGCGTCGGGGTCACCGGGGCGGACGCGGAGGCCCGGGCCGACGCGGCCGGGATCGTGCTCAACAAGAACGCGATCCCGTTCGACCCGCAGAAGCCCAACATCGCCTCGGGCATCCGGGTGGGCACCCCGTGCGTGACGACCCAGGGCATGGGGACCGCGGAGATGACGCGGGTCGCCGAGCTCATCCACACCGCGGTGACCCGCGGCGACGCCGACCCCGACCACCCGGTCTCCGCGGAGGTCCGCGCCGGGGTCACCGAGCTCGTCGACCGCTTCCCCGCCTACCCCCGCTGACCCGGCCCCGGACGGCCGCATCCCGTGCGCGAGTACGTCTTCGTCCTCCTCGTCGCGATGGCGACGACGTACGTCGCGGTCCCGGGGATGCGCACCCTCGCGGTGCGCACCGGGGCGTTCACGCCGGTGCGGGACCGGGACGTGCACTCGGTGCCGATCCCGCGGCTCGGCGGCGTGGCGATCTTCGTCGGCTTCGCCGCCGCGACCCTCGTGGCCCACGCCCTGCCCCGGCTCGGGCAGGTGTTCGACGCGGGTGACGAGCTGGTCGGGGTCCTCCTCGGCGCCGCGCTCGTCTGCCTCGTCGGGGCCATCGACGACGTCCGCGAGCTCGACCCGCTCACCAAGCTCGCCGGGCAGATGGTCGCGGCCGGCATCATGGCCTTCTACGGGGTGCAGTTCTTCTCGCTCCCGCTCGGGGTCGTCACCGTCCTGCCGGCACCGGTGTTCGTCGTCCTGACCATCCTCATCGTCGTGGTCTCGACGAACGCGGTGAACTTCATCGACGGGCTCGACGGGCTCGCCGCCGGCGTCGTCGGCATCGCCGCGGCCGCCTTCTTCGGGTACAGCTACCTCATCTCGCAGAGCTACGACCCGCCGAACGTGTTCTCCTCGGCGACGTTCATCTCCGCGGCGCTCGTCGGCTGCTGCCTCGGGTTCCTGCCGCACAACTTCTACCCGGCGCGGCTGTTCATGGGCGACAGCGGCGCCCTGCTGCTCGGGCTGCTCCTCGCCGCGGCGATGATCTCCACCACGGGCACGGTCGCGCCCTCGCAGGTCAGCCGCAACACCGTGGTCGCGCTGCTGATGCCGCTCGTCGTGCCGGCGGCGATCATCCTGCTCCCGCTGCTCGACGTCGTCCTCGCGATCATCCGCAGGACCCGGCGCGGCCAGCGGCCCTGGCACCCCGACGCCCAGCACCTGCACCACCGGATGCTTCGGATCGGCCACGGCCATCGCCGCGCCGTGCTCCTTCTCTGGCTCTGGGCGGGGGTCGCGGCGATGGGATCGGTGAGCTTCGTGTTCGTCGACTGGCGGGCGGCCGCGGTCGGGGTGGTGCTCACCCTCCTGCTCGCCCTGTGGCTCACCCGGTGGCTGCCCCGCTACGACAACCCCCGCAACCCGGCCCACCGCCCGGGCTGAGCCCGAGGACCTCCCGGCACCCCGACAAGGGCCGTCCTGCGGCGCGTCGCGGGCGTGCCGCACCGGGGGGCGCGGGCGGGATGAGACGGTAGGGGTCGCTGCTTCAGGCCCGCGAAGTGCTTGTGATAGGTTTCACAAGCATCTGGACGGCGGCTGGGAGCCCCCCGCCGACCCGCTCAGGTACCTGCGTACCCTTCGAGAGACGCCCCGCACGACGCCCCGAACGAGCAGGAACGATGGTGACGACGACGATGCCGAGCCCGACGCCGCGCGCGGGGGCGCCCTTCGCGGTGATGCTGCGGGGGGCCTTCGCGCCGACGCTGGCGCTCGGGGCGGCCACCGTGCTGGTCCTCGGGTTGACCCGCGGCCTCGGCGGCGCCGCGTCCGGGGCGCTCGGACTGCTCGTCGCGGTCGCCTTCTTCAGCTCCGGCCTCGCGATCATGGCCCGCGTCGTCCGGGACGCCGCCCCCATGCTCTTCATGGCCGCCGCGCTGTCGGTCTACCTCGGGCAGGTCATCGCGCTGCTGCTGGTCATCGCCGTCGCCGACCGCATCCCCGGCCTCGACGACACCGCCGTCGCGGTCACGCTGCTCGTCGCCGCGCTCGGGTGGCAGGGCTTCGCGATGCTCGCCTGGCGCCGGGCCCGGACCCTCGTCTACGACGAGCCGTCCGGCCCCGACGCCCCCGGAGGTGGTGCCGGTCCCGGGACGGAGGAGCCGCGATGAGGGACGCGATCAGGGGCGCAGTGGCCCACGTCAGGGGCGGGCGCGGCACGCCTCGCCCCGACCGCCGGGCGTCCGGTAGCGTAACCGGGGACCCGAGGCGGCTGGTGCCGAGGTCGCGGATCGCGGTGCCCACCACGAGGATCCACGCGGAGGAGTCCGCGACACGACCGACCGAGGAGAGGCTGTGAGCCTGAACGTGATGGCAGGACACCTGGCCGCGGGCGCGGCCTCGTCCGTGCCGGCGGAGTTCAACCCGCCCGGGATCGAGAACTTCTGGCAGCCGCTCGTCGGCGGGGACAGCGCCTGGGCACTGACCCGGTCCGCGCTGGTCATCCTGCTCTCGGCCGGGTTCCTCGCCTGGTTCTTCGTCTCCGTGACGGGCAAGCTCTCCGTCGTGCCGACCCGGCGGCAGTGGATGGTCGAGTCCCTCTACAACTTCGTCCGGAACACGATCGGCCGCGACGTCATCGGCAGCAAGGACTTCAAGCCCTTCGTGCCGCTGCTGTTCACGCTCTTCACGCTGATCCTCGTCAACAACCTGTTCGGGGTCATCCCGTTCATCCAGTTCCCGACGCTGAGCCGGATCGCCTACCCGATCGTGCTGACCCTCGTGGTCTACGTCGTCTACCACGTCGTCGGGATCCGTCGGAAGGGCGGCTTCATCGGGTGGCTGAAGTCGATGGTGCCGCCCGGCCTGCCGGGCTGGATCGTCCCCATCATGTTCGTCCTCGAGGTCTTCACGTACTTCGTGACGAGGCCGGTCACGCTCGCGCTGCGAATCTTCGGCAACATGTTCGCCGGCCACCTGCTGCTGCTCGTGTTCACCCTCGGCGGGGAGTACCTGCTGCTGGAGACCGGCAACATCGCCTTCGCCGGCGCCGGGGTCATCTCGTTCCTCATGACGATCCTCATGACGTTCTTCGAGATCCTCATCGAGTTCCTCCAGGCCTTCGTCTTCACCCTCCTCGCGGCGCTCTACATCGCCGGGGCGGTCGCTGACGAACACTGACCGCCGAGCACCGGAGCCCCCGACCAGACCCCGTCGACCTGCCCCCCCGACCAGACCCCCACAGCCCCCCGAGAAGACCCCCGCACGACACCCGGGTACCCGCCCGGAGTGCCACCGAAAGGAAACAGTGACATGACCGGCAACATCACCTTCCTCGGCTACGGCCTCGCCGCGATCGGCCCCGGGATCGGGATCGGCCTGATCTTCGCGGCCTACATCAACGGTGTCGCCCGCCAGCCCGAGGCGCGCGGCATGCTCCAGACGATCGCGTTCACCGGGTTCGCGCTCGCCGAGGCGCTCGCGCTGCTGGGTCTCGTCTTCGCGTTCGTCTTCTAGTCCCGGGCCATCCCCACCAGGACCCCTCCCACCGGACAGTAAGGAAGCGACGTGAACCTCGCATCCGTAGTAGCAGCTGAGGACAACGGCTGGGGCGGACAGCTGCCGATCATCCCCCACCCGGCAGAGCTCGTCATCGGGCTCATCGCCTTCGGTGTCCTCTACTGGGTGTTCCAGTCCAAGGTCGTGCCCAACCTCGAGCAGATCTACTCCGAGCGCCGGGCCGCGATCGAGGGTGGAATGGAGCAGGCGGAGAAGGCCCAGGCCGAGGCCGAGGCCGCCAAGGAGAAGTACGAGTCGCAGCTGCACGAGGCCCGGGCCGAGGCCTCGCGGATCCGCGAGGACGCGCGCGAGCAGGGCACGCAGATCATCGCCGAGATGCGCGAGCAGGCCCAGGCCGAGGCGAACCGGATCACCGAGGCCGCGCACCGCCAGATCGAGGCCGAGCGGCAGCAGGCCGAGCTCTCGCTGCGCTCCGAGGTCGGACGGCTCTCCACGGACCTGGCCAGCCGCATCGTCGGGGAGTCGCTCGAGGACGAGGCCCGCCAGAGCGGCATCGTCGAGCGCTTCCTCGCCGACCTCGAGTCCGGACAGGTCCGTCCCGAGAAGGTGGGCGCGAGCGACACCGGGCAGGAGTCCTGATGCAGGGCTCCTCCCGCGGTGCCGCGAAGGCCGGGGCGAAGGCGCTCGAGGAGGCCCTGGGCTCCGGGGCGGACGCGGCCGCCCTCGCCGAGGACCTGTTCGGCGCCGCCGCCGCGATCGACGCCAACCCGACGCTGCGCCGGGCGCTCGGCGATCCCTCGCGCGAGGCCGAGGCCAAGCGCGGCCTCGCGACGACGATCTTCCAGGGCAGGGTCGGTGACCACGCGACCGCCGTGCTCGGCGAGCTCGCGGCGCAGCGCTGGGCCGGTGAGCGGGACCTCGGCGACACCGTCGAGGTCCTCGGGGTCGAGGCGCTGCTCGCGTCCGCCGAGTCCGGGGGGCGGCTCGAGGACCTCGAGGACGAGCTCTTCCGGTTCGAGCGCACCGTCGCCGGCAACACCCGGCTGCGGGACGCGGTGACCAACCGGTACGGCGACCGGCGGGCCAAGGACGAGCTCGTGCGCACCCTGCTCGAGGGCAAGGCCGCCCCCGAGACGGTCCGCCTCGCCCGGCAGGCCGTGCTCGCCCCTCGCGGGCGCCGGTTCGACCGGACGGTCGAGGAGTACCTCGGGCTGGCGGCGGACCGTCGCGAACGGCTCACCGCGGTCGTCACGACCGCCGTCCCGCTCGGGCCGCAGGCCCGCGAGCGGCTCGAGCACGCCCTCGCGGAGATCTACTCCCACGCTGTCCAGCTCCAGGTCGTCGTCGACCCCGCCGTCGTCGGGGGCCTGCGGGTCCGCGTCGGCGACGAGGTCATCGACGGCACCGTCGCCCGCCGCATCGAGGACGTCCGGCGCCACTTCGCGCGCTAGCCGGCCCGGGGGCGCCGCGCCCCCGGTCCGCCGACAACCGCACAGCACCACCGAACCGCAGAGCCGGCCCCCGCCAGCGGGACCGCAACCGAGGAGAGAAGACACATGACGGAGCTTTCGATCCGTCCGGAGGAGATCCGGGACGCACTGGACACCTACGTCCGGTCCTACGAGCCCGGCCGGGCCTCCCGCGAGGAGGTCGGCCGCGTCGTGGACGCCGGGGACGGCATCGCCCACGTCGAGGGCCTGCCGTCGGCGATGACCAACGAGCTGCTCGAGTTCGAGGACGGCACGCTGGGGCTCGCCCTCAACCTCGACGTGCACGAGATCGGCGTCGTGGTCCTCGGGAACTACGAGGGGATCGAGGAGGGCCAGAACGTCAAGCGCACCGGCGAGGTCCTCTCCGTCGCGGTCGGTGACGGCTACCTCGGGCGGGTGGTCAACCCGCTCGGACAGCCCATCGACGGCCTCGGCGACGTCGAGACCACCGCCCGCCGCGCCCTCGAGCTCCAGGCCCCCTCGGTCGTGCAGCGCAAGTCGGTCCACGAGCCGCTCCAGACCGGCCTGAAGGCCGTCGACGCGATGACCCCGATCGGCCGCGGTCAGCGCCAGCTGATCATCGGCGACCGGCAGACCGGCAAGTCCACCGTCGCGATCGACACGATCATCAACCAGCGTGAGTTCTGGGAGAGCGGCGACCCGAGCAAGCAGGTCCGGTGCATCTACGTCGCCATCGGTCAGAAGGGCTCGACCATCGCCTCGGTCAAGGACACCCTCGAGGAGGCGGGCGCGATGGAGTACACGACCATCGTCGCCGCCCCCGCCTCCGACTCCGCGGGCTTCAAGTACCTTGCTCCGTACACCGGGTCGGCCATCGGCCAGCACTGGATGTACGACGGCCGGCACGTGCTCATCGTCTTCGACGACCTGTCCAAGCAGGCCGAGGCCTACCGCGCCGTGTCGCTGCTGCTGCGCCGCCCGCCGGGCCGCGAGGCCTACCCCGGCGACGTGTTCTACCTCCACAGCCGCCTGCTCGAGCGCTGCGCCAAGCTGTCCGACGACCTCGGCGCGGGCTCGATGACCGGTCTGCCGCTCATCGAGACCAAGGCCGGCGACGTCTCGGCGTACATCCCCACCAACGTCATCTCGATCACCGACGGCCAGATCTACCTCCAGGCCGACCTGTTCAACTCGGGCGTCCGGCCGGCGATCGACGTCGGCGTCTCGGTCTCCCGGGTCGGCGGCGACGCGCAGATCAAGGCGATGAAGCAGGTCTCCGGGCGGCTCAAGCTCGACCTGGCCCAGTACCGCACCCTCGAGGCGTTCGCGATGTTCGCCTCCGACCTCGACCCGGCCTCGCGCGCCCAGCTCGCCCGCGGTGGACGGCTCGTCGAGCTGCTCAAGCAGCGCCAGGCCCACCCGTTCCCCGTCGAGGAGCAGGTCGTCTCGATCTGGTCCGGCACGACGGGCAGGCTCGACGACGTGCCGGTCGACGACATCGCCCGGTTCGAGTCGGAGTTCCTCGAGTACCTGCGCCGGGAGAAGTCCGGCATCCTCGACACGATCCGGGAGACGGGCAAGTTCGGCGACGACACCGAGTCCTCGCTCACCGAGGCGATGGAGTCGTTCAAGAAGCAGTTCGACCCCTCGGGCGAGGACTCCCTCCCCGCCTCGGAGGAGGATGTCGAGGCCCGCGAGGAGGAGTCGGAGCAGGAGCAGATCGTGCGCCAGAAGCGCTGACCTGCCCGGCCCCCCGTCCCAGACCCCACAGAGAGGCGGAACCACATGGGAGCGCAGATCCGGGAGTACCGGCAGCGCATCCGCGCCGTCAGCTCGACGAAGAAGATCACCCGCGCCATGGAGCTCATGGCGGCCTCCCGGGTGGTCAAGGCCCAGCAGGCGGTCCGCGAGTCCAGCCCCTACGCCCGGGCGCTGACCCGCGCGGTCTCGGCGGTGGCGACGTTCTCCGACGTCGACCACCCACTGACCAGCGAGCACGAGCAGGTCAGCCGTGCGGCGGTCGTCATCATGACCAGCGACCGCGGGCTTGCCGGCGCCTACTCCTCGTCAGTGCTCAAGGAGAGCGAGCGCCTGATCGAGCGGCTGCGCGAGGAGGGCAAGGAGGCCGTCCCCTACCTCATCGGGCGCAAGGGGGTGGCGTACTACCGCTTCCGCTCCCGGGAGTACGCCGCCGACTGGACCGGCTTCACCGAGAAGCCGACGTTCGACGCGGCCCGGGAGATCGGGCAGCGCATCGTCGACGACTTCACCCGCGACACCGAGAGCGAGGGGGGCGTCGACGAGGTCCACGTCGTCTTCACCCGGTTCGTCAACCTGGTCACCCAGGAGCCGGAGGTCATCCGGCTGCTTCCGCTCGAGGTCGTCGAGGGCGAGGAGGCCCCGGCCCCGGACGACCTGCTCCCGCTGTACGAGTTCGAGCCGAGCGCCGAGGAGGTGCTCGACACGCTGCTCCCGCGCTACGTCACCGCACGGCTGTTCAACTGCCTCCTGCAGGCGGCCGCCTCCGAGCTCGCCTCGCGGCAGCGAGCGATGAAGTCGGCGACGGACAACGCCGAGGAGCTCATCAAGAAGTACACCCGGCTGGCGAACCAGGCCCGCCAGGCCGAGATCACCCAGGAGATCAGCGAGATCGTCGGCGGTGCCACCGCCCTCGCCGAGGCGAAGTAGAAGGTAGAGGACACCACCCATGACTGCTACTGCAGAAGAGACCACGCAGGCCCCGACGGAGGGCGGCGTCGGCCGCGTCGCCCGGGTGACCGGCCCGGTCATCGACGTCGAGTTCCCCGCCGATGCCATGCCCGACCAGTACAACCTCCTCACCACGGAGGTCGTGCTCGGCGAGGAGACCCACCGGGTCAACCTCGAGGTCGCCCAGCACATCGGCGACAACATGGTCAGGGCGATCTCGCTCCAGCCGACCGACGGCGTCGTGCGCGGGTCGGAGGTCCAGGACACCGGGGGCCCGATCCAGGTCCCGGTCGGCGACGTCACGCTCGGGCACGTGTTCAACACGACGGGAGACTGCCTCAACCTCGCCGAGGGCGAGAAGCTCGAGATCACCGAGCGCTGGGGCATCCACCGGCACGCGCCGGCCTTCGACCAGCTCGAGAGCAAGACGCAGATGTTCGAGACCGGCATCAAGGTCATCGACCTGCTCACCCCCTACGTCCAAGGCGGGAAGATCGGCCTGTTCGGCGGCGCCGGCGTCGGCAAGACCGTCCTCATCCAGGAGATGATCGCCCGGGTCGCCCGCGACCACGGCGGTGTCTCGGTGTTCGCCGGGGTCGGCGAGCGCACTCGTGAGGGCAACGACCTCATGGTCGAGATGGAGGAGGCCGGCGTCCTCGGGCAGACCGCCCTCGTGTTCGGCCAGATGGACGAGCCCCCGGGCACCCGGCTGCGGGTGGCGCTCTCGGCGCTGACGATGGCGGAGTACTTCCGCGACGTGCAGAACCAGGACGTGCTGCTCTTCATCGACAACATCTTCCGGTTCACCCAGGCGGGCCAGGAGGTCTCCACCCTCCTCGGCCGCATGCCGTCGGCGGTCGGCTACCAGCCCACCCTCGCCGACGAGATGGGCACCCTCCAGGAGCGGATCACCTCGACCCGGGGTCACTCGATCACCTCGATGCAGGCGATCTACGTCCCGGCCGACGACTACACCGACCCGGCCCCGTCGACGACGTTCGCCCACCTCGACGCGACGACCGAGCTCTCCCGCGAGATCGCCTCGCAGGGGATCTACCCGGCCGTGGACCCGCTGACCTCGACCTCGCGGATCCTCGACCGCCGGTACATCGCCGAGGACCACTACGCGACCGCCAACCGGGTCAAGGGGATCCTCCAGCGGAACAAGGAGCTGCAGGACATCATCGCGATCCTCGGGGTCGACGAGCTGTCCGAGGAGGACAAGCTCATCGTCCAGCGGGCCCGCCGTCTCCAGCGCTTCCTCTCACAGAACACCTATGTCGCCAAGCAGTTCACCGGCATCGAGGGCTCGACCGTCCCGCTGTCGGAGACCATCGAGGCCTTCACGAAGATCTGCGACGGCGAGTACGACCACGTCGGCGAGCAGGCGTTCTTCATGTGCGGTGGCCTCGACGACGTCGAGCGCCAGTGGGCGGAGATCCAGAAGAACATCTGAGCACCACCGGGTCGGCGCCGAGCCGCCCCCACCGGCAGGGCCGGTCCCCTCGGGGGGGCCGGCCCTGCGGCATACTCGGGCGCCGACACCGACCGGAGAGAGACCACCCGCATGAGCGAGCACCCCCTCGGCCTGTCGTGGCGCCTCCACGGCGACGGCCGGACCATCCGGAGTGGCGAGGTCGTCGCCCCCGACGAGCGCCTGAGCTGGCCCCGGACGGCGGGGATCGGGGCCCAGCACGTCGTCGCGATGTTCGGGGCGACCTTCCTCGTCCCGCTCATCACCGGGTTCCCGCCGGCGACGACGCTGTTCTTCTCCGGGATCGGCACGATGCTCTTCCTCCTGCTCACCGCCGGGCGGGTACCGAGCTACCTCGGGTCCTCCTTCGCGTTCATCGCGCCGATCCAGGCCGCCACGTCCAGCCACGGCATGGCCGCGGCCGTGGGCGGGGTCGCGATGACCGGCATCGCGCTCGCCCTCGCCGGCGTGGCCGTCCAGGTCGCGGGGGACCGGTGGGTGCACGCGCTGCTCCCCCCGGTCGTCACCGGGACGATCGTCGCGCTCATCGGTCTCAACCTCGCCCCGACGGCGAAGCAGAACTTCACCGACGCGCCGGTGACGGCGCTCGCGACACTCGTGACCATCGCCGTCGTCACCGTCGTCGCCCGCGGGATGCCCGGGCGGCTCTCGATCCTGCTCGGGGTCCTCGTCGGCTACGTCGTGGCCCTGGCCCGCGGGGAGGTCGACTTCACCGAGGTCGAGCGCGCCCGCTGGGTCGGCCTGCCGCACTTCACCGCCCCCGAGTTCCACCTCTCCCTCGCCGGCCTGTTCGTCCCGGTCGTCCTCGTCCTCGTCGCGGAGAACATCGGCCACGTGAAGTCCGTCGCCCTCATGACCGGTCGCGACCTGGACCCCGTCATCGGGCGGGCGCTCACGGCCGACGGCCTCGCGACGACCCTCGCCGGTTTCGGCGGTGGCTCGGGGACGACGACGTACGCGGAGAACATCGGCGTCATGGCCGCGACCCGGGTCTACTCGACCGCGGCGTACTGGGTGGCCGCGGCGACCGCGTTCCTGCTCAGCTTCTCGCCGAAGTTCGGGGCCGCCGTCGCCACCGTCCCGGCCGGCGTCCTCGGCGGGGCCGCGACCGTCCTCTACGGTCTCATCGGCCTGCTCGGGGTCCGGATCTGGGTGCAGAACCGGGTCGACTTCGGCAACCCGATCAACCTGACGACCGCCGCGGTCGCGCTCGTCATCGGGATCGCGAACTTCACGTGGCAGGCCGGGGACCTCCAGTTCGCCGGCATCGCGCTCGGCACCGGCGCCGCGCTGGTGACCTACCACGGCATGCGGGCGCTCAACCGGGCCACGGGCGCGGTGGAGGACCCCGAGCGGGACGTCGACGAGGACCTGACCCGCTCCCGCCGCTGAGCCGAGGGCGCGCCGGCCGCGCCCTCCCCTGCGACGGCCCGGCGACGCCGGACCGGTAGACTGGGGGCGGTCGGCCTGCAGCCGTGAGGCTCCCGAGACCGGCACACCCTCGCCCACCAGCCCCGAGACCCCGTGAGGACACCGTGAGCCAGCTGACAGTCGAGCTCGTCGCCGCCGACCGGAAGGTCTGGGAGGGCGAGGCGAGCATGGTGACCGCCCGGTCGATCGACGGGGACCTCGGGATCATGCCCGGGCACAGCCCGCTGCTCGGGGTGCTCGTCTCCGGCGACGTCGCCATCCACACCGGGGGCGGGAGGCAGACGGCGAACATCGACAGCGGCTTCCTCTCCGTGGACCACGACCGCGTGACCATCGTCGCCGAGGCCGTCGACGCTTCCGCGATGAGCGCCTGACCCGAGGAGCCGCGCGATGTCACCCCTCCACAGCGCCGAGGCGGTGACGGTCGCGCTCGTTCTCGTCGCCGCCCTCGCCCTGGCGCTGATCTGGGTGCGACGGCGCGCGATCTCCGCGGGACGCCCGCTCATGCTCTGTGCCGTGCGGACCGTGGCCCGGCCCCACTGGCGGCTCGGGCTGCTGCGCTTCGCCGCCGACCGGCTCGAGTGGTACCCGGTCGTGGGTCCCTCGTTGCGCCCGGCGTGCCGCTGGGACCGCTGGGGCGTCGATCTCGGGGCGCCCGCCCCCTCCCGGGACGTCATCCCCGGGCTCCCGGAGGCGGTCGCGGTCCGGGGGCGGTGCGCGGGAGAGGCGTTCGAGATCGCGCTCGCGCCCTCGTCCTACACCGCGGTCCGGTCCTGGCTCGAGAGCTCGCCGCCCGGGTTCAACGTCAACGTCGCCTGAGCCCGCCGCTCAGTCGGAGGCCCGGTCCTCCTGCTCACCGGGCTCGTCCGGTCCGCCGCTGCCGTCCTTGCTCCCGCCCGCGCGCTCCTCCCGCCCGCCGCGGTGCTCCTCCCGCCCGCCGCGGTGCTCCTCCCGCCCGCCGCGGTGCTCCTCCCGCCCGCCGCCCGGCTGCCAGAGGACGTCGCCGCCCACCGGCAGGTTCGCCACCCGTGCGAGCACGAACAGCAGGTCCGACAGCCGGTTGAGGTAGGTCGTGGTGAGCGGGTTGACCCCGCCCGCGCCCTTGCCCCGCGCCTCGCCGGTCCCGTAGGCCTCGATCGCGGCCCACGCCGAGCGCTCGGCCCGCCGGACGACCGTGGTCGCCACGTGCAGGTGCGCCGACCCCGCGGTCCCGCCGGGGAGGATGAAGGACCGCAGCGGCTCGAGCTCGGCGAGGTAGCGGTCGCAGTCCGCCTCGAGCTCGTCGACCCAGCGCTCCCGCACCCGCAGCGGCGGGAACTCCGGCTCGACCTGCAGCGGGGCGCACAGGTCGGCCCCGACGTCGAACAGGTCGTTCTGCACCCGGCGCAGGGTCGCCGCGACGTCGTCGCGCAGCCCACCGGTCGCGACCGCGACCCCGATCGCGGCGTTCGCCTCGTTGACGTCGGCGTACGCGACGAGACGTGGGTCGGTCTTGCGGGTCCGGCTGAAGTCACCGAGCGCGGTGGTGCCGTCGTCCCCGGTGCGGGTGTAGATCCTCGTGAGGTTGACCATGGGCCCAGCCTCGCAGACCCCGTCATGGTGAAACCTTGGGGAACCCGTCACCGATTCGTGACCGGCTTCCCGGCAACTGGACGGGGGTGCGGAACGTCTAATGGGTGACGGCACACAGCAGACTCCGGGGGTCGATGATGACGGTGAGTGTCCTGCCCGAGCAGTGGGTGAGGGTCGACGAGCGCAGCGACGGGCAGCACGTCGAGCTCCAGGGGCGCCTCGACGTGCACAGCGCGGCGGACGTCCGGCTCCTGCTGCGGGACGCCGTCGACGACGGGGCCGGCCCGGTCCTGCTCCACCTCGGGCAGGCCGAGATCGGGGACGCGACCGGGCTCGGGCTGCTCGTCGAGTGCCACCGGCGGTCGCGGCGCCGGGGCCGGGTGGTCCGGCTCGTCGACGCCTCCGCCCGCTCGCGGCGCCTCCTCCGGCGGGCCCGCCTCGAGCGCGCCTTCGGCGTCGCCGCCCCGGATGTGGTGACGCTCACCGCCTGAACCCCTCCTGCCCGGGCGCCGGCGCGGGTAGCGTCCCGGCATGCGCGAGAAGCCGCAGTGGGGCGAGGGGGCCCGCGCCACCACCCCCGGGCGCGACCGCCCGTGGGTCATGCGCACCTACGCCGGGCACACGAGCGCTTCGGCGAGCAACGAGCTCTTCCGGAGGAACCTCGCCAAGGGCCAGACCGGCCTGTCCGTCGCCTTCGACCTGCCCACGCAGACCGGCTACGACCCGGACCACCCGCTCGCTCGCGGCGAGGTCGGCCGAGTCGGGGTGCCGATCAGCCACCTGGGCGACATGCGGGCACTCACCGCGGGCATCCCGCTGGCCTCGTCGAACACCTCGATGACGATCAACGCGACCGCGATGTGGCTGCTCGCGCTCTACCAGGTCGCCGCCGAGGAGCAGGCCGAGACCGCCGGCGAGGACCCCGAGGCGGTGGTGCGCGGGCTCGCCGGAACCACGCAGAACGACATCGTCAAGGAGTACCTGTCCCGGGGCACCTACGTCTTCCCGCCGGGGCCGTCGATGCGCCTGGCCACCGACCTCGTCGCCTGGACCGTCGCGCGGATGCCCCGGTGGAACCCCGTCAACGTCTGCAGCTACCACCTCCAGGAGGCCGGGGCGACGCCGGTCCAGGAGGTCGGCTACGCCCTCGCCACGGCCACCGCCCTCCTCGACGCCGTCCGCGACGGAGGCCAGGTCCCCCCGGACCGGTTCCCCGAGGTCGTCGGGCGGGTCTCGTTCTTCGTCAACGCCGGGGTCCGGTTCGTCGAGGAGATGTGCAAGGTGCGCGCCTTCACCCGGCTGTGGGACGAGATCACCCGCGAGCGGTACGGGGTCGCCGACCCCGACCTGCGCCGCTTCCGCTACGGGGTGCAGGTCAACAGCCTCGGGCTCACGGACGCCCAGCCGGAGAACAACGTCGCCCGCATCGTCCTCGAGATGCTCGGGGTCACGCTCTCCCGGGACGCGCGCGCCCGCGCCGTCCAGCTCCCGGCCTGGAACGAGGCCCTCGGGCTCCCTCGACCCTGGGACCAGCAGTGGTCGCTGCGGATGCAGCAGGTCCTCGCCCACGAGTCCGACCTGCTCGAGTACGGCGACATCGTGGACGGCTCGCCGGTCGTCGAGGCCAAGGTCGCCGAGATCGTCGCCGGCGCGCGCGCCGAGATGGACGCGATCGACCGGATGGGGGGCGTCGTCGCCGCGGTCGAGTCCGGGGCGCTGAAGGCGGCGCTCGTCGCCGCGCACGCCCGCCGGCGTCGTCGTATCGAGTCCGGTGAGGAGGTCGTCGTCGGCGTCAACCGGTTCACGGCCAGCGAGCCCAGCCCGCTGACCGCCGACCTCGCCGGGTCCGTCGAGCGCCCCGACCCCGGCGCCGGGGCCCGAGCCGCCGAGTCGGTGCGCGCGTGGCGCTCGCGGCGCGACGCCGATCCCGACCGCGCCCACCGGAGCCGGACGGCCCTCGCCCGGCTCCGGGCCGACGCCGCCTCCGCAACCACCCTCGTGCCGGCGACCCTCGAGTGCGTCCGGGCCGGGGTGACGACCGGGGAGTGGGCCGGTGCGCTGCGCGAGGTCTTCGGGGAGTACCGCGCGCCGACCGGGGTGGGGGCCGCCCCACCGGCCACCGGCGCCGGCGCGGACCTCCTCGCGGTCCGGCAGGCGGTCGCGGAGACGTCGGCCGAGCTCGGTGAGCGGCTCCGGATGCTCGTCGGCAAGCCAGGTCTCGACGGCCACAGCAACGGGGCGGAGCAGGTCGCGGTCCGCGCCCGGGACGCCGGGTTCGAGGTCGTCTACCCGGGCATCCGCAGCACCCCCGAGCAGCTCGTCGCCGCGGCCGTCGCCGAGGACGTGCACCTCGTCGGGCTGTCCGTCCTCTCCGGGGCGCACATGGACCTCGTCCCCGAGGTGCTCCGCGGTCTGCGCGAGGCCGGGGCCGGGGACGTCCCGGTCGTCCTGGGCGGGATCGTCCCCGAGGCGGACGCCCGGGCGCTGCGGGCGGCCGGGGTCGCGGAGGTCTTCACGCCGCGCGACGCCGACCTCACCGCCGTCACCGCCCGGCTCGTCGAGGTCGTCCGGGCCGCACGAGGGCTGCCCGTCAGGGCGTCCGCAGGGGTGCCTGCGGCCCCGGCCTGAGACGGAGGAGCCCCCGCCGCCGGGTGCGGCGAGCGACGGGGGTTCCTCGACGAGCCGGGCCGGAGGGCCCGCGGGGGTCAGGCCGCGGCGAAGGCCGTGAGCGCCTCGCGGATGAAGGCCGGCAGGTCGTGGGGGTTGCGGCTCGTGACGAGGTTGCCGTCGACGACGACCTCCTCGTCGGTCCACGTCGCGCCCGCGTTGCGCAGGTCGGTCTGCAGGCTCGGGAACGACGTGAGCCGCCGACCGCGGACCACGTCGGCCTCGACGAGCGTCCAGGGCGCGTGGCAGATCGCCGCGACCGGCTTGCCCGCGTCGAGGAAGGACTTGACGAAGGCGACCGCCTCCGGATGGGTGCGCAGGTTGTCCGGGTTCGCGACGCCTCCGGGCAGGACGAGGCCGGCGAAGTCGGCCGCCGAGGCCTTCTCGAAGGTCTCGTCGACGTCGAACGTGTCGGCCTTGTCGAGGTGGTCGTACGCCTGGACGGAGCCGGACTCGACGGACACGAGGACCGGCGTGCCGCCGGCCTCCTCGACCGCCTGCCACGGGTCGGTCAGCTCGACCTGCTCGATGCCCTCGCCGGCGACGGCGAACGCGATCCGCTTGCCACTGAGGTTCTCGCTCATGGTGCTCCTCTCGGGACGTGCAGGGGGGCGGGGTGCCCGACGGGACAACCCCGCACCCGCCGGGGTTTCTTCCCGTACCCGGCGGCGACCTGCGAAAACTCGGGCGTCGATGCTCGACCACGGTCCCGTCACCGGCGGAAGCCGCCGTCACCGGCGGCAGGTTCCGCCGGTGACGACGGCTCCGGCCGGTCAGAACAGCCGGGAGTCGGCGTCGTCGGTGCCGCGGAGGGCGTCGTAGTCGAGGGTGACGCAGCGGATGCCCCGGTCCTCGGCGAGTGTGCGCGCCTGCGGCCGGATCTGCTGCGCCGCGAGCACCCCGGTCACCGGCGCGAGGTGGGGGTCGCGGTTCATCAGCTCGAGATAGCGGGTCAGCTGCTCGACGCCGTCGATCTCCGCGCGCCGCTTGATCTCGACCGCGACGGTCGCCCCGCCGGCGTCCCGGCAGAGGATGTCGACCGGCCCGATCGCGGTCATGTGCTCGCGGCGCACGAGGGTCCAGCCCTCACCGAGGGTGTGGATGTGGTCCGCGAGCAGGCGCTGGAGGTGGGCCTCGACGCCGTCCTTGACCAGGCCCGGGTCGACGCCGAGGTCGTGGCTGCTGTCGTGGAGGACCTCGTGGAGGCGGACGCGGAGCCGGTCGAGGGTCTTCGCGTGGCGGACCTCCCACACCGCGGCGACCCCGTCGGCGGCCTCCTCCGGGGACGGCGTCGCCTCCTCGAGCGCGCACGGCGGCGCCATCCAGTTCAGCGGCTTGTAGGAGCCTCCGTCGGAGTGGACGAGCACCGAGCCGTCCGCCTTGACCAGCAGCAGGCGGGTCGCGAGCGGCAGGTGGGCGGTCAGGCGGCCCTCGTAGTCCACCGAGCAGCGGGCGATGACGACACGCACGGCAGCGGAGCCTACCGGCGGTCCCGGGAAGCGTGCACGCCCGGCCCGCGCGGCCCTTGCACCCGCGGGGGCGGGCACGCACACTTCTGGGAAAGGAGACCGGTCATGCCCTTGCTCACCCTGATGGCGAACCTGGCGGCGGTCGCCCTCGTCCTCGTCGGCGAGCTCGCGGCCATCCGCTGGCTGGTGTCCGGCCGGGCCCCGTGGCCGCTCTCCCGGGTCCAGGACAAGCTCGAGGAGATCCGCGAGCGCTACCGGGAGCCCCCCGAGCCGATGCCGACCGTGCTGCTCGGCCTCGAGCTGCGCCGGCTCGGTGAGCTCGCCCGGCGGGTCGACGAGGGTGACCAGCCGGCCAAGGCCGCCCGGCTCGAGGCGTGCCGGTGGGCCTACGACCACGTCCTGCTCGAGTACTGCCGGACCGTCGACGTCCCGCTGCCCCGGGAGGGCCTGCCGCTCACGGAGCGCCAGCGGCTCGAGGCCGAGACCGCCCTCATCGCCGCCGGACAGGAGTGGTGAGCCGGCGCCGGCGGCCGGTCCCCGGTGGCGACCGTCACGCACCGGGAGGCTGCCCCCGTGCGGACCGCTCTGACAGACTCCCCGCATGGCACGTGACGTCAGCACGGTGGGAGTGGTCGGTCTCGGCACGATGGGTGCCGGGATCGTCGAGGTGTTCGCACGCACCGGCATCGAGGTCGTCGCCGCGGAGGTCGACGAGGACGCGGTGGTCCGGGGTCGCCGGGTCCTCGAGCACTCCACGGCGCGGGCCGTCGGGCGCGGGAAGCTGAGCGAGGACGAGGCCGCCGCGCTGCACCAGCGGGTCCGCTACGTCACCGACCTCGCCGAGCTCGCCGGCTGCGACCTCGTCGTCGAGGCCGTGCCGGAGCACCTCGACCTCAAGCGCGAGGTCCTCGGCAAGCTCGACGCCGTGGTCGCCGAGGACGCCGTCCTCGCGACGAACACGTCCTCGCTGCCGGTCACCGAGATCGCGGTCGCGACGACGCGGCCCTCCCGCGTCGTCGGGATGCACTTCTTCAACCCGGCCCAGGTGATGCAGTTCGTCGAGGTCGTCCGCACCGTCGTCACCGACGAGGAGGTGCTCGCCGACGTCGAGGCGCTCGCCCAGCGGCTCGGGAAGAAGCCCGTCGTCGTCGGCGACAAGGCCGGCTTCATCGCCAACGCGCTCCTCTTCGGCTACCTCAACCACGCCGTCGCCATGTACGACGCGCACTACGCCAGCCGAGAGGACCTCGACGCGGCGATGCGGCTCGGGTGCGGCCTCCCGATGGGCCCGCTGGCCCTCATGGACCTCATCGGTCTCGACACCGCCTACGAGATCCTCGACACGATGTACCGGCAGGGCCGGGACCGGCTGCACGCCCCGAACCCGCTCATCAAGCAGATGGTCACCGCCGGGATGCTCGGCCGCAAGAGCGGGCGGGGGTTCTACACCTACGCCGAGCCCGGCTCGGGCGAGGTCGTCCCGGACGCGCTCACCCCGTCCGGGCCGCTGCCCGGGGGCGGCGACCCGCGCCCGGTCGCCGCGGTCGGCGTCGTCGGCAGCGGCACCATGGCCACCGGCGTCGTCGAGGTGCTCGCCCGGGCCGGCCTCGAGGTCACCTGCGTCGCCCGGTCCGCGGAGCGCCTCGCCGGGGTCACCGCCGGGCTCGGGCGCAGCCTCGACCGCGGTGTCGAGCGGGGCCGGCTCAGCCGCGAGGACGCGGAGGCGGCGAGGGCGCGGGTCCACGGCTCGACCGACCGGGCCGACCTCGCCGAGGTCGACCTCGTCGTCGAGGCCGTCGCCGAGGACCTCGAGGTCAAGCGCGCCCTCTTCGCCGACCTCGACCGGATCTGCCGGCCCGGCGCGGTCCTCGCGACGACGACCTCCTCGCTGCCGGTCATCGAGTGCGCCGCGGCGACGCGCCGGCCCGCGGACGTCGTCGGGCTGCACTTCTTCAACCCCGCGCCGGCCATGCGGCTCGTCGAGGTCGTCTCGACCGTCTCCACCGCCGCCGACGTCACCGCCACCGCCGCGGCGCTCGCCGTCCGGCTGGGCAAGCACCCGGTCAGCTGCGCCGACCGGTCGGGGTTCATCGTCAACGCCCTGCTGTTCCCCTACCTCAACGACGCGGTGCGGATGCTCCAGGCGAACTACGCCACAGCCGACGACATCGACACCGCGATGCGGTCCGGGTGCGGCTACCCCATGGGCCCCTTCGAGCTCCTCGACGTCGTCGGGCTCGACGTCGCCCTCGCGATCGAGCGCGAGCTGTACGTCGAGCTGCGCGAGCCCGGCTTCGCCCCGGCCCCGCTGCTCGAGCAGCTCGTCACGGCGGGCTACCTGGGACGAAAGGGCGGCCGTGGGTTCCACACGTACTCCTGACGGTCCCGACCCCCGCACCGCCCGCACCGCCCGCACCGTCGGCCCCGGGCCCGAGGGGGTCGCGACCGGGCCCACCGGCGGGTGGGAGACTCCTGCCATGCCCCGCGCCAACCGTCGACGTCGAGACGAGACGCCGCTCGACGTCGGGCGCGCGCTCGGTGGCCTGACCCAGCAGCAGACCTTCGGGGGCCGCGAGTGGAACGTGCGGCGCCTGACGGGCGCGAGCTCGGCCCGGGCGTACCGCTGCCCCGGCTGCGAGCAGGAGATCCGGCCCGGGACGCCGCACGTCGTCGTCTGGCCGGCCGAGGGCGTCGGAGGCATCGGCGACCGGAGGCACTGGCACAACGCGTGCTGGCGGGCCCGGGAGACCCGGCGTCCGGCCGGCCCCACCCGCTGACCGGTCGGGTCGCCCGCTGTCGCGGTGCCGTGCTAGGTCGTCCGCTGCCGCGGGACGATGACCTCCTCGTAGATCAGCAGCAGGCCCGCCGCCGCCGGGATGGCCAGCAGCGCGCCGAGGACCCCGAGCAGGGTCGCGCCGGCGAGGGCGGCGACCACGGTCACCGCGCCGGGCACCGAGACGGTGCGCTGCATGATCCGCGGGGCGATGACGTAGTTCTCGATCTGCTGGTAGACGAGGTAGTAGAGCGCCGCGACGAGGGCGAGCCGGGGCTGGTCGAACACCGCGACGAGGCAGACCAGCGCAGCCCCCAGGGTCGCGCCCACCATGGGCACGAGCCCGAGCAGGCCGACGACGACGGCGAGGACCGCCGCGTACGGGATCCCGAGCACGAGCATCATCACGTACGACAGCGACGCGTTGATCGTCGCGACCGCCGCCTGGCCGAGGGCGTACGCCCCCACCCGCCGCATGATCTCCTCCGAGAGCGAGATGACCCGCGGCCGGCGCGAGGCGGGGACGACCTCGTAGGCGGCGCGCTTCATTCGGGGGAAGGAGACGAGGAAGTACAGCGTGAGGATGAGCACGGTCAGGGTCTGGAAGACCCCGTTCAGGACCGCGCGGCCGGCGCCGAGCACGCCGCCGAAGACGGCGCTCATGAAGCTCCGGTCGGTGATCTGCCGGGTCAGCTCGACCTGGACCCGGTCGACGACGTCGAAGTTCCGGTCGGCCTGCTGGACGATCCGGCTGTCGAGGATCCGCTGGAAGTATGCCGGCGCGTTCTGCGTGAGCTGGGTGCCCTGCTCGACGACCGGGGGGATGACGAGCAGCCCGATGAGGCCGAACACGACGAGCAGCCCGGCGAAGACGACGGTCACGGAGAAACCGCGCCGGGCCCCCCGCCGCGTCACCGCCTCGACGAGCGGATTGAGGGTGAGGGTGAGGAAGAACGCGATGAGCAGGATCGACAGCGTCGTCGCCAGCCGTCCGACCGAGTGCCACAGCCCGATCGCGACGAGCGCGCCGAGCGCCCCGACGAAGCCGACGTAGAAGGGGGAGTGCTTGTTGAGCGGCCGGCCCGCCGGCCCGTAGGTCGAGCTGGGGAAGTGCCGGGCCTCGCGGGGCTCCCCGCCGGAGCCGGGCCCCGCTGCGAGCCCCGGATCGCGTCCCGAGTCGTCCACCGCGTCGACGAGGAGGTCGCGCTCGAGCTGCTCGTCGACGTCACGCGAGAAGCGGTTGCTCTCCCGGAGCGCGGCGCGCTGTCGAGTCCGGAAGCGCCGCCAACGGCGCCACGTCGTCAGCTGCACGGCCCACCTCCTGGCGACGACCCTAGCGCGCAGGCCATGTCCTCGCCGGGGGAGCGGGGGCGCCGTCGGCGGGGGCCCGGGGCGCGGCCGGGGACGGGGCGCTCAGGCGTTCCGGAAGCGGGTGATCGCGGCCTCGAGCGGCCCCCGGGTCTCGCAGTCGGTGACACCGAGGCCCGGCCGGGGAGCGAGGGCGAGGACGCCGACCTTGCCCTGGTGGAGGTTGCGGTGGACCTCGAAGGCGGCCTGGCCCACCTCGGCGAGCGGGTAGGTCCGGCTCAACGTCGGGTGGATCAGCCCGCGCCGGACGAGCTCGTTGGCCTCCCACGCCTCGCGGTAGTTCGCGAAGTGCGACCCGATGATCCGCTTGAGGTGCATCCACAGGTACCGGTTGTCGTACTCGTGGACGTAGCCGCTCGTGGAGGCGCACGTGACGATCACCCCGCCACGCCGGGTGGCGTACACCGAGGCGCCGAACGTCTCGCGACCCGGGTGCTCGAAGGTGATGTCGGGGTCGGCCCCGCCGGTGAGCTCGCGCACCCGGGCCCCGAACCGCCGCCACTCCGCCGGGTCCTGCCGGCCGTCGTCGGTCCAGAACCGGAACCCCTCGGCCACCCGGTCGATGACGAGCTCGGCGCCCATGGACCGGCAGATCCGCGCCTTCGCCGGGGAGGACACGACGCACACCGGGGTCGCGCCCCCGGCGAGGGCGAGCTGGGTGGCGTAGGAGCCGAGGCCGCCGGAGGCCCCCCAGACCAGCACCCGGTCGCCGAGCTTCATCCCCGCCCCGTTCCGCGAGACCAGCTGCCGGTATGCGGTCGAGTTGACCAGGCCGGGGCAGGCCGCCTCCTCCCACGTCAGGTGCGCCGGCTTCGGCATGAGCTGGTTGCTCTTGACGACCGCGAGCTCGGCGAGCCCGCCGAAGTTCGTCTCGAACCCCCAGATGCGCTGCTCCGGGTCGAGCATCGTGTCGTCGTGCCCGTCGGCGTCCTCGAGCTCGACCGACAGGCAGTGGGCGACGACCTCCTGGCCGGGACGCCACTTGCGCACCCCCGGCCCGGTGCGGAGCACGACGCCGGAGAGGTCGGACCCGACGACGTGGTAGGGCAGGTCGTGCCGGCGGGCGTAGACCGAGGTGCGCCCGTAGCGCCGGAGGAAGGAGAACGTCGGCACCGGCTCGAAGATCGAGGTCCACACCGTGTTGTAGTTGACCGCGCTCGCCATGACGGCGACGAGCGCCTCCCCGGGGGCGAGCTCGGGCACCGGCACCTCGTCGACGTGGAGCGAGACCCGCGGGTCCTTCTCCGCCGACGGCAGGCCGGCGAAGATCTCGACCTCGTCCGCGTGGACGGTCGCCCCGCGGTAGCTCTCGGGCACCGGCAGGTGGGACCAGGTCTCCTCGGACCGGTCGCCGGACAGGATCGCGTCGAGCACCTGCTCCATCGGGGCCTCCTGGGGCTTCCTCGCGCGCTGCCACCCGCTTCGGCCGCCACGTCGCGGCCAGGCCGGAGCACCTGCCGGGAACCTACCGACGGACGCGCGGGGAGGACCGGCGCTGAGACGGTGGTCACGGGGTGACGTCGGTCACCGTGGTGGGCGCCGCCGCCCGCCCCCGGCCCCGCACGGCGACGCTCCTCGCGCCCACCGTCGCCGTCCTGACCGAGCGGCGCGGGACGGGTGCCTCAGCCGGCCGGCTCGACGAGCTCGACGAGGACGCCGCCGGCGTCCTTGGGGTGGACGAAGTTGACCCGCGACCCCGCGGTGCCGCGCCGGGGCTCCTCGTAGAGCAGTCGCATCCCCCGGTCGCGCAGGATGGCGCAGACCCGGTCGAGGTCGGCCACCCGGTAGGCCACCTGCTGCACCCCCGGCCCGTTCCGGTCGAGGAACCGGGCGATCGTCGAGGTCGGGGTGAGCGGCGCGAGCAGCTGGACGCAGGAGCCGGAGCCGCCGACGGCCATCATCGCCTCCCGGACGCCCTGCTCCTCGTTGACCTCCTCGTGGACCAGCTCCATGCCGTAGGTGTCGCGGTGGAACGCGATCGCGGCGTCGAGGTCGGGGACCGCGACCCCGACGTGGTCGATGGCGGTGAAGAGGGGCCCGTCGCTCGTCATGCCCCCACGATAGGGACCTCACCGCGACGGGCGAGGCCATCCCCGCGGCGGCTGGTTAGAGTGGCCGGAGGAACCTCACCCACCGGCGCTGGAGGCTGGCATGTCGACCGAGAGCAGCGGGACCGCCCGCTCGTCCACCGTCATCGTCGCCGGGGCCCGGACCCCGATGGGCCGCCTCAGCGGTTCCCTCAAGGGCTTCTCCGGCTCCGACCTCGGCGGGTTCGCCATCGCCGGCGCCCTCGAGCGCGCCGGCGTCGCCCAGGACGCCGTCGACTACGTCATCATGGGCCAGGTGCTCACCGCCGGCGAGGGCCAGATCCCCGCGCGGCAGGCCGCGAGCAAGGCCGGCATCCCGATGACCGTGCCCGCCCTGACGGTCAACAAGGTGTGCCTGTCCGGGATCGACGCCATCGCGCTCGCCGACCAGCTCGTCCGGGCCGGGGAGTTCGACGTCGTCGTCGCCGGCGGCCAGGAGTCGATGACCAACGCCCCGCACCTGCTCCCGGGCAGCCGGGAGGGGTTCCGCTACGGCGACGTCACGATGCGCGACCACATGGCCCGCGACGGGCTCTGGGACGCCTTCACCGACCAGCCCATGGGCAGCCTCACCGAGCGTGCCAACCGCGGCCCGACGAGCTCGACCCGCGAGGAGCAGGACGCCTACGCCGCCCGCAGCCACGAGCTCGCCGCGAAGGCGTGGAAGGACGGCCTGTTCGACGACGAGGTCGTCCCCGTGCCGGTCCCGCAGCGCAAGGGCGACCCCGTCGAGTTCCGGTCCGACGAGGGGATCCGGGCCGACACGAGCGCGGAGTCCCTCGCCCGGCTCCGTCCGGCGTTCGCCCCCGACGGGACGATCACCGCGGGCTCGGCCTCCCAGATCTCCGACGGCGCCGCCGCCGTCGTCGTCATGTCCCGCGCCCGTGCCGAGGAGCTCGGTCTGGACTGGCTCGCCGAGATCGGCCCGCACGGGGTCGTGGCGGGCCCGGACTCGACCCTGCAGAGCCAGCCGGCGCGGGCGATCGTGCGGGCGTGCGAGCGGGCCGGGACGCAGCCGTCCGAGCTCGACCTCGTCGAGATCAACGAGGCCTTCGCCGCCGTCGCGCTCGCCTCGACCGCCGAGCTCGGGCTCGACCCGGAGCGGGTCAACGTCAACGGGGGCGCGATCGCGCTGGGCCACCCGATCGGGATGTCCGGTGCCCGGATCACCCTCCACCTCGCACTCGAGCTGCGGCGGCGCGGCGGCGGGACGGGCGTCGCCGCGCTCTGCGGCGGTGGTGGCCAGGGCGACGCCCTGCTCCTGCGCGTCCCGTCGACGAGCTGACGTGCCGCGCGACGTCGACGTCCCGGCCCTCGTCTCCGCCGCCCGGGACGGGTCCCCCCGGGCCGTGGCCCGGCTGATCTCGCTCGTCGAGGACGCCCACCCGGCGCTGCGCGAGGTGATGGCGGCCCTGGCGCCGCACACCGGCCACGCCCACGTCATCGGCGTCACCGGCTCACCGGGGGTGGGCAAGTCCACGACGACGAACGCCCTCGTCGCGGGCTACCGGCGCCAGGACCTGCGGGTCGGCGTGCTCGCCGTCGACCCGACCTCGCCGTTCTCGGGCGGGGCCCTGCTCGGGGACCGGGTGCGGATGCAGGACCACGCCCTCGACGGGGAGGTCTACATCCGCTCGATGGCCTCCCGCGGCCACCTCGGCGGACTGTCGTGGTCGACACCGCAGGCGCTGCGGGTGCTCGACGCGGCCGGGTGCGACGTCGTGCTCGTCGAGACCGTCGGGGTGGGCCAGTCCGAGGTCGAGGTGGCCGCGCTCGCCGACACCACGCTCGTCCTGCTCGCCCCCGGGATGGGCGACGGCATCCAGGCCGCGAAGGCCGGCATCCTCGAGGTCGGCGACGTCTTCGTCGTCAACAAGGCCGACCGCGACGGCGCCGACGCGACCGCGCGCGACATCCGGCACATGATCTCCCTCGGGGACCGGACCGAACCGGGCCTCTGGCGGCCCCCGGTCGTGAAGGCGGTGGCCTCGGCCGGCGAGGGCATCGAGGAGGTGCTCGACGCCGTCGAGCGCCACCACGCCTGGATGAGCGAGCGGGGCGTCCTGCGCGAGCGCCGGCTGCGCCGGGCGGGAGAAGAGATCGAGTCCATCGCCGTGGCCGCGCTCCGCGAGCGGATGGGGGACCTGCGCAGCGGCGACGGCATCGGCGACCTCGCCGAGGCGGTCGTCGACGGCCGGACCGACCCCTACGCCGCCGCGGACCGGGTGGTCTCGGCGCTCGCCTGAGGGGGAGAGGTGACGGACCCGACGAGGATCGCCGACCGGTACGACGTGCTGCGCCCGCTCGGCAGCGGCGGGACCGGCACGGTGTGGCTCTGCCGCGACAGCGTGCTCGGGCGGGAGGTCGCCCTCAAGCGCGTCGGGGCGCTGCCCGGGGAGTCCCACACCGAGCTGAGGCGGGCGTTCCGGGAGGCCCGGTCGGCGGCGGCGCTCGGTCACCCCAACGCGGTGTCCGTCTTCGACGTCCTCGAGGACGACACCGGCACGCCGTGGCTCGTCATGGAGTTCGTCGACGGCGAGACCCTCGCCGAGCGGCTGCGCCGCGACGGTCCGATGGATCCTCGCGAGGTCGCCGAGATCGGGGCCCGGCTCGCGTCCGCGCTCGCCCGGGCCCACGACCGGGGCGTGATCCACCGCGACGTCAAGCCCGGCAACGTCCTCATCGACCGGGCGGGGCGCCCCCGCATCAGCGACTTCGGCATCGCCCGCCGGTACGGCGACGACCTCACCCAGACCGGGTTCGTCACCGGGACCCCGAGCTACCTCTCGCCCGAGCTGGCGCGGGGCGGCGACCCGGACCCGGCCTCGGACGTGTGGGCGCTCGGGGCGACGCTCTACGAGGCGGTCGAGGGGCGCAAGCCGTACGAGCCGCGCGGCAACCCGATCGCCACGCTCCAGGTCATCGCGACCGAGCCCTCCCGGGCCCCCGAGCGGGCGGGGCCGCTCGCCCCCGCCCTCGAGGCGATGATGGACGTCCCCGAGCGGCGCTGGGACATGGCCACCGCCACCGAGGAGCTCGCGCGCGTCGCCGGTGGTGACGAGGTCGCCCGCGAGCGCGCCGCCGCCTCGGCGCTCCCGCTCGGGACCGGGGGGTCGGTCCACTGGAACGCCCCGACCGACCGGCTCGGCCGCCCCCGGCACGGTCGCCCGGACCGGGGCCGCCGCCGGCGGGCCGCGGCGGTGCTCGGCGGGCTGCTCGTGCTGCTCGCCCTGCTCGGCTCCGGGGCCTGGCTGCTCACCGGCACCGGGTCGGCGGACGCCCCCGCGGCGGCCCCGACGACGAGCCCGCCCACCGGCGGGTCGGCGACGACGACACCGTCGACGACCCGTCCGAGCAGCTCGACGAGGCCGAGCACCTCGAGCAGCACCGCCACCCGATCGAGCAGCACGACCTCGAGCACGACAGCCGGCACGACCACCAGCACGACGGCCCCCTCACGCCGGAGCACGTCGAGCACGTCGCCGAGCACCACGAGCACGAGCAGGACCCCGTCGTCGACGAGGTCGTCCACGACGACGGCCCCGCCCGCCCCCTCGGCGGACGCGCGGCTGGCGTCGTTCCTGCGCAGCTACTTCGCGACGGTGACCAGTGACCCCGACGCGACCTGGGACCGGCTCACCCCGCGGATGCAGGTCGCCGCCGGCGGCTACCAGGGCTACGTCGGGTTCTGGCGCGGGATCTCCCGCGCGTCGACGAGCGGCATCGACGCCGACGCGAGCGCCGGGACCGCGACCCTGACGCTGGTCTACACCCGGCAGGACGGCTCGACCTCCACCGAGACCCACCGCCTGCGGGTCGTCCCCGCCGGGCGGTCGTTCCGGATCGACGGCGAGGAGAACCTCTAGCGCCGGGCCGGGTGCCGCGGCGCGGGGAGAGCCCCGCGCCGCGGGAGCCTCAGAGGACCTCACGCAGCCGGTGGTCGACGAGCCGGAGCACGGCCTCGCGCGCCTCGTTCGGACCGGGGGCCTCCCGGGCCGCGACCGCCATCTGGCCGCACGCGGCGAGGTCGTGCATCGACAGCGCCCAGCGGACCATGGCGACCTTGCTCGGGGCCATCGACAGGCTCGACACCCCGAGCCCGGTGAGGACGAGGGCGAGCAGCGGGTCGCCCGCGGACTCCCCGCAGACCCCCACGGGCCTGCCGGTGGCCCGTCCGCCCTCGCACGCCTGCGCGACGACGTCGAGGACCGCGGGCTGCCACGGGTCGAGCAGGTCCGACAGCTCGCCCTGCATCCGGTCGGCGGCCATCGTGTACTGGGCGAGGTCGTTCGTCCCGAGCGAGCCGAACTCGACCTCGGCGAGCACGTGCCGGGAGCGCAGCGCGGCCGCCGGCACCTCGATCATCACGCCCGCCTTCGCCAGCCCGTGCTCGCGAACGCGGCGGGCGAACCACGCCGCCTCCTCGGCGGTGGCGACCATCGGGGCCATGACCCGCACGTCCCCACCGGTCGCCTTCGCGGCCCGGCCGAGCGCCTCGAGCTGGGTGTCGAGCAGCTCGGGCCGCTCGGCGGACAGCCGCAGCCCGCGCCGGCCCAGGGCCGGATTCTCCTCGGGCCCGAGGTCGGCGAACGCGAGCGGCTTGTCGGCCCCCGCGTCGAGGGTGCGCACGACGACCCGGCGCTCCCCGAACGCCCGCAGGACCCGGGTGTAGATCTCGGTCTGCTCCTCCACCGTCGGCGCGGTGTCGGCGTCGAGGAAGAGGAACTCGGTCCGGAACAGCCCCACCCCCTCCAGGTCCATCGTCCCGGCGGCCTCGGCGTCGTCCGGTCCGCCGATGTTCGCGAGCAGGGCGACCGCGTGCCCGTCGGAGGTCAGGCCCGGCCCGTGGCTCTCGCGGACGGCCGCCTGCCGGGCCTCGGCCTTGCGGACGAGCTCGGAGCGGACCGCCTCGTCCGGGTCGATGGTCACCTCGCCGGCGTCGCCGTCGACCGCGAGGACGACCCCGGCCGGGATCGACGTCGCGTCGGGGAGCTGGACGACGGCGGGGATCCCCATCTGGGCGGCGAGGATCGCGGTGTGGCTCGTCCGGCCGCCGGACTCGGTGACGATCGCGCGCACCTTCTCCTTGTCCAGGACGGCGGTCTCGGCGGGGGCGAGGTCGCGGGCGACCACGACGCTGGGGCCGGTGAGCTCCGGGACGCCGGGCTCGGGCTCGCCGAGGAGCCGGGCGACGGCCCGGTCCCGGACGTCGCGCAGGTCGGCGACCCGCTCCGCGAAGTACCCGCCCAGGGCGGCGTACTGGGTGCAGAACTCCTCGACCGCGGTGTCGACCGCGTGCATCGGGGGCGCGCCGTCGGCGAGCCGGGCCCCGACGGCCTTCTGCAGCGACTTGTCCCGGGCCATCATCGCCCCGGCGCGCAGCACCTCCGCCGCCGAGCCCTCCAGCCGGGAGGCCCGGTCCTCGAGGCCGTCGGCGACCTCGGCGAACACCTCCCTGATCCGGTCGTGGGCGGCCTCGACGTCCGCCGCCACGGGCTCGTCCTCCGGGGGGGTCGACGGCGGGCGGACCTGGACCGCGGTCCCGACGGCGGCACCGGGGCTGACCCCGACGCCCCGCCGGAGCTCTCCGCGGCTGCCGTCTGCTCCGGGTGCCACGGCGCTCACTCCGCCGCGTCCAGGTCGCGCTCGAGGAGGGCGACGAGGTCGTCGAGGGCCTGGTCGGACCCGTCGCCGTCGGCGGTGAGGGTGACCTCCTCGCCGTGCTTCGCGCCGAGCGCCATGACGGCGAGGATGCTCGTCGCGTCGACGGGCTCCTCCCCGGACTTGGCGATCTCGACGTCGAGCCCGGTCTCGGTGGCGGCCTGGACGAAGAGTGCGGCCGGCCGGGCGTGGAGTCCGACGGACGAGGCGATGACGACGGTTCGTGTGCTCATGGGGCGACCTTCCGGTTGGGGGGTGGTGTGCGGGGTGGTGGCCGGGTCAGACCGAGGCGAGCTCGAGCTCCTCGTCGGTGACGCTTTCCCGGGACTTCAGGGCGATGACGAGGCCGGCGGTGACGACGGTGCCGATGACGACGGCGAGCACGAAGGTCAACGGGCTCCCGATGAGCGGCGCGACCCAGATCCCGCCGTGCGGGGCCCGGAGGGTGTTGTCGAACAGCATGACGAGGCCGCCGGTGAGGCCCGAGCCGACCATCGAGGAGACGATGACCCGCCAGGGGTCGGCCGCGGCGAACGGGATCGCGCCCTCGGTGATGAACGAGGCCCCGAGCAGCCAGGCCGCGCGGCCGTTCTCCCGCTCGGGCTCGGTGAACAGGTGCTGGCGGATCTGGGAGGCGAGGGCCATGCCCAGCGGCGGGGTCATCCCCGCGGCCATGACCGCGGCCATGACGCGCAGCTCGGGAGCGTTCGACGCCGCGGCGCTGACCCCGGCCAGGCCTGTCGTCGCGAACGTGTAGGCCACCTTGTTGACCGGTCCACCGAGGTCGAAGCCCATCATGAGCCCGAGGACGACGCCGAGGACGATGATGCCGCCGCCGGTGGACAGCGAGTTCAGACCGTTGGCGAGCCCGTCCGAGAGCGCCTTGAGGGGCCGGCCGAGGAGGACGATCATCAGAGCGGCGGTGATGAGCGTCGACAGCAGCGGGATGACGACGACCGGCATGATCCCGCGGATGCCCTTGTGGACCTTCCAGCGGCTGATCCACAGTGCGGTGAAGCCGCCGAGGAAGCCGGTGGCGATGCCGCCGAGGAAGCCGGTGCCCATCGTCGCGGCGATGGCGCCGCCGACGATGCCGGGGGCGATGCCGGGCCGGTCGGCGATGCCGAAGGCGATGAAGCCCGAGAGGATCGGGACGAGGAACCCGAACGCCGCGGCGCCGATGACGAACAGCAGTCCCGCCCAGTTCATCCCGCTGAGCGGGTCGAAGCTCTGCACGAGGTTGAGCGATGCGTCCGCCCCCTCGGGGGTGGTGAGGCTGTAGTTCGTGACGTCGATCGCGCCCTGCTTGCCGCCGAAGACCTGGGCGAGCATGAACGACAGCGCGATGAGGATCCCGCCGGCGGCGACGAACGGGATCATGTACGAGACGCCCGTCATGAGCCACTGCCGGATCCGGGTGCCGATGTGGGCCTCCGTGTCGACCTTCGTCGTCAGGCCACCGGAGCCACCCGAGCCGCCGGACCCGCCCCCGGCGGCGCCGCTCTCGGCCGTCCGGGCGGCGGCCTCCGGGTCGGCCCGGGCCTCCTCGACGAGACCGACGGCCTGGGCGACGAGGTCGGCGGCGCCTCCGATGGCCCTCTTCACCCCGACGTCGACGACGGGCTTGCCGGCGAACCGGCCCCGGTCCTTGACCTCGAGGTCGTGGGCGAAGATCACCGCGTCGGCGTCGGCGATGGTCTGCGGGGGCAGCGGCGAGGAGCCGGCCGAGCCCTGGGTCTCGACCTCCATCTCGTGCCCGGCGTCCCTGGCCGCCTGCTCGAGGGCCTCGGCCGCCATGTAGGTGTGCGCGATGCCCGTGGGGCAGGACGTCACTCCGACGAACTTCATGCGTTCACGACCTCCCGGTCGACGACGTCGACCACGGTGGTCGCGTCGGGGGCCTGCTTGAGCGCCTCGCGGAAGTCGGTCCGCATGAGCTTGCGGGCCAGCTTGGCGAGGATGGCGAGGTGGTCGTCCCCGCCGCCCTCGGGGGCGGCGATGAGGAAGACGAGCGTCGCGGGACCGTCCTCGGCGCCCCAGTCGATGCCGTCGCCGGAGCGGCCGAACACGAGCGAGGGCTCGGTCACCGAGCTGCTGCGGCAGTGGGGGATGCCGATGCCGCCGGGCAGGCCGGTGGCCATCTGCTCCTCGCGGGCGCGGACGTCGGCGAGGAAGGTCTCGAGGTCGGTGACGCGCCCGGAGGCGACGAGCGTCTGGGCGAGGGTGCGGGTCGCGGCGTGGCGGTCCGCCCCGGTGAGGTCGAGGACGACCTGGTCGGTGGTGATGAGTGCCATGGGGGTTCCTTCCCTGGTGGTTGTCTCGGTGGTTGTCTCGGTGGTTCCGTCGGTGGTCGTGCGGGTGTCGGGTCGGACGGGCGGCGGCCGGGGTGGTCAGTCGTCGGTGACGAGGTCGGGCTCGGGGTCGGACGTCGTGCTCACCCGGGCCCGGGCGACCTCGTCCGGGCCCGGGACGCGGGAGCCGGGCAGCGCGACGGCGGCGGCCCCCCAGGCGACGCCCCGGGCAAGGCAGTCCGGCAGCGGGGCGCCACCGGCCCGGGCGTGGAGGAACCCGGCGAGCAGGCAGTCGCCGGCGCCGACGGTGCTGCGGGCCTGCTCGACGGTCGCCGAGGCGTGGGCCACCGCGTCCGCCGTGACCGCGACCGCGCCGGCCCGGCCCAGCGAGACGACGACCGTGGCCACGCCGGCGGCGACGACCTCCCGGGCGCCCCCGACGACGTCGCCGAGGGTGGCGAGCGGGCGTCCGAGGAGCTCGGCGAGCTCGAGCCGGTTCGGCTTGATCAGGTCCGGCCCGGCCGGGACCGCCGCGGCCAGCGGCGCCCCGGAGGTGTCCACGGCCACCGCGGAGCCGAGCTCGTGCCCGAGGGCGACGAGGTCGCCGTAGACCGCGTCGGGCACCCCGGGCGGGAGGCTGCCGCAGCCGACGACCCAGTCCGCGCCGGTGGCCCTCGCCCGGACGGCGTCCAGCAGCAGGCGCTGCTCGTCGCCGGTGAGCGCCGGACCGGGCTCGTTGAGCTTGGTGGTCGTCCCGTCGGGCTCGACGACCGCGACGTTCATCCGCATCCCCCCGGCCACGGGGCACGGGGCGGCCTCGACGCCTGCGAGCCCGAGCAGCTCCTCCATGAGATGACCCTCGGGACCGCCGGAGGGGAAGACCGCGACCGAGGCGGACCCGTTCGCGGTGAGCGCGCGGGAGACGTTGACGCCCTTGCCCCCGGGGTCGATCCGGCTCGCGGTGGCCCGGTGGACCTCGCCGCGGGTGAGTCCGTCGACCGAGATGGTCCGGTCGATGCTGGGGTTCGGGGTGAGGGTGACGATCATGCGCGCACCACCTCCGGGCCGCTGTCGGCGACGGCGGCGGCGGTGTCGTCGTCGAGGCCGTCGTCGGTGACGACGGTGTCGAGGGCCTCCAGCGCGGCGAACCGGCACAGGTGGACGTGGCCGAACTTCGTCGAGTCGGTGAGCAGCACCGCGCGCCGGGAGCTGGCGACCATGGCGCGCTTGACCGCCGCCTCGGCGGGGTCGGGCGTGGTCAGGCCGTCGGCGACGGTGACGCCGTTGGTCCCGAGGAAGGCGACGTCGACCCGCAGGTCCGCCAGCGCCCGGGTGACCTGGTCGCCGACCGCCGCCCCGGTCCGGGGGCGGATCACGCCGCCGAGGGTGAGCAGGGACAGTCCGTCGCCGCGGGTCGTCACGCGGTGGGCGACCGGCACCGAGCCGGTGACGACCGTGAGGTCGCGGTCGAGGGGGAGGAGGTCGACGAGCCGGCCGGTCGTCGTGCCGGCGTCGAGCAGGACCGTGCCCTCCTCGGGCACCAGCGCGAGCGCCGCGCGGGCGATGCGGTCCTTCTCGGCGACGTGCCGGCCGGTGCGGTCGTCCAGGGCCGGCTCGAGGCCGAGCCGCTCGACCGGCACCGCCCCCCCGTGCACCCGGCGGAGCAGGCCGCGCCGCTCGAGGGCGGTGAGGTCGCGGCGCACCGTCTCCGGGGTGACGTCGAGCTCGTCCGAGATCGTCGCGACCTCGAGGCGCCCCTGTCCCCGGACGATGTCGAGGATGCGGGACCGACGTTCGACGGCGTACATCCGGCGCCTCCCTGAGCCGTGGCGGGGACCGGACGAGGTCGCTGACCCGTCGGCACCCCGGTGTGTCTGACCCTTCCAGTGTGCCGGGCCCGAGGCCAGATGTAAAGAGATACGGGCAAAGTCAAATACAAACAGTCGTATAACGGGCGCAAACACAGATTCGGCACGGCGTCGCTCCGGGTAGCGTGGACCCATGCTCATCGCCTTCTCCGTCGCCCCGTCCGTGCCCGCCGACGAGTCCGGCTCGGTCAGCGAGGCGGTCGCCGCGGCGATCCGCGTCGTGCGCGAGTCCGGCCTGCCGCACCGCACCGACGCCATGTTCACCACCGTCGAGGGCGAGTGGGACGAGTGCATGGACCTCGTCCGGCGGGCGTGCGACGTCGTCGCCGAGGCGAGCCCGCGGGTCAGCCTCGTCCTCAAGGCCGACATCCGGCCCGGCCGCACCGGCGAGCTCACGGGCAAGCTCGACCGGCTCGAGGCGGCCCTGGCCGAGGGAGAGTAGCCGGCGGCGCCCCGCGGTCAGGGCCTCCACTACGGTTTGGCCGTGCCCACACCGCCCCGCCTGCCGTTCGACCCGATCGCCCGCGCCGCCCGGCTCTGGCGACGGCGGTGGGGCCAGGAGTCGGCCGCGACGCCGATGGCGAGCGCCACCTCGGTGATGCGCGTCCAGCAGATCCTCATCACGCGGTTCGACGCGATCGCCGCACGGCACGACCTCACGTTCGCCCGCTACGAGGCCCTCGTGCTGCTCGCCTTCAGCCGCGAGGGACGGTTGTCGATGTCGAAGATCGGGGCACGCCTCATGGTGCACCCGACGAGCGCGACGAACATCATCCAGCGGCTCGACGCCCAGGGGCTCGTCGAGCGGGTCCCGAACCCGGCCGACCGGCGCGGCACCTTCGCGGTCATCACCGACGCCGGGCGGGCGGCGATGGAGGCGGTGACGGCCGAGCTCGAGGAGGTCGACTTCGGGCTCGGGATGCTCGGACCGGAGGAGCACGAGCAGCTCTTCGCGCTCCTGCGCCGGGTCCGGGTCGGCGCGGACGACTTCGCGGAGGACGCCGAGGCGGACTGAGACGCGGTTGGAATTACTAGGACGTCCTAGTAAATTGGGGTCCATGCCTGACGAGCCCGCCGCCCAGCCGACCGACGCCCCCGCCGAGACCGAGCCCGGGACGGTGCCCCAGCCCGAGACCGGGGCCGAGGCCCAGACCGGCGGTACCCGGTCCGGCGGGCAGTCCGCCGGTGCCGCGCGGTGGCGGGAGCGCTACGCCGCGGCCGAGGCCGCGGGGCGGGTGCGGGACGCCGACTTCACGACCTTGTCCGGGGAGGAGGTCGACCCGGTCTACGGGCCGGAGGGCGGCGCCGAGCCGCCGGAGCGGATCGGCTGGCCGGGGGAGTACCCCTTCACCCGGGGGCTCTACCCGACCGGCTACCGGGGACGGCCGTGGACGATCCGGCAGTTCGCCGGGTTCGGCAACGCCGAGCAGACCAACGAGCGCTACAAGATGATCCTCGCCCGGGGCGGTGGCGGGCTGTCCGTCGCGTTCGACATGCCCACCCTCATGGGCCGGGACTCCGACGACGACCTCGCCCTCGGTGAGGTCGGCCACTGCGGCGTCGCGATCGACTCCGCCGCCGACATGGAGGTCCTCTTCGCCGACATCCCGCTCGAGGACGTCACGACGTCGATGACGATCTCCGGCCCCGCGGTGCCGGTGTTCTGCATGTACCTCGTCGCGGCCGAGCGCCAGGGCGCCGACCTCTCCCGGCTCGACGGGACGTTGCAGACCGACATCTTCAAGGAGTACATCGCGCAGAAGGAGTGGCTGTTCGCGCCCGAGCCCCACCTGCGCCTCATCGGCGACCTCATGGAGTACTGCTCCACGCAGATCCCCGCGTACAAGCCGCTCTCGGTCTCGGGGTACCACATCCGCGAGGCCGGCTCGACGGCCGCGCAGGAGCTCGCGTTCACGCTCGCGGACGGGTTCGGCTACGTCGAGCTCGGGCTGTCCCGCGGCCTCGACGTCGACGTCTTCGCCCCGGGGCTGTCGTTCTTCTTCGACAGCCACCTCGACTTCTTCGAGGAGATCGCCAAGTTCCGCGCCGCCCGCCGGATCTGGGCCCGCTGGATGCGGGAGGTCTACGGCGCCACGACCGAGCGGGCGCAGTGGCTGCGGTTCCACACCCAGACCGCGGGGGTCTCCCTCACCGCGCAGCAGCCGTACAACAACGTCGTCCGGACCGGGGTCGAGGCCCTCGCCGCGGTGCTCGGCGGGACGAGCTCGCTGCACACCAACGCCCTCGACGAGACCCTCGCCCTCCCCTCGGAGCAGGCGGCCGAGATCGCGCTGCGCACCCAGCAGGTCCTCCTCGAGGAGACCGGGGTCGCGGGCGTCGCCGACCCGCTCGGCGGCTCCTGGTACGTCGAGGCCCTGACCGACCGGATCGAGGCCGAGGCGAGCGCGATCTTCGACCGGATCCTCGCCCTGGGTGGCAGCGACCTCGTCAGCGCCGACACCGGCGGCCTCGCCGCGGCGGTGCGGGACGCCGGCGCCGGGCAGGGGCGGGCCCACGGCGCCGGCTGGCCGATGACCGCCGGGATCCTCCGGGGGATCGAGGAGGGGTGGTTCACCTCCGAGATCGCCGACGCCGCGTTCCGGTACCAGATCGCGCTCGAGAAGGGCGAGAAGAAGATCGTCGGGGTCAACTGCCACACCGAGTCGGTCTCCCACGAGCTGGAGATCCTCCGGGTCAGCCACGAGGTCGAGCGCGAGCAGGTCGCCGCGCTCGCCCGCCGCCGGGCCGCCCGCGACGACGCCGCGGTGACCGCGGCGCTGGACCACCTCGCCGAGGTCGCCCGCGGCGAGGACAACATCCTCCCGGCCATGCTCGACGCCGTGCGGGCCGAGGCCACCCTCGGCGAGGTCTGCGACCGGCTCCGGGGCGAGTGGGGCGACTACCGCGAGCCGGCACGGTTCTGAGGAGCCCCGGGCCGTCGTGACGGCGGCTGCCGGTGCGGGGCGGTCCGGGTGGCCGGTGGGATTTGGACGCCCCCCGCGGCTCTGGGATCGTGGGACGCCCGGGGCCCCGGGCCGACCGGGCCCTGGTCCCGTCCGCCCGACCCGGAGGATCCGCCCGTGACGCCAGCGCCCAGGCGCGTCCTCGGCGCCCTCCTCGTGCTCCTCGGGCTCGCGCTCGCCGTGCCCGGTGGGTGGCTGCTGAGCCACCTCGGGACGTCGGGGTCGGCGACCTTCAGCGCGTCGCCGGGTGCCACCGGCCCGGTCCTGCTGCCGCCGAGCCTGCTCAACCGGGTCGACGCGCCGGTGCGCGTCCGCGCCACCGCCGGCGACGGGCAGCCGGTGTGGATCGGGGTCGCCTCCCCGTCCGACGCCCGCAGTGCGCTCGACGGGGGAGCCCACACCGCGCTCACCCGGGTCGAGCTCCCCGGCTTCACCCTCCGGGCGGTACGGCGGGCCGGACCGCCTGCCCCCGAGGTGTCCTCGCTCGACCTCTGGTCCGAGGCCGTCTCCGCGGACGGCGCCGCGCAGGTCACCGTCCACCAGGCAGACGCGCCCCAGACGGCGGTCGTCGCGGCGCCCGCCGGGACCCGGGTCGAGGCGACGTGGACCCGGCCGGCGTGGTCGGCGCAGGCCGCCGCCGTCACCGGCGTGGGTGCCGTGCTCGTCGTCGTCGGCGGGGTCCTCGTCGCGACGGCCGGCCGGGGGGCCCGGCGGTGAGGGCGCGCCGGGTGCGCGCCCGGGTCGTGCGCGTGCTCGCCGCCTGGGCCGCCGTCCTCCTGCTCGGCGGCTGCGGGCTCGGGGGTGCCGTCGTCGGGCTGCACGACGCCCCCACCGAACGCCCCTCGGGGGCCCCGGTCTCGCAGCAGAGCGCCCGGCAGATCGCGCGCCGGGTGCTCACCCTCGCGGCGGTCGCCGGCGCCGCCGCGGGGGAGGGGGCGGCGGCCAAGCGCAAGGCCGCCCTCACCGGCCCGGCGCTGCGGGCGGCGAGCGTGCCGGCACGCTACCGCGACACCGGGCAGGACGCGTCCGCGGTCACCCGGCCCCCGCAGCCGACCGTGCTCGCGGTCTCCCGGGGGCGGCAGTGGCCCCGGGCCGTCCTCGCGACGACCCGGCAGGACGGCACCCAGCGGCTCCACGCCCTGCTGTCGGCGAGTGCCACGGAGCCGTTCCGGCTCTTCGCCACGGTGACGATGCAGCCCGGCGCGAGCGTGCCCGCCCTGGGCGACCTCGCCTCCGGAGCCCCGCTGGTGACCGGCGACTCCGGACTCGTCGTCGGCCCCCGCCGGGCACTCGCGGACTACGGCAGGGCGCTGCGGGTCCCCCCGCCGGAGCAGCCGCCGACGACGGTCTCCACCCAGGACGCCTTCGCGGCCGGCCTCAGGGCGAGCACACGGGCCGAGCAGAAGAGCCTCGGCACGCTCGCCAGGCTCACCCGGCGCCACCGCCTCGGCTCCGGGGACGTGCTCGCCTTCCGGCTCTCGGGCGGTGGCGCCCTCGTGTTCGGCCAGCTCACCCGCACCGACACCGTCCGGGCGACGTCGAAGGCGAAGAAGCTCCTCCTCCCGCGCGACCTCGCCGCGCTCGCCGGCACCCGCAGTGTCACCGACCACGTCACGGTCACCACGCTCGAGACGACGGCGATGACGGTCCCCGCCTCGGGCTCCGGCTCCTCGGGCGACCCCGCGCCCCGGGCGCGGGCCGTCGGCGTCGACGAGCAGCGGGCCTCCGTCCGCGGCCGGTGACGCGCCGCGGGGCCCGACCCCCGGCCGTGGCGCGGGCACGGCACCGGCCGACACCGCTCCCGCGGCGATGCGCCACAATCGGGGGTATGAGTGACCAGCCAGTGAGCGGAGAGGCCCTGCGCGGGGCCGTCGACCTGTCCGGACTCGGCAACCGGTCGGCGGGCCGGTCGGGCGGTGCCCCGGCGGCCGGCGGCGTCCCGGAGGGCCTCGTCGTCGAGGGGACCGACAGCAACTTCCAACAGGTCGTCGAGGCCACGACGAGCGTGCCGGCCGTGGTCGTGCTGTGGTCGGGCCGTCAGGCCCAGTCCGCGGACTACCTGCGCACCGTCGTCGACGTCGCGGTCGCCCTCGAGGGAGCCCTCCAGGTCGTCTCCATCGACGTCGAGGCCAACCCCGGCCTCGCCCAGGCGTTCCAGGCCCAGCAGGTCCCGGTGACGATCGGGCTCGTCCAGGGCCAGCCCGTGCCGCTGTTCGCCGGTGCCCAGCCCGCCCAGCAGGTCCGGGCCTACGTCGACGAGCTGCTCAAGCTCGCCGCCCAGCACGGCGTGACCGGTCGGGTCGACCTCGGCCCCCCGGCCGGGGACGGCGGCGAGGAGGAGCCCGAGCTCCCGCCGCTGCACCAGCAGGCGTTCGAGGCGATCGAGCGGGGCGACTTCGACGCCGCCACCGCGGCCTACCGCCAGGCGCTGAAGGAGAACCCCGCCGACGCCGACGCCGAGCTCGGCCTCGCCCAGGTGGGCCTGCTCGAGCGGACCCAGGGCGCCGACGTCGAGCGGGCCCGGGCCGCGGCGGCCGAGGACCCCACCGACATCGACGCCCAGCTCCTCGTCGCCGACCTCGACCTGCTCGGCGGCCACGTCGAGGACTCCTTCCTGAGGCTCATCGACCTCGTCCGCGCCACGGCGGGCGAGGACCGCGAGCGCGTGCGCATTCATCTCGTCGGGTTGTTCGCGGTGGTGGGTCCGCAGGACGAGCGGGTGCGCAAGGGGCGCACCGCGCTCATGAGCGCGCTGTTCTGAGGTGACCGCCGAGGTCGACGGCGACGAGGTGCTCCTCGCCGTCGGGGTCGCCGACGTGCCGGGCGCGAGCGCCGTGGTCCTCGACTGCGACCCCGCGGTCCCCGGTCCGCGTGCCTTCGCCCGGTCGGGGGAGGGCTGGGAGCTGCTCCTGCCCCGGCCCCCGCTGCAGCGGGTGGAGTACCGGCTGCGCGTCGAGCGCCCGGGGGCCGAGCCCGAGACCGTGACCGATCCCGGGAACCCGGCGACCGTCTCGACCGCGTTCGGCCGGCGGTCCGTCCTCGAGATGCCCGGCTACGCCCCGCCGGCCTGGCTCGACGGGCCGGCCGTCGGGGGCACGCGGGAGCGGGTCCGGGTGCGCGGTGAGACCGAGACCCCGGTCCCGGTCACGGTCTGGTCGCCGGCCGGTGCCACGCGCCGGGACCCGATGCCCCTCCTCGTCGTCCACGACGGCCCCGAGTACGACGAGCGCGCGGCCCTGACCCGCTACAGCGCCGCCCACATCGCGAGCGGGACGCTGCCGCAGCACCGGGTCGCGCTGCTGCACCCGGTCGAGCGGGACGCGTGGTACAGCGCGTCCCCCCGCTACCTGCGCACCGGGGTCGAGGAGGCGCTGCGCCGCCTCACCACCCGGTACGCGGTGCAGGGCCCGGTCGTCGCGGTCGGCGCGAGCCTGGGCGGGCTCACCGCGCTGCTCGCCGGCCTGCGCGCCGCCCCGCTCGTCGGCGGCGTGCTCGCCCAGAGCGGGTCGTTCTTCCAGGTCCGTCACGACGACTCCGAGTCCGGCTTCCGCCACTTCGGGCGCATCTCGCACACGGTCGCGGGGATCCTCGACACCCGCGAGGTCGCCCACCCCCTGGCGGTCTCGATGACGTGCGGGGCCCTGGAGGAGAACGCGGCGAACAACGCCGACATGGCCGCCGCCCTCCGCCGCGCCGGGCACACCGTGACCTACCGGACGCTGCCCGACCTCCACAACTACACCGCCTGGCGGGACGCACTCGACCCCGCTCTGACCCAACTGCTCCACGCGTGCTGGCCGCAGGCGCGAGGATGAGCCCATGTCGACGCGCGCCACCCTCCCCGTCCCCGGCACGGACCGGCGCCTGAACGTGATCCGGCACGGCAACCACGGCCGTCCCCTGCTGTGGTTCCCCACCGAGGCCGGCCGGGCCGAGGACTTCGCCGAGCGGGGGATGCTCGAGGCGGTCGGCGACCTCCTCGACGCCGGGCGGGTGAGCGTGGTCTGCGTCGACAGCCTCGACGCGTGGACGTGGTCGGCGCACGACCAGCCCACCGAGGAGCGGGCCCGGCGGCACGGGCGCTACCACGCCTGGCTCGTCGACGAGGTCCTGCCGTGGGTCGAGGTCCAGTTCGCCGGGGGCGGGGGCGACGTCATCGCCGCCGGCGCCTCCCTCGGCGCCTACCACGCGGTCGACCTCACCCTGAAGCGGGCCGACCTCGTGCCGCTCGCCGTCGGGCTGTCGGGCACCTACGACCCGTCGACGTTCCGGGGCTGGGGCGAGCTCGCCGACGAGACCTACTACGCCAACCCGATGGCCTACCTGCGCGGCGCCCACGACGCCCACCTGGCGTGGCTGCGCCAGCGGGTCTCGGTGCTGCTCGTCTGCGGCCAGGGGGCCTGGGAGGTCCAGCCGACCCGGGCGCTGCCCTCGACGCTCGCGTTCGCCGACGTGCTCCGCGAGAAGCAGATCCGGCACGAGCTCGACCTCTGGGGCCACGACTCCGCGCACGACTGGCCGTGGTGGGCGCGCCAGCTCGCCCACCATCTGCCACGCTTCGTGTGACCGACGGCGACCGAGCGACCGCGACCACCGAGACCCGACAGCGACCACAGAGACCGACAGTCATCGACATCGAGGAGTGTGCATGACCACCGACCACCTCATCGGGCTGCTGCTCGGTGCCGAGGAGGACTGGCCGACCGCGTTCGAGACGCTCGCCTCCCGGCTCGGCGTCGTGCGGGCCCCCGACGGGAGCGAGCACGGCATCAGCACCGAGCGGGTGACGATCGAGCCCTTCGACCTGCGCGACCCGGTGCGGCACGACCTCGTCATCGACCGGCTCGCGCACTGGTACTACCACCCGCGCGAGTGGCTGAAGAAGGCCGCGCTGATGAACGACGTGTACCTGCTCAACAGCCCGTTCACGTTCCAGTCGATGGAGAAGCACTCGGCGTACTGCGCGCTCATGCGGCTGCGGATGAACGTCCCCGACACCGTCCTCGTGCCGTACAAGAACCCCGTCGACAACGCCCGCTGGGCCTACACCTCGGCGCGGTACAACCGGGAGTTCGACCTCGACGCGATCGCCGACGACCTCGGCTACCCGATGGTGATGAAGCCGTTCGACGGGGGCGCCTGGCGCGGGGTGTCGATGATCACCGGTCGCGAGGACCTGCACCGGGCCTACGACGAGTCCGGCGAGATGCTCATGCACCTGCAGAAGGCGGTCGACGGCTACGACGTCTTCGCCCGGGCGCTGACGATCGGCCCGGAGACCATGGTCGTGCGGTTCCGTCCCGACGAGCCGATGCACTCCCGCTACGCCGTCGACCACGACTTCCTCAGCCCCGAGGTCGGGGCCGAGGCGGTGACGATCGCGCAGACGGTCAACGCGTTCTTCCGCTGGGAGTTCAACTCCTGCGAGATGCTCGTCAAGGACGGCGTCGTCCACCCCATCGACTACGCCAACGCCTGCCCCGACGTCGCGCTCACCTCGCTGCACTACTACTTCCCGTGGGCGATGAAGGCGCTGCTGCGGTGGTCGGTGTTCTGCGCGGTCACGGGCCGGACCGCCCACGCCCAGGTCGACGCGGCCGAGTGGTTCGCGGTCGCCGACGACCCCGGCCTCGACGACGCCGCCCGGCTCGGGGCCTACCAGGCACTCGCCGACGACTACTTCGAGCGGGAGCGCTACGAGGACTTCTGCGCGACGTCGCTGCCGCACGTCGACGAGATGGTCCTGGAGTGGGTCGACTCGCCGCAGTTCTGGCAGCTCCTGCGCGACACCGTCCGCTCCGGGTACCCGCAGCACGAGTGGGACCGGTTCGAGGCCCACTTCGCCGGCCTCGTCCGGCTCTGGGTCGACGAGGAGCGCCAGCGCCTCGGCACCCACGCCCCCTAGGCCGTCCCGGGCGGCTGTCACAGCCCCCTCGCCGCGACGACCTCCCCGGGCACCCGGGAGTCGCGCGGCGAGGGACGAGGGGGCCGGGAGCGGTCAGCCGTCGAGGGCGGCGGCGACGACCTCGCGGGCCTCCTCCTGGACCCGGGCGAGGTGCTCGGGACCCTGGAAGGACTCGGCGTAGATCTTGTACACGTCCTCGGTGCCCGACGGGCGCGCGGCGAACCACGCGCTCTCCGTCGTCACCTTGAGCCCGCCGATCTTCGCGCCGTTGCCCGGGGCCTCGGTGAGGGTCCCGGTGATCGGCTCCCCGGCGAGGGTGTCGGCGGTGACGTCGTCCGGGGACAGCGCCGCGAGCTTGGCCTTCGCCGACCGGTCGGCGGGGGCGTCGATCCGGGCGTAGGCCGGGTCGCCGTGCCGCTGCGTCAGCCGGGCGTAGTGCTCGCTCGGGCTCGACCCGGTCGCCGCGAGGATCTCCGAGGCGAGCAGGGCGAGCAGGATCCCGTCCTTGTCGGTCGTCCACACCGAGCCGTCGGTGCGCAGGAAGGAGGCGCCGGCGCTCTCCTCGCCGCCGAAGCCGCACGAGCCCTCGAGCAGGCCGGGGACGAACCACTTGAACCCGACCGGGACCTCCATCAGGGGACGCCCGAGCGCGCCTGCGACCTTGTCGATCATCGAGGAGGACACGAGCGTCTTGCCGATGACCGTCTCCTCCGGCCACCCCGGGCGGGCGCCGCCGTAGAGGTACTCGATGGCGACGGCGAGGAAGTGGTTCGGGTTCATCAGCCCGGCGTCCGGGGTGACGATGCCGTGCCGGTCGGCGTCGGCGTCGTTGCCGGTGGCGAGGTCGTACTCGCTCCGGCGCTCGATGAGGGAGGCCATCGCCGACGGGGAGGAGCAGTCCATCCGGATCTTGCCGTCCCAGTCGAGCGTCATGAACCGCCAGGTCGCGTCGACGAGCGGGTTGACGACGGTGAGGTCGATGCCGTGCCGGTCGGCGATCTCGCCCCAGTACGCCACCGAGGCCCCGCCGAGCGGGTCGGCGCCCACGCGGATCCCCGCCTCGCGCACCTTGGCGAGGTCGACGACCGAGGGGAGGTCGTCGACGTAGCCGCCGAGGAAGTCGTAGCCCTCGGCGGCCGCCCGGGCGCGCGCGAACGGGACCCGCCGGACCTCGGCGAGCCCGGAGCGGATGTGCTCGTTGGCCCGGGCGGCGATGACGCGGGTCGCGTCCGAGTCCGCCGGGCCGCCGTGCGGCGGGTTGTACTTGAAGCCGCCGTCCGCCGGCGGGTTGTGCGACGGGGTGACGACGATCCCGTCGGCGAGCCCGCTGCCGACCGTCCGGGCCGAGTTCGCCCGCAGCACCGCGTGGGAGAGCGCCGGGGTCGGGGTGTAGCCGTCCCGGTCGTCGACGAGCACGGTGACGTCGTTGGCGGCCAGCACCTCGAGCGCGGACGCCCACGCCGGCTCCGAGAGCCCGTGGGTGTCCCGGGCGAGGAACAGCGGGCCGTCGATGCCCTCCGAGGAGCGGTAGTCGACGATCGCCTGCGTCGTCGCGAGGATGTGCGTCTCGGTGAAGGCGTTCCGCAGGCTCGACCCGCGGTGCCCGGAGGTGCCGAACGCCACCTGCTCGTCGGCGTTCTCCGGGTCCGGCACGGAGGTGTAGTACGCCGTGACGAGGTGGGCGAGGTCGACCAGGTCCGACGGCTGCGCGGGGGTTCCTGCGCGGGGGTCGCTCACGAGTCCTCCTTCGACGACGGCCGGGTGGCCCTCCTCGCGGTGTCGGCGGCCTTGCGGGCCGTGCTCGTCGCGGCCCGGCGGACCGGCTCGGCGATGCTCTCGGCCACCGACGGCTCCTCCTCCTCGGCCGACCCGCCCGTGCCGACGCGCGAGGACGGCTGGTCCTCCGGCACGAGGTAGAGGGCGGAGAGCTTCGCGACGTGGACCCGGGCCGAGCACGGCTGGTTGTCCCACGGCGTGTCCTCGGCCTCGACGACGACGTCGGCCTGCGACGGCGAGCCGTGCTCGTCGTAGCCCGCGGTGTCGAGCACGACCTTCCAGCTCCCGGGCCTGGGGAGACCGATCCGCAGGTAGTCCCGGCCCGTGCCGCCGAAGTTGACGACCGCGGCGAGCACTGTGCCCGAGCCCCGGTCGGAGGAGCCGAAGCGGAGGAAGGAGAGGGTGTTGCCGGCGTTGTCGTCGGCGTTGAGCCACTCGAACCCGGCCGGCTCGGTGTCGAGCGCCCAGAGCGCGTCGGTCTCCCGGTAGGTCGCGTTGAGCTGCTTGACGAGGTTGTGCACCCGGTAGTGCGCCGCGTGGTCCAGCAGCCACCAGTCGAGGCTGCGCCCGTCGGCCCATTCGTCGGACTGGGCGAACTCGCACCCCATGAACAGCAGCTGCTTGCCGGGGTGGGCCCAGATGTAGGCGAGATAGGCCCGCAGCGTCGCGAGCTGGTCGTACTGGCTGCCCGGGATCTTCCGCAGCAGGGAGCCCTTGCCGTGGACGACTTCGTCGTGGCTGATCGGCAGCACGTAGTTCTCGCTGTAGGCGTACATCAGCGAGAACGTCAGCAGGTTGTGGTGGTACTGCCGGTGGACCGGGTCCTCCCCGAGGTAGCGGAGGGTGTCGTTCATCCAGCCCATGTTCCACTTGAAGCCGAAGCCGAGGCCGCCGGTCTCGGTCGACTTGGTCACCCCCGGCCACGAGGTGGACTCCTCGGCGGCGGTGACGATGCCGGGCACCCGGCGGTACGCGGTCGCGTTGGCCTCCTGCAGCAGCCCGATCGCCTCGAGGTTCTCCCGGCCGCCGTGCCGGTTCGGGATCCACTCCCCGTCCTTGCGGGAGTAGTCGAGGTAGAGCATCGAGGCGACCGCGTCGACCCGCAGGCCGTCGATGTGGAACTCCTCGAGCCAGTACAGCGCGTTCGCGACGAGGAAGTTGCGCACCTCGAGCCGGCCGAAGTCGAACACGTGGGTGCCCCAGTCCGGCTGGTCCCCGCGGCGCGGGTCCGGGTGCTCGTAGAGCGGCAGCCCGTCGAAGCGGGCGAGCGCCCACTCGTCCTTGGGGAAGTGCGCCGGCACCCAGTCGACGAGGACTCCGATGCCGGCGCGGTGGAGGGCGTCGACGAGGTACCGGAAGTCGTCCGGCGTGCCGAACCGGGCGGTCGGCGCGTAGTAGCCGGTGACCTGGTAGCCCCACGACGGCCCGTACGGGTGCTCCATGGGCGGGAGGAGCTCGACGTGGGTGAACCCGAGGTCGCTGACGTAGTTGACGAGGTGCTCGGCGAGGTCGCGGTAGGAGGAGCCCTGCCGCCACGAGCCGAGGTGGACCTCGTAGATGCTCATCGGCGCCGCGTGGGCGGGCCGGTCGGCGCGGTGGGTCATCCACTCCCCGTCGTCCCACTCGTGGTGGGTCGCGTCGACGACCGAGCCGGTCGCCGGCGGGGCCTCGGTGCGGCGGGCCAGCGGGTCGGCCTTCTGCCGGACGACGTCGTCGGCACCGCGGATCGCGTACTTGTACACCGTCCCCTCGCCGATTCCCGGGATGAACAGCTCCCAGATGCCGGAGGTTCCGAGCAGCCTCATCGGGTGGACCCGCTCGTCCCAGCCGTTGAAGTCGCCGACGACGTGGACCGCCTTCGCCCGCGGGGCCCACACCGCGAACGAGGTGCCGCGGACCGTGCCGAGCGGGCCCTCGTACTCGCGCACGTGCGCCCCGAGGACGCTCCAGAGCTGCTCGTGCCGGCCCTCGTTGACCAGGTGCCGGTCCATGTCGCCGAGCGTCGGGGCGAACCGGTACGGGTCGTCCTGCTCGTGCTCGACGCCGTCGGACCACGTCGTGAGGACCCGGTAGTCCATCGTCCGGTCGGCGCCGGGCCGCAGCCCGGTCCAGACCCCCTCGGCCTCGTGGCTGAGGTCGAGGACCTCGCGGTCCTCGAAGCGGACCCGGACCGAGCTCGCCAGCGGGCGGAGGACACGTACCCGCAGGCCGTCCTCCTCGAGGTGCTGGCCGAGCAGGTCGTGTGGTTGCTGGTGGCGTCCGTTGGCGACGGACCACAGGGCGCCCGGGAGGGCTCCTGCAGGGGTGGGGGGTGTCACGGGGTGACCTCCTTGGTCGACTGGAGCAGTCGGTTGATGGCGGTGGTCGGGATGGTCAGCCAGGTCGGCCGGTTGCTCGCCTCGTAGACGACCTCGTAGAGCGCCTTGTCGAGCTGGAACGCCGCGAGGAGCACGGCGTCGTCACGGGGGTCGCGGCCGGACCGGGCGGTGTAGCCGTCGAGGAACGCGGTCTGCGCGTCGTCGACCCAGGCACGGACGTCGCCGCCGTGCTCCTGCTCGACCGAGCCGCCGGCGTAGTCGAACGAGCGCAGCATGCCGGCGACGTCGCGCATCCACTGGTCGGTCCGGGTCCGCTCCGCGAGCGGGCGCAGCGGCTCGCCCTCGAAGTCGAGCAGGACCCAGCCGCGCTCGGGCACGTCGAGGACCTGGCCGAGGTGGTAGTCGCCGTGGACCCGCTGGAACGCGGGCCAGTCGGTCTCCCGGGCGCCGGCGAGGACCGCGCGGAGCTCGTCCTCGTGGGCGGCGAGCGGGGGGACCTCGGCGAGCGCCGCGAGGAGGCGCTGCTCCATCTGGCGGGTCACCTCGGCCACCCGGTCCGGCTCCGCGGGCTCGGTGGGCAGCGAGCGGGCGAGGAGCTCGTGGACCTCGGCGGTCGCCTCACCGAGCGCCCGGGCGCGCCCGGTGAACGGGTCGCCCGCGCGGGCCGCGCGCAGCGCGACGCGCCACGCGTCCTCGCTGCCGGGGAGGAACTCCTGGACGAACGCGAGGTGGCCCGCGCCGGCGTCCTCGCCCTCGTGAGCCGACCAGCGGCCGGTGACGTGGCCGACCGAGGCCGGGACCCGGCGGCTGCCCGCCTCCGCGAGCGCGCCCTGGAGCACGACGTCCGGGTTCTCGCCGTGGGCGAGGGCGCGGAAGACCTTGCAGATGACGGGGACCTCGGTGCCGTCCGGGGCCAGGCAGTCGTGGATGACCGAGGTGTTGGACTGCTCGCCGCTCAGCACCCGCGAGGCGCGCGAGGTGAGGCCCGTCGACCACGCCGGGTGCCGCGTCCCGGCGGCGGCGACGGCGGGGACCCGCTCGCCGTCCCCGTCGAGCGGGACGGCCTCGCCGCCGTGCTGGACGAGGTCGAGCAGCAGCGCGGCCCAGGCCTGGTCGTGCGGGCCGTCGTAGACGTGCCGGGCCTGCTCGCCCGCCCCGACCGTCGCGACCCGGGCCCGGGCGAGCTCGGGCACCGGCGTGGCCCGGACGGTGAGCGGGACCTGGTAGACGACCGGCGTGGGACCGCCGTCGTCGGCCACGAGCAGGGTGTGCGCGTCGACCTCGCCGGCCGGGTCCGGCAGCGCGAACCCGCCGAGGAGGCGCAGCCGCGGGGTGCGGTTCTTCGCGGCGTACCACCGTTGCCGGGCCATCCACTCGGGCAGGGCGCCCATGATGTCGTCCACGAGATGCTGGTTCTGCGAGGTCACGGTCACTCCCGCTCGGTCAGCTTCAGCCAGAAGAAGTCCCGCGAGCCCATGGTGAGGGTGAGCCGGGCGCCGTCGTCGACCCCGGGGAAGCGGCTGCCCCCGAAGATGTCCTTGACCGACGCCCCGGCGTACCGGTCGGGGAGCTGGACGACGCTCGCCTGCGGCCGGCTCGCGAGGTTGTTGACGCAGAGCACGGTCTCGCGCTCGTCCTCGTCGAGGTTCGCCTCCTCCTCGCCGACCCGGCGCAGGTAGGCGAGCACGGCGTCGTTGTCGGCCCGGGCGGTCTCGAACGACCCGAGCCCGAACACCGGGTGCTGCTTGCGGACCGCGAGCATCGCCCGGGTCCAGTGCAGCAGCGAGGCGCTGCTGGCCATCTGGGCCTCGACGTTGATGTTGTTGTAGTGGTAGACGAGCGAGCTGATGACCGGCAGGTAGAGCTTGCCCGGGTCGGCGCTGGAGAAGCCCGAGTTGCGGTCGGGGGACCACTGCATCGGGGTGCGGACCGCGTCCCGGTCGGTGAGCCAGATGTTGTCGCCCATGCCGACCTCGTCGCCGTAGTACAGGCAGGGGCTGCCGGGCAGCGAGAGCAGCAGGGCGTTGATGAGCTCGATCTCCGCGCGGGAGTTGTCGAGCAGCGGGGCGAGCCGCCGCCGGATGCCGATGTTGGCGCGCATCCGCGGGTCCGGGGCGTACCAGCCGTACATCGCGACCCGCTCCTCCGGGCTGACCATCTCGAGGGTGAGCTCGTCGTGGTTGCGCAGGAACGTCCCCCACTGGCTGCCCCTCGGGATCGGCGGGGTCTGCTCCATGATGTCGATGACCGGTGCGGCCTTCTCCTCGCGCAGGGAGTAGAAGATCCGCGGCATGACGGGGAAGTGGAAGCACATCTGGCACTCCGGGGCCTCCTCGGTCCCGAAGTAGTCGACGACCTCCTCGGGCATCTGGTTGGCCTCGGCGAGCAGCACCCGGCCCGGGTACTCCTCGTCGACCATCGCCCGCAGCGAGGCGAGGAACTCGTGGGTGCGGGGGTGGTTCTCGCCGTTGTGCCCCTCCTCCTCGTAGAGGTAGGGGACCGCGTCGAGCCGGAACCCGTCGATGCCGAGGTCCATCCAGAACCGGACGACGTCGAACATCGCCTCGTGGACGGCCGGGTTCTCGAAGTTGAGGTCGGGCTGGTGGGAGAAGAACCGGTGCCAGAAGAACTGCCGCCGGACCGGGTCGAAGGTCCAGTTCGACACCTCGGTGTCGACGAAGATGATCCGCGCGTCCGGGTACTTCTCGTCGGTGTCGGACCAGACGTAGAAGTCGCCGAACGGGCCCTCGGGGTCGCTGCGCGAGGCCTGGAACCACGGGTGCTGGTCGCTCGTGTGGTTCATGACGAGGTCGGTGATGATCCGGATGCCCCGGGCGTGGGCCTGGGAGACGAGCTCGGTGAACTCCGGCAGCGTGCCGAACTCCGGCAGCACCGCGGTGTAGTCGGAGATGTCGTATCCCCCGTCGCGCAACGGGGAGGCGTAGAAGGGCGGGATCCACAGGCAGTCGACGCCGAGCCACTGGAGGTAGTCGAGCCGGTTGATCAGGCCGGTGAAGTCGCCGGTGCCGTTCCCCGTGCTGTCCCCGAAGGCGCGGACGAGCACCTCGTAGAAGACGGCCTTGCGGAACCAGTCGGGGTCGTGCTTCAACCCCGGCTGGGTGAGGTTCAGCCCCTGCATCAGTACCTCCTCACGCTGACGACGTGCACCGGCTCGGTGTCCGGCCCGAGCCGGACGTAGTTCTCCGCCGCCCAGTCCCACTGGGCCCCGGTGATCTCGTCCTCGGCGACGAAGTGCTCGTGCCACTCGAAGCCGAGCGCGGGCAGGTCGAGGCGGACCATCGACGCGCGCGTGCTGTGCGGGTCGAGGTTCGCGACGACGATGACGACGTCGTCGTAGGGCGCGCTGCCGTCCTCGGGGACGACCCGGCGGTGCTTGGAGAACGCGGTGACGTTCTCGTCGTCGACGTGGTGGAAGCGCAGGTTGCGCAGCCGGTGCAGGGCGGGGTGGGCACGGCGGATCTCGTTGATCCGGGTGAGGTACCCCGCGAGGGACTGCCCCTCCTTCGGCCCGCCCGGCTCGTAGTCGCTCCAGCGGCGGTCCCTGTACTGGTACTTCTCGTTGTCGATCTGCTCCTCGGCGCCCGGGCGGGCCACGTGCTCGACGAGCTCGTAGCCGGCGTAGACCCCGTACGTCGGCACGAGGGTCGCCGCGAGCGCGGCCCGCAGCTTCCACGCGGTCGGACCGCCGAACTGCATGAACGGGGTGAGGATGTCGTGGGTGGTCGGCCAGAACGAGGGGCGCATGTACGGCGCCGACTCGGTCGCGAGCTCGGTGCAGTACTCCTCGAGCTCCCACTTGGCGTTCCGCCAGGCGTAGTAGGTGTAGCTCTGCTGGAACCCGACCTTGGCCAGGGCTGCCATCATCGCCGGCTTCGTGAACGCCTCGGCGAGCCAGATGACGTCCGGGTGGTCCCGGGCGACGTCCTGGATGAGCCACTGCCAGAACTGGACCGGCTTGGTGTGCGGGTTGTCGACCCGGAAGATCCGCACCCCGTGGTCGATCCACACCTGGACCACCCGGCGCACCTCGGCGTAGGCCCCGGGGGGGTCGTTGTCGAAGTTGAGGGGGTAGATGTCCTGGTACTTCTTCGGCGGGTTCTCGGCGTAGGCGATCGTCCCGTCCGCCCGGGTGGTGAACCACTCCGGGTGCTCGGTCACCCAGGGGTGGTCCGGCGAGCACTGCAGGGCGATGTCGAGGGCGACCTCGAGCCCGAGGTCCTCGGCCTCGGCGACGAAGAAGTCGAAGTCCTCGAACGTGCCCAGGTCGGGGTTGATCGCGTCGTGGCCGCCGTCCGGGGAGCCGATGGCGTACGGGCTGCCGGGGTCGTCCGGCCCGGCGCCGAGGGTGTTGTTCGGGCCCTTGCGTGCGGTCGTCCCGATGGGGTGGACCGGGGTGAGGTAGACGACGTCGAACCCCATCCCCGCGATCGCCGGCAGCCGCTGCGCCGCGGTGCGCAGCGTGCCGGAGTGCCAGCGCCCGGCCTCGTGGTCGAACCAGGCGCCCTCGGAGCGGGGGAAGATCTCGTACCAGGCTCCGCTGAGCGCGCGCTCGCGCTCGACGAGGAGCGGCCGCTCGGGGCCGGGGCTGACCATCTCGCGCAGCGGCCGGGCGGCGAGCTCGTCCTGGACGCGCTCGTCGGTGCCGGCGTGCAGCCGCACCATCGCCGGGCGGTCGCTCGCGCGCAGGCCGGTCACGGCGTCCGCGAGGACCTGCGCCTGCCCGGGGTCGCGGTGGCCCTCTGCGGCGGCCCGCTCGAGGACCCGGGCGCCCTCCTCGAGCATGAGCTCGACGTCGACGTCGGCGCCGACCTTGATCGTCGCGTCGTGGCGCCACGTCTCGTACGGGTCCGACCACCCCTCGACGCGGTAGCTCCAGAGCCCGGGACGATCCGCGGCGACCTCGGCCTCCCAGGCGTTGAGCCCCGGGTTGGTGCACTCCATCGTCGCGACCGTCTCCGCCCCGTCCGGGTCGGTGAGCACGACGCTCGCGTTGACGGCGTCGTGGCCCTCCCGGAACACGGTCGCGGTGACGGGGAAGACCTCGTCGACGACGGCCTTCGCCGGGCGCCTGCCGTCGTCGACGACGGGTCGGACGTCCTGGACCGGGATGCGGCCCACCGGCTGCTGCGGCGGCTCGCTCCGGGGGGGACTGCTCGTGACCTCCTCGGCGGGTCGTGTGGTGCTCGTGTCGCTGGCGAACGGGGCGGGGGCTGGCGTCACGTCGGGACTCACGGCCTCGACGCTACCGGTTCTGCCCGGAGCGGTCATCGGGGAGCGGGACCGGCGTCCGCGGACTGGGCGACCGCGCCGACTCGCGGACACCTGGCCCGCGCCCGGCGCGCCAGCCCCTACGATGCCGCCTGTGAAGGCCATCCGCCGCTTCAGCGTCCGCACCGTCCTGCCCGCCCCGATCGCCGCGCTCGGCGAGTTGGCCACCAACCTCCGGTGGTCCTGGCACACCCCCACGCGCGAGCTCTTCGCCGACATCGACCGGGGGCGCTGGACCGCCGTGCGGCGCGACCCGGTCGCCCTGCTCTCGGCACTGTCCCCCGAGGAGCTGCAGACCCTCGCCGACGACGAGGACTTCGTCGCCCGGGTCAAGAGCGCCCGCGCCGACCTCGACCGCTACCTCGACCGGCCGCGCTGGTACCAGGAGTGGGCCCGGGAGCAGGGCGGTCTCGGCCCGGACGGCAGCGGGGGCGGCGCCCCCCGCTCGATCGCGTACTTCAGCCCCGAGTTCGGCCTCACCGAGGTGCTGCCGCAGTACTCCGGCGGCCTCGGCATCCTCGCCGGGGACCACCTCAAGACCGCCTCCGACCTCGGGGTGCCGATCGTCGGGGTCGGGCTGTTCTACAAGACCGGCTACTTCAAGCAGAGCCTCAACCGCGACGGCTGGCAGCAGGAGACCTACCCGGTGCTCGACCCGGACGGCCTGCCGCTGTCGCTGCTGCGCGAGGAGGACGGGTCCCCGTGCGTGGTCCGGCTCGGGCTCCCCGGCGGCCGTGAGCTGCGGGCCCACGTGTGGCGCGCCCAGGTCGGCCGGGTGCCGCTCCTCCTGCTCGACTCCGACGTGCCCGGCAACGACGAGGGCGCCCGGCAGGTGACCAACCGGCTCTACGGCGGCGGCGGCGAGCAGCGGCTCCAGCAGGAGATGCTGCTCGGGATCGGCGGGGTGCGGGCGCTGCGGGCCTGGTCCCGGCTCACCGGGGCCCCGGACCCGGACGTCTACCACACCAACGAGGGCCACGCCGGCTTCCTCGGCATCGAGCGCATCCACGAGCTCACGACGAGCGAGGGCATGACGTTCGACGAGGCCGCGACCGCGGTCCGGGCGGCGACGGTGTTCACCACCCACACCCCGGTCCCGGCCGGCATCGACCGGTTCGACGCCTCCCTCGTCGAGCTCTACTTCGGCGCCGACCACGGCCTGCCCGGGGTCCCGCTCGACCGGCTGCTCGCGCTGGGCGCGGAGACCTACCCCGGCGGGCACCAGGGCGTGTTCAACATGGCGGTCATGGGCTTTCGCCTCTCCCAGCGGGCCAACGGCGTCTCCGCGCTGCACGGCACCGTCAGCCGCGGCATGTTCGACGGGCTGTGGCCGGGCTTCGACGACGACGAGGTGCCGATCACGAGCATCACCAACGGGGTCCACGCGCCGACGTGGATCGACCCGAAGGTCTACGCGCTGGCCCGCCGCCACCTCGGCACCCCCGACATGGAGCGGGACGACTCCTGGCAGCGCATCCCCGAGGTCCCCCGGGACGCGATCTGGGCGACGAAGCGCGAGCTGCGCGCCCAGCTGGTCACCGAGGCCCGGCGCCGCACCCGCTCGTCGTGGAAGAAGCGCGGGGCCTCCCCGGCCGAGCTCGGCTGGGTCGACGACGTGCTCGACCCGGACGTGCTCACGATCGGGTTCGCGCGCCGGGTGCCGACGTACAAGCGGCTCACCCTCATGCTGCGCGACCCCGAGCGGCTCAAGCGGCTCCTGCTGCACCCGCAGCGGCCGGTCCAGCTCGTCATCGCGGGCAAGTCCCACCCCGCGGACGAGACCGGCAAGCAGCTGATCCAGCAGATGGTCCGGTTCGCCGACGACCCGGAGGTGCGCCACCGGATCGTGTTCCTGCCGAACTACGACATCGCGATGGCGCAGATGCTCTACCCCGGCTGCGACGTCTGGCTCAACAACCCGCTGCGTCCGCTCGAGGCGTGCGGCACCTCGGGGATGAAGGCCGCGCTCAACGGGGCGCTCAACCTCTCCATCCTCGACGGCTGGTGGGACGAGTGGTTCGACGGCGAGAACGGCTGGGCGATCCCGACCGCGGACGGGGTGGAGGACCCCGAGCGCCGGGACGACCTCGAGGCCGCCGCGCTGTACGACCTCATCGAGAACCAGGTCGCGCCGAGGTTCTACGACGAGGACGCCGACGGGCTGCCGCAGAACTGGATCTCGATGGTCGTCCACACCCTCGAGACGCTGAGCCCGAAGGTGCTCGCCAGCCGGATGCTGCGCGACTACACCACCCGGCTCTACGGACCGGCCGCGCGGTCGGGGTGGGCGGCGGCCGAGGACGGCTTCGCCGGCTCCCGGGACCTCGCCGCGTACGGCGAGCGGATGCGACGCCACTGGCACGGGGTCCACGTCGAGCACGTCGAGTCCGAGGGCGTCTCCGACGCCCCGGAGGTCGGCGACACGATCCGGGTCACCGCCTACGTCGCGCTCGACGGCCTCGCGCCCGAGGACGTCTGCGTCGAGGTCGCCCACGGCCAGGTGGGACGCAACAGCGACGAGCTCGTCGACGTCGAGACGCTGCCGCTGGAGCACGCGGAGTCCTACGAGGCCGGTCGGCACCGGTTCACCGGGGACGTCACCCTCACCCGCACCGGCGCGTTCGGCTACACCGTGCGGGTCCTGCCCGACCACGCCGGCCTCGCCGAGCCGAGCGAGCTCGGCCTCGTGACGAGCGCCTGAGAACCCGCACTTCGTGCCCGTTCGGCCGCGCGCGACCGGGGTGTTCGGGCGCTTTGCGCGGCCAACCGGGCACGAAGTGCGGACTACGGCACGCGAGGTCCGGGGTCAGGTGACGTCGCAGGCGCGGTAGACGCGCAGGCTCGCCGCGGTGACCGTCACCGCCTCGCCGGCCTGGTGGCGCTCCAGCGGGCCGCTCGGACCCTCACGGTCGACCGGCGGGGCCTCCCAGGCGCTGTCCCACAGCAGCTCGTACGCGCCGATGCCGGGGGAGCGCGGCAGGTGGACCGGGGCGGGCTCGGCGTCACCGTGGAGCACGAGCAGCACCGAGTCGAGGCCGGCCCAGCGGCCGTTGAACAGCGCCTGCAGCGTGCGGGTGGCGGGGTCCTCCCACCGGCCGTGGTCCATCGGGTGGCCGTCGGCGGCGTACCAGGCGAGGTCGGTGGAGCCGTCCCGGTGCACCTCGCGCCCGGTGAAGAACCGGCGCTGGCGCAGCACCGGGTACTCGGCCCGCAGCCGGCTGAGGTAGCGCGTCGTCGCGAGCAGGTCCCGTCCGCGGTCGTCGAGGTCCCAGTCGACCCACGTCAGCTCGCCGTCCTGGGAGTAGGAGTTGTTGTTCCCGTGCTGGGTGCGGCCGAGCTCGTCCCCGGCGTGGATCATCGGCACCCCGGTCGAGAGCAGCAGCGTCCCGAGCAGGTTGCGCACCGAGCGGCGCCGCGCGGTGAGCACGCCCGGGTCGTCGGTCGGCCCCTCGGTGCCGTGGTTCCACGACCGGTTGTGGTCCGAGCCGTCCCGGTTGCCCTCGCCGTTGGCCTCGTTGTGCTTGACGTCGTAGGCGACGAGGTCGGCGAGGGTGAACCCGTCGTGCGCGGAGACGAAGTTCACCGACGCGATCGGGCCGCGGTCCCGCGTGCCGAACAGGTCCTCCGAGCCGCTGAGCCGGGTCGCGAGCTCGCGCACGCCGTGCCCGGCCTGCCCCTTGCGGGCGAGCGCGACGTCCGGCAGCCAGAAGGTGCGCACCGCGTCCCGGAACCGGTCGTTCCACTCGCTGAAGGGGGGCGGGAACTGTCCGGTGCGCCACCCGTGCATGCCGAGGTCCCACGGCTCGGCGACGAGCTTGACCCGGGAGAGCAGCGGGTCGGTGCGCAGCGCCACGAGGAACGGGTGGTCCGGGTCGTACTCGTCGCTGCGGCCCCGGCCGAGCGCGACCGCGAGGTCGAACCGGAACCCGTCGACGTGGTACTCCCCGACCCACCGGCGCAGCGAGTCGAGAACGAGCCGGCACACGACCGGGTGGCGCAGGTCCAGGGTGTTCCCGCAGCCGGTGACGTCGATGTCGCGGCCGCGCTCGTCGAGGCGGTAGTAGGCGCGGTTGTCCAGCCCCCGCCAGCTCAGCGTCGCCCCGGACGCGGACTGCTCGGCGGTGTGGTTGAACACGACGTCGAGGATGACCTCGATGCCCTCGGCGTGCAGCGCCCGGACGGTCTCCTTGACCTCGTCGACCACCCCCTGCGGGTCCCGGGCCGCGGCGTAGCCGGCGTGCGGGGCGAGGAAGCCGAGGGTGTTGTACCCCCAGTGGTTGCGCCGGCCCGCCCGGGCCAGGTGCGGCTCGGAGGTGTAGGCGTGCACCGGCAGCAGCTCGACCGCCGTCACCCCGATCGAGTGCAGGTGCGCGATGACCGCCGGGTGGGCCAGCCCGGCGTAGGTGCCCCGCAGCGGCTCGGGCACCTCGGGGTGGCGCCGGGTGAGCTCGCGGACGTGGACCTCGTCGATGAGCGAGCCGGCGAGCCGGTGGCGGGGGGCGGTGTCGCCGCGCCAGTCGAAGGTGTCGTCGACGACGACCCCCCGCGGGACGCTGCCCCGGCTGTCGATCTCGGAGCGGATCTCGTCGTCCCCGGCGAGGTCGTCGCCGACGACGTGGCCGTAGATCTCGGGGGTCCAGCGCACCTCGCCCTCGACGGCAGCGGCGTACGGGTCGAGCAGGAGCTTGGCGGGGTTGTGACGGTGCCCGTCCTCGGGACGCCACGGACCGTGGACCCGCAGTCCGTACCGCTGGCCCGGCCCGACTCCCTCGAGCAGCCCGAACCACCAGCCGTGGGCCCGGTCCGGCAGCGCGAGCCGACGCTCGCTCGTGCCCTCGGTGTCCCCGGGCTCGAACAGGCAGACCTCGACGCGGTCGGCGTGGCCGGCGTACACCGCGACCTCGGCGCCCCCCTCGACGAGGTGCACCCCGGGCGGGGGAGGAAGGTCCGGGGTGGCGGCGTAGGGCGGCATGGCCCCAAGGGTAGGCAGTCGGTACGTTGGGGACATGACTGATCCCACCTCGCTGCCCAACATCCCGCAGTCGTCGGGCGCGGCCGAGCCCCCGCCCGAGGAGCCGTTGCGCGACCGCGTGGTCGCGGCGCTGACCGCGCTCGAGCTGAGCCCCGAGGTCGACCCGGACGGGGACGTCGCGGTGACCTTCCAGGAGCAGCAGATCTTCGTGCGCTCCTCCGACGAGGGCGCGGACATCCTGCGCGTCTTCGGCCAGTGGCGCCTCGAGGACCCGGTGCCGACCGAGCCGACCGCCCGCCTCGAGGTCTGCAACGAGGTCAACGCCTCCTTCAACCTCATCAAGACCGCCATCGCGCGCGACACCCTGCTCGTGACGAGCGAGCACCTCCTCCCGCGCGGCGGCGACGTCGCCGGGCTGCTCGCGGTGACGCTGCCGCTGCTGCTCCAGGGCGTCCAGCTCTGGCACCAGCGCGCGACCGGGGGGTCGCTGGAGCCGCCGACGGAGGACGAGGCCGACGCGACGGGCGGGCCCGACGGGGGCCCCGACGGCCGCGAGGCCTGATGACCGAGCACGTCCGCGTCGACGTCGAGGACGGCGTCGCGACGGTCCGGCTGGACCGGCCCCCGATGAACGCGCTCGACACCTCGATCCAGGAGGGGCTGCGGGCGGCCGCGGCGGAGTGCACCGAGCGGGACGACGTCGCGGCCGTCGTCGTCTACGGCGGCGAGAAGGTCTTCGCCGCCGGCGCCGACATCAAGGAGATGGAGGCCATGTCCTACACCGACATGGTCGACCGGTCCGCCGCGCTCTCCAGCGCGATCGGCGCCCTCGCCCGGATCCCGAAGCCCACCGTCGCGGCCGTCACCGGCTACGCCCTCGGAGGCGGCTGCGAGGTGGCGCTCGCGTGCGACTTCCGGGTCGCCGGACGCTCGGCGCGCCTCGGCCAGCCCGAGATCCTCCTCGGGGTGATCCCGGGCGCCGGCGGCACCCAGCGCCTCGCCCGGCTCGTCGGGCCCGCCCGCGCCAAGGACCTCGTCTTCACGGGCCGCTTCGTCGAGGCCGACGAGGCGCTCGCGATCGGGCTCGTCGACGAGGTCGTCGACGACGACGGGGTGTACGCCGCCGCCCGAGCGCGGACGGCCCGCTTCGTCGGAGGTCCCCGCTACGCCCTCCGGGCCGCGAAGGAGGCCATCGACCGCGGGCTCGAGGTCGACCTCGACACCGGGCTCGAGATCGAGCGGATGCAGTTCGCCGGTCTCTTCGCCACCCGCGACCGCGAGATCGGCATGCGCTCGTTCGTCGAGCACGGACCGGGCAAGGCGAGGTTCGAGGGAGCCTGACCGGCCCCGCGCGGGACCGGGCGCCGCGGTGCCGACCGCGGGGCCCGGGCCTGACCCGGCGCGTGTGGGCACGGTCGCCAACGACGCGTGGGCCCGGTCGCCGACGAGTCGCCGCCGTTCCGCATCGCCGGCACCGTCAGTGTCGGGTATCACGCCCGATCGACGTGGGGAGGCGGCCGGACTCCTGACAGGATGGGCGGGTTCCCCCCGCCCCCCGAGGAAGAGGACGAGCCCCCCATGAAGATCGTCGTCTGCGTCAAGCACGTGCCGGACGCCCAGTCCGCGCGCACGTTCAACGACGAGGACAGCACCACCGACCGCACCGGGGTCGACGGTCTGCTCTCCGAGCTCGACGAGTACGCCGTCGAGGAGGCGCTGAAGATCGCCGAGGACCGGGACGGCGAGGTCGTCGTCCTCACCGTCGGCCCGGAGCAGGCGGCGGACGCGGTGAAGAAGTCGCTCCAGATGGGCGCCCACTCCGGGGTCCACGTCAGCGACGAGGCGATCCACGGCTCCGACGCCGTCGCCACCTCGCTCGTGATCGCCGAGGCGATCCGCGCCATCGGCGACGTCGACCTCGTGCTGACCGGGATGGCCTCCACCGACGGCTCCATGAGCGTCGTCCCCGCCATGGTCGCCGAGCGCCTCGGCCTGCCGCAGGTGACGTTCGCCTCCGAGCTCACCGTCGGCGACGACGCCGTGACGATCCGGCGCGACGGGGACGCCGCCTCGGAGACCATCGAGGCCGCGCTGCCCGCCCTGGTGTCGGTGACCGACCAGATCAACGAGCCGCGCTACCCCTCCTTCAAGGGGATCATGGCGGCGAAGAAGAAGCCCGTGCAGACGTGGGCGCTCGCCGACATCGGGGTCGACCCCGGGCAGGTGGGGCTGGCCAACGCGTGGACCACCGTCACCTCCTTCGCCGCCCGACCGCCGCGCGAGCAGGGCGAGGTCGTCGCCGACGAGGGCGAGGGCGGGCGCCGGCTCGCCGAGTTCCTCGCGACGAGCAAGTTCCTCTGAGCACCCGACCGGACAGAGAGGTCCCCTGACACCCATGGCTGAAGTACTCGTTCTCGTCGACCACGCCGGCGGCGAGGTCCGCAAGACCACCGCCGAGCTGCTCACCCTGGCCCGGCGCATCGGCGAGCCCTCCGCGGTCTTCCTCGGGCCCGGCGTCGACGACGCCCGCGCCGAGCTCGCCCGCTTCGGCGCCGAGAGGGTCTACGTCGTCGACGACCGCGATGTCACCGACCACCTCGTCGCCCCGCAGTCCGAGGTGCTCGCCGCGCTCGTGGAGCGCACGTCCCCGGCGGCCGTGCTCGTCCCGTCGAACTCCTCCGGGAAGGAGATCGCCGGCCGGCTCGCGGTCCGCACCGGCTCGGGCATCATCACCGACGCCGTCGACGTCGCTGCCGGCGCCGACGGGGTCGAGACGACCCAGTCGGTGTTCGCCGGCTCCTACAGCGTCACCGCGCGGGTGACCACCGGCACCCCGGTCGTCACGGTCAAGCCGAACGCAACGAGCCCGGAGGAGGTCGAGGGCGCCGCCGAGGTCGAGAAGGTCGACGTCGAGATCTCCGAGCAGGCCAAGGCGGTCCGGATCACCGAGGTCCGCCCGCGTGAGGCCTCCGGACGCCCCGAGCTCACCGAGGCCGCGATCGTCGTCTCCGGGGGTCGCGGCACCGGCGGGGACTTCGCCCCGGTCGAGGCGCTCGCCGACGCGCTCGGGGGAGCCGTCGGCGCCTCGCGGGCCGCGGTCGACGCCGGCTGGTACCCGCACTCCTCCCAGGTCGGCCAGACCGGCAAGCAGGTCTCGCCGCAGCTGTACGTCGCGTGCGGCATCTCCGGAGCGATCCAGCACCGCGCCGGCATGCAGACCTCGAAGACGATCGTCGCGGTCAACAAGGACGAGGAGGCGCCGATCTTCGAGCTCGTCGACTTCGGCGTCGTCGGCGACCTGTTCTCGGTGCTGCCCCAGGCGACCGAGGCGATCACCGAGAAGAAGGGCTGACCGGGCCGCTCCCCGCCCGGCGAGGGCGGACCCCGTCGCTTTCGTTCCGCTACAGCAACCGTTGCTCATCAGCAACGGTTGCTGTAGCGTGACGGTGTGAGCACCTCTCCCGGACCCGCCGAGAGCGCAATCGCCCCCCATGCCACCCGGTCCACCGGGACGACGGCAGGGCACGTCCTCGACGTGGTCGGCGACCCGATGCGCCGCCGGATCCTCGAGGCCCTCCGCGGCGGCGAGCTCCCCGTCGGCGCGCTCGCCGACCGGCTCCCGATCCGCCGTCCCGCGGTGAGCAAGCACCTCGCCGTCCTCGGCGACGCCGGCCTCGTCCGGCACCGCGTCGCGGGGACCCGCCACCTGTACGCGCTCGACCCCACCGGGGTCGAGGCGGCCCGGTCGTGGTTCGACGGCCTCTGGGACGAGGCGCTCGCGGCCTTCACCCACCACGTCGAGACCGCCGCGCCGCAGGGGCCGGCGGAGGAGGAGGACTGAGCCGTGGAGGAGCCCACCGGACCCGAGCCGGCACCCCGGGTCGTGCCTACGCAGGTCGCACACCCGCAGGTCGTCCACAAGGAGGTCGACGTCCCCCTCGCCCCGGCGCGGGCGTTCGCGGCCTTCACCGAGGACATCGGCCGCTGGTGGCCGATGGCCACCCACAGCGTCCACGGCGAGCGCGCGAGCGTCGCCTTCGAGGGCGACCGCCTGCTCGAGCGGCTCGGACCCCAGGAGGCGACGTGGGCAGAGGTCGTCGAGTGGGACCCGCCCCGCGGCCTCCGGCTCGCCTGGCACCCGGGCCGCCCGGCCGAGGAGGCCACCGACCTCGTCGTCGCCTTCCGCCCCCACGACGACCCCCACCCCGGGGGCACCCGGGTCGTGCTCGACCACTCCGGCTGGGAGCGGCTCGGCCGGCCCGACGCCGCGACGAGCTACGAGGAGGGCTGGGACCTCGTCCTCGGCCGCTGGGTCGCCGCCGTCGCCGGGCAGGTGCGCGGCGCCGGGGCCGCGGCCGGCTCGTAGAATCGGCGGGTGACCCACTACCTCGACCACGCCGCGACGACGCCGGTGCTGACCACCGTCGTCGACGCCGTCGCGGAGCAGATGCGCGTCGTCGGCAACCCCTCCTCGCTGCACACCGCCGGGCGGGCGGCCCGCCGCGTCGTCGAGGAGTCCCGCGAGCGGCTCGCGACCGTGCTCGGAGCGCGGCCGTCCGAGGTGGTCTTCACCTCCGGCGGCACCGAGGCGGACAACCTCGCCGTCCACGGCACGTGGGCGGCCCGCCGGCAGGCGGACCCCGCGCGCACCCGGATCGTGACGACGTCGATCGAGCACCACGCCGTGCTCGACTGCGTCGAGCACCTCGTCAAGGCCGAGGGCGCCCGGGTCACGTGGGTCGACCCCGGCCCCGACGGCCGCGTCGACCCCGCGGCGGTCCGCGCCGCCGTCGAGGAGGACCCGGACGACGTCGCCCTCGTCAGCGTCATGTGGGCCAACAACGAGGTCGGTGTCGTCCAGCCGGTGGCCGAGGTCGCCGAGGTCGCCCACACCCACGGCATCCCGGTGCACACCGACGCCGTGCAGGCCCTCGGGCACGTCCCGCTCGACTTCGCGGCCAGCGGCGTCGACCTGATGTCGGTCACCGGGCACAAGATCGGGGGACCGGTCGGGACCGGGGTCCTCCTCGCCCGCCGCGAGGCCGGGCTCGTACCGCTCAGCCACGGCGGCGGCCAGGAGCGCGGCGTGCGCAGCGGCACGCTCGACGTGCCCGGCATCCGGGGGTTCGCCGTCGCCGCCGAGCACGTCGCCGCCCACCGCGAGACGGAGGTGCCCCGGCTGCTCGCCCTGCGCGACCGGCTCGTGGAGGAGGCCGCCGCACTCGGCCTCGGCATCACCGTCTCCGGCGCCTGGGCCGCCGGGGACGCCGCCGGCCGGCTCGCGAACAACGCCCACCTCCTCGTCCCGGACTGCGAGGGCGACTCGCTGCTCTACCTCCTCGACGCCGCCGGCATCGAGTGCTCGACCGGGTCGGCCTGCCGGGCCGGCGTCCCCCAGCCGAGCCACGTCCTGCTCGCCATGGGCCGCACCGAGGCCCAGGCGAGGGGCGCGCTCCGGCTCACCCTCGGGCACACCTCCACCGAGGAGGACGTCGACGCCGTGCTCGCCGCGCTGCCGGGCGCGGTCGAGCGCGCCCGCTCCGCGCACGGGGCCGCCTGATGCGGGTCGTCGCCGCGATGAGCGGCGGGGTCGACTCCGCAGTCGCCGCCGCCCGGGCCCTGGAGGCGGGCCACGACGTCGTCGGGGTCCACCTCGCGCTCTCCCGCGGGGCGCGCACGCTGCGCGAGGGCGCCCGCGGCTGCTGCACCGTCGAGGACGCCGGCGACGCCCGCCGGGTCGCGGACGTCCTCGGCATCCCGTTCTACGTGTGGGACCTCGCCGACCGATTCCAGCGCGACGTCGTCGACGACTTCGTCGCCGAGTACGAGGCCGGCCGCACCCCGAACCCGTGCCTGCGCTGCAACGAGAAGATCAAGTTCGCGGCGCTGCTCGACAAGGCGGTCGCCCTCGGGTTCGACGCCGTCGCGACCGGCCACTACGCCCGGGTCGTCGAGCGGGAGGGCCGCCGCGAGCTGCACCGGGCGCTCGACCCGGCCAAGGACCAGTCCTACGTCCTCGGGGTCCTCGACGCCGACCAGCTCCCCCGGGCGCTGTTCCCGCTCGGCGACACCGCCAAGACCGACGTCCGGGCCGAGGCCGCAGAGCGCGGGTTCGTCGTCGCGGCCAAGCCGGACAGCCACGACATCTGCTTCGTCCCCGACGGGGACACCCGCGGCTGGCTCACCGACCGGATCGGCGAGCGTCCCGGGGAGATCCTCGACGCGGACGGCCGGGTCGTCGGCAGCCACGCCGGGGCGTACGGCTTCACCGTCGGCCAGCGCCGCGGTCTCGGCCTCGAGCGGGGCTCGCTCGACGGCCGCCCGCGCTACGTCACCTCGGTCGACGCCGGCCGGAACACGGTGACCATCGGCACCCACGAGATGCTCGGCGTCGACGACGTCACCGGCACCCGCCCGCGCTGGTGCGGGCCCGCGCCCGAGGGGGTGGTCGCCGTGGGCGCCCAGCTGCGCGCCCACGGCGCCGAGGTCCCGGCGACGGCGTGGGCCGAGGGCTCCGGGGAGGGGGCCCGCGTGCGGGTCCGGCTGGACCAGCGGGTCCGCGGCGTCGCCCCCGGCCAGGCGGTCGTCCTCTACGACGGCACCCGGGTCGTCGGCTCCGCGACGGTCACCGACGCCACGGCGGGCGGGCGGTAGCCACGTCGAGTGAGCGGTGGATGTCCACCCCGGGCCTCCGGGAGGACATCCACCGCTCACTCAACGGGGGGGTGGCGGACGTCAGTGGGCGGCGAGCCGGCCGGTCAGCCGGTCGTGCATCTCGGCGCTCGAGGCGTTGAGGCCGTGGATCTCGACGTGGGTCCCCCGCCGCTCGTACTTCGCGGTGATCGAGTCGAGGGCGGCGACGGTCGAGGCGTCCCAGACGTGGGACCGGGACAGGTCGATGACGACGAGCCCGGGGTCGCCGGCGTAGTCGAACTGGGCGTACAGGTCGTTGCTCGAGGCGAAGAAGAGCTCCCCGGTCACGGTGTAGCGGGCGTGCGCGCCGCCGGCGGTGTCCTCGACGAGCTCGCGGGACACCTCCGCGAGGTGGGCGACCCGCCGGGCAAACAGGGTCATGGCGACGAGGACTCCGACGATCACGCCGATCGCGAGGTTGTGGGTGGCGACGACGACGGCGACCGTCGAGAGCATGACCGTGGTCTCGCTCTTGGGCATCCGGCGCAGCGTCCCCGGACGGATGCTGTGCCAGTCGAAGGTGCCGACCGAGACCATGACCATGACGGCGACGAGCGCCGCCATCGGGACGAGGCTCACGACGTCGCCGAACCCCACGACGAGCACGAGGAGGAACACCCCGGCGAGGAACGTCGAGATCCGGGTCCGGGCGCCGGAGGCCCGCACGTTGATCATCGTCTGCCCGATCATCGCGCAGCCCCCCATGCCCCCGAAGAAGCCGGTGACGACGTTGGCGACGCCCTGGCCCCAGGCCTCGCGGGTCTTCGCGGAGCCGGTGTCGGTGACGTCGTCGACGAGCTTGGCCGTCATGAGGGACTCGAGCAGGCCGACCAGGGCCATGGCGAGCGCGTACGGGCCGATGATGCGCAGGGTCTCCAGGGTGAGCGGGACCTGCGGGAGGAGCACGTGGGGCAGGCTGTGGGGCAGCGCACCCTCGTCGCCGACGGTCGGGACCTCGGTGCCGGTCGCGAGGACGTAGGTCGTCACCAGCGCGATCGCGACGAGCGGTGCGGGCACCGCCTGCGTCAGCCGGGGGAGCGCGACGATCACGGCCACGCCCACCGCGACGAGCGCGTAGACGACCAGCGGGACCCCGGTCAGGTGGGGCAGCTGGGCGAGGAAGATGAGGATCGCGAGCGCGTTGACGAAGCCGACCATGACCGAGCGCGGGACGAACCGCATGAGCCGTGCGACGCCGGCGAGGGCGAGCAGCACCTGCAGGACGCCGGCGAGGACGACGGTCGCGAGGAAGTAGTCCATCCCGTGCTCACGCACCACGGGGGCGACGACGAGGGCGACGGCACCGGTGGCGGCCGAGATCATCGCCGGCCGGCCGCCGACGACGGAGATCGTCACGGCCATCGTGAACGAGGCGAACAGGCCGACCCGGGGGTCGACCCCGGCGATGACCGAGAACGAGATCGCCTCGGGGATGAGGGCGAGCGCGACGACGAGGCCGGCGAGGACCTCGGTGCGCAGCAGCGCCGGGGAGCGCAGGGCGTCCAGGACGCCGGGGGAGCGGTGGAGCGAGCGCGGGGGCGGGGGGAGGGAGGGGTCTGCTGAGGTGCTCAGGGGCACGAAGGTCTCCTGACGGGAGGCGGTCGGTCCCGAGCGGCGGTGGTCGGGCAGGCGGACGGGTCCGCCGAGGTCGGTGGGGGGAAGCCGGCGGCGCGCGCGTCACGGTGACGGGTCCTGCCGGCTGCGGCACCACCCTACCTGCTGGCTGCCGCCGAGGTCCAAGCCGACGGCCGGGGCCGCGCCCGGGGGGCGTCCCGGCCCCCGGCCTGCCCTACAGTCGCGGGCGTGGCACGCGCGACCGGCATCGGATCCTGGCCCGGCACCGACGTCAGGGAGGCGGTGGTGACCGTCCGGGACCTCCTCGGCGAGAACCACCTGCCCCACCTGCCCGAGCTGCCCGCACGCGGCCCGGGAGCCGACATGGTCGGCCGGTCCGCGGCGCTGCTCGTCGACCTGCCCACCGAGCTCACCCCCTCCGGCTGGCGCATCGCCGACCGGCCCGGCCGGGACCGCTCCCGGGCCGAGGGGTTCCTCACCGCCGACCTCGACGAGCTCGCGGAGGCCTACGACGGCTGGACCGGCGACCTCAAGGTCCAGGCCGTCGGACCGTGGACCCTCGCGGCCTCGCTCGAGCTCCCCCGGGGCGAGCGGGTCCTCACCGACGTCGGCGCCACCCGGGACCTCGCCGCCTCGCTCGCCGAGGGGATCGCCGCCCACCTCGCCCGCCTCGGGCGGCTCGTCCCCGGCGCGCGCCCGGTGCTCCAGCTCGACGAGCCCGGCCTGCCGGCGGTCCTCGCGGGACGGCTCCCCACCGCCTCGGGCTACGGCCGGGTCCCCGCCGCCGACCCGCAGGTCGTCCAGCGTGTCCTCGCCGGGGCCGTCGCCGCCGCCGGGCCCCACCCGGTCGCGCTGCACTGCTGCCACCCGGAGCCGCCGCTGGCGCTGCTGCGCGACAGCGGGGCCGGCGCCGTCTCCATCGACGTCACCGGGCTCTCCTCGGGTGGCTGGGAGTCGGTCGCCGCGACGGTCGAGGCCGGCACCGCGCTCTGGGCCGGCTGCCTGTCGACCGAGGACCGTTCGCCCTCCGTGACGGCCGCGACGGCCACCCTCACCCGGGGGTGGCACCGCACCGGGCTCGCCGCCGCCGCGCTGGACGAGGTCACCGTCACCCCCGCGTGCGGCCTCGCCGCGGCCACCCCCGCGCGGGCCCGCGCCCTGCTGCGGGCCGCGGTCGACGTCGCCGCCGCCCTCGAGCAGGAGGCGGCCGGCGGGTCCTGACGTCGCCGGGGCGCTCGCGGGCTACGCGGGCGGGCGGACCTCGCGGCGCAGGATCTTGCCCGTCGGGCCCTTCGGGAGCTCGTCGAGCTGCCACAGCCGCCGCGGGTACTTGTACGCCGCGATCCGCTCGCGCACCCAGGACTGGACGTCGTCGAGGCTGGACCCGGCGCCCGGCTTGAGCGCGACCGCCGCGCCGACCTCCTCCCCCATGAGGTCGTCGGGGATCCCGACGACCGCGACCTCGAGGACGTCCGGGTGGGTGTAGAGGACCTCCTCGACCTCCCGCGGGTACACGTTGAGCCCGCCGCGGATGATCATGTCCTTCTTGCGGTCGACGATCGTGTAGTAGCCGTCGTCGTCGACCGTGGCGAGGTCGCCCGTGCGGAACCAGCCGTCCGGGATCGCGTCCCGGGTGGCCTCGGGCTTGTTCCAGTAGCCCTTCATGACGTTGTCGCCCCGGATCGCGATCTCGCCCACCCCGCCCCCGGCGGGCACGTCCTTGCCGTCGATGTCGACGAGCTTCATCTCGCAGCCCGGGATCGCCACCCCGATCGTGCCCGGCTTCGTCGGCCGGTCGGGCATGTTGAACGAGGCCACCGGGGAGGTCTCCGACAGCCCGTAGCCCTCGAGGATCCGGCACCCGAAGGTCTCCTCGAACTCGCGCATGACCTCGGCCGGCATCGCCGACCCGCCGCTGACGCAGGTGCGCAGGCTCGTGGTGTCGGCGCTCGCGGCGCCCTGGTGGTGGAGCATCGCCGCGTACATCGTCGGCACGCCCTGGAAGATCGTCACGCGGTCGCGCGCGACCACCTCGAGGGCCTTGCCGGGGTCGAACCGGGGGATCAGGGTCAGGGTCGCACCGACCCGGGTGGCCGCCCCGAGGCCGCAGGTGAGGCCGAAGACGTGGAACAGCGGCAGGCACCCCATGATGACGTCGTCGGAGGTCATCTCCATGACGTCGCTGGAGGAGCGCTCGGCGTTGAGGGCGAGGTTGCGGTGGGTGAGCTCGGCGCCCTTGGGCTTCCCGGTGGTCCCGGAGGTGTAGAGGATCACCGCGGTGTCCTCGTCCTCGCGCTCGGTGGCCCCGACCGGCTCGCCCGGCTCGAGGGTCCCCTCGGCCGGGCCCATCGGGCCGCACGGCACGACCCGGGTCCCCGGGGACTCGGCGCCCGTGGTGGCCTCGTCGGCGACGTCCCCCCAGACGAAGGCGAGGCGGGCCCCGGCGTCGGTGAAGAAGTACTCGATCTCGCGCGACTTCAGCAGCGGGTTCATCGGCACGACGATCCCGCCGGCGAGCAGCGCCCCGTAGAACAGGACGGGGTAGGCCGGCACGTTGGGCAGGATGAGTGCCACCCGGTCACCGGGCTCGACACCCGCGGCGCGCATGGCCCCGGCGGCCCCGGCGGCCCGCTCGTGCAGCTCGCTCCACGTCAGCGTGACGTCGTCGAGCCGGATCGCCACCGAGTCCGGGTGGCGTTCGGCGGACCGGACGAGGTTGGTGGCGAGGTTGGTCATCGTCGACTCCGGGGTGACTCGCGGGTAGGGATGCCCCAAGCCCACCACACGGCGGGATGGAAGACCACCGTTTCCGCCGCCCCGGGTGGCTCGCGCGGCCCCCCCGGGCACCCCGGGGGTGTCGGTCGGATGCGGCAGGATGAGCCCGTGGCCGTGCCCCCCGAGACCCCCGAGACCGCAGAGACCCTGGCGACCGCCGGGACCGCCGAGACCCCCGGGACCGTCGACCCGGCGCCCGACGACGCCCGGCACGAGTGGGCCTCGCTCGCGGAGGAGGTGCGGGCCCACCAGTTCGCCTACCACGTGCGGGACGCCCCGACGATCAGCGACGGCGAGTACGACGCGCTCGTGCGCCGGCTCGCCGCCCTCGAGGACGCCCACCCCGCGCTGCGCACGCCGGACAGCCCCACCCAGCAGGTCGGGGGGCCGGTGTTCTCCACCGACTTCGCGGCCGTCGACCACCTCGAGCGGATGCTCAGCCTCGACAACGCGTTCTCGGCCGAGGAGCTCGACGAGTGGGCCGAGCGGGTCGCCCGGGAGGCGAACACGACCGACTACCACTACCTCTGCGAGCTCAAGATCGACGGGCTCGCGGTCAACCTGCTCTACGAGGACGGCCGGCTCGTGCGCGCGCTGACCCGCGGGGACGGCCGCACCGGGGAGGACGTGACCCACAACGTGCGCACCATCGAGGGCATCCCCACCCGGCTCGCCGGCGACGGCCACCCCCCGGTCATCGAGGTGCGCGGCGAGGTCTTCTTCCCGCTCGAGGCGTTCACCGATCTCAACGCCTCCCTCGTCGAGGCCGGCAAGTCCCCGTTCGCGAACCCGCGCAACGCCGCCGCGGGCTCGCTGCGGCAGAAGGACCCACGCGTGACGGCCACCCGGCCGCTGCACATGCTCGTCCACGGCATCGGCTACCGGGAGGGCGTGCGGGTCGGCCGCCAGTCCGAGATCTACGACCTGCTGCGCGGGTGGGGGCTGCCGATGTCGAGCCACGCCCGGGTGCTCGACACCATCGGCCAGGTCCGGGACTTCATCACCTACCACGGCGAGCACCGGGACGGCGTCGAGCACGAGATCGACGGTGTCGTCGTCAAGGTCGACGAGGTCTCGGTCCAGCGCCAGCTCGGCGCGACCTCGCGGGCGCCCCGCTGGGCCATCGCCTACAAGTACCCCCCGGAGGAGGTCAACACCCGCCTGCTCGACATCGAGGTCAACGTCGGCCGCACCGGTCGGGTCACCCCGTTCGGGGTCATGGAGCCGGTCACCGTCGCGGGGTCGACGGTGAGCATGGCGACCCTCCACAACGCCCACGAGGTCCGCCGCAAGGGCGTCCTCGTCGGCGACACCGTCGTGCTGCGCAAGGCCGGGGACGTCATCCCCGAGATCCTCGGCCCGGTGGTCGCCCTCCGGGACGGCAGTGAGCGGGAGTTCGTCATGCCGACCCACTGCCCCGCCTGCGGCACCGAGCTCGCCCCCGCCCGCGAGGGCGACAAGGACATCCGGTGCCCGAACAGCCGCTCCTGCCCCGCGCAGCTGCGCGAGCGGCTCGCCGGGCTCGCGGGACGCGGCGCGTTCGACATCGAGGTCCTCGGCTGGGAGGGCGCGGTCGCGCTGCTCGACCAGGGCGTGGTCACCGACGAGGGCGACCTGTTCGAGCTCACCGCCCGGGACGTCGCGCGGGTCCCGCTCTACACCCGTGCCGCCCGCAAGGACGACCCCCAGGAGTCCGTCACCGACGGCCGGGCGCTGTCGGCGAACGGTGTCAAGCTGCTCGAGAACCTCGAGAAGGCCAAGCAGCAGCCGCTGTGGCGGGTCCTCGTGGCGCTGTCGATCCGGCACGTCGGGCCGACCGCGGCCCGGGCCCTCGCCCGGGAGTTCGGCTCGATGGAGCGGATCCGGTCCGCCACCCCCGAGGAGCTCGCCGCGGTCGAGGGCGTCGGCGGGGTCATCGCGGACTCGGTGACCGAGTGGTTCGACGTGGACTGGCACCGCGAGATCGTCCGGCGCTGGGCCGAGGCCGGAGTGCGGATGGAGGACGAGCGGGACGAGTCCGTCGAGCAGACCCTCGCCGGCCGGACCGTCGTCGTCACCGGCTCGCTCGAGCGTCTCTCCCGCGACGGCGCCAAGGAGGCCATCCTCGCCCGCGGTGGCCGGGCCGCGGGCTCGGTGTCGAAGAAGACCGACTTCGTCGTCGTGGGGGAGAACGCCGGGTCCAAGGCCGACAAGGCCGAGCAGCTCGGGGTCCCGGTGCTCGACGAGGCCGGCTTCGAGCGGCTCCTCGAGACCGGCTCCCCGGACTGAGCCGCCCGCCGCGCCGACCCATACACTGGCCGCCATGCCCGACCTCAGCCGTGCCGACGTCGCCCACCTCGCCGGGCTCGCGCGCATCGACCTCTCCGACGCCGAGCTCGACGCGCTCGTCGGGGAGCTCGGCGTCATCCTCGAGTCCGTGGCGAAGGTGCAGCAGGTGGCCACCGACGACATCCCCCCGATGTCGCACCCGATGCCCCTGACCAACGTCACCCGCCCCGACGAGGTCCGGCCCTCGCTCACGGCGGACGAGGCCCTCGCCGGGGCCCCGGAGGCCGAGGAGCAGCGCTTCGCCGTGCCGAGGATCCTCACCGAGGACTGACGGCCTGCCCCGCCCGCGAGAGAACCCACCGCCAACCCCGAGGACCGCAGTGACCACCGATCTCACCCGGGCCGGCGCCGCCGAGCTCGCCGACCTGCTCGCCCGCGGCGAGACCTCCTCGCTGGAGGTCACCCGCGCCCACCTGGCGCGGATCGCCGAGGTCGACGACGACGTGCACGCCTTCCTCCACGTCGCACAGGAGGGTGCCCTCGCCGACGCCCGCGCCGTCGACGCCCGCCGCGCCGGCGGCGAGGAGCTGCCGGCCCTGGCCGGGGTGCCGGTCGCGGTCAAGGACGTGCTCGCGACGAAGGGGACGCCGACGACGTGCGGCAGCCGCATCCTGTCCGGCTGGGTGCCGCCCTACGACGCCACCGTCGTCGCCCGGCTCCGGGCCGCCGGCCTGCCGATCCTCGGCAAGACGAACATGGACGAGTTCGCCATGGGCTCCTCGACCGAGCACTCGGCCTACGGCCCGACGCGCAACCCCTGGGACCTGGGTCGCATCCCCGGCGGCTCCGGCGGCGGCTCGGCGGCGGCCGTCGCCGCGTTCGAGGCGCCGATCGCGGTCGGCACCGACACGGGCGGGTCGATCCGCCAGCCCGCGGCGGTCACCGGCACGGTCGGCACGAAGCCCACCTACGGCGGGGTCTCCCGCTACGGGCTCGTCGCGCTCGCCTCCAGCCTGGACCAGGCCGGGCCGTGCAGCCGCTCCGTGCTCGACGCCGCGCTGCTGCACGAGGTGATCGGTGGGCACGACCCGATGGACTCGACCTCCATCGACGCCCCGGTGCCGCCGGTCGTCGAGGCCGCCCGCCGCGGCGACGTCTCCGGGCTTCGGGTCGGTGTCATCCGCCAGCTCGGCGGGGAGGGCTTCCAGGCCGGGGTCCGCGCCCGGTTCCAGGAGAGCCTCACCCTCCTCGAGGACGCCGGCGCCGAGGTCGTCGAGGTCGACTGCCCGAGCTTCGACTACGCCCTCGCCGCGTACTACCTCATCCTCCCCAGCGAGGCGTCCTCGAACCTCGCCAAGTTCGACGCGATGCGCTACGGGATGCGGGTCCTGCCCGAGGGCGTCGAGGCCCCCAGCGCCGAGCAGGTCATGGCCACGACCCGGGACGCGGGCTTCGGGGACGAGGTCAAGCGCCGCATCATCCTCGGCACGTACGCGCTCTCCTCGGGCTACTACGACGCCTACTACGGCTCGGCGCAGAAGGTGCGCACGCTCATCGCCCGGGACTTCGAGGCCGCGTTCGGTGCCGCCGACGTCCTCGTCAGCCCGACCGCGCCGACGACGGCCTTCCCGCTCGGGGAGAAGCTCGACGACCCGCTCGCGATGTACCTCAACGACGTCGCGACGATCCCGGCCAACCTCGCGGGGGTGCCCGGGATGTCGGTCCCCAACGGGCTCGCGGACGAGGACGGCCTGCCGTCGGGGCTGCAGGTCCTCGCGCCGGCCGCCCGCGACGAGCGGCTCTACGCCGTCGGCGCCGCGCTCGAGCGCGCGCTCACCGCCTCCCGCGGCGGCCCGCTGCTGTCCTCGGCCCCGGTGCTCGCCGGGAAGGGAGCCTGACCCATGACGACGACCGCCACCGACGAGGTCCTCGACTACGACGAGGCCCTCTCCGCCTACGACCCCGTCCTCGGGCTCGAGGTCCACGTCGAGCTCGGCACCGCGACGAAGATGTTCTGCGGCTGCGCGACGACGTTCGGGGCGCCGCCGAACTCGCAGGTGTGCCCGGTCTGCCTCGGGCTGCCCGGGGCGCTGCCGGTGGTCAACGCCGCCGCCGTCGAGTCCGCGATCCGGATCGGGCTCGCGCTCGGCTGCGAGATCGCGCCGTGGTGCCGGTTCGCCCGGAAGAACTACTTCTACCCGGACATGCCGAAGAACTTCCAGACCTCGCAGTACGACGAGCCGATCGCCCACGAGGGGCACCTCGACGTCGAGCTCGACGACGGCACCACCTACCGGGTCGAGATCGAGCGGGCCCACATGGAGGAGGACACCGGCAAGTCCCTCCACGTCGGGACCTCGGGCCGGATCCACGGCGCCGACTACTCCCTCGTCGACTACAACCGGGCCGGGATCCCGCTCATCGAGATCGTCACCAAGCCCGTCCTCGGGGCGGGGGTGCGGGCACCCGAGGTCGCCCGGGCCTACGTGGCCGCGCTGCGCGACCTGCTCCGCGCGCTCGGGGTCTCCGACGTCAAGATGGAGCAGGGCTCGCTGCGGTGCGACGCCAACGTCTCGATCCGGCCCCGCACCGCCCTGCCCGAGGACCAGGACTCGGTCCCGCTCGGCACCCGCACCGAGACCAAGAACGTCAACTCGCTCCGGTCGGTCGAGCGAGCGGTGCGCTACGAGATCTGCCGTCAGGCCGCGGTGCTGCGCGCCGGCGGCGCCGTCACCCAGGAGACCCGGCACTGGCACGAGGACACCGGGGTGACCACGAGCGGGCGGCCGAAGTCCGACGCCGACGACTACCGGTACTTCCCCGAGCCCGACCTCGTCCCGGTGGCGCCGACGCCCGAGCAGGTCGAGGCGCTGCGGGCGACCCTGCCCGAGCCGCCCGCCGAGCGCCGCCGCCGGCTCCAGGCCGAGTGGGGCTACAGCGACCTCGAGATGCGCGACGTCATGAACGCCGGGGCCACCGAGATCATCGAGGAGACCGTCGCCGCCGGCGCCACGCCGGCCGGGGCCCGCAAGTGGTGGACCGGCGAGGTGGCCCGGCGGGCGAACACCGCGGGGGAGGACCTGCCGACCTACGCCGACGGGTGCGGCCTGACCCCCGCCCGGGTCGCCGAGCTCGAGGGGCTCGTCCTCGACGGCCGGCTCAACGACGCCATGGCGCGGCAGGTGCTCGACGGGGTGCTCGCCGGCGAGGGCGGCCCGACGCAGGTCGCGGACGCGCGCGGGCTGGAGCTCGTCCGGGACGACGGCGCGCTCGAGGCCGCCGTCGCGAAGGTCGTCCAGGCCAACCCGGACGTCGTCGAGAAGATCCGCGGCGGCAAGGTGCAGGCCGCCGGGGCGCTCATCGGCCAGGTCATGAAGGAGACGCGGGGCCAGGCCGACGCCGGCCGCGCCCGCGCGCTCATCCTCGAGCGCATCGGGGTCTCCTGACCGGTGGTCCGGGGGCTCAGCCGGCCGCGAGCCGGTCGGGCGCGAAGGACAGGATCCGGTCGTCGTGCGGTCCGGGCTCGCCGCGGAAGGTGTTGCTCGTCAGCACCCACAGCCGCCCGCCCGGGGCGGCGACGACGTGCCGGATGCGGCCGTAGCGCCCCTCGAGGAGGCGCTGCGGGTCGCCGCGCACGTGCGTCCCGGAGGTGCGGACGTGCCAGACCGACTCGCCCCGCAGGGCGGCCATCCACAGCTCGTCGCCGGTGGCGGCGAGCCCGCTCGGTGAGGCCTCGTCGGTGTGCCACTGGAGCACGGGGTCGGTGAACTCCGCCCGGCCGGCGCGTCCCTCGACGACCGGCCAGCCGTAGTTCGTCCCGGGGGTGATGACGTTGAGCTCGTCCCACGTGTTCTGCCCGAACTCGGTCGCCCACATCGTGCCGTCGGAGGTCCAGGCCAGCCCCTCGACGTTGCGGTGCCCCAGCGACCACACCGGCGAGCCCGGGTCCGGGTTGCCGGGGGCCGGGTCCCCGTCCCGGGTGACCCGGAGGATCTTGCCGCCGAGGGAGCCCGGGTCCTGGGCGCGGGCGGAGTCCCCGGCGTCGCCCGTGCCGACGTAGAGGAAGCCGTCCGGACCGAACGCGATGCGGCCGCCGTCGTGGTGGTCCGCCCGGGGGATCCCGGTGAGCACCGGGGTCCACGACCCGAGCCGGCCGGCCGTGAGCCGGCCGCGCAGCACCCGGTTGTCGGAGGCGGTCGTGGTGTAGACGAACACCGACCGCGGGTCCTGCGGGTCGAGCGCGATGCCGAGCAGCCCGCCCTCGCCGGTCGGGGTGACGCCCGGCACGGTGCCGGCGTCCTCGGGCGCCCGGCCCGGGGAGCCGGGGGAGACCAGGACCACCCGCGCCCGGTCGCGCTCGGTGACCAGGGCACGACCGCCCGGGAGGAAGGCCACCCCCCACGGGACGTCCAGGTCGCGGGCGACGACGCGCGCCCCCGCAGCCGACGCGGAGCCGCCGCCGGCCGTGCCCGGCGCGGCGCTCGTGCTCGTCGCGGGCCCCCCGCCGGTGCCTCCGGAGCAGCCGGCGAGGAGGAGGCCGAGGAGCGCGAGACCGGGGAGGGCGCCCCGGAGCAGGCCGGTCCCGGCCGGGGGCGGGGGCTGCGATGCCGTCATCGCCTCATTGTCACCCGCGTCATAGGGTCGCACCCATGACCGTCCTCACCCTGCCCTCCCGTGAGCTGCTCGACGCCGTCCGGACGGTCGACGGGGTCGACGCCGTGCTCTGGGACGGCTCCGGGGTGCCCGAGCGCGCCGACGAGGTCCGCGTCGTCGTCGCGCCCTACATGAACGGCGCGCGGATCCTCGACGGCCTGCCGCACGTGCCCGGGGTCGAGCTGGTCCAGCTGCAGTCCGCCGGATACGAGGGCGTCCTCGACGTCCTCCCCGACGGGGTGGCGCTCGCCAACGCGGCCGGCGTCCACGACGCCGCGACCGCCGAGCTCGCCGTCGGCCTCGCCCTCGCCTCCCAACGGGGCCTGCCCGACCTGCTCGACGCGCAGTCCCGGCACGACTGGCTGCCGAAGACGTTCCGCCCGAGCCTCGCCGACCGGCGGGTCCTCGTCGTCGGATACGGCTCGATCGGGCGCGCCGTCGCGGCCCGGATGGCGCCGTTCGAGGTCGAGCTGACCGCGGTCGCGAGCCGCGCCCGGCCCGGGGACGGCCTCGTCGAGCAGGTCCACGGCGTCGACGACCTGTCCGACCTGCTGCCCCACCAGGACGTCGTCGTCCTCGTCGTGCCGCTGACCGTCGCCACGGCCGGCCTCGTCGACGCCGGCTTCCTCGCCGCCATGCCCGACGACGCGCTGCTGGTCAACGTCGCGCGCGGCGGCATCGTCGACACCGACGCCCTCCTGGCCGAGGCGGGCCGGCTGCGGTTCGCGCTCGACGTCACCGACCCCGAGCCGCTCCCGCAGGAGCACCCGCTCTGGGACGCCCCGGGGACGATCGTCACCCCCCACGTCGGCGGCGTCGCGTCCGCGATGCACCCGCGCATCGTGCGGCTCGTCGAGCGTCAGGTCGCGGCGTACGCCGCGGGCGAGCCCTGGCTCAACGTCGTCCCCAGGAGCTGAGCCGTCCCGTTGCGCCCGCTCGCCCGGGCGAGCATGCTCAGGGCATGACCGCTGCAGCCGAGGACAGGCTGCTCGTCCTCCTCAGGCACGGAGAGGCAGAGCAGGGCCACGACCGGACGGACGCCGACCGGGTGCTCACCGAGGCCGGCCACGAGGAGGCCGTCGCCGTCGGCCACTGGTTCGCCGAGCACGGCATCGGCGCCGACCTCGTCCTCTGCTCCTCGGCCACCCGCACCCGGCAGACCTGCGAGGACCTCGCCGCCGCCGGGTGCCCGGAGGCGAGGGTCCACCACGACCAGCGGCTCTACAACGCGAGCGAGGAGGCCATCCTCGACGTGGTCCGGGAGGCCGAGCCCGACGCGAGCGTCGTCCTCGTCGTGGGTCACGCGCCGGGCATCCCGAGGCTGACGAGCCTGCTCGCCGACGGCGAGGGCTCGGTGCAGGCGCACGAGCTGCTCGGGCAGGGGTTCCCGACCGGCTCCTTCGCGGTCCTGGCCTACTCCGGCCACTGGAGCGACCTCGCCCCCGCGGGCGCGCGGCTCGAGCGGTTCGTCGTGCCGCACCCGGTCGGGTAGCCCGCGTGGTTCCACGTCCCGAGACCTCCGTCCCACGTCGTGGGACCGCGGTCCTAGACTGCCGGGCATGAGCCCAACGCCGGACATCAAGCCCCGCAGCCGCGACGTCACCGACGGGATCGAGCGAACCGCGGCCCGGGGGATGCTCCGGGCGGTCGGCCTCGGCGACGACGACTTCGCCAAGCCGCAGATCGGGGTCGCCTCGTCGTGGAACGAGATCACCCCGTGCAACCTCTCCCTCGACCGGCTCGCCAAGGCCGTCAAGGACGGCGTCTTCTCCGGCGGCGGCTACCCGCTCGAGTTCGGCACGATCAGCGTCTCCGACGGCATCTCCATGGGGCACGAGGGGATGCACTTCTCGCTCGTCAGCCGGGAGATCATCGCCGACTCCGTCGAGACCGTCATGGAGGCCGAGCGGCTGGACGGCTCGGTCCTGCTCGCGGGCTGCGACAAGTCCCTGCCGGGGATGCTCATGGCCGCGGCCCGGCTCAACCTCGCCTCGGTGTTCCTCTACGCCGGGTCGATCCTGCCGGGCATCGCCAAGCTGTCCGACGGCTCGGAGCGGACGGTGACGATCATCGACGCCTTCGAGGCCGTCGGGGCCTGCGCCGCCGGCCGGATGAGCCGGGAGGACGTCGACGCGATCGAGCGGGCGATCTGCCCCGGCGAGGGTGCGTGCGGCGGGATGTTCACCGCGAACACCATGGCGTCGGTCGCCGAGGCGCTCGGGATGTCGCTGCCGGGCTCGGCCGCGCCGCCCGCGACCGACCGCCGCCGGGACGGGTTCGCCCGCAAGTCCGGGGAGGCCGTCGTCGAGATGCTCCGGCACGGCATCCGGGCCCGCGACATCATGACCAAGGAGGCGTTCGAGAACGCGATCGCGGTCGTCATGGCCCTCGGTGGCTCGACGAACGCCGTCCTCCACCTCCTCGCGATCGCCCACGAGGCCGACGTCGACCTCACGATCGACGACTTCCAGCGGGTCGGCGCCCGGGTGCCGCACCTGGCCGACGTCAAGCCGTTCGGCCGGTTCGTCATGACCGACATCGACCGCGTCGGCGGCGTCCCGGTCGTGATGAAGGCGCTCCTCGACGCCGGGCTCCTCCACGGCGACTGCCTCACCGTCACCGGCGAGACGGTGGCCGAGAACCTCGCCCACATCCGACCGCCGGACCCCGACGGGCACGTCGTCCGCGCGATGCGCGAGCCGATGCACCCCACCGGGGGGCTGACCATCCTCAAGGGCTCGCTCGCCCCCGAGGGCGCGGTCGTGAAGTCGGCGGGGTTCGACGAGTCCGAGTTCGAGGGGACCGCCCGGGTCTTCGACGGTGAGCGGGCCGCGATGGACGCGGTCGGGGAGCTCGCGGCCGGCGACGTCGTCGTCATCCGCTACGAGGGTCCCAAGGGCGGCCCCGGGATGCGGGAGATGCTCGCGGTCACCGGCGCCATCAAGGGCGCCGGGCTCGGCAAGGACGTCCTCCTCCTCACCGACGGCCGGTTCTCCGGTGGGACGACCGGGCTCTGCGTGGGCCACGTCGCCCCCGAGGCCGTCGACGAGGGCCCGATCGCGTTCGTGCGCGACGGCGACCGGATCCGGCTCGACGTCGCCGCAGGCACCCTCGACCTCCTCGTCGACGAGGAGGAGATGGACCGCCGCCGCGCCGAGGGCGTCACCCACCCGGCGCCGAAGTACACCCGCGGCGTCCTCGCGAAGTACCGGCGGCTCGTGCGCTCCGCGAGCGTCGGCGCCGTCTGCGACTGACCCCGCCCGGCCCGGTCCCACCCGCTCCCGCAGGCCCCGGAGCGGCCGCCGAGCCCCCACCCTGCCCCCGGTCCCCACCACTGCGACCCGCACGCCCCACCTCTCGCCCCGCACGACCCACCTCTCGCCCCGCACGCCCACCCGAACCACGTTGAGTGAGCAGTAGGTGTCTTGGCGCCCGGTTGAGTGAGCAGTAGGTGTTCCCTGCGAGGCGGATCGGGAGCACTTGGCGCTCACTCAACCCGGGGAGAGAGCACTTGGCGCTCACTCAACTCGGCCGTGGCCGGCACCTCGTGCCCGGTCGGCCGGATGCCGTGCGCCGTGACCTCGGACCCTGTGGACAACGTCGGCGGCGGACCCCGCGAGGGGCACAGAGTGGTCCGGTGGAGCCGCTCCCCGCCCCGTTCGCCGACGGGCCCTTCACGGTCGCCGACGCCCGCGCGGCGGGGGTGACGCGAGGAGTGCTCCGCGGGAGCCGGCTGCACCGACCCACCCGCGGCGTCCGGTCGCCCGAGCACCCTGCCGGACTCGAGGCGGTCGCCGCCGCGACCGCCCCGGGACTGGCGGGTCCGTGGGCGTACTCGCACGTCACCGCCGCCCGGCTCTGGCGGCTCCCGCTGCCCTGGTCCTGGGCGCCGGGGGAGCGGCTCGAGGTGGTCCGCCCGACCTGCGACGCCCAGCACCGCCGGGACGGGGTGCGCGGCCACCGGGGTCTGGAGTCGCGGGACGTCGAGCGCCTGGCCGGGCTCCCGGTGACCGGCCTCGTCACGACGTGGGCCGATCTGGGGTGCCGGGTCGGCGTCGACGCCCTCGTGGTCCTCGGGGACGCGCTCCTCGCCCGCGGGGTCGCCGCGACCGACCTCCGCGCCGCCGCCGCGGTCCCGCGCCGTCGCGGCGCGCTCGCGCTCCGCTGGGCCGCGACCGAGGTCCGGGTCGGGAGCGCCTCGCCGCTGGAGACCCGGGTCCGGTTCGCCTTCACCCGCGCGGGGCTGCCCGAGCCCGAGCTCAACGCCGACCTCGTCGACGGTGCCGAGTGGCTCGCCCGCGGCGACCTCGTCTGGCGGGAGGCCCGGGTCGTCGTCGAGGCCGAGGGAGACCACCACCGCACCGACCGTCACCAGTGGCAGCAGGACGTCGAGCGCACCCGCCTGCTCCAGGCGGCTGGGTGGACCCTGGTCCGGGTCACCGCCCGGGACCTCGAGCAGCCCCGGCTGTACGACCTCGTCCGGCACCTGCGAGACCTCGTCGGCTCCGCCCCCGCCGGCCCCCCCTCCGCCCCGTCCCCCCAGGCCCGCCCGCTCCACCACCTCCCGTCCGCAGGCAGGGTTGAGTGAGCAGTAGATGTCTTCGACAGCGCCTCCGGAGGACATCTACTGCTCACTCAACGGGTGGGGTGGGGCGGTGGAGGGCGGGCCGGATGGTGAGACCGGTTGTCTCATCCGTTGACACGCGGGGCGGGGAGGGGGACAGTTCAGGTGTGGCACGGACTCTCGTACTTCCCCAGCGCGCAGGCTGACGCGGACCCTCCGCCGGCCGGCGCGCTCCCCCTTCTGCCCCTCGGGGCTGAAGGGTTTTTTTGTGGGCACGGGCAGGACGACCACCCGGGAGGAAGCGCTCCTCCCAGGCACGAGCACGAAAGTGGTGACAGGCAGTGAGCGAAGCCAACACGGTCCGGCCGGCCCCGCCGAGCCCGGCCGACGTGGCCCAGCAGTCGAGGGCGCGGACGCCCGTCGAGGTCACCGGGGCCCAGAGCCTCGTCCGCTCGCTCGAGGCCGTCGGTGCCGACACCGTCTTCGGGATCCCCGGCGGCGCGATCCTGCCGGCGTACGACCCCCTGCTGGACTCCACGAGGGTCCGGCACGTGCTCGTCCGGCACGAGCAGGGCGCCGGGCACGCCGCCGAGGGGTACGCCGCGGCGACCGGCCGGGTCGGCGTCTGCATGGCCACCTCCGGCCCCGGCGCGACGAACCTCGTCACCGCCCTCGCCGACGCGCACATGGACTCGGTCCCCGTCGTCGCGATCACCGGCCAGGTCGCGAGCCACGCGATCGGCACGGACGCCTTCCAGGAGGCCGACATCCGGGGCATCACGATGCCGATCACGAAGCACAACTACCTCGTCACCGACGCCGCCGACATCCCGCGCGTCGTCGCCGAGGCCTTCCACGTCGCCTCGACCGGCCGCCCGGGCCCGGTGCTGGTCGACATCTCCAAGGACGCCCTCCAGGCGCGGACGACGTTCTCGTGGCCGCCGCGGTACGACCTGCCGGGGTACCGGCCGGTCACCAAGCCGCACCACAAGCAGATCCGCGAGGCCGCCCGGCTCATCGCGGCGGCCGAGCGGCCGGTGCTCTACGTCGGCGGCGGCGTCATCCGCGCCGAGGCCACCGAGGAGCTGCTCCGGTTCGCCGAGCTCACCCAGATCCCCGTCGTGACCACCCTCATGGCCCGGGGCGCGTTCCCGGACAGCCACCCGCTCCACCTCGGCATGCCGGGGATGCACGGCTCGGTCTCGGCGGTCACCGCCCTGCAGAAGTCCGACCTGCTCATCACCCTCGGGGCCCGGTTCGACGACCGGGTCACCGGCGAGCTGTCCTCGTTCGCCCCCGAGGCCAAGGTCATCCACGCCGACATCGACCCCGCCGAGATCTCGAAGAACCGCGTCGCCGACGTCCCCATCGTCGGGGACGCCAAGGGCGTCGTCCACGAGCTGGCCGAGGCCGTCTCCGCCGACCACGCCCTGGGCCGGCGCGGCGACTACGCCGCCTGGCGGGCCCGCGTCAGCGGCTGGAAGGAGACCTTCCCGGTCGGCTACAGCGCCCCCGAGGAGGGCGTCGCGCCGCAGCACGTCATCGAGCGCATCGGCGCCCTGACCGGGCCGGACGCGGTCTACGTCGCCGGGGTCGGGCAGCACCAGATGTGGGCCGCGCAGTTCATCGACTACGAGCGGCCCCACCAGTGGCTCAACTCCGGCGGGCTCGGCACCATGGGGTACGCCGTCCCGGCCGCGATGGGCGCCAAGGCCGGCCAGCCGGACCGCACCGTGTGGGCCATCGACGGCGACGGCTGCTTCCAGATGACCAACCAGGAGCTCGCCACCTGCGTCATCAACCGGATCCCGATCAAGGTCGCGGTCATCAACAACAGCAGCCTCGGCATGGTCCGCCAGTGGCAGTCGCTGTTCTACGACCGGCGCTACTCCAACACCGACCTGCACACCTCGGTGGGCCGCCGGGTGCCGGACTTCGTCAAGCTCGCCGAGGCCTACGGCGCCGTCGGGCTGCGCTGCGAGCGGCCCGAGGACGTCGACGACACGATCCGCGCCGCGCTCGAGGTCACCGACCTGCCCGTCGTCGTCGACTTCGTCGTCGAGCGGGACGCGATGGTGTGGCCGATGGTCGCCGCCGGCGTGAGCAACGACCTCATCCAGATCGCCAAGGACACCGCGCCGCAGTGGGAGCGCGAGGAGGACGAGGCGAGCGCCACCGCCCCCGAGGACGCCGCCGGCCGCTGAGCGGCCACGGCAGACAGGAGATCCCCAATGTCGAAGCACACCTTGTCGGTCCTCGTCGAGAACAAGCCCGGCGTCCTCGCCCGGATCTCGGCGCTGTTCTCCCGGCGCGGGTTCAACATCGACTCCCTCGCCGTCGGCCCCACCGAGCACCCGGAGATCTCCCGGATGACGGTCGTCGTCGACGTCGAGGCCCTGCCGCTGGAGCAGGTGACCAAGCAGCTCAACAAGCTCATCGAGGTGCTCAAGGTCGTCGAGCTCGACCCGACCGCGTCGGTCCAGCGCGAGATCATGCTCGTCAAGGTCCGCGCCGACGCCTCCACCCGCAGCCAGGTCCTCGAGACCGTCCAGCTGTTCCGGGCCAAGGTCGTCGACGTGTCCGCGGACGCGCTGACGATCGAGGCGACCGGCAACGCCGACAAGCTCCGCGCCATGCTCGAGATCCTCGAGCCGTTCGGGGTGCGCGAGCTCGTCCAGTCCGGGATGGTCGCGGTCGGCCGCGGCTCCCGGTCCATCACCGACCGGGCGCTGCGCTCGGCCTGACCCGCTCGCCCGGGCCGCGCACGGGGCCTGCCCCCGTCCGCCACGCTCCGGACGGCCGCGACCGCGCCGCCGCGGGCGGCATACCGTGGGGCGGGGCCGACCCGAGCCGCACCGTCCCCCACCACCCAGACCAACGCGAAGGAGCGCCTTCCCCATGGCCGAGATGTTCTACGACGACGACGCCGACCTCGGTGTCATCCAGGCCCGCAAGGTGGCCGTCATCGGCTACGGCAGCCAGGGCCACGCCCACGCCCTCAACCTGCGTGACTCGGGCGTCGACGTCCGGGTCGGGCTCGCCGAGGGCAGCCGGAGCCGGGCCAAGGCCGAGGCCGAGGGGCTGCGGGTGCTCTCGGTCGCCGACGCCACCGCCGAGGCCGACCTCGTCGTCATCCTCACCCCGGACCAGGTCCAGCGGACCGTGTACGCCGAGGACATCAAGCCCAACCTCACCGAGGGGACGGCCCTGCTGTTCGGCCACGGGTTCAACATCCGGTTCGGCTACATCCAGCCCGAGCCCACGTCGGACGTCATCATGGTCGCCCCGAAGGGCCCGGGCCACCTCGTCCGCCGCGAGTACGTCGACGGCCGCGGCGTCCCGGTGCTGCTCGCCGTCGAGCAGGACCCGAGCGGCGGCGCGTGGGACCTCGTGAAGTCCTACGCCAAGGCCCTCGGCGGGCTGCGCGCCGGCGGGATCCGCACGACGTTCACCGAGGAGACCGAGACCGACCTGTTCGGCGAGCAGTCCGTCCTCTGCGGCGGCGCCTCCCAGCTGGTCCAGTACGGCTTCGAGACGCTCACCGAGGCCGGCTACCAGCCCGAGGTCGCCTACTTCGAGTGCCTCCACGAGCTGAAGCTCATCGTCGACCTCATGGTCGAGGGCGGCATCGCCAAGCAGCGCTGGTCGATCTCCGACACCGCCGAGTTCGGCGACTACGTCTCCGGGCCGAGGGTCATCGACCCGCACGTGAAGGAGAACATGCAGGGCGTCCTCGCCGACATCCGCTCCGGGGCGTTCGCCCAGCGGTTCATCGACGACCAGGACGCCGGCGCGCCGGAGTTCAACCGGCTGCGCGAGAAGGCCGCGCAGCACCCGATCGAGTCCACCGGCAAGGAGCTGCGCAAGCTCATGGCGTGGATCCGTGACTCCGACGCCGACTACACCGAGGGCAGCGCGGCGCGCTGAGTCCGGGCCGCTCCATCCGGTACGCCCGCCCCGTCCCGCCCCGTCCCGTCCCGTGCCGGGGCGGGGCGGGGCCGCTCGTCGTAGAGTGACCGCCGGCCCGCATCGGCGTCGACGTCGCCGCCGACGGGCAGCCCGGAGGAGAGGACCCACGTTGACCCCACCCGTCGTGCTCATCGCCGAGGAGCTCTCGCCCGCGACCGTGGCCGCCCTCGGACCCGACTTCGAGATCAGGCACTGCGACGGGTCCGACCGCGACGCCCTGCTCGCCGCGCTGCCCGCCGCCGACGCGCTGCTCGTGCGCTCGGGGACCCGTGTCGACGGCGAGGCGCTCGCGGTCGCCCGGAGGCTGAAGGTCGTCGCCCGGGCCGGCGTCGGGCTCGACAACGTCGACGTCGACGCCGCGACCCAGGCCGGGGTCATGGTCGTCAACGCCCCCACCTCCAACATCACCTCCGCCGCCGAGCTCGCGGTCGGGCTGCTCATCGCCGCCGCCCGGAACATCGCCCCCGCGAGCGCCGCGCTCAGGCAGGGGCAGTGGCGACGCAGCGCCTACGCCGGGATCGAGCTCCACGGCAAGACCGTGGGGGTGCTCGGGTTCGGCCGGATCGGGCAGCTCGTGACCGAGCGGCTCCGGGCCTTCGGGATGGAGGTGCTCGCCTACGACCCCTACGTCTCGGCGCAGCGCGCCGGGGCGCTCGGGGCCCACCTCGTCGGCCTCGAGGAGCTCCTCGCCCGCAGCGACTTCATCACCGTCCACCTGCCGCGCACCCCCGAGACCGTGGGCCTGCTGGGCGCCGACGCCCTCGCCCGGACCAGGCCCGGGGTGGTCGTCGTCAACGCCGCCCGCGGCGGCATCGTCGACGAGGACGCCCTCGCCGCCGCCCTCGCGGCCGGGTCCGTCGCCGCCGCCGGGCTCGACGTGTTCGCGACCGAGCCGTGCACCGACAGCCCGCTGTTCGCGCACGAGTCGGTCGTCGTCACCCCGCACCTGGGGGCCTCGACGGCGGAGGCACAGGAGAAGGCCGGCGTCGCCGTCGCGCGCTCGGTCCGGCTCGCCCTCGGCGGCGACCTCGTCCCGGACGCGGTCAACGTGCCCGGCGGGTCGATCGCCGAGGAGGTCCGGCCGGGCATCCCGCTCGTGGAGGACCTCGGCCGGATCCTCACCGCGGTCGCGGGCAGCGCCCCGGTCCAGCTCGACGTCGACGTGCGCGGCGAGATCACCGAGCACGACGTCGGCGTCTGGCGGCTCTGCGCCCTCAAGGGGGTCTTCGACGGGGTCGTCGAGGACCCGGTGACCTACGTCAACGCCGAGCTCGTCGCGAAGGAGCGGGGCTGCTCCTCCCAGCTCGTCACCGGCAGCGACACCCAGGACTTCCGCAACGTCATCGCGCTGCGCGCGACCCTCGCCGACGGCTCGGAGGTGAGCGTCGCCGGGACCCTCACCGGTCCCCGCATGCTGCCCAAGGTCGTCGGCGTCAACGGGTTCGACCTCGAGATCCCGCTCAGCCGCCACCTCGCGTTCCTCACCTACACCGACCGCCCCGGGGTCGTCGGCGTGATGGGCCGCCTCCTCGGGGACGCCGGGGTGAACATCGCCGCGATGCAGGTCTCCCGGGACGACGAGCGCGGCACCGCGCTCGTCGGCCTGACGGTCGACAGCGCGATCCCCTCCGAGGTCCTGGCGCGGATCGGCGCCGAGGTCGAGGCCGCGAGCACGTGCGTCGTCGACCTGGACTGACGCGCCTGCACCTGTCCGCGCAGGCGCGCCCCCGCGGCGCCCGTCGGCGGGAGAGGTCCGGGATGCGGGCGCACGTCTCAGATGACGGATGGGGGATGGCTGGGTAGTTGGACGTCCACCTATCGTGGTGGGCATGACGCGGCTCGTACTCCTCATTGCGCGCCGCGGCGGGTTCCGGTAGGTCAGCTCACTCGCCGCGGAGACCCCGCGCTGCACTGCTGACACCGTTCGCCGACATCCGGCTCGAGCGCCCGGAACACACACCCACAGACAGCACCGGCCGGCCCACCGCCCGGCCCGGACCCCAGGTCCGGCGCCGACGGCGGCGGGACGGCAGCCCACGGAGGAGCACACCATGAGCGAAGAGGCCGAGAACGCCCGCCAGGCCCTGCAGGAGTCGATGGACCTGCGCGACCAGGGCCACACCGACGACTGAGCGTCGCCCCCGACCGTGGCCCGGCACCCGAGGGTGCCGGGCCACGGTCGTGCCCGGCAGTCCGCGTCCGGCCACGCGAGTGGTCCGGGCCGGGCCCGGTGGGCACGACCGACGGGCCCGACCGTGATCTGAGACGCGGGTCCACCTGACAAGACGCCGACCTAGGGTTTGGGACATGGCTGACCAGCGCACCGACACCTTCGACCTCGCCGTCATCGGCGGCGACGGCATCGGCCCCGAGGTCGTCGCCGAGGGCCTGAAGGTCCTCGAGGCGGCCACGGCAGGGACGGGGGCGAAGTTCACCACGACCGAGTACGACCTCGGCGCCCGCCGGTGGCACGCCACCGGTGAGACCCTCCCGGACTCCGTCCTCGACGAGCTGCGCGAGCAGGACGCGATCCTCCTCGGCGCCGTCGGCGACCCGGGGGTGCCGAGCGGGGTCCTCGAGCGGGGCCTGCTGCTCCGGCTCCGGTTCGCCCTCGAGCACTACGTCAACCTCCGCCCCGCCAAGCTCTACCCCGGGGTGACCAGCCCGCTCGACGTCGCCCGGGTGGCCCCGGACGGCATCGACTTCGTCGTCGTCCGGGAGGGCACGGAGGGGCCGTACGTCGGCAACGGGGGAGTCCTGCGCGAGGGCACCCGCGCCGAGGTCGCCACCGAGGTCAGCGTCAACACCCGCTTCGGCGTCGAGCGCGTCGTCCGGGACGCCTTCGTCCGGGCCGCCGCCCGGGAGCGTCGCCACCTCACGCTCGTCCACAAGCACAACGTGCTCACCCACGCCGGTCACCTGTGGCGCCGGACCGTGGAGGAGGTCGGGGCCGAGTTCCCCGAGGTCGAGACCGCCTACCAGCACGTCGACGCGGCGACGATCTTCCTCACCACCGACCCCGGCCGGTTCGACGTCGTCGTCACCGACAACCTGTTCGGCGACATCATCACCGACATCGCCGCCGCCGTCGCCGGGGGCATCGGGCTCGCGGCGAGCGGCAACGTCAACCCCGACCGCACCGCACCGAGCATGTTCGAGCCGGTCCACGGGTCGGCGCCCGACCTCGCCGGCACGGGCGTCGCCGACCCCACCGCGACGATCCTGTCGGTCGCCCTGCTGCTGGGCCACCTCGGGCTCGCCGACGAGGCCGCCCGCGTCGAGGCCGCGGTCGCCGCCGACCTCGCCGAGCGGGGGAGCGAGCCCCGCTCGACCGCGCAGGTCGGCGACGCCGTCGCCGCCCGCGTCTGACCCGCCCTCCCCGCGGCGCGGTAACCTGCGACCACCCCGAACAGCACCGACGCCGCCCGAGGAAGGACAGCGATGAGCCAGGCAGCGCCCACCCCCCTCACCTTCGAGGTCACCCGTCGTGAGGACCCGGTCAGCGCCGCCGACCGCGAGGCCGTCCTCGCCGACCCGGGGTTCGGGAAGACCTTCACCGACCACATGGTGCGCGCCACGTGGACGGCCGAGCGCGGCTGGCACGACGGCCGGGTCGGGCCGTACGGCCCGATCAGCCTCATGCCGTCCGCGGCGGTCCTCCACTACGCCCAGGAGATCTTCGAGGGCATGAAGGCCTACCGGCACGCCGACGGCTCGGTGTGGACCTTCCGACCCGAGCAGAACGCCGCCCGGTTCGCCCGCAGCGCCCGCCGGCTCGCCCTGCCCGAGCTGCCCGCCGAGGACTTCGTCGCCTCGCTGCGCGCCCTGCTCGACGTCGACTGCGCGTGGGTGCCGGCCGCCGGGGACGGCGAGTCCAGCCTCTACCTGCGCCCGTTCATGTTCGCCTCCGAGGCCTTCCTCGGGGTCCGTCCCGCGCTCGAGGTCACCTACAGCGTCATCGCCTCCCCGGCGGGTGCGTACTTCCCGGGCGGGCTGAAGCCGGTCTCGATCTGGGTCTCGGAGGACTACGTGCGTGCCGCCCCGGGCGGCACCGGCGCCGCCAAGTGCGGCGGCAACTACGCCGCCAGCCTCGCCGCCCAGATGGAGGCCTCCGACCACGGCTGCGACCAGGTCGTCTTCCTCGACGCCGTCGAGCACCGCTACGTCGAGGAGCTCGGCGGGATGAACCTGTTCTTCGTCCACGCCGACGGCAGCATCGTCACCCCCGAGCTCAACGGCTCCATCCTCGAGGGCGTCACCCGCGGCTCGATCATCGAGCTCGCCAAGGAGCTCGGGCACGACGTCAGCGAGCGCCGCGTCACCCTGGAGGAGTGGCGCGACGGCGCCGGGTCCGGCGAGCTCGTCGAGGTCTTCGCGTGCGGCACCGCCGCCGTCGTCACCCCGGTGGGGCGGCTGGTGTGGAACGGCGGCGAGGTCACCGTCGGCGGCGGCGAGCCCGGACCGGTGACGTCGCGGATCCGCGACAGCCTGCTCGACATCCAGTACGGCCGGACCGAGGACACCCGCGGGTGGCTCACCAGGCTGGCCTGACCGGGGTCTCGGGACTGCGCCGTCCCCGGCTCGTCGCCACCGACCTCGACGGGACCCTCCTCCGATCGGACGGCACCGTCTCGCAGCGCACCGCGCTCGTGCTCGAGCGGGTCGCGGCCGCCGGCGTCGACACCGTCCTCGTCACCGCCCGGCCGCCGCGCTGGGTCGACCACCTCCGGCACGTCGCCGGCCGGCACGGGGTCGCCCTGTGCGCCAACGGGGCGTTCGTCTACCACGTCGCCGACAGGCGGGTGCTCGCCGAGCGCACCATCGAGCCGGCCGTGCTCACCGACGTCGCCGCCGACCTGCGCCGGGCGCTGCCCGGGGTCGGGCTGGCGGGCGAGGGCGCCGCGGGGATCACGGCCGAGGACGAGTTCGCCCGGGTGCACCCCGTGCCGCCCGACGCCGACCGCTGCCCGGCCATCGAGCACGCCGGGGGCCGAATCGGGAAGCTGCTCGTCCGCCACGGGGCGGCAGGCGGGGAGGGGTTCGTCGCGACCGTCACCGAGGTCGTCGCCGGCCGCCTCACGGTCGCCTACTCCGGCGCGGTCGGCATGGCCGAGATGACCGCGCCCGGGGTGACCAAGGCCGCGGCCCTGGCCGACTGGTCGGCCCGGCGCGGGGTCACCTCCGAGGACGTCTGGGCGTTCGGCGACATGCCCAACGACCTGCCCATGCTCGAGTGGGCCGGGACCGCCTTCGGCATGGCCAACGGCCACCCGCAGGTGCGCGACCTCGCCGACCGGACGTGCCCGGCCAACGACGAGGACGGCGTCGCCCAGGTCCTCGAGGCCCTGCTCGCGCTCGGCTGACCGCCGCGGCGCTCCCGGCGGGCGCCCACGATGTGGATACGTCATGTCGCATGCTGGATGCGGCGTGCGACACTGTGGCCGTGACGCACCACCTCACGGCCACCGCCGCCGTCATTATCGCCTAGCGCGACGAGCTCCCCTCGCCGCGCAGACCTCCCGCACCCGGGGGGTCTTTTGCTGTGTGGAGCACGGTGCGCAGGCCTCACCCCGGCCGGCGCACAGCGCGCAGGGGGAGGATGACCGAGGAGACCCGCGCCACGAAGCGCACGAAGGGCAGCGGGAGGCGCCGCCGGCAGGCGCCCCCGTGAGCGGCCGAGCGAGAGAGAGGCCACCGCGATGAGCGACCTGCACGTCTACGACACCACCCTGCGCGACGGTGCGCAGCAGGAGGGGCTCAACCTCTCCGTGGCGGACAAGCTCGCCATCGCCGAGCACCTCGACGAGCTCGGGGTGGGGTACATCGAGGGGGGCTGGCCCGGCGCCAACCCCAAGGACACCGAGTTCTTCGCCCGCGCCCAGCGGGACCTCACCCTGGCCAACGCGACCCTCGCCGCGTTCGGGGCGACCCGGCGCGTCGGAGGCCGCGCGGCCGACGACCCCCTCGTGCGGGCGCTGCTCGACTCCGGCGCCCCGGTGGTCACCCTCGTCGCGAAGTCGCACGTCGGCCACGTCGAGCGGGCGCTGCGCACGACCCCGGCCGAGAACCTCGAGATGATCCGCGACACCGTGGGCTTCCTCACCCGCGAGGGCCGCCGGGTCTTCCTCGACGCCGAGCACTTCTTCGACGGCTACCACGTCGACCGGGACTACGCGATCGAGGCGGTCCGCGCCGCGGCCGAGGCCGGCGCCGAGGTCGTCGCACTCTGCGACACCAACGGCGGCATGCTCCCGGCCGAGGTCGGCGACGTCGTCCGCGACGTCGCACTCGCCACCGGGGCGCGCCTGGGGATCCACTGCCACAACGACACCGGGTGCGCGGTGGCGAACTCGATGGCCGCCGTCGACGCCGGCGTCACCCACGTCCAGGGCACGATCAACGGCTACGGCGAGCGCACCGGCAACGCCGACCTGCTCACCGTCGTCGCGAACCTGCAGATCAAGCGCGGCCTCGAGCTGCTCGACCCCCACCGGCTCCAGGAGGCGACCCGGATCGCGCACGCGGTCTCCGAGGTGACGAACATCCCGCCCTACAGCCGGCAGCCCTACGTCGGCGCGAGCGCGTTCGCGCACAAGGCGGGCCTGCACGCCAGCGCCATCAAGGTCGACCCCGACCTCTACCAGCACACCGACCCCACGCACGTCGGCAACGACATGCGGATGCTCGTCTCGGACATGGCCGGGCGGGCGAGCATCGAGCTGAAGAGCCGCGAGCTCGGCTACGACCTCGACCCGAGCGACGAGGACGACAACGCGACCGTGAAGCGGATCCTCGCGACGGTGAAGGACCTCGAGCTGCGCGGCTACACCTTCGACGCCGCCGACGCCTCGTTCGAGATGCTCCTGCGCCGGGAGGTCGGCGACCCGGTGCCCGAGTTCTTCTACGTCGAGTCCTGGCGGGTCATCACCGACGCCCGCGGCCGGGAGGACGCCCTGTCCGAGGCGACGGTCAAGGTCCGCGCCGGCGGCCGCCGGGTCGTCGCGACGGGGGAGGGGAACGGCCCGGTCAACGCGCTCGACCACGCCCTGCGCGAGGCGCTGCTGCCGGCCTACCCCGAGCTCGCCGGGCTCGAGCTCATCGACTTCCGGGTCCGGATCCTCGAGGCCGCGCACGGCACGGACGCGGTCACCCGCGTGCTCATCGAGACCTCGGACGGGGCGACGTCGTGGGAGACGATCGGGGTCGCCGCCAACATCATCGAGGCGTCGTGGCAGGCCCTCGTCGAGGGGATCACCTACGGGCTGGTCCGGGCGGCCGTCCCCGCTCGCTGAACGGCGTCGCAGACCTCGACGAGCCGGGCCCGCAGGACCTGGGCCCGCTCGGCGAACGCCCGCTGCTCGCTGACGTACCGGGCGCGCCCGGCCGGGGTCTCGATCGGCACCGGCTCGTAGCCGAGCTCGCGCAGGTCGTACGGCGAGGCGCGCATGTCGAGCCCGCGGACCTCCCGGGCGAGCTCGAAGGCGTCCGCGACGAGCTCGGACGGGACGGCGGGGGAGAGCTTGCTCGCCCACTTGTAGACGTCCATCCCGGCGTGCAGGCAGCCGGGCTGCTCGAGCTCGACCCGGCGCCCGGCGCTCGGGCGGACCTCGTTGCGGGGGCGGGCGGGCTCGGTGAAGAACCGGTAGGCGTCGTGGTGGGTGCAGCGGATGCGGTGGGACTCGACGACCTCGTCGGTCCCCGCCCGGCCCAGTCGCAGCGGCCAGGAGTGGCGCAGCTCCTCCTCGGGCAGGCGGTAGGCCATCGCCCACTCGTGCAGCCCGAAGCAGCCGAGCGCGGCCGGGCGGGACGCCGTGGCCGCGAGCAGGTCGCGGACGAACGTGACCGTCTCGCCGCGCCGGGCGAGGAAGGCGGGGGCGTCCAGCAGCACCCGGTCGCCCTCGACCGCGTGGAACGCGTGCTCCTCCAGCCCGGTGCCCACCGCCCCCGCGAGGGCGACCCCGACGCCGGGGACCCACCGCCGCAGCCGGCCCGGGCGGAACGGGTAGTAGGTGAACAGGAAGTCCTCGACCGGGTGCGGGCGTCCCTCGCGACGCCGCCGGCGGTGTCCCGCGGTGAGCGCGTCGGCCCGGGCCTCGTGGGCGGCGGCGCGCTCGCGCCACGCCGCCGGCTCGAGCACCCGGACATCCATGCCGCCCGAGGGTACGCGCGGGCGCCCGCCGCCCGCCCACGGCCCGCCTGCGCCCGCCCGCGTCGCCCGAGTCCGTCGGGCCCCCTCACCGCCTGTCCACCGGGAGGGCCCGGCTGGGTAGGCTGACCGGATGCGCATCGCGAGGTACACCACGGGGGAGGACCCGGTCTACGGGCTCGTCGACGGGTCGGGCGAGAAGATCGCCGCGATCACCGGCGACCCGTTCTTCCAGCGGATCGAGCTGACGGGCGAGACGACGACCGTCGACGAGGTCCGGCTGCTCGCCCCGGTCATCCCGCGCAGCAAGGTCATCGGGGTCGGGAAGAACTACGCCGACCACGCGAGCGAGATGGGCGGCGACGTCCCGGCCGAGCCGCTGATGTTCCTCATCCCCAACACCGCGGTCGTCGGCCCGGACGACCCGGTCGTCATGCCGCCGCAGTCCGCCGAGGTCCACTACGAGGGCGAGCTCGCCGTCGTCATCGGCCGGATGTGCCGCGACATCGATCCCGACGAGGCGCGCAAGGTCGTCCTCGGCTACACCTGCGCCAACGACGTCACCGCCCGCGACCTGCAGCGCACGGACGGGCAGTGGGCCCGGGCGAAGGGGTTCGACACCTTCTGCCCGGTCGGGCCGTGGATCGAGAGCGACCTCGACCCCGCCGACCTCGCCGTGCGCACCCGCCGCGACGGCGAGCTCGTCCAGGACGGGCGGACCTCGGACATGGTCCACAAGGTCGCCGACCTCGTCTCCTACGCCTCGAAGGCCTTCACCCTGCTGCCCGGCGACATGATCCTCACCGGCACGCCCGCCGGCGTCGGCCCGGTCGAGCCCGGCCAGCGCGTCGAGGTCGAGATCGAGGGGATCGGGACCCTCTCCAACCCCTTCGTCCGCCGCGACTGACCCCAGCCACCTCACCCACCGCCACCTCACCGCCCGCCCCGTAACCCGCACTTCGTGCCCGGTCGGCCGCCGCCCGCGCCCGGTTCGTCCGGGTGCGGGCGGCCGACCGGGCACGAAGTGCGGGGGGAGAGGCTGCCTAGAATCGAGGGACCATGACCGAAGCCCCGCACCCGCCGTCCTCGCCCTCCGGCGCCGCCCCGACCGCCTCCTCGGACGCCTCGACCGCCTCCTCGGACGCTGCCGCCCCGGCCGCATCCCCCGGCGCCGTGCGGCTGCGCGTCGCGCCGTCCCCGACGGGCGACCCGCACGTCGGCACCGCCTACATGTCGCTGTTCAACCTCGCCTTCGTCCGCCAGCGCGGCGGGGCGTTCGTGCTGCGGATCGAGGACACCGACCGCGCCCGCTTCCGGGCCGACAGCGAGCAGCAGGTCTTCGACACCCTCCACTGGCTCGGCCTCGGCTGGGACGAGGGCCCCGACGTCGGCGGCCCCTACGCGCCGTACCGGCAGAGCGAGCGGCTCCAGACCTACGCCCCCTACGTCGAGCGCCTCCTCGCCGAGGGCCGGGCCTACCACTGCTGGTGCTCCTCGGAGCGGCTCGCGCAGATGCGCGACCGGCAGCAGAAGCTCAAGCAGGCCACCGGCTACGACCGGCTCTGCGTCGGCAAGACGCGCGAGGAGCGGGCCGAGCTGCCCGGGTTCTCCCCGGACCCGGTCGTGCGGATGCTCGTCCCGGACGACGCGCCGACCCGGTTCACCGACCTCATCCGCGGCGAGGTGAGCGCCCCGCACCCCGACGACCAGGTCATCCTCAAGGCCGACGGGTTCCCGACCTACCACCTCGCCGTCGTCGTCGACGACCACGAGATGGGGATCACCCACGTCGTGCGCGGCGAGGAGTGGATCAGCTCGACCCCGAAGCACATCCTGCTCTACCGCTGGCTCGGCCTCACCCCGCCCGAGTTCGCGCACATGCCGCTGCTGCGCAACGAGGACAAGTCGAAGATCAGCAAGCGGAAGAACCCGGCCGCCCGGCTGACGTGGTTCGTCGAGGAGGGCTACCTGCCCGAGGCCCTCGTCAACTTCCTCGCGCTGCTCGCCTACCCCCCGATGACCGACGAGGACGGCAGCGAGCGCGAGGTCTTCACCTTCGAGGAGTTCACCCGCGACTTCGACTGGGCCAAGGTCAACCCGGTCGGCCCGATCTTCGACATGAAGAAGCTCGAGTGGCTCAACGGGGTCCACATCCGCGAGCTCGACCTCGACGACTTCACCTCGCGGCTGCTCCCGGTCCTGACCCGCGACGGCGTGCTCGCCACCCAGCCCTCCGCGGACGACCTCGCCCGGCTGCGCGCCGTCGCCGAGCTCATCCAGACCCGGATCGCGCGGCTCACCGAGGCGGCCGACCTCGTCCGCCCGTTCTACGTCGCCGACGCCGACCTCGACGTCGCCGAGGACGCGCGGGCCGGCCTGAAGGACTCCGCCCCGCAGGTCCTCGACGCCGCGGTCGCGGCCCTGGCCGACCTCGCCGCGGACGGGGAGGGGGCGTGGCGGGCCGAGCCCGTCGAGACGGCGCTGCGCGGCGCCCTCGTCGACGGTCTCGGCATCAAGCCGCGGCTCGCCTTCGGACCGCTGCGGGCCGCCGTGTCCGGCCGCCGGGTGTCCCCGCCGCTGTTCGAGTCGATGGAGATCCTCGGCGCCGAGTCGACGCTGGCCCGGCTGCGGAGCCTGCGCGCGTCCCTGTGAGGCTCAGCCGCCCCACCGCTCGGCGAGCGTCGCGACGACCTTGAGGTCGCGCACCGTGCCGCCGGCGAGGGCGCGCTTCAGTCCCGGGAACACCGCGGTCTCGTGCATCGGCCGCACGGTCCACAGGTGGACGGTCCGGCCACGCACCCACGCCCGCTCGCCGTCGACGTCCCACCCCCCGACGAGCGCGGCCCCGGCCTCGTCGGGCGGCTCGGGCAGGAAGGCGACGTACCGGCGCTGGCCCTCGGCGTCCCCGAACGGCGGCGGCAGCGCGAGGGCGTCGGCGTGGACGGCGGTCAGCTCACCGGGGGTGAGGACCAACGCCGGCACCTCGAAGCCGGCGTGCTCGCCGAGGACGCGCTCGACGTGGGCGGCGACCTTGGCCGGGGAGCGCATCCGGGAGGCGAAGCGGACGTTGCCGGACTGGATCCACGTCTCGACGTCGGCCAGCCCCGAGTCGGTGAGGTGGGCCCGCACGTCGGCCATCTTGTACGTGCGGCCACCGACGTTGACGGCTCGCAGCAGGGCGATCCACGTGGGCACGGGCCAAGTCTGCCCGATGCCGGCCGGTCGCGAGGGCGCCGCCGTGGTGCCGAGGTGGTGCCCCGGCGGTGTCGCGGCGGCCGATTTGGGCGAGCGTCGAGGCGACCGGTAGCATCGCTTCTCGGTTCGCGGCGGCCCGCCCCCGAGGCAGCAGCAGCGATACCCCTTGGGGTATGGTGTAATCGGCAGCACGACTGATTCTGGTTCAGTTAGTCTAGGTTCGAGTCCTGGTACCCCAGCGCTGTCCGCCCGGCCGTCCCGCGGCCGGGCCCGGATTCGGAGAACGCCCCGCCACCCGGTAAGGTGCTCTCCGCTGCCGGGAAGCCCGGGGCGGGTCCGGTCCAGCCGGTCCGACGCCAGGTCCCCGGACAGCCGACACGGCCCCGTTGTGTAGCGGCCTAGCACGCCGCCCTCTCAAGGCGGTAGCGCGGGTTCGAATCCCGTCGGGGCTACCGGAGAAGGCCCCCACCGACCACGGTGGGGGCCTTCGTCGTGCCCGGGGCCGGCGCGCCGGGAGGGGGAGCGCCCCTCCCGGCGAGCGGTCACGAGGCGTTCTGCTGCTCCTGCTGGGCGGCGTGGCGGGCGAGCACCTCGGTGAGCTTGTTCGCGCCGGCGATGACCGTCGCCGCGTGCAGTCGGCCCGGCTGCCGGGAGAGGCGCTCGATGGGACCGGAGATCGACACCGCGGCGATGATCCGCCCCGAGGGGCTGCGCACCGGGGCCGAGACGGAGGCGACCCCGGCCTCGCGCTCGCCGACGCTCTGGGCCCAGCCGCGCCGCCGGACCCCCGAGAGGGTGGTCGCCGTGAACGCCGCCCCCTGCAGCCCGCGGTGGAGCCGGTCCGGCTCCTCCCACGCGAGCAGCACCTGGGCGGCGGACCCGGCGTGCATCGTCAGCGTCGCGCCGACGGGGATCGAGTCGCGCAGGCCCACCGGGCGCTCGGCCGCCGAGACGCAGACCCGGTAGTCACCCTGCCGACGGAACAGCTGCGCGCTCTCGTTGGTGTGGTCGCGCAGCGCCCCGAGCACGGGGCCGGCCGCCGCGAGCAGCCGGTCCTCGCCGGCGGCGGCGGCGAGCTCCCCGAGGCGGGGGCCGAGCACGAAGCGCCCCTGCATGTCCCGGGCGACGAGCCGGTGGTGCTCGAGGGCGACGGCGAGCCGGTGCGCCGTCGGCCGCGCGAGCCCGGTCGCCGAGACGAGCTGGGCGAGGGTGGAGGGGCCGGCCTCGAGGGCGCCGAGCACGACCGCAGCCTTGTCGAGGACGCCGACTCCGCTAGAGTTGTCCATGCATTGATATTGACGTCTCATTGCCTGAGACGCAAGTCCGCGAACACCCTCCGCGTGTCACGCTCCATGACGAAGCAGCGTGGCTCCGCGGGGGTCCGTCGAGACCGAGAGGTTGAGGGAGAATGCCGGGAACGCTCGCCGAGAAGGTCTGGGACGCGCACGTCGTCCGGCGTGCCGAGGGGGAGCCGGACCTGCTCTACATCGACCTCCACCTGCTCCACGAGGTGACGAGCCCGCAGGCCTTCGAGGCGCTCCGGCTCGCCGGCCGGCCGGTCCGCCGCACCGACCTCACCCTCGCGACCGAGGACCACAACGTCCCGACCACCCCGGGGCCGATCGACGACGTCGTCAGCCGCACCCAGGTCGAGACCCTCCGGCGCAACTGCGAGGAGTTCGGCGTCCGGCTCTTCCCGATGGGGGACGCCGAGCAGGGCATCGTCCACGTCGTCGGCCCGCAGCTCGGCCTGACCCAGCCCGGGATGACCGTCGTCTGCGGCGACAGCCACACCTCCACCCACGGCGCCTTCGGCGCGCTCGCGTTCGGCATCGGCACCTCCGAGGTCGAGCACGTCCTCGCCACCCAGACCCTGCCGCTGCGCCCGTTCCGGACGATGGCGATCACCGTCGACGGCGAGCTCGCGCCCGGCGTCACCGCCAAGGACATCGTCCTCGCCGTCATCGCGAAGATCGGGACCGGCGGCGGCCAGGGGTATGTGCTGGAGTACCGCGGCAGCGCGATCCGCAGCCTCTCGATGGAGGCGCGGATGACGATCTGCAACATGTCGATCGAGGCCGGCGCCCGCGCCGGGATGATCGCCCCCGACGAGACGACGTTCGAGTACGTCACGGGACGTCCGCACGCCCCCACCGGCGCGGCGTGGGACGAGGCGGTCGCCGCGTGGCGGTCGCTGCGCAGCGAGGACGACGCCGTCTTCGACGCCGAGGTCGTCCTCGACGCGGCCGAGCTCACCCCGTTCGTCACGTGGGGCACCAACCCCGGTCAGGGCGCGCCGCTCGGCGAGGCGGTGCCCGACCCGGCGGCGATGGCCGACGAGGGGGAGCGGGCCTCCGCCGAGCGAGCCCTGGCCTACATGGACCTCGAGCCCGGCACGCCGCTGCGCGACATCGCCGTCGACACCGTGTTCGTCGGCTCGTGCACCAACGGGCGGATCGAGGACCTGCGCGCCGCCGCCGACGTCATCCGGGGCCGCCGGGTCGCCGACGGGCTGCGGGTGCTCGTCGTGCCCGGCTCCGCTCGCGTCCGGCTCCAGGCCGAGGAGGAGGGCCTCGACGTCGTCTTCACCGACGCGGGCGCCGAGTGGCGGCTCGCGGGCTGCTCGATGTGCCTCGGGATGAACCCCGACCAGCTCTCGCCGGGGGAGCGGGCCGCCTCGACGTCGAACCGCAACTTCGAGGGCCGGCAGGGCAAGGGCGGGCGCACCCACCTCGTCAGCCCGCTCGTCGCCGCCGCCACGGCCGTCCGCGGCACCCTGTCCAGCCCGGCCGACCTCGACCCGCCGGGCACGGCGCCGTCGACCGACGCGCAGCTGCAGACCACGGGGAGCAACTGATGGAGAAGTTCACCACCCACACCGGCATCGGGGTCCCGCTGCGGCGCGGCAACGTCGACACCGACCAGATCATCCCGGCGGTCTACCTCAAGCGGGTGACCCGGACCGGCTTCGAGGACGGGCTGTTCTCGGCCTGGCGGGCCGACGAGACGTTCGTCCTCAACGACGAGGCCTACGCGCCCGGCTCGGTGCTCGTCGCCGGCCCCGACTTCGGCACCGGCTCCTCGCGCGAGCACGCGGTGTGGGCGCTCATGGACTACGGGTTCCGGGTCGTCATCTCGAGCCGGTTCGCCGACATCTTCCGCGGCAACAGCGGCAAGCAGGGCCTGCTCACCGCCCAGGTCGCCCAGGACGACGTCGAGCTGCTGTGGAAGTACCTCGAGAACAACCCCGGGGCCACCGTCACGGTCGACCTCGGTTCGCGCACCGTCACCGCCGGCGACGTCGTCGCCCCGTTCGAGGTCGACGACTACACCCGCTGGCGCCTCATGGAGGGCCTGGACGACATCGGGCTCACCCTGCGCCACCAGGACGCGATCACGCAGTTCGAGGCCACCCGCCCGGCGTTCGCCCCCTCGACGGCGCCCGCCTGAGCCGCGGCCCCGGGGCGGTCCGGGCCACTCGGGACGCGAGCCGGCCCGTCGGGGGCGGCCTTCCTCTGGACGCCGGGGTCCGGCGGGCCTACCGTCGTCCTCAGCCGGCTCTGCATCCGGCGGGGTTGTCCGGCTCGCGGCCGGACGGGGCACGGTGGAGGCGACGTTGAACAAGGCAGAGCTGGTCAAGGAGCTCGAGCGGCGGCTCGGCTCGCGCCGGGCGGCGATCGAGGCCGTCGACGCGGTCCTCGACGTCGTCATCCGGGAGGTCGCCCGGGGTGGACGGGTCGCGATCACCGGCTTCGGCACCTTCGAGAAGGTCGACCGTGCCGCCCGCACCGGGCGGAACCCGCGCACCGGGGAGGCGGTGCGCATCGAGAGCACCGCGGTCCCACGGTTCAAGGCCGGCACCGCGTTCAAGGAGGTCGTCGCGGACCCCTCGAAGCTGCCGACGGCCGCGCGCGCCGGCGGACGGGCCCCCGCGGCGCCGCGCTCGGCGGCCACCCGCACCGCGGCGCGGGCCCGGACCGGCCGGCCGCCAGGCCGTCCCGTCCCGCGCGCGGAGACCCGCAGCGGAGCCACCCGGCGGCGGCCCGACGGGTGAGCCGGTGGTCCGCCCACCCCGTTCCGCGGACCGCTGCGGGGCAGGGGCGCCCCCCTGCCCCCGCCGTCCGGACCTGACATGCTGTCCTGATGGTCAGCTCACTCATCGTCCGCGGCGGTACCCCTCTCGTCGGTGACATCGAGGTCCGGGGCGCGAAGAACCTCGTCTCCAAGGCCATGGTCGCGACGCTGCTCGCCGAGGACCCGTGCCGGCTGCGCGGGGTCCCGGAGATCTCGGACGTCGCGGTCGTCTCCGGGCTGCTCGAGCTCCACGGCGTCGGGATCGAGCGCGCCGCGCAGGACGGCGAGCTCTGGCTCGACCCCCGCAACGTCGAGCAGGCCCACGTCGCCGACATCGACGCCCACGCCGGCTCCTCCCGCGTGCCGGTGCTGCTGTGCGGACCGCTGCTGCACCGGCTCGGCGAGGCGTTCATCCCCGACCTCGGCGGCTGCCGGATCGGGGAGCGGCCCATCAACTACCACCTCGACGTGCTGCGCCAGTTCGGGGCCGACGTGCAGAAGCGGCCCGAGGGGCTGCGGCTGACCGCGCCGAACGGCCTGCGCGGCACCCGGATCGAGCTGCCCTACCCCAGCGTCGGGGCGACCGAGCAGGTCCTGCTCACCGCGGTCCGGGCCCAGGGCATCACCGAGCTGCGCAACGCCGCGATCGAGACCGAGATCCTCGACCTCATCGCGATCCTGCAGAAGATGGGGGCGATCATCTCGGTCGAGACCGACCGGGTCATCCGGATCGAGGGGGTCGACCGGCTCGGCGGGTACGACCACCGGGCCGTCCCGGACCGGATCGAGGCGGGGTCCTGGGCGTGCGCGGCACTCGCGACCGGCGGAGACGTCTACGTCCGGGGCGCCCAGCAGCAGCCCATGATGGCCTTCCTCAACGTGTTCCGGAAGGTCGGCGGCGCCTTCGACATCGACGACGACGGCATCCGGTTCTGGCACCCCGGCGGGGAGCTGGCCTCCCTCGTCCTCGAGACCGACGTCCACCCCGGCTTCATGACCGACTGGCAGCAGCCCCTCGTCGTCGCCCTCACCCAGACGACGGGACTGTCGATCGTCCACGAGACGGTCTACGAGAACCGGCTCGGGTTCACCGACGCCCTGGAGGACATGGGCGCCCACATCCAGCTCTACCGCGAGTGCCTCGGCGGCTCGCCGTGCCGGTTCGGCCGGGCCAACTTCCGCCACTCGGCGGTCGTGTCCGGCCCCACCCCGCTGCGGCCCGCGGAGATCCACGTCCCGGACCTGCGCGGCGGGTTCAGCTACCTCATCGCGGCGCTCGCGGCCGAGGGCGAGTCGAAGGTCCACGGGATCGGCGTGATCTACCGCGGCTACGAGCGGTTCTCGGACAAGCTCGACGCGCTCGGGGCGCGCTACGAGGTCGCCTGAGCCGGACCGTCAGGGGATCCGCTCCCCGGGGCCGATCCCCCTGATCCACAGTCGGGTGACCTCCCGGCCGTCGAGCTCGATGCTCACCCGCTGCCCGGGCCGCAGGTGGCGCAGGCCGCCGGCGGCGACGACGTCGCCGCCGAACGCCACCTCGAGCCCGTCGTCGAGCAGGGCGCTCCCCGCGCCGGTGGCGGGGTCGTAGGTGTGCACGCTCGCCTGCATGCCGCTCAGGCTATCCGGCGTGCCGGCCCTCGGCCCGGTCCAGCGCCGCGAGGGTGCGGGGACCGGCGCCGAGGGCGACCGCGGCCGCGAGCGACGCGGCGTCGTCGACGTCGGTGCGCAGCCGGGGCAGGTCGAGCGGGAGCCGGACGTGTCCGAGGGCCTCGTGGCGGGCGGCCGAGCCCGGGCCGAAGGACGGCTCGAGCCGGCCGGGCCCCAGGCCGGTCAGCAGTACGGTGCCCGAGCCGTCGGCGTCGGGGACGACCGCGCGGTCGAGCCGGGCGCACGCGGCCAGCGCCGCCCGCAGGTCCTCCGGCCGGAGGGCGGGCAGGTCACCCAGGAGCACCGCGACGGCCGGGGTCGGGGCCTGCCCGAGACCGGCGCGGACCGCGGAGTCGAGGCCGCCCCCGGGATCGGCGACGACCCGCGCGCCGGCCCGCTCCGCCCAGGCGGCGACCTCCTCGTCACCGGTGGGGACCAGCACGCGCCCGGGTCCCGCCGCGGCGAGGGCGGCGCTCAGGCAGTCCTCCGCCAGCGCGCGGGCGAGGGCGGGGTCGGGCCTGCCCCGGCTGAGTGTGAGCCGGCTCTTCGCGTGCGGCCCTCCCTTGACGGGGACGACGACGCACCAGTCCGGCGAGGGGTCCGGTGGCGTGGAGGTCATCGCCGGCGATCCTGTCACGGTGCGACACGCGCCGGTACCGGGGCCCGGAACTCGACACGGGCGGGTGGCGCGGACCAAGATTGGCCCCTGACCCCACAGATCGGATGGACCACGTGACCACGCGCCGCCGGCTCCCGCGAGCCTACCGGGCCGTCGTGGCGATCCTCCGTCCGCTGCTGATGCTGCTGACCAGGCGGGACTGGCGGGGTCTGGAGAACCTGCCCGACGACGAGGGCTTCGTCGTCTGCCCGAACCACATCTCCTACGTCGACGTCCTCACCTTCGCCCACGTGCTCTACGACAGCGGGCACCCGCCGTTCTTCCTCGGCAAGGAGGGCGTGTTCGACGTGCCCGTCCTCGGGCGGGTGCTTCGGGCCGCCGAGCAGATCCCGGTCCACCGGGAGACCGGCCGGGCCGCCGGGGCGTTCTCGGCGGCCGTCGACGCGGTCCGGACCGGGAGGGCCGTCGCGATCTACCCCGAGGGGACCCTGACCCGCCAGCCCGACCAGTGGCCCATGCGGGGCAAGACCGGGGCCGCTCGCGTGGCCCTGCAGACCCACTGCCCCGTCGTCCCCGTCGCCCAGTGGGGCCCGCAGGAGATCCTCGGGACGTACGAGAAGCGGGTGCGGCTGCTGCCGCGCCGGACGATCCACGTGCGGGTCGGTCCCCCGGTGGACCTCAGCGACCTCTACGACCGCCCCCCGACCAAGGCCCTCCTCGACGAGGCCACCGAGAGGATCATGACCGCCATCACCCAGCTGTTGGAGGACCTGCGAGGCGAGACCGCGCCGCCGGTCCGGTTCGACCCCCGCGCCCACGGGCTGCCGAGCACCGGCAACTTCCGCGCCCGCCGCCGGGGGGAGCGCCGGTGACCCGGGCCGCGGTCTTCGGCACCGGCAGCTGGGGGACGGCCTACGCCGCCGTCCTGCGCGACGGCGGCTGCGAGGTCCGGCTCTGGGGCCGGCGGCAGGAGGTCGTCGACCAGGTCAACGCCGGCGAGAACGCCGAGTACCTGCCGGGGATCCGGCTGCCGGAGGGCATCCGCGCGAGCACCGACCCGGCCGCGACGGCCCGCGGCGCCGACCTCGTCGTGCTCGCCGTTCCGAGCCAGACCCTCCGGGAGAACCTCACCGACTGGCGCCCGGTCCTGCCGCCGAACTGCCTCGTCGTGTCCTTGATGAAGGGCGTCGAGCTGCGGACGACGAAGCGGATGAGCGAGGTCGTCGCCGAGGTCGGCGGGGTCGACCCGAGCAGGATCGTCGTCGTCTCCGGACCGAACCTCTCCCGTGAGATCGCCGAGCGCCACCCCGCCGCGAGCGTCGTCGCGAGCGCCGACCACGCCGCCGCCGAGGCCGTCGCGGAGGCCTCGGCGACGCCGTACTTCCGCCCGTACACCAACACCGACGTCGTCGGCACCGAGGTCGGCGGGGCCGTGAAGAACGTCATCGCGCTCGCCGTCGGCATGGCCGAGGGCCTCGGGATGGGGGACAACTCGAAGGCGTCGATCATCACCCGCGGCCTGGCCGAGACGACCCGGCTCGGGGTCGCCCTCGGCGGCGACGCCAAGACCTTCGCCGGCCTCGCCGGGGTCGGCGACCTCATCGCGACGTGCATGTCCCCGCTGTCGCGCAACCGCACGTTCGGGGTCAACCTCGGGCGCGGCATGGCGGTCGAGGAGGTCGTCGCGGTCACCCGGCAGACCGCCGAGGGCGTGAAGTCGTGCGACTCGATCCTCGACCTCGCGCGCCGGCACGGCGTCGAGGTGCCGATCGTCGAGCAGGTCGCGGCCGTCGTCCACGAGGGCCGCACCCCGGGAGAGGTCGTCGAGACCCTGCTCTCCCGCGCCCGGCGCCCCGAGAGCGACTGACCGGCCCCCGCCGGTGCCTCCCTGAGCCCTGCGGCGGCGCGCGTCAGCCGTGCCCGTCAGCCGTGCCCGTCAGCCGTGCCCGTCAGCCGTGCGCCGCGGCCAGGGCCCGGTCCAGGTCGTCCCAGAGGTCCTCGACGTCCTCGACCCCGACCGAGAGCCGCAGCAGGGCCTCGGGCACCGACGCGGGCTCGGCCGGGTGCCGGCGGCGCCGCTCGATCTGGGACTCCACCCCGCCGAGGCTCGTCGCGTGGGTCCACAGCCGCGTGGCGCCGGCGACCCTCTCGGCGGCCTCGGCGCCCCCCGCCACCTCGACCGCGACGATCGCCCCCCACCCCGGGTAGCGCACCCGGGTGAGCGCCGGGTGGCCGTGCAGCCGGGCGGCGAGCTCGGCGGCGTTGGCGCAGGCCCGCTCCAGCCGCAGGTGGAGGGTGCGCATGCCCCGCAGCGCGAGCCACGTCTCCACCGGGCCGGGCACGGCGCCGGCGATGGTGCGGTGGTGGTGCATCCGCTCGGCGAGCCCGGGGTCCCGGGTGACCGTGGCCCCGAGGAGCACGTCGGAGTGCCCGGCGAGGTACTTCGTCACGGAGTGGACGACGACGTCGGCGCCGGCCGCGAGCGGGCGCTGCAGCAGCGGCGTCGCGAACGTGTTGTCGCAGACGACGAGCGCGCCGGCCGCGTGCGCACCGGCGACCGCGGCCGGCAGGTCGGCGACCTCGAGCATCGGGTTCGTCGGGGACTCGAGCCAGAGCAGGTCCGCGCCCGCGCACGCGGCGACGACCGCGGCGGTGTCGGTGACGTCGACCCGGCGGACCGTCGCCCGCCCCGCGGCCTCGAGGTCCTCCAGGGCGACGCACGTGCCGTTGTAGGCGTGCCGGGGGGCGACGACGACCGCGTCCTCGGGCCGGAGCGAGAGCGCCGCGCCGATCGCGGCCATCCCCGAGGAGAACGCCAGCGCGGTGGCTGCCGGCGGCGCGCCCGGGTCCCCCTCGAGCGAGGCGAGCGTCTCCTCGAAGGCCGACCAGACCGGGTTGCCGGCGCGGCCGTAGGCGACGTCGCCGTCGGCGTGGTAGGTCGAGGACAGCTCGACCGGGACGTTGACGCCCGCGCCGGGGCGGCGCTCCCCCCGGCCGAGGGCGACGAGCCGGGTCGCGGGGCTGAGGGCGGGGGCGGCCGGGTGGTCGGGGGTCGCGGGGCGGGCGCCGGTGGCGCCGGAGGAGTCGCTGGGCACGCCGACAGGCTAGGCCCGCTCGCCCGGGACGGCCTCGCCGGCGGCTACAGTCTCAGGCGATGATCCCCGAGAAGACCCCCGACACGAGCCCCGAGCCCGACGCCCGCGACCGGCCCGGCGCACCCGACTCCGGTCCGCGGGCCGGTCGACCCCGGGTGGCCCTCGTCTTCGGGGGCCGCTCCTCCGAGCACGCCGTCTCGTGCGCGACCGCCGCCGGCGTCCTGCGGGCGATCGACCGGCAGGCCTACGACGTCGTCCCGGTCGGGATCGCCCGGGACGGCCGGTGGGTCCTCGCCGCCGACGACCCGGCCCCGCTCGAGCTCACCGCGACCCAGACCCCCGAGGTCGGGCCCGACGGCGCCGAGGTGCTCGTCCCGACGAGCGCCCGGGACCGCTCGCTCACCGTCCACGAGCCCGGGACCGCCCCGAGGACCCTCGGCGAGGTCGACGTCGTCTTCCCGCTGCTGCACGGCCCGTACGGCGAGGACGGCACCCTGCAGGGCCTGCTCGAGCTCTCCGACGTGCGCTACGTCGGCGCCGGGGTCCTCGCCTCGGCGGTCGGGATGGACAAGCACTACATGAAGGTCGTCTTCGCGGCCTCCGGCCTGCCCGTGGGCCCCTACCGCGTCATCACCGACGCCCACTGGCGCCGCGACCGGGACGCCGCGCTGGCCGAGGTCGCCGAGCTCGGCTTCCCCGTGTTCGTCAAGCCGTGCCGGGCCGGGTCCTCGGTCGGGATCAGCAAGGTCGCCGAGGCCTCCGGGGTCGCCGCCGCCGTCGAGGCGGCGCGGGAGCACGACCCGAAGGTCATCGTGGAGGCCGGGGTCGTCGGGCGCGAGGTCGAGTGCGCCGTGCTCCAGGGCTGGGACGGGGGCGCCCCGCGGACCTCGCAGGTCGGCGAGATCGTCGTCGAGCCCGGCCACGGCCATGACTTCTACGACTTCGAGGCCAAGTACCTCGACGAGGACGCGGTCCGCCTCACCTGCCCCGCCGACCTGCCTCCGGAGTCGGCCGACGAGGTCCGCCGGCTCGCCGCGGCCGCGTTCGAGTCCCTCGGCTGCGAGGGGCTCGCCCGGGTCGACTGCTTCGTCACCGCCGACGGCGGCGTCGTCGTCAACGAGATCAACACCATGCCGGGGTTCACCCCGCACTCGATGTACCCGCAGATGTGGCAGGCGAGCGGGGTGTCCTACCCCGAGCTCGTCGACGAGCTCATCCGGCTCGCGCTCGCCCGTCCCACCGGGCTGCGCTGAGGCCGGGCGGGCGCGTCACCGGCAGGAGCGGCCGGTGGAGGGCAGCGCCCTCGCGGCCGCCCCGAAGGCGGGCAGCAGCAGCGGCTCCGGGGCGTAGGCCGACGGCACGAGCACCTCGATCGCGGGGTCGGTGCCGTACGTCGTGAACGAGGCGCCGTCGCTGAGCCGGCGGACCACCCAGTCGACGCCGCTGACGGCGATGCAGTCCGCGCTCGTCGGACCGAGCGCCGACACCCCGCAGCGGGCGATGACCGGGGGGTCGCCCCAGGCGGCGACCGCGGGGGAGTCGCTCACGGTGTCGCGCCGGCTGCTCCTGCCGACGGTGTCCGGCCACGCGCGGGCGACCGCGGCGCACGCCGGGTCCCCCGCCGAGGTCGGCGCGGTCGCCTCCACCCCGGCGGAGCACGCCGCCAGGGTGGGCACGAGCAGGACCGGGAGCGCTGTCGCGACCCCCACGAGCGTGGCGGGCCGCCTCACACGTGCACGATGGTGCACGTGAGCGTGCGGGTGATCCCCTCGATGTCCTGGATCCGGGCGATGACGAGCTGGCCGAGCTCGTCGACGGTGTCCGCCTCGACCCGGGCGATGACGTCGTAGGGGCCGGTCACGTCCTCGGCCAGCGTGACGCCGGCGATGCCCCGGATCGTGTCCGCGACGGTCGCCGCGGCGCCGACCTCGGTCTGGATGAGGATGTAGGCCTGGACCACGTGGGACCTCCACTGCTCGGCCCGGGCCGCTGGCGCCCGGGTCACCTCCGCCCCTCCTGGGGCCGCAGGGCGAACGCTACCGTGCTCGTTCGAGGTGGGACGAGCAGACGGGGACCGACACCTGCGCCCGCGGCCGGCCGGGCGCGGCAGAGAAGGAGGACGATGAGCACGCACCCCCCGGGCGGACGGCGCCTGCGCGACCTCGACGAGGGCGAGCTGCTCGACGTCGTCCTCCCGCTCTTCGGCCCGGGGCGCGGCGTCCTCGTCGGCCCGGGTGACGACGCCGCCGTCGTCGCGGCCGACTCGGGCTCGCTCGTCGCGACCACCGACGCGCTCGTCCGCGGACGCGACTGGCGCGACGAGTGGTCCTCCGCCGCCGACGTCGGGGTCAAGGCGGTCACCCAGAACGTCGCCGACGTCGCGGCGATGGGAGCCGTCCCGCTGACCCTGCTGCTCACCCTCGTGGCCGACCCCGACACGACCCTGGCCTGGGTCACCGAGCTCGCCGCCTCGATGGCGTCCACGGCCCGCGACGCGGGTGCCGGCGTCGCCGGTGGCGACCTGTCCTCGGCGCCCCCGGGTACCCTCGTGCTCTCGGTCACGGCCCTGGGCGACCTCGAGGGCCGGGACCCGGTCCTGCGCGGCGGTGCCGCGCCCGGCGACGTCGTCGCCGTCGCCGGCACCCTCGGCCGGTCCGGGGCCGGGCTGTGGCTGCTCGAGCACGGCACGCCCACGCACGGGGACACCCACGGCGGCACCCACGGGGCCGCGGGCGGGGACGGGCGCGGGACCACGGGCGGGGTCGGCGACCCGGAGCGGTCCGCCCTGGCCGCCGAGCTGCTGCGGGCCCACCGCCGGCCGGTCGCGCCGGTCCACCAGGGCCCGGTCGCGGCACGCGCGGGGGCCCGGGCCATGATCGACCTCTCCGACGGGCTCGTGCGCGACGCCGGGCGGGTGGCGCGCGCCAGCGGCGTCGGTGTCGACCTCGCCGGCGACCTGCTCGCCGGCGACGTCGACCACCTCCGCCCGCTCCTGACCCGTGAGGAGGCCCGCTCCTGCGTCCTCTCCGGCGGGGAGGAGCACTCGCTGCTCGCGGCGTTCCAGCCCGGCGGCGCGCTGCCCCCCGGGTGGCGGCCGCTCGGCCGGGTGGTCCGCGGCGAGGGGGTCACCGTCGACGGGGTGCCCGTCGGGGCCGGCGGCTGGGACCACTTCCGCCGGTGACGGCGCGGGACCGACCGCCCACAGCACGACGACGGCGCCGCCCCCGAATCGGGGACGGCGCCGTCGTGCCGGTGTCAGGCCGCGGTCAGCGGCTCACCTTGCCGGCCTTGAGGCACGAGGTGCAGACATTGAGCCGCTTCGGGGTCACGCCCGCGTCGCCGACCTTCGCACGCACGCGCTGGATGTTGGGGTTCCAGCGGCGCTTCGTGCGGCGGTGCGAGTGGGAGATGTTGTGACCGAAGCCGGGTCCCTTGCCGCAGACGTCGCAGTTGGCAGCCACGGGTGATCTCCTGTGTGTGAGGTGCTCGGAAGTCCTGCTCCCGGTGGCGTGACCGACCGTGCACCAGAGGCGCCGCGGCCGTCGGGCGCGTCGGCTGGCGCCCCGGGCAACCGGTCCAGCGTAGCCGACGGCCGCCACGCGCCCAAACCGGCGACGGTCGGGGACCGGGGCGGGCCCCTCGACTAGCCTCGACAGCGTGCTGGACGCTCTCGACGCCCCGGCGGTGCGCCGGTGGGCCACGGTCACCCGGGCCGCCCTCGCGGCGCGCCGGGGTGGCATCGACGCCCTCAACGTCTTCCCCGTCGACGACGGGGACACCGGCACGAACCTCGTCCTCACCTTCGACGGCGCGTTGAGCAGCCGTGGCGAGCCGGAGGGTCACCCGCTCGCGTCCGGCGGGGCGGCCCCGACGGCGCTCGCGGCCGAGTGTGCGGCCGTCGCCCGGGCGTGCCTGCTCACCGCCCGGGGGAACTCCGGCGTCATCCTCAGCCAGCTGCTCGGGGGCTTCGCCGAGGAGGTCCGCGAGCGCGGGGTCGACCCCGCCGGACCGGACGTCGTCGCCGACGCGCTCGACCGGGCCGCCCGCCGCGCCCGGGACTGCGTCGCCCGGCCCGTCGAGGGGACGATCCTCAGCGTCGCGCGGGCCTGCGCCGACGCCGCCCTCGAGGTCGCCAGGTCCGGTGGCACGCTGCCCCAGCTGTCCGCAGCGTGCGTCCGGGCGGCCGACGCCGCGCTCGCCCGGACCCCGGACCAGCTCGAGGTGCTCGCCGCCGCGGGGGTCGTCGACGCCGGGGGCGCGGGCTACCTCGTGTTCGCCGAGGCGCTCGACCGGGTCGTCCGCGACGTCGGGGGCGGGGGACGGTTCGCCGTCGACGCCCACCTCGCCGGTCGCCCCGACCGGCCGCCGTCACCCCCGGTCCGCGCCGGCCACCGGCCCGAGGCGACCGCCGGTCGCCCGGGCCGGGCGGCGGTCCCGCCGGGCTCGGTCGAGGTCATGTACCTGCTCGAGGACGCCTCCGCGGAGGACGTCGACCGGCTGCGGCGGACCCTGGACGACCTCGGCGACTCCCTCATCGTCGTCGGCGGCCCGGACCTGTGGAACGTCCACGTCCACGTCGACGACGCCGGCGGCGCCGTCGAGGCCGGGCTCGCGGCGGGGCGCCCGCGCCGGATCCGCGTCACGCCGCTGCGGGACCGGGCCCGGGTGGCGTGCCCGGGGGAGGCCGGTGTCGTCGCGTGTGCCGCCGGCCCCGGGGTCGCCGAGGCGTTGGAGGACGCGGGCGCGGTGACCGTGCCCTCGGGCACCGGTCGGCGGGCCTCGGCCGGGCAGCTGCTCGACGCGGTCCGCTCGACCCACGCCGCCGACGTCATCCTCCTGCCCAACGACCGGGACACGCTGCTCTCGGCCGAGGCCGCCGCGCGCGCGGCGTCCGAGGAGGGGGTGGCCGTCCACGTCGTGCCCTCGACGACCGCCGTGCAGGGCCTCGCCGCGCTCGCGGTCCACTCCCGGGGGCGCCCCGTGGAGCAGCAGGTCGTCGCGATGACCGGCGCGGCGGCCGCGACCCGGCACGGCGGGGTCACCGTCGCCACCCGCGCCGGCCTGACCAGCGGCGGCCCGTGCGAGCCCGGGGACGTCCTCGGCGTCGTCGGCGGCGACGTCACCGTCGTCGGGAGCGGCCACGTCGGCGTCGCCGCCGAGGTCGTGCGCCGGCTGCTCGCGAGCGGTGGCGAGCTCGTCACGGTGCTCGTCGGCGCGGACGCACCGGCGGGCCTGGCCGAGGCGCTCGTCGACGCGGTCCGCGGGGAGCGGCGCGACGTCGAGATCCACGTCCTCGACGGCGGCCAGCCGACCTACGACCTGCTGCTCGGGGTGGAGTGAGCGTGGCCACCGAGTCCACCCGCCTGAAGAACCTCCTCGGCGGCGCCACCGCGGGCAAGCTCGAGCGGCACCGGGACGTGCGCACCGTCGGCGACCTGCTCCGGTTCTGGCCGCGGCGGTACAAGAGCCACGACAGCGACCTGTCGCGGCTCCACGAGGGCGAGTACGTCGTCGTCGTCGCCCGGGTGCGCTCGGCGACCACCCGCCCGATGCGGGCCCGGCGGGGGCGGATGCTCACCGTGACCATCACCGACGGCGACCACGACGTCGACGTCACGTTCTTCGACGCCCGGGGCCACGAGGGCAAGCTCGTCGCCGGGACGACGGCGATCTTCGCCGGGGAGGTCACCCGCTACCGGGGTCGCCACCAGCTCGCCCACCCCGGCTACACCGTCCTCGCCGGGCCCGCAGGGTCGGGCGGGTCGGGCGAGGACCTCTCCGAGCGGGGACTCATCCCGATCTACCTCCAGGTCAAGGGGCTGCACAACTGGACGATCACCGAGTGCGTCCGGCTCGTCCTCGGCCACCTCGACGAGCTCGAGGACGTCGTGCCGGAGAGGGTCCGGGCCGCGCGGGGCCTCCCGGGGCGTCTGGAGGCGGTCACCGCGCTGCACACCCCGCGCGACGAGCGCGACGTGGCCCGTGGCCGTCGCCGCCTGCGGTACGAGGAGGCGTTCGTCCTCCAGTGCCTGCTCGCGCGGCGTCGGCTGGACCGCGAACGCGAGGAGACCCTCGCCCGGCCGGTCAGCGCCGGCGGACTGCGCGAGGAGTTCGACGCCCGGCTGCCGTTCGAGCTCACCGAGGGCCAGGCCCGGGTCGGGGAGGTCATCGCCGAGGAGATGTCCCGCACCAGCCCGATGCACCGGCTGCTGCAGGGGGAGGTCGGGTCCGGGAAGACCGTGGTCGCCCTGCGGGCCATGCTCGCCGCCGTCGACGCCGGCGGCCAGGCGGCGCTGCTCGCCCCCACCGAGGTGCTCGCCGTGCAGCACCACCGGTCGGTGACCGCGATGCTCGGCGACCTCGCCGAGGGCGGAATGCTCGGCGGCAGCGAGGTCGGCACCCGGGTGGCGCTGCTGACCGGCAGCATGCCGACGGCCGCGCGCCGGCGGGCGCTGCTCGACGTCGTCTCCGGCGAGGCCGGCATCGTCATCGGCACGCACGCGCTCATCCAGGACGCCGTCGACTTCCACGACCTCGCGCTCGTCGTCGTCGACGAGCAGCACCGGTTCGGGGTGGAGCAGCGCGACGCGCTGCGCGGCAAGGCGGCCCACCCGCCGCACGTCCTCGTCATGACGGCCACCCCGATCCCCCGGACGGTCGCGATGACGGTGTTCGGGGACATGGAGACCTCGACGCTGCGCGAGCTCCCCCGGGGTCGGCAGCCGATCACGACCCACGTCGTGCCCGAGCAGGCCCCGGGCTGGGTCGAGCGCACCTGGCAGCGGGTCGGCGAGGAGGTCCGCGGTGGTCGCCAGGCGTTCGTCGTCTGCCCCCGCATCGGCGGGGACGAGGAGGGCGCCGCGTCCGGGGAGGACCTACCCGACCTGCCCGAGCCCGACCTGCCCGAGCCCGACGTGGACGGGCCCGACGTGGCCGATCGGGACGTGGACGGGCCCGAGGTGAGCGAGCCCGGTCCGGGTGGGGAGGCCCTGCTGCCGCCGCCGGCCGGTGGGGCGGACCGTCCGACCGCGAGCGTCCTCGAGGTCCATGCCGAGCTCTGCGCCCACCCGGCCCTCGCCGGCCTGCGGATCGAGGTGCTCCACGGCCGGCTCGCCCCCGAGGACAAGGACGCCGTCATGTCCCGGTTCGCCGCGGGCGAGGTCGACGTGCTCGTCGCGACGACCGTCATCGAGGTCGGCGTCGACGTCCCGAACGCGAGCGTCATGGTCGTCCGGGACGCCGAGCGGTTCGGGGTCTCCCAGCTCCACCAGCTCCGCGGTCGGGTCGGCCGGGGCTCCCACCCCGGCCTCTGCCTGCTCATGACCTCGAGCGACGCGCCCACCGCGCGGGCCCGGCTCGACGCGGTCGCGGGCAGCTCCGACGGGTTCGAGCTCGCCCGGCTCGACCTGACCCAGCGCCGCGAGGGGGACGTCCTGGGCACCCGGCAGAGCGGCGGGAGGTCCCAGCTGGAGTTCCTCTCGCTCGTGCGCGACGAGGAGCTCGTCGCCCAGGCCCGCGAGGACGCCACCGAGGTCGTGGCCGCCGACCCCGACCTGACGGGGCGCCCGGCGCTCGCGGCGGCGGTCGCCACCTGGTCCGAGGCCGAGCAGGCCGCCTACCTCGAGAAGGGATGACCCCGTGACGCGGATCATCAGCGGCTCGGCCGGCGGCCGCCGGCTGCGCACCCCACCCGGCCCCGGCACGCGCCCGACGAGCGACCGGGTCCGCGAGGCCCTGTTCTCCTCGTTGGAGAGCCGCGGCGGCCTCGCCGGCGCCCACGTCATGGACCTCTACGCCGGCTCCGGGGCGCTCGGGCTGGAGGCCGCGAGCCGCGGCGCCGGCAGCGTCCTGCTCGTCGAGTCCCACCACCGCGCGGCCGGGGTGATCCGTGGCAACATCCGCTCCCTCGGGCTGCCGGGCGCCGAGCTCGTCGCCGCCACGGTGGAGTCCGCGCTCGACCGCCCGGCGGCCCTGCGCTACGACGTCGTGCTCGCCGATCCGCCCTACGACGTCCGGGAGGCGGCGCTCGCGCGCGTGCTCGAGCTCCTGATGGCCCGGCAGTGGCTCGCCGAGGAGGCGGTCGTCGTGCTCGAGCGCTCGTCCCGCTCGCCCGAGCCGCCGTGGCCGCACGGCCTCGTCGGCCGGGGCTGCCGCCGCTACGGCGAGACGGCGCTGTGGACGGCCTCCACCCCCGACCCCGACGGCACGGACTGACGGGGAGGCGAGGTGGACCCCGCCGCCTACGTCGCGATCGTCGTCGCGGTCTCCGTCGGGGGGCAGTGGCTCGCGTGGCTGGCCCGCGTGCCCGCGATCGTGCTCCTGCTCCCGGCCGGCTTCGCGCTGGGACGGCTCGTCACCGCCGACGACGTCCTCGGCCGGGACGTCGTGTTCGCCGGGGTGACCGTCACCGTCGGCATCATCCTGTTCGAGGGCAGCCTCTCGCTGCGGCTGCGGGAGGTGCGCGGGCTCAGCGGTCCGGTGCTGCGGCTGTGCAGCGTGTCGGTCGCCCTCGCGTGGGGACTGACGACGCTCGCGGCGCTCGCGGTCGGGCTCGAGCCCCCGCTGGCGCTGCTCGTCGGCGCGGTCCTCGTCGTCACCGGGCCGACGGTGATCAACCCGATCCTGCGCCAGCTGCGGCCGACCCGACGGCTCTCGTCGCTGCTGCGGTGGGAGGCGATCATCGTCGACCCGATCGGGGCGGTACTCGCCGTGCTCGTGTTCCAGGCCGTCGTCGACGGCGGCTCCGGGGACACGGCGGCGACGATCGCGGCCAACCTCGCCAGCACGGTCCTCGTCGCGTTCGGGCTCGCCGTCGTCCTGGGCCTGGGCCTCGAGCAGCTCGTCAAGCGGCACGTCCTGCCCGACTTCCTCCACGGCGTCGGGTTCCTCGCCGTCGCGGTCGGCGCGCTCGTGCTGTCCAACCTCGTCCAGCCGGAGAGCGGCCTGCTGACCGTCACCGTCCTCGGTGTCCTGCTCGCCAACCGACCCCAGCTGCACCTGACCCACGTCCGGCAGTTCAAGGAGCACCTCCAGGTGCTCTTCGTCGGGGCCCTGTTCGTCGTCCTCGCCGGGAGGGTCAGTCCCGAGCAGCTGCAGGACGTCGCCCCCCGGGCGCTGGTGCTGCTCGCGCTCGTCGTCGTCGTGGTCCGGCCGGTGAGCATCCTGCTCGGGCTGCTGGGCACGACCGCCACGCGCGAGGAGCGCACGCTGCTCGCGTGGATGGCCCCGCGGGGCATCGTCGCGGCCGCGGTGACGAGCATCTTCGCGCTGGAGTTCCGGGGCGCGGCCGGTGAGCTGCACGAACGGGCGGTGGTGGCCTCCGGCGCCGAGGCCGACCGGCTCGCCGGACGGGCCGCGCGGCTCGACGTCCTCGCGTCCGAGGCCGACGCCCTCGTGCCGCTCGTCTTCGTCGTCATCGTCGGGACGGTGCTCGTCTACGGCCTCGGCGTGGGCCGGCTGGCCGAGCGGCTCGGGCTCGCGAGCACCTCGCCCCAGGGCGTGCTGTTCGTCGGCGCCCAGCCGTGGGTGGTCCAGGCCGCGGCGGCGCTGCGCCAGCTCGGGGTGCCCAGCCTCGTCGTCGCGAAGAGCTACCGCGACCTCGGCCGGGCCCGGATGAGCGACGTCCCGAGCGAGGCGACGAACATCCTGTCCGAGTACGCCGTGGAGGACCTCGACCTCGGCGGCATGGGGACGTTCGTCGCGTGCACCGCCGAGGACGAGACCAACGCCACCGCCGCCCGGGAGTTCGCCCACCACCTCGGCAGCGCGAACGTCTACCAGCTGCGCCGCGGCGACGCCGACGAGTCCTCCGGCAACGAGCGCAAGGGCACCGCCGGACGTCTCACCGCGCGCTACCCGTTCTCCCCGGCGCGCTCCCACGCCGAGCTCGACGACGCCGTCGCGCGCGGCATGGTCGTCAAGCGCACCCGTCTGTCGGGGGAGTTCACCCTCGCCGACTTCCGCGCGCGCCACCCCGACGCGGTGCTGCTGTTCACCCACCGGGACGGCGCCCTCGGGGTCGTCACCGAGGACGGCGGCCTGCCGGAGCGGGACGTCACCCTCGTCGCGCTCGTGCACGGCACCGACGTCGGGGCCCGCAAGGAGCGCAACGACCGCAAGAAGGCGGCCAAGGCGGCCGGCGCGACCCGGGCCCGGGCCCGCGCGGGGGCGGACGGACCGGCGGGGGGCGGCGGCTCCGGCGGCGAGCGCCCCCGCGCGGGCAGCGGTGACGGCTCCGACGGCGGGTGACCCGGTTGCTAGGTTGGGCCGGGTGACGACGCGGTGCGTGTGCCCAGGTTCGTACGACCCGGTGACGGCGGGGCACGTCGACGTCATCCGGCGGGCCGCGGCGCTGCACGACGAGGTCGTCGTCGCGGTGCTGCACAACCCCGGCAAGGCGGGCGCGTTCACCCCCGAGGAGCGGATCGGGTTCGTCGAGGAGACCGTCGCCGACCTGGGCAACGTCCGGGTCGAGGCGTTCGCCGACACCCTGCTCGTCGACGTGTGCCGCACGCTCGGGTCCGACGTCGTCGTCAAGGGCCTGCGCGGCGGCACCGACTTCGCCTACGAGCTGCCGATGGCGCTGATGAACCGGCACCTCACCGGACTGGAGACCCTGTTCCTGCCCGGGGACCCGCGGTTCGAGCACGTCTCGTCCTCCCTCGTCAAGGAGGTCACCCGCTTCGGTGGGGACGTCACCGGGCTCGTCACCGACACCGTGCGGGACGCCCTCGTCGAGCGGCTCCGGGCCGGCGGACCCTGACCTGCGCGGGGACGGGCCCCGGTCGGGGTGGGCGAGGACCGCTCCGGGTCGCCGTGCATTTGGGGCGGGCCGAGGGCTCGGGTAACCTTGTCCGTCGGTCTACGTCTGACGTGGCGCAGGCCGAACCCGACGAACGTCTGTGGAGCCATGAACCGCCTCGACCCCCGTTCTCCGCTGGTCTTCGACGCCAAGGAGGTCGGACGCCGACCCGGCACGATGACGGAGGTGGCCCGCAGCGTCGCCGCGCCCGACCACCTCGGCACCGACGTCATCGGCGTCCCGGAGGGCCAGCCCGTCGAGCTGGACCTGCGGCTGGAGGCCGTGGTCGAGGGCGTGCTCGTCTCGGGCTCGGTCCGTGCCACCGCGACCGGCGCCTGCGTGCGGTGCCTCGACCCGGTGGTCCACGACGTGGACCTGCGGTTCCAGGAGCTGTTCGCCTACGCCGACCGTGTCGAGCACCACCGCGAGGTGGGCGACGAGGAGGACGAGGAGGAGTACCGGATCGAGGACGACACCATCGACCTCGACCCGCTGCTCCGGGACACGGTGGTGCCCGCACTGCCGTTCCAGCCGGTGTGCCGGGAGGACTGCCCCGGCCTCTGCGCCCAGTGCGGTCAGAGGCTCGAGGACGACCCCGGCCACGACCACGACGTGATCGACCCGAGGTGGGCCGCGCTCGAGGCCCTGGCCTCGAGCAGTCCCACCGCCGAGAACGAAGAGAAGAGGAACTGACGTGGCCGTCCCGAAGCGGAAGCTGTCGCGCTCCAACACCCGGTCCCGCCGGGCCAACTGGAAGGCGACGCCGGTCGCCCTGACGACGTGCCCGACGTGCAGCTCGCCCGTCCAGCCGCACGTCGCCTGCCCGTCCTGCGGCTCCTACAAGGGCCGGCACTACGCCCGCGCCGAGCGCAGCGAGCACCAGGACTGACCGCGCCGGCGTGGGCACCGACGCGGCCGAGAACCCGGGGAGGCAGCGGCCCGTCGACGAGCTCGGGGACCACCTCGCCGGGGTGGTCGGCGAGGACGTCGACGCGTCGCTGCTCTCGCGTGCCCTGACCCACCGCTCGTACGCGTACGAGAACGGCGGGTCGCCGCACAACGAGCGGCTCGAGTTCCTCGGCGACTCCGTCCTCGGGCTCGTCGTCACCGACGCCCTGTTCCGGGCCCACCCCGACCACTCGGAGGGCCAGCTCGCGAAGTACCGCGCCGCCGTGGTCAACATGCGCGCCCTCGCGGAGGTCGCGACGACCGTCGGGCTCGGCGACTACGTCCTGCTCGGGCGGGGCGAGGAGAGCACCGGCGGCCGGGGGAAGCCGTCGATCCTCGCCGACACCACCGAGGCCGTCATCGGCGCGGTGTACCTCAGCGCCGGGCTCGAGGCGGCCGCCCTGCTCGTCCACCACCTCCTCGACCCGCTTCTCGAGGCGACCGCGAGCCTCGGCGCCGGCCTGGACTGGAAGACGAGCCTGCAGGAGGTCGCCGCCGGGCTCGGCCTCGGTTCCCCGGAGTACCGGGTCAGCGACGACGGGCCCGAGCACGCGAAGGTCTTCACCGCCGTCGCCGTCGTCGGCGGCGCCGAGCGCGGCCGGGGGACGGGCCGGACGAAGAAGGACGCCGAGCAGAAGGCCGCCGCGGCGGCCTGGGCCGAGCTGCGCGACGGGCCCGCGCCCGCCTCGGGCTGACCGTGCCCGAGCTGCCGGAGGTCGAGGTCGTCCGGCGGGGCCTCGAGGGCCACGTCGTCGGCCGGACGGTCACCGGCGCCGCCTTCCTCGGCGCGCGGGTCGCACGGCGTCACCTGCCCGGCCCCGAGGACCTCGCCGCTCGCGTCACGGGGCGCCGGGTGCTCGCCGCGCGGCGGCGGGGGAAGTACCTCTGGCTCGTCCTCGGTGACGACGCCGAGCGCGACGACGGCGGCGACCGCACCGGGCTCGTCATCCACCTCGGCATGAGCGGGCAGCTGCTCGTCGAGCCGCCCCAGGCGCCGCCCGAGCGGCACCTGCACGCCCGGATGTCCTTCGACGACGCCGGCCCCGAGCTGCGCTTCGTCGACCAGCGCACCTTCGGGGGGATGGCGCTCTCGGACCTCGACGCCCGCGACGTCCCCACCTCGGTGGCGCACATCGCGCCGGACCCGCTCGAGGCCGCGTTCGACCGCGCGGCCGTCGTCGCGCGGGTGCGCCGCAGCGACAGCGCCGTCAAGCGGCTCCTGCTCGACCAGCGCATCGTCTCGGGCATCGGCAACATCTACGCCGACGAGGCGCTGTGGCGGGCCGGGGTCCACGGCGAGCGGCCGGGCTCGGCGCTGACCCGACCCGCGCTCGGGAGGATCCTCGACCACGCGACCGACGTCATGCTCGCCGCGCTCGACCAGGGCGGGACGAGCTTCGACGCGCTCTACGTCAACGTCAACGGGGCCTCGGGCTACTTCGACCGGTCGCTCGCGGTGTACGGCCGCGAGGGCCGTCCCTGCCCGCGGTGCGGCGCCCCGGTCCGCCGGGAGGCGTTCGCGAACCGGTCCTCCTACTCCTGTCCTCGCTGCCAGCCCCGCCCGCGGTCGGCGGGGCGCGGGGCGGCCGGACGCCGGGTCAGGGGAGCGGCAGGTCCTTGAGGTGGACCGCGCGGCCGGTGTGGGCCCGCGAGAGGTCGGCGAAGGCGTGCCGGATGCTGTCGGCGAACACGTGCGCGCCGGCGATGCTCGGGTGGATCCCGTCGGGCTGCAGCTCGTCGGGGTGGCCGGAGATCGCCGCGTCCCAGTCCGCGACGGCGACGTTGTCGTGCGCGGACGCCGCGGCGGCGAGGGCGGCGTTGTCCTGCTCGATCCGGGAGAAGCGCCCGTGGAGGTTGACGAGGACGACCATGCGGTCCTCACCCAGCACGTCGAGCACCTGCCCGACCGTCTCCCGCTCGACGCCGGCGTTCGTGCCGAACGCGAGGACGACCGCGCGGCGCACGTGCCGGGTCGAGCGGACCGCCGTCAGGCCGTCCGACCACTGCCGGTTGGACCGGGCGTCGACGCGGATGCCGGGGAAGTAGTACTCGAGTGCGTGGACGCTGCCGACGACCATCGAGTCGCCGAACGCGTCGATCTCCTCGCCCTTCGGCATCGAGAAGTCCGCGGCGGTGCCCGACGTGCCCGACGTGCCCGACGTGCCCGACGTGTCGGACGCGCTCGACGGTGACGCCCCGGGAGACGACGTCACCGGCGCCGGCGAGCCCGTCGGCCCCGCGGACGCCGCCGAGGCGTTCTCCTCGAGCATCCGCTGGGTCGAGGACCTCTCCGGGGCGGTGAGGACCACGGCCGCGGCGACGAGCGCGAGCGTCGCCACCCCGGCCACCGCCCCGGGCAGCCACCGGGCCCCGGGGCGGCTGATCAGCGCGACGGCGCGCCGGGCGGCGCCACCGAAGCCGAGCCGGCGCACCGGGGTCTCGACGAGGCGGTAGGACAGGTCCGCCAGGGCGAGCGTGACGAGCAGGCACCAGGCCCGCGTGAGCACGTACGAGGGCGTGCCCGGGGTCGTCGGCAGGTCCTGGCCGACGACGAGGACGACGGGCCAGTGCCAGAGGTAGATCCCGTACGAGCGCCGGCCCACCCAGCGCGCCGGAGCGGTCTCGAGCACGCTCCGCAGCGGGCCCGGCCGGTCGAGCACCCCGACCAGGAGCACCGCGGTCGCGGCGCACGCGAGCAGGATGCCCCCGCGGAACGTCGCGGGGACGTCCTCGCCGAGCAGGGCCACGAGCCCGAGCAGCACGACGACCGCGACGGCGAGCGCGACCGGTCGCCACCGCTGCCAGGCTCGGGACGTCGTCCACGCCCGGTGCGGGGCCGCCCAGGCGAGCGCGAGGGCGGCGCCGAGCATGAGGCCCATGAGGTGGGTGTCGGTGCCGTAGTAGACCCGGGTCGCGTCCGCCGGGTCGTAGCGCAGCGCCATCAGCAGCGCCGACAGCGCCCCGACCCCGGCGACGACCCCGGCCCGGCCCCGGGTCGACAGCGGCGCGGCGAGCAGCGCCAGCAGCGCCAGCGGCCACAGCAGGTAGAACTGCTCCTCGACCGCGAGCGACCAGAAGTTCATGAACAGCTGCGGCGAGGTCCGGTCGAAGTAGTCCGAGCCGGCGGCGACCTCGAGCCAGTTCGTCGAGAACGTCAGCGCCCCGAGCGCCTGGCGCCCGACGCCGACGAGGAGGTCGGACTCGACGAGCCGGGCGAGCAGCACCGAGAACGGCACGCACACCAGGAGGGCCGGCAGCAGCCGCCGGGCGCGGCGGGTCCAGAACGCGCGGAGGTCGACCCGGCCGGTGGCCCGCCGCTCGGCGAGGAGCAGGGTCGTGATGAGGAACCCGGAGACGACGAAGAAGACGTCGACGCCGAGGAACCCCCCGGGCAGCCAGCGGGGGTCGAGGTGGAAGGCGAGGACCGCCGCGATCGCGACGGCGCGCAGGCCGTCGAGTCCGGGCAGGTGGCGCGGCGCGGCCCTCGGTCCGGCGGGGGTCGGTCCCGCGGGGGTCCCTCCCGGGTGGGCCGGGGCGGGGCCGCGGCGCACGTCGGGGTCGACGGTCACGGCACCCCTTCCTCCGGCTGCGGTCTCGGCGGGGACCACCCGGCCTCGCTCTCCGCCGAGACCGTCCGGCCCGGGGGTCTCGGCAGAGACCGTCCGGCTGCGGTCTCGGCAGAACGCTAGGCCACCGGGTGCCCCGGGCCGCGACGGCACGCGGACGGGATGCCTACGATTCCGCCATGAGACGGGTCACGGTGTTCGTCAGCGGGGACGTCCAGGGCGTCGGGTTCCGGTGGTGGACGGGGGCGCGGGCGCGCGAGCTCGGACTCGGCGGGCACGCGCGCAACACCTCCGACGGCCGGGTCGAGGTGGTCGCCCAGGGGGAGGACCGTGCCGTCGAGGCGCTCCTGGGCCTGCTCGGGGAGCACCCGAGCAGCGCCGGCCGCCCCGGTCGGGTCGGCGACGTCACGGCGCCCCGGGAGGAGACCCCGGCCCCCGGGGCCGACCGCTTCGTCGAACGCTGACCGCGCTCCGCCCCGACGTCGAGTGAGCAGTCGGTGCCCCGCCCCCCACGTTGAGTGAGCAGCACGTGTCCTCGAACGCGTCGTGTCGGAGCAGCTGGCGCTCACTCAACGTGGGGGCGGGGAGCAGGTGACGCTCACTCGACGTGGGGGCGGGGAGCAGCTGGCGCTCACTCGACGTGGGGGCGGGGAGCATCAGGCGGGCAGCCGGACGACGAACCGGCAGCCGCGGGCGTGGTTGTCGACCTCGACCGTGCCGTGCTGGGCCTCGACGAGGCCCTTGACGATGGCGAGGCCCAGCCCGCCGCCCGACCCCTCCTCCGGGGTCCGGGCGTCGGTGCCGCGCCAGGCGACGTCGAAGACCCGGGCGAGGTCGCCCTCGGCGATCCCGCCGCAGGCGTCGCTGACCGCGATCTCGACCTCGTCGCCGTCGCGGTGGGCCTCGACCCGGACGGCGCCGTCGGAGGGGGTGTGCCGGATCGCGTTCATGACGAGGTTCGCGACGACCCTGGACAGGGCCCCGGGGTCGGCGTGGACGACGACGTCCGGGCCGACCTCGCCGCCGACGTCGACCCGCCGGGCCCGGGCGACCGGGACCGCGCCGGCGAGGGCGTCGCTGACGACGTCGCCGACCGGCAGGTCCTGCAGGGTGAGCTGGAGGTTGCCGGCGTGGATCCGGGACAGCTCGAACAGGTCGTCCACGAGGCGGGCCATGCGGTCGACCTCGCTGCGGATCTGGGCGTGGTAACGGGCGGGCTCGTCGACGAGGCCGTCCTCGAGCGCCTCCGCCATCGCCCGCAGTCCCGCGAGCGGGGTGCGCAGGTCGTGCGAGACCCACGCGACGAGCTCGCGCCGGGAGCTGTCGAGCCGCTGCTCGCGCTCGCGGGCGACCCGGATCAGCTCGGCGCTGCGGGCGAGCTCCTCGCCGATCGCCCGGAACTCCCGCGGTCCGGCCGGGGCCGGCGGCAGGGGCACGTCGGCGCCGAGGTCCCGCGCGGCCTCCCGCAGCGCCCGCGTCTCGCGGACCAGCCGGCGCGCGAGGACGAGCGCGACCGCGAGCGAGACCACCCCGGAGACGACGCAGACGAGGACGACGACCCCGAGGTCGTGCGCGGAGAGGAACATCGCCCGGGAGGTCCCGACGACACCGGCGACGGTGCCTCCGACGGCCGCGAGCGCGACGAGCCCGGCCGACCACCCCACCGACGCGGTCCGCAGCGCCCGGGCGAGGACGACGACGAGGGCGACCGCGGCGACCGACCAGCCACCGGCGATGAGGACGATCGCGACGACGTCGCTCACGTCGGCTCCCAGCGGTAGCCCACACCCCACACCGTGACGAGCCGGACCGGGTGGGTCGGGTCCTGCTCGACCTTCTCGCGCAGCCGCCGCACGTGGACGGTCACCGTGGCGTCGTCGCCGAAGGACCAGCCCCACACCCGACGCAGCAGGTCCTCCCGGGACCATGCCGTCCCGGGGTGGCCGACGAGGTGGTGGAGCAGGTCGAACTCGCGCAGCGTGAGGGCGAGCGCCTCCCCGCCCCGGGTCGCCAGACGGCGCGCGGCGTCGACGACGAGGTCGCCGTCGACGAGCACCGGCTCGGTCTCGGGCGGCCGGCCCACCCGGCGCAGGACCGAGTCGACCCGTAGGACGAGCTCGCGGGGGCTGAACGGCTTGGTCACGTAGTCGTCCGCGCCGAGCCGGAGCCCGACGAGCCGGTCGGACTCCGCGCCGAGCGCGGTGAGCATGATGATCGGCAGGTCGCCGGTGGCCCGGATCCGCCGGGCCACCTCGAGCCCGTCGATGCCCGGCAGCATGAGGTCGAGCACGACGAGGTCCGGCCGGTGGTGGCCCACCGCCGACAGCGCGCTCTCGCCGTCGCCGACGTCGACGACCTCGTGCCCGCCCGCGCGCAGGTAGGACACGACGACCTCCCGCACGGTCCGGTCGTCGTCGACGACGAGGACGTCAGCCACCACGACCTCCCTGACCTGCCCGGCCCGCGGAACCCGGCGGACCCCTCCGGCTCCGCCGGGCGAGGCCGGCCGCGACGACCCCGCCGAGGACCACGATGCCAGCAAGCACGGCCCACCCGCCGACGTAGTCCCGGTCGAGCAGGGTGGGGTTGTCCGGCTTCGCCCCGAACCGTCCGAGGACCGGCACCGCGAGCAGCGTCGTCGACCCGAGCACGACGAGCACCCCGGCGGCCGGCGCCCGGGCCCAGGACGGCAGCAGTGCCACCCCGCCCGCGACGGTCGCGAGGACGAGGGGCGCGAGCACGGCGTCGTGGGCGAGGACGACGCCGAGCAGCCACGGGACGGTGGCGAGCACGTTCTGCCGGCCGGTGCCGAGCAGGCGGAGCACGCCGTACCCCGCCGCGGCGAGGCCGGCGGCGCCGAGCGCCAGCCGCGCCGCGGTCGTGGCGTGCCCGCTCACGCGTCCACCACCTCCAGCCCGGAGACCCACTTGGTCTGCAGCACCCCGGGACGCGCCGGCGCGATGATCCGGCACGGGTAGCCGTGGTCGAGGGCGAGGGGCTCCCCGGCCAGCCGGAGGGCGAGCAGCGTGTCGTCGCGGGCGACGTACTCCGCCGGGATGACGTTGCGGCGGTAGTGGCCCCGACGCTGCAGCGAGGTGACCCGGACCCGGTGCGGGCCCCCGTCGGCGGCGACGAGTGCGACGAGGTCGCGGACGGCCACCCCGCCCCAGGTGCCCGAGGCGCTCCACCCCTCGACGCACGCGATCGGCAGCGTCGCCTCGACCTGGGGCAGCGCGGCGAGGTCGGCGAGGGAGAGCGACCGGCTCCGCTCGCCCGCGGTCACCGTGAGCCGGTAGCCGGGGTCGTCGGCGACCCCGAGCACCCCGGCGGCCGCCGCCGACCGGTTGACCGGCACCCCCTGGGGACCGTCCCCGCTGCGCACGGCGAGCACCGAGACCCGGCGCAGCGCCGGGACGCTCGCCCCGGCGGTCGCGAGGACCGCGAGGCCCGCGCCGAGCCACGTCGCCCGCAGCAGCGAGCGCCGGCTCGGCCGGGGGGCGGCCACGCCGACGTCTCCCCGCGGACCCTCCCCGGCGTCCTCGACCGGTCCCGCCAGGGCCTCCCGGACCACGGGCAGCTTGACCGCGACGTGGACCGCGAGGGACCCGACGGCGACCCAGGCGAGCGCGTAGTGCGTGGGGCGGAAGCCGAACCCCCACGGGTACCACTGGGCGGAGTTCGCCAGTCCCGTCGCGAGCTGGAAGAGGGCGCTGGAGACGAGCACGGCGACCGAGACCCGCTCGGCGAGGTGGGCGAGCGCGAGCCGGACCGGCCGGCGGGGCGGCCGCGTGAACAGCCGGTGGTACACGCTCCACAGCTTGACGAGCAGCAGCGGGACGGCGGCGGTCCCGGCGAGGACGTGCACCCCCTGGGTGACCCGGTACAGCCACGCCGGCCCGGTCGGGAGGGCCACCGTCCCGGTCTGGGCGACGTGGCTGTACAGGCCGGTGAGGAACGCGACCGCGAAGCACACCCCGAGCCAGAGCCCCACGCGCGCCGCGACCGCCGGGCCGCGCAGCCGGCTCGTGAAGTCCTCCTCCCGGGGCGGGGACGTCAGTTGGCGCACGGGCCCACCCCCGGGCGACGCAGCACGGCGACCCACCGGGTGCCCTCGGCGGACACCGCCTCGACCTCGAGCCCCGCGGCGCCGGCGAGGCCGGGGACGGCGTCCGCGGCCACGGCGGCCCAGAGGAACCCGCCGTCGCCACGACCGGCGACCGCCACCCGGACCCGGCGCAGCCGGGGCGGGCTCCCGGGCGGGGCGAGGTCGAGCACGACCCGGCCGCCGGGGACGAGCAGCAGCGCCGTCCGGGTGAGCAGCCGCGCGGGGTCCCCGCCGATGCCGACGTTGCCGTCGGCGAGCAGCGCGGTCTCCCAGCCGCCCTCCCCGGGCAGCGGCCCGAAGAGGTCGGCGAGGACGACGTCGACCCCCCGCTCCCGGGTCAGCGCGGCGGCAGGGAGGCAGACGTCCACGCCGACGACCCGGTGGCCACGCCGGGCCAGCTCGGCCGCGAGGCGTCCCGGGCCGCAGCCGAGGTCGATCGTCGCGCCGACGCACCGGTCGAGGAGGGCGTGGTCCCCGGCGTCGACCGGGCCGGCCCATCGCTCCAGGGCGAGGACCTCCTCGCGGTCCTCGCGGTCCTCGCGGTCCTCGCGGTCCTCGTGGTCCTCGCGGACCTCGCCGTGGCCCTCGGGGCCGTCGCGGTCCTGCCGGGCCCGGGCGGCGACGGTGCTCACCGCGGACTCCGGGCCGGCCCGAGCCGGGTGGGCACCGAGCGCCTCCCGGTCGGCCCCGCCGCCGGTCGCTCGCGCCACACCGCGGCGAACCTGCTGTCCGGGGCGCGTCGCGCGACGTGCTCGGCGTCGGCGGCGGTGTCGACGTCCACGAGCACTCGGGCACCCTGCACCCCGCCGGCGTTGCGCCGCAGCAGCGCCCGGGTGTCGGCCCCGGTGCGCGCGGTCGACATCGGCACGTCCTCGAGCCCGGTGAGGTCGCCCGGGCCGGTGCTGCCGAGCACCCACCAGCCGCCGTCGCGCGCGGCCCCGAGCACCGGCAGCCGCGTCCCGCCGGCGAGCCTGTCGGCCACCTCGCCCAGTGCCGCCGCGCCCACGTGCGGGGTGTCCATCCCGATCTGCACGACCGGGCACCCGGTGCGGGCATGGACCTCGGTGTGGGCGTCGACGATCCGCTCGGCGAACGTCGCGCCCCGCTGCGGCAGGACGGCCCAGCCGTGGCAGGCCGCCGCCAGGGCCGCACCCCCCGTGGCGTCGGTGAGGTCGCCCTCGAGGGCGAGGAAGCACCGGGCGGGGGTCAGCGCCGCGGCGGCGGCCTCGAGGGTGTCGAGGAGGGCGGCCGAGGCGAGCCGGGCAGCGCGCTCCCCGCCCTCGGTCCGGGCGAGCCGGGTCTTCACCCGGCCCGGGACCGGGGCCTTGGCGAGGACGAGGACGACGGCGCTCACGGCAGCACCCGCGCGAAGTCCCACGCGGCCCGGACCGTCCCGCGCACCGACCCGCTCACCTTCGACCGGGTGCCGGTGGCCCGGGGCGCATAGCCCACGTCGTGCTCGTGGACCTCCCACCCCGCCTCGCGGGCCCGGACCAGCAGCTCGACCGGGTAGCCGAACCGCCGGTCCCGCACGCCGAGCGCGAGCAGCCCGCGCCGCGGGCCGACGCGGACCGCGCCGACGTCGTGGACCGCGAGGCCCGTGCGGCGCCGGAGCCACCACGCGGTCGCCGCGGTGCCCGCCCGCGCGTGCCACGGCCAGACCCCCCGGCCCGTGGGACGACGGCGCCCCACCGCCAGGGTCGGGGTCCCGGCCTCGCCGACCTCCCGCAGCATCGGGAGCACCTGGGCGGGGTCGACCGAGCCGTCGCCGTCCATGACGGCGACGACGTCCGCCGTCGAGGTGAGGAGCCCGGCGTGGACCGCGGCGCCGTACCCCGGGGTGGTCTCGCGCACCACCCGGGCGCCGAGCCGGCGGGCGACCTGCGCGGTCCCGTCGGCCGAGCCGTTGTCGACGACGAGGACCGGCAGGCCCGGCGGGACCCGGGCCAGCACCGCCGGGAGGGCGGCGGCCTCGTCCCGGCACGGGAGGACGAGCTCGCACGTGGGGTCCGTCGGGTCCATGTCCCGACGCTAGGAGCGGCACGGGGCGCGGTGGGCGGCCAACCCTTACGAAAGTCTCACCGACGGGCGCCGAGGGCGCCGACGGCGCGGTCCGGGCGGGGGCGCCGTGCCAGAGTCGGCTCATGCCGGCACCGCCTCGTGGTCGTCCCGGGTCGCTCGCCGCGACCGGGCTCGGCGCCGGCCTCGTGCTCGTCGCCGCGGCCCGGCTCGTGCCCCTCGGCGGCACCGACGTCCACGTCGGCACGGTCCCGCCGCTCGTGGCCGACCTCGACCCGAGGGTGGGTCCGGGCACCCTGCCGGCGCTCGCGCTGGCCGTGCTCGCCGCGACCGGCCTGCCCGGGCGCTGGTCGCGGCGGCTGCGCTGGGGCCCCCTGCTCGTCCTCACCTGGCTGCTCGGCGTCGCGTGGACGGCCTCGCTCGCCCTCGTCGACGGGACCCGCGGCATCGCCGGGGTGCTCGGGCGCGGCACCGAGTACCTCGGCACCGCCCGCGAGGTCACCGACGTGCCAGGGCTGCTCGCCCACTTCGTCGAGAGGATCCCGCTCGACAGCCCGGGCCACTGGCCGGTCCACGTCGCCGGGCACCCGCCGGGGGCGGTGCTCTTCTTCGTCCTCCTCGACCGTCTCGGGCTCGGGACCGACCTCGCCGCCGGGTGGGTGGTCGTGCTCGTCGCGGCCACGACGCCGGTCGCCGTGGCGGTCGCCTGCCGGGCGCTGCGGGCCGAGCGCGACGTGCGCCTCGTCCTGCCGCTGCTCGTCCTCGGCCCCTTCGCGGTGTGGCAGGCGGTGTCCGCGGACGCCGTGTTCGCCGCCGTGGCGGCGTGGGGGCTCGCCGCGCTCGCCGCCTCGACGCGCGGCCCGGCGACCGCACCCGGACGGGTCCTGCTCGCCGTCCTCGCCGGGCTCCTCCTCGGCGGCTGCCTGCTGCTGTCCTACGGGCTGGCCCTGCTCGGGGTGCTCGCGCTCGCGGTGGCCTTCCTCGGACGCCGCTGGTGGCCGGTCCCGGTCGCGGCCGCCGCCGCGACCGCGCTCCTGCTCGGCGTGGCCGCGCTCGGGTTCGCCTGGTGGGAGGCGCTGCCGGTGCTGCGTGAGCGCTACTGGGCGGGTCTGGCCTCCGAGCGCCCGACCTGGTACTGGCTCTGGGCCGACCTCGCGGCCCTCGTCGTCAGCGCCGGTCCGGTGCTCGCCGCCGCGCTCGCGACCGCGGTGCCCCGGCTGCGCGCCGCGGCCGCCGCGCGGGCACCCCTGCCGGTGCTCGGCGCCGCCGCCCTGGTCACGGTCCTCCTCGCGGACGCGAGCCTGATGAGCAAGGCCGAGGTCGAGCGGATCTGGCTGCCGTTCGTGCCGTGGCTGCTCCTGCTCACGACCGCCCTGCCCCCGCGGTGGCTCCGGGCGGGGCTCGTCGTCCAGGTCGTGGTGGCGCTCGCGGTGCAGCACCTCCTCGCCACCAAGTGGTGACGTGGCGCAGGCGGCGGTCACCGCCCGGCGGGCCGCAGCGGCGCGGTCGCGAACGCGGCCAGCCCCTCGTGGGGGCGGACCCGCGCGGTGAACCCGAGCTCCTCGCGGGCGCGGACCGGTGAGGCGACGACGTGCCGGACGTCCCCGAGCCGGTAGCGCCCGGAGACCACGGGCTCGGTGTCCGCGTCGAGCCCGGCCGCGACCGCGCGGGCGACCTCGAGCACCGTCACCGGCGTCCCCGAGCACACGTTGTAGACCCCCACGTGTCCAGCGCCTCCGGGTCCTCGATGTCCTCCGGGCCCCCCCGGCGCGGGCCCGCCGGGCGGCGACCCCGCCAGCGCCTCGAGCGCCCGCAGGTTCGCGAGCGCGACGTCGTCGACGTGGACGAAGTCGCGCACCTGCCCCCCGTCCTCGAACACCTCCGGCGGCCGGCCCGCCTCGACCGAGGACCGGAACAGCGCCGCGACCCCCGAGTAGGGGGTGTCGCGGGGCATCCCGGGCCCGTAGACGTTGTGGTAGCGCAGCGAGATCGCCCGGGCGCCGACCTGGCGGGCCCACGCCGCGGCGTAGTGCTCCTGGGCGACCTTGCTCGCGGCGTACGCGCTGCGCGGGTCCAGCGGTGCCCCCTCGTCGACCAGGCCCCAGCGCAGCGGCGCCCCGCACTCCGGGCACGGGTTCTCGAACCGGCCCGCCGCGAGGTCGGCGACGGCGCGGGGACCCGGCACCGGCGACCCCCCGCGGCCGTGCGCGCCGGGGCCGCCGTGCCCCCCGTCGCCGCGCGGGCACGTGTACCGCCCCTCGCCGTAGACGACCATCGAGGAGGCCTGGACGAGCCGGTCGACCCCGGCGGTGGCCATCGCGGCGAGGAGCGCCGCGGTGCCGAGGTCGTTGTGGGAGGCGTAGCGCGGCAGGTCGGCCGGGGACACCCCGGTGCCGACCATCGCGGCCTGGTGGCAGACCGCGTCCACCCCGTCGAGGAGGCCGGCCCACGCGGGCGCGTCCCGGACGTCGAGCCGGTGGACCCGCGGTCCGGGGTCGGCGGGGGCGCTGCCGTGGGCCTGCGGCAGGAGGGCGTCGACGCCGACGACGTCGTGACCGGCCGCGGTGAGGACCGCGTCGACGGCCGACCCGACGAACCCCGCCGCCCCGGTGAGGAGGACCCGCATGGGGCCAGTGTGCCGGGTCCTACGATGATCGGCGTGACCGACAACCGCCCGCCGCCCCCCGACCTGCTGCGGCTCCGGTCGAGCATCGACAACATCGACGCCGCGCTCGTCCACCTCCTCGCCGAGCGGTTCAAGGCCACCCAGCTCGTCGGGGAGCTCAAGGCGCGTGAGCAGCTGCCCCCGGCCGACCCCGCCCGGGAGGAGCAGCAGATCGCCCGGCTGCGGCGGCTCGCGGACGAGGCCGGCCTCGACCCGCAGTTCGCCGAGAAGTTCCTCGGGTTCATCATCGAGGAGGTCATCCGCCACCACGAGGCGATCGCCACCGGCGACGACCCGCGCCGGTGAGGCGCCGGGGTCCCGGGAGCGGGCGACCCGCGCCGGTACAGTGAGCCGGGACCGGTGCCGGGCACGGCAGCAGGGGCCGACCGAGAAGGGGCCCAGCGGAAGGGGTCCACCAGCGCGTGTACGTCAAGAGCCTGACCCTCAAGGGGTTCAAGTCCTTCGCCTCGGCGACCACGCTGCGGCTCGAGCCGGGGATCACGTGCATCGTCGGCCCGAACGGGTCCGGCAAGTCCAACGTCGTCGACGCGCTCGCGTGGGTCATGGGGGAGCAGGGCGCGAAGTCGCTGCGCGGCGGCAAGATGGAGGACGTCATCTTCGCCGGGACCTCCGGGCGGGCCCCGCTCGGCCGCGCCGAGGTGACGATGACGATCGACAACGCCGACGGCGCGCTGCCGATCGACTACACCGAGGTGACGATCTCGCGGACGATGTTCCGCGGCGGGGGCTCGGAGTACGCGATCAACGGCACCTCCTGCCGGCTGCTCGACATCCAGGAGCTCCTCTCCGACAGCGGCATCGGCCGCGAGATGCACGTCATCGTCGGTCAGGGCCAGCTCGACGCCGTCCTGCGGGCCACCCCCGAGGAGCGGCGGGGCTTCATCGAGGAGGCCGCCGGCGTCCTCAAGCACCGCAAGCGCAAGGAGCGGGCGCTGCGCAAGCTCGACGCGATGGAGGCCAACCTCACCCGCGTCGCCGACCTCACCGGGGAGATCAGGCGCCAGCTCGGCCCGCTCGGCCGGCAGGCCGAGGCCGCCCGTCGCGCCGCCACCATCCAGGCCGACGCCCGGGACGCCCGGCTGCGGCTGCTCGCCGACGACCTCGCCCAGCTCACCTCCACCCTCGAGCAGGAGCAGGCCGACGAGGAGCAGCTGCGCGCCCGCCGGGCCGCGCTCGAGGAGGACCTCGCCGGGGTGCGCGACCACGTCACCGAGCTCGAGGCCCGCGCCGCGAAGGCCGCCCCGGAGCTGACCCGGGCCCACGAGCGGTGGGCGCGGCTGCAGTCGGTCCGGGACCGGCTCGAGGCCACCGCGAGCCTGGCCGCCGAACGGGTCCGGCTGCTCGCCGAGGACGACGAGGACGAGGAGAGCACCGGCCGGGACCCCGAGGAGCTGCGGGAGCAGGCCCGCCGGGCCCGGGCGACCGAGGAGGACCTGCGCGCCGAGGTGGCCCGGCTCGAGGCGGCGCTCGCCGACGCCGTCGCCGCCCGGGAGGCCGCCGAGACCGCGCACGGGGCCGAGCAGCATCGGGTCTCCCGGCTCGTGCGGGCCGCCGCGGACCGGCGCGAGGGGCTCGCGAAGCTGTCCGGGCAGGTCGGGGCCCGCCGCAGCCGGGTCGAGGCCGGCGAGGCCGAGCTCGGGCGGCTCACCGGGGTGGAGCGCTCCAGCCTGGAGCGCGCCGACGTCGCCGAGGCCGAGTTCGCCGAGCTCGAGGCGAGCGTCGCCGCCGACGAGGCGGGGGAGGAGGGGCTCGACGCGGCGTACGAGCGGGCCGCCGAGTCCGCCGAGGCCGTGGCCGCGGAGGTCGAGCGCTGGCGCGAGGAGGAACGGGCCGCCGAGCGGGACCGGGGCTCGGCACAGGCCCGGCTCGAGGCCCTCGAGCTCAGCCTGACCCGCAAGGACGGCGCGGAGGCGCTGCTCGAGGCGGGCGACGACGCCCACGGGATCGTCGGCGCCCTGGCCCGGCTCCTCACCGTCGACCCCGGCCACGAGACCGCGGTCGCCGCCGCGCTCGGCTCGGCCTCGGAGGCGCTCGCCGCGACGGCCGCCGACGGCGCCTCCCGGGCGGTGGCGTCGCTGCGCGAGCTCGACGGCGGCCAGGCGACCCTCCTCGTCGCCGACACCGCCGCCCCGGCCGACCCGGCCGGCTGGCCCGACCTGGGTGGCTCGGGCGTGTGGGCCCGCGACGTCGTCTCCGCCCCCGACCACGTGCGCGGCCCGGTCGAGCAGATGCTCGACCGCGTGGCGCTCGTCCCCGCCGCCGCGGAGGCCCTCGCGCTCGTCGGCCGCCGGGACGGGGTCACCGCGGTCACCGCCGACGGCGACGTCTACGGTCCCGGGTACGTCCGCGGCGGCAGCCCGTCCGGGCCGAGCCTCATCGAGCTCCAGTCCGCCGTCGAGGACGCCCGCACCGCGGTCGCCGCGGCCACCGAGCGGGGTGAGCAGGCCCGGTTCCGGCTCTCGGCCGCGCAGGACCGCAGCGCCGAGCGGACGCGGGAGGCCGAGGCCGCGCTCGAGCGGCTCCACGAGTCCGACGCGCGGATGGCCGCCGTCGCCGAGCGGCTCGGCGAGCTCGGGGCCGCGGTCCGGTCCGCCCGCGCCGAGGCCGAGCGCACCCGGTCCTCGGTCGCCGACGTCACCGCCACCCTCGAACGGGACCGGGCCGAGCTCGCCGACCTCGAGGACCGGCTCGCCCGCGCGGGCGAGGAGCCCGACGAGGAGGAGCCGGCCACCGACGAGCGGGACCGGCTCGAGGAGGCCGCCAGGTCCGCCCGGGCCGCCGAGACCGAGGCCCGGCTGGCGCTGCGGACCACCGAGGAGCGTGCCGGGGCGGTCAGCGGACGGGCCGAGTCCCTCGAGGGCGCCGCCCGGGACGAGCTCGCGGCCCGGGAGCGGCTGCGGGCGCGGCGGGAGCGCCGCCGCCGCGAGTCCGTCACCGCCGAGGCCGTGCGGGTCGGCGCGTCGCACGCCACGGGGCGGATGGCCGCGGCGCTGGTCCGGGCCGAGGAGCTGCGCCGCGCCGCCGAGGCCGAGCGGGTCGAGCGGGAGCGGGTGCTCGGCGAGGCCCGCTCGCGGCTCGAGACGGTCCGCGACGAGCTCCGCGAGCTCACCGACACCGTCCACCGCGACGAGGTCGCCCGGGCCCAGCAGGTCGCCCGGATCGAGCAGATGCGCGCCCGCGCCGTCGACGAGCTCGGCGTCGACCCCGACGTGCTCGTCGACGAGTACGGCCCGCACCGGGCCGTCCCGCCGGTGACGGCCGGCCGGGACGTCGAGACGGAGCCGGGGCAGCAGCCGGAGGAGCCTCGTCCCTACGTCCGGGCCGAGCAGGAGAAGCGACTGCGCAAGGCCGAGAAGGGCCTGCGCGAGCTCGGCCGCGTCAACCCGCTCGCCCTCGAGGAGTACGCCGCGCTCGAGGAGCGCCACAGCTTCCTCACCACCCAGCTCGAGGACCTCAAGGCCTCCAAGCGCGACCTGCTCGACATCGTCCGCGAGGTCGACGAGCGCGTCGAGCAGGTCTTCTCCGAGGCGTTCCGGGACACCGCGGCCCAGTTCGAGCGGGTCTTCGAGCGGCTCTTCCCCGGCGGTGAGGGCCGGCTCGTGCTCACCGACCCCGACGACATGCTCACCACCGGCATCGAGGTCGAGGCCCGTCCTCCCGGGAAGAAGGTCAAGCGGCTCTCGCTGCTCTCCGGTGGCGAGCGCTCGCTCGTCGCGGTCGCGCTGCTCGTCGCGATCTTCCAGGCCCGGCCGAGCCCGTTCTACATCATGGACGAGGTGGAGGCCGCCCTCGACGACACCAACCTCGGGCGCCTGCTCACCCTGCTCGAGGAGCTGCGCGGCGCCAGCCAGCTCATCGTCATCACCCACCAGAAGCGGACGATGGAGGTCGCCGACGCCCTCTACGGGGTCGCCATGCGCGGCGAGGGCGTGACCACGGTCGTCTCCCAGCGGATCCGCGAGCTCGCCGAGCAGACGGCCTGAGCACCTACCCTGTCCCCATGACCGTCCTCATCGTCGCGATGCTCGTCAGCCTCGCCGTCGCCGTCGTCGTCGTCGGCATCGTCGCGATCCCCGCTCGGCGGCAGGGGCACGACCTGCTCAGCGACCGGGGCGAGGAGCTCGTCCACCGGGTCCGGCCCGGCCGGCCCGGCTCGACCCAGGGCCGGCAGCAGGACCCCGCGGCAGAGCCGGACGAGGACGAGCAGCCTCCCGAGCAGTCCTCCTGACGGCGGCGCCCCACGCCGCCGCACCCGACGGCACGACGGTCCGAGCCTCCGGACGGCCCCGGGGGGCGGCCCGCCCGCGTGGTTGAATCGAGGCCGTGACCGCGCAGATCTACGCCTACCTGGCCATCGCCGTCGTCCTCGTCCTCGTCCTCGCCGGGGTCGCCGTCGGCCTGTTCCGGGGCCGCGGCGGCGGGACCCGTGCCGCCCCGAAGCCGCCGCCCACCCGGGAGGAGACACCTCCTCCCACCTCGACAACCACGGAGGCGCCACCCCGGGAGCCGACCGAGGCGCCGACCGAGGCGCCGCCCGAGGTGCCGAGCACGCCGGCGCCGGAGGCCGCCGAGGCCCCTCCTGCCCCCGAGGCCCCCGAGGCGCCCCCGCTCGAGACGCCCGCCGCGCCGACCGGCCGGCTGCAGCGGCTGCGGGCCCGGCTCGCCCGGTCCAACTCGGCGATCGGGCAGGGCCTGCTCGCGCTGCTCAGCCGGGACCGGCTCGACGAGGAGGCCTGGGAGGACGTCGAGGACACCCTCCTCGCGGCCGACCTCGGCGTCGACGCGACGACCGAGCTCGTCGACCGGCTCCGCGCCCGGGTCCGTGTCGAGGGCGCGCACGACGAGGCCACCGTGCGGGGCTGGCTGCGCGAGGAGCTCCTCACGCTCGTCGACCCCTCGATGGACCGGCGGGTCGCCTCCGAGCGGGTCGACGGACGGCCCGCCGTCGTCATGGTCGTCGGCGTCAACGGCACCGGGAAGACGACGACCGTCGGCAAGCTCGCCCGGGTGCTCGTCGCCGAGGACAAGGACGTCCTCCTGGGCGCCGCGGACACCTTCCGCGCCGCCGCCGCCGACCAGCTCGAGACCTGGGGCGCGCGGGTCGGGGTGGGCACGGTCCGCTCCGACCGCGAGGGGGCCGACCCCGCCTCGGTCGCCTTCGACGCGGTCAAGGCCGCGACCGAGCTCGAGTCCGACGTCGTCCTCATCGACACCGCCGGCCGGCTGCACACCAAGGTCGGCCTCATGGACGAGCTCGGGAAGGTCAAGCGGGTCGTCGAGAAGCGCTCCCCGGTCGACGAGGTGCTCCTCGTGCTCGACGCCACCACCGGGCAGAACGGGATGCGCCAGGCCGAGGTCTTCGCCGAGGTCGTCGACATCAGCGGGATCGTCCTCACCAAGCTCGACGGCACCGCCAAGGGCGGCATCGTCGTCGCGGTGCAGCGCAGGCTCGGGGTGCCGGTCAAGCTCGTCGGGCTCGGCGAGGGACCGGACGACCTCGCCCCGTTCGACGCGGAGGCCTTCGTCGACGCCATCATCGCCTGAGGTCCCGGCGGGGCCGCGTCGCGTGGGGCCCCGCGGGGACGTCCCGGAACCGCCCCGACGTCGACGCACTCGACGGGCGGCCCCGGAGGGGGACGGGACTCCCCGCGGGGTCCTGCACCGACTGTGGCCCCGGCGGCGCCGCGCCGCTCGTCGGCGTCCCAGCATGCGAGACCCGGTCCCCGGTGTTACGTGATGCTTACCGGTGGGCCGTCCTGCTAACACTCCCGTAACACGCAGCCCCCATGGCTGAAACGCCGGTCGCGCACAGTTGCGGCCATGGAAAACGCACTCGACACCGGCACCACCGCCTGGATGCTGGCCAGTGCCTCGATGGTCCTGCTCATGACCCCGGGGCTCGCCCTCTTCTACGGCGGCATGGTTCGCACGAAGTCCGTCCTCAACATGATGATGATGTCGTTCGGCGCGATCGGCGTGGTCGGCGTGGTCTACACCCTCTGGGGCTGGTCCATGTCCTACGGCGGCGACTCGATCGGCGGCATCTTCGGCAACCCCTTCCAGCAGTTCGGCCTCAACGGGACGATCACCGACGCCGCCGGCAACATGATCATCGGCGACGGCGGTCTGCCCGCCAGCGTCAGCGTCGCCTTCCAGGTCACCTTCGCGATCATCACCGTCGCCCTCATCTCCGGCGCCATCGCCGACCGCGTGAAGTTCGGCACCTGGCTCGTCTTCGCGGGCATCTGGGTGACCCTCGCCTACTTCCCCATGGCCCACATGGTCTGGAACGGCGGTCTCCTCAGCGGGGACGGGCCGTTCACCTTCGGCGGTGCCGCCCCGATCGACTTCGCGGGTGGGACCGTCGTCCACATCAACGCCGGGATGGCGGGCCTCGTCCTGGCCCTCATCGTCGGCAAGCGCAAGGGCTTCGGCTCGACCGCGATGCGCCCGCACAACCTCCCGCTCGTCATGCTCGGCGCCGGGCTGCTGTGGTTCGGCTGGTTCGGGTTCAACGCCGGGTCCGAGCTCGCCGCCGACGGCACCGCGGGCCTCGCCTGGGTCAACACCACGACGGCGACCTGCGCGGCCATGCTCGGCTGGCTCGCCCTCGAGCGCATCCGCGACGGCCACGCGACCTCCCTCGGCGCCGCCTCCGGTGCCGTCGCCGGCCTCGTCGCGATCACCCCGGCCTGCGGATCGGTCTCCCCGCTCGGCTCGATCCCGCTCGGGTTCGTCGCCGGCGCCCTCTGCGCCTGGGCCGTCGGGCTGAAGTTCCGGCTCGGCTTCGACGACTCCCTCGACGTCGTCGGCGTCCACCTCGTCGCCGGCCTCTGGGGGACCCTCGCGATCGGCCTGTTCGCCACCGGGACCGGCCTGCTCTACGGGGGCGGCCTCGCCCAGCTCGCGATCCAGGCGATCATCGCCGCCTGCGCGGTCGTGTTCTCCGGGGTGGTCACCCTCGTGGTCGGCATGCTGCTGAAGTCCACGATGGGCTGGCGCGTCACCGACGACGACGAGGTCTCCGGCATCGACCAGGCCGTCCACGCCGAGACCGGCTACGACCTCGCCACCCTCGGGGCGAGCCGGAGCGGCGCGGCCGCGCACGCGGCGTCGTCGTCGCTGCCGACGTCCGGACACACCAGGACCGAGGAGGTCAACGCATGAAGCTCGTCACCGCCATCATCAAGCCCCACCAGCTCGACGAGGTCAAGGAGGCCCTCGAGGCCTACGGCATCACCGGGATGACCATCAGCGAGGCCAGCGGCTACGGCCGCCAGCGCGGCCACAGCGAGGTCTACCGGGGCGCCGAGTACACCGTCGACTTCGTCCCCAAGGTCCGGCTCGAGGTCCTCGTCGAGGACTCCGACGCGGCATCCCTGGTCGACGTCGTCATCAAGGCCGCGCAGACCGGCCGGATCGGCGACGGCAAGGTCTGGACCGTCCCGGTCGACGACGTCGCCCGGGTCCGCACCGGCGAGCGGGGCGGGGACGCCCTCTGAGCCCGGACCGACCACAGGACCGAGACCGGGACCGAGCACGGGACCGAGGACAGGAACCCCGATGACCCTCGAGCAGGTGGACGTCCGCTCCTCGCGGCTCGACCTCGCCGGCACCCGCAGCTTCACGGCTGCGGGTGCCGGCCCCACCCGGCGGCGTGCCCTCGGGGACTTCACCCGCGAGTGGCTCTCCCGGGTGTGGGACGAGGCCGTCGCCGGCGGCCCGACCCACGGCGTCGCGCTCGCCGCGGTCGGCTCGCTCGGCCGGGGTGACAGCGGCCCGCTGAGCGACCTCGACCTCGTCCTGCTCCACGACGGCCGGTCCGCCCGGGCCGAGGACGTGACCGCACTCGCCGACCGGGTCTGGTACCCGGTCTGGGACGCCAAGGCCCGGCTCGACCACAGCGTCCGGACCGTGGCCGAGTGCCGCGGGGTCGCCACGAACGACCTCACGGCCGCGGTCGGGCTGCTCGACCTCACGTGGGTGGCCGGGGACGAGGAGCTCGTCACCGCCGCGCGCGCCACCGTCGCCCACGACTGGCGGGCCAACGCCCGCAAGCGGCTGCCGCAGCTGCTGGAGAGCATCGACGCCCGGCACGCCCGGCACGGCGAGCTCTCGCAGTCCCTCGAGCCCGACCTCAAGGAGGCCCACGGCGGCCTGCGGGACATGACCGTGCTGCGGGCGCTCACGGAGGCCTGGCTCACCGACCGCCCCCGCGGCGAGGTCGACGCCGCCCACGCCGCGCTGCTCGACGTCCGCGACGCCCTGCACGTCGTCACCGGCCGCGGACGGGACCGGCTCACCCGCGAGGACCACGACCCGGTCGCGGCGCTGCTCGGCTTCGGCGACGCCGACGACCTGCTGACCTCGGTGTCCACCTCGGCGCGCACCATCGCCTACGCCGTCGACGGGACGGTCCGCCGCGCCCGGCAGTCCCAGCGGGCCCGCACCCTGCGGGTCGGGCCCCGCCGGCCGCGGATGGCCCCGCTCGGCTACGGACTCTTCGAGCACGACGGCGAGGCCGTGCTCGGCGCGAGCAGCGGGGTCGCGGCCGACCCCCTGCTGCCGCTGCGGGCCGCGGTCGTCGCCGCCCGGGCCGGGCTCCCGATCGCCCCGAGGACGCTGACCAACCTCGCCCTCGCCCCCGACCTGCCCGAGCCGTGGCCCGACCTGGCCCGGAGCCTGTTCACCGACCTGCTCGCCGCCGGACCCGGCCTCGTGCAGGTCTGGGAGGGGCTGGACCAGGTGGGCCTCGTCGAGCGCTGGCTGCCCGAGTGGTCCGCCGTCCGCTCCCGGCCGCAGCGCAACGCCGTCCACCGGCACACCGTCGACCGGCACCTGCTCGAGACCGTCGTCGAGGCCGGGCGGCTCGTCCGGGACGTCGGCCGCGCCGACCTGCTGCTGCTCGCGGCGCTGCTGCACGACCTCGGGAAGGTCCGCGGCGCCCACGACCACAGCGTCGCCGGGGCCCCGATCGCGCGTTCCGCCCTGGACCGCGCCGGATACGCCGACGAGGACGTCGAGGTCGTCACCCGGCTCGTGCGCGAGCACCTGACCCTGGTCGACCTCGCCACCCGGCGCGACCTCGCCGACCCCGCGACGGTCGCGGCGGTGCGGACGGCCGCGGGCGACGACCCCGACGTCGTCGACCTGCTGCGCGCCCTCACCGAGGCCGACGCGAGGGCGGCCGGACCACAGGCCTGGACCGAATGGAGGGCGACGTTGGTCGACCAGCTCACGACGCGGGTGCGCGACACCTTCGCCGACGGGCCGCCACCCCCGCCGCGGCCCGAGCCCGCGACGGTCACGCAGGAGACGATCCGCGCCGTCGCGGGCGGCGCCCCGCACGTCCTCGTCCGGGCGGTCGGCGGGGTGCACCGCATCGACGTGTTCGACCGGGACCGGATCGGGCTGTTCGCCGACACCGCCGGGCTGCTCGCCGCCTACGGCGTCACCGTGCGCACCGCGGTGCTCCACACCCGGGACGGCATCGCGGCGGACGAGTGGCACGTCGACTCCCCGGGCGGGGAGGCCCCGGACGCGGAGCGGATCGCGCGCGGCCTCGCCCGCCTCGCAGCGGGCGACCGCGGCCCCCTGCAGGCGCTCGACCGGCGCCGGACCTTCCGCAACCGGCGCCCGCAGACGATGGGGGCCCCGGGCCAGACGCGCGCGCTCGTCGTCCCCGGCGCCTGCGACGACGCCACCGTCCTCGAGGTGCGCACCCAGGACCGGCCCGGCCTGCTCCACGAGCTCGGGATGACCTTCGCCCGGGCGAGCCTCTGCGTGCGCTCCGCGCACATCGCGACCTACGCCGGACAGACGATGGACACGTTCTACGTCACCGAGTTCGGCGGCCGGCCGCTCTCGCCGGGCAAGGTGGCCCAGATCGTCTCGATGGTCATCGACACCTGCGACGACGAGGACTCGTGAGGCGCGGGGACCGACGCACAGGCCCGCCCATCCCGACCCGTTAGCCTTGTCCGGTGTTCACCAGCCTCTCCGACCGCCTGACAGCCACCTTCAAGAACCTCCGGGGCAAGGGCCGGCTGAGCGAGTCCGACGTCAACAAGACGGTCCGGGACATCCGGATGGCCCTCCTCGAGGCCGACGTCGCGCTGCCGGTCGTCAAGGAGTTCACCGCCGCGATCCGCGAGCGGGCCCTCGGCGCCGAGGTCTCCCAGGCGCTCAACCCGGCCCAGCAGGTCATCAAGATCGTCAACGAGGAGCTCGTCGACATCCTCGGCGGGCAGACCCGCCCGCTCGAGCTCGCGAAGAACCCGCCGACCGTCATCATGCTCGCCGGCCTGCAGGGCTCGGGGAAGACGACGCTCGCGGGCAAGCTCGGCGCGTGGCTGAAGGAGCGCGGGCACACCCCGCTGCTCGTCGCGGCCGACCTGCAGCGGCCCAACGCCGTCACCCAGCTCGAGGTCGTCGGCGAGCGGGCCGGGGTGCCGGTGTTCGCCCCCGAGCGGGGCAACGTCGGCGGTCACGACGCGGTCACCGGCACGGGGGAGGGGACCCGCTCCTTCGGTGACCCCGTCTCGGTCTCCCGGCAGGGCCTCGAAGCGGCCCGGGCCCGCCACCACGACGTCGTCGTCGTCGACACCGCCGGCCGGCTCGCCGTCGACGCCGACCTCATGCAGCAGGCCGCCGACATCCGTGCCGCGGTCGACCCCGACGAGGTGCTGTTCGTCCTCGACGCGATGATCGGCCAGGCGGCGGTCGAGACCGCCCAGGCGTTCCAGGAGGGCGTGGACCTCACCGGCGTCGTCCTCACCAAGCTCGACGGCGACGCCCGCGGCGGGGCCGCGCTCTCGGTCGCCAAGGTCACCGGCCGCCCCATCATGTTCGCCTCGACCGGCGAGGCGGTGCGCGACTTCGAGGTCTTCCACCCCGACCGGATGGCCTCCCGCATCCTCGACATGGGCGACGTGCTCACCCTCATCGAGCAGGCCGAGCGCGCGTTCGACCGCGAGCAGGCCGACGAGATGCAGCGGAAGTTCCTCGCCGCCGAGGACTTCACCTTCGACGACTTCCTCCAGCAGATGGCCGCCATCAAGAAGATGGGGTCGCTGAAGCAGATGCTCGGGATGATGCCCGGGATGGGCCAGATGAAGGCCCAGCTCGACTCCCTCGACGAGCGCGAGTTCGACCGGGTCGAGGCCATGGTGCAGTCGATGACCCCGTTCGAGCGCAACCACCCCAAGCAGATCAACGGCTCCCGCCGCGCCCGGATCGCGCGCGGCTCGGGCGTGACGGTCTCCGAGGTCAACGGGCTCCTCGAGCGGTTCGGCGATGCACAGAAGATGATGAAGCAGCTCGCGAGGAACGGTGGCGTCCCCGGCATGCCCGGCATGCCCGGCGGCGGGGGCAAGCGCAAGGGCAAGCAGCAGCCGCAGCGGCGGAAGAGCAAGTCCGGCAACCCCGCCAAGCGCGCCGCCGAGGAACGCGCCGCCCGCGAGAAGGCGGCGCAGCGCCCGGCTCCCGGGTCCTCGTTCGGGAAGGGCCCCGGCGGCCCCGACGGCGGCGACCTCGACCCGAGCGCGCTGCCGAAGGGCTTCGAGAAGTTCCTCGGCCGGTGACCACCGCCCCGGGCGGGGAGCTGAACACCCTCGAGGTCGGCGCCTCCGGTCCCGCCGTCGCCTTCCTCCACGGGCTGTTCGGCCAGGGTCGCAACTGGAACCAGGTCGCCAAGGCGGTCGCCGGGCCGGACGGCACCGGCGCCCGGTGCCTCCTGGTGGACCTGCCCGACCACGGCCGGTCGCCGTGGAGCGAGGAGTTCTCGTACACCGGCTACGCCGACGCCGTCGCCGACACCCTCGCCGCCGCCGCGCCGGGGGAGCCGTGGGTGCTCGTCGGCCACTCCCTCGGGGGCAAGGTCGCGATGGTGACGACGCTGCTCCACCCCGAGCTCGTCCGCAGCCTCGTCGTCGTCGACATCGCGCCGCGGGACTACGGCGACCTCGACCGCTTCCGCGGATACATCGACGCGATGCGCGGCCTCCCGCTGGGAGAGCTCTCCACCCGGGCCGACGCCGAGGAGCGGTTCGCCCACGTCGAGCCCGACCCCGGGGTGCGCGGCTTCCTCCTGCAGAACCTCCGCCGCCACGGCACCAGCTGGTCGTGGCAGCCCAACCTCGACCTCATCGACACCGACGCCCGGCGCGGCGGCGGGTCCCGGATCGCCGGCTTCCCCGACCTCGGCCGCAGCTGGGAGGGCCCGGTGGTCTGGCTCGCCGGGGAGGAGTCGGGCTACGTCCGGGACGAGGACGTCGCCGGGATGCGCGAGCTGTTCCCCCGCACCCGCCTGGTCACCGTCAACGGCGCCGGGCACTGGGTCCACGCGCAGGCCCCCGGGGTGGTCGTCGAGACCCTCCGCCGCGTGCTGCGTGCCCTGCCGGAGCAGGACTAGCAGGCCACCGGGGCGCCGGTAGGGTCGGGCCATGACGTCGCCGGTGACCCACGTGCGCGGCCGTGTCCTCGTCGGCCCCGAGGACGTCCGCGACGAGCTCTGGGTCGTCGACGGCCGGATCTCCTGGACCCCGCCGAGGGGGCATGTGGAGGCCGCCCTCACCGGCTGGGTCGTCCCGGGCATGGTCGACGCCCACTGCCACATCGGCCTCGGCCCGCACGGCGCGGTCGACGAGGCGACCACCGAGAAGCAGGCCCTGACCGACCGCGACGCCGGGGTGCTGCTCGTCCGGGACGCCGGCTCCCCGGCGGACACCCGGTGGATCGACGGCCGTGACGACCTGCCCGTCGTCATCCGGGCCGGGCGGCACATCGCCCGCACCAGGCGCTACGTCCGGGGCTACGCCCACGAGGTCGAGCCCGACCAGCTCGTCTCCCGGGTCCGCGCCGAGGCCCGGGCCGGCGACGGCTGGGTCAAGCTCGTCGGGGACTGGATCGACCGGGGCGTCGGCGACCTCACCCCGTGCTGGCCGAGGGACGTGCTCGCCGAGGCCGTCGCCGCCGCGCACGAGGAGGGGGCCCGGGTCACCGCCCACTGCTTCGGCGAGGAGTCGCTCCACGACTTCGCCGCCGCCGGGACCGACTGCGTCGAGCACGCGACCGGCCTCGAGCCCGAGACCGTGGCGGCGTTCGCCGAGCAGGGCATCGCGATCGTGCCGACCCTGGTCAACATCGCGACCTTCCCGCGCATCGCCGAGCCGGCGCGGGAGAAGTACCCCGACTACCACGCCCACATGCTCGACCTGCACGCCCGCCGGTACGACACCGTCGCCGCCGCCCGCGACGCCGGGATCGCCGTCTACGTCGGCACCGACGCCGGTGGCTCGCTCGAGCACGGCCTCGCCGCCGCCGAGGCCCGCGAGCTGCGCACCGCCGGGATGAGCGACCTCGAGGCGCTCGACGCCGCGACGTGGGGGGCGCGGCGCTGGCTCGGCAGGCCCGGCATCGAGGAGGGCGCCCCCGCCGACCTCCTCGTCCTCGACGACGACCCGCGTGCCGACGTCGGCGCGCTCGCCGACCCGGGCGCGGTGGTGCTCCGCGGCCGGACCGTCCGCTGACCCGTCCACCCTCGGATCGGCGGGGGGCGCCGGGAACCGGCCGCACCCGGCGGGGCCGGCGGGAGTTGCCGCCGGTCCCACCGGGTTCCGCCGGTGTCCCCGGAGCAGGTGCGGCGTCGGCCGTCGCCGGTTTCCGGTGCGGGCCGCCGGTCTGGCACAATGATCGGCTGTACCCGTCCGCCGGGGCCCCTCTCACCCCGGCCCGGACGCGTCCACAGAGCACCGTCGCCGCCGCGTGTTCCCCACCCGGAGGAGCGACGCCGACTCGATCCGCACCAGAAACAGGAGACACCACAGCCGTGGCCGTCAAGATTCGTCTGAAGCGCATGGGCAAGATCCGTGCCCCGTTCTACCGCGTCGTCGTCATGGACTCCCGCACCAAGCGGGACGGGCGTGCCATCGAGGAGATCGGCAAGTACCACCCGACCGAGGAGCCCTCGTTCATCGAGATCGACTCGGAGCGGGCGCTGTACTGGCTCGGTCGGGGCGCGCAGCCGACCGAGACCGTCGCCGCCCTGCTCAAGGTGACCGGCGACTGGCAGAAGCACACCGGCGAGGCCGGTGCCGAGGGGAGCTACAGGGCCCCGGCCGGCAAGCCGAGCAAGAAGGAGCTCTACGAGCAGGCCGTCGCCAAGGCCAACGCCGGCGAGGAGGTTCCCACCCCCGCCCCGCGCACCCGCGCGACCGCCCAGGGCACCGACGCGGGCTCGCAGGAGGGCGCCGGGTCCTCCGACGAGGCGCAGGGCTGACCGTGCTGGAGGAGGCCCTCGAGCACCTCGTCACCGGCATCGTCGACCACAAGGACGACGTCGTCGTGCGGCAGAAGGACCTCCGCCGGGGCACCGTCATCGAGGTCCGGGTCCACCCCGACGACCTCGGCCGCGTCATCGGCCGGTCCGGCCGGACCGCGACGGCGCTGCGGACCGTCCTCAGCGCGCTCTCCGGCGGGCAGAACGTCCGCGTCGACATCGTCGACACCGACCGGCAGGGCTGAGCGCCGGCCGGTGCCGCCACCACCGTCCCACCCGCGGGGTGTGCCGGGAGCCCGACTCCCGGCGCACCCCGCGGTCCGTCCCGGCCCCCGCACCACGCGGCCGGACCGCCGCAGGAAGGGTCCCCATGCTCCTCGTCGCCCGCATCGGCCGGGCCCACGGGCTGCGCGGTGAGGTGACCGTCGAGGTCCACACCGACGACCCGGAGGGCCGCTTCGTCCCGGGGACGGTGTTCCCGACCCGGGCCCGGTCCGGCTCCGGGGTCCCCCGCGAGCTCACCCTCGCCGGGGCGCGGCGGCACGGGCAGACGTGGCTGCTCCGGTTCGAGGAGGTGCCCGACCGCACCGGGGCCGAGGGCCTGCGCGGCACCCGCCTGCTCGCCGAGCCGGCACCGGCTCCCGCGGGGTCGCAGGAGGAGGCCTGGTACGAGGACGACCTCGTCGGCCTCGTCGCCCACGCCCCCGACGGGCAGCGGCTCGGCGAGGTCACCGGGCTCGAGGTCGGCCCCGGACAGGACCGGCTCGTCCTCGCCCTCGACGGCGGCGGCAGCGCGCTCGTCCCGCTCGTCACCGCGATCGTCCCCGAGGTCGACGTCGACGGCGGCCGGGTCGTCGTCGACGCCCCGCCCGGCCTGCTCGACCTCGGCCGCGAGGAGTCCTGAATGCGCGTCGACGTCATCACGATCTTCCCCGACTACCTCGCCCCGCTCGAGCTGTCCCTCATCGGGCGCGCCCGGCGCGAGGGCCTGCTCGAGGTCGCCGTCCACGACCTGCGCGACTTCACCCGCGACCGGCACCGCACCGTCGACGACACCCCGTACGGGGGCGGCGCCGGCATGGTGATGAAGCCCGAGCCGTGGGGGGAGGCCCTCGCGCACGTGCTCGCCCGGCGGCCCGGGGAGCGGCCCCGCCTCCTGCTCCCCTCGCCGTCCGGGACGGTGTTCGACCAGGCCGGGGCCCGCCGCCTCGCCGACGAGGACTGGCTCGTGTTCGCGTGCGGCCGCTACGAGGGCATCGACGAGCGGGTCCTCGACCACGCCCGCGACGACCTCGGCCTCGAGGTCACCCCGCTCTCGCTCGGGGACTACGTCCTCGGCGGGGGGGAGGTCGCCGTCCTCGCCGTCGTCGAGGCCGTCGCCCGGCTCCTGCCCGGGGTCATCGGCAACGCCGAGTCGCTCGTCGAGGAGTCCCACGAGGACGGGCTGCTGGAGTACCCGGTCTACACCAAGCCCGCACGGTGGCAGGTGGGCGAGCGCGTCCACGCCGTGCCCGAGGTGCTGCTGTCCGGCGACCACGGCCGCGTCGCGGCGTGGCGCCACGAGCAGCGGCTTCAGCGGACCGCCCAGCGCCGCCCCGACCTGCTCGCCGGGGCCGCCGACGAGGCCGGGGAGTGAGCGCCGCCATGGCCACCCCGCCCGCCGAGCGCCTCACCGACCTGCTCCCCCCCGACGGCGAGCCGCTCGACCCCGACGCGCTCTACGCCGGCCTCGCCGGGTGGGCCGAGGCCCGCGGCACCCCGCTCTACCCGCACCAGGACGAGGCGGTCATCGAGCTGCTCAGCGGCGCGAACGTCGTCCTCGCGACCCCGACCGGCTCGGGCAAGTCGCTCGTGGCCGCGGCCGCCCACCTCGCCGCCCTCGGCGGGGACCGGGTGAGCTTCTACACCGCCCCGGTCAAGGCCCTCGTCAGCGAGAAGTTCTTCGCCCTCTGCGACGAGTTCGGCGCCGACAACGTCGGCATGCTCACCGGGGACGCCGCGGTCAACTCCGGCGCCCCGATCATCTGCTGCACCGCCGAGGTGCTCGCGAACATCGCGCTGCGCGAGGGCGCCGCCGCCGACGTCGGGCTCGTCGTCATGGACGAGTTCCACTTCTACTCCGAGCCCGACCGGGGCTGGGCGTGGCAGGTGCCGCTGCTGGAGCTGCCGCAGGCGCAGTTCCTCCTCATGTCCGCGACCCTGGGGGACGTCACCCCGTTCGCCGAGGACCTCACCCGCCGCACCGGGCGCGAGACCGCCGTCGTCGAGGACGCCGAGCGCCCGGTGCCGCTGAGCTTCAGCTGGGCGAGCACCCCGCTGCACGAGACCCTCGAGGAGCTGCTCACCACCCACCGGGCCCCGGTCTACGTCGTCCACTTCACCCAGGCCGCGGCGCTCGAGCGGGCCCAGGCGCTGATGTCGCTGAAGGTGCTCACCCGCGCCGAGAAGGACGCGATCGCCGAGCGCGTCGCCGGGTTCCGCTTCACCGCCGGGTTCGGCCGGACCCTCTCCCGGCTGCTCCGGCACGGCATCGGGGTCCACCACGCCGGGATGCTGCCCCGCTACCGCCGGCTCGTCGAGCAGCTCGCCCAGGCGGGGCTGCTGAAGGTCATCTGCGGCACCGACACCCTCGGGGTCGGCATCAACGTCCCGATCCGCACCGTCCTGTTCACCGGGCTGAGCAAGTTCGACGGCTCCCGGCAGCGGCTGCTGCGGGCCCGGGAGTTCCACCAGATCGCGGGCCGGGCCGGGCGAGCGGGCTTCGACACCAGCGGGTACGTCGTCGTCCAGGCCCCCGAGCACGTCATCGAGACCGAGCGGGCGCTCGCCAAGGCCGGCGAGGAGAAGAAGAAGCGCCGGAAGGTCACCCGGGTCAAGGCCCCCGAGGGCTTCGTCGGCTGGACCCGGCAGACCTTCGAGAAGCTCGTCGCGAGCCGCCCCGAGCCGCTGCGCTCCCGGATGCGGGTCACGCACGCGATGATCCTCGGGGTCGTCAACCGCGAGGGTGACCCGCTGCCGGCGATGCGCCGCCTGCTGCGCGACAACCACGAGGACCCCGCCGGCCAGGCCCGGCTCTCGCGCCGGGCGATCACGCTCACCCGGAGCCTGCTCGACTCGGGGGTCCTCGAGCGCCTTCCCGAGCCCGACCCGACCGGGCGCACCCTCGCCGTGACCGGCGAGCTGCAGGAGGACTTCGCGCTCAACCAGCCGCTCGCCCCGTTCGCCGTCGCCGCGCTCGAGGTGCTCGACGGAGAGTCCCCGACGTACGCCCTCGACGTCGTCTCCGTCGTCGAGGCCGTCCTCGACGACCCCCGCCCGGTGCTGCTCGCCCAGCAGTTCGCCGCCCGCGGCGAGGCCGTGGCCGAGCTCAAGGCCGACGGGGTCGAGTACGAGGAGCGGATGGCGCTGCTCGAGGACGTCACCTGGCCCAAGCCGCTCGAGGAGCTGCTCGGCGCGGCCTTCGAGGCCTTCCGGCAGGGTCACCCGTGGGTCAGCGAGGACGCGCTGTCGCCGAAGTCGGTCGTGCGCGAGATGTACGAGCAGGCGATGAGCTTCGGGGACCTCGTCCGGCGCTACCAGCTCTCCCGGTCCGAGGGGGTCGTGCTGCGCTACCTGTCCGACGCCTACCGGACGCTGCGCCACACCGTCCCCGACTCCCGCAAGACCGAGGAGCTCGAGGACCTCATCGCCTGGCTCGGCGAGACGGTCCGCCAGACCGACTCCTCGCTGCTCGACGAGTGGGAGGCGCTGACGTCCGGCGGCGCACCGGCCCTCCCCGCGGTGCAGGACGCCCCCGCCCCGCCCGCCCGGCCCCTGACCGCCAACGAGCGGGCGCTGCGGGTCATGGTCCGCAACGCGATGTTCCGGCGCGTCGAGCTCGCCGCGCGGGACCGGTGGGAGGACCTCGGCCGGCTCGAGGAGGACGCCGCCGCCCTCCCCGAGCCGCCCCGGGACGTCCTGCTCGACGGCGCCGGCTGGGACGCCGCGCTGGAGGCCTACTTCGCCGAGCACGAGAGCATCGGCACCGACGCCGACGCCCGCGGTCCGGCGATGTTCGCCGTCGAGGCGGTGCGCGGCACGCCGCCCGGCACCAAGGTCGTCGTCGGCGCCGACGGCACCGCGCAGGCCCGCGAGGGGGAGCACCGGCTCTGGCGGGTCCGCCAGACCCTCGCCGACCCCGCCGGCCACCACGACTGGGTCATCGAGGCCGTCGCCGACCTCGACGCCACCGACGAGGTCGGCGAGCTCGTCCTCGCCACGACCGCCCTCACCCGCCTCTGACCCACCCCCCGTATCCGCACTTCGTGCCCGTTTGGCCGCGCGGCACCCGGCGATCCGCCCGCTTTGCGCGGCCATCCGGGCACGAGGTGCGGATACGGGGCCCGGCCGACGGGGCACGAAGTGCGGATACGGGGCCCGGCCGACGGGGCACGAGGTGCGGGGACGGGTGGGTGCGAGGCGTGGGTGTGGGCGGTGGGGCGCGAGGTGGCCTTCGTGTCAGCGGGCGAGGGAGCCGCGCATGTCGTCGGGCAGGAGCAGCCGGCGCCGCAGCAGCTGCTCGGCGACCGCCGTCGTCACCCCCTGGGTGGCGAGGATGCCGAACAGGACGAGGAGCTGGGCCGTGGCGGCCTGGGCCGGGGTCCCGCCGCCGAGCAGGACGCCGATGAACGCACCCGGCAAGGTGACCACGCCGGCCGTCTTGACCTTGTCGAGGTCGGGCAGCAGGGCCTCGGGCACGCGCCGGTGGACGATCTCGCCGAGCGCGTCCGCGGGCAGCAGCCCGACCGAGAGGAACGCCTCGTACTGGTCCTGCTCGTCCCGCAGCGCGTCGAACGCCCGACGGCCGAACAGGGTGTGGCCGGTCATCGTGTTGCCCATGAGGATGCCCGCGGTCGGGATGAGGGCGATCCCGGTCAGTGGGACCGCCCCGGTGGCGAGCACGATCGCGAGCGTCGGCACGAGGCCGCACGCCATCGCGAGCGCCGACCACGGCCAGGCCCGCGTCGCCCCGACCCGACGGACCGTCGTGAACACCGCCATGACGAACATGAGCACGAGCAGCAGGACCGAGGACCACAGCCGCTGCACGACGAGGGTGATGACCAGGCCGGCGGTGCCGAGCTGGAGCACCGCCCGCGCCGCCGACAGCAGGGTCGTGCGGACCAGCGGCCGCCCGGACAGGACGTGCGAGGCGACGGCGAGGCCGACGAGGAGGACGAGCGCGGCCGCGACCGGCCAGCCGGGGGTGAACGTCACCGGGACACGCTAGCCACTGCCCCCGGTCGCCGTGACGCAGGGGCGGAAGCGGGGGCGGACGACGTCGGGGCAGTCCCGGGGCGGCCGCCGATTTCGGCCCTCCGCGCCCGCTGTGGCACGATGGGGCGTTGCGTCACGACCCACGCCCCTGCCACAGGGGGAGGGCCACGAGGGCCCGCGGCGGGTGACGCCTCTACCGACGACACCACGTCCGACCCGCGGGTGGCCTGTGGCACCTGCAAGAAAGCGACACCGCCATGCACCGTTTCGACGAGCTCGACAAGGTCTCGATGCGCGACGACGTCCCGGACTTCCGCGCCGGCGACACGGTCAACGTCCACGTCAAGGTCGTCGAGGGCACGCGCTCCCGGATCCAGGTCTTCAAGGGCGTCGTCATCCGCCGTCACGGCGGCGGCGTCGGCGAGACCTTCACCGTCCGCAAGGTCTCCTTCGGTGTCGGCGTCGAGCGGACCTTCCCGCTGCACACCCCGATCATCGACAAGATCGAGGTCGTCACCCGCGGTGACGTCCGGCGCGCCAAGCTGTACTACCTGCGCGAGCGCCGCGGCAAGGCCGCCCGCATCCGCGAGCGCCGGGAGACCCCGGCGCGCTGACCGGCTCGCCCGGGGCGCCGGCCGGCCGGTCGCGCCCCGTGGAGGTGACGGGGTTAGGCTCGCGAGGCGATGACGTCCGGTGACCTCCACGAGCAGGCGAGCGCGCCGCCCCCGGGGTCCCCGCGGGTGGGCGGGCGCCGCCGTCGGCTGTCGCCGGCCGCGCGCATCGCGCTGCAGATCGGTGCGGCCGTCGTCCTCGCCGCCCTCGTGCGCTCCCTCGTCGTCCAGACCTACTACGTCCCGACGGCCTCCATGGAGCCGGCCGTGCGGCCCGGCGACCGAGTCCTGGTCAATCGGCTCGCCGGCCGCCCCGAGCGCGGCGACGTCATCGTCTTCGACGGCACCGAGGTCTTCGCCGGCTCCGGCCGGGACACCCGCTCCGCCTCCGGTCCCGTCGGCCGTGCGCTGGACTCGATCGCCTCGGCGCTCTCGGTCGGCGGCGGCGAGCGGGACTACCTCAAGCGGGTCGTCGGCCTCCCGGGGGACCACGTGACGTGCTGCACCGCCACGGGCGAGCTCAGCGTCAACGGCACCCCCGTCGCCGAGGGCTACCTCCCCGGCGAGGTGCCCGCCAGTGCCGACCCGTTCGACGTCGAGGTGCCCGAGGACCGGCTGTTCGTCCTGGGCGACAACCGTCCGGAGTCCTCGGACTCCCGCGACCACCTGGGCGACCCCGGCGGGGGGATGGTGCCCGTCCGTGACGTCGTCGGTACCGTGCTGGTGCGGTACTGGCCCCTGGACCGGCTCGGCCGCCTGCCGGACGCCCCGGCGCTCCACGACCTCCCCGGCGGGGACGGCGGGGGCGCGTCGTGAACGGCGAGGACGAGCGCGACACGGGGCACCCGCCCCGCCCGGCCGACGAGACCCTCGAGGACAGGACGCCCGTGGACGACCGAGACCACACCACGAGCCCGGTGGAGCGCCGGGCCCGCTCGGCCGGGTCGCGGGTCGGCTCCGCCGTCAAGGAGGTCGTCGTCGTCGCGGCCATGGCCCTCGTGCTGTCCTTCGTCGTCAAGACCTGGCTGGTCCAGGCGTTCTACATCCCGTCCGACTCGATGATGGACACCCTGATCGAGCACGACCGGGTCGTGGTCAGCAAGCTGACGCCCGGCGTGGTCGACCTCAACCGCGGTGACGTCGTCGTCTTCGCCGACCCCGACCACTGGCTGAGCGAGCAGCCGCCGGCCGACCGGGGCAGGATCGGCAACGCGGTCCGGGACGGGCTGATCTTCATCGGGCTCCTCCCGGACACCTCCGAGGGGCACCTCATCAAGCGGGTCATCGGCCTGCCCGGCGACCACGTGGCCTGCTGCGACGCCCAGGGAAGGCTGACCGTCAACGGGACCCCGATCACCGAGCCCTACGTCAAGGCGGGCCAGCAGCCGAGCGACACCGACTTCGACGTCACGGTCCCCCAGGGACGGATCTGGGTCATGGGGGACAACCGCGGCAACTCCTCCGACTCCCGGTTCCACGACCCGGGCAGCGTCCCGGTCGACCTCGTCGTCGGCCGCGCCGTGGCCATCGTCTGGCCGCTGGACCGGATGAGCACCCTGTCGAACTACGCTGACACCTTCGCGCGCGTGCCCCCGCCCGCCACGGCCCGGCGGGACGGCGGCGCCGGCACCTCCCCGGGCGCCGGCGCTGACGACTCCGCCGGCACGGCGTCCGCCGCCGCTGCCGCAGCCCGCCCGACGGCCGCTGCCGCAGCCCGCCCGACGGCCGCTGCCGCAGCCCGCCCGACGGCCGCTGCCGCAGCCCGCCCGACGGCCGCTGCCGCAGCCCGCCCGACGGCCGCTGCCGCAGCCCAGGGGACGGGATGAGCCCCCCGGCCCCCACCGGCCGGGGCCGGCCCCCCTCGCGCCGGCCCAGCCTCCGGGTCGAGCGATCGCTCCAGCGCGACGGTCACCGGGTCCTCGCCGGGATGGACGAGGTCGGTCGGGGCGCCCTCGCCGGGCCGGTCAGCGTCGGCGTCGTCGTCATCGACGAGGCGTGCCGGTCCGCGCCGACCGGGGTGCGCGACTCCAAGCTCCTCACCCCGGACGCCCGTACCGCGATGGTGCCGCGGATCCAGCGGTGGTGCCTCGCCCACGCCGTGGGACACGCCTGGCCCGCCGAGATCGACGAGATCGGCATCATCGCCGCGCTCCGGCTCGCCGGGACCCGCGCCCTCGGCGGCCTCGCGGTCGTCCCCGACCTCGTCATCCTCGACGGCAACCACGACTGGCTCACCGCCCCGGACGCGGTCGGGCTGCTCGCGCACGTCCACGAGGGCCCGCCGTCCCCTCCCGTGCGGACGATGGTCAAGGCCGACATGCGCTGCAGCTCGGTGGCCGCGGCGAGCGTGGTGGCGAAGGTGACCCGGGACCGGATCATGATCGGCCTCGCCGACTCCCACCCGCACTACCTGTGGGCCGACAACAAGGGCTACGCCGCCCCGGAGCACCTCGCGGCCCTCGAGGCGCACGGGCCGAGCCCGGAGCACCGACGCTCGTGGCGACTGCCGGGAGTCATGGGCCATCATGTGGAGGACCCCGCCGACGCGGACGACGCGGAGGCGGCCGGGGTGGGAGCCGCCAGGTCCCACGGGCCCGGGACGAGCAGCGGGACGAGCATCGGGATGTGGTCGGATGAGCTCTGAGGACCTCGAGAAGTACGAGACCGAGATGGAGCTGCAGCTCTACCGGGAGTACCGGGACGTCGTCGGCCTCTTCTCGCACGTCGTCGAGACCGAGCGCCGCTTCTACCTCGCGAACTCGGTCGACGTGAAGGTCCGCACCGACGGCGGCGAGGTCTTCTTCGACGTGACCATGCAGGACGCCTGGGTCTGGGACATCTACCGGCCCGCCCGGTTCGCCAAGACCGTCCGCGTGGTCACGTTCAAGGACGTCAACGTCGAGGAGCTCGCCAAGTCCGACCTCGAGGTGCCCAAGAGCGGCTTCTGACGCGGCGCCGGCCCCGACGCTCCGGCCCCGACGCTCCGGCCCCCGCCGACCCGGGGCCGTGCCACCCCCGTCGTCCACAGCCGTCGCCGCGCCGTCCCACCCTCCACACCGGAGCCCGGACGGGGCCCCGGCACGCGCGCCGCCGCCGACGATGGTCCCGGAGGTGGTGCCGGGATGACCACAGGAACCCCGCCGAGTGCGGGCAGGGCGGCCACGCCGCGGTCGACGGGCGGGGCGCGCACGGGCAGCCCACGCAACCGCGCCGTGGGGGAGTACGGCGAACGGCTCGCGTGCCGGTACCTCACCGACCGCGGGTTGACCGTGGTCGACCGGAACTGGCGCTGCCGCGACGGCGAGATCGACGTCGTCGCCCTCGACGGCGAGCAGGTCGTCGTCGTCGAGGTCAAGACCCGGACCGGCCTCGGCTTCGGGCACCCCGTCGAGGCGGTGCTGCCGCGCAAGGTCGCCCGGCTGCGCCGGCTGGCGGTGGCCTGGGTGCGCGCCCACCCCGAGCACCGCGGCCGGTCGTTGCGCGTGGACGTCATCGGCGTGCTCCGGCGTCCCCACGGCCCGGCCGTGGTCCGGCACGTCGCCGGGGTCGACCTGTGAGGCTCGGCCGGACCCGCTCGGTCGCCCTCACCGGGCTCGCCGGGCGACTCGTCGAGGTGGAGGCCCACGTCGGGGACGGCCTGCCCGCCTTCACCGTCAGCGGACTGCCCGACGCCGCGTGCGCGCAGTCCCCGCACCGGGTCCGCGCGGCGGCGGCCACGTGCGGGGTGCCGGTCCCACCGCACCGGATCACGGTCAACCTCTCCCCGGCCGCCGTCCCCAAGCACGGGTCCGGGTTCGACCTCGCCATCTGCGTCGCCGTCCTGGCCGCCCAGGGCGTGGTGCCCGAGGGCACGTGCCGCGATGTGGCCCACCTCGGCGAGCTCGGGCTCGACGGGAGCATCCGGCCCGTCCCCGGTGTGCTCCCCGCGGCGCTCGCCGCGTCCCGGGCCGGGGTCTGCCACGTCGTCGTCGCCCCCGGCAACGCCGGCGAGGCCGCGCTCGTCGAGGGCGTCGAGGTCCACGCGTTCGCCGACCTGCCCGCACTCATCGAGGGCTACCGCGCCGCCGGTGACGGCCCTCTACCGCCCGCCGACCCACCCGGCCCGGCCGCCCCCACCCCCGGACCGCGACGCGACCTCGCCGACGTCGTCGGGCAGCACGAGGCGCGGGCCGCCCTCGAGCTCGCGGCGGCAGGCGGACACCACCTGCTGCTCAGCGGACCGCCGGGGTCGGGCAAGACGATGCTCGCCGAGCGCCTGCCCACCGTCCTGCCCCAGCTCGACGAGGAGCAGGCGCTCGACGTGCTCGCGATCCGGTCCGTGCTGGGCCTGCTGCCCCAGCCGACCGTGCTCGAGCGGGAACCCCCGTTCGTGGCCCCCCACCACAGCGCATCGACCGCCGCGGTCGTCGGGGGCGGCGCCGGTCACGTCCGACCCGGCGCCGTCAGCCGGGCCCACCACGGCGTCCTCTTCCTCGACGAGGCCCCGGAGTTCCGCACCGGCGTGCTGCAGTCCCTGCGGCAGCCACTGGAGTCCGGGCACGTCGACATCGCCCGCGCCCACGGCTCGGTCCGCTTCCCCGCCCGCTTCCAGCTCGTGCTCGCGGCGAACCCGTGCCCCTGCGGGCGGGGCTTCGGCAAGGGGGAGTCCTGCGCCTGTCGGCCGGGGGAGCGACGGGCCTACGCCGCCCGCCTCTCCGGTCCGCTGATGGACCGCGTGGACCTGCGCGTCCACGTCCCGGCCGTGCCCCGGGCCGCGCTCGACGGGCAGGTCGGGGAGGGCAGTGCCGAGGTCGCAGCCCGGGTGGCCGCGGCGCGGGCGGCGCAGGCCGAGCGGTGGCGCGACCTCGGCCGCAGGACCAACGCCGAGGTCCCGGGGCCGGTGCTGCGGCGGCCGCCGTGGCGGCTGCCGGGGACGGCGACGGCCGACCTCGACCGCGCCGTGGACCGCGGACAGCTCACGCTGCGCGGATACGACCGGGTGCTGCGGGTGGCGTGGTCCTCCGCGGACCTGGCCGGGCGCACCACCCCCACCCGGCACGACCTCTCGCTCGCGCTCCTGCTGCGCCACCAGGGCCGGGTGGCGGCGTGAGCCCCGACGCCGGGCCCGAGGAGCGGCTGGCCCGGGTCGCGTGGAGCCGGCTCGGCGAGCCCGAGGACGCCGAGGTCGCGCGGATCACCGGCCAGGACGGCCACGTGAGCGCGCTGCAGGACCTGCGCGCCGGCCGCGGGCCCCTCGCCGGGCGGTTCGCGGCCGCCGTCGCCGGGCTCGACCCGGAGGCCGACCTCGCCCGGGCCGAACGGGTCGCCGTCCGGGCCCTCGTCCCCGGCGACCCCGGCTGGCCCCCGGGGCTGGACCGGCTCGAGCGGCCGCCCCACTGCCTCTGGGTGCGAGGGACGTGCGAGCCGGCGCCACTGTGCCGCCGGAGCGTCTCCGTCGTCGGGGCCCGGGCCGCGACCGGCTACGGGGAGATCCAGGCCATGGAGATCGCCTCCGGTCTCGCCGAGCGCGGCTTCACGGTCGTCTCCGGGGCCGCCTTCGGCATCGACGCGGCCGCCCACCGGGGCGCGCTCGCCGTCGACGGGTCCACCGTCGCAGTCCTCGCCTGCGGCCTGGACCGGGTCAGTCCCGAGGCCCACCGCGACCTCGTCGCCGCGGTCGCCGCGTCCGGCTCCGTCGTCTCCGAGCTCCCGGTCGGCTCGACACCGCTGCGGCGCCGGTTCCTCAGCCGCAACCGGCTCATCGCCGCCCTGTCCGCCGGCACCGTCGTCGTCGAGGCCGGCCTGCGCTCCGGCTCGCTCAACACCGCCCGCACCGCCGCACGCCTCGGCCGGGTCGTCATGGCGGTTCCCGGACCGGTGACGAGCATGGTCTCCGCCGGGTGCCACGAGGCCGTGCGCGAGGGCCTGGCGGTGCTCGTCACCGACGCCGCGGAGGTGGCCGACGCCGTCGGCGACCTCGGCGCCGACTCCGCGGTCCCGCCCCGCGCCCCCGACGGCTGCGCCGACGGGCTGCCGATGGCCGACCGGGACGTGCTCGACGCGCTGCACCTGCGCGGGGGGGAGGACGTGGACCGGGTCGCGGCGCGGACGGCTCTGCGCCCCACCGAGGTGCTCGCCTCGCTCGCCCGGCTCGAGAGCACGGGGCTCGCCCGCCGCGACGCCGACGGCGGCTGGCGACGGGCCCGAGCCGGGTGAGGCCGGGGCGCGGCGAGTGCGCTTGCCTCGCGCCACGCGTTTTGGCAGGTTCGTCGGGTGCCCGCGAACGTCGACGCCTCCGCCCACCCGGTGGTCGAGGAGTTCGCGCGCCACCTGCGCGCGGAGCAGAACCGCTCCCCGCACACGGTCCGTGCCTACTGTGGCGACGTCGGCCAGCTCCTGGCCTGGCTCCGCGCCACGGCACCGGGGCCCGAGGCCCCCGAGCCCCACACCGCCGAGCTCGCGCTCGAGGACATCACCCTCGAGGACCTGCGGGCGTGGCTCGGCGAGCTGGCCCGCGGCGGCGCCGCCCGCAGCACCGTGGCCCGCCGTGCCGCCGCCGCCCGGACCTTCTTCGCGTGGACGGCGCGCACCGGCCGGACCCCCACCGACCCCGCGCTGCGCCTCCTCGCCCCCCGCCGGGGCTCCGCGCTGCCGGCGGTCCTCGCCCGGGACGACACCTCCGCCCTGCTCGACCTCGCGGCGGTCGCCTCCGACGACGGCGACCCGGTCCACGTCCGCGACCGCGCCGTGCTCGAGCTGCTCTACGCGACCGGGATCCGGGTCGGCGAGCTCGCCGGGCTCGACGTCGACGACGTCGACCGGGCCGCCCGCGTCGTCCGGGTCCTCGGCAAGGGGGCCAAGGAGCGCACCGTCCCCTTCGGCGAGCCCGCCGCCCGGGCGCTCGAGGCCTGGCTCCGGGACGGCCGCCCCCGCCTCGCGACGGGGGAGAGCGGCCCCGCGCTCTTCCTCGGCCGCCGGGGTCGCCGGGTCGACCCCCGGCAGGTCCGCACCGCCCTGCACGGGCTGCTCGCCCACCTCCCGGACGCGCCCGACACCGGCCCGCACGGCCTCCGGCACAGCGCCGCCACCCACCTGCTGGAAGGGGGCGCCGACCTGCGCACGGTCCAGGAGCTGCTCGGGCACGCCTCGCTGGCGACGACGCAGGTCTACACCCACGTGTCCGTCGAGCGCCTCAAGCGCTCCCACGCCCAGGCGCACCCGCGTGCCTGACGCCGGGCCCCCGGCCCGGGGCCGGCGGGCCCGGGGGAGCGCACCGCGCCGACGGGGAACCAGCCGCCGGGTCCGGCTGCACCTGACGGTCGCCGCGCTGACCGGGCTCCTCGTGCTGGCCGTCGCCGTGTGGGTCACCGTCAAAGACCGCGACACCGCACCCGCGGCGGGAGGCGCGGTGGCGACCTCGACCGCCACCACCCCGGTCGGGGACGGCGGCAGCCCCGCCGACCCGGGCGCCACCTCGGCGACGGTCTCCCCGTCGACGGCCCGCCCGAGCGGCTCGGGCGCCTCGGACTCCGCCGGGTCCACGAGCGACCCCGGCCCCTCGACGGGCACGGACGCCGCGTCCGACTCGCCGAGCAGCACCCCCCACGTGCCGACGACCGGAGCCGGCACGTTCACCGTCCTGCACGTGCCCGGTCACGACAGCGACCGCGCCGGCCGGACCGTCCACTACACGGTCGAGGTCGAGGACGGGCTCGGAGTCGACGCGCGCGAGTTCGCCTCCCGCGTCCGGGACATCCTCACCGACCGCCGGGGCTGGGAGACCGAGGACGGCATCCACTTCGTCAAGGTCAGCCCCGCCGAGGCCGCCGCGGGCGCCGAGGTCGAGGACCACATCACCCTGGCGAGCCCGACGACGGTCGACCGACTCTGCGCCCCGCTGCAGACCCAGGGGCAGGTCTCCTGCTGGAACGGGCGACGGTCGGTCATCAACGTCCGGCGGTGGCTCCTCGGGGTGCCCGCCTACGCGGGCGACCTCGAGCACTACCGGGACTACCTCGTCAACCACGAGGTCGGTCACGCCCTGGGCCACCAGCACCGCGGCTGTCCCGGCGCCGGCAAGCGGGCGCCGGTGATGCTCCAGCAGACCCACGGCCTGCAGGGGTGCACCAGGTGGTCCTGGCCGGTCGGCGCCTGAGCGGGACCGCACACCGGGTCGCGCACACCCGACACCGGTCGTCACCGGTGGCCGAGCGGGAGCAGCACCACCGGCCCGGTCCGCAGCAGGGCGAGCGGGTCGAGGTAGCCGGCCGGTCCGCGGGCCCCGAGGTGGAGGCAGGAGGCCGGTCGGCAGTGACCCGCCCCGGCGGGCCCCTCGAGGAGGCCGACCACCGCGCCCGCGGCCACCCGGTCCCCCGCCGCGACCGCGGGCGCCACCGGCTCGTAGGTGCTGCGGAGCCCGTCGGGGTGTGCCACGGTGACCGTCCCCCGGCCGGCGACCCGTCCGGCGTGGACGACCACCCCGCCGGCCACCGCCCGCACCCGCGCGCCCGTAGCGGCGGCGAGGTCGACCCCCCGGTGTCCCCGACCCCACCGCTGGGCCGGGGGGTCGAAGGGGTGGACGACGAGCCGGTCCGGGACCGGCCACCGCCACCGGGCCCGCGGCGCGGCCGGCGACGGCCTCGTGGGGAGGGCGTCGGGAACCTCCCGCGGGGCCGCGGCCCGAGGGCCGGCGGCAGCGGGGGAGGACCCGGGTTCGGTGACGGGCGGGGGCACGCCGCCCGGGAGGAGGAGGGCGAGCGAGGTCGCGGCCAGCGAGGCCCGGAACGGAAGGGGAACCAGCGGCACCGACCCACCCTGCCCCGGGCCGGGGGTCGGTCCCCGGCCGGGGCACCGGGCTGTGGAGGACGGGGCGGCGCCGGGTCGGGTGTGGACCCTCAGGCCCGCCGTGCGAGCGGGCGCAGCCGGCCGGCCGCCTCCTCGAGCACCTCCGGGCGCTTGCAGAACGCGAACCGCACCAGGGTGCGGGCGGCGTCCTCGTCGTCGTGGAACACCGACACCGGCACGCCGACCACCCCGGCCAGCTCGGGTAGCTCGCGGCAGAAGGCGAGGGCGTCCTCGGCACCGAGCGGGGCGACGTCGGCGACGACGTAGTACGTCCCGGCCGGCACCGACACCTCGAGGCCGGCCTCCCGGAGGCCGTCCAGCAGCAGGTCCCGCTGCGCGGAGAGCCGTCCGGCGATCTCGGTGTAGGCCTCGTCCGGCAGGTCCAGCCCGACGGCCACCGCCGGCTGCAGCGGCCCGGAGCCGACGAACGTCAGGCACTGCTTGACCGCCCGGACCGCGGCGACCGCGTCCGCGGGCCCGGAGACCCATCCCACCTTCCAGCCCGTCACCGAGAACGTCTTCGCCGCCGAGGAGATCGTCAGCGTCCGCTCCGCCATCCCCGGCAGCGTCGCGACCGGCACGTGCGGCGTCCCGTCGAAGGTGAGGTGCTCGTACACCTCGTCGGTGACGACCCAGGCGTCGTGCTCCCGGGCGAGGGACGCGACGAGCTCGAGCTCCTCGCGGCTGAAGACCTTCCCGGTGGGGTTGTGCGGGCTGTTGAGCAGCACCAACCTGGTCCGGTCCGAGAAGGCCGCCCGCAGCGAGGCCTCGTCGACGGCGAAGTCGGGGAAGCGGAGCACGCTCGTGCGGCGCCTCGCCCCGGCGAGGTCGATGCACGCGGCGTACTGGTCGAAGTAGGGCTCGAACACCACCACCTCGTCGCCCGGCTCGCAGAGGGCGAGCACCGTGGAGGCGATCGCCTCGGCCGCCCCCACGGTGACGAGCACCTCGTCGGCCGGGTCGAGCTCGATCCCGTAGAACCGGCGCTGGTGGCGGGCGACCGCCTCGAGCAGCTCCGGCACCCCCGGACCGGGCGGGTACTGGTTGCGCCCCGCGGCGATCGCCGACCTCGCCGCGTCGAGGATCTCCTGCGGCCCGTCGGTGTCCGGGAAGCCCTGGCCGAGGTTGATCGCGCCCGTCCTCGTCGCCAGCGCCGTCATCTCGGCGAAGATCGTGCTCGTGTGCGGGTGCATCCGGCGGATGAGGGGGTGTGCCATGGCCCGAGCGTAGGCCCGGGCCGGATTCGCGCCACGGACCGCCAACGGCGTAGTATGAGGGCACGACCAGTGGCAGGAGTGCCCGGGCCCGACCCGAGACCTCGACCGCCGGTCGAATTCGCGCGTCTTCTCGCCGCCTGACGAGGCATCCTCCGAAGGCGGGGCGCACCACGGCAGTCCCGCGGCCTCCCGGCCCGGGCGGGGTGCGTGGCAGACGCCAGGCACGCACCGCCGCGCCCGGGCTCCGGGCATCCGGCGGAGGCGGACGGAACTGACAACCACCACACCCAGGGAGGACACGGCATGGCCGTCGTCACCATGCGCCAGCTCCTCGAGAGCGGCGTCCACTTCGGGCACCAGACCCGTCGGTGGAACCCGAAGATGAAGCGCTTCATCATGACCGAGCGCAACGGGATCTACATCATCGACCTGCAGCAGTCGCTGACGTACATCACGAGCGCCTACGACTTCGTCAAGGAGACCGTGGCCCACGGCGGGACCATCCTCTTCGTCGGCACGAAGAAGCAGGCCCAGGAGCCGATCGCCGAGCAGGCGACCCGGGTGGGCATGCCCTACGTCAACCACCGCTGGCTCGGCGGGATGCTGACGAACTTCCAGACGATCAGCAAGCGGCTGACCCGCCTGAAGGAGCTCGAGGAGATCAACTTCGACGACGTGGCCGGCTCGGGCCACACGAAGAAGGAGCTCCTGATCCTCAAGCGGGAGAAGGACAAGCTCGAGAAGACCCTCGGCGGCATCCGCGACATGACCAAGGTGCCCTCGGCGGTGTGGATCGTCGACACGAAGAAGGAGCACCTCGCCGTCGACGAGGCCCGCAAGCTCGGCCTGCCCGTCATCGCCATCCTCGACACCAACTGCGACCCGGACGAGGTCGACTACAAGATCCCGGGCAACGACGACGCGATCCGCTCGGTCACCCTGCTGACCCGGGTCGTCGCCGACGCCGCCGCCGAGGGTCTCATCGCCCGCTCCACCGGCCGCTCCGGTGAGTCCGAGGGCGCCGAGGCGAGCGCCGAGGAGCCGCTGGCCGAGTGGGAGCGCGAGCTCCTCGAGGGCCAGGGCACCACCGGCGAGGCCACCACGGCCGAGCCGTCGACGGAGGCCGAGGCCCCCGCGGCGCAGCCCGCCGAGACCGACGAGGCCCGCCCGGCCGAGGCCGAGACCCCGAAGGCCGCCCCCGAGGCCGCTCCCGAGGGCTCGCCGACGACGCAGGTCAGCGCCACCGCGGAGACCGAGGAGACCGCTGCCGCGGTCGCCGAGGCCGCCGCCGAGAGCGCCCCCGCCCCTGCGGAGAGCCCCGCCCCCGGAGCCGAGAAGAACGCCTGACCGACGCCCCACCGGGTGTCGCACGAGACGAAAGAGCGAGAACACATGGCGAACTACACCGCCGCGGACATCAAGGAGCTGCGCGAGCGCACCGGCGCCGGCATGCTCGACGTCAAGAAGGCCCTCGACGAGGCCGAGGGCGACAAGGGCCGGGCCACCGAGATCCTCCGGGTCAAGGGGCTCAAGGGCGTGACGAAGCGCGAGGGCCGGACGACCTCCAACGGCCTCGTCGCCGCCAAGGCCGGCGACGGCGTCGGGACCCTCGTCGAGGTCCTCTGCGAGACCGACTTCGTCGCCAAGGGCGACACCTTCGGTGAGCTCGCCGACCAGGTCCTCGCCCAGGCCGTCGCCACGGGTGCCGCGGACGCGGACGCCCTGCTGAAGAGCACGCTCTCGGACGGCAGCACCGTCCAGGAGCTCCTCGACGAGGCCAACGCGACGATCGGCGAGAAGATCGAGGTCAAGCGGGTCGCCCGGGTCGAGGGCCCGACGGTCGTGTCCTACCTGCACAAGACGAGCCCGGACCTGCCCGCCCAGATCGGCGTGCTCGTCGCGGCCGAGGGCGACGAGCAGGTCGCCCGTGACGTCGCGATGCACGTCGCCGCGTTCGCCCCCTCGGTGCTGCGCCGCGAGCAGATCGACCCCGAGGTCGTCGAGAACGAGCGCCGGGTCGCCGAGGCCACGGCGAAGGAGGAGGGCAAGCCCGAGCAGGCCCTCCCGCGGATCATCGAGGGCCGGGTCAACGGCTACTTCAAGGAGAACGTCCTGCTCGAGCAGGCCTTCGCCAAGGAGCCGAAGAAGACCGTCGCCAAGGTCGTCGAGGAGTCCGGCGTCGAGGTCACCGACTTCGTCCGGTTCAAGGTCGGCGTCTGACCGACCGGGTCCGGCCGCACCGGTCGGCCACGAGTGCCGCCCGCTCCCACCGGAGCGGGCGGCACTCGCGCGTCCGGACCCCCCGCGGAAGCTCCCGCGCACCCGCCGCAGGCCCCGCGGTCCTGCGCGACCCTCGTGGTCCGGCCCCCCGCCGGGTGCACCATGGAGGTGTCGCCCCGCGGACGTGGGGGGACGGCAACGAGGCGGGAGCGTGGTCGCGGTGACCTCCAGCAGGACCGGCCGGTGGCGTCGGCGGACGGAGCGCGCGGCCCGCGAGCCCCGGGACTACCGGCACCTGCCCGACCGCGTGGACCCGGCGGAGATGGTGACCACCCAGCCGGCGGAGGAGGAGCGGGACCCGCGCGGCGGTCGGGACACCGAGACCGACTTCCTCCTGCGCCACGCCGGCCCGCTCTGAGCGGAGCGCCTCAGGCCCGCGCCGGGGGCTCGAGCCACCGCCGCAGGGCCCGTGTCATCGCCGGCAGCACGAGGTAGGTCATCAGCGGCGTGAGCAGCAGCGTCATGAACAGCACCCGCAGGACGAGCAGCCACTGCGCGGTCACCGGGGCGAGCTCCCGCGAGTCCTCCCACCGGCCCAGGTCGGCGGCCGTGGCGAACCGGTAGAGCATGTGCAAGTCCGGGGAGGAGTCCCCCGGACGCACCCTCCCGGCCCCGAGGAAGCCGGGGAAGCGCTCGGCGAGCCTCACCCCGGCGTGGACCCACGCGTGCATGACGGAGGCGTCCTCCGGGGCGCGGCCCGGCGGGTGATCGCGACGGTGACGGCCGCGTCGGCCGGCTCCGGGGCCGGGCCGTGGTCGAGTTCCGGGGCGGGGGCCGCGGGGGCGTCCGCAGCGGGCCCGCGGCCGGCTGCGTCGGGCATGCTGGCTCTCCTGACGGCGGTGCGGAGGGGCGGGCGACGGCGCCCGCACGGGCATCATCCCAGCCCCAGCCGGGGTCGAACGCCGCCCGAGTGTGTGGAAGGATGCTGGAGCCCGCTGTGCCGTCCCGAAGGAGCGTCGTGACCGAGCTGATGGAGTCCGAGCGGAGCCAGGCCCGGGACGGCGAGCCCTACCGACGGGTGCTGCTCAAGCTCTCCGGAGAGGTGTTCGGCGGCGGCCGCCTCGGTGTGGACCCCGAGGTCGTGCGCGGCATCGCCCGCCAGATCGCCGACGCCGCCGCCGGGGGCGTGCAGGTCGCCGTCGTCGTCGGCGGTGGGAACTTCTTCCGCGGCGCGGAGCTGCAGCAGAAGGGGATGGAGCGGGCCCGGGCCGACTACATCGGCATGCTCGGCACCGTGATGAACTGCCTCGCCCTCCAGGACTTCCTCGAGAAGGAGGGCATCGACACCCGGGTGCAGACTGCCATCACCATGGGGCAGGTCGCCGAGCCGTACATCCCCCGGCGCGCGATGCGCCACCTCGAGAAGGGCCGCGTCGTCATCTTCGGGGCCGGCGCGGGGATGCCGTACTTCTCGACCGACACCGTCAGCGCGCAGCGCGCCCTCGAGATCAAGTGCGACGCGGTGCTGATGAGCAAGTCCGGCGTCGACGGCGTCTACGACGCCGACCCGCGGACCACCCCGACCGCCCGCAAGCTCGACCGCGTCACCTACGCCCAGGCGCTGCAGCAGGGCCTGAAGGTCGTCGACGCGGCCGCGTTCAGCCTGTGCATGGAGAACCGCCTCCCGATGGTCGTGTTCGGCATGGAGGGCCCGGGCAACATCGGCGCCGCGGTCCGCGGGGAGCCGATCGGCACGCTGGTCACCGCCGAGTGACCGTGCGGCGGTTCGCGGCCGCGCTTTGACACACTGGGAGCTGACAGACAGGGCCCGGGACAGGACCACCCGCGCCGAGGCGGCGCACCGAAGGAGCCGGACATGATCGAGGACACCCTCTTCGAGGCCGAGGAGAAGATGGAGAAGGCCGTCGACGTGGCCAAGGAGGAGTTCGGCGGCATCCGGACCGGGCGCATCACCCCGGGCATGTTCAGCAAGCTCCCGGTCGACTACTACGGCGCGCCGACCCCGCTGCAGCAGCTCGCCTCGTTCCAGACCCCCGAGGCCCGCACCCTGCTCATCACCCCCTTCGACAAGGGGGCCATGTCGGGCATCGAGAAGGCGCTGCGGGACTCCGACATCGGCGCGAACCCGAGCAACGACGGCAACGTCATCCGGGTCGTCATGCCCGAGCTGACCGAGGAGCGTCGCCGGGAGTACATCAAGCTCGCGCGCACCAAGGGCGAGGACGCCAAGGTCTCCATCCGCAACATCCGCCGCAAGGCCAAGGACGAGCTCGACCGGCTCGTCAAGGACGGCGAGGTGGGCGAGGACGAGGGCGCGCGCGGCGAGAAGGAGCTCGACGCCACGACGAAGAAGTACGTCGACTCGGTCGACGACCTCATGAAGCACAAGGAGTCCGAGCTGCTCGAGGTGTGACCCCGAGGATGACGAGAGCCGAGGAGCCGTCCGCGGCGCCGGGCGAGGCCGGACCCGAGCCGGCCAGCGTCCCCGCGCCGGCCTCCCGGGCGGGCCGGAACCTCGGCGCGGCCGTCGCCGTCGGGGTGGGACTCGGCGGGCTCGTCCTCGCCTCCCTCTTCGTCCGCAAGGAGGCGTTCGTCGCGCTCGTCTGCCTCGCCCTCCTCGTCGCCGTGTGGGAGATGCGCGAGGCCCTCGGCCACGCCGGACTGTCGGTCCCCCTCGTCCCGGTCGTCGTCGGCGCGGTGAGCATGGTCGTCGGCGCCTACGCCGGCGGCCCGGACGTGCTCGCCGCCGCGCTCGGCCTCACCGTCGTCGCGGTCCTGCTCTGGCGGGCCGCCGACGGGGTCGGGGGCGCGGTGCCGGACGTCTCGGCCGGTCTGCTCGTCGCGCTCTACCCGTGCTTCCTCGCCGGGTTCGCCTCCCTCATGCTCGCCGCCGACGACGGCCCCTGGCGGATCCTCGTGTTCGTCCTCGTCACCGTCTGCTCCGACGTCGGCGGGTACGCCGCCGGGGTGCTCCTCGGCCGCCACCCGATGGCGCCGTCGGTGAGCCCGAAGAAGTCCTGGGAGGGGTTCGGGGGGTCGGTCCTCGCGTGCGCCACCGCCGGTGGCCTCTCGCTGGCGCTCGCGCTCGGCGGCGACTGGTGGGCCGGCGCCCTGCTCGGCGCCGGCGTCGCGGCCGCCGCCACCGTCGGGGACCTCATGGAGTCCACGGTCAAGCGCGACCTCGGCATCAAGGACATGGGGAACCTCCTGCCCGGGCACGGCGGGCTCATGGACCGACTCGACTCGCTCCTCGTCACCGCACCCGTCGTCTGGGGCGTGCTCACCCTCGTCGTCCCACCCGGCTGAGCCCGCCCTCCGGAACCGCCCGGCGGACGGGCGGAGCTCGCGAGGCCCGGGGCCCGTGCGCTAGGCTCGCGGCCGCGAGAGGGAGTAGTCCCCAACAGCCGCATCGACACACTGACCCCCGGGTCCGGTGCGGCGGGCCACCCGAGACGGTGGCGGACGAGACTTTCGGCCAGACCGACGACCCACCACGGACGTCCCTGGCCGGAGGCGTCCACGGGCTCCTGCGGCCGGGGCCGAGGAGAGCCGATGACCAACGCGTTCCTGCTCAGCACCGCCGTCATCTTCGTCGCCGAGCTCGGTGACAAGAGCCAGCTGATGGCCCTGACCTTCGCGGCCCGCTACCGGGCCCGCGACGTCCTCGTGGGGATCACCGTCGCCACCGCGCTGGTCCACCTCGTCTCGGTGGGCCTCGGCCGGCTCGTCGGCACGTGGCTCGCCGACCGCCAGGACGTCGTCGCCGTCATCGCCGGCGTCGCGTTCCTGCTGTTCGCGGCCTGGACCCTGCGCGGCGACGAGCTCACCGACGAGGAGGCGGACAGGGCCCGGCGCAGCCGCGGCGCGGCGGTGCTCGCCGTCGGGACCGCGTTCCTCCTCGCCGAGCTCGGCGACAAGACGATGCTCGCCACCGTCACCCTCGCCACCCGGGAGGACTGGTTCGGCACCTGGGTGGGCAGCACGCTCGGGATGGTCCTCGCCGACGCCCTCGCGATCGGGCTCGGCGCCGTCCTCGGCCGCCACCTGCCCGAGAAGGCGGTGCGCTGGGGGGCCGCCACCGCGTTCGCGGTCTTCGGGGTCGTCCTCGTCGCCGAGGGCGCCGGGTGGCTCTGACCCCGCCCGTACCGGGGGCCGCCGAGGGCGCGGGAGGGCACGGCTTGGCCTCCCGGCGCGGCGCTGGGAGACTGGACGCCGACATGACGACACCACTGCCCGAGCAGCCCCAGCCCTCCGCGCGCCCCGCCCCCGGCCAGCTCACCTTCGCCGCCCCGCGCCGCGGCAAGCCGCCGCGCCACCTCGCCGACCTCGCCCCCGAGGAGCGCGCCGCCGCCGTCGCCGAGCTGGGCCACCCCCGGTTCCGCGCCCGGCAGCTGTCGACCCACTACTTCGAGCGGCTCGTCACCGACCCCGAGGCGATGACCGACCTGCCCAAGGGTGTCCGCGACGAGCTCGTCGGGCAGTTCCTCCCGCCCCTGCTCACGCCGGTGCGCACCCTCAGCGCCGACGCGGGCGCGACCCTGAAGTCGGTGTGGCGGCTCTTCGACGGCGCCCTCGTCGAGGCCGTCGTCATGCGGTACCCGCGACGGGTCACGGTGTGCATCTCCAGCCAGGCCGGGTGTGGGATGAACTGTCCGTTCTGCGCCACCGGGCAGGAGGGCCTGACCCGGAACATGTCCGCCGGCGAGATCGTCGAGCAGGTCGCGGCCGCGGCGCGGATGCTGCGCCACGGCGACGTGCCCGCCGTCGAGACCGGGGGCGCGGAGCTCGGCTCCGAGGACGGCCCGGCGGTCCCCACCGGACCGGGCGTGGACGGCGGCCCGACCCGGGTGTCCAACGTCGTCTTCATGGGGATGGGCGAGGCGCTGGCGAACTACAAGGCCGCCGTCGGGGCCATCCGGCGCCTGACCGACCCCACCCCGGACGGGCTCGGGATCAGCGCCCGCGGCGTGACGATGTCGACCGTCGGGCTCGTCCCCGGCATCGACCGGCTCGCCGGGGAGGGCCTGCCGGTCACGCTCGCGCTGTCCCTGCACGCCCCTGACGACGAGCTGCGCGACGAGCTCGTCCCGATCAACACCCGGTGGAAGGTCGACGAGGCCATCGACGCGGCGCACCGCTACCACCTCGCCACCGGCCGCCGGGTCAGCATCGAGTACGCCCTGATCCGCGACGTCAACGACCAGGCCTGGCGCGCGGACCTGCTCGGCGAGAAGCTGCGCGCCCGCGGCCGCGGCTGGGTCCACGTCAACCCGATCCCGCTCAACCCGACCCCCGGCTCGAAGTGGACCGCCTCCCGGCCCGGCGTCGAGCAGCAGTTCATCGAGCGGCTCCGGACCCACGGGATCCCGACGACGTTGCGGGACACCCGCGGCTCCGACATCGACGGCGCGTGCGGCCAGCTCGCCGCCTCGACGGCGTGAGCGCCGCGGCGCCGGTGGCACGGGCAGGCGACGCGCGGGCCGTGGAGGGAGAAGGGTGAGCGGGACGGCCACCCCGCAGGAGCACGGGCGCGAGTTCGTCCTCACCGTCTCCTGCCCCGACCGGCGCGGGATCGTCCACGCGGTGGCGGGGTCGATGCTCGAGCAGGACCTGACCATCGCCGACAGCCAGCAGTTCGGCGACCCCTCCTCCGGGGAGTTCCACCTGCGGATGCACCTGGTCCGGGAGGGCGGCCCGCTCCCCGTCGAGGCGCTCCGGGAGGCCTTCACCCCGACCGCGGAGCGCTTCGCGATGTCGTGGCAGGCGCACGACACGGCCGAGCCGCACCGGGTGCTGGTCATGGTCAGCCAGCAGGGTCACTGCCTCAACGACCTGCTCTACCGCGCCGGGACCGGGCAGCTGGCGGTGCAGATCCCGGCGATCGTGTCCAACCACCCCGACTTCGCCTCCCTCGCGCAGTGGCACGGCATCCCGTTCCACCACGTCCCGGTCCCGCCCGGGGGCAAGCCCGAGGCCGAGGCCGAGCTGCGCCGGCTCGTCGGGGAGCTCGACGTCGACACGGTCGTCCTCGCGCGCTACATGCAGATCCTCTCGCCCGGCCTGTGCGCCGACTACCCGGGCCGGATCATCAACATCCACCACTCCCTGCTGCCGAGCTTCAAGGGGGCCCGCCCCTACTCCCAGGCCCACGACCGGGGCGTGAAGGTCATCGGCGCGACCGCGCACTACGTCACCGCGGACCTCGACGAGGGCCCGATCATCGAGCAGGACTTCCGGCGGGTCGACCACCGGATGAGCCCCGCGGAGCTCGCCCGCGTCGGCCAGGAGCTCGAGGCGATGGCCCTCGCGCGCGCCGTCCGCTGGCACGTCGAGCACCGCATCATCCTCCGCGGCCGCCGGACCATCGTCTTCGACTGACCCCCCGACCCGTTGAGTGAGCACCAACTGTCCTCCCCACACGGTCGGGACGACATCAACTGCTCACTCAACGCTCACTCAAACCCGGGTCACCCACGCGTTGAGTGAGCAGGGGATGTCCTCTCCGGGGCCGTCGAGGGACAGTTGCTGCTCACTCGACGGGTGGGGAGGGGGAGGTGGGGTGGTCGGGGAGGACGGCTAGCATCGGGGCCGGCGACGGCGCCCACCCCGCTGCGGTCGCCGACCGTGACCCGAGAGAGGCGAGAGCGCGCGTGCGAGCCCTGACCAAGACCGCCCCCGGACCGGGGCTGGAGCTGACCGAGCGCCCCGACCCCGTACCCGGACCGGACGACGTCCTCGTCCGGGTCATGCGCGCCGGGCTCTGCGGCACCGACCTCCACCTCGAGCAGTGGGACGACTGGGCGGCCGCGACGGTGCGGACCCCGCTGGTCATCGGGCACGAGTTCTACGGCGAGGTCGTCGCCGTCGGCGAGCACGTGACCTCGGTCGCGGTGGGGGAGCGCGTCTCCGGCGAGGGGCACGTCGTCTGCGGCCACTGCCGCAACTGCCGCGCCGGCCGCCGGCACGTGTGCATCAACACCTCCGGCGTCGGGGTCAACCGGGACGGCGCGTTCGCCGACCTCGTCGTCATTCCCGCGATGAACGCGTGGGCGCAGCCGCCCGACCTCGACCCCGACCTCGGTGCGGTCTTCGACCCGCTCGGCAACGCCACCCACACCGCGCTCCAGTGGCCCATGGTCGGCGAGGACGTCGTCATCACCGGCGCCGGGCCGATCGGGATCATGGCCGCCGCCATCGCCCGGCACGCCGGCGCCCGGCACGTCGTCGTCACCGACGTCTCCGCCGAGCGGCTCGAGCTCGCCTCCGGGGTCGGGGTCGACCTCGCCGTCGACGTCTCCCGCACCACGCTCGTCGAGGCCCAGCGCGAGCTCGGCATGAAGGAGGGCTTCGACCTCGGCTTCGAGATGTCGGGCAGCCCGCGGGCGCTGGCCGAGATGATCGACAACCTCACCCACGGCGCCCGGGTCTCCCTGCTCGGGCTGCCGAGCGAGGCCTTCGCCATCGACTGGGGCAAGGTGATCACCCACATGATCACGCTCAAGGGGATCTACGGCCGGGAGATGTTCGACACCTGGTACGCGATGTCCTCGATGCTCCAGACCTCGCAGGCGCTGCGCGAGTCGGTGACCTCGGTCATCACCCACCGGTTCCCGGCGCAGGACTGGCGGCAGGCGTTCGACGTCGCCCGGTCCGGCCACTGCGGCAAGGTCGTGCTCGACTGGACCTGAGCCCACCCACCCGCGAACGACCCGCCCGAGGGACGACCCGCCCCAGACCCACCCCCACCCGCACCGCCCGAGACCCGCACCGCCCGAGACCCGCCCCGACCCACGGAAGGCCCCCGGATGTACGCCGACGTCAAGGACCAGCTCGCCGCGACCCTGGAGGAGATCCGCGAGGCGGGCCTGTACAAGAACGAGCGCGAGCTCACCTCGCCACAGGCCGCGCACGTGCGCACCCTGAAGGCGGAGGCGCTGAACTTCTGCGCGAACAACTACCTCGGCCTCGCCGACCACCCCGACATCATCGAGGCCGCCAAGCGGGGCCTGGACGAGTGGGGCTTCGGGATGGCGTCGGTGCGCTTCATCTGCGGCACCCAGACCCTGCACACCCGGCTCGAGAGGCGGCTCAGCGAGTTCCTCGGCACCGAGGCGACGATCCTCTTCTCGAGCTGCTTCGACGCCAACGGTGGCGTCTTCGAGACGCTGTTCGGGCCCGAGGACGCGATCATCTCCGACGAGCTCAACCACGCCTCGATCATCGACGGCATCCGGCTGAGCAAGGCGCGCCGGATGCGCTACCGCAACCGCGACACCGCCGACCTGCGCGTCCAGCTCGAGCAGGCCGCCGACGCCCGCCGCAAGGTCGTCGTCACCGACGGGGTGTTCTCCATGGACGGCAGCTACGCCCCGCTGGACGAGATCTGCGACCTCGCCGACGAGTTCGGCGCGCTCGTCCTCGTCGACGACAGCCACGCCGTGGGGTTCGTCGGCGAGAACGGCCGCGGGACCCCGGAGCTGTTCGGCGTCGCCGACCGGGTCGACATCCTCACCGGGACCCTCGGCAAGGCGCTCGGCGGCGCCTCCGGCGGGTACGTCAGCGCCCACGCGGAGATCGTCGACCTGCTCCGGCAGCGCTCCCGGCCCTACCTGTTCTCCAACTCGGTGGCCCCCGCGGTCGTCGCCGGCTCGCTCGAGGCGCTCGAGATGATCGCCGGCAGCCACGAGCAGCGCGCGGCCCTGGCCCGCAACACCGACCTGTTCCGCTCCCTCATGACCGAGGCGGGCTTCGAGGTCCTCGAGGGCAGCCACCCCATCACCCCGATCATGTTCCCCGGTGAGGACGGCGCGCGGCGCGCGACGCAGATCGCCGACCACATGCTCGACAACGGGGTGTACGTCATCGCCTTCTCCTACCCGGTCGTCCCGAAGGGCAGGGCCCGCATCCGGGTGCAGCTGTCCGCGGCGCACAGCGAGGACGACGTCCGCACCTGCGTCGACGCCTTCACCGCCGCGCGGGACGCGGTGGGCTGAGCCCCCACCCCCCCGGGTCCCCCGCCCGGTGGCCCGCCGTCGGGGCCCGCCGCTCAGCGACCCCACCGGTCGGTGACGACGTCGGCGGCCTCGTCCACGGTGTCGACGAGGTGGACCGACTCCGGCACGGCGGCCCCGGCGGGCGCCCCGGAGCGTCCCGCGAGCGCCCGCAGCGCGGGCCACACCGGGACCACCTCGCCCCAGTGCTCGCGGCCGACGAGGACGAGCGGGGCCACCGGGTCGTCCCCGGTGGCGTAGTAGAGCCGGGTCGCCGCCTGGAAGACCTCCTGGACCGTCCCGGCCGCCCCCTCGAGGACGACGACCCCGGCGCCGGAGCGGGCGAGCAGGCCGTCCTCCCGGATCGCGTTCGAGAAGTACTTCGCGAGGGCGTGGCAGAACACGTTCGGGGGCTCCTGGCCGTAGTGCCACGTCGGGACCCCGAGGCTGAGCGCGCGCTCCCGGGTCGCCCGGTGCGGCGACCGGTGGTGGGGCAGGTCCGCCCGGAGCGCGAGCGCCGCCCCTGCCCAGTCCCGCACCGAGGAGCGGGCGTCCGGGGCCCGCGCCATCGCCGCGACCGCCTCGGCGGCGGCGCCCGGGTCGGTCGTGAAGGCCCCGAGGTTGGCCGCCTCCATCGCCCCGGGGCCGCCGCCGGTGGCGACGGTGAACCCGGCGGCCGCGAGGCGGCCCCCGAGCCGGGCGGCGTCGGCGTAGCGCGGGGAGGACCGGTCCAGCGCGTGCCCGCCCATCACCCCGACCACCGGGACCTCGCCGAGGAACTCGTCGAGGGCGTCCGAGATCGAGTCGTCGTGGATCGCCCGCAGCAGGGTCGCGTACGCGTCCCCCCGGGTGGAGGCGTCGGCCGACCAGGCCCGGGCGCGGGCGTCCGGGGTCGCCTCGTAGCCGTGCTCCCGCAGCCCGGCGTAGAGCTCGTCGGGGTGGTAGAGCGCCGACCGGTAGGGATCGACCGGGCAGCGCGGGTCGGTGGGGAAGACGATGGCGCCGTGGCGGCGGAGGTGGTCCTCCAGGCCCGCGGTGAGCCGGCCGCCGAGGACGACGAGCCCCGCGAGGTCGGTCCGCGCCAGCAGGGCGTCCGCCCGCGCGGTGAGGTCGAGGTCCTGGATGCGCAGGCCGGCGAGGCTGGTGCGCTCCCGCAGCGCCCGGTCGAGCCGGGCGAGGGTGTGGATCTCGCGGGTGTCCCCGGGCAGACCCGGCACGGTCACACGTTCCCGAGCACGCGCTGGACCGTGATCTCGAGCGCCACCCGCTCGGGGTTGGGCCGCGGGGTGCGGTAGCGCAGGGCGTACCTCTCCTCGGCCTCGCGCACCGCGGCGGCGTCCGCGGCGACCCGGCCCCGGCCCTCGAACGTCAGCCAGTGGCGGCCCTGCACCTGGCAGACCGCGGCGAGCCCGGTCGCGGCGACGTTGCGGGTCTTCTGGCTGCCCGCGCGGGTGATGACCCGGACCAGGTGGCGGTCGGGGTCCCACGTGAACCCGACCGGGGTGACGTGCGGGCTGCCGTCCGCGCGCACGGTGGTCAGGGTCGCGAGGTGGCGGACGGTGACGAAGTCGAGAGCCGCGGGGGTGAGGGCGCCGGGGTCGGAGGCCATGGCCCCAGTCTCGCCTAGTGACCGGTCAACGCCGCGAGGGGACGTCCCAGCCGGGCGGGCCGGCCGGTGCGGGACTCCTCGGCGTCGGCGGCCCGGGCGAGCCGGAGCCCGGCGTTGACCCCGAGCCACCGGGCCGGCTCGGGCTCCCAGCGCCGGCTGCGGTGACCCACCCACGGCAGCCCCACGAGCTCGCTGTCGCGGCCGAGGACGAGGTCGGCGAGCGTCCGCCCGGCGAGGTGGCTCGCGGCCACCCCGTCGCCGACGTAGCCGCCGGCCCAGCCGAGCCCGGTCCCCGGGTCGTGCCCGACGCTGGGCCACCAGTCGCGGGAGATGCCGAGCGGACCGCCCCACGCGTGGGTGAACCGCACGCCCGCGAGGCCGGGGAGGAGACGGGTCAGGGTGGAGCGGAGCGCCCCGAAGACCGCCTCGTCGGTGTCGAACCCGGGACGGATGCGGGAGGCGAGGTGGTACGGGGCCCCGCGTCCGCCGAACGCGACCCGGTCGTCCGGGGTGCGCTGGCCGTAGACGACGACGTGCCCGTGGTCGGTGAACGTCTCCCGGTCCGCCAGGCCCAGCTCCGCCCAGCGCCGGGCCGGCAGCGGCTCGGTCGCGACCATGAGGGAGTACACCGGCGCGACCGCCCGGCGCAGGCCGGGCAGCCGCGCGGTCCACGCCTCGGCGGCGCGCAGGACGTGCCGGGCCCGCACCGCGGTCCCCGGCGTCCCGTCGGCGACGGTCCCCGGCGTCCCGTCGGCGCCGACGGTCACCCGGCCCGGCTCGATCGCCGTGACCCGGGCGCCCTCGACGATCCGGCCACCGAGGCGGCCGACGGTCGCCGCGAGGCCGTCGACGAGCCGACGCGGGTGGATCCGGGCGCAGTGCGGGGAGTAGGTCCCGCCGACGGCGTCCGGGGCCGCGAGGCGCTCGCGCACCCCGGCCGCGTCGAGCCACGACAGGCCGGTTCCCCAGATCTCGCCCTCGGCGACCTCGGCCCGGGCTCGTGCCGCCTGGGCGGGGCCGCGCGCGACCGCGAGGGTGCCGCCGCGGTGGTAGCCGCAGTCGATCCCCTCCCGCTCCACGACCCGGCCGACGTCGGCCACGGTCCGCTGCAGGGCGGTGACCATGGACCTGGCTGCCGTGCCCCCGTGACGACGGGCCACGGCGGCCGGGGCCACCGGCCACAGCGCGGACACCCACCCGCCGTTGCGTCCCGAGGCGCCGAAGCCGACGTGCTCGGCCTCGAGGACGAGCACGTCGAGCCCCGGGTCGGCCCGCAGCAGGTGGTAGGCGCTCCACAGCCCGGTGAAGCCCCCGCCGACGACGACGACGTCGGCCGCCGCCGGCAGCAGGGCACGCCGCCGGTCGGCGGCCCCGTGGGAGCACCCGGGTCCGCCGGCCGCCGGGTCGGCCCAGAGCGGCCCGCTCACATCCGCTCGAGGGCGCCCTCGAGGACCGAGCGGAGCCGCTGCTCGATGTCGTCGAACTCGGGCTGCCCGATCGTCAGCGGGGGAGCGAGCTGGATGACGGGGTCGCCCCGGTCGTCGGCGCGGCAGTACAGCCCGGCGTCGAGGAGGGCGTTGGACAGGTAGCCGCGCAGCAGCCGCTCGGACTCCTCGTCGTCGAAGGTCTCCCGGGTGTCCTTGTCCTTGACGAGCTCGATCCCGTAGAAGTACCCCTCGCCGCGGACGTCGCCGACGATCGGCAGGTCGTACAGCCGCTCCAGGGTGGCGCGGAACGCGGCGGCGTTCTCGTGGACGTGGGACGTCAGCCCCTCGCGCTCGAAGATGTCGAGGTTCGCCATCGCGACCGCGGCGCTGACCGGGTGCCCGCCGAAGGTGTACCCGTGGGCGTAGCTCGTCGTGCCCCGGCGGAAGGGCTCGAAGAGCCGGTCGCTCGCGATCATCGCCCCGATCGGGGAGTACCCGCTCGTCATCCCCTTGGCGCACGTGATGATGTCCGGGGTGTAGCCGAAGTCGCTGCAGGCGAACAGCTCGCCGATCCGGCCGAACGCGCAGATGACCTCGTCCGAGACGAGCAGGACGTCGTACTCGTCGCAGATCTCCCGGACCCGCTCGAAGTACCCCGGCGGGGGCGGGAAGCAGCCGCCGGCGTTCTGCACCGGCTCGAGGAACACGGCGGCGACGGTGTCGGGCCCCTCGAACTCGATCGCCTCGGCGATGCGGTCCGCGGCCCACCGGCCGAACGCCTTGGGGTCCTCGCGCAGGTGGTCGTCCGGCGCGCGGTAGATGTTCGTGTTCGGCACCCGGAACGCCCCGGGCACGAGCGGCTCGAACATCTCCTTCAGGGGCGGCAGGCCGGTGATCGACAGCGCACCGTGCGGGGTGCCGTGGTAGGCGACCGAGCGGCTGATGACCTTGTGCTTTCCCGGCTTGCCGGTGAGCCGGAAGTACTGCTTGGCGAGCTTCCACGCCGACTCGACGGCCTCGCCGCCGCCGGTGGTGAAGAAGACCCGGTTCAGGTCCCCGGGGGTGGCGGCGCTGAGCCGCTCGGCGAGCTCGATCGCCGGCGGGTGGGCGTAGGACCACAGCGGGAAGAAGGCGAGGTCCCTGGCCTGCTTCGCCGCTGCCTCGGCGAGCTCCTCCCGACCGTGGCCGACCTGGACGACGAAGAGGCCGGAGAGCCCGTCGATGTACTCCCGGCCGCCGGTGTCCCAGATCCGGTGGCCCTCGCCGCGGACGATCGTCGGCACCGCGCCGCCCTCCTCGTAGACCGAGTGGCGGGTGAAGTGCATCCACAGGTGGTCCCGGGCGGCGTCCTGGTACGGCGTCCCGAGCGGCGTCGTGCCCGCGGGGGCGGTGGGAGTCGTCGTCGGGTCAGGCGTCGTGGTCATCTCGTACCCCAGTTGTAGTGCTGCTTGTTGAGTTTCAGGTAGACGAACGTCTCGGTCGAGCGGACCCCGGGGAGGGTCCGCACCCGGCTGGTGAGGAGGTCGAGCAGCTCGTCGTCGTCCTCGCACACCACCTCGGCGAGCAGGTCGAAGCTGCCGGCCGTGGTGACGACGTAGTCGACCTCCGGCATCTCGCTCAGGGCGTCGCCGACGCCCCGGAGATCCCCGTCGACGGTGATGCCGATCATCGCCTGGCGCCGGAAGCCGATCTGGAGGGGATCGGTCACCGCGACGATCTGCATCAGGCCGGTGTCGATCATCCGCTGGACCCGCTGGCGCACCGCGGCCTCGGACAGACCGACCTCCTTCGCGATCGTCGCGTACGACTGCCGGCCGTCCTCCTGGAGGTGCTCGATGATCTGCTTCCCGACCTCGTCGAGGCGGACCTCGGCTGCCGGGCTGGTGGACCTGCTCACGCCGCAATCGTGGCCGCTCGGTTCGAGAAGTGCAAGTCAGACACCACGGAATCCGTGGCAATACTCCGGTATGACGACTGATTTACGCGCCTGCAACGGCCAGAACTGTTGATTCCTGCGCCAGTCCCGCTACAGTGCTCCTCATCGCAATTCGCACCCCCACCCCTACGGAGAGCTGACGTGAGCCCACGCGCACTGCGGAACTTCATCGGCGGCGAGTACGTCGAGGCCCGGAACGACGCCACGAGCGAGGTCGTCCACCCCTCCACCGGTGAGGTGGTGGCCCACGCCCCGGTCAGCGGCGCCGAGGACGTCGACCGGGCCTACCGCGCGGCCGAGTCCGCGTTCGAGGAGTGGGGGAGCACCACCCCGGCCGAGCGGCAGAAGGCCCTGCTCGGCTTCGCCGACGACCTCGAGGCCCACACCGACGACCTCATCCGGATCGAGAGCGAGAACACCGGGAAGCCGCACGCCCTGACGGCGAGCGAGGAGATCCCGATGTTCCTCGACCAGCTCCGCTTCTTCGCCGGGGCCGCGCGGGTCCTCGAGGGACGCTCGGCCGGGGAGTACATGGCCGGTCACACCAGCTGGGTCCGGCGCGAGCCCATCGGCGTCGTCGGCCAGGTCACGCCGTGGAACTACCCGATGATGATGGCGATGTGGAAGATCGGCCCCGCGCTCGCCGCCGGCAACACCATCGTCCTCAAGCCGAGCGACACCACGCCCGAGACGACGTTGCTCATGGCCGAGCTCGCCGCGCGCCACACGCCGGCCGGGACCTTCAACGTCGTCACCGGCGACCGGGACACCGGGCGGCTCGTCGTCGAGCACGACACCCCGCAGCTCGTCGCGATCACCGGGTCGGTCCGCGCCGGGACGGAGGTCGCCGCGAGCGCCGCCAAGGGCCTGAAGCGGGTCCACCTCGAGCTCGGCGGGAAGGCCCCCGTCGTCGTCTTCGACGACGCGGACGTCGAGAAGGCCGTCGCCGGGATCGCCGAGGCCGGCTACTTCAACGCCGGCCAGGACTGCACCGCCGCCACCCGGGTGCTCGCCGGTCCCCGCATCCACGACGACTTCGTGGCCGCCCTCGCCGAGTACGCCCGCACCGAGGCCAGGGTCGGGATGCCCGACGACGAGGACGCCCTCCTCGGCCCGGTCAACAGCGCGGGCCAGCTCGCCCGCGTCACCGGGTTCCTCGACCGGCTCCCCGAGCACGCCACCGTGCAGGCCGGCGGCCACCGCCGGACCGACCTCGGCGACGGGTTCTTCCTCGAGCCCACCGTCGTCTCCGGGCTGGCCCAGGACGACGAGGCGATCCAGCAGGAGATCTTCGGCCCGGTCATCACCGTGCAGCGCTTCGCCGACGAGGACGAGGCGGTCCGGTGGGCCAACGGCGTCGAGTACGGCCTCGCCTCGAGCGTGTGGACCAGCGACTTCGGCCGGGCCATGCGGATGAGCAAGCGGCTCGACTTCGGCGCGGTGTGGATCAACTGCCACATCCCGATCGTCGCGGAGATGCCGCACGGCGGGTTCAAGAAGTCCGGCCACGGCAAGGACCTGTCGATGTACGGGTTCGAGGACTACACCCGGATCAAGCACGTCATGGCCAACATCGAGGCCTGACCGGCCGGCCCGCCCCAGGATGGTGACGATGACACCCACCCCGCCCGACCCGGGGAGACCCACCCCCACCGACCCCCTGGCCGCCCAGCTCGCCCGGTCGGCCCTGAGCCGCCGCGGCCTGCTGGGGGCCGGGCTCGGCGCGCTCGCCGCGTCCGGCCTGGCCGGGTGCGCCCCGCCCGAGCCGCCCACGGCCGCCGCCGCGAGCGGGCCGAAGCTGCCCGAGGACCGCTCGGCGACCGAGAAGGTCGTCCGCTGGGCCAACTGGACGGCCTACCTCGACTACGACGAGAAGACCAAGACCCACCCGACGCTGGAGAGGTTCCAGAAGCAGACGGGTCTGAAGGCGACGTACAGCGAGGACATCGACGACAACGACACGTACTTCAACAAGATCGCCCCGCAGCTGCGGGCCGGCCAGGACATCGACCGCGACATCTTCACCTTCACGGACTGGATGGCCAACCGGGTCATCCGCGAGCAGCTCTGCCAGCCGTTGGAGCTGATCCGGATGCCGCACGCGACCAACCTCATCGACTCCCTCAAGGACGTCTCCTTCGACCCCGGCCGCACCCACTCCCTGACGTGGCAGAGCGGGTTCGCCGGGCTCGGCTACGACCGCTCCCGCCTCGGGCGGGACCTGCACACGCTCGACGACCTGTGGAGCGAGGACCTCAAGGGCCGGATCGTCGTCCTCAGCGAGTTCCGGGACACCGTCGGGCTCGTCATGCTCAGCCAGGGCGTCGACATCTCCTCCGGGTTCGGCAAGGCCCAGTTCGAGCGGGCCGTCGACGAGATCGACAAGCGCATCAGCGACGGGTGGATCCGCCGGGTGAAGGGCAACGCCTACCTCGAGGACCTCAAGAGCGGCAACGCCATCGCCGGCATCGTCTGGAGCGGCGACCTGTTCGTCCTGCGCGCCGAGACCGAGAACAACCACTGGCAGTTCCGGATCCCCGAGTCCGGGGGCACCCTCTGGTCGGACAACCTCATGGTGCCGATCACCTCGCCCCACCGGCGCAACGCCGAGCGGCTCATGGACTACTACTACCAGCCCGAGGTCGCGGCCCAGGTCGCCGCGTGGGTCAACTACATCTGCCCCGTCAAGGGCGCGCAGGCGGAGATGGAGAAGATCGACCCGGAGCTCGCCAAGAGCCCGTTCATCTTCCCGAGCGACTCCTACATCCGCGAGCACAACATCCAGGGCTTCCGGGCGCTCTCGGCGCAGGAGGACCAGGAGTACAGCCAGATCTGGGCGAAGGTGGTGGGCAACTGATGGCACGCTCATCGGGGTTCCGGGAAGCGACCGGCGACCTGCACATCGAGGCCGTGACCAAGCGGTTCGGCACCTTCACCGCCGTCGACGACCTCAGCCTGCGGGTGCCGCGCGGCTCGTTCTTCGCCCTGCTCGGCCCGTCCGGCTGCGGCAAGACGACGACGCTGCGGATGGTCGCCGGCCTCGAGCAGCCGACGTCCGGCCGGGTCGTCATCGGCGAGACCGACCTCACCGGGTCCCGGCCCTACCAGCGGCCGGTCAACACGGTCTTCCAGAGCTACGCCCTCTTCCCCCACCTGTCGATCCGGGAGAACGTCGCGTTCGGGCCGAAGCGCCGCAGGGTCCCCGGGGCGGCCGAGCTCGCCGAGGAGGCGCTCGAGCTGGTCCAGATGACCGGGTTCGCCGACCGCAAGCCCACCCAGCTCTCCGGTGGGCAGCAGCAGCGTGTCGCGCTCGCGCGGGCCCTGGTCAACCGGCCCGAGGTGCTCCTGCTCGACGAGCCGCTCGGCGCGCTCGACCTCAAGCTGCGCCGGCAGATGCAGGTCGAGCTCAAGCGGATCCAGGTCGAGGTCGGCCTGACGTTCATCCACGTCACCCACGACCAGGAGGAGGCCATGACGATGGCCGACACCGTCGCGGTGATGAACTCCGGGCGGATCGAGCAGCTCGGCCACCCCGAGGAGCTCTACGACCTGCCCCGGACCGCGTTCGTCGCGAACTTCGTCGGCCAGTCCAACCTCGGCGCCGCCCGGGTGACCGGCCGCGACGGTGACGACCTCGTCGTCGACGTCGCCGGCACGGCGGCCCGGATCCCGCGGGAACGGTGCGCCGTCGGCAGCGGCGACCTCGTCTTCGGGGTCCGCCCGGAGAAGGTGCGGATCTCGACCGAGCAGCCCCGCGGGGCCGGCAACGACGTGCGCGCCACGGTCACCGACGTCTCCTTCACCGGCGTCGCGACCCAGTTCCTCGTCACCGTCCCGAGCGGCGCGACGTGGGGGGTCTACGAGCAGAACCTCGACGTCGAGCGGAACACCCTGCGCCCGGGCGACGAGGTCTGGCTGCAGTGGGACCCCGGCCATGCGTTCGGGGTCGCCCCCGAGTCGGCCTCCGGCGCCGGCGAGGACGAGTCCGGGGAGGACGTCCCGGACGAGCCGGCGGTGGTCGCGTCGTGACCGCTGCGACGACGGAGGTCGCCGGCGAGGGCATCCACCCCCCGGGCCAGCCGCCGCCCGCCGCGAAGCCGGCACGTCGCGACCGGCGCTGGGCCGCCTACCTGCTGCTCCTGCCCGGCGGGCTGTGGCTCGTCGTGTTCTTCGTGTTCCCGCTGGCCCAGCTGTTCACGGTCTCGCTGCAGAGCGGGTTCCCCGGCTTCCCCGGCTACTACTACCGGGACCTCAACTTCGGCAACTACGCCACGGCGATCAGCGAGTTCGCCCCGCACTTCGGGCGCTCGCTGCTCTACGCGAGCCTGGCGACGTTCTTCGCCTTCGTCCTGGCCTACCCGCTCGCGTACGCGATGGCGTTCAAGGCCGGCCGGTGGCGCAACGTCATGATGATCTGTGTCATCGCCCCGTTCTTCACCTCGTTCATCCTCCGCACGATCGCCTGGCGGCAGATCCTCGCCGACGACGGCCCGGTGACGACGACGCTCAACGCCCTCCACGTGCTGCCCCAGGGCCGGATCACCGAGACGTGGATCGCGGTCGTCGCGGGCATCACGTACAACTTCCTCCCGTTCATGGTGCTGCCGATCTACGCCTCCCTCGAGCGGGCCGACCCGAAGGTCATCGAGGCCGGCGGCGACCTCTACGCCAACGGGCTGACGACCTTCCGCACCGTCACCCTGCCGATGAGCATGCCCGGGGTGATCGCCGGGACGCTGCTGACGTTCATCCCGGCGGCCGGCGACTACGTCAACGCCGAGCTGCTCGGGTCCGACCGGAGCACGAAGATGGTCGGCAACGCGATCGAGAGCCAGTTCTTCCGCGTCCTCGGCGGGTTCCCGATCGCCGCCGCCCTCGCGTTCACCCTCATGGCGCTGATCCTCGCGCTCGTGTTCCTCTACGTCCGCCGGTTCGGCACCGAGGAGCTGCTGTGAGTGCCCTGACGACCTCCGCCGGCGAGACCGGCCGACCGCCGGTCCCCGCGTCCCGCCGGGCGCGCAACTGGGTGGCCGACCGGGCCGCGATGATCATCGCGCTGCTCGTGCTCGTCTACCTCTTCGTCCCGGTCGCGTACACGTTCGCGTTCTCGTTCAACGACTACCGCAAGTCGAACATCGTGTGGAACTCGGACTCCGGGCCGACGCTGAAGCACTGGAAGAACCCGTGCGGTGCCCCCGGGGTCTGCGACTCGCTCGTCACCTCGATCCAGGTCGGGGCCCTGGCGACCCTCGTCGCGACCGCCCTGGGGACGATGCTCGCCTTCGCCCTCGTCCGGCACCGCTTCCGGGGACGGGCGGTGAGCAACGTGCTCGTGTTCGTGCCGATGGCGACCCCGGAGATCGTCCTCGGGGCGAGCCTGCTGACGATCTTCGTCCAGGGGTTCAGCCGCTTCGGCCTCCAGCTCGGCTTCTGGACCGTCGTCATCGCCCACGTCATGTTCTGCATCAGCTTCGTCGTCGTCACGGTCAAGGCGCGGCTGCAGAGCCTCGACCCCCGGCTCGAGGAGGCTGCCGAGGATCTCTACGCCGGCTCCGGCGCGACGTTCTGGCGGGTGACGTTCCCCCTCGTCCTGCCCGGCATCGTCGGCGCAGCGCTGCTGTCGTTCTCGCTGTCCTTCGACGACTTCATCATCACGAACTTCGTCTCGGGGGACACCACGACCTTCCCGAAGTTCGTCTACGTCTCCTACCTGCGCGGGATCCCGGCCCAGGCCAACGTCATCGGGTTCTCGATGTTCGTCATCGCCGTCGCGCTCGTCGTCGTCGGCCAGCTCGTCGGCCGCGCCCGCCGCAGCTGAGCCGCGCCGGGCCCGCGCGGGCCGGTCACGCGACCGCCCGCGCCGGCACCCGCCGGTCGCGGGCCCACCTCCCACCCCACACCCCACACCCCACACGGAAGGACACCATGCGCATCCTCGTCATCGGCGCCGGCGGCGTCGGCTCCGCCGTCGCCTCGATCGCCGTCGAGCGGGACTTCTTCGAGGCCCTCGTCGTCGCCGACCACGACCCGGGACGCGCCGAGCGGGCGGTCGTCGCCGCCGCCGCCCGCCGCGAGGGCGAGAGCCGCCTCGTCGCCGCCGCGGTCGACGCCTCCGATCCCGCGGCCGTGACGGCGCTCGCCCGCGAGCACCGCGCGACCCACGTGCTCAACGCCGTCGACCCGCGCTTCGTCCTCCCGGTCTTCGAGGGCGCGCTCGCCGCCGGCGCGGACTACCTCGACATGGCGATGAGCCTCTCCCGCCCCGACCCGGAGCAGCCCCACGCCCGCAGCGGGGTCAAGCTCGGCGACGCGCAGTTCGCCGCCGCGCCCGACTGGGAGCGGGCCGGTCGGCTCGCGCTCGTCGGCATCGGCGTCGAGCCCGGCCTCTCCGACGTGCTCGCGCGGTACGCGAGCGACCACCTGTTCTCCCGGGTCGACGAGCTCGGCACCCGGGACGGGGCCAACCTCGTCGTGCGCGACGAGGAGGGCCGGGAGATCTTCGCCCCGGGCTTCTCGATCTGGACCACGATCGAGGAGTGCCTCAACCCGCCCGTCGTCTGGGAGCGCGACCGGGGCTGGTACACGACGCCGCCGTTCTCCGAGCCCGAGGTCTTCGACTTCCCCGAGGGGATCGGGCCGGTGGAGTGCGTCAACGTCGAGCACGAGGAGGTCCTCCTCATGCCGCGCTGGCTGGAGGCCTCCCGGGTCACGTTCAAGTACGGCCTCGGGGACGAGTTCATCGGCGTCCTGAAGACCCTTCACACCCTCGGTCTCGACAGCACCCAGAAGGTGACCGTCGGCGGGGTCGAGGTCGCCCCCCGGGACGTCGTCGCCGCGGTCCTGCCCGACCCGGCGACGATCGGGCCCCGGATGACCGGGAAGACGTGCGCCGGGGTCCACGTCACCGGTCTCGGCACCGACGGCGAGCCGCGGTCGACCTACCTCTACCACGTGGCCGACAACGAGGAGACGATGCGCGAGTACGGCTCCCAGTGCGTGGTCTGGCAGACCGCGGTCAACCCCGTCGTCGCCCTCGAGCTGCTCGCGAGCGGGGCGTGGGCCGGGACCGGGGTGCTCGGGCCGGAGGCGTTCGACGCGGTTCCCTTCCTCGAGCTCCTCGCCGCCGACAAGCCCACCGGCTACGGCTCACCGTGGGGGACCTCCGAGCGCGCGCCGTCCTGACGCGGGTTCGGCCGGCCTCCCGGCCCCGGTTCTCGGGGTCGGGGAGCCGGCGCGGCCGTCCTGTCGCAGCACGAGACTTTTCCGCCGGAACGCCCACCCGGCGTGCGCCGCGGGAGTAGGCTCGCGACCGCCGGTCCCGACGACGCCGCTGGTGGGGGGCCTGCGTGGTGGGTGTAGCTCAGCTGGCAGAGCGCCGCGTCGTGGTCGCGGAGGTCGGGGGTTCGAACCCCTCCACCCACCCGGACGCCCTCCTTTGGGCGGTTCGCCCGCGCCGCGCGCCGGGGCGGGGGAGACTTGTCCCGTGAGACCCCCCGCCCCACTCGCCGGCCGCGTCACCGAGCGCCTGGCACACGCCGCCCGGTCCGTCGCGTCCTCACGGTCCGGTCGCTCCGACCGGTCGCGCCGGACGGGCCGGCCCCGCGTCGTCGTCTCGATCTACGACGACCTCGGCAACCCGCACTACGGCGGGGGAGGCGCGGTGGTCGCCGCAGAGCTCGCGTCCCGCCTGGCCGCCGACTACGACGTCACCCTCCTCGCGGGCTCCTACACCGGCTGCCGGCGCGGCCGGCGGGGCGGACGCCGGGACGGGGTCCGGATCCGCTACCTCCCCGTGGGCTGGGCCGGGGCCCGCGGCGGTCAGCTCGCCTTCCACGCGCTGCTGCCCGTCGCCGGGGTACTGCTCCGGCACGACGTGTGGCTGGACAGCTTCACCCCGCCGTTCTCGACCAGCCTGCTCCCGCTCGTCACGAGGCGGCCCGTCGTCGGCGTCGTCCAGATGCTCAGCGGGGAGGACATGAGGGCCCGATACCGGCTCCCCTTCGACCGGGTCGAGCGGCGCGGCCTGCGCTGGTACCGCCGGCTCGTCGTGCTCAACGACGCCGACGGCAGGGTCGTCAGCCGGCACAGCCCGCGGGCGCAGGTGTCGGTCGTCCCCAACGGGGTCACGCTGCCGCCGGTGGAGGACGTCCGACCGGGCACCGGAGGGCACATCCTCTTCCTCGGCCGGGTCGACGTGCGCCAGAAGGGCCTCGACCTCCTGCTCGAGGCGCACGCCCGCGCCGGCACCGGCCTGCCCCTCGTCGTCGCCGGATCCGGCCCGGACCGCGAGATGGAACTCCTGCGCGACCTCGCCGCCGGCCGGGACGACGTCGAGCTCGTCGGGCACGTCAGCGGCGACCGGAAGGCCGAGCTGCTGCGGGACTGCGCCCTGCTCGCGATGCCGTCGCGGTTCGAGACCTACGGGCTGTGTGCCCTCGAGGCGATGTCGTACGGCAAGCCGGTGCTCCACTTCGACCTGCCCCGGCTGGGGTGGATCCCCGAGTCCTGCGGCGTCCGGGTCCCTGCCGAGGACACCGGCGCGCTCGCGGACGCCCTCGCCGCCCTCGTCGCGGACCCCGCCGGGCGCGCCGCCCTCGGCCGCGCCGGCCGAGCCCACGCCGAGGACCACGACTGGGATGCGATGGCCTCGCAGTACCGCCGGGTCGTCGACGGCGTGCTCGCGGGGGGCTGACGCGGCGATGACGGCCGAGGACGAGACGAGCCCGGGACGGGGCCACCGGCTGCGGCGCCGCATCGTCCCCGTCGCGCTCGTCTGCTCGGTCGCGGTGTCGCTGACGCTCTGGCCCGAGGGGACGGTCAACCCGTTCGAGGCCCCCGGCGCCCCCGGCACGAGCCAGGCCCGTCCCCCCGACGGGCGCCACTACGCGTTCGGGACACTGATCTCGCTGCCGGGCCGGGCGTCCGCGGAGTCCCGCCGGGGGATCAAGGTGGCGATGGTCGAGTTCACCTGGAAGGACTTCGAGCCGTCGCGAGGCCACTTCGACCGCAGGTACGCGGCGTTCAAGCGCGCCGAGATCCAGGCCATGCGCCGCGCGGGCCGGCGGGTCACCCTCGGCCTGGGCCTGCACTACCCGCCGGCGTGGGTGCGCGCCCTGCCGCGGAGCAGGCTGCGCGACCAGCACGGCCACCGGTCGAACAGCATCGACCTCGTCTTCAACCGCCGGCTGCGGGGGTTCGCCGCGCGGTACGTCCGCGAGGTCGCCACCGTCGTCCCGATGCGCCAGGTCTGGGCGGTCCGGGTCACCTCGGGAGGAGCTCCGGAGGTGCTCTACCCCGGCAAGGGCAGCTACTGGGCGTTCGGGCCGAACGCACGCAACGGGCCGGACATGCCCTCCACGATGGCCCGGAACCCGGCGCCGCGGTGGCGTCCGGGGACGCGCACCGTCTCGCGGTCCACGGTGCGCCGGTGGGCCGACTGGTACATCGGCGCCCTCGACGACGTCGTCGGGTGGCAGATGCGCACGCTGGACTCGCTCGGGTTCCGCGGGTGGTACCAGGTCCTCACGCCCGGTCAGGGCGCCTCGCCCCGGCAGTACCGCAAGGCCGTAAACGCCTACCTGCCGGACGGGGTCGTCGGCGTCGGGGCGGCGTGGTACCAGTTCTACACCCACCTGCCGCGCACGAAGCGGGTCGTCGCCTACGTCACGTCGGTCGCCGACCGGTCCGGCGGCAACGACCTGTGCCGCCGGACCGACCGCCGGGTGAGCGTGTACTCCCCGGCCGTCGAGTCCTGGTCGGCCACCCGCTGGATCAGCCGGGTCGCCGACGCGGTCGGCATCCCGAAGAACGGGGAGAACCCCGGCTGGCAGAAGCCCGTCTCCCACGACGCCCACTACCGGGACCCCTCCCGCGGGGGGATGATGGCCACGAGCTTCCGGCAGATCCGCAGCTGCGGGTTCCAGGGGATGTACTGGGCCCACGACCGAGAGCTGTGGAACGGGATCTCCTCGATCGACCGCTACGCCGCCCTGGTCCGGGCGGCCAACGGCTCGACGAGCCCGCTGCCCCCGCCGGCTCCCGCCGGCTGACTCGCCACCGCGTCGTCACCACTGGGCGGGGGCCGTCGACCTCAGGATCGTCACGGTGTCGTAGGAGCGGCTCTCGACCCGGAAGACCGGCGTGCTGCGCGCCTCGACCCAGTCCAGCTCCGCCGGGGTGAGGTCGGAGTAGCGCTGCTCGACCAGCTTGCCGAGCACGACGAGGTAGGTCACGTCCCGCTCGGCCAGGGCGCGGGGGTCGTCGACGACGACCGCGGAGATCCCGGTGCCCTCGAGGGCCTCCTGGGTCTGGTCGGCGACGACGGCGACCGTCGTGCCGTCGGGGACGTGCGCGTCGAGCCAGGCCACCGCCTGCTCCTGCCCGGTGTCGGGCACGGTCCGGGTGCGCACCCAGGCGGCGGTGTCGACCGCGGCGACGAGGACGAGCACGGCCGCCACGACGAGCACGGCCACCCGCCGGGCGCCGCCGGACGCCGGGCGCTCGCGCACGAGCCGGGTCACCGCGACGACGGCGGTGACGATCCCCGGGACCGCGACGTAGTAGAGGAAGTGCTCCTCGATGGTGCTGAACAGCGTGCCGTAGCCGACCAGGGCCGCGCCCCCGAGGGCGGTCAGGGCCATGAAGCGCTCGCCGTCACCCCGGGGCCGCCAGAGCAGGTACACCGCGCCGAGGACGCCGACGACGACGAGGGCGTAGCTGACGCCGTAGTCGAGCAGCTGGGCGCGCAGGGTGCTCGCCACGGACGGCGCCCCCGCGACGTTGTACCCGGTGTAGACGTCGAGGCCGATCATCCGCTCGATCCCGGAGACCTTGAACTGCCAGAGCAGCCCGCCGTACCCGGCGGCCGTCACCCACACGGCGTAGATCGCGTAGGGCACCGCGGAGATCCCGAGCACGGCGGCGAGGTCGCGTCGCTCGGCCCCCCAGCCGAGGGCGAGCATGACGAGGAGCGGGGCCACCGTCACCGCGACCGCGAGGTCCTTGGTCAGCACCGAGCAGCCGAGCAGGAGGCCGGCGCCGACGAGGATCCACCAGGACCGGGGGGAGCCCCGCCGCCGGATCAGGGCGAGCACGCAGAGGTAGCCGCCGAGCGCGAGGAGCAGGACCGCGGTCTCCTGCAGGATGCGGCCGTTCTGGCGCAGGACGTAGGGGTCGGCGGCGAACAGCCCGGCGGCGACGAGGCCGGGCACGCGCCCGGCGAGCCGGCGGACGAGGAGGTAGAGCAGGACGATGGTGCCGAGGGCGAGGAAGCCCTGGAGCACCCGCAGCGAGGCGATCTGGTGGAAGGGGGACCCCGGGGTGCCGAAGACCCACAGCCACGGCGCCTCGATGAGGAACAGCCCGGGCGGGTGGACGAGGAACGGGGAGCCACCCGGCTCGAGCGGAGGCATGTGGCCGGCGAGGACCGACAGCCCCTCGTCGCGGTAGATGAACTCGTCGGTGTAGATGTCGTAGGCGCGGAGCACGCCGACGAAGCGCATGACGCCGCCGAGGACGACGATGACGGCGAGCAGCGCCAGCACCGGGACGCCGCGCCGACCGACGTGGCGCCCGGGCCTGCGGTCCGGGCGCCGGTCGCCGACGTCCGGCTCCGCCTCGTCGGCCCGGGCGCCGTCGGTCGCCCCGAAGATCTCCTGGTGCAGGCTCACGCGAACTCTCGCTCTCGGGTCTCGAACCGGTGCCGCAGGACGGTCTCGGCCGCCCAGCGGGCGCGGTGGGCGGCTGCCGTGATCGGAACCGGCTCCATCCGCAGCGTGTCGTAGTCGATGCACGACGCCCCGAACCGCAGCTTGAACTCCTCGACCGGGCTCCCGGGGTCGGACTCCCCGAGCAGCACGGCCCGGGCGCCCCGGGCGCAGGCGTCCTCGATCACCGCGGAGTGCAGGAGCATGTTCCCGTTCGTCTCGCGGTTGAGGCGGTGGTCGTTGACGCCCATCCAGCCGTGGACCGTCCCGCCCTGGTAGAGCACGACGTGGACGGCGACCACCTCGCCGTGGCGGCTCGCCCGCCACATGACGCACCGGTCTCCGAGCGCGGCCGCGACCGCGGCGGCCTGACCGGGGCGGTCCCGGCGCCGCGCGAGGGCCCGGGCGAGGGTGAGCGGCTGGCCCCGCTGCTCGGCCCAGCGGTCGACGGACTCGGCGTAGAGGCGGGTGAACTCGGGCACGAAGGCGCCCGTGGTGCTCCGCTCGACGACCACCCCGTCCCGCTCGGCCCGGCGGATGTTCCGGCGCAGCCGGGAGCCGTAGCCCGCCCAGACCGCGTCGAACCCGGCGCCGGTGTCGATCACCTCGCAGTGCCGGCGCTCGTGGCCCACGGCCGCACCGGCCGCCTCCCCCCAGATCACGGCGGTCGTCGGGGACGGCACGATGCACGTGCGGGCGCGGTGGCGGCGGTGGAGGTCCCCGAGGACGAGGGCGGCCTCCTCCCGCCGCAGCCCGCCCCCTTCGACGAGGGCTCCGCCGTAGCCCCAGCCGTAGGGCATCGACTCGGCCGTCAGCGACACTCCGGCGACGCGGCGGGCCACGAGCGGGACGACGATCCGGCGTCCGCCGGGGACGAGGTAGAGCCGGGTCGCGTCGACCATCCCGGTGCGCCGGCAGAGCGCGTCGAGCCACTCCGGGCTCTGGCTGGCGACCGCGTCGGGATCGGCCGCGAGGATCTCGCGCCACTCGTCCCGGGGCGCCGGGGCCAGCACGCTCACGGGTGTCGTCGATCGGGACAACTGTCACTCCTTCGTTCCGGGCTGACGACAGGTCGGGTGTGCGGCCCCGTGGGCGGCACGTGGTGGCCGCTGCCCCCCGTGTTGCCCGGTAGGGACAACAGTAGGCAGGTGCGAGGCCCCGCACGGCAGGTTCGGGGAACCCGGTCGATCTTCTCGGTCGCGGGTGGCGGGGTGGGTCAGGAGCCTCAGGGCTGCTCCGCCCCGGCGGCCGCCGACCGCCTGCTCAGCGCCCCCTCGGCGGCCGCGCGCACCCGGGCCGCGACCGGGGTGAAGGGCAGCGTCTCGAGCCGGTAGGCGTGGTGGGTGACGGTCTCCGCCCCGAACTGGAGCTTGAAGCTCTCGACCGGGCTGCCCGGGTCGGACTCACCGAGGAGGAAGTCCTCGACCCCCCGCCGGCACGCGTCCTCGATGGCGACGGCCTTCAGCAGCGCGCTCCCTCGGGTCTCCCGGACGAGCCGGCGGTCGTTGACGGCGAGCCAGCCGTGGGCGGTCCGGCCCTGGTAGAGCATGAGGGCGATCTCGACGGGCTCCCCGTGCCGGCTGGCCACCCACACCACGCACCGGTCGCCGAGGGCCGCCACGGCGGCGGCGGCCTGACCGGGGCGGTCGCGCCACCGCTCGACCATCCGCATCAGCCTCGGCGGCTGGCCCTTCTGCTCGGCCCACCGCCCGACCGCCTCGTCGTAGAGCCGCGCGAAGTCGGCCAGGTGGGCCCCGGTGGTGTCGGCGTGGACCTCGACCCCGAGGCGCTCGGCCTTGCGGACCGAGTAGCGGACCCCCCTCTTGAAGCCCTTGGTGACCTCCGCGAGGCCGACGCTGAGGTCGACGACCTGGGAGTGGGAGGTGATGCGGTGGGTCTCGCCGCCGGCGGCGAGGTCCCACGGGCCGTCGACGCCGGGCGCCGGGGTGATCGTCGTGCGCAGCCGCGGGTGGGCGCCGAGGTCCGCGAGGACGTGGGCGGCCTCGGTGGCACGCAGTCCGCCGCCCTCGACGAGGGCGCCGCCGTAGCCCCAGCCGTGGGAGAACGACTCCTGGCTCAGCGTGGCTCCCGCCACCCGCCGGGAGACGAGCGGGACGACGACGCGTCGCCCGCCCGGGGTCTCGTAGAGCCGGCTCGCGTCGACCGTGCCGGTGTGGCGGCAGACCGCGTCGAGCCACTCCGGGGCCTGGGTCGCGACGGCGTCGGGGTCGGCGGCGAGGACGGCGCGCCAGACGTCCCGGGGGGCCGGCGAGACGACGCGCCCACCCCGGTCCTGCGGCCGGGGCGGCCTCATCGGTGCCGGAGCCGGGGCCGGGGTGGCGGCGTCCACGGTCGGGTTGGGTGGGCTGGGGTCCACGTCTTACCTCCGAGGTCGCGTGCGGCTGGGGTGTGGTCGGGTGTGGGCATCGGGTCTCGGTCGTCGGGTGTGGTCGGTCGTCAGGTGTCTGCGCACCCGGGTGTGGCGGCACAGGGCGTCGAGCCACTCCGGGGTCTGGGTGGGGTCAGCGGCGAGGACGGCGCGCCACAGCGGGCGCGGTACCGGTGAGACCGGCGCCGCGAGGGAGAGCGGGCTCACGACCGGCTCACCCCGTCGCGCTCGCGGGGGGGCTGGGAGGAGGTGGCGGGGGCACCGCGCCGGACGAACCGGCGCAGCACGGGTACCCGGTCGAGGGCGGACCGGACCCGCTCGACGTCCTGCGGCCCGACCACGCCCACCGCCCGGGCGACGAGCAGGTGGGTGACGAGGGCGAGGGCGAGCAGGGCCAGGCCGAGGAGGTGCGGAGCCACGAACGTGAGCGCGAGGACCGGGATCGTCGCGAGCACGGCGGTGGCGTGCCGGATGACCCGCGAGGCCGGCACGCCGGGGAGCCGGTGGAAGCGGCTGTAGGACCACATCAGCGGCAGCGCGGCCGACCAGCTGCCGACGGCGAACGCCACCGCCGCGCCCGTCGCGCCCCACAGCGGGACGAGCACTGCGAGGGCGACGATCTCCAGGGCCGCGCCGACGGGCACGATCCGGGCGCCCACGCCACCACGGCCCTGGGCGAACAGCGCCTTGTTGAACCACGCGGTGAGGATCAGGCCGAGGGTCCCGACGTCGATGATGCGGACCAGGCCGGCCACGTCGGCGTACCCCTGCGGGAACATCAGCGTGATCAGTGGTTCGGGGGCGACGAGGAGGGCGACCTGGGTGGGGATGACGAGCAGGGGGATGCACCGGAGCGCCCCGGCGAACCACCGGTGGGAGGCCCGCAGGGACTCCTCGGCCGCCATGAACGGGAAGGTCGCGTCGATGAAGGCCTCCGCGACGAAGAACATCGCCCGGCCGATGATCGCAGCCACCTGGTAGGCCGCGATCGCCTTCAGCGGCAGGTCCCACTGGCTGGAGAGGCCGAGCGCGATGACGTCGATCGTCGCGAGCAGCCCGAAGGAGGACGTCGAGACCCACATCGGCATGGCGAGGCGGAAGGTCCGGTAGGTCGCCGAGGGGCCGCGTCCGGGCAGCCGGTCGCGCAGGGCGTGGCGGGCGTACCACGCCGCCCACGCCGCCCCCGCGAGGAACCCCAGGGCGACTCCGGTCGCGCCGAGGTCGAGCATCCAGATCAGACCGAGGGCGACGACGATCTTGACGGCGATCTCGAGGGTCTGGACCATCCCGTCCGCGGCGAACCGGCGCAGCCCCTGCAGCGCCGCGCCGTAGGCGGTGACGAGCCCCGTCACGGGGAACATCAGCGCCACGGCGAGCAGGAGCACCGGCGACGCGGACGGGATCAGGCCGACGCCGGCGACCTGCAGCCCGAGCAGGCCCGCGCCGAGCAGGGTGGCGAGCACGAGGTTGCCCCGCACCGCCCCGCGGAAGACCGCAGGGTAGTCGTCGTGGTCGCCCCGGCCCCGGGAGGCCGCGGCCTCGCCCCGGGCGAGCACCCACGGGAACCCGGCGCTGAGGACGAGGGCGGCGAGCAGGAGGATGTTCTGCAGCACGCTGACGGTCGCGAAGTCGTCGGCGACCATGAACCAGGCCAGCGCCACGCCGAAGGCGTAGTTGAGCACCGAGGTGACGAAGAACCGGGTGACGAGGATGGCGCTGCCGGCGCCGGCGCTCTGCTCCCGCGGGGCGCGGCGGGCCAGGAGCCGGAGCCGGGAGGGAGCGCGGCCGGCGCGGTGCCTGCCGTCGTAGCGGTCGGCGCGGGCGGCGAGCCGGGGCACGGCGACCCGCCCCGAGAGGGGTCGGGTCGTCACCGGGTGTCGACCGCCGTCTCCGGGGCCACGGCGACCGACTGCTCGGCCAGGGCGGCCCGGCCGGGCACGCGCCCGCTCGGGACCGGCCGGGCCGCCGGCGCGAACACGGGGGCCGGCGCGGGCTGGGACTGGGGTGCGAGGACGGCCTCGAACAGCTCCTCGTACTCGTCGACGCACCGGTCCCAGCTCAGCTGCTCGGCCCGCTTGCGGGCCGCGGTCTGCATGCGGCGCAGCCGGTCGCGGTCGCCGGCCAGGCCCTGGAGGGTGCGGCGGAGCTCGAACGGGTCACCGCACGGGACGACGTGACCGGACTCGCTCGTCGGCAGGTCGCGAACGCCGGGCAGGCTGGACACGACCGGGACGCACTCGCTCGCCATGCCCTCGAGGACGACGAGGCCGAAGGCCTCCGCGTGGGTGGTCGACGGCAGCACGATGACGTCGCTGCTCGCGTACTCCGCCCGGAGCATGTCGTCCGGCAGCCGGCCGAGGAACTTCACGTTGGACGCCTGACGCTGCCGGGCCGCCTCCTGGTAGTCGCGCAGGTGCGCCCCGCTGCCGACGAGGGCGAGCTCGACGCCGGGGAGGTTGGCGGTCGCCTCGAGGAGGACCTCGACGCCCTTGTAGGGGCGCATCTGCCCGACGAAGAGGACCTTCAGCGGCCCGTCCTCCTTGACCGCGGCCGGGGCGGCGGAAGGGTCCACGCCCCACGGGATGACCTCGACACGGCGGTCGAGGCGCCGCAGGGGCTGGGCGTACCACGTCGAGCTCGCGACGACGGCCGTGGCGAGCGAGGCGAGCTTGATGTGGATGGTGTTGTACACCCGGCAGGCCTGCTCGAGGCCCTCGATCTCGATGGCGCAGTGGTGGGTGTAGACGATCGGCGGGCACGAGCCGCGCTTGAACAGCCGCGACAGGAGGAGGAAGACGTCGCTCAGCGTCGGGACCGGACCGTGGAGGTTGATCAGGTCGTACTCGGCGAAGCTGCGGGCGATCCGCGGCCAGTACGCCACCATCGCGCTGAACCGGTACTCGTCGAGCTTGATCCGGGGGATCTGGGTCGAGGAGATGACGTCGACCTCGTGTCCTCGGCGCTGCAGCCCCTCGGCGAGCTCCCCGACGCACCGGGAGATCCCGGAGACGATAGGGGGCGCCTCGGAGGTGACGACGAGGATCTTCATGGTGGGCTCCTGACCTCGGGCGGAGGGCCGCGCGGAGGGAAGGGTCGTCTGCAGGCCCCCGCGCGCGGCTCCGGACTGAGCTACGTCATCGACGAAACCAGAGCGCGAGGTGCGGGGTGGCGAGTTCCACGAAACTGGGGTAGCGTGGGCGCCTATGTCCTTTTTAGGGACTTAGAGGCGTATTAGGCCGCTTGGGAACTTCGTCCTCCGCCCGGCGCTCCCCGGCCCCTCCGCCGGCACGGCCGACGGCAAGGCAGGGGAAGGTGGCGGGTCCTCAGTGGCGCGGGCGCGAGCCGTTCACGGCGGGGGCACTCTCGCGCCGGGCCGCCCGGCGCGACTCGCGCCGGGCCCGCGCGACCTCGCCGACCTCGTGGGCGAGCCGGCGGGACGCGACGAGCGCGGGTCGGGGATCGTGCCAGTCGGCGTAGTCGTACTGCGCGGACCGGAAGGTCGAGCGGACGACCTCGCCGACCGCGGACGCCGAGCGCGGCACGTCGGGCTGCCCCTGGCTCCTGGTGACGTGGTAGAGCCACTGCAGGTCGCCGCCGAGCCACCGCATCCGCAGCCCGCGACGGTAGCCGTGCGGGGAGGGCAGCGGCTCGCCGAGCGCGTGCTGGACGGCGAGCAGCGGGAAGTCCACACCCGCCCGGACCGCGATCTCCACCGACGCCGACAGCCGCGGGTTGACCTCCATGAGCACCGGACGCCCGGCGACGTCCCGACGGAACTCGACCTCGGCGTACCCCTCGAGGCCCGCGGCGAGGACGAGCGCCTCCGCGGCCTCGGTGGCGTCCGCCGGCGGCCAGATGCTCTCGCGGTACACCGACGAGCCGCCGAGCGGGGGCATCATCCGGTGGGCGACCTGAGCGAACCGGGCCCGGACCACCCCGTCGGCGACGAGCAGGCTGACCGCCTCCCGGCGTCCCGGAAGCCACGGCTGGACGATGGGGCGCCCACCCGCCGCGAGCATCGCGGCGACCTCGCGCTCGAGCTCGGCGACGTCGCTGGCGGCGTGGCAGTAGAGCCGGACCCCGTCCTCCGAGGTCCGGCCCCGCGGCCAGGACTCGGCGGGCTTGACGACGGCCGGGAACCCCACGGCGCGGGCGGCGCCGGGCACCTCCGAGACGTCGGTGAGGGTGAGGCCCTCCGGCACGGCGATGCCGAGGGAGCCGGCGAGGGCGAGGGTGGCGCCCTTGTCGTCGAGCGTGGTCAGCCCCGGTTCGCGCGGGAGGGCGAGCACGCTGCGCTTCTCCAGCTCGGCGCGCCGCGCGCTCAGCTGCTCGAGGGCGGAGTCCCCGACCGGCAGGAGCACGCGGGCCTCGGAGTCCTCGAGCAGCGCGAAGAGCGCGTCCGTGAACGCCTCCGGGTTCAGCCGCTCGTCGGGCAGGCCGACGCCCACGCGGCACCACCGTGAGGCGTAGGAGGGGACCCGTCCCTCGCTGACCCGGTCGGCCATCGCGACCCGGAGGCCGGCGCCGGCCAGGCTGCGCAGGGCGGTCATCCCCTGCCGGAGGTTCGCGCCGAGGACGACGACGTCCACGGGCTGCATCTCACCGGAGATGACGACGTAGGGCTTCACTGGGCCTGACCTTTCGGGCTGTAGTACGTCTCCGGCACCTCGGGAACCCGGCTGCCGGGAAAGAGTCCGGGCACCTGGGAGCGGTACGCGGCGATGGCGGTCTGGCGCAGGTCGCCGTCGCCGGTCCAGGTCCACGGGCGCAGCCGCGTGTCCTCGATGAAGTCCTCGTCGGGGTCGGTCCGGAGGATGTAGGGGAAGTCCGCGTAGTAGACGGGGTCCTCGCTGAGGCGTCGCCCGAGCTCGCGGGTGATGAGGTGGTCGACGTGTCGCCCCACCCCGAGCGGGGCGAGGACGAGGTCGGGGCGGACGTCGAGGCGCTCGTGGACCAGGTGCAGCGCCGTCTCGACCGAGGGGTCGGAGCGCGAGACCCGGCCGAGGGCGATGTCGAACCGGTAGGTGGGGTAGCGGTGGTCCAGCTCCGGCAGCAGCCGGCCGAGCCGGGAGGGGCGCTCGCCCCGTCGGCGGAAGAGCGCGTCGACGAGGCCGAGGTGGACCTGCCGGGCGCCGAGCAGCTCGAGGGCCTCCCGGTCCTCGGCCCGCCGCGCCGCGAAGAGCTCGGCCGCGCCCCCGGAGGCGCACGTGCGCAGGAAGGAGCGGGCCGCGCGGGTGTGCGGCGGCGGGCTCGCCTCGGAGAAGACGGTGAGGACCGTCACCCGACCTGTGGCCTCGAGTGCCGCGACGAGCGAGGCGCACGAGAGCACGCCGTCGTCGAGGTGGGGGGAGAGCACGAGCGTCTCGCCGCCGCCGGCGAGCACGCGGCGCACGCGCTCCGGGACGGTCGTCTCGCGGGCGCGGGAGGACGCCGGGTGCGCGGTTCGCTCCCCCTGGTCACGGCGGTGCATGAGCCCAACCGTAGGGACGCCCGGGCCGGCTGGGGGCCGTTTCGCGATATCCCCCGGAGGTCATAGGAGAGTCACGAGACCACCGGTGGAAGTCAGGATGTCGTAAAAAGGGACATCGCAGGGTCAGAACCCAGTAAATCGGACGATCCTGTATCGGTCATATGGCCACAAAAGTCCAAAAGCCATAAATCGGTCGAGCCGGAGCGGCAGGCTGTGGCCATGACAGTCGTCCACCAGCGCATCCGCCACGGCCGGGCTTGGTCCGTGGCCGACCTCCTCGCCGCCGCCGACGAGGACCTCGACCTCGGGGTCCCCACCGGGCCCCGGACCTGGGCCACCGGCTTCCGCGGGCTCGACGCCGCGCTCTGCGGCGGCGTCCGCGCCGGCGAGCTCGTCCTGCTCACCGGGGCCCAGGGCATCGGCAAGACCACCCTGGCCGTGCAGGTGGCCCGGAACGTCGTCGGCTCCGGGGGGAGCGCGCTCGTGCTGACCTACGACCAGGACGGGCCGGCCCTGCTCGACCGCCTCATCACCCTCGAGACCGCGTGCGCGCAGCCCGACGCCGCGCCGCGGGTCGACGACGTGCGCTCCGTGCTCGAGCGACCCGGGACCGGGGGAGGCGAGAGCGTCACCTCCCGGCTGAGCGAGCTGCCCGGTGCCGCGGACGCCGCACGCCGGGTGCGCGCCTGGGGCGAGCGGCTCGTCATCCACGAGGCCAGCGGACGCGAGAGCGACGTGTCGGCGATCGCGGCGGCGGTCGCCGACGTGCGGGCGGCCACCGGCCAGCCCCCGCTCGTGGTGCTCGACCACCTGCAGAAGGTCCCCGACGGCGACCACCCCGAGGAGGACGCGCGCACGAGCAGCGTCGTCGCCGCGCTGAAGGACCTCGCCCGCGACGAGGGGGTGCCCGTCCTCGTCCTCGTCGCCGCCGACAAGGAGGCCCTCGCCTCGGGCCGCCGGCTGCGCATCCACGACATGCAGGGGCCGTCGTCGCTGGCCTACGAGGCCGACGTCGTCCTCGTCGCCAACGTCAAGTACGACATCGTCGCCCGGCACCACCTCGTCTACGCCACGACGAGCACCGACGTCTTCCGCGGGTGGCTCGTCCTCACGGTCGAGAAGAACCGGCGCGGTCCCGTGGGCCTGGACCTCGAGCTCGAGAGGCGGCTCGACCAGGCCCGCTTCCTCGGCGACGGCCGCCCGGTCCAGGAGCAGCTCGTCGACGGCCGCATCTACACCGACTGACCGCCCCGCCCCGCGTCCCCCGCGGTCGCCACCCCCCCTGTCGCCGGCCCCTTGTCCCCGGCCCCTTGTCGCCGGTCCCGAAGTCCGCACTTCGTGCCCGTTCGGCCGCGTCCACGCGGCCGAACGGGCGCTTCGCGCGGCCAACCGGGCACGAAGTGCGGACTACGGGGGGTGGATGATGGGGCGGTGACGACACCGGACCAGACCCGGGTGACGCTGTCGAAGGTCACCGGCGCCGCCGACGCCAACCTCCTCGGCACCGTCCACGGCGGGAACCTCATGAAGATGGTCGACGATGCCGCCGGGGTCGTCGCCAACCGGTTCGCCGGCGGCCCTGCGGTGACCGCCGCGATGGACGAGATGTCCTTCCTCACCCCGGTCCGGGTCGGGGACGTCCTCCACGTCAGCGCGCAGATCAACTGGGCCGGGCGCAGCTCGATGGAGATCGGGGTGCGCGCCGAGTGCGACCGGTGGGACGACGTCATCGACCGGGTCCACGTCGCGAGCGCCTACCTCGTCTTCGTCGCCGTCGACGAGGACGGGCGCACCCGCCCGGTGCCCGAGCTCGAGCTCGAGACCGACGTGCACCGCCGGCGCTTCCACGAGGCGGAGATCCGCCGCCGCCACCGCCTCGCCAAGCGGGAGGCGATCCTCAGCTCGCGCGACCGGCGCGCTTCGGGGGGAGCGGGATGAACCCGCTCGTGCGCGCCATGTACTCCCGGTAGCCCGGGCGCTGCGCCATCGAGCGCTCGAGGAGCCGCGCGCCGGTGCCGAAGGCGAGGAAGTACGTCATGAGCACGGGGGAGAGGACCGTCAGCGCTGCGGGGCCGGGCTCGGCGGCGACGAGGAAGATGCCCCACCAGACGCAGGCATCCCCGAAGTAGTTCGGGTGCCGCGTCCAGGACCACAGCCCGCGGTCCATGACCTTCCCCTTGTTCGCGGGGTCGGCCTTGAACGACGCGAGCTGGGCGTCGCCGACGGACTCGAACACGACCCCGAGCAGCCAGACGAGGCCGCCGACCAGCGCGATCCAGCCGAGGGCGCCGGTGGACACCGCGGCCACCTGGATCGGCAGCGAGATGAACCACGCCGCGAGGCCCTGGACGAGGAAGACCTTCCGGACCGCCGTCAGCAGCCAGCCGGAGGAGGTGTCCCCGAGCATCTCCGCGTATCGGGGGTCCTCGCCCTTGCCGCGCGAGCGCCGGGCGATGTGCCACGCGAGCCGGGAGCCCCACAGCGTGACGAGCGCCGTGAGCAGCAGGCGCCGCCCGACCGGGGCGGTGCCGAGGCCGAGGGCGACGAGCGAGACCGCGACGAAGGCCAGTCCCCAGGTGACGTCGACGACGCTGACGCGGCCCGCGCGGTGGGCGGCCCACGCGGTCGCGGCCATGAGCAGCGCGACGACGAGCAGGCTCGCCCCGCTGACGAGGGCGAGGTCCCCCCAGCCGGTCATGGCGTGGCCCCCGACCACAGCTCCTCGCGCACCGCGGGCAGGCCGGCGCGGCCGTCCGCCCCCGGGCGCACCGCGAGGATCTGGTCGACACCCATCCGGCCGTCCCGGAAGGCCATCGCACCTCCCACGAGGTAGAGCCGCCACACGCGGGCGACCTCCTCGCCGACGAGCGCGACCGCCTCGTCCCAGTGCTCCTCGAAGGTCTCCGTCCACGCCTGCACGGTGCGCACGTAGTGCTCGCGCATCGCGTGGACGTCGCGGACCTCCAGGCCGCCCGCCTCGATGAGCTCGACGGTCTCCCCGAGCGGGCGCATGTGCATGTCCGGGGCGATGAAGGACTCGATGAACGGGCCCCCGCCGGGGTGGCGCCCGCGCCGGGACATCTGCTGGACGAGGACCCGGCCCCCGGGGCGCACCGCGCGCCGCAGGGCCGCGACGTACGTCGGGTAGTTCCCCTGTCCGACGTGCTCGCCCATCTCGAGCGAGGCGACGGCGTCGTACGGGCCGTCGGCGACGTCCCGGTAGTCCTGCAGCCGGACCTCGACCCGGTCGCCCAGCCCGCGCTCGCGGACCCGGGCGTCGACGAACGCCTTCTGCTCGGTCGAGATCGTCACCGCGGTCACCCGGGCGCCGTGGGCCTGCGCGGCGTGGAGGGTGAGCGACCCCCAGCCGCAGCCGACGTCGAGCAGCCGCGCCCCCGGCGCGAGCCCGACCTTGCGGCACACGAGGTCGAGCTTGTCGCGCTGGGCGTCGGCGACGGTGTAGTCCGGCCCGTCCGAGGTCCAGTAGCCGCACGAGTACGCCATGTGCTCCTCGAGCAGGAGGGCGTAGAAGTCGTTGGACAGGTCGTAGTGGTGGCTGATCGCGCGCCGGTCCCGCAGCGCGCTGTGCAGCCGCCCCCGCACCCGCGCCTGGCTCGCCGGAGGCGCCGGGGGACCCGCGAGCAGCGAGCGCCCGGCGAGCGCCCGCACCGTGCGCACGAGGTGGACGAGGTCCCGCGGCGAGGGACGCAGCCCGTCCAGCCCCCGCTCCCGGCCCACCGCCCACGCGTGGGTGAGCGCCGCGTCGAGGTCACCGGGCACCTCGAGCTCGCCGGTGACGTAGGCCTGGGCGGCGCCGAGCTCGCCGGGGTGGAACAGCAGCCGGCGCAGCACCTGCGGGATGGTGAGCCGGACCTCCGGGGCGTCGGTCGGCCCGGCGACCGAGCCGTCCCACGCGGTGAGCCGGACCGGCAGGTCACCGCGCAGCAGCGGCCGCAGGGCGTCCTCGAGCCGGGGCGCGACCCCGTCGGTCCCGGTCGTCGTGGCGTCGCGGGCCTCACCCGGGGTGGGCAGGGTGGTGGTCACGGAGTCTCCGTCCGGAAGAAGGTCAGCTGCTGCACGTCGAGGTAGCCCGAGGCGAAGCCGGCGCGGGAGTACTCGAGGTAGAAGTGCCACATCCGCCGGAAGACCTCGTCGAACCCGAGCCGGGCGACCTCGGCGGACCGCGCGGTGAACCGCTCGTCCCACAGCCGCAGGGTCTGGGCGTAGTGGCGTCCCATCGGGCGGCGATCCCGCAGCCGCAGGCTCGTGTGGTGTGCGGTCTCGTGGTCGATCGCCTTCACCGACGGGATGAGCCCGCCGGGGAAGATGTACTTCTGCACCCACGTGTACGTGTGCCGGGTCGCGACCATCCGCTCGTGCGGCATCGTGATCGCCTGGATCGCGACCCGCCCGCCGGGGGCGAGCAGCCGGTCGATGGTCTCGAAGTACGTCCGCCAGTACTCGTGCCCGACGGCCTCGATCATCTCCACGGACACGACCGCGTCGTACTCGCCCTCGACGTGCCGGTAGTCGACGAGGTCGACGGTGGCGACGTCGTCCAGGCCCTCGGCCGCGATCCGCTCCCGCGCGAGCCGCTGCTGGTCGCTGGAGAGGGTGATGCTGCGGACGGTGGCGCCGCGCCGGGCCGCCCGGACGACGAGCTCGCCCCAGCCGGTGCCGATCTCGAGCAGCCGCGTGCCCTCGGTGACGCCCGCGGCGTCGAGCAGCGCGTCGACCTTGCGCCGCTGGGCGTCGGCGAGGTCGTGCCAGGCGGGCGCGTGGGCGTCGGGGTCCCCGGCGAACAGCGCCGCGGAGTACGTCATCGTCTCGTCGAGGAACAGCGCGAACAGGTCGTTCGACAGGTCGTAGTGCCGGGCGATGTTCGTGCGCGTGTTCTCGGCCGAGTTCCGCTCCGCACCCGGGTGGCGGGCGACGTAGAGGTGGCGGAGCCGCTGCAGCGGCTCCGGCACGAGGGTGCCGATCTCGGCGGCGAGCACGGTCAGGAAGCCCGCGAGGTCGGGGGAGTCCCAGTCCCCGGCCATGTAGGACTCGCCGAAGCCGATGAGCCCGTCCGCGCCGAGCCGGTGGGTGAACGCGTCCGGGCGGTGGAGGACCATGAGTGGCGCGGCAGGGTCCCCCGCGGCGCCGCCGGTCTCGCGCCCGTCGGGGTGGCGCACCCGGACCGGGAGCCGGGCCACGGCGGCGCGGAACAGCCGCGCGGCCACGGCCGCGCGGACCGCACGGCTCAGACCGCGGCGGCGGGCGCTCAGGTCCGGCCAGCGGTGCGGGTCGACCCGGGGGGCGACGGGGACGGTGGAGGAGGGGGTCGTCGCGGTCACTGGACACCTCTCTGGTGGGGATGGACCGGGCGCGGGCGGACCGGGAGGCCGCGTGCCCAGAGGCGGATGCCCTGCCACCGGATGCGGGCGCTGACCCGCAGCGGCTCCAGCGGCTGGGCGAGGAACGTGCGCAGCACCCGGCCGGTCGTCGCCGGGGCCGCGCGGCCGGCGAGGGTCGCGACGAAGGGCGGCCGTCCCGGACGGTGGAGACGGACGCGGACGTCGACCCGCTCGCCCGGCTCGGGGACGGCCACCTCGTAGTGGCCGTCGACGTCGTTGAAGGGGGAGACGTAGAGGGCCTTCTCGGTCCGGGCGCGACCCACCTCGTCCGGGGTGACGAGGTAGGCGTGCCGGTCCCCGTAGGTGTTGTGGACCTCGAGGACGACGGCGGCCAGGTCACGACCGGAGTAGCACCAGTACACGCTGATCGGGTTGAAGACGTAGCCGAGGACGGCGGGGCTCGCGAGCATGAGCACCCGGCCGTCGCGCAGCCCGACCCCGCGCTCGGCGAGGAAGGCGCCGACGTTGTCCCGGATGCTCCGCGCCGGGTCGCCCAGATGGTCCCGGGGGCGGAACGCGGCGAGCGGGCGCAGCGGCGCCGGCAGCCGGGGCAGGTCGTCGAGGTCGACGAGCCAGGAGTGGCTGCGGTAGGTGAACGCGTGCCGCAGCGGCTCGGCGCGGGTGTGCCGGACCGTCGTCCGGTAGATCGCGGGGGCGGTCACGACGCCACCGCCGCGTCCTGGTGCGGGCGCGCCGGCCAGCTCGCGCCGAGCGCCTCGGCGGCCCGCAGCCCCGACAGCGCGCCGTCCTCGTGGAAGCCCCACCCGTGGTAGGCGCCGGCGAACACGACCCGCGCCGTCGTCACCTCCGGCAGGCGGCGCTGCGCCGCGACCGACCCGGGGGTGTAGATCGGGTGCTCGTAGGTCATCTCGTCGACGACGTGGGCGGGGTCGACGACGTCCGCGCCGCCGAGCGTGACGACGAACCTGCGGCCCGGGACGTGGTCCAGTCCCTGCAACCGGGTCATGTCGTAGGAGACGAGCACCCCGGCGGCGTCGTCGCGGCCCGCCCGGGAGAGGTAGTTCCACGACGCCCGCGCCGCCCGCGAGCGGGGCAGCACCGAGGTGTCGGTGTGCAGCTGGGCGTGGTTGACCGAGTACGGCATCGCCCCGAGCACCTCCTGCTGGGCCCGGGTGGGTTCGGCGAGCAGCGCGAGCGCCTGGCGGGGGTGGGTGGCGACGACGGCCGCGTCGTGGGTCGCCCGGGCCCCGGTCGCGTCGGTGACCTCGACCCCGGTGGGGGTCTCCCGGACCGCGGCCACGCGGGTCCCGGTGCGGACCTGCGCGAGCCCGGCGGCGACCCGCTCGACGTACCGGGCCGAGCCGCCGACGACGGTGCGCCAGCGGGGGGAGCCGAACACCCCGAGCATGCCGTGGTGGTGGAGGAAGGTGAACAGGTAGCGGGCCGGGTACTCCAGCGCGGCCCCGGGGTCGCAGGACCACACCGCGGCGACGAGCGGGCGCATGAACGTCGCGGCGAAGAAGTCGCTGAAGCCGCCGCGGGCGAGGAAGTCGGCGAGGGTCTCCTCGTCCTCGGGCCGCTCGCCCTCGGGGCGGGCGAGCAGGGCCCGGGCCGCGCGGTGGAAGCGGACGACCTCCCCGAGCATGCGCAGGTAGGTCGGACGGGCGAGGTTGCGCGGGTGCGGGAACAGTCCGGGCAGGCCCTTGGCCCCGGCGTACTCCAGGCCGGTGTCCTCGACCCGGACCGACATGCTCATGTCGGTCTCCCGGGTCGGCACGTCGAGCTCGTCGAACAGCCGCAGCAGGGTCGGGTACGTCCGCGTGTTGTGGACGATGAACCCGGTGTCCACCGCGACGCTCGCGCCGCCACCGAGGTCGACGACGTGGGTGTCGGCGTGGCCGCCCAGACGGCGCTCGGCCTCGTAGAGGGTGACCTCGGCCCCGGCGGCGGTGAGGACGTGCGCGGCCACGAGACCGGACACGCCGCTGCCGACGACGGCGACCCTGGCAGGGAGGGTCCTAGAGGCCTGCCGTGGCTCCACGCCCGCTCCTTCGCTCGTCGCTCCCGTGCTGGGGGCGGCACGTGCCGCCGTACTCGTCCGACATCATCGCCGACTCCGCCGGCGGCCGGGTACCGCGCCCTCGTGCACGTCCCTCTGCACGTCTTCGGAGCCGCCCCGGCCACCGGATTGGTGCCGGGGTGACAATGGCGCCATGAGCTCTCCCCGACACGTCGTCGTGCTCGGCTCCACCGGGTCCATCGGAACCCAGGCCCTCGACGTCATCGAGCGCAACCCCGAGCGCTTCGTCGTCGCCGGTCTGTCCGCCGGGGGCAACCTCGCCCTGCTCGCCGAGCAGGCGATCCGGTTCCGGGCGCCCGTCGTCGCCGCGGCCGTCGCCGAGGAGGCCGACGTGACGGCGGCGCTACGACAGGCCGCGGACCGGGCGGGCGCCCCCGGTCCGCTGCCCGAGGTCCTCTCCGGGCCGACCGCGGCGACCGAGCTCGCCGGCCGGGGAGCCGACGTCGTCCTCAACGGGATCACCGGCTCGATCGGCCTGCGCCCGACCCTCGCCGCCCTCGGGGCGGGCTCGACGCTCGCCCTGGCCAACAAGGAGTCCCTCATCGTCGGGGGGGACCTCGTCACGAACGCCGCGGCCCCCGGCCAGGTCGTCCCGGTCGACTCCGAGCACAGCGCCATCGCCCAGTCCCTGCGCGGTGGGCGGCGGGAGGAGGTGGCCCGGCTCGTCGTCACCGCGAGCGGCGGACCGTTCCGCGGGCGCACCCGCGAGCAGCTCGCCGACGTCACCCCCGAGCAGGCCCTCGCCCACCCGAACTTCGCGATGGGCCGGGTCATCACGACGAACTCGGCGACCCTGGTCAACAAGGGCCTGGAGGTCATCGAGGCCCACCTGCTCTTCGGGGTCCCGTTCGAGCGGATCGACGTCGTCGTCCACCCCCAGCAGATGGTCCACTCGATGGTCGAGTTCGTCGACGGCTCGACGATCGCGCAGGCGGGACCGCCCCGGATGCTCGTCCCCATCGCGCTCGGGCTCTCCTGGCCCGACCGGCTCGCCGACGTCGACGCCCCGTGCGACTGGTCCCGGGCCTCACGCTGGGACTTCGAGCCGCTCGACGACGAGGCCTTCCCCGCGGTGCGCCTCGCCCGCGCCGTCGGCGAGGCCGGCGGGACCTACCCCGCGGTGTACAACGCCGCGAACGAGGTCTGCGTCGACGCCTTCCACGACGGCGCGATCGGCTTCCTCGACGTCGTCGACACCGTCGCCGCCGTCGTCGAGGCCCACGACGGGAGTGAATTCGACGCCTCGAGCGTTGAGGGGGTGTTGGACGCCGACGAGTGGGCGCGGGAACGCGTCAGGGAAGGACTCGGTGTGACGGACACCGCGAGCGCCGGGCGGCCGGTACGGTGACGGCGCTGCTCTACGCCGGCGGCGTCCTGCTCATGGCCGCCGGGGTCGCCTTGTCGATCGCGCTGCACGAGGTCGGCCACCTCGTCCCGGCGAAGCGGTTCGGCCTCCGGGTGCCGCAGTACATGATCGGGTTCGGTCCGACCGTGTTCTCCCGCCGCGTCGGCGAGACCGAGTACGGCGTCAAGGCGATCCCGCTCGGCGGGTACATCCGGATGATCGGGATGTTCCCGCCCCGCAAGGGCGAGGACCCCACGCAGCTGCGGGTCTCGAGCACGGGGCGGATGTCGCAGCTCGTCGACGAGGCCCGCAAGGTCAGCCTAGAGGAGATGCGCCCGGGCGACGAGAACCGCGTGTTCTACAGGCTCTCCGCGCCGAAGAAGGTCGTCATCATGCTCGGCGGACCGACGATGAACCTCCTCATCGGGGTCGTCGTGTTCACCGCCCTGTTCACCCTCCACGGGATCCCCCAGGCCGTGCCGGTCATCGGGTCGGTCTCGCAGTGCGTGGACGTGGCGAAGAACGGGCAGAACACCGCGTCCGAGTGCACCCCCGACATGCCGGCCGCGCCCGCGAACACCGCCGGGCTCAAGCCGGGGGACCGCGTCCTGCGGGTCGGCGACACGCAGGTCCACTCGTGGGCCGACGTCACCACCGCGATCCGCGCCAGCGGCGGCAGGCCGGTCGACCTCGTCGTCCGCCGGGACGGGCGCACCCTCACCCTCCACGCCGACCCCATGGTCCTCGACCTGCCGGTCTACGGCTCGGACGGCCGGCCGAAGACGAACGCCGCCGGGAACGTCGTCACCGAGCGCGCCGGGTTCCTCGGGGCAACCGGGACGATCCAGGTCGTCGAGCAGCCGCTGAGCGCGGTCCCGGGGCTGGTCTGGGACCAGGTCGCCGGGACCGCCGGGCTCATGGCGAAGATCCCGCAGAAGATGGCCGGGGTCGCCAAGGCCGCGTTCGGCGACGGCGCGCGCGACCCCAACGGCCCGATCTCGGTCGTCGGCGTCGGACGGGTCGCCGGCGAGGTCGCGAGCGAGGACGCGTTCGGGACCGTCCAGCAGAAGCTCGTCACGTTGTTCGGGGTGCTCGGGTCCCTCAACATCGCCCTCTTCGTCTTCAACCTCATCCCGCTGCTCCCGCTCGACGGCGGTCACGTCGCCGGCGCGCTGTGGGAGGGACTGAAGCGCACGGTCGCCCGGGTGCGGCGACGGCCCGACCCCGGCTACGTCGACGTCGCCAAGGCGCTCCCACTCGCCTATGGCGTCGCGAGCGTCCTCATCGTGATGTCCGTCCTGCTGATGTACGCCGACGTCGTCAACCCCGTCCGGCTGCACTGACCCAGGGGCCGCCCCAGCCGCGGCCCCACCCGACCCCTCCCGACCCCCAGAGTGAGTGATACTGGCCCCATGACCGTCTCCCTTGGCATGCCCTCCGCACCCGCCCCGGTGATCGCGCCGCGCCGGCCGACGCGGAAGATCAGGGTCGGCGCCGTCGAGGTCGGCGGCGACGCCCCGGTCTCGGTCCAGTCGATGACGACGACCCCGACGACGGACGTCAACGCGACGCTGCAGCAGATCGCCGAGCTCACCGCGGCCGGCTGCGACATCGTCCGGGTCGCGTGCCCGACCCAGGACGACGCCGACGCCCTGCCCGCGATCGCGAGCAAGTCCCAGATCCCCGTCATCGCCGACATCCACTTCCAGCCGAAGTACGTCTTCGCCGCGATCGACGCCGGCTGCGCCGGGGTCCGGGTCAACCCCGGCAACATCCGCAAGTTCGACGACCAGGTCAAGGAGATCGCCCGGGCCGCCTCGGACGCCGGGGTGTCGCTGCGGATCGGCGTCAACGCCGGGTCGCTCGACAAGCGGCTGCTGGAGAAGTACGGCAAGCCCACCCCGGAGGCGCTCGTCGAGTCCGCCGTCTGGGAGGCGAGCCTGTTCGAGGAGCACGACTTCCACGACTTCAAGATCTCCGTCAAGCACAACGACCCGGTGACGATGGTCCGGGCCTACGAGCTGCTCTCCGAGCGCGGCGACTGGCCGCTCCACCTCGGGGTCACCGAGGCCGGTCCGGCGTTCCAGGGGACGATCAAGTCGGCGACCGCGTTCGGGGCGCTGCTCTCGCGCGGTATCGGCGACACGATCCGGGTGTCCCTCTCCGCGCCGCCGGTCGAGGAGGTCAAGGTCGGCACCCAGATCCTGCAGTCCCTCGGGCTGCGGCCCCGCAAGCTCGAGATCGTCTCCTGCCCCTCCTGTGGCCGCGCCCAGGTCGACGTCTACACGCTCGCCGACGAGGTCACCGCCGGCCTGGAGGGGATGACCGTCCCGCTTCGGGTCGCGGTCATGGGCTGCGTCGTCAACGGACCGGGCGAGGCCCGCGAGGCCGACCTCGGGGTCGCCTCGGGCAACGGCAAGGGGCAGATCTTCGTCAAGGGCGAGGTCATCAAGACCGTCCCCGAGGCGCAGATCGTCGAGACCCTCATCGAGGAGGCCATGCGCATCGCCGACGAGATGGGTGTCCCCGCCGCCGAGGAGGACGCCGCCGGGCCGAGCGTCACGGTGTCCTGACCCCGGGTACGTCGGCGGTCAGCGGGTCTCCCTCGACCCCGCCCGGCCGCGTGAGCGGGCGACGTGGGTGCTCGACAACACCGACCTCGCGGCCCCCGCGCTGCACCGACCGGGCCCCGGTGGACGACGGAGGTGACCGCGCCGGGCGCACGGTGAGTGACAGCGAGCCCACCAGCAGGCAGGCTAGGGCCTGTGCTGCGCACGAGGGCCCCGGTCAAGGCGCTGACTCGCGGGGACCGCGAGGAGGCGCTCGAGCTCTGCGCCCGCGACGTCGCGGCCAACGTCTTCGTCGCCGCCCGGATCGAGGAGACCCGCCTCGACAGCCGCGGCGAGAACCTCCTCGGCTACCGCGAGGAGGGCCGGCTGCGCTCGATCTGCTGGGCGAGCGCGAACGTCGTCCCGGTGGAGACCACGGCGGAGTCCCGGGGGGCGTTCGCCGAGCGGATCCGCCGCTGGCGTCGCCGGTCGGCCTCCGTGCTCGGCCCGCGCGAGGCCGTCGCCGACCTGTGGTCCCGCCTCGAGCCGGACTGGGGCGCGGCCCGGGCGGTCCGGGACCGCCAGCCCCTCATGGGCACCCGGACCCCACCGTCGAAGCTCGGCATCGAGTGCGACAGCCGGGTCCGGCCCGCCCGCGCCGACGAGGTCGACCTCGTCCTCCCCGCGGCGGCGCACATGTTCACCGCCGAGATCGGCTACCCGCCCTTCACGGGCAGTGGCCGGGTCTACCGGGACATGCTCCTCACCCTCATCGACCGCGGGCGCACCTACGTCGTCGTCGAGGACGGGCGGGTGCTGTTCAAGGCGGACGTCGGGTCGGTGGCGCTCGGCTGCGCCCAGGTGCAGGGGGTCTGGCTCGAGCCGGAGCTGCGCGGGCGGGGGCTGTCGGTCCCGCTCATGGCGGGCGTCGTCGAGCAGGTCATGGCCGACCTCGCGCCCTACGTCACGCTGTACGTCAACGACTTCAACGCCGCCGCGCTCGCGACCTACCGCCACATCGGCTTCGTCGACACCGGCGAGTTCAGCACCGTGCTCCTCTGAGCCCGCCGGCCCCCTCCCGCCCCGCCGAGTGGGCAGCACTCGAGTGAGCAGCAGGTGTCCCGCCCGACCCGTTGAGTGAGCAGCAGATGTCCTCTGCCGGCCGTTTCGGGAGCAGAAGGCGCTCACTCAACGTGGGGTGGGAGTGGTTGGATGGCGGGATGCCGCCCGCCCACGCGACCCTCACCGCCGGCGGACGCGGCCTGGCCGCCCTGTTCGCCACCTCGGGAACGCTCCACCTGCTCCGGCCGGAGGTGTTCGAGGCCATCGTCCCGCCGGCACTGCCGCGGCGACGGCTGCTCGTGCACGCCTCCGGGGTGGCCGAGCTGGTCTGCGCGGCCGGGCTGCTCGACCGCCGGACCCGCCGGGCCGCGGGGCTCGCCAGCGCCGCCCTGCTCGTCGCGGTGTTCCCGGCCAACGTCCAGATGAGCCTCGACGCCGCCCGCCGCGCCACCCGGCGCCGCGACCTCGCCTCCGCCGCGCTCCTCGGCGGCACCCTCGCGCGGCTGCCGCTGCAGTGGCCGATGGTCCGCGCCGCCCTGCGCAGCGCGTCCCGCCCCTGAGACGCGCCGGACGCCGAGTTGACCCCGGAAGCGGCGTACGGAATGGTGCAGAACATGCCTTACCGTCGCGCGAGCCTGTCGGCGACGTTCCACGCGCTCGCCGATCCGCGCCGCCGCCACATCATCGAGCGTCTCGAGGACGGCAGCGCCTCGGTCAGCGAGCTCGCCGTGCCCCTCGAGGTGTCCCTGCCCGCGGTGCTCCAGCACCTCGCCGTCCTCGAGGCGAGCGGGCTCGTGCGCACCCACAAGGTCGGGCGCACGCGGCTCTGCGAGCTGCGCCACGAGGCGCTCCGCGAGGTGGAGGACTGGGTCGCCACGCTCCACCCGCGATCCGCGACCTGAGGGGACGCCCGGGCCGGGGGAACACCACCCGGCGCAGGGCAGCCGGGAAACCGCGTCGAGCCCGCGACCGGGCCGCCGATATCCTCGGGGCGTCCGCCCCGGTCGGGTCCGCACGCGGTCCGTCCGGGAGCCGTCCCACAGCCCCCGTGGGCGTCCACCGGACGAGGTCCACGCCGACGCCGTCCAGCACCGACCTCCACAGCACCGACCTCCACAGCACCGACCTCCACAGCACCTACCCCCACAGCACCGACCTCCACACGAACAAGGAGTCCCACCGTGGCCCTGCGCATGTCGTCCCTGTTCCTCCGCACGCTCCGCGAGGACCCGGCGGACGCGGAGCTGCCGGGGCACCGACTGCTCGTCCGGGCCGGGTACGTCCGCCGCGCCGCGCCCGGCATCTACTCGTGGCTCCCCCTCGGGCTGCGGGTCCTCGGCAAGATCGAGCGGATCGTCCGCGAGGAGATGGACGCGATCGGCGGCCAGGAGGTCCGGTTCCCGGCGCTGCTGCCGAGGGAGCCCTACGAGGCGTCGAACCGCTGGACCGAGTACGGCGACAACCTGTTCCGCCTCACCGACCGCAAGGGCGCCGACATGCTCCTCGGCCCCACCCATGAGGAGATGTTCACCCTCGCGGTGAAGGACATGTTCTCCTCGTACAAGGACCTGCCGCTCACGCTGTACCAGATCCAGACCAAGTACCGGGACGAGGCCCGCCCGCGCGCCGGTCTGCTCCGCGGGCGCGAGTTCATCATGAAGGACGCCTACACCTTCGACACGACCGACGCCGGGCTGGAGGCCGCCTACCAGCGCCACCGCGGGGCGTACGTGCGGATCTTCGACCGGCTCGGCTTCGAGTACGTCATCGTCCAGGCCGACTCCGGCGCGATGGGCGGCTCGGCGAGCGAGGAGTTCCTCGCGGTCTCCCCGAACGGGGAGGACACGTTCGTCCGCTGCGGGCAGAGCGGCTACGCCGCCAACGTCGAGGCCGTGCAGGTGCCGCAGGCGCCGCCCGTGGACGCCACCGGGGTCCCGGCCGCCCACGTCGAGGACACCCCCGACACCCCGACCATCGAGACCCTCGTCGCGGTCGCGAACGCCCGCCACCCGCGCGCCGACGGCCGGGCGTGGACGGCCGCGGACACCCTGAAGAACGTCGTCGTCATGCTCTCCCACCCCGACGGCACCCGCACGCCCCTGGCGATCGGGCTGCCCGGGGACCGCGAGGTCGACCCCAAGCGGCTCGAGGCCCAGGTGGCGCCCGCGGCGGCCGTCCCGTTCGACGCGGCGGACTTCGCCGCCCACCCCGCGCTCGTCAAGGGCTACATCGGCCCCGGCGCGCTCGGCGAGGAGAACGCGAGCGGCATCCGCTACCTCCTCGACCCCGCCGTCGCGGAGGGCTCGGCCTGGGTCACCGGCGCGGACGAGCCCGGGCGGCACGTGTTCGACCTCGTCCACGGCCGGGACTTCACCGCCGACGGGGTGATCGACGCCGCCGAGATCCGCGAGGGCGACCCGAGCCCCGACGGCGCCGGCCCGCTCACCCTGGCCCGCGGCATCGAGATGGGCCACATCTTCCAGCTCGGCCGGAAGTACGCCGAGGCCCTCGACCTGCGCGTCCTCGACGAGAACGGCACGCTCGTCACGGTGACGATGGGCTCCTACGGCGTCGGGGTCTCCCGCGCCGTCGCCGCCGTCGCCGAGGGCACGTGCGACGACATCGGGCTGTGCTGGCCCCGCGAGGTCGCCCCCGCGGACGTCCACGTCCTCGCCACGGGCAAGGAGTCGTCGGTGTTCGACGCCGCCGCGGAGATCGTCGACGGGCTCGAGGCCCGCGGGCTCGAGGTGCTCCACGACGACCGGGAGAAGGTGAGCCCGGGGGTGAAGTTCAAGGACTCCGAGCTCATCGGCGTCCCGACCATCCTCGTCGTCGGCCGGGGCCTGGCCGACGGCGTCGTCGAGGTGCGCGACCGCCGCTCCGGCGAGCGCCGCGAGGTGCCCGTGGGGGAGGCCGTGGACGCCGTCGTCGCGGAGGTCCGCGGGGAGACCGCGTGACCCCCGCCGGCGGGGTCCCGGGCCGCGCGTGAGCGACGTCTCCCTCCAGCTCGTCGCCCTGCTCGGGGTCGCCGCCTTCACCGCCGGGTGGGTCGACGCCGTCGTCGGCGGCGGCGGGCTCATCCAGCTGCCGGCGCTGCTCGTCGCGTTCCCGCACGCCGCGCCGGCCCAGATCCTCGCGACGAACAAGCTCGGCTCGATCTGCGGGACGTCGACGAGCGCGGCGACGTACTACCGACGGGTCCACCCCGACCTGCGTACCGCCGTGCCCATGGCGGTCGTCGCGTTCGCCGGCTCCGCGGTCGGCGCCTTCATCGGCCTCCACATCCCCAAGGAGGCGTTCACGCCGATCATCCTCGTCGTGCTGCTCCTCGTCGGCGGCTACACCCTCGCGCGGCCGCGGCTCGGTCGCGAGACCGCGCTGCGCTTCAGCGGCCACCGGCACACCGGGGTCGCGGCGCTCGCGGGACTGCTCATCGGGGTCTACGACGGCGCGCTCGGGCCGGGGACGGGGTCCTTCCTCGTCTTCGCGCTCGTCGGCCTGCTCGGGTACAGCTTCCTGCAGGCGAGCGCCAAGGCGAAGATCGCGAACTTCGCGACCAACCTCGCGGCGCTCGTCGTGTTCGTCCCCGGCGGGCACGTCATGTGGCTCGTCGGGCTCGTGCTCGGGGTGATGAACCCGCTCGGGGCCTACGTCGGTGCCCGCACCGCCGTCGCCCGGGGCAGCGGGTTCGTCCGTGGGGTGTTCGTCGTCATCGTCGGCGCGTTCGTCGTCCGCCTCGGCGGGGAGGTCCTCGGCCTCTGGGCCTGAGCCGGTCGCCGATTCCGCCCGCCACGACGGAGCACACCATCACCCCTCTGAGCAGGGGCTTTCGGGCGCCGGCCCGGCGTCGTGGGAGGGTGGGGGAGATGCACCTCTGGTATGCGAGCTACGGATCCAACCTCGCCCCGGAGCGCTTCGCCTGCTACCTCGGCGGCGGACGCCCCGAGGGAGCGAGCCGGTCCTGTCCCGGCGCGCGGGACGCGACCCCGCCCGTGTCCGAGCGGGCGGTCACCCTGCCCGGGAGGGTGCGGTTCGGCTGGGAGTCCCCGACGTGGGGCGGCGGCGTCGCGTTCCTCGACGCCGGGGCCGCCGACCGGGCGCTCGCGCGGGCCTACCTCATCACCGAGGGCCAGTTCGCCGACGTCGCCGCCCAGGAGATGCACCGCCACCCCGACGAGGACCTCGACCTCGCCGAGGTGCTCGCGAGCGGCCGGCACAGCGTCGGTCCCGGACGCTACGAGACCCTCCACCTCGTCGGAGAGCTCGACGAGGTCCCCGTCCTCACCTTCACCGCGCCGGAGCCGGAGCGGGTCGAGCCCAACCCACCGTCCCGGGCCTACCTGACGATGATCGCCCGCGGCCTGCGCACCACCCACGGGCTCGGTCCCGACGGCGTCGCCGAGTACCTCCTGCGCTGCGACGGCGTCGAGGACGGCTGGGACGCCGACGAGCTCGCCTCGCTCGCCGACGACGTCCGGGCCGCCTGAGCCGGCCGGCGGCGCTCAGGCGCCGAGCCGTGCGGCGAGCTCGTCGGGTGTCGTGACCGGGGCGTCGCAGACGAAGCCGCGGCAGACGTAGGCGGCCGGGCCGCCTCCGCGCAGCGGGCGGTCGGCGAGCAGGGGCACCCCGGGGGTGTCCGGGTCCCCGGCGACGACGACGAGCCCGGGCGAGGTCGACGCCCGGGCGGTGCGCACCAGCGCGTCCGCGCGGGGACCGGAGCCGGCGACCGCCACCTGGAGCGGACCGGCCCGGACGGCCTCGGCCACGGCGAGCGCCCAGCCGGCGAAGCGCGGCTCGCGGGACGCGATCGCCCCGGTGCTCGCCAGCGCCTGCTCGCCCGCCGCGCGCTGCTTTCCGGACCCGGTCAGGGCCGCGGCGGTGACCAGCGCCCCGGCGAGCGCGCTGGCGCCGCCCGGCTCGGCGTTGTCGCCCTGGGACCGGGGCCGGGTGAACAGCGCCTCCGCGTCGTCGGCGGTGTCGTGGAACCCGCCGTCCTCGGCGGAGAAGTGCTCCAGCGCGGACGCGAGGAGGTCCTCGGCCGCGGCGAGCCACGTCGCCTCGCCGGTCGCGCAGTGGAGGGCGAGCAGCCCCTCGGCGAGGTTGCCGTGGTCGTCGGCCACGCCCGCCGCGGTGCCGACGACCCCACCCCGGGAGGTCCGGCGCAGCCGGCCGCCGACGACGTGGACCTCCAGCAGGAACCGGGCGCAGGCGCGGGCCGCCTCGACCCAGCCCGGCTCCCCGAGCAGGGCGCCGGCGTCGGCCAGGGCCGCCACCGCGAGGCCGTTCCACGAGGCGAGCACCTTGTCGTCGCGGCCCGGCTGCGGCCGGGACGCCCGCGCCGCCGACAGCCGCTCGCGCACCCGGGCCCACCAGTCCGGGTCGTCGGGGTCGGCGGGCAGCCGGAGCGTCGAGGCGCCCCGCTCGAACGTGCCGGCCCGGGTGACCCCGAGCAGCTCCGCGGCGGCGGCCCCGTCCTCGTCCCCGAGGACCTCGACGAGCTGCCCGGGGGTCCACGTCGCGGTCAGCCCCTCCACGGAGCGGCCGTCGACCACGGTGTCCGCGTCGAGCGAGGAGGCGAAGGCGCCTTCCTCGGTCGCGAGCCCGGTGAGGAGGAACTGCGCCGTCTCCCGGGTGACCCGCTCGGCGAGCGGGGAGCCGGTCGCCCGCCACCAGTGCGCGTACACGCGCAGCAGCTGGGCGTTGTCGTAGAGCATCTTCTCGAAGTGGGGCACCACCCACCCCGCGTCGACCGAGTACCGGGCGAACCCGCCCGCGAGCTGGTCGTAGATCCCGCCGCGCGCCATCGCCTCGCACGTCGCGTCCACCATGGCGAGCGCGTCCGGGTCGCCGGTGCGGGCGTGGTGGCGCAGGAGGAACTCGAGGACCATCGACGGCGGGAACTTCGGCGCGCGCCCGAACCCGCCCCGCGCGTCGTCGTGGTCGGCGCGCAGCCGCGCAGCCGCGGAGTCCAGGAGGGCGTCGTCGTACGGGTGGGCCTGGGGGGCGGCGGTCGCCTCCCGCAGCCTGGAGGAGATGTGCGCGCCGGAGGCGAGGACGTCCTCGCGCCGGGTGCCCCACGCCTCGGCGACGGCCTCGAGGAGGCGGAGGAGCTGCGCCCGGGGAAGGTAGGTCCCCGCCCAGAACGGGTCACCGTCCGGGGTGAGCAGGACGGTCATCGGCCACCCACCCTGCCCCGTGAGCGCCGTCGTCGCGCTCATGTAGGCGGCGTCGACGTCCGGACGCTCCTCCCGGTCGACCTTGACCGCGACGAAGCCGTCGGCGAGGGCGCGGGCGACCTCGTCGTCCTCGAAGGACTCGTGGGCCATGACGTGGCACCAGTGGCACGCCGCGTACCCGACCGAGAGCAGGACCGGCACGTCCCGGCGGCGGGCCTCGGCGAACGCCTCCGGGGTCCACTCCCACCAGTCGACCGGGTTGTGCTGGTGCTGCAGCAGGTAGGGGGACGTCGAGGCGGCCAGGCGGTTGGGCATCTGCCCACTGTCCCCCACGGGACCGACTCCCGGCGAGGGGGGCGTGCGAAGACCGTCGGCACCGGAGCACCCGGACGAGCCGGACGAGCCGGATCAGTCGTCGGTGTCGCGCACGACCCGGCGGACGGTGTGCGGCCGCGCGTGCGGGTTCGTCGGCTCCTCGACCTCGGTGACGACGTGCTCGTGCCGGGTGCTGCGCCGGGACCAGGCGATGATGCCGCCACCGGCGACCATGAAGATGATCCCGACGACGTGCAGGTCGACGCCGGGGACGTCGGCCCGCACGGCGAAGGTGAGGATCGCGCCGAGCACGGCGAGTGCGATGCCGCCTCCCACGGTGGTCCTCCTGCCTCTCGTGCGGTCCGCGGGCGGGAGCGCCTCCCGCCTGCCGGCCCAGCCTACGCGGCCCCCGGGCCGTCGGCGCGGGGGCGCGTCGGTGGGCCGTGGCACCGTGGGGGCATGACCCCCACCACCGTCGGCGCCCCCGAGCCGCCGCCCCACGCTCCGGTCGGGGCGCCGTGAGCCCCGGTCCGCCCCCGGAGAGCGACGTCCTCGTCGTCGGCGCCGGGCTCGCCGGCCTCGCCTGCGCCCGCACGTGCGAGGCCGCCGGGCTCGACGTCACGGTGCTCGAGGCCTCCGACGGGGTCGGTGGCCGGGTGCGCACCGACGTCGTCGACGGGTTCCGGTGCGACCGGGGCTTCCAGCTGCTCAACCCCGCCTACCCCGCGGTCCGCCGCCTCGTCGACGTGACCGCCCTCGACCTCGGGGTGTTCGAGGCCGGCGTCGCGGTCCGTCGCGGGGACCGGCTCGCGGTCGTGGCGGACCCGCTGCGCGCGCCGCGCCGGATCCCGGCGACCCTGCGCAGCGGGTACCTCGACCCCCGCGAGCTCGTCGCGCTCGCGCGCTGGGCGGCCCCCGCGCTCGGCTCGGTGAGCCGGCTCCTGAGCCGGGAGGACAGCACCCTCGCCGAGTCCCTCGACGCCGCGGGCGCGACCGGCGCCTTGCGCCACGAGGTCCTCGACCGGTTCCTCACCGGCACCCTCGCCGACGACACCGGCGCCACGTCGGCCACCTTCGTCCGGCTCCTCGTGCGCTCCTTCCTCCGCGGCACCCCCGGGGTCCCCGCCGGCGGCATGGCGGCGCTGCCCGCCCAGCTCGCGGCCGGGCTGCGACGGCCGGTCGCCCTGGGACGCCCCGTCGAGGCCCTCGCTCCCGGCGGCGCGGTCGCCGCCGGGCTCCGGCACCGGGCCCGGGCGGTCGTCGTCGCCACCGACGCCGTCGCCGCCCGCGAGCTCACCGGGCGCGCCGACGTCGGTGCCGCGGGCATGAAGGGCCTGCGGACGTGGTGGTTCCGGGCGCCGCAGGCCCCGGAGCCCGGCCGCCTCCTGCTCGTCGACGCCGCGGGCGGGCCGGTCGTCAACGCCGCAGTGATGAGCCGCGCGGTGCCGAGCCTCGCCCCGCCCGGGGCCACCCTCGTCCAGGCCACGACCCTGCTGCCCACGCCGGCGGGGGAGGGTGAGGTCCGATCCCACCTCGCTGCGCTCTACGGCGTGCCGACCGACCGGTGGGAGGTCGTGACCCGGCACGACGTCGAGCGCGCGCTGCCCGTGCAGCCGCCTCCGCTCGAGGCCCGCCGGCCGGTCCGGCTGGGCAGTGGGGTGTACGTCGCCGGGGACCACCGGGACACCGCGTCCATCCAGGGGGCGCTGGTCTCGGGACGGCGGGCGGCCCGGGCCGTCCTCGCCGACCTCAGGGCGGGCGTCGCCCCCGACCCCGTCTGAGCCGCGCGCCGCCCGTCCGAGCCGCGCGCGGGCGCGGCGCCACGCCCGCGGGGCCCGTCACTCGTCGAGCGCCTTGCTCAGCGCGACCGCGAGCGTCACCCGGGCGGCGTCCCCCCGGGCAACCGCGTCCATCGCCTCGGCCCACTCGCGCACGAGGGCCCACTGCCGGGCGGCCTCCTCGGCCACTCCCATCGCCGCGCACACGACCTCGACCCGTCGCCGCACGAGGTAGCGCAGCGCCGCCCCGGTACCGAGCTCCTCGGACCGGTTCCACAGCAGGGGCGCCACCTCGAAGCCGGGGTGCCCGGCCACGGGCTTGGGGTCGATCGCCAGCCACGGCTCCCGCGACCCGCGCAGGACGTTGCCGTAGTGGAGGTCGGTGTGGAGCAGGGTCGCGTCGCAGTCGGGCTCCGCGGCGAGACCGGCCGCGAGCGCCGCCGCCCGGGCGACCATCCGCGGCGGCAGCCCCTCCGCCCCGCTCCGGCGAGCCGCGCGCCCGCCGTCCCCGACGTCCGTTGCCGGCTCGACCCGCGCGAGCTGGCGCCGGGCCCACCCCGAGAGCGTCGGCAGCTGCGGTAGGGCCGGGACGTGGAGCCGACGGAGGAGCCCGCCGGCCACCTCGCACGCCTCCTCGTCCCACAGCGGCGTCAGGTCGCCGCCCGGGTCGAGCGGCTCGAGCAGCAGCCCGCCCCGGGCGGGGTCGGCCGCGGCGAGCGCGACCGCGCCGTCACCCGCCCAGCGGCGCAGGGCGAGGTGCTCGTGCCGCGCCTCCGGGTGGGGCCAGACCACCTTCAGGACGTGGCGCCGGGCCCCGGCGCGGACCGGGAGCACGATCGCGGTCCACCCGGTCATGGCCGGTCCGGTCACCTCGAGCCCCCAGTCGGCGAGCAGGGAGCAGATCGTCCCCGGCAGCGCGGCGAGCCAGTCCGCGCCGCTCGGCCCGCCGTCCGCCGGCCGACGGGCGAGCGAGGCGGCGAACGCCTCCGGGACCAGTGCGGCGGCCTCCTCGACCCGCACGCTCAACCGAGCCCGGGGAACGGGGCCGGCGTGCCGCCCCACCCGAGCGAGAGCCGCTCGGCGGCGGTGAGCCACCGGGTCACCTCGGTCGTGGCCGGCCGGGCGCTCGCGACCCCGGCCAGGTGAGCTCCGTACGCCCCGGGCAGTCGCGTCGCGAGCCGGTGGGCGAGGCGGCGGGCCGAGACGTCACCGGTGACCGGGAACGGCAGCGACCAGCCGAGCGGGTCCGGGGGTGCGGCGTCCCCCGCGAGCGCCACCTGGTCGGCGAGGAGGTCCTTCAGCGCGGCGAGCGCCGACCGTGCGCGCCGGCGCAGGTCACCGGAGGCCTGTGCCGCGGCGACCTCGAAGCCGTACACCGCGGCGCGGGTCGCGGTGACGAACGGGGTCGCGGCCGCGGCCACCGCCGGGCCCTCGGAGCTGCCGGAGACCCCCGGCGCGCCGGCGCCGACCCCGGCCCACGCGACCGGCGCGCCCAGCTCGGCCGCCGCCGTGGCGCGCTGGGCGAGCAGCGCGAGCACGGTCGGAAGCATCTCGGGCGCGACGCGGGCGGTCAGCGGCCCTCCTCGCCCGGGTGCGGCGGCCTCGGCCCGGGCGAGGTCGGCGCGGGTCACCCGCGCGGGCGAGGCGGCGGTCGGGGTGGCCGCGGGCCGCGCCGCGCGGACGTCGGCGGCGGGAACGCCGCCGCCCCGCAGGGCCCCGGCGAGCACCCGGGCCTGCTCACCGTGGAGCAGGGCGAGGCGGGCCGCGGGAGCGACCGAGGCCGGGGCCGCGGCCGCCGTCCGGGCCAGCCCGCGGGTGTCGGACAGCAGCGCGAGCAGCGCCTTCTCGGCGGGCAGCGGGGCCCGGCGGGGCAGCCCGGGCAGGTTCGGCGCGTCGTCCTCGAGCCGGACCCCGCAGCCGGCGAGCAGTCCCGCGCCGACCCCGACGCCCGCCCCGAGCAGGACCAGCCGGCGCGGGACCCCGGAACCGGACGTCTCGGGCATGCCGTGATCATGGCACGCGCCGCCTCCCCCCGCTGCGGCCACCCGTGGGCGCCGATAGAGTGGCCAGTCCGCGCTCACCGCGGACAACTGCACAGGAGGGACGAGATGACGAGCACTGAGGACGTGACCCGGGTCCTCGAGCCGGTCCTGGGGCCGGCCGGCCTGGTCCTCGAGGACGTCACCGTCACCCCCGCCGGCCGCCGCCGCGTCGCCCGGGTCGTCGTCGACCGCGAGGTCGACGAGCCGGGGGAGGGCGAGGAGGGCGCCAGCCCCGTGCCCCCGCTCGGGCTCGACGAGATCGCCGACGCCACCCGCCTCGTCGGGGACGCGCTCGACGCCTCCGACGTCATGGGGGAGCAGCCCTACACCCTCGAGGTCACCTCACCCGGAGTGGACCGGCCGCTCACCCGGCCGCGGCACTTCCGCCGCAACGTCGGCCGCCTGCTCAGGGTGACCCTCGTCGGCGGGGAGACCGTCACGGGTCGACTGCGCCGGGTGGGGCCCACGACGGTCGTGCTCGCCCCCACCGCCGAGCCCGCGAAAGGGTCGCGCCGGGCGCGGGAGACCGGGACGGAGCGGGAGATCGTGCTCGAGGCCGTCTCCCGGGCCACCGTCGAGGTCGAGTTCTCACCGCCGGGCACCCCGGCCGACGGCGAGGCGTTGACCGAGACGGAGGAGGACTGACATGGACATCGACCTCGCGTCGCTGCGCGCTCTGGAGCGGGAGCGCGACATCTCGCTCGACATCCTCATTCCCGCCATCGAGCAGGCCCTGCTCGTGGCCTACCACCGCACCGAGGGGTCCTACCGGCACGCCCGCGTCGAGCTCGACCGCACCTCGGGCCACGTCGTCGTGTGGGCGCGCGAGGAGGTCGAGGTCGCCGAGCCGGACGTGCCCCCCGTGGCTCCCGCTGCTGCTGTGCCCCCTGTGGACGCCGACGGCGAGGCCAGCGCCCCCACCGCCGAGCAGACGGGTGGGCCGACGGGCGAGGACGGCGAGGCCCACCGGGCCGAGGCGGCCCCGCCGCGGCCCCGGCGCGAGCTCGGGCCGGAGTTCGACGACACCCCGACCGGCTTCGGCCGGGTCGCCGCCGCCACCGCCCGGCAGGTCATCGTCCAGCGGCTGCGCGACCTCGAGGACGAGCAGATCCTCGGCGACTTCCGGGGCCGCGAGGGCGACATCGTCGCCGGGGTCATCCAGCAGAGCCCCAACCCGCGGCACGTGACCGTCGACTTCGGCGCCGTCGAGGGGATCCTCCCGCTCGCCGAGCAGGTCCCCGGCGAGCGGTACGTCCACGGCGAGCGGATCCGCTCCTACGTCGTCAGCGTCAAGCGGGGCTTCAAGGGCCCCCAGATCGGGCTGTCGCGCACCCACCCCAACCTCGTGCGCAAGCTGTTCGCGCTCGAGGTCCCCGAGATCGCCGACGGCAGCGTCCAGATCGCCGCCCTCGCCCGCGAGGCCGGGCACCGGACGAAGATCGCGGTCCGCTCCACCGTGCCCGGGCTCAACGCCAAGGGGGCGTGCATCGGGCCGATGGGCTCGCGGGTCCGGGCCGTCATGGCCGAGCTGCACGGGGAGAAGATCGACATCGTCGACCACTCCGAGGACCCGGCCGAGTTCATCGCCGCGGCGCTCTCCCCCTCGCGGGTGGTCTCGGTCGAGATCGTCGACCCGACCCTCCGGGCGGCGCGGGTCGTCGTGCCGGACTACCAGCTCTCCCTCGCGATCGGCAAGGAGGGCCAGAACGCCCGGCTCGCGGCCAAGCTGACGGGCTGGCGGATCGACATCCGGCCCGACACCGCGCCCGCCGGGGCGGCCCCCGCCGAGGCGGTGCACCGGGCCGACCCGGCCGATGACGCGGGCAGTCCCGCATAGGGGCTAGAATGGTCTGCGCCGGCTGGTCTGGACCCCGGGTGAGGCCCCCCGACAGCACCCCCCGCGAACCCACGCGGACGTGTGTCGGGTGTCGTCGCCCGGATAGCTGGTCGGCGCTCCTGCGCGTGGTCGCGGTGCGGGACGAGGACGGCTCGTTCGCCCTCGTCCCTGATCCGCGTCACCGTCTCCCGGGGCGCGGCGCCTGGCTGCACCCGGTGGGCGACTGTCTCGACCTCGCCGTCCGTCGCCGGGCCTTCCCCCGGGCGCTGCGTGTCAGCGGCCCGCTGGACCCGGCTCCGGTCGCCGAGCACCTCGAGGCCGCGCGCGGGCACCGTCCGAACGAACGAACCGAGAGCGGGTTTGACGCTGATGAGCACCCGATGAGTACTCAGCGATGAGCACCACTTCGCAGTAACGACGGTCCGCGCCTGTCCGGCAGCGGGCCGAGACAGGAGAAACGTGGCAAAGGTCCGTGTCTACGAGCTCGCCAAAGAGCTCGGGGTCGAGAGCAAGACCCTGCTGAAGCACCTCAAGGACCAGGGCGAGTTCGTCCGGTCCGCCTCCTCGACGATCGAGGCGCCGGTCGTGCGCAAGATCAAGGAGAACTTCCCCGCCGAGCTCAAGGGCGGCAACGGCGCGTCCGCCGACCGCCAGTCGCGCTCCGGCGCGAAGCCTGCGCCCCAGCCGGCCCGTCAGGCATCCGGGCAGCAGGCCCCGCCGAAGCCGGCGACGCCGGCCGAGGCCCGGCCCCCGCGGGCCGACGAGTCGGGCGTGCCGTCGGCCCCTGCGCCGACCCCCGGCCCGGCTCCCGCCCCCGCCCCGACCCCGGCCGAGGCGGCCCCGCAGGCCCCGGCAGCCCCCGCCGCGGCCGAGGAGGCCACGCCGGCCCCTGCCGAGGCCGAGCAGGCCACGCCGGCCCCTGCCGAGGCCGAGCAGGCCCCGGCCGCCGGCGACGACGCCGGTGGGCGCCCCACGCCCAAGGCCCCCAAGCCGGGGCCGAAGCCCGGCCCGAGCCCGGCGGAGGCCCCCGCCGCGCGCGACGACGGCGGCTCCCGCGGTCCCAAGCCCGGTGCCCCGCGTCCGGGGAACAACCCGTACAGCACCACCCAGGGCATGCGCACGGGCCGGGACTCGACCCCGCGGCCGGGGAACAACCCCTTCGCGACGAGCCAGGGCATGCCGCGGCCGCAGAACCGTGGCGGCAAGAGCGGCGGGCCCACCCCGGGTCCGCGCCCCGGAGCCGGAGCCGGAGCCGGGGCCGGCGCCGCGCCCCGTCCCGGCGGCAGCCGTGGCCCGGGCGGCCCCCGACCGAACCCGAACATGATGCCCGACCGGGCGGCCGTGGGTCGGCCCGGCGAGCGTCCCGCGCGCGGTGGTGGCCGCGCCGGCGGCGGTCCCGGTGGCGGTCGCGGCGGCTTCGGCGGTCGCGGCGGGTTCGGCGGTGGCCCCCGCCGTGGAGGCACCCAGGGCGCCTTCGGCCGCGGCGGTGGCCGGAGCAAGCAGCGCAAGTCCAAGCGCGCCAAGCGCCAGGAGTTCGAGCAGATGCAGGCGCCGAGCGTCGGGGGCGTCAGCGTCCCCCGCGGTGACGGCTCCACGGTCATCCGGGTCCGGCAGGGCGCCACGCTGAGCGACTTCGGCGACAAGATCAACGCCAACCCCGCCTCGCTGGTGCAGGTGCTGTTCCACCTCGGCGAGATGGCCACGGCGACCCAGTCGCTCGACGAGGACACCTTCCAGCTGCTCGGGGCCGAGCTCGGCTACGACATCCAGCTGGTCTCCCCGGAGGACGAGGAGCGCGAGCTCTACGAGTCCTTCAACATCGACCTCGAGACCGGGGTCGAGGCCGAGGAGGAGGAGGACCTCGCCGCGCGCCCGCCGGTCGTCACCGTCATGGGCCACGTCGACCACGGGAAGACCCGGCTCCTCGACGCGATCCGCAACGAGGACGTCGCCGAGGCCGAGGCCGGCGGGATCACCCAGCACATCGGTGCCTACCAGGTCCGCAAGGAGCACGACGGCGACGAGCGGGCGATCACCTTCATCGACACCCCGGGCCACGAGGCGTTCACCGCCATGCGGGCCCGTGGTGCGAAGGTCACCGACATCGCGATCCTCGTCGTCGCCGCCGACGACGGCGTCATGCCGCAGACCATCGAGGCGCTCAACCACGCCCAGGCGGCGGAGGTGCCGATCGTGGTCGCGGTCAACAAGGTGGACGTCGATGGCGCCAACCCGCAGAAGGTCCGCCAGCAGCTGACCGAGTACGACCTCATCGCCGAGGAGTACGGCGGCGAGACGATGTTCGTCGACGTCTCCGCCAAGCAGGGGCAGAACATCGACTCCCTGCTCGACGCGGTCCTGCTCACCGCGGACGCGGCGCTGGACCTGCGGGCCAACCCCGACCGGGACGCCCGCGGCGTGGCGATCGAGGCCAACCTCGACAAGGGCCGCGGCGCGACCGCGACCGTGCTCGTCCAGTCCGGGACCCTCCGGGTCGGCGACGCGATCGTCACCGGCAGCGCCTTCGGTCGCGTCCGGGCCATGCTCGACGAGCACGGCAACAACGTCCGCGAGGCGGGCCCGTCGCGTCCGGTCCAGGTGCTCGGGCTGTCCTCGGTCCCGCGGGCCGGCGACACGTTCGTCGTCGCACCGGACGACCGGACCGCACGCCAGATCGCGGAGAAGCGGGAGGCCGCCGACCGGCAGGCCTCGCTCGCCAAGGCCCGCAAGCGCATCAGCCTCGAGGACCTCAACGAGGCCCTCGCGGCCGGCAAGGTCGACACGCTCAACCTCATCCTCAAGGGCGACGTGTCCGGCTCGGTCGAGGCGCTCGAGGACGCACTGCTGCAGATCGACGTCGGCGACGAGGTCGACCTGCGGATCATCGACCGCGGCGTCGGGGCGATCACGCTCAACAACATCAACCTGGCGCTCGCCTCGGACGCGATCATCATCGGCTACAACGTCCGAGCCGAGGGCCAGAACGCGGACGTCGCCGAGCGCGAGGGCGTCGAGATCCGGTACTACTCGGTGATCTACCAGGCCATCGAGGAGATCGAGCAGGCCCTCAAGGGCATGCTCAAGCCGGAGTACGAGGAGGTCGAGCTCGGCAGCGCCGAGATCCGCGAGATCTTCCGGTCGAGCAAGTTCGGCAACATCGCCGGGTCGATCGTCCGCTCCGGGGAGATCCGGCGCGGCGCCCGTGCCCGGATCACCCGGGACGGCGTGGTCGTCGCCGAGAAGATCGAGCTGACCGGGCTGCGGCGGTTCAAGGACGACGTCACCGAGGTCCGCGACGGCTTCGAGTGCGGCATCAACCTCGGCAGCTACAACGACCTGCAGGTCGGTGACCTCATCACGACGTACGAGATGCGCGAGAAGCCGCGGGTCTGACCCGACGGCGCGTGGCCGCCGGCGACGGCCGCGGGAGCGGACCCCAGGGTGCGCTCCCGCGGCCCCGTCGCCTCCTCGGCGCGCCACCCGGCCGCACGCCGCCGCGTGCGGCCCGCCCCCACCCCCCAGGAGGAGACGATGGCTGACCCGGCACGGGCCAGGAAGATCGCCGACCGCATCAAGGAGGTCGTCGCGGCCAACCTCACCCAGGTCGTGAAGGACCCGGACCTCGGCTTCGTCACCATCACCGACGTGCGGGTCACCAACGACCTGCAGCACGCGTCGGTCTTCTACACCGTCTTCGGTGACGAGGCCCAGCGCGAGCGCTCGGCCGAGGTCCTGGCCACCCACACCGGCCGGCTGCGCTCCTTCGTCGGCCGGCAGCTCCAGATCCGGCTCACGCCCACCCTCGAGCTCGTCCCGGACGCCGTCCCGGAGAACGCGGCGCACATCGACGAGCTCCTCGCCACGGCGCGGCGCCGCGACGCCGAGCTCGCGGCGAGCTCGGCGGGAGCGAGCTACGCCGGGGAGTCCGACCCCTACCGCGTCGAGCCCGAGGACGGTGCGGCGGGCGAGGGCGCACCGAGCGGCGGGGAGACCGGTGGCGGCCGCGCCCGCTGACGGCCTCCTCGTCGTCGACAAGCCCGCCGGCTGGACGAGCCACGACGTCGTCGCCCGGTGCCGGCGGGTCTGCGCCACCCGCAAGGTGGGTCACGCCGGCACGCTCGACCCCATGGCGACCGGGGTGCTCGTCCTCGGGGTCGGCCGGGCGACGCGGCTGCTGACCTTCCTCGTCGGCAGCGACAAGGCCTACACCGCGACCATCCGGCTCGGGGCCGCGACCCTGACCGACGACGCACAGGGCGAGGTGACGTCCCGGGCCGCGCCCGGCGCGGTCTCCGCGCTCGACCCCGCGGCCCTGCAGGACGCGGTCGCCGCCCTCACCGGGGAGATCGACCAGGTCCCGAGCTCGGTGAGCGCGGTCAAGGTCCAGGGCCGGCGCTCCTACCACCGGGTCCGTTCGGGCGAGGACGTCGACCTGCCCGCGCGCCGTGTCACCGTCTCGCGGCTGACGGTGCTGCGGTCCCGCCCGGCGCGGCTCGAGGACCAGGACGTCCTCGACGTCGACGTCGAGGCCGAGGTGTCCTCGGGGACGTACGTGCGGGCCCTCGCCCGCGACCTGGGGGACGCCCTCGGCGTCGGCGGCCACCTCAGCGCGCTGCGCCGTACCCGCGTCGGGGGGTTCACCCTCGACGTCGCCCACCCGCTCGCCGAGCTCACCGCCGAGGACGCCGGCCCGCCGCCGCTGGTGCCGATGGCCGAGGCCGCCCGCACCGCGCTGCCCGTGCGCGAGCTCACCGCGGACGAGGCGAGCGCCCTCAGCCACGGCCGCAGGGTTCCGGCGGCCAGCCCCGGGCGACCCGACCCGGTCGCCGGGATCGGGCCCGACGGGCAGCTGGTCGCCGTGCTCGACGAGAGCGGCCCGCTCGCGAGGACGCACGTCGTGCTCGCCCCGGCGAGTTCGTAGAGTGTGCCCGTGCACCGTTGGTCCGACCCCGCCGCCACGCCGGCCGAGCTGCGGCCCTGCGTCGCGACCTTCGGCAACTTCGACGGGGTCCACCTCGGCCACCGGGCGGTTCTCGAGGCCCTGACGGCGCAGGCCCGACGCCGGGACCTGCCCGCGGTCGCGGTGACGTTCGAGCCGCACCCGATCCAGGTCCTGCACCCGGAGCGGGCCCCGGAGCTCATCGCGCCCGGCCACCTGCGCGAGGAGCTGCTGCGCGAGGCGGGGATCGACGGCCTCCTCGTGCTCGACTTCACCAAGGAGTTCGCCGCCCAGGCCGCCCGGGAGTTCATCGAGTCGACGTTCGTCGACGGTCTCGGCGTCTCCGCGCTCGTCGTCGGCCGGGACACCAAGGGGTTCGGGGCCGGCTACACCGGGGACGTGGACCTGCTCCGCGAGCTCGGCGCCGAGCACGGCTTCGACGTCGTCGTCCTCGACGACGTCGGCGAGGACGACCGGTGGTCCTCCAGCGCCACCCGGGCCCGGCTGCGCGAGGGCCGGGTCGCCGAGGCCGCCCACATCCTCGGCCGGACCCACCGCGTGACCGGCACCGTCGTCCACGGCGACCACCGGGGCCGTGAGCTCGGGTACCCGACCGCCAACCTCGGGCCGGACGTGCTCGGCCTGGTCCCGGCCGACGGGGTGTACGCCGGCTGGCTGCAGCCCCTGGGCGAGGGGGACCGGGAGCGGCTGCCCGCCGCGGTCTCGGTCGGGTCCAACCCGACGTTCGACGGCCACGAGCGTCGCGTCGAGGCCTACGTCCTCGACCGGGACGACCTCGACCTGTACGGCCGGACCGTGGCGGTCGAGTTCGTCGACCACGTCCGACCCACGCTCCGGTTCACCTCCGTCGAGGACCTCCTCACCGCCATGGCGGAGGACGTCGCCCAGTGCCGCCGCGTCCTCGGGGTCGGCGCCGGCTGACCTCCGCGGGCCGTCGCGGGTCACGAAATCGCTGCGCCCGGGTCGAACACCTACCCGCGCCACATCCGTCCGTGGCACCATCACGGCTTCGGGAGGAACCGGGAGGAAGAGCGATGATGCCAGCGACCCAGCAGTCCGAGGCGCCGCGCGGGTCCACCCCCGCGGCGGCAGTCGGCGAGGCCGCGGGGGCGGCATTCGAGGGCCGTGCCCGCAGCGTCGGGCACCTGTTCCGAGACCGGGTCGAGGCGACCCCGGACGCCCCCGCCTACCTCCACCCCAGCCCGACCGGCCCCGGCGGCGCGGAGCGGTGGGAGACCCTGACGTGGGCGCAGGCCCGCGAGGAGGCCTACCGGCTCGCCGCCGGCCTCCTCGCCCTCGGGGTCCGCCCGGAGGATCGGGTGGCGATCGCCTCCTCGACCCGGATCGAGTGGGCGCTGACCGACCTCGCGGTGATGTGCGCCGGAGCGGCGACGACGACGATCTACCCGAGCACGATCCCCGACGACGTCGCCTACATCCTCGCCGACTCCGGCAGCGTCGTCGTCGTCGCCGAGGGCCCCGACCAGGTGGCCAAGCTCCGGGAGGTCCGCGGACGGATTCCCGGGGTGCGCGCCGTCGTGACCATCGACCCGGCGCCCGGCGACGACCCGGACGAGGATCCGGACGACGACTGGGTCCTCACGCTGGCCGAGCTCGACGGCCTCGGGGCCGAGCTGCTCACGACCAACCCGTCGGCGGTCGACGACCGGATCGACGGCACGCAGCCCGAGCAGCTGGCGACGATCATCTACACCTCAGGGACCACCGGGCGGCCCAAGGGGGTGCGGCTGCTGCACCGGACGTGGACCTACCAGGCCGCGGCGTGCGCGGCGATGGGCGACCTGCGCCCCGACGACCTGCAGTACCTGTGGCTCCCGCTCGCCCACGTGTTCGGCAAGCAGCTGCTCACGATCCCGCTCCAGCTGGGCTTCGCCACCGCGGTCGACGGCCGGATCGACCGGATCATCGACAACCTCGCCGTGGTCCGCCCCACGTTCATGGGCGCGGCCCCGCGGATCTTCGAGAAGGCCCACGCCCGGATCACCACCGCCTTCGCCGGGGAGAGCGCGCCCCGGCGCCGGCTCATCGGGTGGGCCCTCGGGGTCGGCGACGAGGTCGCCACGCTCCGCCGCGACGGCGGCGAGCCCTCGCGGCTGCTCGCGCTCCGGCACGCCGTCGCCGACCGGCTCGTGCTGTCGAAGGTGCGGGCGCGCTTCGGTGGCCGGATCCGGTTCTTCATCTCCGGCTCGGCGGCGCTCAACCCCGACCTCGGGCGGTGGTTCGACGCCGTCGGCCTACCGGTCTGCGAGGGGTACGGCCTCACCGAGTCCAGCTCGGCCGCCTTCGTCAACCGGGAGCACCACCGCCGGATCGGGACGGTCGGGTGGGCGCTGCCGGGGACGGAGGTGCGCATCGCCGAGGACGGCGAGGTCCTCCTCCGCGGGGAGGGCATCATGGCCGGCTACCACGACGCCCCCGAGGCGACCGCAGAGGTGCTCGACGAGGGCGGCTGGTTCCACACCGGCGACATCGGCGAGCTCGACGAGGACGGCTACCTGCGCATCACCGACCGCAAGAAGGACCTGTTCAAGACCTCGAACGGCAAGTACGTCGCCCCGGCGCTCGTCGAGTCCCGCTTCAAGGGAATCTGCCCCTACGTCGGCCAGATCGTCGTCCACGGTGCCGACCGGAACTTCGTCACCGCACTGGTCACCCTCGACCCGGACGCGATCGCCGGGTGGGCCGAGGCGAACGGCCTGGCCGGGCGTCCCTACGCCGAGGTCGTCACCTCGCCGCAGTGCCACGAGATGGTCCGGGGCTACGTCGAGCAGCTCAACGCCGGGCTCAACCGGTGGGAGCAGGTCAAGCGGTTCGCGATCCTCGAGCGGGACCTCTCGATCGACGAGGGCGAGCTGACCCCGAGCCTGAAGCTGCGGCGCCGGGTCGTCACCGAGCGCTTCCACGACACCCTCGACGCCCTCTACCCGGACTGACCCGCACGTGTGACCACCCACCGGCCGGGGGTGGTGGGGGCGGAGTGGCTCAGGGCAGGAGCGGGACGAACCGGTAGTGGCCGGCGCGCTCGACCCGGGGGCCGTCGGCGGTCGCGACGACGCGGAGCATCCGCCCGGCGACCGGGACGACCATGACCCCACCGGGGCGGAGCTGGGCGACGAGCTCGGCGGGCAGCTCCCTCGCCTGCGCCGAGACGAGGATCCGGTCGTAGGGACCGTCGTGCGCCGCACCGAGCCGGTGCGGGGTCGCCGGGACCACCCGGGCCCAGGGTCGGCCGACGCGAGCGAGGTTGCCGGCCCCGAACTCGACGAGCTCGGCGACCCGCTCGACCCCGACCACCGAGCCGGTCGGGCCGGTGAGGTGGGCGAGCAGGGCAGTGCTCCACCCCGATCCGCAGCCGACGTCGAGCACCCGGTCGCCCGCCCTGACCCCGAGCAGCCGCAGCATGTCGCGCACCGTCGACGGCTGCGAGCTCGTCTGGCCGTGGCCGATCTCGAGCGGGCCGTCCAGGCCCGCCCGGGGACGCTGCCCCGGCGGCAGGAAGTCCTCCCGCGGGGTGGCGGCGAACGCCGCGTCGACGTCCGCGGGGGAGCCGGCGGGGGTGCCCGGGTCCATCCCCCGATCGTAGGCGCCGCGCGGCCGCCCGCCGAGCGTTCCCGCGCCGCGGTGCCCACCCCGCGGGGCGGCCCGCCGTGTCCGGGCCGGCCCGGCCCCGCCGTTACCCTTGGACGATGACCACGACGCGAGCCCCGGGATCCTCCCTCTTCCCGGCCCTGGAGCCGCTGCTCGACGGGGTCGGCAAGCCCATCCAGTACGTCGGCGGCGAGCTCAACTCGACCGTCAAGGACTGGCACTGCGGCGGCCACGGCCCGCAGGGGGAGGAGCTCACCGCGCGGTGGGCGCTGATGTACCCCGACGCCTACGAGGTCGGCCTGCCCAACCAGGGCGTCATGATCCTCTACGAGGTCCTCAACGAGCGCCCGGACGCGCTCGCCGAGCGCACCTACGCGGTCTGGCCCGACATGGAGGAGGCCATGCGCGTCCACGGGGTGCCGCAGTTCACGGTCGACGGCCACCGCCCGGTGCGGGACTTCGACGTCCTCGGGGTCTCCTTCGCCACCGAGCTCGGCTACACCAACCTGCTCACCTCCCTCGACCTCGCCGGCATCCCGCTGCACACGGCCGACCGCGGCGAGGACGACCCGCTCGTGCTCGCCGGGGGTCACGCCGCCTTCAACCCCGAGCCCGTCGCCGACTTCATCGACGCCGCCGTCGTCGGTGACGGCGAGCAGGCGGTCCTCGAGATCACCGACCTGCTGACGGACTGGAAGGCCCAGGGCCGCCCGGGCGGGCGCCGAGAGCTCCTCCGGCGCCTCGCCGAGACCGGCGGGGTGTACGTCCCGGCGTTCTACCGGGTCGACTACCTGCCCGACGGGCGCATCCAACGGGTGGTCCCGACCGAGCCCGGGGTGCCCTGGCGGGTCGCCAAGCACACCGTCACCGACCTCGACGCGTGGCCGTACCCGAAGCAGCCGCTCGTCCCGCTCGCCGAGAGCGTCCACGAGCGGATGAGCGTCGAGATCTTCCGCGGGTGCACCCGCGGCTGCCGGTTCTGCCAGGCCGGGATGATCACCCGCCCGGTCCGGGAGCGCTCCATCACCGGCATCGGCGAGATGGTCGAGCGCGGCCTCGCCGCGACCGGGTTCGAGGAGGTCGGCCTGCTCTCCCTCTCCAGCGCCGACCACTCCGAGATCGGGGACGTCGCCAAGGGCCTCGCGGACCGCTACGAGGGGACCCAGACCGGGCTGTCGCTGCCCTCGACCCGGGTCGACGCGTTCAACGTCGACCTCGCCAACGAGCTCACCCGCGGCGGGCGCCGCTCGGGGCTGACCTTCGCCCCCGAGGGCGGCAGCGAGCGCATCCGCAAGGTCATCAACAAGATGGTCACCGAGGACGACCTCATCCGGACCGTCGCCGCCGCGTACTCGGCCGGCTGGCGCCAGGTCAAGCTCTACTTCATGTGCGGGCTGCCGACCGAGACCGACGAGGACGTCCTCCAGATCGCGGAGGTCGCCAAGCGGGTCATCGAGACCGGTCGCGAGGTCAGCGGTCGCCGTGACATCCGCTGCACGGTGAGCATCGGGGGCTTCGTCCCCAAGCCGCACACCCCCTTCCAGTGGTGCGGCCAGCTCGGCGCCGACGAGACCGACGCCCGCCTCGAGAAGCTCCGGGACGCGATCCGCTCCGACCGGCGCTACCGGTCCGCGATCGGGTTCCGCTACCACGACGGCAAGCCCGGGGTCGTCGAGGGACTCCTCAGCCGCGGCGACCGCCGGGTCGGCCGTGTGATCGAGGCCGTCTGGCGCGACGGCGGCCGGTTCGACGGGTGGAGCGAGCACTTCTCCTACGAGCGGTGGGTCGCGGCCGCGGCCTCGGTCCTCGGCCCGGGTGCCGACGGCGAGTACGCCCCGGTCGACCTCGCCTGGTACACGACCCGCGAGCGCGAGGAGAGCGAGGTCCTCCCGTGGGACCACCTCGACTCCGGGCTCGACAAGGAGTGGCTCTGGCAGGACTGGCTCGACGCCCTCGACGAGACCGAGGTCGACGACTGCCGCTGGACGCCGTGCTTCGACTGCGGCGTCTGCCCCCAGATGGGCACCGACATCGAGATCGGCCCCACGGGCAAGAAGCTCCTGCCGCTGACCGTCGTCGGGGCGGGCTCGGAGGCGATGGCCCCGGGGTGAGCGGCCGGCCGAGCGCGACCCGGTGGCGAGCCCGATCGGGATAAAAAGAACATCAAGGATGTTCGTGACGTCTGTCCGCTGCCCCCGGCACCGGCCACCACCACCTGCCGGGGAGCGTCCCGGACTGGGCGACCGCGGCCCACCGCACCGGCAGGACCACGGACTCGACGCCGGTGACGTTCCGGGTCCACCTCGCCGACCGCGACGGGGACGCCGCCGCCCGCTACGCCGCCGCGGTCTCGGACCCGGGGTCGCCGCGCTACCACCACTACCTGACCCCGAGCCAGGTCCACGCCCGCTTCTCGCCGAGCGCCCACGACGTCAAGACCGTCCGGTCGTGGCTGGACCACCAGGGCTTCCACGTCGGCCACGTGCCCGGAAACCGCAAGTACGTCGAGGCGAGCGGCACCGTCGGCCGGGCCGCCGACGCGTTCGACACCTCGTTCGGCGAGTTCACCGTGCACGGCCGCACCGTGCGGGGCAACACCGAGCCGCTCTCCGTGCCGGACTCGCTCGGGGCGGTCGAGGCGGTCGTCGGGCTCGACCAGAGCCAGACCCTCGCCCGCACCGACAAGACCACCCCACCCCCGCCGGTCTTCGTGAACGGGCGGCCGTGCTCGCACTACTGGGGCGAGAAGACCGTGCGGACCACCCCGACCCCGGACGGCACCGACCTGCCGGGCTCGCCGAGCGCCTTCGCGCCCTGCGGCTACGCCGGCTCCCAGCTCCAGGGGGCCTACGGGATGAGCGGGGCCATCGACTCCGGGACGGACGGCAGCGGCGTGACGATCGGGGTCATCGACGCCTACGCCTCCCCGACGATCAAGAGCGACCTCGCGACGTACTCGGCCGAGCACGGGCTGCCCCCGGTCGACGGGCACTTCCGCCAGGTCGTCGCGCCCGGGACGTACCAGCACCCGGAGAACCCGGAGCACGACCCGGCGGGCTGGGCGGGGGAGGAGACCCTCGACCTCGAGGCCGTCCACGCGATGGCGCCCGGGGCCGACATGGTCTACGTCGGCGCCCCGAACAACTACCGCGACCTCGACGCCATCATGAACAAGGTCGTCGACAAGCACCTGGCCGACATCGTGACGAACAGCTACGGCTACGGCGGCGAGGCGCTGCCGCGGGGGTACGCCAAGCCGAGCCTCGACACCCGGGTCCAGGCCGCGGCGGAGGGGATCTCGCTGCTCTACTCCTCCGGGGACTCCGGTGACGAGACCGGAGGGGACGCCGCCACCGCACCCACCCCGGACTGGCCCGCGTCGTCACCGTGGGTGACCGCGGTCGGCGGGACGAGCCTCGGGGTGACCGCGGACGACTCCCGGCTCTTCGAGCTCGGCTGGGAGACGGCGAGGAGGACCCTGACCCCCGACGGCACGTGGAGCGCGCCGAGCTACCTCTACGGCAGCGGCGGCGGCACGTCCCGCCTCTTCGCCCAGCCCGACTACCAGAAGGGCGTGGTGCCCGAGTCGATCGCGCGCGCCTACGGCGGGTCCGCGATGCGTGCCGTCCCGGACGTCTCGGCCCTCGGTGACCCCACGACGGGGATGCTCGTCGGGCAGACCCAGCGCTTCCCCGACGGCCACGACGCCTACAGCGAGTACCGCATCGGCGGGACCAGCCTGTCCTCCCCGCTCTACGCGGGGATGCTCGCCCTCGCCGAGCAGGAGGCCGGTCACCCGCTCGGGTTCGCCAACCCGGCCCTCTACGCCGCCCGCTCGGCGTCGAAGGACGTCACCACGGACGCCCGCGACACCTACCCGGGCGCGGTCCGGGTCGACTACGCGAACGCCGTCGACGAGAGCGAGGGCTACGTGTACTCGGCGCGGACGTTCGACGCGGACGAGCCGCTGACCATCCACGTCCGCGACGGCTACGACGACGTCACCGGCGTCGGCTCCCCGGACGGACGGGCCTGGGTCGACGCGGTCGCCGGCCGCTGACACCCGCACCGAGCCGGGCCCGGCGCAGGCCGTGACACCCGGCCCGGAGGGGACCTGACACCGGGCCCGCGGAAGTGGTGACGTTTGTCATTCGTCCGCGGGCCCGGTCCGGGGTGAACTGTGACCACGGCGGGTTTCGCAGCGGTGCTGGCGCTGCGAGGCCCGCCGGTCGTCTGTCCGGCGGACGGCCCGGCGCTGCGCAGAGCCGGGCCGTCCGCCGTCCCCGGGGGCCACGCACGTACCCTTGCCGACCATGGCCCGACAGCGCACCCCCGACGGCCCGCCCCCACCCCCGGCGGTGCAGCGGCTGCGCCTGCGGTACGCCCGGCGGGGCCGGCTGCGCTTCAGCTCCAGCCGGGACTTCGCGCGGGCCCTGGAGCGCGCCCTGCGCCGGGCCCGGGTGCCGATGGCCTTCTCCGCGGGGTTCCACCCCCACCCGAAGATCTCCTACGCCGGCGCCGCCCCGACCGGTACGGCGAGCGAGGCGGAGTACCTCGAGATCTCGGTGACCGAGCGCGTCGACACCGGCGCCCTCCGCGACGCACTCGACGCCGCCCTGCCCGAGGGCCTCGACGTCCTCGAGGTCGTCGAGGCGGGGCCGGGGAGCCTTCCCGACCGGCTCGAGGCCAGCGCCTGGGAGCTGCGCTTCCGCGACACGCCCGAGCCCGACCTCGCCGCGGCGGTGGCGGCCTTCCTCGCGCGGGAGGAGGTGGAGGTCAGCCGCATGTTCAAGCGGGGTGAGCGGACCTTCGACGCCCGCGGGCCCGTCGTCGCGATGTCCACCGGCGACGACGTCGATCCCGGGACCAGCGTGCCGTGTGCGATACTGCACATGGTCGTGCGGCACACCACACCCGCTGTACGGCCCGACGACGTCCTGACCGCGCTACGGACCGTGTGTTCCTTCGCGCCTTCGTCACCACCGTTGGTGACTCGGTTGGCGCAGGGGCCGCTGGACCCCGGAACCGCGAGGGTGGCTGATCCGTTGGCCGCTGACAGGGACGCCGCCGGCCCCTGCCGTGCGTGACGCGCGCCGCGCGAGCCCGTCGGGGGAGGAAGAGACTTCCGTGAGGGTCACCGCCCGCACGATGACAGCGCACACCGCGCGGTCGAGTGGGGTCCCGGGGACGGGGCCGGGTGTGGCGTTCGTCCGCGTGGAGGACGGACGATCGATGGCAGACCCGGACAACATCTTCCAGACCGACGGTCCCGACCCGGACGTCCCGACGGTCACCCCGGCGCCTCCGGCCCCGGAGGACCAGGGCCCGGGCTTCGGTCTCACGTTCAAGGCCCCGGAGACGACCGCCGCGCCGCGCCGCCGACGGTCCGCGCGGCCCGAGGACGACGGGTCCGACGCCCGCGACGACGACACCAGGTCCGACGACACCGGGTCCCACGACACCAGGTCCGACGACAGCGTGTCCGACGACACCAGGTCCGACACGTCCCGGGGCGGTTCCGGTGAGGACGACGACTCCGGCGACGGACGGCGCCGGAGCCGCCGCCGCGGTGGCCGCGGCAGGCGGGGAGGACGCGGCTCGGGCGGCGACTCCGGCGACGGCGCGTCCGAGGAGCACGCGACCGGTTCGGACGACACTGGTTCGGACGGCAGGGGTTCGGACGAGCGCTCCGACGCCACGGACTCCGGCGACGAGCGCTCCGGCCAGAAGGGGCCGAAGGGCAAGGGCGGCAAGGGCTCCCAGGGCGCGAACAGCAAGGGCTCGAACAGCAAGGGCTCGAACAGCAAGGGCTCGAACAGCAAGGGCTCCGACGGCGAGGAGGCCGGGTCCGAGAAGGGCTCGTCCGGCTCGAAGGACGACTCGGGCGACGAGGACGGCGGGTCCGAGGAGTCGAGCTCCTCACGCCGGCGCCGGCGCCGGCGCCGCTCCGGGTCCTCCGGGGACACCGAGGACCCGCCCGGGACCGTGACCAAGGTGCGGGAGTCCCGCAAGGGCCGGAACGAGCCGACCGGGGTCAAGGGCTCGACCCGGCTCGAGGCCAAGAAGCAGCGCCGCCGCGAGGGCCGCGAGGCCGGCCGCCGGCGCACCGTCATCACCGAGGCGGAGTTCCTCGCCCGGCGCGAGAGCGTCGAGCGCGTCATGGTCGTCCGTCACGCCGACGACCGGACCCAGATCGGGGTCCTCGAGGACGGCGTCCTCGTCGAGCACTACGTCTCGCGCACCTCGAGCGCCTCGATGGCGGGCAACGTCTACCTCGGCCGGGTGCAGAACGTGCTGCCGTCGATGGAGGCCGCGTTCGTCGACATCGGCAAGGGCCGCAACGCCGTGCTCTACGCCGGCGAGGTGAACTGGGACTCGGCGGGCCTGGAGGGCAACCAGCCGAAGCGGATCGAGAACGCCCTCAAGTCGGGCGAGTCCGTGCTGGTCCAGGTGACCAAGGACCCGATCGGGCACAAGGGCGCCCGACTCACCTCGCAGGTCAGCCTCCCCGGTCGTTACCTCGTGTACGTGCCGCAGGGGAACATGACGGGCATCTCCCGCAAGCTTCCCGACACCGAGCGGGCCCGGCTGAAGCAGATCCTCAAGGAGGTCGTCCCCGAGGACGCGGGCGTCATCGTGCGCACCGCCGCGGAGGGCGCCTCGGAGGAGGAGCTGCGGCGCGACGTCGAGCGGCTCGCGCGGCAGTGGGAGAGCATCCGGAGCAAGGCCGAGGCCCGCAAGGACCGCAAGGCCTCGGCGGGCGGGGCGCCGGTCCTGCTGAACGCCGAGCCCGACCTGATGATCCGGGTCATCCGGGACGTCTTCAACGAGGACTTCTCCTCGCTGGTCGTCTCCGGCGAGTCCGCGTGGGAGGAGGTCAGCGACTACGTGGGGGAGGTCGCGCCCGACCTCAGCGAGCGGCTGACGAAGTGGACCTCCGAGGAGGACGTGTTCCACCACCACCGCATCCACGAGCAGCTCGCGAAGGCGATGGACCGCAAGGTCTGGCTGCCCTCGGGCGGGTCTCTCGTCATCGACCGCACCGAGGCGATGACGGTCGTCGACGTCAACACCGGCAAGTTCGTCGGCTCCGGGGGCAACCTCGAGGAGACGGTGACGAAGAACAACATCGAGGCCGCCGAGGAGGTCGTCCGCCAGCTCCGGTTGCGTGACATCGGCGGGATCATCGTCATCGACTTCATCGACATGGTCCTCGAGTCCAACCGCGAGCTCGTGGTCCGGCGGCTGCTGGAGTGCCTCGGCCGGGACCGCACCAAGCACCAGGTCGCCGAGGTCACCTCCCTCGGGCTGGTCCAGATGACCCGCAAGCGCGTCGGCGCCGGACTCGTCGAGGTGTTCTCCGAGCCCTGCGAGCACTGCAACGGCCGCGGGATCGTCGTCCACTCCGAGCCGGTCGAGAAGGGCTCGGGCGACTCCGGCGGCGGCCGCGGCCGGCGCGGGCGAGGGGGCCGTGGCGACTCCGGCGGCTCCTCCTCCCAGCGCAAGGGCGGCGAGTCGGGCGAGCGCGGCGAGGACCACGGCCAGGAGGCCGAGGCCCACGGCGGCCCGACGCCGGCACAGATCGCCGCGGCCGCGCATGCCGCCGCGGTCAAGGGGATGGCCGGGGAGCCGGTCGAGGACGACGTCGCCGCGCTCGGCCCGAGGCAGACGGCAGACGCCGGCGACGCCGCTGACGCCCGGGGCGAGCTCGCCGCCGAGGGGCCCTCCGACACCGGTCCCTCCGACACCGGGCCCTCCGACACCGGGCCGTCCGAGACCGGGCCCTCCGACACCGGGCCGTCCGAGACCGGGCCGTCCGACACCGGGCCGTCCGCGCCGAAGGCTGCCGACGGGCGGCTGTGGGGCGAGCCCGAGGCCGCACCGGCGCCGCGCAAGCGCCGCAGGCGGGGCCGGGTCACCGCTCCCGCGGGTCCGCCGCGGAGCGGGGCCGAGGACGGGGGTGCCGGCGAGGACGGACACCCCGGGCCGCCGGAGACCGCCGACCCCGGCTGACCCCCGCGCGAGCCCCGAGGGCCGGGGCTGTCGCCGGTTTGGCCGTCGGCCCCCGGCGCCGGTAGTCTGTCACGTCGGTGCGCCCACCGAGCTGATGTCCCGCCCCTGGCCTGCCAGCCGTGTCCCCGACACGGTGCCGGCCACGCGGGGTAGCTATCGGCCGGTCAGCCAGAGAGTGCGCATCTTCCGAAGTGAGAAAGCGAGTTCAACGTGTACGCGATCGTTCGCGCTGGCGGTCGCCAGGAGAAGGTCTCCGTCGGCGACGTCCTGTTCATCGACAAGGTCACCGGTGGGTCGGGTGAGCGGGTCGACCTGACCCCCCTGCTCGTCGTCGACGGCTCCACCGTCACCAGCGACGCGGCCGCGCTGAAGAAGGTCTCCGTCACCGCGGAGGTCGTCGGCCCGGCGCGCGGCCCGAAGATCAACATCGTCAAGTACAAGAACAAGACCGGCTACCGGAAGCGTCAGGGTCACCGCCAGCACCTGACCCGGGTCCGCGTCACCGACATCACGGCCTGAGCCCCTCGCCCCGGCGAGCGACGACGAGCACAGTAAGGAACCCCAGATGGCACACAAGAAGGGTGCGTCCTCGACCCGCAACGGTCGTGACTCCAACCCGCAGTACCTCGGTGTCAAGCGCTTCGGCGGCCAGCAGGTCGGCATCGGCGAGATCATCGTCCGGCAGCGCGGCACCCACTTCCACCCCGGTGACAACGTCGGCCGCGGCGGCGACGACACCCTCTTCGCCCTCGCCGCCGGCGCCGTCGAGTTCGGCAGCCGGCGCGGGCGCAAGACCGTGAGCATCGTCCCGGCGGACGGCGCCGCCGGCTGACAGCAGCCACCTCCGGGGCGCCGCGCGCCCCCCGCGACGGGGCGGGCCGGCCACGGTCCGCCCCGTCGCGCTGTCGCACCACCCGCAGGACGCCCAGGCGCCCCCGAGAAGGATCGAGGCCCGTGACATGACGACCTTCGTCGACCGGGTGGTCCTCCACGTCTCCGGTGGCAAGGGCGGCAACGGCGTCGCCTCGGTCCACCGGGAGAAGTTCAAGCCGCTCGGCGGACCCGACGGTGGCAACGGCGGCAACGGCGGCAGCGTGGTCCTCGTCGCCGACTCCCAGTCCACGACCCTGCTGGACTACCACCGCAGCCCGCACCGGCGCGCCGAGAACGGCGCCCCGGGCGCCGGGGACGAGCGCCACGGCGCCGCCGGGGAGGACCTGCACCTCACCGTCCCGGTCGGCACCGTCGTCAGCTCGCCCCACGGCGACCTGCTCGCCGACCTCGACGTCCCCGGTGCGAGCGTCGTCGTCGCCCGCGGCGGCCGCGGCGGCCTGGGCAACAAGGCCCTCGCGTCCCCGCGCCGCAAGGCCCCCGGCTTCGCCCTGCTCGGCGAGCCCGGCGACAGCGGCGACGTCGTGCTCGAGCTGAAGTCGCTCGCCGACGTCGCGCTCGTCGGGTTCCCCTCGGCGGGCAAGTCCTCCCTGGTCTCGGTGCTCTCCGCCGCACGGCCCAAGGTCGCCGAGTACCCCTTCACGACCCTCGTGCCCAACCTCGGCGTGGTCACCGCGGGGGAGACCCGCTACACCGTTGCCGACGTCCCCGGCCTCATCCCCGGGGCGAGCGAGGGGCGCGGGCTCGGGCTGGAGTTCCTGCGCCACGTCGAGCGCTGCTCGGTCCTGGTCCACGTCATCGACTGCGCCACCCTCGAACCCGGCCGGGACCCGCTGACCGACCTCGACGTCATCGAGGCCGAGCTGGCCGCCTACGTCCCGGGCGCCGTGCTCGGTGGGGTCCCGCTCTCGGACCGGGTGCGGGTCGTCGTGCTCAACAAGGCCGACGTCCCCGAGGCCCGCGAGCTCGCCGAGCTCGTCCGGCCCGACCTGGAGGAGCGCGGGCTGGAGGTCTTCGTCGTCTCCGCCGTGGCCCACGAGGGACTGCGCGAGCTGTCCTACGCCCTGGCGCGCCACGTCGAGCAGGCCCGCCGGGCCGCTCCCGCGCAGCCCGCGGGGGAGCGGGTCGTGCTCCGGCCGCGCGCCGTGGACGAGCGCGACTTCGCCGTCGTCGCCGAGGTCACCCCCGAGGGCGAGGTGTTCCGGGTCCTCGGTGACCGGCCCACCCGCTGGGTCCGCCAGACCGACTTCACCAACGACGAGGCGGTGGGCTACCTCGCCGACCGGCTCGCCCGGGCCGGGGTCGAGGAGGCCCTGCTCGAGGCGGGCGCCGTCGCGGGCGCGACGGTGCTCATCGGACCCGAGGACGACGCGGTCGTCTTCGACTGGGAGCCGACCCTCGTCGGCGGCGCCGAGATGCTCGGCTCCCGCGGCAGCGACGCCCGGCTCGACGGCGGGGGCCGCCGCACCCGGGCCGAGCGCCGCGAGGAGTTCCACGCCCGCAAGGACGCCCAGGCCGCCGCCCGGGCCGAGCTCGCCGGCGAGGAGGAGTGAGCGCCGCCCACGCGGGCGACGCGCCGGCGTCCGCCGAGGCCGTCCACCGGCTGCGCCACCGGGTGAGCCGGGCCCGTCGGGTCGTGGTCAAGGTGGGCTCCTCCTCGCTCACCGACCCCGGCGACGGCGCGCTCGTCGAGGCCCGCCTCGTCGAGCTCGTCGACGTGCTCGCCCGCCGACGGCGTGCCGGCCACCAGGTCGTCCTCGTCTCCTCCGGGGCCATCGCCGCCGGCATCGCCCCGCTCGGGCTCGCCGACCGCCCCCGCGACCTCGCCACCCAGCAGGCCGCTGCCAGCGTCGGCCAGGGCGCGCTCGTCGCCGCCTACCAGCGCGCCTTCGGGGTCCACGACCTCACGGTCGGTCAGGTCCTGCTCACCGCCGACGACGTGACCCGGCGCGCGCACTACACCAACGCCCGGCGGACCCTGACGCGGCTGCTCGACCTCGGCGTCGTCCCGATCGTCAACGAGAACGACACCGTCGCCACCCAGGAGATCCGCTTCGGCGACAACGACAGGCTCGCCGCCCTCGTCTCCCACCTCGTCGACGCCGACGCCCTCGTCCTGCTCACCGACGTGGACGCGCTCTACGACGGCCCGCCCACCCGCCTCGGCTCACGCCGGGTGCCGCTCGTCGGGGGCCCCGACGACCTCGCCGGGGTCAGCATCGGGGGGACCGGCTCCTCGGTCGGCAGCGGCGGCATGGTCACCAAGGTCGAGGCGGCCGGGATCGCCGGCGCCGCCGGGGTCCCCACCCTGCTCACCTCCGCCGGCAACGTCGTCGACGCCCTCGGCGGCGAGGACGTCGGCACCCTCTTCGCGCCCGGGCGGCGCCGCCACGCCTCCCGCAAGCTGTGGATCGCGCACGCCACCACCGCCCGCGGGCGCGTCCTCGTCGACGAGGGCGCCGCGCACGCGGTCCTGCGACGCCGCTCCTCCCTGCTCCCGGCCGGGATCACCGGCGTCGAGGGGACCTTCGGCGAGGGCGACCCGGTCGACGTGTGCGGACCGACCGGCGACGTCCTCGCCCGCGGGCTGGTCAACTACTCCTCCGCCGAGCTGCCGACGATGCTCGGCCGGAGCACCCACGACCTCGCCCGGGAGCTCGGCCCCGGCTACGAGCGCGAGGCCATCCACCGCGACGACCTCGTCGTGCTCTGAGGCAGCACCTCCGCTCCCCCCACGGCACCGTCCGCGGGGTCGGCGCCGGGGCTGCCCCTATGCTCACCCTCGGGTGGGGGAGTGGGCAGATGAGGTCACTGAGTCGACTGGCCGTTCTGGTGGTGGTGCCGGCGCTCCTGGGCGTGCCGGCGGCGCCCACGTCTGCGGCGCCCACGTCTGCGGCGTCCCGCTGCCGGGGGCCGCCACGGCGCTGTCGTCGCGCGAGAGGGGGGCGGGCAGAAGGCGGCGGCGGCCGTGTGGGCGTGCCACGGCCACGCGGACACGCCGGGGCTCGTGCTGGACGTGAAGCGGCGCAAGTGGGTGGCCTTCTCGGCGACGCAGACGTGTGTCGGAGAGTTCCTGACCCAGCAGGTGTGCATCCGGCTCATGAAGAAGACCGACGGGGGCAAGTACGTGGCGCTGACGGGGTACTTCTGCTCGGCGCACACGGTGATGCCGTTGGCTTTCAAGGGCCGTGCCGTCCGCTGCGCCGCCGTGGGGCACGGGCGGTTCCGGACCAGGTCGTACGGGAAGGCGTGGCCCGACGGTGTGCTGCACCGGGTGAGGGCTCGCAACTCCTACAGCGACGTAGTCTGCTGAGGGAGCGGATCGTGGAGGTGGGCATGGGCCCCGGGTGGACGATGTCGGACCAGGGCGGGGCGGTCACCGAGCCGCATCTGGGCGGCCGGGTCGCGGCGGCGACGGTGTCGTTCACCGATCCTGACCCGGACGCGTGCCTGACCGTGGACTACCTCTTCGACGGCGTGCGCTGGCGCGTCCTCGACCGCGACGTGACGCTGTGGCTCTCCACCCCCGAGGCGTCCTACGGGGACTTCGGCCACCCCGGAGGGCCGTGGTGCATCCCGCAGGGGGACGCCTCGGGTGACCCCCTGCGGGAGCCGGCCGCGGTCTACCCGCACCGGGTGCCGACCGGGGTGGAGGACCTGGAGGCGGTCCACGCGGTCTCGTCCGGGTTCGACCTCCCCGAGCCGCCGCTGGTGCGGCACGTTGGGGACGCGGCCACCGGCCGCCGGGCGCGGGTGCACGCCGGCCCTGGGATCACGGTCACGGTCGACGAGGAGAGCGGCATGGTCCTCGGCTACGACCTCGTCAACGACGCCGGCTACCGGTACGCCGCGACGACGACCCGGTTCGAGCTCGTGGAGCCCGACCCCTCGCAGTTCGTGCACGCCGGGCCCGTGCGTGTGCTGAGCGGCTGACGGGGGCCGTCCGCCCGGCGAGCCCTCGGGACGGCGGGGGAGCGGCGAGCGCGCACTCGCCGGGGTGGGGCGTCACGCGAGCCTCCCGCCTTCTGCGGCTCAGCGGCCCGCGGAGGGGACGCGATGGCGCTCAGCGGACGCGGCCGGGACGCCAGCGGCTGGTCCAGATGCGCACGAGGGAGACCCGCTTGCCCGCCCGCGGCGCGTGCCACATCCGGCCGTGGCCGGCGTAGACCCCGACGTGGTACGCGCGGCCGTGGGAGAGGAAGAAGACGAGGTCGCCGCGACGGACGTGCTTCTTGGTGATGTGGATCGTCGAGTGCCACTGCGCGTCCGCGGTCCGCGGCAGGCGGCGGTGGAGCTTGGTGCGGTAGACGTAGCGGACCAGCCCGGAGCAGTCGAAGCCGCGGTGGGGCGTGGTGCCGCCCCAGCGGTAGCGGATGCCCTTCTGCGCGGCGGTGACGTGGACGGCGGTGACGCCGACGCGGGGGACGATCCCGACTGCGGCGGCGTCCGCGCGGGAGCCGTTCGGGGCGATCAGGAGGGTCGCTGCGAGTGCGGCGACGAGGAGGAGGAGCGCCGCGCGGGCGGTGCGGCGCAGCTGGGGTGACGTGAGTGACATGGCGGTCTCCGACGCCTGCGAGGTCAGCTGTCGGGTTCGGGCCGGAGCGCCCGGCCACTCGTGGTGGCTTCACCCCGGAGGCCGACGGGAGGACGGGTCCCCCCGCGCCGGCCGGTGGTGGGTCCCCCGCTTCCGCCCGTGGGTTTGGTGGCGCGCGCCCGGCGGGCGCGGGGACGCGGGTCAGAGGCGCGGGGGCTCGGTGCCGGCGCAGACAGCGGCGACGTTGGTGGTGCCGTCGTCGACGACGCGGCAGTCCTGGAGGACGGCGTCGGGGCCGACGCGGGCGACGAACTTGCCGCGGGGGTCGGGGATCTGGGCGACGACGAGCTGGTAGGTGCCCTCCAGCGCGGCCGCCGTCTCCTCGGCGGTGGGGGCCGTCGCGGCGCGGTCGGGGACGGTGACGATGAGGGCGCCGATGCCGGCGAGGAGGGAGATCAGCAGGCCGCAGACGCACAGCTGGGTGGCCAGCTCGCGGCGGACGCGGTCGGAGGGCACGGCGGGGCACCTGGCAGGGGCGGGTGGGCGCTGTCGCGCGCGGACCGTCCGCGGTCGCCGCGGTCGCGCACGAGGCCCGTCCCGCGCGCCGTCTGCCCCCGGCCGGTCCCCGGGACCGCCCGTTCCCGTCCCGCCCACGGCGGGGCGGGGTCACCGCACTGCGACGTCGACGTCGAGCGGGTCGACCTCGAGCACGTCGCGGAACGCGCGGGCGGCGTCGGCGGCCGCCTGGGCCCACTCGTCGCTGCCGTAGAAGCGGCCGAAGTTGTCCGATGCGGTCTCCCCCTGCTGGAACCCGATCTCGGCGAGGACGGACACCTTCGCCGCCGTGAAGAAGTCCGGTCCGGCCTCGATGGAGGCGGTGAGGAACCGGTCCTCGAAGGAGGCGTTGTGGGCGACGACGACGGCGCCGTCGAGGCGCTCGAGGACGTGCGGGCGACTTGGTCGAACGTGGGTGCGTCCGCGACGGCGTCGTTGGTGATGTGGTGGACGAACACCGGGCCGGTGTCGCGGCCCTGCGGGTTGACGAGGGTGGCGAACTCGTCCTCGACCTTGCCGGTGGCGTCGATGCGGGAGATGGCGATCTCGATGACGCGGTCAACGTCCGCGGAGTCGGCGCCGGGGCGGCCCCTGGTGCGGACGCAGCGGGGTCACCCCAGCGGGCGGGCCCGGAACTGCATCGGAGGGTGTGCGATCTGCTCCTGCGCGGCGACGAGCCGGATCTCCCGGCTGCCCGCCTCCGCGGTCGCGGCGAGCACCCCGTGGACGCTGGACGCCGTCCGCTCCAGCGCCTCCCGCGCCGATCCCGTGCCGAGCAGGTGGGCGAGGAACAGCGCCGCGGTGAGGTCCCCGGCGCCGTTGACCTCCAGCGGGAGCAGCGGCGTCGTCACGAGCCACGCCCCGTCGCCGGAGACCGCGAGCATCTCGAGGCCGTCCTCGGGCAGGTCGTCGTGGCGCACGCTCGTGACGAGCACCGTCCCCGGCCCGGTCGTGCGGAGCTCCTCCGCGGCCGCGCGGACCTCGGCCACGCTCGACGTGCGCCCGTCCCGTCCGGTGAGGAAGTCGAGCTCGAAGTGGTTCGGGGTGACGACGTCGGCCCGGGGGACCACGTGGTCGCGCATGAACTCCGGGATGCCCGGCCGGACGAAGAACCCGCGCCCGGTGTCGCCCATGACCGGGTCGCAGCAGTACACCGCGTCCGGGTTCGCGGCCTTGACGCGCGCCACCGCGTCGAGCACGACCTCGCCGACCGCCTCGCCGCCCTGGTAGCCCGAGAGCACGGCGTCGCACCGTCCGAGGACGCCGCGCTCCTCGATGCCGGTGACGACCTCGCGGAGGTCCTCGGCGGCGAGCAGCGGGCCCCGCCACCGGCCGTAGCCGGTGTGGTTGGAGAAGTGGACCGTGTTGACGGGCCACACCTCGACCCCGAGGCGCTGGAGCGGGAAGACGGCCGAGCTGTTGCCGACGTGGCCGTAGGCGACCGAGGACTGGATCGACAGGATGGTGCTCACGGGGGCGATTGTCGCAGCCGGTCCGGGCATACCCTTGGACCCATGAGCGCCATCGACGCCGACGCGACCGCCCGCGTCGCCGACCTCGCCGCCGCCGCGCGGGCCGCCTCGCGCCGGCTCGCGCTGCTGTCCCGGGCCGAGAAGGACGCCGCCCTGCTCGCGTGCGCCGACGCCCTCGACGCCGCGACCGACGAGGTCGTCGCCGCCAACGCCGAGGACCTGCGGCGCGGCCGGGCCGAGGGCATGGCCGCCGCGCTGCTCGACCGGCTCACCCTCGACGCCGCCCGCGTCGCCGGGGTCGCGGCCGCCCTGCGCGACATCGCGGCCCTGCCGGACCCGGTCGGGGAGGTCGTGCGCGGCTCGACCCTCGCCAACGGACTCCAGGTCCGCCAGGTCCGGGTACCGATGGGCGTCGTCGGGATGATCTACGAGGCCCGCCCGAACGTCACCGTCGACGCCGCCGGCCTCGGCCTCAAGAGCGGCAACGCGGTCATCCTCCGCGGCGGGTCCGCGGCCGCCTCGACCAACCGGGCGCTCGTCGCAGTGCTGCGGCGGACCCTCGCCGCCCACGGCGTCCCCGAGGACGCGGTCGGCCTGCTCGACGGCGGGGGCCACGACGCGGTGCGGGCGCTGATGACCGCCCGCGGCCAGGTCGACCTCCTCATCCCGCGCGGCGGGGCCTCCCTCATCGAGGCCGTCGTCACCGGGTCGACCGTCCCCGTCATCGAGACCGGGGTCGGCAACTGCCACGTCTACGTCGACGCCGCCGCCGACCTCGACGAGGCCCTCGCGATCGTCCTGAACTCCAAGACCCACCGCCCGAGCGTGTGCAACGCCGCCGAGACCCTCCTCGTCCACGAGGCCGTCGCCGGCGACTTCCTGCCCAAGGCCCTCGCCGAGCTCGCCGGGGCCGGGGTCACCCTCCACACCGACCCCCGCGCCTCCGAGTCCGCCGAGCAGGCGGGCGTCGCGCACGACACGGCGACCGAGGAGCACTTCGCGACCGAGTTCCTCGCGCTCGAGATGAGCGTCGGGGTCGTCGACGACCTCGACGCCGCCCTGGCCCACGTGCGCCGCCACGGGACCGGCCACACCGAGGCGATCGTCACCGAGGACCGGGCCGCCGCCCGCCGCTGGACCGCGGAGGTGGACGCGGCCGCCGTCCTCGTCAACGCCTCGACGCGCTTCACCGACGGCGGCGAGTTCGGCTTCGGCGCCGAGATCGGGATCTCGACCCAGAAGCTCCACGCCCGCGGGCCGATGGCCCTGCCGGAGCTGACGAGCACGAAGTGGGTGCTCGAGGGCGACGGCCAGGTCCGGTCCTGAGCCCGTCCACGACCAGCCCCTGAACCGCGGCGCCCGACCGGCAGCCCGCGACCGGCAGCCCCTGACCGGCACGCGTCCTCCCGGCGGCCCGGGACGGCGCGAGGCCCCCCGAGCCGAGTCGGGGGGCCTCACGGCGTCGAGCTGCCCAGGCGGCCCGGCAGGGGGTCGCGCTGCCACTGCGGCGGTGGCACGTCGGCGTGTCGGTACGTGCACAGCTCCCGGCCCGGCGGCCGCGGCACCCCCACCGCGGCACCGCCCGCGGGCTGTGGAGCTCCTCCCAGGGCCGGGCCCCATCGGGCCGGCCGGGCGCCGTTATCCACCGGACCTGCCCCCGTGGTCGCCTGCCGGGCCGTCCGGCCGGGCTTGCACGAGGACCGAGTCGTTGTCTAGTGCCCCCACCCGGCGCATCGCAAGGGGGACTGCCAACTCTTTACGCGTTCCTCCTTCGCCCACATCCGCGTCCACAGCCTCCGGCGCGTGTGCCCGGCGCCGTCCACACCCCTGTGGAGGACATCCGTGGACGACACTCCCGGGACGCCCGGCGGCGACACGCCCGGGAGGGCGGCGCCCACCCGGGCCGGACGGTGGCGCCCCGCCCCGGCCGTGCCCCCGCGGCGGGACGGGCGGTACGCTGTCGCCATGTCGACGACCGTGCTCCAGCTGGCCTCCGCGGAGGAGGTCACCGAGCTGCCGATGCCCTCGATCCTCTACGGGATCATCGCGCTCTCGCTGTTCGCCCTCGGCCTGCTCGTCCTGTGGTTCTTCCGCAACACCTCCCACAAGGTCACCGGGCCGGTCGACCACCACGGCGAGGACCAGCCCGGCACCCACGCCGACATCGGGTACGACACCCACACCCAGAGGCGCTCGCACTGAGCGTGCGTCTCGGCGTGATGGGGGGCACCTTCGACCCCATCCACCACGGCCACCTCGTCGCGGCGAGCGAGGTCCAGTCGATGTTCGGCCTCGACGAGGTCGTCTTCGTCCCCACCGGCCAGCCGTGGCAGAAGGCCGGCACCCGGGTCAGCCCGGCCGAGCACCGCTACCTCATGACCGTCATCGCCACCGCGTCCAACCCCCGGTTCACGGTCAGCCGCGTCGACATCGACCGACCCGGGCGGACCTACACCATCGACACCCTCCGCGACCTGCGCGCCGAGCGCCCCGGAGTCGAGCTGTACTTCATCACCGGCGCCGACGCGCTCGCCCAGATCCTGTCGTGGAAGGACGCCGCCGAGCTGTTCGAGCTCGCCCACTTCGTCGGCGTCACGCGGCCGGGCCACGAGCTCAGCGACGCGGGACTACCCGGCGGCGGCGTGACGTTGCAGGAGGTGCCCGCGATGTCGATCAGCTCCACGGACTGCCGCACGCGGGTCGCCGACGGGGAGCCGGTCTGGTACCTCGTCCCCGACGGCGTCGTGCAGTACATCAACAAGTACGGCCTGTACGCCGCCGACGGCCCCCGCGCGGGCGTCGCCGGCCGGGCCGTGACCAAGGAGAGAAGTGCCCGCGACTGACCGCGCCCTCGACCTGGCCAGAGCGGCCGCCGCGGCGGCCGAGGACAAGCTCGCCACGACGATCACCGGCATCGACGTCAGCGAGCAGCTCGCCCTGACCGACGTCTTCGTCATCGTCTCGGCCCCCAACGAGCGCCAGGTCGGCGCCATCGTCGACGAGGTCGAGGACAAGCTCCGCGAGGCCGGGGCCAAGCCCGTCCGCCGCGAGGGCGAGCGGGAGGGCCGCTGGGTCCTCATCGACTACGGCGACATCGTCGTCCACGTCCAGCACGACGAGGAGCGCGTCTTCTACGAGCTCGAGCGGCTCTGGCGCGACTGCCCGGCGCTCGACCTGGGTGCCCGGGGCCGCGAGGACTGGTGAGCGGGCCCCGCCGTCTCGTCGTCCTCCGGCACGGCGAGACCGAGCACAACGCCGTCGGCGTGTGGCAGGGCCAGCTCGACAGCGTCCTCTCCGAGCGCGGGCTCGCCCAGGCGAGGGCCGCAGCGGCGGCGCTCGTCGCGTTCGGCCCCGCTCGGGTCGTCGCGTCCGACCTCACCCGGGCCCGCGTCACCGGCGAGGAGGTGGCCCGCGCCTGCGGGGTGCCGCTCACGACCGACGAGCGGCTGCGCGAGATCCACGTCGGCGCGTGGACCGGCCGCGCCGGGTCCGAGGTGCGGGCCGAGTACCCCGAGGACATGGACCGCCTCCTGCGCGGTGAGGACTTCGCCCGCGGCGGGCACGGCGAGACGCTCGCCGAGGTCGCCGCCCGCGTCCGGGCCGCCGCGGACGACGTGGTCGCGGCCACGGCGCCGGGGGAGACCGCCGTGGTGGCCACCCACGGCGTCGCCGGGCGCGCGCTCGTCGCGAGCCTGACCGGCATCCCGCTGCACACCGCCTGGCGGGCGCTCGCCGGGCTCGCGAACTGCCACTGGGCCGAGCTCGTGCAGGAGGGCGCCGGCTGGCGGGTGCGCACCTGGAACGCCTCCGCCTGAGGCCTCCCGGGTCCGCCCGCTCCGGGCCCCGAGGGCCCTCCGCCCGGCCGATTTGGTGATCGAGGGGGCGGGATGGGTAGACTTCCGCAGTCTCCTCGCCGAGACACCCACCCGGGGCTGTAGCGCAGTTGGTAGCGCACCTCCATGGCATGGAGGGGGTCAGGGGTTCGAATCCCCTCAGCTCCACCCGACTGCTCCATCGGACACGCACGAACGCCCCTCCCGGCCGGGAGGGGCGTTCGTGCGTCCGGGGGGCCGTCGACCCCGCCCTCCACGGAGTCCATCGGGTCACGATCCGGTTGCACACCGCCGGGCGACCTTGACGCCTCCGGCCGGCGGCCATTGGGTGTCAGGAACCTTCCTGTCGAAAGGACCCCCATGCGCCCCCCACGTTGGCTGGCCGGATCTGCCCTCGTCGCCCTCGCCCTCACCGCCTGCAGCGGCGGAGGTGAGGGCGTCGACGTCGGCGGGAGCGGCTCGTCCAGCGGCTCCGGAGCGTCCGGCGGACAGCTCGTCGCCGCGATCAGCGCCGAGCCCGACCAGCTCGACCCGCACAAGACCACGGCCTACGCGAGCTTCGAGGTCCTCGAGAACGTCTACGACACCCTCGTCCAGCCCGACGAGAACCTCGACATGAAGCCCGCCCTGGCGAAGAGCTGGACGACGAGCGAGGACCAGCTCACGTGGACCTTCACCGTCCGCGACGGGGTGAAGTTCCACAACGGGGACCCGTTCACGGCCAAGGACGTCGTCTACTCCTACAACCGGATCATCGACGACAAGCTCGCGACCTCCTACCGCCTCGAGCCGGTGAAGGAGGTCACCGCGCCGGACGACACGACGGTGAAGATCAAGCTCAAGCGGCCCACGCCCAACCTGCTCGCGCTCATCGGCGGGTTCAAGGGGATGGCGATCGTCGACAAGCAGAACGTCACCAGCGGGAAGATCAAGCGCGACCCGATCGGCACGGGCCCCTTCATGATGGACAGCTACACCCCGGGTGACTCGATCGTCCTCACGGCGAACCCGGACTACTGGGGCGGCGCGCCCGAGCTGGGCTCGGTGAAGTACACGTTCGTCCCCGAGCCGACCGTCGCCCTCGCCAACCTCAAGAGCGGCGAGGCGCAGTGGACCGACAACCTCCCCCCGCAGCAGGTGGAGTCCCTCAAGAGCGACGACTCGCTCAAGATCGGGGTCACTGCGACCAACGACTACTGGTACTTCACGGAGAACGAGCAGCACAAGCCGTTCGACGACAAGCGGGTCCGTCAGGCGCTCGCCTGGGCCGTCGACCGGAAGGCGATCACCGACGCGGCCAAGTTCGGGCTCGCGACGGTCAACCAGACCGCCATCCCGAAGACGAGCAGGTGGTACTACGACTACGCCCCGTACAGCCGCGACGTCGACAAGGCCAAGCAGCTGCTCGCGGAGGCCGGGGTGAAGAACCTCACCGTCGACGCGATGGTGACCAACGAGTACCCCGAGACCGTCCAGGCGGCCCAGGTGATGGCCTCGCAGCTGTCCGACGTCGGGGTGAAGCTCAAGATCCGCACCGAGGACTTCGCGACGTGGCTCGACGACGAGTCCAAGGGGAAGTTCGACCTGTTCATCCTCGGCTGGCTCGGCAACATCGACCCGCAGGACTTCTACTACGACCAGCACCACACCGGCGGGTCGAGCAACTACCAGCACTACTCCAACTCGCAGGTCGACAAGCTCCTCGACCAGGCTCGGCAGGAGACCGACCAGGCCAAGCGCAAGGACCTCTACGACCGGGCCGCGAAGATCATCGTCGACGAGGCGAGCTACACCTACCTGTACAACCCCGACGTGGCGCAGGGCTGGAGCCCGGACCTGACCGGGTACACCGTCCGCACCGACCGGGCGATCCGGTTCGACAAGGCATCCCTCGGCGGAAGCTGAGCCAGTGCGACGCTACGTCCTCCGGCGGGTCGGGCAGGCCGCGATCGTCCTGCTCGGGGTGAGCATCATCGTCTTCGGCCTCATGCGCCTCGTGCCCGGCGACCCGGTGCGGGTCGCGCTCGGGACCAAGTACGACCAGGCGACCTACGACGCCCTCCGGGAGCGGTCCGGGCTCGACCAGCCGCTGCCGCTCCAGTTCGTGCAGTACATCGGGCACGCGGTGACCGGGGACCTCGGGGTCTCGTTCCGGACCGGGCAGCCGGTGACGCAGATCCTGCTCGAGCGGCTGCCGGCGACGCTGTCGCTCGCCGCGGTGGCGCTGGTCATCGCGCTGCTCATCGCGGTGCCGCTCGGCATGGTCTCGGCGCTGCGGTCGGGCAAGGTGTCGGACTACATCGCCACCGTCGTCAGCCAGATCGGGGTCTCGGTCCCCGACTTCTGGATGGCGATCCTGCTCATCCTGCTGCTGACGAGCACGCTGGGGTGGCTGCCGCCCTCGGGCTACGTCGAGTTCACCAGCGACCCGTGGGGGTGGGCCAAGCACGTCATCATGCCCGCGCTCACCGTCGGGGTCGTGTCCGGCTCGATCCTCACCCGGTTCGTGCGCTCGGCCGTCCTGGAGTCGATGGGCCAGGAGTACGTCCGGACCGCGCGGGCCAAGGGCCTGCCCGGACGGCTCGTGCTCCGGCGCCACGTCGTGCGGGGCGCGCTCGTGCCCGTCATCACGATCACCGGCGTCCAGCTCGCGACCCTCCTCGGCGGGGTCGTCGTCGTCGAGGTCATCTTCTCGTGGCCCGGCATCGGAAGGCTCACCCTCGACGCCGTCCAGTCGCGCGACTACCCGGTCATGCAGGGCGCCGTGCTGATGTTCGCGTCGATCTTCCTGCTGGTCAACCTCGTTGTCGACCTGCTCTACGCCGCCCTCGACCCCAGGATCGCGTACTCATGAGCGAGTCCACCCGCGACACCGACACCGACACCCGCCGGCCCGTCGACGGCGACGGCGACGCGCGCCCCACGGCCGAGGCCACCCAGCTGCCCGCGGAGGAGCAGAGGTTCCAGACGCTGCGGGCCCTGCTGGCGAACCGGCTCGCCGTCGCCGGGCTCGTCGTGCTCGCCGTGCTCGTGCTCGCCGCGGTGTTCGGAAGGCAGCTCGCGCCGTACGGGGTCAACGAGGTCGACGTCCAGAACCGGCTCCAGGCGCCGAGCGGCGACCACTGGTTCGGCACCGACGAGCTCGGCCGGGACATCTTCAGCCGGGTCCTCGTCGCCGCCCGGGTCTCGCTCGAGGTGGGCGTCATCGCGGTCGGCATCTCGCTCGTCGTCGGCGTCGTCCTCGGCCTCGTCGCCGGGTTCTACGGCGGCAAGGTCGACGACGTCGTCATGCGGCTGATGGACATGCTGTTCGCGTTCCCCGCCATCCTGCTCGCCATCGCGATCCTCGCCGTGCTCGGCCCGGGACTGGCGAACGCGATGATCGCCATCGGCATCGTCTACACCCCGATCTTCGCGCGCATCTGCCGTGCCAGCGTGCTCAGCGTCCGCGAGGAGGTCTTCGTCCGGGCGGCGAAGTCGATCGGCGCGGGGGACGTGCGCATCCTGCGCCTCCACGTGCTGCCGAACGTGCTCGCCCCGATCATCGTCCAGACCTCGCTGAGCCTCGCGTTCGCGATCCTGTCCGAGGCGGCCCTGTCCTTCCTCGGCCTCGGCATCCAGCCGCCGCAGCCGTCGTGGGGCCGGATGCTCTACGACGGGCGCGGGTTCATCGAGCAGGCGTGGTGGATGGGGGTCTTCCCGGGCCTCGCGATCTTCCTCACCGTGCTCGCGTTCAACATCGTCGGCGACGCCGCCCGCGACGCCCTCGACCCGAAGCAACGGTCCGTCATCGAGTCCCGAGGAGGATCGTGAGCACCCACACCGCAACCCGCGGCGGCGCCGGCGCCGGACGCTCCACCGAGCCCGTCCTGTCGCTGCGTGACCTGTCGGTCAGCTTCGGCACCCGCCGGGGCCGGGCCACCGTCGTCGACAAGGTGTCCTGGGACATCGCGCCGGGGGAGACCCTCGCGGTCGTCGGGGAGTCCGGCAGCGGCAAGAGCGTGTCCGCGCTCGCGGTCATGGGCCTGCTGCCGACCCCGCCGGCGCGCGTCACCGGAGAGGTCCTCCTCGAGGGGCGGGACGTCCTCAGCCTCGGCGACGAGGAGCGGCGCCGGACCCGGGGCCGCTCGCTCGGGCTCGTCTTCCAGGACCCGATGACCTCGCTCAACCCGTACCTGACGATCGGGCGGCAGCTCACCGAGGGCATCGAGTACCACCTCGGGCTGAGCGGCAAGGCGCTCCACGACCGCGCGGTCGAGCTGCTCGAGATGGTCGGCATCCCCGGTCCGGAGGACCGGCTCGAGGACCACCCCCACCAGTTCTCCGGCGGCATGCGCCAGCGCGTGATGATCGCCATCGCGCTCGCGTGCGAGCCCAAGGTCCTCATCGCCGACGAGGCGACGACGGCGCTCGACGTCACCACCCAGGCCCAGATCCTCGAGCTCATCGGCCGCCTCCAGGAGGAGGTCGGGATGGCCGTGGTCTGGATCACCCACGACCTCGGGGTCGTCGCCGGGATCGCCGACCGGGTGTGCGTCATGTACGCCGGTCAGGTCGTCGAGGAGGCGCCCGTGGACACCCTGTACGACGACGCCCGCCACCCCTACACGCACGGACTGCTCGGGGCGCTGCCGGTCATGGGGGACCACGACCGCGACCTCGCGACCATCGCCGGGCTGCCGCCCGACCCGCTGCAGATGCCCCCGGGGTGCCGGTTCTGGCCCCGGTGCACCCGGCGACTCGACGGGCGCTGCGAGAACCAGCCGCCCCCGGTCTGGGAGGCCTCGCCCGGGCACCGGGTGCGGACGTTCTACGACATCGCCGACGTCGGCGGACGGGGCGGCGGGGCGTCCTCACCCGAGCGCGCCGGCGCCTCGAACGGCACCTCGAACGGCGCCTCGAACGGTGACGGCAGGAGGGACGGGGCGTGAGCGGCGACGTCGCGGGCAGCGGGGAGGACATCCTCACGGTCGAGGGGCTGCAGGTGTGGTTCCCGGTGCACGCCGGGGGCGGGCTGCGCCGCGAGACCCGGCACGTCAAGGCGGTCGACGGGGTCGACCTGCGGGTCCGTCGGGGCGAGACCCTCGGGCTCGTCGGCGAGTCCGGCTGTGGCAAGTCGACCACCGGCCTCGCGCTGGTGCGGCTCGTCGAGCCGACCGGCGGCCGCGTCCTGCTCGGCGACACGGACGTCACCGCCGCCGGGCGGCGTGAGCTCCGCTCGATCCGGCAGCGGCTCACGATGGTCTTCCAGGACCCGTACGCCTCCCTCAACCCGCGCCGCACCATCGCCGCCAGCGTCGCCGAGCCGCTCGAGGTGCACGGCCTCGTCGACGGCAGGCGCGCCCGGGACCGCCGCGTCGCCGAGCTGCTCGAGATGGTCGGGCTCGGCTCGCAGTTCCTGCGCCGGCACCCGCACGAGCTCTCCGGGGGCCAGCGCCAGCGCGCCTCGATCGCGCGGGCGCTCGCGGTCGAGCCCGAGCTCATCATCCTCGACGAGCCGATCGCCTCCCTCGACGTGTCCGTCCAGGCGCAGGTGATGAACCTCCTCATGCGGCTGCAGCGCGAGCTCGGGCTCACCTACCTCTTCATCGCCCACGACCTCGCCGCGGTGCAGCACGTCAGCCAGCGGCTCGCGGTGATGTACCTCGGCCGGGTCGTCGAGGAGGGACCCCGGGACCAGATCTACGGCGACCCCTCCCACCCCTACACCCGGGCGCTGCTCTCGGCGGTCCCGCTGCCGAACCCGACCGAGGAGCGGCAGCGCCGCCGGATCGTGCTCCAGGGCGACGTGCCCAGCCCGCTCGACCCGCCGAGCGGCTGCAACTTCCGCACCCGCTGCCCGGAGGCGTTCGAGCCGTGCGGGCAGGTCGACCCGGCCCTGCAGGAGGTCGCGGGGGGCGCCCGGGCCGCCTGCCACCTGCACGGGGTGCTCGGCCGGGACGAGGAGGGCCAGCTCGTCGAGCGCTGACGGCCGCCCGGGGCCCGCGGCGGCTGCGGTAGCCTGTGCCCGTGCCACCGCTGCTGCTCCTCGCGCGGCCGCGCTGACCCGCCGGCGAGCGCGCCGAGCTCGCGGGGTCACCGCGGCGAACCCCTCCTGCGCGAGGGGTTTTTTGGTGCCGTGCACCGCCGGACGCAGCCCGGCACCCGACCCGGCCGAGGACGGGCCGGCGAGACCCGTGGACGACAGAGGATGAGATGAGCGAGACGCCGCACCGCTACACCGCCGAGCTGGCCGGTCGGATCGAGACCGCGTGGCAGGACCGGTGGGAGCAGCAGGGCACCTTCCACGCCCCCAACCCCGCCGGGCCGTGGGCCGACCCCGAGGGGGTCGCCGGCCGCGAGAAGCTCCTCGTGCTCGACATGTTCCCCTACCCGAGCGGCGTCGGGCTCCACGTCGGCCACCCCCTGGGGTACATCGCCACCGACGTCTTCGCCCGGTTCCACCGGATGCTCGGCCGGAACGTGCTCCACTGCCTCGGCTACGACGCGTTCGGGCTGCCCGCGGAGCAGTACGCCGTCCAGACCGGCCAGCACCCGCGCAAGACCACCGAGGAGAACATGGTGGTCATGAAGCGGCAGCTGCGCCGCCTCGGGCTCGGCCACGACGACCGGCGCGCGGTCGCGACGATCGACCCGGACTACTACCGGTGGACCCAGTGGATCTTCCTCCAGATCCGCGACTCCTGGTACGACCCCGACGCCGAGCGGGCCGACGGCGGCCGGGGCCGCGCCCGCCCCGTCGCCGAGCTCGAGGAGGAGCTCGCCGCGGGCCGCCGCCCGACCCCCGACGGCCGGCCCTGGGAGGAGCTGACCCGCCTCGAGCGCGCCGACGTCCTCGACGGGTACCGGCTCGCCTACACCTCCGAGGCCCCGGTGAACTGGTGCCCGGGCCTGGGCACGGTGCTCTCCAACGAGGAGGTCACCAACGAGGGCCGCTCCGAGCGGGGCAACTTCCCCGTCTTCCGGCGCAGCCTGCGCCAGTGGATGATGCGGATCACCGCCTACGCCGACCGACTCGCCGACGACCTGGACCGGGTCGAGTGGCCCGAGAAGGTCAAGCTCATGCAGCGCAACTGGATCGGCCGCAGCCACGGCGCCCGGATCTCCTTCCCGGTCGCCGGCCACGACGCCGCGATCGAGGTCTTCACGACCCGGCCGGACACGATCTTCGGCGCGACGTACATGGTCCTCGCGCCCGAGCACCCGCTCGTCGACGCGATCACCGCCGACGTGTGGCCGTCGGCGACGAAGGACGCGTGGACCGGCGGCGACCCGGTCGCCGCCCGCAGCCCCCGCGAGGCCGTGGCGGCCTACCGCACCGCCGCCTCCCGCAAGAGCGACGTCGAGCGCCAGACCGAGGGCAAGGACAAGACCGGCGTCTTCACCGGCGCCCACGCGCGCAACCCCGTGACCGGGCAGGAGGTCCCGGTGTTCGTCGCCGACTACGTCCTCATGGGCTACGGCACCGGCGCGATCATGGCGGTCCCCGCCGAGGACGAGCGGGACTGGGACTTCGCGACCGCCTTCGACCTGCCGTACGTGCGGACCGTGCAGCCCCCCGCCGACCACCCGGAGGACCGGGCGTGGACCGGCGACGGGGTGCTCATCAACTCGGCCAACGACGAGGTGTCCCTCGACGGGCTCGGCAAGGACGCCGCGATCGCCCGGATCACCGCCTGGCTGGAGGAGAAGGGCCTCGGGGAGGGGACGGTCACCTACCGGCTGCGGGACTGGCTGTTCAGCAGGCAGCGGTACTGGGGCGAGCCGTTCCCGGTCGTGTTCGACGAGGACGGCGTCGCCCACTCGGTGCCGGAGTCGATGCTCCCGGTCGAGCTGCCGGACGTCCCGGACTACAGCCCGCGCACGTTCGACCCCGACGACGCCGCCACCGAGCCGGAGCCGCCGCTCGGCCGGGTGCAGGAGTGGGTCGACGTCGAGCTCGACCTCGGCGACGGTCCCCGGCGCTACCGCCGTGAGGTCAACACGATGCCGAACTGGGCCGGGTCGTGCTGGTACTACCTGCGCTACCTCGACCCCGCGAACGCCGAGGCGTTCGTCGACCCGGGCAACGAGGCGTACTGGATGGGCCCCTACCCCGAGCCGGTGCCCGGGGCGCCCGAGGGCACCCGCGACCCGGGCGGGGTCGACCTCTACGTCGGCGGGGTCGAGCACGCGGTCCTCCACCTGCTCTACGCCCGGTTCTGGCACAAGGTGCTCTACGACCTCGGCCACGTCAGCAGCGAGGAGCCCTTCCGCCGGTACTTCTCGCAGGGATACATCCAGCGCGAGGCGTACACCGACGCCCGCGGGCAGTACGTGCCCGCGGACGAGGTCACCGAGCACGAGGGCGAGCGCGGGCCGACGTTCACCTGGCGCGAGCAGCCCGTGACCCGCGAGTTCGGCAAGATCGGCAAGTCGCTGAAGAACTCGGTGAGCCCGGACCAGATGTACGAGCAGTTCGGGGCCGACACGTTCCGCCTGTACGAGATGTCGATGGGGCCGCTCGAGGCCAGCAAGCCGTGGGACACCCGTGCCGTCGTCGGCAGCCAGCGGTTCCTCCAGCGGGTGTGGCGCAACGTCGTCGACGAGGACACCGGGGAGGTGCTCGTCGCCGACGACGCCCTCGACGCCGCCACGCAGCGGCTGCTGCACCGCACCGTCGACGCGGTCCGCCGCGACTACGCCGGGCTGAGCTTCAACACCGCGATCGCGCGGCTCACCGAGCTCAACAACGCCCTCACCAAGCTCGACCGGGTGCCGCGGGCCGCGGTGGAGCCGCTCGTGCTCATGGTCGCCCCGCTCGCGCCGCACCTCGCCGAGGAGCTCTGGCAGCGTCTCGGGCACGAGGAGACCCTGACGTTCGAGCCGTTCCCGGAAGCCGACCCGGCCCTGCTCGTCGAGGACACCGTCACCTGCGTCGTCCAGATCAAGGGCAAGGTCCGCGACCGGATCGAGGTCCCCGCCGACATCACCGAGGACGACCTGCGCGAGCGGGTCCTCGCGCTGCCCAAGGTCACCGCGGCGACCGGCAACGGGGTGCGGACCGTCATCGTCCGCGCGCCCAAGCTCGTCAACGTCGTCCCCGCCTGACGGGCGCACGGCTCTCGGTGGGAGGGAGGGACGGGTGATCACCCCTCCCACCGGCGCCACCGGCCGGAGGCGACCCACCAGGCGAGCGCGTCCGGTGTCAGGCCGCCCTCGCGAGCCTGGGTGGTCGTGACGACCCCGTGCTGCGCGCGGGCGAGGATCTCGAGGTCCACCCCACCCACGGTGCCCGGGTCCACGCGTCCGGCGCCGGGGTCGTCCACAGCCGGGGGTCGAGGGGAGACCTTGGCGGGTCACCGGCCGCCGAGTCCTCCCAGCGGCCGCCGTCACCACGCGAGGGCGTCGACCCGGATCCGGGGTGTGTGGCCAAGGTCACCCCGCTTCGACACAATGGGGTCCGGTCGAGCACGAACGGGGGGCGGCCGGCACGAACCCTCACCGGGGCACCCGTCCCGGAGAGGTCCAGTAGGCGCCGCCCCCCGACCGGGGCGGCGCGGCACCACGAGGAGAGCCGATGCCAGAGCTGTTCATCGACGGCACGTGGCGGGACGCCGCCGACGGCCGGACCCGAGAGATCACCTGCCCCGCCGACGGCCGGCACGTGGCCACCGTCTCCGAGGCCGGCGAGCCCGACGCCCGCGCCGCGGTCGAGGCCGCCCGGCGGGCCTTCGACGACGGCCGCTGGAGCGGGGTGCCCGCGACCGAGCGAGCCGCCCTGCTCACCCGGCTCGCCGACAAGCTCACCGCCGAGAAGGACGACGTCGCCCGGCTGGAGTCCCTCGACACCGGCAAGCGGTTCGCCGAGAGCCAGATCGACATGGACGACATCATCGCCGTGTTCCGGCACTTCTCGTCGCTGGCGACCCTCGACGCCGGCCGGGTGGTCGAGACCGGGATGCCGGACGTGTCGAGCCGGGTCGTCACCGAGCCGCTCGGGGTGTGCAGCCTGATCACGCCGTGGAACTTCCCGCTGCTGCAGACCGCGTGGAAGGTCGCCCCCGCCGTCGCGGCCGGCGACACGTTCGTCCTCAAGCCGAGCGAGCTGACGCCGTCGACGTCGATCTGGCTCGTCGGGGCGCTCGCCGAGCTCGGCCTGCCCGCCGGGGTCGGCAACCTCGTCCTCGGCACCGGCGCCGACGTCGGGGTCCCGCTCACCGAGGCGCCGGAGGTCGACCTCGTCTCGTTCACCGGCGGGCTCGTCACGGGGCGGCGCATCATGGCCGCGGCCGCGGGCACCGTGAAGAAGGTCGCCCTCGAGCTCGGGGGCAAGAACCCCTTCGTCCTCTTCGCCGACGCCGACCTCGACGCCGCCGTCGACAACGCCCTGACCGCGATCTTCCTCGACTCCGGCCAGGTGTGCTCGGCCGGGTCCCGCCTCGTCGTCGAGGAGAGCATCCACGACGAGGTCGTCGGCGAGCTCGTCCGCCGGGCCGAGCAGATCCGGCTCGGTGGCCCGTTCGAGGACGGGGCCGAGGCCGGCCCGCTCATCAGCGCCGGGCACCGCGAGAAGGTCGAGGCCTACGTCGCCGCCGCCCTCGACGAGGGCGCCGTCCTGCGCTGCGGTGGCACCCGACCCGACGGCGACGGCCTCGCCGACGGCTACTTCTACCGGCCGACGATCCTCGACGGCTGCACCTCGGGCATGTCCTGCGTCCAGGAGGAGTCCTTCGGCCCCGTCCTCACGGTCGAGACCTTCGACGGCGCCGACGACGACGCCCGCGAGGACGCCGCCGTCGCCATCGCCAACGACACGATCTACGGCCTCACCGGGGCGGTGTGGACGCAGAACGCGGGCCGGGCCGAGCGGGTCGCCGCGCGGCTGCGGCACGGGACGATCTGGATCAACGACTTCCACCCCTATGTCCCCCAGGCCGAGTGGGGCGGCTACAAGCAGTCCGGAATCGGGCGCGAGCTCGGGCTGGCCGGCCTCGAGGAGTACCGCGAGACGAAGCACATCTGGCACAACACCAGGCCGGCGCGGGCCGACTGGTTCGCCGACGAGAAGGCAGGAGAGGACGCATGAGCACGCGCCGCAGGTACGACTACGTCATCGTCGGGGGTGGCTCCGCGGGATCGGCACTGGCGAACCGGCTGAGCAGCGACCCCTCCACCACGGTCCTCGTCCTCGAGGCCGGCCGGGACGACTTCCCCTGGGACCCGTTCATCCACATGCCGGCCGCCCTGCCGTACCCGATCGGCAACCGGCTCTACGACTGGAAGTACGAGTCGGAGCCGGAGCCGCACATGGGCGGCCGGCGGGTCTACCACGCCCGCGGGAAGGTGCTCGGCGGCAGCAGCAGCATCAACGGGATGATCTTCCAGCGCGGCAACCCCGGCGACCTCGAGCGCTGGGCCCGCGACCCGGGCATGGAGGACTGGGACTACGCCCACTGCCTTCCCTACTTCAAGCGGATGGAGACCTGCCTCGCCGGCGCCGACATGTGGCGCGGCGGCTCGGGGCCGCTCGTGCTCGAGCGCGGCCCGGCGACGAGCCCGCTGTTCGGGGCGTTCTTCGAGGCGGTCCAGCAGGCGGGCTACCCGCTGACCGACGACGTCAACGGCTACCGCCAGGAGGGCTTCGCCAAGTTCGACCGCAACGTCCACCGGGGACGGCGGCTCAGCGCCGCCCGCGCCTACCTGCACCCGGTCATGTCGCGCAAGAACCTCGACGTCGAGACCCTCGCCCACGTGACCCGGCTGCGGACCGAGGGCACCCGGGTCACCGGGGTGGACTACCTGCGCGGGTCCAAGCTCTCCCGCAGCGTCGACGCCGGCGAGGTCGTCCTCTGCGGCGGCGCGATCAACTCCCCGCAGCTGCTCCAGCTCTCGGGCATCGGCAACGCCGCCGAGCTCGAGAAGCTCGGCGTCCCCGTCGTCGCCGACCTGCCGGGCGTGGGCGAGAACCTCCAGGACCACCTCGAGGTCTACATCCAGTACGCCTGCACCCAGCCGGTGTCGATCGCGCCGTGGCTGAAGAACCGCCACAAGCCGCGGATCGGGCTGGAGTGGATGCTCGGCCGGAGGGGGGTGGGCGCCTCCAACCACTTCGAGGCCGGCGGGTTCATCCGGAGCAACGACGAGGTCAGCCACCCCAACCTCATGTTCCACTTCCTGCCCATCGCGATCCGCTACGACGGCTCCAAGCCCGCCGCGGAGCACGGCTACCAGGTCCACATCGGCCCGATGACCTCGGACTGCCGCGGCTGGGTGAAGATCACCTCGACCGACCCGACGGCCAAGCCGTCGATGCAGTTCAACTACCTCTCGACCGAGACCGACCGGCGCGAGTGGATCGAGATGATCCGGGCCGCCCGCGACATCCTCGAGCAGCCGGCGTTCGCCCCGTTCAACGGCGGCGAGATCTCACCCGGGCCCGCGGTGAGCACCGACGAGGAGATCCTCGACTGGGTCGCCAAGGACGCCGAGACCGCGCTCCACCCGTCGTGCACCGCGAAGATGGGCACCGACGAGATGAGCGTCGTCGACCCGTCCTCGATGAAGGTGCACGGCGTCGAGGGGCTCCGGCTCGTCGACGCGTCGGTGTTCCCGTACATCACGAACGGCAACATCTACGCCCCGGTGATGATGGTCGCCGAGAAGGCCGCCGACCTCATCGCCGGGAACACCCCGCTCGAGCCGCTCGCCGTGCCGTGGTACCGGCACGGGGCCGGGATGCCGCTCTGGCCCGAGGGAGACCCCCGCAACGCCCGGCCCGCGGTCCCCCCGGTCGGGGACCCCTCCCGGTCGGAGGCGACGGCGTGAGCGAGAAGCCGGCACCGACGACCGAGCCGCCCCTGGAGACCCCGCCGCAGGACGCGCCCGCGGTCGTCAACAAGATCGTCTTCGGCTCCTCCGCCGTCGGCGTGCTCGCGGTCGCCCTCTGGGCGATCGTCTCCCCGTCCCAGGCCTCCGACGTCATCGGCACCCTCGTCGGGTGGACGTCGGAGTGGTTCGGCTGGTTCTACATCTTCCTCGCCACCGTCATCCTCGTCTTCGTCCTCTTCCTCGGGATCTCCCGCTACGGCGGGACCCGGCTCGGGCCGGACCACTCCCGGCCCGAGTTCTCGACGTTCTCGTGGGCGGCGATGCTGTTCGCCGCCGGCATCGGCACCGACCTGATGTTCTTCTCCGTCGCCGAGCCGGTCACCCAGTACCTCTCGCCGCCGACCGGCAAGGGGCAGACCCTCGAGGCCGCCCGCGAGGCGACGGTGTGGACCCTGTTCCACTACGGCATCACCGGCTGGGCGATGTACTCCCTCATGGGGATGGCGCTGGGGTACTTCTGCTACCGGATGAACCTCCCGCTGGCGATCCGCTCGGCGCTCTACCCGATCTTCGGCAAGAAGCTCGACGGCCCGCTCGGGCACGCCGTCGACACCGCCGCGGTGCTCGGGACGATCTTCGGGGTCGCGACCTCGCTCGGGATCGGTGTCGTCCAGCTCAACTTCGGGCTCAAGCTGCTCTTCGGCATCGACGAGGGCACCGCCGCCCAGGTCGGGCTCATCGCGCTCGCGGTCGTCATGGCGACGATCTCCGCGGTCACCGGCGTCGACAAGGGGATCCGGCTGCTGTCCCAGCTCAACGTCATCCTCGCGATCGGGCTCGCCGGGTGGATCCTCGTGACGGGGAAGACGGTCTTCCTGCTCAACGCCATCGTCATGAACGTCGGCGACTTCGTCACGAAGTTCCCGGGGATGACGATGGAGACGTTCGCCTTCGACCGGCCCGTGGACTGGCTCAACGGCTGGACGCTGTTCTTCTGGGCGTGGTGGATCGCGTGGGCGTCCTTCGTCGGGCTCTTCCTCGCCCGGATCTCGCGCGGCCGGACGATTCGGCAGTTCGTCGCCGGCACGATGATCATCCCGTTCAGCTACATCGTCATGTGGGTCTCGATCTTCGGCAACAGCGCCATCGAGATCGTGCGCAGCGGGGACTCCAGCTTCGGCGAGCTCGCGATGAACACCCCCCAGGAGGGGTTCTACACGATGCTGACGATGTACCCCGGGGCGACGTTCATCGCCGGGGTCGCGACGTTCGTCGGGCTCCTGTTCTACGTCACCTCGGCCGACTCCGGCGCGCTCGTCATGGCGAACCTCAGCTCCCGGCTGCGGTCCCCGCTCGACGACGCGACCAACCAGGTGCGGATCTTCTGGGCCGTCGCGACCGGGCTGCTCACCGCCGCGATGCTCATCGTCGGCGGCGTCCCGGCCCTGCAGAACGCGACGATCATCATGGGCCTGCCGTTCGCGTTCGTCCTCATCCTCGTCATGCTCGGGCTCTGGCGTGCCCTGCGGGTCGAGGCGTCCCGGTTCGACAGCAGGCGGGCGGGGCTGCCCGGGATGTTCTCGGGTCGCTCCTCGGAGGTCGACATGGCCCACGCGGGGCGCACGTGGCGGGACCGGCTCTCCCGGGCGATGCACTTCGTCGAGCCCGACCGGGCCAGGAGCCACCTCGACGACGTCGTCGAACCGGCGCTGCGGGAGGTGGCGTCCGAGATCGAGGCCCGGGGTGTCCCGGTGGAGGTGAGCCGCGGCCACGAGGAGGGTGAGCTCGACGTGCGCGGGCACGCCGAGTACGTCGAGCTCGTCGCCGGCCTCGACGAGGAGCACCCGTTCCGGTACCGGGTCGAGCTCGAGGAGGTGCCGGTCCCCGCGTACGGTGGCCGGTTCGTCTCGAGCCACGACACCTACGCACGGCTCGAGGTCCACCTCCTCGAGGGCGGACAGGGGTACGACCTCATGGACTACACGGGCCTGCAGGTCATCCACGACGTGCTCGACCAGTACGAGCGCCACCTGGAGTTCCTCCGCCTGCACCAGATGCCCACCACCTGACCGGGCGCTGCCCGGGGGCAGGGAGGGGCGTGGAAGGGGGCCGTGGAGGGGTCGGACCCCCCCACGGCCCCCCGCCCCGGGCCGGACACCCGCGCCACGGGAACGGTGGAGGGTCCGGGTCGTCCCGTGAGGGTCAGGGCGGCGGGAGCAGGCGCAGTGCCCGGTGGGGGCAGGCGTCGGCGGCCTCCCTCGCCGCCGCCACGAGCTCCTCGGGGACCTCGCGGGCCGGGATCGGGTAGCCCCACTCGTCGAGACCGATCGCCTCGGGGAGCAGCTCGGCGCAGAGCCCCCGGGCCCGGCAGTGCGGCCAGTCGACGCGCAGCCGCACCGGACCGGCCGCGCGTGCCGCGGACGGGCGCCCGCCGCTCACGCCCGCCCCCCGGCCGCGGCGACCCGACTCGCCCGGTCCAGCGCGGCGGTGCCGGCGCCCTCGGCCACCACCGGCGGGGGCGGGACGGACCGGACCGTGGGCGCGGGGTCGGTGCCGCAGCCGCAGGCACCGTCGAGGTGCTCGGCGACCTCGTCCGGCAGGTGCGCGAGGAGGGTGCGGGCGAGCCGGGCGGTGCCGTCCGGGTGGGCGCAGGCGCCCCGACCCGTGACGACCCCGGTGAGCTCGATGATCCGGCCACGGGTGTCGTGCCCGGCGGCGAGCTCGACCACGGCGCCGGCGAGGGCGGGCAGCCCGAGCCGGCACGGCCCGCACCGGCCCGCCGACTCCGCGGCGAGGTAGCCCGCGACCCACGCGGTCACGGCGACCGGACACTGCCCGGGGGCCAGCGGGAGGACGACGCCCGCTCCGAGCGCGAGGGACTCCGCGGCGAGCCCGGGGCGGGAGACCCGTAACCGCCGCAGCGCCCCCGGGGGCGCCCACGTGCCGTGGAAGCCGCCGAACAGGACAGGCCCGTCGAGGCCCGCGAGCCCGTCGACCTCGGCGAACGGGGTCCCGTGGGCGACCTCGACCACGCGGGGCGGGGCCAGCCGGGCGGGGACGTCCACGCGAGCAGCCGGGTCGGCGTGCCCGGGGCGCACGGCCCGGGCGAGCGTCAGCAGCGTCGTCCCCGGCTCCTGGGGGGTCCCGAGCGCGGCGTACCCGGCGGCGCCGGCCCGGACGAGGTGTCCGAGCTGGGCGAAGGTCTCCGCGTTCGAGAGCAGGGTCGGCCGGCCGCGATGGCCCCGGACCGCCTCGGGCTGCCAGGCCGTGACCGGTGCGCCCTCCCGTCCGGCGAGCAGCTCGAGCACCGCCCGTGCCTGCCCGGAGACGAAACGCGCCTCGGCCCGGTGGTGGCGCCACCGGAGCGGTGCGCCGGTCCGGGCCCGCTCGGCGAGCGCCGTCTCGACCGCCGCCCCCGTGGCGGGCCGCTCGGCGGAGGTGACGACGTGGACCTCCCGGGCGCCCAGGGCTCGGGCGGCGACGAGGGCGCCGTCGAGGACCCGGTGGGGCGCCCGGCCCAGCAGCGCGCTGTCCTTCGCGCTCGCCGGCTCGCCCTCGGCGGCGTTGACGACGACGACCGGGCGCCGACGCCCGGACGCGGCGGTCGCGATCTTCGTCGCGAGCGGGAACGCGGCGCCCCCGCGGCCGCGGACCGCGGCGTCGCGGGCGAGTCCGAGGACCGTCCCGAGGTCGGGGAGGGGCAGCGGGCCGAGCCGACCGACGTGCGCCTGCCACCCCGGTCCGTCGTCGATGCCGGCGAGCAGCGCGGGCCCGGGCGCGACCTCCACCTCGGCCGCGGGGCGGATCACGGCCTGCTCCCGGCGAGACCCCGGCGGGACGGGGCGCCGACCGCGCGGACCCGGACGAGGACCGCGACGAGGACCGCGACCACGCAGCCGGCCGTGAGGACCAGCGACCACGGCCGGCCGGAGTCGGTCCCGGTGCCGACGCCGTGGACGACGGCGACGGCCCACCCGACGTACGCGGTGACGTGCACGGCCCGCCAGACCGACTCGGGCAGTCGGCGCCGCACCAGGGAGGTGAGCGCGACGACGAGCAGGACGTCGAGGGCGAGGGTCCCGAGCGCGAGCCACACGGGTCGGTACGTGGCCCCGGCGGGCAGCAGGGCCTGCCACCACCGGATGTCGACGTACTCGTCGGCGACGACGGAGACGACGTGCACGACGAGGAGCGCGACCGTCGTGCCCGCGAGCGACCGGTGCACGCCCTGGGTGACGAAGCGCGGCCACGCGCGCCCGGAGGCGTCCCGGGTCGCGAGGACACCGAGGACGGTGGTCGCGGTGAGGCCGACGAGGAGGACGAGCCCGCTGCCACGGCCGAGGTACCAGAGCAGGGGGGAGCTCGCGGGCAGGGTCAGCGGGAGGGGCATGAGGAGGGGCTCGAGGAGGGGCATGGTGTCTCCGTTCCGCGGGGGAGTGGTGCGGGGTGCCAGGCCGGGGTGGTGGTGACCCGGCCCGCCGCGTCGACGAGGAGTGCGGGGACGCCGCGGTCGGCGAGCCACGCCGGAGCCTGCTCGCCGAGGACGAGGGCGGCGGTGCTCGCGGTGTTCGCGGCGGTGGCCGTCGGCCCGGTCGCGGTCACCGTGCGCCACGGCCCGGCGGCCGGGAGGCCGGTGCGGGGGTCGATGACGTGGTGGACCGTGCGCCCGGCCCGTCGCCACGACCGGGAGCGGACCGAGGACGTCGCCACGCCCCCGCCGCGGACGACGAGCACGTCCCGGCGGTGCCCGGCCCGCAGGTCCGCGACGGTCTCGCCGACCTCGACGGTCCAGTGGGCTGTGCCGCCGGTCCCCGTGCCACCGGTCCCCGTGCCGCGGGCCGTCGCGACGTCGCCGCCGAGGCTGACGAGGACGTCCACCCCGACGGTCGACGCGACGGACTCGGCGACGAGGTCCGCGGTGTAGGCCTTGCCCGTGGCGCCGAGGTCGAGCGCGGACCCCGGCGGGACGAGGACCGTGTCGCCGTCGACGACCAGACGGCGCCACGCGCCCGGGTCGTGGCGGGTCGGCAGGGCGGTCGGGGCCGGCGAGCTGCCGGGCACGAGCCGGAAGGTCCGGTCGTACCCCGCGGCGACGAGGACCTCCCCGAGAAGGGGGGAGACCAGGCCCGCCGTCTCCTCGGCCGCCTCGACGGCGAGCCGCACCGCGGCCGCGAGCACGGGATGGACCCGGGTGGGCCGCCCCGCGTCCCGGTTGGCCCGGGCGAGGTCGCTGTCGGGCCGGAACCGGCTGCACGTCGCGTCGACGAGGTCGAGCACGTCGGCGGCGTGGGCGCGTGCCTCCTCGAGGGCGTGCCGGGACCCCGGGCGAACCTGCAGGTGGACGTAGGTGCCGAGCGCGTGCCACGTCGCCACCGCGGGCCCGGGCGCCGTCACGACGCCGGTGGCCCTCACGACGCCGCCGTCGGGGCCGGCGCCGGCGGCGGGGCGGGGGCCGGCGGCGGGGGAGCAGGGGCCGGGGCGACGGCGGCCGGTGCCGGCGCCGGAGCGGCGGGGGGCGGGGCGGCGACCGAGGTGGCGGTGCCCGGCCCCACCCGGGCGCCGCCCGGTGCGGCGACCTTCTCGATGACCGTCGTGCGGACGACGGTGCGGGTGGGCCGGGGGGTGGAGACGACCCTGACCTGCTGGTCGGGAACCGGCGACCCGGGCAGCGCGCGCGGGGCGGCGCTCGGCGCGGCCGACGCGGACCCGGGGGAGCCGGTGTCGGGCGCGGACGCGCGGGCGGCGAGGGCGCTCGCCGCCCCCACGCCGGCGACGGCGGTCGCCGAGAGCGTGCCGGTGAGGACGGTGAGCAGCCTCCGCCCGCGGTCACGCCGACGGGGGGTGGCTGTCGCGGGAACGGTCGGTGGCACGGGTCCTCCTGCGGTCGGGACGCGGCGGTCCGCGTCAGGAGCGGCGCGCCGGGCGGCGCGTCCGGGACCCACGGTGGACCGCGGCGCGACAAGACGGCCTCATCGCGACCTCAAGGCCGGGTTAAGTTCCGCTGCGTCCGCGCAGGTGGTCGCCCCGGGGCCGACCCTGCGGACGCACGGGGTCGGGTGAGGGGCGGGGAGCAGTGGGGGGAGCCGGCGGCTTAACGCAGGCTTGAGGTCGCGGCGAGGCGCCGTTGACGTCCGCCGGTCCACGCTGGAGCCGGTCCACCCGTCCCCGACCCCGGAGGTCACCGTGCGCACCTCTCTTCCTGCGATCACCCTCGGGACCGCGGTCGGCGCCGCCGCCGCCGTCGCGCTCTACGCCGCCATCGCCCCGGCATCCCCCACCGGCGCCGCCTCCGCCGCGGCCACCACCGCGCCCGCGAGCGCCCCACCCGCGGCGGCGACGAGCGCGCACGGACCACAGGTCCTCCACCGGGCCTCCCCGTGCACGGGCTCCTCCCGGCTCGAGGGCGGGGTCTGCGTCGTCCACGTCCGGCGCACCGTGACCCGGGTGGTCCCGGCCCCGGCACCTGCCACGACCCCGGCACCCGCCCCGGGGGTGCCGGCTGTCGGCGGCCCCGCGGTGGCGCCGGTGGGGGCGAGCGCCCGGACCGGGGAGGGGGAGGGACCCGAGCACGAGTCCGACGGGCACGAGGGACGCGAGGACTCGGGCGAGTCCCACGACGGAGATGACTGAGGGCTCACCCGGCAAGGCGCAGGGTCACGGTGACGGCCACCCCGCCGAGGCGGGAGGACCCCACCGTGAGCTCGCCGCCGGCGGAGTGGGCGATCCGACGGGCGATGTCGAGCCCGAGCCCGCTCGAGCCCGACGTGCTCCTCCCCCGGGCGAGCGCGCCCGGGGCCAGTCCCGGCCCGCCGTCGGCGACGACGATGCGGGCCAGGCCGTCCCGGCGGGTCAGCTCGAGCTCGACCGGCGTGCCCTCGGGGGTGTGGGAGAACACGTTCTCGAGCAGGGTGTCGAGCAGCTCGACGAGGTCCTCCGCGCCCGCTGCGACGACGGTCGGCGCCGCCGGCGCCCCGACCCGCAGGTCGCGCCCGGTGTCCTCGGCGAGCGGTCGCCAGAACGCGGCGCGCTCCCGCAGGACCGTGGCGGCGTCCGCGGTCTCGCCCATCGTCGAGCGGACCGGGCGCCGGGCGTCGGCGACGACGGCGTCCACGGTCCGCTGGAGGTGGTCGACGTGCTCGGTGAGCCGGGCGGCGACCTCGGCGTCGGGGACCGCCTCCGCGTCGAGCCGCAGCGCCGTCACCGGGGTGCGCAGCCGGTGGGACAGGTCGGCGACCGTCTCCCGCTCGGCCACGAGCAGCTCCTCGATCCGGTCCGCGAGCTGGTTCAGCGCGTGACCGAGCTCGACCACCTCCGACGGTCCGGACGGGCTCGCGCGGGCGGCGAGGTCGCCCTCCCGGAGCCGGTGCGCGGTCCCGGCGAGCTCGACGACCGGGGTGCTGACGCGGGTCCCGAGGACGCGGGCGATGAGGACCGCCGCGGCGACGAGGGCGACGCCGAGGGCGGCGATCGTCGCCCACGCCCCCGGGACGCCCGAGCGGAGCTGGGCGCCGGTCACGTGGGCGCGGACCACCGACACCCCGTCCGCGGTCGCCACCGGGACCACGGCGGTCGCGCCGCCGACGGACCGGGTGGTCGTGGCCGACTGGGAGCGCCGGGCGGCGCGCAGGGCGGCGACGTCCCCGGCGGTGAGCGACCGACCACCGAGGACCACGCGTCCGTCCGGGCCGAGCACGGCGAGCGCGGACGTCGCGTCCTGCGCGAGCAGCCGGACCGCCTGGCGCGCGTCCGCCGGGCTGGAGACCGAGGCGAGGAGAATGGCGGCGGTCTGGGCCTCCTGCTGGGCCGCGTTGACCGCGCGTCCCTCGGCGAGGTTCAGCACGAGCAGGCAGAGCGGGACGATGAAGGCGACGACGACCGCCGACGTCGTCGCCGCCACGAGGACGGTGATGCGCCGGCGCATCAGCCCTCGTCCGGTGGGGCGAGGCGCACCCCGACGCCGCGGACGCTGTGGAGGTAGACCGGATGGGCGGCACTCTCGCCGAGCTTGCGACGCAGCCACGACAGGTGGACGTCGACCGTGCGCTCCCCGCCGCCGTAGGCCTGGTTCCAGACCTCGGCGAGGATCTCGCGCTTGCCGACCACCTCCCCGGCGCGCCGGGCGAGCAGGAGCAGCAGGTCGAACTCGCGGCGGGTGAGCTCGAGGTCGTCCCCGCGCAGGGTCGCGCGCCGGCTCGTCGGGTCGACGACGATCTCGCCGACCGTGACCGGGGCCGGCGGCGGCTCCCCCGAGCGCCGCAGCACCGCCCGCAGCCGGGCCTCGAGCTGGTCCATCGCGAACGGCTTGGTCACGTAGTCGTCCGCCCCGGCGTCGAGGGCACGCACGATGCTCTGCCCGTCCTCGCGGGCGGTGATGACGATGACCGGCGTGTCCCGCACCGCCCGGAGCATCCCGAGGACGGTCAGCCCGTCGAGGTCGGGGAGCCCGAGGTCGAGCAGGACGAGGTCGGCCTCCGCCTCGAGGGCCGCCTGCAGCCCCGGCATCCCCGCCCGGTGGGTGACGACCGCGTGGCCGCGGGCCCCCAGGGCCCGGACGAGGGCCGACCGGATGCCGTCGTCGTCCTCGATGACGAGCACGCGTGCCACACCGCACACGGTATGCCCGCCACCTGTGCCCCCGGGGGGCTGCGGTGAGACGGCCCTCCGGTCTCGTCCTCGGGGCCCTGGCGTGGGTGGTGGTGGTCGTCGCCGTCTCGGTGGTGACGTGGGTCGTCATCGCCCGGGCCGGGCAGGACGTCGCCCAGGTCGCCACCGCGCCCCGGGTGTCCCCGACGTCCGGCTCGACGCCCGGCCCGGGGCCGTCGAGGACCGCACGGACCACGACGGGCACCCCCACGACGGCCACCCGGACCGCGACGGGCGCTCCCACGACGGCCACCCGGACCGCGACGGGCGCTCCCACGACGGCCACCCGGACCACGACGAGCGCCCCGGGCACGTCGAGCACCCCCACCGCGTCGCCTCCCCCTCGGTCGGTGGCCGGCTTCACGACCGGCGGCGGGACCGTCCGCGCCGAGTGCGTCGACGGCGCGCCGAGGGTCCGGTCGGTGACCCCGAAGGACGGCTTCAGCTTCGAGATCAGCAGGGACGAGAGCCTCGAGGTGACCTTCCGCGGCGGGCCCGGCACCGAGGACGAGGAGATAAAGGTTCGGTGCGAGAACGGCATCCCGACCCGCTCCTCGGGCTAACCTTCGCCAATGCGCGTCGCCCTCGTCACCGACTCCACCGCCTACCTCCCCGACGACCTCGCCTCGCGGGAGGGCCTGACGGTGGTCCCGCTCCACGTCGTGGTGGCCGGGCAGGAACACCGCGAGGGCGTCGACACCAGCCCGGCCGAGGTCTCCGCGGCGCTGCGCGCGGAGGAGACCGTCAGCACCTCCCGCCCGGCACCGCAGGCCTTCCTCGACGCCTACGAGGAGGCCGCCCGCGGCGGCGCCACGGCCGTGGTGTCGGTGCACATCTCCGCGGACATGTCGAGCACGTACGAGGCGGCCGAGCTCGCGGCGTCCCAGGCGTCGCTGCGGGTCGAGGTCGTCGACAGCCGCTCGATGGGCATGGCGATGGGGTACGCCGTGCTGTCCGGGCTCGATGCCGCCGAGGCCGGGGCGGACGTCGAGGAGGTCGTGGCGGTCGTGCGCCGCCGGCTGGAGGAGACCACCGTCGACTTCTACGTCGACACCCTCGAGTACCTCCGCCGCGGCGGCAGGATCGGCGCCGCCTCCGCCTACCTCGGCTCGGCGCTCGCGATCAAGCCGATCCTCGCGCTCGAGAGCGGGAAGATCGTGCCGCTGGAGAAGGTCCGCACCAGCGGGCGGGCGCTCGCCCGGCTCGTCGAGCTCGCCGTCGAGGCGGCGAGCGACATCCCCTACGGCCGGGACGGCGTCGACGTCGCGATCCACCACCTCGACGCCGCCGAGCGCGCCGAGGAGCTCGCCGAGGAGCTGCGCGCCCAGGTCCCCGGACTGCGCGAGCTCCACGTCGTCGAGCTGGGCCCCGTCGTCGGGGCCCACGTCGGCCCGGGCACGCTCGCGGTCGCGGTCGCACCCCGTCCACAGCCGCTCTGAGCTGTCCCGCGGTCCACAGCGCCGTCGGCGCCGGGACCCCGGGGAGCCGGACGACCCTAGCGTCGCCGCATGGTCCTCCGCCGCCGTGAGCCTGAGCTCCCGCCCCGACTCGCCGCGATCCTCCGGGACGCCGGCCCGGGTCCCGGTCGCGGCCTCGACGCCGGGGGGCGGGGCGCCCGCACCGACCTCGATGCCCTCGGGGATCCCGACGACGTCGAGGCCCTTCATGGCCCCGATGACCGCGATGCCGGCGGCGACCGCGGCGCGCGCAGCGAGGGCGGCGAGCACCACGCCGCGGGCGGTGGGTGGGTGCCGGACCGGCCGGTCGTCGGGTCGCCGGGCGGGACGCGCGGGCCCCGCCACGCCTCGGCCCGCGGGTCCGACGACCCGGCCCCGGAGGGCGCCGGGCTGCCGGACCTCCTGCGCCGGGCCCGCGCCACTGTGACCCTGCGCGCCGTCGGCGGGGCCCTGCTCGTCCTCGTCCTCGCGGTCCTCGGGTTCGGCGCGCGGGTGGTGTGGGCCGACCACCGGGCGGAGCCGGTCGGAACCGTCCGGGCCTCGGGCGCCCCCGCCCCGGCCCCGACCGGCCCCGTGGCGACGGACCCGCCCTCCCCGGGGGCGCCGGAGCTCTCGCAGCAGGGCTCGACACCGCCGGTGTCGGTGTCCCCGGCAGCGTCCTCCCCGACGACGGGCGCGGTCGAGGGTCCGTCAGCCCGGGTCGTCGTCCACGTCGTCGGCCAGGTCCGTCGTCCGGGCGTCGTGACCCTCGCCACCGGCGCCCGGGTCGCCGACGCGGTGGCCGCGGCCGGCGGGCCGACCCGGCGGGCCCGCCTCGCCGCCGTGAACCTCGCCCGGGTCCTCGTCGACGGAGAGCAGGTGCGGGTTCCGCGGCCGGGCCAGCACCTCCCCGGGACGCCCGCCGGCGCCCCCGCGGGCGTCGCGGGCGCCGGCGGGTCCACCGCACCGGGCCCGGGTGGCGGGGCGGCACCGGTCGACCTCAACACCGCCGACGACGCCGCCCTGGAGGCGCTCCCCGGTGTCGGTCCCGTCCTCGCCCAGCGCATCCTCGCCTGGCGCACCGAGCACGGGCGGTTCACCGACGTCGAGGAGCTCGGAGAGGTCAGCGGCATCGGCGAGAAGACCCTCGCCGAGCTCCGGGCTCTCGTCACGGTGTGACGGCCGCTCGCCCACCCCCGGCGCCACCGTGCCCGCGACCGGAGCCGTGACGAGACCCGCGACGGGGACCGGACCTGCCCCGCAGCCCCTCGACCTGCGCCTGACCGGTCCCGCGCTGCTCGCCTGGGCGGCGACGGCGGCGACCCTGGCGTGGCCCGTCCCGGTTCGCTGGACGTGCGCCGCCGCCTCGGGTCTCCTCGCGGCCCTGCTCGCAGCCGCGCCGGCGCGACCTCGCCGCGCCACCCCCCCGAGCCGACGGGGCACGCTCGCCCTCGCGCTCGCGGCGACCGCGCTCACCCTCGCCGCGTCCGCGGCGGGGGAGGACGTGCGGCGTGCGGGGCCGGTCGCCGAGCTCGCGGAGGACCGCGCCGTCGTCGGTGTCGTCCTCACCGTGCTCACCGAACCCCGACCCATCCGGTCACCCACCGGGGACGGCGGCACCGTCCTGCGGGCCCGGGTCGAGGAGGTCCGGGGGCGCGGCGCGCGCTCGGCCGTCGCCACCCCCGTGCTCCTGCTCGCCGGGCCGGGGGGCCGACCCGACCGCGACCGGCCCGGGTGGGCCGACCTCGGCTGGCACGACCGGGTACGCACCGTCGGCCGGCTCGGTCCCGTGGCCACGGGTGAGGACGTCGTCGCGACCCTGCGGCCCACCACCGCGCCGGTCCCGGTCGGGGAGCCGGGGGCGGTCCGCCGTGCGGCGACCCGGATGCGCGCCGGGCTGCGGGACGCGGTCTCGTCCCTCCCGCCCGACGCGCGCGGTCTGCTGCCCGGTCTGGTCATCGGGGACACCAGCCTCACCCCGCCCGACCTCACCGACGCCATGCTCACGACGGGCATGACACACCTGTCCGCGGTCAGCGGGAGCAACGTCGCGATCGTCCTCGCCGCCGCCCTCGGGGCCGCGGCGGTGCTCGGTCTGCCGCGCCGGGTCCGTCCCCTGCTCGCCCTCGCGGTCCTCGCGGGGTTCGTCGTGCTCGCCAGGCCCGAGCCGAGTGTCGTCCGGGCGGCGACCATGGGCGGCATCGGGCTCCTCGGGCTCACGACGTCACGCCGGGGCGCCGGACCTCCGGCGCTCGCCGGTGCGGTCATCGCCCTGCTCACCCTCGACCCGTGGCTGGCCCGCAGCCCCGGCTTCGCGCTCTCCACCCTCGCCACGCTCGGGCTGCTCCTCCTCGCGAGGCCGTGGGGCGCGGTCATCGCGCGCGGGCTGCCGCCCCGGCTGCGCCCGCTCGGTCCCGCGCTCGCGGTCCCGGTCGCCGCCCAGGTGGCCTGCGCGCCCGTCATCGTGCTGCTCCAGGGCTCGGTGAGCCTGATCGCCGTCCTCGCCAACCTCCTCGCGGGCCCGCTCGTCGTCCCGGCCACGGTGGCCGGGGTGGCCGCAGCGGTCACGGCCCCGCTGAGCCCGACGCTCGCCAGCGGCCTCGCGTGGCTCGGGACACCGCCCGCGGTCGCGGTCGCCGGCATCGCCCGCGCCGGGGCCGACGTCCCCGGGGCCCTCCTGCCCTGGCCCGACGGACCGCCCGGCGCCGTGCTCCTCGCCGGGCTGACCCTGGGCGTCCTCGTCCTCGGGCCGGGGCTGAAGCGTCGCGCCCGGCGGCGTCCCCGGGCCGCGCTGCTGGTCACCCTGCCCCTGCTGTGCCTCCTCGCCGCGGCCCTCGTCCCGACCGGGGTCGTGACCGGTCCGCCGGACGGGTGGCGCCTCGTCGCCTGCGACGTCGGGCAGGGCGACGCGATCGTGCTCTCGACGACCCCCGGCCACGCGGTGCTCGTCGACGCCGGTCCCGACCCCGAGGCGGTGGACCGCTGCCTGCGCCGTCTCCGGGTCGACGTGCTCGACGCGGTCGTCCTCACCCACGACCACGCCGACCACGTCGCCGGGCTCCCGGGGGTGCTGCGCGGCCGTCGCGTCGACCGGCTGCTGCTCAGCCCGGTCGCGGAGCCGGCGGACCAGGCCGCGCGGGTCCTGCGGTGGGCCGAGGCCGACGCCGTCCCGGTCGGCACGCTCCGGGCCGGGGACCGCCTCGACGCGTCCGGCCTCCGGGCCCGGGTCTGGTGGCCGGCCCGACGGATCGACGCGGGGTCGGTGCCCAACAACGGGAGCGTCGTCCTCGCCGTCACCAGTGGGAGGCTGCACGCCCTGCTGCTCGGGGACGTGGAGCGGGAGTCCGCGCACGCGATCCTCCTGCAGATCCACCGGGACCCGGAGATGGCCGCGTTCGCCGCGCACGTCGACGTGCTCAAGTCCCCTCACCACGGGTCCTCGAACCTCGACGAGGACCTCATGGCCGCCGTCGCGGCACCCGTCACGATCGTCAGCGTCGGCGCCGGCAACGACTACGGGCACCCGTCGCCGCGCCACCTCGCCGTGCTCCGCGCCACCGGCAGCCGGGTCTACCGCACCGACACCCGGGGCGAGGTCACCGTGCTCGCCCGAGCGGGTGGACTGCGGGTGGCGACCACCCGGTAGCCGACCCGGTGGCCCAGGGCGACCCGCCGGACCGCCCGGGCTCAGACCGGCCGGCTCTCCACGGTCTGGACGTCGTCGCGCATCGACGCCCGGACCTCCTCCCGGAACTCGGGGGTGTCCTCGTGGCCGTGCACCGTGACGTCGTGGTGCAGCGCGGTCTCGAAGACCTCCTCCTCGGTGCCGCTGATGTAGAGCGAGCAGTGGCTCTCGCTCGGGATGACCCGGCAGTCCACGTACTTCCTCGCCATGACGGCCTCCCCGAACGGTCTGGTCCCTCGGGGCGAGGCTAGGCGGCCCCGGCGGCGTAGGCTATACGCAGTCCGCGCACCCGAGCCCCCGACGGGTCCGCGACCGGAGGGAGGCCCCGCGTGGACGTCTCCGAGGACGATCTCGAGCGCCTCGTCGCCTTCGTCGACGGGCTCCACGCCCCCCGCACCCGCGACCAGCTCGCCGCCTACGTCCTGCCGGGACTCGGCCGGATCGTCGACCAGCGCCGTCCACCCGGCGAGAGCGACCTGGCGCTGCTGCGGGCCGTGCGCGGTCCGGTCGAGCGCGCCCTCGCCCGGGCCGAGCGCCCTCGCCCCGAGCACCGCAGCCCCGAGGACCCCCAGCCCGAGGGTCCGGGGCGGTACCTCACCCGGCGCGAACGCGAGGTCCTCGCGCTCGTCGCCGCGGGAGGGACCAACGTCGCGATCGCGCACCGGCTCGGTTGCAGCCCGAGGACCGTCGCCAAGCACCTCGAGCACGCCTACGACGCGCTCGGGGTGAGGAGCCGCGCGGCTGCCGTCGCCCGGCTCACGGCCGGGTGAACGCCCCGCCCGGGCCGGACCGGGAGCGTCCCGTCACGTCGAGGCCAGCACCCGCGGCGGGGTCCGCGCGCTCTCGCACAGCGCCTCCAGCGTCGCCTTGACCGCCGGCACCCGCTCGAGGTCGGGGGTGGTCACGGCGTGGATCTCGCGCCGCGAGGCCGGGCGCACCGGCAGGGTGACGACGTCGTGGTGGTGGGCGGTGCGGAGGATGAGCTCGGGGATGAGTGCCACCCCGAGGCCCTCGGCGACCAGGCCGAGCACCGCGACGTAGTCCTCGGTCTCGAACGCGACGTCCGGGGTGTACCCCACGTCGTGGCACAGCTGGAGCAGGTGACCGCGGCAGCGCGGGCACCCGGCGATCCACGCCTCGCCGGACAGGTCGGCGAGGTCGACGACGTCGGCGTCGGCCAGGGGGTGCCCGCGGGGGAGGGCGAGGCGCACCTCGTCGTCGAGCAGGTGGTGGATGGAGAACATCTCGAGGTCCTCCTCACCCCGCCCGAGGTCGGTGCCCTCGTAGGCGAAGGCCACCGCGAGGTCGCACTCGCCGGCGCGCAGGGCGGCCAGGGACTCCGGGGGCTCGGCCTCGGTGAACGTGACCGAGACGTCGGGGAAGCGCTGCTTGACCAGGGACAGCGCTCGCGGCACGAGGGTCGCCGACGACGACGGGAACGCCATGAGCCGCACCCGCCCCGCGCGCAGCCCGGCGATCGCGGCGACCTCCTCCTCGGCGGCGTCGAGCGCCGCGAGGACGCTTCCGGCGTGCCGGGCGAGGACCTCGCCGGCCTCGGTGAGCCGGACCGAGCGACCCACGCGCTCGACGAGCGCGGTCCCGGTGCGCTGCTCGAGCCGCCGGACCATCTGGGAGACCGCGGGCTGGGAGTAGCCGAGGGCGAGCGCGGCGGCGGTGAAGCTGCCCTCGTCGGCGATGGCCCGCATGACGCGCAGCCCGGCGGCGTCGATCATCCTCACATCCTATAACGCGCTGTTATCCCTCTCGCGGCTAACCGGCGCCCGGTCCGGGGTTTCCCCGGCTCGTTCGCCACGCCGGCGGGGGCGTCGTCTCCACCCGTGGGTGGAGGACCGCGCGTCTGCGGACCCACCCGGGGTCCACCCGTGCGTCGACGCGCCGGCCCCCCGCCGGCGGGCACGCTCGTGGTGTCAGGAAAGCCCTCCCCCCACCCTCACCAGGAGCGAGAGAACCGATGACCACCACCCAGTACCTCCTCAACGCCGGCCTCCTCGTCTGGGTGCTCGGCGCCAACCTCGGCACGAGGCGCCTCACCCGGGCCCGGCTGCTCCTGCCCGTCCTCGCCGCCGTGGTCCTCGGCGTCCTGCTCCTCCACGACCTCCCGACGCTCGGCAACGACGGGCGGCTCGAGCTCGTCGGCCTCGCCTCCGGGGTCCTCCTGGGCGGCCTCGCCGCGAGCCTGGTGCGGTTGCGCCGGGACTCGGGCACCGTGCTCGCGACGGCGGGCGCCGGGTTCGCCGCGCTGTGGGTCCTCGTCATCGGGGGCCGGGTCCTGTTCGCCTACGGCGCGGACCACTGGTTCGGCGCCGGGATCGCCCGGTTCTCCGTGACCCATCTCATCACCGGGGCCGACGCCTGGACCGCGGCCTTCGTGCTCATGGCGCTCGCGATGGTCGCGACCCGGCAGGTCGTGACCGCGACGCTCGCCGCCCGGCTCCGTCGGGCCCCGCTCGCGGCGACCGCGTGAGCCACGCCCCCGTGCGGCGGCGGAGTGCCGAGGACTGGCGGGCTGCGACGGAGCAGGCTCCGTCGCGGCCCGCCGCGGCATACCGTGGCCCTGACCGGGGCAACGGCCCCGGAGGCGGCAGCCGGCCACCGCGCCGGCCCAGGACGAGGAGCGCCGTGGTGGCCCTTCCGGACGAGCGTGACCCCGAGCGGCTGCGCCGACTGCTCGTCGTCGCCGGCTGGGCCGCTGCCGCCGTCGTCGCGGTCGGGACCGTCACGGCGGGGCTGCCCTCCGGGACCGCCGGGGCCCTGCTCGTGCCCGGGCTCACCGCGGTCGCGCTCGCCGGCTGGCTCCTCGCGCTCTCGGCGCGCGTCACCGGCGTCCGGGTCCTCGCGGCCGTCCTGCTCCTCGTCGGTCTCGCGGGGGCGCTGCTCGACCTCCTGCGCCCCTCCGGGCCCGGATTCGTCCTCGCGTTCATGGCGATGGCGGCGTCCGGGATGCGCCTGCCCCGGCGGGCGGCGCTCCGGGTCGGGGGAGCGGTCGCCGTCGCGGCCGGGGCGGCGGAGGCCGCGACCTCCGCGCAGCCGGTGAGCGCCGCCCTCAACATCGCCGTCGGTGCCGGGTTCCTCCTCGTGGCCGCCGCCTTCGCCGCCGCGAACCGCGACGCCACCGAGCAGGCGAGGGCCCGGCTGCGCGAGGAGGAGGCCGCGCGCGCCGCTCGGGAGGAGGCCGCGGTCCTCGCCGAGCGTGGCCGCATCGCGCGCGAGCTGCACGACGTGCTCGCGCACACCCTCTCCGGGCTCTCCCTCCAGCTCGAGGGCGCCCGGCTGCTCGCCGAGCGGACCGGCGCCGACCCGCGACTGGCGACGCAGGTCGCCGCGGCGCAGGGCCTCGCCCGGGACGGCATGACGAGCGCCCGACGGGCGGTCGCGACGCTGCGCGGCGAGGTGCTGCCGGGCGCGGCCGACGTCGCCGACCTCGTCGAGCAGGCCCGGCTGCGCTCCGGCGACCCGGTGACCTACACCGTCCGGGGCGGCCCGGCCGACCTCCCGCCCGAGCGGGGGCTCGCGCTCTACCGGGTCGTCCAGGAGGCCCTGAGCAACGTCGCCAAGCACGCCCGCGGGGCGAGGACCCGGGTCGTCGTGGCCTGGCACCCCCACGAGGTCCGTGTCGAGGTGGTCGACGACGGTGGCACCGAGACCGGGCTCCCCTCGGGGGGAGCCGGGCTCAGCGGGCTCGCCGAGCGGGCGGCCCTCGCCGGTGGCCGGCTCGAGTCCGGGCCCGCCGGCAGCGGGTGGCGGGTCGCGCTCACCCTCCCCACGCGGCCCGGTGATGGCCCGGACCCCGCCGCCGCTGCCACCGCGGGGGAGCTCTCGTGACCCGCGGCGGCGCTCCCGGGGAGGGCGGGGTGGGCGTGGCGCCGGTCACCGTGCTCGTCGCCGACGACCAGAAGGTCGTCCGGGACGGCCTCGTCGTCCTCCTCGGCCTCCTCGGAGGCGTCGAGGTCGTCGGCACCGCCGTCGACGGCGCCGACGCCGTCCGGCGCGTGCGCGACCTCGACCCGGACGTCGTCCTCATGGACCTCGGCATGCCCGTCCTCGACGGCGTCGAGGCGACCCGCGAGCTCACCACGAGCGGCGCCCGCTGCCGCGTCCTCGTGCTCACGACCTACGCCGACGACGACTGGGTCTTTCGCGCGCTGCGGGCGGGCGCACGCGGATACCTCACCAAGGACGCCGGCGCCGAGGAGATCGGCGCCGCGCTCCGCTCGGTCGCCGCCGGCGAGGCCGGCCTCGATCCGTCCGTGCAGCGCCGGCTGCTCGACGCGCTCGCTGCCGGCGCCCCCGCCGCGGTCGTCGAACCGGAGCCCGCCCGGGAGGACCTCGGGCTCACCCCGCGCGAGGAGGAGGTCCTCGGCGAGATCGCCGACGGCCGCACCAACCGGGAGATCGCCGGGCGGCTGTTCGTCTCCGAGGCGACCGTGAAGACCCACGTCAACCACCTGCTCGCCAAGACCGGCTGCCGCGACCGCGCCGCCCTCGTCGCCCTCGCCCACCGCACCGGCCGCGCCGGCGGGGGAGCGGGCTGACGCATACTGGCACCCGTGAGCACCGCCATCCGCACCAGCGACGAGGCCGCCCCCGACATCGACGGCGTGCTCGGCCTGTTCGACCGCGGACCGGTGCTCGTGCTCACCGGCGCCGGGATCTCGACCGAGTCCGGCATCCCGGACTACCGGGGCCCGGACGGCAAGCGGCGGGTGACGCCGATGCACTACGGCGAGTTCGCCGGTTCCGCGGAGGCCCGACGGCGGTACTGGGCCCGCTCGTACGTCGGCTGGCAGCGCTTCACCCGGGCCGCCCCCAACGCCGGCCACGCCGCGGTGGCGGCACTGCAGGACTCCGGCCGCGCCGGCACCGTCATCACCCAGAACGTCGACGGGCTGCACCAGTCCGCCGGCGCCGAGGACGTCGTCGAGCTGCACGGCTCGCTCAGCCGCGTCGTCTGCCTCACGTGCGGGGACCTCATCAGCCGCTGGGACCTCGACGACCGCATCGGCGAGGCGAACCCGTCGTTCACGGTGACCACCGACGAGATCCGGCCCGACGGGGACGTGGCGCTCGACGAGCTCGACGTCTCCCGCTTCGTCACCCCGCTCTGCCTCGTCTGCGGGCGCGACACCCTGAAGCCGGACGTCGTCTTCTTCGGCGAGTCCGTTCCCAAGCCGCTCGTCGCCCGGTGCTTCGAGCTCACCGAGGCCGCTCCGGCGCTGCTCGTGCTCGGCTCGTCGCTCGCCGTCATGAGCGGGTACCGGTTCGTCCGGCGGGCCGCGGCCCTCGGCATCCCCGTCGGCATCGTCACCCACGGCCCGACCCGCGGGGACGCCGAGGCCAGCGTGCAGGTCGACGCGCCGCTCGGAGCCACGCTCGCGGCCCTCGTCGAGCGCCTCGGGACGTGAGTGACACCCCACCGGCACCCGTCCTCGACGTCTCCGGGCTGACGAAGGGGTTCGGCGGCCGGAGCGTCGTCGACGACCTCGCCTTCACCGTCGACGCGGGCGAGGTCGTCGCTCTCGTCGGCCCCAACGGGTCCGGGAAGACGACGGTGCTGCGCTGCGTGGTGGGTGTCGAGCCGCCCGACCGGGGCACGGTGCTACTGGCCGGGGACCCGCTGGAGGAGACGGACCCCCGCGTGCGCCACCGGGTGTGCTCGCTGCTCGACGACGTCGGATGGTTCAGCGACGTCAGCGCGAGCGAGCACCTCGACCTCGTCGCCCGCACGCACGACGACCCCGACCCGCAGGACAAGGTCGACGCGGCACTCGAGCTGCTCGGGATCGCCGACGTCGCCGACCAGGTGCCGCTCACCCTGAGCTCGGGCCAGCGTCGCCGACTCGGGCTCGCCACCACGCTCGTGCGTCCCTACGACCTCCTCGTGCTCGACGAGCCCGAGCAGCGTCTCGACACCGCCGGGCGCAGGTGGCTCGCCGAGCACCTCGCGGCGCTCGCGCGCGACGGGAAGGCCGTCCTGCTGGCCTGCCACGACGACGAGCTGCTCGACGCGGTGGGCGCCCGTCGGGTCCGGCTCGGCCCGTGACAGGCTCGCGGGCCCTCGCCTCCGACGTCACGCGGCGGCTGCGCGAGGTCCGGTCGGCGCGGCACCCCCGGGGAGAGACGTTCCAGACCGTCTACATCGGCGTGTTCGCGGTCGTCCTCGTCACGGCGATGGCGGGCTCGCTCGCCCACGACGCCCTGGGGGCGTCCTGCGCGGCGAACACCGCGGCCGGGGCGGTCCACTGCGTTCCGCCGGGCGCGCGAGCGAGCCTGGCGCTCGCGGTCGCCGTCGGGGGGTGGGGGGCCCTGCTGACCGGGCTCGCGGCGGCGGGACCGGTCGGCGCCGACGCGGCACGGGTCAGCTGGCTGCACTCCGGGCTCGCGGACCGGGGCGTGCTGCTCGCCCCGGCCCTCGCCCTCGCGACCGTGCTCGGCGCCGCCGGTGGCGCCACCGCGGGGGCCCTGGCGGCGCTCACCGCCGTCGGCGGGTCGGCCGCCGGTCTGGGGGCGGGCACCGGCGCCGGCGGGCTCGTCGGGGTGCTCACCGTCGCTGCGGTCACCCTCACCCAGACCGGACGGTCCGGTGCCGTGGAGCGCGTCGCCACGGCCGGCCGGGCGCTCCTCGCGGCCGCCGCGGCGCTCGTGCTCCTCGGCCGGGCCGGGCTCGCCCCGTCCGTGTCCCTCCCGGCCGCGGGCGGGTCGAGCTCGGCGGTCGCCGTCGCGGCGGGAGCGGGCGCCGTGCTCGCGGTGGCCCTCGTGGTCGCCGCCCGCGCCGTGCTCGTCCGGATCACGTCATCGGAGCTGCTGCGGGGGGCCGAGCTGACCGGTGCCGTCCGGGACTCGACGCTCATGCTCGACCCCACCGCCGTGCTCCTCGTCGGCTCCCGGCGGCGGGCGATGAGGCACGGGTCGTTCGCCCGGGTCCCCGGGCGGGGCACCGGCCCGACGGCGCTGCTGCGCAGGGACCTCGTCCGGGTCCGCCGCCAGCCGGGGACGCTCGTCGGCGCCGCCGGCGGACTCGCAGTGGTCGCGGTCGTCGGCGGGATGCTCGGCTCGTCGGCGACCGTGGTCCTCACCGCCCTCGTCGCGCTGTCGGTGGCGCGGCCGTGGGGGCGGGGACTCGCGGAGTGGGAGCACTCGACCGGGCTGCGCCGGCTGCTCGGCGTGGGCCGCCGGACCGGACGCACCGCCCTGGTCGTCCGCCCCGCGCTGCTCCTGCTCTCGTGGTCGGCACTCGCCGCGACGGTCGCGCTGCCGTGGCGGTCGGCCCCGGCCGTCGCCGCGTGCGCGCTGGTCGGGCTCCTCGTCGACGCCCACCCCCGACGGGCCGCGGTCACCGGGCCGGTGGTCGCCCTCCCGATGGGGGCGGTCCAGCCGGGGCTTCTCCTGCAGCTCGGTGGCTACCTCGCCGCCTTCGTGCCGGCGGTCGTCCTCGCCCGCGGCGGGCCCGGCTGGGGTGCCTCGGTGTCGTTCGGGCTCGTCGCGGTGCTCGTCTCGTGGGGGCGGGACTGACTCTCGGGCCGAGATCGAATGGGGGCCGAGGTCGAATGGGGGCCGAGGTCGAATGGGGGCCGAGGTCGAATGCGGGCCGGGGTCGGACCGGGCCGGGTGCGGTCCGGGCCTCGGGTCAGCGCCCGAGGGCCGCGCGAACGCGCGCCGGCGACGGGTTCGTCACCGGCTCGCCGCGGATGAGCACCGTGGGCACGGTCTCGTTGCCGTCGTTGACGCTGCGCACGTACGCGGCGGCGTCCCCGTCGGCCCAGATGCTCACCCACCGCACCGACGTGGCGCGACGCCCGAGGACGGCGCGCATCCGTTCGCAGTACACGCAGCCCGGCCGCCAGTAGACGACGACCTCGTGGTCGAGGTCGAGGTCGGCGACCTCGGCGTGGCTCGTGCCCCGGGAGCCGCGCAGCGGCGAGAGGAACCAGGCGAGGCCGAGCAGGACGACAGCCGAGACCACGGCGGCCACCGTCTCGCCGCGAACGAGGTCGACGACCGTGACGCCGGCGGCGAGGACGACGAGCAGGCCCGGGACGACAACACGCTCCATCCCGGCAGTCTGCCACCGGGCTCCTCGGCCCCGCGAGGGCGCGGACCCTCGTGCGCCGCCCGCGGGCGAGCACACCCGTCAGACGCGGCGGAGCACCGCCGTCACCTTCCCGAGCACGGTGGCGTCGTCACCGTCGATCGGCTCGTAGGCCGGGTTGTGGGGCAGCAGCCACACGTGGCCGTCCTTGCGCTTGAAGGTCTTGACGGTCGCCTCGGTGTCGAGGAGCGCCGCCACGATGTCGCCGTTCTCCGCGGTCGGCTGCTGGCGGACGACGACCCAGTCCCCGTCGCAGATCGCGGCGTCGACCATCGAGTCCCCGACGACCTTGAGCAGGAACAGCGAGCCCTCGCCGACGACCTGCTTCGGCAGCGGGAAGACCTCCTCGACCGACTCCTCCGCCGTGATCGGCACGCCGGCGGCGATCTGCCCCAGGACGGGCACGTACGAGGCCTCCGGGCGCTCGTCCCCGATCCCGGTCTCGTCGACGACGACCTCGACGTCCTCGCGGGTCGCGCCCTGCCCGCCGTGCCCGCCGTGCCCACCCTGCCCACCGTGGGACCCCGCGGGTCGGTCGGGGGAGACGACCTCGATGGCCCGCGGCCGGTTCGGGTCGCGGCGCAGGTAGCCCTTGCGCTCGAGCGTGCCGAGCTGGTGGGCCACCGAGCTCGGCGAGGTCAGCCCGACGGCCTCACCGATCTCGCGCAGGCTCGGGGGGTAGCCGCGACGGTCGACCGAGTTGCGGATGACCTCGAGGACCCGGCGCTGGCGGACGGTGAGCCCGTCCCCGCGGTCGCGTTCGGGCAGCTCGTGGATGTTCTCGCTCTCGTTCATGCCGGGGACGCTCCTCGCCTCGTCCGGCCGCCCGCGTGGGGGCGGGAACCGGGGTGTCGGGTCGCCGGCCGCCCGAGCAGGAACACCACGGCTGTCGGTGGTCCCTGTTTGGCTTGTCGACGTGTCACCAACAGTAGATGCGTCGAACACAGTTCTCAAACATCTGTTCGAGCGTGTCTTGCGAGCCGCACGGGCTCGTGCTAGGAATCGTACAGACGTTCTATCGAACACCGGTTCGATCGGCTGGTTCGGGGCCGGGGCCCACGCCCCGTCCGGAGCCGGGGAGTGGAGGACAGCATGAGTGCAGCAGTCGCCTGGGGCGGTGCGCCCGAGCGAGAGGCCCCGGACGGGCACCGACGTCACCCGGGCACGACCCGGCCGGGCCGGCCGCACCTCGTCCTCGTCCCGACGGGGGAGGCCGTGCCGAGCCGCTCCGGGCTCCGCGTCACCCGTGCCGGCCGCCTCGTCCTCACGCTCGGGGTCCTCGTCGCCGCCGCGGCCCTGACGACGGCGCTCCTCAGCGGGGGAGGCGGCCCCGTGATCGACCACAGCGTGACGGTGGCTCCCGGCCAGACCCTCTCCGAGGTGGCTGCGGTGGAGCTGCCCGACGTGCCCGTCGCCGAGGGCGTGGCCCGGCTCCAGCTCGTCAACGACCTGCCGAGCGCGCAGGTCTCCGCGGGCGAGGACATCCTCATCCCCGCTGGTTGACGGGCCGCGGCTCGTCCGGTGGCGGCTCGTCCGGTGGCGGCTCGTCCGGTGGCGGCTCGTCCGGCTTCGGTCGCTGGGCGCAGGTCGCTCGACCACCGGACGGGCGCCGCCGGTCACCGGGCCGCGTGTCGCGGTGGCCCGATCCGCGGCCCCGGGACCGGAAGGCCCGTGACCGCCGGTGAGCGGCGGGACGCCACCAGGACCCGGAGCGCGACGCCCGGTCGGAGCAGGGATCCTGGGGTGGCCTGGAGGTTCTGGACGGCGGAGAGCCGTTGCTGCACCGGCAAGGAGGTGTGGGTCGCGAGAAGCACCCTGCCGACGTAGCGGTTGAGCACGTCCGTCCCGAACGGCTTGGGACCGGTCGTCCGCGGGTCCGCGAAGTCGGCCCCCACCGCGATCGCCCAGGCAGTGCGGACCGCCCGCGCCGCCCGGCGGTGGTGCTCCCGGGGAAGGCGGTCGGAGCCGGCCCCCCACCGCGCGACGGCGTCCCCGAGGGCCTGGGCCTGCAGCGCGGCAGTCGACATGCCCTGCCCGTAGACGGGGTCGAAGCTCGCGACCGCGTCGCCCACCGCCACGTACCCGGGCGGGAGGTCGGCCGCACGCTCGAAGTGCCGCCACCTGCTCGACCGGAGCGCGTACGACGCGACCGGCCCCACCGGGTGACACCGCTCGATCAGCTCCGCGAGCACCGGGGCGCCGAGGTGGCGGGCGAAGGCGCGGAACCCGTCGTCGTCCGCGGGCGGCGCCTCCCCGTGCCATCCGGCGAGGGTGACCTGCCACCGGCCACCCTCCACCGGAACCGCGACCCCGCCCCGCGGGGTCGTCGGGAAGCTCGGCGTGACGACGAGGACGTCCCCGTCGAGGTCGTCGGGGGAGCGGCGGAGCAGCCGGGTCGCGTACGCCACGTTCACGACGACCTCCGACACCGGGGTCCGCAGCGTCCCCGCCATCGAGAGGGCGTGGACCAGGCGGGACGACCGGCCGCCGCAGTCGACGACGAGGTCCGCGGGAACGGGGGCCCCGCCGACCCGGACCCCGGTGACCCGACCCCCGGCCGTGATCACCCCCTCGACGAGCGACCTGTCGCGGATGCGGACCCCCGGCATGCCGGCGACCCGTTCCCGGAGGGCGTGCTCGAGGTAGGGACGGGTGAGGTGAAGGCGCGGGCCGCCGCCCCAGTCGCCCCGGATGCGGTACCCGCCCGCCTGGTGCCACCAGATGCGCTCGCCCCCGACGCGGACGGCGCCACCGGCCACGAGGTCGTCGACGAGTCCCGGGAACCACGCCCCCATGAGCTGTTCGCCGGCGCCGAGGAGGGCGTGGCCCTGGCGCCCCTGGGGCACGTGGGCCCGCGGCCCGGCACCGTCGAGACGGTCGCGGTCGAGGACCTCGACAGTCTCGACGTGGTCCCGCAGCGCCCGGGCGGTGAGCAGACCGGCCACGCCCGCGCCCACGACGACCGCCCTGCTGCCCGGTTCGGGCCCCGACCACGCCATGTCCGCCTCCGGCCAGGGCACCGCCCGGCCGGCGACGTCCCGTCCCAGCATCCGCTCCCCGCGCCGGAAGCGCTAGCGGTGATCGCACCCGACGAGGTCGAGGCCCCGGCCGAGGAAGTCGGCGAGGCGGCCCGCTGCCGCCTCGACCTGCTCGAGCCCCTCCACCCCGAGCGACGGTGCCAGTCGGGTCTCCACCCGGACCCGGTCGCCGGTGATCGTGCGCTTCCAGACCCCGACGTTCCGCCGTCCCTGGACGACCCGGGCCCAGAACGGGTCGGGTCGTTCGGCGTGCGGGTGGTCCGGCGGGAGGGGGAACCCGAGCCGGGGGTAGGTCAACGTGGCCTCGTCGTAGGTCGGCAGCAGGAACGTGGCCGGGGCGTTCGGGCGAGCCCGGACGCTCGTCGCCGGGTCCCACCAGAGGTCGGTGCCCTCGACCCGGCTGTGCTCCAGCCCGCCCCCGACCTCGGCGAGGGCCGCGCGGGCGTCACGCAGCGTCAGGGAGGACCACCTCGTGAAGTCGCGCTCGGACGCCGGCCCGTGCCCGGCGAGGAACCGCCGCAGCAGCCGCGCCACGCCCTCCTCCCGGTCCGGGACGCTCGACGCCGGGACGACGTCGTCGACGAGCACGTACGAGTGCTGGGTGCCCTTCAGGGGGCCGGAGCAGACGAGCCCGCGCAGCTCGGCGACGAGCAGCAGGTGCCCGAGCGGGGGGCCGGGGCTGACCGGGCTCCCGCCTCGGACCAGCTCGTCGCCGATCTCGCGGCGGGTCAGCGGCCCGGCGGCGAGCAGCCCGCCGACCGCGTCGAGGGCCTGCTCCATGACACCGGGGCCGTCGAGGCCCAGCTGTCGGTGCCGGCCGCGCAGCGAGGACTCCACCCGGGGCGAGGTCACCGCGAGCAGCCAGCGCAGGTCCTCGGGTGCCACGAAGTGCCACGTCGGACGGAGCACGTGCACCCGAAGGACGCGTCCGGCGTCCAGCTCGGCCCGGACGGCGTCCGCGGTCGCCGCCCGGGAGCGCAGACCGAGCGAGAACACGGCCTGGTCGCGCTCCTGGCTCTGCACGCAGGTGAGCAGCCGGACGACCTCGGCCGCGCTCGGCAGCGGCGGCCCCGTCAGGCGCTGCGTGCGCAGCCGCCGGTCCAGCACGGCGTCGCGTCCGCTCCCGACCACGACAGCCATCCTGCCGTGCCGGACCGTCGGCGCGCGGGTCCGGGCCCGGGGAGGTCGGAGAAGGCCGAAGGACGGGCGGCCCCAGCCCCGCCCGCCCTCCGGAGTCGTTCCGGTCGCGGCGCTACCTCGCCAGGTAGCCGCCGTCGACCGCGTAGAAGCTCCCCGTGACGAACGAGGAGGCGTCGCTGCCGAGCCACGCGACGAGCTCGGCGACCTCGTCCGGCCGCCCGATCCGTCCGAGCGCGTGCTGCGAGCCGAGGTAGTCGATCGTCGCCTCGTCGAGGTGGGCGTCGACGAGCGGGGTGCGGATGAAGCCGGGCCCGACCGCGTTGACCCGGATCCCCTCGGCGGCGTGCTCCCAGGCCGCCACCTGCGCCATCCCGACGACGGCGTGCTTGGCGGCGGTGTACGCGCTCGCGGTCGCGAACCCCACCTGGCCGAGGATGCTCGTCATGAGGACGACGGATCCGCCCCCGCTCTCGCGCATGGCGCGGATCGCCGCCCGCTCGGTGTAGAAGACCCCGTCGAGGTTGACCCGGGTCACCCGGTGCCAGTCCTCGTCGCCGTACTCGGCGGTGTGCACCGCGGGCCCGCCGATGCCGGCGTTGGCGACCGCGACGTCGAGCCTGCCGAGGCGGGAGACGAGCTCCTCCATGGCGGCGTCGACCGCCGCGCTGTCGCCGACGTCGACGACGGAGCCGTGCGTCTCGTGGCCGTAGTGCGCGAGGTCCTTGCACGTGCGCTCGACGGCCTGCCGGTCCAGGTCCCAGACGGCGACGTCGGCACCGGAGCGGGCGAGCGCGTGGCAGCAGGCGAGGCCGATCCCCGAGACCCCGCCGGTGACCACGGCCACCTTGCCGCCCAGGAGGTAGTCGATCATGTCGTGCGCCGGCATCCCTGATCCTCTCGCTCGAGCCCGCTCCGGTACCTCCCACCCTCCGGCCGGGGCGGAAGTCCGGACAGGGACCAACGGCACGCGACCGGCCGGGGCGCCGCGCGGGAGGGGCGGTCCGCCGGCGGTGGGCGAGGCGGCGGCCCCCCAACATGTAGGGTCACCCGCGGCGCAGGAATCCCACCGGTAGGGGTGGAGACACGCCGGACAATCGGGATCTTTCGCCCATCGCAGGCTTCTGACCTGCGAAAACGTGATCGCCGCGTCGGATCAGGCGCGTCGGGTTGCGCCACCCTCTGGAGCGGTGTGTAATGGCACTACATCTTGTGGTTACAGCGATGTCATTCGTCCACATCTAGTACACAGGCGAACCGCGCGTCACCCACAGGTTGTCCCCACCGTCATCCACGACGTCGTCCCCGAGGGAGGAGCCCGGCCATGCACTGCCCGTTCTGCCGGCACACCGACTCCCGGGTGATCGACTCGCGCACCGCGGACGACGGCAGCCAGATCCGGCGGCGGCGGCAGTGCCCGGAGTGCGGGCGTCGGTTCACGACGATCGAGACGGCCGGGCTGTCGGTCCTCAAGCGCTCCGGCGCCTCCGAGCCGTTCAGCCGGAGCAAGGTCCTCGTCGGGGTCCGCAAGGCCTGCCAGGGCCGCCCGGTGAGCGAGGACGCGCTGGCGCTGCTCGCCCAGCGGGTCGAGGAGTCGGTGCGCGCCCAGGGCAGCGCGGAGGTCGACGCGCACGAGGTGGGCATGGCGATCCTCGGGCCGCTCCGCGAGCTCGACGAGGTCGCCTACCTCCGGTTCGCGAGCGTCTACCAGGGGTTCGAGTCCCTGGACGACTTCGAGGCCGCGATCGCGGTCCTCCGGGCCGAGCGGGACGCGACCGGGCGCGAGCCCGGGTCGGCGTCCCCGGCCGCGCCGCCCGACCGCGGCAGCACCACGGGCGCCTAGCCCGACACGAGCTCCCCGGCGCCGGCAGAAGCGACTGTCGGTGCCGGGTGGAAACCTCAGTCCCACGGGGGCTGGACGAGAGAAGCGACACGAGAAGCACGAGCTGAGGGAGTGGACATGACGGAGACCGCCGGCGCACGTTCAGGGGCACGCAAGGGGTCCGGCAAGGGCAAGGGCATCAAGATCGAGCGGATCTACACGACGCCCGGGGTCCACCCCTACGACGAGGTCACCTGGGAGAAGCGCGACGTCGTCCAGCAGAACTGGAAGACGGGCGAGACCATCTTCGAGCAGCGCGGCGTCGAGTTCCCCGACTTCTGGTCGGTCAACGCCTCGACGATCGTGACGACGAAGTACTTCCGCGGCGCCCTCGGCACCCCGGAGCGCGAGACCGGGCTGAGGCAGCTCATCGACCGGGTCGTGCTCACCTACGTCAAGGCCGGCAAGGACCACGGCTACTTCGCCTCCCCGGAGGACGCCGAGGTCTTCGAGCACGAGCTCACCCACGCCCTGCTCCACCAGGTCTTCAGCTTCAACTCCCCGGTGTGGTTCAACGTGGGGACGAAGAGCCCGCAGCAGGTCTCCGCGTGCTTCATCCTCTCCGTCGACGACTCGATGGACTCGATCCTCAACTGGTACAAGGAGGAGGGCTTCATCTTCAAGGGCGGCTCCGGCGCCGGGCTCAACCTGTCCCGGATCCGCTCGAGCAAGGAGCTGCTCTCCTCCGGCGGCACCGCGTCCGGCCCGGTGTCGTTCATGCGGGGCGCGGACGCCTCGGCCGGGACGATCAAGTCCGGTGGCGCGACCCGCCGGGCCGCGAAGATGGTCGTGCTCGACGTCGACCACCCGGACGTCGAGGAGTTCGTCGAGACCAAGGCGCGCGAGGAGGACAAGATCCGCGCGCTGCGCGACGCCGGCTACGACATGGACCTCGGCGGCAAGGACATCACCTCGGTCCAGTACCAGAACGCGAACAACTCGGTCCGCGTCACCGACGAGTTCATGCGCGCGGTCGAGGAGGACACCGACTTCGGGCTGCGCTCCCGGACCACCGGCGAGGTCATCGAGTCGGTGGGTGCCCGCGACATCTTCGGCAAGATCGCCAAGGCCGCGTGGGAGTGCGCCGACCCGGGCCTGCAGTACGACGACACCATCAACGACTGGCACACCAACCCCGAGACCGGCCGGATCACGGCGTCCAACCCGTGCAGCGAGTACATGTCGCTCGACAACTCCTCGTGCAACCTCGCCAGCCTCAACCTGCTGAAGTTCCTCCGCGACGACGACACGTTCGACGCCGAGACCTTCCAGAAGGTCACCGAGCTCGTCATCACCGCGATGGACATCTCGATCTGCTTCGCGGACTTCCCGACCGAGGCGATCGGCGACACCACCCGCGACTACCGCCAGCTCGGCATCGGCTACGCCAACCTCGGCGCCCTCCTCATGGCGACCGGTCACGGGTACGACTCCGAGGGCGGCCGCGCCCTCGCGTCCTCGATCACCTCGCTGCTCACCGGGGCGTCCTACAAGCGCTCCGCCGAGCTCGCCGGCGTCGTCGGTCCCTACGCCGGGTACGCCCGCAACGCCGAGGCCCACAAGCGGGTCATGCGCAAGCACCAGGCGGCCAACGACGCGATCCGCACCCTCCACACGATGGACCAGGACATCCAGCGGCTCGCGACCAAGGCATGGGACGCCGTCGTCAAGACCGGCGAGAAGAACGGGTTCCGGAACGCGCAGGCCTCCGTGCTCGCGCCGACCGGGACGATCGGCTTCATGATGGACTGCGACACCACCGGGATCGAGCCGGACTTCTCCCTCGTGAAGTTCAAGAAGCTCGTCGGCGGCGGCTCGATGCAGATCGTCAACCTGACGATCCCGCGGGCGCTGCGCAAGCTCGGGTACGCCGAGGAGACCGTCGAGGCGATCGTCGAGTACATCGCCGACAAGGGTCACGTCGTCGACGCCCCGGGGCTGAAGCCCGATCACTACGAGGTCTTCGACACGGCGATGGGCGAGCGGGCCATCCCGCCGATGGGCCACGTGCGGATGATGGCCGCGGTGCAGCCCTTCCTCTCCGGCGCCATCAGCAAGACGGTGAACCTGCCGGAGCGGGCGACCGTCGAGGAGATCGAGGACGTCTACCTCCAGGGCTGGAAGCTCGGCCTCAAGGCACTCGCGGTCTACCGCGACAACTGCAAGGTGGGCCAGCCGCTCTCCGACGGCGGCTCGACCGCGAAGAACGCCAAGGCGTCCGCCGAGGCGCAGGTCGAGAAGGTCGTCGAGTACCGGCCCGTCCGCGAGCGGCTGCCGAAGCGGCGAGCCTCGCAGACGACGTCGTTCGCGGTCGGTGGCGCCGAGGGCTACCTCACCGCCGGCACCTACAGCGACGGCCGGCTCGGGGAGCTCTTCCTCAAGTTCGGCAAGCAGGGCTCGACGCTCGCCGGCGTCATGGACGCCTTCTCGATCGCGGTCTCGATCGGCCTCCAGTACGGCGTTCCGCTGGAGACCTACGTCGAGAAGTTCACCAACCTGCGGTTCGAGCCGGCCGGGCTCACCGACGACCCGGACGTCCGGATGGCGCAGTCGATCATGGACTACGTCTTCCGCCGCCTCGCGCTGGACTACATGGACTTCGACACCCGCAGCTTCATGGGGATCCACACCGCCGAGGAGCGCGCCCGGCAGCTCGAGACCGGCTCCTACGCCGAGCCGACGACCGGGTCCTCCGGGTCCTCGGGCTCCTCGTCCTCGTCCTCGTCATCGGAGGAGGAGGACATCGAGGGTGAGCTCGAGTCCTACTCGCAGTCGGCGGCCCCGGCCTCCCGCCGCAAGGAGGAGGGTGACGCGTCCTCGGTCACCGGCGGCACCGGCGCCGCGTCCGCCCGCGCGGCCGACGCGACGGTCCACTCCTCGGCCGAGCTGCTGGAGCAGTTCCAGGGCAAGTCCGCGGACGCCCCGATGTGCATGACCTGCGGGACGAAGATGCGCCCCGCCGGCTCCTGCTACGTCTGCGAGGGCTGCGGCAGCACCAGCGGCTGCAGCTGAGCCGCACCACCCGAGAAGGCCCCCGCCGTCCGGCGGTGGGGGCCTTCTCGGCGTCGGGAGGGCACCCGAGCTCCTCGCCCGCCGGTCAGTTGCACCCGGTCACGGTCGCCGCGAGCATGTCGAGGTCCTGGCGCAGCGCCCGCGTCACCCGCCTGCCGTTGACGAGGAACGAGAACACCTTGACCCGGCCGTCCCGGCCCCGGGTCCACCCCGACAGGGCGGCGGCGTCGTCGAGCGTCCCGGTCTTGGCCCACACGCGACCTGCCGCGCAGCGCGAGCTCCGCGCGGTGAATCGGCCCCACGCCGCGCGCAGCGTCCCGGTCCGGCCGGCGGTCGGCAGGCTCGACGTCGAGCGCAGCGGGGCGAGCGAGGTCCGGTGCGTGCCGTGGAACCCGGCCGCGAGGACCCGCGCGAGCTGGGAGGAGGTGAGCCGGTCGGCCCGGGAGAGGCCCGAGCCGTCGTAGAGCGCCGTCATCGCGAGGTGGTTCCTCGCCATCTGCTCCCGCTGAGCCCGTGCGGCCCCGCGCCACGTCGCGCCCCGGCCGAGGTCGATCCCGACGAGCTTGTGCACGGCCTCGGCCATCTCGTTGTCGGAGTTCATCAGCATCCGGGCGACGATGCGCCCGACCGTGCCGCCCACGGTCGTCGCGATCCGGGTGGCCCCGGCCCGCGCCCGCCCCCTGCCGCCGTACCCGGTCCGCATCCCGTGCGCCCGCAGCCGCGCGGTGAAGTACGAGGCCGCGTCGGCCGTCGTGTCGTGGAGGTCGCGCTGGTCGCGCACGAGGGCGCGGACGGGCGTGATGTCCGCCGGGACGTACGAGGCCTTCCACCCGTGCGCGAGCGTGGGCGTCGGGAACAGGCTGTCGTCGGCGAACACCCGGACGAACCCGGCACCCCGGGCCTCGAGCTTCTTCGCGGTCGTGGCGGCGAGACGGTCCAGCTGGCGGCTGGAGACCGTGGGGTCGCCGCCCCCGACGAGGTAGACGTGACTGCGCGTGGTCCCCTGCCACGTCGTCGTCCGGAACCGGTGGCCGGCGCCGAAGACCGTCAGCGCGTTCGCCGCGGTGACGAGCTTCGCGTTGGAGGCGGGCATGAGGGCCAGGCCTCCGTTGCGGCTCCAGACGCGGGTGCCGGCGGCCGCGTCGAGCACGGTGCCGGAGAACCGCGCGCCGAAGCGTCTCGTCGTCGCCCGGGACCGCAGCATCCGGGCGATCCTGCGGTCGGCGGCCGTTCGTGTCGCCGCCGTGGAGGCCCTCGCGGTCGCGGGGACGCCGGCGGACCGCAGCACGGACGGCGAGGTGGCCGTGGCGGCGGCCGCGGAGGGGGGAGCCACGAGGCAGCCCGCCGCGAGCGCGGATGCTGTCAGCGTCCCGGCGAGGTTCCGCGCGGTGCGGGGGAGAGGCATGCGGTCCTCCCTTCGGTGGCCGGCTCGGCACGGCCCCGATCGGCCGGACGCCCGAGGTCCTGAGAGCCGGACGCCTAGACGACCAGGGCGAGGACGAGGGTGACGACGACCACGGTCAGCATCGTCCCGACGAGGACGAGCATGAGCGCACGCGAGGGGGACCTGGTCGGGCGGTCCTCCCCGGAGCGGGCCGTCGCGCGGCGCGAACCTCGCTTCTCCACCACCCCACGATAGTGACGACCCCCCACGTTTGTCGCCGCCCCGACCGACGACCGGGTCCGCGAGCCGCCTCACGCGGCGACGGCGCGCCCCTCCGCGCGCTCCCGGATGCCTCGCAGCATGCCACCGGCCATGACGTGGTCCGCCGGCACGACGAGCGCCCGGTAGCCGAGCGTGAGCCACCAGGGAGCGGTGCGGGCGCGCACCCGCAGGTGCAGCCTCGTGCCGCCCGACGTCGTCGGCCTCAGCCGGAACGTCCACGTCCAGTCGATCTGGGCGCCGAACCGCTCCCGCCAGCCCGGCGGCACGTGGGTGGTCGAGTGCAGGACGAGGGTCTCGGCGGGGTCGGCGACCGCGACGAGGTACCACGCCGTCCCGGGTGCCCCGTCGGGGACGACGTCGCCGACGTCCAGGTGTCCGGCCAGGTCCGGGTCGAGACGGTCCAGACTGGGCCAGTTGCCCGGGAACAGCAGCCGGTCCACCCAGCGCGGCGTGTACCAGCCGCCGAGGTGCCAGCCCATCTGCGTCAGCCAGGGCCAGACCTCCTCCGGCGTCGCGGCCACGCCGATCGCGTGGTCGGTGACGATCTGGGGGCGCGGCACGAGGTCGTCGCCCGGCAGCCGCACGGCCCGCTCGGCGCGCGTGGAGCCGGAGCGCCGGCCGAGGACGACCAGCGCGGCCCAGGCTCCGACGAGGCCTCCGAGGGTGCAGGTGACGATCCGCACGTGGGCCAGCGTGGCCCCATCCGGTACCGGCGCCACACGGACGAAGGTCCCGAACGCGCCGGTCGGACGCTTGCGCCCGCCCGGGGGACGGCGCAGACTCCGAGCACACCGGTCCAGCACACCGGTCCAGCACACCAGCCCGAGCAGCGAAGGAGTCCCGATGAAGGCCGTCCGAGTGCACGAGTACGGCAGTGCCCCGAGCCTGGACGAGGTGCCCGACCCGGGCATCGAGGGACCCTCCGACGTCCTCGTGCGGGTCGACGCGGCCGGGGTGTGCCGGACGGACCTGCACATCATCGAAGGCCAGTGGGCGGACAAGAGCGGCGTCGAGCTTCCCTACGTCATCGGGCACGAGAACGCCGGCACGGTCGTCGAGGTCGGCTCGGCCGTGACGACGGTGAGCCCGGGGGACCGCGTCATCCTCCATCCCCTCGTCACGTGCGGGCTCTGCCGCGCCTGCCGCGCGGGCGACGACGTCCACTGCGTCGACTCGCGCTTCCCGGGCATCGACTGCGACGGCGGGATGGCCGAGTACCTGCGCACGTCGGTCCGCAGCGTCGTCCGGCTCGACGACGCGCTCGAGCCGGCGGACGTCGCCGCCCTCGCCGACGCCGGACTCACCGCCTACCACGCGGTCCGCAAGGCCGTGCCCATGCTCTACCCGGGAAGCACCGTGACGATGATCGGCGCCGGCGGGCTCGGGCACATCGGCCTGCAGTGCCTGACCGCCATGACGCCCGCGCGCATCCTCGTCGTCGACAAGAGCGAGGAGGTCCTCGAGAAGGCCGCCGCGCTCGGCGCGCACGAGACGATCCTCGCGGACGGCTCCCAGGTCGGGCGGGTGCTCGACCTGACCGAGGGTCGCGGCAGCAACGTCGTCCTCGACTTCGTCGGCGAGGGCGGCACCGAGGCGGACGGCATCGCGCTCACCCGGGACGCCGGGTCCTACTTCGTCATCGGGTACGGCGGTGCGGTCAACGTGCCGACGATCGACGTCATCTCCCGCGAGATCAACGTCATCGGCAACCTCGTCGGGTCCTACAACGACCTGGCCGAGCTGATGTCCCTCACCGCCGAGGGGCGCGTCGAGCTGGCCACCCGGCAGTACCCGTTCAGCGAGGCCCTGCACGCCCTCGACGACCTCGACGAGGGGCTCATCCCCGGCGGCCGGGCGATCCTCACGACCTGAGGCGCGGCAGCGTCCGCAGTCGCCGGTGCAGTCGGACCCTGACCTCGGCCTGCACCGTGGGCGTGAGCGGCCCACCTCGCCCGAGGACGGTCGCGAGCCGCTCCGGCCCGAGGACGAGGGTCCGCCCGACGCGCATCGTCGTCCCGCCCAGGGTGGTCGACTCCGTGAAGCAGAGCACCGGGACCACCGGGACGGTCGCGGCCAGGTCCTCGCCGAGGATCCGGCGGACGAGGTCCGCGCGGCGCTCGGCGAGGTCGACCAGCGAGGTCCGGTCGCGGCCACGGATGCGCAGCCGCGGTGCGCGCTGCGTGCGCCAGCCTCCCCCCGGTGTCACCGTGACCCGGGCCCCCGCGACGGCGGTCGTCTCGATTACGTGGACGCCCCGACCGGTGACGCGCACGTTGACGCCGGTCAGCAGCTCGGTCAGCTCCGCGTCGTCGATCCCGTCCTCGAACCGGTCCCCGCCCGTGCCGTCGGCCTCGGTGTCGTCCCCTTCGTTCGAACTGCCGCTCGGGCCGCTCGACGCGGCTCCGGAGGCGTGCTCGCCCTTCTCTGTCATGGGTTCCCCCCGGAGCCCGAGTGTCATCAGATGTCTCGTCGCCGGAACTGGTGGTCCGGCCTTCGTGTCACGGGCGGCGGTCAGCCGGCCCGATCCCCCCAAATCGAACATGGGAGACATCGTGCACCGTGGCGCGCAGTTTTGCGGGCAAATGTGACTGAAACTTCGATTGTTTAGAAGAAAAAGGGCAGTCCGGCGACCGCTCGGGGCCCTCACGACGTCCGTCCGGGGCCCGGCCCGAGGTCCGTTGACCCCCGCACCCGGGCGTGCCTATCCTCCCTCAACAGCACCGACGACGTGCCTCCACCGACGGAAACCGGGTTCACACATGGCCGAACGCCTCGGGAGCGCGGCCCCCGTGGGACGGACGCCCTGAGGATGGATGCCGGCGCCCTCGCGGACCGGCTGCGTCCCCTCGTCGGGGACGCGGCGCTCGTCACCGACCACCAGCGCCTGCGCACGTACGAGTGCGACGGCCTCGCGCACTACAAGGTGGTCCCGGCGCTCGTCGTCCTCGCGGAGACGGCCGCCGACGTCGCCGCGGTCGTGCGGGTGTGCGCCGAGGAGCACGTCCCGTTCGTCGCCCGGGGCTCGGGCACGGGCCTCTCGGGAGGTGCCCTCCCGCGCGCGGACGGGGTGCTCGTCGTGACCTCGCGGATGCGCGAGGTCCTCGAGATCGACCCCGACAACCAGCGCGCCGTCGTCGAGCCGGGGGTCATCAACCTCCGGCTCAGCGAGCACGCCAGGCCCCACGGCTACTACTACGCGCCCGACCCCTCGAGCCAGCAGGTGTGCTCGATCGGCGGCAACGTCGCGGAGAACTCGGGCGGCGCGCACTGCCTGAAGTACGGCTTCACGACCAACCACGTCACCGGACTCGACCTCGTGACCCCCTCCGGCGAGCTCGTCACGCTCGGCGGCAAGGCCCCGGACAGCCCGGGCTACGACCTGCTCGGCGCGCTCGTCGGGTCCGAGGGGACGCTCGGCATCGCGACCCGCGTCACCGTCCGGCTCACCCGGAGCCCGGAGGAGGTGCGCACGCTGCTCGCCGCGTTCCCCGACACCGACCGGGCGGGCGCGGCGGTCTCGGCGATCATCGGCGCCGGCGTCATCCCGGCCGCCATCGAGATGATGGACGCGCTCGCCATCGAGGCCGCCGAGGCGGCCGTCCAGTGCGGCTACCCCGCCGGGGCCGGCGCGGTCCTCGTCGTCGAGCTCGACGGTCCGGCGGCCGAGGTCGAGCACCAGTTCGGCCACGTCCGGCGGCACTGCGACGAGCAGGGCGCCTTCGAGATCAGGATCGCGGCCGACGACGCCGAGCGGGCGCTGTTCTGGAAGGGCCGCAAGTCGGCGTTCGCCGCGGTCGGGCGGATCAGCCCTGACTACATCGTCCAGGACGGGGTCATCCCGCGCACCGCGCTCCCCGAGGTACTCACCCGGATCGCCCGGGTGTCGGCCGAGGCCGGCGTGCGGGTGGCGAACGTCTTCCACGCCGGCGACGGCAACCTCCACCCCCTGGTCCTCTTCGACGACGCCGTCGAGGGCGAGGCCGAGCGTGCCGAGGAGGTCTCCGGCGCCATCCTCGACCTCTGCATCGAGCACGGCGGCTCCATCACGGGAGAGCACGGCGTCGGGTCCGACAAGGCGAAGTACATGCCGCGGATGTTCACCGACGACGACCTCGACACGATGCAGCTGCTCCGGTGCGCCTTCGACCCCGCAGGCATCTCCAACCCCGGCAAGGTCTTCCCGACCCCACGGCTGTGCGGCGAGGTCCCGGGACGGCACCGCGGTGTGCACCCGCTCGCCGGGTCCGGCGTCGCGGAGGTGTTCTGATGGGGCTCCCGACGGGTGTCACCACCGTCCTGGGGGACCTGCGCGCCGCGACGAACGGGTACGCGCGGGCCGCGGGCCCGGACGACGCGGTTCCCGGCGCCGTCCCGGACTGGGTCGCGAGCCCGGCGAGCACGAGCGAGACCTCGGCGGTGCTGCGGGCCGCGTCGGTACACGGGCTCGCCGTGCTCGTCCGTGGCGCGGGAACCAAGATCGGCTGGGGCCGGCCACCGGAGCGGGCGGACCTCGTGCTCGACACCACGCGGATGGACGCCCTCGTCGAGCACGCCGCGGGGGACCTCGTCGCCGTCGTCGGCGCGGGCCGACGCCTGCACGACCTCGCCGGCGACCTCGCCGCGTCCGGGCAGCGGCTCGGCATCGACCCGCCTCGCGCCGGGACCGTCGGCGGCGCGGTCGCCGCCGGGGCCACCGGGCCGCTGCGGCTCGCGCACGGCGCCGTGCGCGACCTCGTCATCGGGGTCCGCGTGGTCCGCGCCGACGGGGTCGTCGCCCACGCCGGGGGCAAGGTCGTCAAGAACGTCGCCGGCTACGACCTCGGTAAGCTCCTCACCGGCTCCTTCGGCACCCTCGGGGTCCTCACCGAGGTCGCCTTCCGGCTCCACCCCGTGCCCGAGGCCCGGCGGTGGGTGGGCGTGACGACCGACTCCGACGAGCGTCTCGTCGGCAGCGTCCGGGACGTCGTCCACTCCCAGGTCGTCCCGGCAGCCGTCGAGCTCGACCGGCCCGGCGACGGGAGGTCCTGCCTCGTCGTCCTGCTCGAGGGCACCGGACCCGGTGTCGACGCCAGGGCCGAGCGGGTGCTCATGACCCTCGGCGAGGGCGCGGTCAGCGAGCCGGACCCGCCGCCGTGGTGGGGGAGCGAGCCGCGGGTCGGCGACCACGCCGGTGGCGTCGCCCGGGACCACGGCGCCGGCAGGCTCGCGGGACCGGCCGCCGACGAGGGGGACGCCCTGGTCAAGGTGACCCACGAGATCGCCGGCCTCGGGCCGCTGCTGCGCTCCGTCGACGCGGCGGCCGAGGTGGCCGGGCTCCGGGTGGCCCTCCGGGGCAGCCCCGCGGTCGGGACCGCCCTCGTCGCCGTCGCCGGTCCCCTCGGCGGCACGGCCGGGCGTGGGGGGCTCGACGGGTTCCTCGAGGCAGTCCGTGCCCGGTCCGCCGGCTTCGGCGGCACCGCGGTCCTGCTCGACGCCCCAGCGGCGGTCGCGGACGGCTGCGACGTGTGGGGACCGGTGGCAGGCCTGGAGCTCATGCGGGCGGTCAAGCGGCAGTTCGACCCCGAGCGGCGGCTCGCCCCGGGGCGCTTCGTGGGAGGCATCTGATGGCCCGGGACGACGGCGCGGAGGCGGACGGGGACGCCGACCGCCGCGACGGTCCGACCGGTCTCCCCCTCGACACCCCGACCGGCACGCTCGGGACCGACCGACGCCTGACCGCCGCCCCCGTCCAGCCCGGGGGACCGGCGTTCGACGACGACCACCGACCGTCGGCGGACATCGTCGCCGACTGCGTCCACTGCGGGTTCTGCCTGCCGTCGTGCCCGACGTACGTCCTCTGGGGCGAGGAGATGGACTCGCCCCGCGGCCGGATCTACCTCGTGGGCGAGGGCCTGGGCGGCGAGCCGCTCACGGAGTCGATGGTCGGGCACGTCGACGCCTGCCTGGGGTGCATGGCCTGCGTCACCGCCTGCCCCTCCGGGGTGCGGTACGACAAGCTCATCGAGGCCACCCGCGCCCAGGTCGAGCGCCGGTACGACCGCCCCCCGGGCGAGCGGCTGCTGCGCGCCGCGGTCTTCGGGCTGTTCCCCCACCCGAGGCGTCTGCGGGCACTCCGCGGCCCCCTCCGGCTGCACCAGCGCAGCGGGCTCTCGCGGCTGCTGCGCCGGACCGGCGTCCTCGAGCGGATCTCCCCGTCGCTGGCGGTCATGGAGCGCCTCGCGCCGCCGGTCACCTCCCGGGAGCCGGTGCCGGCGTTCACGCCGGCCCGCGGGAGGCGGCGGGGCCGGGTCGGCCTGCTGCTCGGCTGCGTCCAGCGCGAGTTCTTCCCGGGCGTCAACGCCGCGACCGTGCGGGTGCTCGCCGCGGAGGGCTTCGACGTCCTCGCGCCCCCCGGGCAGGGGTGCTGCGGGGCGCTCTCCGCGCACACCGGACGCAGGGCCGAGGCACAGCGCTTCGCCCGGGACCTCGTCGCCGAGCTCGAGCGCGCGGAGGTCGACCGCGTCGTCGTCAACTCCGCGGGATGCGGCTCGGCGATGAAGGAGTACGCCGACCTGCTCGCCGACGACCCGGCCTGGGCCGAGCGGGCGCGCGCCCTCGCCGGCCGGGTCCGCGACGTCACCGAGCTGCTCGCCGAGGCCGGGACGGTCGCCGAGCGGCGCCCGCTGCCGGTGGCCGTCGCCTACCACGACGCCTGCCACCTCGCCCACGCCCAGGGCGTCCGGGCGCAGCCGCGTGCGCTGCTGCGGGAGGTCCCCGGGCTCGAGCTCCGCGAGGTCCCCGAGGGCGACCTGTGCTGCGGGTCGGCGGGCGTCTACAACCTCCTCCACCCGGATGCCGCCGCCGAGCTGGGGGACCGGAAGGCCGCGGGTGTCCTCGCCACGGGGGCCGACGTGCTCGTCACCGCGAACCCGGGGTGCCTCATGCAGGTCGCTGCAGCCCTGGAGCGCTCGGGTGCCCGGCTCGCGCTCGCGCACACGGTCGAGGTCCTCGACGCCTCGATCCGCGGCCTCGGCCCGGCGGGCCTCGGCGCGCGCGGGCGCGCTTCGGACGCCGGCACCTGACCGACACGCTCGTCCCGCGACCCGTTCGTCGGCGTCCGGATGCCTGTGGACGACCCCGTTCGGCTGTCGGTGGTCGAACGTATGATCGAAGACATGGACACCACCGAGGGTGCCGGGCCGACGGGCAGCATCGACGTCGCCGCCGTCCTCGGCGAGGCCACCCGACGGCTGACGGGTCTCGCAGCCGAGCCGCAGCGGGTGACGAACGCGGACGTGACCGCGCTCATGGCGGCCTCGGGGGCGCTCGCGGTCGCGCTCGACTCCGCCCGGGTCGCGCTCACCCGGGAGGCCGTGGAGCGGGGCCTGGTCGGCGAGTCCGGAGCAGCCTCCCCGGTGGACTGGGTCCTCGCGGCCTCACCCGCGTCGACGGCCGGCGAGGCCAAGCGGGTCGTCGCGGTCGCCGACGCGGGCCGGAGCCGGGACCTGCGGCCCGTGGCGGAGGCCGTGCTCGAGGGACGCCTCCCCCTCACGGTCGCCCAGGCGGTCCTGGCCGAGTACGGCAGGCTCGCGCCCCAGCTCACCCCGGAGGCCGCCCCGGCCGTGCTCGACGGCATGGTGTCCGTCGGGTGCGACCACGGCATCCGGGCGGTGCGCGAGCTGCGCACCCGCATCGTGGCCCGGTACGGCCGCGAGGGCGCCCTCGACCGGGAGCAGGCCACGCTCGCGCGGATGCGGGCGCTCACCGCGGGGCGGGACGACGGCTCCGGAATGCTCGACTACCTCCTGCGTCTCGACCCCGAGGCGGCGGAGACCCTCGAGGCGGCCCTGAGTCCGCTCGCCGCCCCCGAGCCGTCCGCGGAGGCAGGCCCGGACCTGCGCTCGTCCCACCAGCGGCGGGCGGACGCCCTGATCGAGATGGTCTCGCGGGCCGTGGCCTCGGCGCCGGGGGTGCCGGTCACGACGAAGGCGTCCGTCGTCGTGACGATCGACTTCGACACGTTGCGCGGCCGGCTCGAGGCGGCGGGGGCCACCGCGGGCCCCGCGACGGGTGCGGGGACCACCGCCACCGGCGGGCTGCTCGCCCCGCACGTCGTGCGACGACTCGCCTGCGACGCGTCCGTGCTGCCCGTCGTGCTCGGCTCGTCCGGTGAGGTGCTCGACGTCGGACGTGACCAACGGCTGGTCACCCCGAGGCTGCTCAAGACGCTCTGGGTGCGGGACGGCGGGTGCACCTACCCGGGGTGCTCGCGGCCGCCGGGCTGGTGCCACGCCCACCACGTCCGGCACTGGGCCCGCGGGGGGCGCACCGACCTGGACAACCTCGCACTCCTCTGCGCCCGCCACCACACCCACGTCCACGCCCGCGACCTCACCGCCACCGTGGGCCCGACCGGGGTCACCTGGCACACCGGGACCGGACCACCGCGCAGGTGCTGAGCGGCGGGGTAGCCTTCGGGCAAGGTGCGTGGCCGCTGCGCCCGCCGGTCCGCGAGGGGAGGATGAGGTATGGGCTCCCACCCGTCGCCCGACGTCCGGGGCTGCTACTGGGACGGGGAGCACTGGGTGGCGAGGCCGCCCGCACCCCGGCCCGCTCTGTCCCCGCCACCCACTCTGCACGCGCTGCCACCCGGCGCCGCGACGCCATGGCCGGCCACGCACACCACGCAGCCCGCGCCGGCTACACCAGCGACACCAGCGACACCAGCGACACCAGCGACGCCGGCTACGCCGGCTACGCCGGCTACACCAGCGACGCAGCCCACGCCGGCCGCGCAGCCCACGCCGGCCACGCAGGCGGGGCGGGCGCGGGGCCCGCAGGCACCCTTCGCCGGGGCCGCGGCCGTCCCGTGGGCCCCCCTGGGGCGCGGGCCGTACACCCGGCCCGGCTTCTACGGCGCCCTGCGGGCGTCGTCGGTCCAGACCGCGACGGTCCTGCCCACGCCGCCGGGGTACTGGGCCCCGCCCGTCGTCGCCAAGAGCCCCGGGCTCGCGATGCTCATCTCGTTCTTCCTTCCCGGCGTGGGCACGATGACCAACGGCGAGGTGGCCAAGGGCACCTTCATCCTCGTGGGTTACCTCATGGGCTTCATGCTCTCCGTCGTCCTCGTCGGGATCCCCATCCTCCTCGGCTTCTGGGTCTGGGGCCTCGCCGACGCCTGGGCCGGCGCCCAGCGCTGGAACGCGGCCCACGGGGTGCCGGGGTGAGGGACGGACGGTGAGTCAGCCGGTGCAGGGCGCCCCCGGAGCGTGGTACCCCTCCTACCGGGTCCCGGCGAAGAACCCGGCGCTGTCCCTGCTGCTGTCGCTGTTCGTCCCCGGGGTCGGCACGATGACCAACGGCGAGGTGGGCAAGGGGATCGGCATCCTCGGCGGTTACCTCGTCGGCTTCGCGCTGTCGCTCGTGCTCGTCGGCATCCCCGTCCTCGTGGGCTTCTGGGTCTGGGGCATGGTCGACGCCTACACCGGCGCCCGCCGCTGGAACGCGGCCCGCGGGATCGTCAGCTGACCCCCTGCCGGAGCAGCCCGAGCACCGCCCTCTCGATCTCGGCCTGCCGCCGCTCGGGGGAGCGGTGCCGTCTGCGCGCGACCTCGGCGATCGTCACGCCGTCCTCGTACAGGTCGAGCACCCGAGGGTCGATGTAGGAGCTCCGCGCGACCGTGGGGGTGTTGCCGAGGAACTCGGCGACCTCGGCGACAGCGGTGCGCACCGCCCGCTTCCTCGACGCCGGCGTCGTCCCCGGCTCGTCGGTCAGGGCGAGCGAGGTCGCCGCGACCACCGTCGCGTGCCAGGTGCGGAAGTCCTTCGCCGTGAGGTCCGCGCCGAGCAGCTCGCGCAGGTAGAGGTTCACGGCGGCCGCGTCGAGGTCGACCCACCGACGCGCCTCCTGGTAGGCGAGGAGGCGGTCCCCGCCCCGACGGCGCCGCATCCGCTCGAGCGCGCGGACGACCTCGGCGTCGTCGATCGTCACCGTGTGCTCGATCCCGGACTTGCCGGTGAACCGGAAGACGAGGACGCCGTCGGTGAGCCGGACGTGCCGCCGCTCGATCGTCGTCAGGCCGAAGCTGCCGTTGGTGTCGGCGTACACGTCGCTGCCGATCCGGAACGAGCCGAGGTCGAGCAGTCGCACCGCGACCGCGTTCGCCCGCTCGAGCGGCATCCGCTCCAGCGCGAGGTGCTCGGCGATCCGGCGGCGCACGGCGGGCAGCTCGCGGGCGGCGGTGGCGACCCGCTCGAACTTGAGCCGGTCCCGTTCGAGACGCCACTGCGGGTGGTAGAGGTACTGCCGGCGTCCCGCGGCGTCGGTGCCGACGGCCTGGATGTGCCCGTTCGGGCGCGGGCAGATCCACACGTCCCGCCAGGCGGGTGGGATCACGAGATCCTTGACGCGCCGGACCTCGGCCGGACCGAGCGGCTCGCCGTTCTCGTCGCGGTACGAGAAGCCTCGCCCCACCCGTCGCCGCGCCCACCCCGGAGTGTTCGGAGACACCCTCCACAGCCGCGCCATGACCCGAGCCTAACCCGCGCCCACCACTGCTGACCTGCGAGAACCCGTTCCCGGGCCACCGTGCGGACGTCCTCGCGTGGGGCTTGCGCGTGTCCGCAGGCTCAGCACCCGGGCGACCGACCGTGCGGACGTCCTCGCGTGGGGCTTGCGTGTGTCCGCAGGCTCAGCACCCGGGCGACCGACCGTGCGGACGTCCTCGCGTAGTCGCTCACGCCCCCGTGCGGTCGCCCGGGCCGGCCCGGCGTGCGGGACCGGCATGGCTGGCGTCGCGAGCGCGGCGGGCGTTGCGAGCGATCTCCTCGGCGATCTCCGCCCGGCGGGATCGGGGCAGGTCGTGGGCCATGTCGGGGAACATGAGCAGCCTCGACCCCGGTACCGCCCGGGTCGTCGCCGTGCCGCCGCTCGGCATGATGAGCTGGTCGCGCAGGCCGTGGACGACGAGCGTGGGTGCCGTCACCCGCGCCAGCCCGGCCGTCCGGTCCGGGCTGGCGCGGATCGCGATGAGCTGGCGCACCCGGCCGACCGGGTCGCTGCTCCGCGCGAGCTGCGCCTCGACCAGGCGCCGCGTCTCGGCCTCGTCGAAGTGCGGCCCGGCGATGACCCGGTAGGCGTGCAGGCCCGCCTCGACCGCCTCGGTCCCGCTGCCGGGGCGGGGCGCCAGTGCCGAGGCCCGCAGCGTCGGCAGGAACGACGGGCGGATGCCCCCCGACCACGTGTCCCCGGGGTTGGACATCATCGACGTCAGGCTCGCCACCCGCTCGGGGGAGTCGATGGCGACCTGCTGGGCGATCATCCCGCCCATCGACGCCCCGACGAGGTGGACCCGGTCGATGCCGAGGTGGTCCAGGAGCCCGACGACGTCGCGGGCCATGTCGGCGACGAGGTAGTCGGACCGGGCGAGGCGGCGACCGAGCAGGGCCTTGAGCAGGTCGGTACGCGTCGGCTCCGGTCCGACGGTCTTGCTCGAGAGACCGATGTCCCGGTTGTCCATCCGGATCACCCGGTACCCCTCGGCGACGAGCGCGTCGACGAAGTCCTCCGGCCATGCGATCATCTGCGTCGCGAGACCCATGATGAGCAGGACGGGTTCGCCGCCACCGTGCTCGTCGTACTCAACTGTGATTCCGTTGACGTCTGCAGAGGGCACGGCCGCAGTCAACCACCCGCCGACCGTGCGACACGATGGACCGACAGATACCTCACATGGAGCCGCCAGATGCTGACCACCGAGCTGGGAACCTCCGAGCACATCTCGCTCACCGAGGCCCGAGCAGCGCACAACTACCACCCGCTGCCGGTCGTCCTCGCCTCCGGTGACGGGGCCTGGGTCACCGATGTCGAGGGCCGCCGCTACCTCGACTGCCTGGCCGGGTACTCCGCCCTGAACTTCGGGCACTGCCACCCCCGGCTCGTCGCCCGCGCGAAGGAGCAGCTCGGACGCCTCACCCTGACCTCCCGGGCGTTCTACAACGACGAGCTCGGCCCCTTCGCCCGCGACCTCGGCGACCTCACCGGCAAGGACAAGGTGCTGCCGATGAACAGCGGCGCCGAGGCCGTCGAGACGGCGATCAAGGTGAGCCGCCGCTGGGGGTACGAGGTCCGGGGCGTTCCCGAGGACCGGGCGAACATCATCGTCATGGACGGCAACTTCCACGGCCGGACCACGACGATCGTCAGCTTCTCCACCGACGAGGAGGCGCGGACCCACTACGCGCCCTACACGCCCGGCTTCACCGTCGTCCCCTACGGCGACGTCGACGCGATCCGGGACGCCGTCGACGAGACGACCGTCGCGGTCCTGCTCGAGCCGATCCAGGGGGAGGGCGGGGTCGTCATCCCGCCCGAGGGGTTCCTCCGCGACGTGCGCGACCTCTGCACGCGCGAGAACGTCCTCATGGTCGCCGACGAGATCCAGTCCGGCCTGGCCCGCACCGGCCGGACCTTCGCGTGCGACCACGAGGGCGTCGACCCCGACGTCTACGTCCTCGGCAAGGCGCTCGGCGGTGGGCTCTACCCGGTGTCGGCCATCGCCGCCGACAACGACGTGCTCGGGGTCATCACGCCCGGCTCGCACGGGTCGACCTTCGGCGGCAACCCGCTGGCCGCGGCCATCGGCCGGGAGGTCGTCGCGATGCTCGCGACCGGCGACTTCCAGGACCGGGCGAGCGACCTCGGGGACCGTCTCGCCGCGGGACTGCAGGGGCTCGTCGGCAAGGGCGTCGTCGCGGTGCGGACCCGGGGCCTGTGGGCCGGCGTCGACGTCGACCCCGACCTGATGTCGGGCCGCGAGGTCTGTGAGGGCCTGATGCAGCAGGGCCTGCTCGCCAAGGACACCCACGCCTCGACCGTCCGGTTCGCCCCGCCGCTGGTCGCGAGCGAGTCCGACATCGACCTCATCGTCAGCGCTCTCGGCGAGGTCCTCAGCGACCGGGACCTGCTCGGCCGCCGCTGACCGCACGCAGGTGACCACGCCGACGACTGTTCGCGACGCCGACCGGCCGCCGCTGGACGGCGTCCGCGTCCTCGAGCTCGGGGCCATCGGCCCGGCACCGTTCGCCGGGATGGTGCTCGCCGACCTCGGGGCGGACGTCGTTCGCGTCGACCGGCCGGGCGAGGTCGGGACCGGGGGCCGTCGGGTCGCGCACGACGTGCTCGACCGCGGACGGCGCTCGGTCGCGGTCGACCTCAAGGACCCCCGTGGGGTCGAGGTCGTCCTCCGGCTCGCCGAGCGGTCCGAGGTCCTCCTCGAGGGGTTCCGCCCCGGGGTGACCGAGCGCCTCGGTCTCGGACCCGACACCGTGCTCGCCCGCCGGCCGTCCCTGGTCTACGGGCGGATGACCGGGTGGGGCCAGGACGGCCCGTACGCGGGCCTCGCCGGCCACGACATCACCTACCTCGCGGTCTCCGGCGCCCTCCACCCGATCACCGGCGCCGACGGCGCCCCGGTGCCGCCCCTGAACCTGCTCGGCGACTTCGGCGGCGGCGGGATGCTCCTCGCCGTCGGCGTGCTCGGGGCCCTGCGGGCCGCCGAGCGGGACGGCCGGGGCCAGGTCGTCGACGCGAGCATCCTCGACGGCGTGGCCCTGCTCACCGCGATGCAGCAGTCGATGCTCGGCCACGGTGCGTGGGGCCTGCCCCGGGGGCACAACCTGTTCGACGGCGGCGCCCCGTTCTACCGGGTGTACCGGACCGCGGACGAGGAGTGGATCGCCGTGGGCGCGATCGAGCCGCGCTTCTGGGCGGCCCTCCTCGACGGCCTCGGGCTCGCCGGGGACCCCCGCCTGGCCGACCAGCAGGACACGAGCCGCTGGGCCGAGATGGGCGAGGTCGTCGCGTCCGTGGTGGCGGGCCGCACCCGCGCCGAGTGGGTCGAGGTCTTCGCCGGCCGGGACGCCTGCGTCGCGCCGGTTCTCAGCCCCGAGGAGGCCGCGGCCGACCCCCACGTCGTCGCCCGCGGCGTCTACCGCCCGGTCCGCGGGGTGCGCCACCCGGCGCCCGCCCCCCGGCTCGACCGGACCCCGCTCGCGAGCGGGTCCAGGGCGTCCCCGGACCCGGGCGCCGACACCCTCGGAGTCCTCGCCGAGGCCGGGATGGGCCCGGACGAGGTCGCCCGCCTGCGCGCCGACGGGGTCGTCACCGGGCCCGCATAGTCTGGCGCCATGATCTTCATCACCGCGAAGTTCCCGGTCCTGCCCGAGTACGCCGACGACTGGCCCGAGCTGTCGGCGGACTTCACCCGGGCGGTCAACGAGGAGCCCGGCTGCCTGTGGTTCGAGTGGTCCCGCAGCCTCGCCGACCCCACCGAGTACGTCCTCGTCGAGGCCTTCCGCGACGAGGAGGCGGGCGCCGCCCACGTCCAGTCCGAGCACTTCGCCGCGGCGACGCGGGACCTGCCGCGCTACCTCGCCGAGACCCCGCGGATCGTCAACACGACGGTCCGGGGAACCGAGTGGTCCCGCCTGGGCGAGATGGAGGTTCCCGACCGGTCCTGACACGGAGGCGGACGGTGCCACCTACCCTGCTCCTGTGACACGACAGCGGTACGCCGTCATCGGGGGAGGGATCGTCGGCCTCGCCATCGCACGGGCGCTCGCGCTCGACGGGCGCGCGGACGAGGTGACGCTCCTCGAGAAGGAGTCCGAGCTCGGCCGGCACCAGACCGGCCGCAACTCCGGGGTGGTGCACGCGGGGCTGTACTACACACCGGGCTCGGACAAGGCGCGGCTGTCCCGTCGTGGGGTCGAGATGCTCCGCGGCTACTGCGCCGACCACGACGTCCCCTTCGTGGAGTGCGGCAAGGTCCTCGTCGCCCTCGATGACGCCGAGGTCTCCCGGATGCGGGACATCCACGAGCGGGCGAGGGCCAACGGGGTGCCCGGTGTGCGCTGGCTCACCGCCGAGGGCATCCGCGAGATCGAGCCGCACGTCTCCGGCGTCGCCGGGCTGCACTCACCGACATCGGCCACGGTCGACTTCCGCCTCGTCGCTGGCGCGTACGCCGACGACGCGGTCGCGGCCGGTGCGACCGTGCGGACCGGGGCCGAGGTCATCGACATCGCCCCGGGCAGCCCGAACCGGCTCACGACCGCGAGCGGGGAGGTCCTCGAGGCCGAGCGCGTCGTCGTCGCGGCTGGCCTGTTCACCGACCGGCTCGCCCGCCTCGCCGGTGACTCCCTCTACCCCCGGATCGTCCCCTTCCGGGGCGACTACCTCGCGTTGCGCGAGAGCGCCCGCGACCTCGTCCGGGGGCTGGTCTACCCGGTGCCCGACCCGCGCTACCCCTTCCTCGGGGTGCACCTGACCACCCGGGTCGACGGCTCGGTCCTCATCGGGCCGAACGCCGTCCTCGCCCTGGCCCGCGAGGGCTACCGGGTGACCGACGTCGAGCGGGCCGAGCTCGCCGAGCTGCTCCGGTTCCGGGGGTTCCGCTCCTTCGCACGGGACAACGTGCGCGCCGGGGCGCGTGAGCTGTGGGGCTCCCTCAACCGTCGGTCGTTCGTCGCCGCCGCGCGCCGGTACGTGCCCGACCTGTCGATGGCCGATGTCGAGGGAGCCGAGCCGGGGGTCCGGGCGCAGGCCATGGACGAGGGCGGCTGCCTCGTCGAGGACTTCCGCTTCAGCCGGGTCGGGAGCATCTTCTGCGTCCGCAACGCTCCCTCACCAGCGGCCACGGCGAGCCTCGCGATCGCCGAGATGGTCCTCGAGCGGATGCACGCCCACGCGGGATGACGGGCCCCGGCAGGCCCGCAGGCGCTGTCGGCGCGACGCCGTACGGTGACGTCGTGAGCTGCCTGTTCTGTTCGATCGTCGCCGGGGACACCCCGGGCCACGTCGTGCTCGAGACGCCGGAGGCGGTCGGGTTCCTCGACACCCGGCCGCTGATCAAGGGGCACACGCTCGTCGTGCCCCGCACCCACGTCGACACCTTCACCGACGTGCCCGCCCCGCTCCTCGAGCCGCTGATGACCGCCGCCCAGCGGGTCGCGGCCGCGGTGCGTACCGAGCTCGGCGCGCAGGGGTCCTTCGTCGCGATGAACAACGTCGTCAGCCAGTCGGTCCCACACCTGCACGTGCACGTGGTCCCGCGGAGCAAGGGCGACGGACTGCGCGGGTTCTTCTGGCCGCGGCACCGCTACGCCGACGGCGAGATGGAGGAGTACGCCGAGCGGCTGCGCCGGGCCCTCGCGGGATGACGCGCCCCGGGTCCGGCCCGGTGGACCGCGACGGAGCCCGCCGGTCACTACGCTGACGGCATGACCGACGCCAGGAACGTCCTCGGTGGCCCGCTCCAGGAGTGCGGGCTCGACCCGGTGACGGGGTTCTTCCGCGACGGGTCGTGCATGACGACACCCGACGACATCGGGGCCCACACGGTCTGCTGCGTCATGACGGCGGAGTTCCTCGAGTTCCAGCGCGAGGTCGGCAACGACCTCATGACCCCGGTGCCGACGTACCGCTTCCCGGGGCTGACCCCGGGGGACCGCTGGTGCGTCGTCGCCCTGCGCTGGCTTCAGGCGTACGAGGAGGGCGTGGCGGCGCCGGTCGTCCTCGCGAGCACCCACGAGCGCACCCTCGACCTCGTCCCGCTGGAGGCCCTCCAGGCGCTCGCGGTGGACGTCCCCGACGACGCGAGCTCGCTCGACTGAGCACGCCGCGTGCGTCCGCACGGATGGTCGCCGGGACGCTGACCCCGCGGACGCAACGCGGCAGGTCCGCGGACGTCCGCACGGATGGTCCCCGGGGTGCTGACCCTGCGGACGCAACGCGGCACTCGGGGGCACGCCCCGGGCGGGACAGGGCTGCTCGGTACGCTGCCCCGGTGCTCAGCTGGCTCACGGTCCTCGTCCTCGTCGCCGTCGGCCTGCTGGTGCTCGGCGCCGCGTACTACACGTGGCGCGACCGGCTCATCGACGACCGGCTCCTGCTCGTCGCCGCCGTGCTGGAGCTCGGGCTCATCGTCCAGGCCGTCGTCGGAGCGGCCAGGGTCGGACAGGTCGACACCGGTGCCGAGCGGGCGACGTTCCTCGCGTACGCGCTCAGCCTGCCGGTGATCCCGCCCGCCGTGACCTACCTCGCGATCAAGGAGAAGACCCGCTGGTCGATGGGTGTCATCGTCGCCGGCGGCTTCGCCGTCGGCGTCATGACCGGCCGACTGGCCCAGATCTGGAGCATGCATGCCTGAGACGACCACCGACGACGCTCCGCGCCGGACCGGAACCGGGCCGGGCCGGGTGCTCGTCGCCGTCTACGCGGTGATGGCGCTCGCCGCGACGGGCCGATCGGTGCTCCAGATCACCGAGTACTTCTCCCGCGCGCCGCTCGCGTACGTCCTCTCGGCCGTCGCCGCGGTCATCTACGTCGTGGCGACGGTCGCGCTCGCCCGAGGCGACCGGACCTCGAGGCGCGTGGCCATCGCCGCCTGCTCGGTCGAGATGGCCGGCGTCCTCGTCGTCGGGCTCGTGTCCTACCTCGCACCACAGGACTTCCCCGACAAGACCGTCTGGTCCCACTTCGGTGCGGGCTACGGCTACGTGCCGCTCGTGCTCCCGGCCCTCGGGCTGTGGTGGCTCCTGCGCGGGAGCCGCCGGGCCTGAGGCCCGCTACTGGGGAGGGAGGTGAGGGAGGTCCCTCAGGCGGCCTCGAGGAGGAGGACCGGGATGAGCCGGTCGGTCTTCCTCTCGTACTCGGCGTACTGCGGGAAGGCCTCGACGCAGCGCTCCCACCACTCGGCGCGCTCGTCACCGTCGATCTCCCGGGCGCGAGCGGTCCACGCCTCGGCGCCGTCCTGGAGCTCGATCTCGGGGTGGACCTGCAGGTTGTGGTACCAGGCGGGGTGCTCCGGGGCGCCGCCCTTGGACGCGACCGCGGCGTAGACGCCGTCGTGCTCCACCCGCATCACCGGCACCTTGCGGATGTTGCCGGACTTCGCGCCGCGCATCGTCATGAGGACGACCGGTCGGCCCATGATGTCGACCGACTCGGTCGTGCCGGTGCTCTCGATCTTCTCGACCTGGTCGCGGACCCAGCCCGCGGTGCTCGGTGCGTACGTGCCTGAGGTGCTCATGGGGTCTTCAACTCACTTGTCCGACGATGTCTTCCAGATGTTGATCCCGGCATCGATCGCGTGCTGGTCGATCCGGTCGAGCTCGGCGCCGCTGAACTCGAGGTTCTTCACCGCGTCGAGACTGTTGTCGAGCTGCCGGACGCTCGAGGCGCCGATGAGGACGGACGTGACCCTGTGGTCCCGCAGCGCCCAGGCGAGGGCCATCTGCGCGAGCGTCTGCCCGCGCTCGGAGGCGATGTCGTTCAGGGCGCGGACGTGGTCGAGCGCCTCGTCGGTGAGCAGCTCGGGGTCGAGGCTCTTGCCCTGCGCGGCCCGCGACCCCTCGGGGATGCCGCCGAGGTACTTGTCGGTGAGCATGCCCTGGGCCAGCGGGGAGAACGCGATGCAGCCGGTCCCGGTCTCCTCGAGGACGTCGAGCAGGTCCTCCTCGACCCAGCGGTTGAGCATCGAGTAGCTCGGCTGGTGGATCAGCAGCGGGGTGCCGAGGTCCCTCAGGATCTCGACCGCCTCACGGGTGCGCGCCCCCGAGTAGGAGGAGATCCCGGCGTAGAGCGCCTTGCCCTGCCGGACCGCGGAGTCCAGTGCCCCCATCGTCTCCTCGAGCGGGGTCGTGTCGTCGAACCGGTGGCTGTAGAAGATGTCGACGTAGTCGAGGCCCATCCGCACCAGCGACTGGTCGAGCGAGGACAGCAGGTACTTGCGCGAGCCGCCCCCCTGGCCGTACGGACCGGGCCACATGTCGTAGCCGGCCTTGCTCGAGATGACGAGCTCCTCGCGGTACGGGCGGAAGTCGCGGGCGAAGATCGTCCCGAAGTTGCGCTCCGCGCTGCCGTAGGGCGGCCCGTAGTTGTTGGCGAGGTCGAAGTGCGTGACGCCGCGGTCGAACGCCCGCCGCAACGTCGCCTGCTGGCGCTCCAGGGGGACGTCGTCGCCGAAGTTGTGCCACAGGCCGAGTGAGATCGCGGGGAGGTCGAGGCCGGAGCGCCCGACACGGCGGTAGGGCATGAGGTCGTCGTACCGGTCCGGGGCGGCCTTGTACTCGTCAGCGCGGTAGGTCATGCGGGTCATTCTGTCCGCGAGCGCAGGTGCCCGCGCGGCGGGGCTCCTGCGTGCTCGTGCCGGGTGACTGGTGTCGTCGGCCCCGACGGGTCAGCTTCGGTACAGCCGTGCCCTCGCCTCGCGGACGTGGAGGGCGGTGACGGGCTCGTCCTGGAGGTCGGCGACGGTCTCGATGTCCTCCCACGGGCCGCGGTTGACGCGGTACTCGCCGGTCAGGCGCGTGTCGACCGAGACGTCGGCGGTGGGGATCGGGGCGAGGTAGGTGTGCCGGACGTCGCCGGTGGGGTAGGGGCCGCCGACCGACGTCGTGGGGCCGAGCGACTCCCCGTCGCCGAAGCGGTAGACGTAGGAGTACAGGCTGATCCGGAACTCGACGCTCCACGAGAGAAGCTGGACCGGCTGGCTGACGTCGCCGGGCCCGAGGCCGGCGTCCGGCCAGGTTGCCTCGTAGTAGGTGGGGAGGTTGACCAGCGTCGTGTTGCCGACCGGTTGGATGGCGACCTTAGGCTTGCCGAACGGCAGCTCGCGGTAGGCCTGCTGGATCTGCGCGAACGTCGGGACCGGCGGGGGAGCGGGGGCGCCGTCCGCGGCCGGTGCGTCTGCGGTGTCGGTGCTGCAGGTCTCACCGCGGAAATCCCAGGCGTCCGAGGATCCCGCGCGTCTCGACCACAGGTAGTAGAGAATCGCGTCGGGCTCACCTCGAAGCGCGCACGCCCGCAACGCATACGAACAGTCGGTCGTGTCGACCGTCGCTTCGGCGTCTTGCTTGTCCCCGCAGCCCAAGCGTGTAGCGGTACTCCAGTCTCGGCCCAGCTGACCGGTCCGTCGTGGTGTTCTCGATCGAGAGCGTCACTGGGCTGAGTCGCCGCTAGGTTGATTTCGAGGCGCCGAGTTCCCCGACGTGACCTCACCCTGTTGCGCCAGTGCCTGCGCCCCTTGAGACGACAAGTCGCCAGACACACCAGGATCCCAACCGCCGGAAGCTAGGACGAGGGAAAGCGTGAGGGCAGACAGCACTACGTCACCAGCTTAATTTGTGACATGGACCAAGCGCCGTTCTTCCAGACCGCACCGGTGACTAGCCGGTAATTGCTTCCCTTGATCCTTTTGGCAACTTTCCCGTTTTCATCAGTGATGCTGTAAGGCTTCTCCTCAATGAGAAGGTCCATTTTCGGCCTGTCGGTGGTGGAGTCGGGCCGTACATTGACCCCTTTGACTTGCAGGAAATCCTTACTAGCGGTCCTTCCCTTTGTGGCGTCAGTCTCAATGAGAGAAACTAGAGCGGCACAACCTCGACAGTTCTGTGACGACAGCGAGGCCAGGCGCTGGGGTGTGCCATCTCTGGCGCCGATTGAGTACGTGTGCATGTAGAACTTCGCAAAGGCCTCGGCGCCCTTCTTCGTGTGCTTCTGCGCAGCCTTCGGGACATCGACGTCCGCGCCGCGACGGCTGCTCGTGGCCGCCCCGCCGGACGTCGTCGCACTGGCGGTGCTCGAGGGACTCGTCGTCGTTCCGGTGCTTGCGGGCGGATCCGCGACGCTGCCACTGCTCGTGCACCCTGCGAGCCCCAGCACGGCCGCGATCCCCACGGCGGCCCAGCAGGTCACGCCGCCCACCAGACCGCCTGCCCGCGTCGTCACACCCACTACTGCCCCCTCGCTGCGCCGGCCTCAGCGCCGGTGGTGGCCGCCAAGTCTAGGGAAACCCGTTCGCGCGCAACGGAGTTCTCCACAATCCGCGCCCAGCCGGCCACCGCGGCGCCGCGCCAACCCCCGCACCGATTCGTGTCCGCCATGAGAGACAGCGGTCCCGAGGCGTGGACCCGTTCGGCTAACCTCTTCCACAGGTCATGAGCGCCAGCGCCAAGCCCCGGCTCGCTGGCCGGCAACCCTCCTCCGCGGTGGGGTGCCCCGGGTGAAGACCTGGCGACCGGTCCACCGGCCGCAAGCGCGGGACTCCTCTCGGCTCAGCACGGCGATCCCGCACCGTCACCGCTGGTGCCCATTGCCACCGGCGGTGGCGGACCCAGACCGCACTGCCCGCGCGGCAGACACCGTGACGGTGGCTGGACGCCACCGAGGAAGGCACGACGATGAGCGAGCAGACCCCGAGCTGGTCCTTCGAGACCCGGCAGATCCACGCGGGCCAGGAGCCGGACTCCGCGACCGGAGCCCGCGCCCTGCCGATCTACCAGACCACCTCGTACGTCTTCAACAGCACCGAGCACGCCTCGAACCTCTTTGCGCTCAAGGAGTTCGGGAACATCTACACCCGGCTGATGAACCCGACGACCGACGTCGTCGAGCAGCGCATCGCCTCGCTCGAGGGCGGCGTCGGGGCCCTGCTCGTCGCCAGCGGGCAGGCCGCCGAGACGGTCGCGATCCTCAACATCGCCGAGGCCGGGGACCACGTCGTCGCCAGCCCGTCGCTCTACGGGGGCACCTTCAACCTCCTCAAGCACACCCTGCCCAAGTTCGGCATCGAGGTCTCCTTCGTCGAGGACCCGGCCGACATCGACAGCTGGCGCGCCGCCATCCGGCCGAACACCAAGCTGCTCTACGGCGAGACCATCCCGAACCCGAAGACCGACGTGCTCGACATCGAGGCGGTCGCCGACCTCGCCCACGAGCACGGCGTCCCCCTCGTCGTCGACAACACCGTCGCGACCCCGTACCTGATCCGCCCGATCGAGTGGGGGGCGGACGTCGTCGTCCACTCGGCGACGAAGTACCTCGGCGGGCACGGGACGACGATCGCCGGGGTGATCGTCGATGCCGGACGCTTCGACTACGCCGCCGACCCGGAGAAGTTCCCCAACTACAACACCCCGGAGGAGAGCTACCACGGTCTGCGCTACGGCCCGGACCTCGGCGTCGGCAGCCCGCTGGGGGCGAACCTGTCCTACATCCTCAAGGCGCGGGTCCAGCTGCTGCGCGACATCGGGCCGGCCGCGTCGCCGTTCAACGCCTTCCTCGTCGCCCAGGGACTGGAGACCCTCAGCCTGCGGATCGAGCGGCACATCGAGAACACCCACCGCGTCGCCCAGTTCCTCCAGGGGCAGGACCAGGTCGAGTCGGTCCGGTGGGCGTCCCTGCCGAGCAGCCCCTCGTACGCCCTCGCCCAGAAGTACGCCCCGAAGGGCGCTGGCGCGGTCATCTCCTTCGAGATCGCCGGCGGCGTCGAGGCCGGGCGTCGCTTCGTCGAGGGGCTCACGCTGCACAGCCACGTCGCGAACATCGGCGACGTCCGCTCCCTCGCGATCCACCCCGCCTCGACCACGCACTCCCAGGGCACCGACGAGGACCGCCTCCTCTCGGGGGTCACGCCGGGACTGGTGCGGCTCGCCGTCGGGATCGAGCACATCGACGACATCCTCGCCGACCTCGAGCAGGGGTTCATCGCCGCCAAGGGCTGACGGACCCACCGTCGGCGGACGACGACAGGCCCGGACAACCGCTCCCCACAACGGCGTGGGGCTCACGCCGCGGGGCCGGCTCCTGGAAGGGGGAGTCGGCCCCGCGGTCGTGGAGGGCCCCGAGCGCCGCCGGGGTGCGCCGACCCTGTGGACGACGCGCTCGCGGTCCGGCGCCGGCGCCGTACGCTCGGGCCGCATGACCCACATCGAGGTCTCGGGGGAGGCGGTCGCCGCGCTCGGCGACACGCTCGCCGGCGTCGCCGACACCCTCGAGGCGCTGGCCGCGGGTGACACCCGCGACGACGCCTACGGTCCCGGCTCCGTCGCGGGCGCGGTCGACCGGCTGCTCGGCGACTGGGATCTGACCCGACGGCGGCTCTGCACCGCGCTCCGCGAGGCCGCCACCGCCGCCCGCTCCGCAGGCACGATGTACGTCGACACCGAGACCTGCGTGTCCGCGTCCCTCACCGTGCCCGGGACGCGGTGAGCCTGCCCGTCGCCCTCACCGGCGATCCCGACCACGTCCGCTCCCGGGCCCGGCTGCTCGCGGGACTGGCCACCGAGCTCGCCGCCGTGGAGCGCGTGGTTCGCGGGGTCCAGGTCCACGCGGTGTGGCGCAGTCCCGCCGGCGAGGCCTTCGCCGGGCACCTCAACGGTCTGCCCGGGGTGCTCACCGCCGCGGCCGAGCGCTGCAACGGCGGCGCGGCCAGGCTGACGAGGTTCGCCGCCGAGCTCGCGGACTGCCTCGACCGCTCCCGGGCCGCGGTCGAGGACATCGACGAGGCCACCGAGCGCCTCCGTCTCCTCGACATCGCGCTCGATCGGGCGCGCGCCGAGGCCGCCACGCTGACTGCTGCCGCGGTCGGTACCGGGCCCGCCGACCCCGGTGCGGCGACCGCGGTCGCCGCACTGGAGCGGCAGCGGCTCGCGGCGGTCGAGGACCTCCTCGCCGCCGAGCGCCGGCTCGAGCTCGCTGAGGAGGACTTCCACGTCGCCGACCAGCGGTGTGCGAGCGCGATCTACGCCCTCGCCGGGGACCGGCTCGACGACCCCGCCGGGTACGACGCGCTCCACGTCCTGCGAGACGTCGCGGGGGGAGTCGAGGGCGGTGCGGCCCTCGCCTCCTTCGTCCCCGGCCTGGGAGCGCCGATGACGGTGCTCTCCGGCACGGCCGCGGTGGGAGGGCTCGCCGCGGACACCGGAATCCGCGTCGGCTACGGGGAGGGCTCGTGGGCGGAAGTGGCCTCCCGGGCGGCGTGGGGTGCCGCGCTCCCGCTCGCAACGACCCTTCGGTTCGCGGGCAAGGCGGGCTCGGTCGCCGGCCGGTGGACCCACGGGCCGGCCGAGAACCTGATGGCCGGCACGCGTCTGCGGCGCGGGCTCGCGGAGCAGTGGGCGCGCAGCGCCTACAACCCGGGGCGCGTCCCGCAGGTCGCCCCTCCACGGGCACCGGCGCGGTCCCCGCTGGAGGCCGTGCTGCGGGCCGTTCGCAACCCACCCGAGCGCCGGCTGGTGCGCGAGTCGGTCGAGGACTGGGCGCTCGTCACCCGCAGCGGCTCCGCCGACCGCCTCCTCGTCGCCGGCGGGATCAGCCTGCGCGCCGCCGACCTCGTCCACCGGCGGGTGGAGACGGGGCGCCACGTCCTCGACCGGGCCCGCGGACGGACCGGCGGGCAGCCCGAGCAGGACCCGCAACGTCCGCAGGGATCGTCGCCGGGGGGCTGACCCTGCGGACGCAAGGGGTGGCGAGGCGTTGCGTCCGCAGGGATCGTCGCCGTGGGGCTGACCCGGCGGACGCAAGGGGGCGAGGGGGCCGGTCCTATCCTTGGGCCCATGTCCGCACGCGTCGCCCCCGGTGACGCCGCCACGCCTGCCCGCGCGGAGCAGCACGGTCCCGACCCGGAGCGGCTCGACCTCAACTACCCCGAGCACCTCCCGGTCGTCGAGCGTCGTGAGGAGATCGCCGAGGCCATCCGGGACCACCAGGTCGTCGTCGTCGCCGGTGAGACGGGCTCGGGCAAGACCACCCAGCTGCCGAAGATCTGCCTCGAGCTCGGCCGAGGGCGCCGCGGCCGCATCGGCCACACCCAGCCGCGGCGGATCGCGGCGCGCTCGGTCGCCGAGCGCATCGCGGAGGAGACCGGCACGCCGCTCGGCGGGCTCGTCGGCTACCAGGTCCGCTTCTCCGACCACTCCGGGGAGGACACCCGCGTCAAGGTCATGACCGACGGCATCCTCCTCAACGAGATGCAGCGGGATCGCGACCTGCGCCGGTACGACACGATCATCATCGACGAGGCCCACGAGCGCAGCCTCAACATCGACTTCATCCTCGGCTACCTCAGGCAGCTCCTCCCGCGCCGCCCGGACCTCAAGGTCGTCATCACGTCCGCGACGATCGACCCCGCCCGGTTCGCCGAGCACTTCGCGACGCCGGGGTCGCCGGTACCGGTCATCGAGGTCTCCGGCCGGACCTACCCCGTCGAGGTCCGCTACCGCCCGCTGGTCGACCCTGACGCGGGGGAGGACGCCGAGGAGCGCGACCAGGTGACCGGGATCTGCGCGGCGGTCGAGGAGCTGTGGACCGAGTCCGCGCCGCACGCACAGGCGAGCGCCGACATCCTCGTGTTCCTGTCCGGGGAACGCGAGATCCGTGACACCGCCGACGCGCTGGCCTCGATGAACCTGCCCGGGACCGAGGTGCTGCCGCTGTTCGGACGGCTCTCGGCCGCCGAGCAGCACCGCGTCTTCGCCGGCCACCGCGGCCGCCGGATCGTGCTCGCGACGAACGTCGCCGAGACCTCCCTCACCGTCCCCGGGATCCGGTACGTCGTCGACACCGGCACCGCCCGGATCTCGCGCTACAGCCAGCGCACCAAGGTCCAGCGGCTGCCCATCGAGCCGATCTCGCAGGCGAGCGCGAAGCAGCGGGCCGGCCGGTGCGGCCGGCTCGCGGACGGCGTCTGCATCCGGCTGTACTCCGAGGCCGACCACGACAGCCGTCCCGAGTTCACCGACCCCGAGATCCAGCGGACCAACCTCGCCTCCGTCATCCTCCAGATGACCTCGCTCGGGCTCGGTGACATCGACCGGTTCCCGTTCGTCGACCCGCCCGACCCCCGCCAGGTCACCGACGGGGTCCGCCTCCTCGAGGAGCTGCACGCCTTCGAGACCGGCGAGCAGCACGCGAAGCGGCAGGGCGGACGACGCGGCGGCCGGCCGCCGCGTCGTGGCGGTGGGAGCGGTCGGCGCTCCGGCCGGCGCCTGACCCGGTACGGCAAGAGCATGGCCCGCCTGCCCGTCGACCCGCGGCTCGGACGGATGCTGCTCGAGGCCGACCAGCTCGGTTGCGTCCGCGAGGTCCTCGTCATCGTCGCGGCCCTCTCGATCCAGGACCCCCGCGAGCGGCCCCTCGACACGCAGGCGCAGGCCGACCAGTCCCACGCCCGGTTCCGGGACGAGAGCTCCGACTTCGCCGGGTACCTCAACCTGTGGCGCTACCTCAAGCGCCGCCAGAAGGAGCTCAGCGGCAGCGCGTTCCGGCGCGCGTGCAAGAGCGAGTACCTGCACTACCTGCGGGTGCGCGAGTGGCAGGACCTGCACACCCAGCTGCGGCGGGCCTGCAAGGAGCAGGGCATCGACGTCCGGCAGGCCACGGGCGCCCCCGACGCCGAGCCGGACTGGGACCGGGTCCACCAGGCCCTCCTCTCGGGGCTGCTCTCCCACGTCGGCGCCCGCGACGAGGCCCGCCGGGACTACCTCGGCGCCCGCGGTGCCCGGTTCTCGATCCAGCCCGGCTCGACCCTCCACCGCCGCCAGCCCGCGTTCGTCATGTCCGGCGAGCTCGTCGAGACCACCCGGCTGTGGGCCCGCACGAACGCCCGCATCGACCCGCTGTGGGCCGAGCGGCTCGGGGAGCACCTCGTCAAGCGCAGCCACAGCGAGCCCCGCTGGTCCCGCAAGCAGGGCGCGGCCGTCGCCACCGAGCGCGTCACCCTCTACGGCGTCCCGCTCGTCGCCGGCCGCACCGTGCAGTACGCCCGCATCGCCCCCGAGGAGGCCCGCGAGCTGTTCATCCGGCACGCCCTCGTCGAGGGGGACTGGGAGACCCACCACGCGTTCTTCGCCGACAACGCCGCCCTGCTCCGCCGGGTCGCCGAGCTCGAGGAGCGCGCCCGCCGCCGGGACATCCTCGTCGGCGACGACGAGCTGTTCGCGTTCTACGACGCCCGCGTCCCCGGCGACGTCGTCAGCGCGCGGCACTTCGACCGCTGGTGGAAGCGGGCGCGCCGCGAGACCCCCGACCTGCTGACGTTCACCGAGGACCTCCTCGTGCGGGACGAGGCCGGCGGCGTCTCCGCCGAGGACCACCCCCGCACCTGGCGCCAGGGCGACCTCGAGCTCGACGTCACCTACCAGTTCGAGCCCGGCTCCGCCGCCGACGGGGTCACCGTGCACGTGCCGGTGAGCGTGCTCAACCGGATCCGCGCGGACGGGTTCGACTGGCAGGTCCCGGGCCTGCGTGGCGACCTCGTCACCGCCCTGCTCAGGTCGCTGCCGAAGGTGACCCGCCGCCACTTCGTCCCCGTCCCGAACCACGCCGCCGCCGCGCTCGCCGACGTGCCCGACACCGGTGAACCCGCGAGCGGCGCCGGGACGCGGCCGCTGACCGACGCCCTCGCGGACGTGCTCCACGCCCGGACCGGGGTGCGGGTCCCGCCCGAGGAGTGGGACGTCGAGCGGGTGCCGGACCACCTGCGCATCACGTTCAGCGTCGAGGACGACCGGGGCCGGGTGCTCGGCTCGGGGAAGGACCTCGAGGCCCTCCAGGAGCGGCTCGCGGGCCAGGTGCGCCGGCAGATGTCGCGGGCCGGGTCCGCGATCGAGCGCACCGGCCTGACGTCGTGGACCGTCGGGGAGCTGCCCCGGACCTTCACCGCGGAGTCCGGGGGGCAGCGGATCACCGGCTACCCCGCGCTCGTCGACGAGGGCACCTCCGTCTCGCTGCGGGTCCTGCCCGACCAGGGACAGGCCGAGGCCGCGACCCGGCGGGGCGTGCGGCGGCTGCTGCTCCTCGGCACGACGCCGCCGTGGAAGCGGGTGCTCGCCCGCCTGGACAACGCCCAGAGGCTCGCGCTCGGGAGCAACCCGCACGGCAGCGTGCCGGCGCTGCTCGAGGACTGCCTCGAGGCTGCCGTCGACGACGTCGTCGCCGAGCGCGCCGGGGGAGAGGTCCGCGACGAGGCGGCCTTCGCCGAGGCGCTGTCCGCGGTCCGCACCCTCGCGGCCACCCGGGTGCTGCAGGTCGTCACGGCGGTCGAGCCCGTCCTCGGGCGCGCCGGCGAGGTCCGTGCGCGGCTCGACGCCCTGACCTCGCCCGCGCTCACCGCGACGGTCGCCGACGTCCGGGCCCAGCTCGACACCCTCGTGCGCCCCGGCTTCGTCGCCGACACCGGGCTGCGACGGCTGCCCGACCTCGAGCGGTACCTGCGGGCGATGCTCGTCCGGCTCGACCGGGCGGCGGAGTCCCCGAGCCGCGAGGCCCGGCTGCAGGCGAGCGTCGACGAGGTGGAGGCCGCCTACGCCGACCTGCTCGACGACCTCCCCGCCGGCCGCCGGGACGCGACCGAGGTCCGGGAGGTCGGCTGGCTCATCGAGGAGCTGCGGGTGCAGCTGTTCGCGCAGCGCCTGGGCACCGCGGTGCCGGTGTCGGCCAAGCGGGCGCTGAAGGCGGTCGCGGCGGTCGAGCGGTGACCCCGCCGCAGCGGCCACCCCGGAGCCGCCGACCGCGAGCGGAGCAGCAGGAATCCTCCGGACCCGACGGACGTTGACCAGAGACGAACAGCACCGCGGAAGGAAGGCGGACGCCGTGCAGAACCCCAGCGACCTGTACCGCTTCGAGAACGACCAGCCCGAGCTCGCCCCCGAGCCGGGCGTCCTCATCGTCGCGCTCGGCGGTTTCATCGACGCCGGGCACACCGGAGAGGTCCTCGCCGACCACCTGCTCGCCACCGGGGAGCCCGAGCTCGTCGCCTCCTTCGACGTCGACCAGCTGCTCGACTACCGCGGCCGTCGTCCCGCGATGGTCTTCGAGAGCAACCACTGGGAGAGCTACGACGAGCCGAGCCTGGTCCTGCAGCGTCTGCGCGACCGGGACGGGCAGGGCTACTACCTGCTCACCGGCCCCGAGCCGGACTACCAGTGGGAGCGGGTCGTCGCCGCCGTCCGCGAGATCATCGACGTGCTCGGGGTCACCCTGACGGTGCACGCCCACGGGATCCCCATGGCCGTCCCCCACACCCGCCCGCTCGGGATGACGGCGCACGCGAACGCGGAGACCCTCCTCGGCGAGCGCAACCCGGTCTTCGGGACGATCCAGGTCCCCGCCGGGCTCACCGCGCTCCTCGAGCTCCGGCTCGGGCAGCACGACCAGCCCGCCGCCGGCTTCGCGGTCCACGTGCCGCACTACCTGGCCCAGGCCGAGTTCCACGACGCCGCCCTCACCGCGCTCGCCGCGATCACCGACCTGACCGCGCTCAACCTGCCCAACGACGACCTCGTGCAGGCCGCCGGCGCCAACCGGGCCGAGATCGCGCGCGAGGTCGAGGCGAACCCGGAGGTCGGCGAGGCCGTGACCGCGCTCGAGCGGCAGTACGACGCCTACATCGAGGGCGAGAAGCGCAAGAGCCTGCTCGCGAGCGAGCCGTCCGAGATCCCGTCCGCGGACGAGCTCGGGGCCGAGTTCGAGCAGTTCCTGCGCACCGTCGACGAGGACGGCCCCTCCGCCTGACCCCGCGAGGACCGAAGGTCAGTCCTTCGCCTCCGACCAGCGCCGCACGACGCGGGTGTCGGCGACGAACCGGACCGGCGCGGCCCCGGACCAGCGCCGGGCCGCGTCGGTGAGCGCGGCCTCGACCACCGCGGCGACCTCGTCGGCGACGTCCTCCCGGGCGTGCACGAGGAGCTCGTCGTGGAGGCAGAGGACGATCCCCGCGCCGAGGCCGCGCGTGGCCGCCCGCACCGTGGCCGCCCACGCCTTGAACAGCTCGGCCGCCGAGCCCTGGATCACCGCGTTGCGCGCGAACCGCCCGCGGGCGGCCTCCCGGGCCCGCGCCACCTCCGGCGGGGCGTCCTCCGGGACCGGGACCAGCCGGCCCGTGCGCACGAGCCGCCCGCCCCAGGTGCGCACCGGCTCGCCCCGGCTGCCCGCCGCGTAGGCCCGGTCGAGCAGCGCCATCGCCGTCGGGTACTGCCGCTCCAGCCCTGCGAGCGCCTCCCCGGCGGCTCCGGAGCGCTGCCCGTACATCGCCGCGAGCACCGCGACCTTCGCCACCGCCCGCTCGACCCCGAGGGCCTGCGCGACGGGGGCGTACAGGTCCGCCGAGCGGCTCGCGGCGGCGAAGTCGGCGTCCCCGGAGACGACGGCGAGCACGCGGGGCTCGACCTGGCCGAGGTCGGCGCGGACGAGGACGTGCCCCGACTCCGCCCGGACCGCCGGTCGCAGCACGGCCGGGAGGCTGTGCAGGCCGTGCTGCGCGGTCATCCGACCCGCGGCGCCGTCCGAGGCGGTCCACGCCCCGCGCAGCCGGTCGTCGGGTCCGACGTTCTCGTCGAGCCACCGGTAGCCGTACGTCGTCGCGATGCGCTCCCGCGCCCGCCACTGCAACAGCGCCTCGACCACGGGGTGCACGCCCCGGTGGGCGTCGAGGACGCCCTTGCGCGTCGACGGGACGACGACCCCGACCGCGGCGAGCATGGCGCGGACCTCCGCGGGGTTGCGCAGGTCCGCCCGGGCGTGGTCCGGGACGTGGGCGAGGACCGCCTCGTCGCGGGCGCGCCGCGCGGACTCGGCGTCGGCCTCGCTCCGTGGGCGGGGTCCGGCGGCGTCGGCGACGAGCACCTCGGCGGCCGCGCGGTCCAGGGGCAGCCCGTCCCGGGCGAGCTCGACGCAGAGCAGCGCCGCCGCGGACTCCGACAGCGCGCAGGCGGCGCCCCGCGCGGCGCGGGCGAGCTGCCCGGCCTGGCCGTCGGCACACCGCAGCGCGGCCTCGGCCCACCCGAGGAGGTGGTCCTCCCTCGCGAGCCACTCAGGGTCCGCGGCCGCCGGCCTGAGGTGCCCGGCGCGGGTGAGGAGGGCCCGTGCCCGGCCTTCGGCGTCGCCTCCTGCCGCGGCGCCCCCAGCGCCGCCGCCCCCCGCGTCGTCGCCTGCCGCGTCGTCGTCGTCGCCGACGAGGTCGAACAGGTCGCCCGTGCGCGGCGGGGGAACCGAGGCCGGGTCGAGCCCGCGGGCCAGCGCCCAGACCAGCGGTGGAGGCGCGTCGAGGCCGCCGTGGAGGAGGCGGTGCACCTCGGCGAGGTCCCAGCACCGGGCGACCCGCAGGCCGCCGGCGACCAGCGGGGCGGCGTCCCGGTCGGCGGCCCACCACACCCACCGGGGCGAGCGCTCGGCCTCGAGCCGGGCGGCGTCCCGGACGACCTCGACGACCGTCCCGGTCCGGGCCAGGCCGGACCCGGCGAGCGCCCCGCGGTCCCCGGCGAAGGCGACCGCCACCATCTCGCGGGCCGGGCCGTCCCCGGCCCCCGCGGTCACGGGAGGGTCCGGCTCAGCGGGCGAGGCCGACGCCGGACTTCAGCGCGGTCTGCCGCTTGATCCGGCTCAGCATCGCCACCATCCCCCGCATCCGCAGCGGCGAGACGACCTCGGCCAGCGAGAACGCCATCGGCGCGTCGTCCGGGGTGTCGAGCACGTCCCGGACGGTCAGCCCGTCGAGGCCCTCGTGGAGGATGCCGGCGAACCCGCGGGTGGTCGGGGCCTCCGGCGGCGCCTGGAAGTGGAGGTGGACGACCTTCTCCTCGGGGTGGTCGGCCGGCTCGTCCGCGACCTCGACGACGAGGAAGAGCGGGGTCTGGCACTCGTGCACCTGCTCGAGGGCGCCGGTGTCCCCGGCGTAGCGCTCGGGCAGGGCCGGCAGGTCGTCGCTGAACTCGAGCAGCAGCTGGAGGCGGTCGGAGGGGGAGGCGGCGCCGAAGTCCTCCGCGATCTCCGCGAGCTGCTCGGGCATCCCGGCACGGGCGGTCTCGGTCACCGGGCTCACCGCTCCACCGGGACCCGGACCGCGTTGCCCCACTCGGTCCAGGACCCGTCGTAGTTGCGGACCTTCGAGAAGCCGAGCAGGTGGGTCAGGACGAACCAGGTGTGCGAGCTGCGCTCGCCGATGCGGCAGTAGGCGACGACGTCGTCGTCGGGGGAGAGCCCCTGCTCGGCGAGGTAGATGTCCTCGAGCTCGGCGCGGGAGCGGAACGTGCCGTCCTCGTTCGCCGCGCGGGCCCACGGCACGGACTTCGCGCCGGGGATGTGGCCGCCGCGCATCGCGCCCTCCTGCGGGTAGTCCGGCATGTGCAGCAGCTCGCCGGAGTACTCCCCGGGGGAGCGGACGTCGACCAGCGGCTTGCCGAGGTGGGCCAGGACGTCGTCCTTGAAGGCGCGCACCACGGTGTCGTCGCGCTCGACGACGGGGTAGTCGGCGTCCCCGGGCGGCGGGAGCTCACGGGTGAGCTCGCGGCCCTCGGCCGACCACTTGGCCCGGCCACCGTCGAGGAGGCGGACGTCCTCGTGGCCGAACAGGGTCATCACCCACAGGGCGTAGGCGGCCCACCAGTTGTTCTTGTCGCCGTAGAGGACGACCGTCGTGTCCCGCGAGATGCCCCGGGCGGACATGACCTCGGCGAAGCGCTCGCCGTCGACGTAGTCGCGCGTCACCGGGTCGTTGAGGTCCTGGTGCCAGTCGAGCTTGTACGACCCCGGCACGTGTCCGGTGTCGTAGAGCAGCACGTCCTCGTCGGACTCGAGCACGACGGTCCCGGTGCCGGCCCCGGTGCGGCCGGCAGCGATCTCCTCGGCCAGCCAGTCGGTGGTCACGAGCCGCTCGGGATGGGCGTACCCGGCGATCCGGTCCTCGGTCTGGGCGTCGGTTGTGGGAGCCATGCCCCCACGATAAACGGGCTGTCGACCGACCTCCGTGGCAGGATGGGGCGAAAGGGACACCGACGAGAGGGAGCCGTGGTTTCGGCAGGTCAGGGCAGCGACGGACGTGGAACGACGGCGACCGCCGAGCGGCCGCCGGCCCTCGAGGCGGCCTCGGACACCGCCGACGAGGGGATCGTCGGGGGGTCGGCCGTGCGGCTCGTGGAGAGCCTCCTCGACACCGGGATCGACGGCAAGGGCCCGTTCGACTCGGCCCACAAGGTCGCCGACACCGCCCGCTCCGCGAGCCCCGACACCGAGGGGGCGGTCGACCGGATCGTCCGCGAGCACATGCGCATCGGCGTCGCCGGCGGCTTCATCACCAGCCTCGGCGGGTTCATCACGATGCCGGTCGCGCTCCCGGCCAACGTGCTCGAGTTCTACCTCGTCGCGACCCGCATGACGGCCGCCACCGCCGCGGTCCGCGGCTACGACATCCGCCAGCAGCACATCCGCTCCGCGGTGCTGCTCACCCTCGTCGGCGCCGAGGCCGACGACCTGCTCGCCAAGGTGGGTCTGGCCAACACCGGCCGCCTCGCCAACCTCGCCGCCCAGCGCCTCCCCGGTCCGGCGCTGCTCGTGGTCAACAAGAGCGTCGGGTTCCGGCTGCTCACCGGGGTCGGGGGCAAGACCTTCGCCGCGTTCGGCAAGGGCGTCCCGGTCGTCGGCGGGCTCGTCGGAGCCGGGGTCGACGCCATCCTGCTCAAGCGGATCGCCGACAGCGCCCGGCACGAGTTCCCGCAACAGGCCCGCGGCACGTCCCGCTAGCCCGGCTGGGAGTCGCCGGGCGGGCTCGCGGCCCGCGCAGCCGGGCGGACGTGGAATCCTCCGGGTCCCGCGGTCGTTGACGACATCAGCGCCCGTCCCCGCCCCAAGGAGAGCCATGGCCCTGCGCACCCGTCTCGTGGTCGCCCGCACGTTCATCACCGCCGTCAAGTCGGCGACCCGGCCCGGTTCGCCCGGTCTGCCCGAGCGCGCCGCGGCGGTGCCGCGCATGGTGCGAGCCGCCGCGTCCGGGGAGTACACCGGCATCACCCGGGGCCGGCTCGCCCTGCTCGTCGCCGCGGCGGCCTACCTCGTGTCGCCGATCGACCTCATCCCGGACTTCGTCCTGGGACTCGGGCTCGTCGACGACGCCGTCGTCCTCAGCTGGCTCGCCGCCACCCTCGTCACCGAGACCGAGCAGTACCTCGACTGGGAGCGCTCGCCCGCGGCCGCGCCGCCGGTGCCGGGCTCGGTCGCCGATCCGGGGCCCGCCGGCGCCTGACTCCCCGCCGGCCCCTGGCCGGTCCACAGGGCGGGCGCGTCCGCCGCCCCTTCCACAGGCTCTCCGCGGGGCCTCCCGTCCCGGCGGGGGGACCGCGATCGTGGCGTGCATGGCGACGATCTCCTGCTCGGGTCCCGGCGAGCTGCTCGCCCTGCTGCCCTACCAGCTGGGCTACCACCCCCGGGACGCCGTCGTCGTGGTCGGGCTCGACGGTTCCCGCCTCGCGTTCCTCGAGCGCCTCGACCTGCCCCCGGCGGACGCGCTCACCGAGGCCGTCGCCAGCCTGACGGCCCCCCTGCGGCGCGAGCGCCCGGAGTCGGTCCTGCTCGTCGGGTACGAGAGCCTGCCCGCCGAGTCGGTGCCGCTGCTGGACCTGCTCGCGCTCGAGTGCGCGACCCAGGGCATCGACGTCCTCGACGCGTGGGTGGTCCGGGACGAGCGCTGGCTCAGCCTGCGCTGCGCCAAGCCGTGCTGCAGCGGGGCCGGCACCCCGCTGCCCGACCCGACGAGGACGCCCGGGGTCGCCGAGTTCGTCGGGATGGGGGTGGCACCGCTGGCGGACCGGGAGGCGGTCGACGCGCTCGTGCGGCCCGACCCCGTCGCGGCCGCGACGACGCTGGACGCCCTCGCGCCGGTCGGCGACCCCGACGACGTGGTGGCGGCGTGGCGGCGTCTCACCGAGCCCCACGGCGATGCCGGCACCGGGGACGTGCTCACGGCCGGCGAGGTCGCCGTCCTCGCGGCGTCGCTGACCGACCTCGCCTGGCGCGACGCCGTCATCGGGCGCCTCTGCCCGGGCTCCCTGCCCGCCGGGGCCTCCCCGCCGGACACCGGCCGGCGGGTCGTCGCCGCCGTCCCCGACCGCCCGTGGGCCGACCTGGCCGACGGCCACGAGCGCGCCGCGGCGTGCCAGCGCCTCCGCGCGCGGATGCTCGCGGTGGCGCGGCGGGTGCCGGACGAGGTGGCCGCTCCTTTCCTCGTCGTCGTGGCCCACCTCGCGTGGTGGAGCGGGGACGGGACGCTGGCCCGCGTGGCGCTCGACCGGGCCCTCCTCGCGGACCCGGGCTACCGGCTCGCCCGTCTCCTCGCCCGGATGGTCGACCTCGGCCTGCGGACGGCTCGGGCCCCCGAGCCGTGACTGGCGCCGGCAGCGGTCCGGGACGTCGTCCACGACTCGGGCGGCGCCTGACCGGGCTCGACGCGCGCGATATCCTCGTGGCAGGTCATGAGTCCCAGCGACAAGCCCCGGCTGGCTGGGCGGCAACCCTCCTCGCGGTGGGGTGCCCCGGGTGATGACACGGCCACCCCGACCGGGGCGGCAAGCGCGACCACGAGGAGTTCCCCGCGATGTCCCTGAGCTCACCGGCTCCCGGCGCCGCCGGGGCCTGGCGTGAGGGCGACCCGGTGGGCGACCGACGCTTCCTGTCGGTGGGCCCGCTCCGGCTCGAGCGGGGTCGTCACCTGCCGGGCGTCACCGTGGCCTACGAGACATGGGGCGAGCTCAACGAGGCCGGCGACAACGCCGTGCTCGTCGAGCACGCACTGACCGGCGACAGCCACGTCGTCGGCGAGGCCGGGCCCGGGCACCCCACCGCGGGGTGGTGGCCGGGGCTCATCGGCCCCGGGGCGCCCCTGGACACCGACCGCTACTTCGTCGTCGCGCCCAACGTGCTCGGCGGCTGCCAGGGGACCACGGGTCCCTCCTCCCGCTCGCCCGAAGGCGCCCCGTGGGGGAGCCGGTTCCCCTACGTCACGATCCGCGACCAGGTCGACGTCGAGCGGCGGCTCGCCGACCGGCTCGGGGTCCGCCGGTGGGCCGCCGTGCTCGGCGGGTCCATGGGGGGCATGCGGGCGCTGGAGTGGGCGGCGACGTTCCCCGACCGGGTCGCCACCGCGGTCGTCCTCGCCTCCACCGCGTACGCGACCGCCGAGCAGATCGGCTGGTGTCAGGCCCAGCAGCTCGCGATCCGCGCCGACCCCGAGTTCCACGGCGGCGACTACTACGACCGTGGCCCCGGCCCGGAGGCCGGGCTCGGGATCGCCCGGCGGATCGCCCACATCACCTACCGGAGCGAGCGCGACCTCCACGCCCGGTTCGAGCGTCGCGCCCAGCCGGGCCCGGACCCGCTCGGCGGCGGTGGCCGGTACGCGGTGGAGAGCTACCTCGACCACCACGCGGGCAAGCTCGCCGGTCGGTTCGACGCGAACTCCTACCTCGTCCTCTCGGACGCGATGAACTCCCACGACGTCGCCCGGGGGCGCGGGGACGTGGCCTCGGCGCTCGCGCCGTTCGAGGGCCACCTCCTCGTCGTCGCCGTCGACTCCGACCGGCTCTACCCACCCCGGCTCTCGGAGGAGATCGTCGAGGCCGCCCCGGGGGCACGCCTGCGGACGATCAGCTCCCCGGTGGGCCACGACGGGTTCCTCACCGAGACCGAACAGGTGGGAAACCTCATCAGGGACGCGCTCGGCCTGCCTGTGCGGCCCGAGCTCATCCGGTAGCGTCGGACCAGGAGCGCGGCTCCGGTCCGGGGAGGCTCCGGTCCGGTGAGGGTCCGGTCCGGTGAGAACAGGAGGATCAATGGCCATCATCGTCGGCTACGTCGCCACGAACGAGGGACGGGCTGCGCTCGAGCGCGCGGCGCAGGAGTGCGAGCTCCGCAAGACGCGGCTCATCGTCATCAACAGCAACCGCGGCGGGCGCGACTACGACGCCGACCAGGCCGACAGGCACGAGGCCGAGCTCCGGCGCATCCAGGAGGACCTCGAGAACCGGGGGGTCGAGCACGAGGTCCGCCAGCTCGTCCGCGGCCAGGACCCGGCCGACGACCTGATCGGGGTCGCCGAGGAGGTCGACGCCGACTTCATCGTCATCGGGCTGCGGCGACGGACCCCCGTCGGCAAGCTGATCCTCGGCTCGAACGCCCAGCGGATCCTGCTCGACGCCCCCTGCCCGGTCCTCGCGGTCAAGGCCTGAGCCGTTCTCTCCCAGCGCCGTCGGAACCGTGCCGGGCCCGGGGGCGAGACCCGGTCCCACCTCCGGGAATGGGCGAGGGGGCGAGCGCGCTTTATAATGGTGGAGAAGGATCCGGTCAACAGCCGAGGGTCGCCGGAGTTCTTCAGCAATCGTTGAACGCTCCAGCGCGCCATCGGTGTCCTCCGTGGCCGTGGTCGGCGGTGTTCTCTCGCGACGAAAGGTGTCGGTGTCGCACGTGTCCTCCAAGTCCACCAGTACGGTGTCCCTGCCTGCCGAGTTCTCGCACGAGGCGCTCCAGTCCCTCGTTCGCAGGGGTCACACCTCTGGCAGCGTCAGCGGGGAGCAGGTGGCCGAGGCGATGTCCAGCGCGGGCGTCGCGGCCAACCGCCGCAAGGCTGTGCTCCGGTCGCTCGCCGACCAGGGCATCGACGTCAAGGTCGACGGTGAGGGTGGCTCCGGCGCGAAGAAGTCGGCCGGGTCGAGCAGGAGCACGTCGGCGAAGAGCGCCTCGGGCACGTCGGCGAAGTCGTCCGGCGCCACGAAGTCGGCGGCCAAGGGCACGCGCAAGACCGCGGCGACGAAGACCGCGAAGAAGTCGAGCACGGCCGGCGAGGCCGCCGAGGCGGCCAAGACCCCCGCGAACGGCGGCTCCACGAGCCGCAGGACGACGAAGAAGTCGGCCGCCGCGAAGACCGCCGGGTCCACCACGTCGGCCAAGTCCGCCGACGGTGTCGACGAGGACTCCGACGCCGACCCCGAGGACGCCGATGAGAGCGAGCTCGACGACGTCGAGCTCGAGCTCGCCGCCGAGGCGCTCGTGCACCAGGCCGGCACGCCCGCCCCCGCGGCCAAGGTCGACGAGAAGGGCCGGGAGACCGAGGAGGGCGAGGCGACCGGCTTCGTCATCCGCGACGACGACGACGAGGACGCGCCCGCCCAGCAGGTCGTCACCGCCGGCGCGACCGCGGACCCGGTCAAGGACTACCTCAAGCAGATCGGCAAGGTCGCCCTCCTCAACGCCGAGCAGGAGGTCGAGCTCGCCAAGCGCATCGAGGCGGGCCTGTTCGCGGAGGAGAAGCTCGCCGCGGGCGACATGGACATGAAGCTCAAGCGCGAGCTGTGGTGGATCGCCCAGGACGGCAAGCGGGCGAAGAACCACCTGCTCGAGGCGAACCTGCGTCTCGTGGTCTCGCTCGCCAAGCGCTACACCGGTCGTGGGATGCTCTTCCTCGACCTCATCCAGGAGGGCAACCTCGGGCTGATCCGCGCGGTCGAGAAGTTCGACTACACCAAGGGCTACAAGTTCTCGACGTACGCGACGTGGTGGATCCGGCAGGCGATCACCCGCGCCATGGCCGACCAGGCCCGGACGATCCGGATCCCGGTCCACATGGTCGAGGTCATCAACAAGCTCGCCCGGGTGCAGCGGCAGATGCTCCAGGACCTCGGTCGCGAGCCGACCCCGGAAGAGCTCGCCAAGGAGCTCGACATGACCCCGGAGAAGGTCGTCGAGGTCCAGAAGTACGGGCGCGAGCCGATCTCGCTCCACACGCCCCTCGGCGAGGACGGCGACTCCGAGTTCGGTGACCTCATCGAGGACTCCGAGGCCGTGGTCCCCGCGGACGCGGTGAGCTTCACGCTCCTGCAGGAGCAGCTGCACTCGGTGCTCGACACCCTGTCCGAGCGCGAGGCCGGCGTCGTGTCGATGCGGTTCGGCCTCACCGACGGCCAGCCGAAGACGCTCGACGAGATCGGCAAGGTCTACGGCGTCACCCGCGAGCGGATCCGCCAGATCGAGTCGAAGACGATGAGCAAGCTGCGCCACCCGAGCCGGTCGCAGGTCCTGCGCGACTACCTGGACTGACTTGACCGGGAGGCTCGACGGCCCGCCTCGGTGCAGGGGCCGCCGAGCCCCGCGGTCACCAGGGAGTGCTCACGAGCTGAGCTCGGCGCAGATGTCCGTCGTCTTCCCGGAGACCTTGGTGACGGTATACGCGTCGTCCGTGTCGACTGTGAACTCGGTACGCCCGGCGATGAGTGTGGCGGAAGGGGTCGGCAGAATGCCTCCGCCGTCGTCCTCGGCAAAGAGGATTAGCACCACGTGCCCGTTGAAGACGACACTCGTCGTCCCGTCGTCGTGGGCCGTCACCTTCAGACGCCGGCCCCAAGACGGGACGTCGTAGGTCTCGCCCGAGTCCAGATTCGTGATGCTGACGACCTCGGCGGCACCCGGGTGGAAGGGATCATCGAGATGCTCGAGGTGGCCGGGCTTGGTGACGTAGGCGATGGGGAAGTCGCAGACCTCTCCCGCTTCAAACGAACGCTCGTCGGCCGAGGCCGCGGGGGCCGGCACGAATACTTCAGCAGCCGCCGCAGCGAGGACCGCGGCAATTGCGATCGACGATTTCCGAATCTTGGGCATGGCGAATGTGGGCATGGCGAGAATCCGATCCCGAGCGCTGGTCGTCGGCCGTCTGCGGCCCCCCGAGGAGCGGCGGACCGCCTTTCAGGAATTGACAGTGAACACCCGCGGCATGGCCCCGGTCAACGGTGCCGTCCCCGGAATGAAGGGCACGAGAAACCGCGCGTGAAAGTCTTTTCGAGGCAAGAAGAGATCATCGCGCGAGGATGTGAATGGCGTATGAGCGAACGGCGGAGAATCTCGCATCGGGCATCACGTCACCGCAAGTTCGACGGGCGGCGCCCGGAGCGGTCCACGGGCAGCACCCGTGGACCGCTCTTCGCGTCGTGGAGGACGACGACCTCGTCGGCGTCGGCGTCCGCGAGCGCGGCGAGCACCTCCTCGGCCAACCAGGTTCCCGCCTCGTCGGTGCGCACCCAGTGCTCCACCCGGCCGCCGGTACCCCGGGCCACCGCCGCGGCGAGGTCCTGCGCGCCGGGCCCGACGAGCAGGACGAACCGGGGTCCGGTGCGCTCGCGTCGCGGCAGGCGGGCTCGGTCCTCGGCGTACACCGTCCAGTGGTAGGCCGACACCGCGCCAGTGGTGAGCAGCACCCCGAGCGGCACCCGGACCGCGCGCAGCGTGGCGGTGGCCGAGGACCCCTCGATCGTCGCCTCCACCCCGAGGTAGACGCCGACGATGAGCGCGACCACGGCGGCGACGCCACCGACGCCGAACAGGACGAACAGGTAGACCCGCCGCGTCGGGGAGGCGACCTCGTCGGTCGACGCGCGGGCCGCGGCCCCGGTGCGGCGCCAGAACACCGCCCAGACGGGGCCGCCGACGAGGAGCATCGTCACGGCGGCGAGGAGGGTGTTGACCGTGGCGCCCCCGGCGAGCACGACGGTCCCGGTCGCCGCCTCGACGGCCCCGGTGAGGAGCATCGTCAGCCCGACCGCCGCGGTGGCGAGGCCGATCCCGGCGACGAGGTACTCCTGGACGCGGCGCACCTCGGTCCGGCCCGGGGGAGCGTCCCGCGCGAGCACCGCCCGGTGGTACCACCAGACGAGGGCGCCGACGAGCGCGACCGCGACCGCCCGGGGGGTGCCGGCGAAGTGCACCGTCGCCGAGGCACCCGCCGGGTCGCCGAGGAGCCAGACGAGGGCCGAGTACAGCGCGACGCTCGCCGCGGCGAGGGCGAGAACGAGCCCGCCGCCGACGCCGACGAGGAGGACGTAGGCGAGCCAGGCCGTGCCGCGCGGCTGCCGGGCGGTCCGACCGAGCCAGTAGGCGAGCCACACCGGCGCCCCCACCGCGAGCGTCACCGCGGCGGGGGGCACCGGGCCGGCGCCCCCCGCGAGGGCCGGCGCGCCGGCCCCGACCCCCCAGAGCTCGGCGAGGGAGGCCCCGAGCAGCCCGGAGAGCCCGACGACGGCGGTCGCGAGGCCGACGGTGGACCCCGTCAGCAGGTGGGTCAGCGAGCGTGCCGGCGGGGTGGCCCGGGCGTCGAGCAGGAAGAGCAGCAGCCACGCCACACCCCAGACGAGAAGCCGCCCGAGGGCCTGGTCGTTCGCCGGGCCGACTCCGAGCAGGCCGGTGAGGACGTCGTGCAGCGCCGTCATCGCGACGGCGAGGGCCGTGAGCGGACCGGCGGTGACGAAGAACGCCCACCCGAGCGATCCGGTCTCCTCCGGGTCCGCAGCGACCCGACGGCGGGACCAGAGGGCGAGGAGGGTGAGCAGGGGCAGGCCGACGACGGTGAAGGCGACGTCCCGGGCGAGCCCGGTCGGATCGCTCGCGAGCACGGTGGACCGGTCGAGGGCCCGACCGAGGAGCTCGCCGAGGCCGGTCGCGCCGACGACGAGCAGCCCGTAGAGGAGCAGGTACTGGAAGAACCGGCGGACGGCGTGACCGTCGGAGCCCCCGCCCGGGGTCGCCGGGGCGCGGCGCACGGCGAGCACGATGACGACGCCGAGCAGGACGAGGACGGCGAGGGAGATCACGGCGCCCCCCGCTCCCGGCACGCCCACAGGGGCCACGGGATCCCCGTCAGCCGCCAGGTGCCGTCCTCGCGGACGAGCCGGAGGCTGTGCCTCTCACCGACGGTGTCGACCCCGAGTGGTCCGTCCGAGCCGTACTCGACCTCGATCCGGACGACGGCCCGGTCGCCCTCGACGTCGGTCCCGACGAGCGTGACCCGCTGGGACGGGTCGACGACGGCCCGGTCCAGGTCGACCGCGCCGCACGGGCTCGAGGCGGACAGGTGCCCGGCGGCGGCCTCGGTGTCCCCGTCGAAGACCGCCTCGAGGTAGGACTGGACGGCGGCCTCCGGGCTGCCGGTGGGGGTCGCGGCGCGTCGGGCGCCGCCCACCGCGACGGCGACGGCCACGGCGAGGACGACGACCGCGCCGACGACGGCCGCGAGCACCCACCCCGGACGGACCTTCACGACTCCAGTCTTCCCGCTCGGGGCTCCGTCGCGCGGGACATCGGTCCCACTCGTGCGGCTCAGTCGCCGGGGCGGTACCGGCGCCACCAGCGTCCGGGGGCGCCGAGCACCCGGTCACCGAGCGACCGCCAGGCCGAGGTGCCGTCCTGCGGCAGCCACCACGCCCGGACCCGGTCGCCCCGGCGCCGTGAGGCGGTCACCGCCCGGACGACGACCCCGGTGTCGGTGGTGATGTCGGGGATCTCCGCCCCGGGAGGGGCGTACCGAGCCCGCTCGAGCGTCGCGACCACCCGGCCCAGCGCGGCCGCGTCGGTCTCGCGCAGGTAGGCCTCGTGCCGGAGGTAGTCCCCGGTCTGGCGCGGGGTGGCGCCCGGGGGAGGCCGGATCCCGAGGTCGTCGATGCGGCGCATCATGTCCTGCCACTGCCCCTCGGCTCGCTGGACGAGGTCGAGCTCCCGGGCCCGGCGTCGCCGCGAGAGCCACGCCGCGAGCGGTGGCATCAGCGCGACGAGCAGGACCAGCAGGGTCCCGAGACCGGCCCAGGCTCCGCGGGGGAGTGCGGCCACCCGCTGCGTCAGCGAGGGGTTCGTGTCGGTGCCCGTCGTCCCGGTGCCGAGGTCGGTCGTGTTCGGTTGGCGGCTGGTGGTGTCGTTCGGCGCCGAGCCGTCTGGTCCCGTGCCCGCCCCGGGGTCGTTCGACGGGACGTCCTGGGTCAGGTCGGTGTACTGGGGTGCGACGCCGGTGCGCTGGGACGGGGTCGGCTCGAACCGGAGCCACCCGACGTCCGTGAAGTACAGCTCGGGCCACGCGTGGGCGTCGCTGGCCTTGACCTCGTAGACGTTCCCGACCGGCGTGCCGGGCAGGAAGCCCAGCGCGAGCCGCGCGGGGATCCCCTCGGCCCGGGCCATCATCACCATCGTCGTCGCGAACTGCTGGCAGTAGCCGCGCTTGGTCTGGAGGAAGTGGGTGATCGGGTCGCGCTGGACGACGCGCCCGTTGCGGTCCCGGGTGGGGCCGGCGAGCTCGAGGCTGTAGGTGAAGGCGGACCCGCGCAGCCAGTCCTGGATGGCGACCGCGGCCTGCAGCTCGCCCGCCCCGGCGGGGACGACCTTCGCGGTCGCGGCGCGGACCCGCTGCTCGGAGCCGGGGTCGAGCACGAGGTCCCGCACGCCGACGGCCTCGTCGGCGATGCTCGGGTCCGAGCTCTCCAGGACCGACCGGGGCGGGTCGAGGTGGAGGTAGTCGATCCCGTACCGCGAGGTCCGACCGGCGACGCGGACCACGCCCTGCTCGTCCACCGCCCACGGCATGCCGCCGAGGTCGCCGCTGACGACCGGCCCGGGGGCGGCGAGCTGAGGTGGCTGGAGGCGGTTCTCGACGACCTCGATCCGGTAGGTCGGAGCGGCCTTCTGCCCGAGCCGGCCGACGTCGAGACCGGGGGGATCGGGCACCGAGAAGTGCTGCCGGGCCGCGATCTCGGCCCGGTCGGAGGGGACGGCGACGCCGTCGACGAAGCGGTCGAGGACGGCCACGCGCAACGGCTGCGGGTCGCCGTCCTCGGTGCGGTAGGACAGCACCGTCCGGGTCGACTGGCTGCGCAGGTTGCGCGACAGGTCGATCGCGGTGCTCAGCCGGAGCTCCCCGCTGCCGCTCGGACCGGTGCCGCTCTCCGTGCGGCCCAGCCCGCCGACGAGGAAGCGGGTGGGCAGGTGGGGGGTCACGGTCGGCACGAGCAGGGCGGCGACGACCGCGGCGGCCCCGAGCACGCGGGCGGCGTGGACGAAGCCGCGGGTGGCCTCCGCGGTCGTGCCGGAGTCGGCGCCGGTCAGGGGCGACACCGTCGTCCATCGGCGCAGCCCCCCGACGCCCTGGTGGGCGACGAGGACGAGCCACGCCGCGGCCGGCGCCGCGAACGCGTACCAGGGCAGCGGGTCCCCGGAGTTGGACGCGGTGACGAGGTAGGCCACGAGCAGCGGGAGCCCCGCCAGGGCGGGCGCCCGCCGGGTCACCGCGGTCGCGTCGACGGCGAGCGCGACGAGGGCGACGATCATCGTCAGCGCGACCGTCGTGCCGGGGTTGGTCGGGGCGGGGGCGGCGTACTGCTCGACGGTGACCCGCGCCTGGTAGAGCAGGTCGTTGACGTCGAGCGCCGTCTCGAGCCCCGGAAGGCCGTACCAGAGGTGGTCGCGGGCGAACGCCAGCACGAGCGTCTCGGCGAGGACGAGGACCTGGACGGTGACGACGAGGCCGGTGGAGGAGAGGAACCGGCGGGCGAGCATGCCGGTCCCGGCGACGAGGACGGCGGCGAACAGCGCCGGCCGGACCCAGGTCGCCGAGGTGAACAGCGTCGTCAACGGCAGGCAGGCGAGCACCGACGCGAGCGCGGCGAGAACCCCCTCGAGGGGCCGGACCCGGGTCACCGCCGGGCTCCGGTGAGCTGGAGCGCCGACCAGGCGCGGGCGACGGGCGTGCCGGGGGAGACCCGTGTCGTGCCCCACCCGGCCGCGCGCAGCGCGTGCTCGGTCGTCTCGACGGGGTCGGTGCCGGCGCCGCCGGGCGCCCCCGCGCGCCCCCCGAACTCCGCGGGGTCCAGCAGCATCGCGAACGCGGTCGAGCCGGGCTGGCGCAGCGCGGCCAGGGACAGCGCGGACTGCTCGTCGAGGGGGCCGACCACCGCCAGCACGAGGCCGCCGGCCGAGGAGACCGGTCCGGCCGCGTGCAGCACCGACGTCAGGGTGTCGGCGGGGCCGGTCGCGGCGAGGGCCAGCGTGTCGAGGGCGGCCCCGAGGTCGACCGGGTCCGCGGCGGTGCCCGCGTCGACGGTCTCGGTGGTGACGAGGTGCACCGCGAACGTGTGCTCGAGCAGGTGCGCGACGACGGAGGCGGATGCGACGACCGCCCACTCGAACGACCCGGACGTGCGAGAGCCCGCGTGGGCGCCCGCGCGCCCGTCGAGGACGACGACGGCCCGGCGCCGGGCGGGACGGTCCTCCTGTCGGACCATCATCGAGCCGGTCTTCGCGGTCGAGGGCCAGTGGATGCGGCGCAGGTCGTCCCCGTCGCGGTACTCCCGGATCGACACGTCGTCCTCGCCGTGGAGCGCGACCATGTGCGGCACCGACCCCTCGGCGCCGGTGCCGCTCGCCCGGGGGTGCTCCCCCCCGAGCGGGTGCACCTGGGGGAGGACCAGGAGCTCGGAGGTGCCGGTCACCGTGCCGAGGCGCACGCTGAGCTCGAAGGGGTCCTTGAGCCGGACCCCGAGCGGACCGAGCCGGTGCCGGCCCCGGGTGTGACCCCGCACGCGGTAGCGCAGCTCGCACCGGTCGTCGCGTCCGAGGCGGGGCACGACGAACCGGGGCCGGTCCCCGAGCGAGTAGTCGAGGCTCTCCTCGGCCAGCATCATCGGCGTCGGCCGCGGGCCGCGGTTCTCCAGGGTGACCGTGACGACGGCGGCCTCGTCGACCTGGACGCGGGCGGGCTGGACCGAGCGGGAGACCGCGAGGCTGAGCCGGTGGTGCCGGGTGAGCGCCGCGGTGAGCAGCGGGAGGACGAGGAGGAGCACGCCGAGCCTGATGAGGTCCTCGAACCCGAGCCCGACCCCGCAGAGGGCGAGCGCGGCCCCGGCCGCGAGCACGCACCGCCCGCGGAGGGTGAGGACGCCGGTGATGGCCCGCACGCCGCCCGCCTCAGTGCCCCGGGGCGGGGACCCGGACCCGGTGGAGCAGGTCCTCGAGGACCGTCGCCGGCGTGCGGCCCGCCATCTGGGTCTCGCCGGTGGGCAGGAGCCGGTGGGCGAGGACCGGGAGGAGGACCGACTGGACGTCGTCGGGCAGGACGTGGTCGCGGCCGGCGAGCGCCGCGTGGGCCCGGGAGGCGCGAAGCACGTGCAGCGTCGCCCGCGGGGAGGCGCCGAGGCGCAGCGCCGAGCTCTCCCTCGTCGCGGTGGCGAGGTCGACGACGTACTGCCGGATGGCGGGGGAGGCGTGCACGGTCCGCACCGCGGCGATCATCATGCCGACGGTCGTCGCGTCGGTGACCGGGGCCAGCGCCTCGAGCGGGGAGGTCCCCCCGTGGGAGGCGAGCATCTCGACCTCGCTGCGCGGCGAGGGGTAGCCCAGGGAGACCCGCGCCATGAACCGGTCCCGCTGAGCCTCGGGCAGGGGGTAGGTCCCCTCCATCTCGATCGGGTTCTGGGTCGCCATGACGATGAACGGGTGCGGCAGCTGGAAGGTCCGGCCGTCGACGGTGACCTGTCCCTCCTCCATGCACTCCAGCAGTGCCGACTGGGTCTTGGGGGAGGCCCGGTTGATCTCGTCGCCGACGACGACGTTGGCGAAGATCGCGCCCGGCCGGAACTCGAAGTCCCGCACGTCCTGGTTGAACACGCTGACCCCGGTGATGTCGCTGGGGAGCAGGTCCGGGGTGAACTGGACCCGGCGCACCGAGCAGTCGATCGAGCGGGCGAGGGTCTTGGCGAGCATCGTCTTGCCGACCCCGGGGACGTCCTCGAGCAGCAGGTGCCCCTCGGCGAGCAGCACCGTGATCGCGGTCCGCACGACCGCCGGCTTGCCCTCGATGACCGAGTTCATCGCGGTCGCGAGGCTGCTCGAGACCTCGAGGAGCTGCTCGAGCGCGCGGTTCGGGTCCCGGGCGACCGCTGCCGCCGCCGACCTCTCGTCGCTGTGCACGTGTCCACCTCTCCCTCGCGCCCGTGACGGACGGGGCCGGGTGGGTCGCACGCCGACCGGACCTCGATCCTCTCCCAGAACGCCGACAGAACAAAGCGGTTCGGGCGGGGACGCAGGCGCCCCACCGCGCCCCACCGCCCACACCCTCCGCGCGCCGGACCCACCCCCGGTCGCCTGATCGGCTGCCCGTCGCGGTCGGCGGCCGGCGCCGGGGCAGGGCCGCGCTCGGGTGGTGGACGAACGTCCCCCACTTCCCCCCACCGGCACTGACCTGCAGATTTGGCGAAAAAAAGCCGCAAATCGTACATCTGTGGATACCTCTGAGCTGGATAGTGGAGTAATGTGGGGGACAGCGGTTGACGCAGGAGGCACCCACGACGTCCCGGGGAGGTGAGGCGGTGTTCCTCGGTACCCACACCCCTCGCCTCGACGACAAGGGTCGGCTCTTCCTCCCGGCGAAGTTCCGCGAGCGGCTCGCCGACGGCCTCGTCGTCACCCGGGGGCAGGAGCGGTGCCTCTACGTGTTCCCGATGGACGAGTTCGTCCAGCTCGCCGAGCAGATGCGCCAGGCGCCGACGACGAGCCGTGCCGCGCGGGACTACATGCGCGTCTTCCTCTCCGGTGCCTCCGACGAGGTCCCCGACAAGCAGGGCCGGGTCACGGTCCCGGCGAACCTGCGCGAGTACGCCGGGCTGAGCCGGGAGTGCACCGTCATCGGTGCCGGCGCCCGGCTCGAGGTCTGGGACTCCGCCGCGTGGACCGACTACCTCGCCCGCACCGAGCAGAGCTTCGCCGACCAGGCCGAGGAGGTGATCCCCGGCCTCATGTGACACCGCATCGCCGGACCCGACGGGCACCGCCAGCTGCCGCCCGGCCTCCAGCCGCTCGCCTCCCGACACGCCTTCCCCCGTGCCGGGCCCGGGCGGATGGGGACCAGGCCGCAGCACCGCCCGCCCCCGACGACCGCCACCGACGAGCGCCACCGACGACCACCCCCGACCAGCGTGGCCCGACTCCCCGACGCACGGCCCGAGGCCCGACCGGGGAAGCGCGACCGAGAACCCGAACCGCCGACGCGCCGCTCCGGTGCCCCGCCCCGACGCCCGACCCGAGCAGACTGACCACCACCCCCCTCGAGGAGCCCCCGATGACCGCAGGAGGAGCGCTGCCGGCGCGGCACGTGCCGGTCCTCCTCGACCGGGTCCTCGACCTCCTCGCCCCCGCGCTCGACGAGCCCGGGTCGGTCCTCGTCGACGCCACCCTCGGGCTCGGCGGCCACGCGGCGGCCGCGCTCGAGCGGTTCCCGCACGTGCGGCTCGTCGGGATCGACCGGGACCGGGACGCCCTCGCCCTCGCCCGCGAGCGGCTCGCCGCCCACGCCGGGAGGGTCGACCTCGTCCACGCCGTCTACGACGAGCTCCCCGAGGTGCTCGCCGACCTGTCCGGCACGACCGGCGGCGAGCCGGTCTCCGGCGTCCTCTTCGACCTCGGGGTCTCCTCGCTCCAGCTCGACGAGACCGACCGCGGCTTCGCCTACGCCCACGACGCGCCGCTCGACATGCGGATGGACCAGGGTCGGGGCCGCAGCGCCGCCGACGTCCTCAACACCGCCGACGCGTCCGAGCTCACCCGCATCCTGTCCGAGTACGGCGAGGAGCGGTTCGCCCGCCGGATCGCCCGCGCCGTCGTCCGCCGCCGCGAGACCCGGCCCTTCGAGCGGTCCGGGGACCTCGTCGACCTCCTCCGCGCGACCCTGCCGGCCGCGTCGCAGCGCACCGGCGGGCACCCCGCGAAGCGCACCTTCCAGGCACTGCGGATCGAGGTCAACGGCGAGCTCGACACCTGGCGGCGCGCGCTCCCGGCCGCGGTCGACGCCCTCGCGGTCGGTGGCCGCGTCGTCGTCCTCTCCTACCACTCCCTCGAGGACCGCATCACCAAGCGCGTCCTCGCCGCCGGCGCCCGGGGCAGCACCCCCGAGGGGCTGCCGGTCGAGCTGCCCGACCACGCCCCCTACCTGCGGCTGCTCACCCGCGGCGCGGAGGAGGCCTCCGCGGCCGAGCAGGCGGCCAACCCCCGATCCACCTCCGTGCGCCTGCGCGCGGCCGAACGCACCCGCTCGACGAAGGGACCGTCCCGATGAGCCAGATGACCGCCTCCCGCGCCCCGGCCCGACCGCTGCGGCGGCCCGCCGGGGCCGCCCCCCGGCTGCGCGTCGTCCAGGGCAGCGTCGTCGCGAGCCAGGGCTGGTTCCTCGCGACGTGCATCGCCCTCCTCGTCGGCGGGCTGCTCGCGGTGCTCCTGCTCAACACGGCGCTGGCGGAGGGGTCGTTCACCCTCGGCCGGCTCCAGGCGAGGTCGTCGGCGCTGGCCGACCAGGAGGAGGCCCTCACCCACAGGATCGACGCCCAGCGCGCGCCGGCGCGACTCGCCCAGCGCGCCGAGGCCCTCGGCATGGTGCCGGCCGAGTCGCCCGCGTTCCTCCGACTCAGCGACGGCAAGGTGCTCGGCGTGGCGACGGCGGCCAAGCCCGGCGACGACTTTACGGTGGTCGTGTCCCCGCCCCGGGAGACCTCGGGTCGGGCGACGTCGAAGGAGCAGGGGAGCGACCCATCGTCGGCCCCGGTGGCCGACTCCTGGGCGAAGGACCCGCAGAGCCGGGTCGCCTCGAGGTCGGAGGACCGCACGGCGACCCCGGTGGAGTGAGAGCGGCCGGGACAGGGCCCGTGACACAGCCCGTCGCGACCGCGACGGAGCAGGAAGGAGCGCCGTGACGGAGCGTCGACGGCCCGACCGCCGGACCCCGCGCTCCGCGCCGCGCGGCCGCCCCCGCCCCGGGGCTCGACCGTCGACGCCGCAGCGCTCGACCCCGCAGCGCCCCACCCGTCCGGACGCGTCCGGACGGCCGGGTGGGCCTTCCCGCTCGGGTGCCCGCGGCGGCCCGTCGGCACGGCAGGGCGGGAGCCCCCGCCGCCCGCCGGGCCCGCGCCCGCCGGTCACCGCCCGCGCCCGTCGGGCGGTGCGGACCCGCCCCGGCAGCCCACGGCGGCGGATGCGGCTGATGACGCTGGCGATGCTGTTCGTCCTCAGCATCTTCGGTGCCCAGCTCGTCCGGCTCCAGGGCTTCGACGCCGCCGCCACGTCGGCGACGGCGCTCTCGGCGCGCACCCGCACCGAGGTCATCCCGGCGCTGCGGGGGACGATCTACGACTCCTCCGGGACGGTCCTCGCGACGAGCATCGAGCGACGCACCGTGACCGTCGACCAGACCGCGGTGCCGAGCTACCTCAAGACCGTGGACGGCCGGCTGCAGAAGGTCGGCGTCGCCGGCGCCGCGGCCGACCTCGCCCCGCTGCTCGGCACGACCGTCGGGCAGCTCACCCCGAAGCTCACCGGCGACGAGCGCTACCGGGTGCTCGCGAAGAACGTCAGCCCGCTCACCTGGCGCAAGATCAACGACCTCGGGGTCCCCGGCGTGTACAGCGAGCGCACGAGCGAGCGGACCTACCCGCAGTCGACGACCGCGGCCTCGCTCGTCGGGTACGTCACCGACGACGGCAAGCCCGGTGGCGGGCTCGAGCTCATGCTCGACGACGAGCTCAAGGGCCACGCCGGCAAGGCGGTGTACGAGATCGGGCAGGACGGCAGCACCCTCCCGCAGGGCCGGCACGAGGTCGACCCCGCCCGCCCCGGCCACGACGTCCGGCTCACCATCGACAACGACCTGCAGTGGTACGCCCAGAACCGGCTCGCGGCGGAGGTGAAGAAGACCAACGCCCTCAGCGGGTCCGTCGTCGTCCTCGACGCCAGGAGCGGCAAGCTCCTCGCGCTCGCGTCCTACCCGACGTTCGACCCCAACCACGTCGCCGACGCCACCGGGAGCCTGTCCAACCTCGCGCTCACCGACGTCTTCGAGCCGGGCTCGACCGCGAAGATCATGACCGCCGCGGCGGTCCTGCAGGAGGGCAAGGCGACGCCCACGACGCCGATGGTGATCCCGGGCTCGATCCACCGCTCGGACCGGACCTTCCACGACAGCCACCCGCACCCGACCGAGTACCGGACGTTCGCCGGCGCGCTGGCCGAGTCGAGCAACATCGGCTTCATCCTCGCCGGGGAGCAGCTCCCGCCGAAGACGCTGGAGAGCTACTTCCGCAAGTTCGGCCTGGGCTCGACCTCGGGGCTGGGCTTCCCCGGCGAGTCGGCGGGCCTGCTCGCCCCGGCCGAGGACTGGAACGGGAGCCAGCGGTACACGGTCCTGTTCGGGCAGGGGATGTCGGTCACCGCGGTGCAGGCGGCCGGGGTGTTCCAGACCATCGCGAACAAGGGCCTGCGGGTCCCGCCGAGGATCGTCGACTCGGTGAAGTCCGGCGACGGCAGCTGGCAGCCGACCGCGCCGAAGAAGGGCACGCGCGTGGTCTCGCCGAAGACCGCGACGACCCTGAACCGGATGCTCGAGGGGGTCGTCTCGGCGAACGGCACCGCCCCCGAGGCACAGATCCCCGGCTACCGGGTCGCCGGCAAGACCGGGACCGCCGACCGGTACGACGCGCGCAGCCACGGCTACTCCGGCAAGACCGCGAGCTTCATCGGGTTCGCGCCGGCCGACGACCCCCGGCTCGTCGTCGCCGCGATCCTCCAGCGTCCGGTCAACGGCTACTACGGCGGGAGCGTTGCCGGCCCGGTCTTCAAGGACGTCATGACCTACGCCCTCCAGGAGCAGCAGGTACCGCCGACCCCGGAGGACACGAAGAGGCCCACGCTGCGGACCCGGCTGTCCGGCCCGCCGCCCACCGACGAGCCCGGGGTGCTGCGAGACGGCGGTTCCCCCACCGACCGGTAGTCTCGCTGCCCGTGGCCAGCCCCCGACCCCACACCGTCCGACGCACGCCCCTCGCGGAGGTGGCTGCGAGTGCCGGTGCCTCCGACGTCCGTGCCTCCGACCTCGATGACGCCCGCTCCCGCGAGGTCACCGGCGTGACCCTCGACTCCCGCGAGGTCAGGCCCGGCGACCTCTACGCCGCCCTGCCCGGGGCGAACGTGCACGGCGCGCGGTTCGCGGCCGCGGCCGCCGCCGCCGGCGCCGCCGCCGTGCTGACCGACGCCGCCGGGGCCGACCTCGTCGCCGACGACGGCGTCGAGCTGCCCGTCGTCGTCGTCGACCGTCCCCGCGCGGTCCTCGGGACGGTGTCCTCGCTCGTCTACGGCACGAGCCCGCTCCGCCTCAACATGGTCGGGATCACCGGCACGAACGGGAAGACGACGACCGCGTACCTGCTCACCAGCGCGCTCGGGGCGCTCGGCCACCACACCGGCCTCATCGGCACGGTCGAGACCCGGATCGCGACGGAGCGGATCCGCAGCGTGCGGACCACCCCGGAGACGACCGACCTGCACGCGCTGCTCGCGGTCATGGTCGAGCGGGAGATGGACTCCTGCGTCATGGAGGTCTCCAGCCACGCGCTGAGCCAGCACCGCGTCGACGGCGTCGGCTACGACGTGGCGGTGTTCACCAACCTCTCCCAGGACCACCTCGACTTCCACGCCACGATGGAGGACTACTTCGAGGCCAAGGCCCGGCTGTTCACCCCGCAGCGCAGCCGCAGGGGCGTGGTCTGCGTCGACGACGCGTGGGGTCGGCGGCTCGCCGAGACCGCGACCGTCCCGGTGCGCACGCTCACCTCCGACCCCTCGGTCCGGGCCGACTGGAGGCTCACGCCCGACGCGGAGGACCCTGCCGCGTTCACGCTCGCCGGACCGGACGCCGTGCTCGAGCTGCGCTCTGCGCTGCCCGGGGACTTCAACCGCACCAACACCGCGCTCGCGGTGCTCGCGCTCGTCGAGCTCGGCGAGGACCCGGCCCTCGTCGGGCACGCGGTCCTGACCGACCCCTACGTCCCGGGCCGGATGGAGACCGTCCAGCCCGACGGCGAGACCACCGGGCCGCCGCTGCCGCTCGCGGTCGTCGACTACGCCCACACCCCCGACGCCGTCGCCGCAGCCCTGGCCTCGCTGCGCGCGCAGACGACCGGGGCCCTCGTCGCCGTGCTCGGTGCCGGCGGCGACCGGGACGCCGCCAAGCGCCCCGGGATGGGTGCCGCGGCCGCCCGCTGCGCCGACGTCCTCGTCGTCACCGACGACAACCCGCGCACCGAGGTGCCGGCCGCCATCCGCGCCCGGGTCCTCGACGGGGCCCGCGCCGTCGAGGCCGGGTGCGAGGTCCACGACGTCGAGGGCCGACGCGCCGCCATCGAGCGCGCGGTGCGGGTCGCCCTCGACGCCGGGCCCGGCAGCACCGTCGTCGTCCTCGGCAAGGGGCACGAGACCGGGCAGGAGGTCGCCGGTGTCGTCCACCCGTTCGACGACCGGGAGGAGCTGCGCCGGGCCCTGACGGCCGCCCGCGACCGCCCTGGCAGCCGGCCGGGGGCGACCGCTGCCGAGGGGGCCGGCTCGTGATCCGGCGGAGCCTGGCCGACATCGCCCGTGTCACCGGTGGCGAGCTGCACGGCGTCGACGCCGCCGGCGCCGCCTCGCTCGAGGTGACCGGCCCGGTCGTCACCGACTCCCGCGAGGCCGGCCCCGGTTCGCTGTACGTCGCCCGGGTCGGGGAGCGGATGGACGGCCACGACTTCGTCGCCGACGCCGCCGGCCGCGGCGCGGTCGCCGTCCTCGCCAGCCGCCCGGTGGGCGAGCTGCCCGGGGTGGTCGTCCCCGACGTCCAGGCCGGCTTCGTCGCCCTCGCCCGCGACCTCGTCGACGGGCTGCCCGGGCTGACCGTCGTCGGGGTCACCGGCTCCTCGGGCAAGACGAGCACGAAGGACCTCCTCGCGAGCGTGCTCGCCGCCACCGGCGAGACCGTCGCCACCGCCGGCTCGCTGAACTCCGAGGTCGGGGTCCCGCTCACGGTGTGCCGGGTCACCGACGACACCGCGTTCCTCGTCGTCGAGATGGGCGCCCGCGGCGTCGGGCACATCCGCTACCTCACCGAGATCGTCCCGCCCCGCGTCGGCGTCGTGCTCAACGTCGGGGTCGCCCACCTCGGCGAGTTCGGCAGCCGGGAGGCGATCGGCCGGGCCAAGGCCGAGCTCGTGGAGGCCCTGCCCGCCGACGGCACCGCGGTGCTCAACGCCGACGACTCGGTCGTCGCCGCGATGGCCGCCCGGACCCGCGCGCGAGTCGTCACCGTCGGCCGAGCCACCGGGGCCGACGGCGCCGGCCGCCGCGCCGACCTTCGCGCCGAGGACGTCGTCCTCGACGGCGCCGCGCGCCCGAGCTTCGTCCTCGTCCACGCGGGCGCGAGGGTGCCGGTCACGCTCGCGATGCACGGCGAGCACCACGTCGACAACGCGCTGGCGGTCGCCGCGGTCGGGCTCGCCTGCGGGATGGGGCTGGAGCAGGTCGGCGAGGCGCTCGCCGCGGCCCGTCCGGCGAGCCGGTGGCGGATGGAGGTCACCGAGCGCCCCGACGGGGTGACGGTCGTCAACGACGCCTACAACGCCAACCCGGACTCGACCCGCGCCGCGCTGCGCGCACTCGCCGGGATGAGCGCGGGGCGGCGCTCCTTTGCCGTGCTCGGGTCGATGCTCGAGCTCGGCGCGGAGTCCGATGCCGAGCACGCCGGCGTCGGCCGGGACGCCGTCGAGCACGGGACCGACCGGGTCGTCGTCGTCGGCGACGTCGCCCGCCCGGTGCTCGACGGCGCCCTCGCCGCCGGTGCCGACACCGGCCGCGTGTCGTGGGTTCCCGACGTCGAGGCCGCCCACGAGCTGCTCGCCGCCGAGCTCGCCCCGGGGGACGTGGTGCTGCTGAAGTCGAGCCGGGACGCCGGTCTACGGTTGCTGGGAGAGCGTCTCAGCGGACAGATGGAGGACCCCTCGTGAAGGCCGTGCTCATCGCCGCCGTCTTCTCCCTGGTGGTGGCGCTGCTCGGCACGCCGATGTTCATCAAGCTGCTCGTCCGCAAGGGCTACGGCCAGTTCATCCGGGACGACGGCCCGACCTCGCACCACACCAAGCGCGGGACGCCGACGATGGGCGGAGCGGTCATCCTCGGGGCCGCGGTGAGCGCCTACGCCGTCGCCCACGTCGCCACGCTGACCCCGCCGACGGCGAGCGCGCTGCTCGTGCTGTTCCTCACGACCGGGCTCGGCGTCGTCGGGTTCCTCGACGACTACATCAAGATCAGCAAGCAGCGCAGCCTCGGGCTGCGCTCCCGCGAGAAGCTCGCCGGCCAGACCCTCGTCGCGGTGATCTTCGCCGTGCTCGCGCTCGGGTTCCCCAACAGCTCCTTCCGCACCCCCGCCTCGACCCAGATCTCCTTCGTCCGCGACACCGGGATCGACCTCGCGTTCGCGGGGCCGCTGGTCGGGCTCGTCCTCTTCGTCGTCTGGGCCAACCTCATGATCGCCGGCACCTCGAACGGGGTGAACCTCACCGACGGCCTCGACGGGCTCGCGACCGGCGCCTCGACGATGGTGTTCGCCTCGTACGTCCTCATCGGGATCTGGCAGTTCAACCAGAACTGCCAGAGCAACCCGGGCCTGAAGTGCTACGAGGTCCGCGACGCCCACGACCTCGCCGTCGTCGCCGCGTGCGGGATGGGCGCGTGCTTCGGGTTCCTCTGGTGGAACGCCTCCCCGGCGAAGATCTTCATGGGCGACACCGGCTCCCTCGCCCTCGGCGGCGCCCTCGCCGGGCTCGCGATCACGACGCGGACCGAGCTGCTCATCATCATCCTCGGCGGGCTGTTCGTCGCGATCACGCTGTCGGTGATCATCCAGGTCGGGTCCTTCAAGCTCACCGGGCGCCGGGTGTTCCGGATGGCCCCGCTGCAGCACCACTTCGAGCTGCTCGGCTGGCAGGAGGTGACGATCGTCATCCGGTTCTGGATCATCGCCGGGCTCTCGGTCGCCCTCGGCCTCGGGCTGTTCTACGCCGAGTGGGTGGTGGGCGGCTCGTGAGCACCGACCGACTCGCCGGGCTCACCCACGGCGGCGCGGACTGGGCAGGGCTGCAGGTCCTCGTCGCCGGCCTCGGGGTGAGCGGGTTCGCCGCCGCCGCCGCGCTCGCCGAGCGCGGTGCCCACGTCGTCGCCGTCGACGCCCGCGACAGCGACGCCGTCCCCGAGCTCGCCGAGCGTGCCGGGGTGCTCGAGGTGCTCGACGCGCAGGTGCGCACCGGGGACGAGCACGTCGCGGGCCTGCCCCCCGGCGACCTCGACCTCGTCGTCACCTCCCCGGGATGGCGCCCGGACCAGTCCCTGCTCGCCGAGGCCGCCGCCCGCGGCGTCCCCGTCTGGGGCGAGGTCGAGCTCGCGTGGCGGCTGCGGCCGAGCGCCGGCGCCGCGCCCTGGCTGACCGTCACCGGCACCAACGGCAAGACGACGACGGTGCGCATGCTCACCGAGATCCTCCGCGCCGCCGGCCTCCGCGCGACGAGTGCGGGCAACGTCGGGACCCCGATCGTCGAGGCGGTCCTGGACCCCCAGCCCTGGTCCGTCATCGCCGTCGAGCTGTCGAGCTTCCAGCTGCACTGGTGCCACAGCCTGCGCCCGTACGCCTCCGCGTGCCTCAACGTCGCCCCCGACCACCTCGACTGGCACGGCTCGGCCGAGGCCTACGCGGCGGACAAGGGCCGGGTGTACGAGCGCACCGAGGTCGCCTGCGTCTACAACGTCGCCGACCCGGTCACCGAGCGCCTCGTCGAGGAGGCGGACGTCGTGCAGGGATGCCGGGCCATCGGGTTCACCCTCGGCTCGCCCGCCCCCTCGATGGTCGGGGTCGTCGACGGGGTGCTCGCCGACCGCGCGTTCGGCCCCGACCGGCAGCGGCAGGCCCTCGAGCTCGGCCACGTCGACGACCTCCGCGGCGCCACGGGCTCGCTCGCCCCCCACCAGGTCGCGAACGCGCTCGCCGCGGCCGCGCTCGCCCGGTCCCTCGGGGTCCCCCCGGTCGCGGTGCGGGACGGGCTGCGGGCCTTCAGCCCCGACCCGCACCGGCTCGCCGAGGTCGCCGTCGTCGACGGGGTCGGCTACGTCGACGACTCCAAGGCCACCAACCCGCACGCGGCCGCCGCCTCCCTCGCCGCGCACGACAGCGTCGTCTGGGTCGCCGGGGGGCTGCTCAAGGGCGCCGACGTCGAGGAGCTCGTCGAGGCCTCCGCCGGCCGGCTGCGGGGGCTCGTCGCCATCGGGAGGGACCGGGCCGCCATCATCGAGGCAGTCTCCCGACACGCGCCCGATGTGCCCGTCGTCGACGTCGCCGCCACCGACACTGGGGCCATGGACCTCGCCGTGACCGAAGCCGCCGCGCTCGCCCGGCCCGGCGACGTCGTCCTCCTCGCGCCGGCGGCGGCGTCGATGGACATGTTCCGGGACTACGACGCCCGGGGCGACGCCTTCGCCGAGGCCGTCCGGCGGCTCGCCGAGCGAGCCCGGGGGGAGTAGCGCCGTGAGCAGCACCACGGCGGCGGGGAGGGACCGGGCGGGCTCGCGCGCCGGCAGGGGCAGCGGCTCCCGTGCCCGCACGCGAGACGGCTCGGCCGGCCGGTCGGGCTGGTGGTCCGAGCGGCTCGCCTCGCCGGTGACGACGTACTACGTCCTGCTCGGCGTGACGACGATGCTCGTCACGATCGGCCTCGTCATGGTCCTCTCCGCGTCGATGATCGTCTCGATCAAGGACACCGCGAGCGGGTCACCGTTCGCGATCTTCAAGAACCAGCTCGTGTTCGCGGTGATCGGGGCGGTGGCGATGGCGGTCGCCTCCCGGTTCGGGGTCGAGCGGTGGAAGCGGTACGCCCTGCCCGCCCTGGTCGGAACCCTCGTGCTGCAGGTCCTGGTCTTCACCCCGCTCGGGACGGGGTTCCAGGGCAACCGCAACTGGATCGCGCTCGGGCCGCTGAGCATGCAGCCGAGCGAGCTCGGCAAGATCGCGCTCGTCCTGTTCGGGGCGGCCGTGCTCACCCGCAAGAGCGCGCTCCTCGGGGACATCCGGCACGTGCTCGTCCCCTACGTCGTCCCGAGCGCGGCGGCCGTCCTCGGCCTCGTCATGCTCGGGCACGACCTCGGCACCGCGATGGTGCTCGCCGCGATCCTCGTCGGGGTGCTGTTCGCCGCCGGGGTCCCGATGCGCTGGTTCGGTCTCGGGCTGGGGTCGGTCGTCGGGCTCGTCCTCGTCGCCGCGAAGACGAGCGCGAACCGGATGGAGCGGATCAGCATCTGGCTCGACAGCTCGCAGTGCAGCCCGAGCCACGACGCGCTCTACTACGGCATCTGCCGCCAGCCGCTGCACGGGCTGTACGCCCTCGCCGACGGCGGGTGGTGGGGCGTCGGCCTCGGCGCGAGCCGGGAGAAGTGGCAGTGGCTCCCGGAGCCGCACAACGACTTCATCTTCGCGATCATCGGCGAGGAGCTGGGCCTGCCCGGCACGCTGGTCATCCTCGGCCTCTTCGCCGTGCTCGCGCTCGCCTGCTACCGGCTCGTGACCCGGACCGAGGACATGTTCGTCCGGCTCGCCACCGCCGGCATCATGACGTGGATCGTCGCCCAGGCCATGGTCAACATCGGTGCCGTCATCGGGCTGCTGCCGGTCATCGGCGTGCCCCTGCCGTTCGTCTCCTCGGGCGGGTCCTCGCTCGTGACGACGATGCTCGCGGCCGGCGTGCTGCTCTCCTTCGCCCGCGCCGAGCCGGGCTGCGACGAGGCGCTGCGCGCCCGGCCGTCGGTCGTGCGCCGCTCCCTCGCCGTGCTGCCCGCGTGGACCCGGGAGCGCCGGTGAGCGCCCCCGGCCCCGCGTCGGTCCTCCTCGCCGGCGGGGGGACCGCCGGCCACATCTCGCCGCTGCTCGCGCTCGCCGACTGCCTGCGACGGCGGGACCCGGACCTCGCCGTCACCGCGCTCGGCACCGAGGTCGGGTTGGAGTCCCGGCTCGTGCCCGCCCGCGGCTACCCGCTGCGCACCGTGCCCAAGGTGCCGATGCCCCGACGGCCGGGGATGGCGCTCGCCCGGCTGCCGCGCAGCTTCCGGCTCGCGGTGGCCGCCGCCGGCCGGGTCATCGACGACGTCGGCGCCGAGGTCGTCGTCGGCTTCGGCGGCTACGTCGCCGCGCCCGCCTACCTCGCCGCCCGGCGGCGCCGGCTGCCCGTCGTCGTCCACGAGCAGAACGCCCGGCCGGGCATCGCGAACCGGCTCGGCGCCCGGCTGACCGACCACGTCGGGGTCACCTTCCCGACGACCCGGCTGCACGGCGGCCGGGTCGTCGGGATGCCGTTGCGGCCGGAGATCGCCCACCTCGACCGGGCGGCGCACCGAGCCGAGGCGATGGCCCACTTCGGGCTCGACCCGCAGTGGCCCACGCTCCTCGTCACCGGCGGCTCCCTCGGCGCCCAGCGGCTCAACCGCGCCTTCGAGGCCAGCGTGGACCGGCTCCACCACGCCGGGATCCAGGTCCTGCACATCACCGGCGCGGGCAAGGAGTTCACCCCCGAGGTGACGGGCGTCGGAGCCCCCTACGTCGTCGTCCCCTACGCCGACCGCATGGACCTCGCCTACAGCGCAGCCGACATGGTCGTCGCCCGCTCCGGGGCCAACACCGTGTGCGAGCTGACCGCGGTCGGGCTGCCTGCGGTCTACGTCCCGCTGCCGATCGGCAACGGCGAGCAGCGCCTCAACTGCGTCGACGTCGTCGGCGCGGGGGGCGGCGCCGTCGTCGAGGACGCCGACTTCACCCCCGCCTGGGTGGCCGGCGAGCTCGTCCCCATGCTGCGCGACCCGGACCGCCTGCACCGGATGAGCGTCGCGTCCACCGCGGTCGGGGAGCCCGACGGCGACGAGAAGCTCGCCGACCTCGTCCTCGAGGCGCACCGCACCGGGCCCCGCACGGCGGCAGCCGCCGCGGGGGACGGCGACGCGGGATGAGCGCCACGGCACGGTTCGACTTCCGCGCGCCCGTCCCCGACGTCGCCGAACTCGGCCGGGTCCACCTCGTCGCGATCGGGGGCATCGGGATGTCCGCGGTCGCGAGGCTCCTGCTCGCCCACGGCGTGGCGGTCAGCGGCTCGGACGCGCGCGACTCCCCGGTCCTCGCCGACCTGCGCGAGGCCGGGGCACGGGTGTGGGCGGGCCACGACGCCCGCCACGTCGAGGGCGCCGACACCGTCGTGGTCTCCTCGGCGGTCCGCGAGGACAACGTCGAGCTCGCCGCCGCCCGGGCGGCGGGCCTGCGGGTCCTCCACCGCTCGCAGGCGCTCGCGGCGACCGCCGCGGGGGAGCGGCGGGTCGCGGTGGCGGGCGCGAACGGCAAGACGACGACGACCTCGATGCTCGCGGTCGCCCTCGACGCCGCCGGCGCCGACCCGTCGTTCGCCGCCGGCGGCGAGATCGCCGCGCTCGGGACGAACGCCCGCCGCGGCACCGGCGGGGTCTTCGTCGTCGAGGCCGACGAGAGCGACGGGTCCTTCCTCGTCTACCGCCCCCACGTCAGCGTCGTCACCAACGTCCAGGCCGACCACCTCGACCACTTCGGGGACCTCGAGGGCGTCCGGGCCGCCTACCGGGAGTTCGTCGCGACCATGCCCGAAGGAGGGCTCCTCGTCGCCTGCGCCGACGACCCCGGCTCGGCCGACCTCGCCGCGAGCGCGCGCGCCGAGGGCGTCGACGTGTGCACCTACGGACTCGCGGGGAACGCCGACGTCCGCCTCACCGACCCGGTCGGGCAGGGGCTCGGCTCGACCGCCGTCCTCACCGGCCCCGACGGCGTCGCCCGCTCGCTGCGCCTCGCGGTGCCGGGCCGGCACAACCAGCTCGACGCCGCCGCGGCCTGGACCGCCGCGGTCCTCGGCCTCGGGGCCGACCCCGAGGACGTCCTCGCCGGGCTCGCCGGGTTCACCGGCGCCCGCCGCCGCTTCGAGGTCCGGGGACGGGTCCGCGGCGTCACCGTCGTCGACGACTACGCCCACAACCCCGGCAAGGTCGACGCCGTCGTGCGCACCGGCGCGGGCATCGCCGCCGGGCACCGGCTCGTCGTCGTCTTCCAGCCCCACCTGTACTCCCGCACGCGCGACTTCGCCGCCGAGTTCGCGGCCGCGCTGGCCCCCGCGGACGAGGTCGTGCTGCTCGACGTCTACGGTGCCCGGGAGGACCCGGTCCCGGGGGTGGGGCCCGAGCTCGTCGCGGGCCCGCTCCGCGCCGCGGGGACGTCGGTCATGGTCTGCCACGACCACGCCGAGGTGCCCGGGCTCGTCGCCGGGCTCTGCGGTCCCGGGGACCTCGTCCTCACCGTCGGCGCCGGCGACGTCACCGCCCTCGCCCCCCAGGTGGTCCGTGCGTTGGAGGAGACATGAGCAGCAGGCCCGCGACCCGCCGGCGGCTCGTCCAGGACGGGCTCGTCGCCGCCCAGGACCGGTTCGCCGACCGTGCGGGCTGGGTGCGCCGCCGCGCCCGGCGCCGTGGGCTCTGGGCCGCGGTGGCCGTCATCGTCGTGGCCGCGCTCGCGTGGCTCCTCCTCGCCAGCCCGGTGCTCGCGGTCCGCTCGGTCGAGGTGACGGGTGTGCACGGCAAGGCCGGGCGCGCCGAGGTCCGCCGACTCGCCGACGTCTCCCTCGGCACCCCGCTCGCTCGCGTCGACACCGGCGCGGTCGAGAGCCGGGTCGCCGCCGCCGCGGACGTCGCGCACGTCTCGGTGGACCGTCGCTGGCCCGGCACCCTCGTCGTCGACGCCACGACCCGGACGCCCGTGCTCGCGGTCCGGGGCGACTCCGGGGCCCTGAAGGTCGTCGACATCGAGGGCGTGGCCTTCGCCACCGTGGAGCGGGCCCCCACCGGCGTGCCGGTGATCCACTCCGACACCGGCACGGTCTCGCGCGCCGGGGTGTCCGCCGCGCTCGACGTCCTCTCGACGCTGCCGCGCGGCCTCGCGGACCGCGTCACCGACCTCGGCGTCAGCGCCGCCGACGTCGTCACCTTCAGCATCGGCTCGACCGACGTCGTCTGGGGGACCGCGGAGCGCCCCGAGCTGAAGTCCGAGGTCGTCGCCGCGCTGCTCGAGCGGCACCCGCACGTCATCGACGTCAGCGCACCGGACACCCCCGTCACACGCTGACGTCGCCGGACTCTCGACCTCGACTTGAGGGTGAGGGTTGCGGGAGGATCGGGCCCTGCGGGCGCCATCCGCCGCTGCCCGGGCGCGGTCGCCCGCGCGGCGACCGGTATCGTCGCCTCGACACGCGCGGGGAGTGTTGCGGGCGGGTGCGCGAGCGCATACCGTCGCACCCGACTCCGTGACCCTACCGTAACCCTCTACTTCACATCGAGGGTTTGCACCCTCAGCACGCACCGCGAAGCATCCGAGAGAGGCCCACCCGTGGCAGCACCGCAGAACTACCTGGCCGTTATCAAGGTCGTCGGCATCGGCGGAGGCGGTGTCAACGCCATCAACCGGATGATCGAGGTGGGCCTGAAGGGCGTCGAGTTCATCGCGATCAACACCGACGCGCAGGCGCTCCTCATGAGCGACGCCGACGTCAAGCTCGACGTGGGCCGCGACCTCACCCGCGGCCTCGGCGCCGGGGCCGACCCGGAGGTCGGCCGGAAGGCCGCCGAGGACCACGGCGAGGAGATCGAGGAGGTCCTCAAGGGGGCGGACATGGTCTTCGTCACCGCGGGCGAGGGGGGCGGTACCGGGACCGGCGGTGCACCGGTCGTCGCGAAGATCGCCAAGAGCCTCGGGGCCCTGACGATCGGCGTCGTCACCCGTCCGTTCACGTTCGAGGGCCGGCGCCGGGCCAACCAGGCCGAGTCCGGGATCGGCAACCTCCGGGACGAGGTCGACACCCTCATCGTCATCCCGAACGACCGGCTGCTCTCGATCAGCGACCGAGCCGTGAGCATGCTCGACGCGTTCCGCAGCGCCGACCAGGTCCTTCTCTCCGGTGTCCAGGGCATCACCGACCTCATCACGACCCCGGGCCTGATCAACCTCGACTTCGCCGACGTCAAGTCCGTCATGCAGGGCGCCGGCTCGGCCCTCATGGGCATCGGCTCCGCGCGGGGTGAGGACCGCGCCGTGCAGGCGGCCGAGCTCGCGATCTCCTCGCCGCTGCTCGAGGCGAGCATCGACGGGGCGCACGGGGTCCTCCTGTCGATCCAGGGGGGCAGCGACCTCGGGCTGTTCGAGATCAACGAGGCCGCCCGCCTCGTCCAGGAGGCCGCCCACCCCGAGGCCAACATCATCTTCGGGGCGGTCATCGACGACGCCCTCGGCGACGAGGTGCGCGTCACCGTCATCGCCGCCGGCTTCGACGGCGGGTCGCCCCAGAAGCGGACCGACGAGCGCGCGCTCGGGACCGTGCAGGGCTCCGGCCGCCCCTCCGGCCCCGACGCCGCCCGGAGCCACCAGGGTGGGTCCCCCCAGCAGCACCCCCAGCAGGCGCAGCAGCCCGTCCCGCAGGGGCGCGGGGACCGGCCCGGGCCGGTCCCCGCGCCGCCGGTCCAGGCACCGTTCCAGCCGTCGGAGGCGTCCGGGGACGGCGACCGCGCCGAGCCCGTGGCCGAGCCGGAGCGTCCGGGGCAGGCTGCCCCGCACCAGCGGGAGCGCCAGAGCGCGGCGACCCCGCCGCGCCAGGTCACCTTCGACGACGGGGACGACCTCGACGTGCCCGACTTCCTCAAGTGACCACCCCCCGGGTACCCGCCGCCCGCGTGGCCCCGTCGGCGCGCTGAGCCCGGTGTTCCGCTGGCGGGACCGCGGTCCCGGCATCGACCTCGCCTTCACCTCGCGTGCGGGCGGGGTCAGCGGTGGTGCCTGGGCCTCGCTCAACCTCGGCGGCCACGTCGGCGACGACCCCGCCGCGGTCGCGGCGAACCGGGCCTCGGTCGCCGCAGGCCTCGGGCTCGACCCGGACCGGGTCGTGTTCATGGACCAGCAGCACGGCGCCGACGTCGCGGTGGTCGACGGCCGGACCGTCGCCGGGCGGGACGCCCGCGCCCCCCTCGCGGTCGACGCGATGGTGACCACCGAGGTCGACCTCGCCCTCGGGGTGCTCGTCGCCGACTGCGTCCCGGTGCTGCTCCACGACGCCGCGCGCGGCGTCGTGGGGGTCGCCCACGCCGGCCGGCCCGGGTTCCTCGCCGGGGTGGTCGACCGGGTCGTGGCGACGATGCGCGAGGCGGGCGCGACCAGGCTCGCGGCGACGGTCGGCCCGTCGGTCTGCGGCCGCTGCTACGAGGTCCCGGCCGAGCTGCGCGACGCCGCGGCTGTCGCGGTCCCGGAGTCCGCGGCCCGGAGCTGGACCGGCACCGCGGCGATCGACGTCGCCACCGGCGTCGTCGCCCAGCTGCGCGCCGGCGGCGTCGACGTCACGTGGCTGCCGGGGTGCACCCGGGAGGACGGCGACCTCTTCTCCTACCGCCGCGACGGGGTCACCGGGAGGACCGCCGGTCTCGTCGTGCGCAGGGCCGCGTGAGCGGCACGATGCTCGCGGACGGGCCGCGCACCGCGCAGCTGCGCGCCGGCCTCGCCCGCGTCGAGGAGCGGATCGCGGCGGCGTGCGAGGCGGCCGGGCGCTCCCGCGGTGAGGTCACCCTCGTCGTCGTGACGAAGTTCTTCCCGGCGAGCGACGTCGACGCCCTCGCCGGGCTCGGGGTGCGTGCCGTCGGCGAGAGCCGCGACCAGGAGGCGTCCGCGAAGCTGGAGCAGGTCGCGGCCCGGGACGAGCTCGAGGTCCACTTCGTCGGCAGGCTGCAGTCGAAGAAGGCCGGCTCGGTGGCCCGGTACGCCGACGTCGTCCACTCCCTGGACCGCCCCAAGCTCGTCGGGGCCCTCGACCGCGCCGCCGAGCGCGCCGGCCGCCCGCTCACGGCGCTGGTGCAGGTCAGCCTCGACGACGACCCCGCCCGGGGCGGCGCCCCCGTCGGCGAGGTCGCGGCCCTGGCCGACGCCGTCGCCGGCTCCGGCCTCCGGCTCGGCGGCGTCATGGCCGTCGCCCCCCAGGGGGCGGACCCGGGGGAGTGCTTCGCCCGCCTCGCCGACGTCGCCGAGCGGGTCCGACGCGACCACCCGGGGGCGACGTGGGTCTCGGCGGGCATGAGCGCCGACCTCGAGGAGGCCGTGCGGCACGGGGCGACACACCTGCGTGTCGGCAGCGCAATCCTCGGATCGCGTCCGGCCCGGCGGTAGTTTCGACAGCGACATCGCTCGGCCACCGGACCCCCAGGTCCAGGCGGGCACACGAGGTGAAGGAAGTGGTCATGGCTGGGGCGCTGCGCAACACGATGGTCTGGCTCGGTCTCGCCGAGGAGGACGAGCGTGCCGACGGCTACTACGACGAGGAGTACGACGACTACGCGGACGAGCGCCGCGAGGAGGCCGGCACGCCCTCGGCGGACGTGACCCCGCTGCACCGCCGCACCCCCGTCGCCAGCGTCGTCAAGGACCCGGAGGTCGGTGTGCTCAACCGCATCACGACGATCCACCCGCGGACGTACAACGAGGCCAAGAACATCGGGGAGAGCTTCCGCGAGGGCGTCCCGGTCATCATGAACCTCAGCGACATGGACGACGCGGACGCCAAGCGGCTCGTCGACTTCGCCGCCGGCCTCGTCTTCGGGCTGCACGGGTCGATCGAGCGGGTCACCGCCAAGGTCTTCCTGCTCTCGCCGTCGCACGTCGAGGTGTCGGGCGAGGAGCAGGCCCCGGGCCAGCCCCGCGGCCTGTTCAACCAGAGCTGACCCCGCCCACGGCGCCCACAGGCTCGGCAGGGAAGATTCCGTATGGCCTTCGTCATCTCCCTGCTCGACTTCCTGCTCTTCCTCGCCTTCCTCGTCCTCATCGCGCGGCTCGTCTTCGAGTGGGTCCAGATGTTCGCGCGGGACTGGCGTCCCAAGGGGGTCCTCCTCGTCCTCGCCGAGGGCGTCTACACCCTCACGGACCCGCCGCTGCGGGCGCTGCGGCGGGTCATCCCCCCGCTGCGGATCGGCGGGGTCTCCCTCGACCTGTCCTTCCTCGTGCTCCTCATCGGCCTCTCGCTCGTGCGGAGCATCGGGATCGGGCTGCTGCGCAGCACCCTGTGAGCCGACCGGCCTGGGGGCGGGCGGCGGTCCCGGTCTAGTCTGGTCCGGACCCGACCGGAGCAGGTGCGCGTTCCGAGGCAGGCCACGGGAGGGTCACCGGAGTCACCGGAGAAGTCCACCAGGTTCCCCCAGGTTTTCCGCAGGAGACGAGATGGCGCTCACCGCCGAGGACGTGCTCAACAAGACCTTCACCCAGACCCAGTTCCGCCGGGGGTACGACGAGCGCGAGGTGGACGACTTCCTCGACGAGGTCGTCGCCGAGATGCGCCGGCTCGCCAAGGAGGGCGGCGGGTCCGCCCCGGCCGGGGGCGAGGCGTCCGACGGCGAGGCCGGTGAGGCTGCAGGTGCCGCCGCCGCCCGCGCCGAGGAGGCCGAGCACGAGGCGCAGCGCCGCATCGAGGAGGCGACCGCGCGGGCCGACGAGGCCGAGCACGAGGCCCAGGAGCGGATCGCCCGTGCCCGGGAGGAGGCCGAGCGCGCCGAGCAGGAGGCCGGCCTGTCCGACCGGGGCTCCGACGGGTCCGGGGGCGACGCCGAGGCCGAGGACGCCTCCGGCGGCCCCGGTCCGGAGGCGCTCGCCGCCGCGGCGGGCGGGACCGACGAGGCGGCCGGGCTCATCGCCCTCGCCCAGCGCCTCCACGACGAGCACGTTGCCGAGGGCAGGTCGCAGCGCGACACGATGGTCGCCGAGGCCGAGGCCCGCCGGGACGAGATGCTCGCGGAGGCCCAGAGCCGCCACGACGAGCTCATCACCACCGCCGAGGCCCGGCACGAGGAGCTCGTCACCACCGGCCAGGCCACCCACGACGGGCTCGTCGCCGAGGGGACCACGGCCCGGGACGAGATGATCACCGAGGCCCGTGAGCGGGCGACCGGCATGGTCGCCGAGGCCGAGCAGACCAAGACCCGCGTCCTGCAGGAGCTGGACCGGGAGCGGGCGTCGCTCGACAGCCGGATCGAGCACCTGCGCGGCTTCGAGCGCGAGTACCGCACCCGGCTGCGGGCCTACATCGAGGGCCAGCTCCAGGACCTCGACGCGAGCGCGGGCTCCGACCCCGCCCTCGCCGGGGCCGCAGCGGGCGACGGCGGTCCCGTCGCCGGGGCCGGCGAGGCGGCCGGGGCCGAGGCGCCCGAGGGGGCGGGGGAGCACCACGGGGGGTGACGGCGCCGGAGCACCCCGCGGCGCGACGCGGCAGCGGCCGGCGCGCCGCGGGGGCCAGGTGTCCGTCGGTTCGACCGGGCTCAGGACGATGACCTATCCTCGGGCGAACTTGTCCGGCCCGCCGACCGCGGGCCACAGCGATGCAGAGGGCCGATGATGGCAACGAGGAAGACCACCCACGCCGACGAGTCGGCGACGGGGACAGACGACACGGGCGCCCCGGAGGGCGTCCCCGCGACGGGAACGTCGGCGGACCCCGAGCGGGCCGCGCTCGGGCTGTCCGACACGCCCACCTCCGAGATGGCCGAGCGGCTCGTCGTCCGCGACGACGAGTCGCCCTGGACCACGGAGGAGCTCAAGGAGGTCCGGGGCGAGCTCGAGACGGAGGTGGCGCGGCTGCAGGAGGAGATCGCCGTCGCCCAGAGCGAGCTCGTCGACCTCATGCGGGACTCGGGGGACGGCGCGGGGGACGACCAGGCCGACGCGGGGGCGAAGACGTTCGAGCGGGAGCAGGAGATCACCCTGGCGAACAACTCCCGCGACATGCTCGTGCAGAACCTCCACGCCCTCGAGCGGCTCGAGGACGGCACCTACGGGGTGTGCGAGAACTGCGGCAACCCGATCGGGAAGCTCCGCCTCCAGGCGGCTCCGCGGGCGACCCTGTGCATGAGGTGCAAGACCGAGCAGGAGCGTCGCTGAGCGCCCCGCGGACCCCGGGCACCGACACCCCCGCCGACAGGTCACCCGTGTCCGGGGCCCCCCGCGGGCGCGACCCGCGCCTGACCCACCGCCTCCAGCTCGTCCTCGCCACCGTCGCCGGCCTCGTCCTCGCCGCCGACCAGGTGAGCAAGGCGCTGGCGCTCCACGCGCTCCGACCGGGCGAGCAGGTCGAGCTCGTCGGGAACGCGATCACGCTCAACCTCATCGGCAACTCCGGTGCGGCGTTCTCGCTCGCCACCGGTGCCACGTGGGTGCTCACGCTCGTCGCGAGCGCCGTCCTCGTCGTCATCGCGGTCTCGTCCCGGCGCCTGGGCTCGCAGGGCTGGGCGGTCGCGCTCGGCCTGCTCCTCGGCGGCTCCCTCGGCAACCTCGTCGACCGGTTCGTCCGGCCCCCGGGGCCGGGCCGGGGGCAGGTCGTCGACTTCATCGACTACTTCGGGTACTTCATCGGCAACGTCGCCGACATCGCCATCGTCGGGGCCGCCGTCGCGATCGCGACGCTCTCGCTGACCGGGCGGCCGCTCGCCGGGGGCAGCGACGGCGGCGACGGTCCCGCCGAGGACGGCCGGCGGGACCGATGACCGCCGCGGGACCCGGCGGGGGGGAGGACCGCACGGTCCTGGTCCCGGAGGGGCTCGAGGGCGAGCGGGTCGACACCGCCCTCGCCCGGCTGTTCGGCATCTCCCGGTCCAAGGCCGCGGACCTGGCCGGCGACGGCGCGGTCCTGGTCAACCAGCGCGCCGTCGCCAAGTCCGAGCGGGTCGTCTCCGGGGACCTGCTCGAGGTCACCCTGCCGGCGTCGTCGACGAGCCCGTCGGTCGAGGTCATCGCCGAGCCGGTGCCGGGGATGCGGATCATCCACGACGACGCCGACATCGTCGTCGTCGACAAGCCCGTCGGGGTCGCGGCGCACCCGAGCGTCGGGTGGACCGGCCCGACGGTCGTCGGGGGCCTCGCCGCCGCGGGATACCGGATCGCGACCTCGGGCGCGAGCGAGCGCCAGGGCATCGTCTCCCGGCTCGACGTCGGCACCTCCGGGGTCATGGTGGTGGCCAAGAGCGAGGGGGCCTACTCCGCGCTCAAGCGGGCATTCCGGGAGCGCCGGGTCGAGAAGACCTACCACGCGCTCGTCCAGGGCCTGCCCGACCCGCACGTCGGGACGATCGACGCCCCGATCGGGCGCCACCCGGCGCACGACCACAAGTTCGCCGTCATGGAGTCCGGCAAGCCCGCGGTGACCCACTACGAGCTGCTCGAGGCCTTCCGGCACGCCTCGCTGCTCGAGGTGCGCCTCGAGACGGGACGGACCCACCAGATCCGGGTCCACTTCGCGGCCCTGCACCACCCGTGCTGCGGGGACCTCACCTACGGAGCCGACCCCGTCCTGGCCAAGCGGCTGGGGCTGACCCGGCAGTGGCTGCACGCGATGGGGCTCGGCTTCGAGCACCCCGGAACCGGGGAGCGGGTCTTCTTCGAGAGCACCTACCCCGAGGACCTGCAGCGGGCGATCGACCGCCTCTGACCCCCCTCGGAGACGCCTCGGAGCCGCCTCGGTGCCGCTGCGCAGCCGTCCCCGGGCCGGCGGGTCGGAACCGCCCGGCGACACCGGCTCTCCGGAGACGGGGACGTCGGGGCGGCGCCGTAGAATCGCCCCGATGCCATCCCAGACCGCCCCGCAGCGCCCCGAGGACAACTTCGTCCACCTCCACTGCCACACCGAGTACTCGATGCTCGACGGGGCGGCGCGGATCGACGACATGTTCGCCCGGACGGCCGAGCTCGGCATGCCCGCCGTCGCGACGACGGACCACGGCTACGTCTTCGGCGCCTACGAGTTCTGGTCCAAGGCCCGGGCCCACGGCGTCAAGCCGATCATCGGCGTCGAGGCCTACGTCACCCCGGGCACCCACCGCACGGACAAGACCCGGGTCCGGTTCGGCGACGGGGGCCGGGACGACGTGTCCGGCTCGGGTGCCTACACCCACATGACGCTGCTGGCCAAGGACAACGCCGGGATGCACAACCTGTTCCGGATGTCCTCCTACGCCAGCCTCGAGGGCTACTACTTCAAGCCCCGGATGGACCGGGAGCTGCTGCAGACCTACGGCAAGGGGCTCATCGCGACGACCGGGTGCCCCTCGGGGGAGATCCAGACCCGCCTCCGTCTCGGGCAGTACGCCGAGGCCCGCGAGGCCGCGGCGGAGTTCCGGGACATCTTCGGCGCGGAGAACTACTTCTGCGAGCTCATGGACCACGGCCTCGGGATCGAGCGCCGGGTCCAGCGCGACCTGCTCCGGCTCGCCGAGGACCTGGGCCTGCCGCTCGTCGCGACGAACGACCTGCACTACACCAACCAGGAGGACGCCCAGGCCCACTCGGCCCTGCTGTGCGTCCAGTCCGGCTCGACCCTGATGGACCCCAACCGGTTCAAGTTCGACGCCGACAGCTTCTACCTCAAGTCGCCCGCCGAGATGCGCCACCTCTGGCGCGAGCTCCCCGAGGCGTGCGACAACACGCTGCGGATCGCCGAGATGTGCGACGTCTCCTTCACCGAGGGCGAGGGCCGGTACATGCCCCGCTTCCCCTGCCCTGCCGGGGACGACGAGACGAGCTGGTTCGTCAAGGAGGTCGAGCGCGGGCTGCGCGAGCGCTTCCCCGAGGGGGTGCCGGACTACGCCCGGCAGCAGGCCGACTTCGAGACCGAGGTCATCATCGGCAAGGGGTACCCGGGCTACTTCCTCGTCGTCGCCGACTTCATCACCTGGGCCAAGCAGCGCGGGATCCGCGTGGGTCCGGGCCGCGGGTCCGGCGCCGGGTCGATGTGCGCCTACGCGATGCGGATCACCGACCTCGACCCCATCCCGCACGGGCTGATCTTCGAGCGCTTCCTCAACCCGGAGCGCAAGTCGATGCCCGACTTCGACGTCGACTTCGACGAGCGCCGTCGCGGCGAGGTCATCAAGTACGTCACCGAGCGGTACGGCGAGGAGCGGGTCGCGCAGATCGTCACCTACGGGACGATCAAGGCCAAGCAGGCGGTCAAGGACTCCGCCCGGGTCATGGGTCACCCGTTCTCCATGGGGGAGCGGCTGACCAAGGCGATGCCCCCGGACGTCATGGGCAAGGGCGTGCCGCTGGCGAAGATCTACGACCCCACGCACGAGCGCTACGCCGAGGGCGCGGACTTCCGGGCCCTGGTCGAGGAGGACCCGCAGGCGACCGAGGTCGTCGAGACCGCCAAGGGCCTGGAGGGCCTGAAGCGGCAGTGGGGGGTGCACGCCGCCGGCGTCATCATGTCGAGCGAGCCGCTCATCGACGTCATCCCGATCATGCGCCGCGAGCAGGACGGCCAGATCATCACCCAGTTCGACTACCCGAGCTGCGAGACGCTCGGGCTGGTCAAGATGGACTTCCTCGGCCTGCGCAACCTCACCATCCTCGACGACGCCATCGAGAACGTCCGCCAGAACCGGGGCTTCGACCTCGACCTCGACGCCCTGAGCAAGACCCTCGACGACCGGGCCGCCTACGACCTGCTCGCCCGCGGCGACACCCTCGGGGTCTTCCAGCTCGACGGCGGCGGGATGCGCACCCTGCTGCGGCTCATGCAGCCGGACAACTTCGAGGACATCTCCGCCGCCCTCGCGCTCTACCGGCCCGGCCCGATGGGCGCGAACAGCCACACGAACTACGCCCTGCGCAAGAACGGCAAGCAGGACACCGACTTCATCCACCCCGAGCTCACCGAGGCGCTCACCCCGATCCTCGGGACCACCCACGGCCTGATCATCTACCAGGAGCAGGTCATGGAGATCGCGCAGAAGCTCGCGGGGTACTCCCTGGGCAACGCGGATCTGCTCCGGCGCGCGATGGGCAAGAAGAAGAAGGAGGTCCTCGACGCCGAGTACGTCAACTTCGAGCGCGGCATGCTGGAGGGCGGCTACAGCACCGAGGCGATCTCCACGCTGTGGGGCATCCTGCTGCCGTTCTCGGACTACGCGTTCAACAAGGCCCACACCGCGGCGTACGGGCTCGTCTCCTACTGGACGGCCTACCTGAAGGCCAACTACCCCGCCGAGTACATGGCGGCGCTGCTGACCTCGGTGCGCGACGACAAGGACAAGTCCGCGCTCTACCTCGGCGAGTGCCGGCGGATGGGGATCAAGGTCCTCCCGCCGGACGTCAACGAGTCCGCCGCCAACTTCGCGGCGGTCGGCACCGACATCCGGTTCGGGCTCGCCGCGATCCGCAACGTCGGGCAGAACGTCGTCGACGCCGTCACCGCCGCCCGGGAGGAGAAGGGCCGGTTCACCTCCTTCGACGACTTCCTCGCCAAGTGCCCGACGGTGGTGTGCAACAAGCGCACGATCGAGTCGCTCATCAAGGGCGGGGCGTTCGACGACCTCCAGTTCACCCGTCAGGGCCTGGTCATGGTCCACGAGGAGCGGGTCGACCACCACGTCGCGACCAAGCGGCAGGAGGCCGTCGGCCAGGACTCGCTCTTCGGGGGGTTCGAGGACGACGACGACGCGATCGGCACCGGCGCGCTCACCCCGATCCCGACGACCGAGTGGGACAAGGCGACCAAGCTCGCGCACGAGCGGGAGATGCTCGGGCTCTACGTCTCCGACCACCCGCTGCTCGGGATCGAGCACGTCCTGGCCCGCTCCGCCGACACCCCGATCGCCGCGCTCATGGACGGCGAGGGGCGTGCCGACGGCTCGACCGTGACGATCGCCGGGCTCATCACGGGGCTCCAGGTCAAGCGGACCAAGAAGGGCGACCTCTGGGCGATCGCGACCGTCGAGGACCTCGAGGGCGCCGTGGAGTGCCTCTTCTTCCCGAGCACGTACATGACGGTGCAGACGATGCTCGGCCACGACGTCGTCTGCGTCGTCAAGGGACGGATCAACCGGCGCGACGACCAGGTCTCGATCTACGCCCAGGAGCTCACCCTGCCCGACCTCAGCGACGGCCCCCGCGGCCCGGTCGTGCTCCACATGGACCTCGGGCGGGCCACCTCCGGGCGGATCGAGCAGCTCAAGGGGGTCCTCTCCTCCCACCCGGGGGTCACCGAGGTCCACCTCAAGCTGAACCAGCCGGGCCGGTCGGTGCTCATGCGGCTCGACGACGCCTACCGGGTCGACGCGACCGAAGCGCTCTTCGGCGACCTGAAGGGGATCCTCGGCTCCCGCTGCCTGGGCTGAGCGGGGCGGCCCGGCCGCGCCCGCGGTGGCGCGGAACCCCGGCATCGGGTGGCGCGGGGCCCCGGCGTGCCGGCCGGCGGTCGGCGGCATACAGTGCAAAAATCCCCCGACCCGCAGGTCCGCCTCGATGGAGGTCCACATGCCCGAGCCCGTCTCGTCCCCGACGCGCCGCAGCGTCCTCGCCGGTGGCGGCGCCGCCGCCGCGGCCGCCCTGCTCGCCGCCTGCGGCGGCAACACCGGACGCGGGGGCTCCAGCTCCTCGGGCTCGGGCTCCGGCTCCGGTGGGGGCTCGGGGCTCTCGCAGTGGTACCACCAGTACGGCGAGAAGGGCACGCAGCAGGCGGTCAAGCGCTACGCCGCCGACTACCCGGACGCGAGCGTCTCGATCCAGTGGATCCCGGGCAACTACGACCAGAAGACCGCCTCCGCGCTGCTCACCGACTCCGGTCCGGACGTCTTCGAGTACGGCAACGGCCCGAGCATCGACATGATCACCGGCGACCAGGTCGTCCCGGTCACCGACCTGCTCGGGGACGCCAAGGACGACTTCACCCCCTCCCTGCTCGACCGGATGAGCTACGACGGCGACCTCTACGCGATCCCGCAGGTCACCGACATGCAGATGCTCGTCTACCGCACGAGCATGCTGGAGAAGGCCGGCATCGAGCCGCCGACGAGCCTGGACTCCCTCGTCGCAGCCGCCGGCGAGCTGACGACGAACGACGTCAAGGGCCTCTTCCTCGGCAACGACGGCGGCGTCGGGGTCGTGGGCGGTCCCATCCTCTGGGCGACCGGGCACGACTACCTCACCGGCGACTCCGAGGTCGGCTTCGACAACGCCGACGTCGCCGAGGGCCTCGGGGTGCTGCGGGACCTGTTCACCAGCGGCAACCTCCTGCTCGGAGCGCCCGCCGACTGGTCGGACCCGTCGGCCTTCATCCAGGGCCTGACCGCGATGCAGTGGACCGGCCTGTGGACCCTGCCGCAGATCATGGACGCCCTCGACGACGACTTCGGGGTGCTGCCGTTCCCGGCCGCGAGCGGCGGGTCGGCCTCGGTTCCCGTCGGGGCCTACGGCTCGTGCGTCAGCGCCCGCGCCGCCGACGTCGACGCGGCAAAGGCGTTCGTCCAGTGGCTCTGGGTCGACCAGACCTCCAAGCAGCTCGACTGGGCGCAGTCGTACGGGTTCCACATCCCCGCCCGGAAGAGCCTCGTCAGCAAGGCGGACGCCCTGAAGTCCGGTCCGGCCGCGCAGTGCGCCCAGTTCGTCAACGAGCACGGGCACGCGCAGACCCCGCTGCTGTGGACCCCGAAGTCGGCGACCGCGTGGTCGGACGCCCTCAACCGGGTCGTCCGCAGCGGGGCGGACCCGATGAAGCAGCTCGACTCGGTGGCGGAGACGGTCCGGTCCGAGCTGGACCGCGTCACCTCCTGAGCAGCTACAGCAGCATGACGACGTCGACGGCCGCGGCGCGGTGGCGGCCGACCCGGCGGACGGCTGCCCACCTGTGGTTCTGGGTGTTCGTCGGCCCGTTCCTCGTCGGGCTCGTCCTGTTCATCTACGTCCCGATCCTCTGGAGCCTGTGGCTCAGCTTCTTCGACGCTCGCAACACCGTCACCCCGACCCACTTCGTCGGCCTCGACAACTACGTCGGGATGCTCTCGGACCCGGCGTTCCGCAGCTCGCTGCTGACGTTCGTCGTCTTCGCCGCCTTCATCGTCCCGACGACCTTCGTGCTCTCCCTGGGCCTGGCCGTGCTCGTCCACCAGGCCTCGTGGGGGAAGGCCTTCTTCCGGTCGGTGTTCTTCCTCCCCGTGGCGTGCTCCTACGTCGTCGCCGCCCTGATCTGGAAGACCTCGATCTTCTCCGGGGTCCGGTTCGGTCTCGCCAACACCGTCCTGGACTGGTTCGGGCACGGGGCGATCCCGTGGCTGCAGGTGACCCAGCCCCCGTGGTACTGGCTCGTCATCACCACGGTGCGGCTCTGGCTCCAGATCGGCTTCTACCTCATCCTCTTCCTCGCCGGGCTGCAGCGGGTGTCGCCGACCCTGTACGAGGCGGCCGCGCTCGACGGGGCGGTGGGGTGGCGGGCGTTCCGCCACATCACCGTGCCGCAGCTGAGGTCGACCTCGACCGCGGTGCTGCTCCTGCTGCTCGTCAACGCCTTCCAGGCCTTCGACGAGTTCTACAACCTGCTCTCCAGCACCGGGCAGTACCCGCCCTACGCCCGCCCTCCGCTGGTGTACCTGTACTACACCGCGCTCGGACAGGGGCAGGACTTCGGCAACGGCAGCGCGGGGGCGATGATCCTCACCCTCCTCATCGCCGGGTTCGCCCTCCTCCAGGGCCGGCTCACCGGCATCGGGCGACGGGACGAGGACGGATGAGCGCCCACCCCGACCTCCGCCTCGCGGGCCGGCGCCGCGCCGGCCCCGCCGCCGTGCTGCGCCACGTCGCCCTCGTCCTCGCGGCGCTGCTGTTCCTCGTGCCCTTCTACCTGCTGCTGCGCAACGCGTTCGCGTCCGAGGCCGACATCACCTCCCCGGACTGGACACTGCTGCCGAGCACGGTCCACTGGGACAACGTCACCGAGCTGTTCACCGACCCGACCGTGCCGATGACCCGCAGCCTGGTGAACTCGGTCGTCATCGCGGTCGTCCAGACCGCCGGGGTGCTCCTGCTGTCCGGCACCGCCGGGTACGGGCTCGCCCGGATCCGGGTGCCGTACGCGAACGCGGTCTTCTACGCCGTGCTCGGCACCCTGCTCATCCCCGCCGCGATCACGTTCGTCCCGAGCTTCGTGCTCGTCTCGACCCTCGGGTGGGTCTCGACGCTGCGCGGGCTCATCGTCCCCGGGTTGTTCCAGGGGCTCGCGACGTTCCTGTTCCGGCAGTACTTCCTCGGCTTCCCCACCGAGCTCGAGGAGGCCGCCGAGATCGACGGGGCGGGGCCGTGGCGGACGTTCTGGCAGATCGTCGTGCCGAACTCGACCGGGTTCGTCGCCGCGATCGGGACGATCACGTTCATCGGCAGCTGGAACGCCTTCCTCTGGCCGCTCGTCATCGGGCAGGACGAGAGCAGCTGGACGGTCCAGATCGCGCTGTCGACGTTCCTCACCGCCCAGACGGTCAACCTCCACGAGCTCTTCATGGCGGCGACGGTGGCGATCCTCCCGTTGCTCGTGATGTTCCTGTTCCTCCAGCGGTGGATCGTCGCCGGGGTCGAACGCTCGGGCATCAACGGCTGAGGCCGCTGCGTCCGCAGGGCCGGCGCCGGGGCGACCATCCGCGCGGACGCAGCGCGAAGGACCGGCGCGGGTCCGCAGGGCCGGCGCCGGGGCGACCATCCGGGCGGACGCAGCGCGAACGCAGCGCCTACAGTGCGGGGGTGACCGCACGCAGCGCAGAGACCACCGAGGCCGACGGCCTGCCCGAGCCGCCCGCCGCACCGAGGCGGGAGCACGTCCGCGTCCACCACGGGGACCGCGTCAGCGACCCGTACGAGTGGCTCCGGGACAAGGAGGACCCGGCCGTGCTGGCCCACCTCGAGGCGGAGAACGCCTACGCCGAGGCCCGCACCGCGCACCTCGCGCCGCTGCGGCAGCGGATCTTCGACGAGATCCGCTCGCGCACCCAGGAGACCGACCTCTCGGTGCCGGTCGCGGACGGACCGTGGTGGTACTTCTCCCGGACCGTCGAGGGGGAGCAGTACGCCCTGTTCGCCCGGGTCTCCCGCCGGGAGCACCCCACCCGCCCGGCGCTCGAGCCGGGGGTCCCCGCGGCCGGGGAGCACGTCCTGCTCGACATGAACGAGATGGCCCGCGGCGAGGACTTCTTCGCCCTGGGGGCGCTCGGGGTCAGCCCGGACCACCGGCTGCTCGCCTCCGCCGTCGACGTCACCGGCGACGAGCGGTTCGACCTCACCGTCACCGACGCCGCGACCGGCGAGGTCGTCGACGACGCCGTCACCGGGATCGGGTACGGCTGCGCGTTCAGCCTCGACGGCCGCCACCTGTTCTACACCCGGGTCGACGAGGCGTGGCGTCCCCACCAGGTCTGGCGGCACCGGGTCGGCGGCCCGGCCGCCGAGGACGTCCTGGTCCACGAGGAGCCCGACGAGCGGTTCTGGATGGGCCTGGACACCTCCCGCGACGACCGGCACGTCCTCATCCTGCTCGGCTCGAAGACGACGAGCGAGGCCTGGATCCTCGACGCGGCCGACCCCACCGGCGAGTTCCGGTGCGTCGCGCCGCGCCGCGAGGGCGTCGAGTACGACGTCGAGCCGGCCGGGGACCGGCTCCTCGTCGTCCACAACACCGACAACCCCGACAGCGACCTCGCCTGGGCGCCGTTGGACGCGACGAGCCACGAGCAGTGGCATCCGGTGCTCGGCTCCGCCGAGGGCGAGCGGCTCCTCGGGGTGGACGCGTTCGACGGCTTCGCCGTGCTCAGCCTGCGCTCCGGCGGGCTGCCGGCGCTGCGGGTCCTGCGCCGCGACCCGGACGGCCCCACGGGCTTCGTCCCCGCGGACCGGGCCACCGACGTCGGGTTCGAGGACGAGATCGCCTCGGTCCACCTCGGCGACACTCCCGACCCGGCCGCGACCCGGATCCAGGTCGTCCACGAGTCCTACGTCACCCCGCGCAGCATCTGGGACGTCGACGTCGCCACCGGGGACCGGGAGCTCCTCAGGCGTCAGCCCGTCCTCGGCGGCTACGACCCCGCGGCCTACACGACCCACCGCGAGTGGGTCACCGCCGAGGACGGCACGCTCGTCCCGCTGTCGGTCGTCGCCCGCGCCGGGGCCGTGCCGGACGGCACCCACCCCGCCCTGCTCACCGCGTACGGCTCGTACGAGGCCTCCTCGGATCCCGCGTTCTCCATCGCCCGGCTCAGCCTGCTCGAGCGGGGCGTCGTCTACGCGGTCGCCCACGTCCGCGGGGGCGGCGAGATGGGGCGGGCCTGGTACGACGACGGCAAGATGCTCCGCAAGCGGAACACGTTCACCGACTTCGTCGCGTGCGCCGAGCACCTCCACCAGCGCGGCTGGGTCGCCTCTGACCGGCTCGCGGTCGAGGGCGGCTCCGCCGGCGGGCTCCTGCTCGGCGCCGCGCTCAACCTCGCGCCCGGGCTGTTCCGCGCCGTGCACGCGGCGGTCCCGTTCGTCGACACGCTCACGACGATCCTCAAGCCGGAGCTGCCGCTGACCGTGGGGGAGTGGGAGGAGTGGGGTGACCCGCTCCACGACGAGGCGGTCTACGCCTACATGAAGTCCTACACGCCGTACGAGAACGTCCGGCCCGAGGTGTACCCGGCCGTCCTCGCGACGACGTCGCTCAACGACACCCGGGTGTACTTCACCGAGCCGGCGAAGTGGGTGGCGCGGCTGCGCGAGACCGTTCTGAACGATCCCGAGGAGCGACCGGTGCTGCTGCGGACCGAGATGGTCGCGGGCCACGGCGGCCGCAGCGGGCGCTACAACGCCTGGGAGCAGCTCGCGTGGGAGTGGGCGTTCCTCCTCGACCAGATCGGCGCCGCCGACGCCGCCGACGCCGCCGACGCCGTCGGCGCCGATGACGCCCACGAGCGACCCGTCGACTGAGCCCGGACGACGGGCCCGGCACGGAGCCAGCAGGGACCGGGCCCGTCGGCAGGCCCGCCGCCGGTCAGCGGCTGCGCTCGCGGACGATGAGGACGGGGCAGGCGGTCCGGCTGAGGATGCCGGCGGCGACCGACCCCAGCAGCAGCCCGGGGAAGCCCCCCAACCCACGGCTGCCGACGACGACGAGGTCGGCCTCGGCGGCGTGCTCGCGCAGCAGCCTCGTCGGGTCGCCGAGCAGGACCTCCTGGGTGACCTTGACCTCCGGGTGCGTGGCCCTCTGCTCACCGATGGTCCGGTTGACCAGCTCCTCCTGGGCGGACTCGTAGGCGGGCCAGTCCGAGCCGGCGGCGAGGGTCGGGTCGTCGGTGTCCTGGGCCTGCCAGGCGTGGAGGACGACGAGCTCGGCCTCGCGGACCTCGGCGTGGTCGAACGCCTCGCGAAGGGCCTTCAGGGACAGCTCGCTGCCGTCGACGCCGACGAGGACCCGGCCGAACGGGGCCGCCCCGGTGTCACCGTGACCCACCACCGCGACCGGGCAGCTCGCGTGCGTGGCCACCTGGAGGGCGACCGCGCCGTACGGGGTGCCGCTGAAGTAGCCGCCCTGGCCGTGCGAGCCGACGACGACCATCTTCGCCTCGTGCGAGGCCTTGACCAGCGCACGTGAGGCGAACCCCCGGGTGCACGAGGAGGAGACCTCGATGTCCCGGTCGTAGGCGTGGACCCGGGCGGCGGCGGACTGGAGCAGCCGTTCGCCCTCGGCCTGCACCGAGCTCGTGTCGGTCCCGGCCCCGAAGCCGAGAAGGCTGAGGTCGGAGGCGTAGGCGTGGATGAGGTGGATCGGCAGGTGCCGGGCGCTGGCGCGCTGGATGGCCCACGTGAGCGCGAAGTTGCCCATCGGGGACCCGTCGACCCCGACGACGATGCTCCCCGGCTTGTACGTGCCTTCCATGTCCCGACCTCTCGTCGTCGACGCACGGCGGCGGGGGACATCGTGCGGGACATCGGCCCGTCGTCACGGACAGGTCTGCCCGCACCTCCAAGCCTAGTACCCCTTCCTGTGCCCGGAGGGGACGTCCGTCCCCCGCCGTCCCTCGGGACACCGGACGGCGAAGGGCCCCCGCCGTCCCGGGGGACGACGGGGGCCCTACGCGCGGGGGGCGAGCCGGTCGCCCGGGGCTCAGCGGACGGCGAAGAGGTCCATCTTCGCCCCCCAGCCCGCGGCGAGCGCCCGCTGGTTCCGGAAGCCACCGCCCCCGAGGCCCGGGCGGACGTAGCTGCGCCCGTTCCGCGCCCGGACGATGAGGTCGGTCTTGCCGTCGCCGGTGATGTCACCGGTGGACAGGACCGCGGAGTAGCGGTTCCAGCCCCGGCCGACGCCCCTCATGTGGGCGTAGCCGTTGCCCTTCTGCGTGCCCGCGTAGAAGAACAGCCTCCCCGAGCCGGTGATGCCGAGCAGGTCCGGCTTGCCGTCGCCGTTCACGTCGCCCGGGGCGACGAGGGTGCGGTACATGTTCCACCCGGTCCCGATCTTCGACCGACCGGCGAAGTGGCCCTTCCCGTCGCCCTTGTACAGGTCGAGCTCGCCGTTCCGGCGCTTGGCCAGGAGGTCCGGCTTGCCGTCACCGGTCCAGTCGCCCACGCCGAGGATCTGGCGGAAGGCGTTCCACCCGCGCCCGATCTTCGCGGCCCCGCCGCTGAAGCCGCCCCTGCCGTTGCCCGTGTAGAGGTAGAGGTTGCCGTCCCGGCGGCGGGCGACGACGTCGGCCTTGCGGTCGCCGTTCCAGTCGCCGGGGGAGAGGACCTCGGTGAACTTGCCCCAGCCGCTTCCGCTGCGCTTGCGCGACCTGACGGTGTTCGTGCCGGTCGGGTACGTCCAGAGCACCCCGCCGGGGGTCACGCCGAGGACGTCGCCCCGGCCGTCGCCGTCGAACCCGGCGGTTCCCGCCGCGGTGCGGGAGTAGGAGAGCCCGGCCAGGGCGCGCCAGTCGTTCCGGGCGACGCGCTTGGTCACCTTCAGCCCGGACGCCTTCTGGAACTTCGCCACGCCCGAGGCGGTCATGGGACCGAAGTCGCCGTCGGCGGTGCCGACGTGGAAGCCGCGCGCGTTCAGCTCGGCCTGGAGGGCCTTGACCGCGGCGCCCGACGAGCCCTGCGACAGGGTCGTGCCGCCGTACTGCTGGTAGAGGTTGGCCGGCTTGGTCGTCGTCGGGGGCTTGGTCGTCGGGGGCTTGGTCGTCGGGGGCTTGCTCGTCGTGGTGACACCGGTCTTGGTGTAGGACATGTTGGACAGCGCGCGCCAGTCGTTCCGGTGCACCCGCTTGGTGACCTTGAGCTTCTTGGCCTTCTGGAACTTTGCCAGGCCGGAGGCGGTCATGGGCCCGAAGTCGCCGTCGGCGGTGCCGACGCCGAAGCCGCGCCGGTTGAGCTCGTTCTGGAGGGCGCGGACCGCCTTCCCGGTCGAGCCGGTGTGGAGCGTCAGCGACCCGTAGGCCTTGTACAGCCCGGAGGTCGTCACCGGCTTCGGCGCGGTCGTCGTCGAGGTCGAGCCGCCGGCGTAGGCCGCGGCCTTGGTGCGGATCGTGCCGAGCCTGGCGTAGAGGTACTGGCCAGGGCAGGCGGTGGCGAACGTGTCGCGGTGGGCGTCGATGGCGGGCATCGTCACCGTCGTGCCTGCGCCGTACCGCACGCCGGAGCCACCCTGGGACGTGAGCTGGGCCTTGCCCTTGGGGTTCACGCCGTACTGCGAGAGCTTCCACCCTGCGACCTTGGCGATGCCGTCGACGAGCGCGGCGGGCGGCTGCGCGGTCTCGAAGTTGCCCATGGCCGAGACGCCCATGGTGTCGGTGTTGAACCCGAGCGAGTGGGCACCGCGGACCGGCGCGGTGATCGAGCCGGCGCGGCCCTCGTAGATCCGGCCGAAGCGGTCGACGAGGAAGTTGTAGCCCACGTCGGCCCAGTGCAGCGACAGGGTGTGGTAGGCGTAGATGCCGCGGACCAGGCCGGCCGCCTGGTCGCGGGTGTAGCTGTTGGTCCCGTCGGTGTGGTGGACCGTCATCGCGCGGATCGTCGAGCTGTACGCGGTCCCGCCGCTGCGGAGCCGCTCGTCGGCCCCCCACTGGGCCCGGGTGATGATCGTCGGCTTCCGGGCGGCGGCGCCGGCGCTCGCGGCGGGGGCGGACGGGGTCAGGTCGTCGTCGGCGGCCGAGGTGCCGGGGTTGATCGTGCTGACCTCGAGTCCCTCGGGGACGGCGCCGGTCGTGGTGTCGACCCGGACCTGGATGCCGGTGGCGCCGTCGGTCATGAGCGGGGTGGTGCCGACCCGGGCGGCGGCACCCTCCGCCGAGCCGGCGTCCGGGCCGTCCGGGTCGCCGAGCAGCTGCCAGGCCGTCCAGCCGCCCGCCTCGTGGACGCGAACCCGGACGTGGACGTCGCCCGGCGCCAGGGACGGCGTCGGCTCCCAGGAGACCCCCGCGATGGTGAACGGGTCGGTCTCGCGCTCCTCCGTGAACACCTCGGGGTGGACGCTCGCCGGGACCGGGTCGGGCGCGGCCTGCAGCGCGGCCGTGTCGACACCGGCGATCTTGGCGTTGGTCACCTCGGGGGCGACCGGGTGGGCGGGGTCGGTCGAGGCGAAGGAGACGGTCGGGAGGGCGACGAGCGCCGGCGTGACGGCGACGGCGACGGTGACGGAGATGAGCTTCATCGGCAGGCATCCAATGGCGTGTCGGGGGGGTGGGGACAGGTCAGGTCTCGGTCGGTTTCGCGTGCGGTGGTTGCGCCCGCCACATCGGAGCCACCACGTCCGATCTGAGCGGTTTATTCGTTTCGCACCGAACGGAATCCGTGGGTGTCCAGCCGACACGCCGCGCGGCCGGAGGGTTTCTCCGCACGTCAGCGGCGCCCCGCGGCGACCGTGGGGTCGTCGCGGGGCGCCGCTCGGGCCGCGCCGCTCCGGTCGCGCCGCTCGGGCCGCGCCACTCCGGTCGCGCCGGTCCGGTCGCGCCGGGCCGGTTCGCGCCGGCCACGTCCGCGGTGGGTCGGTCCGCGCTGGTTCAGCCCCGCGCGGGCCGGGTCCGGCGGGGCGTCACCAGGAGCCGACGACCCGGGTGTAGATCTGCCAGCCGGGGCCGACCCTGCGGGGGGCGTGGAACCCGCCGTGGCCGTTGCCGGCGCGCAGGTAGAGGGTCCCGCCGCGCTGACGGGCGACGAGGTCGCGCTTCCCGTCGCCGGTGAGGTCCCCGGTGCCGAACAGGAGGGTGTAGCGCTTCCAGCCGGAGGAGAGTCGCACCCGGCCGCCGGTGAAGCCGCCCGTGCCGTTGCCGCGGTAGCGGTAGAGCACGCCCGCCGGGGTGCGGGCCAGCAGGTCGGCGCGGTGGTCACCGGTGACGTCGCCGGCGGAGAAGACGGTGTCGTAGCGCTTCCAGCCGGTGCCGATCCGCGTGCGGGAGCCCGCGAGCCCGCCGTGACCGTTGCCGCGCTGGAGCCAGAGCTGCCCCGACCGGTCCCGGGCGAGGAGGTCGGGCTCGCCATCACCGGTGAAGTCGCCGGGTGAGAAGACCTCGGCGTAGCGGTGCCAGCCCCGCGCGATCGTCTTCGGGGCGGAGAAGGTGCCCGTCGCGGTGCCGGTGCGCAGCAGCAGGTGCCCCCAGCGGCCAACGGCGATGACGTCCCGGCGGCCGTCGCCGGTGAAGTCGCCGGGGGAGAAGAAGGTCCGCATCCCCGTCCAGCCGGAGGCGACCTTGCGGCGCGACTTCAGCGTGCCGCGGCCGGTCCCGGAGTAGAGGTACATCGTCCCGTTCTTCGCGCGGGCGAGCAGGTCGGGCCGCTTGTCACCGTCGAGCCCTGGCCCGGGCGTGCCGAGCCGGGTCGTGCCGCGCGAGCCGGTCCCCCCGCCGCCGCTGCCGGGCAGGTAGGGGTGGATCAGCGCCCGCCACGTGGCGGCGTCGGTGCGGCCGGTCGCCTTCACCCCGTGCCGGGTCTGCCAGGTCTTGAGCGCGGCGGCCGTCATCGGGCCGAACCCGCCGTCGGCAGTGGTGCCGATGGCGGACTGGACGGCCTTGACGACCGGCCCGGTCGAGCCCTGGGAGACGTACATGCCCGAGTAGGCGACGAGGGTGCGTCCCAGCGAGCCGGCGCCCGACGCGGCCGTGACCTTGGGGTGGCTCCGGCACGGGCTGTGGTTCGCGCTCGAGCGGGGGAGGGCCCAGTTGAGGGAGGTGCCCCGGCACGGCCCGTACTCGGGGCGGGCGACCCGCTTGGTCCACCACGAGGTGCGCTTGTGGGCGCCCTCCCACGAGAGCGAGATGTGCATGTGGTTGCGGTGGCACGTCGTGTCGTACGACGTCTCCGGGTGCGAGGCGCAGCTGCTGTACGGGCGCCAGCCGTCCGAGGGGCGGTAGGCGCCCCAGATCCGGTTGTTCCAGATGATGTACATCACGCCGAGACGGCGCGCGTTGGCGTACTTGTTGCCCGCCTTGTCCTTGGCGAGCAGCCAGCTGATGACGGCGTTCGCCTTGGCGCGCGAGGTCCGGTTGCGGACGGTCGTGAACCAGTCGACGGCGCGGCCGTCGTAGTGCTCCGAGGTCGACAGGGCGTCGGCGCCGCAGTTGCGCGGGATCGTGTAGTTCACGCCGGTCGCGGCCTTGAGCATCGTGGCGAAGGCGACCGTGCCCGGCTTGGCGCGGGCGTCGCACGAGCTGGCCGGGACGTAGTGGGCGAGCTGCTCGATGCCGGAGGGGAGGCCCTTCGGGGTCGGGGGGACGGCCGGGGCGGCGCTCGCGGGCGCGGCGGTCAGCGTCGCGCCGCCGGCACCGACGAGGACGGTGGCGGCGGCGACGAGGGCGGTGGGGAGCGTGGTGGCGAGGCGGGACATGTCGGAGGAGCGGCCTTCCGGGTCGCGGGCAGGGACGACGACGTCAGGTGGTCGACGTGGGGTCCGGGGACCCCACGGGCGTCCCCATCGGCCCGGGCCGCGGAAGCCTGAGTCCCAACTGGGAAGTTCGTCACGAATCGGTGTCGGTCCGGCGTGTCCCGGTGACCCCGGACGCGCGAGTGCCCCCGGGTCCGGGCAGACTCGGGGGATGCGCTACCTCGACGTGCCGGAGCTGGGCCGGGTGAGCCGTGTCGGGCTGGGAACCTGGCAGTTCGGGTCCCGGGAGTGGGGCTACGGCGAGGAGTACGCCTCGGGCGCGGCGCGGCGCGTCGTCTCCCGGGCGCTCGAGCTCGGGGTGACCCTGTTCGACACGGCGGAGGTGTACGGCCGGGGCCGCAGCGAGCGGATCCTCGGCGAGGCCCTCGGGGCCGACCGGGAGCGGGTGGTCGTGGCGAGCAAGGTCTTCCCGGTGGCCCCGTTCCCGCCCGTGGTCCGCAGCCGTGCGGCCGGGAGCGCGCGGCGCCTCGGGCTGGAGCGCATCCCCCTCTACCAGGTCCACCAGCCCAACCCCGTCGTGCGGGACTCGGTGACCATGCCCGGCATGGCCGACCTCGTGGCGCGGGGCCGGATCGGGGCGGTCGGGGTCTCGAACTACTCGTTGCGCCGCTGGCGGGCGGCCGACGCGGCCCTCGGCGGCCCGGTGCTGAGCAACCAGGTCCAGTTCTCGCTGGCCAGGTCGGAGCCGATGGAGGACCTCGTGCCGTTCGCCGAGCGCGAGGACCGGCTCGTCATCGCCTACAGCCCCTTGGCCCAGGGGCTGCTCGGGGGGCGGTACGGCCCGCACCACCGACCGGGCGGGGTGCGGCGGATGAACCCGCTGTTCGGGACCGAGAACCTCCGGCGTGCGGAGCCGCTGCTCGCCACCCTCCGCGAGGTCGCAGCGGCCCACGACGCCCCGCCCGCCCGGGTGGCGCTGGCGTGGCTGGTCGGTCTGCCCCGGGTCGTCGTCATCCCCGGCGCGGCCAGCGTGGAGCAGCTCGAGTCCAACGTCGCGGCGGCCGAGCTCGACCTCGACGACTCCGCCCGGGAGGCGCTCACCGCGGCGGCGCGGGCCTTCCGCCCGGTGTCGGGGGCGACCACGCTGCGGGACGCCCTCGTCGAGGGGGTCAGGTCCCGGCTGGGCCGGTAGCCGACGCCTCGGCCCCGCCGACCTCGGTGAGGTCGAGGAAGTCGCTCACCCCGATCAGGCCGAGGACCCGGCGCTCCAGCGGGCGGGTCCCCGACCGGTCCGGGTCGTGGATGACCCGGGGGTCGGTGAGCACGAGCACCCGGCCACGGGTGCGCACCCTGCAGCCGCCCGCGGCGAGGACGTTGCGGACCCAGTCGCTGCCCGCACCGTAGGTGAGCGCGACCCGGATCCCCCCGGGGGCGGGGAAGACGTTGACCGGGGTGGCGTACTCGCGGCCGGAGCGCCGTCCGCGGTGGAGGACGAGACCGAAACCGGGCACGTGCGGCGCGAGGTGGCGGGTGAGGCGGTTCAGGCCGAGCCGGTTGGCCCGGGCGACCGTCCTGGGGATCGGCACCGTCACCACCTCCGAACGTGACGTCGCGGCTCGCAAGCCTCCCCCGAGCCTGCCACAGCGCTACCGTTCGTTCGTGGAAGCGGTCGACCGATCTCGTCTGTCCCGCCTGCTCACCCTCGAGCAGGCCACCTACGAGTCGCTCCACCCGCGCAGCCGGGCGCTCCACGCCGCCGCCGACCACCTGTTCGGCCGGGTGCCGATGACGTGGATGAACATGTGGGCCGGCGGGTTCCCGCTCGGGCTGGACCGCGCGAGCGGCAACCGCGTCGTCGACGTCGACGGCCACACCTACCTCGACCTCGCGCTCGGCGACACCGGGGCGATGGCCGGTCACTCCCCGCCCGCGACGACGCGCGCGCTCACCCGCCGTGCCGCCGAGCTCGGCGGGCTGACGACCATGCTGCCGACCGACGACGCCGAGTGGGTCGGCGCCGAGCTGTCCCGACGGTTCGGGCTCCCGCTGTGGTCGTTCACGCTGTCGGCCACCGACGCCAACCGCTGGGCGCTCCGGCTCGCGCGCCTGGTCACCGGGCGGGAGAAGGTGCTCGTGTTCGGGTACTGCTACCACGGCTCGGTCGACGAGACGCTCGCGGTGCCCGGCCCGGACGATGCGACCCTGACCCGGCCAGGGAACGTCGGGCCGCCGGTCCCGGTCGAGCGGACGACCCGCGCGGTCCCGTGGAACGATCTCGGCGCCGTCGAGCGGGCGCTCGCGCACGGCGACGTCGCCGCCGTCCTCACCGAGCCGGCGCTGACGAACATCGGGATCGTCCTGCCCGAGGACGGGTTCCACGACGGGCTGCGCGACCTCTGCCGCCGGCACGGGGCGCTGCTCGTCGTCGACGAGACCCACACGTTCTCGGCCGGGTGGGGCGGGGCCACGCGCGCCTGGGACCTGGAGCCGGACCTGCTCGTCGTCGGCAAGTCCGTCGGTGGCGGGGTGCCCTCGGGGGCGTACGGCGTGACCGAGGACGTCGCCGCCGCGGTGGAGGCCCGCACCGAGAGCGGCGAGGCCGACATCGTCGACGTCGGCGGCGTCGGCGGCACGCTCGCCGGCAACGCGCTCTCGACCGCTGCCATGCGGGCCACGCTCGGCGAGGTCCTCACCCCCGAGGCCCACGAGCGGATGGTCGACCTCGGCACGCGCTTCACCGAGGGGGTGCGCGCGGTCATCGACGAGCTCGACCTGCCGTGGTCGGTGAGCCAGGTCGGGGCCCGCGCGGAGTACCGGTTCGCGCGGCCGGCGCCCCGGACGGGCGAGGAGGCCGCGGGCGCCGCCGACGACGACCTGGACGCCTACCTCCACCTCGCCCTGTGCAACCGGGGCATCCTCGTCACGCCGTTCCACACGATGGCACTCATGTGCCCGACGTCGACCGAGGAGGACGTCGACCGGCACACCACGAACTTCCGCGAGGTGGCCGGCGCGCTCCGCGGCTGACGGTCCTGCGGGCCCCGGGTCCTCACCGGTCCGAGGCCGCCGGACGCAGCGCGCCCTCGTCCGCGCGGGCCCGACGGACCCGGCGCAGCGGCTCGCGCAGCTGGAACGTCCCGCGCGCCGCGGCGGCCGCGGCCACCGGCGTCCGGCTGGAGCCCGACGGCACGGTGACCCGGGGGTCCTGCCGGTCCGGCCCCTGGTCTCGGTGCCGTCCCGACTCCCCGTCCGCCCCCGCCCTCTCGGCGGTCGCCGCCAGCGCCTGGACCCGTGCGAGGAGCTCGCGGGGGCTGAAGGGACGCGGGAGTCGGTCGTCGGCGGGCAGCGGCGCGGTCTCGTCGCCGAGCAGCAGGACCTGCGTGCGCGACCCCGGGTCCGACCCCCCGGCGGCCCGGGTCCGGACCTGCCGGGCGAGGTCGCCCACGGCCGGGTCCCGCGGCGCGGAGCCGAGGACGAGCACGTCCGGCCGGCCGCCGGTCACTGCGGCGAGGGCCGTTCCCGGGAGGGGGCACACGGTGACCTCGGCACCTGCCGAGAGCAGCTTGTGCACGACGAGGTTGCTCACGTCCGCGTCCGACTCGCACACGACGACGCGCAGCGTCACCCGGACCGCACCGGTGCCGGTCGCCGTGGCCGCGCCGGTGTCGGTCAGCGTGGTCGTGCCGGCCGTGGTGGTCGTGGCGGTTGTCGTCGTGGTGGTCATCCGGGCCACCTCCTTCGTCCTGCTGGTCCGTGCCCCGCGAAGGTCAGGAGCTCCCCGGGGAAGGGTCATCGTCCGGTGATTTATCGGTCAAGATCGGTCTTATCTGAGGTCCCGGACCTCACCAGACGCCCCTCGGAGGTCGATACTTTCCCACGGTAGGAACGCGGGCCCCCTCACCAGCCGGGCCGCGACAGGGAGGGAACACCGGTGGAGGCCGTCGTGCAGACCGAGGACGAGGCGACCAGGCTCCTGGAGACGCTCACCGAGGGCGAGCGCCGCAAGGTGCGCGCGGCCCTCGCCGGCCTCCCGGGGGGTCAGCCCATCCCCACCGACGAGCTCCGCGACCTCGTCGACCGCATCCGCGGGCTCATCACGTTCGAGGAGTACCTCGGCCGCGCCCGCAGCCGCCGCGCCCGCAACCGCCGCGCCGCAGGCGGCTCGCCGCTCGCGGGCTGACCCGCGGGGGTCCCGCTCGCACGGCCTGCGCCGGCGGCCGGGGCCCACGCCGTCGACCATCGAACGAGGATCACCCTGCCCCTCGACGAGGCTCACCAGGCGCCGCCGTCCTCCTCGCGGGGCCGCTTCCCCGGGGCAGGCGCGTGCCCGTCCGGCTGGTCGGGGGCGAAGGGCCACTCCTCGAAGTGGGCGCACCGCCCGTCGTCGGCGAAGCCGAGGACCCACAGGTCGCGCCACCTGCTGCCGCTCCCGTACGCGACCGCGACCCTGACCACGGCGCGGGGGCCGTCGACGGCGACGACCTCGTAGGTCATGTCGAACTCCTCGTCGGGGCCGTCGCGCTCGGACTCCCAGAACCGGGCGATCCCGTCCAGCCCGGTGACCGGCGCCGACCAGGGGGAGGGCAGGTAGCGGGCGTCGCCGGTGAACAGGACTCCCAGGTCGGACGTCCCGGGGCTGCGCCAGAGCCTCTCGTACGTCTCGACCCACCGGGTCACGCCGTCGCGGTTCACACCTGCCAGTCTGCCCCTCGCGCTCCCCCTCGTGGGCCGGGGTGGGGCATGCTCGGAGCGAGCGCTCGTGCATCGGGCCGGTGCCGGGGTCCGGCTCGCCCGCGGCGGGCGCGCGGCAGGAGGAGGGTGGGCATGGGCAGCCTGAGCTACAGCGCGATCACCTCGCTCGACGGGTACGTCGTCGACCGGTCCGGGGGCTTCGGGTGGGCGGCGCCGGACGAGGAGGTGCACGCGGCGGTCAACGAGCTGCAGCGAGACGTCGACACCTACCTCTACGGCCGCCGGATGTGGGAGGTGATGCGGGTCTGGGAGCACCTCGACGAGGAGCACGACAGCGCGGTGGTGCGCGACTTCGCCCGGATCTGGCGCCGCGCCGACAAGGTCGTCTACTCGCGGACCATGCCGGAGCCGGACGTGCCCCGCACGCGGGTCGCCCGCGAGTTCGACGCGTCCGAGGTCGGGGCGTGGAAGGAGAGCGGGGTCGACGTCAGCGTCGCGGGTCCGACGCTCGCCGCCTACGCCCTCGCCGCCGGGCTCGTCGACGACCTCCACGTCTTCCTCACCCCCGTCGTCGTCGGCGGCGGCACCCACTGGCTGCCCGAGACCAGGCTCGACCTCGACCTCGTCGACGTGCGCCGTTTCGAGGCGGGGGTGGTCCACCTGCACTACCGCCCGCGCGGGTGAGCGAGGGCTCGTCCTAGGGTGGCCCGGTGCACGTCATCGTCGTCGACGCCGCGAACGTCATGGGCGCCCGCCCGGACGGGTGGTGGCGCGACCGCGCCGGCGCGGCCTCCAGGCTGCACGGCCGGCTGGCGGCGGCGGCGCTGCCCGCGGACGAGGTCGTCCTCGTCGTCGAGGGCGCGGCGAAGGCCGGGCCACCGCCGGGGGAGAGCGACGGGGTCCGGGTCGTGCACGCGTCCCGCTCCGGCGACGACGCCATCGTCACCGCCGTCACCGCCGCCCGGGGGAGGGGTGCCGACGAGGTCGTCGTCGTCACCGCCGACCGGGGGCTGCGCACCCGCGTCGAGGAGGCCGGCGGCTCGTCGGTGGGGCCGGGGTGGCTGCTGGAGCGGATCGGCTCCGCGTGAGGACGGCTGCTCAGGCCGCCTCGGGGTCGGGCTGGTGGATCCCGAACGTGTTGCCCTCGGGGTCGAGGTAGTAGCCCTGCCACGCCATCCCCGTCAGGGCCGCCTTCGGCAGGGCCACCTGACCGCCCGCGGCGAGGATGCGCCGCTCGGTCTCGTCGTAGTCCTCGACGCCGACCGTGCAGACGAAGGCGTTCGTCCCCTGCTCGGGCGCGGGCGCCCCCGTCGGCCGTTCGAGCAGGCCGCCGTTGATGCCCATCTCCTCGCTCGGGCCGGTGACGATGCCCCAGTACGTCGTGCCGCTGACCGAGCTCCAGTCCTCGAACGTCCAGTCGAACACGGCACCGTAGAACGTCTTGGCCCGCTCGACGTCACCGGCCTGGATCTCGAAGTGCACCACACGTGACATGACATCCTCCTCCTCGTCCGAGGAGGCAAGTCTGGCACCGGCCACCGACGGAGCGGGGGCGGAGCACGGGCTCGATCACCTGCCCGGCGCGTCCGTCTGCTGCGGGCCGGGGCGTGGGGACCGGCCTCGTGGCGGCTGCTCCTGCTCGACGGAGAAGAGCCGGTGCTGGACCGCGGTCACCGCCGAGTGGGCGGCGCCGAGGACGACGGCCTCCTCGCCGAGGGCCGACGCCCTGACGGTGGGGACGGCGAGGCAGAGGGGGGCCAGCTCGGCGTGGACGGCGGCGAGGAACGACGGCTCCGCCCCGGCGCACACGCCTCCGAGGACGAGGCACCGGGGGTTCACGGTGAGGACGAGCGCGGCCAGGCCCGACGCCAGGGCGGAGGCGAGGTCGGAGTCCCGGCCCGTGAGCGGAGCACGGTCCGGGCCCCCGGCTCCGGCTGCGTCGGCCCGGCCACCGGCGAGGTCGCGCACCTCCGCCCAGCGCAGGGCGGGGAGCCAGCCGATCTCGCCGGCGGCACCGTCCGGCCCGCGGTAGAGCTCGCCGTCGATGACGATGGCGGCTCGGGTGTGCCGGCCGGTGAGGACCCAGATGAGGTCCTTCTCGTCCGTCGCGGACCCGTGCCGGCGCTCGGCCCGGGCGGCCATGTTGACGTCGTTGTCGACGGTCACCGGGCACCCGGTCCAGCGCTCGAGCTCGGCCGCGAGGTCGAAGCCCTCCCAGTCGGGGATCGTGGTGCAGCGGGTGACGACGCCGTCGCTGCGCACGATGCCGGGCGTGCCCACCGCGGCGCCCCTCAGGTCGGCGTCGGTCCTGCCCGCGCGGCGGAGTGCGGTTCGCGCGCACTGCCGCAGCGCCGAGAGCCGCTCCCGGCGCGAGGCCGAAGCCCCCACCCGGCGCCGGGCCGTCGCCAGGGTGGCCCCGGCGAGGTCGGTGACGACGGTCTCCACCGAGGTCCGCCGCACCGCGACCCCGAGGCAGGCGCCGCTCTCGTGCCGGAACCGGTAGGTCCGCGCCGGCCGGCCCGCCCCCTTGCCCGGGCTCGGGCCCTGCCGCTCGACCAGGGCCTCGCCGCGCAGGGTCTCCAGGGCCGCCTCGGCCGTCCGGCGGGACAGGCCGGTCCGCTCGACGAGCTGGGCCAGGGTCAGGGGGCCGCTCTCGTGGAGGAGTCGCGCGGTGCTCGCCGCGTTGATCCGGCGCAGCAGCCGTGGACTTCGTCCGTCGAGGTTCATCCCGCACCTCCCCACACTTGACGGGCCCGGGGCCCGGGGCCATTATGCGAGGTAGTTAGCAAAATTCGCCAGCCTTCCGTGGAGGTCGCGTGCCGGGACCACCGAGTGTCGCCCTCGTCGGTGCCGGCGAGCGCGGGTTCGGCTACGTCCGGCTGCTCGCGGAGCTGGACCTGGCGCAGGTGGTGGCGCTGGCCGACCCCTCGCCCTCGCGGCGCGAGACCGTCGGTGGCTGGCTGGGGCTGGACGAGACGTCGCGCTTCACCGACTGGGAGCAGCTCCTCGCCGGCGGGCCCCGGGCCGACGCCGTGGTCGTCGCCACCCGGGACCAGGACCACTTCGACCCCGTCATGGCGGCCATCGCGAACGGGCAGCACGTCCTGGTGGAGAAGCCGATGGCCACGACCGAGCGGCAGTGCGTGGAGATGGTGGAGGCCGCGGAGCGGGCGGGCGTCATGCTCGCCGTCTGCCACGTCCTGCGGTACACCCGGTACTCCCGGGCCGTGAGGTCCGTGCTCGACGGCGGCCTCATGGGGGAGACGGTCAGCGTCGAGCACCTCGAGCCGGTCGGGTGGTGGCACGCCGCGCACTCGTACGTGCGGGGGAACTGGAGGCGGGAGTCGGACTCGACCCCGATGCTCATGGCGAAGTCGGTGCACGACATCGACTGGCTGGGCATGGTCGTGGGCCGCCCCGCCCGCCGAGTCTCCTCGTTCGGGAGCCTGCTGCACTTCCGCCCCGAGGAGGCCCCCGAGGGGGCCACGGACCGCTGCCTGGACTGCCCGGTGGAGCCGCGGTGCCCCTACTCGGCCCCCCGGCTGTACCTCTCCTGCCTCGAGGACGCCCGGCGGACCGGGCGCAGCGAGCCCTGGCCGCTGTCGGTGGTGACCGGCAGCCGCACCCCGGAGGGGGTCCTCGAGGCGCTGCGCACGAGCCCCTACGGCCGCTGCGTGTACCGCTGCGACAACGACGTCGTCGACCACCAGGTGGTCTCGATCGAGTACGAGGGCGGCGCGACCGCGTCCTTCTCGATGGTTGCCTTCACGCCGCACACGTTCCGGCAGACCCGGGTCTTCGGCACCCACGGGTGCCTCAGCGGCGACGGGTCCACCATCACGACGACCGACTTCCGGGACGGCAGCAGCGAGCGCAGCGCGGTCGCCCCGGCCGCGGACGGGGACGTCGCCGACGGTCACGCCGGCGGGGACGAGGGCCTCGTGCGTGCCTTCGCCGCGGCCCTGCGGTCCGGGAGCCCCGAGGGCCATCTCGTCCCGGCCCGGGAGAGCCTCGTCTCCCACCGGCTCACGTGGGCCGCGGAGCGAGCGCGGGTCGCGGGCGAGGTCGTGGAGTTCGACAGTGGAGGAGCGTGACCCAGCCATGATCGGGCGGACCACGACGCCGCGGGCGGGGGCCGGCGGCACCCCGGCCGGGCGGCACCCACGAGACCAGCGACGCCGGCGACGCGGCCGCGCCGTCGCGGCGGCCGGGGGCGTCGGTGTCGTCGCGGGGCTGCTCGCGTCCTGCGGGGGCGGGGCCGAGGCGGGCGGCGGGGGACCGGTGTCCCTCGACTTCTACGCGCCACCGGTCCCGCCGGTGGCCTACCAGGCGGCGGCGGAGCGGTGCACGAAGGCCTCCCACGGCAGGTACCGGGTCAACCTCGTCAAGCTGCCCGCAGCGGCCGACGGCCAGCGCCAGCAGATGGTCCGACGCCTGGCTGCCGAGGACTCCTCGATGGACATCCTCGGCATGGACATCACGTGGGAGGCGGAGTTCGCCCAGGCCGGGTGGATCGAGCCCTGGCCGAAGGACGTGGCGGCGAAGGTGATGAAGGGCACGCTGAAGTCGGCTGCCGACACCGGGATGTGGAACGGGCGGATGTACGCCGCGCCGTACGTCACCAACGTCCAGCTCCTCTGGTACCGCAAGGACCTCGTCAAGAGCCCACCGAAGACGTGGGACGAGATGATCAGCACGGCCGAGAGGCTGGCGAAGGAGGGCAAGCCGCACTACGTCGAGATCCAGGGCGCGCAGTACGAGGGCACGGTCGTGTGGTTCAACACCCTGGTCAACAGCGCGGGTGGCTCGATCCTGACCAAGGACTCCAGTGCGTTCGCGGGGGGCACGCCGGTGCTCACGGCGCTGCAGACGATGAAGCGGCTGGCCGACTCGCCGGCCTCGGACCCGTCGCTGTCGAACTCGATCGAGGAGGACACCCGGCTGTCGATGGAGGCCGGGCGGGCGGCGTTCGAGCTGAACTGGCCCTACGTCTGGCCGGCCATGCAGTCCGACAAGCCGAAGGTCCACGGCGTCGACCTCGCCGACGTCTTCACGTGGGCGCCCTACCCGGCGGTCGACGCGAACGAGCCGGTCCACGTCACCACCGGCGGGCTCGACCTGGCGGTGAGCCGCTACTCGCAGCACAAGCAGATGGCGTTCGAGGCGGCCTCGTGCATCCGCGGCTACGAGAACCAGAAGAACGCGGCGATCCAGGGCGGGCTGGCGCCCACGCTGAAGGACTTCTACGTCAACCCGCCGCCGAAGTTCGCCGAGCTCTACCCGTTCTACAGGGTCATCTACCGGGAGCTGCAGCACGCGGTGAACCGACCCAAGACCCCGGCCTACCAGAGCGTGTCCATCGTGATCTCGCACCTGGTCTCCCCGCCGGGCGACATCGATCCTCCCGACACGCTACGGACGATGAAGCAGCAGATCGGGGACGCGCTGGACTCCAAGGGGCTGATCCCGTGAGCCGTCGACCGCAGACCGAAGGCGCCCGTGACGAGGAACGGCTCGGGTGGCTGCTGTGCGCGCCCGCCGTCGTGGTGATGGTGGCCGTGACCGCCTACCCCATCGGCTACGCCGTCTACCTCTCCCTGAGGCGCTCCGACCTGCGCTTCCCCGACCAGGCCCACTTCGTCGGCCTCGAGAACTACGTCACGACCCTCACCTCGGGGTACTGGTGGCAGGCGCTGTGGGTGACCGTCCTCATCACCACGGTGTCGGTGGCCGCGGAGCTCGTCCTCGGGATGGCGATGGCCCTGGTGATGCACCGCACGCTGTGGGGGCGCGGTCTCGTGCGGACCTCGGTGCTCGTGCCCTACGGCATCGTGACCGTCGTCGCCGGCTTCAGCTGGCGGTACGCGTGGACCCCGGGGACCGGCTACCTCGCCTCCCTGCTCCCGGCCGACAGCGCACCGCTGACGCACACGTGGCAGTCGATCGGCATCATCATCCTCGCCGAGATCTGGAAGACGACGCCGTTCATGGCGCTGCTCCTCATGGCGGGCCTCGCCCTCGTGCCCGAGCAGCTGCTCAACGCCGCCCGCATGGACGGCGCCACGGCCTGGGACCGGTTCACCAAGGTCATGCTGCCGCTGATGAAGCCGGCCATCCTCGTGGCCCTGCTGTTCCGCACCCTCGACGCGTTCCGGATCTTCGACAACATCTACATCCTCACCCAGGGCAGCAACGGGACCGCATCCGTGTCGATCCTCGGGTACGACAACCTGTTCACGGCGCTCAACCTCGGTGTCGGGTCGACGATCTCGGTGCTCATCTTCCTCTGCGTGGCGATCATCGCCTTCCTGTTCATCAAGCTGTTCGGCACCGCCGCACCGGGGAGCGACGCGGAGGGGAGGCGCTGATGGCCACGACGAGCCGGCAGCGGGTCGGGTGGGGCACCACCAACACCCTCGTCGTCCTCTGGGCGGTCTTCCCCGTCTGGTGGATCGTCGCGCTCTCGTTCAAGGTGCCCGCGGACATCGGCACCGACGGCGGTCGCCTCTGGCCCGCCCGCTGGACCCTGGAGAACTACCGCGGCATCTTCCAGACCTCGCAGTTCACCTCGGCGCTGGTCAACTCGATCGGGATCGCGGTCATCGCGACGGCCGTCTCGGTCGTGCTGGCGACGTTCGCCGCGTACGCCGTCGCCCGGCTGACGTTCCGCGGCAAGCGTCTGCTGGTCGGGATGTCGCTGATGATCGCGATGTTCCCCCAGATCTCCCTGGTGAGCCCGCTGTTCGGCATCGAGCGCTTCCTCGGCCTGTTCGACACCTGGCTCGGCCTGATCATCCCGTACATGACCTTCTCGCTGCCGCTGGGGATCTACACCCTCTCGGCGTTCTTCCGCGAGATCCCGTGGGACCTCGAGAAGGCCGCGAAGATGGACGGCGCCACGTCGCTGCAGGCGTTCCGCCGGGTGATCGCGCCGCTCGCGGCCCCGGGCGTCTTCACGACGGCCATCCTCGTGTTCATCTTCTGCTGGAACGACTTCCTCTTCGCGATCTCCCTGACGTCGACGACGAGGGCGCGCACCGTCCCGGCGGCCATCGCCTTCTTCACGGGCAGCTCGCAGTTCGAGCAGCCGACCGGGTCCATCGCCGCGGCCGCGGTCATCATCACCATCCCCATCGTGCTCTTCGTGCTGTTCTTCCAACGCCGCATCGTGTCCGGTCTGACGTCCGGGGCGGTCAAGGGATGAGGGCTCGGAGCGGTCCCAGGAAAGGAGCAGGTCGTGGCTGACATCTCGCTGGAGCAGGTGACGAAGCGCTACCCCGACGGGTCGCTCGCCGTGGAGGACGTCACCATCGACATCGCCGACGGCGAGTTCGTCATCCTCGTCGGCCCGTCCGGGTGCGGGAAGTCCACGACCCTCAACATGATCGCGGGGCTGGAGGACATCACCTCCGGGCAGCTGCGGATCGGCGGCGAGGTGGTCAACGCCAAGTCGCCGAAGGACCGGGACATCGCCATGGTGTTCCAGAGCTACGCCCTCTACCCCCACATGACGGTGCGGGACAACATCGGCTTCCCGCTCACCCTGGCGAAGGTGGACCGCGAGACGGTCCGGACCAAGGTGGAGGAGGCCGCCGAGATCCTCGAGCTGACCGCTCACCTGGACCGCAAGCCCGCCAACCTCTCCGGTGGGCAGCGCCAGCGCGTCGCGATGGGGCGTGCCATCGTGCGCAGCCCGAAGGCGTTCCTCATGGACGAGCCGCTCTCCAACCTCGACGCCAAGCTGCGGGTCCAGATGCGCACCCAGGTCTCGCGGCTGCAGAAGCGGCTGGGGACCACGACCGTCTACGTCACCCACGACCAGACCGAGGCGATGACGCTCGGGGACCGCGTCGTCGTCATGCGGGGCGGACACGTCCAGCAGATCGGCACCCCGAAGCAGCTCTATGACCTCCCGAGCAACCTGTTCGTGGCCGGCTTCATCGGTTCGCCGGCGATGAACTTCCTCCCGGCCCGGATCGAGGAGGGACGGCTGCGCACGGCGCTGGGCGACCTCACGCTCGACGACCACCAGCGCCGCGCCCTGGAGACGCACGAGACGGGCCGGGACGTCATCATCGGACTGCGGCCCGAGGACTTCGAGGACGCCGCGCTCGTCGAGCAGGACAAGGCCGGCGGCCACTTCCGCGGCACGGTGGACGTCCTCGAGTCGATGGGCTCGGACGTCTACGCCTACTTCCAGGTCGAGGGGGCGGCGGTCCAGTCCGAGGAGCTCGACGAGCTGGCGAGCGACGCGGGCGCCGAGCGCGAGCTCGACACCAGCCAGCTGGTCACCCGGCTCGATCCGGAGACCGGGGCCGCCGAGGGGCAGCCGCTCGACCTGTGGTTCAACGCCCGCAAGGCGCACATCTTCGACGTCCGGACCGGCGCCAACGTCACCGCCGCGGAGCCGCTGGTTGCCTCCTCGCAGCCAGCGGGTGGAAGGTGAGGTGAGCACCCGGGCCCGCCCGGCCCCGGGCGAGCCGGCCCCCGAGGAGGACCAGTGGACACCACCGAGCACGTCCCACCGCTCGTGCGGTGGACGCTGCGACTCGAGGACGCCACCGCACTCGACGTGCCCGTCCAGGCCATCGAGCCGAAGATCCGTGAGGTCTTCGGGACCGGGGCGCGGGGGGCCCTGCTGCGCGGGGACTGGCTCGGTCACGCGCTGCACCCGGTGCTGACCGACCTCGTCCTCGGCAGCTGGACCTCTGCCAGCGTGCTCGACCTCACCGGGGGCCCCGAGGCCGCCGAGCCCGCCCGGCGGCTCATCGGCAGCGGCCTGCTCGTCGTGGGCCCGACGGCCTGGACGGGGTGGGCCCAGTGGTCGGACGCGCCGCCGCGGGAGAAGCGGGTCGGCCTCGTGCACGCCGTGACCAACGGCGCGGCCATCGGCCTGTACGCCGCGTCGTGGGTGGCTCGCACCCGGGGACGACAGCGCCCCGGCGTCGCCCTCGCCCTCGCCGGTGCCGCGGTCGCCGGGGTCGGCGGCTACCTCGGCAGCCACCTCGCGGCGGCGCGGGACACCACGACCCGCCACCCCGCCTACCGCTGACGGGGCTGACCGGCGGGAGTCGTCGCCACCGGCGGCACCAGCCGCCGGTGGCGACGGCTTCTGCCGGTCAGCCCAGCGGGCCCGGACGAGCCCTCGTCCTCTCCCGCTCGGCGAGGACCAGTCCCGCGACCCACCCCGGCGCCCGGCCTCCCGGCGGCGGGGCGATGGCCCCGGCGTCGTGGCCCGTTCGTGCCAGCACCCAGGCGACGGCGGAGTTCGAGTTCCACATCTCGCCGGTGCCGAGCTCGTCCCGGCCCCAGGTCAGCGCCGGGACCTCCCGGACGGACCGCAGGACGGCGGCCACGCGAGTCGGGTCGGTCGTGGTGGTGACCGGGCTGTCCACGGCCTCGTCGAGGTCGGGGATCCGGCCGCCCGGCCAGCAGCGCACCTCGTAGCGGAACGCACGGAACCGGCCGAGCCACGGCGAGCCCACCGGTCCCTCGGCGACGACCCCGCGGGCGGGGTCGGGGACGTTCCACACCGGCCCCATCTCGACGGCCCAGGTGACGCCGTCCAGGAGCAGCACGAGGCCGCAGTGGTAGAGGTCTGAGGGGACGCGATGTTCCCGCCGCGCCGCGACGGCCTCGTAGGCCCGGCCGTTCCAGCGCACGACGTGCCCGCCCGCGCCGAGGGGGAGCCAGTACAGGTCGACGGACGCCACACCGTCGTTCATGGGGCGAGCGCGGCCGCCCGCGGTTCTCGACCGTCCCGTCGGAGCACCAGCACGGCCATCCCGATGGCGAGGACGGCGTAGGCCACCGACATGATCCACCCCAGCCGCTCGCGGTCGGCTCCCGAGACCATCTGGAACAGGAACGGCCCCCCCAGCGCGTTGAGGCTGGCGTGCCAGACCGCGGCCGTGCCCCACCGGAAGCCGCTGAGCACGTAGACCGAGAGCAGGACCATCTGGAAGCCGGCGTTGCCCAGGACCCCGAGCACCCAGGGGAGGTCGCCGGTCAGCATGAGCGGGAGGTGCCAGGCGATCCGCATCGCCGACATCAGGCCCCAGACCACCACGAAGGGATGGCGCCCCAGGAGCAGGGGGGTGGCGAAGGCGGTCCACCCCGCTTCCTCGCCGAGGCCGACGAGGACGAGCATGGTGACGAAGAGGACGGGCACCTCGGTCCAGGTGGACAGCTGGTCGCCGGTCGGCAGGGGCGCACCGAACGCCGCGTTGACGAGGACCTGGACCCCGTGCATGGCCACGGGTGCGAGGAGGGCCACCGTGAACCAGCGCCACGGCATCCCACACGCGCGCACCGTGCGGATCCACCGGCGCCAGGTGGTCCCCCCGGCGCCGAGGGTCACCACGGCGGTGGCGACCAGGGGCCCGAGCGGGATGTTCTCCGCGACGGTGTCGGCGATCCGGCCCACGAGGTACGGCGACCAGCCGAAGACGCAGGCGAGCACGAAGAAGGACGTCACCGGGTGGTCGCGGAAGACGCCGAGTCCGGCCCGAGAGCCGCCGACCGGTGAAGCCACGGACGGGCTGGTCATGATGAGCCGCCCGGCGCGGCGCGGGAGCGCGCACCCGAGCAGGGGTCCGAGTGGGGCAGACGCTGCGGGTGACGGGACCCGCCGACCCCCACCTCGCCGTCCCGCGTGTGCACCGGGGCGAGTTCGTTCATGGCGCCTCGTTCCGAGGGCTCGAAGCCGCCCGCTCACTGGTCCGTCGGGGCAACTGCGTCCACCCACGGTACTCCTGACCGCTGGGACGACCCCGGCCCGTGACCGGGCGCACGGGCCCGGGGCGCGGGTCGTTCACCGGTCCCGATCCCGACGGGTGCCTGACGGTGTGGGCCCTGCTAGCTCCGGCTGCGGCCGGCGCCGCCCGCGACGGAGAGCCAGCCGAGGACGGCGAGCACCGCGGCGGCGGCGACGACCGTGCTGGGGACACCGCCGTGGTGGAGGACGGGGTTCCACCACGGCGCGGGCAGGTCGCGCGGGGTGAGCAGGCACGCGGCGAAGCAGGCGAAGAGGTAGACGAGGCCGGCGCCCTCCCCGGCGAGCAGCCCGAGGACCATCGCGGCGCCGGGGACGAGCGCGGTCACCCGCGCGAGCTGCACCGGGTCGGCCCCCGGCCCCCACAGTGCGGCGGTGGCGGCGACGAACGCGAGGAGCAGGGTGAGGCACCACGCGGCGCGCCACGGGGTCGGGGTGGGGACGCCGAGCTCGGTCGCGACCCGGGAGCGCAGCGCGAGGACGCAGCCGGCTGCGGTCGTCAGGGCGACGGCCAGGGAGAGGCTGAGGCCGGTGAACGTGTCCCCGAGCGGGTTGGGGACGGTGCGGTCGCCGGTGGCGGCGACGAGGAGCGCGACGCCGACGCTGACGACGAGCGGGAGGAGGGTGTGGTCGCGGACCCAGCCGACGGTCACTGCCGGGTGCCTGCGGCGGCGAACAGGGCAGGGACGGTCTCGGCGTCACACGCCTGCAACCCCTCGGCGGCCTTCCGCAGCCTCCGGGTGGCGGCCGGCTCCGGGACCTCCTCGGTGAACCGGGTGTACATGCGGGTGAGGGGGGCACCGGGGACCTGTTCGCCGACGTACCCGTCCAGGACCTCCTCGGCGGTGAAGACCCGGTTCGGCGGCGGCTGCGCAGCGCGCCACATGGGGCACGAGGTCGGGGCGACGACGGCGTCGACGACCTCGCCCGCGTCGAGCGGATCCCGGAACCGGTCCTGGACCGCCACGACCCAGTCCTCGTCGCCGGCGCGGGCGGTCCAGACGACGAACTCGGTGCGGCCCTGCACCCCGAGGGTCGCGAGCGCCGCCGTGGCGTGCCCGGCGACGGCGGCGGTCTCGTCGATCCGGCTCGCGAGCTCCGCGGGCCCGCAGACCCGGACCGGCCCGCCGCGTGAGCAGTACTGGTCGCCGGGGCCGGTGAGGGCGTAGCTGTCGTTGGGGGTGAACACGACGCTCCCGGCGACGAGCGCGGCGACGAGGCCGGCGACGGGCACGGCCGCCAGAGGTCGCGGTCCCCGGCCGGCGAGCAGCAGCAGGGCCGCGACGGCGCCGGTGACCGCGAGGAGCCAGCCGGCGCGGGCGGCGAAGAAGGAGGCCACGGGCGCGGCGCCGAGCATCGTCCCGCTCGAGGCGTACTCGGCGAGCCCGGCGGGCAGGGCACCGGTCCGGTCGAGCACCAGGACGGCCGCCAGGGCGACGGGGGCGGTGACGGCGCCGGTCCAGGAGCGGGTGACGTACCCGGTCGCGTAGCCGGCGACGACGGCCAGGCCCATCCCCAGCAGCTGGGTGACCAGCGGCCACCACGACGCGTTGTCGACCGACGTGGCCGCCCTGGCCGAGAGGAGGAGAACGGCCGCGTGGGCGAGGACGTAGCAGACGGCGAGCGGGCCCGCCCACGACAGCCAGGTCCGGGCGAGGTGGCGCCGGCGCGGCCCGCCGGTGGGGACGAGGGTGAGGATGCCGGTGCGGTCGCGCCACCCGGCGACGGCGAGCGCCCCGCCGATGACGGGGAGCGCGAGCAGCTGGGCGATCCCGAGGGTCTCCTGGCCCCAGAGGGGGTCGCCCATCCAGTCCGCGTCACGCAGACCCAGCACGGCGCTCTGGCCGGTGATCACGAGGAGGCAGAGCAGCCAGGGCTCGCGCCGGCCGGGCAGCGTCCTCACGTCCCGCTCCCGCCGGCCGGGGTGATGAGGCCGAGGAGGAAGCTCTCCGGGGAGCCTCCGGTCTGCGCGTGCGCCGAGCGCAGCTCTGCCCCGGGGCGGGGGTCGGCGACGTGCCCGTCGTGGAGGACGACGACGTGGTCGGCGAACTCGAGGGCGGCGCTGGCCTCGTGGGTGGCGACGACGACGGGCACGCGTTCGGCGAGCGCGGTGAACATCTGCCAGCACCCCCGGGAGGCGGCGACGTCGAGCGAGGCGGTGGGCTCGTCGAGCAGCAGGCCCGCGGGGTCGCCGAGGAGGCACTGGCCGACGAGGACCCGCTGGCGCCATCCGCCGGAGAGCTCGCTGAGCCGGGTGTCGGCGCGGTCCTGAAGGCCGCACACGGCGAGGGCCGCCCGGGTGTCGGCGTCCCGGTTTGCGCGGGGGACGCCGCGCAGACCGGCGATGTACCGGTAGAGGTCGCGCACGCGAGTGCGGGTGACCAGGCTCGCGCCCTGCGGCAGCAGCGGCCAGGTGCCGGCGCCGGTCGCCTCGCCCCGGGTCGGGGTCGCGGTTCCCGCGAGCAGGGTCAGCAGCGTCGTCTTCCCCGCCCCGTTGAGCCCGACCACGGCGGTCAGTCCCGGTAGCGTCGACCACGCCGGGCAGTCGAGGACGAAGCTGCCGCGGCGGTGCTCGACGCCGCCGAGGGCAGGGCCGAGGTCGGCTCCGTCCGCGCTCACCACGTGGGGGACGGGCGCGCGCCCCCGCGGCACGAGGCGCCCAGGGTGACGCCCCGGTAGTGCGTCGCGCCGGCGGACCGGGCCGCCACCACCGCGGCCACGCACGCCGGCAGCAGGACCGTCGCGTGCCGTTCGACCATGGCGTTCTCCCCCGGGATGGCCGCGCCGTTGCGGGCCGGCTGCTGGGAAGGTAGCAGCCGGGCCGTCGTGCGGCAGTCATTCGGGGAACTTTTCTCCGCCGCGCCCGGGCAGCCGTGCTGCAGCGGGTGAGGTTCTCGAGGTGGATCGTGCGCATGCTCGTCAGCCTCGTGGCTCTGCGGGCGGGAGCCCGCGGAGCTCCCGCCGTGCGGGCCGGGCTACCCGATGGACATCACCCGAGCTCCGGGAGCAATGGGATCGCGGCCCGGACCTGGTCGCTCCACCAACCGGCCAGGTCCTCTCGGTCAGTCCGCCGTGCGGCTTCCTCCTCGTGGTTGTGGGCGAACCACGACTGGAGGCCGGCGAACTGGACGGCGCTACCGAGCAGGGCCAGGCGCAGCTGCGGCTCCCACCAGGCCGGGTCGAACCGGTCACCCAGCGCACAGGCGAGCTTCTCGCGGTAGACGTCGATCACCTCGTCCCGGGACCAGGGGACGGCGTCTCTCGATGTCGCCAGGTGCCAGCCGAGGTCGACCGCGGGGGGCGCGCACGCGACGCGGGCCCAGTCCAGGAGCAGGACGCGCGGCGCGTCGCCGACCACGACGCCGAGGTTGGCGGTGCGCAGGTCACCGTGCACCAAGGTCCTCGGGTACCGCCAGAGCGCGGTGGTCAGCGGTGTCGGGTCCTCGGCCAGGGCCCGTAGCACGCGTGCGACATCGGCATCGACGAAGTTGTCGAGCAGCCGCCACCCGTCGGCCACCATGTCCATTGCGACCCACGTGCCCTTGGGCCACGCTCCGGCCACGTCCGGGGCGAAGACCTTGTAGAAGTCGCGTGGCTGGCACAGCCCCAGTGCCGGGTCCTCGAGGACCGGGTGCTGGAGGAGCTCGGCGTGCATGGCGGCGACCGCGCCGAGGATCAGGTGCTCGGTGTCCGGGTCGACGGGCGCGTTGTCGCCCAGCAGGTCCACCCGTGCGTCCCGCATGAGGATGGACTGCCATCCGTGGGCGTCGACCCAGGCGCCGACCGTCGCGTGGTCGATCACGGCGGGGAGCCGGTCGAGCACTCCGCGCTCCCAGATCCGGACCGCGCGGTGGCACCGGTCGTCGGTTCCGCGCATCATCCAGTCCGACTCCCACGACGACGTCTTCATCACCAGCTGCCGCTGGGAGCCGTCGGCGAGAGTGACGCACACCGACTCGAAGAGGCTGTCCGAGGCCGACCACCCCGCCGGCTCGTAGGGGCCGACCGTGACGTCTACGACCGGCGCGCCGAGGACGCGCCGGAGCCACTCCGTGTCGTGCACCATCACGGCGGCCCCGTCCACTGGTCTGCGGGTGACGGTTTGGTGCCGATGACGACGTACCGGGAGCCGCGTGGCTGCTGTGCGACCCGGACGTCGGTGAAGCCGGCGGCGCGGACGAGGTCGACGAGCTGACCCTCGGTGATGGCTCCGCAGCCGACGACGGTCTCGTGGAGCTGGATCCCGGCGAGCCGGCGGTGGACGGGACTGCTCCGGTAGGAGTCGACGTCGTCGGGGTAGGGCAGCTCGACCACGACGACCCCGCCGCCGGGACGCAAGGCGCGCGCCGTGCGCGCCAGGACGTTGCGCCAGTGCTCGTCGCCCCCGGTCTCGTGCAGCACCAGGTTCATCGTCGCGAGGTCGAACCGGTCCTCGTCGTCGAGGTCGTTGGCGTCCTCGTGGCGGACCTCGACCCGCTCGCCCACGCCCGCCCGCTCGAGCCGTCGGCGTGCGAGGGTGACGCTGGGGCCGTCCAGCTCGAGGGCCACGACGCGACAGGCGGGGAAGGCCGAGGCGTAGCCGACGGTGTGCCCGCCGGCGCCGGCACCGATCTCGAGCACGGTCCCGCCGCCGTGGAGACGGTCGGTCACCGCGGGGAGCAGCGGCAGGACGTGGTCGAGGACCATCGCGCCGTCCGGGGCGGTGGCGTCGGCCAGGGCCTGGAGCATCTCGGGGTCGTGCTCGCTACGCGGCCAGGTCCGGCCGGTCGCCATGAGCGCCGGGAAGCGGCGGTAGTCCTCGTCGATCGCCGACTCCATCCGGAACGTCCCGCCCAGGTAGGTAGGCGAGGCCGGGTCGAGCAGCAGCGTCTCCATGTGCGCCGCGAGGACGAGCCCGTCGCCGTCGGCTTCGAGGAAGCCGTGGGCGAAGGCGCTGCGTGCCCAGACCTCCACGTACCGTCCGTCCAGCCCGGCGGACGCGGCGAGCGCGGGGCCGGTCGTGCCGGGCCGCTCGGCGAGTGCGGCGAACAGGCCGCTGCGGAGCCCGATCGCGGCGATCTCGGTGGCCTGGTGGCCCAGGACGTGGCCGGACAGCCGGTCGAACTGTTCCTGCGCGGTCGTCATCGCGGACATCCCCCGCCCGGGGCGTGGGGCCTACCTCCTGCCGTTCCCGCAGAGGTCGACGCAGATCTCGCCGGTCACCGTCTCGGTGAAGCTCCCCGCAGGGTCGGACAGGTCCTGCACCCCGGCGAGGGTGAGCGTCCCCTCTGCGCCCCTGAGCTTGCCCGTGGCACCGCTCACGTCTCCGGAGGCCTCGAACTCGCCCGTCGTCACGTCGAGCGTGCCCTCGAGGTCGACGGTGAGCGTCGCCCGGTTCGTGGTGAACGTGAGCGGGCCCTCGAACGTGATCCCGGTCGACGTCTCTGCGGTGGTGTCGAAGACCGCCGCGGTGCTCCCGTGCAACAGGCCGCCGCCGTGGATCTGGGCGACGGTTCGGGTCCGGCCCGCGGGGTCGCCATCCTGCGCGGGGGCAACATGGCCCGTGCCCTTGCCGTGGATCTCGTGGCAGTGCACCCCGGCCGTGGCGGGCTGGACCCCGACCCACACCAGCAGGGGCAGCAGCAGGAACAGCGCGGAGGCTCGTCGCATCAGAGACTCCCGCCTCGGTCGGGTCTCGCCGTCGACGCCGCAGCTGAGGAGGGTCGACATGGCTGCTCCCTCGTCCGGTGGTCCGGGGGAGCGCTCCCGTGACCCCTCGGAGGCCGCGTCGCCCTGCTGGTCACGACGTGGGGTGGCGCGGCCCCCGGGTCCCCCCGGGTCTCCCCTGTAGTGGTGGACGGTAGGGCCGCGCGGGGAGCGCAACATCCGGCAAAGTACGTATGCTCTCGGTTTGCGCGGCGCCCCGGGCCTGCGCGGCAGGTCAGCCGCCGTCGGTGCGCATGTGGGCGGAGGTCGCCGAGACCAGGTGCGCGCGGTTGGTCACGCCGAGCTTGCGGTAGGTGTGCTGCAGGTGGGTCTCGACGGTGCGCCGGGAGATGAGCAGGCGCTCGCCGATCTCCTTGCTGGTCAGGCCCTCGGCGACGAGGACGCACACGTCCCGCTCGGACGGGCTGAGCGCCTCCCACCCCGTGCGCTCGGTGGCCCTGGGGGCCCTGGCCCGGGTGCGGACCCCGAGCCGCCGCAGCTCGGCGGCGACGCGTCGGCGGTCGTGGACGGCACCGACCGCCTCCCACGCCGCGAGCGCGTTCCGGAAGGCGGTCACGGCCTCCTCGCGTTCGCCCCGGACGAGGTGGGCGCCGCCGGCGTCCTCGACGGCGCGAGCGGCACGGCACCGCCAGCCTTCCCGCCCCAGGACCGTGGCCGCGGCGGTGACCAGGTCCGGGTCGCCTTCGAGGAGGCCGCGGCACCAGTCGGCGGTCGCGTGGGCGGTGGCGGCGTCCGGGCCGGCGCGGAAGGCCCCGGTCCGGGCGTCGGCGCAGACCTGCCCGGCGGTCCCCGGGGCCAAGTGGCGGGTGAGCCTGACGACGTCCGCGGCCATGACGCGCCACCCGTAGAGGTAGCGCAGCCCGGGGAGCAGCTGCCAGGCGCGGGCCGCGGCCTCGGCGGCGGCCTCGTGCTCGCCCCGGGCCTCGGCGGCGAGGGCCCTTGCCCAGAGCAGCCAGTCGTCGGCGTACCCGGCGCCGGCGGTGTCGGGGTCCGGCAGGAGGCCGGCGTCCTCCGGGCGCCCCTGGTGCAGTAGGCAGCGGGCGCGCAGGGCCACCCCGACCGAGGACCCCCAGCTCTCGCCGGACTCGGCCGCCCGCTCCAGGCCCGCGGTTGCCTCGGCGACGGCGTCATCGAGGCGACCCCTGAGGTAGTGCACCCCGACCAGGCCCCAGTGGTAGCCGGGCGGCGGGTCGACTCCGGCGTCGAGGGTGGCGCGGGCCACGAGCCGGAAGCAGCGTTCGGCCTCGACGAAGTCGTCCAGGTGGACGAGGGCGTTGCCGAGGGTCATGTACGGGTCGATGACGACGGCGCGGGGCAGAGCGCCGGTGTCGGCCATGGTGACGGCCCGGCGGGCGAGGTCGACCGCCTTGGGGACCTCGCCTCCGGCAAGCGCAGCCAGGGCCCGCGTGGTCAGCAGGGCGCAGCGGGTGGCGTCGTCGAGCTCGGAGCGTTCCAGGAGGGTGCACCTCGCGACGGCCCCGTGCCGGTCGCCGAACCACAGCCGCAGCGTCGCCCCGAGCGCGGTGAACGGGATGACGGCCGGGTCGTGCAGGCCGGCGACGGTCCGCGCGAGGGGGTCGAGGTCGGCGAGGGCGTCGGCGACCCGACCGGTGCCCATGAGAGCGAGCCCGTGCCAGCCACGCAGCTCGGGGTCCTCGCCCGCGGCGAGCAGGTTCGCGGTGGCGGTGAGGACTTCCGCGTGCCGACCGGACGCGACGAGCGCCGACAGCCGCTCGCGGTGGACCGCCGCGGCGCGGGGGTCCCCGGCCGGAAGCAGCCCCAGGGCTCGCTCGAGGAGCGCGAGCGCCGTCACGGGGCTCGTGCACTCGGCCGCGGCGCGGCGCAGCCACGTGGTCGCCTCGTCGACGTCGCCGGCGCCGGCGGCGACCGCGTCGGTCCACTGCTCCGCGACGCGGGCGGCCGGGGCGCCGGCGCGGCCGAGGGCGAGAGCGGCGTCGCGGTGCAACGCGGCGCGCACGGCGGCGGGGGTGTCGGCGAGGACGGCCTCGCGGACCAGGTCGTGGGTGAAGCGCAGCGTGGGCCCGGACGGGTCGTCGGTCAGGACGCCGGCGCGGGTCGCCGTCCGCAGCGGTCTGGCCAGCTGCGCGGCGGTGGCACCGACGAGGAGCCCCAGGTCGGTGACGCGGAAGTCGGAGCCGAGGACGGCGGCGAACCGCAGGACGTCCGTGACGCCGGGGCCGCACTCCTCGATGCGGCGCAGGACCGTGCGCCGCAGCTGGGCGGGCGCGTCGGGGGAGCCGGCTGCCGGTGCCGGCGAGGACCGGGCGGCGCGCACGGCCTCGAGGACGTAGAACGGGTTGCCACCGGTCTTGACGAGGATGCCGACGGCCCGCGGCGGCAGTGGCCGTCCCTCGGCGGCGTCGGCGGCCAGGGCGCGGGTCTCGGAGTCGGTCAGCGGTCCGAGGTGGACCGCGTGGGGCGAGCACCGGTCGAGGTCCTCCAGGGCCTCGAGCACGGGGTGGGGGAGCGGCCAGTGGCGGTGGGCGACGGCGAGCACGAGCGGCCAGGTGGCGGTCCGGGGTCCCAGGGCGGTGAGCAGCCGGCACGTGAGCGGGTCGAGCCACTGGGCGTCGTCGACGGTGAGCAGCACCGGCCCCGAGACGACGAGGGCCTCGACGCGATCAACGGCCAGGGTGACCGCGCCGCCGTCCCCCCGGGCGGCACCCCGTGGCCGCAGCCCGTCGGGGAGGGCCCCGAGCGGGGCGTCCTGCAGGTCGCGCTCGGCGCGGACGGGGACGTGCGTCCAGCCGCGGCCCGCGGCGACCTCCGCGGCTCGCTCCAGCAGCCACGACTTCCCGATGCCCGGGTCGCCGTCGACCAGGAGGCAGCACCCTCGCGGGGGCGGGTGGAACAGGGCGGTGAGAGCGTCGACCTCGCGGGCGCGGACGCGGGTGTGCTGTTCGTGGCGGTCCGTGGGCGCCATTTGTCCAGCGTATTGAGGTCGGGAGTGACATGCCCGGGCCATGCCACATCGATTTTCGGTCGCCCGTCCGCTCGTGTCGGGACGGCGAGTCGACCAGTAGGTCCCACCTCCACCGGCCTACGCCAATCCGCTGCGGACCGCCCGCGTCCGGCAGTACGGTGCGACCGCCGGGGAGTCCCGTGCGGTGCCCGTGAGCAGCGGGCGGGGAAGCAGGGAGACGAGCGCCATGACACGACCTCGGTGCGCAGCCGTGGCCGCCGGAGCGGTGGGGGCGTTGACGATCGCCGCCTCGCCGGGAGCAGCAGTGGCCCAGGCCGCGGCCGCGCCGAGCCGTGGTCACCCCGTCGTCGACTTCAACGGCGACGGGTACGCCGACCTCGCGGTCGGGGCGCCGGGCGAGGACCTGCCCGGGGCGAAGGACGCCGGAGCCGTCAACGTCCTCTACGGGTCCGCGTCCGGAGTCCCCGGGTCGGGTGGGAACCAGCTGTGGACGCAGGACAGCGAGAACACGACCGAGAGAGCCGAGGCCGGGGACCAGTTCGGGTTCGCGGTCGCCGCCGGCGACGTCGACGGTGACGGGTTCACCGACCTGGCCGTCGGCTCGCCGGGGGAGGACCTGACCCACCGCGACGCGGGGCTCGTCCAGGTCATCTTCGGTTCCCGGAACGGTCTCGAGGGCCTCGGGAGCCAGGTGGCCTCCCAGGAGAGCATGGGGGTTCCGGGGTACTCCAGGGCCGGGGACCGCTTCGGATCCAGCCTCGCCGCCGGCGACTTCTCCGGCGGCCCCGCCAGCGACCTCGCGATCGGGGTTCCCTTCGCCGACGACGCCGCCCCTGACGGCGGAGCCGTCATCGTCATCTCAGGATCGGGCCAGGGACTGCACCCCGGAGGCGTCCAGCGGTGGACCCAGGACACCCCCGGCATCGGCGAGTCCACCGAGCGCGGCGACCAGTTCGGCACCACCCTCGCCGCGGGTGACCTCGGCCACGACGGCCACGACGACCTCGTCGTCGGGGTGCCACACGAGGACCGCAGCGGGCACCGCGACGCCGGCGTCGTCCACGTCATCTACGGCGGCGACATCCTCCTCAGCGCTTCGGGGAGCCAGGTCTGGACCCAGGACAGCCCGGGGGTTCCCGAGGCCGTCGAGGCCGGTGACCGGTTCGGCGCCGGCCTCGCGACCGGGAACCTCGGCCATGACGGCCACGACGACCTCGCCGTCGGCGTCCCCGGGGAGGACCGGGGTGGACGTCGCGACGCCGGCGTCGCCGAGGTCGTCTACGGCTCCGCCGGCGGGCTGCGGTCCTTCGGGAGCCAGCTGTGGTCCCAGGCCAGCCGCGGCGTCGCCGGGGGAGCGGAGGCCGGGGACCGGTTCGGGTCCAGCCTCGCCGCCGGGAACCTCGGCCGCAGCCACTACGCCGACCTCGCGGTCGGCGTCCCCGGCGAGGACCTCGGCAGGACGCGGAACGCCGGGGCCGTCAACGTCATCTACGGATCGGCCGCCGGGGTGTCTCCGGTCGGGGACCAGCTGTGGTCCCAGGCCAGTCGCGGCGTCGCGGGGGACGCCGAGGCCGGGGACCGGTTCGGGTCCAGCCTCGCCGCCGGGAACCTCGGCCGCAGCCAGTACGCCGACCTCGCGGTGGGCGTGCCCGGTGAGGACCTCGGCAGGGTTCGGGACGCCGGGGCGGTGAACCTCCTCCACGGCGCCACGGGGGGCCTGACCCGCGTGGGCAACCACGCCCTGTCGCAGGGCACCCACGGTGTCGCCGACGTCGCCGAGCCGGGCGACCGGTTCGGCCAGACGCTCCCGGCCCCGTGAGGTCAACCCCCTGAGAACGTGGTGTTGCGCTCGGGACTGCCGTCCGAGCATCCTGGTTCGCCAAGGGGCTGCTTCTCGCACCAGCCCGGGGCGCAGCCGGGTCCGACCCGACGGGCGAGGGTGGGCCTGGCGCGTCGGGTGAGCGTTCGGGCGCTGAGGATCTCACCGGCGGCGGGCCGGTCAGACCTCGGCCGGTGTCCAGTCGGGTGTCTCGGTCAGGACGACCCGCTGGAGCAGCCGCGCCGCGCGGGTGACGCCCTCGATGGAGTTCACCAGGACGTCCTCGTGCTCGATGTTGAGTGGGCCGTCGTAGCCGACCGAGCGCAGCGTGTAGACGAAGTCCGCCCAGAAGGTCTCGCCGCCGGGGTGGCCGAGGCCGAGGGTGACGTAGTTCCACGCCCGTAGGTGCGCTCGTTCCATCGGGTGGCTCGTGAGGAGACCGTCGCGCGGCACGACCACCGGGTCGAGCCGGGTGTCCTTGGCGTGGACATGGAAGATCTGCGGCCCGAGGGCACGGATGACCGACGGGATGTCCGCGCCCATGGCCATGAGGTGCGAGGGGTCCAGGTTGGCGCCGACGACGTCGTCGCCCGCTTCCGCTGCCAGCCGGAGGAGGGTCGAGGAGTTGTGGACGAGCTGGTCGAAGCAGGCCTCGATGGCCAGGCGTACGCCGCGGTCGCGGGCGAAGGCAGCAAGCTCGCGCCAGTAGGGGATGGCGACCTCCTCCCACTGGTAGCGCTCGATCTCGAGGTTCTCCGGGGGCCAGGACGAGGTGACCCAGTTGGGCATCCGGTCCCCGGGCGCACCGGCCGGGAGCCCGGACATGCAGACGACCGTCGGGACGCCGAGCCGGCTCGCGACGTCGATGGTGTCGCGCAGCACCCGGTCCTGCCTCTGGCCGTCGGTGGGGTGCAGCTGGTTGCCGTTGGCGTTGAGCGCGGAGATCCGCAGCCCGCGGTCGGTGACGGTGCCGGCGAACTCCTCTCGGGCGGTCTCGGAGGCGACGAGCGCCGCGAGGTCCGCGTGCGGGGCCTCCGACCAGTTGCCGGTGGCGACTTCGACCGAGGCCAGGCCAAGGTCGCGGGTGAGGTCGAGCGCCCGCTCGAAGGGCAGATGGCCGACACCGTCGGTGATGAAGCCGATGTCCATGACGCGTCCTTGCGTGGTGGGGAACGAATGCCAGACGACATGACGTCTTAATGTTCGCACATAAGGTCCCTCCCTGCGAGCGCTCTCCAGTGCCCGGACGCACGGTCGAGAGCGGGGACGACGCGGATCTCTGTCCGCCGAGTCGTGACGAGCACGTCGATGGTCGGGCGTCCCCGCCCCTCGTGCTCGCCGGGTGGCACCGAGTCGCGAAGACGCGGGGCGGTCGCCACCGGATCCGACGTGGGTAGGCCCACCGCCTCGCGAGGCCGGTCATCTGAGGACGTGGTGTCGTGCCGACGGCGTGCGAAAGCGGACCCCCTGAAGGGGGCCCGCTTTCGTGTCTGCGCAGGTCAGCGCGGGATTCCGGCTCTCACGGCCGGCTCTGCTCAGATGTCGTAGTAGAGCTCGAACTCGTGCGGGTGCGGCCGGAAGCGCATCGGGTCGACCTCGTTCTCGCGCTTCCACGACAGCCAGGTCTCGATGAGGTCCTGGGTGAACACGTCGCCCTCGAGGAGGAACTCGTGGTCGGCCTCGAGCGCGTCGAGAACGCCGGGGAGCGAGGCGGGCACCTGGTCGATCGCGGCGTGCTCCTCGGGCGGGAGCTCGTAGAGGTCCTTGTCCACCGGCTCCGGCGGCTCGATCCGGTTGCGGATGCCGTCCAGGCCAGCCATGAGCATCGCCGAGAACGCGAGGTACGGGTTCGCCGACGGGTCGGGCACCCGGAACTCGATCCGCTTGGCCTTCGGGTTGTTCCCGGTGATCGGGATGCGCACGCAGGCCGAGCGGTTCCGGGCCGAGTAGACGAGGTTGACCGGGGCCTCGTAGCCGGGGACGAGCCGGTGGTAGGAGTTCACGGTCGGGTTGGTGAACGCGAGCACCGCCGGTGCGTGCTTGAGCAGGCCGCCGATGTACCAGCGGGCGGTGTCGGACAGCCCGCCGTAGCCGCGCTCGTCGTAGAAGAGGGGCTCGCCGTCCTTCCACAGCGACTGGTGGGAGTGCATCCCCGAGCCGTTGTCGCCGAAGATCGGCTTCGGCATGAACGTCACCGTCTTGCCGTTGCGCAGGGCGACGTTCTTGATGAGGTACTTGAACTTCAGGACGTCGTCGGCGGCGTTCTTCAGCTCGTTGAACTTGTAGTTGATCTCCTGCTGGCCCGCGGTGCCGACCTCGTGGTGGGCGCGCTCGACGAAGAGGCCGGCCTCCTCCAGCGCGAGCGTCATCTGGTCGCGGATGTCGGCGAAGTGGTCGACCGGCGGGACGGGGAAGTAGCCGCCCTTGTAGCGGGTCTTGTACCCGAGGTTGCCGCCGTCCTCCTTCCGGCCGGTGTTCCACGCCGCCTCGACCGAGTCGATGAAGTAGTAGCTCGCGTTCTGCTTGGTCTCGAACCGGACGTCGTCGAAGACGTAGAACTCGGCCTCCGCGCCGAAGAACGCGGTGTCGGCGATGCCGCTGGCCTTGAGGTAGGCCTCGGCCTTCATCGCGATGTTGCGCGGGTCGCGGCTGTACGGCTCACCGGTGAACGGGTCGACGATGGAGAAGTTGAGGATGAGCGTCTTCTCCGCGCGGAACGGGTCGAGGTAGGCGCTCGTCGGGTCGGGGATGAGCTTCATGTCCGACTCGTGGATGGCCTGGAAGCCGCGGATGGAGGAGCCGTCGAACATCTGGCCGTTCTCGAAGAAGTCCGCGTCGACGCTCTTGGCAGGCACGTTGAAGTGCTGCATGACCCCGGGAAGGTCGCAGAACCGGACGTCGACGAACTTCACGTCCTCGTCGGCGATGAACTTGAGAACCTCGTCAGCGTTGCTGAACAAAACCCAGCCTCCTGGATTGTGGTGGCGGTGGGCCGTCAGGGGGGGAGTCCTGCCCACCATCGTCGGCTGTGACCCTACCGAAGGGCGGTTTCCCGGTCATGACTCCGACGTTTCGCCCGTGTTACACGCTGGACCCCCGATTCCACACAGTGAGACGGCTCGCCTAGGCTAAGGGCGTGGTCGACCGCAGGGACGTCAGTTCGTGGCTCGAGGGCCCGGGCGCGCGGCTCGGCCGCACCGGCCCACCGGGGGAGCGGCTCGGGCTCCCGGCGAGCGGGCCCGGCTCGGTCGGGCGCTTCGGGCGCCGGCTCGTCGCCGTCGTCGTCGACTGGCTGCTGTGCTCTCTCATCGCCGCGTCCCTGTTCGGGGTCGGCCTCGGCCAGAGCGGGCCGAAGGCCTTCGTCCCGCTCGCGGTGTTCGCGGTCGAGAACCTGCTGCTCGTCTCGACCGCCGGGTCCACGGTCGGCCACCGGCTCCTCGGGCTGCGCGTGCGCGCCCTCACCCGCCCGGTGCTCACGCCGCTCCAGGTGCTCGTGCGCACGGTCCTGCTCTGCCTGTTCCTGCCCGCCGTCGTCTGGGACCGCGACGGACGGGGCCTGCACGACAAGGCCGCGGGGACCGCGATCGTCCGCCGCTGACCGCCCGGAGCTGTCGGTCAGGTGCGGACCGGTCAGGAGCGCCGCACGACCTCCCGGATCCTGCCCGCGGCCTCGGAGAGGATCGCGGCGACCTCGGAGGTCTGCTCGGGCGTCAGGCCGTGCCGGCGCCAGGCCGAGCGGGCCTCGGCGCGCAGCTCGGCGACGGCCCGCTCGAGGTCTCCGAGGCCGGTGGCGCCGACCCGCCGGCCGGTCGGGTCCGGCTCCGGGCCCCCGGCCGGGGTGGCGTCCGCCCGCGCCCTGCGGGCGGCCCGGCCCAGCTCGGCGCGCAGGTCGCGGGTCTCGGTCGCGACCCCGGCGCGGACCTGCTCGGCCAGCTCGCGGACCGAGACCTCGAGGTCGGACTCGAGGTGGGCGAGGTCGTCGCGGCGCGCGGCGACCTCCTCGCGCCCGGCCGCGGTGAGCGCGTAGACCGCCTTGCGGCCCTGGTCGGTCCGCACGACGAGGCTCTCCTCCTCGAGCTTGGCCAGGCGGGGGTAGACGGTCCCCGCGCTCGGGGAGTAGAGCCCGTCGAATCGCTCCTCGAGCGCCCGGATGACGTCGTAGCCGTGCCGGGGCCCGTCGGCGAGCAGGGCGAGCAGGTAGAGCCGGAGCTGGCCGTGGGCGAAGACGGGGCTCATCTCAGACCGCCGGGGCGCTCGCGCGGTCGGTGCCGTCGGCGGATGGCGGCGGGGCGGGGCCGAGCAGGACGACGTCCCCGGAGGCCGAGCTCGAGCGGACCCGCAGCCCACCGTCGCCGGAGCGCGTCCGCGCGGTGCGTCCGTGGCGGGGCAGGGCGGTGCCGTCGACGAGGACGGTGCCGCCGAGGGTGGAGACCTCGACGTCCCAGCCGGTGGCGGGGGAGCGCAGCGTCAGCGTGCCCGCGACCGAGGTGCCCGAGACCGAGCACCGGCCGGTGAGAAGGTCGAGCGTGACGTCGCCGTTCACGGTCTTGACCCCGACCTCCGGCAGGTCGCTGCGGTGCGCGGTGACCGACCCCGACACCGAGGAGACCGCGAGCGGTCCGTGGAGCCGGCGGGCGTCGACGTCCCCGCTCACCGTGCCGACGCTGACCGCGCCCACGGTGTCGTCGAGCGTGAGCGACCCGGAGACGGTGCGCACCTTGACCGGGGCGCGCACGCCGGCCACGAGCGCGGCGGCGCTCACCGTCGTGACGGTCGTCGCGGCGCCCGAGGGCACCGACACGGTGAGGTGGATCCGAGTGCGGTCGAGCATCCCGAGGTTCTGGCGCAGCCGGTCGAGCAGACCGACGTCGAAGCTCGTGCCGTGGGTCACGGTGAGCGTGCGTCCGTCCCAGCCGACCGACAGCGCAGGACCCTCGACCGAGCTCACCTCGACGCGGGCCGCGCGCGAGTCGTCGTGGGTGACGACGTCGACGCGGCCCCCGACGACGGTGACGGTGAGCCGCTCGACGCACTCGCCCTCCTCCCCGACGTCGAGGATCTTCGGTCCGGTGAGGCTCCACTGCCGGGTGGTGGACATGGGTGGCTCCCGAGGCTCCGGGCCCGGACGGTGGGCCGGGCGGCGACTTTTCGCGCTATATCGCGAGCTGCCGAACACGATATAGCGCGTTCTCGGGCCGGGCAAGACCCGGACGCGACGATCCCGTCCCGTTACGCGGCGCGGCTGCCGGTGGCGAGGGTGAGGCCGCCGAGGCCGATGTAGGTCAGCCCGACGGCGACCCGGCCCCGACGCAGCCCGGCGCTGCGACGGGCGAGGGCGCGGTGGACCGTGCCGCCGAAGAGCCCGTAGCACAGGTCCAGCCCGCACCCGATGAGCACGAGGACGGCCCCGAGCGCGAGCACCTGGGGGGCGACCGGCCGGGAGGGGTCGAGGAACTGGGGGAAGAAGGCGACGAAGAACAGGACGACCTTGGGGTTGCTGATCCCGACGAGGAAGCCCGCCCGCCAGCTGGCGAGTCGGCCGGCTGCGGCGACCCCCGTCCGCGCTCCCGCGCCCTCGACGCCGGAGCGGTCCCGGAGCGTGCGGACCCCGAGCACGACGAGGTAGGCAGCACCGAGGGTGCGGATCACCGCGAGCGCGGCGCCGGACGCGGCGACGAGCGCCGTCAGGCCGGTCGCGGTGGCGGCGACGAAGACGGCCGTGGCGGTGTTGACCCCGAGCGCGGACCAGGCGCCCACGCGGGGACCGCCGGCGATGCCGCGGGCGACGAGGAAGAGCATCGACGGGCCCGGCAGGAGGACGAGCAGGGCTGCCGCGACCGCGAACGCGGCGAGGGTGGTGGGCCCGGGCACGCCGGCCTCAGCGGCCCCGCAGGGCGCGTCGGTCCATCCGGGCCTTGGTCGGGTCCACGCCCGCCGGCACACCCTGCCGGATGCCGGGCAGGGACTTCAGCCGCTTGTTGACCACCGCCATCTCGTCCTTGGTCAGGACCGGCTTCATCTTCGTCATGGTGCGGTTGACCTTGCGCACCGGGACCTCACCCTCCCCGTCGCCGACGACGAGCGTGCGCACCGGGACCCCGGGCGCGACCCGCTCGACCTTCTTGCGCTCCTTCTCGAGGAGCTTCTTCGTCCGCCCGGGAGGGCCCTCGGCGAGGAGGACGACGCCGGGGCGCCCGAGGGCCCGGAAGACCATGGCCGCGTTCGTCACGTCGTTCGGCCGGGCGGCGTCGGCCGCGACCGGCTCCTGGCTGTAGTACCAGCCGCGCCGCAGGGAGTTCAGGGCACCCGCGGTGGCGCCGGCCTGGCCCTTCATGGCGTCGTACGCCGCCCGCTCGCCCCGGCGGGAGAGCACGACGAGGGCGGCGAGGAGCGCGAGCGGGACCGACAGGATGAGCGCGTAGACGGCGTGGCCGAAGATCGCGCCGACGCCGACGACGACGAGGACGGTCGCGGCGGCGGCAGCCAGCATCCACACCCCGATCCGACGGTCCACGGTCTTGACCGTGCGGTAGACCTGCAGGATCTGCTTGAAGGGGTTGCGCCGCTTCGGCTTGTCGCTCTTCGCTCTCCGGGCCATGAGGGTCAGGATACGGTCAGGAGGCGGTGCTGAGCGAACCCCGCACGAGGGAGGCGGCCTCCTGGCGAGCCGGGGAGTCGAGCTTCTCGGCGAGGTGGGCCAGCTCGTCCGGGATGGGCCGGCCCCACTTGCGCATGGCGGTCGCCCACAGCCTCCCGGCCCGGTAGGAGCTGCGCACGAGCGGCCCGGCCATGACGCCCTTGAAGCCGACCTCCTCGGCGAGGTCGCTCCAGTGGACGAACTCCTCGGGCTTGACCCAGCGGTCGATGGGGTGGTGCAGCTTGCTCGGGCGGAGGTACTGCGTGATCGTGAGGATGTCGCAGCCCGCGTCGTGCAGGTCGTGGATCGCCTCCTCGACCTCGTGGTCCTCCTCGCCCATGCCGAGGATGAGGTTGGACTTCGTCACGAGCCCGGCCTCGCGGGCCATGCTGAGGACCTTGAGCGACTTCTCGTACGTGAACGCGGGCCGGATCTGGCGGAAGATGCGCGGCACGGTCTCGAGGTTGTGGGCGAAGACCTCGGGACGGGCGTCGAAGACCTGCCCGACGAGCTCGGGCTTGGCTCCGAAGTCGGGCGGGAGGATCTCGACGCCGGTACCGGGGTTGCGCTCGTGGATCTGCCGGATCGTCTCGGCGTACAGCCACGCGGCGCCGTCGGGCTGGTCGTCCCGGGCCACCCCGGTGACCGTCGAGTAGCGCAGGCCCATCGTCGCGACGGACTCGGCGACCCGGCGGGGCTCGTCCCGGTCCAGCGGCTCGGGACGGCCGGTCGCGATGTCGCAGAAGTCGCACCGCCGCGTGCACGTGTCCCCGCCGATGAGGAAGGTCGCCTCGCGGTCCTCCCAGCACTCGAAGATGTTCGGGCAGCCGGCCTCCTGGCAGACCGTGTGCAGGCCCTCGGACTTGACCATCGAGTGCAGCTCGGAGTACTGCGGACCCATCTTCGCCGTGGTGCGGATCCACTCGGGCTTGCGCTCGATCGGGGTCTCGCTGTTGCGGGCCTCGACCCGGAGCAGCCGGCGGCCTTCGGGGGCGACGGTCACTGGGGCCTCCCTTTGCGTTCGTCGGTGGGCGGTGCCCGGCCGGGGTGCGCCGGGGACGCGGACACCCGGGCGCGTGACCGGGTGCGACGCACCAGCCTACGCCCCGGGCCCGACGACCCGGGCCCGACGACCCGTGCGCGACGACCCGGGGTGCGGTCGGGCCGCCTCCGGGGCCACCATGGGGCGATGGACGACGTGCGCACCCGCCTGGAGGCCAAGAGGAGCGAGCTCCTGACGCAGATGGGCGTGCTCGAGGAGCGGCCCGGCGAGCAGGGGGCCATCTCGTTCGGCAAGCGCGTCGGCGACGGGACGTCGATGGCGATCGACCGGCTCCAGCAGGTGGCCGTCCACGACCGCCTCCAGATCACCCTCGCCGACGTCGAGCGGGCGCTCGTCAAGCTCGACGAGGGCAGCTGGGGGCGCTGCGACGTCTGCGGGGAGCCGATCGCCGAGGAGCGCCTCGAGGCGCTGCCGTGGGCGGTCGTCTGCGTCGCGCACGCCGGCCGCCGGTGAGGCGCGCCCCGGACGGTCCCGCCGCTCAGGCGCGGACGGCGCCGACGACGTCCTCGAGGTGCTTCTCGACGTAGGGGAGCGCGTCGGCGACGGTGACCCGCTCACCGAGCTCACGGCTGATCGAGCTCACCCCGGCGTCGGCGATCCCGCAGGCGACGATGTTGTCGGCCCACGAGAGGTCCGCGTCGCAGTTGAGGGCGAAGCCGTGCATCGTGCACTGCCGGCTCACCCGCACGCCGATCGCGCCGAGCTTGCGGTCGGGCCCGCGCTCGTCCGCGGTGACCCACACCCCGCTGCGGCCCTCGACGCGGACGGTCTCGACGCCGAACTCGCGGCACACCCGGATCATGACCTCCTCGAGGCGGCGCACGTGCGCGACGACGTCGATCGGCGCCGGGAGCCGCACGATCGGGTAGCCGACGACCTGGCCGGGTCCGTGCCACGTGATCTTGCCGCCCCGGTCGACGTCGACGACCGGGGTCCCGTCGAACGGTCGCTCGTGCGGCTCGGTCCGCTTGCCGGCGGTGTACACCGCGGCGTGCTCGAGCAGGAGGACGGTGTCCGGCTCGGTGCCCGCGACGACCCCCGCGTGCACGGCGCGCTGGCGGTCCCAGGCGTCCTGGTAGTCGACGAGGTCGGGCGAGAAGCCGAGATGGACGATCCGCATGTCCGAAAGCCTACGCCCGGGCCGTACGATGGGACACGACAGTTGCTCAGGGTGCTGAGCGAGCCGGGGAGAGTCAGGGAGTCGCGGTGTCCGCACGCTGGGTCGTCCGTCTGGGGGCGCTGGCCGTCGTCCTGGTCTGGTTCGTCGTATCGGGGATCGGGGGGCCGCTCGTCGGCAAGCTCTCCGAGGTCCAGCAGAACGACAACGCCTCCTTCCTGCCCGCCGGGGCCGAGAGCACGCTCGTCAGCGACGTCGCACCGGAGTTCACCGACTCCAACGCGCTGCCGTTCATCGTCGTCATGGCCCGGGACGGCGGCCTGACCGCCTCCGACACGGAGGCCGCGAAGAAGTACCTCGCCGGGGTCGACGACCTCGAGCTCGACATGCCCGGCAACCACACCGTCGGCGACTTCACCGTCGGACCGCCGCCGCAGCCGGTGCCGAGCCAGGACGGCGAGGCCCTGCTGGCGGTGGTCAACCTCGACGCGGACAAGGCGAGCGAGACCTTCGGGGACACCACCCCGCTGTACGAGACGGCGGTCGCGCTGCGCGACTCTGCCGACGCCACCCTCCCGGACGGGCTCCGGGCCCACGTCACCGGACCGGGAGGCACCCTCGCGGACTTCATCACCGCGTTCAGCGGCATCGACGGCATCCTGCTCGGCGTCGCGCTCATCGTCGTGTTCGTCATCCTGCTCGTGGTCTACCGCAGCCCCATCCTCCCGTTCGCCGTGCTCATCTCCTCGGTGTTCGGGCTCGCGATGGCCGCGCTCGTGGTCTACCCCCTCGCCAAGGCCGGCACCCTCGAGGTCAGCGGACAGTCCCAGGGCATCCTGTTCATCCTCGTCGTGGGCGCGACGACGGACTACGCCCTCCTGCTCGTCTCCCGCTACCGCGAGGAGCTGCACGACGCGGAGGAGTCGTGGGCCGCGCTCAAGCGCGCCTGGCGGGGCTCGGTGGAGCCGATCGTCGCCAGCGGCGCGACGGTCATCCTCGGCCTGCTCTGCCTGCTGCTGTCCAACCTCGGCAGCACCGCGGGCCTCGGCCCGGTCGGGGCGTTCGGGATCGTCGGCGCCCTGCTGTCGGCGCTGACGTTCCTCCCGGCCGTGCTGCTGCTGTTCGGTCGCCGCATCTTCTGGCCGGTCATCCCCCGGGTCGACCACGTCCACTCCGAGGACAAGATCGGCACGCGCGGGATCTGGGGCCGGGTCGCCGGGCTCGTCGGCAGCCACCCGCGCCGGACCTGGGCGAGCACGCTGCTCGCCCTGCTCGTGCTCGCGGTGTTCCTGCCGACGTTCCGCGCCTCCGGGGTGTCCCAGTCCGACCTGTTCCTCAACGAGGTCGACTCCGTCACCGGGCAGAAGGTGCTCGCGGCCCACTTCCCGGCCGGCTCCGGGTCGCCGATCCAGGTGCTCGCCCCGGCCGCGGACCAGAAGTCCGTCATCACGAGGCTCCGGCAGGAGGACGGGGTCACCGACCCGTACGCCTCCCCGTCCCCGCAGGCGCCGGCGAAGGTCGTCGACGGGCAGGTCCTCGTCCAGGCGACGCTCACCGCCCCGGCCGACTCCCCACAGGCCAGCGACGTCGTCCAGCGCCTGCGCAGCGACCTCGACGAGGTGAGCCCGGACGTCCTCGTCGGGGGGACCACCGCGACGAACCTCGACGTGCGCAACGCCGCCGAGCGGGACCTGCGGGTGATCATCCCGACGATCCTCGGGGTGATCTTCGTCGTCCTCGCCCTCCTGCTGCGCTCGCTCGTCGCCCCGGTGCTGCTCGTCGTCGCCAACGTCGTCTCGTTCGCCGCGACGATCGGGGTCTCGGCCCTGGTGTTCAACCACGTGCTCGACTTCCCCGGGTCCGACCCGTCGACGCCGCTGTACGGGTTCGTCTTCCTCGTCGCGCTCGGGATCGACTACTCGATCTTCCTCATGACCCGGGTGCGGGAGGAGGCCGCGAACCGGGGCTCGCGCACCGGGGTGCTCGTCGGCCTGGCCGTCACCGGCGGGGTCATCACGAGCGCGGGGATCGTGCTCGCCTCGACGTTCTCCGCGCTCGCGGTGCTGCCGATCCTCTTCCTCGTCCAGATCGCGTTCATCGTCGCGTTCGGGGTCCTGCTCGACACGCTCGTCGTCCGCTCGCTGCTCGTGCCCGCGCTGTCCTACGACGCGGGCGCGTGGGTGTGGTGGCCGAGTCGGCTGGGCCAGACCTCCGCTGGGGGCGCGGAGGCCGAGGAGCGCGTCCTCGCCGAGCCGTACCAGCCCCGGCACGCCGGTGGAGAGGGCATCCTCGCAGGACGCTTCGGCCGCTCCAGCGGGGACTGACCCCGGGCTCGGGCCCCGGTCTCAGAGTGCTCGCGGCTCGACGCGCTCCTCGACCACGCCGCCGTCGTCGCCGCGCCGCACGAGCCAGGCCGCGGCCCCGTCCCGCTCGCTGAGCGCCTCGACGAGGTGGGTCCCGGCGTAGTGGAGCCCGACGCCGTCGTCGGTGCAGTGGGTCTCGGGCAGGGCGGCGTCAGCGACGAGCTCGTGGACCAGGGGGCGCCGGCCGGCCTCGCTGTCGTAGTGGACGCCGTTGCCGTAGGGCAACAGCCCGAGCCCGTCGGTCACCGGCGCCAGGCCGGGTCCGAAGGAGTCGGTGGTCCCACCGACGAACCAGCAGATCGACCCCGCGGAGACTCCCGCGAGCACGACCCCCGCCCGCCAGACCCGGGGAAGGACCTCGTCGAGGCCGTGGACCCGCCAGACCGCGAGGAGGTTCGCGACGGAGCCCCCGCCGACCCAGACGACGTCCTGCTCGAGCAGGTGGCCCTCGACGTCCTCCACCGACGGCATCGGGAACAGGTTGAGGTGGGACTGGTCGAAGCCGGCCACCCGCGAGGCCTCGTCGATGCTCGCGTTGTACCAGCGCTGGTCGCCCATGGCGGTCCCGAGGTGGCAGACGCGGGGCCGCCGGCCGTGCACCCCGGAGAGGTCCACGGCGTGACGGCCCAGGGCCGCCCACTCGAGCATCGTCCGGTCGGCGGGGCGGAAGCCGCCCGACGTGGCGAGGATCGTGGGTTCGGAGGCGGTCATGGGGACAACCTACGGCCGCCCACCTGCGGGGGCCTGTGGACGACACCCGCGGCCGGGCCGGCGGATCGGGCACCGTGGTGGGGTGGACGAGCGGGGGTGGGCGCCGCGGGTGCCCGGGTACCGGGTGGGCCGGCTGCTGGGGCGCGGCGGGAGCGCGAGCGTGTGGGCCGGGGTGCGCGAGCGCGACGGGGCACGGGTGGCCCTGAAGGTCCTCGCCGGCGGGGGCGACCCGGGGGAGGCCGACGAGGTCGCCGCCGAGCTCGGCGCGCTGCGCCACGTCCGCCTCGAGCACGTCGCCCGGCTCCACGAGGTGTGCCGGACCGACCCACGCGCCCCCGAGGACGCCGCCCCCGAGGACGCCTCGCCCGCGGGGGACGCCTCGCCCGCGGGGGACGCCGCCCGCGAGGACGCCGGGTGGGGCGCACCGGTCCTCGTCCTCGACCGCTACGACGGCGGCAGCGTCCGGGACGTGCTCGCCGCGCGGGGCCACCTCAGCGACGGCGAGGCGGTCACGGTGCTCACCCCGGTGGCCGGAGCGCTCGCCGGGCTGCACGCCCTCGGTCTCGTCCACGGCGACGTGACGCCCGGCAACGTCCTGCTCGCCTCCACGGGCCGGCCCGTGCTCGCCGACCTCGGCGCGGCGCGGGTCACCGGGGACCGGTCGGCGGCCCGCCGCGGCACGGACGGGTTCCTCGCTCCCGAGGTCGAGGCCGGAGGGCCCGTCACCCCCGCCGGCGACGTCTACGGCCTCGGTGCCCTGGCGTGGACCTGCCTCGCGGGGTCGCCACCCGGCCCCACCGTGCTGCGCCCGCGCCTCGGCGAGGCCGCCCCGACCGCGGGGGCCGCACTGGCCAGGGTCGTCGAGGCGTGCCTGGCCGCCGACCCGGCCCACCGGCCGGACGCCGCCACGGTGGCGAGCGAGCTGTTCGACGCCGCCCCGGCGGCCCCGCTCCGCCTCCCGGCACCCCCACGGGGGCCGGACGAGCCCGGGTCCGGCGCGGCGCCCGACCAGCCCGCCGCCGACCCCGCTGCCGGGCTCACCCGCCGGATCCGGGCGGCGGCCGGGAGCGGGCTCGCGCCGGGGCTGTGGGAGGACCCCCTCGCCGGGGCCGTCCGTCCCGAGGACCGCCGGCCTCGTCGGGAGCGGCGCCGGCGGGCACCGCGGGTGCCCCGGCGGGTCCTCGGGGCGGCGGCCGCGCTCGCCGTCGTCGCCACGGGCGGGACCGCGGTGATCCGCGCGCTGGCCCCGGACCCCGCGACGGGCCACCGGGCCGGCGCGCCCGCGGCCGCGCCCACACCGGCGGGTGGACCGACCCCGCAGGGGCGGGCGACGTCAGCCGGGCAGGGCACCCCGCAGACGCGGGCGCCGCGGACGCAGACGTCACCCCCGGTGCCACCGACACCGGCGTCGGACCGGCCGGTCCTGCGTGACCCGGCCGCGCCGCGGCGGCGCCCCCGTGCCCTCGTCGCCGGGCTGAGCGCCGCGCGGGCGCGCGCCTGGAACGCCACCGACCCCGCGCTGCTCGACGCGGTCGACGCCCCCGGGTCACCGGCGCTGGCGGCGGACCGGCGGGCCCTCGCCGCGGCCCGTGCCACCGGGCTGCGCTTCCGGGGCGTCGACCTCCGCGTCGTCTCGGCCGCCCACGTCCCCACGGCCACGCCCGTCCCCACGACGTCGCCCGCGTCCCCGGGACCCGGGCGGGGGCGCCCGCCGGTGGGGGCCGTGCGGGCCGTCGTCGAGTCCGGCCGTTACGACGTGGTCCGTGCCGCGGGGCCCGGCGAGGTCGTCGGCTCGGTGCCGACGCGGACGGGTGGGACCCGCGTGCTCGACCTCGTGCTCACCCGGGACGGCTGGCGCGTCCGCCGCGTCCGGGCGGGCTGAGGGCCACCGACCTCAGGTCCGGCGGTCAGGCCCCGCCGAGGACGTACCCGACCATCGCGTCGACGTCGGCGTGCCGGAACGTGAAGCCGTCGGCCAGCAGCCGCTCGGACCGGACGCGCTGGCTGCCGAGGACGGCCTCGGCGAACTGGCCGAGCACGGCGTGCATGGCCGGGGACGGGGCGGGCAGCACCGCGGGCCGGTGCAGACCGCGACCGAGCGCTCGGGCGAAGTCGCGCTGGCGGACCGCGTCGCCGCTGATGTTGACCGGGCCGGTGAGGTCCTCGCGGTCGATGAGGTGGGTCAGCGCCCGGACCTCGTCGTGGAGCGTGACCAGGGACCAGAACTGCCGCCCGGACCCCATCGGTCCGAACAGCCCGAGCCGGGCCAGCGGCAGGATGCGGCGGCCCAGCGCACCGCCCTCGGCCGAGAGCACGATCGTCCCGGTCCGGGCGAGCGCGACCGGGATCCCGGCGTCGACCGCCGGCTGGGTCGCCCCCTCCCAGGCGCGCACCACGTCGGCGAGGAAGTCCTCGCCCGGCCCGGTCTCCTCGGTGACGACCTCCTCGCCCCGCGGCCCGTAGTAGCCGACGGCGGAGCCGTTGACGAGCCTGCGGGGTCCGCCGCTCTCGACGACGGCCCGGACGATCGTCGACGTCGAGTCGACCCGGGACGAGATCAGGGTCCGGCGGTAGGAGGGGGTCCACCGGTGGTCCCCGACGCCGGCGCCGGAGAGGTTGACCACGACGTCGACGTCGGCGAAGGCGGCGGGGTCGAGCCGTCCGGACGCCGGGTCCCAGCCCACCTCCGCGGCCGTGCGGGGCTCGCGGCGGACGAGGTGGACCACCTCGTCGCCGCGAGCCCGCAGGTGCGCGGACAGTCCGGTCCCGACGAGGCCGGACGCCCCGCTGATGGCGACCTTCGTCACGTCAGAGACCGAGCTCGGCCTCGAACTCGCCCTCCTCGAGCCGGTCCTTGACCGTGGCGAGGAAGCGGGCCGCGTCGGCCCCGTCGACGATCCGGTGGTCGTAGGAGAGCGCGAGGTACATCATCGAGCGGATCGCGATCGACTCCCCGCCGTCGGCGTCGGCGACGACGACCGGCCGCTTGACGATCGAGCCCGTGCCGAGCATGCCGACCTGCGGCTGGTTGAGGATCGGGGTGTCGAACAGCGCGCCCCGGCTCCCGGTGTTCGTGATCGTGAAGGTCCCACCGGCGAGGTCGTCCGGGCCGATGCTGTTCGAGCGGGTCCGCTCGGCCACGTCGGCGATGCCGCGCGCCAGCCCGGCGATGTTGAGGTCGCCGGCGTTCTTCACGACCGGGACGATGAGGCCCTTCTCGGTGTCGACGGCGACGGAGAGGTTCTCCTGGCCGTGGTAGACGATCTCCTCGCCCTCGATGCTCGCGTTGAGGCTCGGGTGGACCTTGAGCGCCTCGACCGTGGCGAGCGCGATGAACGGCAGCACCGACAGCTTGGTGCCCTCCCGGCGGGCGAACTCGTCCTTGGCCCGGGACCGGGTGCGCATGACCTTGGTCATGTCCACCTCGACGACCGTCGTCAGCTGGGCCGAGACCTGGAGGGACTCGACCATCCGCTGCGCGATGACCTTCCGCAGCCGGCTCATCTTCTCCCGGGTGCCGCGCTTGGAGGGGGAGACCGACGAGGCGGTCGAGGCGGGCGCCGTGGAGGCGGCCGCGGACTGCGAGGCCGGGGCGGCGGGCGCCTGCTCCGGCTCGGGCTGCCGGGCCGCCTCCGCCGCGTCGAGGACGTCCTGCTTGCGGATCCGGCCGCCCACTCCGGTGCCGGTCACCGCGGCGAGGTCGACGCCGTGGTCGGCGGCGAGCCTGCGCACCAGCGGCGTGACGTAGCTCGAGGCGTCGCCCCCCGAGGTCGCCCGCGCCGCCGGCGCGGTGGCCTTCTCCGACTCCGTGCCCGTGTCCTTCTGCGCCGGTGCGGGCTGCTCCCTCCGGGGCTCCTCCGGCTCCTCGGACTTCTCCTGGGCGGCCTGCTCCTGCTCGGTTTGCTCCTGCTCGGCCTGCTCGCCCTGGCTCTCGGGCTCCTCGTCCTGCTCGCCCTGGCTCTCGGGCTCCTCGGCCTGCTCCTCCTCGGCGCCCCCGCCGTCCCCACCGGAGGGGGCGCCGCCGACGATCGCGAGGTCGGCGCCGACCTCGACGGTCTCGTCCTCCTGGACGAGGATCTTCGTCAGCGTGCCGGCCACGGGCGAGGGGATCTCGGTGTCGACCTTGTCCGTGGACACCTCGAGGAGCGGCTCGTCGACCTCGACCTCGTCGCCCTCGGACTTCAGCCACCGGGTGACGGTGCCCTCGGTGACCGACTCCCCGAGCGCCGGCATCTCGACCTTCTGGCCCTCGCCGCTGGACTCGGTCCCCGCCGTCGGCTTCTTCGCCGGCTCCTCGGTGTCCGAGGGCGCGCTCGCGGACCCGCCGTCCTCCTGCTCGTCGGAGCCCTGCGACTCCTCCGTGTCCTGCTGAGTGTCCTGCTCCGACTCGTCGGACTCCTCCGACTCCTCGGACCCGCCGGAGTCCTCGCCCCCCTCGGGGGCGCCGTCGCCGACGACCGCGAGGTCGGCCCCGACCTCGACGGTCTCGTCCTCCTGGACGAGGACCTCCTGCAGCGTGCCCGCCACGGGCGAGGGGATCTCGGTGTCGACCTTGTCGGTGGACACCTCGAGCAGCGGCTCGTCCACCTCCACCTGGTCACCGACGTTCTTCAGCCACCGCGTCACGGTGCCCTCGGTGACGGACTCACCAAGAGCCGGCATGGTCACGCGTTCTGACATGAGCCTCGTTCTCCTTCTTCACAGGTGGCGGCGGGTTCGCTCAGCATGTCACGGACGCCCCCGACGGGACAGGACGCACGCCCGTCCGAGGCGTCCGGACGGGGACGGGGCGGGCGGGGTCGGGTAGCGGCGACTCGGCTCACGCATGGGCGTGCAGCGGCTTCCCGGCGAGGGCGAGGTGGGCCTCGCCGAGCGCCTCGTTCTGGGTCGGGTGGGCGTGGACGAACTCGGCGACGTCCTCCGGGTGGGCGTCCCAGCCCACGATGAGCTGCGCCTCGCCGACCTGCTCGCCCATCCGGGCCCCGACCATGTGGACCCCGATGACCGGGCCGTCCTTCTCGCGGACGAGCTTGACGAAGCCCGAGGTGCCGAGGATCTGCGACCGCCCGTTCCCGGCGAGGTTGTACTCGAGGGTCTCGACCTCGGTGCCCGCCTCGCGGGCCTGGGCCTCGGTGAGACCCACCGAGGCCACCTCGGGGTCGCAGTACGTCACGCGCGGGATGCCCGACTCCACCACGGGGGCAGGCTCCAGGCCGGCGATGTCCTCGGCGACGAAGATCCCCTGCGCGAACCCGCGGTGGGCGAGCTGGAGACCCGGGACGATGTCCCCGACGGCCCGGACGCCCGGCACGGCCGTCCGGCAGCGCTCGTCGGTGACGACGAAGCCGCGGTCGGTGCCCACGCCCGCCTCCTCGAAGCCGAGCCCCTCGGTGACCGGGCCCCGGCCGACCGCGACGAGGAGCAGGTCGGCCTCGAGCGCGCTCCCGTCCTCGAGGGAGACCGTGACGGCGTCCTCGGACTGGCTGGCCCCGGCGAAGCGCGCGCCGGTCCTCACGGTGATCCCGCGCTTGCGGAAGGCCCGCTGGAGCTGCGTGCTGACCGCCTCGTCCTCCGCGGGCACGAGGCGCGGCAGCGCCTCGACGACGGTGACCTCGGCCCCGAAGGAGCGGTACACCGACGCGAACTCGACCCCGATGACCCCGCCGCCGAGCACGACGACCCGTTCTGGGACGTGGTCGAGCCCGAGGGCCTCCTCGCTGGTGACGACGCGGCCGCCGACCTCGAGGCCGGGGAGGGTGCGGGCGGTCGAGCCGGTCGCGAGGACGACGTGGCGCCCGGTGAGCCGGCGGCCGTCGACCTCGACCGTCGTGGGGTCCACGAGGCGCCCGGTCCCCTCGACGTACTCGACCGCCCGGGCGCGCACGAGGCCCTGCAGGCCGCTGTGGAGCCGGGACACGACGCCGGCCTTGTACTCGTTGACCCGGGGGACGTCGATGCCGTCCAGGCTCGCGAGCACCCCGAAGCGCTCGCTGTCGCGGGCCGCGTCGGCGACCTCGGCGGCGTGCAGCAGCGCCTTGGTCGGGATGCAGCCGCGGTGCAGGCAGGTGCCCCCGAGCAGGTCCTTCTCGACGAGCGCCACGCTCATGCCGAGCTCGGCGGCCCGCAGCGCGCAGGCGTAGCCCCCACTGCCTCCACCGAGGACGACGACGTCGAAGGACTGCTCGGCGGCTGCCGACATGCTGGGGGCTCCTTGGGGTCGTGGGCGTACCCGCATCTTGTCACTGTTCCGGCAGGACCGTCACCGCAGGTGTCCGGTGCCCGCGGGCGACTCTCTATCGTTGGGGCATGGCGTGGTGGCGACGACGGGGGACGGGCCGGCGGGGGTCCCGGGGGAGCGGCCCCAGGGACGGCCCGGACATGCGCGTGGACCCGGCCGCGGTGCGCACCCACTTCACGCAGTTCGTCGCGAGCCGGCGGGGCGTGGAGGCGTTCGTCGAGCCGGCGACGAACGTCACGACGACGACCGTCATCCTCATCGCCCACGACGGCGAGTGGACCCGGCGCGCGGTCGGCTCGCCCGCAGAGGCGTTCTCGATGGCCCGCGGGCTCGGGATCCCGGTCTACGACGTCAACCAGACCGGCTACCCGCGGCGCATGCGCGAGTGGAACTCGCGACAGCGCCGCGGGCGACGCTAGCCCGCCGGGTCCCGGGGCAGCCCGGGACGGCGACCTCGACGCGCGTCAGCGTCCGGCGGTGTGCTCGAGCAGGCGCAGCAGCGTCGCGACGCCGTAGCCGGTCCCGCCCTTGGGCGTGTGCCCCCAGGCGGAGCCCTCGTTGAAGGACGGCCCGGCGATGTCGAGGTGGGCCCAGGGGATCGGGGAGCCGTCGGCGCCCTCCCCGACGAACTCGCCGAGGAACAGCCCGGCGGTCAGCGCGCCGCCCCAGCGGTCGCCCTTGTGCGCGATGTCGGCGACCTGGGAGTCGAGCATCGGTCGCAGGTCGACCGGCAGCGGGAGCGGCCACGCGGCCTCGCCGGCGCTCGCCGCCGCCTCGCTCACCCGGGCGCGGAACGCGGCGTCGTGGCCCATGACCCCGGCGACGCGGGTGCCGAGCGCGACCTGCGCCGCGCCGGTGAGCGTGGCGATGTCGACGAGGGCGTCGGGGGACTGCTCGCAGGCCAGGGCCATGCCGTCGGCGAGGACCATCCGGCCCTCGGCGTCGGTGTCGATGATCTCGACGGTCCGGCCGCTGCGCATCGAGACGACGTCGCTCGGGCGCTGCGCGTTGCCGCCGGGCATGTTCTCGGCGAGGCACAGGTAGCCGGTCACCTTGACCGGCAGCCCCAGCTCGGCGGCCGCGAGCACCGTCCCGGCGACCGCCGCGGCACCCGCCATGTCCGACTTCATCGTCAGCATCGACGCCGCGGGCTTGAGGCAGACCCCGCCGGTGTCGAAGGTGATGCCCTTGCCGACGAGCGCCACCGAGGGGACCTTCCGCCGCCGCGGGGAGTAGGTCATCACGACGATGCGCGGGGGACGGGTCGAGCCCTGGCCGACCCCGACGATCCCGCCGAAGCCGCCCTCGGCGAGCGCGTCCTCGTCGAGTACCTCGAGCGACACCTTCGCCTTGGTCTCCTTGACGCGGCCGGCGACCGAGTCCGCGAACGACTGCGGGAACAGCACGTTCGGCGGGGTGTTGACGAGGTCCCGCGCGTAGCCCACCGCGGCGCCCAGGGCCATGGCACGCGCCACCGCCGCGCGGCCCTCCTCGCCGGTCACGGCCTGCGAGACGACGGTGACCTCGGTGGCGGCGGGGCTGCCCGCGGAGCGGCCACGGCGTCCGGTCGCGGACCCGCCGGCGCGGTCGCCCCCGTCGGACTTGTGCGCCGTGAAGGTGTACGTCCCCGCGTGGGCGCCCTCGGCGATCGCGCTCAGGCCCGCGGCGTCGTCGTGGGGGAGGGCCACCGCCACCCGCGCGGTCCCCTCGAGGGAGCGCAGCGCCGCGCCCGCGGCCCGGCGCAGGGTGTCGCCGTCGGCCCGCACGCCACCCTCGGCGTGGCGGCCCGGGCGGGGCGCGGTGCCGGTGAGGACGACGCGCTCGGCGGAGACCTTCGGGACCCCGACGAGGCTGACGACCTCCTCGAGGGTGCCCTTGGCGCGGAGGGCGGCGAGGGCCTTCTCGACGTGCTTCGCGGCGGCACCGGGGAGGCGGTGGCCGGGCAGGAGGGTCGCGGCGCCGTCGGCAGCTGTCGTGCCGAGCACGACGGCGTCGACGTCGAGGTCGTGCGGCGCGCGGTCGGTGTGGGTCAGGGTGGTCACGTGGCGTCCTCCTGGTGGCAGGCTCCCGGTGGCAGGTGGGTCGGGCCCGAGGCTATCCCTCCCGTCGGGTCGACGCCGGGGCGGTAGCGTGCGGGCCATGACCGACCCCGAGCGCGCGCTGCGCACCTCACCTCTGCACGAGCGCCACGTCGCCCTCGGCGCGAAGATGGCCGACTTCGGCGGCTGGGAGATGCCCATCGAGTACCCCGGCGGGGGGGTCGTGGCCGAGCACACCGCCGTCCGGGAGCGGGTCGGTGCGTTCGACGTCTCCCACCTCGGCAAGGCCCGGGTGCGGGGACGGGGCGCCGCCGACTTCGTCAACGCGTGCCTGACGAACGACCTGCGCCGGATCGGACCGGGCGGGGCCCAGTACACGATGTGCTGCACCGAGGACGGCGGCGTCGTCGACGACCTCATCCAGTACCTCCGCTCCGACGACGAGGTCTTCCTCGTCCCGAACGCGGCGAACACCTCCGGGGTCGTCGCGATGCTCGCGCGGGCCGCGCCGGAGGGCATCGAGGTCGAGGACCTGCACGAGGAGCTCGGGATCGTCGCCGTCCAGGGCCGGCTCAGCGCCGAGGTGCTCGCCGACCTCGGACTGCCCGCGGGGCACGACTTCATGTCGTTCGTCGAGGCCGAGTTCCGCGGTAGCCCGCTGCTGGTCTGCCGCACGGGCTACACCGGGGAGCACGGCTACGAGCTCGTGCCGTCGTGGTCGGCCGCCGGGGAGCTGTGGGACGCGGTCGCGGAGTCCGTCGCCGACCACGGCGGCCTCCCCTGCGGCCTCGGCGCGAGGGACACGCTGCGGACCGAGATGGGCTACCCGCTCCACGGCCAGGACCTCTCCACCGAGATCACCCCGGTCATGGCGCGCGCGGCCTGGGCCGTCGGCTGGGACAAGGAGCGCTTCTGGGGCAAGGAGGCCCTCGCCCGCGACCGGGCCGAGAAGTCCGGCCGGCTGAACCGGGGCCTGCGCGTCACCGGCCGGGGGATCCCCCGCGCGGGTTGCACCGTCCGGGACGCCGCCGGCAGCGAGGTCGGGGTCGTCACGTCCGGCACGTTCTCGCCGACATTGCGCACCGGCATCGCGCTCGCCCTCCTCGAGCGCACCGTCACGTGGGACGACGAGGTCGTCGTCGACGTGCGGGGCCGGGACGTCCCCGCCGTCGTGACCAAGCCCCCCTTCGTCGCCCCCGGCGTCCGGGACGGCTAGGCACGACCGCCGTCCGGCGCCCCGCGCGTCCGCACGTCCGCCACGTCCCGGCACGTGCCGCCTCGTAGGCTGGCTCCATGAGCGAGGCGTGGACGTGGACGTATCTCGACCCGGCGGGCCGGCCGATGGCGGGGGAGGGGCTGACGCAGGCCCCGTTCCCCGCGCAGGCCGACGCGGAGGCGTGGCTCGGCGACACCTGGCAGGACCTCGCCGAGCTGGGCGTCGACGCGGTGGCGCTCCACCGTGACGGGACCCTCGTGTACGGGCCGATGAGCCTGTCCGAGTCGCAGTGACGTCGCCGTGACACCCGCCGCCCAGGCAGCCGGTCCCGTCGAGCCCGCCGGTTCGCCACCCCCGCTCGGCCGCGACCTCGCGCGCCGCCTCGACGGGGCGGTGGCCGCCGCCCAGCGCCGGTTCCGCGTCCCCGGCATCGCTGCCGGCGTGGTCCGGGGCCGCGAGCTCGTCTGGACCGGGGCCGCCGGCCACGCCCGGCTCGACCCGCGCACCGAGCCCACTCCGGAGACCCAGTTCCTCATCGGCTCGGTCACCAAGACCTTCACCGCCGTCCTCGTCATGCAGCTGCGCGACGCCGGGGTCCTCGCGCTCGGTGACCGTCTCGGCCGCTGGCTGCCCGGCAGCCGCCACGCCGACCTCACCGTCGCCGACCTCCTCGCGCACGCCAGCGGGCTGCAGCGGGAGCCGGTCGGGCGGATCTGGGAGTCGATGGAGGCCCCCGACGCCGAGGAGCTCCTCCGCGGGCTCGAGGACGCCGAGGCCGTCCTCGAGCCGCGCACCGCCTGGCACTACTCCAACCTCGCGTACGCCCTGCTCGGCCAGGTCGTCGAGCGCGAGACCGGGAGCCCGTGGGAGGACGCGGTCCGCGCCCGCGTCCTCGACCCGCTCGGGATGACCTCGACCGGTCTCGAGCCCTCCCCGGAGCGGGCGGCGCACGGCTTCTACGTCCACCCCCACGCCCGGACCGCCCGGCGCGAGCCGCGGATGGAGCTGCGGGCCACCGCCCCGCTCGGTGGGCTGTGGAGCAGCGTGCGGGACCTGGCCCGGTACGTCGCGTTCGTCCTCGAGCCCGACGAGGCCGTCCTCGGACGCGACACGCTGGAGCAGATGTGCCGGACCGTCATCATGCGCGACGCCCGCTGGCGGTGGGGACACGGCCTGGGCTGGATGCTGCTCCGGCACGGCGAGCGCGTGCTCGTCGGGCACAGTGGGGGCATGCCGGGGTTCGTCACCGGCCTCGAGGTCGACCGGGAGGCCGGCGCCGGGGCCGTCGTGCTCGTCAACTCGACCGCGGGTGCCGACCCGATGGGGCTCGCGTGGGAGCTCGTCGAGGCCGTCACCGAGGACGAGCCGGAGCCGGAGGAGCCGTGGGTGCCCGAGCTCGCCCCGCCGGCGTGGGCGGACCTGCTCGGGTCGTGGTGGGTCGAGGGCAGCGAGGTCGTCCTCGAGGTCCGCGACGGGGAGCTGTGGTCCCGGATGGCGGCCTCGACCACCTCGGACGCCCGGTGGGAGCAGGTCGGCCCGGACGAGTGGCGCAGCGTCGAGGGCCACGAGCGCGGCGAGCGGCTCGAGGTCGTCCGGGACGCCTCGGGCACCCCGGTCAGGCTCTACCTCGCGAGCTACGCGGTGACCCGGACCCCGCACGCGTTCGCCGACCTGCTCGGGGAGCGGGCCGAGCGGCTCGGCGGCTCGGCACACCGTCCGTGACGAGGGTCGGTCGGCGCTGCCCAGCCGATCCCGCCCGGTGCCCGGTCAGTGCGGGTACTCGCCCCGCTCGACGAGCGGCTTGGGCATCCGCGTCCGGCGGATCTGGAAGGCCCGCATCACCGCGTACATGGCCAGGCCCCGGGTGGCGACGTCCTCGCCGAACCGCGTCTGCAGACCGGCCCTGATCCGGCGCCACATGAGGACCGCGTCCACGATGGCGACGAGCAGGACCCCGTAGACGACGAGGAAGACGACCCCGGAGTACTGCTGGGCGAACAGCCCGACGAGCAGCACGAGCACCATCAGCGGCAGCACGTACTCCCCGATGCTCCGCCGTGCGTCGACGTAGTCGCGCACGAAGCGGCGCTGCGGACCCCGGTCCCGGGCCGGCAGGTAGCGGTCGTCGCCGGTGACCATGGCCTGCCGCGCCTTGGACTGCGCCTCGCGCCGGCTCTCCCGCTGCGCGGCCCGCGCGGCCTTCCGGTCGGTCTGGACGAGCGGCTGGCGGCGCTTGGCCTCCTGGTCGCGCCGCTTCGGCGTCGGGCGGTTCTTCGCGCCGGGCCGGTCCGGGCGCGCGGCGGCGGAGCCGTCTCCCTGCTCCTCCTGGATGGTCCTGCGTCGTCCGAACACGGCACCACTGTAGGCCGTCCGGGAGCCGCCCCCGACGGCGCACCGGCGCCGGCCCCGCTGGGCTACCCTCGGCCCGGTGACCGACGAGACCCGCCCAGTCGACCCGAGCCCCGCCGACCCGAGCGCTGCCGACCTGCCCCCCGCAGAGGTCTCCGCGCTCCGTGAGCGCGTCGCCGACCTCCTGCCCGGGGTCCGGGCCGACCTCGAGGCGCTGACCCGGATCCCGAGCGTCTCGCTCGACGCGTTCGACCAGGCCCACGTCGAGGACAGCGCCCGGGCGACCGCGGACCTCCTGCGCGCCGAGGGACTTCAGGTCGAGGTCGTCCGCGAGGGCGGCCGCCCGGCCGTCATCGGCCACCTCGACGGCCCCGAGGGGGCGCCGACGGTGCTCCTCTACGCCCACCACGACGTCCAGCCGCCCGGCGACGACGCCGACTGGACCAGCCCGCCGTTCGAGCCGACCGAGCGGGACGGGCGGCTCTACGGCCGCGGGGCCGCCGACGACAAGGCCGGGGTCATGGCGCACGTCGCGGCGCTGCGGGCCCACGCGGGCTCGCCGCCGGTCGGGGTGACCGTGTTCGTCGAGGGGGAGGAGGAGATCGGCTCGGACTCGCTGCCGACCATCCTCGCCCGCCACGGCGAACGGCTGCGCGCCGACGCCATCGTCCTCGCGGACTCGATGAACTGGGCGGTGGGCCGGCCCGCGCTGACGACGACGCTGCGGGGGATGGTCCGCGTCGTCGTCACCGTGCGCACCCTCGACCACGGCATCCACTCCGGCATGTTCGGTGGCGCGGTGCCGGACGCGCTGACCGCCCTGGTCCGGGTGCTCGCGAGCCTGCACGACGACGACGGCGGGGTCGCCGTCGCCGGGCTGGTCACGGGCGAGGCCGGCGACGTCGACTACCCCGAGGAGCGGCTCCGCGAGGAGGCCGGCGTGCTGCCCGGCACCGAGCTCATCGGGTCGGGCCCGATCCCCGCACGGCTGTGGGCGAAGCCGTCGGTGACGACGATCGGCATCGACGCCCCCGCGGTCGAGCGCAGCTCGAACACCCTGCTCCCCTCCGCGCGGGCCAAGGTGAGCGTCCGGCTCGCCCCGGAGGAGGACCCGGCGGCCGCCTACGAGCTCATCGCCGCGCACCTGCGCGAGCACGCCCCCTGGGGCGCCGAGGTCGACGTGCACCTCGACGACCAGGGCGCCGGCTTCAGCGCCGGCGCCGACGGACCGGTCCAGGACGCCGCGCGGGCCGCGTTCACCGACGCGTGGGGCACCGCGCCGGTCGACATCGGCGTGGGCGGGTCCATCCCGTTCGTCGCCGCGTTCGCCGAGCGGTTCCCCGAGGCCGGCATCCTCGTCACCGGCGTCGAGGACCCCGACACCCGCGCGCACGGGGCGAACGAGTCCCTCCACCTCGCCGAGTTCGAGCGCGTCTGCCTCGCCGAGGCCCTCCTGCTCGCCCGGATCGGGCTGCTGCGGCGCTGAGCGGCGACGGCTAGGTTCGGGTCATGACACGGACGAGCCGAGGCACGTACGTCGAGGACTCCTACGAGCGGGACACGAGCTACATCGAGGACCGGGTCACCAGCGACGGCACCGGCGCCTGGCCGGTCGAGCCCGGTCGGTACCGGCTCGTCGTCGCGCGCGCGTGCCCGTGGGCCAACCGCGCGATCATCGTCCGGCGGCTGCTCGGGCTCGAGGACGCGATCTCGATGGGTGTCTGCGGGCCCACCCACGACGCCGACAGCTGGACCTTCGACCTCGACCCGGGCCGGGTCGACCCCGTGCTCGGCGTCCCCCGGCTCAAGGACGCCTACGAGGCGCGCTGGCCCGACTACCCCAAGGGCATCACGGTCCCGGCCCTCGTCGAGGTCGCGAGCGGCCGGGTCGTCACGAACGACTTCCCCGTCATGACGCTGGACCTCTCGACGCAGTGGCGCGAGCACCACCGGCCGGGAGCGCCCGACCTCTACCCCGAGGGACTGCGGGAGGAGATCGACGAGGTCGCGGCCCTGGTCTACGAGGACGTCAACAACGGGGTCTACCGCTGCGGCTTCGCCGGGCGGCAGTCGTCCTACGAGGCCGCCTACGAGCGGCTGTTCTCCCGGCTGGACTGGCTCAGCCACCGGCTCTCGCGCCAGCGCTACCTCGTCGGGGACACGGTCACCGAGGCCGACGTGCGGCTGTTCACCACCCTGGCCCGGTTCGACGCGGTCTACCACGGCCACTTCAAGTGCAACCGGACCAAGCTCTCGGAGATGCCGGTGCTGTGGGCCTACGCCCGCGACCTGTTCCAGACCCCCGGGTTCGGGGACACCATCGACTTCGTCCACGTCAAGCGGCACTACTACGAGGTCCACCGGGACGTGAACCCCACCGGCATCGTCCCCGTCGGTCCCGACCTCAGCGGGTGGGGAACGCCGCACGGCCGCGAGCAGCTCGGGGGCCGGCCCTTCGGGGACGGCACCCCGCCCGGGCCGCCGCCGGAGGGCGAGCGGGTCCCGCGGGCGCACAACCCGCTGCTCGACGCGACCGGGATGGTCGCCGCCCGCTGAGCGACGCGGGACGCGGTCCGGAGCTCAGGCGCCCGAGCCCCCGGCGTCCGTTCCGGCGGAGCCGCCGTCGCCGAGCGGGATCCGGACCACGCCGCCGTCGCCCGCGCGGTCGCTGCCCACCGTGACGTAGGCCGACCCGTCCCGGATCGTCAGGCCGTAGGGGGCGTCGAGGTCGTCCGCGACGACGTCGTAGCCGCCGCCGTCGTGGACGCGCACCAGCGCCCCGCGGGTGCCGGTGAGCAGGCCGTCCGAGCTGGTCTCGACGGCGTAGAGCGTGTCGTCCTCCGCGTAGGCGAGGTCGGTGACCGTGGTGAGCCCGTCCGCGGCGACGGTGACCGTGCCGTCCCGGGCGACCCGGTAGATCCGCGCCATCCCGTTCGGGTAGGGGTAGCCGGTGAGCTCGCTGACGTAGCGCGCGCCGTCCGGGCCGGTGACGACCGACGTCGGCGCCGCCTCCACCGTCAGCTCCGCGCCCGGCGCGAGGCCCATGAACGGCGGTGCCTCGGCGCGGCGCGACGGCAGCTCGGCGAGCGGCACCAGCGTGCCGCGGGGTCCCGCGTCGAGCACGGCGTCGCTGCCGGCGTCGGCGACGAGGTACCCCCCGGCGCCGTCCCGGGCGATCCCGACGGGGTCGCTGTCGCGGACGGCCGGGTCGCCGGCCACCTCGGCGGCCCGGCTCTGGTCACCGGCGACGTCGGTGAGCACCGCGCGCCGGTCGCTGGTCAGGGTGACCTGGAGCAGCGTCCCCAGCTGCCCGGCCGGGTCGGGGTAGAGGCTCCGGGACCCGGGGCCCGCGCCGAGCCCGACGGCGACGACGACCCGGTTCTCTCCGCCGGGCAGGACGTCCGACGGCCCCGCGGCCGAGCTGCCGTCCGCGGCGGCGAGCGACGGCAGGCCGGTGACGATCCGCTCCTGCCGCCCGGCCCCGAGGTCGGCCACCCTGGTGACCGCGCCCGTGGTGCCGAAGCACACCTCCCGGCCGTCCCCGCCGACCGAGCAGGGCCCGTCCCCGCCGTGCCCGGCCTCGGCGACGAGGAGGGCGCCGTCCGCGGTGACGGTGAGGTGGCGGGGGCTGTCCAGTCCGGAGGCCACGAGCTCGGGGGCCCCGGGCGCGGCCGCGGCGGCGCCCGGGGCCGGGGCCGTCACGGCCGCCGGCGCTGCCGTGGCGGCACCGACCGGGCCGAGCAGGGCGAGCGCCCCGGCGCCCGCCGCGCCGACGGCGACGGCCAGCGCGCCGGTGGTCCGGCCTCGTGCACCCCGCTCCCGCACCGCCCCACCTCCCTGTCCCGAGGGTCCGCCCATGACCTGCTCATTGTGACCCCTGCACCCCGGTTGACGACAGGGTTTGTCGGTTTCGGTCCCGGTTTCGACCCGGGTGCGGGCGCGGCCCGACGGCTCGGTGCCACGATGGCGGCATGCACGTCCTCATCGCTCCGGACTCGTTCACCGGCACCCTCACGGCGACCCAGGCTGCGGAGGCGATGGCCGCCGGCTGGCGCCGGGCCGCGCCGGGGGACCTGCTCACCCTCATGCCGCTCTCGGACGGCGGACCGGGGTTCCTCGACGTGCTCAGCCGGGCGCTGGAGGACGCGAGGACCGTCGCGGTGACGGTCGCGGACCCGCTCGGCCGGGACGTGCCCGCCGCCGTGCTGCTCCACGACGCCGACGGCAGGCGCACCGCCTACGTCGAGTCGGCACAGGCCGCGGGGCTGCACCTGCTCGCCGCCGACGAGCGGGACCCGAGGATCACCTCGACGCTCGGCGTCGGCCAGCTCCTCGAGGCCGCGGTCGCCGAGGGCGCGACCCGTGTCGTCGTCGGCCTCGGCGGCAGCGGGACCAACGACGCCGGCGCGGGGATGCTCGCCGGGCTCGGCGCCGGGGACCCGACCCGCCTCGGCGTCGGCGGCCTCGCTCTCGGGGACCTCGAGGGGGACCCGCTGCCCGGGCTGGCCGCCGTCCGCGGGCGGCTCTCCGGGGTCGAGGTCGTCGTCGCGACCGACGTGGACGCCCCGCTGCTGGGGTTCCAGGGCGCGAGCGCGGTCTACTCGGCGCAGAAGGGCGCCACGGCCGAGCAGTCCCAGCGCCTCGAGGGGGCCCTGGGCCGGTTCGTCGAGCTCGTCGGGGCGCACCAGCCCGCCCCCACCGACCTGCTCACCGGGGCCCCGCGCCGGCTCGAGCGCGAGCCCGGGGCCGGCGCCGGCGGCGGGCTCGGCTACGGGCTCCTCCTCGTCGGCGGCCACCGGGTCAGCGGGGTCGACCTCGTCCTGGAGACCGTGGGCCTGGAGACCGTGCTCGCCGCCGCCGACGTCGTCCTCACCGGCGAGGGCACCTTCGACTGGCAGAGCCTGCGGGGCAAGGTCGTCGCCGGGGTCGCCACCGCCGCGCTCGCCCACGCCACCCCGACCGTCGTCCTCGCGGGCCAGGCACACGTCGGTCGTCGCGAGGCGATGTCGATCGGGGTGAGCGGCTGCTACGCGGTCGCGGAGAACCCCGACGAGGTCGTCGCGGCGCACGCCGACCCGGTCGGCACGCTCACCGACCGGGCGGCCCGGGTCGCCGCGACGTGGTCCCCCCACCGGTAGGGGGACCGGTAGGGGGACCGGTAGCGGTGGGCCTCGCGGCGCTCGCGCCCGTGACTCGGGGCCGCTCGCGCCCATGGCCCGAGGACGTACCCTTGGAACCGGGAACACAACACCTCCCTCGTCGGTTGGACGAGAGCAGGTCCCAGTGAGACCGCACACTCGACGCGAAGGACACACCATGACGGAACAGGTCGACACGCAGGCGGCCCCGGAGGTCGGCGCCCACGGGGTCGTCCTCACGGACCTCGCCGCGGGCAAGGTGAAGTCGCTGCTCGAGCAGGAGGGGCGTGACGACCTCCGGCTCCGGGTGGGCGTGCAGCCGGGCGGGTGCTCGGGTCTGATCTACCAGCTCTACTTCGACGAGCGCACCCTCGACGGGGACCTCCTGCGGGAGTTCGGCGGTGTCGAGGTGGTCGTGGACCGGATGAGCGCCCCCTACCTCGACGGCGCGACGATCGACTTCGCCGACACCATCGAGAAGCAGGGCTTCACCATCGACAACCCGAACGCGGGCAGCTCCTGCGCCTGCGGCGACTCGTTCAGCTGAGCCCGAGGCAGCACCACCGAGCAGCACGACCACGGACGGCCGTCCCCGACAGGGGGGGCGGTCGTCCGTGCGTTCCGGGGGAGGCGGCGGGAGGTAGGTTGCCGGGCATGCACATCGCCATCACCGGCTCGATCGCGACCGACCACCTCATGACGTTCCGGGGCCGGTTCGCCGACTCGCTCGTCGTCGAGCAGCTCGACAAGATCTCGCTGTCCTTCCTCGCCGAGGACCTCGAGATCCGCCGCGGCGGGGTGGCGGCGAACATCGCGTTCGGGATGGCGAACCTCGGCCAGCGCCCCCTCCTCGTCGGCGCGGTCGGCGAGGACTTCTCGGTCTACCGCAGCTGGCTGGAGCGCCACGGCGTCGACTGCGCGTCCGTCCTCTACTCCGAGACGCGGCACACCGCGCGGTTCGTCTGCACCACCGACGACGACATGGCCCAGATCGCGACGTTCTACGCCGGCGCGATGAGCGAGGCCCGGCAGATCGAGCTCGGCCCGGTCGGGACCCGGGTCGGCGGGCTCGACCTCGTGCTCATCGGCGCGAACGACCCGGAGGCCATGCTGCGTCACACCCGCGAGTGCCGCGCCCGCGGGATCCCGTTCGTCGCCGACCCCTCCCAGCAGCTCGCGTTCAGCGACGGCGAGCTCATCCGGGAGCTCATCGACGGCGCCGCGTACCTCGTGACCAACGAGTACGAGGCCGGGCTGACCGAGAAGAAGACCGGCTGGAGCGCCGGCGAGATCGCCGAGCGGGTCGGCACCCGGGTGATGACCCGCGGCAGCGAGGGCGTCGTCATCGAGACCCCGGGGCAGCGGATCGAGGTCCCCGTCGCCCGGGAGGTCCGCCGCGCCGACCCCACCGGGGTCGGGGACGCCTTCCGGGCCGGGTTCCTCACCGGCCTCGCCGCCGACCTCCCCCACCGGGAGTCCGCCGAGCTCGGGGCCATGCTCGCCACCTACGTCATCGAGACGGTCGGCACCCAGGAGTACGAGCTCGGCAAGACCCGGTTCCTCGAGCGGCTCGCGGAGGCCTACGGGGCCGACTCGGCCGACCGCATCGCCCCGCACATCACCTGCCCGAGGCCGTAGGTGCCCGCCCCGGCGCCGGCTCCGGCGCCCGACCCGGACCCTGGGGGGCGTGCCGAGCCGGTCGAGCCGCCGGCCTCCCCGTGGCTCATCACCCCCGCCGACGCCCGGCCGGGGGAGGACCTCGTCGCGGTCGGGGCCGACCTCGAGCCCGGGACGCTGCTCGCCGCCTACCGGGCCGGGCTGTTCCCGATGGGGGTCGGCAGGAACGGCCGGGAGCCGATCGGGTGGTGGTGCCCTGACCCTCGCGGGGTGCTCGCGCTGGACCGGCTCCGGGTGAGCCGGTCGCTGCGGGCCTCGGTGCGCCGCTACGACACCACGGTCGACCGGGCCTTCGAGGACGTCGTCGCCGGCTGCGCCGACCCCCGCCGTCCCGGCCGGTGGATCACCCCGCGCGTCGCCGCGGCCTACACCGGGCTGCACCGCCTCGGCTGGGCGCACAGCGTCGAGGTGTGGCGCGAGGAGGACCTCGTCGGCGGGCTGTACGGGGTGGCCGTCGGGGGGCTGTTCGCGGGGGAGTCGATGTTCCACCGCGCGCGGGACGCCTCGAAGGTCGCGCTCGTCGCCCTCGTCGAGCGGCTCCGCGCCGACGAGGACCCCCGACGTCTCGTCGACGTCCAGTGGCGGACCGACCACCTGGCCACCCTCGGGGTGGCCGAGTGGCCCCGGGAGCGCTACCTCGCGGCCCTCGCCGCCGCCCTGGAGGCGCCGCCGCCCCGGCTGTCCTGACCGCGGCGACATGCCCGACCCGCAACGGCGCCCGTCGCCGGGCTGCGGTAGCGTTTGTGACGTTCACTGCCACACGGACGAAGAAGGTGCACGTTGCGTCTGCACGACGACCCAGCGCCCCGCGCGAGGCGCCGCCGGACCTGGATCCTCGGCACCGTGCTCGCCGTCGCCGCGCTCACCCTGACCGGCTGCGGCCTCGCGGGCGCGCAGGGCAGCTTCTCCAACGGCTACCTCCCGCACGGCGTCACCGACCACGCCGCCCGGGTCCGCCAGCTGTGGATCGGGTCGTGGATCGCCGCCCTCGCCGTCGGCATCGTCGTCTGGGGGCTGATCATCTGGTGCGTCGTCGCCTACGCGCGGCGCAAGGGCGACAACTCGGTGCCCGAGCAGCTCCGGTACAACGTGCCCGTCGAGATCCTCTACACCGTCGTGCCGATGTTCATGGTCGCGGTGCTCTTCTACTACACCGCCCGCGACGAGTCGGCCCTGCTCGACACGAGCAAGACGCCCGACGTGACGGTCAACGTCATCGGCAAGCAGTGGAGCTGGGACTTCAACTACGTCGACGCGAACACGTACGAGTCCGGCACCCAGGCCGAGCTGACCGGCAAGCCCGGGGTGGAGAAGACGCTCCCGACGCTGTGGCTGCCGGTGGACAAGCGCGTCGAGTTCGACCTCACCTCGCGGGACGTCATCCACTCCTTCTGGGTGCCGGCGTTCCTCCAGAAGCTCGACATGATCCCCGGGGTCGTCAACAAGTTCCAGGTCGTCCCCACCGAGGAGGGCACGTTCGCCGGCAAGTGCGCGGAGCTGTGCGGTGCCTACCACTCGCAGATGCTGTTCAACGTCAAGGTGGTCTCCGAGCAGGCCTACGAGCAGCACCTGAAGAACCTCAAGGCGCAGGGCAACGTCGGCCAGCTCGACAACAGCCTCAACCGTGCTCCCGTCCTCCCGCAGGACGAGAGCAAGCTGACGCAACCGCAGGCAGGGAGCAACTGAGATGAGTGCCGCCAGCGAGTCCGGGTCGACCTTCCTCCGCTCGACCGAGGCCCCGGCGCGCCCCCGGGTGCGCCCCGGTGCCCTCGCGGTCAAGTGGCTGACCACCACCGACCACAAGGTCATCGGGAACCTCTACTTCATCACGTCGTTCGCGTGGTTCCTCTTCGGCGGCATCCTCGCGCTGCTGATCCGGCTCGAGCTCTTCGAGCCGGGGATCCAGATCGTGCAGGACCCGGAGCAGTACAACCAGCTGTTCACCATGCACGGGACGATCATGCTGCTGCTGTTCGCGACCCCCCTGTTCGCCGGGTTCGCGAACGCGCTCATGCCGATCCAGATCGGCGCGCCCGACGTCGCGTTCCCGCGGCTGAACATGTTCGCCTACTGGCTCTACCTGTTCGGCGGGATCATCGTCGGCGCCGGCTTCCTCACCCCGCAGGGCGCGGCGTCCTTCGGCTGGTTCGCCTACGCCCCGCTCTCGGACTCGGTCAACAGCCCGGGCCTGGGCGGTGACCTGTGGGTGTTCGGCCTGGCCCTCGCCGGGTTCGGCACGATCCTCGGCGCGGTCAACTTCATCACGACGATCATCTGCATGCGGGCCCCCGGCATGACGATGTTCCGGATGCCGATCTTCGTCTGGAACACGCTCGTCACGTCGCTGCTGATCCTCATGGCGTTCCCGGTGCTCGCCGCCGCGCTGTTCGCCCTCGGCGCCGACCGCCGGTTCGGCGCGCACATCTTCGACCCCTCCAGCGGCGGGCCGATGCTCTGGCAGCACCTGTTCTGGTTCTTCGGCCACCCCGAGGTCTACATCATCGCGCTGCCGTTCTTCGGCATCGTCACCGAGATCCTCCCGGTGTTCTCCCGCAAGCCGGTGTTCGGCTACAAGACGCTCGTCTTCGCGACGATCGCGATCGCCGCCCTCTCGGTGAGCGTCTGGGCCCACCACATGTACGCGACCGGTCAGGTCCTCCTCCCGTTCTTCGCCGTGATGACGATGCTCATCGCCGTCCCGACCGGCGTGAAGTTCTTCAACTGGATCGGGACGATGTGGGGCGGGAAGGTCTCGTTCGACACCCCGATGCTGTGGTCGATCGGGTTCCTCGTGACGTTCCTCTTCGGCGGGCTGACCGGCGTCATCCTCTCCAGCCCGGCGCTGGACTTCCACCTGTCCGACACCTACTTCGTCGTCGCCCACTTCCACTACGTCGTGTTCGGCACGGTCGTGTTCGCGATGTTCGCCGGGTTCTACTTCTGGTGGCCGAAGCTGACCGGCCGGATGCTCGACGAGACGCTCGGCAAGGTCCACTTCTGGATGCTGTTCATCGGCTTCCACACGACGTTCCTCATCCAGCACTGGCTCGGCGTCGACGGCATGCCCCGGCGGTACGCCGACTACCTGCCCGAGGACGGCTTCACGCGGATGAACCAGATCTCGACGATCGGGGCCCTCCTGCTCGGGGCGTCGACGCTGCCGTTCATCTACAACGTCTGGAAGACCTGGCGCACCGCGCCGCTCGTCGAGACCGACGACCCGTGGGGCTTCGGTGCGTCGCTGGAGTGGGCCACGTCGTGCCCGCCCCCGCGGCACAACTTCCACTCGATCCCCCGGATCCGGTCCGAGCGCCCGGCGTTCGACCTGCACCACCCCGAGCACGCGCCGCCGTCCATCCAGCCCAAGCCGGACAAGCTCGTCACCGCGTTCGGCCCGGCCGACCAAGGGCAGCACGCGGCCCCGGGGACGCAGCGCAAGGACGCGCACCAGGAGCACGACGGAGGCGACCGGTGAGGATCGAGTACCGCTTCTTCGTCATGCTGGCGGCGTTCTTCGCCGTCGTCGGCACCATCTACGGGTTCTGGACCGGCTGGGGCGAGCCCGTCGGCGCGACCGCGCTCTACCTCTGCTTCGGCCTCGGGGCGATGATCGCGTTCTACCTGTTCGTCACCGCCCGCAAGCTGCCGGACCGGCCGGAGGACAACCCGCTCGGCGAGATCGCCGAGCAGGAGGGCGAGTACGGGGTGTTCTCGCCGTACAGCTGGTGGCCGCTCTGGCTCGGACTCACCGGTGCGGTGTGCTTCCTCGGTCTTGCCGTCGGCTGGTGGCTGACGATCATCGGCGCCGCGTTCGGGATCTTCGCCCTCGTCGGCTGGACGTTCGAGTACTACAAGGGCCGCGACGCCCTCTGACCGTGCCCGGCCCCCCGCCGCCGGTCCCCGCGTCGCCGGCGGGCCGGTTCCCGGCCGACTGCGCCCGTCACCCGGTGGCCGGGGTGTCGGCCGAGAGCCACGACGACGAGCCCGTAGACTGGACAAAAGGGATCACGCGTCCCGCGTGAGCCGACCACCTCGACCTGTTCGACCTGGGGGTCTGTGCACATGCTGACTCGGCCGTCCTCGACCGGCGCGTGGCGGCTCCGGCTGCCCGTCGCCGCAGCCGGTCTGGTCCTGATCGCCGGCCCCCTGACCGCGTGCCGGTCCGACGACGGCGGGTCCTCGCAGGCATCCTCCGGCTCCGCGTCAGGCGCCGCCTCGGCCGGCGACGGGTCCGACAGCGGCTCCGTCTCGTCCTCGAGCCCGTCCCCGGCCGCCCCGGCGCCCAGGCTGAGCATCACCCCGGCCGACAGCGCCTCCCACGTCAAGCCCGACGCCCAGATCCGCGTCCGGAGCGACCACGGTTCCCTCGAGGACGTCGTCGTCACCTCGGCCGACGGTGAGACCGTGCCCGGCAGGATGGGGTCCAAGGGGGGCTGGCGCTCCACCTCCCGGCTCGAGCCGGACACGACGTACACCGTGTCGGCCTCGGCGACGGGGAAGGGCGGGGCGACCTCGCAGCGCGCCCAGTTCCGGACGCTGAAGCCGAAGATCACCGCGACGTACGGGATCAACTACAGCGGGCAGACCGTCGGCGTCGGGATGCCCGTCGCGATCCAGTTCGACTCGGCGGTCACCGACGCGAAGTACCGTCGGGCGGTCGAGAAGGCCGTCTCGGTGTCGACGTCGCCGAAGACCCGGGGATCTTGGGGCTGGCTGGACGACCGGCAGCTGATGTGGCGTCCCGAGAGCTACTGGAAGCCCGGGACGACGGTCCGGGTCAACGCGCCGCTGACGGGCGTCCAGACCGGGCCGCACAAGTGGGTCGCCAACGACGACAGCGGCGGCTTCACGATCGGCTCGCGGATGGTCAGCCACGTCGACATGAAGACCCACGAGATGACCGTCCGCAAGAACGGAACCGTGGTCCGGCGGATCCCGGTCAGCACCGGCAAGCCCGGCCCGAAGACGGAGACCCGGTCCGGCACCAAGGTCATCATCCGCAAGGAGGGGAAGGTCGTCATGGACTCGACGACCGTGGGGATCCCCAAGAGCAGCAAGAACTACTACAAGATCAAGACCCACTGGAACCTCCGGGTGACGTGGACCGGGGAGTACCTGCACTCCGCGCCGTGGTCGGTCGGTTCGCAGGGCTCAACGAACGTCTCGCACGGGTGCACGAACATGAGCCCCGAGAACGCGAAGTGGATGTTCACCCACTCCAAGGTGGGCGACGTCGTCGACTTCACCGGCAGCACCCGCCAGTTCCAGCCCACCGAGGGCATCGGCGTGTGGGTCTACTCCTGGCGCCAGTGGCAGCGCCGCAGCGCCCTGGCGTAGCGGGAGGTCAGCCCCACCCGAGCTCGTGGAGCCGGGCGTCGTCGATGCCGAAGTGGTGGGCGACCTCGTGGGCGACGGTCACGGCGATCTCGTCGCGCAGCTCGGCGAGGTCGCCGCACATCCGCACCAGCGGCCCCCGGAACAGGGTGATGCGGTCGGGGAGGACGACCTGGGTCCCGAACGCGCGCTCGGTGAGCGGCACCCCCTCATAGACCCCGAGGACCCCGGCGAGGTCGGGGTCCTCCTGCGGCGGCTCGTCCTCGACGAGGACGACCACGTTGTCGAGGAGGTCGGTCAGCTCGCGGGGGATGGCGTCAAGGGCGTCGGCGACCGCCTCGTCGAAGACCTCCGCGGAGACGTGGACCACGTGCCGGTGCCTCCCCGCCGGGGACGAGCCGGCCGTCGCGACCACCGGTGGGGGTGGTCGCGACGGCCGGCTGGTCGCCTCAGTCCTCGCGCTCGGACGAGCTCGGGATGAGCAGCGGCCCGTCGCCGCGCTCGGACGCCGCCTCCTCGCTCGGGCCGATCGCCTCGGCCTGGTGCCCGTCGTGGTGGGCGGCCTCGAGCTCGGCCGGGCTGACCGGGTCGACCCGGTCCCGGAAGTAGAAGCTCGACAGCCAGGCCCGCGCGCGGTCCTTGCGGGCGGTGGGGGAGGCGACCCCGTTGGCGTCGGTGCCGGGAGGCAGCTGCACCGGCTCCTGCAGGTCGTGCTGGACGAGGTTCCACCGCGTGAACGGGTCGAGCTGCTCGTGGGCCTCGAAGAACTTCCCGTCCGCGGTGCGGATGATGCGCCCGGTCTCGCGGCCGTGGAGCACGGTCTCGCGGTCGTGCCGCTGCAGGCTGAGGCAGATCCGCTTCGTCACCCAGAACGCGAGCAGCGGCAGGATGAACAGCCCGATCCGGAAGAACCACGTCAGGTCGTTGATCGACATGTCCATCCGGATGGCCATGATGTCGTTGGCCGACGCGAACAGCATGATGCCGTACGTCGTGATGGCCGCCATGCCGAGCCCGGAGCGGACCGGGGCGTTGCGCGGGCGGTCGAGCAGGTGGTGCTCCCGCTTGTCCCCGGTGACCCAGGCCTCGACGAACGGGTAGGCCATCGCGATCCCGTAGAGCACCGGGATGAGCGCGAGCGCCCCGATCGCGACGTTGAGCCCGAGGGTGACGCCCCAGAAGTGGAACTCCAGCCACCCGGGCAGCAGCCGCAGCGCGCCGTCGGCGAAGCCCATGTACCAGTCCGGCTGGGCGTCCGCGGTGGTCGCCGTCGGGTCGTACGGGCCGTAGGCCCAGATCGGGTTGATCTGGAACAGGCCCGAGATCAGCGCCGTGGCGCCGAAGACGATGAAGAAGAACCCGCCGGCCTTCGCCGCGTAGACCGGCATGACCGGGTAGCCGACGACGTTGTCGTTCGTCTTGCCCGGCCCCGGGTACTGGGTGTGCTTCTGCACCGCGACGAGGACGATGTGGGCGGTGAACAGCCCGACGAGGATCGCCGGCAGCAGCAGCACGTGCACCGAGTACAGCCTCGGGATGATCATCTCCCCGGGGAAGGGCCCGTCGAACACGAAGTAGGCGAGGTAGGAGCCGATGACGGGGGCGGACTGCATGAAGCCCTCCGCGGCCCGCAGCCCGGTGCCGGAGAGCAGGTCGTCCGGGAGGGAGTAGCCGGCGAAGCCCTCGACGATCGCGAGCAGCGACAGGGTGCAGCCGATGACCCAGTTGATCTCCCGCGGCTTGCGGAACGCGCCGGTGAAGAACACCCGGAACATGTGGACCGTCACCGCGACGGTGAACAGCAGCGCGGCCCAGTGGTGGATCTGGCGGATGAGGAGGCCGCCGCGGATGTCGAAGCTGATGTCGAGCGTGGAGCGGTAGGCCTCGGACATCGTCACGCCGCGCAGCGGCACGTAGGAGCCGTCGTAGACGACCTCACCGGCGCTCGGGACGAACCAGAACGTGAGGAAGGTGCCGGTCAGCAGGCAGATGATCATCGAGTACATCGCGATCTCGCCGAGCATGAACGACCAGTGGTCGGGGAAGACCTTCTTCATGAGGTAGCCGACCCCACCGGCCGCGCCGGTGCGGTCGTCGACCCACCCGGCGACCCCACCGACCTTCTTCAGCGGGGTCGGAGGCGCATGGTCAGGTGCGGTGTCGCCCTCGCGGAACGCGTCCGCGGGTCGGGTGGTGTCCATGCTCATCCTCGCTCCCAGAAGCTCGGACCGACAGCCTCCTGGAAGGGCTGTGCGGCGATGAGGTAGCCCTCATCATCAACCGTGATCTTCAGCTGCGGCAAGGGATGCCCCGCGGGACCGAAGATCACCTTGGCGTCGCGCGTCACGTCGAACGTCGACTGGTGGCACGGACACAGCAGGTGGTGGGTCTGCTGCTCGTACAGCCCGACGGGGCAGCCGACGTGGGTGCAGATCTTGGAGTAGGCGACGATCCCCTCGTACCCCCAGTCGAGCTCCTTGGCGGACTGGATGAGCTCGGGCTCGAGGCGCATGAGCAGTACCGCGGCCTTCGCCTTCTCCTCGAGGATGCCCTTCTCGAGGTCGAGCAGGCCCTCGGGCATGACGTGGACGGCGGAGCCGAGCGTCACGTCCTCGGCCTTGATCGGGGTGTTCTCCGGGTCCCGCATGAGGCGCAGCGGGACGAAGTGGCGCTTGCCGTCCTTGCCGACCGGGCCGTTCCAGTACGTCACCGACAGCTCGTTCTTCGGCAGCGGGCCCAAGCCTCCGACGAGCTGGACCAGCAGCGGGAGCGAGAACAGGCCGAGCGCGCCGCCGAGGGTGTACTTCAGCAGCGGCCGGCGCGGCAGCTGCGAGCTCTGCCCTCCGGTGAGGAAGGTCTTGACGGCACCGGAGCGGGCGTCGTCGCTGCTGCGCATCGGGTGGCGCATCTCGACGACCTCCTCGTCCGGCATGAGGGTCTTGGACCAGTGGACCGCGCCCATGCCGATGCCGAGGAGGGAGACGCCGAGACCGACGCCGAGCAGGAGGTGGGAGACCGGCATGACCCCGACGCCGGGGATGAAGATCGTCGAGTCCTCGGAGACCGCGAAGTAGGCGACGAGGAAGACGAGCGTGCCGATGATGGAGAGCCCGAACAGGGCCGCGACCTGCTTCTCCGCCCGCTTCGCGGCGCCCTCGTCGAGGTCGGCCTGCCGTGGCAAGTGCGCCGGCAGGCCGGGGTTCTCGAACTTCTCGGGCAGCCCGTGCCCCTCGACGTGCCCCTGGTCGAGCGGGACCGCAGAGGCGCCGAACCCGCCGGAGCGGTCCGCGACCTCCGAGGAGTGCTGCGGGGTGATCTCGTCGTCGTGCTCGTTCATCTGGCTCAGTCCTGTTCCGGTCCGGCGGGGGGCAGGGGCGTGCGGGGGGTCATCATGCTCCCTTCTGGCCGAGCCAGACCGCGGCGGCGACGAGCACCCCGAGTCCGAAGATCCAGGCGAACATGCCCTCGGTCACGGGGCCGAGCGAGCCGAGCGCGTACCCGCCGGCGTTGCGGGTCTTCTCGAGCTCGTCGAGGTAGGCGATGATGTCGCGCTTGTTCTCCGGGCTGATGTTCTCGTCGCTGAACACCGGCATGCTCTGCGGGCCGGAGACCATCGCCTCGTAGATGTACTTCGGCTCGGTGCCGCGCAGGTGGGGGGCGTACTTGCCCCGGGTGAGCGCACCGCCGGAGCCGGCGAAGTTGTGGCACATCGCGCAGTTGACCCGGAACAGCTCGCCGCCGTTGCCGGCGTCGCCCTTGGACGGGTCGACCATGTCCTCGGTCGGGACCGCCGGTCCGGGCGCGAGGGAGGCGACGTACGCCGCGAGCGCGGCGATCTGCTCCTCGGAGAACTGGGGGTCCTTGCGCTCGGCCTGCACCGCCGGGCCGGCGAGCGGCATCCGGCCGGTGCCGACCTGGAAGTCGACGGCCGCGGCGCCGACACCCGCCAGGGACGGGCCGTTCTCGGTCCCGACGGCACCCATGCCGTGGCAGGAGGCGCAGTTGGCCTTGAAGAGGGCCTGGCCCTCGGCGACCTGGTCCGCGCTCGAGGTCGCGGCGTCCGCCTTCTGCGGCGCGAGCGCGGCGTACGCGGTGCCCATGACGACGAGGCCGAGCAGGAGCAGGAGGGCAATCGCGGCCGGGTGCCGGCGGCGGGCGGCCAGTGCGTTCACGGCGGGGTCCTGTCAGTCGGGGGCGTGGGCGCGGTCGGGGCAGGCTCGGGCGGTCACTGGAGGATGTAGATCGTGAAGAACAGGGCGATCCACACGACGTCGACGAAGTGCCAGTAGTACGACGTCACGACGGCGCCGATCGCCTGGTGGTGGCTGTAGTACCGGGTGGCGAAGGTCCGGCCGATGATGAGCAGGAACACGACGAGCCCGCCGGTGACGTGGAGGGCGTGGAACCCGGTCGCGAGGTAGAAGATCGAGCCGTAGGCGTCGGAGTTGAGCCTGATGCCCTCGGAGACGAGGTCGGCGTACTCCTTGACCTGGCCGCTGACGAAGATCGCGCCGAAGACGTACGTCAGGACGTACCACTCGCGCATCCCCCACGAGGCGATGTTGAGCAGCGAGCCCGTCCGGGAGGCCTGCCCGTGCTCGGCCCGGTAGACCCCGAGCTGGCACCAGACCGAGGAGATGACCAGCACGAGCGTGTTGATGGTTGCGTACGGCACGTTGAGCGACGGCGTCCGCTCCTGCCACAGCTGCGGGTCGACCGAGCGGATCGTGAAGTACATCGCGAACAGCCCCGCGAAGAACATCAGCTCGCTCGCGAGCCACACGATCGTGCCGACCGAGACCATGTTCGGCCTCGTCACCGGTCCCATCGACGGCGTCGACGGCATCGGCCGGGGCGGTTCCTGTTGCACTGCTGCTGCTGTGGCCACGTCGCCATTATGGCCGGTCTTCGCAAGATGTGAACGGCGACCCCCCGCGTCGCGGGGTGAAACCGCCCCCGAAGGGGGCGACGGTAGGATCGGGGCATGACCGCCTCACCCGCGCACGCCGCCCCCGGGAGCCACGCCGACGCGGCCCCGTCACGCTCCGTCGCCCACCGCGTGTCGATCCTGCTCTACAGCGACGACATCACGACGCGCGACGCCGTCCGGGCCGCGGTGGGCCGGCGGCCGGCCCGGGACGTGGAGGTCTCCTCCTGGCGCGAGTGCGCCACCGCGCCCGCGGTCCTCGAGGCGGTCGAGGAGGCCTCGTTCGACCTGCTCGTCCTCGACGGCGAGTCCGCGCCGGTCGGCGGCCTCGGCCTCTGCCGGCAGCTCAAGGCCGAGGTGTTCGAGTGCCCGCCGATCATCGTGCTCACCGGCCGGCCGCAGGACGGGTGGCTCGCGGCGTGGTCGATGGCCGACGAGGCCGTGCCGCACCCGCTGGACCCGATCGCGGTCGCGGACGCCGTCGCCGACGTCGCCCGCCGCGGCCGCGCCACCAGCTGAGCGTGTCCGTCACCAGCGGGGTCGGCGCCCCCACCTGGCCCGACCTGCTCACGTCGCTGCTGCAGGGCAACGACCTGAGCGCCGACGACACCGCGTGGGCGATGGACCAGGTGATGCAGGGCGAGGCCTCGCCCGTCCAGCTCGCCGGGTTCCTCGTCGCGCTGCGGGCCAAGGGCGAGAGCATCGCCGAGCTGCGGGCGCTCGCCGACGTCATGCTCGCCCACGCCAACCGGATCGAGGTGCCCGCGCCGAGCATCGACGTCGTCGGCACCGGTGGGGACCGGGCCCAGACGGTCAACATCTCGACGATGGCCTCGGTCGTCGTCGCCGCCTGCGGGGTGCGGGTCGTCAAGCACGGCAACCGGGCGGCGTCCTCGCGCTCGGGGTCGGCCGACGTCCTCGAGGCCCTCGGGATCGACCTCACCCTCACCCCGGACCAGGTCGTCGACGTGGCCCGGCGCGCCGGCATCACGTTCTGCTTCGCCCAGGCCTTCCACCCCTCGTTCCGGCACACCGCGGCCGCGCGCAGCGGCCTGGGGATCGGGACCGCCTTCAACGTCCTCGGCCCGCTGACGAACCCGGCGCAGCCGACGTACGCCGCGGTCGGGGTGGCCGACCCTCGGATGGCCCCGCTCATGGCGGGCGTGTTCGCCGACCGCGGCAAGGACGCGGCGGTCTTCCGCGGCGACGACGGCCTCGACGAGGTCACCGTGGCGACGACGTCGCGGCTCTGGTGGGTCCGGGACGGCTCCGTCCGTGAGGTCACCGTCGACCCGCCCGAGCTCGGCGTCGACCACCACCCGGTGGAGAGCCTGCGCGGCGGCGACGCCGAGCGCAACGCCGAGGTCGCCCGCGCGGTGTTCGCCGGCGAGCGCTCCCCGGTGCGCGACGCGGTCGTCCTCAACGCCGGCGTGGCGCTCGCGCTGTCCCGGCCCGACAGCGGCCCGGGACGCGAGCACCTCGTCGCGGACCTGCGCGCCGGCATGGACCGTGCCGAGGCCGCGCTCGACGACGGCTCGGCCGCCGCCGTCGTCGACCGCTGGGCCGAGGCGACCCGCACCCCCGCCTGACCGGCCGCAGGACCCCTCAGGTGGGCACCGGACGTCCCCGCCCCCGGTCGAGTGAGCGGTAGATGTCCCCGTCTGGGTTGAGTGAGCGGTAGATGTCCCCGTCTGGGTTGAGTGAGCGGTAGACGTCCCCGGCCTGGGTTGAGTGAGCGGTAGACGTCCCCGGCCTGGGTTGAGTGAGCAGTAGATGTCCCCGGTGAGCCTCCGCGAGGGCACTTGGCGCTCACTCAACGGGCGCTCGGAGCACGTACTGCTCACTCAACGGGTGGGCGGGCGACGCGTACTGCTCACTCAACGGGTGGGCGGGCGACGCGTACTGCTCACTCGACCAGCGGGCGGGGACGCGTACTGCTCACTCGACCGGGCAGGGCGTGCGGGTGGAGCAGACGCTGCTCACCGGGGCCCGGGCCCTGGCGGGCGGGTCAGCCGTCGAGGCCGAGGCTGAAGGCCGCCTCGAGGTCGTGCCGGGAGTAGGTGCGGAACGCGATGTGGGTCGAGGTGCCCACCACGCCCTCGACCTTGTTGAGCCGGTCGGCGATGACGTCGTTGAGGTCCTCGTGGTTGCGCACGCGCACCATGGCGATGAGGTCGGCGTCCCCGGCGACGGAGTAGACCTCGCTCACGCCGTCGATCTCGGCGATCGTCTCGGCGACCTCGGGGATGCGGTTGACCTCGGCGGAGATGAGGACGATGGCGGTGATCACCGGGCCAGCGTAGCCACCCGGTCCAGCCGGGCTCACCCCGCGGCGACGAAGCCCGAGGTGGCGCGTCGGGAGAGCGCGAGCGGCTCCAGCTCGGCCCGGGCCGCGCCGGCGCCGCCGACGGGGCAGGTCCACGCGCCGTCGAGGTCGACGACCCGCACGCCGGGCGCCTCGAGCCAGCGCAGGACCTTCTCGGCCTCCTCCGCGCTAGCGGCCGGGGACGGGCCGACTCCGGGGGCCACGACCTCCGCGGAGGCGCGCAGGGCGTCGACGTACGGCATCGGGTCGGCGCCGCGCGGGGAGCGGCTGCTGCCGGCGAGGCGGCCGTGGCGGACGCAGACCAGCTCCCACCCGCCGGCGGGGGAGCGGCGGGCGGCGAGCACCTCCGGGCTCCGGGCCAGCGGGGCGATCCGCTGGGCGCGGGCCAGCCCGCGCACCAGGGCGACCATCCGGTCGCGGACCGCGCCGGCGTCCTCGAAGCGCTCCTGGGCCGCGAGCGCCGCCATCCGCTCCCGCAGGTCCGCGACGAGCGCGCGCGAGTCCCCGGTCACGGCCTCGGCGACCCGGGCGGCGACCGCGGCGTAGTCCTCGACGTCCTGGGCGCCGGTGCACGGCGCCCCGCACCGGCCGAGGTCGGCGAGCACGCACGCCGTCGCCGTCGGACGGCGCGGGGAGAGCCGCTGGACGCACTGGCGCAGCGGGAGCACCTCGTGGACGGCGCCGACGGCCTCCTCCGCGGCCGCGCGGGACCCGAACGGCCCGAGGTAGGGCAGCCCGTCGTCGCGGACCTCACGGACGATGCTCAGCCGCGGGAACGGCTCGTCGGTGAGCTTGACCCACAGCGCCCGCTCCGGGTGGCGCGAGCGCCGGTTGTAGTGCGGCTTGTGCTCGGCGATGAGCCGCAGCTCGCGGACCTCCGCCTCGAGCGTCGTCGCGCAGACGACGGGGGTGACGCTCTCGGCGATGCCGACCATCTCGGCCATCCGGGAGCGCTGCTCGGAGGCGGTGAAGTAGGACCGGACCCGGGTGCGGATGTCGACCGAGGTCCCGACGTAGAGCACCCGGCCGCCGCCGTCCTTGAACAGGTAGACCCCCGGAGCGCTCGGCAGGTCGTCGGCGAGGTGGCGCTTGCGCCGCTGGGCTGCCGTGACCCGGGAGGAGTAGCTCGACAGCTCCTCGAGGGTGTGCACCCCGAGCGAGCCGACGCGCTCGATGAGCCCGTGGAGGACGTCCACGGTGGCCCGGGCGTCGTCCAACGCCCGGTGGGTGGGGGTGACCCGGGCGCGGAACACCCGGGCGAGGGTGGCGAGCTTGTGGTTCGGGGCCTCGTCCCGGGTGACGAGCTGCCGGGCGAGCTTGACGGTGTCGAGGACCCGCGGGGCGGGCCAGGCGACGTCGCACGCGGCGGCGGCCGCCTTGAGGAAGGAGATGTCGAACCCGGCGTTGTGGGCGACGAGGACCGCCCCGTGGGCGAACTCGAGGAACGCCGGGAGGACCGTGTCGACCCGGGGGGCGTCGGCGACCATCGCGCTCGTGATCCCGGTGAGGACCGAGATGAACGCCGGGACGGGCTCGCCCGGGTTGACGAGGGTCTGGAACTCGCCGACGACCTCGCCCCCGCGGACCTTGACCGCCCCGACCTCGGTGATGCCGGCCTCGGTCGGGCTGCCGCCGGTGGTCTCGAGGTCGACGACGACGAACGTCACGTCCGACAACGGGGTGCCGAGGTCGGCCAACGTCGTCTGGACCACCTGCATGGCGAGCACGGTAGGACGCGGGTCCGACAGCGGCGGGGTCGGCGCGCCGGACGGGGAGGGCTGTCGGTGGGCTGCCCTAGCGTCGTTCTCAGCCGGGACGCCTCCCGCGGGACCATCGGGGACCGGGGCGGCTCCCCCCGACGACGCGAGGAGCGACCGCCGTGATCATCGACTGCACGACCTGTCCGGTCCAGGGCATCCGGTGCGAGGACTGCGCGGTGACCGCCCTGCTCACCCCGCAGTCGTCCGACCTGCCGCTCGACGCCGCCGAGCGGCAGGTGGTCGCCCGGCTCGTCTCCGCCGGCCTCGTGGCCGCCGACGAGGCCGCCTCGGCACGGGCGCGCCGGGAGCCGTGGCGCGGCCACCGCGCCGTCGGCTGAGTGTCCCGTCAGTGCTGCGGTAGCTCCCGGGTGCGGTTCCACGTGTGGATCGCGGGGCGCTCCCGCTCGAACTCGAGGACGCTGACCGACCCGGCGTCGAGCAGGAGCTGGGCTCCGAGACGCGGCTCGGCCCGGAGGAAGACGGCCGTGAGGATCCGCAGGCAGTGGCCGTGACCGACGAGCGCGACGTCGCCGGTGCGCATCGCCGCGACCGCGCGGGCGACGACCCGCGAGGCGCGGGCGGCGACCTCCTCGACGGTCTCCCCGGGGGTGTCGCCCGGCGGGACCCCGTGCTCGAACACCGTCCAGTCGTAGCCGAGCTCGTCGCGGATGTCGGCGGTCCGGCGCCCCTCGTAGGCGCCGTAGTCCCACTCGAGGAGGTCCGGCTCGACCTCCGGGGTCAGCCCGGCCAGCTCCGCGGTGCGCCGGGCCCGCTCCAGCGGGGAGCACAGGACGAGCGAGAACTCGTAGCCCGTGAGCAGCGCACCCGAGGCCCGCGCCAGCGTCTCGCCGTGCGGGGTGAGGGGGATGTCGGTCCGGCCGGTGTGCTGACCCGACCGGGACCACTCGGTCTCGCCGTGGCGGAGGAGGACGAGCTTGCCGTCGGGAGGGCTGGGGTGTCGGGTCGGGCTCACGCGGCTCACCCTAGACGCGGACCGGGTCCCGGCGGCGGGACGTGGACCAGAGACCTCGCCGGACGCGTCGGCGCGCCCCGCCCGGACGGGGGCGCGGCGGCTAGCCTGACCGGGTGAGGAGTCGTGCCACGGCGCCTGCGCGCGCCGGCCTCGCCGCTCGCTCCGGCGTCCCCACCGTCGTCACCGTCCTCCTCGTCGTCACGGTCCTCCTCGTCCTCGGTGTCGCGGTCGCCCTGCTCCCGTCCACCGGGGACGGAGGCACCGACGCCGGCATCCCCGGCAGCGCGAGGCCGGGACCCTCCCACGGCGTCGCCGCCGACGGCCCCGGCGGCGGGGAGGACGGCGCCGCTCCGGCCCCCGGCGACGTCCTCGCCCTGCTGCGCCGCCGGGACCGGGCCGAGGCGGCCGGTGACCGGGCGGCCTGGGCGGCGACCGTGCTCGACCCGGACGGCACCCGCGGCGAGGAGGAGGTCGCCGTCCTGCGGCGGATGCGCCGGATGTCCGTCACCGGGCTGCGGCACACCGCCGTCGCCGGCGTGCGTCCCGTCGCGGGGGACCCGGGACGGGCCGTCGCGCTCGTGCACGGCCGGTACGCGCTCGCCGGGATCGACCGCGCGCCGCGCCGGTTCACCCGGCCCGTGCTGCTGGGCCGGACCGGAGCGCGCTGGCGGGTCGTGGGGCGCGCCCGTCCCGCGGAGGTGGAGGCCGCCGGCGTGGGGGCCGGGACCCTCGAGCCGTGGGACCTCGCCGGTGCCCGGGTGCTGCGGTCGGCGCCCCCCGGCGGCGGCGGCGGTGCTTGGGCCGACGGGCACGCCGGGGCCGACGGGGACACCGTGCCGCCCGCGGTCGTCGTCGTCGGGGACGCCCCCGACCCGGTGCTACGCGGCCTGCTCGCCGATGCCCGGTCGGCGGCCCGGGCGGCCGCCGGGATCTGCGGCGCGCCGCGGCCGGGGGTCGCGGTCCTGCTGCCGGGGGACCTCGGCGAGCTCACCGCGCTCGTCGGCGCCCCGGTGGACCCGCGCCAGGTCGCGGCGGTGACCGTCGGTCCCCGTTCGCCCGGGGAGGTCTCGACCACCGACCGGGTGGTCGTCAGCGGCTCCGCGCTCGACCGGCTCACTCCCACCGGGCGCCGCGTCGTCCTCGCCCACGAGGCCACCCACGTCGCGCTCCGGGCCGCGGTCGCGGGGATCCCCGCGACCTGGCTGGCCGAGGGCCTCGCCGACGCCGTCGGCTACGCCGGCTCCGGACTCGCCCCGGCCCGCGTCGCCGTGGACGAGCTCGCCCGCGTCCGGGCCGACGGACCGCCGCAGCACCTGCCGGGGCCGGACGCCTTCGACGCCTCGGCCGGCCCGGTCGGTCCGGGCTACCAGGCCGCCTACCTCGCGGTCCGGCTGCTGCGGCGCGAGCACGGGCGCGCGGCGGTCTGCCGGCTCTACCGGGCCGCGGCGCGGTCCGCCGCAGTCGGGGTCCCCGCCGGCAAGGCCACCCGTGAGGCGTTCCCCGGCGCCGCCGGCGTCACCGAGGCCGCCTTCACCCGGGCCTGGCGGCGCGACCTGCAGCGGCTCGCCCACGGCTGAGCCAAGGGCCGTGTTCTCGCGCCGTCGTCGTCAGGCCCGTCTTCGCGCCCGACTCCTCGGCGCTGCGGGCCTCGCTCGCCGGGCTCCCTCGTGTCCTCGCGCCGTCGTCGTCAGGCCCGTCTTCGCGCCCGACTCCTCGGCGCTGCGGGCCTCGCTCGCCGGGCTCCCTCGTGTCCTCGCGCCGTCGTCGTCAGGCGTAGATCCCCTCGATGTCCTCGGCGAAGTCCCGGTTGACGACGTTCCGCTTGAGCTTCATCGACGGCGTCAGGTGGCCGCTCTCCTCGGTGAAGTCGCTGCCGAGGACGACGAACTTGCGGATCGACTCCGCCTTCGACACGGCGGCGTTCGCCTCGTCCACCGCGCGCTGGATCTCGGCGAGCACCGACTCGTTCCTCCGGGCCTGCTCGAGCGAGAGCGTGCCCAGCCCGTTGTTGCTGCTCCACTCGGGCAGCATCTCCTCGTCGAGCGTGACCAGCGCCGCGACGAACGGCTTCTGGTCGCCGACGACCATGCACTGGGAGATCAGCGGGTGGGCCCGCAGCCGGTCCTCGAGCACCGCCGGGGCGACGTTCTTCCCGCCGGCGGTGACGATGATCTCCTTCTTGCGGCCGGTGATCCGCAGGTAGCCGTCCTCGTCGAGCTCGCCGAGGTCCCCGGTGTGGAACCAGCCGTCGGTGATCGACTCGGCGCTCGCCTGCGCGTTCTCGTGGTACCCCCGCAGCACGTTGACCCCGCGGACGAGGACCTCCCCGTCGTCGGCGATCCGGACCGAGACCCCGGGCAGGGGTGGGCCGACGGTGCCGATCTTGACCCGGTCGGGCACGTTGACCGTCGCGGGGGCGGTGGTCTCGGTGAGGCCGTATCCCTCGAGCACGGTGAGCCCGGCGCCGCGGAAGAAGTGCCCGAGGCGGGTGCCGAGCGGGGCGCCTCCCGAGACCGCGTACTCGACCCGTCCGCCCATCCGGTCACGCAGCCGGGAGTAGACGAGCCGGTCGAACACCGCGTGCCGGGCCCGGAGCAGCAGCCCGGGACCGCCGTCGTCGAGCGCCTGCGACCACTCCGTCGCGGTGCGCGCGGCGGCCTCGAAGATCCGGCCGCGCCCGGAGGAGGCGGCCTGGGACTCGGCCTTGTTGTAGATCTTCTCGAAGACGCGCGGGACCGCGAGGACGAACGTCGGCCGGAACGCGCCGAGGTCCTCGAGGATGTTCGCGACGTCGGCGCTGTGCCCGAGCCGGACCCCGGCGGCCACGGCGAGCACCTCGATGTAGCGCGCGAACACGTGCGCGAGCGGGAGGAAGAGCAGGGTCGAGGCGTCCTCGCGCATGACGACGTCCTCCAGCCGGGTCATGGCGCTCTCGGCGAGGGTGAGGAAGTTGCCGTGGGTGAGCTCGCAGCCCTTGGGGCGGCCGGTCGTGCCCGAGGTGTAGATGATCGTCGCGAGGTCGTCCCGCCCGAGCGCCTCGACCCGGGACGCCAGCTCGCCGTCCCCGACCTCGCGTCCGCCCTCGGCGAGCCGGTCCAGGCCGCCGCCCTCGATCTGCCACACCCGGGTCAGCGCCGGCACCTCGGCCCGGACCTCCTCCATGACCCGGGCGTGGGCGGGCGTCTCCACCACCGCGGCGACGGCGCCGGAGTTGCCGACGATCCACCGGACCTGGTCCGGTGAGGAGGTCTCGTAGACGGGCACGACGACGCCGCCGACGCTCCACACCGCGAAGTCGGCGAGCGTCCACTCGTACCGGGTCCGGCTCATGATCGCGACGGCGTCGCCCCGGCCGACACCGGCGGCCATGAGCCCCTTGGCGACCGCGCGGACCTGCTCGTCGAACTCCGCCGCGGTCACGCCGACGTAGGCGCCGTCGACCTTGCGGGCGAACGTCGTCCGCTGCGGGTGGCTCGCGGCCTTCCGACCCGGCAGGTCGGCGAGGCTGTCGGTCGGCGCGGGCTCCGCGCCGAGGGGCATCACGCTCTCCTGCACTGTGCTCTCCTCCACATCTGCGTGGGCTCCTCCCGCCCACGCGGACGCCCGGGGGCACGGCCGGTCCGGGCTGCTGGTGCTGGCGAGCCCAGCGTACGCTGCGGCCGCTGCGGCGTGCGTGCGGACGCCGGTCTCCCGCAGGGCCACCTGTACGCTTCCGGCCATGGCGGAGAGCACCGAGTCCCACATCATGATCGAGGCCCGCCCCGGCGCCGTGCTCGACGTCATCGCCGACTTCGAGAGCTACCCCGAGTGGGCCACCGAGGTCACCGACGTCGAGGTCCTCCTCGAGGAGGGGGACGGCTGGGCCGACCAGGTCCAGTTCACGCTCGACGCGGGAGCGATCAAGGACACCTACGTCCTCGACTACGACTGGGACGTCACGCCGGACGGCACCGGGGTGGTCTCGTGGGTGCTCGTGTCCGCGACCGTGCTGAAGGCCCTCGACGGCTCCTACCGGCTCCAGCACTCCGGTGGCGGGGTCACGTCGGTGACCTACAGCCTCACCGTCGACGTCAAGGTCCCCATGCTCGGGATGCTCAAGCGCAAGGCCGAGAAGATCATCATCGACACCGCGCTCAAGGAGCTCAAGAAGCGCGTCGAGGGCTGATCGGGGAGTGGGCACCTCGACCCGCGTCGTCCTCGTCACCGGCAAGGGCGGGGTCGGCAAGACGACCACCGCGGCGGCCACCGCCGTCGCGGCGGCGGCCTCGGGGTCCCGGGTGCTCGTCCTGTCCACCGACCCCGCGCACTCCCTCGGGGACGCGCTCGGCGTCGACCTCGCCGGGGGCGAGCCGGTCGAGGTCCCCCTCCCGGAGGGGCCCGGACCGGGGGCGCCGGACGCGCCGGCGAGTGCGCCGCGCGGCCCCGCGGGCCCTGCCGGCTCTGCGGGCCCTACCCACACGGCAGGGCTCGCGGCGCTCCACGTCACCCGGGACGGTCTCGCCGCGTCGTGGGACGTCGTCGGCGACTGGCTCGCCCGCGCCCTGGCCGACCTCGAGGTCGACCCGGTGCTCGCGGCCGAGCTGGCCCAGCCACCGGCCGCCGACGAGGTCGCCGGGCTGCTCGAGATCCACGACCGCGTCCGCTCGGGGGAGTGGGACCTCGTGGTCGTCGACTGCGCCCCGACCACCGAGACCCTCCGGCTGCTCGCGCTGCCGGAGGTCCTCGCCCGACGGCTGCGGCGGGCCGGCCCCGGGACGTCCGGGGCGCTCGCCCGGCTCGTCCCCGCGCTCGCCGCCGCCGGCGGCCTGCGGGTGCCCGGGCCGGAGGTGGCGCGCGAGGTGACCGCGTGGCAGGAGCGGATGCGCGAGGTCCACGACCTGCTCACCGGCCCGGCCGCCTCGGTCCGCGTCGTGCTCACCGCCGAGCGGGTCGTGCTCGCCGAGACCCGGCGGCTGTGGACCGCGCTCGCGCTGCACGGCCACGCCGTCGACGCGGTGGTGCTCAACCGCATGCTGCCGGACCCGGGCCCCGGCGGTGCGCCGGAGTGGCTCGCCGGGTGGTGGGACGCGCAGCAGCGGGTGCTCGAGGAGGTGCTCGACTCCTTCGCCGCGACCCCGGTCCTGCTCGCCGAGTCGGCGCCTGCCGAGCCGGCCGGCCCCGCAGCGCTCGCCGCGCTCGCCGACGGCTGGCGGGTCGCGACGCCCGGCACGACGACGCGCGCGGTCGACCCGGCCGAGCTCCTCGCGAGGCCGGTCCGCCGCCCCCTCGGGGTGGACCGGACCGAGGACGGGTACGCGCTCTGGCTCGACCTGCCCCACGTGCGCGCGGCCGACGTCGGGCTGCAGCGACGTGGCGGCGACCTCGTCCTCGACGTCGCAGGGCACCGCCGCGTGCTGACGCTGCCCGCCGCCCTGCAACGGTGCGACGTCACCGACGCCCGGGTTGCCGGGGGGCGGCTGCGCGTGGGGTTCACCCCGGACGAGGCGGTGTGGCCGCGATGAGCCGCGAGGACGGCGCCGGCCCCGACCCGGTGGGCTCGGTCGCCGACGAGGCCGCGAAGCTGCTGCGCGCGTTCGGCACCGGCTCCGGGGCGGACGCGGGCTCCGGGGCGGGGACGGGCGCCGCCGAGCCGGACGACCCGGGGCCGGACGGCGCCGGCGAGCGGGCGGAAGGGAGCCGGTGTGCCGAGTGCGGCGCCGACGCGGTCCCCGCCACGTGCCGGGTGTGCCCCGTGTGCCGCGGCCTCGCGCTCGTGCGCTCGGTCCGGCCCGAGACCCTCGACCGGGTCGCCGACGCCGTCGGGCTCCTCGGTCAGGCGCTGCACGAGCTGGCGGGCGAGCTGCGCGGCCGCTCCGGCCAGGGCCGCGCGGCCGGCGAGGGGCGCGCGAGCGGTGGGCCGGAGACCGCCCACGACATCCCCGTCACCGAGGACGACACCGACGTGGACACCGGCGACATCGACGAGGACACCGGCACGACCGGCGGGCACGGGTCGGGCGCCGTGGCGGACCCGAAGGACACGGGCGCGACGGACGCGAAGACCCCCAAGGACACGACGCACGCGACGGACACGAAGGAGCACACGCAGTGAGCCTCACCATCGGACTCGACATCGGCGGGACGAAGATCGCGGGAGGCGTCCTCGACGACCACGGCCGCATCCTCTTCGAGGGACGCCGCGACACCCCGGCGGAGAACCCGGACGACATCGCCAGCGCCGCCGGCGACCTCGCCCGCGAGCTCGCCTCGCGGGCCCGGGAGGGGGAGGGTGGCGGTTCGGCCGGGGAGGACGTGGTCGCGGTCGGCGTCGCCTGCGCCGGCTTCGTCGACGCCGCCGGCGCGGTGGTTCTCTTCGCCCCCAACCTCGCGTGGCGGGACGAGCCGCTGAAGGAACGGCTCCAGGAGCTGGTCGACCTCCCGGTCACCATCGAGAACGACGCCAACGCCGCGGCCTGGGGCGAGTTCCGGGTCGGCGCCGCGAGCGACGCCGACGACATGGTGCTCGTCACCGTCGGCACCGGGGTCGGCGGCGGCATCGTGTCCGACGGCTCGCTCCTGCGGGGCGCCTACGGCCTCGGGGGCGAGCTCGGCCACATGCGGGTCGTGCCCGGTGGGCACCGGTGCGGGTGCGGCAACCGGGGCTGCCTGGAGATGTACGCCTCCGGCAACGCCCTGGTCCGCGACGCGCGCGAGCTCGTCGCGTCCGGCACCCCGCACGCCGGGCTCATGGCCGAGATGTGCGGTGGAGACCCGGACCGGCTCGAGGGGGCGCACGTGACGAGCGCGGCCCAGCGGGGCGACCCCGCCGCGCGGGAGCTGCTCGAGGACCTCGGGACGTGGCTGGGCGAGGGCATCGCCTCGATCGGCGCGATCCTCGACCCCGAGCTCGTCGTCATCGGCGGCGGGGTCGCCGACGCCGGCGACCTGCTGCTCGAGCCGACCCGCGGGGCGTTCTCGCGCAACGTCATCGGTCGCGGGCACCGCCCCGTCCCCGAGCTGCGCATCGCCGAGCTCGGCAACAGCGCCGGACTCATCGGGGCCGGGGTCCTCGCGGCCGAGGTGGCCACCCGGTGACGGCGGTGAGCGTGCCCGGCGCCCGGGACCTGAGCATCGGCATCGACATCGGCGGCACCAAGGTCGCCGGCGGCGTCGTCGACGAGGCCGGCCGGGTCACCGACCGGGCCCGCCGTGACACCCCGGACCGGTCCAAGAGCCCCCGGGTCGTCGAGGACACGATCGTCGACGTCGTCGACGAGCTCCGCGACCGGGTCGGCGCCGACCGGGTCACCGGGGTCGGGATCGGGGCGGCGGGGTTCGTCACCGCCGACCGGGCGACCGTCGTGTTCGCGCCCCACCTGTCCTGGCGGGACGAGCCGCTCCGGGAGGCCCTCTCGCGCCGGCTCGACCTGCCGATCTGCGTCGACAACGACGCCAACGCCGCGGTCTGGGCGGAGTGGAAGTTCGGTGCCGGACGCGGCGAGACCCACCTGATGATGGTCAACCTCGGCACCGGCATCGGCGGCGGCATCCTCATGGGCGGGCACGTCGTCCGCGGCCGCTTCGGCATCGCCGGCGAGTTCGGCCACATGCAGGTCGTCCCTGGCGGGCAGCGGTGCGAGTGCGGCAACCGCGGCTGCTGGGAGCAGTACGCCTCGGGCAACGCCCTCGTGCGCGAGGCCCGCTCGCTCGTCACGGCCAACAGCCCGATGGCGACCGACCTGCTCGACCGGGTCGGCGGCGACCCCCAGCTGCTGACCGGGCCGCTCATCACCGAGGCGGCCGCCGAGGGCGACCAGACCGCGGTCGAGCTCCTCGCCGAGATCGGGACCTGGCTCGGGGTCGGGATCGCCAACCTCGCCGCCGCCTTCGACCCCGGGACCTTCGTCATCGGCGGCGGGGTCTGCGCTGCCGGGGACATGCTGCTCGAGCCGGCGCGGGAGACCTTCAAGCGGCAGCTCACCGGACGCGGCTACCGCCCGGAGGCCCGGATCGTCGGGGCCGAGCTCGGCAACGACGCCGGCCTCATCGGCGCGGCCGACCTCGCGCGGGTCGAGGCCCGCCCGGACCCGGGGGCCTGAGGAGGCCCTCCCGCCGACCCGGGGCCCGGCCCTCAGACCCGGGCGCCGTCGTCCGGACCGTCGCCGCCCCGGTCCGAGGGCTGCCGGAGGACGAGGAGGACGAAGCCGCCGGCGCACAGCGCCAGCGCGAGCCAGGTCCACAGCGGCGAGACGGCCGGCCGGACGATGACGAGCCAGAGCAGCAGCAGCGGTCCCGCGACGAGGCCGACGACGATCCCCCAGAAGTGGAGGTCCTCGTGCGGCGGGAGCGGGGCCGTCGGGCCGGGGACGAAGTGCGCGTCGTCCTCGTCCTCGTCGTCCACGTCCTGGTCGCCGACACCGTCCACGTCCGCGTCGCCCCCGTCCGCGCCGGACCCGCCCGGACCGCCGAGCTCGCGCTCCCCCAGCCCGCCCGGTCGGACGTCGTCGAGGTCGTCGCGTTCCCGCGCGGCCGGGCCGGGACGCCGCCACACCGGCCACGGCGGGTTCGCCGCGTCCCGGTGGTGCAGCCCGCCCCCCGGCCCGTCCTCGCCCGGGGGCTCCGGGTCACCGGCGTCCTCGGAGTCGCCCGCCGGGTCCGGCAGCGACTCGACGTCGTCCCAGCCGGCGATGATCGCCTCGAACCGGGCGTCGAGGTCGTCCTCCCCCCGGTCGCTCACCGGCCCACCGCCTGCCCGCCCGCGCCGCCCACGCCCCGCGCGCCCGTCTGGCCACCCGGCCCCTGCCCCTCCGCCGGGAGCCCGGCGCCGGTGACCCGCCGGACGAACTCGAGCGAGTCCCGCTCGATGCGCTCGGCGTCGTGGTCGAGGGTGGCGACGTGGAAGCTGCGCATGAGCACGGTCTCGGTGACGTCGGTGCTCGAGATGCGCGAGAGCAGCAGCGCCGACGAGGACGGTGGCACGACGTGGTCCTCGTTCGAGCGCAGCAGCAGCACCGGCTGGGTGACCAGCGGCAGGTCGCGCACCACCGTCGCCCACAGCCGCGTCTGGCTCTGCAGCGCCCGCAGGGGCGTCCGGTCGTAGCCGACCTCGTCCTGCCCGGGGCGGGAGATGTCGTCGGTGATGCCCGGCAGCGACGGGACGAGGCGGGCGAGCAGCGGCAGCGCCCGCAGCCGGACGTCCTCGACCATGTAGGCCGGGTTGACGAGCACGAGGCCGCGCACGAGCGGGCCGTGGACCTGCGCGAGCCGGGTCGCGAGGGTGCCGCCCATCGACAGCCCGGCGACGACGACGGTGTGGCCGCTGCGGTGCAGGTCGAGCAGCTCGCGCTCGACCGCGGCGTACCAGTCCTGCCACCGGGTCCGGTTCAGGTCCTGCCAGCGTGTGCCGTGACCCGGCAGGCGGGGGAGGCGGACGGTGAGCCCGCCGCCCGCGAGCCGTTCGGCCCACGGCCGCAGGCTCGCGGGGCTGCCGCAGAAGCCATGACAGAGCAGGACGGCGACGTCCGAGCCGTCGTGGGCGTAGGGCTCGGCTCCGGGGACGACGCGCACTGCTCCTCCTGACCTGCTCCTGCTCGTGCCGATGCACGGGGCGGGGTCCCCGCCCGGGGAGGCGCGGGAGCTCCCGGGCGGAATCCTCGCACGCGCCCGGTCTGCTCGGTAGCCCGTCCGCGCGGCCCGCGTGACGTAGGCTTCGCCACGTCGCACGTGGAGGTGGTCGGCAGGTGTTCTACTGGGTCCTCAAGACGATCGTCCTCGGGCCGGTGCTGAAGCTGCTGTTCCGCCCCCGGGTCGAGGGCATCGAGCACGTCCCGGCCCACGGCGCCGCGATCCTCGCGAGCAACCACCTCTCGTTCTCGGACTCGATCTTCCTCCCGCTCGTCCTCGAGCGCCGGGTGACGTTCCTGGCGAAGTCGGACTACTTCACCGGGCAGGGCATCAAGGGCCGGCTCACCGCCGCGTTCTTCAAGGGCGTCGGCCAGCTGCCCGTCGACCGCTCCGGGGGCGGCGCGAGCGAGGCCGCGCTGCGCTCGGGGCTGAAGGTGCTCCGCCGGGGCGAGCTGCTCGGGATCTACCCCGAGGGCACCCGCTCCCCGGACGGTCGGCTCTACCGGGGCCGGACCGGCATGGCCCGGATGGCGCTCGAGGCCGGGGTGCCGATCCTGCCGGTCGCGATGATCGGGACCGACGAGGCCCAGCCGACCGGCAAGATCCTGCCGAAGATCATGCGGATCGGGATCCGGATCGGGGCCCCGCTCGACTTCTCCCGCTACGAGGGCATGGAGGAGGACCGGTTCGTCCTGCGCTCGGTCACCGACGAGGTCATGTACGAGCTCATGGTGCTCTCGGGCCAGGAGTACGTCGACATGTACGCCACCTCGATGAAGGACCGGCTGCTCGCGGCGGCGAAGTCGAAGGCGCGCGAGCTGCAGGAGGCCGCGACGCCGGGGCGGGCCGCGACCGAGCTCGAGCAGGCGCTCGAGGCCTCCGAGCGTCCCGAGGGTGAGCACGAGCCGGAGGCGCACGGGGCCGGGGAGGACCGGGAGCAGGACGGCGAGGAGCCCACCGGCACCGAACGGGCCGCCGGCTGAGGTCCTGACATGCGGGCATCGCTGAGCCGCCCGCGGCGTCCACCTATCCTTGTCGGGTGAGCACGCCGACCCTTCCCCTCGACGCGCTGCACGCCGGCGCCGACCTGCCGGCCGCGCAGCAGCCCAGCTGGCCCGACCCCGCCGCGCTCGCCGACGCCGTCGAGACGCTCGCGACGTTCCCCCCGCTGGTCTTCGCCGGCGAGTGCGACGTGCTCCGCGACCGGATGGCCGCCGCGGCCGTCGGTGAGGCGTTCGTCCTCCAGGGCGGGGACTGTGCCGAGACGTTCGCCTCCGCGCAGGCCGACAACATCCGCGACCGGGTCAAGACGATCCTGCAGATGGCGGCGGTGCTCACCTACGGCGCCTCGGTGCCGGTGGTCAAGGTCGGCCGGATGGCGGGGCAGTACGCCAAGCCCCGCTCGAACGGCAGCGAGACCCGCGAGGGGGTGACCCTGCCGGCCTACCGCGGCGACATGGTCAACGACTTCGCCTTCACGGAGCAGGCCCGCACCCCGGACCCGCACCGGCTCGTGCGGGCCTACCACGCGAGCAGCGCGACCCTGAACCTCGTGCGCGCCTTCACCCAGGGCGGCTTCGCCGACCTGCGCTACGTCCACGAGTGGAACCGCGGGTTCATCGCCAACGCCGCCAACTCCCGCTACGAGCGGCTCGCCCGCGACATCGACAAGGCGATGAAGTTCATGGCCGCCTGCGGCGCGGACTTCGAGGCGATGAAGGCGACCGAGTTCTTCTCCGCCCACGAGGCGCTGCTGCTGGACTACGAGCGCCCGCTGACACGGATCGACTCGCGCACCGGAGACCTCTACGACACGAGCGGGCACTTCATCTGGGTCGGCGAGCGCACCCGCGACGAGGGCGGCGCCCACATCGACTTCGTCTCCCGCGTCCGCAACCCGGTCGGCATCAAGCTCTCCCCGAAGGCCGACCCCGACGAGGTGCTGCGCATCATCGACCGGGTCGACCCCCACCGCGAGCCGGGCCGGCTGACGTTCATCACCCGGATGGGCGCCGGTGCCGTCCGCGAGGCGCTGCCCCCGCTCGTGGAGCGGATCACCTCCTCCGGGGCGGTCGTGACGTGGATCTGTGACCCGATGCACGGCAACACCTTCGAGTCCTCCTCGGGGTTCAAGACCCGCGACTTCGAGGACGTCGTCGACGAGGTCCGCGGCTTCTTCGAGGTCCACGCCGCCCTCGGCACCGTCCCGGGCGGCATCCACGTCGAGCTCACCGGCAACGACGTCACCGAGTGCATCGGCGGCGCCGAGAAGATCCTCGACGCCGACCTCGGGACCCGGTACGAGAGCGTGTGCGACCCGCGGCTGAACCACCAGCAGAGCCTCGAGCTCGCCTTCCTCGTCGCCGAGATGCTCGGGCGGGACTGAGGGTGGCCCAGTCGCGTCCCGGACCGGCGGCCCCGGTGGGCGCCGACCTCCTCTCGGACACCCTGACCCGGCCGACCCCGGCGATGCGCGAGGCGATGGCCGGCGCCGAGGTCGGCGACGACGTCTTCGGGGAGGACCCCACGGTCGCCGCCCTCGAGGAGCGGGTCGCCGGGCTGCTCGGCCACGAGGCCGGCCTGTTCACCCCGAGCGGGACGCTGGCGAACCAGCTCGGCCTCCGGCTCCACGTCGCCCCGGGGGAGGAGCTGCTCGCCGACTCCCTCGCCCACGTGCTCCGTGCCGAGATGGGCGCCGCCGCGGCGCTGTCGGGGATCACGTCCCGGTCCTGGCACGCCCTGCGCGGCCTGCTCGACCCGCAGGTGCCGCTCGGGATGCTCGTCACGGGCGCCGGGGCCTACCAGGTGGGGACCGCGCTCGTCGTCGTCGAGAACACCCACAACTTCGGCGGCGGCACCGTCCAGCCGCTCGACGCGGTCCGCGCCCTGCGCGCCGGGACGCGCGAGCGGGGGGTCGCGATGCACCTCGACGGGGCCCGGCTGTGGAACGCCCACGTCGCGAGCGGGGTCGCCCTGGCCGACTACGGCCGGGAGTTCGACACCGTCAGCGTGTGCCTGAGCAAGGGCCTCGGGGCCCCGGTGGGGTCGGTCCTCGTCGGGTCCCGGGAGCGCATGGCCCGGGCCCGGGTCTGGCGCAAGCGGTACGGCGCCGGGATGCGGCAGGTGGGGATCCTCGCCGCCGCGGGGCTGCACGCCCTCGACCACCACGTGGCCCGGCTCGCCGAGGACCACGCCCGCGCCCGCCGCCTCGCCGGCGTGCTCTGCGAGGCCGCGCCCGGCTCGGTGGACCCGGAGTCGGTCGAGACCAACATCGTCGTCGCCGACGTCTCCGTCGCCGGGTGGACCGCGGCCGCGCTCGCCGAGGCCGCCCTCGCCGAGGGCGTGCGGGTCTACCCGGTCGGGCCGTCGCTGCTGCGCCTCGTCCTCCACCTCGACGTCGACGACGAGGCGACGGCGCTGGCCGCCGACGTCCTCGACGGGCTGCTGCGCGCCGGTCCGGACCGAGCCGCCGGCGCCGGCGGCGCCGACGGGGCCGCGTCCCCCACGCCCTAGACGACGGTGATCGTCACGGTCGACCCCTTCGGGGCCCGCGTCCCGCCCGCCGGGTCCTGGGAGCGGACGGTGCCGAAGAAGCCGCCGAGGACCCGGTTGACCTGGACCGTGAACCCGGCCTGCTCGAGGGTCTGCTGGGCCTCGTCGACCTGCATCGACTGCACGTCGGGCACGGTGACCATCTCGGGGCCCTTGGAGACCACGAGCGTCACGGTGTCGCCGCGGAAGAGCGTCCCGTTCGCCGGGTCCTGGCTCGCGACCGAGCCCTTCGCCGCCGTCGTGCTGAACTGCCGCGGCCCGGTCCGCACCTGAAGCCCCCGGTCGGTCAGGGTCGAGCGGGCCTCGTCGACCGGCGTCCCGGTGACGTCGGGGACGGTGATCGGCTGGCGGCCCTTGCTCACGAGCAGGTCGACCGGGGTGCCGGGCTTCAGCCGGGCGCCCGGGTCGGGGTCGGTGGAGACGACCTGGCCCTCGGGGACCTTCTCGTCCCACCGGCGCGTGACCGACCCGACGCTGAGGTGGGACCCGGTGACGCTCGCCCGGGCGGCCTTCAGCGGGGTGCCGAGGACGTCGGGGACGTCGTAGCGCTCCGGACCCCGGGAGACCGTGAGCAGGACCGAGGAGCCCCGGTCGACCTCGGTGCCGGAGCCGGGTCGGGCGGAGATGACGTGGCCCTTGGCGACGTCCTCGCTGAACGCGTCGCGGCGCGAGGCGTCGAGGTGGGCCCCGGCGAGCCGGCTGCCCGCGGCCTGGTAGGTCAGGCCCGCCACCCGCGGGATGGTGCTCCGCGCGCCCGGGCCGAGCAGCAGGTACCACGCCGCCGTGCCGGCGCCGAGGAGCAGCAAAAGCGGGAGCAGCACGAGCGCGCGTCGGCGCCGGCGCCGATCGGAGGACACCGCGGCGCCGTCGGACGGGGCGCCGGCCCCCTCGAGGACCCCGGTCGGCTCGACCCCGGTCGGGCCGGTGTCACCCGGGCCGGTGGCCCCGCCGAGCGCCGGCAGCGCCGCGGTCGCCGTGCCCTCGGCCGCGGCGAACCCGGCCTCGGCCGGGGCGGGACGGGCGTCGAGGACGGCGTCGTCGAGACCGGCGCGGACCTCCCGCAGCTCGGCGAGGAACGCCGCGGCGTCGGCCGGCCGGTCGTCGGGGTCGCGGGCCGTGGCCCGCGCGACGAGGGCGTCGAGCTCGGCCGGGAGGCCGGGCACGAGGGAGGACGGGACCGGGACCGTGCCGTGGACGTGCTGGTAGGCGACGTGGATCGCGGTGTCCCCGGTGAAGGCCTTGCGGCCGGTGAGCATCTCGAGCAGGACGAGGCCGGCGGCGTAGACGTCGCTGCGGACGTCCGCGACGCCTCGCTCGACCTGCTCGGGGGAGAGGTAGGCGACCGTGCCGAGGACGAGCCCGGTGTGGCTGGTCGAGGTGTGCGAGCTCACGGCGCGGGCGAGCCCGAAGTCGGCGACCTTGACGATGCCGTCCTCGCGGAGGATGACGTTCTCGGGCTTGACGTCCCGGTGGACGTACCCGGCGGCGTGGGCGGCGGCGAGCGCCTCGAGGACGGCCTCGAGCACGTCGAGCGCGGCCCGGGGCGTGAGGGCACCCTCGACCCGGAGGACCTCGCGCAGCGTCTGCCCGGGCACGTACTCCATCGCGAGGAACACCCGCCCGGCGTCCTCGCCCTGGTCGGTGACCTGGACCACGCCCGGATGGGACAGCCGCGCCGCGGAGCGCGCCTCGCGCCGGAAGCGGGAGACGAACTCCTCGTCGTCGGCGAGGTGGGGCCGCATCACCTTCAGCGCGACCTCCCGGTCGAGCCGGGTGTCGGTCGCGAGGTAGACCGTGGCCATGCCGCCCTCGGCGATGTGGGACAGCACCCGGTAGCGCCCGTCGACGAGTTCGCCGACGAGCGAGCCGTTCACGGTCGAGGACACGGTCAAAGTCTACGGAGCCTCCCCGTGCCGGCCGGGAGGCACCGGCCGGGTGTCCCCGCCGGTCGGAGGGCGCTCACCTCGACCCCCACCGTGACCCCATGACGACCGACTCACATCCGCGCGCGGTGGGCGAGCACCGCCGAGACGTAGCCGCGGGTGTCGGCGTACATGCCCTTCGCCTCGACCGAGGCCAGGCCCTGGTAGTAGCCGGCGATCGCCTCCTCGGTCGAGTCGGCCGATCGGGTGAGGACCCGGAGGATGACGACCCCCGCGGTCACGTTGTCCCGCGCGTCCCGCAGGTCGAGGTGGCGCCCGACGAGCTGCGAGGCCCACGTCCCCGAGCTCGGGATGAGCTGCATCGCGCCGACCGCGTTCGCGACCGAGACCTGGCGCTGGTCCCACCCGGACTCCTGCCACGCGATCGCCAGGGCGAGCCGCGGGTCGACGCCGTACCGCCGCGCCGTGGCGACGATGAGCGCCCTGGTCGCGCTCCGGCTCGGCACGTGGCGGGAGGCGAGCAGGGCCCGGTTGCGCGCGGCGGCGGCGACGACGTCGGCGGAGTAGGTGCGCCCGGCGAACGTGGCGCGGGTGTCGCTGCTCGGCTCGTGGGTCCGTCCCGGGACCGCGAGCCGCTGGCCCACCCGCAGGGCGCCCGGGTCGGCGAGGTGGTTGGACTTCACGAGCCGGGTCACGGTCGTGCGGTAGTGCTGCGCGATGTCCCAGAGGGTCTCGCCGGCGGCGACCGTGTGCCGCCCGCGGGGCGCGGACCGCTTGGCCGTCGTCCTCGCCGGGGTCGCGGCGCGCGCGTGGTGCCCGGCCGCCTGGCGTGCGCCGCCGGGGACGACGAGCCGGGTGCCGGGGACGATGAGGCCGGAGCGGTCGAGGTGGTTGGCGCGGGCGAGCCGGGCGACGCTCGTCCGGTAGCGCCGGGCGAGTCCCCACAGCGTCTCGCCGGCGCGGACCGTGTGGTGGCGCGCGCTCCTCGGGCCCGACCCGCCGTGGGGCCCGCCGCCGTGACCCGGCACCCAGAGCCGGTCGCCGGGCCGGATGACGCGGCCGGCGCCGAGGTCGTTGCGTGAGGAGAGCGCGGCGGCGCTGGTGCCGTGGCGCTGCGCGAGCCCCCAGACCGTGTCGCCGGGGCGGACGACCACGCGGACCCAGCCGGTTCCCGAGGCGGGACTCGACTGGAGGACCGTGGAGGGCAGCAGCGGCAGGTCGGCCGCCTGCGGGGGCAGGACCGCCGGGGGGGTGACGAACAACGGGGACATGCCGTGGTCGTTCCTTCCGCTGGGGGAGCCACCGGGGTGGGGCTCCGCTGGACCGGGTCGTGGTCGGGTCGCGATGAGTCCTGTGGGACTATTGTGACTTATGTGTCTTATGTTGCTTGTGTGACGAACGGTACATGACCGGACACCCACGCGGGTGGTGGCGACGCGCTGTGGCAGGCTGGTCCCGTGCTGGGAGACACCGAGGACGCCACCCCCGCCCGCCCGTCCGTGGACGACCTCGTCGGCGAGTGGCTCACCCTGCCCGAGGTCGCCGAGCGGCTCGGGACCCGGGTGTCGTCGGTGCGCCGGATGCTCGACGAGCGCGAGCTCGTCGCGCTGCGCCGCGGCGAGCGGTCGGTGCTGTCGGTCCCGGCCGCGTTCCTCGACGCCGACGCCCCGCTGCCGGCCCTGCGCGGCACGGTCACCGTCCTCGCCGACGGCGGCATGGACGACGAGCAGGTGGTCCGCTGGCTGTTCGCGCCGGACCCCACCCTGCCGGTCGACGGCGCACCGATCGACGCGGTCCGGGCCGGCCACACGAAGGAGGTCCGCCGGCGGGCGATGGAGCAGGCCTTCTGAGCGGCCTCGCCCACCTCGGCTACGTCGCGATGCTGGCCTTCTGCCTCGCCGCGACGCTCCCGCTGCACCGCGTGCTCGGCCTCGACGTGCTCACCCGGCCGCTGCGCCTGGCGGCCACGATCGGCATCGTCGCGGTCCCGTTCCTCGCCTGGGACGTCCTCGCGACCCGGGCGGGGCACTGGTGGTTCGACCCCCGCCAGGTGCTGCCCGTGCGGGTGCTCGGGCTCCCGCTGGAGGAGGTCGCGTTCTTCGTCGTCGTCCCGCTCGCCGGCCTGCTGACCTTCGAGGCGGTCGGCGCGGTGCTCGCGCGGCGCCGGTGACCGGGGCAGTGACCGGACGGTGACCGCGCCGGGCGCGTACACCCTCGCAGCGGTCGTCGCGGTGGTCCTCGCGGTGGCGGCCGACGTCGTCGTGCTGCGCACCCGGCTGCTCGCCACCGCCCGGTGGTGGCTCGCGTGGGGGATCGTGCTCGTCTTCCAGCTCGTGACCAACGGCTGGCTCACGGGCCGGCGGATCGTCTCCTACGCCCCCGGCGCGGTCCTCGGCGGCGGCGAGCCCCGGCTGCTCGGGGACGGCCGGCTCGTCTACGCCCCGGTCGAGGACGTCGGCTTCGGGTTCGCCCTCGTGCTGCTCACCTGCGCGGTCTGGACCGCGCTCGGGCGAGGAGGGCGCGGCCGAGGAGCGGGCCGGCGACCGCGGCCCGGCGGGCGCGGCCGACGGTGACGCGCCTCGTGAAGACGTCGCCGTCCGCGGCGTGGACGGCGACCGCGATGTCGCGGTAGAGCACGAACGCCGCCCGCAGGCAGGGCTGGGCCCAGTCCGCAGTGAGGGCGATGCCGGGCCGGGCCCGCTCGTAGAGCTCGAGGGCCCGCGCGGTCTCGAGCAGGACGAGGTCGCGCACCCTGCGCGACGGTCGCCCGGTCCGGGCCGCCGCGGCGAGGTCGTCCTCGGTGACCCCGCACGCCGCCAGGTCGGCGAGAGGCAGGTAGAGCCGGCCGCGGCCCAGGTCCTCGGCGACGTCCCGGACGAAGTTCGTCAGCTGGAACGCCTCCCCGAGCAGGCCTGCGGGGCGCAGCGCCCCGGGGTCGGTCGCGCCGAGCACGGGGGCGACGAGCTCCCCGATGACCGCCGCGCTGCCGCGGGTGTAGCCGCGCAGCTCGGCGTGGGTGGCGAAGGCCCGCGGGGCGAGGTCCATCCGCATCGACCGGGCGAACTCCTCCCAGCGGGCCGGGTCGAGGTCGAACGCGCGCATCGTCTGCCACGTCGCGGCGGCGACCGGGTCGGCCGAGGGGTCGGGCGGGTCGGGTCGCCGGAGCGCGGCGAGCGAGGTGGCCTCCCACCGCGCGAGGTCGCCCGCGGGATCCTCCCCCGGCTCGTCGACGAGGTCGTCCGCGGTCCGGGCGAAGGCGTAGAGGGCCCACACGTGGCGGCGGCGGTCGGGGGGCAGCAGCGCGGTCGCGAGGTAGTACGTCCGCCCGTGCCTGCGGGCGAGATCCCGGCAGGCCGCGTAGGCGCGGGTGAGGGCGGGGCCTGCGGGGACGGGGGAGCCTGCCGCGGTGTCCCGGCCGGAGCGGCTCACGACCAGGCCAGGGACCGGTAGCCGGGGCGGGGACCGGTGAGCCGCTCCGCGGCGAGCCGGCCGCTGACGAGCACCATGGGCACCCCGACCCCGGGCACGGTCCCGGAGCCGGCGAGGACGACGCCGGGGGCGAGCACGTTGCCGGTGCGCCACGGGCCGGTCTGGGTGACCGTGTGCGCCGCGGAGAACGGGGTGCCGGCGGCCATGCCCCGGCGGGCCCAGTCCGCCGGGGTGAGCAGCTCCTCGACCTCGAGCGCGGGTCCGAGCCCGGGCGCGACGCGCTCGGCGGCGGTGAGCAGGTGCTCCCGGAACGGCCCGCGCACCCGGTCCCAGTACGCGGCGTCCGGCCCGGTCTCGAGGTTCGGCGCCGGGAGCAGCACGTACGCGCTGTGCCCCCGGGGCGGGGCGAGGCCGGGGTCGGTGACGGTCGGCAGGGAGAACAGCACCGAGGGGTCCCGCATCGGGCGGCCGGACTCGAGGTCGGCGAACACCCCGTCCCAGGCGCGGCCGAACGCGATCGTGTGGTGGGGCTGGTCGGCCTCCGGCGGGGACCAGCCGCTCGTGCCGCCCGCGAGCAGGACGCACGAGGGGGAGTGACGCACCGGGCGCCGGGTGACGGCCCGTCCGAGCAGCCGGGCCGCCTCCGGGAGCTCGGTGGTGAGGACGACCGCGTCCGCCGGGACCACCGCGCCGGGGGTGACGACGCCGCGGACCCGGTCCCCGAGGCGGTCGACCCCGACCACCGGCTCGTCGTAGCGCAGCTCGACCCCGGCGTCGGCGGCCGCGCCGGCGAGCGCGAGCGGCAGCGCCGCCACGCCACCGCGCGGGTAGACGACACCGTGGACGAGGTCGAGGTAGGAGATCACGGCGTACAGCGCGAGCGCGCGGGCCGGGGACAGGCCGGCGTAGAGCGCCTGGAAGGAGAACACCCGGCGGAGCCGGTCGTCGGCGAACGTCCGCTCGACGGCCCGCCCGAGCCGGCCGAAGCCCCCGAGCGCGAGCAGCCGCAGCAGGTCCGGCCCGAGCAGGCCCAGCGGGGAGTCGACGTTGCGGTCGATGAAGGCGCGCTGCTCGACCCGGAACATCGCGGCGAGGTGGCGCGTCCAGCGCCGGTAGGCCTCGGCCTCGTCCGGGCCGGCGAGCTCGGCCACCCGCGCGGCCATGACCTCGGGGTCGGGGGAGACGTCGAGCCGGCTGCCGTCGGCGAAGCGGGCCCGGTAGGCGGGGTCGAGCGGGACGAGGTCCACCCGGTCGGCGAGCCGGTCCCCGACGGCGGCGACCGCGTCCTCGGCCACCTCGGGCAGGGTCAGCACGGTCGGGCCGGTGTCGAGGCGGAACCGGCCGGACGGGCCGTCGAGCTCGACCCCGGCGGCGCGTCCGCCCGGACCGCGGCCCCGCTCCAGGACGGTGACCTCGCAGCCCGCGCCGCGCAGGTGGAGGGCGGCCGAGAGGCCGGCGAGCCCGGCGCCGACGACGACGACCCGGCGGGGAGCGGGGCTCACGCCGCTCACGCAGTTCGTGTGGTCGTGACCTCGACGAGGCCGCGCAGCACCGCGACGGCGTCCTCGTCGAGCCCGACGACGTCGTCGAGGGCGGCGCGGGCCCGGCCGGCGAGGGCGGCGATCTCGGTCTCGACCGCGTCCACGGCGCCGGTGGCGGTCATCGTCTCGCGGAGCTCGCCGACCTCGACCTCGCCCAGGCCGGGGTCGCCGAGCAGGCCCTCGACACGGCGCCGGGCCCGGGGGGAGGCGGCGGCGAGCGTCCGGGCGACGAGCACGGTGCGCTTGCCCTCTCGCAGGTCGTCCCCGGCGGGCTTGCCCGTCGTCGACGGGTCGCCGAACACGCCGAGCAGGTCGTCGCGCAGCTGGAACGCCTGGCCGAGGTCGAGTCCGTAGGACGACAGCGCCGCCCGGGCGCCCTCGTCCGCGCCGCCGACCGCGGCGCCGATGAGCAGCGGGTGCTCGATGGTGTACTTCGCGCTCTTGAAGCGGATCACCCGACGGGCCCGGTCGATCCGCTCCTCGTCGCCGAGGCCCTCCCACGGACGGACCGACTCGACGACGTCGAGGAACTGCCCCGCCATGAGCTGGGTGCGCATCCGGCCGAACATCTCCCGGCCCCGCGCGAGGTCCTCCTGGGGGAGGCCGCACGTCGCGTAGAGCTGGTCGGTCCAGGTCAGGCACAGGTTCCCCGCGAGGATCGCCCCGGCGACGCCGAACCGGTCGGCGTCGCCGTTCCAGCCCCGCCCGGCGTGCCCGGCCGCGAGCGCGCGGTGGGCGGCGGGCATGCCGCGGCGGGTGTCGCTGTCGTCCATGACGTCGTCGTGGATCAGGGCGGCGGCCTGGAAGAACTCCATCGACGTCGCGAGCCGGACCGCGGCCTCGGAGTCCCCACGCCCGGCGGCCCGCAGCCCCCAGTAGAGGAACGCCGCGCGCAGCCGCTTGCCGCCGCGCAGCAGCCGGCCGACCGCGGCGACGAGGTCCTCGACGTCCTCACCGAGCTCGGCGAGAACCTCGGACTCGGCCTCGAGCTCGCGGTCGATGCACCGCTGGACGCGGGGGCGCAGGTCCTCCGCCGCCAGGGGATCCGGCACCGGCCCCTCCTCGTCGGTCGTTCCGCTCCTGCCCGAGGCCGCGCGCCGGGGCGCCGGTCTCAGGATCCGTTGCCCGCAGCCTACGTCGTGACGCCTCGACTAGCCTCGCCCGCATGAGCATCGGACGGGCCACGCGGCTGCCGCGACCGGAGAACCTCACCCGGTCGATCCCCGCCATGCTCGGCCGTGGCGGTGGTGACGGCCCCGCGGTGAGCTTCGAGTTCTTCCCGCCGAAGACCGACGCCGCCGAGGCCCACCTCTGGGACGCGATCCGTCGGCTGGAGCGGGTCCAGCCGTCGTTCGTCTCGGTGACCTACGGGGCGGGCGGCTCGACCCAGGACCGCACCGTCCGGGTGACCGAGCGGATCGCCCGCGAGACCACGCTGACCCCGCTGGCGCACCTGACCTGCGTCGGCGCCTCCGTGGGCGAGCTGCGTCACGTCATCGGCCAGTACGCCGCCGCCGGCGTCCGCAACGTGCTCGCCCTGCGTGGCGACCCGCCGGGGGACGTGCGCGGACCGTGGGTCGCCCACCCCGACGGACTCGACCACGCCGACGAGCTCGTCCGGCTCGTCACGGCGCTCGGGAGCTTCACCGTCGGGGTCGCGGCCTTCCCGGACGTCCATCCCGAGTCGCCCGACCTCGAGCACGACGCCGACGTCCTGGTCCGCAAGGCCGACGCCGGTGCGGAGTTCGCGATCACCCAGATGGTCTTCGACCCGGGGACGTGGGCCCGGCTGCGCGACCTCGTCGCCGCCCGCGGCCGCGACCTGCCCGTCGTCCCGGGGCTGATGCCGGTGACGAACGTGCGCCAGATCGCGCGGATGTCCGAGCTCATGGGGACCCCGCTGCCGCGGGCGGTCACCGCCCGGCTCGAGGCCGCCGGCGAGGACCCGGTCGCCGTCCGCGAGGTCGGCGTCGCCATCGCGACCGAGCTCGGCGAGCGGCTGCTCGCCGAGGGGGCCCCGGGGCTGCACTTCATCACGATGAACCGCTCGACGGCGACCCTCGAGGTGCACGACCGCCTCGGCCTCGGGGAGCGCCCCGCGGGTCAGCCCCGGGCGCGGGCCGGCTCGGGCTCCTCGCCGACCTCGGCGCTGCGGCTGGGGTGGACGAACGGGACGACGTCGGCGATGGAGTCCACGACCAGGCTCGGCCGGTAGGGGAAGGTGTCGACCTCCTCGGCGCTCGTCGAGCCGGTGAGGACGAGCACGGTCCGCAGCCCGGCCTCGAGCCCGCTGATGACGTCGGTGTCCATCCGGTCGCCGATCATCACCGTGGTCTCGGAGTGGGCCTCGATCTGGTTCAGGGCGCTGCGCATCATCAGCGGGTTCGGCTTGCCGACGTAGTACGGCCGCCGTCCGGTCGCCGCCTGGATCAGTGCCGCGACCGAGCCGGTCGCCGGCAGCTTGCCCTCCTGGCTCGGACCGCTGACGTCGGGGTTCGTCGCGATGAACCGGGCGCCGCGCTCGATGAGCCGGATCGCCTTGGTGATCGCCTCGAACGAGTACGTCCGGGTCTCGCCGAGGACGACGTAGTCCGGGTTGCGCTCGGTCATGATGTAGCCGACCTCGTGGAGGGCGGTGGTCAGGCCCGCCTCGCCGATGACGAAGGCCGTGCCGTTCGGGCGCTGCTCGGCGAGGAACTGCGCCGTCGCCAGCGCGGAGGTCCAGATCGAGGTCTCGGGGACCTCGATGCCGCTCGCCGCGAGCCGGGCCTGCAGGTCGCGGGCGGTGAAGATCGAGTTGTTCGTCAGGACGATGAACCGGCGCCCGGTGCTCGACAGGGCCGCGATGAAGTCGGCCGCCCCGGGGATCGCGTGCTCCTCGTGGACGAGGACGCCGTCCATGTCGGTGAGCCAGGTCTCGACCGGCTTGGGTGCGCTCTTACCGCTCATGCGTGACAGTGTCCCACCACCTCGCCGCCCCCGGAGGTCGCTCCCTCGCCGGCGCGACGACGCGGGAGCGGCTGCCTCGCCGTCGTGCCGGCGAGGACCCGACGTGGCACCATGGCGGGCATGGCCGACTACGTTCTCGTCCTGCCGGCGCGGGACGACGCGGAAGCGCTCGCAGAGGACCTCGAGGCCCAGCTCGGGGACGAGCTCGACGAGGTCGAGGTGGTCCGGGAGGCCCTCGCGGGCGAGGACGACGACGAGGACCACGACTGGGCGGTCCACGTCCGGGCGGCCGAGGACGGCGACGCCGGTCCCGCCGGTCCCGGCGCGCTCAAGCGCCAGCTCAGCGCCCTCGCGGAGGAGTACGGCGGGTGGCTCGACCCCGAGCCGTGGTGAGCCGTGGGGCGGGCCCTGTGGTGAGCCGGGCCGAGGGGGAGCGGACCCGGGTGGAGCCTGCCCTCAGGTGACCTCCATCGGCTGCCCGCCGGTGATGCGCAGCAGCTCGTCGTAGGTCGTCGCGAACACGGAGTGGCTGTGCCCCGCCGCGGCCCACACCCGGGCGTAGCGGCTCAGCGAGACGTCGACGAGGGTGCGGATCGGCTCCGGGTGACCCACCGGGGCGACGCCGCCGATCGCGAACCCGGTGTGGCCGCGGACGAAGTCCGGGTCGGCGAGGTCGACGGTGACGAGCTCGGCCAGGCCCGCGACCTTGTCGGCGTCGACCTGGTGGCTCCCGGAGACGAGGACCAGCAGCGGGGTGACCGTGCCGTCGGGGTGGTAGGCCCGGAAGATCAGCGAGTTGGCGATCTCGGCCGGGGTGACCCCGAGCGCGTCGGCGGCGGCCCGGGCGGTGCGGACCGCGTCCGGGAGGTGGCGCACCTCGGGGGAGACGTGGTGCGCGGCGAGCACCGCGAGCACCCGGGCGACGCCGACGTGGTCGCTCCTGTCGGCGCGTCCGCCCTCGTCCGGGCCCGGGGCGGCCCGGCCGGCGGGCCGGGTCTCGGTCATCGGGAGCCCTCCAACCTCGTGCGGTTGCGGGGAGCCTAGTGACTCCGGGGGCCGTGGTGGGGGAGGGCGCGGGAGCGTCTTGACGGGTGGTCACCGGACGGGTGTACATTCGAGGTCTGTTCGAACACGTGTTCGAACCACGGGGGTCCGTTGCGACCTCAGCGATCCCTTGCGACCCCTGTGACCCCCGCGACCCCGCGACCCACGGAAGGAGTCCCGCCATGGTGCGTCGGTACGAGGAGCCCATCGACGTCAGGACACCGGCGCTCCAGCCGGCCGGCGGGGGCGGCCTCCCGTGGGCGGGGGAGCGGCCGGGCCCGGCGGGCGAGGAGCCCGACGCCTTCCTCTGGCGGGGGCGGTTCTACCTCGTCCGGGAGGTCATCGACCACTGGCAGGAGCGCCGGGCGTGGTGGCGGGACGCCGGGGGCGACGGCCTCCCGGACGCGCCGACGGCGGACGACCGCGCCGGGGAGAACCGCGCCGGGGAGGGTCGGGGGGCGTCGGCGGTCCCGTCGACCGAGCGCCGGGTCTGGCGGGTCGCCGCGAGCCCGGGCCGGCACGCCCGCACCGGGGTCTACGACCTCGGCGCCGACGGCGAGCCGGCGCGCTGGCTGCTGCTGCGGGCGCACGACTGATGGGCGCGTCCCCCACCCCCACCGGTGCCACCGCGTCCAGCGCGTCTCCCGTGCCCGCCGTGCCTCCCCTCGCCTCGGGCGTCCTCGAGCTCGTCGAGGGCGCCCGGACCGGGCTGCTGCGGGCCGGCCGCGCCGAGGACGTCCGCGAGCGGCACCTGCACGCCCACCTCGCCGCGCTCCGCGCCGCCGCGGCGCTCGTCGCCGGCCGGCGGACCCCTCCCGCCCCCCGCCCACCGGCGCCGCGCACCCTGTGGGAGCTCCTCCCCGGGGTCGCCCCCGAGCTCGCCGAGTGGTCCGCGTTCTTCGCCCACGCCACCACCCGGAGGTGGCAGGCCGAGCCGGTCTCGGCGCGGGAGGCCGACGACCTGCTCCGCCAGGCCGAGACCTTCGTCGGGATCGTCCACCGCCGCCTCGGCCTGCCCCGTCCCGCGGCCGGACCGCAGCTGCTCGCCCCGACCCCGGCCTCCTCGGGTCCCGGCCGTGGGTGAGGAGTTCGCCCACCTCCACGTCGCCTCCGGGTTCTCCCTCCGGTACGGGACCACGCCCCCCGAGGCGCTCGTCGAGCGGGCGGCCCAGCACGGCCAGCCGGCGCTGGCGCTCACCGACCGGGACGGTCTCTACGGCGCGGTGCGCTTCGCCCGGGCGGCGACCCGCGCCGGGATCGACCCGGTGCTCGGGGTCGACCTCGCCCTCGGGGCGGACGCGGCCGGTGCCGCCCGGTCCCCGGGGCCGGCGACCCCACCTGGGCCGTCGGGAGCCCACGGGACGACGCCGCCCCGGGCGACCCCGGCCCGGGGCGGCGCCGTCGTCGACCCCCGGCTGCCGAGGGTGACCGTGCTCGCCCGCGGCGCCGCCGGCGGGGTCGCCCACGCCCGCGGGTGGGCCGCGCTGTGCCGGCTCGTCACCGCGACCCACCTCGGGGGCGAGCGCGGGCGGCCGGTCTCCTCGCCGGACCTCGTCGTCGAGCACGCCCTGCCGGACGGCGCCGGGGACGCTCCGGGTCCCCTCGTCGTCCTCCTCGGCCCGGACTCCGACGTCGGCCGCGCGCTGCTCGCCCGCCAGCCGGGCACCGCACGGGCGCTGCTCGAGCGGTGGCGTGCCCGGCTGCCGGCCGGGTCGCTCGCCGTCGAGGTCGTCGACCACGGCGGTCCGGAGGGCACGCCCGCCTCCCGGGGCCACGCCGCCCGGCTCCTCGGGCTCGCCGACGAGGCCGGCGTCCCGGCGGTGCTCAGCGCGGCCGTGCGCCACCTGGACCGGGAGGACTGCCGGGTCGCCGACGTCCTCGACGCCGCCCGTCGGCTCGTCGTGCTCGACACCCGCCACCTGGACCGGGTCACCGACGCCGGGCACCTCGCCGACACCGCGACGATGCGCGCGCTCGCCCTCGAGGTCGCCCGGGCCTCCGGGTGCGGGCCGACCGGGGGGAGGACGAGCGAGCGCGAGCGCGCCGGGCGGCTGCTCTCCGACACCGTCGCGCTCGCCCGGGCGTGCGCCCAGGACGGCCGGCGGGACCTCGGCATCGGCGGGCTCCACCTGCCCGAGCCGGCGGTCCTCGGCATCCCCGACGGGGTCGACCCGCAACAGGTCCTCGAGCGCCGCTGCCGCGACGCCGTGCCCACCCGCTACCCCGGCCTGCGCGAGCGCGACCTCGAGGCGGTGCGGCGCCGGCTCGACGACGAGCTCGCCGTCGTCGCCGAGCTCGGCTACCCGACGTACTTCCTCACCGTCGCCTCGGTCGTCGACCTCATCCGCGACATGGGCGTCCGGGTCGCTGCCCGGGGCTCCGGCGCCGGCAGCCTCGTCAACCACCTGCTCGGGGTGAGCGGGGTCGACCCGATCCGGTACGGCCTGCTCATGGAGCGGTTCTGCTCCCCGCTGCGGGCCGAGCTGCCCGACATCGACGTCGACGTCGAGTCGGCCCGGCGCACCGAGGTCTACGAGCGGGTCCTCGAGCGGTTCGGCGGGGACCGGGTCACCTGCGTCTCGATGATGGACACCTACCGGGTCCGGCACGCGGTGCGCGACGTCGGCGCCGCCCTCGGGCTGCCCCCGTTCGAGGTCGACGAGATCGCCAAGGCGTTCCCGCACATCCGGGCCAAGGACGCCCGGGCCGCGGTCGCCGAGCTGCCCGAGCTGCGCCGCAAGGGCCTCGACGCGCCACGGCTGCAGACCCTGTTCGACCTCGTCGAGCAGCTCGACGGGCTGCCGCGGCACGTCGCCCTCCACCCGTGCGGGGTGGTCCTGTCCGGAGCCGGGCTTCTCGACCGGACCCCGGTCGAGGCGAGCTGGCTGGGGTTCCCGATGAGCCAGTTCGACAAGGACGACGTCGAGGCCCTCGGGCTGCTCAAGCTCGACGTCCTCGGCATCCGGATGCAGTCGGCGATGGCCCACGCGGTCGCCGAGGTCGAGCGGGTCGACGGGACCTCCGTCGACCTCGACGGCGAGGCCGGGGCCCCGTACGACGACGAGGCGACCTACCGGCTCATCCGCACCACGCACACCCTCGGGTGCTTCCAGATCGAGAGCCCGGGCCAGCGCGAGCTCGTCGGCAAGTTCTCCCCGGAGCGGTTCGAGGACCTCGTCATCGACATCTCGCTGTTCCGGCCGGGGCCGGTCAAGTCCGACATGATCCGACCCTTCCTCGAGGCGCGGCACGGGTGGAGCCCACCGCAGGCGCTCCACCCCACCCTCGTCCCGGCGCTCGCCGAGACCGAGGGGGTGGTCGTCTTCCACGAGCAGATGCTCCGGGTCATCGCCGAGACCACCGGGGTCTCGCTCGCCCAGGCCGACGAGGTCCGGCGCGCGATGGGCAGCCCCGCAGGACAGGACGAGATCGAGCGGTGGTGGCGTCCCGCGGCCCGGGCCCGGGGGTACACCGGCGAGGACGTCGACCGGATCTGGGCGGTGCTGAGGGCCTTCGCCTCGTTCGGCTTCTGCAAGGCCCACGCGGCCGCGTTCGCGCTGCCGACGTACCACTCGGCGTGGCTGAAGACCCACCACCCGGCGGCCTTCCTCGCCGGGGTGCTCACCCACGACCCGGGGATGTACCCCAAGCGGCTCATCCTCGACGACGCCCGGAGCCTGGGCATCAGCGTCCTCGGGCTCGACGTCAACGCCTCCGAGGACACCTACCGGGTCGAGCGGGTCGAGCCGGAGGCGGCCGGCCCGCCGCCGGACCACCCCGACCTGCCCGACGGCAGCCGGTACGGGATCCGGCTCTCGCTCACCGACGTCAAGGGGATCAGCGAGGCCGAGGTGGCCCGGGTCGTCGCCGGGCGGCCGTACTCCTCCCTCGCCGACCTGTGGAACCGGGCGCGGGTGAGCCGGCCGGTGCTCGAGCGGCTCGTCCTCGCCGGCGGGCTCGACGCCCTCTACGGGATCGGCGCCGCCCGCGGGCCCGGCCGACGGGGCCGGGTCACCCGGCGCGACCTGCTGCTCCACGTCGCCGAGCTCGACCGCTGGGAGCGGACGGTGGGTCATGGTGGTCGGGGTGGCGGTCGGGCCGGTCGGGTCGGGTCGGGCCGCCGGCGCCCCGACCCGACCCGCCTCCCGCCCCCGCCGGACCCCACCGACGTCCGGGCCCGGGCCGCGGCCCAGTCACGGGCGGCCGCGCCGGTGGTCGACCGGGGCACCCAGCTCACCCTCGACCTCGGCGACGCCCCCGAGCTCACCGCCGGGACCGGGCTGCCCGAGATGAGCGCTCCCGAGCGGGTCCGGGCCGAGCTCGACGTCCTCGGCCTCGACGCCTCCGGCCACGTCCTGGACGGGTACGCCCCGCTGCTCGACGCGCTCGGGGTGACCCGGAGCACGGGCCTGCTCCGGGCCCGCAGCGGCTCGACCGTCCTCGTCGCCGGGGTCAAGGTCGCCACCCAGACCCCGCCGATCCGCTCCGGCCGCCGGGTGGTCTTCCTCACCCTCGACGACTCCACCGGGCCGGTGGACGCGACCTTCTTCGAGGACGTCCAGGGACCGTACGCCGCGACGGTCTTCCACTCCTGGATCCTGCTCGCCCGGGGGGTGGTCCGCCGCACCGGGGCGCGGGGGGTCTCGCTCCGGGCGACCGGGGCGTGGGACCTCGGCGGGCTCTGGCAGGCGTGGACCGCCGGGGGGCTCGACGCGGTCGAGGAAGAGCTCGCCGCCGCCGACTCCCGGGCCGACTCCAAGGCGGGCTCCCCGGCGGACGCGCCCGGGGGAGGGCTCCGACGGGTGCTCGTGCACGCCTCCGGGTTCCGGCAGTCGCCGTACGCCGACGTCCGGCCCCCCGGCGATGACGTCCGCGGCACCCGGGGGGTCGCCGCAGGGGTCGTCGACGAGCTCGACGCGGGCGGGCCGCCGCGCAAGCTGTGGCACTCCAGCCCGGGCAGCGCGGGGCACTAGGGTGGGCGACGTCCCCCACCGAAGGAGAACCCCGTGGCCAGCGAGCGCCGCACCGCGCGCCGCCCCGGCGGCGCCGGGGCCCCCACCGGGCTCCGGACGGCCGCCGTCTGGGCGAGCGTCGACGCCCTCGCCACCGGTCGCCGGGAGGCGCTCGGGCGCCCGCTGCGCGTCCTCGACGTCGGCGGCGGCACCGGCGGGCTCGCCGTCCCGCTCGCCGAGCGGGGGCACGAGGTCCTCGTCGTCGACCCGAGCCCGGACGCCCTGGCCTCGCTCCGGCGCCGGGCGGAGGAGTCCACCGCGGCCGAGCGGATCACCGCCGTCCAGGGCGACGCCGACACCCTCACCGACGTCGTCACCCCCGGCGAGGTCGACCTCGTCTGCTGCCACGGCACCCTGGAGGTCGTCGACGACCCCGCCACCACCCTCGCCTCCCTCGCGCGGGTGCTCGCCCCGGGCGGCCACCTCTCCCTCGTCACCGCGCAGCGGCTCGCGGTCGTCCTCGCCCGGGTCCTCGCCGGCCAGTTCCACCACGCCCGGACGGCCCTGCTCAGCGAGGACGGCCGCTGGGGCGAGGCGGACCCGCTGCCGCGGCGGTTCGACCGCGACGACCTGCTCCGGCTCGTCACCGCGGCCGGGCTCACCGTGGAGGAGGTCCACGGCGTGCGGATCTTCAGCGACCTCGTGCCCTCGGCGTACATCGACTCCGAGGCCGACCGGGCCGCGCTCCTGGAGCTCGAGGAGGCAGCCGGACGCCACCCGGTCGGCGTCCTCGACCAGCTCGGCTCGGCCCTCCACGTCCTCGCCGCGAAGGCCGGCGGCTGAGCTCGGCGGAGGCGCCACGCCGTGAGCCGACGACAGTTCGCCCTCCCCGAGCGGACCGGGTCCGGTCCGCCGGACGACACCGGCTGCACGGTGCTCCACGTCGACATGGACGCCTTCTACGCCGCGGCCTCCCTCCTCGCGCGCCCCGACCTGCGCGGCACCCCGGTCATCATCGGGGGTGAGGGGCGGGGAGTCGTGCTGTCGGCGACGTACGAGGCCCGCAGGTTCGGGGTCGCCTCGGCGATGCCGATGTCCCGGGCCCGCCGGCTGTGCCCGACCGCGACCGTGCTCCCGCCCGAGCACGAGCTCTACAGCCGCATCTCGGACGCGGTCATGGAGACCTTCGCCACCGTCACCCCGCTGGTCGAGCCGCTCTCCCTCGACGAGGCGTTCCTCGACGTCGCGGGGGCCCAGCGGCTGCTCGGGACACCCGCGCAGATCGCGCAGCGGCTGCGGGACACGATCGCCGACGAGCAGGGCATCACGTGCTCGGTCGGGGTCGCCTCCTCGAAGTTCGTCGCCAAGCTCGCCTCCTCGCTCGCCAAGCCCGACGGCATGGTCGTCGTCCCGCGCGCCGAGGTCGTCGGCTTCGTCCAGCAGCTGCCCGTCGCGGCGCTCTGGGGAGTGGGGGACCGGACCGAGGAGGCCCTCGCCCGCCTCGGGCTGCGCACGGTGGCCGACATCGCCCACACCCCGCTGGCCACCCTCCGGCGCGCGCTCGGGGACGCCACCGGCGGCCACCTGCACGACCTCGCCTGGGGACGGGACCCGCGCCCGGTCGAGCCGGTCCGGCGGGAGCGGAGCATCGGCTCGGACGAGACCTTCGCCCACGACGTCGACGACCCCGCCCACGTCCACCGGACCCTGCTCAAGCTCAGCGACCGGACGGCCGCGCGGATGCGCTCGGCCGACGTCATGGGCCGCACCGTGTCCATCAAGGTGCGGTTCGCCGACTTCACGACGATCACCCGGGCCCGGACGCTGCGCGACCCCACGGACACGAGCCGGGGGATCTACGAGACCGCCCGCGGGCTGTTCGACGCCCTGGGGCTGCAGCGGGCCCGGCTGCGCCTGGTCGGGGTCCGGGTCGAGCAGCTCGTCGACACCGACGGCGCCCCGATCCAGGGCACGCTCGACGAGCCGGAGCACGGGTGGCGGGACGCCGACCGCGCCGTGGACCGCGCCAGCGCCCGGTTCGGCGCCGGCAGCGTCCGCCCGGCGAGCCTCATCCGGGGTTCGACTTCCCCCCGAGCACGTGGGGACATATCCTGAAGGGACCACCGAGACGTCGAAGTCGCGGCACCCACGAACGGGCCCGGACGTTGAGCGTGGTGAGAGACGACGTCGCGACGCCCCGCAGCCGGGCGCCGGACAGGCCACCGGGAGGTCACCGTGCCGCTGTCGGAGCACGAGCAGCAGCTCCTCGAGCAGATGGAGCAGGCGCTCTACGCCGAGGACCCCAAGTTCGCCTCGCACATGAAGGGCAAGGCCTCGCGGTCCTCGGTGCGACGGCGGTACGTCATCGGCGCGCTCGGCGTCGTCATCGGTCTCGGTCTCGTCCTCGTCGGCGTCAACACGACGATGTGGGTCGGCGTCGGCGGCTTCGCCGTCATGGTGGCCGCCGCGGTGTACGCGTTCACCCCGCCCCGGCGCAGCGGCACGCTCGGCACCGTCTCCCAGGACGGCAGCGTCCGCCGTCCCTCCGGTGGCGCCGGACGGCGCCCCGGTGGCGGACGCCGCTCGGGTCCCGCACGCCCGAAGAGCGGCACGTTCATGCAGCGGATGGAACACCGCTGGGAGCGCCGGCGGTACGGCCGCTGAGCGGAGACCGATCTCAGCCGGTTCAGCCGGTTCCAGGGCCCGGAGTGCGTTCCGTCAGGCCCCGGAGGCCGTGCTCTCAGGCCCCGGAGGCCGTGCCCTCAGGCCCCGGAGGTCGTGCCCTCAGGCCCCGGGGGGCCATGTCGCCGCGACCGCGACGACCCAGACCAGCGTGACGACCATGCCCGTGGCGAGCTCGATGCCCATGCTCTGGGCGACGGCGACGAGCGCGGTGCGGGTCGAGGCCCACGCCCGCGCCGCCCTGCTCCGGGAGCCGTCCGCGGCGCCCGCGTCCGGTCCGGGAGTCGCGCCCGTGCCGCTGCGCGCGAGCTCGGCGAGGTAGACCCCGGCGACGAAGCCGAGGGGGAGGCCGAGGACCGGGACGACGAACAGGCCGACGATCCCGACCACGGCGCCGAGGGCGAGCGTGCCCGTCCCGACCCCGGCCCGGCGCATCGCCCGCCCCGGGAGCAGGTACTGCAGCAGGGTGCCGCCGGTGGCCAGGACGACCGCGAGCGCCGCCACGACCCACGCGGTCGTGCCTCCGGTGAGCACGGCCCAGAGCAGGACCCCGCCGGCGACGAGCGGGAGGCCGGGCAGGACGGGAACGACGATCCCGGCCACCCCGGTCAGCACCAGGATGGCCGGGACCCAGATCGTCGCGGCGCTCGGGACGCCGGAGGCGGTGAGGACGGCCTGAAGGTCGACAGTGGACGCGAGGGTCACTGCGCCCGCGCTCCGCGCCCGGTCACCGCCGGGTCGGCTCGGGGGTCAGCCCTCCTCGACCGGGGCCGGGGCCTCGGCCTCACGGAGGCGGTCGGACTCGTCGTCGATCTCCGCAAGCCCCTTGAGCTTGGGCAGGTGCTCGCGGCCGTGGTGGGCGCAGAACAGCAGCTCCCCACCGGCGTGAAGGCGGGCGCGGACGTAGGCCCGAGCGCTGCAACGGTCACAGCGGTCGGCCGCGTTCAGGGTGGGTGCCATGGCAGTGGTCACGTCAGCCTTCTTCCTCTCGTCGTCGGGTGACGCCGTCGGGGCCCGTCGGTGCGGCGGCCCCGGAGCCGGTCCAACAGTCAAACACGCCGGATCCTTCCCACTCGGAAGCCGACCGTCATGTGGTCCTATCGGTCAATGACACCTCATCCTGCGCGCGACCGTGGGAGGAACGCGTCACGAGTGCGTTACGACTCGGCCACGGCGGCCGTCCGGGGACCGGCCGCGGGGCGACGCGGGCGCGCCTGACCGGGCGTGTCGCCGGCCCCGGCTAGGCTGTCGGGACGACGACGGCCGGTCCGGGAACGGATGCAGGGCGCGTCCACGGACCGGTTCAGGAACCGGTGCAGGGACCGGTGCACGAACGAGCAGGACGCAGGCGAGCAGCGTGGAGGGAGGGCGTGTGACGACGGCCACGAACACCCCGGGCACGGCGACGGGGGGCACGGCGAGCGGGACCGGCCGCGCGGCCAAGCGGGCCGCGACGAGCAAGTCGGCGAGCGACTACACCGCCCACCACCTCCAGGTGCTCGAGGGCCTCGAGGCGGTCCGCAAGCGCCCCGGCATGTACATCGGCTCGACCGACAGCCGCGGGCTCATGCACTGCCTGTGGGAGATCATCGACAACGCCGTCGACGAGGCGCTCGCGGGGGAGTGCGGCCGGATCGAGGTGGTCCTCCACGCCGACGGCTCGGTCGAGGTCGCCGACGACGGCCGCGGCATCCCGGTCGACGTCGAGCCGCGCACCGGGCTGTCCGGGGTCGAGGTCGTCTTCACCAAGCTGCACGCCGGCGGCAAGTTCGGCGGCGGCTCCTACACCGCCTCCGGCGGCCTGCACGGCGTCGGCGCGTCGGTGGTCAACGCCCTCTCGGCCCGGCTCGACGTCGAGGTCGACCGCGGCGGGCGGACCTACGCGATGAGCTTCCGCCGCGGCGAGCCGGGCAGCTTCTCCGACGTCGCCGGCTCCCGCGGGGCCAAGGACCCCGAGCACGAGTTCACCCCGTACGAGCAGCGCAGCGAGATCGAGGTCGTCGGCAAGACCCGCCGGGGCGTCACCGGCACCCGCGTGCGCTACTGGGCCGACCCCCACATCTTCCTCCGGGACGCCCGGTTCGACCTGGACGCCGTGCTCGACCGCGCCCGGCAGACCTCGTTCCTCGTGCCCGGCCTGACGATCGTCGTCCGCGACGAGCGGGCCGCCGCGTCCGGCGACGGCGCGAAGGGTGACGGCGGCGACGAGGGCACCGTGGAGGAGGTCTTCCTCCACGAGGGCGGGATCAGCGAGTTCACCGACTACCTCGCGGCCGACCCGCCGGTGACCGGCACGTGGCGGCTGCAGGGGTCGGGCACGTTCACCGAGACCGTCCCGGTGCTCGACGCGAAGGGGCACATGACCCCGACCGAGGTCGAGCGGGAGTGCGGGGTCGACGTCGCCCTCCGGTGGGGCACCGGCTACGACACCACCCTCGCCTCGTTCGTCAACATCATCTCCACGCCCAAGGGCGGGACCCACACCGCCGGCTTCGAGCAGTCCCTGCTCAAGGTGTTCCGGCGCCAGCTGGAGGTCAACGCCCGCCGACTCAAGGTCGGCCAGGACAAGGTCGACAAGGACGACGTCCTCGCCGGCCTCACCGCGGTCGTCACCGTCCGGCTCGCCGAGCCCCAGTTCGAGGGGCAGACCAAGGAGGTGCTCGGCACCTCGGCCGTGCGCGCGATCGTCGCCAAGGTCGTCGAGTCCGAGCTCACCGCCCGGCTGACCTCGACCCGCCGCGAGGACAAGCACCAGGCGAGCCAGCTGCTGGAGAAGGTCGTCGCCGAGATGAAGTCGCGCATCAGCGCGCGGCTGCACAAGGAGACCCAGCGCCGCAAGAACGCGCTGGAGACCTCGAGCCTGCCCGCCAAGCTCGCCGACTGCCGCAGCAGCGACGTCGAGCGCTCCGAGCTGTTCATCGTCGAGGGCGACAGCGCCCTCGGGACCGCCAAGCTCGCCCGCAGCAGCGACCACCAGGCGCTGCTGCCGATTCGCGGCAAGATCCTCAACGTCCAGAAGGCCTCGGTCACGGACATGCTCAAGAACGCCGAGTGCGCCGCGATCATCCAGGTCATCGGCGCCGGATCGGGGCGGTCGTTCGACCTCGACGCGGTGCGCTACGGCAAGGTCATCCTCATGACCGACGCCGACGTCGACGGCGCCCACATCCGGACCCTGCTGCTCACCCTGTTCTTCCGGTACATGCGCCCGCTCGTCGAGGCGGGCCGGGTCTACGCGGCGATGCCGCCGCTGCACCGGATCGAGGTCGCCGGGTCCGGGAAGAAGGGCAGAGAGCTCGTCTACACCTACACCGAGGCCGAGATGCGCCGGACGGTCGCGTCGCTGACCAAGCGGGGCCGGAGCATCAAGCAACCGATGCAGCGGTACAAGGGCCTCGGGGAGATGGACGCCGACCAGCTCGCCGAGACGACGATGGACCCGGGCAGCCGCACGCTGCGCAAGGTCACGCTCCGGGACGCGGAGGCGGCCGAGCGGGTGTTCGACCTCCTCATGGGTTCCGAGGTCGCGCCGCGGCGGGACTTCATCGTCGAGTCCGCCGGGCGCCTCGACCGGGACCGCATCGACGCCTGACCCGGCCCGCCGGCGACGCGGCGCCCGGGGACCCGGGCTACATGCTCGACCCGGACAGCGTGAGCCGGGAGCCCGGGGACTGACCGGGTGGGGGCGCCGTGGAGGCGCGGACGACGAGCTCGGTCGGCAGCAGCACGTCGCTGACGTGGCTGCCCGCCCGGGCCGTCCCGGTCCCCGAGGCCCGGGCCGGGCGGGTCACCGAGATGTCGGCGCCCTCGAGCACCGCCGAGAGGAGCAGCTCGGCCGCGGCGCGGCCCTGGCCGGTGACGTCCTGGCGCACGGTGGTCAGGTCGAGCACCCCCGAGAGGGTGAAGTCGTCGATGCCGATGACGGACACGTCCGCCGGCACCCGCAGGCCCGCCCGGCGGGCCTCGGCCATGACCCCGATCGCCATCTCGTCGCTCGCCGCGACGACCGCCGTCGGCCGCTCCGCGCCGCGCAGCACCGGGGCCACCTGCGCCGCTGCGCCGGCCGCGCTCCAGTCCGCGTTGCGCACCCACGCGGCGCGGGTCCGGATGCCCTCCTCGGCGAGCACCGCGAAGAAGGTCTCGAGCCGGTCCAGCGGGGTGAGGACGTGCGCCGCCCCCTCCGGGACCGCGCCGACGTAGCCGATGTCGCGGTGGCCGAGGTCGAGCACGTGCCGGACCGCGGTCCGCATCGCGAGCCGGTCGTCGATCCCGACGCAGGGCCAGCCCGCGACCGGGTTGCCCACGGCGACGACGGGCAGGCCGAGCATGCTGAGCACCCCGAGCTCCTCGGCCCGGACCGGCAGGTTGAGCGTGATGATCCCGTCGACCCGGCGCCAGAGCATCTCCCGCGTCAGCGGACGCCGGGTGTCGTACCGCTCGGACTCGAGGTCGAAGAGCAGGACGTGGTGCCCGCGGTCGCGCAGCGTCTTCTCGATCGAGCTGACGAGCTGGCTGAAGAACCATCGGGTGAGGAACGGCGCCACCACCCCGACGACCTTCGTCCGCCCCGAGGCGAGCGAGGCGGCCGTGGGGGAGGCGACGTAGTTCAGCTCACGGGCGACCCGCAGCACCCGGTCCCGGGTCTCGGGGTTGACCCGCTCCAGTCCCCGCAGCGCACGCGAGACCGTGGCGACGGACACGCCCGCGACCCGTGCGACGTCCGCGATCGTCGTCACCGGGCACCCCGGCTAGACCTGGGTCCGGCTGCGCGCCCGCCACGTCAGCACGGTGAGGACGAGGAAGACGAACAGGATGAATGCGGAGAAGCCCGCCGGCTCGCCGCGCACCTCGAGGTAGAGCGTCTGGATCGCCGCCATGAGGGTGAAGACCGCGAGGATGCCGAAGAGCATCTCGAGTCGCTGCCTGCGGGCACGGGGATGGCTCGCCGTCCCCGTGCCCGCGTTGAAGATCCCCATCTGCGGCCTCCGTCAGCCCTTGAGCCCACCGGCGGTGAGGCCGGAGACGATGGCCCGCTGGAAGATCAGCACCATGATGATCAGCGGGATGGTGACGATCGTCGCCGCGGCCATGACCGCGGTGTACGGCTCCTGGTGCGGCTGCGCGCCCGAGAACGAGGCGATCGCGACGGTGACCGGCTGGCTCTGCGCCGTCGAGAACTGGGAGGCGAGGAGGAACTCGTTCCAGCTGCTGATGAACGCGAGGATCGCCGTCGTGAACAGCCCCGGCAGGGCGAGCGGGAGCATGATCTTCCGGAACGCCTCGAGCGGGGTGCACCCGTCCATCCGGGCGGACTCCTCCAGCTCCCACGGCATCTCGGAGAAGAACGCCGTCAGCGTGTAGACGGTCAGCGGGAGGGCGAAGGAGATGTTCGGGATGATCAGCGCCTGGTAGTTGTACCCGGTCAGCCAGCCCCAGTTCGAGAAGAGCTGGAACAGCGGCGAGACGAGGGCGACGCCGGGGAACATCGAGGCGCCGAGGATGACCCCGAGCACGACGTACTTGAACGGGAACTGCAGCCGGGCGAGGGCGTAGGACGCCGACACCCCGACGATCATCGCCACCGCCGTCGTGACGATCCCGATGATCGTGCTGTTGACCAGGGCGCGACCGAAGTGGTTGCCGCGGTCGGTGGAGAACGCCGTCTTGAAGTTGTCGAGCGTGACGTGGCTCGGCCAGGGCGTCGTCGAGAACGTGAAGTCGACGTCACGGAAGGCGGTGACGACCATCCAGTAGAACGGCAGCAGCCCCCAGAGGACGATGACCGCGAGCCCGATGTAGGTCCGGGCCGTCGCCCAGCGGTGGGACTGGAACTGGTAGTGGTGTTCCTCGGCCGGGGCCTCGGGCTGGGTCGTGGAGTCGGTGGCGGTGGTGGCCATGGGTCACACTCCTTCGGTCTGGCGGCTGCGGTTGCCGAGCCGGTTCCACCAGCGCCCCGCCCGCTTCTGGGCGGCCGTCTGCGGGGGGCGCTGGACGACGTCGGCGCCGCCGTACTTGATGAAGAGGAACGCGACGAACGCGATGATGAGGAAGACGATCGTCGACAGCGCGGACGCGCTGTTGAACCCGGCCCGGATCTGCTGGATGACGAGGATCGACAGGGTCGTCGTCGCGTGGCCGGAGCCGCCGCCGCCCCCGGTGAGGATGTAGGGCAGGTCGAAGATCCGCAGCGTGTCGAGGGTGCGGAAGAGCACCGCGACCATGAGCGGGGTCTTGATGAGCGGGAGCGTGATCTGCCGGAAGGTCTGCCACTTCGTCGCGCCGTCGATCTTCGCGGCCTCGTAGACGTCGGCACTGATCAGCTGCAGTCCGGCGAGGGTGAGCAGCGCCATGAACGGGGCGGTCTTCCACGTGTCCGCGATGATGACCGCGAACCGGGCCGGCCAGGCGTCCCCGGTCCACAGCTGCGGGGAGATGCCGAACCAGCCGAGGACGGTGTTCGCGATGCCGTTGTAGGCGAAGATGAAGTACCACAGCTTGGCGGTGACCGCCGTCGGGATCGCCCACGGGATGAGGATCGCCGCGCGGACCAGGCCCCGGCCCTTGAACTCCCGGTTCATGATCGTCGCGAACCACAGCCCGAGCACGGTCTCGATCGAGACCGCGACGACGGTGAAGAACAGCGTCACCCAGAGCGCGTCGTAGAACTGGTCCCCGAGCGACCCGGGCGGGCAGGGGGCGGTGCCGGTGTTCGTCGTGCACTGCTGGAGCAGCCAGTGCTTGTAGTTCTCGAGCCCCGCGAACCCGCCCTCGGTGAAGAGGCCGGTGGCGGGGTCGAGGCCGGCGTCCTTCTGGAAGGACATGATGATCGCTTTGATGAGCGGGTAGATGATGATGAGGACCAGGAAGGCGATCGTCGGCGCGACGAACAGGACGCCCCGGCGTCCCTGACCCGCGTTGAGGCTCTTCGGTGCCCGCTTCGGTGCCTTCGACGGCGCTGTCTGGGTGGCACTACTCATGTGGTGGCTCCTCGCCGGGCGGCGCTCCTGCCCAGAGGGCGCCGGGGGTGTCGGTCGGGAGGGCGGGGGGCGGCGGTGCGGCCGCCCCCCGCCGGTGGGCCGTCAGGCCCGGGAGGTCAGCTCTGCGAGGCCGACTTCAGGGCGTCAGACATGTCGGTGATCGACTGGTCGACGGTCTTGGCGCCCTTCATCGCGGAGTACGAGTTGTCCTGGATGGCCTTGGTCACGGCCGGGTAGAACGGCGTGACCGGGCGCGGCACGGCGTTCTGGATCGACGTGAGCAGGGTGGGCAGGTACGGGGCCTGCTTGACGAGCTCGGGGTCCTTGTAGATCGACTCGACGACCGGGGCCAGCGAGCCCTGCTTCATGAAGAACTTCTGCTGGGCGTCCTCCTCGATGAACTTGAGGAAGTCGAACGCGGTCGCCTTGTGCTTGCTGTAGACGCTGATGCCCTCGCTGTGCCCGCCGAGGCTCGAGGCGCCCGGCCCGTCGACGCCCGGCAGCGGCGCGACGTCGAACTTGTCCTGGACCTTGGAGGACTTCTCGGACTTGGCGAGGTTGTAGACGTAGGGCCAGTTGCGCAGGAACAGCAGGTTGCCGTCCTCGAAGGCGATCCGGCCCTGCTCCTCCTGCCACGTGATCGCCTGCTTGGGGATGTCCCCGTTGGCGTAGTGGTCGGCGAGCATCGACAGGCCCTGCTTGGCCTCGGGGCTGTCGACGACGACGTTGCCCTGGTCGTCGATGAAGGAGCCGCCGTAGGTGTTGATCGCCTCGGCCGCGTTGACCGTCAGGCCCTCGTACTTCGCGTACTGCCCGGCGTAGCAGTCCATGTTGTTCTTCTTGGCGATCGAGCAGTCCTTCCACATCTCGTCGAGCGTCTTCGGCGGGCTCTTGACGAGGTCGGTGCGGTAGTACAGCAGCCCGCCGTCGCTGGCGAACGGGGCGGCGTAGAGCTTGCCGTTGTACGTCGCCGCCGTCACGGTCGGCGCGAGGAGCTTGGAGGTGTCGAGCTTGAAGTCGCCCTCGAGCGGCTCGAGCCAGCCCTTCGCGGCGAACTCGGCGGTCCAGACGACGTCGACGGTGACGATGTCGTAGCTGGGGTCCTTGGCCTGCATGTGCTGGACGATGTCGTCGTGCTGCTGGTCGGCCTGGTCGGTCTGCTCCTTGAGCGTGACCTTCTCGTCGGGGTGGGCCTTGTTCCACTTCTGGATCGTCGGGGCCCAGACGTTGCTGTTGTCCTTCCCCGTGACGAAGGTGATCGGGCCACGGGAGGTCATCGCGGACGAGTCGCCTCCGGACGAGCCTCCGCTGTCCCCGCCGCCGCAGGCGGCGGCGACGAGCGTGACACCGGCGATTCCGGCCAGGGCCACGAAAGGCCGCCGTCGAGAGATTGGTCGGGACATGCTCCCGCCTCCGTTCAGGGTCGGGCCGGGGCGGGGGCCGCCTCGGCTCTGAGGACGTCGACGCCCATGTAAGCGTTTGCACGGTGATCGCGCAACGGCTTCGCGCCGCGCCCGTGTAACGATTCCGACACACGCCGGTGCCGGTGGGAACCCGGTGGATCGGGCTCCGACGGGCCCGATTCCTCCTGGTTCCCGCCGGGACCGGTGCCCCGGAAGGGACGTGGCTGGTCAGCGGGAGGCGACGTCGCCCGGCGGCGGGGCGACCGCGGCGAGCACCCCGGCGGCCGGGGTGCCGGAGCCGTCCCGGCGTCCGGTCGCCGCGGGCAGCTCGACCGGCACGCCGTTGGCGCCCGCGGCCCGGGCCGGTCCGGGGCCGGCCCAGGCGAGGACGAGGTCGTCCTCGCCCTTGAGGAACCGGTGGCAGCGGACGCCTCCGGTGCCGCGGCCCTTGGCGGGGTACTCCGCGAGCGGGGTCACCTTGGCCGAGCCGGGCTCGGTTCCGGGCAGCGCCGAGGAGGACGCGCTCACGGTGACGACGACGGGCGCCCCCGCCCCGTCGGACCGCGCGTCGGCGTCGGCGCCGGAGCTGTCGGAGGGGTCGACGGAGCCGAAGAACAGCACCCGGGCCTGCGGGGTGCCGGCGCCGAGTCGGATGCCCGCGACACCGCCGGCCGCCCGGCCCTGTGGACGGACGGCGTCCGCGGGGAACCGGAGCAGCCGGGCGTCGGAGGTGATGAGGACGAGGTCCTCGCCGCCGGTGCGCAGCGCGCTCGCTCCGACGACCTCGTCACCGTCCTTGAGGGTGATGACCTCCCAGGAGTCCCGGGCGGGGAAGTCGGGCGCGACCCGCTTGACGACGCCCTGCCGGGTGCCGAGCGCGAGCCCGGGGCTGCCGGTGTCGAGGGCGGTGATCGTCAACGGCTCCTCGCCGTCGGCGAGGTCGACGTACGCGGCGAGCGGGGCACCGCCGGACAGGGTGGGGGCGTCGTTGGTGTCCGGCAGCGTCGGCAGCTCCAGCGCCGAGAGCCGGACCATCCGGCCGCGGGAGGTGACGAGCCCGACCTCGCCGCGGGCGGTCGTGGCCACCGCGGCGGTGACGAGGTCGTGCGTCCCGCGCCGGCCGCCGCCGGGCAGCGGGTCGGCGGTGCGGGTCCGGGCGAGCAGCCCGGTCGAGGAGAGCAGCACCCAGCACGGGTCGTCGCTGACCTCGAGCGGCTGGGCGGTCGTCGCCGGGGTCCCGGCGGACTCGAGCAGGACGGTGCGGCGGGGGGTGCCGTGGGCCTTGGCGACGTCGGCCAGCTCGCGCGAGACGGTCCGCAGCAGGAGCCTCTCGTCGGCGAGGATCGCCTCGAGCTCCTCGATGGCCCGCTCGAGGTCCTCCTTCTCCTTCTCGAGCTCGATCCGGGAGAACCTCGTCAGCCGGCGCAGCTGGAGGTCGAGGATGTAGCCCGCCTGGGCCTCGGAGAGGTCGAACACGGTGATGAGGCGCTCGCGGGCGGTGGCGGCGTCGTCGGAGGAGCGGATGAGCTGGATGACCTCGTCGATGTCGAGGATCGCGACGAGCAGGCCCTCGACGAGGTGGAGGCGCTCGCGGCGCCGGGCGAGCCGGTGGGCGGTGCGCCGCCGGACGACGTCGGTGCGGAAGTCGACGTAGCAGCGCAGCAGCTCCTTCAGGCCCATCGTCCGCGGCTGACCGTCGACGAGCGCGACGTTGTTGATCCCGAACGAGTCCTCCATCGGGGTGAGCTTGTACAGCTTCTCGAGGACGGCCTCGGGATTGAACCCGTTCTTGACCTCGATGACGAGCCGCAGGCCGTGGGTGCGGTCGGTGAGGTCCTTGACGTCGCTGATGCCCTGCAGCCGCTTGGACTGGACGTGGTCCTTGATCTTCTCGATGACCTTCTCGGGTCCGACGAGGTAGGGCAGCTCGGTGACGACGATGCCCTGCTTGCGGGCGGTGACCTTCTCCACCCGCGCGGTCGCCCGGGTGCGGAAGGTCCCCCGGCCGGTGAGGTAGGCGTCCCGGATGCCGTCGAGCCCGACGATCCGGCCCCCGGCGGGCAGGTCCGGGCCGGGGACGAACTTCATGAGGTCGTCCAGCGAGCAGTCCGGGTGGGCGATGAGGTGCCGGGCGGCGCCGATCACCTCGACGAGGTTGTGCGGCGGCATGTTCGTCGCCATCCCGACCGCGATCCCGCTGACGCCGTTGACGAGGAGGTTCGGGTAGGCCGCGGGGAGCACCGCGGGCTGGGTGAGCTGGTCGTCGTAGTTCGGGACGAGGTCGACGGTGTCCTCGTCGAGCCCGGTGACCATGAGGAGGGCGGACGGGGCCATCCGCGCCTCGGTGTACCGGGCGGCGGCCGGTCCGTCGTCGAGGGAGCCGAAGTTGCCGTGCCCGTCGACGAGCGGCATGCGCATCGTGAACGGCTGGGCGAGCCGGACGAGGGCGTCGTAGATCGCGGTGTCGCCGTGGGGGTGGTACTTGCCCATGACCTCGCCGACGACCCGGCTCGACTTGACGTGGCCGCGGTCGGGGCGCAGGCCGAGCTCGGACATCGCGTAGAGGATCCGGCGCTGCACGGGCTTGAGGCCGTCGCGCACGTCGGGCAGCGCGCGCGAGTGGATGACCGAGTAGGAGTACTCGAGGAAGGCGTTCGACATCTCCTCCTCGACGTCGATGTCGATGACGCGGCCCTCGGGCACCGGCTCGGCGGGCGGAGTCGGGGTGCGGCGGGCCATGCGGGCACTGCTCCTTCGGTCGGGGTGCTCGGTCGGGGTGCTCGGTCGGGTGCTCGGTCGGGTCCGCTCCGAGGGTCCCGGTGCGGGGTTCCTGCGGGTGTGTCGTGCGGGTGTGTCCTGCGGGTGTGTCCTGCGGGTGCGGGTCAGGTCCGGTCCATCCTCGCCGAGGTCGGCTCCCGGGATGCCGGTGACGCGCCGTAGCGCCCCCAGTGGGCGATGTCGTCCACCCCGCGGCGGCCCCGGCGCAGGGAGGGGCTGCGGACGCGCTCGGCCTCCTCGCCGAGCGCGACGACGCCGAGGATCCGGCGACCGGCCGGGACGCCGAGGGCGGCCCGGACCCGCGGGTGCGCCGGCCCCGGCACCCCGAAGAACAGCGCCCCGAGCCCGGCCTCGGTCGCGCCGAGGAGGAGGTTCATCACGGCCATCGCGGTGTCGGTGTCCCAGTAGGGGACCGGCCAGCGACCCGGGTCCGGGTGCGGCACGCCGGTCGTGTCGCTCCTGTCGGTCGCGTCGGTCGCGTCGGACGCGTCGGTCGGGTCGGGCGCGTCGGGATCGCGACCCGGTCGCCCCCAGCCCTTGTCGGGCTCGGCGTAGCGGTCGAGGTAGGCGCCCGGGTCCGAGAGGCAGACCAGGAGGGTGGGGGCCGCGCTCACCCCCCGCAGCCACGCGTCGCCCCCGGTGGTCGCGCTGCCGTCCCGGGTGCTGTCGGGGGCGACGCCGGCGTCCTCGGGCGCGGCGGCCCGCCAGAACGCGGCGCGCTCGGTCTGCCGCCGCAGGACGACGAAGTCCCAGCCCTGGCTGAACCCCGCGCTCGGCGCCCGGGAGGCGAGGTCGAGCAGGTGGCGCACCGTCTCCTCGTCCACCTGCGGCTCGGGACGGAAGCGTCGCACCATGCGCCGCCGCCGGACGGCCTCCTCGAGCTCCACGGGAGCCAGTCTGTCGCCCGGGCGCACCTGCGGACCGGCCGGGGCGGGTCGTGCCATCCTTGTCGACATGACCGACCCCGGTGACCCGCCCGGCTACCCGGCCCGCTGGGAGGCCGACGTCGTGCTGCGCGACGGGAGCGTGACCCACGTGCGCCCGATCCGTCCCTCGGACGTCCCGGCGATCCACCGCTTCCACGCCGGCCAGTCCGAGGAGTCGATCTACCTGCGCTTCTTCGCGCCGCTGCGCGAGCTCAGCGACCGGGACGCGGAGCGGTTCGCGACCGTGGACTACGTCGACCGGGTCGCGCTCGTCGCGACCATGCGCGGCGAGATCATCGGGATCGGGCGCTACGACCGGATCACCCCGACCGAGGCCGAGGTCGCGTTCAACATCAGCGACCACTACCAGGGCCGGGGCATCGGGTCGGTGCTGCTCGAGCACCTCGCCGCGATCGGCCGGGAGGCGGGGCTCTCCGCGTTCGAGGCCGAGGTGCTGCCCCAGAACCGCAAGATGCTCGCCGTGTTCGCCGACGCGGGGTACGAGGTCAGCCGCCGGATCGAGGAGGGCGTCGTCACCCTCCGGTTCGACATCGAGCCGACCGAGCGGTCGACCGCGGTCGTCATGGCCCGCGAGCACCGCGCGGAGGCGGTGAGCATGCAGAGCGTGCTGTTCCCGTCCTCGATCGCCGTCGTCGGCGCGAGCCGTCGGCCGAGGTCGATCGGCCACCAGGTCCTGAAGAACATCGATGAGGGCGGGTTCACCGGGCCGGTGCACGCGGTCAACCGGGAGGCCGCGGAGGTCCTCGGCCGCCCCGCCTACGCCCGGGTCGGCGACGTCCCCGGGCCGGTCGACCTCGCCGTCGTCGCCGTGCCCGCCAAAGAGGTCATCGAGGTCATCGAGGACTGCGCCGCCGCCGGGGTGAAGTCGGTCCTGGTCATGTCCTCCGGCTTCGCGGAGGCCGGACCGGAGGGGGAGCAGCTCCAGCTCCGGCTGCTCCGCCTGGCCCGGGACTCCGGGATGCGGGTCGTCGGACCGAACTCGTTCGGGCTCATCAACAACCACCCCGACGTCCGGCTCAACGCCACCCTCGCGCCCGTCCTGCCGCCGCACGGCCACTTCGGGCTGTTCTCGCAGAGCGGCGCGCTCGGGATCGCGGTGCTCGCGTCGGCGGCCCGGCGCAACCTCGGGCTGTCGGTGTTCGCCTCCGCGGGCAACCGGGTCGACGTGTCCGGCAACGACCTCATGCAGTACTGGATCGACGACGGGTCGACGCACGCGGTCGGGCTGTACCTGGAGTCGATGGGCAACCCGCGCAAGTTCTCCCGCATCGCCCGGGCGCTGGCGATGATCAAGCCGGTCATCGTCGTCAAGTCCGGGGTGTCCTCGTTCGGCGCCCCCCCGGGGCACCGGGTCCGGCAGACCCGGGCCCGGCCCGAGGCGTTCCAGGCGATGCTGCGCCAGGCCGGAGTCATCCGGGTCGAGAACGTCCACCAGCTCTTCGACGTCGCCCAGCTCGTCCTCCACCAGTCCCCGCCCCCCGGGAGCCGGGTCGCGGTCGTCGGCAACTCGGCCCAGCTGTCGGCGCTCACCGCGGACAGCTGCACGAGCTGGGGGCTCGAGGTCGCCCACGGCCCGGTCTCGGTGCCCGCGGACGCGACGGCAGAGGAGTTCCGGGCCGCGCTCGACGCAGCCGTGGCCGCCCCCGACGTCGACAGCGTGGTCATCTGCTTCATCCCGCCGCTGGAGTCGAACGAGGACGAGGTCCTCGAGGCGATCCGGGAGGCCGTCGCCGAGACCGACAAGACCTGCGTCGCGACGCTGCTCGGGCTCCGCGGCGTCGACCCGGGCGCCACGTCGATGGGGGTCTCGCGCCGCCCGGACCGGCCCGCCCGGGCGATCCCGCTGTACACGGTGCCCGAGGACGCCGTCCGGGCGCTCGCGGCAGCGACCCGGTACGGGGAGTGGCGCGCCAAGGACCACGGGGTTCCGGTGGCGCCGGTCGGGATCGACCGGGCCGCGGCGGGTCGGGTCGTCGACGCGGTGCTCTCGGAGTGCCCGGAGGGGCGGGCCCTCATGGCCGACGAGGCGAGCGAGCTCCTCGGGGCCTACGGGATCCACCTGTGGCGCCGGGTCGAGGTCGCGACCGCCGACGAGGCCGTCGAGGCCGCCCGCGAGCTCGGCCTGCCCGTGGTGCTGAAGTCGCTCTCGCCGCTCGTCCGCGGCCAGTCCGTGCTCGACGGGATCCGCGTCGACCTCACCACCGAGGACGCGGTCCGGACGGCGTTCGCCTCGCTCAACGACCGCCTGAAGCCGATGGACGCCAACCACTTCGTCGTCCAGCGGATGGCGACCCCCGGGGTGGCGTGCGTCGTCACCAGCGACGAGGACCCGCTGTTCGGCCCGGTCGTCAGCTTCTCCGTCGCCGGCCCGCCGACGGACCTGCTCGGCGACGTCAGCCACCGGATCCCACCGCTGACCGACGTCGACGTCTCCGAGCTCATCTCCTCGATCCGCGCCGCGCCGCTGCTGCACGGCCACCGCGGGGCGACCCCGGTGCACCGGGCGGCGCTGGCCGACCTCATCGCCCGGGTCTCGGTCCTCGCCGACGACCTGCCCGAGCTGTCCCGGCTCTCGCTCAACCCGGCGATGGCCCACCCGGCCGGGGTCGACGTCCTCGGCGCCGAGGTCCTGCTCGCCCCGGCGCCCCGGCGCAAGGACCCGGGTCGGCGCAGCCTCACCTGATCCGGGCGGGGGACGGAGGGCACAATGGGGTCCATGCATCCCGACCCGCCGTCCCACGCGCTGCCCGGGCAGCTCACCCGGGCCATCGAGCAGGCCGGGTACTACCCGGCCCTCGTCGGCGACGTCGTCGGCGCCGCCCTCGCCGGGGAGGCGGTGCGCTCCCACCTGGTCCACCAGGAGACGACGTTCGACCAGGACGCGGTGCGCCGGCACATCACCGTGCTCGCGCTCACGGGGACCCGGCTCGTCATCGCCCACGCCGACGACCACACCGACGACCCGCAGGGCCGCGAGGACCTCGCGACCGCGACGACCGAGAGCATCCCGCTCAGCGCCGTCCGCGGCGTCATGATGACCCACGTCGTCCCCAAGCCGGCCGAGTACCGCCCCGGGAGCCTGGGACGGGAGATCACCCTCACCCTCGGGTGGGGCGCGGTCAGCCGGGTCGACCTCCTGCCCGCGGTGTGCAGCGACCCCGACTGCGAGGCGGACCACGGCTACGAGGGCACGGTCGCCTCGGACGACATCTCGCTGCGGATCAGCGCCGACGCCGACGGCGAGGGCGCCCTGCAGACCGCGCTGTCGTTCGCGCACACCCTGTCGGCGACCATCGGGCGGTGAGCGCCGCACCCGCGACGGCGGGGCCGGCCCCCGGGTACGCGACGGGCAGCCTCGCCGACGTCCTCCCCGCGGTGCGGGCGTCCGTGGGGTCGGTGGGGGCCGACGGCGTCGGGGGATCGGCCGTGGTCCTGCCGAGCGCCCCCCGCTGGGTGGTCGTCATGCTCGACGGCCTCGGCGACGAGCTGCTCCGGCGGCGCGGCGGGCACGCCCCGTTCCTGCGCTCGCTCCTGGCTGACGGACGCCGCCTCGACGCCGGGTTCCCGTCGACGACGGCGACGTCGATGGCGAGCTTCGGGACCGGGCTGCCGCCGGGCCGGCACGGCCTGCTCGGCTACGAGGTCCTCGTGCCCGGCGAGGACCGGCTGTTCAACGAGCTGTCGTGGGAGGACGGCCCGCCCCCGGAGGCGTGGCAGCCCGAGCCCACGGTCCTGGAGGCCCTCGTCGCCGACGGGGTCCACGTCACCCGCGTCGGGCCGGCCTACTTCGACGGCTCGGGCCTGACCCGGGCCGCGACGCGCGGCGGGCGGTTCGTCGCCGCGTCCTCGCTCGCCGACCGGGTCGACGCGGCCGCCGCCGCGGTCCGGGCCGCCCCGCGCAGCGTCGTCTCGCTGTACTGGGGCGACATCGACAAGGTCGGCCACGTCCACGGCTGCACCTCGTGGGAGTGGGGGGACGAGCTCGAGGCGGTCGACGCCGAGCTGCGCGCGCTCGCCGCCCGTCTGCCCGCAGACGCGGGCCTCGTCGTGACCGCCGACCACGGCATGGTCGACGTCGCCCGCTCCGACCGGCTCGACCTCGCCGACGAGCCGGGCCTGCGGGAGGGGGTGCGGCACGCGGGCGGGGAGCCCCGGGCGCTGCACCTCTACACCGGCGACGGGGCGGCCCGGGCCGTCCTGGACCGGTGGCGGGACCGGCTCGGGGACGGGGTCTGGTCCGGGCTGCGGGACGAGGTCGTCGCCGCCGGCTGGTTCGGCCCGGTCGAGCCGCGCAACCTCGCCCGGGTCGGCGACGTCGTCGTCGCGATGCGCCGCGAGATCGCGGTCGTCGACTCCCGGCGCCAGCGACCCGAGCTGCTCGCGCTGAGGGGCCTGCACGGCTCGCTGACCCGCGACGAGGTGGCCGTGCCGCTGCTCTGGCTGCCGCCGCGGTCGGCCTAGGCTGGGGCCCCGTGGCTGAGCTGGTCTTCTTCTCCGGGACGATGGACTGCGGCAAGTCCACCCTCGCGCTCCAGGTCGACCACACCCACCGCGCCCGCGGCCGGGGTGGGCTGATCTTCACCAAGCTCGACCGGGCCGGGGAGTCGGTCCTCTCCTCCCGGCTCGGGCTCGCAACCACCGCGCACGAGGTGACCGACGACCTCGACTTCTGGGACGTCGTCGTCGAGCACCTCACGGCCGGGCACCGGGTGGACTACCTCGTCTGCGACGAGGCGCAGTTCTACACCCCGGTCCAGGTCGAGCAGCTCGCCCGGCTCGTCGACGAGCTCGACCTCGACGTCTTCGCGTTCGGGATCACCGCGGACTTCCGCACCCAGCTCTTCCCGGGCTCGCAGCGGCTCATCGAGCTCGCCGACCGGGTGCAGGTGCTCCAGGTCGAGGCGCTGTGCTGGTGCGGCCGCCGGGCGACCCACAACGCGCGGGTCGTCGACGGCGCGATGGTCGTCGAGGGGGAGCAGGTCGTCGTCGGGGACACCTCGGGCTCCGAGGACGGTGCCGCGGACGGTGCCGATGACGGCTCCGGGGCCGCCGGCGGCGCCGACGAGAGCGCCGAGGACAGGGTGGTCGAGTACGAGGTCCTCTGCCGCCGCCACTTCATGCGCCGGATGAGCGCGCACGCCGCCCGTTCGGCCGCCCAGTCCGCCGACGTCCTCCCGTTCGACCTCGACGCCTGCCCCCTGCCCCGACCCCCCGTCGAGTGAGCAGCAGCTGCTCCCCTCCCGAGGTTGAGTGAGCAGCAACTGTCCTCGTCTCGCCGAATCGAGGACAGTTGCTGCTCACTCAACGTGGGGTGGGGCGGGCCGTCGGGGGACGTCGTGCCCACGTGGCCGCGGCCGGGGTGGGTCGGCGACTGGGGTGGGTCGGCGACTGGGGTGGGTCAGCGGCGGCCGCCGAACATGACCTCGTCCCAGCTCGGCACGCTCGTCCGGCCCCGGCGCCGGCTGCCCCCGCGCCGGGAGCGGCCCGCCGCCGGGTCGGTCGGCTCGTCCGCGGCGTCGTCGGTGGTCGCTTCGGTGGTCTCGTCTGTGGTCGCTTCGGTGGTCTCGGCGCCGTCGGCCCCGTCGGCGGTCCGGGTGGGCCGTGGGTCCCCGGTGGTCCCGGCGGCCTCGGCGGGCGGGACCGGGACGGCGGTATCTCCCCCGGGCGGGTCCGCGTCGGCGTGCTCGCGGGGCAGGTCCGAGGCAGCGGCATCCCCCTCGGGCGGGTCCGTGGCGTCAGCGGCGTCCCCCCGGGGCGGGTCCGTGGCGTCAGCGTCCTCCCCGGGCAGGTCCGGGATCGTGGCGCCCTCGGGCTCGGCGGCGGGGACGACGTCCGAGACGTCGGGCTGCGCCGCCGTCGCGGCCTCCGCGGCGGGCCCGGACTCGGGGTTCTCGGCGGACTCGGCGGGCTCCGCGGACCCCGCGAGCTCGTCGCCCGCGAGTCCGGATCCGGCTCCGGGCGACCCGGGGGCCTCGTCGCCCTCTCCGCCCCCGGTCGGCGCGTCCTCCTCGTCGAACGGGTGCGGTCCCGCCGCCGGCGGCGGGGTGCCCGGCTCGCCGGCGAGGTCCTCGATGGGAAGGGCGTCGAGCCTGGGCTCCTCCTCGACGGGGGTGTGTGCGACGTCCCGGCGCCGGCCGCCGCGACGGCGGCCGCGCACCGAGCTGTGCTCGCGGATCGCGCTCATGAGGTCGACCGGGGCGTCCCCGGCCGCGGCCTCGCGGCGCCTCGGGGCCGGCTCGGTGAGCCCGCCCTCGGCCTCGACGTCGAACACGGTGCTCGAGCGTCCCGACCCGATCGGGTGCGGCCGCGGGACCGGCCCGCCGCCGTCGTCCTCCTCGGCGAGCCACCGGGCCTCGTCGTCCCGGGGGAGGACCGTGCGCGAGGCGACGTCGACCTCCCACGTCGCCGACCGCCGGCGCCCGCCCGCGGCGAACGTCACCGTGGCCCGCCAGACCCCGTCCTCGGACCGGGCGGCGTCCCAGCCGACCTGGCCCGGGTCGACGTCGCGGGCCGCGAGCCGGTCCGCGACCCGGGACCCCAGGGTCTCCGTGCCGTGGCCGGTGCGCCCGCGCAACCGGACCTGCTGGGCGATGCCGGCGACGTGCTCCCGCTCGGCGAGCACCGGGCCCTCGTAGCGCGCGACCCGGTCCAGCGGCCACCCGGTCTGCTCGGCGACCTCCTCGGCGGTGGCGCCGGCACGGATCAGCGCCTGCACCTCCCGCGGCCGGACCGTCTCGCCGCGTTCGGCTCCCGCCCCGGGAGCCGGCCGGCCGCGGCGCACCGCGGAGCGGACCGAGTCGTCGATGGGCAGCCGGAGCCGGCGGCCTTCGGGGTCGGCGAGGAGGAGGTGCTCACCGTCCTCGTGGACCCCGATGAGTCGCAGCTGCTCCATGTGGTCTCTCCCGTCGCCTCGACGTCCCCCCGACTCTGCCACCTGAAGGGGACCGCCACCAACGTCACCACGCCGCCCCGGGTAGTTTTGGCGGCGACCATGCTCAGCTTCGACCCCGGCCTGCAGCTTGCGCTCGACGTCGTCGGCGTGTTCGCGTTCGCGCTCTCCGGGGGCCTGGTCGCGGTCCGCAAGCGCCTCGACCTCTTCGGGGTCCTCGTCCTCGCCACCGTCGCCGGCCTCGGGGGCGGGATCGTCCGGGACGTCCTCATCGGGGACACCCCGCCGGTGGGGATCTCGGACTGGCGGCTGCTCGCGGCCGCGGTGCTCGCCGGCGGGGTGACGTTCCTCCTCCACCCCTCGATGTCCCGGATCTCCCGGCTGGTGCGGGTCCTCGACGCCGCCGGGCTCGCCGTGTTCACCGTCGGCGGCACCCTGAAGGCCCTCGGCGCCGGGCTGGACCCGGTGCCGTCCGTGCTCGTCGGCTGCATCACCGCGGTCGGCGGCGGCGTCATCCGGGACGTCCTCGCTGGTCAGGTTCCCGAGGTGCTCCGCCACGAGCTGTACGCCACCCCGTCCCTCCTCGGCGCCACCCTCCTCGTCCTCGCGGGCTCGTGGGGGATGATGTCCATGACCGTCGTGTGGGGCTGCGTGCTCCTCGTGTTCGCGATCCGCATGACCGCCGTCGTCCTCCACCTCAACGCCCCCGTCGCCCTCCGGACAGGAGACCCGCTGTGAGCACCTCCCCGACGACCGACCCGTACGACGCGATCATGCTGCTCTCGTTCGGCGGTCCGGAGCGGCCCGAGGACGTCATGCCGTTCCTGCGGCGCGTCACCGCCGGACGCGGCATCCCCGACGAGCGGCTCGAGTCGGTCGCCGAGCACTACCACCACTTCGGGGGGCGCAGCCCGATCAACGACCAGAACCGGGCCCTGCTGCGGGCGCTGCGCGCCGAGCTCGACCGCCGGGAGATCGACACCCCGCTGGTGTGGGGGAACCGCAACTTCGCCCCGTTCGTCGACCAGGCCCTCGAGGAGGCCCACGACCTCGGCGCCCGGCGGGTCGTCACCGTCGTCACGAGCGCCTACTCCTCCTACTCCTCGTGCCGGCAGTACCGCGAGGACCTCGCCGCCGGCGCCGAGCTCGCCGCCGACCGCGGGGTCGACCTCGCCGTCGACAAGGTCCGTCCGTACTGCCACCACCCCGGCTTCTCCGCGACGAACAGCCGGCTCGTCACCGAGGCCGTCCGCTCGGTCCGGGACGCGGGCGACCGGCTGCGGCTGCTGTTCGTCACCCACTCGATCCCGACCGCGATGGACGACACCTCCGGTCCCGGGGACGGCGAGGGCGCCCTCTACTCCCGCCAGCACGCCGAGCTCGCGGCCGCCGTCACCGACGAGGTGCGCGCGACCCTCGGCCTCGACCTGCAGGGGGAGCTCGTCTACTGCTCGCGGTCCGGTCCGCCGAGCCAGCCCTGGCTCGAGCCCGACGTCAACGACCGGATCGAGGAGCTCGCCGCCGAGGGGGCCGAGGTCGTCGTGCTCGCCCCGATCGGCTTCGTCTCCGACCACATGGAGGTCGTCTACGACCTCGACACCGAGGCCGCGGAGACGGCCGAGAAGGTCGGGGTCCGGCTCGTGCGCGTGCCCACCGTGGGCACCGACCCCGAGTTCGTCTCCGGCCTGGTCGACCTCGTCCTCGAGCGGGCCGCCGAGGCCCGCGGCGAGGCACCGCAGCGGGTCGCCTGGCCCCCCGGCGACGTCCGGCCCCCGGTCTGCGAGCCCGGCTGCTGCCCGAACCTGCGCCAGGCCCGGCCGGCGCTGTGCGGGAGCGACCTGTGAGCGAGCCGCGGCCCGGCGCCGACGCCGCCCACCTCGAGCCGGCGACCCTCGCCGAGCTCGAGCGGGTCGCCGTGGCGGCGGCGACCGAGGCGGGCCGGCTCATCGTCGACGAGCGTCCCCGGGACCTCACCGTCGCGCAGACCAAGAGCACGATCACCGACGTCGTCACCGTCATGGACCAGCGCTCCCAGGACCTCCTGCGCGAGCGGCTCGCCGCCGCCCGGCCGCACGACGGCTTCTACGGCGAGGAGCAGGGCGGCCACGAGGGGCGCTCCGGGGTGACGTGGGTCGTCGACCCGATCGACGGCACCGTCAACTACCTCTACGACATCCCCGCCTACGCGGTCTCGGTCGCCGCGGTCGTCGGCGACCCGCACACCCCGGGCGGGTGGCACCCGGTCGCCGGCGCGGTGGTCAACCCGGTCTCGGGGGAGCTGTTCCACGCCCGCCGCGGCGGCGGCGCCTGGCGCACCCGGGGTCGCCACGACGCCCGGGTCGTCCAGGCCGGCCAGACCGACCGGCTCGACCTCGCCCTCGTCGGCACCGGCTTCGGCTACGACCCGCGGCGGCGGCGCTGGCAGGCCGACGTGCTCCGGCACCTGCTCACCCGCGTCCGCGACATCCGCCGGATCGGCAGTGCGGCCCTGGACCTGTGCCACGTCGCCGACGGCAGCCTCGACGCCTACTACGAGCGCGGGCTCAACCCGTGGGACTTCGCCGCGGCCTGGCTGGTCGCGACCGAGGCCGGGGCGCGGGTGACCGGGCGCGGCGCCGGCGTGCCGTCCGCGGACCTCGTCGTCGCCGCCGGCCCCCGACTGCACGCCGGCCTGCTCGACCTCGTCGCCGCGGCCGAGGCCGAAGCCGGTGTCGAGGACGAGCAGCCGCGCGGCTGACGTCCGGGTGGGTCCGAGGGGGTGGTCAGGCCCTGGACGCGGCCGAGCCGCGGTCGAGCTCGGGGATGGTGAGGTCGTGCTCGGCGGCGACGCGAGCGAGGGCGTCGAGCTCACCCTCGCGGACGGTGGCGAGGTAGTCGTCCCCGGCCGCGCGTGCCTCGACCAGCGAGGTCCTGGCTGCTCGCACCCGCTCCTGGATCTGTGAGCGCAGCTCGTACATCGTCCACCTCTTCTCGTGTCGCTTCGTCGGTCCGATCGGTCGTTCGGGGGGCTTGCCTGACGGGGCCGGTGCGGCCTCGAGCCCCGGCACGGGCGTCGCGGGGGACGCCGTGGGGACGGTGCCACTCGCCCGGTGCCGTGGCGGCACCATACGTCAGGGCGCGGACGCGCGACGAAGCGCGAAGGTGAACGTTCGGTCACGAAGCGCCACCGGGTGGGACGGCAGGTGACGTGGCCGTCGGGATGAGGCACAATCCGCCCCGCACCGGGCACAAATCGCCGACCCGCTGCGTTGAGTGGGGCACAGCAGCGCGCGGTGACGTGGGCGGCTGGCGGAGGCACGGCACGAGGTGAAAGGCACGAGATGGCGACTGACTACGACGCGCCACGTAAGAACGACGACGAGATCTCCGAGGACTCCATCGAGGAGCTGAAGTCCCGGCGCGGGGACAAGAGCACCTCGAGCGTCGACGTCGACGAGACGGAGCAGGCGGAGGGCTTCGAGCTCCCGGGGGCAGACCTGTCGGGGGAGGAGCTGTCGGTGCGGGTGCTCCCGCGGCAGGCGGACGAGTTCACCTGCTCGCGGTGCTTCCTGGTCCACCACCGCAGCCAGCTCGCGGCCGAGGACGCCGGGATGCCGGTCTGCCGCGACTGCGCGGCGTGAGCCCGGACACCCCCGCCTCCGCCGCCTGCACGTCCGGGTCCCGCCCCCGTCACGGGCGCCGGTGGCTCGCCGGGAGGGGCCGGTCACGATGACCGGTCCCTCCCGGCAGTCGTCAGTGCCCGGGGACGAGAGCGGGGCCGGGTGGCCGGCACGGGTGTCCGCGCCCGACCGCCTGCCGGGCGGTGCGCCCGTTCGCGTGCCGGTCCGCCGGACGAGCCCGGGCGCCGTCCTGCCGGCCTACGCCAAGCCCGGCGACGCCGGAGCCGACCTCACCGCCACCGCGGAGGTCACCCTCGGGCCCGGACAGCGGGCGCTCGTGCCGACCGGTGTCGCGCTCGCCCTCCCGCACGGCTGGGTGGGCCTGGTCCACCCGCGCTCCGGCCTCGCCGCCCGGCACGGCATCGGGATCGTCAACGCCCCGGGGACCATCGACTCCGGCTACCGGGGCGAGGTGCTGGTCAACCTCGTCAACCACGACCCGGACGAGGCCTTCACGGTCCGACCCGGCGACCGGATCGCCCAGCTCCTCGTGCAGCAGGTCGCCACCGCCGAGTTCGCGGAGGTCGATTCGCTTCCGGACAGCCCCCGGGGGGACACTGGACACGGATCGAGCGGGGGCTTCGGTTCCCGCGACCCGGCACCAGACAACGGAGAGAGCAGTCAGTGAGCATCTTTCGACGCCGCAGCGGCGGGGCCGGCGAGGAGCCGGCGCCCGAGCAGGCGCCGCGGGCCGAGACCGAGCCCGGCGGCGTCGCCGACCCCGCGGCCGAGGAGACCGGTGCCGGCGAGGGCGCGCCCGGCGAGGACCGGCCCGGCGAGGTCGTCGCCGGCGTCCCGCAGGACGCGGGTGCGCTCGACGGTCCCGGCCACCGGATCGACCTCGGCAGCCTGTGGGTGGCCGGGATCCCCGGCATGGAGCTGCGCCTCGAGGTCGAGCAGGAGAGCGGCGAGGTCACCTCCGCCCACGTCGTGATGGGGGAGTCCGTCCTCCAGCTCCAGGCGTTCGCCGCGCCCCGCACCCTCGGCATCTGGGAGGACGTGCGCAGCGAGATCGCGCAGTCGATCACCTCGCTCGGCGGGACCGCCGACGAGGCCGAGGGCCGCTACGGCACCGAGCTGCGCACCCGCATGCCCCAGGCCGGGCCGGACGGGCGCACCGTCTTCGCCCCCGCCCGGTTCATCGGCGTCGACGGACCGCGCTGGTTCCTCCGGGGCGTCCTCTCCGGGCCCGCCGCCATCGACGACGACCTCGCCGACGGGTTCGCGCCCGTGCTCGGGGACCTCGTCGTCGTCCGCGGCGAGGACCCCATGGCCCCGCGCGAGGTCCTCCCGCTCCGGGTCCCCGAGCAGCTCTCGGGCGAGGAGCCCGGCGCCGCGGAGCCGGACGACCCCGAGGACGCCGACGCGCAGGGCCGTCCGGCGGGGCTGGACCCCTTCCGGCGCGGGCCGGAGATCACCGAGGTGCGGTGATGGGCGAGGGGCGCAGGTCCGTGCTCAGCCGGCTCACCGAGCGGCTGTCCCGGACCGAGGAGCAGATGGACGCCGACGAGCTGCAGCGCGACTCCACCCGCATGGGCGCGGCGCCGATCAGCACGCTCGCCGACCGCCAGGAGGCCGTCGTCTGCGGCACCGTCCGGTGCGTCACCCTGCGTCCCCGCACGAACGTCCCCGCGCTCGTCGTCGAGGTCTGGGACGGCAGCAAGACCCTCAACCTCGTCTGGCTCGGCCGGCGCACCATCGGCGGCATCGAGCCGGGCACCTACCTCAAGGCCCGGGGCCGCGTGTGCTACCGCGGGGGGACCCCGGTCATCTTCAACCCCGCCTACGAGATCATCCCGGGCCGTGGCCGCTGACCCGCCGCTGCCGCCCCCTCGCCACGGTGAGCACCACACCGTCGAGGAGGTCATCCGCCACCGGCTGAGCACGGCCCTCGGCGGGTGGCGCGGGTCCCTGGAGACGGCGCTGCCGATGCTGGCGTTCGTCGTCGCATGGGCCGGCTGGCACGAGCCGGGGACCGCGCTCGTCACCGCCGCCGGCGTGACGCTCGCGCTCGCCGGCGCCCGGCTGGTCCAGCGGCAGAGCCTGCAGTACGTCCTGACCTCGGTGCTCGCGACCGCGCTCGCGGCGTTCTTCGCCCTGCGCAGCGGCCGCGCCGAGGACGCGTTCCTGCCCGGCATCCTCGGCAGCGCCGCCTGGGGGACCGCCGCGCTGGGCTCGGTGCTCATCCGGTGGCCCGTCGTCGGGTTCATGGTCGGGGCCGGCGACCCGGCCGCCCGCGAGGACCCGTTCGGATGGCGGCGCGACCCGGCCGTGGTCCGGGTCTGCGCCCGCCTCACCCTCGTCCTCGTCGGGCTCTACGCCGTCCGGGTCGGGGTCATGCTGCCGCTCTACCTCGCCGGGAACGTGCCGATGCTCGGGGTGACGAAGGTCCTCCTCGGCTGGCCGGCGTGGGTGGCGGCGCTCGCGGTCATGGGCGCGATGCTCGTGCGCGGGCGCACCCCCCACGAGGCCGTGGCCAGGGACTCCGCCGGTCTCGGCGAGACCGGGGGCGCGGGCGAGACCGGGGGCGCGGGCGAGACCGGGGGCGCGGGCGAGACCGGGGGCGTCAGGCCTCGCGAGGACGCTTGACCCGCTCCCCGGGGCTGAGCATCGACTCGAGGTCGTCCTCGGCGTCCGGGGTGGTGAGGAACAGCAGCTCGTCGTGCGCCTCCAGCGTGTCGTCGGTGCTCGGGGCGATGGGGAACTCCTCGCGGATGATCGCGACGAGCACCGTCTCCTCGGGGAAGTCGACGTCCCCGACCCGCCGGCCGACGTAGGGGCTCGCCGCGGGCAGGGTGAGCTCGACCATCGTCGCCCGGCCCTGCTGGAACTCGAAGATCCGCACGAGGTCCCCGACGCTGACCGCCTCCTCGACGAGCGCGGTCATCAGCCGCGGGGTCGACACCGCGACGTCCACCCCCCAGGCCTCGTCGAACATCCACTCGTTCTTGGGGTTGTTGACCCGGGCGACGGTCCGGGGGACCCCGAACTCGGTCTTGGCGAGCAGGGAGACGACGAGGTTGACCTTGTCGTCCCCGGTCGCGGCGACGACGACGTCGCACTCGGCGAGGCCGGCCTCGTGGAGCGCGGTGATCTCGCAGGCGTCCGCCGCGAGCCAGCTCGCGTCGGTGACCTTGGTCACCCGGTGCTCGTCGGCGTCCCGGTCGATGAGCAGGACCTCGTGCCGGTTGTACAGCAGCTCGCGGGCGATGGACCGGCCGACGCTGCCGGCTCCGGCGATGACGACTCGCATGAATGTCCTCGGGTTGCTTCTGGTCTTGTCAGCGGGCCGGGGTCAGTCCGACGGCGGGGGCGGGGAGTCGAGCAGCCGCTCCACGGCGGGCACGTTCTCGCGGAGCACGGCGAGGTGGACCAGGTCCCCCTCCTGGTACACGGTGTCCCGGCCGGGGATCTGGCCGTCGCCGAGCCGGGTGATGTACGCGACCCGGGCCCCGGTCGCGAGCTCGACGTCGGTGAGGCGGCGCCCGATCCACCCCGGGGACAGCGGGATCTCGGCGATGGCGACCTTGCCGGAGGGGTCGGTCAGCTCGGGCACGTGCCCCTGGGGGAGCAGCCGGCGCAGCATCTGGTCCGAGGTCCACTTCACCGTCGCGACGGTGGGGATCCCGAGTCGCTGGTAGATCTCCGCGCGCCCCGGGTCGTAGATGCGCGCGACGACGTGCTCGACGCCGAAGGTCTCCCGCGCGACCCGGGCGGCGAGGATGTTGGAGTTGTCGCCGCTGGAGACCGCCGCGAACGCGTACGCGTCGCTGATGCCCGCCTCGGTCAGCGTGTCGCGGTCGAAGCCGACGCCGGTGACCCGCCGTCCCTCGAACGCCGTGCCGAGCCGGCGGAAGGCCCCCTCGTCCTGGTCGACGACGGCGACGTCGTGCCCGTTGCGCTCCAGGGACCGGGACAGCGAGGCCCCGACCCGGCCGCAGCCCATGATGACGAAGTGCACGCAGACGACGCTACACCGGGCGCGCGCGGGGTCCGGCCGGACGGGGGAGGGTGCCGCCTAGAGTGTTCCCGTGCCATCAGTCGTCCCCTCCGGCCGTGCCGTCAAGCGGTTGCTCGTCGGGCGGGCCATGCGCAGCGAGGATCTCGGGGAGACCCTGCTGCCGAAGAAGCTCGCGCTGCCGATCTTCGCCAGCGACGCGCTGTCCTCGGTCGCCTACGCCCCGGACGAGATCTTCCTGACCCTCGGCCTCGCCGGCGGCTCGCTCGCCGTGACCCGGTCGTGGCAGATCGCCCTCGTCGTCGTCGGGGTCATGCTCGTCGTCGTCGCCTCCTACCGGCAGAACGTCCACGCCTACCCCTCCGGCGGCGGGGACTACGAGGTCGCGAGCACCAACCTCGGGTCCCGGGCCGGGCTGACCGTCGGCAGCGCGCTGCTGGTCGACTACGTCCTCACCGTCGCGGTCTCGGTCTCCTCCGGGGTGCAGAACGCCGCAGGCGCGTTCGGCTTCGTCCGCGGGCACGAGGTCTTCTTCGCGGTCGCGCTCGTCGCCGCGCTCACCGCGATGAACCTGCGCGGGGTCCGCGAGTCCGGGAAGGCCTTCGCGGTGCCGACCTACCTGTTCATCGTCAGCGTGCTCGGCATGGCGCTGGTCGGGTTCGTCCGGGAGCTGACCGGCACCCTGCCGCTCGCCGAGAGCGCCGACCTGGAGCTGCGCCCGGAGCCGGCGCACGCCGCGCTCGGCACCGTCGCGATGGCCTTCCTCCTGCTGCGCGCCTTCTCCTCCGGCTGCGCCGCGCTCACCGGGGTCGAGGCGATCTCGAACGGCGTCCCGGCCTTCCAGAAGCCGAAGAGCCGCAACGCCGCGACGACGCTGCTGTTCATGGGCCTGATCGCGATCACGCTGCTGATGTCGATGATCCAGCTCGCCCGGGCGACGGGGGTGAAGATCGCCGAGGACCCGAGCACCCAGCTCTACCGCGGCGGGCAGCCGGTCGGGGTGGACTACGTCCAGGACACGATCATGGCCCAGGTGAGCAAGTCGGTCTTCGACGGCTTCCCGGCCGGGGTCGTCATCATCTCGGTCGTCACCGGCATCATCCTCATCCTCGCCGCGAACACCGCGTTCAACGGCTTCCCCGTGCTCGCCTCGATCCTCGCCCGGGACGGCTACCTGCCCCGCCAGCTCCACACCCGCGGCGACCGGCTCGCGTTCTCCAACGGCATCCTCTTCCTCGCCGGCGGCGCGGTGTTCCTCATCGTCATCTACGACGCCGAGGTCACCAAGCTCATCCAGCTCTACATCGTCGGCGTCTTCGTCTCCTTCACCCTGAGCCAGACCGGGATGATCCGGCACTGGAACCGGCACCTGCGCACCGAGCTCGACCCCCGGGTCCGGGCCCGGATGCGGCGCTCGCGGGTGATCAACGGGGTCGGCGCGACGATGTCGGCGGTCGTCCTCGTCGTCGTCCTGCTGACGAAGTTCGTCCACGGCGCCGGGTTCGCGATCGCGGCGATGGTCGCCCTGTTCCTCCTCATGTCCGCCATCCAGCGCCACTACGTCCACGTCAGCGAGGAGCTGACGGTCGCCGAGGCCGACACCGGGGCCCAGGTGCTCCCCTCCCGCGTCCACGCGATCGTCCTCGTCAGCAAGATCCACAAGCCGACGCTGCGCGCGGTCGCCTACGCCCGGGCGACCCGGCCCTCGCGGCTCGAGGCGGTCACCGTCAACGTCGACCCGGAGGAGACCAGGGCCCTGCAGGCCGCGTGGGACCGCCGGGGCATCCCGGTCCCGCTCAAGGCGCTCGACTCGCCGTACCGGGAGATCACCAAGCCGGTCGTCGACTACGTGAAGTCGATCCGGCGGACCAGCCCCCGCGACGTCGTCGTCGTCTACATCCCCGAGTACGTCGTCGGCCGGTGGTACGAGCAGATCCTCCACAACCAGAGCGCGCTGCGGCTGAAGGCCCGGCTCCACTTCACCCCCGGGGTCATGGTCGCGAGCGTCCCGTGGCAGCTGCGCTCCTCGCTCGGCCACGAGGAGCGGCTCGACGGGCCGGTCGTCGGCGGGATGCGGCGGGGGTACGAGTGACCCGGCCCGCGGCGGGCGGCGGGACCGGCGAGCCCCCACCGCCGGGCACCGAGCTCGACCTCACCGTCGGACCGGTCGCGCACGGCGGTCACTGGGTCGCGCGGCACGAGGGCCGGGTCGTGTTCGTCCGGCACGCCCTCGCGGGCGAGCAGGTCCGGGCCCGCGTCACCGGGGCCGGTGGCGGGGGCCGCTACCTGCGCGCCGACGCGGTCGAGGTGCTCCGGCCCGCCCCGGCGCGGGTGCGGCCGCCGTGCCCGTACGCCGGTCCGGGCGGGTGCGGCGGCTGCGACCTGCAGCACGTCGCGCTGCCCGAGCAGCGGGCGCTGAAGGCCGCGGTCGTCGCCGAGCAGATGTCCCGGCTCGCCGGGCTCGACGTCGAGGTCGACGTCGAGCCGGTGCCCGGGGACGAGGCCGGCCTGAGGTGGCGCACCCGGGTCGAGTTCGCCGTCGACGAGGCCGGACGACCCGGGCTGCGGCGGCACCGGTCCCGGGAGGTCGTCCCCGTCGCCGACTGCCTCATCGCCGACGAGCGGGTCGTCGGCACCGGCGTGCTGGAGCGGACCTGGGCCGGGTCGCAGGCCGTCGACGTCGTCGCGCCGAGCGGCGGCGAGCCCGTGGTCGTCCCCGTGCCGGGCGACGGGGACGGCCCGGGCCCGGTCGTCACCGAGGTCGTCCCCGGGCCGACGGGGGAGGCGGTCCACGAGGTCGCCGCCCGCGGCTTCTGGCAGGTCCACGTCGGTGCACCGGCGACGTTCGTCGCCGCGGTGCTCGACGCGCTCGCCCCCGAGCCCGGCGACGACGTCCTCGACCTCTACGCCGGCGCGGGCCTGCTCACCCTCCCCCTCGCCCGGGCCGTCGGCGAGCGGGGACGGGTCCGCGGCGTCGAGGGGGACCCGGTCGCGGCCGGTCACGCCCGCGACGCGCTCGCCGCCACGCCGTGGGCCCGGGTCGACCGGGAGCGGGTCGACCGGGCCGTGCGACGGCTCGTCCGCGCCGGCGAGCGGGCCGACCTCGCCGTCCTCGACCCGCCCCGCGTCGGCGCCCGGCGGGCCGTCGTCTCCGACCTCGCCGCCCTCGCCCCGCGCCGCGTGGTCTACGTCGCCTGCGACCCCGCCGCCCTCGCCCGGGACACCGCGACGCTGCGCGGCGCCGGGTACGACCTCGTCGGGCTGCGCGCCTTCGACGCGTTCCCGATGACCCACCACGTCGAGTGCGTGGCACTACTGGAGAAAACCGGCTCTGACCTGCGGTGACGTGATCTGGGCTTTCGCGCTCGACCCGAAACCGGCTCGTCCGATCTGAGGGTGTAGCTGTGGTCTGAAGCCGCCGGTCTCGAGCAGTGAGCGGGCGATGTAGTTGGTCAGGTTGCGGAAGCCGAGGGCGGAGCCGCGGAGGTGTTCGAGTCGTCCGTTGATGGCCTCGCTGGGTCCGTTGCTGGTGCCGGGCCGGTCGAAGAACGCCAGGACGTCGGCGGCGCGCTTGGTCAGGGTCCGGCCGAGGGTGATGATCTCGACCAGCGGCGGCGGAACGTCGTGGCTGATGGAGTCGATCACGGCGGTCATCAGCCCGCGTCCGCCGGGCGCGGCGGGCAGCTCCTCGGCCGCGGCGGTCTTGACCCCGGTGAAGCCGTCCATCGCGGAGGGCCTCGGCCAGCCGCGCGACCGTCAGGTGCTGGACCACCAGCCCGTGCAGCGCCCACGCGACCGCGCCCCGGGACAGCCTCGCCCACGGGTCCGCGGCCCGGCCCGTGTCCTGGCGCCACACCCGCCGGCACGTCGCGCACCGGTAGCGGCGCACCCTGACCGGCAGCGTCGTGGGCCGCCACCCGAACGGCGCGTGCGCCGGCCGGCGCGTGACGCTGTCACGCACCACCCCTCGGCGGCGTACCGCCGGCAGAACCCGTCGTCCTCACCCGGCCGCGACGCGGCGCTCCAGCACCGCCCGCCGGGCCGTCACGTCCTGGCCCACGACCACCAGCCCCAGCTCGCCCGGGCCGGCGAACGTCGTCACGTCAGGAAGGCAGAAGGTGGCGTCGTCCACGTCGAGGTCTTTCGGATGGGTCGGTGGAGGAACCCCCATCATCGGAAGACCTCGACCCCCACCCCCTCACCGGCGCGCCGCCCACCGGCTCACACCCCCACACCCTCCTCCGGGAAGAGCCCGAAAACCGGCGTCAAGGCTCACTTTGACGAGCTCGGATTCCGGCTCTGTGAATGAGCCGCGCGACCGATGCGCCGGCGAACGCCTGAGGGCACGCGGCAGACCGGCCCGTAGACGGGCTTGCGGCGCGTCTACGCGCTCGGGGGCCGCCCCTGGTCGCCGTGGGCTCTTACTGGGTACGCCCCCCTTTGGATGGCCTCGCGCTGGGCGAAGGCGTTTACCGGATCTGCCGAATGTCGGACGGTTGTGGTTCGGCGCTGGTGGCGCCATAATGGCGCCGTGCCCAGTGTTCAGATCAAGGACGTCCCGGAAAGCACCCACGCGGTGTTGCGCCAGCGGGCTGCCGCCGCGCACCAGTCGCTGCAGGAGTACCTGCGCTCGCGCCTGATCGCCGAGGCCAGCCGGCCCACGGTGGAGGAGGTCCTGGACCGGGCCGGCGAGCGATCGGGCGGGTCGGTGTCGTTTGAGGATGCCGTCAAGACGGTGCAGGGGGATCGTGCTCGTCGTTGACGCCAGCGCCCTCGCGGTCGCCTTGGCCGACGACGGCGCCGACGGGGATGCCGCTCGCACCCGGCTTCGTGCTGAGACGTTGGCCGCGCCAGAGTTGGTCGACCTCGAGGTCGCCTCGGTGCTGCGTCGACAGAACCGGGTGGGGATGCTCGACAACCGGCGGGCGGACCTGGCCATGACCGACCTGGCGGCGCTGCCGATGCACCGCGCCGCACACCTGGCGCTGCTGCCCCGCTGCTGGGAACTGCGCGACAACCTGACCACCTACGACGCCGCCTACGTCGCCCTGGCCGAGGCGCTGGACGCGACCCTGCTCACCGGCGACCGACGACTCGCCCACGCGGCCGGCCCCACCTGCACCATCGAGCTGCTCACAACACCCCGCCACTGAGCGACGAGCAACCACGCGGAACTGCCGTAGATGGCGTCAATGGGGGTAGACGTGGTGAGCAATGCTCGGCTCGTTGACGAGTAGAAGGTCGACGACCGTCCAGAACTCTTGGATCTGCGGATGAGCGAGCGCCTCGGCCCTGGAGAGCTTCCGTCCCCAGAAGGCGGAGTCGCCGTAGGGCGCCGCCGCGTCGACAGCGGTGGCTGCCGGATCGGGTGACCCGACCACCGGGGCCGACTCGGCACCCGAACGTCACGTGGTCTTCTGCAGTGTCGTCGCGCCAGCGAGCCAAACACCACGTCAAGCCATGCTTCTGCGCTTCCATGGTGACGGAGGGCGGTCTTGACACTGCCACGGCCGCGCCGCCACCGAGCACGTAAGTGGTGACGAGGCTGTACTCCGCGCCGCAGTGATCACAGGCTTGCTGGCGGACATGGCTTTCGCGGTCGAGTGTCAGGAGCACCGGCGCATGCCATTTCACAGTGCGCGCGGCGCGCCCACAACGGTGCCGGCGAGCCGTGGAAGCCTCCGGAACTGCCGCGTTGAGGGAAGACCGCAACCCCCGAGATCACGACGCTTCGCCGAGACACCCATGACGCGTGGCAGGGCCCTTCCCGCTTCGCACGAGATTCGCCGGAGCGATCGCCCAGCGACCATGGTCTCGACCATGCGCGTCCAGCGTCGGATCTCCTCGGCGTCGAGTTCGACTCGGTCCGTCGGGAAGTCATCGTCCCCTGACCGGTCGGTCGCAACGTCGACCGCCTGGATCTGCTCCTGGTGAGGGATGGGCACCACGCGGCTGCGATCTCGGCGAAGATCGGTCTCCGACTGGGGGCCGCAGGCGTTGGCGTGCTGCGAGGTGGCGTCTCCCTCCGCCGCTGACTGCGGGGTGCTTCACCTCGAACGGCTCCGCGTGAGCCTGCGGGGAACGGCCCGGTGGGAGCCCCTGATACGGGAGTCCGTCCTGAATCGCGATCAATGTCGGTCGTCGATGGAAGACTCTGCTGCCGTGACCGACTCGTCGTCCGCGGCGCACGCGAAGATCGATGGCGTCGGGGCCACATATGGTCCCTTCGCCTACCTGAGCACGCCCAACGCGCCGATCTACCGGCGCGTTATGCGCGCTCTCATGGCGGAGAAGGAACGGTTCACCGTTCACGTCCGCCCCCAGCAGGTGTGCACGGCGCTGCGGGCTGACGGCGGGGACCCGGTCGAGGAGGACGCCGTCTCCGACGCCCTGGAACGGCTGGCCGACCCCAACTGGGGCAACGTGCTCGCTTTCCCCGACTCCGGCCGGGTGACGGCGCTGGAGGACTTCTACCGACGCCGGATGCTGTACCAGATGTCGCGCCCCGGGGAGGCAGCCGAGCGAGCGCTCGCCCAGTACGACGCCGCGCTCGGCACTCGCGGATCATTGCAGTCGGTGGCGCTGGAGGACATCGTGGTGCTACTGACTCATCTACGAGACACTGTGGCCGAGCACCAGGCGGGCGTGCCGGCTGACGCTGCCCGGACCCACCAAGCCCTGCGCAGCCTGCGGGAGCGCTTCGCCGAACTGGCCGAGAACGCGGTGGCGTTCATGGGCTCGATTCAGCGCACCATCGACCTGCACGACGCCGACGTGGCGGCGTTCTTGGCCTACAAGGAGCAGTTGATCGAGTACTTGGAGCGGTTCATCCACGACCTGCTCACCCGGGGCGCCGCGATCGCCGAACTGCTCGACTCGATCCCGCCTGCGGACGTGGACTTCCTGACCACGACCGCCGCCCAGCGGGAGGCGACCGACGCCGCGCCGGGTGAGGCGGAGATCGCGGTGGCGGCGGCACGGCAGGCGTGGCGGCGACAGTGGTCGGGCCTGGCCGACTGGTTCATGAGCTCGCCGGGCCGCGACAGCGAAGCCAAGCTGCTGCGCGCCCGGGCCCGAGCAGCAATCCCGGCGCTGCTCGCCGTCGTCCGCTCGCTGCACGACAAGGCGGGCGGTCGTACCGACCGCACCCATGACTTCCTTACCCTCGCCCGCTGGTTCGCAGCCCTTCCCGACGACGGCGACCGGCACCGGCTCTGGCGCTCCACCTTCGGGCTGACTCCGGTGCGCCACCTGAGCGTCACCGCCGAGACCGAGGACGCTTGGGCGGTCGCCGACCTCGGCAACGCCACGCCCTGGGCGCAGGCTCCGGCGCTGCAAGTCAGCCCGCAGCTTCGGCGCACGGGCTCCTACGAACGGCGCGGCAAGGCGGCCCGGGTCGCCGACCGCAGCGAGGCGAAGGCACTCCTGATCGCCCGGGCGCGCGAAGAGGCCGAGCAGACGGCCGCCGCGCGACGCCGGATCCTGACCCACGGACCCCGTCCGCTCTCCGCGTTCGGGGAGCTCGATCCGGAGGCGTTCCGGCTCTTCATCGGGCTGCTCGGCGATGCGCTGGCCGCGATGGGTCCGCGTGCGGACACCGCACAGGTGCACACCTCCGACGGCGAGCTGACCGTCACGCTGCGCCGGGTGCCCGGGGCCGGGAGCGCGGTGATCCGCACCCCCGACGGCGAGCTCTCCGGTCCCGACCACCTGGTCGACATCGCCTCGACGGTCGAGGAGCAGGGCGAGGAGCCGGTCGAGGAACTCGACGGGGCCTACGCGTGAGCCGGATCGAGCTCGCACCGCGGATCTCCGGCGCGCTGGAGGACCGCGAGGCCGAGGGCCGTGCCCGAGCGCTACGAGCGCTGCTGATGCGGCCGGTGCTGCGCGCGCAGACCGACCCCGACCTCTTCCGGCTGGCGCGGCGCCATGCGGATGCGCTGCGGGAGTGGTTCGAACGGGAGACCGGCTGGCGGCTGGTGGTGGAGTCGCAGACGGTCCGGCTGCTCACCGCGTACGTGCCGCAGGGGCCGACGGCGGTCGCGATCGCGCAGCGGCACCCGGCGCGGGCCCGCAAGGGCGACCCTGGGTTCACTCGGCGCCGGTACGTCCTGCTGTGTCTCTCCCTCGCGGTTCTGGAGCGCTCCGACCCCCAGATCTCGCTGGGACGGCTCGCCGAGGAGATCGTGCTCGCGGCCCGCCAGCCAGGGTTGGAAAACGTGGAGTTCACGCTCAGCAACCGCGAGGAACGCTCCGACCTGGTGGCAGCGATCCGGCTGCTGCTGAGCTACGGGGTGCTTGCCCGGGTGGCGGGGGGCGAGGACTCGTATGTCTCATCAGGCGGGGATGCGCTCTACGACGTCGACCGTCGGGTGCTGGCGACGATGCTCTCCACCGAGCACGGACCTGGGCTGGTCTGGGCGGCGCTGGGACCGTGGCCGGCCATCGAGGACATCGAGTCAGCCCTGCATGAGCCGCCGCCGGCCTACACCGAGGACGAGGCCAACCGGCGGTTGCGGCACGCGGTCACACGACGGCTGCTGTGCGACCCGGTGGTCTACTACGACGAGGTGCCCGAGGCTGAGCGGAGCTATCTGCTCAGCGGGCAGCGGGTCCTCGTCACCCGCCGAATCGCCGAGGCCACCGGACTGGTGCCAGAGTTGCGGGCCGAGGGGATCGCGATGGTCGACCCCGACGACCAGCTCACCGACGTACGTATGCCGGAGCAGGGGACGGACGGGCACGCCACCCTGCTGCTCGCCGAGCACCTGGCCGCCACCGGCGCCACCGAGGTGGCCGCGCTGCGCCACAAGGTGAAGGCATTGGCGAAGGAGAACGCCTCCTACTGGCGCAAGACCACCCGTGAGCCGGGCGCGGAGAACGCCATCGTCGCCGAGGCGGTCGACCGGCTTGCCGGACTCGGCCTGGTCCGGGTCGAGGGCACCGGAGCCGAGGCTGTCGTACGCCCCCTGCCGGCGTTGCGACGCTTCGTCGTGGCCGCCCCCACGATCACCGAGAGGACGACCCGATGACGAGCATCCAGGGAGCACCGGCCTGGACCGTCCCGCACGGCGCCAGCCCGGACACGCTGCCGCACCCGACCACGGAGCGTTGGCAGCCGCTGCGGCTGGGCCTGGTCGACATGTTCTACTACGACGACGAGCAGTTCTGGTTCCACGACGGCCGACTGCTGCTGCGCGGCAACAACGGCACCGGGAAGTCCAAGGTGCTGGCGTTGACGCTGCCTTTCCTGCTCGACGGCTCGCTCCTGCCGCGCCGCGTCGAGCCCGACGCCGACCCGAAGAAGCGGATGGATTGGAACCTCCTGCTCGGCGGCGCCCATGCCTCTTCCGAGCGCACCGGCTACTCCTGGATCGAGTTCGGCCGCGTCGACGCGGAGGGCACCGAGCGTTTCACCACGCTCGGCATCGGCCTCAAGGCCGCCGCCGGCCGCGGCATCGTGAAGACCTGGTACTTCACCACTGCCCGGCGCATCGGTGACCTGCGGCTCATGGACGAGACCCGCACCGTCCTGACCGACGCCCGGCTGCGCGACGAGCTGGCCGGGGACGGGCAGGTGCACGCCACTCGGGAGTCCTACCGCCGGGGGATCGACGAGGCGCTGTTCCGGCTCGGGGAGGAGCGGTACGCCGCGCTAGTCGACCTGCTCATCCAGCTGCGCCAGCCGCAGCTGTCCAAGCGGCCCGACGAGAAGGCGCTGTCCGCCGCGCTCACCGAGGCGCTGGCCCCGCTGGACCAGGCGGTGGTAGCCGACGTCGCGGAGTCCTTCCGCTCCCTGGAGGAGGAGCGCGCCGGGATCGCGGATGCGCGCGACACCCTCAAGGCCGCCGAGGACTTCCTCAAACTATACCGAGCCTATGCGCGGGTGGCCGCGCGGCGGCACACCACGGCCGTCCGGGTGGTCAACTCGACCTTCGAGCATGCCGGCCGCAATCTGCGCATCGCCGAGGAGCAGTTGGCCGCTGCTCGGGAGGACGAGGCCAGGCTCGACCACGCCAAGCAGGAGGCCGAGGAGCGGCAGGGCGCTCTGAAGGGCCGGGAGAAGGCGCTGCGGGAGAGCCCGGAGATGAAGGACGCCACCCGTCTGGAGCAGGCAGAGAAGGCTGCTGCCGACGGCGAACGGGCCGCCAGTGGGGCAGCGAGCGAGGCGGAGAGGGCCCGCGCTCGGGCCCAACGGGACGGCACGGACGCGGCCGAGGCCGTGCGCCGCCACGACGACGCCCTCGCCGCTGCGGCCCAGCACGATCAGATCGCGGCCCGGCTCGCCGGCAAGGCCGGTCTGGCAGCCGACCATCACGCGATCTCCCGGGACGAGCCCGCCGCGCGGCGGGCCTTGGCCCGCCGTCGTGAACAGATCGCGCACGTGCGCCGCTTCGCCGACCGTGTGCGCGCCGCGGAGGGCGAGGCAGCCCGGGCGCGGAGCGCGCTCGACGCCGCCGAGGCAGCCGAGACGACCCGGGCCGAGCAGCTCCAGTGGGCCGCGGCCGACGTCGAGGAGGCGGCCACGGGCTACCGCGACGGGGTTCGCGACTACCTGGGTGGGCTTTCGCTCGTGGTTCCTGCAGCCGGGCCCGACGAACTGGCTCAGGCGGCCGAGGACTGGGCCCGCAGCCTCGACGGGGAGTCACCGGCCCGGACTGCGGTGGACGCTGCGGCGTCGTCCGCACTGGAGGACCTGGGCCGGCGCAAGGTCACTGCAGAGCACGAGCGGGACCGGCTGGGCGAGCACCTCGGCGAGGTCCTCCCCCAGATCGCCGACCTGGAGGCTGGGCGCGACCCGGCGCCGCCAGCCGCGCCTGGTCGCGAGTCGTCGGCACGCGAGAGCGCCCCGGGTGCGCCGCTGTGGCGGCTGACCGACTTCGCGGACGACGTCGCCGACGCCGACCGGGCCGGGATCGAGGCGGCGCTGCAGTCGGCCGGGCTGCTGGACGCCTGGCTCTTCCCCGACGGCACGCTGTCGGCCCACGGTGACGTCGTGCTCGCTGCCAGCAGGCCCGAGCCCGGTTCCGGCGCCTCGCTGGCGGCGCTGCTCGTGCCGGCCGTTGGGCCGGACGCCGCGGTACCAGCCGCGGTCGTGGCCGGCGTGCTGGCGCGCGTCGGGCTCGGCGAGGGCTCCGGGGCCGCGCTCTGGGTCGACGCCGCCGGTCGCTGGGGCGCGGGCCCGGCCCGAGGCACATGGAGCAAAGAGCGCCCCGAGTACGTCGGCGCCGGAGCCCGTGAGGCGACCCGGCGCGCGACCCTCGTCCGGCTGCGCGGCGAGGAGGCCGAGCTGGTCTCCGCGCTGGTGAGCACTCATGAGCTCATCGCCAAGCTCGACGAGGCCACCGCTCACGTCGACGCCGAGCGCGCTGGCTATCCCGTGGCCACCGAGCGTGACCTGGCCGCGGCCCACGAGAGGGTCGCCGCCGCCGGGCGCGAGCTGCAGGTGGCGCAGACCGCCGTGGCGCAGGCCCAGCAGATCTGGGAGAGGACCACCGCCGCGGCCGAGGAGGCTGCCGGCGAGCTGGCCGAGGCCGCCGCCGACCTCGGCACCGGCACCACGCTGGCGGCGCTGGACGGGGCGCTGACAGCGGTGGGGGCCTACTCCGAGGCTCTGATCGAGCTGCGAACCGCGGCGCAGCGAGCGGGGGACGCGGAGGCAGCCCGCCGGGCCGCCACCGAGCGGGCCGCCGAGGCCACGATGATCCTGGAGGAACGCGAGGGCGCCGCGCGCGAGATGCGCACCGAGGCCGCCACGCTGCGGGCCCACGCCAACGCAGTCCGCGCCACCGTCGGCGCGTCGGTCTCCGAGCTGGAGACGCGCCTTGGCAAGATCACGACCGCGCTTGCGGAGGTGGCGGCCGACCTGAAGCGCATCGGCGGGGAGCAACTGACCGCGGCTGGCCGCCGCGGCACCCTGGGGGAGAAGGTCCGCGAGCTCGGGACCCGCCGCGAGGAGGCCGCGGCCGAGCGGGAGCGGGTGATCGGAGAGCTGCGCGGCTTCGCCGCGACCGGGCTGATCCGCGTGGCGCTGCCCGACGTGGAGGTACCCGACCCGGATGAACACGAGGAGTGGAACGTCACCGCCGCGCTGACCTTCTCCCGGGGCGCCGAGCACGAGCTCGACGGCGTCGAGGAGAACGACGACGCCTGGAGCCGGGCGCAGCAGCGCACGTCCACAGCAGCCCAGGAGCTCTCAACCCAGATGAGCCGCCACGGGCACACCTCCTTCCTCGACCAGCGTGGGGACGTCGTCGTAGCCCGCGTGCGGTACCTGAGCGAAGAGATCGACGTCGACCGGCTCGCTGTACGCCTGGCCGACGACCTCGAGCAGCGCGAGCGGTTGCTCAGCGCCCGGGAGCGGGAAATCTTGGAGAACCACCTGGTCAACGAGGTCGCCGGAGAGCTGCACGAGCTGCTGCTGTCGGCCGAGGCGCAGATCGACCGGATGAACGCCGAGCTCGCCGACCGAAAGACCTCCACCGGCATGCAGCTGCGCGTCCGCTGGCGCGAGCGGGGCGACGGGCCCGCTGGCCTCACGGCCGCCCGTGACCTGATGATCCGTTCCGACGCCACCTGGACACCTGCCGACCGGTCAGCGATCGCGGAGTTCCTGCAGGCCCGGATCGCGGAGGTGCGCCAGGCCGACCCCACCGGCGGCTGGGCGGAGCACCTGGAGCAGGCACTGGACTACCGGCAGTGGCACTCGTTCGCCATCGAGCGCTGGCAGAGCGGACAGTGGCGCTCGGCCACTGGCCCGGCCTCGGGCGGCGAGCGGGTGCTGGCGATGTCGGTGCCGCTTTTCGCCGCAGCCTCGTCGCACTACAACTCCGCCGGGCCGCACGCGCCGCGGCTGATCCTGCTCGACGAAGCCTTCGCAGGCGTCGACGACGACTCCCGCGCCAAGTCGCTGGGTCTGCTGGCCACCTTCGACCTCGACGTGGTGATGACCAGTGAGCGGGAGTGGGGCTGCTATCCGCAGGTGCCCGGCCTCGCCATCGCCCAGCTCTCCCGCGTCGAAGGTGTCGACGCGGTCGGCGTCACCCGCTGGCAGTGGAACGGGTCGCGTCGCACCAGGCTCGCCGAGGTCGACGGCGCCGCCCGGGCCGGCGGCGAGGACGGTACGCCGCAGGCAGATGACTCGCTGTTCGGATGATGGAGGAGCCGACGACCGAGGGGGACCGGACCGCGCTGGACCGGCTCCTCGGCGTGCCCGAGATGGCCTGGCTGCTGGCCCGGGCGCGCCCTCGGATCGCCGCATCCGGGGGATCGACACTGACCGGCGTCGTCCAGCTCAACGACCCGACCGACGCTCAGCGGGCCGCGGCGGCGCGGCTGGTCGGGCGGCCACGGCGGACGGGGTCGACCCTGCGGGTGGAGCTGGCCGACGTCGAGGCGATTCTGCGACGCGGTCCGTGGCCAGCGGGGCTCGCCGACGCCGTCGAGACGCTGACCGGACCGGCCGTCGACCGCGCCGCCGAGCGCGAGCGGAAGGCGGCCGCCTGGGCGGAGGCCGAAGCCGGACTGCGCGCCGCCGCCGCTCGCTTCGCCGGTCTCGGCCCCTGGTGGGAGCAGTGGTGCGCGTCGGGAGGGCTCAAGCGGGCGGCGCGGGCGGAGGCCGTACGGACGGGCGCGGCGCAGGGGCCGAGCGTCGGGGCCTGTTTGGTGGAGCTGGCGGCAGCGGTCCTGGAGGCGCTGCCGTCGGCGGGGGAGCCGCTGCCGGTGCTGGCACGACGGATCACCGGCGACGCGCACGCCCTTGACTCTTCCCGTCCGCTCGGCCGGCTCGCTGCCGCCGCCGTCGAGGCTGCCTTTGCGCCGGGCGCACTCTCCAGCCGCGATGCCTGGGCAGCGGCCGGCGTCGTACTCTCCAACGTCGCCTCAACGGTCCTGTGCCTGGGCGTCCCGGCGGCGACCGGGGCGACCGGCTCCACCGCGCAGGCGACCGTCTCGTCGCTGGAGGCGATGCGGACGGCCCGGGTGCCGCTGGTGCTGACCCTGGACCAGGTCCGTTCGGGCGGTGTCGCAGCGCTGCCGCCCGACCGGGTGATCCACGCCTGCGAGAACCCGACGATCATCGAGGTCGTGGCCGAACGCTGGGGACGGTCAGCTGCCACCGCGGCTGCTCCGGTGCTGATCTGCACGTGGGGCCAGCCCGGCACCGCCGTGGTCGACCTGCTCGCCATCCTGACCGCCCTCGGCGCCGAGTGCAGATACCACGGCGACTTCGACTGGCCCGGCCTGCGGATCGGGCATGCACTCCATCAGCGGATTCCATGGATACCGTGGCGGTACACGGCCGCGGACTACGTCGCTGTGGTTGAGGGCAAACCGCGTTCGCGCCGCCTAGTGGGGCGCCCGGCTCCCTCGCCGTGGGACCCGAAGCTTGCGGAGGTGATGGCGGAGCACGGGCTCGCCGTCGAGGAGGAGGCTGTCGCGGAAATGCTCGCGAATGACCTCGTGACCGGTCATCACGGCAGCTGATCGGCCACGTTGCTCGAGGACGGCCACTACGCGACCCTCAACCGAGAGCCGCAACCCGCACAGGGGCGGCAGAGAGCTTGGGGCGCTTCAGGTTCCGCAGGGGCTCGGTTCGGGCACGCTTTGAATCTCAATGGCCCGAAACAGCGTGCCGACGCCATCAGGGTCCTCAGACTCCAACGCAGCAGGCCACGGGCTAGCTTTGGCTCATGACTGCTGTCGATCGCCAAGGATCGCGCTCATGCTCACTGCCATCGGTGCCTTTCTGATGACCCACCACGTCGAGTGCGTCGCGACGTTCGAGCCGGCCGCGCCCGCGCGGGGCGGGTGAGGGGCCGCCGGGTCCGCGCCCCGCCGCCGACAGGGGTCGACAGCCCCCCCCGGGGTGCGGAAGTCTCGGGAGCGGATCCCCGCCGGGCGTCAGGTGCGGCCGCGCACGGGGTGTGGTTAGATATCTTGACGTCAAGATAAATCGTGTTCGCGTGAAGGGAGCCGGCAGTGGCCAGCGCAGACAGCTTCAACGCTCGCGGCGAGCTCGAGGTCGGGGACTCGACCTACGAGATCTTCCGCCTCGACGCCGTGGAGGGCAGCACGACGCTGCCGTACAGCCTCAAGGTGCTGCTGGAGAACCTGCTCCGCACCGAGGACGGCGAGAACATCACCGCCGACCACATCGCCACCCTCGGCGCCTGGGACGAGAACGCGAACCCCGACACCGAGATCCAGTTCACTCCCGCTCGCGTCATCATGCAGGACTTCACCGGGGTGCCGTGCATCGTCGACCTCGCGACGATGCGCGAGGCGGTCGGGGACCTCGGCGGCGACCCGGCGAAGATCAACCCGCTCGCCCCCGCCGAGCTCGTCATCGACCACTCGGTCATCATCGACGTCTTCGGTCGCCGCGACGCCTTCGAGCGCAACGTCGACTTCGAGTACCAGCGCAACAAGGAGCGCTACCAGTTCCTCCGCTGGGGCCAGACCGCGTTCGACGACTTCAAGGTCGTCCCCCCCGGCACCGGCATCGTCCACCAGGTCAACATCGAGCACCTCGCGCGCAGCGTCATGACCCGCGAGGTCGACGGAGCCACCCAGGCCTACCCGGACACCTGCGTCGGCACCGACTCGCACACGACGATGGTCAACGGCCTCGGCGTCCTCGGCTGGGGCGTCGGAGGCATCGAGGCCGAGGCCGCCATGCTCGGCCAGCCGGTCTCGATGCTCATCCCGCGGGTCGTCGGGTTCAAGCTCTCCGGTGAGATCCCGCCCGGCGCGACCGCGACCGACGTCGTGCTCACGATCACCGAGATGCTCCGCGAGCACGGGGTCGTCGGCAAGTTCGTCGAGTTCTACGGCGACGGCGTCGCCGCGGTCCCGCTCGCGAACCGGGCGACGATCGGCAACATGAGCCCCGAGTTCGGCTCCACCTGCGCGATCTTCCCGATCGACGAGGTCACCCTCGACTACCTCCGTCTCACCGGGCGCTCCGCCGAGCAGGTCGCCCTCGTCGAGGCCTACGCCAAGGAGCAGGGCCTCTGGCACGACCCGGGCACCGAGCCGCGCTACAGCGAGTACCTCGAGCTCGACCTGTCCTCCGTCGTGCCGTCGATCGCGGGTCCGAAGCGCCCCCAGGACCGGATCTCCCTGACCGACGCCAAGGGGGCGTTCCGCCGGGTCCTGCCGACCTACGTCTCCCACCACGAGGGCGACCCCGGGCTCGCCGGGTCCTTCCCCGCGAGCGACCCCGCCGGGGCCGGCGAGACCAACGGCGGCCCGCGCCCGAGCGACGAGGGCACCGGTCTGGACCGGCCGAGCCGGAAGGTCGCCGTCACCGGCGCCGACGGCGAGGAGTTCGAGATCGACCACGGCATCGTCGCGATCGCGTCGATCACGTCGTGCACGAACACCTCGAACCCGTCGGTGATGATGGGCGCGGCGATGCTCGCGAAGAACGCCGTCGAGAAGGGCCTCACGGTGCCGCCGTGGGTCAAGACCTCCATGGCCCCCGGCTCGCAGGTCGTCACCGGCTACTACGACAAGGCCGGCATGTGGCCCTACCTCGAGAAGCTCGGCTTCTACCTCGTCGGCTACGGCTGCACGACGTGCATCGGCAACTCCGGCCCGCTGGACGAGGAGATCTCCACCGCGGTCCAGGACAACGACCTCGCGGTGACGTCGGTCCTGTCCGGCAACCGCAACTTCGAGGGCCGGATCAACCCCGACGTGAAGATGAACTACCTCGCCTCGCCGCCGCTCGTCATCGCGTACGCCCTGGCCGGGACGATGGACTTCGACTTCGAGTCCGAGCCGCTCGGCACCGACTCCGACGGCAACGCGGTGTACCTGCGCGACATCTGGCCCGCCCCGGCCGACGTCGAGCGGGTCATCGCCTCCTCGATCAACACCGAGATGTTCCGGGAGGACTACGCCGACGTCTTCGCCGGGGACGAGCGGTGGCGGTCGCTGCCGACCCCGGAGGGGGACACCTTCGACTGGGACCCGGACTCGACCTACGTCCGCAAGCCGACGTTCTTCGAGGGCATGGGCGCCGAGCCCGAGCCGTGCGAGGACGTCCACGGCGCCCGCGTGCTCGCCCTGCTCGGGGACTCGGTGACGACCGACCACATCAGCCCCGCGGGGTCGATCAAGGCCGACAGCCCCGCCGGTCAGTACCTGAAGGAGCACGGCGTCGAGCGCAAGGACTTCAACTCCTACGGCTCCCGCCGCGGCAACCACGAGGTCATGATGCGCGGCACCTTCGCCAACATCCGGCTGAGGAACCTCCTGCTCGACGGCGTCGAGGGCGGCTTCACCCGCAACTTCCTCGCCGGTGGGGAACAGGCGAGCATCTACGACGCGGCGATGGCCTACCAGGACGCCGGTGTCCCGCTCGTCGTGCTCGCCGGCACGGAGTACGGCACCGGCTCCTCCCGGGACTGGGCGGCCAAGGGCACCCGGCTGCTCGGGGTGCGCGCCGTCATCGCGAACTCCTACGAGCGGATCCACCGCTCGAACCTCATCGGCATGGGCGTGCTGCCGCTGCAGTTCCCGGAGGGCACGGACGCGGAGAGCCTCGGTCTGGACGGGACCGAGACCTTCGACGTCACCGGGGTCGCCGAGCTCACCGACGCCCGCCCGTCGACCGCGCACGTCACCGCGACGAGGGAGGGCGGCGAGACCGTCGAGTTCGACGCCGACGTGCGCATCGACACCCCGGGCGAGGCGGAGTACTACCGCAACGGCGGCATCCTGCAGTACGTCCTCCGCTCGCTCGTCGAGGCCTGACGCGGCCCTCCGCCACGGGCCCGGGCAGGGGCCGCCGGGGGACTCCCCGACGGCCCCCGGCGGGGGGTGGGCGAGCGTCCTGACCGCCCCGGTTGGGAGCCGGGCCGGGGGTGGGACAGGATGGAGGCCATGTGTCACGTCGTCCTGTTCCACTCCGCGCTCGGGGCGCGGCCCGCGGTGCACACGGCCGCCGACCGGCTCCGCGCGGCCGGCCACGAGGTGACCGTCCCGGACCTCTACGGGGGCCGGACCTTCTCCGGCGGGGAGGCCGGCTACGACGCCGGGACGGGCCTGGCCCGGGAGATCGGCTGGCAGGCGCTGCTCGACGGGGCCCGGGACGCCGTCGACGGCCTCCCGGACCGGCTCGTCTACGCCGGCTTCTCGATGGGCGCCGGGATCGCGCAGACCCTCGCGGGCAGCCGGCCGGGCGCGCGGGGTGCCCTGCTCGTCGCCGGAGGCGGCACCGAGGAGGAGTCCGGCGGCGGGACGCCGTGGCCCGGCGACGTCCCCGTCGAGGTCCACCACGCCGTCGACGACCCGTGGGTCGACGCCGGCGCCCCCGAACGGCTCGTCCGCACGGCCGCCCGCGCCGGCGCCCAGTGCGCCCACCACCTCTACCCCGGAGGGAGCCACCTGTTCATGGACCACGGCCTGTCCGACGAGTACGACCCCGACAGCGCCGAGCTGATGTGGCAGCGCGCCCTCGCCTTCCTCGCCCGGGTCCGGTGAGCCAGGTGACCCCGACCGGCCGCGGCTCCGCGCCCGGCGGCGCCGACGACGTCCCCGGCGGCGCCGACCCGATCACCGCGGTCGCCACCGGCCCCAGCCTCGGGACGGGTCCCGCACCGGGATCCGCGCTCGGCCGGTCCGAGCGGGGGCCCCAGCACCCGTGGCTGCACGACCTCGAGATCGCCGTCCACGGCAACGTCACCTCCGTCAGCGAGTGGGGCGGCGGGTTCGGCGAGCCCGGCACCGGGCTCTACGTCGACGACCACCGCGTCGTGGACCGGCTCAGCGTCCGGGTGCGGGGCCAGGACGCCGCCCCGATCGCGGCGGCCAGCCGAGGCAACAGCTCGCTGTTCTGGGGCGCCGCCCGCCACGTCGGCGACGGCGGGCCCGAGCTGACGTGCGAGGTCCAGCGCGACCGGCGCCTCGTCGACGGCGGCATGACCGAGGACATCGCCCTCACCTGGCGCGACGAGGGCACCTTCAGCGGGACCCTCGCGGCGGTCGTGGGCGGCGACGGCGCGAGCATCGCCGAGGTCAAGGGGGACGCCCCGAACGCGCCGTGCCCGGTCAGCGCCACCGACGACGGCCGGGCCCTGACGTGGTCCACCGACCGGCACGACGTCCGCGTCGAGCTCGACCACCCCGCAGCCCGCGCCGTCGTCGACCCCGGCGGCGGGTCCGGCCGCCTCGTCGTCGCCGTCGAGCTCACCCGCGGCACGACCGCCTCGCTCGCGCTCACGGTCCGCACGACCCGGCGCCGCGCCTCCGAGTTCGACGCCGACCCCGGCGCGGACGGGGTCGACTGGGCGGCCGCGCGGGTCTGCTCCCACGACGAGCGGCTCGACGACCTCGTCGAGACCTCCATCGCCGACCTGCGCGAGCTCACCCTCCGCGACCCGCGGGAGCCCGGAGACGTGTTCGTCGCCGCCGGCACCCCCTGGTTCCTCACCCTGTTCGGGCGGGACTCGATCTGGGCGGCGCGCTTCATGCTGCCGTTCGGCACCGCCCTCGCCGGCGGCACGCTGCGGGCCCTCGCCCGGCGGCAGGGCAGGGTCTCGGACCCCGCGTCCGTCGAGGAACCGGGCAAGATCCTCCACGAGGTCCGCCGCGACGAGTACGTCAACGAGCGGATCGGGCTGCGGCTGCCGACGCAGTACTACGGCACCGTCGACGCGACGAGCCTGTGGGTGGTCCTGCTCCACGACGCCTGGCGCTGGGGCCTGGCCGAGGACGTCGTCGCCGACCTGCTGCCGAACCTCGAGCGCGCGCTGGGGTGGATGCGTCGCGCGGCGCAGGCCAGCCCGGACGGGCTGCTGCGCTACGTCGACGACGGGACCGGCCTGAACAACCAGGGTTGGAAGGACTCCCGGGACGCGATGCGCCGCGCCGACGGCTCCATCGCCCCGGCGCCGATCGCGCTCGTCGAGGCCCAGACGTACGCCGTCGAGGCCGCCCTCGGCGCGGCCGAGGTCCTCGACGCCTTCGGCCGGGACGGTGGGGAGGACCTCCGGGAGTGGGCCCGTGCCCTCGCCGACCGGGTTCGCCGGGCGTTCTGGGTCGAGCGCGACGGGGACCGCTACCTCGCCCTGGCCATCGACGGCGAGGGGAACCCGGTCGACGGGGTCGCCTCGAACATGGGCCACGCGCTCGGCAGCGGCGCCCTCACCCCGCAGGAGGCGCGTGCCGTCACGGCGACCCTGACCGGGCCCGGGCTGCTGCGCGAGGTCGGTGTGGCGACCCTCTCCCGGGACAACCCGGGATACAACCCGATCGGGTACCACACCGGGTCGGTGTGGACCCACGACACCGCGATCGTCATGCTCGGCATGGTCCGCGAGGGGCACCGGGAGCAGGCGGCCCGGCTCGTCCGCGCGCTGCTGCGGGCGGGGACGGTCTTCGACCTGCGGCTGCCCGAGGTGTACGCGGGGGAGACCCTCCACGGTCGGCCCGCGCCGTACCCGGCCTCGTGCCGGCCTCAGGCCTGGTCGGCGGCGGCCGCGCCCGCGCTCGTCCAGGCGCTGCTCGGCATCGAGGCCGACGTCCCCGGTCGGCGCCTGCGGCTCGCGCCGATGCGTCCCGGACCCGTCGGGCCGCTGCGGGTCGAGGGGCTGCGCTGGGCCGGGCGGCCGTTCACCGTCGCCGTCGACGACACCGGGGTCACCACCGAGGGCCTCCCCGACGACGTCGAGGTCGTCGTGGACGCCGGCGCCGAGGACGTCGCCGGCTGACGTCCACTCCCGAAGTTCACCCCGCAACGTCCGCACGGATGGTCGCGGGGACGCCGACCGTGCGGACGCAACCGAAGGGGTGCTGCTTGCGTCCGCACGGATGGTCGCCGGGGCGCCGACCGTGCGGACGCCCGCGGGAGAGTCAGTCGCGGCGACCCGCGAGGACGCAGAACTCGTTGCCCTCCGGGTCGGCGAGGACGACCCAGCTCTGCTCGCCCTGACCGACGTCGGCGGGACGGGCGCCGAGGTCGAGCAGGCGGGCGACCTCCTGCGCCTGGTCCGTCCCGGTGGGGTTGAGGTCGAGGTGGAGCCGGTTCTTGACGCTCTTGCCCTCGGGGACGGTCGCGAACGTCAGCTCCGGGGGCACCGGACCCGCCCCGGCGACGGCCGACCCGTCCTCCCGGGGGCCGATGATGACGACCCCACCGCCCTCGTCGTGCACCTCGTAGTCGAGGACCGCGCACCAGAACCGGGCGAGGGCGCGCGGGTCGGCGCAGTCGATGGCGAGCTCGGTGAACCTGCTGGTCATGCGACCACGCTAGCCGCCGGACCCGACCGCCCGAGATCACCGACAGCGTCCGCACGGATGGTCGCCGGGACGCTGACCCTGCGGACGCAACCGGGGTCGTCCCGACTGCGTCCGCACGGATGGTCGCGGGGGCGCTGACCCTGCGGACACAACCGGGGGGCGTAGAATCGAACACGTGTTCGAGTACGAGGATCGGAGGACCGGGTGAGCGCGCCCGCACCACCGGGATGGCCCCCGGCGGTCCCGCCCCCCGAGGTCGAGGGGTGGCAGGTGCCTGCGGTGTCGTGGCTGCTCGACCACTGCCCGGCGGACTACCGCGGGTACGCCGCCTGGCGGCGCCACCCGGCCGCCCTCGCCTGGGTGACCGAGCACCACATCGAAGCCCAGCTCGTCGCGATGCGCCGGGCCTACCGCGGCGCCCGCGTCGACCTCGCCGACCTGCTCCCTGCGAGCGGGGTCGAGGAGGTGCTCGGCGCGCTCGAGGCCGAGGGGATGCGGCTGCGGGCGGCGCACCGGGCCGCACAGCTCGTGCACGAGGCGCTGCGCGGGAGGCGCTTCGTCCCGCGACTGTGAGCCCGCCCGGCTCGCGTGCCGACCGGCGCCGTGACGCGTGTCCCGTCCCGGCGTTCGGCGGGGACCCGCGCGCCTCCGGGCCGTAGACTCGGGGGATGCCCCCGGGCCCCGAGCAGAGGAAGGACAGCCCGACGTGAGCCTGCTGGAGACCATCACCGGTCCCGCTGACCTGAAGGAGCTGCCGCCCGAGCGGCTGCCGGCGCTCGCGAGCGAGATCCGCGAGTTCCTCGTCGACCGGGTCTCCCGCACCGGTGGCCACCTCGGGCCCAACCTCGGCGTCGTCGAGCTCACCCTCGCCCTGCACCGGGTCTTCTCCTCCCCGTCCGACACGCTCGTCTTCGACACCGGCCACCAGTCCTACGTGCACAAGCTCGTCACCGGGCGGCAGGACTTCTCCGGGCTCCGCGCGCGGGGCGGGCTCGCCGGCTACCCGAGCCGCGAGGAGTCCGAGCACGACGTCGTCGAGAACAGCCACGCCTCGACGTCGCTCTCGTGGGCGGCCGGCATCGCCCGCGCCCGCCGGATCCGGGGCGAGCGCCGGCACACGGTCGCCGTCATCGGCGACGGCGCCCTCACCGGCGGGATGGCGTGGGAGGCGATCAACAACATCGCCGCCGACAAGGACCTCCCGCTCGTCATCGTCGTCAACGACAACGAGCGCTCCTACTCCCCGACGATCGGCGGGCTCGCCGAGCACCTCTCGACGCTGCGGACCACCCAGGGGTACGAGCAGTTCCTCCGCTGGGGCAAGCACACCCTCCGGCGCACCCCCGTCGTCGGCGGGCCGGTCGAGCGGGCGCTGCACGGGTTCAAGAAGGGCCTGAAGGACGTCGTCGCCCCGCAGGGGATGTTCGAGGACCTCGGGCTGAAGTACGTCGGGCCGGTCGACGGGCACGACGAGCCCGCCGTCGAGTCCGCGCTGCGCCGGGCCCGGGCGTTCGGCGGTCCGGTCCTGGTCCACGTCATCACCGAGAAGGGGCGCGGGTACGCCCACGCGATCCGCGACGAGGCCGACCAGTTCCACTCCGTCGGGGTCATCAACCCCGAGACCGGGCTGCCGCTGGAGATCGCCGGACGGAGCTGGACCGACGAGTTCAGCGACGAGATGGTCCGGCTCGGGCAGGAGCGCGACGACGTCGTCGCGATCACCGCGGCGATGAAGTTCCCCGTCGGCCTCGGCCCGTTCGCCGAGCGGTTCCCCGACCGGTTCGTCGACGTCGGCATCGCCGAGCAGCACGCCGTGACGAGCGCGGCCGGGCTCGCGTTCGCCGGGATGCACCCCGTCGTCGCGATCTACGCGACCTTCCTCAACCGGGCCTTCGACCAGCTTCTCATGGACTGCGCGCTCCACCGCGCCGGCGTGACGTTCGTGCTCGACCGGTCGGGCATCACCGGACCGGACGGGCCCTCCCACCACGGCATGTGGGACCTCAGCCTGACCGGGCTCGTCCCCGGGCTGCGCCTCAACGCCCCCCGCGACGGCCAGCAGGTCTCCCGGGCGCTCCGGGAGGCCGTCGACGTCGACGACGCGCCGACCGTCATCCGGTTCCCCAAGGGCTCGGTCGCGGCCCCGGTCGAGGCGGTCCGGACCGTCGGCGCGCTCGACGTGCTCCACGACGGCGGGGCCCGGCGTCCGGACGTCCTGCTCGTCGGGGTCGGCGCCATGGCCGCGACGGCCGTCGGCGTCGCGGAGAAGCTCGAGGCCGAGGGCCTGCGCGTCCTCGTCGTCGACCCGCGCTGGGTGCTGCCGGTCCCGGGCGACCTCGTCGACCTCGCCCGGTCCGCCGGTGCCGTCGCCGTCGTCGAGGACAACCTCGTCGCGGGCGGCATCGGCAGCCAGGTCGCGCTCGCGCTCGACGCGGCCGGGGTCCCGGTCCCGGTCCACCCGTTCGGCATCCCGAAGCGGTTCCTCGACCACGCCAAGCGCGGCCAGGTGCTCGAGGAGATCGGGCTGACCCCGGACGCCGTCGCGACCGCCCTGCGCGCCCGTCTCGGCGACCGCGCCCGGTTAGGGACCGGCGCCGACGCGCGGCCCGAGGCCGACACCGAGGGCTGAGCGACGCCTCGGGTGGTCCCGCTGCGTCCGCAGGGGTGGTCGCCGGGGCGCTGACCCTGCGGACGCAACCGGAGGCGGTCCCTCAGATGTCGCGGAAGGTCTCGATCGTCGCGCCGAGCCGGTTGAGCCGCTCGGCGAGCTCCTCGTAGCCGCGGTTGATGACGTAGACGTTGCGCAGGACCGACGTCCCCGGCGCGGCGAGCATCGCGAGGAGGACGACGACCCCGGGGCGCAGCGCCGGCGGGCAGATGACCTCGGCGGCGCGCCACCGCGGCGTCGGCCCCTCGATGAGGACCCGGTGGGGGTCGAGGAGCTGGACCTTGGCCCCGACCTTCGTCAGCTCGGTGAGGTAGATCGCCCGGTTCTCGTACACCCAGTCGTGGATCATCGTCGTGCCCTCGGCCTTGGCGGCGATGAGCGCGAAGAACGGCAGGTTGTCGATGTTGAGCCCCGGGAAGGGCATCGGGTGGATCTTGTCGATCGGGGCGTGGAGCGGGCCGGGGATCGTGGTGAGGTCGACCAGCCGGGTCCGGCCGTTGGCGGAGAGGTACTCCTCCGTGATGTCGTACTTCATCCCCATGCCCTCGAGCGTCGCGAGCTCGATCTCGAGGAACTCGATCGGCACCCGCTGGATCGTGATGGAGGACTCGGTGACCACGGCCGCCGCGACGAGGCTCATCGCCTCGATCGGGTCCTCGGACGGGGAGTACTCGACGTCGCGCGAGACCGAGCGCACACCGCGCACGGTGAGCGTCGTCGTCCCGATGCCGTCGATCTCGACCCCGAGCTCCTGGAGGAAGAAGCACAGGTCCTGGACCATGTAGTTCGGGCTCGCGTTGCGGATCACGGTCTCGCCCTCGTGCCGGGCGGCGGCGAGCAGGACGTTCTCGGTGACGGTGTCGCCGCGCTCGGTGAGGACGATCGGCCGGTCCGGTCCGGTGCCGGGGTTGACGGTCGCCTCGTAGTACCCCTGCGTCGCGGTGACGCCCAGACCGAAGGCCCGCAGCGCCGCCAGGTGCGGCTCGACGGTGCGGGTGCCGAGGTCGCAGCCGCCGGCGTAGGGGAGGTGGAACTGCTCCATCTCGTGCAGCAGCGGACCGAGGAACATGATGACGGTCCGGGTGCGTCGGGCCGCCTCGACGTCGATGGCGTCGAGGTCGAGGTGCTCCGGGGGGACGATCTCGAGGTCGTTGCTGTCCGGCAGCCACCGGGTGCGCACCCCGATCGAGGTCAGCACCTCGAGGATCCGGTTGACCTCCTCGATGCGGGCGAGGTTGCGCAGCGTGGTGCGCCCCTTGTTGAGCAGCGACGCGCAGAGCAGCGCGACCGCGGCGTTCTTCGACGTCTTCACGGGGATCGAGCCGGACAGCTGCTGGCCCCCGACGATCCGCAGGTGCTGCGGACCGCTGTGGCCGAGCGAGACGAACTCGCTGTCGAGGCTCTCACCGATCCGGGCGAGCATCTCCAGGGAGAGGTTCTGCTTGCCCTGCTCGATCCGTGCGACGGCACTCTGGCTCGTCCCGAGCGACTCGGCGAGCTCGCTCTGGGTCATGCCCTGGTGCCGCCGTGCGTCGCGGATCAGGGTGCCGATACGGGTCAGATAGGTCTCCGTCATGCGTCAACTGTAACTCACATGTGAGATACCCCCGACACGCCACGCGGGTGGTCGGTGGCCGTCGCCCATGGTGCCACGGTCCGGCCCGGATCGCCTCCGGGCGCGCCGCGGAAGCCCCGAACCGCCGGGTCAGCGCGGCACGCTCGCCACGCCGCGAGGCAGGAACCGGCCGCCCGCGGCCCGCTCCGAGGCCCCCTGCCGGTCCAGCAGCGGGGTGAGGCCGCCGTTCCACGTGGCGAAGCCGGCGCCGGTGATGAGGGCGAGATCGACGTCCTCGGGCGAGGCGACCACCTCCTCGTCGAGCATCCGGCGGACCTCGTCGGCGAGCGCGTCGAGCACGGCGGTGCGGACCTGCCCGGCGTCGAGCGCGATCGGGTCCTGCGGGGTGACGAGCAACGCCGCGACCTCGGGGTCGAGCTCGCGGCGTCCGTCGACCGTCCGGTAGTAGCCCGGCCTGCCCGCCTCGACGATGCGTCTCAGGTTCTGCGACACCGGAAACCGGTCACCGAAGGCGGCGTGGAGGGTCTCGCTGTTGTGCAGCGCGATCGCCGGTCCGACGAGCCCGACGAGGACCAGCGGCGGCATCGGCGCGAGGCCCGCGACGGCGGCGTCGGCGACCTCGACCGGGGTCCCGGCCTCGACGATCCGGGCGAACTCGCCCATGTACCGGCCGAGGAGCCGGTTGACGACGAACGAGGGCGAGTCGCCGACGAGGACGGCCGTCTTCCGCAGCGTCCGAGCCGCCTCGACCGCCGTGGCGAGGGTGGCGTCGTCGGTCCGTCCGGCCCGGACCACCTCGACCAGCGGCATCACCGCGACCGGGTTGAAGAAGTGGAGCCCGACGACCCGTTCGGGGTGGTCGAGGTCGGCGGCCATCTCGCCCACCGACAGCGAGGACGTGTTGCTCGCGAGCACGCAGTCGGGGCGCACGACCCGCTCCACCTCGGCGAAGACCGCCTTCTTGACGGCGATCTCCTCGAACACCGCCTCGATGACGAGGTCGGCGTCGGCGTAGGCGGAGGTGTCGGTGGAGCCGGTGACGAGCCCCGCGACCCGGTGCGCGGTGTCCGGGTCCAGTCGCCCCTGCTCGGCGAGGCCGGTGACCTCGGCGCGGACCCACGCCAGGCCGCGGTCGACCCGCTCCTGGTCGAGGTCGGTGAGGACCACCGGGACCTCGAGCCGGCGCGCGAAGAGGAGGGCGAGCTGGCTCGCCATGAGGCCCGCCCCGACCACGCCGACCTCGGCGACCCGGCGGGCCAGGCCCGGGTCGGGAGCGCCGACGGGACGGCGGGCGCGTCGTTGGAGGAGGTCGAAGGCGTAGAGGCCCGCCCGGCACTCCTCACCCATGAGCAGGTCGGCGAGGGCCTCGTCCTCGGCGGCGAACGCCTCCTCCCGGGTCGCGGCCCGGGCGCCGCGGAGCAGCTCCACGGCCCGCAGCGGCGCCGGGGAGCAGCCGGCGGTCCGGGCGGCGACGACCCGGCCGGCGCGCTCCAGGGCGGCCTGCCAGGCCTGCTCGTCCCGGGGCGCCTCGACGCGGGTGACGTCCTCGGACCCGGCCAGGACCCGCGCGGCCCACGCGAGCGACTCCTCGAGGAAGTCCGCGGGGTCGAGCAGGGCGTCGGCGATGCCGAGGGCGTGGGCCTGCGCCGCGGTGAGCATCGTGCTGTTCGCCAGCGGGTTCTCCACGATGACCCGCACGGCCGCCTCCGGGCCGACGAGGGCCGGCAGCAGGTGGCAGCCGCCCCAGCCGGGGACGAGCCCGAGGGAGGTCTCGGGCAGGGCGACCTGGCGGACGTCGCCGGCGACGGTGCGGTGGTCGCACGCGAGCGCGAGCTCGAGCCCGCCACCGAGGGTCGCGCCCCCGAGGAAGGCGAACGTCGCCACCGGCAGGTCCATCAGGGCCGCGACGACGCGGTGGCCCGCCCGAGCGAGACCGAGGGCCTGCTCGCGGGTCCGGATCGAGGGGACCCCACCGAGGTCGGCGCCGACGGCGAACTCGTGCGGCGGCCCGGTCAGGGCGACCGCGGTGACCTCACCGGCCTCGGCCCGCTCCCGCAGCCCGGCCAGGACCTCGTGCAGGCTCGCCAGCGACGCAGGGCCGAAGGTGTTGGGCCGGGAGCGGCCGCGTCCGTTGTCGAGCGTGACGAGCGCGAGGGTGCCGCCGCCTCCGGGCAGGGCGACGTCCTCGGCGACGGCGCGGGTGAGCACCTCCTCGGGGAGTCCCGGAGCCTCGTCCTGCGGCGCGGGCTCTGGTGTCGTGGTCACGCGGGCCTCCTCGTGGTCGGGGGCGGGTGCTCGGGGTCGTGCTCGGGGACGGGAGCCTCCTCGGGCGTGGTGCTCGTCGGCGAGTGGGGTGCCGCCGGGTCAGGGGCTCGGGTGGGCGGCGAAGGCCTCGAGCATGAGCGGCAGCACGATCTCCCGCTGCCAGGGCCGGGCGCCGAGGTCGGCGAGGGCCGCGTCGAGGTGCTCCTCGCTCGGCTCGGCCGGCGGGGTCCACAGCACCCGGCGGAGCGTGTCCGGGGTGAGCATGTTCTCGACGGGGACGACCCGGTCGGTGGCGACGGCGGCGAGCCCCTCCCGGACGGCGGCGAGCCGTGCCGCGGCCACCGGGTCCCGGTCGGCCCAGGACCGCTGCGGCGGCGGGGCGTCCGAGCGCACCGTCACCGGGGGCAGGTCGTCCTCGGCGAGCGCGTCGGCCCGGGCGACGGCGGCGAGCCAGTCGCGCTGGTGGCGCTGGACGCCGCGGTGCCCGCTCGGCAGGTCGGCCGCGACGCGGGGGTCGCGCTGGGCCATCTCGACCAGGAGCGCGTCCGGGACGACCCGGCCGGGGGAGACGTCGCGTTGCATCGCGATCCGGTCCCGCTCCAGCCAGAGCTCGCGGACGCGGGCGACGCCGCGGGCGCCGCGGACCTTGTGCATCCCCGACGTGCGCCGCCACGGGTCGGGGCGCACCGTGGGCTGCCAGTCGAGCAGGGCCAGGAACTCCTGCCGGGCCCACTCGGACTTGCCCTGCTCGGCGAGGTCGACCCCCATGAGGTTGCGCACCTCGACGAGGACCTCGACGTCGAGGGCGGCGTAGCGCAGCCACGGCTCGGGCAGCGGCCTGGTCGACCAGTCGACGGCCGAGTGCTCCTTGGCGAGGCCGAGGTCGAGGTAGTGCTCGACGACCGCGGCCAGGCCGACACGGGGCCGGCCGAGGAGCCGGGCGGCGAGCTCGGTGTCGAACAGCTGCCTCGGGGTGAGGCCGACCTCGGCGAGACACGCGAGGTCCTGGGTCGCGGCGTGGAGGATCCACTCGGCGCCGCTGATGGCCTCGTCGAGCGGGCTGAGGTCGGGCAGGGCGACCGGGTCGATCAGCCACGTCCCCGAGCCCTCGCGCCGCAGCTGGACGAGGTAGGCCCGCTGGCCGTACCGGTAGCCCGAGGCCCGCTCGGCGTCGAGAGCGACCGGGCCGACCCCGGCGGCGACGGCCTCGGCCGCCTCGGTGAGGCCCCGTTCGGTGGTGACGACCTCGGGGATCCCCTCGGCCGGTCGGGTCAGCGGCGTCGGCTCGGCGGGCGGGTCCTCCACGGCTCCGGTGGTCCCGGGGGGCGCGCTGGTCGCAGGGGTCGCGGGAGTGGCGGCCGGGCGGTCGGTCGAGGGTCGCCGGGGTGTGCTCGTCATGCGGCGGGCCCGTCAGCGCCGACGGCCCGGGAGCGCGACGACACCGGCGGGGAGGGGGGGCAGACCGGCGATGGTGCACAGCAGGTCCCCCCAGGCGAGCAGGTGCTCGCCGACGTCGCCGAGCGGGGTCCACGAGGCGCGGACCTCCATCTCGACGGTGGTCGGGCGGTCCGAGAGGCCCGCGAAGCTCTCCGAGACGACCCGGGTGACCGTCCCGGCCTCGGCGGTGAAGCCGAGCCCGTGGTCGGTGAGCGCGTCGACGAGCCAGGACCAGCCCACCTGGCCCAGGAGGGGGTCGCCGCCGACCTCGGGCTCCATGGCCGCGCGGGCGAAGGTGACCGCACGCCAGGCGCCCTCCCACGGCTCCGGCTCGCTCGGGTCGTGCAGGAGCACGAACCGTCCGGTCGCGAGCTCGTCCTCCTCGGCGGAGCCGTCGAGGACGTCGGCGGTGAGGGCGACGGCGTGGGGTGCGATCCGCGTCGGGGCGGGCACCTCCGTGAGCCGGACCTCGGGGCGCAGCCGTGCGGCCCGGAGCGAGGCGAGGGCCTGCGCGAACTCCGGCGGCTGGAGGCCCGGGATGGATCGTGTTGCCACACAGGAAGGTTAGGCGAGGGGGGTGACGGCGCACGGGAGGCCACGCCGACCCGTGCGGCGTGCCGCGGCACTCGTAGTGACACGTCCATGTTCGCCCCAGTATGACTGTTTCGCATGTCGAGACCGAGCCCGTGGACGTCACTGCTGCCGGGGCCCGGCGCTCCTCTAGTGTGCGCTCGTGCTCGCCCTCCTCGCCCTCGCCTCCTCCGCGGTGTGGGGCACGTCGGACTTCCTCGCCGGTATGACCTCCCGGCGGCTGCCGGCCGCCGCCGTCGTCGGCTGGTCCCAGGCAGTAGCGCTCGTGGCGATGACGTGTGCCGTGCTCGTCGCCGCCCCGGCGCCCTCCGCCGGCTGGGTCGGGTGGGCGATCGGCGCGGGGGCCGCCGGGACGGTGGGCCTCGTCGCGTTCTACGCCGCCCTCGGGTCCGGGACGATGGGCGTCGTCGCCCCGATCGCCTCGGTCGGCGTGGTCGTCCCGGTCGTCCTCGGGGTGCTCGGCGGCGACGCCCCCGGCCCGCTGGCGTGGGCGGGGATGGTCGTCGCGGTGCTCGGCATCGTCCTCGCCTCGGGCCCCGAGCTCACCGGTGCGGTCTCGGCCCGCCCGGTTGCCCTCGCCGGCGTCGCCGCCCTGGGGTTCGGTCTCGCGCTGTTCGAGCTCGACCGGGGCTCGCGGGTCTCGGTCGTCCACACGCTCTGGGGGATGCGGCTGACGTCGGTGGCCGTGTTCGTGATCGTCGCGCTGCTCGCGCGCACCACCGGCCGGGTCGCGGCCGGCGACGCGCCGATGCTCGCCGTCATCGGCCTCGGCGACCTCGGCGCGAACGCCCTGTTCGCGGTCGCCTCCTCCAGCGGCTACGTCAGCGTCGCGAGCGTGCTCGGCTCGCTCTACCCGGTCATGACGGTGCTGCTCGCCCGGGTCGTGCTGCGTGAGCGCCTCCGCCGCGTCCAGCAGGTCGGGGTGGCCGCGTCCCTGGTCGGCGTGGCCCTCATCGCGTCGTAGGCGCGCCGACGCGCGTGCGAGGATCGAGGGGTGAGCGCCACCCAGAGTCCCGCCGACAGCACGCTCGTCCGCGCCGCCCGGCAGCGACCCGTGCCGTACACGCCGGTGTGGTTCATGCGCCAGGCCGGCCGCTCGCTCCCGGAGTACCGCCGGGTCCGCGAGGGCGTCGGGATGCTCGAGGCCTGCCGGCGACCGGACCTCGCCGCGGAGATCACCCTGCAGCCCGTGCGCCGGCACGGGGTGGACGCCGCGGTCTTCTTCTCCGACATCGTCGTCCCGCTCGCCGCGGTCGGGGTCGACCTCGACATCGTCCCCGGGACCGGCCCGGTCATCGCCGAGCCGGTGCGCACCCGGGCCGACCTCGACCGGATCCCCGAGCTCACCCCGGCCGACGTGCCCGACATCGCCGAGGCCGTGAAGATCCTCGTCGCCGAGCTCGGGGGGACGCCGCTGGTCGGCTTCGCCGGGGCCCCGTTCACGCTCGCCTCCTACCTCGTCGAGGGCGGACCGAGCCGCAACCACGAGCGGACCAAGGCGATGATGCACGGCGACCCGGGACTGTGGCGCGACCTGTGCGCGCGGCTCGCCCAGATCTCGGGGACGTTCCTGCGGGTCCAGGCCGAGGCCGGCGCGAGCGCCGTCCAGCTGTTCGACTCCTGGGCGGGGGTGCTCTCCCGGGCCGACTACGACACCCACGTCCGGCCGCACTCGGCGGCGGCGCTCGCCGCCGTCGCCGACCTCGACGTCCCCCGCATCCACTTCGGCGTCGGCACCGGCGAGCTGCTCCCCTCGATGGGCGCCGCGGGCGCCGAGGTCGTCGGCGTCGACTTCCGGGTCTCGCTCACCGACGCGGTCGCCCGGCTCGGGAGCCGCTACGCCGTCCAGGGGAACCTCGACCCCGCGCTGCTGCTCGCGCCGTGGGAGCCGGTCGCCGCCGCGGTGCGCGACGTCGTCGAGCAGGGCCGGGCCGCCCCGGGGCACATCTTCAACCTCGGCCACGGCGTCCTCCCGGCGACCGACCCCGACGTCCTCACCCGCGTCGTCGACCTCGTCCACGAGATCTCCGCCCGGTGACCGTCGCCGACCGGCCCCGGGTGGTCGTCGTCGGCGGTGGGATCGCCGGTCTGGTCGCCGCCCGCGACCTCGCCCGGGCCGGTGGTGCCGAGGTCGTCCTGCTCGACGCCTCCGACCGGGTCGGCGGCAAGCTCCGGCTCGAGGACGTCGCCGGGCACCGGGTCGACGTCGGCGCGGAGTCCCTGCTCGCCCGCCGCCCGGAGGGACTGGACCTCCTCGCCGACCTCGGCCTCGACGCGGACGTCGTCCACCCGGCCTCGGGCGGCGCGTCGGTGTGGTCGCGGGGTCGGCTCCACCCGCTGCCGAGCGGAACCCTCATGGGGATACCGGGGGACCCGGCCCGGGCGGCGGGGCTGCTCACCGACGCCGAGGTCGAGCGGGCCGCCGACGAGCGGGCCTGGCCGGGCGGCGGAGGGGCCGGCGTGGTGGGGGAGGACGTGTCGGTGGGGGACTACGTCGCCGGCCGGCTCGGCGACGCCGTCGTCGACCGGCTCGTCGAGCCGCTGCTCGGCGGGGTGTACGCCGGCCACGCCCGGAGGCTGTCGCTGCGGGCCGCGCTCCCGCAGGTCTGGTCGGTCGCGGCCGGCGGCGGCAGCCTGCTCGAGGCCGCGCGCGAGGCCGGTCTCCGGGCCGGCGACGGCGAGCGGAGGCCGCCGGTGTTCGCCAGCCTCCGCGGCGGACTCGGCCGCCTCCCCGAGGTGCTCGCCGCCGACCTCGCCCGCCTCGGCGCCACGGTCCGCAGCCGGACCATCGCGCGCGAGCTCGCCCCCGGGCCCCGGGGCTGGGCCGTCACCGTCGGCCCGACGAGGGACCCGGAGCGGATCGACGCCGACGCCGTCGTGCTCGCGGTCCCGGCCCGGCCCGCCGCCCGGCTGCTCGCCGGCCACACCGCCGCCGCCGACCTGCTCGCCGACATCGAGTACGCCTCCATGGCCGTCGTCACCCTCGCCGTGCCGGCCGACCGGCTGCCCGCCCTGCCCGGGTCCGGGTTCCTCGTGCCCCCGGTCGAGGGTCGGACCATCAAGGCGAGCACGTTCAGCTCGGCCAAGTGGCCCGCCCTGGCGCAGGCGGCCCCCGGGGTGGCCTACCTGCGTGCGTCCGTCGGCCGCGCGGGGGAGGAGAGCGACCTCCAGCGACCGGACGCCGACCTGGTCCGGGTCGCGGCCGCAGAGGTCGGCGAGGCCCTGGGCCGACCGCTGCCGGAGCTGCTGGACGCCCACGTCCAGCGGTGGGGCGGCGCGCTGCCGCAGTACGCCGTCGGTCACGTGGCGCGGGTCGCGCGGGTCCGGGCCGAGCTCGCGGGGCTCACCGGGCTCGCCCTCGCGGGGGCCGCCTACGACGGGGTCGGGGTCCCCGCCGTCGTCGGGACCGCGCGGACCGCGGCCGCCCGGGTGCTCACCCACCTGCGGACCGGCGCGCGCACCGGAGGACAATGAGGAGCATGACGGACACGACGACGCGACCCTCCGGAAAGCCGAGCCCGGCGCGGGTCCGGGAGATCAACGAGACGATCCGGTACGCGATGTGGTCGGTGTTCGCGCTGACGACGCCCGTCGGGGACGCCGACCGGGACGCGCTCGCCCGCGAGGTCGAGGACGTCCTCGCCGCGCTCGCCGAGGACGGGGTCGTCGTCCGGGGGCTGTACGACGTCGCCGGGCTCCGCGCGGACGCCGACGTCATGGTGTGGTGGCACGCCGCGACCATCGAGCAGCTCCAGGACGCCTACCACCGGCTGCTGCGCACCGAGCTCGGCTCGCACCTGGAGCCGGTGTGGTCCCAGGCGGCGCTGCACCGCCCGGCGGAGTTCAACAAGAGCCACATCCCGGCGTTCCTCGCCGACGAGGAGCCCCGCGGCTACCTCTGCGTCTACCCGTTCGTCCGCTCCTACGAGTGGTACCTCCTCGAGGACGACGAGCGGCGCGACATGCTCCGCGAGCACGGCCAGATGGCCCGGGACTTCCCCGACGTGCGCGCGAACACGATCTCCGCGTTCGCGCTCGGCGACTACGAGTGGATCCTCGCCTTCGAGGCCGACGAGCTCCACCGCATCGTCGACCTCATGCGCGAGCTGCGCGCCTCCCGGGCCCGTCGGCACGTGCGTGAGGAGGTCCCGTTCTACACCGGCCCCCGCGTCGAGGTCGGTGATCTCGTCGCACGGTTGCGGTGAGGTCCCCGGGACCGACGCTCTCCGGACCGCTTCCCCCGGCGGCGAGGCCGTGGGCCCTCGTCGTCGTGCTCTGCCTCGCCGCGAGCGGGGTCCTGGACCTCCTCGGGGCGCCGTCGCCGTTCCTGTTCGGCGCGCTCTTCGCCGGGATGGCCCAGGCCCTCACCGCGGCCGAGCCGCTCGTGATGCCCACCCCGCTCTTCCGGCTCGGCCAGGCCCTCATCGGCGTCACCATCGGCGCGCTCGTGCAGCTGTCCACCCTCACCCGGCTCGCGACCGACTGGCCGTCGGTGCTCGGGGTCACCCTGGGGACGATCGTCGTCAGCCTCGTCACCGGGCTGCTCATGGCGATCCACCGCGACGTCTCCCGCACCACCGGGCTGTTCGCGCTCATCGCCGGCGGCGCCTCGGGCATCGTCGCGATCTCCCGCGAGCTGGGCGCCGACGACCGGGTCGTCACGATCGTGCAGTACCTCCGGGTCGTCGTCGTGCTGCTCGCGATGCCGGTCCTCGCGACCGCCGTGTTCCACCCCCCGAGCGGCCGGGGCACCCTCGAGACGGCCCCGACCCACTGGCCGGTCGACCTGGTGTTCACCGCCGCCGCGGTGCTCGGGGGCCTCGTCGTCGTCCGGGTCGTCCGGGCACCGGTCGCGAACCTCCTGGGCCCGATGGTCGTCGCGGTCGCGCTCTCGGCGAGCGGCGTGCTCGGCGCGGTGCGCGAGCCCGGCCCGGTCGAGAGCGTCGCGTTCGCGCTCATCGGCGTCGCGGTGGGGCTGCGGTTCACCCGTGCCAGCCTGCGCAGCATCGCCCGGCTGCTGCCGCTGACCGTCCTCCTCATCGCGCTCGTCATCGCGGGCTGCGCCGGGCTCGGCGCCCTGCTCGCGGCGACCACCGGGGTGGACGCGCTGACCGCCTACCTCGCGACCACCCCGGGCGGTCTGTTCGCCGTCCTCGCGCTCGCCGCCGACAGCGGCTCGGACACGACGTACGTCCTCGCCGTCCAGGTCATCCGCGTGTTCGCCATGCTCCTCGTCGCCCCGCTGCTCGCGCGCGCCCTGTCCCGGCTCGGGCCCTCGACGGCGACGGCGGAGGGGTCGGACGGGGCCGGGCGGTGACTCAGGCCCGCGGCTCCAGCGTCATCGCGATCGAGTTGATGCAGTACCGCTGGTCGGTGGGGGTGTCGTAGCCCTCGCCGTCGAACACGTGGCCGAGGTGGCTGCCGCAGGTGGCGCACCGGACCTCGACGCGCTTCATCCCCATCGACCGGTCCTCGATGTACTCGACCCGGTCCTCGGCGAGCGGGGAGTAGAACGACGGCCACCCGCAGTGGCTGCCGAACTTCGTCTCGGACCGGAACAGCTCGGTGCCGCAGGCCCGGCAGCTGTAGACGCCCTCGGTCGTGGTGTCGGTGTACTCGCCGGTGAACGGACGCTCGGTCCCGGCGCGGCGAAGCACCTCGTACTCGGCCGGGCTCAGGCTCTCGCGCCACTCCTCGTCGGACTTCGTCACGGGGTAGGTACGGTCGGTGTGCTTCATGGCAGGGACAACATCGCGGCCCTCGGGAAAGTTCCGCCCGGGTCGGCTGGACCCCGTCCCCGGGGGGTCGGCCGTAGGCTCTCGCCATGGCCGGCCCCGCGACGACGCTCCACGTCCCCGCCCCCGACGGTACCGAGCGGGCGGTGCGGCTCTCGAGCCCGGACCGGGTGATGTGGCCGGCGGGGGATCACGGCGACGCGGTGACCAAGCTCGACCTCGCCGAGTACGTCGTCGCCATCGGCGGGCCGCTGCTCACCGCGCTCGCCGACCGGCCGGTCACGCTGCAGCGGTTCCCCGACGGCGTCGACGGCGAGGCGTTCTACTCCAAGAACCCGCCCCGCGGGGTGCCCGAGTTCGCCCGGAGCGTCACGGTCACCTACCCCTCGGGCCGGCGCCACCCCCAGCTCGTCGTCGACGAGGCCGCGACCGCGGTGTGGGCGGTCCAGATGAACACCGTGACGTTCCACCCGTGGCCGGTGACCGCCGCCGACCTCGACGACCCGGACGAGCTGCGGATCGACCTCGACCCGCAGCCGGGCCGGGGCTTCCCGGACGCGGTCGAGGCCGCCCGCGCGCTGCGGGACCTGCTCGCCGAGCTCGGGCTCGTCGGCTGGGCCAAGACGTCCGGCAACCGCGGGGTGCACGTGTTCGCCCGGATCCGCCCGGAGCGGGAGTTCCTCGACGTCCGGCACGGGGTCATCGCCATCGCCCGCGAGCTCGAGCGCCGGCTGCCCGACCTCGTCACGACGGCGTGGTGGAAGGAGGAGCGCGGCGAGAAGGTGTTCGTCGACTTCAACCAGGCCTGCCGGGACCGGACCATCGCCTCCGCGTACAGCCCCCGACCGCTGCCCGGCGCGCCGGTCTCGATGCCGGTGGGCTGGGACGAGCTGGGGGAGGTCGCCCCGGGGGACTTCACCGTCCGCACCGCCCCCGGTGTGCTCGCCGAGCGCGGCGACCCGTGGTCCGGCATCGAGGACGCGGTCGGCGACCTCGCCGCGGCGATGGAGCTGTGGGACGCCGACGTCGCCGAGCGGGGCCTCGGGGAGATGCCCTTCCCCCCGGACTACCCGAAGATGCCGGGCGAGCCGCCGCGGGTGCAGCCCAGCCGGGCACGGCGTCCCGCCGAGGAGGGGTGAGCCTCCAGCGGGGGGGCCCGCGTCCCCGGTCAGCCCGTCTCGTCGATGTCGCTCCCGGTCGCCAGGTCTCCGCACTCGACCAGCCTCACGCCGCGGGCCGCGAGGTAGCGTCGGCCCCCCTCGTCGCCGGTCAGGGTCGCCCGCAGCCCCGCCCAGTGGGCGCGGCCCAGGACGACGGGGTGACCGGGCCGGCCCCGGTAGGCCGCGCGGGCGAGGGCGCCGGCGGCGTCGCCGGAGGCGACGGCCTCGCCCAGCACGCGCGCGGTGACGGCGGCGGTGACGTCGGGCAGGTCGACGAGGTGGAGCACGAGAACGTCCGCGCCGTCGGCCTCGGCCGCCTCCAGCGCGCCGGCCAGCGTCGCGCTCATGCCCCTCGCCCAGTCGGGCACCCGCAGCGGGCGGGCCGGGGGCGGCAGTGCGGCGTCGGCGGCGCCGAGCGCGACGTGGACGACGTCGCAGCCCCCGCGGGCCAGGGCGTCCACGCCGGCGGCCAGCCAGGCGCCGCCCTCGGCGAGGACCTTCGGCCCGCCGTACCGGGTGCCCGCCCCGGCGGCGAGGAGGACCCCGGTGACCCGCGCACGGTCCGGGTGGGGGCCTGCCGCGGGAGAGCCCCCCGGGCCGGGCGCCCGCTGCGGCCCCGGGGCGATCACTCCCGGCCGCCCCGCAGGACGTCGGTGAGGTCGTAGGCCGGGGCGCGCTCGACCTGCTCGACGGTGCACGAGTCCGGGTCGCGGTCCGGGCGCCACCGCAGCAGCTGGACCGCGTGCCGGAACCGGTGGCCCTCCATCTGGTCGAACTTGACCTCGACGACGAGCTCGGGCCGGAGCCGGACGAAGCTGACGTCCTTGTTCGCCGAGAACCGTGACCGGTCGGTCTCCCCGGTCACGGCCTCGCCGCCGTCGCCGCGCATGACGTACGGCTCGAGGTCGTCGACGAGGGCCTGGCGGCGGGCGTCGGTGAACGCGGAGATCCCGCCGACGTTGAACAGCCGCCCCTCGTGGTCGTGCAGCCCGAGCAGCAGCGAGCCGACGCCCGAGCCGGACTTGTGCACCCGGTAGCCGACGACGACGGCCTCGGCGGTCCGGGAGTGCTTGACCTTGAACATCGTCCGCTTGCCGGGGGCGTAGGGGCGCGCGAGCGGCTTGGCGACGACCCCGTCGAGACCGGCGCCCTCGAACCGCTCGAACCAGTCCCGGGCGGTCGCCGCGTCCCCGGTGGTCCGGGTGAGGTGGACCGGGTCGCCGGGGTCGAGGTCGGCGAGCGCCTCCTCCAGGCGCTCCCGGCGGTCGGCGAAGGGCAGGTCGAGCAGGGACTCCTCGCCCAGGGCGAGCAGGTCGAAGCACACGAGCTCGGCGGGGGTCTCGGCGGCGAGCCGGCGCACGCGGGAGTCGGCCGGGTGGATCCGCTGCGCGAGGGCCTCCCAGTCGAGACGCTCGGCTCCGCGGTCCCCGGCCCGGACGACGACCTCGGTGTCGACCGCGCAGCGCGGGGGCAGGTGGGCCAGGGCGGCGTCGACGACCTCCGGGAAGTAGCGGGTCAGCGGCTTGCGGCCGCGGGAGGCGAGCTCGACCTCGTCCCCGTCGCGCAGCACGATGCAGCGGAAGCCGTCCCACTTCGGCTCGTAGGCGAGGCCGCCGTCGACCGAGTCGGCCTCGGGCACCTCGGGCACGGCCTTGGCGAGCATGGGGGAGACGGGCAGGTCGATGGGAAGGCGCACGCGACCATTGTGCGCCGTGGCGCCGACCCTCCACCCCCGCCGGCCGGAACCGGCCCCCCGGGGCCCGGGAGAACCTGCCACCATGTGTCCATGGCCTCCGCCCACCCGCGCCTGCGCCGCGCCGGCATCGTCGGGGCCGCGACCGCCGGGTCGGCCGCCACCGGGGTGGGGGCCGCGTCGGTGACCGGCGCGCTCTACTTCGCCCGCCGGGTCCTCACCCCCGACCCGCGCCGTCCCGACGACTGCTACCTGCACGTCATCCACACCGACAGCGTCAGCCTCGGCCTCACCCCGGAGACGGTCGTCCCCGGCCGCTACGGCCTGTGGCTCGACGGCGGCGCGAGCCACATCCGGCTCGGCGACGTCCTCGAGGTCGACGAGGAGCACGGTCGGGTGCGGCGTGAGCTCCTCGGGGTCGACCTCGGCCGGCTGCGCCCCGGCCCGGCCCGGTGGAACTCCTACTACTGGGCCCAGCCCCCGGACGTCGCGCTCGGGCTGCCCACCGAGCACGTCGTCATCGGCACCGACGTCGGACCGGCGCCGGCGTGGGTCGTTCCCGGTGAGACCGACACCGGCCGCTGGGCGGTGCTCGTCCACGGCCGCGGCGCCCGGCGGGAGGAGGCGCTGCGGGGGATCCGGCCGCTGCGCGAGTCCGGCTTCACCGTGCTCGTGCCGACCTACCGCAACGACGAGGTCGCCCCGCCGGGGCCGGACGGGCGGTACAACCTCGGCCTGTCCGAGTGGAACGACATCGAGCAGGCGGTGCTGTACGCCGTCGAGCACGGCGCGAGCGAGGTCGTCCTCGTGGGCTGGTCGATGGGCGGGGCGATCGCCCTCCAGCTGCTCGACCGGTCGTGGACGAGCTCGTTCGTCTCCCGCGTCGTCCTCGACGGCCCCGTCATCGACTGGGGGGACGTGCTGGACCACCACGCCCGGCTGCACCATGTGCCGAGCCTCGTCGGCTCGCTCGGTCGGACCCTCATGGGGCGGCGGTGGGCGAGGCGGCTCGTCGGGGTGCACGAGGCCGTCGACGTCGCGAAGACGAACTGGGTGCGCCGCTCCGACGAGCTGTCCCACCCGGTGCTGCTCATCCACTCCCGCGACGACGAGTTCGTCCCGTGCGGGCCGTCGGCGGCGCTCGCCCAGGTCCGGCCCGACCTCGTCGACTTCGAGGAGTGGAGCGTCGCCAGGCACTGCAAGGAGTGGAACGTCGACCCCGAGCGGTGGGAGCGCGCGGTGCGCGAGTTCGTGTGGCGCTGAGCGGCCCCGGTCCCGGTCCCGGGGGGATGTGCCGCTACGGTCGCACCCGCCACAGCCCGAGCAGGGTGCCGTCCTCCTCGAGCAGCAGCGCGGGCTCGAGGTCGACGCCGAGCGTGAGCGGGGAGCCGGCGACGCGCGGGTGCGGCCCGCCGATCATCGACGGCACGAGGGTGAGTGCGACCTCGTCGACGACGCCGGCCGCGAGCGCCGCCGCGAGCAGGGACGGTCCGCCCTCGCAGACCACGCGCCCGGCCCCGGCACGGGTGAGCCGGTTCCGGGTCGCCGCCAGGTCGACCGTGTCCTCGCCGAGGACCCAGACGTTCTCCTCGCCGAGCGCCTCCCGGGCCCGGGCCAGCGCGGCCCCGTCGGCGGCGGCGCACGTGACGAGGACGACCCCGCCACGGCCCGGTCGGCTGCCGAGCACCCCGGGCGGGACCTCGCAGGTCCGGCTCGCGACGACGAGCAGCGGGGCGACGCCGCGCCCGTTCTCCTCGACCCGCTCGTAGCCCTCGGCCACCGCCGTCCGGGCGCCGACGAGCACGGCGTCGCACAGCGAGCGCTGCACCGCGAACGCCCGGGTGTCCGGTGGGGTGTGGATGCTCCCGCTCAGCCCGTCCTCGCCGGTGGCGGCGCCGTCGAGGGTGGAGACGGTGTTGGCCCGCACCCAGTCCGGCCCGGGGAAGGCGTACCGCTCGGCGAGCTCGGTGTCGGTCAGCGGCGCGGTCGAGCGGGACGGGGGCAGGAGCTGTCGCATGCGGGACAGTCTCGCAACCCGGCCTGCCCGGAGCGGGCGGGGCGTCGGGACGGGCACCCGTCGTCCGGACCTGCGAGGATGCACCATGGGCAGCAGCGCGAAGAAGGCGAAGAAGAGGGCCAAGGACGCGAAGAAGAGGCTCGACGAGCACGGCCCTCGGGAGGCGACGGTCTCCCGCGACGAGCTCGAGGCCCTCCTGGCGGACGTCTCGGACACGAGCGCGGTGAAGCCGAAGGTCGTCAACGCCCGGGGGGCGGCCGCCGACGTGCTCGTGGAGGGCCGCAGCTTCAGCCGGGCGCTCCGGGTCGACCCGGACGCGGTCGACCTCTCCTCGGTGGACCCGCGCTCGACGCCCGCCTTCCCCGGCGACAAGGCCGCCGGCAAGGCCCTCATGGGGCCGGTCGGGGAAAGCCTGTCGGACCTGCAGGAACGGCTCTGGGCCGAGGGGCAGTCCGGCGGCACCCGCTCGGTCCTGCTCGTCGTGCAGGGCATGGACACCTCCGGGAAGGGCGGCATCATGCGGCACGTCGTCAGCGCCGTCGACCCGCAGGGGGTGCAGATCACCGCGTTCGGGGCGCCGACGACCGAGGAGCTCGACCACCCGTTCCTCTGGCGCATCCGCAAGCGGCTGCCCGCGCCGGGCGTCATCGGCGTGTTCGACCGGTCCCACTACGAGGACGTCCTCGTCGCCCGGGTGCGCGACCTCGTCCCGAACCCGGCGTGGGGGCGGCGCTTCCACCAGATCAACCAGTTCGAGGGCGGCCTGGTCCGCGGCGGGACCACCGTGGTCAAGGTCATGCTCCACATCTCCCGGGAGGAGCAGCGCGACCGGCTCGCCAAGCGGCTCCGGCGCCCGGACAAGCACTGGAAGTACGACCCGGGCGACATCGACGACCGGGCCCACTGGCACGCCTACCAGGAGGCGTACGAGGACGTGCTGCGCCGGTGCAGCACCGAGGAGGCGCCCTGGTACGTCGTCCCCGCCGACCGGAAGTGGTACGCCCGACTCGCGGTGATGAACCTCCTCCAGGAGCACCTGACCGACATGGACCCGCAGTGGCCGCCGGCGGACTTCGACGTCGAGGAGGAGCGCGAGCGGCTCGCGCACTCCTGACGGGCCGTCCCGGCCGTCCGGGGCGTGGGCACGACGAGCTCGCTCATCCAGCTCAGCCCACTGGGCCCTCGGTGCCCGCGCGGTCGAGCAGGGTGCCGGCGGCGCCGGCGACGACGTCCTCGCCGAGGGTGCCGTAGCAGGCGCCGTGGCCGCCGGCGACCCGTCCGGCGAGGAACGCGTCGGCGACCTCGGTGGGGGCGTGGCGGACCACGAGGGAGGCCTGCAACGTCACCGCGAGCCGCTCGACGAGTGACCGCGCGGTGGCCTGGGCGGGCGCCGTCGTCGCGGCGCGGACGGCGCCGGTGGCCTCGCCGAGCGCCGCGTCGAGGCGCGGGTCCGCGCCGCGCGCCGCGTCCAGCTCGGCCAGCAGCGCCTCGACGCTCTCCGGCTCGCGCTGCAGGGCGCGCAGGACGTCGAGGGCGTTGACGTTCCCCGAGCCCTCCCACACCGAGTTCAGCGGGGCCTCGCGGTAGAGCCGGGCGAGCCCGTTCTCCTCGACGTACCCGTTGCCGCCGAGGCACTCCAGCGCCTCCGCGGCGACGCCCGGGCCGCGCTTGCAGACCCAGAACTTCGCGACCGCGACCCCGATCCGGGCGAACGCCCGCTCGCCGGCGTCGACGGCGTGGGCGAGCCGCATCCCGAGCAGGGTGGCGGCCTCGGACTCGAGCGCGAGGTCGGCGAGGACGTTGCGCATCAGCGGCTGGTCGACGAGCAGGGTGCCGAACGCCCTGCGGTGCCGGGCGTGGTGGACCGCCCGGACCAGCGCGGCGCGCATGAGGGCCGCCGACCCGAGGACGCAGTCGAGGCGGGTCGCGGCGACCATCTCGATGATCGTCCGGATCCCGCGGCCCTCGTCGCCGAGCCGGGCCGCCCACGTCCCGTCGAGCTCGACCTCCGAGGAGGCGTTGGACCGGTTGCCGAGCTTGTCCTTCAGGCGCTGCAGCGCGAACACGTTGCGGGACCCGTCCGGCAGGACACGGGGCAGGAGGTAGCACGTCAGCCCGCCCGGGGCCTGCGCGAGGACGAGGAAGGCGTCGCTCATCGGTGCCGAGCAGAACCACTTGTGGCCGGTCAGGAGGGCCGAGCCCTCGCCGAGGGGCCCCGCGGGGTCGGGCGCGGCCCGGGTGGTGTTCGCCCGGACGTCGGAGCCGCCCTGCTTCTCGGTCATCCCCATCCCGGTCAGCGCCCCCGCCTTGCCGGCGACCGGGCGCAGTCCGGGGTCGTAGGTGCGGGAGGCGAGCCGCGGCAGCCACGCGGACCCCAGGACGGGGTCGGCGGCGAGGGCGGGGGCGGCGGCGTACGTCATCGACACCGGGCACAGGTGCCCGGCCTCGGCCTGGGACCACGTGAGGAACCCCGCGGCCCGGTGGGCGTGCGCCCCCGACCCGGGTGCGCCGGTCCACGGCTCGGCGGTCAGTCCGTGTCCGACGGCGGTCTCGAGCAGCGCGTGCCACGCGGGGTCGAACTCGACCTCGTCGACCCGCTCGCCGGTGGGGGAGTGGGTGCGCAGCACCGGCGGGTGGCGCTCGGCCCTGTCGGCGAGGTCGCGCGCGGCGGCGCCCCCGGCGAGGCGGCCGAGGGCGTGCAGGTCGGGGGTGCGGTCGGGGTCCCCCCAGCGGGCGACGGCGGCGAGGAGGCCGGGGTCGGCGGCGAGGACGTCGTGCTCGGGGAGGGCGGGAACCTGGTTGGTGACCTCGTGCGTCGCCATGCCGCCAGCCTAGGTCTGGTCGTGTCCCCGCAGGCCCGAACCGGTGGCGCGGCTACGGTGGTGTCGTGAATGTCAGGCTGAGGGCGCACGTGAGGTGGCTGCTCTCCCGAGTGCCGGGGGCGGTTCCGCTCGCGCGGCTGGTCGCCGAGACCGTCCGGGTGTGCCTGCGCTACCGGGTGACCGGTCTCGCCTCCGAGGCCGGGTTCTTCGCCCTGCTCTCGCTGCCCCCGCTGGTCCTCGGGATGTTCGGCGGCGTCGGGTACGTCGGCAACTGGATCGGCGCCAGCGCGGTGAACAACGTCACCCAGCAGATCGTCAACTACGCCAGCCGCTTCCTCACCCCTGACATCATCCAGGACCTGCTGCTGCCGACGGTCGACGACGTGTTTCGCAACGGGCGGTTCGACCTGATCTCGGTCGGGTTCGCGTTCTCGGTGTGGTCCGGCTCGCGGGCCCTGAACGTCTTCGTCGACACGATCTCGATCATGTACGGCCAGGCCGGCGTGCGCGGGATCGTCAAGGCGCGCATCCTCAGCCTGTCGCTCTACCTCGTCAGCCTCGTCGTCGGCATCGTCCTCATCCCGCTCGTGCTCATCGGGCCCAGCGTGCTCGGCGACCTCTTGCCGGCCAACCTGGAGTTCCTCGTGAAGCTCTACTGGCCGGTGGTCTCGGTCATGGTCGTGGCGAGCCTGACGACGCTGTTCCACATCGCCACCCCGCACCGGTCGCCGTGGCGCCGCGACGTCCCCGGGGCGCTGCTCACCCTCGTCCTCTGGCTGCTCGCCTCCTACGGGGTGCGCGGCACCATCGCTGCCTCGCTCGGTGGCACGTCGATCTACGGCCCGCTGAGCGCGCCGATCGTCCTCCTGATCTGGCTGTACTTCATCGCCATCGCCGTCCTCATCGGTGCCGCCCTCAACGCCGCGATCCGGATCCTCTGGCCGAGTCCGGAGGTGCGCGCCCTGCGGGTGCGTCGGGCCCTCGCGACGCTCGCCGCCGAGGAGGTCGAGGCCGAGCGCCGGGAGAAGCTCGCGGCCGCGACCGTGGGCTCCTCGACGATCGGGGAGACCCCGGAGAGGAACGGCCGCCGCTGGCCGACCAAGGTGAGCCGGCTGCGCCGTCGCCGGGTCGTCGAGGAGGCCGCGAAGACCCCGATGGAGGACGTCGGGGCCGAGAACCTCGGGGACGGTGAGGAGACGCCCGGGCAGCCGCACCCGGTGCCCCGCGACGGCCGTCACCCCCTCACCCCGTTCCCTCAGGGGTCGGACGAGCCGGAGGACCGGGACCGGTTTGGTGATGACGACGGTGATCGGCTAATGTCGCTGCGCACGCACGGCGGGTGACCCGCCGGCCGCGGTGCGGATGTAGCTCAGTTGGTAGAGCGCAACCTTGCCAAGGTTGAGGTCGCCGGTTCGAACCCGGTCATCCGCTCGGAGGGAGAGCCACCTTCACGGTGGAGTGGCCGAGAGGCGAGGCAGCGGCCTGCAAAGCCGTTTACACGGGTTCGAATCCCGTCTCCACCTCTCGGGGACGACAGACCCCACCCCGGGCGATTAGCGCAGTGGTAGCGCGCTTCCTTGACACGGAAGAGGTCACTGGTTCAAACCCAGTATCGCCCACCACACGAGAACGGCCCCCGACCTGCGGAGACGCGGGTGGGGGCCGTTCTGGTGCGCCTACCCGATCGTGCGGAGTGACCTCTTCCGTGGTCATCGACGGGTGGCAGGAGGTGACGCCTGCCGCGAGTTGATCTCTACCAGAGCCCTGCGCAGTTCGCGGCGACGATGCCGTGGCCGCTGAGCTTGTAGTAGTACCGGTGGCCGGCGGTGTCGTGGTAGTGGATCACCATGTGGGTCAGCCGGGCGGGGGTGGCGCCGGTTCGGCGGACGCCGAGGACGTAGGAGTAGGCCTGCTGCTGGAGGTCGCCGGCGTGCCGCGGCGGGATCCTCGCGGGGAGCCGTTGGGCGCCGGGCCTGTCGGGGCGGAAGCCGTGCACGGTTCCGACTCCGAGCGTGCCGCCGTCCTTGGTGATCTTCTCGGGCAGGACGTAGGCGCCGAGATAGTCGGCGGTGGGGTTGGTGTGGGCGGTGATGGAGTCGATGACCAGCCCGTTCCTGGAGTGGTTGGGGGAGCCGAAGTCGCCCCAGGAGATGGGCTTGCCGATGCCGCCGTCGGGGATGCACCAGCCCTCCGACCCCTGCGATCCGTCTCCCAGGCCGAGTGGTCCGTCGGGGCTGGGCCGGTGCTCGAGGTGCAGCCACCAGCCGCCCCCGGCGGCCAGCACCACGGCGAGGGCGACGGCGGCCCCGGCGCGCGTCCTGCGCGGGATCTGCCACATCGGCATCAGCGTCCGCGGGCGACGAGCTCGCCGTGGGCACGGGGCCGGCCGGGATCGCTCCTGGTGCCGCAGAGGCGGGCGGGTCCGCTCCAGTCGATGGTGAGTCGCACCTGCTTGGACCAGCCGCTGCGGGCGGACAGGTTCATCCCGATCAGCGGGGCGACCACGAAGCCGGCCGAGTGGGTGGCGGCGGTGCTGGAGGTGACGTAGGTGTGCCCACCCTTTGATTCAGGGACGCAGTGGGTGGCCCTGGGCAGCCACTTCGGGGAGAGCTTCGCCTCGGACTGGCCGCCGGCGATGTAGCGCGACTGCACGAAGTAAGTGTGCCAGTCCGTGGGGGGCAGGGACATGTGGCAGTCCTGCCGGTACTTCGCGGGCACCACGTAGGTCCGCTCGTGAATGCGCGATGCGCCCGAGTGCCGCGGGTACTGCTCGACGTAGGACGAGGTCGAGCTGTGGGTCCCTCCGACGTGGTAGGACCCGTACGTCCCGCTGCCGGAGACGCCGACACCCAGCGAGCTCGAGCCGCCCTTGCCGTACGTGAACGTCTGCTTCGCGTAGCGGGTTGTGCTCCACGTGGAGCCGGCGATCGTGGGCCTCTTGCCGTACGTCTTGACTCGCCGTGTGCTGCAGGTCGTGGCGTTGTCCATCGGGATCGCGTCCACCCTGGATCGCGATCCGATCGTCGTGGCCACCTTGAACGTCCGCACGGTGGCCGCCGGCAGGAGAACCTTCCCGTCGGCGCGGTGGGCCGAGGCGTTGGCCAGGGCGGCGACCGAGACCGGTCGCGAGCTCAGTCCCTCGAAGCCGTCGCCGAGGACGCTGGTCTGGACGTTCACCGTGCCATCGGGGTTGGCCAGGCGCTGCAGGGTTGCCAGCGGCACGGCCGGGAGCGTGTAGCGCCCTCTGCTGTCGGTGGTGGTCCGCGCGAGCACGATCACGGGCACGGGCCCGGTCTTGCCGCCGGTCTTCTCCACCGCCTCGCGCGGCCACGCGATCTCCACGACCCTGGCCCCCGCCGCGACGCCGCCCGACGGTGACGTCACCAGCGGCACCGCGGCAGCCGATGCCGTGGTCGAGACGTCGGCGATGACCCCACCCACGCTGAAAGAGGCGAGTGCCAAGCCGGCGCCCACCCACACGAGAACCTAGACTCCGGCGCGTGAGCACCCCTCCGGCGTACCCCACGATGGAGGACGTCATCGGCGGCACCCCGCTGGTGCGTCTGCAGCGCCTGCCGGGGCTGGAGAACGAGCGCCGCGGCAACGTGCTGCTCGCCAAGCTCGAGGGGAACAACCCGGCCGGCTCGGTCAAGGACCGGCCGGCGATCAGCATGATCCGGGGCGCCGAGGAGCGAGGGGAGATCTCCGCCGGCGACACTCTGCTGGAAGCCACGTCCGGCAACACCGGGATCGGCTTGGCGATGGCGGCGGCGATCAGCGGCTACCCACTGGTCATCGTGATGCCCGAGGACGCTTCCACCGAGCGGATCCAGACGATGAAGGCGTACGGAGCCGACCTCGTCCTCACCCCGGCAGAGGGCGGCATGGAAGAGGCCCGCGACGTCGTGACTCGGATGGAGCGGGAGGGCCGCGGCCGGGTCCTGGACCAGTTCGGTAACCCGGACAACCCCCGTGCCCACGAGGACGGGACAGGCCCGGAGCTGTGGCGCCAGACCGACGGACGGATCACGCACTTCGTGTCCGCGATGGGGACCACCGGCACGATCACCGGGGTCTCGCGGTTCCTGAAGTCGCGCAACCCCGGCGTCCAGATCGTCGGGGCACAGCCTGCGGAGGGCTCGAAGATCCCCGGGATCCGCGCCTGGCCGCCGGAGTACGTGCCGAAGATCTTCGACCCGTCGGCGGTGGACCGGACCGTGGAGGTCACCCAGACCGACGCCGAGCAGACGGCCCACCGGCTGGCCCGCGAGGAGGGCATCTTCGGCGGTGTCTCCGCGGGCGGCGCTTGCTGGACCGCCCTCCAGGTGGCCCGGGAAGTCGAGGGGGCGACGATCGTCTTCGTGGTCTGCGACCGCGGCGACCGGTACCTCTCCAGCGGTGTGTTCCCCGCCTGAGAGTCGTGGCTGACACCCGCAGACCTCCGTCGAACCGGGCGTGGACCGGCATCGCCCGCGGCGGCTTCCGGACGGAGTACACCTTCTGCCGGTTCGGTCGCCGGCCGGCGGTGTCGGCGGGGTGGGCGTCGTCCTTGGTCTGCTCGGACTCGCGCCGGAGCCGTTCCGCGTGTGCTGGGTCGATCGTCTTGGCCATCATCGTCTCCTTGCTGGTACAGCCTCAGGTCCGCTCCCGGTCGCGGGCCAGGCGTTGATGCCGTGCAGGTCAGCGTCGAGGTCGCGGTAGGCGATCACCCCGATCGCCCGCCCCGCGGAGCGGGGGTGGCCGATGAACCGGGAGTCACCCATTGGTGACTTCGGGTCGGGCTCGAGCGCGAGGAGGTCGAGCGTCTGTTATCACCCCCTGGTTCCATGGCGGTTCCATGCCCACACTGTCGGTGTGCCCACGCCTCGAGCACGCGGAGGACCGGGACGGTCACCGGCATGGTGGCGGGCTTGTTGCCCTTGCCGACCAGTCGCAGCACCCGGTGCCCGCGCAGGGTGTCGGCGTAGTCCTCGATCCGGACCGCGGCGGCCTCGGAGGCGCGCAGCGCGTTGATGGCAAGCAGGTACGCCAGCGCACCCTGGTGGACCGTGATGGTCTGGGCGACCTGGAGGAAGCGGATCAGCTCGAGCCGGTCCAGCCCCTGGGTACGGGACTCGTCCCGGCGGACCTTCGGCGGTCGGGCGTACACGGCTGGGTCGGCCGTGTATCAGCCCGTCGATGTGCGCGAACCGGAAGAAGCCGCGCACGCCGTGCATCATCGTCACCACGGAGGAGTCCCTCAGCCCCCGCTCCCCGAGCTCGCGGATGCACAGCTCGACGTGGGCTCGCCGGACCCCGACCAGCGGGTCCAGCCCATGCGACTCCCACCAGGAGAACCACTCCCGCAGCTGGAACGCCTACAGGCGGTGAGTCCGTCCGGAGCAGCGGGCCAGGAACGAGACCGCCGCCAGCTGCGCGGTCGACATCGAGGCCGGTTGGAACGCCAGAAGCATCGTGGGAGCAGACATGACAACACCTCGCGCGGCGACTTCAAGCGGCCCAAACCCCGCCCGCCGCAACCGCGGCCGGGCACACGGACCTGATGACGCCAGACCCCGCCGAGCGCCAGGGACAGCCCCGCCTGGGCGCTGCGCGGCCCGCCTCATCGTCGTCCCGACTGCCTCCGCAGGCGGCGGAGTGCCGCAAGTCGGCGCAACCGGGCACGGGGCTATGACATCCCCGACGGATCGGTAGTCCGACTGATGTCCTGGAACAGGTACGCGAACGCGGTGTTCGTGTAGGCGAGGCCGCGGCCGCTGGCTCGGACCTGGGCGACGCGCGCAGCCTCGGGGTGCTTCGGGACCAGGTACCGGTCGAGCCGGTCGGTAGCCAGTCGATAGCGTTCGTCCCGGTGGTGCACGACCGCGACGAGTCGCAGCGTCGGGTCGAGTGCGGCCAGGCTGGCGTCGCCGTGACTGGTGTTGGCCAGCAGCCAGCCCCCCGGCCGCAGGTAGCGGCGGCAGTGCTCCCACACCGGCCCGGCGTACAGGGAGATGAGCAGGTCCACGCTGGCGTCGGGCAGGTCGAGCCGGTGGGTGTAGTCCGTGTCGAGAAACCGCACCTCGTTTCCCGCGCCCGTGCGCGTGCGCCCGGACAGCTCGGAGGCCACCAGCTCCCGGTCGGCGAAGAACCGCCGGGCGCGAGGGTCGGAGTCGACGTACACCACGGACCGGAAGGCGGTCGACGGCGACAGGTCGACGTAGCTGCCGGGGTACAACCCCCGTGTGATCGGCCACGCGTCGGCAATCGCGCAGAACAGGCCGCAACGGTCGCCGATCGACTCCCGGTACCGCGACCACGTCACCAGCCTCGCCACCGCCCCATCCCAACACGTCCGACGCCACACCTCGAGGCACCCGCACGCGGCGGAGTGCAGCAGGTTCTGGGCCCGGGGCGCATGGTGATCCTCATCCCCTCGCACCCCCCGGCAAGAAGCCCCTTTGCGATTCCCGGAACCTATTCGGAGTGCGAGCGGGTCGAGCGAGTCTCGGCACCTGGCTGAGGCCGCCCGCGGTAGATCCTGGTGACGCGAACAATCGAACGAACGCCCAGGGCTCCCACCACGAGCAGCATCAGGCCCACAACGGCGAGGACGTAGTAGACGTAGGACGTGCCTAGCTCGTTCGCGCCATGGATACGGGGCAAGCATCAGCAGCATGCCGACGAAGAACACCACGATCATGGGCACGAGCCCCCGGCCGGTGCTTTCCCAGATCGCGCTCTCGCGCCTCGTCTCGTCGTCAGAAGCCCGGTTTGGCACAGTGACTACTTCCTCCATCCGGTGATTCATCCACGAAGACGCCCTACGCAGGATCCGACGAAGGAGGCCCTGATGCCGGTGAAGCTCAACCACACGATCGTGTACTGCAGCGACCGGCAGGCTTCGGCATCGTTCCTCGCCGACATCCTGGGGCTGGCTGCTCCGACGAGATTCGGGCCGTTCTCCGTGGTCCAGGTGGCGAACGAGGTCTCCATGGACTTCCTCGAGGAAGGACCGGTACATCCCCAGCACTACGCCTTTCTCGTCGACGAGGACACGTTCGACGAGGTCCACCGCCGAATCATCGACCGCGGGATCTCGTACTGGGCCGACCCCGCCCGTCGCGTGGGTCAACAGATCAACACCAACGACGGCGGACGTGGGCTGTACTGGCTGGACCCCGACGACCACGTCCTCGAGATCCTCACCGTGCCCTACGGAGGATGGCCCGAGCAGGCGAGCTCGTAGCCCGGGCCGCTACGGGGTCGCCTCGCGGCGGATAGACGCAGGGTGTGAGCCAGGAGGGTGCGCTGGCATCCGCACCAGGCGGTATCCTGATGGTACTGCAGGTAGTACCATGATGACGTGCCCTCGGTAGCCAAGATCGTCACCGCGATGCGCGCCAACCCGCGCAACATCCGTTACGACGACCTCGCCAAGGTCTGCGAGCACTACTTCGGACCGCCGAGAACCAGCGGCGGCTCGCACGCAGTGTTCAAGACCCCCTGGCCCGGCGACCCGCGGGTCAACATCCAGAACGACCACGGCAAGGCCAAGGCGTACCAGGTCCGTCAGGTCCTCGCCGCGATCGAGAAGAAGGAGGCCAGCTCATGAGCAACGCCACGGTTGACGTCACCCGCTACACGTACCGGGTCACCTGGTCGGTCGAGGACGAGGAGTTCGTCGCGACCTGCCTTGAGCTGCCCTCGCTGTCTTGGCTGGCGCCTACCCAGGACGAAGCCCTTTCCGGGCTCCGTGACCTCGTCGCCGAAGTAGTTCAAGACCTCGCCGACGGCGGCGAGCCGGTCCCGGAGCCGCTGTCCGTGAAGTCCTACTCGGGCAAATTCAACCTCCGTGTCGGCGAGCAGCTCCACCGACGCCTCGCGATGGAAGCAGCCGAAGAACACCTCAGCCTCAACCAATACGTCGTGCGCCGTCTCAACAACGCCTCCTGACGCAAGCAACAACAGGCGGTCGACTGGCGGCGGTATGCAGCAGGTCTCGGCGACGCGGGTCCTTTCCGGAACTGCTTGATGAGTGGATCTTCTGGCATCAGGGGGCGCGACCAGCTGCAGCATCCGGTGGTTGCGCCGGCGCTTGGTGGTTGACCGGCGCACCTGTCTGGACGCGGGGCAATCGAACCGCCACCCGGTACACGTCTCGGCTGCCTCCGGCAGGCGTGGTCCGTCGCTGATCTGGACGCCCCATCGGGGCTCCTGCAATCCATTGCTGCAGCTTTCCAGAGCCTTGGCCGCGACGGCGACGCCAGCTCGCGTCGGCAAGCCACCTCGTTTGCGGCACCGCCTCATTTGGGCGAGGAGGATGACGGTTTGCGGTGTGCGACTCTATGTTGGCGTCATGAGCGCTTCGACGGATGTTCCTGATGGCTACAACACGCCGGTCCCGAGCACGATTTTGACGCCAGACCGGGTTGAGACGCGGATCGGAACGCTGGGGTTCATCGACGGCTTTCCTAGCGACGAGACGGCCGCGAAGGTCTTCGACCACCTGGACTTCGTCAGGGGGGTCGAAGTGTTCCTCCAGTGCGTTCCGGCCGCCTCGATGGAGGGTCTGCGAGCCGGCCTGACCGGCATCGGCTGCGACGCCGCCCACAAGATGGCGATCGCAGACCATCTCCTGGACTCCAACCCGCTGTTCCTGACCGGCAACACCGACACTGTCTACGCGCTCGCGATGCTCGACCTGGACCGTGACGGTCCGACGGTCGTCGAGATACCGCCGGGGTGTGGTCCCGGCACCGTCAACGATGCCTGGTTCCGGTTCGTGACCGACATGGGCGCCCCCGGACCCGACCGCGGCGCCGGGGGTCGCTACCTGTTGGTGCCCCCCGGGTACGACGGCGCAACCCCTGATGGCTACCACATCGCCCAGTCGCGTAGTCACACCAACTTGCTGGCGCTTCGCGGCTTCCTCGTCGACGGCACGACCGATGCAGCGACCGCGATGTTCCGGGACGGCGTCAGGATCTATCCGCTATCCGGCGCGACGCACCCGCCGGAGATGGAGTTCATCTCGTTCTCTGGCAGGGCGTTCAACACCATCCACGCCAACAACGAGTTGTTCTACACCGAACTCGCCGACGTGATCGCCCGCGAACCGATCGAGATCATCGATCCCGAGACCCGGGGTCTGCTCGCTTCGATCGGAATCCACAAGGACCGTCCCTTCGAGCCCGACGAGCGGATGCGCGCCACCCTCGTCGACGCCGCCGCAGTCGGGAACGCCTCTGCTCGGGCGATCTGCTTCCAGACCCGCGACCAGCGTGCCTACTTCTTCCCCGACCGCCGATGGAAGACGGGCTTTGTCGGGGGCGACTACCAGTGGCTCGATGGGGACGGACGCGGCGGACGCAACCTGGACGCCAGAACGCTGTTCTTCTACCAAGCGACGCTGAACACCCCTGCGATGGCACTGGAGATGGTCGGGGTCGGGTCCCAGTACGCGCTCACGGAGAGAGACGCCTCTGGCGCGTACCTGAACGGCAGCAACACCTACCGCCTCACCCTCCCCCCAGAAGTCCCCGCCAAGGACTTCTGGTCGCTGATCGCCTACGACCCCCAGACCCGCTCGGAGCTGCAGACAGGCCAACCCCTGCCGAGTCGCAGCAGCGAGAGCAACCACGACGAGCTCACCTACAACGACGACGGCTCCATCGACCTGACCTTCGGGCCGAAACCTCCCAGTGCTCACCGCGGCAACTGGATCCAGACGGTGCCCGGCAAGAGCTGGTACGCGATCCTGCGCCTGTACGGACCGCTGGAGCCCTGGTTCGAGAAGACCTGGGTCCCCAACGACATCGAGCGGCTCTGATCTGCAAAGGGCCTGATCAGGGCCACGACGCCCTGGGCCGGCGACCATCACGACCAGCACCGATCGCGGCCTCATGAAGAGTTGCGGCGGTGTGGGGCAGTTGACCCCAAGCGGATGCTCTGGCTCTTTGGGAGACTGGTCGCGTTCGAGGTGACGGCCTCTCCTGGAGCGTCCGGTCAGATCACACGGAAACTGGGCAGCAAGGCGGAAGGGCTCGAAGCCACCGGCAAAGGTCCGGCGGTAGTCACCACGGACAACGATTGGCACCTCGAGTTCCCCGAGTAGTAGCTGACCGAACTCACCTCGACAGGCTCGTGGGCAACTGAGTGCCATAGGCCGCCACATTCACGCCCGTTTGGCGGCGCTGTGACGCCGCTGAGGACCGTGCCCAACGGCAAGGGCAGGAGCGCAAGGGTGGGAGGAGGGCAAGTCTGTTGTCGGGTGAAGCGTGTCGGCGATAGGTTGCCGGCGGCCGTGGACCAGAGCGAGGAGGTGGTACCCGTGAACGGATCGACAAGGGTGCTCCCCTCGGCAGTCACGGCCGGATGGTAGGTCGTCCGGGAGCGCCGTCCACGAGCACTCCCGAAAGGCACGACCATGCGATTCACCTCCGAGCACCGTCTGAGCGATGGCGTCCTCGAGCGCGAGTTCACCCTCGGCGAGAATCCTGGAATCCTGTGGACGCCAGGGTCCTCGGCCGGAGCGGTCCCGCTGATCCTCCTCGGCCACCCCGGTGGACTGAGCACCATGCGACCCCGGCTTCTGGCCCGTGTCCGGAGCGCCGCGGCGGACGGCTTCGCCTCGGCCACCATCGAACTTCCCGGCAGCGGCGACAGGCCACCCATACCCGCGATCGAGCAGGCCCGCGTCGACCTGCGGAAGGCCCTTCGGGCCGGCGAGAGGGTGTCGGACGAGCTCATCGACCGGCTGATCCTCCCGCTCGTCGAACGGGCTGTTCCGGAGTGGCAAGCAGTTCTTGACGCGCTCCTGGCACTGCCTGAGCTCGATGGCCCGGTCGGCTACTCGGGAGGGGTGATCTCGATCGGCATCCGACTGGCGACCGTCGAGCCGCGCATCGCGGCCGCCGGTCTGTTCGCCGGGAGCTTCGTGCCCCGCACCATGCTCGAGGAGGCTCGCCGGGTCACGATTCCCCTGCATGTCCTGCTCCAGTGGGATGACGAAGGGAACGACCGCCAGCGGGCCCTGGACCTCTTCGACAGGTTCGGCTCCAAGGACAAGAGCCTGCACGCCAACATGGGCGGCCACACCGGCGTCCCGCAACACGCAGGCGACAGCGCGGCGGGATTCTTCGCGAGACATTTGAAAGGAAGTGGAAAGGCGTGATTCCCGCCGCCTGGGCATCCACCACTACGACCTCAAGCACCGCGTCTCGCGGCGCTGGAACGCTCACCCGTCATGTCGAGTGAGGAGGACACGCCGTCTGCGAGGCCGGCTTCCGCTCACTCGACGGGGTGTTGCCGGGGTAGTCCATCGTGGGCGCAGCCATGCGTCCGGCTCGCGGCGATGTGACGTACTGGGGCGGCTACTTCCACCGGGTGAGGATCTCTTCGCGGTTGAACGCCGCTCGGGCCGCGAAGAACAAGGCGACAGCCACCGCGATGAGCACCGCGGCCAGCGCGAGCATAGATCCCGGTTCCAGAGTGATGGCCCCCAGCTCGGACGCGACGTAGAGGGCGGCGAACGGGATGACCAGCAGCGTCCCTGTCTGCTGGGCCGAGCGCACATCGCTGCTTCGAGCGGAGACCAGCACGCTGACCTCGGCGCTGACGGTGGCCACCAGCGGGACCAGGAGGAGCATGGTGATCAGTGCTGCGGTGTTGGGGAAGAACCAGTACCCGAGGGTGCTGCGCGCCTGGATGTCAGCGACCGTCATGAACACGGTCACCCCGATCCACATCGACACCACGGCGGGAACCACGGCCGCCAGCGACTTGGCGAGCAGGACGTCGACGTCGGACACGGGCGTGGCGAGCAACGGTTCGAGGCTGCGTTCGACCTTCTCGCCGACGAACGAGTACGAGGCGATCGCTGTCGGAAGGGTCGCTGCCCCGATCACGAAGAAGAACTGGAAGGAGGGCAGCAGGCGAGTGAGGACCTCTGCGGGGGGCAGGCCTCCGGTCTTGCGTCCGGCGAACACCAGCACAAGGGGCAGGCCCAGTCCGACCAACAGAGGGAACAGCGCCAGCGCGGTCACGATGCTGCGGCGTCGCATGGTCAACCACAGGTCCTTCCCCGCGATGGTCCGCACGTCGGTGAGCCTCATGGCTGGTCTCCCAGGATGCGCAAGTACGCGTCCTCCAATGACTCCTCCGCGGTGGACACAGCGTTCACACGAGCACCGCCCGCGACCAGCGCAGCGACCACGTCAGCCCTGCTGGGCCCCCCTGGTGGGAGCTCAAGCTCCATCCGGTTGCCGGTGACGACCACCGCCTCGGCGCCCTGCTCGCGCAGGACGTCGACGTCCGTATCGCGCACGGCATCGAGCTCGAAGACGATCCTTCGGGTCCGGGTCATCGCAGCCCTCAGTTCGTGAGGGGTGCCCACCCGCAACAGTCGAGTGCGCAGGATCCCCACCCGGTCGCACACGCGCTCGGCCTCTTCCAGCCGGTGGGTATTGACCACGATGGTGCGGCCCTGCGCCTTGAGGCCCAGGAGCACGTCGCGGACGACCGCGGCTGCTTCGGGGTCCAGGTTCGCGGTGGGCTCATCGAGCAGGACGACCTGCGGGTCGTGCACCAGGGCCCGGGCGAGCGCCAGGCGTTGTTTGAGCCCTTTGGACAGTGACGACGCCGCATCATCGCGCCGCTCCCACAGCCCCAAACGGGTCAGCAGCATCTCGGCCCGGTCGGTGCGGGTGGACCTGCTCATCTGGTAGAGGCGACCGAAGAAGTCCAGGGTCCGCACCGCCGACAGGTCGCCGTAAAGCCCTGCCTCTTCGGGCAGCACCCCCACCAGCCTGCGCACCTCCCTGACCTGCGCGGGATCGCTCACATCCAGCCCGGAGATGCACGCGTGACCCGACGACGCCCCGATCAGCCCGGCCAGCATCCGAAGGGTTGTGGTCTTGCCTGCGCCGTTGGGACCCAGCAGGCCGAAGATCTGTCCACCGGGAATCTCAAGGCTCAACGCGTCGACCGCGACCACCCCACCGAAGCGGCGAGCGAGGCGGTCAGTCAGGATCATCGAGCCCCCTCGGCCGAACAAGCCGAGATTTCGGTCCGCCGCCGTTCGAGACTGGCGCGTCTCGCAGCAGCCACCAACAGCCCGCGACTCCCAAGGCGACGACGTGCACGGGCATCAACGGGGCTGCCACCTTCGCAGTGTCCCACCCCCTCCCGGTTGCGGAGACCGCGCGGCCGACAATCCCAACGGGGAACAGCGTCGGACCTGCATCCGGTCACGCGGGACGCCCCTGGGCGAATCAGTGGGCCCGCGTCAAACTGGGCGGTATGCACCACCTTGCATGGCGCCCCGTGAGCATGCCCGCCGTCGGCCCGGGAGCCGGGTCGAGGACCCGTCAAGCCAGGAGGAGGGCATCGGGCGTCTGGCCCCGGTACCGTTCGGGCGATGGGTGTTCCGGCGAAGGGTCGGGACGGTCTGGCCCTGGACGTTGCGCGGGCTGGCGCAGCGGAGATCACCCGGGCGGTGGCCGGGGACGACCTCGAGGTCGTGCTCCCTGTGGAGCCGCTGCTCGCTCATTCATTCGAAGCCGTCGCCGACGCTGTCGGCGGTCACGCCCCCTTCGGATCGTCGTGCTGACCAGCGATCGGCAGGTCGTAGACCCTCCGCGCGTTGTCGCGGGCGACGAGCGCGCCGATCCTCTCGGCGTCGGCGGGCGCAAGCTCGTCGGCGACGACCAGGCCGCCGATGACGGCGTCCCAGGCGCGACGAAAGAGGTGGGCCCCCAGGTAGTGCAGCTCGGCCAGGGCGTAGCCGTCGCTGGAGAACAGCAGCTTGCCGAATGGCACCAGCTCGAGCGTCTCTGAGATCACGGCCCGGGAGAGCGCGCCGGTGTTGTGCACCGCCAGTCCGACGTCGACGAAGACGTGGTCGAAGACCTGGGCCAGGTAGGCAGCCGCTCGATGCTCCGGGTAGTTGTGCAGCAGCAGGACCGGCACGCCGAGCTCCTCGGTCGCGCGGAGGAACGGTGTGAGCAACAAGGGGTCCGCCGTGCGCAGGTCGATGTCGCGGTCGCCGTAGCCGACGTGAATCTGGAGGGGCAACCGCCTCCGCAGGGCGGCCCAGGCCAACCAGCCGCAGATGAGCGGTTCTGCGAGCCGGGTCTCGCCGCCGGCACGCCATCGGTCGACCGCGGTGCGCAGTTCCTCCTCCGAGGGGCAGGTCGGCGGCAGGGCCAGGCCGACCCGATAGGCGGCGATGCTCTTGGCCGCCACGGTGCCGGGGACCCCGAGTCGGCCCTCCACAGCGGAGGAGAAGCCGGTGGCCGGGACCCCCTCGGACAGGACGTCCTCCGCGAGCCGCTCGAGACGCACCACGTCGTACGCCGTCGCCCCGACCAGTCCCGCCAGCTCGTCCGGGGTGCACACGTGCCCGGGCGCCAGGCCGGCGTCGACCAGGAAGGCGCTGGTGCCCGACGCGGCCAGCAGCCTCCGGGACGCCTCGATCGCGCCGAGCTCCCGCCGGCGCCGGAGATAGTCCTCGGGCTCGGCGTGTGGCTCCAGCCCCAGCACCGGGGCGCACCATCGGCGGATCGCGAGTCCGAGCATGGAGTCGAAGGGTGTCCGGACGTGCGTCGAGCCCCCGGGACCCTCGTTCATCAGCGTCTCGAAGCCCGGCCGGTCCAGGTCGTCGAGGACCAGTCCGTGGCAGTGGTGGTCGACCAGTGGCCCGAGTGACTCAACCGTCGTCACCGACACCCGCCCCCCGCCATGGTTGCGGAGTCTGCTCGCGTGGGGTTCGGTTGTCCAGAGCGCCAAGGAGCAAGGGGAGGGGCCATGCAGCTCACCGAGGCGGACAGGCAGGCCCGGGCCCGGCGTGCCGAGGCGATGCAGGACCCGCTGCGCCGAGTCGGCGTCACGGTCCTCGCCGTGACGTTCGTCGACACGGCGGGGGTCGCCCGGATGAAGGGGGTGCCCGTCGACCGGCTGCCGGACGTCGCCGCCTGGGGGGTGGGCTGCTCCCCGGCTTTCGACTGGTTCCGCGCCGACGACAGCATCGCCGCACCGGAAGACGGACAGGGTCCCGTCGGCGACCTGCGCATGCACCCGGTCCTCGACCGGGTGGTGCCGCTGGCCCCGCAGCCCGGCTGGGCCTGGTCACCGGGGGAACGCTGGACGCAGGACGGTGAGCCCCACCCCGCCTGCAGTCGGCTCGCCCTGCGACGGCTGGTCGACGCCCTGGCGGCCGAGAGGCTGACCGTGCGGGCCGGGTTCGAGATCGAGTGGGCCGTCTCCCGCGGCGAGGGCGACGACTTCGAGCCGGCCGCCGTGGGCCCCGCCTACGGGATGACCCGCGTCGCCGAGCTCGCCGACTACCTGCGGGACGTCGTCAGCGCCCTCGACGAGGCGGGCGTGGCCGTGCGCCAGATCCATCCCGAGTACGCCGCGGGGCAGTTCGAGCTGTCCGTCTCACCCGAGAACCCGGTCGCCGCCGCGGACACCTCGGTCCTGGTGCGCACGGTCGTGCGCGGCGCCGGACTGCGCCACGGGCTGCGGACGTCCTTCTCCCCGAAGGTGGACGCCTCGGGGGTGGGCAACGGCGGGCACCTGCACCTGTCGCTGTGGCGCGAGGGTGCGAACCTGCTGGCCCCCGGCGACGCCTCGCACGGCCTCCGCAGGGAGGGGGCCGCGATCATCGCCGGCGTGCTCGACCATCTCCCCGGCCTGCTGGCGCTGGGATCGCCGAGCACGGCGTCGTATCTGCGGCTGGTGCCCCAGCACTGGTCGGGCGCGTTCGCGTGCTGGGGCGTCGAGAACCGGGAGGCCGCGCTCCGGATGATCACCGGGCCGGTCGCCCGACCTGACGCCGCCAACCTCGAGGTCAAGTGCTTCGACCTGCACGCCAACCCCTACCTCGCGCTGCTCGGGGTGCTCGCCGCCGGTCACGACGGGCTTCGCTCGGGCACGGCGCTCCCGGACCCGGTCGGCGTCGACCCGGCCAGCCTGCCCGCGGAGGAGCTCGCCGCACGCGGCGTCGAGCGGCTGCCCGAGTCGCTGGCGAGCGCCCTGCAGTCCCTCCTCGACGACGAGGTGCTCACGGCTGCACTGGGATCGCGACTGGTGGAGTCGGTACGCCGGGTGGCCGGCTCCGAGCTCGAGCGCTTCGCCGACGCCACCCCGGAGCAGGTGGCCGCCGGCTCACGATGGACCCACTGACGTCCCAAGGAACCTCAGCGGGCGTGGATGACCCAGGGCTCTCCGGCCGTGGACGCCGTCGCGGGCGGTGAAGCAGACGTTCGCGCCGACCCGGGTGAACTGGGCGTACCTGGAGACGGAGCTGCCGTGGCGGCGGAGGTCGTGCCGGACCGGGTGAGCCCGGGGGCCGGTGAGGGTCCAGGGGTCCCGGTCGGCGGCCTCGTCCCGGGCGGAGAAGACGAGGTGGCCCAGGACACGCGTCAGGTTCTGGGGGTAGGAGCCGGCGGGTCCGGGGGCGATGTCGATGCGGCGTACGCGCGCCGGGCAGCCGGAGCGGAACCGGGCCGCCATCGAAGTTCCACGGAACCCGGGACCTCCTCAGCCGACCCCGAGCCCACCGATCCACGTCGCTTGCCGTTGGGGCCGAACCCCACGAGCGGGGTGGCGATCGCTTCTTGGGGGGTCCGTGACCAGATGCCTGACATGGCGCGCGGCAAGATCGGCATGCCCGGGTTCTTGCACGGCACCTGGACCCTGGACGGTCACGTCATGATGGTTTTCGCCGACGAAGAGAGGGCACGGCGTTACCACGGCGACATGCTGGCACAGTGCCTTGGCGAGCGGCCCGGTCTGCGGGGCGCTGCCCGGGCATCGTGTGGGATCTCTGCGAGGTTGGCGCGGAGTCAGCGGCGCCGGGCTACGGCTGACACCCCGCAGCCACAGAGAAGTAGCGCGATGGCGTCCTGCTCTACGGCGATCCGCTCATGCCGCAGACGGTGACTGCCGCTCGCTCGGATGGGCGCTAGGAGGAGTTGCCCGGTGCGGAAGGGGCAGCGAACAAGAGCGCGCCGTTAGGACTGGGCGTTCACCTGAGCGACGAGGTCGGGCACCTTGTCGAACGCGCCCTCCTTGTCGACCCCGGCGAGGCCGACGATGATGTGCTCGGTGCCGATGGCGCCCAGTCGGCCGAACCGGTCCACGACTTGTTCGACGCTCTCCTGCGCGAGGTTCACCCGGCTGAGCACCGTCTTCTCGATATCGGCGTAGTCCCTGCCTACCGTCTCGCAATGTTCACGGAGCACGTCGTACTTCGCCTTCACCGCGTCCGGGCCCATGTCGAAGATGTTGCAGGCGTCGGCGTACTGAGCCACCATCCGCAGCGTCTTCTTCTCCCCGCCCCCGCCGACGAGGATCGGCGGGTGGGGCTTGGCAAGGGCGGCCGGGGAGTTCAGCGGCCGCTCCAGCTGATAGTGCTCGCCCTCGAAGGCACTGTCGTCTCCGGACCACATCTGGGCGGCGAGGCGCAGTGTCTCCTCGAGCCGCTCGAAGCGCTCGGACGTGCCCGGGTAGGGGACGCCGAGCCCGCGGTGCTCTTCCTCGTTCCACGCCGCGCCGATCCCGAGCCAGGCGCGGCCGCCGGACAGGACGTCCAAGGTCGTCACGGTCTTGATGAGCAGCCCGGGGTGGCGGTAGGTCACGCCGGTCACCAGGGTGCCCAGCGTGATGGTCTTGGTGACGCCCGCGGCGTACGCGAGCGCGGAGTAGCCCTCGAGCATCTCGTGTTCGGGCGGGCCGATCATCGAGATCTGGAAGAAGTGGTCCATGACCCACAGGCTCGCCATGCCGGCCTCGTCCGCGTCGTGGGCGATCCGGGCGAAGGTGGACCCGATGCTCGCTGGAGCACCGGGCCAGGTGAAGTTTGCGACCTGCAGCCCGATCTTCATGGGCCAAAGGTAGCCCGGTGAGTCACACCCTGCCATGCACCCCGTCGTCGGGGTTCGGCAGCCACTGGGCCGACACGGTAGTCCCAGACGGAAGGCACTCGACTGCCGCTGTCGACGCGGCGCCGGGTGCCGTGGATGTCGCCGCCGGGCACGTGCCACGACGGTGCGAGCACCGTCTGGCACCGGGCGCTTGTCGCAGTCCCGTCGGGGACACTGGGGGTACACCGACCGTAGCTTCGACAAGGAGTCAGCCGTGACCGAGGGGACCGTCCGCTGGTTCGATGCCGACCGGGGGTTCGGCTTCATCGAGCTCGGGCAGGAGGCAGAGGACCTGTACGTGCATGCGTCCCAGATCGTCAGCGACGACGCGATGAAGCTGCTCCGGGAGGGGCAGGTGGTCGAGTTCGAGATCGGCGAGGGGGACCGCGGCCCGCAGGCACGCCGCGTCAGGGTCACGGCCGACCAGGCCGCCGATACACCGCTGGGCGTGCTCGGCACCGTGGCCTGGTACGAGCCTGCCAAGGGGTACGGCTTCATCACGCCCGACGGCGGTGGCGCCGAGATCTTCGTGCACAGTTCGGCCATCGTGGGGGGCAGCGTGGTCTGGGAGGGGCAGCGGGTGGCGTTCCTCGTCGTCGACGGGGAGAAGGGACCGCAGGCTGACCATCTGCTTCCCTTGGGAGCCCAGGCCGCCCAGCAGGCCGTGGCATCCGACGGGGCGGACGGCACCGTGTCCTGGTACGACGGGGTCAAGGGCTTCGGGTTCATCACCCCCGAGTCGGGCGGCCCCGATGTCTTCGTCCACGTCCGGGCGCTGGCCGAGGGGCTTCCCGAGCTGGGCGAGGGGGACCGGGTGACGTACGACGTCGTCGTGAGCGAGAAGGGTCCGCAGGCTCGCGACGTGCGTCTCGCGCACCGCTCGACACCGCGGGGCGCACCTGCGACGTCGACGACCCGCGCTCGGTCGGGACACCACACGGCATCCGACGTCCCGGCGCGCGGCGGCGAGGGAGTGGTCGCGCGCTACGACGCGGAGCGGGGGTTCGGCTTCATCGCCCCGGACGCGGGAGGCGCGGACCTGTTCGTGCACGTGTCGGTCCTCAGAGGCGCCGAGGTGCTGCACCAAGGCGATCGGGTCCGGTACCAGGTGCGACAGAGCGATCGAGGACCACAGGCCGACCGCGTCGAACGGGTGTGAGCGCGACGGCGGTCCGGGCGGAGCTGGTGCTCAGGCGTGTTCCGATCCCGCCGCACGCTCATGCCGCGATCCGGGCGGTCGACAGACGGCGAAGTGGGGCAGTTGCGCTCGGCTGCCTCGTACCGCGCGGCGAAGATCGCCTGGGACCTGGTCAGGTGAGCCGGGTCGGCTCAGCTGCCTCCCAGCTCCTGCTCTTGCCCGGGGGAGGGCTTCACGGCAACCACGCGGCCGTGGACATCGCACACGGCGGCAAGGGTGTTGAAGACGGTGCCGAACTGGCGCAGGTTACGGTGCAGCAGTTCGATGCGTCGCTGCCCCTCATCGGTGACGATGCGTACCTCGTAGTCGATCTCGGCGAAGCGCGGCGGGGTGTCCTGGCGCCGGGCATGGACGTCGATCTCGACGCGCTGGTAGCGAAACGACAGCAGGGCCCCGGAGCGCTCGAGGTTCTTCAGCAGGCAGGCCGCGAAGGCGCCGGACAGCAGCTCCGCCGGCCCGGGGAGTCCCGACGGCTCGCCAGAGCCCCAGGTGGCATCAACCGGGATTCGCTGGTTGCCCGCCTCGATCGTGGCCGGGCCGCCGGCGAGGCCTTCGGCCCGCACGTGGTAGGTGGTGGGTGGCCCGGTCATCTCGGTGTCCTTCCCTTGCGGCGGAGTGGGCTGCAGGTCGAGAAGGTCGTCATCTGCCGCGACCTTCTGGGCCCATTCCGGTTCGATGCCCTTCCCGTCGGGGTAGCGGTCACGCGCGAGCGGAGGAAGCGATGGCCTCGTGGTCCAACCGGATCTCCTCGCCCACGCCACCAGTGTAGATCCTTGTCTTACGGTGTAGTACAGAATGTGACGGTTCAGTCAGACGCCGGCGACGTCGGCGGTCAGGGCGTGCACGCCGTGCGCGGCCGCAGGATCACGGGTCCTTCGGTCCGCTCCCCCCGGCATGCCTTGGACGGTGATCCTCTGGGAGACCTGAAGGAAACGGATCAGCTCGAGCCGATCCGGGCCCTGGGTGCGGGACTCGTCCCGGTGTACCTTCGGCAACCGCGCACATATGGCCGGGTCGGCCGGGACCAGCCCGTCGATGTGAGCGAAGCCAGATCCCGCCACGACGAACGGACAGCCCCGTCAGGCGGCGGATAGACACAGGTCCGACCGCCCGTCAATGACCGAGGGGCGGTCTACGTAGTCACACGCAACCACACGGCCGAGCGTCCTGTGCCCTGCGGCTTGAGGAGCCCTTCGTCCTTCAGCTCATTGAGGACGAGTCGGATGGTGGGATCGCTGATTCCGGGTAGCGCGGCTCTGATATCGGAGATCGCAAAGACGGGCGCACCGTGCCTCAAGACGTGCTCACGGACGCGTTCCGATTTCGTGCCTCCAGACCTATCGGCGGCGACACCCTCAGCGAACCGGGTGTAGCCGCGAGCGAGGAGTTTGCTGAAGTACGCCAGCCAGGGCCACGGGTCGTTGGCGTGGTCGTTCCAGTCGTGGGTTGAGTCAAGCAACGCCTGGTAGTAGTCGTCGGCAGATTCGGCGATGAGCTGTTCGAGCGACACGTAGCGGCCTACCCCATACCCGGCCTCGGCGAGAAGGGCATTCGTCAGCGCGCGTGCCACGCGACCATTGCCGTCGTCGAACGGGTGGATGATGAGCAGATCCAAGACAAACAGGCCGACGAGGAGCACTGGGTGATGGTGGTTTGCCTTGACGGCCTCGGCGTAGCGGTCGATGAGGTCGGCGGCGTAGTACTCGGTGCGAACGGCAGGGACCGGCTTGAATCGGGCAGCCTGGGCCCCGTCGGGAGACCGGTCGACGACAAGGTTGTCGCTCTGCTTGAAGGTGCCACCGGTGGCCTTGGTATCCGCGAAAAGCAGTCGGTGCAGGTGAAGGAGCAGGCCGACGTTCAGGGGGCGCCAGTCCTCGGTGAAGAGGTAGTCGAGGGCAGCGCGGTAGCCGGCGAGTTCTTGTTCGCTGCGGGTGCGCAACTCGATGGGCTTGTTGGCGATGATGGCGGCCGCACGGCTGCGGTTCTTGACGACGATTCCCTCGAGGGCAGACGAGGCAGTGATGCTCGCGACTCGAGCGCGGTTGGCCAGCTCAGTCAGTAGGTCGGGCACCTGGTTGAGGTACAGTCCCTCGCTGCCTTGGCCGCGGTCGATGTCGCGCAACGTCATGACCAAGGGCGCTGGCACAGCGCCGAGAACTCGGTCAAGGTCGACGAACGAGTGCACCAGAAGCCCTCACAGACGGTCTAAACTAGATAACGCGGCGGTCGCTTATGCAGTTTAGACCCTCTTTGAGGGTCTAGTGGCAACTCCTGTGCAGGGGCGCCAGCGGCTGTCTGCCTCGGCCAGCTCGATGTGCTGACCGGGCGGCTCCGAGACCCTCTCAAGGGAAGCGACGATGACGCGCCCCGCCGGGGCACCCGTGTCGACGAACGATGAGAGTCGTTGACACTGCTCCTTCCGGTGTCCTCCTGTTGTTCGTCCTCGCCATCGTGTTCGTCCTCGCCATCGTGTTCGTGATCACCTTCGTGATCCTGGAGGTCGATTCGCACGACGCCGGTTCGGCTGTTCGGGGTCGTCCGGTCATGCCGCGACCCCGGGCGGTCGACTGGCGGCGGAAGGATGCGGACGGGGCCAGCCAGTCTGCCGCTGCCGCACCATCTCTTGGACCATGGGATTCCACCTAGTCCCAGTCGTGACTTCGTATCCGCGCGAGCTCGTCGCGCCAAGTCGCTTCGCCTTGACTCCCAGCGACAACTGGTTTGCCGCGGAAGGTTCCCGGTAGCCGAGTGCGCTTGTCCACCACCAGCGCCGTCAGGTCCGGTTCCCGCGCGAGTTCGCAGTCCCGAGCGAGGCTGTTCAGCACTGGGCCCGCGGCTCGGGCGATGCCGCCGTAGGCGGCAGCCAGCTCGCCGTAGGTCGGCAGTTCCTCGATATCTCGGTTGGCGCATTCGATCAGGAAACGCCTAGCGGTGTCGACATCGACTGGGCGACGGCTGAAACCGGTCATGCTCGATGGATACATCGCCATCGTGGATTGCGCCAGGGGAGTCACCTACGCACACCCACTCTGGCTGTCCGATCGCCGTTGCTCGTCGAAGACGCGGGCTACGGGAACGCCGACCCCGGGGGCCTACCGATAGATGGGTGGACTCGCGGCGGTTTGCAGCAGGTACCCAGGGGCCGGATCAGGCTGTGAGCGAATGCTCAGTGAGGCCTGGTTCAGGCTTGGTCAGCGGTGGCTCCAGGGAACGTCCATGAGCCGTCGAGGACCTGGCTGCGGGGCCGGTAGAGGCGCACGAGGTAGTTCCAGCCCTCCACGAGAGGCAGGGTGTTCGGGCGGTCCTCGGACCCTCCGAAGTGCACCGTGACGCTGCCGTCGTCGTTTGGCGTGGCGGTCAAGCTGTTGACGCTGACAGGCTTTCCGTTGTCCGGGAAGTAGCCTGCGGCGTCGTACAGCGAGATTGACCAGAACGCGTCGACCGGGACGTCCCTGACTGTCAATGAGTACGCACCGACGGGGAGCCCTGGGTCGACGTTCACGTAATAGGCCTCGGACTCGGGCAGCCCGCCCCACCCCGCAGCGGTCCCGAGAAGGTGGCGGACCGGAGAGACGTCCTCCCGTCTGCCGAAGGCTCCGCCGAAGTCCCCCACGCCTTTGGCCAGGGCCAGCACAGCCTCACGGGTCGCGGTGAACGTCTCGACGTCATAGTCAGGTGTGGAGAACGGAACCGCGGAGGCAGCCGTCAAAAGTAGCTGATCCTGTAACGCGTTGACTGCCTCCACATCCGCGGGGTCGGCGGGATCAACCATCGTGCGAGCCGCTACCAACACGTACGGGCTCTCGAAGGTGGCCATGTCGAGGGCGTGTTCACCGGAGTCGTGAAGAACCTGGTTGATGTAGTGATCCTGGTTGATCACCATGACCGACAGGTAGCGTTCGCCAGCATCCGGGATGCTCAGCACGGCCCCATCGCGGATGTCCGCCACAACGGCGCTGTACAACGTGTCGCGATTCATCCGGATCACCGTTTGCTGGTCCAACGGCGTGGGAACGCGAAAGTGCAGCCACCGGTTGATCCCCCCAGCCTGCTGCCCGATCGCGGCAAACATGCGGTCGGTCTCGGCGCGAACGAAGTTGTCCACATTCACCGGAATGGAGACCATGAAGAGAAGTATGGCCCGCCAGTGCCGACCGCGTCTCCTGACCACCGGAGAACGTCAAGGCAAACCGGCCCATCGGCCCCAGACCCGCACGTTCGAGCTGTCGTCCAACCAGGCGAGCAGACTCTGCTCCAGCTTCTCTCGACCGGGCCAGGTCGGCACGCGGCGGGGTGGGGCAGGTCAGGCGGAGCGTTCTCGGTCGAGTCGTTCCAGGATCCAGGACCTGACCAGTGTTGACGCGGGCAGGTGCTTGGCTGCGGCGACGCGCTGGACTTCGGCTTCCTCCTCGGCGCTGAGCCGGACGGAGTACACCTTCTGCCGGTTCGGTCGCCGGCCGGCGGTGTCGGCGGGGTGGGCGTCGTCCTTGGTCTGCTCGGACTCGCGCCGGAGCCGTTCCGCGTGTGCTGGGTCGATCGTCTTGGCCATCGTCGTCTCCTTGCTGGTACAGCCTCAGGTCCGCTCCCGGTCGCGGGCCAGGCGTTGATGCCGTGCAGGTCAGCGTCGAGGTCGCGGTAGGCGATCACCCCGATCGCCCGCCCCGCGGAGCGGGGGTGGCCGATGAACCGGGAGTCACCCATTGGTGACTTCGGGTCGGGCTCGAGCGCGAGGAGGTCGAGCGTCTGCCATCACCTCCTGGGTCCATGCCGGTTCGATGCCCACGCTGTCGGTGTAGCGGTCGCCACGGGAGCGGATGTAGTCGATGGCCTCGGGGTCCCACTGGATCTCCTCGCCCAATCCACGAGTGTATGTCAACGTCACACGATGTAGTACGCATTGTGCGTGCGCCTCAACGGCTCAGACGCCGGCGACGTAGGCCGTGAGGAAGTGCACGCCATGCCGGTCGAGGTTGCCTCGGGCGCGGTCGTAGTGCTCGGTCGTGCGCGGGTCGGCGTGTCGGGCCAGTATCTGCGCGTCCCGCAAGGGGAAGCCGGCGTCGAGGGCGTTGGTGATCGCGGCGTGGCGCAGCGAGTGGGGGCCGATGTGGCGCGGGATCCCGGCCGCTTTCGCCACGCGAGCGACCACCGGGTACACGTCGCGCCGGTCGATCGCGTTGGCCGCTCTGGGGTCGCAGGATCAGCGGCCCGTCGGCCCGTTCACCCCGGCACGCCTCGAGCACGCGGAGGACCGGGATGGTCACCGGCATGGTGGCGGGCTGGTTGCCCTTGCCGACCAGTCGCAGCACCCGGTGCCCGCGCAGCGTCTCGGCGTAGTCCTCGATCCGGACCGCCGCGGCCTCGGAGGCGCGCAGCGCGTTGATGCCGAGCAGGTACGCCAGCGCACCATGGTGAACCGCTTCAAGCGGCCCAGACCCCGCCCGCCGCAACCGCGGCCGCGCACCCGGACCTGATGACGCTAGACCCAGCTGAGCGCCACGGACAGCCCCGTCTGGACGCTGCGGGGCACTGCCGTCTCATCGTGGTCCCGACTGCGTCCGCAGGCGGAGGTTAGACCCGGGTGCAGGCGGCCGGGGCGGGGTAGTCATTTGTGGCGGTGAGGCCGTCCCCGTTCGGCTCAGCTCTCCTGTGGCGGGGTCAGGATGTACACGGCCATGTTGCCCCCGGCCAGAGACTTCGTGTGCTGAACTTCCATGCCGAGCGACTCGGCCAGCCGGGGCACCCCACCTTCGGCGAGGAAGGTCCTCGAGCGTTGTAGGTGACGCGCCGTCAGCTCGGCCAACACGGAGAACGCCCGCAGTCCCCACCCCTTGAGTCCACGAAGCGGCCCGGGGCAGAAATCGATCACGAGCAACTGTCCCGAGTCGGTGAGCACGCGCGCCATTTCCTTCCCAACCGCCTCGCGCTCGGGCGGCCTCAGCTCGTGCAGCACCAGGGTGGCGGTGACGACGTCAAACGTGGCGGGCTCGAAAGGAATCCGCTGGGCGTCAGCGAGCCGAAGGTCAGCCGCGGAGCCGAGCCGCTCCCGGGCGCGCGCCAGCATCGCGGGCGAGGTGTCGATCCCCGCCACGACGCAGCCTGCGGCGACATACCGCTCCAACTGGGTCCCGGTCCCGCAGCCGACGTCGAGCACCCGTGAGCCCCGGTCCACCTCGCTGACTCGAACCGCGATCTCGCGCAGCGGCGCGGTGAGCGGTTCGAGGACCGCATCCTGCAACCGGGCCAGGTGGGCGTAGGCATCCTTACTCATGACAGGCCCCCTCATCGATTGTCTTGATGCTAGGAAGACCGCGGGCGCAGCGACAGGGGCATGAGTCCCAGCCATCCCGCCCCACCCCATCCGGCGCAGGTCCCGGCGGCCCCGAGCGCGCTGCCGCCCTCCCCACTCTGGCCGTCATCGGCTGGGGCACCGTCGCCGTCTCGAGTGCGTCGGGCAGCGGCGGAGTGCCGCGGTCCGATGTCGGCGAGTACGAGCCCGATGCAAGCGCGAGTCAGGCCAGGATCAAACCCGCCAGCACCCAGCAACAACCACGAGGAGGAAGGCGATGGGTACCACCCGGGCAACGATTCTTCGCCGCCCAGTGGCCCGGTTGGCGCCGCGACCCATGTCTCCGACCGCCCCAATTGCTCCCTCGACGGTCATTGGATCAGAACGCCTGTCCTGCTCACTCATCGTTCGACATCAGGACGCGGACGCCCGGATCGCAAAGCGGGTCAAGCCCGTCGGATCGAGCCGGAGCGCCGACTCGCGGCGGAAGGGGGCACCTCCGAGGTTCGCGCCCATGCCGATGAGCGGGCGCGTCACTGCAGCACGCAGGCCGCGCTGTGATCAGTCGTCGTCTTCAACGAGTTCGCCTTCCCACGCTTCCCGGCCTTCATGGATGGCGAAGGCTGCGATGACGAAGCCGGCAACGGGGTCGAGCCAAGCGGCTCCGGTAATGGCGAAGAGCCCGAGGCCCACGAGCGTCGAGATGCTGAGCAGGACGCAGATCTTGGTTTCGGCGGCGTCGGCGAGGATCAGGCGGTCCCCGCCGAGGGCCTGCGCCACCCGGCGCTTCTCGTGCGCCAGGATCGGCATGACGATGACGGAGGCGGCGAGCAGGACCAGCCCAACGACGGAGGTGTCCGGGGTTTCGCCGCCAAGCAGGTCGCGTGTTCCCACGATGATGACGTACCCGGCCAGCACGAAGAAGGTCACAGCGACGGCTCGAAGGGTGCGCCGCTCCTTGTCTTCGTCGGCCTCGCCGTGTCGGAGCCGAGCTGCCAGGCGCAGCCCGACAAGCACAGCTGCGGCCGACTCGATGCCGCTGTCGAGTCCAAAGCCGACCAGCGATACTAGAGCCGCCATGAGTCCGGCAGTCACTGCGACGATGCCCTCGACCACGTTGTAGGCCACCGTGAACTGAGCCAAGCGCAGCCCGCGCCGGGTGAGGGCCTCGGTGCGGGCATCGGACAAGTCGGGTGAAGTAGCGGGGTTGGTCACGAGGGACCCTCGGATGATGAGGTCCCATACGTGGGGCAGAGGGTGACGGCGTCACCGGTCGCCGCCAACAGTCGCTCCGCCGCCGCGAGGAGATCAAGGACCAAATCGGGGTGGGCGAGACTTGACACCGAGGCGCGCCCTTCGGGCCGGAAAGCAACCAAGCCGCAGTCCCGCAAGCACGCCAGATGCGCCGAGACGGTGCACAGACGCACAGCGCGACGAGGACGAACGCGAGGACCGTCGCGGCCATCAGGGCGTACGCCACCGGACGGCGACCACCCTCGGGGAGCAGCCAAGACCGGTCGAGGGAGAACTCCGAGACATCCGGGGCCAGGTAGAGCAAGTGCACCAGGCCGTGCGCCACCAGGAGCACACCGACCACGACCCGAAGCACGACGACCACAGGCACGACCTCCCACGATCCATCCACTGTAGGACGGATTCTCGCCCGCGACCCGGAGGTGTGGTCGACATACGCCCCGCGTCCTGCGTCCTGGCCTGCTGGGTCCGCACCGAGATCGCCCTCCTGAACCAGCCCGAAGCTCCCACCGAGGCCGAGCTGGTGTACCTCGCCTCGGCGGGCCTCGGCCACGCCCGACGTGCCCCTCAGCCGGCGAGGGCGCCTCCGAACACCTGCCACGCCAGTACGGACTTGGCGGTCAGGCTCAAGAAGACGTACGCCTTCTCGCCGAACAGATAGTCGGCCCACCGCCCCTTGGCCCGGTACTGCAGCCACTGGTTGAGGGCGAAGACGTTGAAGAAGACGAACAGCGACACGATGATCGCGTAGACGAAACCCGGCGGCTCGGCCGACGAGGCCGAGCCCGGAGCGGCGACGTACACCGCGATGGCGATCCACGGCACGATGCCGGCGACGCAGCCGAACACGAAGGGCAGCCAGCCACGGCCGCCCGGTTCCTCGTACTTCTCCTGGAGCCAGCCGAACAGGATCATCGACGCGTTGACGCCGAACAGGGCGAGCAGGGCTGCCACGTCGGAGATCCCGCACAACTGAGCGATGAGCACGATCATCAGCGACGACGAGAAGGCGTACTCCACCCATCTCGCGGGGTTGCGGTGCCGTGCCAGGTCACCGAGATAGCCCTGCCACCAGACCGTGGTCACCACGAGGTGAGCCAGCGCCGAGAGGGCCAGGAACGCGGCGACCGCCAGCCCTGTCGGGATGTCGAAGAGGACGACGGGATCCTTCGGGACCGTTCCGGGCGGTCCTCCCAGGTAGGCGCCCGTGACGGGAAGCGAGAAGTCGGTGGCGAGGGCAACGACGACGACTGCCTGGGCCAGGTGGAGCGCGGCCGCTCCTGAGTTCCACCGCCGCAGGCCGTTCTGCTGGTTACGTGAGATGTGCTGCTCGGGCATGTGGAGCCTCCTCCAGGGTTGTCCTCGCTTCCAGTCTGGCGGCGCGGGGCGCCGGATGAGGTGGAACCGGGGGTCACGTCGATCCCGTGTGGTCTGCGTGTCACCGAGGCCGCCGTCACGTGGCCACGAGGTGGGAGCCGCGCCGGGGCCCGCCCGCCCCGCCCGGAGAGGGCCGAGCCGAGCTCCTGCGGCGATGACCGACGTCGCACAGCCCCCTAGCAGTACCTGACCCGGAAGGAGACAAGTCCCCGTCCGGGCTCACCGGACGCTGGCAGAAGCCACCCGCGGTCAGGCCCGGCCGGCATCGCTCGTCGAACCTAGTCGTGGGCAGGACCTGACTCGTGTGCCAGCCTGCGGGCTCGTTCCCGCAGCTCGGTCTTGACGATCTTTCCGGTCGCCGTCTTCGGGAGGTCACTGAAGACGAACCGCGCAGGGCACTTGAAATGCGCGAGCCGGTCGCGACAGTGCTCCCGTAGCTCGACATCGGTCACCGTCGCGCCCGGACGGACGGTCACGAAGGCCACCGGGACCTCCCCCCAACGCTCATTCGGCTGCGCGACGACCGCGCACTCGACGACGCCCTCGTGCTGGACCAGGACCTGCTCGACCTCGACGGTGCTGATGTTCTCACCGCCGGAGATGATGAGGTCCTTCTTGCGGTCCCGCAGCTCGATCTGGCCGTCGGGGTGCACGACGCCGATGTCGCCCGAGTGGAACCATCCACCGTCGAACGCCTCGCGGGTGGCTTGGGGGTCGTCGAGGTAGCCCGTCATCACGACGTTGCCGCGCATGCACACCTCACCCAGGGTCTGACCGTCGGCGGGGACCGGAGCTCCGTCGTCCGCTCGCACCTCGAGCTGGCCCGCCGTGACATTGGCGAAACCCTGTCTCGCGCGCACCCGGTAACGGCCGAGGTCCTCGGTGGTGTCCACGCCGTTCGTGACGTTGACGGTGAACGGCCCGTAGGTCTCGGTCAGTCCGTAGACGTGGTCGACGACGAACCCGAAGCCTTCCATCCGCTCGATGATGGTCGGGGAGGGGGGCGCACCCGCGGTGACGATACGAACGGGGCTGCCGACGGCGGTGGCAGACGCCGACTCGGCAAGCATCGTGAGCACCGTCGGCGCTGCACAGAGATGGGTGACCTCGCCCGATGAGCAGAGATCCCAGATCTGCTCAGGATCGATCCGCGGGAGACAGTAGTTGCGCGCACCGACGGCGACCGTGGCCCACGGATAGCACCACCCGTTGCAGTGGAACATCGGCAACGTCCAGAGGTAGGTGCTGTCGGCGGTGAGCCCGTGGTCCAGGGCCATCGCGAGGGCATTGAGGTAGGCGCCGCGATGGTGGTAGATCACGCCCTTCGGTCGGCCCGTGGTCCCGGATGTGTAGTTGACCGAGATCGACTGGCGCTCGTCGTCGACGTGCCAGCCCGCATACGCCGCTGATCCGCGATCCAGTCCGCCGAGGAAGTCAGCATCCAGCACGACACGGCTCAGGCCCGGACGGGCCACCAGGCTGTCGCTGAGCTCGGGCGAGACGAGGGCGACCCGTGCACCGGAGTGCTCGAGGATGTAGTCGACCTCGCGAGGGCTCAGCCGGGTGTTGATCGCCACCAGGTCGGCACCGGCCATCGGGACGGCGAAGTGCGCCAGCAGCATCGGCTCGCTGTTGCCGGCCATCACGGCCACGCGATCGCCCGGCTCGATGTCGAGTGAGCGGAGCTGGCCGGCGAGACCCATCGCCCGCCGGTGCCACTCGGCGTAGGTGTACCGCGCGTCCCCGTCGACCACGGCGACCCGGGACGCGTGCACCCGCGACGACCGGTCCAGGAACGACAGTGGCGTCAGGACGTCGAAGTTGGGCTCGCGGCGGTGGACCGGGGCGCCGTCGTCACCTGCAGTCGTCAGATCCATCACGGCTTCCCGTTCCTTGTCATCGATCCCAGGCGGTTGGCCGCGACGAGCAGCGGATCCCAGACCGGCGCGAACGGCGGTGCGTAGCCGAGGTCGAGACCGGCAAGATCGCCCACGGTCATCCCGGCCTGGAGGGCTGTCGCGACCACGTTGGTCCTCCCGGGCACCCCGGCGCGCCCGACGATCTGCGCCCCCAGAAGGCGGCTCGTCGTCGCCTCCGCGACGATCTTGACGGTGGTCGTGCTGGACCCCGGATAGTAGTGCGCGATGTCATCCGCGGTGATCCTCGTCGAGGCCACCCGCATCCCCAACCTACGTGCCTCGGTCTCGGTCACACCGGTTCGTCCGACGTGAAGATCGAAGACCTTCACCAGGCTGGTGCCCACGACTCCACCGAACCGCGCAGACCCGCCGATCATCGACGACCCCGCAACGCGACCCTGCTTGTTGGCGGCCGGACCAAGGGGAATCCACACGGTCGCCCCCGTGACACGGTGAATGGTCGAGACGCAGTCGCCCGCGGCCCAGACCCCGTCGACGTTCGTCATCATCGTGTCGGTCGTCCCGATCGCCCCGGTCAGATCGATGTCGACCCCGCCCTTGCGGGCGAGCTCGATGTTCGGTCGTGCCCCGAGACCGAGGACGACGAGGTCGCACTCCCACCGCGCGGACGCGGTCCGTACCGCGCAGACCAGCCCGTCCTCGCCGTGCTCGAAATCGCTGACGGGCTCGCCGAGCCTGATCTCGGTGCCCTGGTCGACGAGCTCGGTGTGCACGACCTCGGCCATGTCCGGGTCCATCGCGGGGAGAACATGGTCAGCACCCTCAGCGAGGGTGATCTCGAGTCCGTGCGCATGCAGTGCCTCGGTCATCTCCAGACCCAGGTAGCTCGCCCCGACCACGGTGCAGCGTCTCGGCTCGTGCTGCTCGATGTACTGCACGAGGGCGATGGAGTCGTCGTAGTGCCGGATGCTGAACACGTTGGCCGCATCGCCTCCCCTGACGGGTGGCACGATCGCGCTCGCACCCATGGCGAGCAGGAGCTTGTCGTAGTGATGCTCGTAGGACGTCGAGCTCGCACGATCCAGGACCCTGACCGCGGAGGCAGAGGTGTCGAGGTCGACGACCTCGTGGCGCAGTCGCAGATCGATTCCCTTGCTGGTGAAGTACGACGGCTCCCGCACGAGCAAGGTGCTCGGGTCGGGGATGTCTCGGCTCACGTGGTAGGGCAGACCACAGGCGGCGTACGAGTTGACGCCACTGCGCTCGAAGACGGTCACGTGCGCGTCTGCGCCGGATCGCGCGATGACGGAGGCGGCGCTCATCCCCGCGGCGTCGCCACCGACGATCGCGATCGATTCGGTCATCCGTGCGTCTCCTGCGGTGTGCGCCAGCGGGGCCGTGGCTGTCGGCCGATCATCGGTACGGGCATCGATCGCATCCGTCGTCGTGGGCGCCGATCCGGACACCCCGGCCCTCAACCTGTTCTGGTCGCCTGCCGAGGCGTCTCCTTCTTGCTGTCGATGAACGGCATCTCCGTGACGACTCCCCGCCGGATCTCGCCGTCGACGACCACGTCGTAGGTCATGCCCACGTCGGCGTCGCCATTCGGCAGGATGACCATCCCGATGTTCGTGTCGAGCCGCGGCGAATGGCAGGCAGACGTCACGTGCCCGATGACGTCGCTGCCGTCGACCACCGGGTACGGCTCCAGCATGCTGCCGTCGTTGTACGAGCCGAGCCGGGGGCCATCGATGGTGAGCCCGACGAGGCGTCGAGAGGCGCCCTCGTCCTTGATCTTGCGCAAGGCCTCGTCGCCGACGAATCCACCGTCCTTGTCCAAGCTGACCATCCAGGGATAGCCGAGGCCCACCTCGTACGGATTCGTCGAGAGGTCGGCATCAGCGCCGTAGGAGAGGATGCCGGCCTCGATGCGACGGATGTGGCAGACGCCACCGACGTCGAGGCCCCACGGAAGGCCGGCCGCGACCACCCGCTCCCACAGCTCCGAGCCGTGCGTGCTGGCGTCGACGAGATAGAGCTCGTACCCGAGCTCCGCGGTGTAGCCGGTCCTCGAGACCAGGACGCGCATCGTGCCCAAGGTGAACGCGGCCAGGCGGTAGTAGGCGATGTCGCGGACCGACTCACCAAGAAGGTCGACCATGACGTCGAGCGACTTCGGCCCCTGGACCTGGATCGGCCCCATGTCAGGCTCGGAGATCGTGACGTCGAGGCCGCTGTTGACCGCGAGACCCTTGGCCCACAGCAGACCGTCGCTGTCCGCGAGGGTCAGCCAGAAGTGGTTCTCGCCGAGGCGGAGCAGGACGGGGTCGTTGATGATCCCCCCGGACTCGTCGGTGATGAACGTGTACTTGCACTGCCCGACCTCGCACGTGCCGAGGTCCCGAGTCACCATTCGATTCGTGAACGCGAACGCATCCGGACCCGTGATCTCGATGGCGCGCTCGACCCCGACGTCGGCGAGGTTGACGTTGGTGAGCAGGTTCCAGTACTCAGCCACAGGATCGCCGAAGTGTCGCGGGACGTACATGCGGTTGTAGACGCTGTACATGGCGACGCCGTGCTTGCGCGCGGCATGGAAGTACGGTGACTTGCGGATGCGCGGGTACAGGAGCATCTCCGCTGTACCCAGGTCGGCGGTCATGGGAGACCTTTCGCTCAGTGGTGGGTGTCGTCGAGACACTGGTGACGCCGATCCAGCGTGTCGGACCCGCGACCTGGGCGACGGCGGGCGCTACTTGCCCTGCCAGACGGGTTCGCGCTTGGTGAGAAACGCGTCCATGCCTTCCTGTGCGTCGCAGGCCACAGCGTTGGTCGCCATCGTCTCCGACATGAGGGCGTACGCCTGGGCCTGCGGAGCATCGATCTGCTCGTAGAACGCCTGCTTGCCGATGGACATGGTCAAGGGGCTCGATGCGGCCAGCTTCTCGACGAACGTCCAGACTTCGTCCTCCAGCTGATCTGCCGGCACTGCTCTGTTGATCAGGCCCCACTCGACGGCGGTCGCGGCTGTGATCGGGTCGCCGGTGAGCAGCATCTCCATCGCACGCTTGCGCCCGACGTTGCGACTCAGCGCCACCATCGGGGTCGAGCAGAACAGGCCGATGCGGACACCGGGTGTCAGGAACAGGGTGGAGTCGGCAGCCACCGCGAGGTCACAGGTCGCGACCAGCTGACAGCCAGCCGCGGCCGCGACGCCGTGGACCTGGGCGATCACGGGCTGGGGGATCTGCTGGACGGTCTGCATCATCTCGGTGCAGACGTCGAAGACCTCGCGCTGTTCATCGAGAGCGCGGCCAGTCATCTCGCGGAGGTTGTGGCCCGAGGAGAAGATCTTGCCGGCGCCCCTGATGACGACCACGCGGACCTCGTGATCGCTTGCCAGGGCCTTGAGCTCATCGCTCAAGGCGCGCATCACAGCCACGGACAACGGGTTGCGCTGATCGGGCAGGTTCAACGTCAGGATCGCCGCCGGCAGACGGCGCTCCACCGAGACCTGGTCCTCAGCCGTCGCGTTCAGCAATGCCCCCGCCTCCTGCGCGTCCACCGTGCTACGACAAATATTCGTACAGGTCTGTATAGCAAGCGAGGGACACCGGGTCAAGGGATTCGCGGCGGGGCGGCTGGGGGCCGGGCGCTTCGACGCGTGCCGGCACGGTCCATCGGCGTCAGTCGTTCAGGCGCCGACGACGAGCGCGCCGGAGTGGGCGGCCACCACGTAGCCGGCGACCTCCTTCGCCCGATCTGCGGCGCTGGGATCCTCATCGACCAGCGCCGTGATGATGGCCCCCTCCATCAGGAGCATGACGTGCGCCCCGACCGCCGCGGGCTCGCTCAGACCTGCCTCGGCAGCCAGGCCCGCGATCCACTCGCGCATCCGGTGCTTGTGGTTGAGGATCGGTCGGCGCGCCGGGTGCTCGGGATCGGCCAGCTCGACGGTGGCGTTGACGAAGACACACCCACGGAAGGTCGGCTTCTCGAACCAGTCCCTCAGCGCATCGAAGATTCCGAGGATCTGCTCTGCCGGCGTGGTCGACCCCTCGGAAACCCGTCGCTCGAGCCACAGCCGGTAGCGCTCGTCGACGCTGTCCAGGCACGCGACGATCAGTCCGTCCTTCGACCCGAAGTAGGAGTACAGCGTCATCTTCGACACGCCGGACTCGGCAGCGACCGTGTCGACGCCCACCGCGCGAATGCCACGGTCGTAGAAGAGCTTGCGGGCCTCGCGGAGCAGCGTCTCGCGCTTCCCCGGCCGCTCAGCCACCACGTTCCCCTCTGCCCTCGCCGCCCGGACGCTTTCTGTACCGAACGGTACTGTGCGGTGTCGTCCGTGCGCAACGTCCCTGGCGCGGGGCCGGGCCCGGGTACGGGCCGTTCGTCATCCGGGGCGGACGGAGGGTGGTGCCGTACCCGACCCCGAGCGACGCCTCCATCGAACGGTCAGCTCGCCCGTGGCGAGGCCGACGACCAGACCGGCGCCGAGCCAGTACCACCCGGACTCGCCCAGGTACCAGGCGAACGACGACGACCACACCGCGCCGCACGACCCCGTCACCACGAGGAAGAGGAGAGCCATGCAGATGGCGGACCCGACGGCACCGGACCTGTAGCTCAGGAAGGCGGCACGCAACGAGACACCGCTGAGCAGTCCGCCGCTGAGCCCCAGGCTGACTTCGGCCACGTTCGCGGTCATGCGCGCCGCCCCCTGTCGTCGTCCATGTGGTCGCAGGTCACGACGATGAGCCTGAAGAGGGGGTAGCCGGCAACCACGGCGACGGTCAGCGACAGCGAGGCGACGTAGGCGGGGAGCACCTCGTCCAGCTGTGACTCCTGCAGCCACCTGGAGGTCAGCCAAGGCCCCCCGAAGGAGAAGGTGGGGATGGCGAGCAGCTGGGAGATCTCTGCGACGGTCGTCCTCAAGGTCGCCTTGGCGGCAGCGGCGGTGCGGATGAGCAGGACGACGGCCATCCCACACAGGACACCGATGAAGAAGCCCAGGGCCGGCCCCAGCAAGACCATCGTCGACACCTCCGTGTGTTTCATGCTCCCGCCGACGGTCGCCGCGCGCCAGCCCGGCGGCCCGTGGTCCTGCGCTCGCGGCGCAGAGTGCGAGACGATGACGCGATGACACGCGGGGTGCCGCGGTACTCGCCCGAGCCGGACGACCCCGGTGCGTACACGCGCGCCAACGACCGGCTCTACACCCGCTTCGCCCGCGTGTACGACGTCGTGGTCAAGGCCTTCCCGCCGTGGCGACGGTGGCTCGGGCAGGCGCTGCCCGAGATCCGGGGCCCCCGGGTCCTCGAGGTCTCCTTCGGCACCGGCTGGTTGCTGACCCGGTACGCCGGCCGGTACCGCACGGACGGCATCGACCTCAACCCGGCACTCCTGCAGGTGGCACGCCGCAACCTGGCCCGCGCCGGGGTGAGGGCCGACCTCCGGCTCGGCGCGGTCGAGGCGCTTCCCTACCCGGACGCCACGTTCGACACCGTGGTCAGCACCATGGCCTTCAGCGGCTACCCGGACGGGGCGGCCGCCGCGGCCGAGGTCGCGCGGGTCCTCGTGCCGGGAGGACGTCTCGTGCTGATCGACGTCAACTACCCGCGGGACGGCAACCGGCTGGGCACCGCCCTCGTCGACCGGTTCTGGAAGCCCCTCGGCGACCTCGTCCGGGACGTCCCCGCCGTCCTGACGGCCGCCGGGCTCGACGTGCGGGACGACGAGGTCGGGGGGTGGGGCAGCGTCCACCGCTACGTCGCGACCGCACCGGACGCGCCGGCCTAGCGCGTCCCGCGGTCCGGGGCCGGTCAGGCCACGCCGGTCACGACGTAGCGGTCGTCGGCCACGGCACGCCCCCAGTCCACGTGCCGGCAGAGCACCACGTCGTACGTCCCCGGCTCCAGTGGGGGCTCGGCTGCGTCGCCCAGGACGAACCGCCCCCGCGGGAGACGGTCGGCCTTCCGCCGCGCGAGCTCGACCATGCGCGGGGAGAAGTCCACTCCGTCGACCTCGTAGCCGGCTTCACCGAGCAGGCCCGAGAGGGTGCCGGTGCCGCACCCGAGGTCGGCAACGCGCGCGGGGGCCCCGGGCAGGCGGCCCACGAGGAGCGTGCGCCACGCCTGCCGGATCGCCGGGTCCCGCAGGCCGTGGTCCGCCTCGTCGTCGAAGCGACCCGTCTCGGCGTCCCACGTCGCGATGTCGTCAGCGGCTGCCACAGCCGCCGACGCCACCGCGCCTCCACGCCACGTCGTCACGTCCCGTGCCCCCGGGACGTCTTCCGTGTGACCGGACCCCGAGACGAGAGTGGGCGCCATGGACCAGACCGAACGCTTCGAGGCCGAGCGGCCCCGGCTGCGGCGCATCGCCACCGGGGTCCTCGGCGACGCCGTCGAGGCCGAGGACGTCGTGCAGCAGGCGTGGCTGCGGCTGCGCGGCGCCGAGGTCGACAACCTCCCCGCGTGGCTGACGACGGTGGTGACCCGGCTCTGCCTCGACCGGCTGCGGGCCAGGACGCCGAGCCCCGCGGAGGTGCCCGACACCGCGGGCGGCGCCGACCCCGCCGAGGAGGTCGCCCTCGCCGACACGGTCGGGGTCGCGCTCCAGGTCGTCCTCGACCAGCTGACACCGACCGAGCGGGTGGCGTTCGTGCTCCACGACACCTTCGGGGTCGAGTTCGCCACGGTCGCGAGGATCCTCGGGGTGAGCCCGGTCGCCGCCCGCAAGCTCGCCTCCCGGGCGCGAGGCAAGGTCCGCAGCGCCGTCCCGGACGGTGAGGCTCCGGACGGGGAGCCCGCCGAGTGGGAGGTCGTCGACGCCTTCCTCGCCGCCGCCCGCGGTGGGGACCTGCAGCGTCTGCTGCGGCTGCTCGCCCCGGACGTGCTCGTCTCGGCGGACGCCGCCGCGGTGGCGACCGGGACCCCCGAGCGCGTCGCGGGCCCGGAGGCAGTGGCCGCGATGTTCGACGGCGCCGCGAAGGCGGCGCTGCCGGTGCTCGTCGGCGACCGGCCCGGGGCCGCGTGGTACCACCGCGGCGAGGCCAGGGTGCTCTTCGACTTCACCGTCGAGGACGGGCGTGTCACCGGGATCGTCTTCCGCGCCGACCCCGGGGTCCTCGCCGGTGTCGTCCGCCGGCAGGGCCCCGGCCCGGTCTGAGCCGGCCCCGGCCGGCGACGTGGTCCCAACACCGGCTGCAGAACCCCCTGTCACACCCGCCGTCACACCCGCCGTCACACCCGCCGTCACACCCGGGGGCTCCCGCTCGTCATCAGAGCATCGACCGCACCGACACGTGGCCGGAAGGCCCACCACCCACCAAGGAGAGACCCGTGAAGACGATGACCTGCCGCCAGCTCGGCGGCCCGTGCGACCTGCAGCTGCGCGGCGACAGCGCCGACGACGTCATCAAGGCCCAGGACCGGCACCTGCGCGAGGCGGTCGAGTCGGGCGACACGAGTCACGAGGCGGCCCTGCGGGACATGAAGGGCCGGTGGCGCAACCCGGTCAAGGGGATGGGCTGGTACCGCTCGACGAAGAGGGCCTTCGCAGAGCTCCCGGAGGAGCGGACCGCCTGAGCCGACTGCGCGCGCTCACCCAGATGTGAGGCACAGCTCGTTGCCGTCGGGGTCGGCGAGCTCGGCGGCCCCGTCGACCCCGGCCACCCCCTCGACCCCGCCGGGCCCGAGACGCCTCGCGCCGAGGCCCGTGAGCCGGTCGACCTCCCGCTCGACCTCCCCGACGTCGGGGGTCACCTCGAGGCGCTGCCGGTTCCGCCCGGTCTTCGGGGGTACGGGTGGGCCTCCCCAGGCGAGCTTCGTCCCGCCACCGGGGGACTGGACCGCGGTCTCCCCGTCCCGGTCCCACACCAGGGGCCAGCCCAGCACCCGGCTCCAGAACACCCCGACCCCACGGGTGCCGTCGCCGGCGACCTCGGCGAGGAGCCCGCACCCGGCCAGGAAGGCGCTTCCCGGCCCGACGACGCGGAACTCGTTGTCCTCGGGGTCGGCGAGGACGACGTGCCCCTCCTCGGGCCGTTGGCCGACGTCGAGGTGCCGGGCCCCGAGCCGCAGCGCGGTCGCGACGGTGCGCCCCTGGGCCGCAGCGTCGGCGCTGGTCAGGTGCAGGTGCATCCGGTTCGGGTACCGCGACCGGCTCTCGCTCGCCACGAACCGGAGCGCGACCTCCGCCCCCGGCCCGGGCAGGAGCGGGCCCGGGGCCTGCTCGACGACGTCCCGACCGAGCAGGCCGGCCCAGAAGCGGGCCTGCCGGTCCGGGGCGCGGGCGTCGAGGTCCACCGCGACGAGACGGCACCCCACGGGCGGTAACCGGGACCCCGGCGCTCAGCCCGCGGGCGCGGGCGCCGGCTCGAGGACCTCGACGGCGAGGACGGTCGGCAGGTGCCGGGCCACCTCGTCCCACGTCTCGCCCTCGTCGCGGCTGGCGAACACGGACCCGGTGTTCGTCCCGAAGTACACCCCGGCGGGCTCGCGGCGATCCCCGGCCATGGCCTGCCGGAGCACGGTGAAGAAGCAGGACTCCTGCGGCAGACCGGCCCGCAGGTCCTGCCACGTCCGCCCGCCGTCGCGGGAGCGCCACACCGCGGCCGCGGCCTCCGGCGGGTACCGGCCGACCGAGTCTCCGTTGAGCGGCACCGTCCAGATCGTCTGCCCGTCGCGGGGGTGGACCCGGATCGGGAAGCCGAAGGTCGACGGCAGGCCGGCGGTGATGTCGTGCCAGCTCCGGCCCCCGTCCTCGGAGCGCCAGACGCCGTGGTGGTTCTGCTGGTAGAGCAGGTCCGCCTCGCCCGTGGCGCGGGCGACGTGGTGGACGCAGAACCCGGTGTGACCGCCTGCGGCCCCGGCCGGGTGGGGGCGGCCCCCGCCGGCGGCCGGGTCGGCGAGGTCGTTGCGACGCTGCCACGTCACGCCCCCGTCCTCGGTGGCGAAGACCCCGGCCGCCGAGATGCCCACCCACATCCGGTCCGGGTCCTCGGGGTGTCCCACGATCGTGTGGAGGACCAGGCCCGCGGCCCCGGGGTTCCACTCCGCGGCCGACGGGTGGTCGGTCAGGCCCTTCACGGCCGACCACGTCGTGCCGTCGTCGTCGCTGACGAGCAGCGAGGCGGGCTTGGTGCCGGCGTAGAGCCGGTCGCCCACGCGCCCGAGGGACCACACCTGGGCGAACTCGTCACCGAACGGGGCCGGGGTCTCGCTCCACCCGATGGCGGCCGCGAAGCCCGGGTCGGCGGCCGCCCACGCGTCCATCTGCCCGGTCGTCAGCTTGGCGAGCGACCAGGTGTGGCCGACGTCGTCCGAGCGCCACACCCCGGCCCCGGACCAGTCCCCGCCGCCCCCGGCCCACATCGTGCCGGCGCCCGGGTCCCCGATGGCGTGGTTGACGGGCCAGCCGTCGCAGTAGGGGCCGCGGACCGACCAGCGGTCCCGTCCGGCGTCGCCGTCGAGGACGAAGGCGCCCTTCGTCGTGCCCACGAGCAGGTGGATGGCCGCATCGGTCATGGGAGGCCCCTCTTCCTGGCCGGGCGCCCCCGTGACGGGGTGGCGGCGGGCCGTGTCGTCCCAGTGTCGTGGCCCCCGCCCCGTCCGGCAAGACCGCCCGGCGCGTGCCCGCCGGGGGTTCGGCCGGACCGGGAAGTCGCGACGGGGACCCTGCCCGGCCTCGGACCGGTCATAGGCGACGGCTATGACTCGGGTAGCCCGGTTGCCGCTACCGACGGACCGGCCCGCGGGAGACGTAGCGGGCGAACGTGAGCCAGGCCGCGTCGGGCACCTGGTCGAGGGCGTCCTCCAGCTGGGCGCGGGTCGCGCCGCACGGGCAGTCCTGGAGGTTCCGCAGGGGCGGCTGCGCTCGGGCGGTGCTCGGCGCCGAAGGTGACGAAGACGTTGCGCGCGGGGGTGCCGTCCTCTTCGACCGAGACGACATCGTGGCCGAAGGACTCGTGGTCGAGGGCGAACCACTGCGTGTCGGAGTGCCGCAGGCCGAGCACGTGCGGGATGCCGGCGACGTCGACGCGGACCGGCTCCGGCGAGGCGCTCACGACTCGGCGTCCGCGGCCGGTCCGGCGAGGGCGGCGGCGACGGCCGCGCGGAGCTCCTCGGTGGTCCCCTCCCACCCCCGCTGGATGGCGAGGGCGACGCCGCGGGTGTCCGCGTCGACCCAGTCCCCGGACGGCAGCTCCTCCAGCCCGGCGGCGCACCAGCGGCACGCGGTGCTCGCCGTGGCCCCGTACAGACCGGAGAAGAGCCCGGCGGCGCGGAGGAAGTCCACGCCCGCCGCGGCCACGTCGTCGGCGGCCGGGACCTCGGACGGCTCGTCGGGGTCGTCGCGGGGTGGGCTCGGCACGGGACGGGATCCTGGACGCCCGTGGTGGACACCGGCGTGATGCGCGGCCCTCGCCCGGTCGTGACAGCATCGGCTGCCATGGACGAGGCGAGGACGCGCAGGAAGCGGCTCGGGGAGCTCCCGCGAGCCCAGCGGATGGCGCGGCGCACCCCGAAGGGCAAGCCGTGGAGCAAGTTGTACCCCTGCAACCGGGCGGGGGTGTCCCGCTCGACGTGGGACCGGGTCGAGGGGACTCGCTGACTCCGACGGCGCACCGGCTGCTCGAGGACATGTTCGACTGGGAGGTCGGCTCCGTGGAGCGGTTCCTCTACGACGACTCCGCCCCGGAACCGGGACCGGCGCCGGAGGAGCCGGTCGAGGGCGCGCACGCCGCCGGAGGCGGGGAGGAGCAGCCCGACACCCTCGTCGTCCGCTACCTCGGGGAGCTCTCCCGTGCGGACGCCGCGCACATCGAGGCCCTTACCCGGCGCCTCGCCGCGGGCCGCTGGGGGTAGCCCGCTGAACGCACGGCCTCAGAACCCGGTGCCGAACCAGATGTTCTGCGGCCCCGGGGGCATCAACGCCCCGGACGACGCGGCTGTTCCGCGCCCGGGCGGCGCCGCTGCCACTGCGCAGCGCCGGGCGAGGCGCACCGTGCCGGTGGACGTGAACACCGGGACGAGAGCGAGACAGGCCATGAGCGAGCAGGGCAGCCACGCGGCACCGACGACCATCGAGGCGCTGGAGGAGACGCTGAACGAGTCCGTGGCCGCCCAGACGGCGGCCGCGGAGATCACGACCCGGGTCGCGGTCCGGCTCATCGCCGCCCTCGCGCGGAAGCTGCACCCCGGCGCGACGCGGGTGAACCTCGACGACAGCGACCAGGGCCCCCCGCTGACCTTCATCCCGTCGTAGCGGTGGCGGAAGTCCCCACTGCCCGTTGGGTCGCCGACCGGTTCCACCTCTTCGCGGGCACAGATGTTCTGGCGTCGAATCGGTTGTCGGACGGACGGATGTTCTCCTTAACCAGAGGTGCCTGCGACCGTCCCGGCTAGGAACTGGTCTCGAAGGGCCACCCGGGGGCGCGCCAGCCGATCGGGAGGGAGCGTACGCGGTAGTCGCTTGAGCCCTCGGCAGCCGCCACAGCAGCCGCGTGGGTGTTGGCGTCGTCGCGGTCGGCGAAGACGGCGACCCCCATGGGGTCGTCCTTCCACGAGTTTCCGGCGCCCTCAGTGCCGGCCACGGACGTCCCGGGACCCCCTAGGCTCACGATGTGCACAGCCTCCTCGGGCTTGCCGGTGACCTCGAACGTCTCCCATGACACCTTGGCGCCCGGGAAGTGCTCGCGAACCTCGACCTCGAGGGCGCTGGCCTCGTCGTGGGTCCGAACGACGGCGACGAGCGGCTCTGGAGCTTCCGGAGTCGCGCAGGCGTACACGAGCCGGATTTCCTCGGGGGATTCTCCCGAATGGCGTCGGGACGCTTGACGGAACAGGCGCACGTCATCCTCCACACTTCAGTGATTTCCGCGGTTGGTACACCCGGGCGTAGAAGTGCCTGCCTCGGTAGACGATCGTGCCGAGCGTCGTGCCGCCCCATGTCGTCTTTTCCCAACTGCGGCAGCGGTACGCAACGTTCTTCTGCGTGTACTTCATCGCTCCGTGGTTATTGTCAGCGACGACGACGAAGTCGCTCAGACCGTGGCGGGCCTGAAAGCCTTGGATGACCGGCAGCAGGGTGGCCGTCTCGGCCTTGTTGCCCTCGAAGCAGCCGATCTCCAACGGGAACCCGCCCCGGTCGACCAGGAGCCCGACGACGAGTTGGGGTCGACGCGGCGCTCCTTGGAGTAGCCGACCTTGCGCAGCCCGTCCTCCTTCTCCGCCTCGAAGTACAAGGTGGTGACGTCGTACAGGCACAGGCTGATGTCGCCGTTGGTGGCGGCGTGGGTGAAGCAGGCGGCCGCGACCTGGTCCCGGTACCCACCGGCGCCGGCCCGCTTCAACGTGCGGAACACGGTGCGCAGTGAGGCGTGCTCGATCCCGAGCTCGTCCAGCACGCGCAGCGAGTCCACCTTCGACGTCGGCTCGATGATCCGCGCCAGGACCAGCTGGGCGAACGCGGCGTCGTCGACGGCGTCGAACCCGAGCCGGGCATAGGCGCCGGCCAACACCTGCCACAGCACCGCATGACGCTTCCCGGTGATCACCGCGTGACCCGTGGGCACCCGCCCCTGGGCCAGGTCCAGCTCGCCCTGCCCCGGGTGCAACCGATCCCGCGCCGCCGCCAGCAAGGCCGACAGCTCGGCGTCGGTGTGCGCCGACCCGAGGTGCTCCAGCACCCGGTCCCGCCCGGCGACACGCTCGGCGATCTGTACGGCGGTGGCCCCCGAGGCGGTCTTCACCTTCCGCACGAACGCCACGAGCCCGACCCTACCGGCCGGATTAGTGTGTCAACACACTCGCTCGCACCTCCCTGACCAGCACAAACGCCGCCCGATCACACCGAACCGCCCAACGTGGCACGAGTCAGGACGACTCGTCAAGCGATCTGAGATCTCACAGATCCGTTCATCAGCCTCTGGCGCGAGTCAGGTCGTAGCGCTCACGCCTCGATGGCGTCAACTTGGTCATGAATGCCGCCGTATGCGATGAATCAGAAAGAGGAAACGAATATATAAAAGCATCAAAAGGTATATAGTGGCCTTGGGATCGTGTTGTCCGAATGGCGATCCACTGGCTTCAGCGTCTTGCCAGGTACCGACCAAGACGAGAGGATGCGACCTCCAAGGGGACCGTCGTTGCTTGACTTGCTGCAGATCTCTCCCGACCTCTGGAACAGGTCAAGCCGTGCCCAGCTCACTCTCGGGGGTTTTCATTCGTGCCTTCCATATCTGTAGTAATTCCTGCCCTGAACGAGGCTCACAACCTCCGACATGTAATCGCCGCCGTCCCCGTCGACGAGCTCGCCGAGCTCGGCTGGGAGACGGAGATACTTGTGATCGACAACGCCTCGACCGACGGCACCGGCGACGAGGCCCGTCGACTTGGCGCGAAGGTGATCCTTGAGACCAATCGCGGCTATGGCAATGCCTACAAGGCAGGCTTCGCGCACGCGACAGGAGACATCATCGTCACCGGCGATGCAGACCAGACCTACCCGCTCGATCACACGCCGCAACTACTGGCCAAGCTCGAGGCCGAGGAAACCGACTTCTTGTCTACCAATCGATTGTTGCGCAGCAACAGGGGCGCCATGAGCCCGTCCCACGAGTTTGGCAACCGCGTCCTGAGTTGGGTCAGCCGGACCTTATTCGGCAACGCCTTCCTCGACTCGCAGTCGGGCATGTGGATCTTCCGTCGCGAGATCTGGAGGCACCTCGATGTCCGCAGCAGCGGGATGTCGTTCTCCCAGGAGATCAAGAACGAAGCCTTCCGAAGGGGGTTTCGGTGCGCCGAGACGTCCATCGAGTACCGCCAGCGTGGCGGTGAGGTGAAGCTCAGCGCCGCGCGCGACGGCATCCGCAATCTCAAGCAGCTCTTCGCCCACCGCGCCCGTCCCGCCACGCCCCCCACTGCCGCAGGTCCTGCCGTGGACGAGCCACTGGTACGCGGGATGCTCGAAATCGGCTCCGAGAGGGCTCAGATGGGCGTTCCCACGCAACGTCCCGATGGCCACCAGCAAAGGGGCGAACTGCCGTTCGGGCCCGCGGAGACAGCGTGACCCGCATCCTGCCCGTTGGCGGGATCCTGGGAATGGTGCTTGCACTACTTCTGGCGGTCTCGCCCGATTTTCGGCGAGAAGCGTCACTCTCTGTCTCGCGGAGCGAGCCGCATTACGTCGAGCTGTTCTTCAGTGATCCCTTGGCGGCGCGGGAGTGCGGAAGGCGCGCTAGTGACACGGAGCTCGACGTGGGAATTCGAAGCCACAACCCCCAGAAGGAGCGAGTCCGGGTCGTGGTCAGGGTCATCCCTCGCCACGGTGGGTCCGGCGCCGCGCTTCTCATGAAGAAGGTCCTTGTGCTTGCCCCCGGCAAGCTCGAGCACGTCCGTACTGTGCTCCCCCATGTTCCCCCCACCGGATACGACGTCGCTGTGAGTCTTGCCGGACGTCCCGAGTCGTTGAGACTCCATTGCCAAGGAAGCTGAATGAACCACGAACCCACCGCCACGTTGCCAGTGGTATCGACAAGTTGGGACGACGGGCACGTGCTCGACCACAAGCTCGCGCAAATGCTCGACCGGTACGAAGTGCCAGGGACCTTCTACGTTGCGCCAATGAATGTCGAGTTCGACCACCGCGACCGCCTGGATGCGGTCGGCGTGCGCCAGCTCGCCGAGCGCCATGAGATCGGAGCTCACACACTGCGTCACATCCGGCTGCCGCAACTGAGCGACGAAGACGCCAGGCTCGACATCCGTGACGGCCGGCACTGGTTGGAAGACGTCATCGGCGACGAGATCACCACCTTCTGCTACGTCGGCGGGTGCTATGAGCCGCGGCACGCCCAGATGGTGCGCGAGCAGGGCTTCAGGCTCGCGCGCACCGTCGAGCGCTTCGCTACGACGCCCGGCCCTGCCATGGGGCTGCCCACAACCATCAACGCGTACCAGCACCTAGTGGACATGCCGGCGCTGATGCGCCTGACCGGTCGTGACTTGCGCCTCAGCACCAAGCTGTTCTTCAACTGGGATGACCTCGCCATCCACCTCTTCGACCGAGTGGTCGAGCAGGGCGGCGTCTTCCATTTGTGGGGGCACAGCTGGGAGGTCGAGGCCCGCGACGACTGGTATCGGCTCGAACGTGTCCTGGACCACATCGGCCGCCGCGACGGCGTGCGCTACGCCGCCAACAGCGCACTACCCGTCCTGGAACGCGCGTGAGTTCCCGGGACCCGCGGCGCGTGGTACACGTCAGCGCGTTCTACCCGCCCCACCCGGGTGGCGTCGAAGTCGTCGTCGCGGCGATCGCCAGCCAGCAGGCGCGGTCAGGCATGGACACCAAAGTGCTGACTACCGGCGTCGGCTCTGAGGGCGCACCCGACCGGCAAGTTCTCAACGGGGTTACGATCCGCCGCCATCGCGCCCTGTACGTCGCCCACACCCCCCTCGCCCCTGGCTTGTTGGCTTCACTGATGCGTCAGCCTCGGGACACTTTGGTCCACGTCCACGTGGCACATGCGCTGGTTGCGGAACTGGTCCGACTGGCCTGCTGGCTCCGGGGCATGCGTTACGTCGTGCACTTCCACTTGGACGTGGACGCGTCGGGTCCCGCGGGCCGGATGCTGCCGGCGTACAAGCGCTGGTCTCTGGGCCCGGCCCTGCGCCACGCGGCCCGTGTCATTGCACTGACCGACGACATGGGCACCTTCCTTCACGAGCGCTACCGGTTGCCGCGCGAGCGGATCGCCGTAGTCCGCAACGGTATCGACGCCGCCTTCTTCGTCGAGAGCGCGGCCGGCGCGGATGACGTGAGCACCCAAGGTTCCCTCAGGTTGCTCTTCGTCGGGCGTCTGGCCGTGCAGAAGAACGTGCCCCGTCTCCTGCGCGCCCTCAGTCGTACCCAGTCGCCCGTGGAAGTGGTGCTGGCGGGCGACGGCGAGCTTCGGACCCGGCACGAGCAGCTGGCTCGCGAGCTTCGCCTGGAGCGGGTTCGGTTCGTCGGTTCGCAGACTCCCGAAGAGGTCCGGAACTGGATGAGGTGGGCGCAGGTATTCGTCCTGCCCTCGGACAAGGAGGGGATGCCCTTGGTCGCGCTCGAGGCCATGGCAATGGGGCTCCCAGTCCTCTCCACCGACGTCCCGGGTTCGCGGGAGCTGTTGCGCGACAGTGGCATGCTGGTTGCGGCGACGCCCGAGGCACTGGCCGTGGGCATCGATCTGTTGGCCGGCGATCCCGCCCTCCGTGCCACGCTGGGGGAGCGGGGACGCCGCCAGGCTGCGCAGCACACCTGGCCGGAGATCGCCGCGCAGGTCACCGAGGAGTACGAGCTCGCCTGGAGCTCCACATGAGTGCCCAGTGCCCGCGGATAGTCCTCGTCAACTCCTATGTCCGGGAGAACGCCGGCGACGCCGCCCTGCTCTCCGTCTGCCTCGACCAGGTACTGCGTGCCAAACCGGGTGCCGATCTCGTCATTGCCGGGTTTGAGTCCCCCGCGGATCATCCGCACTTCGAGGGTGTCCCGAACATCGGCTCGGCCCAGCGGTTCGTCGCCGACCCGGCGGTCGGCCGACCGCGGAGAGCGCTGCGTCGGATCGTCTTCGCCCTCTGGTTCTTGCCTTACCTGCTCCTGCCGGGCCCGCTGCGGCGCATCGCGGTGCGGCACCTGTCGGGAGAAAGTGGGGCCGAACTCCGCGCCATCTCGGGTGCCGACGCCGTGGTCTCGATCGGTGGTGGCTACCTGCAGGCCCCGCCGGGGCTCAACGGTTGGCAACAACTGGGGCTCGTACTGGCGCCGTTGGTCGCGGGGCTACGAGAGGGACTGCCCGTGGTCCTGATGCCTCAGTCGTTCGGGCCGTTTCCTGCCCGCGGTCAGCGGCGCTTGGTGAGGTGGGTGCTCAGCCGCTGTGCCTTGGTCTGTGCGCGCGAGGAGATCTCCATGCGCGTTCTGGAGGATTGTGGGCTGGCTCCGGACCAGATCGTGCTTGCGCACGACTCGGGCTTCGTGCTCGGCCGCAGGCGCACTTCAGGCCACGCTCCGCCGGGTGAGCAATTGCGCATCGGTGTGACAACCCGTGCGTGGTTGCCGCCAGACCAGCAGCAGGCCTTTGAGCGTTCAGTCGCCCGTGTCGTCGATCGGCTCATCGAACGTGGTCACGAGGTGACCTTGATTCCTCACGTCACGAACCCCCCGATGAATGACGACGATCGTGTCTCCAACGGTCGGGTCGCTCGGCTCTGTCGACGAAACCCAATATTGCTTGGTGGAATCGCCGACTACCGGGACCTCCTCAAGGAGTACGGCGCCTTGGACCTGTTGATCGGGACGCGGTTCCACTCGGTCATCTTCAGTCTGATCCGGCAGACGCCGTGTGTAGCCATCGCCTATGAGCACAAGACCCACGGAATCATGCAGTTGCTGGGTTTCGAACGCTGGGTCATCGATATGGAGCAGGTTGCCTCCGGTGGGGACCTTGAGGGGCTAGTCGAGGACGCGGTTGCCCAACTGAGTGCCTACGGGGCCACGCTGGCCGCGACGATGCCTCTCGTTGCGGAGTGGGCCGATACCGCTACTGACATGGTGCGCACCGCCCTGCGTGCCGGTCGGTCATGAGTCTCGCGACTCGGATCGAACGCCCGCCCGCTGGTGACCACGGAGGGGGTGCACATCGCAGAACACCGCCCCCGCTACGTTCCCTCGTTCCCGGCACCGTGCTCGTGCTGTTGGGACAGGGTCTGGTCCTCTTCGACGTCGAGTTTCCGGTGCTTCGCCCGCTCCTCGGAATGGCCATGCTTTGCGGGCTTCCGGTCTGGGTGCTCCTGCGACGGGTCCGCTGGGGGCATACACGCTCAACGGCCGCCGTCGTGTATGCGCTCGGTGTGGCAGCGTTGGCCTTGATGGTCGTCGGCCTGGCACTGAACACGCTGCTTCCTCTGGCGTCGATCGACCACCCCTTGGCGCGTCCCTTTCTCGTGGGCGCCTCGACCCTGACCAATGTCTCCCTGCTCGCTTGGCGCAGAGACGTTCCGCTGGTCACGACGGCCGAGCTGCGCCGACTGCTGCGCACAGTCCTGACCGCGCGCTTCGAACTCGCCGCCACCTTGGGGAGTGTGGGACTGGCGTGCTCGGTCATGGGCGCTGTGCGGCTCAACAACCAGCAGGGCTCGGCCGTGGCGGTGGTCGGCCTCGCCTTCGTCGGCGCGGCCTTCTTGGCCCTGATAGCGCGGCGGGTGAGATCGCTCTCCCATGACGGCTTCGTGGTCTATGTGGCATCCGCGGCACTTCTGCTGGCGACCTCGCTGCGCGGCTGGTACATCACAGGACACGACATCCAGCGTGAGTACCTCGTCTTCCAGCTTACCCAGCAGGCAGATCGCTGGGCTATGAGTGCCTACCCGGACCCGTACAACGCGTGTCTCAGCATCAACATCCTTCCGTCGATCTTGGCGTCCTTCACGGGCATCAGCGGGCTCTACGTCTTCAAGCTGCTCCTCCAGCTGCTCTTCGCGATCGTGCCGGTTGCGGTGTATCTCGTGGGCCGCAGACTGGTCGGTCGTCGGCTGGCGCTGATCGGGGCGGTCTTCTTTGTGACCTTTCCGACTTTTTTCTCGGACATGCCGTTTCTGGTAAGGCAGGAGGTCGCGTTCGTCTTCCTCTCCGGCGCGTTCCTCGCTGCCACAGAGCGCTGTTGGTCGATCCGGAGGCGGCAGGTCGCAGTGTTGGTCGCTGGAGTGGGAGTGGTCCTCTCGCACTACGCCACGACCTACATGCTCCTGGCGGTGTTGGTCATCGGGGTTGCTGGTGCACTGGGGAGCCGGCTGTGGGCCCGGCGGCGAGCGCACCCCCAAGGGAGCCCCGAACCCTTCGCGTTACTCAGCCGGGTGGTCATCGCCGGACTGATGGCGTTCACTTGGGTTTGGACTGTGCCGGCAACGCATACCGGCGGGCACTTCCAGCAAACCGCTCGGGAGAGCATCTCCGAACTGTTCGGCAGCGGCAACGTGACTGGCTCTTCCGATCTTGCCTACGGCATCTTCTCTCGCGCGTCCCTGAGCCCCCAGGAGCGACTGGACAAGTACACGAAGGAGAGCAAGAAGACAGCCGGGGCCTCGGACACAGTGCTGGGGGGGAAGAGACGCTCGTTCCGGCCCGAGAGTGTCCAGCTCTCGCCCTTGCCCTTGACTCCGACTGGCGAGGGGCTGGAGGCCGTCGGCATCGATGTGCAACTGGGCAACTCATTGATGCGCTCGGGGGCCGCGGCGCTGTTTCAGGTGTTCCTTCTGGTCGGCTTCGCCGCCATGTGGTCGCGCTCGCGTCTCGTGAGGAGAGTAAACCGCGAGGTCCGCTGGCTGGTGACGGGGAGCCTTGGCGCCCTCGGCGTGATGATGATCGTGTCCGGGCTCTCGGTGGAGTACGGCGTCTTGCGTGCTTTCCAGCAAGTTCTGTTGTTCGCGTCTCCGGTGCTGGCCGTAGGGGCGGCGACGGTGCTCCGACCTCTTGGTGGCCGAGCCGTCGCCGCCGCCGGCGGGATCGCCATGGTGATGTACGCGTCCCTCAGCGGTGTCATCCCCACGCTGCTCGGCGGGTACCCGGGGCAATTGGCGTTGAGCAACCAAGGTCAGTACTACGACCTGTACTACGTGACCGAGGGCGAGGTGTCCGCGGCGCGCTGGCTCGCGAGTGCGCAGTCCGGCGGAGTGCCGCCAGAGGTAGTAAGTGATCCCTTTACGGTGCTTTGGATTCAGAACCACCTGGCCCCTGATGAACGTACGAGCGACGAGTTCTATCCGACGGAGCTGCAGACCGGGAACTACGTCTTCGTCGGGCGCGCCACCGCCCAGCGCGGGGTGGCGACGCTGTCGTACGACGGTGACCTTCTCGCCTACCGATACCCCCTGGGGCTGTTGGAGTCCCAGTTCAACCGGATCTACGACAGCGGTGACGCGGAGGTGTACCGATGACACGCGTCGCGTCCCTGCGCACTGCCGCACGTGACCCCGTGCTCGCCAACTCGTCCCTGATGATCGCCACGACGCTGGTGATGGCCGCGGCGGGCAGCTTGTTCTGGCTCATCGCCGCGCGACTGCAGACCAGTGCCGAGGTCGGCCTGTCAGGATCCCTCGTGTCCGCGGCGGTGACGATGTCCTACCTTGCCCAGCTCGGCATCAACATCACGCTGATCCGGGCGTTGCCCACAAGCGCACGGAGCAAGGCCGACGTCACCATCTCGGTGAGCTTGGTGGCGCTGTTCGGATTCATGCTCGCCCTCGGCTATGGGTTCCTGCTTCCCGTGTTCTCGCCGCACCTCAGCGAGGTGCTTGGTGTCGGATGGCGGGTGGTCGCGTTCGGTGTGCTCGTCGCCGCAACTGCTGTAAACCTGCTCACCGACGGCATTTTCTTGGGCATCAGCCGTGTCGGCATCAACCTCAAAGTGAACGGCTTCCTCATGGGAGCCTCGAAGCTGGCTCTGGTCTTCGTGTTCGGCGGTCTCGGGGCTTTTGGTCTCTTTGGTGCCGTCGGGATGGCCTCGCTCCTCGCCGCCGTTGCGAGCGTCGCCGCCATCATGCGGGTGCTGCCGGGAAGAGCGTCGCTACGGCCGTCTGCAACATTGATCCGGCAACGGCGGTTCGCCGGCGCCGGATACGTCGCCAGTGTCCTGGACCTGCTGCCGCAACTGGTTCTGCCGCTGCTGATCATCAACGCCAGCGGTGCTTCTCCGAGCGCGATGTACTTCGTGAGCTTCCAGGTCGTCACCTTGCTGAACTCGGGCTGCTATGCCATAGGCTCCGCGATGTACGCCGAGGGGGCGCGCTCGCCGCACGCGGTACGGCAGACGGTGAGGCGTGCAGGGGTGGTTCTTGCGCTGGCTGTAGGCACCGGGGTCTTGACGCTGTTGGTCGTCAGTCCTTTTCTGTTGAAGATCTTCGGCCCCGAGTACTACGACGGAGGTGTCGTCACGCTTCGAGTGCTCGCCATTGGGTCCGTCGGGGTGGCTTTCAACTATTGGGCGGCCATGCGCTTGCGGCTGGTGCAGCACCTGCGCGCGATGATGTTCGTTCAGCTGGCGACCAGCACGGTGATGATCGGCGCGGCGGCGGCTGTGGCCGACCGCGGCCCGGCCTGGGTCGCGGGCGCCTGGGGTGTCGGTCAGCTTTGCGGCGGCCTACTCGGATACCTCGCCAGCAAAACCGTGGCACCGCTGCGCGACGAGCCAAACAGTGCCGTCGACCCAACCGTGGAGCCCCCCGCCCTGCACCCGACCGATGGCCCGGACCCGGGCATAAGTGCCCGGTCGGTCCTCATCGTGAGTCACTACTACGAGCCGCACGTCGGTGGTGTGGAGGCAGTCGCGCGCGCGGCAGCGGTGGAGTTGGCCCGGCGCGGTGACCAGGTCTCGGTGCTCACGAGCAGTAGTGGAGCCCAACCGGGCCGGAGCACATCCGACGGGGTCACGCTGCACCGGGTGCGGGCCTGGAATGCGTTCGAGCAGCGACTCGGCGTGCCGTTTCCGGTGCTGTCGCCGTCGCTGCTCGTCACCGCCTGGCTGCTCGTGCGGAAGGCTGACGTGGTGCACATTCACGACCGGCTGTACATGACGTCGTGGGTTGCGGCGCTGGTCTGCCGGCTGCAGCGCAGACCCTACGTGGTCACCCAGCACGTGGGCGTCGTGAACCACACCTCCTCCGTGGTACGGGCGGCTCAGGCCGCCGTTCACCGCACGCTCGGAGCGCTGGTGCTGCGCCAAGCCCGGGCCGTGATGCCGATCAACGCCTTCATCGAGGAGAACGTGCAAGAGATGATTGGTCCGTCAGCCCGCATTCACGTCCTCGGTAACGGGGTCGACCCGGATATCTACCGCCCGGCGATCGGCGGGGAGCGAGAGGCCATCCGCCGAGAGTTCGGGCTGCCCGCTGATGAGAAGCTCGTCCTGTTCGTGGGTCGGTTTGTGCCGAAGAAGGGGTTCCATCTCGTGGCGGCGTGCAATAGTGAGCGCTACCGCCTGGTGTTCGTGGGGGGAGATCGCCCGGCCGGCCATCCGCCCGACAGCACCCACATCTTCCTGGGCCCTCGCACCCCGGAGGAGGTCGCGCGAATCTACCGTGCGGTCGACCTCTACGTCGGCGCATCGATCGGGGAATGTCCTCTAGTCGTGCTCGAGGCGCTGAGCTCGCAGCTCCCGGTCCTGCTGCACGAGGACGCGGGCTACCACGCCCTTGGAGTCGATGGGCCGGGTGTGCACTACATGGACATCGTCGGGGGCGACCTCGAGGGCGAGCTCGATCGGCTTGTCGGGGACCCGAGTGGACTTCTGGACCAAGGAAGGTCGGCGCGGCGTACTGCACTCGAAAGCTGTACGTGGAAATCGCACGTCGACCAACTCGACACGATCTTCCGGAGCTTGGCTTCATGATCCGACGGCCGACTGTGATGGTCGTGTCGCCCTACCTACCCCCGCACGTCGGTGGCGTCGAGCGCTACGTCCTCAACATCGCCCAGTCCCTGGCCGAGGACCACGGCTGGCGTGTCGTCTTAGTGGCGACCCGCGCACCAGGTGATGACGCCGGCGTGACCGAGGCGCTCATCGACGACCTGCAGAACGTCACCCTGCACTGGCTGACTGCACAGGCGCGGTGGAGCAACACGCCGCTCGGTCTTGGCTGGAAGCGCAGGCTGCGCGAGATCATGCGGATCGAGAACGTCGACGTGGTGAACGCCCACGCGCCGGTCCCCGTCCTGGCTGATATCGCGGCGCGGGCTGCCGGCGTTCGACCGTTCGTGCTGACCTATCACGCAGGTCCGATGCGCAAGGGCCGTTGGTTCGTCAACCTTATACTGCGGTCCTATGAGCGGGTGATCTTGAGCCGAACGGTGCGGCGGAGCAAGGTCGTGATCTGCACCTCTCCGTATGTCGTCGAGACCCTGCTCGGGACGGAGCCGAGCAACGCGACGGTGATCGCGCCTGCCGTGGACATCGACACATTCGCGCCCGGCGGGGAACCCGCCGGCGACCGGGTCCTTTTCGTCGGTTCGCTGGACATGTCCGCGGCCTACAAGGGGCTGGACTTGCTCCTAGACGCGATCGCGCGGCTGAGGAAGACTCGCCGCGAAGCCACCCTGGACGTCGTCGGCGACGGCGACGGCCTAGGCCGCTACCGGGCCAGAGCAGGGGAACTGGGCATCGGCCGCGCCGTCCGTTTCTTGGGGCCCCGCTCCGGGCCGGAACTGGTCACGTGCTATCGCTCCGCCGACGTGCTCGCGCTTCCCAGCACCTTCGACAACCATCCCACCGTGCTGCTTGAGGCGATGGCCTGCGGAACGCCGGTCGTCGCTTCCGATGTCGGCAGCGTCTCGCAGATGCTCCTTGGCGGCGAGCTCGGCGTGCTCGTGCAGCCAGGTAGGTCCGACCTCCTATCCAAGGAGCTCTCAGCCATCCTCACCGACCCCGGCCTAGCTCGTGCCCGAGCCCGGAGAGCGCTCCAGCACGTTCGGACGAAGCGGAGTGTGGTCGAGCAGGGGCGTCGCACGTCCGCCGTCCTCTTCGACGTGCTCGTGCGGGAGCGGCCCAAGATGCGCAGCGTTGCCGAGGTGACTCCTCTCCTTCCGCCCGAGATCTGAGGAGTGGGGGGCTACCATCACTACGTCGGCCGGGGGCCTGATCCCGGTTCTTGGACACGCTGAATGCAGCACCTGCTGGGGAAGCGAGATGATCCAGGGACCATGGCTAGGAAGAACTCCTCCGAGGAGTTCCGTCGTCAGGCCGTCGACTTGTACGAGTCCACTCCGGGTGCCACGGTCCGTGGCATCGCCACGGGTCTCGGCATCGTGCGCGGCACGCTGCGAGACTGGCTCGAGGTGTCCGGGAGCGGCAGGAAGACCGCCGCGGACGGGACGATGACAGCCCGCTGCGGTCGACGTCGTCGGCGAAGAGCCCTCCGGCGCCGGTCGGCGAGGCGCAGGAGCAGAAGATCGCCCGGCTTTCAGGCGCGGGTCGACGAGCTCGAGATCGAGACCACCAAGCTCACCACCGAGCGGGAGATCCTGCAGCGGACGGCCAAGTATTTCGCCGGGGAGACGCGTTGGTGGTCGCTTTCAGTTCGTCGCCGACCACTGCGCCACCTTCGAGGTGAAGCGACTCTGCGAGCTCGTCGAGGTCGAGCGCTCGTCCTACTACGCCTGGCTCCGGGCGGCCCCAGCGCGTGAGGAGTGCGCCCGGGCGGATGCCGAGCTGACGCAGCGGATCCGGGCCGTGCGCGAGGAGGAGATGCTCGGCATCGACGCGCAAGCGCAGTCACACCGTCGTCGCCGTGGACGAGCTCGGGCGACGGCTCGGCGCCAAGACCACGACGGCCACGACGGCCACGACCAGTGCGGACCACCTGGAACTGCTTCGCTGGGCCGACCAGTTCGGTCCGGAGCGCACCTGGGCGGTCGAAGACTGCCGGCACCTGTCCCGGCAGCTGGAGCGGGACATGCTCGCCGCCGGTGAGCGGCTCGTGCGGCGTCCCACCGAAGCTGATGGCGCACTCCCGTGACGCCGCCCGCACCTACGGCAAGTCCGACCCGATCGACGCCTTGGCGGTGGCCCGGGCCGCGCTACGCGAGCCGAGCCTGCCGACCGCTGCGCTCGACGAGCCGTCCCGGGAGCTGCGGCTGTTGGTCGACCACCGCGAAGACCTTGTCGCGGAACGGACTCGGCACATCAACAGGCTCCGCTGGCACCCGCACGACATCGACCCAAGCTGGGACCCGACGAAGCGGGCGCTGACGACGATGAAACACCTCCGCCTGGCCGAGCAGCGCCTCGAACACCTCGACTCGTGTCGGGGTACGACCTCATGTGTCGGTCGGGGTACGGCCTGACGTGTCGGTCCCGGTGTGGGGATCATGGCATGGGTTCACCTCCGGTGACGAGGGTGAGGCGGTCCTTGAGCCGGTAGGAGGGGCCGTTGATGGTCAGCACCTCGCAGTGGTGCAGCAGCCGGTCGAGGATGGCGGTGGCGAGCACCTCGTCGGCGAACACGCTGCCCCACTCGCTGAAGGCCTTGTTGCTGGTGAGGATGACCGAGCCGCGTTCGTAGCGGCGGCTGATGAGCTGGAACACCATGTTGGCCGCGGTCCGGTCGCAGGGCAGATAGCCCACCTCATCGAGGACCAGAACGGCCGGCCGCAGGTAGGTCTGCAGCTTCTTGGCGAACCGGCCGGCCGCGTCGGCGGCGCGGAGTTGGCGGACGCAGTCGTCCAGGCTGGTGAAGTAGATCGAGTGGCCGGCCTGGCAGGCGGCGACGGCGAGCGCGACCGCCAATGCGTTTTCCCGACCCCGGGCGGGCCGAGCAGCGCGACGTTGCTTCCGGTCTCGACGAACGCGAGCGCGGCCAGGTCGCGGACCCGGCGGCGGTCGAGGTCGGGCTGGAACGCGAAGTCGAACTCCTCGAGGGTCTTGTGGTGCGGCAGCCCGGACAGCTTGAGCGCGGACCGGAACCGCCGTCCTTCGCGGAGGCCGACTTCCTCGCCGAGGAGCAGGTCGACGAAGTCGCGGTAGCCCATGGTGTCGGCTTCGGCCCGGGCGACGAGTGGTGTCGGATCGTCGGCGAGGTGGGGCAGGCCGAGCCGCTGCGCGTGCTCCCGGATCCGGTCGGAGATCAGCTCGCTCATCACGCCGCTCCTTGCTTCGGCCGTGCCGGCGGACGGGACGCGAAGGCGTCGTAGTCGACAGCGGCCGGCGGGCGACCTGAACACGGCGCGCGCCGGGCGGTGAGCAGCCCGGCCAGCGGATCCGGTCGGCGGCTCGACCCGGTCCGGCTGGCGGCCGACCTGCTCGGCGGGTCGATGACGACGGCTCGGGTGTGCCCGTCGGGCAGCCCGGCCCAGTGCGCCGGATCACCCAGCTGCCCGCTCCGGGCGGCGCGGCGGTGGGCGGCCAGCAGCAGCGGCGGCCCGTCGACCGGCCAGCCGGTGCACGGTGAGCTCGTCGGCGCCGACCCGGACCTCGACCCGCTGCCCGGGCCGGGTGCACCGGCCGTCGGAGCGCGGGCCGGCACCGAGTAGCTCGATCCGGCGAAGCTGATCAGGCAGTCCCGGCCGACCCGGCGCAGATACCGGTCGAGGACCAGATACGGCAGCTCCGGCAGCGGCCGAGGGCGGCATGGTCGCGTTCGGCCCGGACCCCGATCCGCTCCCCGTGGGTGCGATGGATCTGGCTGCGGCGGATCGGCACCCAGTCGTCGAACGCCGCGTCCAGCTCGGCCAGCGAGCCGAACGTCCGGCCGGCCAGCACGTGGTCGCGCACGATCGCGACCTGCCGTTCCACCCGGCCCTTGCCGGTGGGCCGGTAGGCGGCGAGCACGTCGACCGCGAACCCGTAGTGCGCGGCGAACGCCGCCGCCTCGGGATGCAGCGGCACCGCCTGTCCGGGCGCGACGTGCCGGCGGACCACCGTCTTCGTCCGGTCATAGACCACGCTGGCCGGCACCCCACCGAAGTGGGCGAACGCCCGGCGATGGCAGTCGAAGAACGTGCCCAGGTCCTGGCTGGTCGTGAAGCAGCAGAACGGGTCCCGCGAATAGGACAGCGTCATGTGGAACGAGTAGACCTTGGCGATACCGGCACCGAGGAGCACGCCGCCCTCGTCGCCCCAGTCGACCTGGCCCTGCGCACCGGGAACGACCTCGAACCGGCGGTGCAACCCGCGCGGCCGGCCCCCCGCCTCCGCCTTCGGCCGCGAGCCGGGCCCGGACCTCGGCGACGTAGAGCTTGACCCGCTGATAGTGGCCGTCGAACCCGTAGTCGGCGACCAGCCGCTCATGGATCACGCTGGCCCGCAGTCCAGGTCGTCCGCGAGCCAGGCGTCGATCACCGCGCCACCGCATCGATCTTCCGCGGCACCGACCCGGCCCGCGACGGTGCCGCGGCGGCACCGCCGCCGCGTCATCGCTCAGATACTTCTTCACCGTCCGCCAGTCCAACCCGACCTCGGCGGCGATCTCCTTCCACGTCGCACCGGCTGCTCGCAGCGGCGGTATCTCCTCAAATCCATCCATGCCTCCGGCGGCAGGATCATGGGCAGGGCCCCCTCCGGCACCTCGTCTGCTTGGCGGCTGACGAAGCCGGAGGGTGGCCCCGCTCAGGGCGAGGAAGGACTCAACTCGCCGGGACCGACCTACACGTCAGCCCGTACCTGCACCTACACATGAGGTCGTACGCGGACAACTCGGTCGTCGCCCGGGTGGCGATCGACCTGGTTCGCCGCATCCGCGAGCATCGATCGGTTCCGCAGCCGTCACGCCGTCGCGCGGCACAACGGGACCGCGCCCACCCCGGCGTGGTCATCGAACTCCGAGAGGCACCGCCTGAGCAAGACCGGCAACCGGCAGCTCAACGCCGCGACCCACCGCATCGCCCTGACACAAGCCCGGTCCCTGCCCGAGGCCCGCGCCTACCTCGAGAAGCGAGAAGCGGCCGGAGCCACCCGCAAGGAAGCCCTCCGCAGCCTGAAGAAACGGATCTCCGACGTCATCTTCCGAGCGAAGCTTGCCGACGCAGCCACCACAGCACCCGTCGGCTTCATGGCCGCTTGACATAGGAGAGGGGGGACTCAACTCTCACTCGACCTTGCCACGCAGGGAACGACGGAAGCCGGTGCACTCACAGAGGGAGCAGTCCAGACCTGGGCGCAGGTGCCGGTGCACGTCGAAATCGTGCCCACATCGGCGACAACCCTCCGTCTTGCCGAGGCGCGGCCTCCACACCGTGCGCGCCGCCAGAGTGGCAGACGCGAGGTGGCGCATGAAGGAGTCGTAGGACATGTCCAAATTAGAGCAGATGTTCATCCCTTGAATAAGGGCTTTTGGGGCTTTTCCGACTTACCTGCAGGGGGCATCTGAACCGCACCGGGTCTGGTGGGGACTCGGGCTCTTGGAATTTCGACCAGGGGTTGGTCGCTCCTCCACCTTGACGGCGTTGTCGGTCATCACCGTCTTGGTGCGGGTCCCGTTGCGGGAGTTGGCCCGGTTGCGGCTGATCGGGGCGTGCTTGTCGTAGCCGACGTGCTCGCTCATCTCCTCCTCGAGCGCGGACTCCAGCACCTCCTTGGTGAGGACTTCAACAGCCCGTCGGGGCCGGTCAGGTCCTCGCCCCTGGCGCGAGCGGCCCGCACCAGCTCGCACACGGCGGCCCGCTCGGCCTCCACCGGCGTGACCGTCCTCTTCGCATCCTTCGGATCGAGCTCACGCTCGAGTCTGAGTCGGTCATCGGTGACCAGC
>CAWDAQ010000004.1:0-83834 GCA_963800325.1 uncultured Actinomycetota bacterium | reverse complement strand
CCGCGACTCCGGTCACGTCGCGGGCTCCGTCGACCGGCTGCGCACCCTCGCGGTCAGCGACCCGCGACTACCTCCCCACGCAGCACGTCCTACTGGTCCGGGCACTCCGGGACCGTGACCGCGCTCGCGCCCGAGACCGACCTGAGCGGCCTCGGGGACCGCGTCGACACCCTCGCCGACTTCGTCGAGCAGGCCGTCCAGGCCGCTCTCGCGCCCCGGAGCCGGCGTGAGCAGCCTCGTCCTCCTCCTGACCGGCCCGCTGCAGTCGTGGGGCCACGCCAGTCCCGGTCCCCGCCACCGGGACACCCTCGGCCACCCCACCCGGTCCGGGGTGATCGGGCTGCTCGCGTCCGCGCTCGGGGTCCCCCACGGCGGGGACCTGGCCCGGGCCGACCCGCTCGACGTCGCGGTCCGCGTCGACCAGCCACCGGCACCCGCGTCACCGACTACCAACCGTCGGCGGCGGTACCGGACCGCGCGGCTGATCGAGGCCGGAGCCCGACAAGGGCAAGACCACCCGAAGGATACCCGGGACACCATCGTCACCCACCGGGTCTACCTCGCGGACGCCGCGTTCACCGTCACCGTCCCCGGACCCGACGTCGACCGGCTCCACGCCGCGGTCCGCGCCCCCCACTCGGCGCGTTCCTCGGCCGGAAGTCCTGCCCGCCCGGGATGCCGGTCGCCGTCGGCGTCACCGGCGCCGACCCCGCGACCGTCCACGAGCGCCTCCCGCTCTACCGCCGCGTGAAGCCGTGGCAGCAGGAGCAGAACGTCACCGTCGACGTCATCTCGACCGCGACCGACCCGGCGGAGGCCACCGGCACCTCACCGACGTCCCCGTCACCTTCCACCGGCACGCCCGGGCGTGGGCCGAGCGGGCCGTCACCCGGGACCGGTACACCTTCCCCCCGGACCGGGTCGCCGGGACCGGGATCGAGGGCCATCGAGCCCTGACCGCCGCGCTGGAGGCCCTGTGAGCACCCACCTGACCCAGATCCGGCTCAACCTCGCCGACCGGCAGGTCCAGGCCGACCTCGCCGACCACACCAGCCTGCACCGCACCGTGATGAGCCTGCTCCGGACGAACTGGGGGAGCACCCCGCGCGGCCGCCCGCTGCCTGCACCGCGTCGAGGACGGCCGCTCCGGGACCGTGATCCTGCTCCAGTCCGACCCGGCACCGAACCTGGACGCCCTCCCGGACGGGTACGCCCTCGACGCGCGCACCACGAGCCTGGACACCCTCCTGGGCACGCTGCGGACCGGGACCCCGGTGCGCTACCGCATCCTCGCCAACCCCGCCAAGCGCGTCGGCGGCCGCCAGGACCCGATGCGCGGGAAGGTCGTCGGCCTGCACGGCACCGCCGCCGAGGACTGGTGGCACCGCCGCGCCCACGCCGCGGGCCTGACCGTCGAGAGCGTCACCGCCGCACCCAAGCCCCGCCACCGCGCGACCCGCCGCACCGGCGGCCCCGCCCGCCACGACGCGGTCCAGTTCGACGGGACCGCGACCATCCACGACCCCGACGCCGCGGTCGCCGCGGTCACCACCGGCATCGGGAAGGGCAAGGCCCACGGCCTCGGCCTGCTCAGCCTCGCCCCCGTGCTCGCCTGACCGCGAGCAGAGCGCGGCATGAACCCCCCGCGACGGCGCGCCCCGCCCCGGCCCCGGGACGGGACCGCGCCGGCTCCCCGCGGCAGCGGGGGTGGTTCGTACGCTCGCCCGCTCGGTCTCGTCAACGTCGCGCGCTCCCCGCGCGAGTGAGGGTGGTTCGTTCTCCTGCTTACTCAGCAGCCCGCTCACGGCGGGGTCCGCACACGAGTGGGGGTGGTTCGAGATGGGGCATCAACTCGACAGTGATCCCGATGACGCTCCCCACGCCAGTGGGGGTGGTTCGTTCTCCTGTTTGGCCTGCGGCCCGCGCATTTCAAGGCCCTCACGCTTCGTGGGGTTGATCCACCCCAGCACGCCGCAGCGCAAGGACACCTGTGCGCACTCCCCAAACGACCGTGGGGTCAATCGACCGACGTCACGATCCCGACGACCGCGCGTGGGCTTCCCATACCAGAGGTTCGTGCGGGGCAGGGGCGTCCGCTGGGGCAGGTTCCGGAGGACCATCGGCCTCCGCAGGGCTCACCACTGAGTGATCGCGGTGAACCCGAACAGCACCGGCTGCGGGTCACCACCGCCAGCGAGCCAGTCCGCCGCGGACATCCCGTCCAGGTCCTGCTGGGGAAGAGTCATCATGGCCGTGACCTCTGCCGGGTGCGCACCCTCGGGGATCGCGGCGATGACTGCGGGCAGGTGGGGCAGCGGCTCGTCGTCCGCGAACTGCCACCGGGGCAGGCGCGGCAGCCGGCCCCGGTGGCTCGCGTACAGCGTCCTGTCGCGGATCCGGTGGCGTACCCGGGACTCGGAGATGCGGAGCATGCTGGCGACCTCCGAGACGGAGGCTTCAGCCGCGGCGTCCGCTATGTCGTCGGCGAGCGCGCGCCGGCCGATCTGCGCTCGGCCTCCTCCAGGGAGATCGATGAAACGGGCACGCCGCTGTGCCGCCACCATTGCTTCGCTTCGGCCGAAGTGAGGTCCCGCGCCATCGAACCGGGGCGTGCCGCGGCCTGACGGAGCAGGAGCGTCAGACATTCGGCGGTGATCCCCGCGTTCGCCGCTGCGTCCACCAGTTCCTTGGTTCTCTCGGCGTTGTAACTCCGCCTCACCACGTCCTTAAAGGCGCGACGGGGGATGTCCCGATCAGCCTTCGCCGGAGAGTCTTGCGCCTGGGAAGGCAGGTCCTCGTGGCCTTCTCCCACGGGCGAACGGCCCAATTGCCAAGGTTTGGGCCTCACGAACCCCTCGACGACCAGACGGCGCAGAGCGATGTCATCGTGGCTGTCGCCCTCGGTAGCAAGAACATCCCTCAGGGCGGACAGGACGTCACCCACCTTGCCCGCCGAGATGTCGGCGCGCTTGGCGACAGCCCGTTCCAGTTCGGTTGGGTCCACCTCGCGCCACCTCCTCGGCGCAGAGTACTGCGGCGGGCACTGCCAAGGACACGTTCGGGACGTTCCACGGGCTCACCGGGCAGACGTTCGGACATCTGCCAGACACCTGACGTGGACCGCTAGGCCGATAGGGCCCGTCCGTCCATGCTTCCGAGTCGCTGATGCCAAGCCAAGGCCAGCCGTCCCCTGAATCCACGCCTTACGTGCGCGGCCCGGCGATGTCGGCCAGCCGCACGCTTGAGGAACATGGCGTCCATGCACGCAGGCCACCCGGCTCCTGCGAACCACTAGACCCCGCGCTCTCTGGGCTCCCCACGTGAGCGGGGCCGTGGCATCGCGGCCCCGGGGTTGGCGAAACGCACGGGCGGCCGGGTCTCGAATTGGTAACCTCGCCGCATTACCGCAGGTCACGAAGGGCGCTCCCCACGCGCGTGGGGGTGGTTCGTGGCAGGCGCTCACCGAGCTCGCCGACCGCAAGCGCTCCCCACGCGCGTGGGGGTGGTTCGACGCAGCGGTCGGGACACCATGCCGATCTTAAGTGCTCCCCACGCGCGTGGGGGTGGTTCGTCGGAGTCGTGCCACTGGGCGCCGCTTGTCGTGCGCTCCCCACGCGCGTGGGGGTGGTTCGTGGATCTCTGCCGGGTCGCCCGTTGCCGGGTAGGTGCTCCCCACGCGCGTGGGGGTGGTTCGGACCGCTGCGTCCAGGCCGTCGGGATCGGCGGGTGCTCCCCACGCGAGTGGGGGTGTTTCAGCAACGGTGGGGGTCCTCAGCCCTGCCGCGCGGTGCTCCCCCACGCGCGCGGGGGTGGTTGCCAGACCTGGAACATGGTCGCGTTCGAGGTGCGGCGTATCCCACGCATCGGGGGTGGTTCGGGCGCCCTCGCCCGCTTATACGGATGTTCCGCGCCGCGATCGTCGGGCAGGCCCCGGCTCTGCCCGGAGACCTCGATCGACGCGGACACGTGCCTGGGCTGGCTCCTGATCCACGTCCGCGCCGGGCTGCCCGGCGGGCGCCCCAGGTGCACCGCCCAGGCCGCGCGGTACGAGAACGCCGGAGTCCGCTACGGCTGGCGGTACGCCGCCGCCGGGATCAGCCCCACCGAAGCCCTCGCCGGGACCGTGCCGAAGGAGGCGCTGCTCTCCCTCGCCGCCGTCGCCAACGGCGTGCTGCCCGCCCCCGCCGGGACCGGGACGACCGGGATCGACTGGGCCACCACCCGCGCCCGCCTCGGGCACACCCGGTGACCGACCCCCCCACCCCGCCGCCAGTGGACCCCGCGGCCAGTGACCCGGGGCGCCCACCCCCGCGCATCGTCACGAGAACGACCCCGGCAGGAGGCACCCCCACCTGGCACCCCGACCGCCCGGACCGTCCAACCGGGCACCCCGACGCACGCCCCGGAGCCCCCCGCCGGTCCACCCGACCAACCGGATCTCGAACTGGTAACCTCGCCGCATCACCGCAGGTCAGGAAGTGTGCTCCCCACGCACGTGGGGGTGGTTCGCCGTAGGTGGAGACGACGTAGGTGGAGGCGGGGTGCTCCCCACGCACGTGGGGGTGGTTCGACAGACCCCGTGCTGTGCGCCGCACCATCGAGTGCTCCCCACGCACGTGGGGGTGGTTCCGACGTGTTGAACAGGCGAGCGAAGAAGTCCATGTGCTCCCCACGCACGCGGGGGTGGTTCGGGCACGACGAGGCGAGGGGTGTCGTGGTACTTGTGTTCCCCACGCACGTGGGGGTGGTTCGGACGGACCCAGCGGCGGCGACTTCATCCTGTCGTGCTCCCCACGCACGTGGGGGTGGTTCGTTCAGGCCCGTGATGCGCACCGTGACCGCGTCGTGCTCCCCACGCACGTGGGGGTGGTTCGGTCATGGTCTGGGACGACGCCTTGCGCGAGTCGTGCTCCCCACGCACGTGGGGGTGGTTCGTGCATGGCCGGGGACCAGAAGGCGTGGAGCCTGTGCTCCCCACGCACGTGGGGTGGTTCCCCGAGGTGGTCCGCGGCGGTGGCCTTGATCAGGTGCTCCCCACGCGAGTGGGGGTGGTTCCAGCACGTGCACGTGGTCGAGGTGGTTGTTCGTCGGCTCCCCACGCGAGTGGGGGTGCTTCGATCGCCGCGGGTGCCCTGAGCGCGCACGTGATGTGCTCCCCAGGTGCGTGGGGGGTGGTCGGGCCACGTCCACGGTGAGGCTCGCATAGGAGTCGTGCTCCCCACGTGCGTGGGGGTGATTCGTCTAGGAACTGCGGCCACGACCGGAAGGGCACGTGCTCCCCACGCGCGTGGGGGTGGTTCGCGCTGGTCCCACGCGGTCTTCTCGGTGTCACTGTGCTCCCCACGCGCGTGGGGGTGATCGCAGATCGGCGCGCCCTACGCGCAGGCCAAGTAGTGCTCCCTACGCGGGTGGGGTGGTTCGACCGTGTCGACGTACACCGAGTGGGGACAACAGCGCTCACCGCGGGAGGTGACATCCGCATCCCGGGGCCCCCGGCCCGGGGCCGGACCGTCCAAACGAGGATTCGGACGCCGGCCCCGGACACCGCCTGCCGATCCGCACGGGCGGCCGGGTCTCGAACTGGTAACCTCGCCGCATCAGCGCAGGTCACGAAGGGTGCTCCCCACGCGCGTGGGGGTGGTTCGCGGTTCGACGCGGCATCTCCCACGCGCGGTGGTTCGCGCCGCGAGCGCGTCCGGTGCTCCCCACGCGCGTGGGGGTGGTTCGCCCGCGCAGGTCGTCGTGGCGCATCGCCGGGTGCTCCCCACGCGCGTGGGGGTGGTTCGCCGCGCAGCCGCGCCACTCGACCGCGGTGAGGTGCTCCCCACGCGCGTGGGGGTGGTTCGAACTCCTCTGGGGCGGTGTGGCCGTCGTCGGTGCGCTCCCCACGCGCGTGGGGGTGGTTCCGTCTAGGTCTTGCGACGGGCGGCCTTGGTGCAGTGAGCCCACGCGGTGGGGTCGGGGCCGGGCCTTGGTCGGCCGGGGGCGGGCCGGTCGGCGGGGCCGCGCGGTTCGACCGGGCGGCGGGTCTGGCGGGCGATGACGCCGACGACGATCCCTTCGCGGACGACCCGGTAGGCGCTCTCGTAGGGGAACGGGGCGGTGGCGCGGCGCTACGTGACGCGGCCGCTCACCGGGCGATCCGGGTGTCCGGGTGTGCGGGGCGAGCCGGGCCGCGACCTCGTGGCCGTCGGCGCGGGAGAGGCGGTCCCCGCACGGCGCGGCGACGGCCTGCTCGGCGTCGTCGGCCGCGGGCACGGTGACCGCGGTGACACGGGTCAGGCAGTGGGGGCAGACCGGGTAGTCGACGACGCCAGTGCCGCGGCACTCCGGGCAGGTCGTGCACGCCGGGACCAGCGGGGGGCGGCGCGGGGTGACCCCGCGGACCACGAGCGTGGGATCTGCCATACGAGCCCATGTGGCGCCGCGCATCCGGAATTCGCGCGTTGCGCATATTGGAGCGCTCCAGAGCAATTTCGTCGCGTGTCGGCACGCGGCTCAGAAGTCGCGGGCCATCGCCGCGAACCGGGCGTAGTGGCCCTGGAAGGCGAGGACGATGTCCCGCGTCGGGCCGTTGCGGTGCTTGGCGACGATGACGTCCGCCTCGCCCTCCCGCTCGCGGTCCTTGTGGAGCAGGATGACGATGTCCGCGTCCTGCTCGATCGAGCCGGACTCGCGCAGGTCCGACATCGCGGGCCGCTTGTCCGTGCGCTGCTCCGGTCCGCGGTTGAGCTGCGAGATCGCGATGACCGGCACCTCGAGCTCCTTCGCGAGCAGCTTCAGGGCCCGGGAGAACTCCGAGACCTCCTGCTGGCGGGACTCGACCTTCTTCCCCGAGCTCATCAGCTGCAGGTAGTCGATGATGACGATCTTGAGGTTGTGCTGCTGCTTCAGCCGCCGGGCCTTGGCCCGGATCTCCATGAGGGACATGTTCGGCGAGTCGTCGATGAACAGCGGCGACTCGGAGATCTTGCCCATGATGCGGGCGAGCTTCTGCCAGTCCTCGTCGCGCAGCCGTCCCTTGCGCAGGTCCTGCAGCTGGATGTTCGCCTCCGCGGCGAGCACGCGCATCGTGATCTCCGTGCGGCTCATCTCGAGCGAGAAGATCGCCGTCGCCATCTTGTGCTTGATCGCCGCGGCCCGGGCGACATCCATCCCGAACGTCGACTTCCCGACCGCGGGCCGCGCCGCGACGACGACCATCTGGCCGGGGTGGAAGCCGTGGGTGAGCTCGTCGAGGTCGGCGAACCCGGACGGCACCCCGACGAGCTCGTCGGTCCGCCCCGAGGCGACCTCGATCTCGGTCAGGGTCTCCTCGAGGGTGTCGGCCAGCGGCACGTAGTCCTCGCCGCCACGCTTGTCGGCAACGCCGTAGACCTCGGCCTGGGCGGCGTTGACGATCTCCTCGACGTCACCGCCACCCTGGGCGTAGCCCATCTGGACGATCTTGGTGCCGGCCTCGACGAGACGGCGCAGCACCGCCCGCTCGGCGACGATCGCCGCGTAGTAGCCGGCGTTCGCCGCGGTCGGGACGGACTGGATGAGCTGGTGCAGGTAGGCCTGGCCACCGACCCGCTGGAGGTTCCCGCGCTTGCTCAGCTCGTCCGAGACGGTGACCGCGTCCGCGGGCTCGCCGCGGGAGTAGAGGTCGATGACCGCGTCGTAGATCAGCTCGTGCGCGGGCCGGTAGAAGTCGTGGCCGCGGACGCTCTCCCCGACGTCGGCGATGGCGTCCTTGGACAGCAGCATCCCCCCGAGGACCGACTGCTCCGCGCCGATGTCCTGCGGGGGGAGCCGGTCGTCCCCCGGGCCCCGGGCACCGCCGCCGAGGTCCCCGACGTCGAGCTCCGCGATCGACACGCGCCCCCTCCTTCGCCCTCGTCGGTCTCGTCGTCACAGTCGTACCAGCAGTCTCTGACAGCACAGCCGTCACAGCCGACAGGCACGGCGTCCGCGTCCGAACCACCGCTCGAGCCGGCCTTCCGGCTACGTCTCCGGCCTCGTCCGGCGCGGCCGGAACCGCCGCGACGACTCACCGTAGAGCCGTCGCAGGCCCCCGCCAAACGGTCGGTGTGAACAACGTGTGGACAAGGTGTGGGGCGCGCCGGGACGGGTTGTGCACAGGGCTGGGACAACCCTGTGGATTCACCTGCGGTTCACCCACCGAACGGGACCTGACCTGCGCCGACGTCGCTCCCGTCGTGTGGACGACAACTTTCTCGCACGCCGTTGTCCACATGGGACGGGTCACACCCGTGTCACCCGGCGCGGGTGCCGTACCGGACCTGCGCCCGGGCCCGCGCCCGGGCCGCCTCGACGTCGCGGTCCTTCGGCGGCGCCGAGGTCACGAGCTCCTCGAGCAGCCGGCGGGTCGCGGCGGCGACCTCGTCGACGGCCGCGGCGAACGCCGCCGCGTTCGCCTTCGACGGGCGGGTGCTCCCGCTGACCTTGCGGACGTACTGCAGGGCGGCCGCGCGCACCTCGTCCTCGCTCGCGGGGGGCTCGAAGTTGTGGAGCTGGCGGATGTTGCGGCACATGCCCTCAATGTAGGCTGCGGCGGCGCCGACGGGGGCGCGGCGCCGGTGGTTGGATGGCCCATGAGCTCCCACCTGTGCAACATCTGCTTCGACGCCCACGACCCGTACGCCCAGACGACGTGGTGGGACGCGGTCCTCGCCGACTTCGTGCCCGACCCGGACACCCCGCCCCGGGCCGAGGACGACGAGTGCGGGCTGCTCGGGTCCGACGGCACGTGGGTGCTCTTCCTCCGCGTCCCCGAGGGGAAGGTCGTCAAGAACCGGGTCCACCCGTGCCTGGTCCCCGCGGACCGCAGCCGGGACGAGGAGGTCGACCGGCTGCGCGGTCTCGGCGCGACCGTCGTGGCCGACCGGCGCAACCCCGACGGCACCGGCTGGGTCGTCCTCGGCGATCCCGAGGGCAACGAGTTCTGCGTCCTGCGCAGCGACGCCGAGCGCGCCGCCACCACCTGACCCTCCCCGCGACCTGCCCACCAACCCCGCACTTCGTGCCCGTTCTGCCGCGGCGTGGGTCGGATTTGCCCGATTTCGGAGCGGCAGAACGGGCACGAAGTGCGGATTACGGGAGGTGGGTGCATCCGGATCGGGGGGTGGGGCGGAAAAGAAGGCAACGGATCCAGCCGGACCGTCCAGCACACGACCAGCGGGAGCACACCATGTCCACTCTGCCGAGCTCGTTCCCCAGACGCCGCTTCACCCTCCCCCTGGCGGCCGGGGCCGCCGCCACCCTGACCGGGCTCGCCCTCGCCGGGGCCGCCCCCGCGGCCGCGGCCGACGGCGAGGCCACCGTCTCGGTCCTCCACGGCGTGCCGGGCGCCACCGTGGACGTCTACGCCAACGGCCAGGAGCTGCTGAGCGACTTCACCCCCGGGACGCTCACCGACCCGATGTCCCTGCCCGCCGGTGACTACGACCTCTCCGTCGTCGCCGCCGGCGCCGGCGCGGACGCGGACCCGGTCGTCGAGGCCAACGGGGTCACCGTCCCCGCCGGGGCGAACGTCACCGTCGTCGCCCACCTCACCGAGGGCGGTGACCCGGCGCTCACCCCGTACGTCAACGACACCTCCGCCGTCGACGCGGGCATGGCCCGGCTCACCGTCCGGCACGACGCGGCCGCGCCCGCGGTCGACGTCCGCGCCGGCGGGAGCCCGGTCTTCACCGGCCTGACCAACCCGGACGAGGACAGCGCCGTCGTCGACGCGGGCCCGGTGACCGCCGACGTCGTCCTCGCCGGCACCGACACGGTCGCGATCGGCCCCGCCGACCTCACCCTCGCCGAGGGCGCGAACACGATCGTCTACGCCTGGGGCAGCGCCGCCGACGAGAACCTCAAGCTCGCGGTGCAGACGATCTCCGGGATGGCGTCCGCGCCGGGTGGTGTCCCCGGCGGGGCCGGGGGACAGGCCGCCGGCGGCGGACTCGGCACGGGCGCGTACGGCGCTGCCGCCGCGCTGCTCGCCGCCGGCGGCCTGCTGGTGCTCGGCCGCCGGATGAACCGGTCAGCCGCGCGCCGATGAGCAGGCGGCCGGCGCGCAGGGCCCGCCACATCCGCCGACCGGCGGCCCGCGCGTCGGCACGCCACTCACCTGCGGGGACGGTGGCGACCACCGGGGCCGCCCTCCTCCTCGTGCTCGCGGTCGTGCTCGCCCTCCGGGCGTGGCCGGCCGTCGGGCGCGCGGGGGAGGGCGCGGACCCCGCCGCCCCCTCCGAGGTCCGCGCCGCCCTCGACGCCACGCCGTCGGGGGAGGTCCCGCAACCGGACCCTCCCCGGCCGAGTCCCCTCCCCGCGCGCCAACCGCACCCCTCCGGCGGGGGCGAGGTCCCCGCCTCCGCCGGAGGCCCGGGTCCGGCGCCCCCACGGACGCTGATCATCCCCGCGGCCGAGGTCGAGATGCCGGTGCGGCCGACCGGCGTCGACCGCGCCGGTCTCATGGCCCTCCCCCGCGACGTCGACCGGGCCGGGTGGTACCGCTACGGCCCGGCGCCCGGCAGCGAGCGGGGCGCCGCCGTCATCGCCGGCCACGTCGACGCCCGTGAGCAGGGCGTCGGCCCGCTCGCCCGGCTGTCCGGCCTCGAGAAGGGCGACCGGCTCGTCGTGGTCCTGGCCGACCACACCCGGGTGCGCTACCGGGTCACCGCCATCCTGCGGGTGAGGAAGGAGGACCTCGACCTTGACGCCGTCTTCGACCGGGACGGCCCCCACCGGCTCCGGGTGCTCACGTGCGGGGGTGCTTTCGATCCCGCCCGTCACCGGTACGAGGACAACGTCCTCGTCACCGCCACCCCGACCGGCCGGACCTGACCGCCGCCGACGTCCCCGGCCCGGGCGGGTTGCGACCTATGCTGAGCCGATGAGGCGCCGGGACTGGACCGAGGCCCAGGTGGCCGAGGTGGCCGCCGCCGTGGCCGACGGGGACCACGACGCGCTCGCCGAGGCCTACCGGCGGTGGGCCGGGCTGGTCCACACCGTGTGCCTCCGGGCCCTCGGCGACCGGCACGACGCCGAGGAGGTCACCCAGCAGGTGTTCGTCTCGGCCTGGCAGGGCCGGGCGAACCTGCGACCCTCGGACACCGCGCTCCCGGCGTGGCTGCTCGGCATCACCCGGCACCGGGTCGCCGACCGACGCGCCCTGCGCGGGCGCGACGCCCGCACCGTCCGGGCCGTCGCCGCGGTCACCCCCGGTGAGCGGCCACAGGCCGCCCCGACCCCGGAGGAGGTCACCACCCGGGTGCTGCTCGGCGAGGAGCTCCGCGGGCTGCGCGAGCCCCGCCGTACGATCGTGCGGCTGGCCTTCTTCGAGGACCGGACCCACCAGCAGATCGCGCGGGACCTCGACCTGCCGGTCGGCACGGTGAAGAGCCACGTCCGGCGCGGCCTGCTGCACCTGCGCGCACGGTTGAAGGAGGTGAGCGATGAGCCCCGTTGAGAGCCGGGAGCACCACCCGGACGAGGAGGCCCTGGCCGCGCTCGCGCTCGCCCCCGGCGACGAGCGGCCCGAGGCCGCCGACACCTCCGGGACGACCGGAGCCGAGGACGTGCCCGCCGCCGTCCGCGAGCACGTCGCCTCCTGCACGGCGTGCACCACCGAGGTCGAGGCGCTCCGGGAGACCGCGGAGATGCTCGCGCGGATCACGCCCGCCGAGGCCGACAGCCCACTGACCGAGCCGCCCGCCCGGGTGTGGGCCGCGGTCGAGGCGGAGACCCGGCCCGCCGGCACGGTGCACACCACCAGGCTGGCGAGCCCGACCCGACCCGGACCCGGCCCCGCGGGCGGCCCGGGACCGTCGCGGCGTCCGTGGCTGCTCGTTGCCGCCGCCGTCGTCGCCGGGGTGCTCGTCGGGGGCGCCGGTGACCGGCTGCTCGCCGGGTCCGGCGAGCCGGCGCCGACGGCCACGTCGACCCCCGGCTCGACCGGGACGACCAGCTCGACGGCCGGACCGAGCGTGCTCGCGCGGATCCCGCTGACCCAGGTCGACGGGCAGGCCACCCTCGGGGACGCGGTGCTGCTGCGCGACGGGGACGTCACCGAGCTCCGCGTCGACACCTCCGCCCCGCCGGGGGCCCCACCCGGAGGCGGGTACCGCGAGGTGTGGCTGCTCAACGTCGACGGCGAGCGGATGGTCGCGGTCGGCGTCCTCGCGGGGCGGACCGAGACCTTCGCCGTCCCGCGCGGGCTCCTCCGGCGCGGCTACCGGGTCGTCGACGTCTCCAGCGAGCCCGCTGACGGCAACCCGGCCCACTCCGGCGACAGCATCATGCGCGGCACCCTCCCGGCCTGAGGCGCCGCCCCCGGCCGTCCCCGTCACCGCGCTCCCCGACCAGGCACTCCCCGACCCGCCCCCACCCACCCGGGCGTCGATAGCGTGGTCGCCCGTGCGCGAACGGCAGCAGGCGGGGCCCGGGGCCCAGGGACGGGAGGTGCTGCGTCTCGCGGTCCCCGCCTTCCTCGCGCTCGTCGCCGAGCCGATGTTCCTCCTCGCCGACTCCGCGATCGTCGGCCACCTCGGCACCGTCCCGCTCGCGGGCCTCGGGGTCGCCAGCGCCGTCCTGCTCACGGCCGCGAACGTGTTCGTCTTCCTCGCCTACGGCACCACGTCGGTCGTCGCCCGCCAGCTCGGCGCGGGCTCCGGCCGCGGCGCGGTGGAGGCCGGCGTCGACGGCGCCTGGCTCGCCGTTCTCCTCGGCACCGCAGCCGCCGTCGCCGTCGCGTGCGCGGCCGAGCCGCTCTGCCGGGTGTTCGGTGCCTCGCCGGCCGCGCTCGCCCAGGCGGTGACCTACCTGCGGATCGCGGCGCTCGGGCTGCCGGGCATGCTCGTCGTCCTCGCGACGACCGGCGTGCTCCGCGGCCTGCAGGACACGACCACCCCCCTGGTCGCGTCCGTGCTCGGCTTCGGCGGGAACATCGTCCTCAACGTCGTCCTCGTCTTCGGACTCGGGCTCGGGATCGCGGGGTCGGCCTGGGGGACCGTCACCGCACAGACGGCGATGGCGGCCGCCCTCGTCGCCGTCCTGCTCCGGAAGGCCGGTCGCACGGGGGCCGCCGTCCACCCCCACCCGGGGCGGGTCCTCGCCGCGGCCCGCACCGGGGTCCCGCTGCTCGTGCGCACCCTCGCGCTGCGCGCGATCCTCCTCGTCACCACCTGGGTGGCCGCCGGGCTCGGGGACGTCCCGCTCGCGGCCCACCAGGTCACGATGACGATCTGGTCCACCCTGACCTTCGCCCTCGACGCCCTCGCCATCGCCGCCCAGGCGCTCACCGGCCGCGCCCTCGGCGCCTCCGACCCCGGCAGCGCGCGGTCCGCGACCTCGCTCATGATCCGGTGGGGGGTCTGGTCCGGCGTCGTGCTCGGCGCAGGCCTCCTCGCGGTCCACACAATCCTCCCCCGGCTGTTCACCACCGACCCCGCCGTCGCCGCGGCACTCTCGGCGGCCCTGGTCGTCGTCGCCGTCGGCCAGCCGCTGTCCGGCTACGTCTTCGTCGTCGACGGGGTCCTCATCGGCGCCGGGGACGGCCGGTGGCTCGCCGGGGCGATGGCGGCCACCCTCGTGCTCTACCTCCCGGTCGTGCTCGCGGTCCGCGCGGCGGGACCGTCGGTCCTCGCCGGGCCCGACGGGGAGGTGGCCGCGGTGCGCTGGCTGTGGGTGGCCTTCACGGTGTTCATGGCGATCCGCGGGTGCTTCTTCGCGTGGCGGGTGCGCTCCGACGCCTGGCTCGTCACCGGCGCGAGCCGCTGACCGGCGACGACGCCCCCCGGCCCCCCGGGTGTCAGGAACAACACGCTCCCTGACTCCTGACCGAGCCGCACATCCGGCCCCGGAGGTAACGAGTCGGCAAAGGATCCCCCCCGGGTCGTTGTGCCGGGAACGATTGTGCGGTTGCGTCCACCCATGTTTGCCTCCCCAGCAGCGGCACCCCCTGCCCAGTTGCCCGGCATGGTCCCCACGGCCGAGTCCGGCCCCCTCAAGTCCGTCGAGAACGCGATCGACACCGTCTTCGCCCCACTCGCCGAGTGGGCCAACAAGATCGTGTTCGTCGAGGTCCCGCTCGGCCCGGTGTCCATCCCGTTCGTCGTCATCTGGCTCGTCGCCGCGGCGACGATCATCTCGATCTACTTCGGGTTCATCCAGTTCCGAGGGTTCAAGATCGCGACCGAGGTCGTCCGGGGGAAGTTCTCCAAGGAGGACGACCCCGGTGAGATCACCCACTTCCAGGCCCTCTCGTCCGCCCTGTCCGGCACGGTGGGGCTCGGGAACATCGCCGGCGTCGGCGCGGCCGTCGCCCTCGGTGGTCCGGGAGCGACGTTCTGGATGATCGTCGCCGGTCTCCTCGGCATGGCGACGAAGTTCGCCGAGTGCACGCTCGGGGTGAAGTACCGGCACATCAACGAGGACGGCACCGTCAACGGCGGCCCGTTCAAGTACCTGCCCATCGCGTTCAAGCCCTTCGGCAGCCTTGCCGTCAAGGTGCTGCCGGGCATCTTCGCCGTCGCCATCCTGTGCTTCGGCATCGGCGGCGGGAACATGTTCCAGGCCAACCAGACCTTCGTCCAGGCCCGCTCGGTCACCGGCGGCGACGACGGCCTCCTCGGCGGGGACGGGGCGGCGCTCGTCTTCGGCATCATCCTCGCCGCCCTCACCGCCCTCGTCATCCTCGGCGGCATCACGAGCATCGCCCGGGTGACGAGCCGTCTCGTGCCGTTCATGGGCATCCTGTACGTCCTGGCCTGCCTGTTCGTCATCGTCGGCCGCGCCCCCGAGATCCCCGCCGCCATCGGCACGATCATCGACGGCGCGTTCAACCCCTCCGGCATCGCCGGAGGCTTCGTCGGCGTCCTCATCGTCGGGTTCCAGCGCTCCGCCTTCTCCAACGAGGCGGGCCTCGGCTCCGCACCGACGGCGCACTCCCCGGTCAAGACCAGGCGTCCGGTCTCCGAGGGCTTCGTCGCCCTGCTCGAGCCGTTCGTCGACACCGTCATCATCTGCACGATGACCGCCCTGACGATCATCATCGCCAACCCCCAGAGCTACGTCGACGGCCGCCAACAGGTGGCCAACGGCGGTCCCACCCCGGACGGGGTCACGCTGACCTCGGACTCCTTCGAGTCCTTCCTCCCGTGGTTCCCCTACATCCTCGCGGTCGCGGTCATCCTGTTCGCGTTCTCGACGATGATCACGTGGTCCTACTACGGCCAGCAGGCCTGGGAGTACCTGTTCGGGCACGGCCGGCGCACCGGCTACGCCTACAAGGCGGTCTTCTGCTTCTTCATCATCACCGGGACCGTCCTCACCTTCGGCCAGGTGCTCAGCCTCACCGACGCGTTCCTCTTCCTCTGCGCGTTCGTCAACCTGCTCGGCGTCTACATGCTCCTGCCGGTCATCAAGCAGGAGATGCGCGAGTACATGGACGACCGCAGGCACGGCCGGCTCTACGAGCTCGGCGCGGAGAGCCACGAGGAGCTTCGCGAGATCAAGGAGGAGCACGGCAACCTCTGACCCGGCCGGCTCGGGGCGTCGAGGCCCGAGCCCCCGAGACCGCGAGGCCCCCGGTCCCTCCGCCGGAGGGGGGGACCCGGGGGCCTCGCGCGTCCGGGGCCCGTCCGGGAGGGCCCGCAGCCGCCGGGGCGGGGGCATCAGCTGACGCCGGTCGCCGAGGCCCTTCTGGGGTCGGCGGCGGCGACGAGCGCGCCGTCGGCGTCGAGCAGGGCCGCACCGACCCCGCCGAAGTACATGGACGGCTCGGGGTGCTCGTGCCCGGGGAGTCCGGACAGCGCGACCGCGGCGGCGATCCCGGGGTCGCGCTCGTACTCGACGACGGCGTCCCCCCCGGGCAGGGTGCGCACGTGGACCCGGGGCGCGTCGATGGCCTCCTGCAGGTCCGCGCCGTGGAGACAGCCCTGGCCGAGCACCTGCATGAGCGCGGTCGTGATCCGGTCCGCGCCGGGGGACCCGGCCGCGAGGACCCGACCGTCCCCGGTGCGGGCCGTCGTCGGGGCCATGTTCGAGGCGAGCCGCGTCCCCGGGGCGAGCGCGTGCAGGCCGAGCCGGTTCAGCTCGGGCTCGCCGAGGGCGTTGTTGAGCAGCAGCCCGGTGTCCGGGACGACCATGCCGGCCCCGTAGCCGCTCGACATCGTCACCGCGCACCCGAGTCCGTCGGCGTCGACCGCCGAGACGTGGGCGGTCGAGGCGGACGTCGGCAGGCCGGCGAGGCCGTGCCGCTCGACGCTCGCGAGCAGGGCGTGGCCGTCGGCGTCCAGGTCGGTGGAGGTGTCGTGGACGCGGTGGCGGTAGGCGAGCACCGCGCGCTGGATGCGCACGACGTCCGACCACGACCAGTCGGTCACCCGGGCGAGCTCGCCGAGCATGACCGCGAGCATGGGGCCCCCGACGGACGGCGGCGGGTTGAGGGCCACCTGCCAGTCCCCGAGGGCGCGCCGGACGGGCTCGCGGACGACGGGCTCGTAGGTCCGCAGGTCCTCGTGGGTGACGAGCCCGCCACCGGCGTCCATCGCGTCGACGAGGGCGCGCCCGATCTCGCCGGTCGTGAGGCACTCCGGGCCCTCGTCGGCGAGGAGCTCCAGGGTGAGGGCGAGCCGGACGTTCGTCGTCGGCTCGGCGGGCTGCAGGGCGCCCCCGTCGGACCGGCTGACGAGGGCGAGGGCCTCCGGGTCGGCACCGAACAGGACCTCGCGGACGAGACCGAGGTAGTGGGCCGAGGCGGAGCCGATGGGGAAGCCGTGCCGGCAGGCGCGGGCGGCCGGGGCGAGCAGGTCGGCCCAGCCCGCGAGCCCGTACCGCCGGCTCGCGAGCGCGAGCGCGGGGACGGCACCGGACACCGCGACCGACCCGGGTCCGGCGAACATCGTGACCCCGCCGCCGTAGGCGGTGCGCACCTCGCGGACGCCGCCGCCGAAGGCGTCCGCGGGCCGGCCGGCCCCCGGCATGGCGACGTTCCCGTCGACGACCTCGGGGGCGGACCCGTCGGCCCACACCGACACGTACGCCCCGCCCATGAGGCTGACGATGCCGGGCTCGGTCGCCATCGCGGTGACCGCGGCGGCGACCGCCGCGTCGACGGCGTTCCCGCCGGCGGAGGCGATCTCGAGGCCCGCACCGACACTGGTCGCCCCGGGCGCGGCGAGCGCCACGGGGCGACCAGGACGGGGTCGGGCGGGTCCGGTCAGCTCCGCCTCGAGGACCGTCCGTCGGACCCGACGGTCGCCGGCTGGCCATCGGCCTGGGCACCGTTGCCGCTGGTGCCGTGGCCGTGCCCGTGGTCGTTCCAGCCGTCGACGTGGTCGGCGACGTGGTCGGTCACGTGGTCGACGATCGAGTCGCGGAACCTGTCCTGCTTGTGGCGCTGGATCTTCCGGTGCTCGCCGAACAGGGCCTTCACGATCGAGACCATCATCAGGACCATGACGATGCTGAACGGCACCGCGACGAGGATCGCCATCGTCTGCAACGCCGCCAGTCCGCCGGCCAGCAGGAGGACCCCGGCGACGATCCCCTCCAGGCTCGCCCAGAACGCCCGGCTCCAGACGGGCGGGTGCGGGTTACCGCCGGAGGCGATCATGTCGACGACGAACGAGCCGGAGTCCGAGCTCGTGACGAAGAAGACGACGACGAGGCACAGCGCGATGACGATGAGCACCGTGGAGGCCGGCAGGTCCTCCAGGAGCTGGAACAGCGCCGTGTTCGTCGACACGGTGCCGTCGGCGGCGACGAGGCCACCGTTGCCGAAGACCTCACGGTAGAGCGCGGAGCCACCGAGGACGGAGAACCACAGGAACGTGACGATCGTCGGGACGAGCAGCACGCCGGTGATGAACTCCCGGACGGTGCGGCCCTTGGAGATGCGCGCGATGAAGACGCCGACGAAGGGCGCCCAGCTGATCCACCAGCCCCAGTAGTACGTGGTCCACGAGGACAGCCAGTCTCGACCGTCGCTGCCCTGGTAGGACAGCGTGCTGAAGCTCAGCCGGAAGAAGTTCTCTGCGTAGGAGCCGAGCTGCTGGACGAAGTCCGAGAGCAGGAAGATGGTCGGGCCGAGCACGAGCACGAGCAGGAGCAGGCCCCCGGCGACGACCATGTTGAGGTTCGAGAGGAACTTGATGCCCTTGTCCACCCCGGTGACGACCGAGGTCAGCGCGATCGAGGTGATGATCGCGATGAGGATGAGCAGGAGCGGGGTCGAGGCCTCGTCGATCCAGCCGAGGAACGCCAACCCGGCGCCGACCTGCGTGACGCCGAAGCCGAGCGAGGTGGCGACACCGAACAGCGTGCCGATGATCGCGATGACGTCGATGGCGTCGCCCCACCAGCTGTTGACGCGGTCGCCGAGCAGGGGCTCCAGGGCCCACCGGATCGAGACCGGGCGACCCTTGCGGTGGACGGCCCAGGCGATCGCGAGACCGACGACGACGTAGATGGCCCACGCGTGCAGGCCCCAGTGGAGGAACGTCTGGTCGAGGGCACGACTCGCGACCTCACCCTTGCTGCCCTCGACGCCGGGCGGCGGGGAGGCGTAGTGGTTCAGCGGCTCCGCGACGCCCCAGAACACGAGACCGATCCCCATGCCGGCCGCGAAGAGCATCGCGAACCACGACTTGAGGCCGAACTCGGCCTCCTCGTTCGGGTCACCGAGGTGGAGGCTCCCGACCGGGGAGATCGCCAGCCAGACGGAGAAGAACACGAACGCGCTGACGAGGAGGATGTACCACCAGCCGATGTCGTTGACGACGGTGTTGTTGGCCGAGGTGATGATCTCGCCGAGCTGGTCGGGGAAGATGGCGGCGAGGGCGACGAAGATGACGAGGAGGCTGGCCGCAGGCCAGAAGACGCGCGGCGCCGAGACCCACCTACCCTTCTCCTTCTTCGTCCCAGCGCCCTGTTGTGAGGGGCTTGTGGTGGTCGACATGGGGTGACTGCACCTCCGCGGCTGGGTACTGAGGGCTTGATCAACCAATTACGTTAGCGCTACGACGTACCTGACCCCCAAATCACCGTGACCTCTTCGTTACGTTGTCGGCCCTCGGACGACAGCGATCCCGCGCTCTCACGGGGGCACGACGGGGCCCGCAGCCCGGCGGAGGACGTCGTGGCGCGGCAGGACGAGTCCACCTCGCCTTGACGCCCACCCTCCGAAGAGCGGCCTTCATGTGCGGACATCAGATCAAAAGATAGTATTGACGTGACATGTCTCGGCATGCCACCGTCGACGGGTCCGGCGCCGGCGCGACGGCGGACCGCGCACCGACCCGAAGGTCCAGCCCTCGCATGCCACAGGCCCACGGCACCGCCGAGACCCCCCACGTCCCGCTGACCGGGCGTCTCGCCGTCGACCCGGGCGATGGGTCGTGACCGTCACGGCGGCGCTGCTGTTCGTCGTGGCCGCGGTCGTCGTCGGGTTCGCCAAGACCGCGATCGGGGGGACCGCGACGATCGCGGTGGCGATCTTCGCGACCCTCCTGCCGGCCCGGGAGTCCACGGCGGCCGTCCTGCTCCTCCTGCTCACCGGGGACGTCGTCGCAGTCTGGCACTACCGTCGGGACTGCGACACCGCGCTGCTCGCCCGGCTCGTCCCCGCGGTCCTGCCCGGCCTCGTGCTCGGCGCGGCGGTGCTCGCCGTCGTCGACGACACGACCCTCCGGGTCGGCATCGGCGTCCTCGTCCTCGTGCTCGTCGCCCTCCAGGTGCTGCTCTCCCGCCGGCGTCCGGAGTCGCTGGTCTGGCCGCACTCGACCGGCGGGGCGGCCGCGACCGGCCTCGCCGCCGGGTTCACGACGATGACCGCCAACGCGGCCGGCCCCGTCATGACGCTCTACCTCGTCGCCCGCGGCGTCGAGAAGCGCCGGTTCATCGGCACCGGCGCGTGGTTCTTCCTCGGCGTCAACCTCTGCAAGGTCCCCTTCAGCGTCGGCCTCGGGCTGCTCGACACCGCGGCGCTCGGGCGCGGCCTCGCGCTCGCCCCGGTCGTCCTCCTCGGGTGCTGGCTCGGAATCCGCCTCATCGGGAGGATCGGCCAGCGCCACTTCGAGGTGGCGGTGCTCGCGGCGTCGGCGCTCTCGGCGGTCGCGCTGCTGGTCTGAGGGCGGCGCCCACCCGGCGGGGACCTTCGGCCCTGTGGGCGGCGTCGGGGCCGCAGCACGCTGGGGGCAGCGACGTCCGCCAGCAGACGTCCTGCAGGACGGGGGAAGCCGATGACGTCCTCGACCGCGGCGCACAGGCCACCCGAGGCGCGCATGCCGATCAGGGTCACGGTCGACCCGGACCCGCACCCGTCCCGGTGGCTCTGGCTCGTCAAGTGGCTGCTCGCCATCCCCCACTACGTCGTCCTGTTCTTCCTGTGGATCGCGGTGCTCGTCATGACGGTCATCGCGTTCTTCGCGATCCTGTTCACCGGGCGCTACCCCGCGGCCGTCCTCGAGTTCACCGTCGGCGTGCTCCGCTGGTCCTGGCGGGTGACCTACTACGGCTACGGCGCGCTCGGCACCGACCGGTACCCCCCGTTCACGCTCGGCGACGTGCCGGACTACCCGGCGCGCCTCGAGGTCGACGCCCCGGAGTCGCTCAGCCGCGGGCTCGTCCTCGTCAAGTGGTGGCTGCTCGCGATCCCGCACTACCTCGTGCTCGCTGCGTTCTTCGGCACCGAGGGCCGGTGGGTGACCCTCCAGAACGGGACCACCGAGTGGATCTCCGGGGCGACCGGGCTGCTGCCGGTGCTCGTCCTCTTCGTCGGGGTGCTGCTGCTGTTCACCGACAGGTACCCCGCGCCGCTGCACGACCTCGTCGTCGGGATCAACCGCTGGTCGCTGCGGGTGGCCGCGTACGTCCTCCTCATGACCGACCGCTACCCGCCGCTGCGCCTCGACCAGGGACCGTCCGAGCCGGAGGCCGTCTCGGCGCCCACCGGTGAGGAGGGACGGCCGTGACCACGCAGGTGCCGCCGGGAGCAGCCCCGCCGGTGGGTCCCACGGGTCCCGGCGGACCCATCGGCCCCGGTCCGGCACGGGCGCGACGGTGGACCGGTGGGCGGGTCGTCTCGCTCGTCATCGGCTCGATCATCGTCCTCGTCGCGCTCGCCGTGCTCGTCGGCGGCGCGGGTCTGCTCGTCGCCGACCGGGCCGGGCGGGACTCCGCCGGCTACCTCACCAGCCCCGCCGTCGACATGGCGAGCGCCGGCTACGCCGTGACCGCCGGCGACGTCCGCATCGAGGGGGCCGACGTCGCCGGGAGCTGGGTCCCCGAGAGCGTCATCGGGACGGTCCGCGTCACCGCGGTCTCCCGGAACGGCGCGAGGCCGGTGTTCGTCGGGATCGCGCGGACCGCCGCGGTCGACCGGTACCTCGCCGGGGTGGCCCACGGTCGGCTCCGTGGCATGTACGGCGACGTCGGCGAGGTCACCGGGACCCGTCGCCCGGCCGCGCCGGAGCAGGTCCCGATCTGGGACGCCGCCAGCGCCGGCCCCGGGGAGCAGGAGCTGGGCTGGGACCCCGCCGCGGGGGGCTGGTCGCTCGTCGTCATGAACGCCGACGGCTCCCGGGGCGTCGACGCCACGGTGCACGTCGGCGCGCAGGTCCCGTGGCTGACCGGCCTCGCGGTCGGCACCATCGTCGTCGGCCTGCTCCTGCTCCTCGTCGGCGTCGTCCTCGTCGTCGTCCCGCTCGTCCGGGCCTCGCGCACCCCGCGCCCCTGAGGCCTCACCGCGGCGGGAGCCGCGCCGGCACGTTGTGCGGCGTCACCACCACCGCCGCCGCGTGGACCGACGTCGGGGCCCCGGGCAGCAGGCCGTGGTGGCGGGCGACCTGCCGGCAGGCGGCCCGCATGTCGGCCCTCAGGTCGTGATGGAGCACCGCGGACAGCTCCCCCGAGGCGAGCAGGGCGAGGTTGTCCTCGTCGAGGTCGTGCCCGAGGTGGACCAGCGGCCGGACGCCGTGGTCGCCCAGCGCCCGGCGGATGGCCCGGTTGCCGCCGCCGACGGAGTACACGGCGGCGACGTCCGGGTGCTCGGCCAGGGCACGCCCGACGACCTGCTCCATCGGCTCGTCGAGCCCGTCGGCGTCGCTGACGACGTGCACGGCGCGCCCGGGCTCGTCCCGCGCGAGCGCCGAGGCGAACGCCTCGAGCCGCTCCCGCTCGCCGACGAAGCTGCTCCGGCTCAGCGTCACCAGGACCGTCCCGGGTCGGCCCGCGAGCCATGCGCCGACGAGGTAGGCGGCGGTGCGCCCCGCGGAGGCGTTGTCGAGGCCGACGTAGGCGACCCGGCGGCAGTCACGGACGTCGGTGACGAGGGTGACCACCGGGACCCCTCGCTCCCGGAGCCGGTCGACCGCCCGCGCGACGACCGGGTCGTCCGGGGCCTTGAGCAGGACCCCGTGGCAGGTCCGCCCGGCCCGGTCGAGGCCGTCGAGGACCTCGGCGACCTCCTCCGCGTCGCCGCTCTCGCGCAGGTGGAACCTCGCCCGGACCGCCGCGGGGCGCAGGCCGGGGAGCTCGGCCTCGAGCGCGACGCGGACGGCGTGGCTGAAGCGCTGCGGTGCCTGCATGACGAGGTCGAGCAGCAGGGTGCGGGCCCCGAGGCGCAGCTGGGTCTGCTGCCGGTCCAGCTCGAGCAGCGCCTGCTCGACCTGCCGGACCGCGCGTGCGCTCGCCCCCGGCCGGCCGTGGACGACCCGGTCGACGGTCGCCAGGCTCACCCCCGCCTGCTCGGCGACGTCGGCGAGCCGGTGCCCGCGGGCGGCGGTGGTCATGCCCGGGACAGTAGTCCGTCCGGGCGTGCCCGCGGGACCTCGGCTGAGGTGGTTCTGAGGTGTTCTCGGGGGTCCGGGCGCACCGGGGCGGTCCATGCTGGACGGAGCCGACCGTTCCCGTCGCATCCGGAGGACCCGCCATGACGACCACGCCGACCGCCACCCACCCGACTCCCGCCGGTGCGCCCGTGGCCACCGCCCCCGCCGGCTGGCTGAGCCGCGAGGACTGCCACCTGGCGGACCTGCTCGCCGTCCTCGAGGACCGCACCGCGGTCGAGGACTACCCGCACGCCGACCACGTCGAGCAGGACGTCCTCGTCTACGACTGGGCCGCGCTCGCCGGAACGGTCGCCGAGCGGGACGGCCGCCGCGTCGTCCAGGCCGAGATCGCCCGGGCGCTCGCCGACGGCCCCGGCATCGTCGTCCTCACCGGCGCCTACGACACCACCGTCGTGGACCGGACCAGCGCGGCGTTCCGCCGCATGATCGCCGAGCAGCACGCCGCGGGGACCGGCGGCGGGGACCACTTCGCCAAGCCCGGCGCGAACGACCGGGTCTGGAACGCGCTCGAGAAGCTCGCGGTGACCGACCCCGAGGCGTTCGTCGACTACTACGCCCACGACGCCGTCGACCTCGTCGCCGGCGCGTGGCTCGGGCCGGGCTACCAGGTGACCTCGCAGGTCAACGTCGTCAACCCCGGCGGCGCGGGGCAGACCGTCCACCGGGACTACCACCTCGGTTTCCAGGCGCCCGACGTCAGCGAGGCCTTCCCCGAGCACGTCCACCGGCTCTCCCCCGTGCTCACCCTCCAGGGCGCGGTCGCGCACTGCGACATGCCGGTCGAGTCCGGGCCGACGCTGTACCTCCCGCACTCGCAGAAGTACTCCCACGGCTACCTCGCCTACTGGCTGCCCGAGTTCCAGGACCACTTCGTCGCCCACCACGTCCAGCTGCCGCTGCGCACCGGGGACGCGGTGTTCTTCAACCCGGCCCTCATGCACGCCGCCGGGACGAACCGCTCCGCCGACGTGCGGCGGATGGCGAACCTGCTCCAGGTCTCCTCGGCGTTCGGGCGGGCGATGGAGAGCATCGACCGCGCCCGGGTCGTCGAGGCGGTCTACCCGACGCTCCTCGCCCGGAAGGCCTCCGGTGCCTCCGCCCGGGAGCTCGCCGACGTCGTCGCCGCCTCCGCCGAGGGGTACGCGTTCCCGACGAACCTCGACCGGGACCAGCCCGTCGACGGGATGTCCCCGGCCACCCAGGCCGACGTCGTCACCGCCGCCCTCGAGGAGGGGGTCCCCGCGTCCACCCTGGCCGACCGGTTGGCCGCCCAGCGGGAGCGGACGCTGAGCCACTGAGGCGGGTGGCCGTGGAACCGCTGCGCATCGGGCTCCTCGGAGCCGCCCGCATCGCGGGACTGAGCATCGTCTCCCCCGCCGCGGCGACGGGCCACCGGCTCGTGGCCGTCGCGGCGCGCGACGAGGGTCGGGCCCGGGCCTTCGCCGACGAGCACGGCGTCGAGCGGGTCGTGCCCGACTACGCGGCCCTCGTCGCCGACCCCGAGGTGGAGGTCGTGTACAACCCGCTCGCGAACGGGCTGCACGGCCGCTGGAACCTCGCGGCGGTCGCGGCGGGCAAGCACGTCCTCACCGAGAAGCCGTCGGCCGCCGACGCGGTCGAGGCCCGCATGGTCGCCGCCGCGGTCCGCCGCGGGGCGGGCACGGTGTTCATGGAGGCCTTCCACTTCCCCTACCACCCGCTGTTCCGGCGCGTGGTCGACCTCGTCGCGGACGGCGCCGTCGGAGAGGTCCGCCACGTCGAGGCCCACCTGGGCATGCCGGCCCCCGCCGAGGACGACCCGCGCTGGCGGCTCGACCTCGCCGGCGGGTCGACGATGGACCTCGGGTGCTACGCGCTCGCCGCGGTGCGCCTCCTGGGTGACCTCGCCGGGGGCGAGCCCGAGGTCCGCGCGGCGCAGGCGCGGGAGCGCGCCGGCCACCCGGGGGTCGACGAGACCCTCAGGGCGGACCTGGCCTACCCGTCGGGGGCGAGCGCGTCAGCGAGCAGCGACATGGCGGCCCCGGGGTGGGACTTCCACCTCACCGTCAGCGGCACCGAGGGCCTGCTCCACGTCCCCGAGTTCCCCCGCCCCCACCTCGACGACACCCTCGTCCTCGAGCGCAGGGGCGGCGAGCAGGTCGAGCACCTCGGCACCCGGTCGAGCTACACCTACCAGCTCGAGGCGCTCGCCGCCGCGGTCCGCGAGGGGGCGCCGGTGGTCACCGACGCGAACTGGTCGGTCGGCACGATGGACCTCGTCGACGCCGCCTACCGGGCCGCCGGGATGGACCCGCGCGCCCCGGCGCGGGAGTGACCCCCGTCCAGACCCGACGGGGTCGGTCGCAGGGACCTCCGTGGCCACCCACGGGGCCCGGTGGCCGGTCCCGGGGTGCTGCCGGTGGGATGCTGGCCGGGTGGACGCCGAGACCCTGAGGTCCCTGCAGGCCCCGCTCAAAAAGCGCTACCGCCGCGACCCGGCGAGTGCGGCGACGCCGACGCGGGCGAGCGCCGAGCTGTCGGAGCCGGGGATCACCGCCACCGTCGACGGCTGGGCCGGGCCGGTGCGGGCCGGACTGCACCCGGCGACCGGCGGCGACGGCTCCGACGCCTGCTCGGCCGACCTGCTGCTGCAGGCCCTGGTCGGGTGCGCCGGGGTCACGCTGCGCAGCGTCGCGACCGTGATGGGCCTCGACCTGCGCTCGGCGCGCGTCGTCGCCGAGGGGGAGTTCGACGCCCGGGGCACGCTCGGCGTGGACCGGACCGTCCCGGTCGGCGTCACCGGGGTCGTCGTCACGGCGTGGGTGGACTGCGACGCCGACGACGCCACCCTGGACCGGCTGGCCCGGGCGACCGAGCGGTACTGCGTCGTCGCGCGCTCCCTCGCCGAGCCCCCGGGGTTCGCGGTCCGACGCGCTCCCTGACCCCGCCCGACCCTCAGTCGTTCTGGGGGAAGCCGAGGTTGAGTCCGCCGTGGCTCGGGTCGAGCCAGCGCTGGGTGACGACCTTGCCGCGGGTGTAGAAGTGCACGCCCTCGGTGCCGTGGGCGTGGGTGTCGCCGAACAGGCTGTTCTTCCAGCCGCCGAACGAGTAGTAGGACACCGGGACCGGGATCGGGACGTTGATGCCCACCATGCCGACCTCGACCTCGTTCTGGAACCGCCGGGCGGCGCCGCCGTCGTTGGTGAAGATCGCGGTGCCGTTGCCGTACGGGTTGTCGTTGATGAGCTTCAGGCCCTCGTCGTAGGAGTGCACCCGGACCACCGACAGGACCGGCCCGAAGATCTCGTCCCGGTAGACGCTCATCCGGGGGGTGACGTGGTCGAACAGCGTCGGCGCGAGGAAGAACCCGTCGCCGTCGGCGTCGAAGTCGGACTCGCGGCCGTCGACGACGAGCGTCGCGCCGTCCTCGACCCCGGAGTCGAGGTAGCCGGCCACCTTGTCCCGGTGCTGGCGGGTGACCAGCGGTCCCATGTCGCAGCCGCGGGTGCCGTCCCCGGTGCGCAGCTTGCCCATCCGGTCGCTGATCTTCGAGACGAGCTCGTCCGCGACCGGCTCGACCGCGACGAGCGCGGAGATCGCCATGCACCGCTCACCGGCGGAGCCGAAGCCGGCGTTGACCGCGGCGTCCGCGGCCTGGTCGAGGTCGGCGTCGGGCAGGACGAGCATGTGGTTCTTCGCCCCGCCGAGAGCCTGGACCCGCTTGCCGTGGCGGGTCCCGGTCTCGTAGACGTGCTTGGCGATGGGCGTCGAGCCGACGAAGGAGACCGCCTTGACGTCGGGGTGGGTGAGCAGGGCGTCGACGGCCTCCTTGTCGCCGTGGACGACGTTGAGGACGCCGTCGGGCAGCCCGGCCTCCTGCCAGAGCCGCGCGATGGCGAGCGAGGCGCTCGGGTCCTTCTCGCTCGGCTTGAGGACGACCGAGTTGCCGCACGCGATCGCGACCGGGATGAACCAGAGCGGGACCATCGCCGGGAAGTTGAACGGGGAGATCACGGCGACGACGCCGAGGCTCTGCCGGACCGAGTACACGTCGACCTTCGTCGAGGCGTTCTCGGTGAAGCCGCCCTTGAGGAGCTGGGGGATGCCGCAGGCGAACTCGGCCACCTCGAGGCCGCGGGTGACCTCGCCGAGGGCGTCGTCGAGGACCTTGCCGTGCTCGGCGGTGATGAGCTCGGCGACCTCGCCCTTGCGCTCGTTGAGCAGCTCGCGGAACCGGAACAGGACCTGGGTCCGGCGGCTCAGCGACAGCTCGCCCCAGCCGGACTCCCAGGCGGCCTTCGCCGTGGTGACCGCCTCGCCGACGAGGTCGGCGGAGGCCAGGTCGAGGGTGCCGGTGACCTCGCCGGTCCCCGGGTTGAACACCTCGGAGGTGCGCTCGGCGCTCCCCTGCCAGGAGGAGCCACCGATCAGGTGGGTGATGCGGGCGGGAGTTGACACGGTGTCTCCTTCGAACTATGTCAGGACATTCTAACGTTTCTGGTGGGTCCTGGCCAGCCCGGCCGCTGCGCCCGCAACCGGGGACCGGGGGTGCGGACGCAGCGGGATCGGGCGGACCGGGCGGGCCGGCGGAGCGCCGGGTGGTCAGGACGGGGACTCGAGCTTCGGCGGCGAGGCCCACCTCGAGAGGTGGGACTCGATCTGCTCGCGCTGGTGCAGGCTGGACTCACGGGCCCGCTCCTCCCAGGCGAACACCGCCGAGCTGAGGATGCCGTCGAAGCCGACGGACTCGAGGGCGTCGAAGAACTCCTCCCAGTCGACCTCGCCCTGGCCGATGTCGAGGTGCTGGTGGACGGCCACCTGCGACCCGGGCGGGTTGACGATGTAGCGCAGCCCTCGGGACCCGGTGTGGTCGAACGTGTCGGCGACGTGGCACATCGTCGTGAGGTCCCCGGCCTTCTCGAGGATCCCGCGGCAGTCGTCACCCTGGTGGAACGTGTGCGGGGTGCAGTAGAGGAAGCTGACGTTCGGGGAGTTGATCCCCCGGACGAGGTCGACGGCCCGCTTGCCGTCCTCCTCCCAGTCGTCGGGGTGGGGCTCGAGGACGAGCCGGATGCCCTCGCGCTCGAAGACCGGCAGCAGCTCCTCCATCGAGCGCCAGAACTGCGCCTCGCACACGTCCTTCTCGCGGGGGTTGCCGTTGAACTCGCTGTTCATCGTGTCGACGCCGAGCCGGGCGGCAACCTCGATGGCGCGCTTCCAGTACCGCACGGCGGCCCGGCGGGCGTCCTCGTCCGGCCCGGACCACCGGTAGAGCGGTAGCACCGACGCCACCCCGACCCCGGCCGAGCGGAGAACGGCGCGGAACGCGTCCACGCCGGCGTCGTCGATCCGGGGGTGGGTGAAGAACGGGGTGACGTCCTCGCGCGGGGAGAGCTCGATCCACTCGTAGCCGAGCTCGGCGACGAGGCCGGGCAGCTCGAGCAACGGGACCTCGCGGAACATGTACGGGTCGAGGGCGATCTTCACGGCTCAGGCCCCCGCGCCGAGGACGCTGGACCGGTCGGCGATCTCGACCTGGACCGGGCTTCCGGTGGCCAGGGACTCCATGCCTGCGGTGCACACGCACGTCGAGGCGTAGCCGTCCCACGCGGTCGGTCCGACGACCTCGCCGCGACGGCTGGCGTCCGCCCAGGCCTGGACCTCGAGGTCGTAGGCGCGGGCGAACCGCACCCGGAAGTCCACCGGGATCGAGCCGCCCCAGGAGCCGTCTGCGCCCTCGGCGCCGGCGCCCGTGGAGTAGATCCCGGCCCAGTTCCGCCCGGCGATGACGGTGCCCCGCTCGGCGACGGCCTCACAGCGCACCTCGTAGCCGACCTGGTTGGTGACGAACACCTCGTTGGTGACGACCGCGCCCCCGGACATCGTGAAGAACGAGACCTGCGGGTCGACGACGCCCTCGGCGGCGGCGCCCGTCGGGCGGGGCGAGAGGACGGTGACCTCCTCGATCTCCTCGCCGAAGAGGAACCGGGCGACGTCGACCTCGTGGACGAGGGAGTCCCGGACGATCATCTCCGACCGGAACCCCTCCGGGACGGTCTTGTTCCGGTGGGTGTTGTGGACGACGAGGGTGCGACCGAACCGCCCCGAGTCGAGCATCTCCTTCATCTGGGCGTACTCCGGGTCGAACCGGCGCATGAAGCCGACCTGGATCAGCGGCCGCCCCGAGCGGGCCTCGGCCTCGACGACCCGCAGGGAGGACTCGGTGTCCATGGTCAGCGGCTTCTCGCACATCGCGTACACGCCGTGCTCGATGCACGCGAGCAGCTGCTCCTCGTGGACGAACCCGGGCGAGGCGACGACGACGGCGTCGACGCCGTCGTCGGCGATGAGGTCGAGGGGGTCCGCGAAGGTGCGGACCCCCCCGAACCTCGCCGCGAGCTCCTCGGCGCGAGCGCTGTCGGGGTCGCAGACCCCGACGAGGGTCGCGTTCGCGGTGCGGTGCGCGACCCGCTCGGCGTGGTCGGCCCCCATCATGCCGACGCCGATGACGCCGACCCGCAGGTCCGTGGTGCCCATCTGTCACTACTCCTTCGGCTGCTGCTCGTGGTGTCCGTCGAGCCCGTCGTTGCCGTCGTGCCCGTCGTGCGGCGCGCCCGGCGCGGATGTCCCGCCCTCCGCGTGGTGGGAGTCGACGACCCGCTCGGGGTGGGCGTCCTCCAGCTCGTGGCTGAGCTCGGCCAGCTCCTTCCCGCCGGCCATCTCCCCGGTCAGCTGCTCGAGCGTCAGCTCCTCCCGGGTCGCGTCGAGCGAGACCCGCCCGAGCTTGAGGACGACGAAGTGGTGGCCGACGAGGTAGGCGTGGTGCGGGTTGTGGGTGATGAAGATGACCCCGAGGCCCGCGTCCCTGGCCTTGACGATGTACTTCAGGACCACGCCGGACTGCTTGACACCCAGCGCGGCCGTCGGCTCGTCGAGGATGATGACCTTCGCCCCGAAGTAGATCGCCCGGGCGATCGCGATGACCTGTCGCTGGCCGCCGGAGAGGCGGCCGACCGGCCGGTCGAGGTCGGGGATCTCGATCCCCATCTTCGTCAGCTCCTCGCCGCAGATGCGCTTCATCTCCTCGACCGCGAGCAGGCGCAGGGGTCCCCTGCGGATCTCGTTGCCGAGGAAGAAGTTGCGCCACACCGCCATGAGCGGGGCGAGCGCGAGGTCCTGGTAGACCGTCGCGATCCCGGCCGCCTGGGCGACCCGGGGGGAGCCGAAGCGGCGCTGGATGCCGCTGAGCTTCAGCACCCCCTCGGAGTAGTCGTGCAGCCCGGCGACGATCTTGATGAGGGTGGACTTGCCGGCGCCGTTGTCCCCGAGGACGCAGGTCACCTCACCCTCCCGGACCCGGAGCGAGACCCCCCGCAGGGCCGAGACGTTGCCGTAGTTCTTCCCGATGTTCTCCAGCTCGAGGAGGACGGTGCCCTCCTTGGCCTCGGGCTTGGTCTGTGCGGGTGCGCTCATGCTGCTTCCGCCTTCTTCCGGACAAAGAGGTTGACGAGCGTGGCGAGGATCAACATCACGCCGAGGAAGCTGTAGTACCAGTCCGGGTTCCAGCCCGCGTACGAGATGCCGAGCCGGGTCATCCCGAAGATCAGCGCGCCGATCGTCGCACCGACCACCGAGCCGTACCCGCCGGTGAGGAGGCAGCCCCCGGTCACCGCGGCGACGATGAAGATCAGCTCGTTGCCGACGCCCTGCCCGGACTGCAGGTTGTTGAAGTTGAACAGCAGGTGCATCCCCAGCAGCCAGGCGCCGAAGCCGACCCCCATGAAGAGGGTGATCTTCGTGAAGAACACCGGGACCCCGACCGCACGGGCCGCCGGGGCGTCCCCGCCGGCCGCGAAGGTCCAGTTGCCGTACCGCATCCGGAACAGCAGCACCGTGCCGAGGACGGTGAGGATGAGCCAGTAGACGACGATGATGCTGACGTTGACCGACCCGATGTTGACCGAGGAGGCGAACACCGCCTTGGCGCTGTCGAAGCCGTCGAGGTCGTTGAGCGAGTTCGACGAGACCCCGCCGGTGACGAGACGCGTCGCCGCGAGGTTGACACCCTGGAGGATGAAGAACGTCCCCAGCGTGACGAGGAAGCTCGGCATCCCCGTCCGGTGCAGGAGCCACCCGTTGAAGGCGCCGATCCCGAGCGAGACGAGCAGGGCGATGAACACCCCGGCCCACACGTTGAGGCTGAAGTACCAGGCGGTGTGGGCCGCGGTGAGCCCGGAGGTCGTCACCGCGACGCCTGCGGAGAGGTCGAACTCCCCACCGATCATGAGCATCGCGACGAAGATCGCCATGACGCCGATCGTCGAGGAGCCGTAGAGGATCGTGCCGACGTTGGTGACGTTCCGGAAGGCCGGGGCGGTCGCGGCGAACAGCGCCGCGACGGCGATCGCGCCGATGAGGGCCCCGACCTCGGGGCGGCCCAGGATCTGGGCGCCCCGAGACCGGGTGCCGACGCGGTCGTCAGCACGCGTGGTGGTGACGGTCGTCATCTCGGCTCACCTGGTCCCGTTCTCGGCGAACTTGGACACCTTGTCGATGTTCGAGCTGTCGATGAAGGCCGGGCCGGTCGCGACGTTCTGGCCGCCACCGATGGTGTTGCCGTTGGTGACGTAGAGCCAGATCGAGTCGACGGCGAGGTAGCCCTGCAGGTAGGGCTGCTGGTCGACGGCGAACTGGACGTCCCCGTCCTTGATCGCGGCGACGAGCTGCTTGTTCGTGTCGAAGGTGCCGATCTTGGCGCTGCTGCCGGCCTGGTTGACCGACTTCACCGCGTCGAGGGCGAAGGGGGCACCGAGGGTGACGACGTAGTCGATGCCCTTGTCCTCGGTGAGCTTCGCCTGGATCCCGGTCGTCACGGCCGAGTCGTCCCGGCCGTTGACGTAGAGCCGCTGGACGTTGACGCCCTGGGCTCCCTTCTTCACCCCGGCGCAGCGGTCCTCGAGCTGCTGCTGCCCCTGCTCCTGGATGACGCAGAGCACGTTCTTGGCCCCCTTGTCGGCGACCCGCTGGCCGACGGCGAGACCGGCGTCGGTCTCGCTCTGACCGAAGTAGCCGATGGCCCCCAGGTCGAGCGCGTCGGTCCCCCCGGCGTTGAACATCGACACCGGGATGCCGGCCTTGACGGCCTTCTTGATGTCGCCGGAGAGGGCGCCCGTGTTGGGGTCGGTGACCGCGATCCCGTCGACCCCCTTGTCGACCGCGGCCTGGATGAGCTGGGCCTGCTTGGTCGCGTCCGGGTCGTTCGAGTACTGGAGGTCGACGTTGTCCTTCTGGGCGGCGGCCTCGGCCCCCTTGCGGATGATGTCCCAGAACGTGTCGCCCGGTGCCTGGTGGGTGATCATCGCGACGGTCATCCGTGGCGTGTTCGCCTGTCCTGCCGAGGCGCCGCCGGAGCTCTCCGTGGCCTGCCTGCCGCCGGAGCTGCTGCAGGCCGCCAGGGTCAGGGCCGCGACCGCACCGACCGCAACCACACTGTTGCGCGTGAATCGGTTCATCGTGGTTCTCTACCTTTCAGGAGACCGTCGCGTCGGTGCGACGGGATCTGGGTGCTGCCCGCGGGCGCGGGTCAGCGGAGGGGACCGCACGCGCTGAGGTGCCGCAGCGTGCGGGTGGCGATGGGAAGGGGCTGGTCGAAGGGGCAGGGGTACATGTCCTGCTCGACGATCGCGAACAGCTCGACGTCGAGCGCGGCGGCGGCCTCGAGGACGGGGCCCATCTCGGGGACGCCGTTCGGCGGCTCGCACATGGCGCCGAGCTTGACGGCCTCGCCGAAGCCCAGGCCCTCGGCGTGCACCTTGTCGACGACCGCCGGGTCGACCTGCTTGAGGTGGAGGTAGCCGATCCGGTCCGGGTGGTCCCGGATGATCTGCAGGTTGTCCCCGCCGCAGTAGGAGATGTGCCCGGTGTCGAGGCAGAGGCTGACGACCTCGGGGTCGGTCAGGGCGAGGAAGCGCTCGACGTTGGCCTGGGTGTCGACGTGGCTGTCGGCGTGCGGGTGGAACTGGAACCGGAGCCCGTACTCGTCGCGGATGGCGGCGGCGAGCCGGTTCACCCGCTCGGCGTACGCCGGCCACTGCTCGTCGGTCAGCTGCGGGTCCTCGAGGACCTCCCCGCTGACCGGGTCGCGCCACATGTCGGGGATGACGACGAGGTGCTCGGCCCCCATCGCCGTCGTCAGGCTCGCGGCGGCCGAGACCCCCGCCCACGTGGAGTCCCAGGAGTCCGGCCGGTGGAGGTGCTCGAAGATCGTGCCGGCGGTGACGGTCAGTCCGCGTCGGGCCAGCTCGTCGGCGAGCCGCTCGGGCTCGGTGGGCAGGTACCCGTAGGGGCCGAGCTCGATCCGGGTGTACCCGGCCTCGGCGGCCTCGTCGAGGAAGCGCTGCCACGGCGTCTGGAGCGGGTCGCCGGAGGGGTTCCACACCCCCCAGCTGTCCGGGGCGGTGCCGATCATCGGCGCGGTCGTCGAGCTCATTCTGATGCCTTCCCTTCGGCGGGGGCGAGGTGGGGTCGTTGGGTGGCCTTGTGGGCCGCGTAGGTCCCGTGGGCGGACCGGGTCGAGTCGAGCTCGCTGACCTCGGAGACCGGGACGTCCCACCAGGACGCGCTGTCCGGGGCCTCGACGAGCGGGTCGGTCTCGACGTGGATGACGACGGGCCGGTCGGCGGGCGCGGCCTTGGCGTCGGCGACCGCCTGCTCGAGCTCGGCGCGGGAGTGGACCTCGATGACGGTCGCACCGAGGCTGGCCGCGTTCGCGGCGAGGTCGACGGGCAGGACCTCCCCCTCGAGCCGGGCGGTCTGCTCCGAGCGGTAGCGGTACCGGGTGCCGAACCGCTGGGAGCCGAGCGACTCCGAGAGCGACCCGATCGAGTGGAAGCCGTGGTTCTGGACGAGGACGACGACGACCTTGATCCGCTCCTGGACCGCGGTGACGAGCTCGGTGGGCATCATGAGGTAGCCGCCGTCGCCGACCATGGCGAAGACGTCCCGGCTCTCGTCGGCGAGCCGGATCCCGAGGGAGGCGGGGACCTCGTAGCCCATGCACGAGTAGCCGTACTCGACGTGGTAGCCGCGCCGGTCCCGCACCCGCCAGAGCTTGTGCAGGTCGCCGGGCATCGAGCCGGCGGCGCAGAGGACGACGTCGCGCGGGTCCGTCCGCTCGTTGACGACCCCGAGCACCTCGCCCTGGGTGAGCAGCCCGGCGGCGAGGGCGTCGGTGACCTCGGCCGGCGGGGTGTGGGCGGCCTCGACGGCCTCGTCCCACTCGGCCCAGAGCCGGGCCTGCTCGGCGAGGTAGTCCTCCCCGACGTGGTAGCCGGCCTCCGGGGCCTCGCCGGCGAGGGCCGCGGTGAGGGCGTCGAGGGCCTCCCGGGCGTCGGCGACGACGGCGAGGCCGGAGTGCTTGCCGGCGTCGAAGCTCGCGACGTTGACGTTGACGAACCTCACGTCGGGGTTCTGGAAGGCGGTCCGGGAGGCGGTGGTGAAGTCGCTCCAGCGGGTGCCCACCCCGATGACGACGTCGGCGTCCCGGGCGACCGCGTTCGCGGCGGTCGTCCCGGTCGAGCCGACGGCCCCGAGCAGGCGGGGGTGGCCGTGGAGCAGCGACCCCTTCCCGGCCTGGGTCTCGCCGACGGGGATCCCCGTGGCCTCGCAGAACGCGGCGAGCGCGTCCTCGGCGCCGGAGTAGTGCACACCGCCACCGGCGACGACGAGCGGCCGGCGGGCGGTGCGGAGGAGGTCGGCCGCGGCGGCGATGCGCGAGGGCTCCGCCGGGGGGCGGGCCACGTGCCAGGTCCGCTCCGCGAACAGGTCGACGGGGAAGTCGAACGCCTGGGCCTGGACGTCCTGGGGCAGCGCGACCGTCACGGCGCCGGTCTCGACCGGGTCGGTGAGCACCCGCATCGCGCCGAGCAGCGCGGCCGGCAGGGCCTCCGGCCGGGTGACCCGGTCGAAGTAGCGCGAGACCGGCCGGAAGGCGTCGTTGACGGTGACGTCCCCGGCCCAGGGCTGCTCGAGCTCCTGCAGCAGCGGTGAGGCGGCCCGGGTCGCGAACGTCCCCGACGGCAGGAGCAGCACCGGCACCCGGTTGATCGTCGCGAGCGCGGCGCCGGTGACCATGTTCGTCGAGCCGGGGCCGACGCTCGCCGTGCACGCCCACGTCTGCAGCCGGTCCTTCTGCCGGGCGTACGCGACCGAGGTGTGGACCATCGCCTGCTCGTTGCGGGCGAGCACGTACGGCAGCCCGGCGTCCCGGGCGCTCCCGGTTGCCCGGGTGACCTCGACCTCCTGCTGGAGGAGGGCCTGGCCCACCCCGGCGACGTTGCCGTGGCCGAAGATCCCGAAGCACCCGGCGAACAGCTTCTGGCGCTCGCCGTCGCGCTCGCTCCACTGCGCCGCGAGGAAGCGGACGACGGCCTGGGCGACGGTGAGCCGGACGGTCTGCTCAGCCACGGTCGCCTCCCTGCCCGCCACGGCCTCCGAGCGGCAGGCGCGGGTCGACCTCCTGGGACTCCCAGGAGGCGCGGACCCAGCCGTGGGCGGGGTCGTCGCAGATCAGCCAGGCCCGCTCGTCGCCGGGACCGGCCATGACGTTGAGGTAGTACAGGTCGTACCCGGGCGGGGCCATGGCCGGGCCGTGCCACCCGTGCGGGACGAGCACGACGTCGCCGGTGCGGACCTCGGCGAGGACGTCGATGGGCCGGTCGTCGGTGCCGTAGACCCGTTGGTAGCCGACCGGGTCGCGACCGTCGCCCGGGTCGCCGGCGCGCGGGGCGCCCTCGGCCCGGACCTCGAAGTAGTAGACCTCCTCGAGCGCGGTCTCCTCGCCCGGTCGCTCCTCGTCGTGCTTGTGGGGCGGGTAGGAGGACCAGTTCCCGGCCGGGGTGATGACCTCGCAGGCGATGATCGAGTCGGCGTCGAGGACCTGGGGGGTGGCGAAGTTGCGCACCTCGCGGGAGGTCTGACCGGCGCCGCGGAGCTCGACGGGGACCTCGTCGGCGCGCACGTGCCGGAACGGGACCGGCTCGGACCGCTTGCCGGCGCGGGCGCTGGCGAGCGCGACCCGGCTCGCGCCGGCGGTGCCCTCCGGGACGCCGAGGACGAGCGTGGACCCGCGGCCGACGTAGGCGACGTCGGTCGGACCGGCGAAGACGGAGGTCCGGCCGGCGAGCTCGGCGGTGTGCCCGGCCCCGGCGGCGTCGGTGACCTCGAGCGTGGCCGGTCCGGTGAGGGGCACGACGACGACCTCGTCCTGGCCGGTGGCGACCTCGCGGGACTCGCCGGCGGCGAGGGTCACCGTGCGCAGCCCGGTGTGGCGCCAGCCGGGGGTGGCCTCGCCGACGGCGGTGTCCCAGCCGTCGGCGGCCGCCCGCCCGGCGGGGAGGACCCAGCGGTCGTTGTCGCTCATGCGGTCGTGCTCCTTCCGGAGGTGGTGCCGTGGACGAGCCCGGCGGCGACGTCGACCGCGGCGGCGACGTCCCCGTCCGGGGGGTAGAGCAGGGCCCGGCCGACGACGAGGCCCCGGACGGCGGGCAGCTCGAGGGAGCGACCCCACGCGGCGTAGGCGTCCTCGGGGTCGCCCTTCGGGTCGCCGCCGAGCAGCAGGGTGGGCAGGGTGGTGGCGTCCATGACCCGCTCGAGGTCGTCGACGACGGGGAGCTTGAGCCAGGTGTGGGCGCTGCTCGCGCCGAGCCCGGCCGCGATGGCCATCGACGTGATCGTGCTGTCGGGGTCGAGGAGGTTGCGCACGCGGCCGTTCTCCCGGACGGAGACGAAGGGCTCGACCATGGCCATGACCCCGTGCGCCGCGAGCCCGCCGACCGCGCGCGCGCTCGCCTCGAGCGTCGCCACGGTGCCCGGCTCGTCGAAGGCGATGCGGGTGAGCATCTTCCCGCCGTCGAGTCGGCGGGCGACGATCTCCTCCGGGGTGTAGCCGGTGAACCGGTCGTCGAGCTCGAAGACGGCCCCCTGCAGGCCGCCGCGGTTCATCGACCCGATGGCGACCTTGTCCTCCAGGGCTCCGATGAGGACGAGGTCGTCGAGGATGTCGGGGGTGCCGAGCACGCCGTCGACGCCGGGCCGGGACAGGGCGGTCGCGAGCCGCTCGAGCAGGTCGGACCGGCTCGCCATCGCGCCCGCGTCGCCGCGGACCCCGAGGGCGCCCCGGGCGGGGTGGTCGGCGGCGACGAGGAGCATCCGGCCGTCGTCGCCGAGGAGCGGCCGGCGCCTGCGCTCGGCCCAGCCGGCGAGGATGCGGCCCGGTTCGCGGGCGCGGATCTCGGTGATCTTCGCGACGTCCATCTCAGGCCTCCGTGCTCGTGCCCACCTGGGCGGGGTGGTCGGCGAGCGCGGCGAGGACCTCGGCCTCGTCGGGCATCGCGGTGGAGCACTCCAGCCGGGTGGCGACGATCGCGCCCGCGACGTTGGCGAACTCCAGGGTGCGGCGCAGGGGCCACCCGAGCAACAGCCCGTGGCAGAGCGCTCCGCCGAAGGCGTCGCCCGCGCCGAGGCCGTTGACCACCTCGACCGGGAAGGTCGGGACCTCGACGCGCTCGTCGCGGGTCGCGGCGAGCACGCCCTTGGGTCCCTGCTTGACGACGGCGAGCTCGAGGCCGTGCTCGAGCAGGGCGTCGGCGGCGCGCCCCGGGTCGGTCTCGCCCACGGCGACCTCGCACTCCTCGCGGTTGCCGACCGCGACGGTGACGTGCTCGAGGGCGGCCTCGACCTGGGCGTGGGCCTGCTCCGGGTGCGGCCAGAACATCGGCCGGTAGTCGAGGTCGAGGACGGTGTGCCGGCGGCGCCCGCGCGCCCGCCAGGCGGCGAAGTGGGCCGCGCGGGACGGCTCCTGGGACAGCCCGGTGACGGTCGCCCAGAACACCCCGGCCGAGCGGATGTCCTCCAGGGGGAGCTCGCCCTCCTCGATCATGAGGTCCGGCGCGGTCGGGTAGCGGTAGAACCAGAGCGGGAAGTCGTCCGGGGGGAAGACCTCACAGAACGTCACCGGGGTCGGGGGGGCGGGGTCGGCCGTGACCTCGGTGATGTGCTCCGGGTCGACGCCGAGGCGAGCCGCCTCGTCGCGGACGTACCGGCCGAACGGGTCGCGCCCGACCCGGGTGATGAGCCCGGTGTCGTGGCCGTAGCGGGCGGCGGCGACCGCGACGTTGGTGGCGCTGCCCCCGAGGAACTTCTCGAACCGGGACACCTTGTCGAGGCCGACGTTGTGGTCGAGCGGGTAGACGTCGACCCCGGTCCGTCCCATGGTGAGGACCTCGTGGTCGCGGCTCATCGGCCACCTCCCGTGCTCGTCGTGCCGGTGTCGGCGGCGCCGACGGCCGCGGCGACCTCGGCGAGGTGGGCGACCGAGGCGCGCACGTCGGCGAGCGGGTCGACGCCGGTGCTCGCCGGGTCCCCGGTGAGGATCGTGTCCTGCTCGAGGACGTACCAGCCGGCGTAGCCGTCCTCCTCGAGGGCGGTGACGATCGCGGCGACGTCGACGTCGCCGACGCCGAGCGGGACGTAGACGCCCTGGCGCACGGCGTCGGTGTAGCCCAGCGCGCCGGAGCGGACGCGCTCGGCGAGGTCGAGGACGACGTCCTTGAGGTGGACGTGGGCGATGCGCTCGGGCCGGGTCCGGGCGAGGGCGACCGGGTCGCCGCCGCCGATGAGGAGGTGGCCGGTGTCGAGGCACACCCCGATGCCGCAGCCGTCGATGACCCGCTGGGTCTCCTCACCGCTCTCGACCATGGTGCCGACGTGCGGGTGGAGGGTCGCGGTGAGCCCGCGCCCGGCGGCGGCGGCGTCGATCCGGTCGAGGTTGGCCAGCAGGGTCGCCCAGCCGTCGTCGTCGAGCACCGGGCGGGAGTCGTAGCCGTCCGCGCCGGTGGCCGCGGCGAGGACCACGGTCGAGGCGGAGGTGGCGACGAGGCCGGTCATGGCCCGCTCGACCTCCGGCAGGGGGTCGTGGCCCGCGTCGTGGAGGACAACGGGGACGAACTGGCCGACGGCCTCGAGGTCGTGCGCGGCGAGGGTGGCGGCCTTGGCCTCCGGGGCGTCGGGCAGGAAGCCCTCGGGGCCGAACTCCGTGGCGCTGATGCCGACCTCGCGCATCTGGGTCAGGACGGTGGCAGGGTCGATCTGGTGGCCCCAGCCGGCCACCTCGCACACCCCCCAGGAGATCGGGGCGGCGGCGATGCGGTGCGTCATCGGGCGGCGGGTCGTCGACGTCGTGGGGGCGGTCACCGTGCCACCTCCTCGGCGTCGGGGGTGGCAGTGGGCGTGGCAGCGGTGGTCTCGCCCTGCAGCCCCCGGACCTCGTCGAGCCGGACGACGCGGCCCTCGGCCCGGGAGATCTCGCACGCCTCGGCCGTCCGGAACGCCTGGAGAGCGTCGGCGACCGTGCACGGGCTCGGCAGCCGTCCCGCGGCGACGTCGGCGAACGCGGCGAGCTCGGCGCGGTAGGCGGGGAGGAAGCGCTCCATGAACGACCAGTGCTGCGGCCCGGCGGGGAAGGTGACACCCTCCTCGACCGAGCGGAGGGCGAGCGAGTCGTCCAGGCCCACCCCGACGGCCCCGTGCTCCCCGAGGACCTCCATCCTGACGTCGTGGCCCCCGCCGCTGTAGCGGGTCGCGGTCACCGTCACGAGCGTCTCGTCGTCGAGGGTCAGCACCGCCGCGGCGGTGTCGACGTCCCCGGCCGCGGTGAAGAAGTCGGCCCCCTTGTTCGCCCCGGTGGCCCACACGGAGGCGACCTCGCGCCCCGTGACGAACCGGATGATGTCGAAGTCGTGGACGCTGCAGTCCCGGAACAGGCCGCCGGAGGTCGCGATGTAGGCCGCCGGCGGCGGGGCCTGGTCGTGGGTCGTCGCGCGCACCGAGTGGATCGTCCCGAGCTCGCCGGAGGCGACGGCGTCCCGGGCCGCCCGGTAGCCGGCGTCGAAGCGCCGCTGGAACCCGACGTGGACCGGGACGGTGACGGTCCCCGCGAGCCCGGCGAGCTCGATCGTCTCCTCGAGGGTGGCGGCCACAGGCTTCTCGCAGAACGTCGGGATCCCGGCGGCGACGGCGGCCCGCAGCAGCGGGGCGTGTGCCCGGGTCGCGGCGGTGATGACGAAGCCGTCGATGCCCGCGGCGAGCAGCGACTCCACGTCGTCGGCGACGCCGAGCCCCTCGGCCTCGGCGACCGCGCGGGCGGCCTCCGGGTCGGCGTCGGCGACGACGACCTCGTCCACCGAGTCCAGGTCCCGCAGGGTCGCGGCGTGGAACGCCCCGATCCTCCCGACTCCGGCCAGCCCGATCCGCATGTGTCGCTCTCCCTCGAGTCGTCGGGGCCGTCCGCGACGCCGCGGCGGCCGTGATCCCGGGCTCAACTGTGCCGGGGGTCGCGACCGCCTGTCAACAGTTTGTTCTGACATTCTCACGTGTGGACGACAGGCGGATGTCAAGTACCCTCATGCTCATGAGTCCGCACCGGGTGAGCGTGTCCATCGACCGTGCCTCCCCCGTGCCGCTCTACCACCAGCTCGCTGAGCAGCTGAGCGCCGCGGTCGCCGACGGCACGCTCCAGCCGGGCGACCCGTTCGAGAACGAGATCGCGCTCGCCGAGCGGCTCTCGGTCTCCCGGCCGACGGTGCGTCGCGCGATCCAGGAGATGGTCGACCAGGGCCTGCTCGTCCGGCGCCGGGGGCTGGGCACGACCGTGGCCAACCGGAAGGTGCACCGGCGGGCCGAGCTGAGCAGCCTCTTCGACGACCTCGCCCGGGAGGGCCGCACGCCGCACACCCGCGTGCTCGAGTACGAGACGGTCGAGGACGAGCGGGCCGCGGCCGCGCTCGACCTGCCGCCCGAGACCCCGCTGCTCTCGGTCGTCCGGCTGCGGCTGGCCGGCGACGCCCCGCTGGCGATCATGCACAACTGGCTCCCGCCGGCCCACGCCGACATCACCAGGGAGGAGCTGGAGTCGACGGGACTCTATGCGGCGCTGCGGGCGCGGGGAGTGAAGCCGGTCGTGGCCCGGCAGAGCATCGGCGCGCGGATGCCGACCGCGGCCGAGCGCCGACACCTGCGCATCCGCGGGACCCAGCCGCTGCTCACGATGTCCCGCATGGCGTTCGACGCCGGGGGGAAGGCGGTCGAGTACGGCGACCACGCCTACCGCGCCGAGGACTACACGATCGACCTCATGGTCGACGAGCGCTGACCCACTCCGGGACGACGTCGCCGGGTCGCGCCGCCGACAGCGCCCGAGAACGGCCCGAGGACGCCACACAGACGTCCCGGGGCTCCGCGACGACGACGGGCCGCCACCCCGGGTGGGGTGGCGGCCCGTCGTCTGCTCTCGGTCGGGTCAGCCGGCGACGACCTCCAGGGAGAGGCGCGCCTGGACCTCCGGGTGGAGCCGGACGAACGCCTCGTGGGGGCCGACGCTCTTGATCGGCGTCGGGATCTCGACGGTGCGCCGGTCGATCGTCGGGCCGCCGGAGCCGGCGACCGCGTCGGCGACCTCGCGGCTCGTCACGGCGCCGAAGAGACGACCGGAGTCGCTCGCGTGGGCGGTGACGGTGACCGTCCCGGACTCGAGGTTGCCCTTGATCGAACGGGCCTCCTCGAGCGACTTGACCGCGCGGGTCTCGCGGCCCCGACGGATCGCGTCGACCTGCTTCTGCCCGCCCTTGGTCCACGCGGTCGCGAGACCGCGGGGGAAGAGGAAGTTGCGGGCGTAGCCGTCCTTGACGTCGACGACGTCACTGGGGTTGCCGAGGCCGGTGACCTCGTGGGTGAGGATGACGCGCATGTGACCTTCTCCTTCTCGTGCGTCTGGAGTGGCTCGCTGGGACCGGCTCAGCGGGACGAGCTGGAGTAGGGCAGCAGCGCCATCTCGCGCGCGTTCTTCACCGCTGTGGCGATGAGCCGCTGCTCCTGGACGGTCACGCCGGTGACCCGGCGCGCGCGGATCTTGCCGCGGTCGGAGATGAACTTCCGCAGCAGGGCGGTGTCCTTGTAGTCGATGTTCTCGACCTTCGCCGCCTTCAGCGGGTTGGCCTTCTTCTTGGGCTTGCGCACAACGGGCTTGGCCATCGTGGTGCTCTCCTTCGTGGGTGAGAGCCCGAGTCTCCTCGGGATGGGTTCTGTCTGGTTCTGCTGTCGGTCAGAAGGGCGGCTCGTCGTAGGACGGGGCGTTGCTGCCCCAGCCCCCGCCGCCGCTGTTGCCGCCGCCCTGACCGGAGGGGCCGGTGGCCCAGGGGTCCTCCTGCTGGCCGCCCTGCGGCTGACCACCGAAGCCGCCGGCCTGCTGGCCGCCGCCGAAGCCGCCGCCACCACCACCGCGGGAGGTCTTGTTGACCTTCGCGGTGGCGTACCGCAGGGACGGGCCGACCTCGTCGACCTGCATCTCCATGACGGTGCGCCGCTCACCCTCCTTGGTCTCGAAGGTGCGCGACACGAGCCGGCCGTTGACGACGACCCGGGTGCCCCGCTGGAGGGACTCGGCGACGTTCTCGGCGGCGTCGCGCCACACCGAGCAGCGCAGGAAAAGGGTCTCCCCGTCCTTCCACTCGCCCGCCTGCCGGTCGAACTGCCGGGGGGTGGACGCGACGGTGAAGTTCGCGACCGCGGCACCGGACGGCGTGAAGCGCAGCTCCGGGTCGGCGGTCAGGTTGCCGATCACGGTGATGGGGGTCTCGCCAGCCATGGGGATCCTTCGCTCGGGGGTGGTCGGAGGGTCGGGCGGTCCGGCTCGCTCAGGCGCCGGCGCGCAGGAGCTTGGTCCGCATCACGGACTCGCTGAGCCCGAGCTGGCGGTCGAGCTCCGCGGCGGTGGCGGGCTCGGAGGTGAAGGTCGCGACGGCGTAGATGCCCTCGGCCTTCTTCTTGATCTCGTAGGCCAGGCGGCGACGCCCCCAGTGGTCCACGTTGTCGATGCTGCCGCCGTCGCCCGTGACGACGGTGAGGAACTTGTCGAACGTCGGTGCGATCGTCCGCTCGTCGAGCTCGGGGTCGAAGATGACCATGAGTTCGTACTGACGCATGCGGTAACCCGCCTCCTCTGGTCTCTGCGGTCACGGTCTCTCCGTGACAGGAGGGTCTCGTCGGTGGCTCCCCGGGCACACCCGTACCTGCTGGGTCGCGCGGGGGAACGTCGTCAAGGGTAACGGCTCGCCTGCGCGGGGCGGTAATCGTCGTCCACAGCCCCGGGCGAGGACCAGGCACGCGAGGCGACCCACCCGATCGCGGCGAGCCGGGCCAGGAGCGCGACCGCGTACCAGCCTCCGGGCAGGCCCCGGTCGGGTGCCGTCTGGGCACCGATGTAGAGCCACACGGCGACGAAGTACACCGCCTCGGCGCCCGCCCACGCGAGGTGGTCGCGCCAGCGCATCCCCGCCACCGCGGCGAGCGGGAGCAGCCACAGCGAGGCCTGCACCGGGACGGCCTTGGAGGTGAGCACCGCGACGGCGAGGACGACGAGCGCGACCGCGGCCCACGAGGGCGGCGACCACGCCCGGACGACGAAGAGCGACCCCGCCCCGAGGGCGGCGAGCCACCCGGCGACGGCGAGCGCGGTGACGAGCCAGACCGGCAGTGCCGCCCCGGCCACCTGCGGGAGCAGCCACGCGGACCCGTACGAGGCGGGCGCACCCCACCAGGACCGGTAGGCCGCCGTCGCGACGCCGTTCCCGAGGAGGGCCACGGGGAGGAGGACCGCCACGGCGGCGACCGCGGCGGCCGCGAGCACCCGGAGGGCGTCCCGGAGCGCGTCGCTGCGCCAGGCGGCGAGCAGCAGGGCCGCCGCGACGAGCACGACGTAGCTGCGGGTGGTCGCGCCGAGGCCGAGCAGCAGGCCGGCGGCCGTGAGCCAGCGGCGCTCCCACGCGAGCACCGCGCCGGCGACGAGCGCGACCGCGACGACGTCGTTGGAGATGAGCACGGTGAGGAAGACGATCGGGCTGAGCGCGACCTGCACCGCGGCGGACAGCCGGTCGGGTCGGGTGGCTGCGGTGGCCCAGACGGTCGCCATGACGAGGACGGTGGCGAGGGCCGCCCAGACCAGGACGTCCCAGCGGGTCTGGTCGAGCACGGACCCGCCGGGGACGAGCTGGCCGACGAGGGCCATCGTGGCTCCGCCCAGGGCCGGCTGGTCCAGCGGCGGGGACCCGGTCAACCAGGCCGGAAGCCCGCCGGACAGCCCGGCGATCTGGTACTGCGCGGGCAGGTCGGAGAAGCACGCACGCCAGAACTGCGTGGTCCCCGACCAGCCGTGGTCGATGCAGTGCCCCTTCTGCAGCACCGACAGCCCGACCGGGAGGGAGACGAGGGCGAGGATGCGCGGGACGAGCCGCCGCCACGAGCGCGCGGCGGCGGAGGCGTAGCGGCCGAGCGGCCCCCCGATGACCTCGGTGGCCGCGGGCGGCAGGACGTCGGGTCCGCTCACCGGGACGGGGCCGCCGCGGACGACCTCACGGACGACCTCGCGGACGACCTCGGCGACGGCTTCGCGGACGGCCCCACGGACGACGCCGCCGACGGGGACCTCCGGGTGCTCGTGGTCCGGGTGCTGGTGGTCCGGGTGCTGGTGGTCCGGGTGCTCGGGGTGCGCGTGCCGGGGTTGCTGGTGCTCGGGCTTCGGGTGCTCCGCGACGCCGCGGTGCTCGTCCTGCCCGTCCTGCTCGAGCTGCTCCGTGTGCCCGGGGTGGTGCCCGAGGTCGTGCCCGAGGTGCCCGTCGAGCTCGTCGACCCGGTCGTGCTGGTGCGCGTCGTCGGGCCCGTGCTCGACCGCGTCGTGCTGCTGCTCGGGCTCGTGGTGGTCGTGCTGCCCGTCCCGCCGGTCGTGCTCGTCCCGCTGCTCGTCGTGCTGCTCGTGCTGCTCGTGCTGCTCGTGGTGCTCGTGCTGCTCGTGCTGCTCGTGGTGCTCGGCGGGACCGTCACGGTGGAGGTGCTTGTCGGCGTCGAGGTCGACGTCGTCGGGGTCGTGGTCTCCGACGGACCGACGTCACCGGGCGGCGGCAGCTGGACGGTGGGGCGCCCCTGCAGGGCGCCCGACATCGCCTCGGTCCAGATCTGGACCGGGACGGTGCCGCCGGTGAGCTCTCCGACGCCGGGGACGTCGTTCATCTGGTTGGCCGGCTTCTGGCTGCCGTCGCCGGCGTAGATGCCGACGGCCGTCGCGAGCTGTCCGGGGGTGAACCCGTCGAACCAGGCGGCGTAGTTGTTCGTCGTCGTCCCCGTCTTGCCCGCCGCGGGGCGGCCCAGCCGGGTGGCGTAGGCGCCGGTCCCCTCGGGGGAGATGACGTGGGACATCGCCTGGATCGTGTCCCGCATGACGTCGGTGTCGAAGACCCGCTCCGTCGTCGGCCTCGCCTTGTAGTCGACGTCGACCGCACCGCCGCCGGTGGAGGACACCGACTTCACGAGGTACGGGTCGGCCTTGACCCCCTGCGCGGCGATCGTCGCGTAGGCGTTCGCCATGTCGATGACCTTGACGTTCGCGGTGCCGAACACGTTCGCCGGGTTGGCGGGGACGTCCGTGGTGACCCCGGCGTCCTTGGCTGCCCGGGCGGTGGCGTCCGGACCGACCTCGACGTTGAGCGGGGCGAAGACCGTGTTCGCCGACAGCGCCGTGGCCGTCGTGAGGTCGACGGTGCCGTACTGGTGGTTGGCGAAGTTCTGCACCTCGCCGGTCGGGTTGTCCGACCCCTGGAACGCCTCGAGGTGGATCGGGCTGTTCGCCGGATAGGTCCGCCACAGCGGGATCCCCTGCTTCAGCGCGGAGACGAGGGTGAAGATCTTGAACGTCGACCCGGCCTGCATCGTCGCGTCGACCGCGGTGTTGAGGCCGCCCGCCTTCGCGCCCCCGTACATCGCCCGGATCGCACCGTTGCCGGGAACGATCGAGACCAGCCCGGCGTGCAGCTGGGTCGACCCGCCGGACGGCATCCGGTCGGCGACGGCGGACTCGGCGGCCTTCTGGGCCTTCTTGTCGATCGTCGTGACGATCTTCAGCCCGCCCCGGTCGATGTCGGCGTCGGAGAGCTTCAGCCTCGTGTGGAGCTCGTTGCGGACCTCCTCGGTGATGTAGCCCGTCGGGCCCGAGGACTGCTGGCGCGTCTGCAGCGGACGCGTCGTGGGGAAGTGGGCCTTCTCCCGCTGCCTCTCGGTGATCCACCCCTCGCTCCGCAGGCCGTCCATGACGTACTCCCACCGCGCCTTGGCACTGCTCCTCGCGTCCCCGCCCTGGCGGGGGTCGTAGAGCGACGGGCCGCGGATGACCGAGGCGAGCAGGGCCCCCTGGCTGACGGTGAGGTCCTTGGCGTCCTCGCCGAAGTAGGCCTGGGCCGCGGTCTGGATGCCGTCGGCGCCGCGGCCGAAGTAGATCGTGTTGAGGTAGTTCTCGAGGATCTGGTCCTTCGACAGCTCCTGGTCGACCTTGACCGAGATGAGGATCTCCCGGAACTTGCGCGTCAGGGTCCGGTCCTGGGTGAGGAAGTAGTTCTTGACGTACTGCTGGGTGATGGTCGAGCCGCCCTGCTGGTCCCCGCCCCGGACGGCGACCCACGCCGCCCGGGCGATGCCCTTGGGTGAGATCCCCTGGTTGTCGTAGAAGTCCCGGTCCTCGGCGGCGAGGAATGCCTTCTGCACCGGTGCCGGGACCTCGTCGAGCGAGATCGACTCCCGGTTGACCGTCGCGATCCGGTCGAGCTCGGTCGTGCCGTCGGCGTAGTAGACGACCGAGGCCTGGGCGACCGCCGCCTCGTTGGGTGCGGGCACGTCGGTCAGGGCGTAGGCGACGCCGAGACCGACGACGCCGAGCACCCCGAGGCCGAGCAGGGTGAGCAGCACCCGCCGCCAGACGGGGTGCCGCCTCCGACGGCTGGTGGGACGGCTCCCGCTCTTCGGGCGCGACGACCCGCCCCCGGAGGCGCGGGTGGAGGGCTTGCTCGGCATGGGCTCTTCCGTGTCGATGTCGGATGCGGTCTCGGCGGCAGGTCACCGGCATGGGTGCGGGCGGTCCGGGGCCAGTATCACCCGACGACCTTGGCGACGCCGTCCGGCGCCGCGCCCCGCCCCACGACACGCCGGCGAGCGATGTATCGGCACGATGCATCGTGGGTTAGTGTGAGGTGACAAGCAGCGAGTTTGTCACCTCGCAGCCCGTCACCCCCGGCCGCCGCGGTCCGGGGTGTCCACCACCGAGGTCGGGAGGAGCGCCCGTGCCCCCGCGCACCCGCCGTGCCGAGCTGCTCGAGTTCGCCGTCCTCGGCCTGCTGCACGAGTCGCCGATGCACGGGTACGCCCTCCGCAAGCGGCTCAACGCCGCGCTCGGGGCCTTCCGCGCCCTGTCGTACGGCACGCTCTACCCGGCCCTGCGCCGACTCCTCGCCGCCGGGCTGATCCGCGAGTCCGACGAGTCCGTGCCGGCCGGCGCCGGCACCCGCGCGCGCATCGTCTACGAGCTCACGGCCGAGGGCAAGGAGCGCTTCGAGGACCTCGCCTCCCGCAGCGACCCCGTCGCCTTCGAGGACGACGACTTCGACGTCCGCCTCGCCTTCTTCGCCCGGACCGAGGCGGAGGTGCGGCTGCGCATCCTCGAGGGGCGCCGCTCGCGCGTCGAGGCGCGTCTCGCGAGCTTCCGTGCCGCCTCCGCCCAGTCCCGGCAGCGCTGGGACGCCTGGACCGCCGAGCTGCAGCGTCACGGCGAGGAGTCCACCGAGCGGGAGGTGCGCTGGCTCACCGAGCTCATCGACGGCGAGCGGGGCCGCCCCGCAGCCCAGCCCGAGACGATGCCGAACCACCTGCCGAACCACCTGCCCGGCGACATTCCCGACCGAGCACCCGACCGAGCACCCGACCGAGCACCCGAAACCACCCCCACCCCCAAGGAGCACTGACATGTCAGACCGCCACCCGATCCGCGTCGCCGTCGTCGGCGTCGGCAACTGCGCGAGCTCGCTCGTCCAGGGCGTCGAGTACTACAAGGACGCCGACCCCGCCGGCAGCGTCCCCGGCCTCATGCACGTCGTGTTCGGCGACTACCACGTCGGCGACGTCGAGTTCGTCGTCGCGTTCGACGTCGACGACACCAAGGTCGGCAAGGACCTCTCCGAGGCGATCTTCGCCTCGGAGAACAACACGATCGCGATCTGTGACGTCCCGACGAGCGGGGTGACCGTGCAGCGCGGGCACACCCTCGACGGGCTCGGGAAGTACTACCAGCAGACCATCGACGAGTCCCCGGCCCCGCCGGTCGACGTCGTCCGGGCGCTGCGGGAGGCCCGCGCGGACGTCCTCGTGTCCTACCTGCCGGTCGGCTCCGAGGAGGCCGACAAGTTCTACGCCCAGTGCGCCATCGACGCGGGCGTCGCGTTCGTCAACGCGCTGCCGGTGTTCGTCGCGAGCGACCCGGAGTGGGCCGCGAAGTTCGAGGAGGCCGGGGTCCCGGTCGTCGGCGACGACATCAAGTCCCAGGTCGGGGCGACGATCACCCACCGCGTGCTCGCCCGGCTGTTCGAGGACCGCGGTGTCGTCCTCGACCGGACCTACCAGCTCAACGTCGGCGGCAACATGGACTTCAAGAACATGCTCGAGCGCGAGCGCCTGGAGTCGAAGAAGGTCTCCAAGACCCGTGCGGTGACGAGCAACATCGACCACGACCTCGGTGAGCGCAACGTCCACATCGGGCCGAGCGACTACGTCCAGTGGCTGGACGACCGCAAGTGGGCCTACGTCCGGCTCGAGGGCCGGGCATTCGGGGACGTCCCGCTCAACATGGAGTACAAGCTCGAGGTGTGGGACTCGCCGAACTCCGCGGGGATCATCATCGACGCGATCCGCGCCGCGAAGATCGCCAAGGACCGGGGCATCGGCGGGCCGCTGCTGGCCGCCTCGTCGTACCTGATGAAGTCCCCGCCCGAGCAGCGCCCGGACGACGTGGGCCGGGCTCGCCTCGAGGCCTTCATCCGCGGCGACGAGCCGCGCTGACGACGGTCGCGCGCGTCGGGGCACCGGCTCAGGGCACGAGCATCGCGAGCCGGTTCCCGACGGCGGCGCTGACCGAGCCGGTCCCGCCGACGAGGACGATCCGGTCCGGCCGCAGCCGCTCGAGCTCGGTCAGCGTGGCACGCGGGAGTGACCGCTTCGCCGTCAGCAGCAGCGGGGCGGACGCCGCGGCGGCCGCCGGGACGGCGGCGAGCGCGTCCCCGAAGCCCTGGCCCGTGGCGACGTAGGCCACACCGGCCCCGGCGCGGGCGGTGTGCTCGCTGACGTGGGCGGCGACGGCGTACGGGTCCCGGCCGGACCAGCGGTTGACCCGGCCCGCGCCGGCGAGCCGGGCGAGCCGCCGGCTCACCGTGGGGCGGACGGCCGCGCCGGGGCCGACGACGACGATCCGCCGGGGCCGCAGCCGGCGCAGCTCCGCCGCCGTGGCGCCCGGAAGCCGCCCCGGCCGGGTGAGCAGCAGGGGCGCACCAGCGCGCGCGGCGGCGGCGACCCCGCCGAGACCCGGCGCGTACCGCGTGCCGCTGACGACGTAGGCGACCGGGACCCCGGGATGGAACCCGTGGCGGCTCGCGAGCGCGGTCGTCGCGTACCGGGTCCGGCCGGCCCAGCGGGTCACGCGGCCGCTGCGAGCGTACCCGCGCAGCTGCCGGACGACGTGGCGCGAGACCGCGGCCCTCGAGCCGACGACGACGACCCGCCCGGGTCGCAGCCGCCGCAGCTCGGCCGCTGCGGCGGCGGGCAGGGACGTCCTCCCGGAGAGCAGGAGGGGGCCGCCGTGCGCCCCCGCGACGACCCCGGCGGCCATGGTGCTCGCGAAGTCGCGTCCCGAGGAGACGTAGGCCACCGGGACCCCGCTCGGGAACGACCCGGCACTGACCTTCGCCGAGGTCGTCCACGACGAGGAGCCACCGAACCGGGTGAGCCGGCCGACCGCGGGAGAGCCCGGGAGGGTGATGTCGACGACGGCGCGCCGGCTCGTCGCGCTCGCGACCCGGAACCCGAAGGTCCGTGACCGGTCGAGCCACCACTGGCCTCCGCGGAGCCCGGGGGTGACGGCGTCGGACAGTGAGGGGTGGGGGTGGAAGTCGACGACGTCCTGCTCCTGCGGCTCGGCGGAGGCGCCGTCCTCGACCCGGACCACCACGCCTCCGAGCGGCGCGGGGTAGCGGTGGCCGTTCGAGCCGGTGTAGAGCCAGTCGTCGACCCAGGAGTCGAGACCGGTGGGGACGCGGTACTCCAGCAGCCACGTGCGGGTGCCACGGCGCACCGTGACCGCCCGGAGCCCGGTGCCGCCCTCGAGCGGCTTCAGCGTGACCCGGCTGCTCCGGCTCACGCTCTCGTGGCCGCCCGTCCCGAGCACCCCGAGCTCGCGCAGGTGCTCGGCAGAGATGGCACCGAGGTCCTCGTACGGCTGGTTCCCCATGATGTCCCACGGGTCGTAGTACGTGTCCTGGATGCACGTCGAGGACAGGGTGGCCAGCTTCGTGCCGGAGAAGCACGTGAGCATCCCGGAGTGGTAGAGGCCGAGGTTGTGGCCGAGCTCGTGGGCGGCGACCCCGGTCGTGCTGTAGCCGTTGAGCCAGACGAACCCGTCGCCCGCGGCGCCGGTGCCGATCGTCGCGAGCCCGGCGAAGTCGCACCCCGCCGGACTGTTCGGGTAGTAGGTGACGACGTGGTGGTCGGCCCCGGTCGGGGGGGTGCCGACGGTGTCGCGGACGCGGGCGCGGACGGCGGTCTCGATGGCGTCGACCTCGTCCCAGCACGAGGCGCCGGAGGACACCCCGAGCGGGACCTTGGCCCAGGGGAGCACGCCGTCGACCGTGAACCGGACCCGCCCGCCGGTCGCGGCGTCGTAGTAGGAGTCGACGTCGGTGACCACGGTGCGCAGGTCCGCGGTGGACGGCTCCCCCGCCGGGACCGCCGTCCCGGTGAAGTAGACCGGGGCGAGGACGACGTGCTGGGTGGTGGCCCCGGGGACCGTCGCGGCACGGCCGGTGGGGGTGACCGCGACGACGTCGGCGGCCGAGGCGGCGGCGTCGGTGGAGGGGGTGTTCCCGGTGATGCCGTCGCTGGCGGTGGACGGGTCCCGCGCGGTCTCGCCGGTGACGGTCACCGCGACCGCGGCGCCGGAGGGGATCGCGGCCGCCTTGTCACCGGGGACCGGGATGTCGCCCTCGGGCGTGGTGACCGTGACCAGCTCCGCCCCGTCCGCCGCGTCCGGTCCGCTTCCCCGGGCCGGCCGGGACGACGGCGCGGTCCGCGTGGCGCGCGCGTGGCCCGGCCCCGGGGTGGGGTCGACGACGAGCCGCTCGAGGGTGCCGTGGAGGGTGCGTTGGCCCCCACCGCCCCCACCGGGACCGGCGGCGAGCGCGGGCGCGGCGGCCAGGGCGAGGGTGAGCGCGCCGACGGTCACGGCGGTGACGGTCGCGGTGACGGGCGCGGCGGCGCGGGACAGGCACCCCCGGACGGGTCGACGCCCGCACGAGCAGGGCGACGAGCAGCCCGACGAGCAGGGGGAACCGGCGCGGGGGGCGCGCGAGGGGGTCGGCACGCCCCCTCATCGGCAGGCCCGCCGGAGAGGTGAGCCGAGGCGGCTGAGGAACCGGCGGCCGCCGACCGGCCGGGTGGGCCGGGATGGGGCGGGTCCGCCCCGGGGTCGGCTCCGCCGGAGGTGGGTCGGGTCAGTCGGTCGCGTCGACGTCGAGGACGACGACGGTGACGTTGTCGCGGCCCCCGGCGTCGAGTGCGGCCGCGACGAGGGCCGCGGCCGCGGCGTCCGCGTCCTCGTGCGCGGCGAGGACGGCGTCGATCTCGTCGTCACCGAGCTCGTCGGAGAGCCCGTCGGAGCACGCGAGGAACCGGTCCCCGGGCTCGGGGTCGAGCACCCGGACGTCGACCTCGAGGTCCTCGAACGCCCCCAGGGAGCGGGTGACGATGTTCCGCAGCGGGTGGTGGTGGGCCTCCTCGCGGGTGAGCAGCCCGGCCTCGACGAGCTCCTGGACCTCGGAGTGGTCCACCGTGAGCTGCTCGAGGGCGCCGGCGCGCCGGCGGTAGACCCGGGAGTCGCCGACGTTGAGCACGGCGACCCGCTCCCGGCCGGCGTCGCGGACGACGGCGAACCCGGTCGCGGTCGTCCCCATGCCCGCCTGCTCCGGGTGCTCGCGGGAGGAGGCGAGGATCCTCTCGTTGGCCCGCCGCACCTGCGCCGCGACGTCCCCCGCCTCGGGCGGCCCGCCGCCGAGGAGCTCGCGCATCGTGTCGACGACGATCGCGCTCGCGACCTCGCCGGCGGCGTGTCCGCCCATGCCGTCGGCGACGACGTACACCGGGTGCTCGGCGAGGACGGCGTCCTCGTTGTGGTCCCGGACGCGACCGACGTCGCTCGCGGCACCCGTGCGCAGCCTCATGGACGACGACCCTCTCCCGCGACCGCGGCCCACGTCAACGGCAGACGTCCGCGGCACCCGTCTGCGGCACGGCTCGGAGGGCGCTGCTCGGAGGGCGCTGCTCAGGTGCCGGAGGACTCCGGTTGCTCGGCCCACCACCGGAGCAGCCGCTCCTCGACGGCCTCCCTGCCGATCGGACCCTCGTCGAGCCGGACCTGGAGCAGGTGGTCGTACGCGCGGCCGAGGACCGGGCCGGGAGGGATCCCGAGCACGGCGCCGATCTCGTGGCCGTTCAGCTCGGGCCGGACCCGGGCGATCTCCTCCTCCGCGGCGAGCCGGGCGATGCGCTGCTCGAGCTCGTCGTAGGTGCGTGCGAGGCGCCGGGCCTTGCGGACGTTCCGGGTCGTGCAGTCGGCCCGGGTGAGCCGGTGCAGCCGCGGCAGCAGCGGCCCGGCGTCGGCGACGTACCGGCGCACCGCGGAGTCGGTCCACTGCCCGTCGCCGTATCCGTGGAAGCGGAGGTGGAGCTCGACGAGCCGCGCGACCGACTTGACCGTCTCCTTGTCGTAGCGCAGGGCGCGCAGCCGCTTGGCGGCGAGCTTGGCCCCGACGACCTCGTGGTGGTGGAAGCTGACCCCGCCGCCGGGCTCGAACCTGCGGGTGGCGGGCTTGCCGATGTCGTGCAGCAGCGCCGCGAGCCGGAGCACGAGGTCCGGACCGGGGACCTGGTCGGCCGGGCCCCCCGCTGGCCCCTCGAGGTCGATCGCCTGCTGCAGCACGGTGAGGCTGTGCTCGTAGACGTCCTTGTGCCGGTGGTGCTCGTCGACCTCGAGCCGGAGCGCGGGCAGCTCGGGCAGGACGACGTCCGCGAGCCCGGTGCCGACGAGGACCTGCAGGCCCGCGCGGGGGTCGCGGGCCACGAGGAGCTTGCTCAGCTCCTCGCGCACCCGCTCGGCGGACACGATCTCGAGCGAGCCGGCCATGGCCCTCATCGCCTCGGCGACGCCGGGGTCGGGCACGAGGCCGAGCTGGGCGACGAAGCGGGCGGCGCGCATCATGCGCAGCGGGTCGTCGCCGAAGGACACCGCCGGCGGGCCCGGGGTGCGCAACCGGCCGGCCGCGAGGTCGGCCAGGCCGCCGTGCGGGTCGACGAACCCCAGCCCGGGCAGTCGGAGCGCCATCGCGTTGACGGTGAAGTCTCGCCGGACGAGGTCGCCCTCGAGGTCGTCACCGAACTCGACGACGGGCTTGCGGGTCGCCCCGTCGTAGGCGTCCGCGCGGTAGGTCGTGACCTCGACCGTGACGTCCCCGCGCCGGGCGCCGATCGTCCCGAAGGCCCGGCCGACGTCCCAGTGGTGGTCGGCCCACCCGCCGAGGACGGTGACGGTCTCGTCGGGGGAGGCGCTCGTGGCGAAGTCGAGGTCGGGTGAGCGGCGCTCGAGGAAGGCGTCCCGCACCGGTCCCCCGACGAGGGCGAGCTCGTGGTCCGCCGCGGCGAACCGCTCGCCGAGGTCGGTGAGCACCGGGAGCACGGGCGCGAGGTGGGCCACGGCGGCGTGGAGCAGCGCCGGGGTGGGCGTGGTCGAGGTCATCGGGTCAAGGGTAGGCGAGCCGGGGCGGGCCGCGCGGGCAGCGGTCCGGTGCCCGGGGACACCATGGCTGCCTCGTTACAGTGGCCCCGTGAGCCACACCGCGTCCGAGCACCGCTCGTCCCGGCGGCTCCCGGCGGTCGAGGAGCGGTCCGCCGGGGGTGTGGTCGTCGACGTCGACGCGGGGCGGGCCCGCATCGCGGTCATCGCGCGGCGCAACCGCGCCGGTCGTCTCGAGTGGTGCCTGCCCAAGGGGCACACCGAGGGCGCGGAGACCCTCCCGGAGACCGCGGCGCGGGAGGTGGCCGAGGAGACCGGCATCGAGGCCCGCGTCGTCGTCGAGCTCGGGACCATCGACTACTGGTTCGTCACGAGCGACAAGCGGGTGCACAAGTACGTCCACCACTACCTCCTCGAAGCCGTCGGCGGGCGGCTCACGATCGAGAACGACCCGGACCACGAGGCCGTCGACGTCGCGTGGCTGCCGCTGAAGGAGGCCCACCGACACCTGACGTTCCCCAACGAGCGCCGCATCGCCCGCGAGGCGTGGCAACGGCTCGCCGGGGACGGCTGATGGCCGCCAGCGGTCGACGCCTCCGGCTGCCCGTCCTGCTCCTCGTGGCCCTCGCCCTCCTCGGCGGGGTGGCGGCGCCGGTGACCGCCCTGCCGAGCGCCCGGTCTCCGACCGCCCACCCGGCGGCCGTCCGGCTGCCCCGCGCCGGCGCCGCCGACGGCCCCCGGGTCACGGTCGCCCTCGACGACGTCACCCCCGAGGTCGCCCGGCCCGGGGACGACGTCACGGTCACCGCCACGATCACCAACGACGGGTCCACCGCGGTCGCCCAGCCGGAGGTGAGGCTCGTCCTCGGCGAGGCAGACCTCGTCCGGCGCTCGGACGTGGAGGACTGGGCCGACGCCACCGGTCCCGCGACGGGGCGGGTGCTCACCGGGAGCCGGCTGCCGACCCCGCTGCCCCCCGGCGAGAGCCGGACGGTGCGGCTGACCGTGTCCGACCTCACCGGGGTCGTCGACGCCCCCTACGGCGCGCTCCCGGTGAGCGTGGAGTCCGGCGGGGCGAGCGTGCGGACCTTCCTGGGCTTCCAGCGGCGCAAGGAGTACGTGCCGCTGCGCACCACGTGGGTCCTGCCGCTCACCCTCGACGGGACGGCGGCCCTGTTCGAGCCGCAGGGGAAGGCCCGGGCCGAGGCGTGGTCCGCGCTGGAGGACCCGGGCTCCCGCCTCTCCCGGGTCCTCCAGGCCGGGCGGGGGCACGACGTCACCTGGGCCCTCGACCCCACCCTCGTCACCCCGCCGGGGCAGGGGACCGGCGCCGGCGACGGCCGCACCGGCGACGGGCAGACCCCCTCCTCGGGGGGCTCGCAGGGATCCCCCGACTCGCCCTCCTCCGACTCCCCCGGGTCCCCCGGCTCCCCCGGCGCCGACGGGTCCGCGTCGGCCGGGACCTCCGGCCCCCCCGGCGCCCCCGGCGCCACCACCGGCTCGGGCGGGTCGTCCGGCGCCACCGGCACGCCGACGTCGACCAACCCCGACGACCCCGCCGTCATCGAGGCGGCAGCCCGACGGGACGTCGCCGACCGGGTCCGCACCGCGGTCGCGGGCACCCGTCCGATCGTGCTCCCGGAGGCCGACGCCGACCTGTCCGCGGCGTACGACTCCGCGCGGGTCGCGGCCGCGGTCCGCACCCGCGTCGGGGCCGCCCGGCCGACCGCGACCGAGCTCGACGGCCGGGCCGGCGTCGCGTGGCCCGTGACCGCGCCGACCACGGTCGTGGAGCGCAACCGGCTCGCGGGCCTCTACCCGGGGACGGGCCCGCGGGCGGTGCTCGTGCCCGGCTCCGGCCTCGCCGCCTCGTCGTTCACCCCGGAGGCCGGGCAGCGCAGCCCCGAGGGGGTGCCCGAGCTCGCGTGGGACGACGAGCTGAGCTCGCTGACGACCCGGACCGGCACCCCGCAGGCAGCCGCCCTCAGCGCGCAGCAGCTCGTCGCGGAGTCCGCGACCCTCCTCGACGAGCGGCCGGGCACCGCCCGGGGGGTCCTCATCGCCGCGCCCCGCACCGTCGACCCCGACCCGGGCGGGCTGTCGCGCCTGATCGGGACCGCGGAGAGCATCCCGTGGATGTCCCCCGGGAGCCTGAAGGGACTGCTCGCCGACGCCCGCAAGGCGGTCCCGCAGAGCGTCGGCCCGGAGGCCGTCCCGTCCGCGAGCGGCACCGCGACCACGCCCCCGCCGCTCGGGCTCGGCGGGAAGCCCCTGCTCACCGGCGACATCGCGAGCCGGATCCACCGGGACCGCGACGTCGTCGCCTCCGTCGGGACCATCCGTGACGACGGCGAGGACTGGACCGCGCAGTGGACCCGGGTCGCCGACCAGCTGACGTCCGTCCGGTGGCGGGACTCGCCCGGCGGCTGGCACACGCTGGCCCGCCAGCTCCACGCGACCGCGTCCCGGGCGGAGGACGCGGTCACGGTCTCCTCCGGGGCGATCAACTTCTTCGCCGAGTCCGGCCGGCTCCAGCTCACCGCGGTCAACCACCTCGACGTCGGGGTCCACGACGTCCGCATCCGGCTGGTCCCGGGCAACCCCCGGCTGCGGCTCGACACCCAGCCGGAGCCGATCCGGCTCGGCCCGGGCGGGCGCGGCAGCGTCAACGTCCAGGCCACGGCACTGGCGGCGGGGAAGGTGCCGGTGACGGTGCACGTCCTGTCCGCCGACGGCACCCGGATCGGCTCGCCGGCGGTCCTCAGCGTGCGGGTCAGTCCCACCGGCGACTGGATCTACTGGGGAGTCGGCGGGGTCGCGGCCCTCCTCCTCGTCCTCGGCCTGTGGCGTACCCTGCGCTCCGGACGTCGGGGACCCCTCGTCCGCACCCCAGCGGAGGACCACGCCAGGCCATGACCGACCGAGCCGAGGACGGGTCGGCCGAGAGCACGCCGACCGGGAGCCTCGCACGCTCCAGCGCCGCGATGGCCTCCGGGACCCTCGTCTCCCGGGTCCTGGGCCTCGTGCGGGCCACCCTGCTCGCGTCCGTCATCGGGACCGCCGGCCTGACCGCCGACGCGTTCCAGACCGCGAACACGCTACCGAACCAGTTCTACCTCCTCATCGCCGGCGGCATCCTCAACGCCGTCCTCGTCCCGCAGATCACGAAGGCCGCCACCCACCTCGACGGGGGCGAGGAGTTCGTCAACCGGCTCGTCACGGTGTCACTGACGTTCATCCTCGGCGCGACCGTGGTGTGCACCGCCCTCGCCCCCCTGCTGCTGCGGCTGTTCAACAGCTCCGACGACGCGGCCGCCATCCGGCTCGGCACGGTGTTCGCGTTCATCTGCCTGCCGCAGATCTTCTTCTACGGCCTGTACACGCTGCTCGGTCAGGTCCTCAACGCCAACGGACGGTTCGCGGCGTACATGTGGGCCCCGGTGCTCGCCAACGTCGTCGCGATCGCCGGCCTGCTCGCGTTCCGCGGCCTCGGCTACCCCGACGCCGCCGCGCCGAACGCGTGGACCCCGGGCATGGTCGCGGTGCTCGCCGGGTCGGCCACCCTCTCGATCGCCGTGCAGGCCGTCGCGCTCGTCGTCCCGCTGCGCCGGATCGGGTTCCGCTACCGGCCCCGGTGGGGGCTGCGGGGGGTCGGCCTCGGCAGCGCCTCCCGGGTGGCGCTCTGGACGTTCGCGGCCGTCGGGGTGAGCCAGCTCGGGTTCGTCGTCATCTCCCGGGTCCTCACCCGGGCCACCCAGCTCGGGGACGACCAGGGCGTCGTCGCGGCCGGCCGGGCGTCGTACGACAACGCGTTCCTGCTGTTCATGCTGCCGCACTCGCTCATCACCGTCTCGCTCGTCACGGCCCTGTTCACCCGGATGTCGCGGGCGGCGCACGCCGGTGACACCGCCGAGGTGGTGGCCGACCTCTCCCGCGGGCTGCGGATGCCGGCGGTCGTCCTCGTCCCGATGACGGTCGCCGGGATCGTCTTCGGCCCGCTCATCACGAGCACGTTCTTCTTCAGCAACCCGCGGCCGCAGACGGACGCGGTCGCCGGGGTGATGATGGCGATGTTCCTCGGGGTCGTGCCGTACGGCTGGGTCTACCTCGTCCAGCGGGTCTACTACGCCCACGAGGACGCCCGGACCCCGTTCCTGCTCCAGGTGCTCGTCAGCTCGCTCGCCGTCGCGTCGGCGCTCGTGGCGGCGGCGGTCGACCCGCAGACGACCGGCGTCGTCGTCGGGCTCGGTCAGACGGTGAGCAACCTGGCCGCCGCCGTCGTCGGGTTCGCCCTGCTCCGGCGCAAGCTCGGCCCGCTGCGGCTGGGCCGGGCCGCCTCGATGTACACCCGGCTCGGGGTCGCCTCGCTCGCCGGCGGGGCCCTCGCGTTCGTCGGGATCCGCGTGGCCGGGAGCGGCGCGACCTCGGACTGGCTCGTCGGCGCGGTCACCCTCGCCGTGGGCGGGGCCGGGTTCGTCGTCGTCGTCCTCCTGCTGGCGCACCTGCTGCGCGTCCGCGAGGTCCACGAGCTGTTCGCCCCGGTGCTGCGCCGCGTCGGGGCCTGGCGATAGCAGGTCCTGCGCCTAGGATGGCGCGGGCAACCGGTCCCGGACCGGCCACCGATCTCAGAGGAGCCGCCGTGCAGGGCGTCGGACGGGGAACCGTCATCGCCGGTCGGTACACGACCCACCACCGCATCGGGCGGTTGCGCTCTGCCGAGCGCTGGGCCGCCACCGACCGGGACGAGGACCGTGAGGTCACCGTCCTCGTCCTCGAGTCCGGGGCCGGCGAGTCCGCCGCAGTCCTCGACGCCGCCCGGCGTGCCGCGGGCATCGAGAACGCCCGGCTGGTCCGCGTCCTCGACTCCGGGACCTGGGACGGGCGCACGTACGTCGTCGAGGAGGGCGTCCCCGACGCGCAGACCCTCGCCGAGCTCGTCGCCGAGGGAGGGCTGCCCGCCGAAGAGGTCCGCAGGTTCTCGGGGGAGGTCGCCACCGCGCTCGAGGCCGCCGGGCAGCGGGGGCTGCACCACCTCGGGCTCACCCCGCTGTCGGTGCTGCGGCGCCGCGACGGGGGGATCCGGGTGCGCGGACTGGCGACCGAGGCCGCCGCGCGTGGCACCGACGACGTCGGCGGTGAGGAGGCCGACCGGGCCGACGCGGTGGGGGTGGTCGCGCTCACCTACGCGGGTCTGACCGGCCGCTGGCCGTTGCCCGGCGACACCGGTGACACCGGCGTCGACCGGGTCGCGTCCGTCGTCGGCGGGGTCCCCTCCCCCTCCGAGATCGCCGCCGGGGTCCCGGGGGACCTCGACACCATCTGCCGGCTCACCCTCAACGAGGACGCGGGCCCGGTCTCCCCCGCCGACTTCGCCGCCCAGGTCGCGCCGTGGTCGCGGACCGAGGTCGGCGGGGTCAGCGGCGCGGCCCTCTCCCTCGACCACGCCCCCACCCCCGGGCCGCTGACCGGTCCCGGGGAGGACGAGACCCAGGTGGTCCCGCTGCCCGAGGCCGCGGCCGAGGCCGGGTCGGCCCGGGCCCGGGTCGGGGCGGCCGGCGCGGCGGCCGCGGGCGTGGTCGCCGAGCGGCTCGGCAGCGCCGCCCAGGCAGGCGGCCGGGTGGGGGACCGCGTCGGAGGCATGGCGCGGACGACGGCCGACCGCGCCGCCCAGCGCACCGCGGACCGGAGGGCCCAGCGGGATGCCGAGCGCGAGGCCGAGCGGGCGCGGACGGTGCCTCTCGAGGAGACCCGCTTCACCGAGGAGGTCGAGGAGCCACCCGCCCCCCTGCTCCCCGCGAGCTCGGGCAGCGCACCGGGGCGGACCCAGGGCCGGATCGTCCTCGGGGTCTTCGCCGTCTTCGTCCTCGTGGCGTTCGGGGTGGGCTGGCACGGGGTTCAGCAGATCGGCCAGGGGTCGAGCATCGAGGACGTCCTCGGACCGGAGTCGGGTCGGCCGTCGGCGACGCCGCCGGTGGCGAGCACGTCCTCCGCGACGGGGTCGCCGTCCTCGGGGACGAAGAAGAGCTCGACCTCGAAGGACACCGGACCGGTCGCGATCCTCAGCGCGACCGGGTACGACCCGCAGGGCGACGGCGGTGAGCACGACAGCGAGGCGCCGCGGGTCTACGACGAGGACCCCTCGACGTACTGGAGCTCGGAGGGGTACACGAGCGCGGACTTCGGCGGGATCAAGCAGGGAGTCGGCGTCGTCGTCGACACCGGGCAGGAGATCCGGCCCTCGAAGGTCGTCCTCACCCTGCCCAACCCGGAGGACGTCACCGTCTACCTCGCCAGCAACCCCGAGACCAAGGGCGCGACGAAGGTCGGCACGAGCTCGGGCGAGACCGGGCAGGTCACCTACGACGTCCCCGGCAACGCCAAGGGGCAGTACGTCATCGTGTGGTTCACCCACGTCTCCCAGGCCAGCGACGGCCGGTACCGGGCCACGCTGGCCGAGGTGAGCATCGACGCGTGAGCCCGCCCGGGCGCCGGGGGCAGCCGCGCGCGGCCGGGGGCGCGGGTCGGGAACACACGGCCCGTAGGATCGGTTGACAGCCGTGGGCACCACATCGTGTGGTGTCCTCCCACGACGACCACTACCGATGCGACACACAAGAGGCAGGACAGGGTGACGACGGACTCGCTGGACACACGGAACCTCATCATCATCGGCTCCGGGCCGGCCGGGTACACCGCGGCGCTCTACGCCGCCCGCGCCAACCTCGCGCCCGTGCTGTTCGAGGGGGCGGTCACCGCCGGTGGCGCGCTGATGAACACCACCGAGGTCGAGAACTACCCCGGTTTCCCCGAGGGCATCATGGGCCCGGAGCTCATGATGAACATGCGCTCGCAGGCCGAGCGCTTCGGGACGACGATCGTCACCGACGACGTCGCGGAGGTCGACCTCGAGGGCGAGGTGAAGACCGTCAGGGACTCCGAGGGCGGCACGTGGCGCGCCCACGCCGTCGTCCTCGCCATGGGCTCGGCCTACCGCGAGCTCGGGCTGGAGGACGAGAAGCGGCTGTCGGGGCACGGCGTCAGCTGGTGCGCCACCTGTGACGGCTTCTTCTTCCGCGACCAGGACATCGCCGTCGTCGGCGGCGGCGACTCCGCCGTCGAGGAGGCGACGTTCCTGACGAAGTTCGCCCGGTCGGTGACGATCGTGCACCGCCGCGACGAGCTCCGGGCGAGCAAGATCATGGCCGAGCGGGCGATGACGAACGACAGGATCAGGTTCGCGTGGAGCTCCGAGGTCGTCGCGCTCCACGGCGAGGACAAGCTCGCCGGGGTGACGCTGCGCGACACCGGCACCGGGGAGACCCACGAGCTCGACGTGACCGGCCTGTTCGTCGCGATCGGCCACGACCCGCGCAACGAGCTCGTCTCCGGCGTCGTCGATCTCGACGAGGGCGGCTACGTGCGCGTCGAGGGCCGGACCACCCGGACGAACGTGCCCGGGGTGTTCGCCTGCGGCGACCTCGTCGACCACACCTACCGGCAGGCCGTCACCGCCGCCGGCACCGGCTGCTCGGCGGCGCTGGACGCCGAGCGCTTCCTCGCCGCCCGCGAGGAGGCCGGCGTCCCCGCCGAGGACCAGGCGCTGACCGCCCAGGACGAGCCGGTCGCCGGCACCGTCGCGGCCCGCTGACCGCCACCCGCACCCGACCCACCACCGGAAGGAACCCCTCATGGGAGCCCCCAAGCAGACCTCCGACTCGACGTTCGAGACCGACGTCCTGAGCAACTCCAAGCCCGTCCTCGTCGACTTCTGGGCGCCGTGGTGCGGCCCGTGCCGCGCCGTCGCGCCGGTGCTGGAGGAGATCGCCGCCGAGCACGGTGACAAGCTCGACATCGTCAAGCTCAACACCGACGAGAACCCGGGCATCACCACCCGGTACGGCATCACGAGCATCCCGACGATGCACGTCTACAAGGACGGCGAGGTCGTCAAGACCCTCGTCGGCGCCATGCCGAAGCCGAAGCTGGTGCGCGAGCTCGCCGACTACATCAACTGAGGTGCAGCGAGCGGCCCCCGACCCCACACCGGGGCGGGGGCCGCTTGTCGTGCTGCTGGCGGGGCGTGGTTGCATGCACCCCATGAGCCACGGGTCCAGCAGCTCCTCCGACAGCTCCGGCAACATCGAGCTCAGGTTCGGTCACGAGGAGCTCGTCATCGGCAAGCGCTACGAGGCGCTGTCCATCGCGAACGACGTCCTCATCGCGATCTTCTTCGTCCTCGGGAGCGCGTTCCTCTTCGACGAGTCCCTCGCGACCGCCTCGGACTGGTGCTTCCTCATCGGGAGCATCGAGTTCCTCATCCGGCCCGCGATCCGCCTCTCACGTCGGTTCCACCTGCAGCGCATCGGCCGGGCGGACACCGGTCACCCGCAGGACTACTGAGCCCCACGCCTGCGCGGGGCGCCCGTCCCGCGGCGGGGCCCGGCGGCCCGCGTCCGCACAGTTGGTCGCTCGGCAGCCGACCCCGCGGACGCAACCCCCGACCGCGACGGTCGAACTGGTGTTCGGTCACCTGGCCGTGGCCTCGACCCCCATCCGGTCGAGGATCCGGTGCAGATCCTCGACCGAGGCGAACTCGATGCTGAGCCGGCCCTTGCGCTGCCCCACGGAGATCTTGGCCCGGGTGTCGAAGTGGTCCGACAGGCGCGAGGCGAGGTCCTCCATCTGCGGGTCGGGCGTCCTCGCCGAGCGGGGCCGGCGCTGACCGTGCTCGTCCTCGTCCCCGCCGAGGGCGACGATCTCCTCGACGCTGCGCACCGAGAGCCCTTCGGCGACGATCCGCTGGGCGAGCCGCTCCATGCGGGCCCCGTCGGTGATGGTGAGCAGCGCGCGGGCGTGCCCGGCGGACAGGACCCCGGCGGCGACCCGGCGGGCCACGAGCGGCGGCAGCCGCAGCAGGCGGAGGGTGTTCGAGACCTGCGGGCGGGAGCGGCCGATGCGTCCGGCGAGCTCCTCCTGGGTGCAGCCGAAGTCGTCGAGCAGCTGCTGGTAGGCGGCCGCCTCCTCCAGCGGGTTGAGCTCGCTGCGGTGGAGGTTCTCGAGCAACGCGTCGCGCAGCAGGGCGTCGTCGGAGGTGTCCTTGACGATCGCCGGGATCGTCGGCCGGTCCGCGCTCCTGCTGGCGCGCCACCGGCGCTCACCCATGATGAGCTCGTACCTGACGCCGTCCTCGCCGTCGTCGACCGGTCGGACGACGACCGGCTGGAGCACCCCGATCTCCCGGATGCTGTGGACGAGCTCGGCCATGTCGTCCTCGTCGAACACCTCGCGCGGCTGGCGCGGGTTGGGCCGGATCTGCTCGACCGCGACCTCGGCGAAGGTCGCTCCGGGAACGGGCGCGAGGCCGGTCGCCGGTGCCGCGTCCTCGCCGGGGTCGGTGGCGGGCGCCGGTGCGGCGTCGCTCACCGCGGCGCCCTCGACGCTCGCGGGGGTGCCGTCCTCGATCGGCCAGGCGGGTCCGGGCGCCGGCGGGTCGACGACGGCGACCTGGGCGCTGCCGGAGGTCGTCGAGGGGGCGTCCCGGAACAGGACGTCGACCGGCCGGGTGGCGCCCGGCGCGGGGGGAGCGCTCGGGATCAGGGCTCCGAGGCCTCGACCGAGACCACGACGCTTGTCGCTCATGCTGGGACCTCGCTGGGGTGGGAGGGACGGGGGACGTCGGTCGTGGGGGTCGGGGCCGCCCGAGGGCTCACGTCGCGGCACCCCGCTCGGCGACCTCGACAGCCGCCTCCCGGTAGGACAGGGCACCGGAGCTGTTCGGGTCGTAGGTGATGACGGTCTGGCCGTAGCTCGGGGCCTCGGAGATCCGCACCGACCGGGGGACCGTTGCGCCGAGCACCTGCTCGGGGAAGTGCGCCCGGACCTCCTCGGCCACCTGTGCCGAGAGCCTCGTGCGGCCGTCGAACATCGTCAGCAGGATGGTCGACACGTGCAGGTCCGGGTTGAGGTGCCCGCGGACGAGCTCGATGTTCTTCAGCAGCTGGGAGACGCCCTCGAGGGCGTAGTACTCGCACTGGATCGGGATGAGGACCTCGCGGGCCGCGACGAACGCGTTGACCGTGAGCAGGCCCAGGCTCGGCGGGCAGTCGATGAGAACGTAGTCCGGAACGGGTCGCCCCTCCTCGGCCCCGGTGGTCAGGTAGTGGGTGACGGCGCGCTGCAGCCGGTTCTCGCGGGCGACGAGCGAGACCAGCTCGATCTCCGCACCGGCGAGGTCGATGGTGGCGGGTGCGCACCACAGGCCGGGGATGTCGGGGCACTCCTGGACCACCTCGGCGATCGGTGTGCCCTCGACGAGCACGTCGTAGACGCTCGGGACCTCGGCATGGTGCTCGACGCCGAGCGCGGTGCTCGCGTTGCCCTGCGGGTCGATGTCGATGACGAGGACGGTGAGCCCGGCCGCGGCGAGGGCCGCCCCGAGGTTGACCGTCGTCGTCGTCTTCCCCACGCCGCCCTTCTGGTTGGCCACCGTCACGACGCGCGGCTGCGGGGGCTTGGGGACATCGCGCTCGTCGAGCTGCCGGCGCCGGCGGGCGTCCGCCGCGACGGCGGTCGCGAGCGGCGTGTCGCCGCCGCGGCGCGCGCTGGTCTCGGCGGGCCCGGGGGCCGTTTCACGTGGAACGGCGGACTCGCTCGCCGGCACCGTTTCACGTGGAACGTCTGCGGACAGGCTGGTCACCGGCACCGTTTCACGTGAAACCGCACTCGTGACCGCGCTCGCCCGCGGGTCGCCCGCGGCCGGCTGCTCGGGCGCAGCCGTCGGTGCCTCGCCGGGCCCGTCGGCCGGACTTCCGCCCGCCTCCACTCGGTCGTCGCGGACGTGGGCGGGCGGCCAGCCGATCGGGGTGCTCGGCTTGGCGGGACGCCCGGGCCACCCGAGCCCGGGCACGACGACCGGGGGCTGGTCGTCCACGGCGACTGTCACGTCTCACCTTCCTCGCGCTGCTCCCGGCGGTGCCCGTGTCGAGTCCGTCCGGGGCCCCCGGTGCGGGGACCGCTCCACCTTAGGCAGACCGGTGCACTCGCCCGCGGACCGGCGCGCGTTTCACGTGAAACACCTCGCGCCGCCGCCCGGACGGGGGTGTGGGGGATGCGTTTCACGTGAAACGTGGCAGGGACGGGGTGTCACCGGCGCACCACCGGCGCGAGGCGTCGCGCCGGCGACGACGTGCGCGGGCCCGCCGGAGGCTCCTGTGGGCGACTCAGGGCCGGGGGCGACGGCGGCGCGAGCGCGCGGGGCTCGTCGGCCGGACCGGCCGCACCCGCAGGTCGAGCGTCGTCGTCGGCGGGTCGAGCAGCCCCTCCCCGTGGAGGCTGACCCGGGCGTCGACGACCCCGAGCCGCTCCAGCGCGGGCCGCTGGCGCTCGAGCTCCTCGCCGGCGGTGCGCCCCTTGAGTGCGACGAGGGTGCCCTCCCCGGTGAGCAGCGGCCGGCTCCACCGCAGGAGCCGGTCGACCCGCGCGACCGCGCGGGCAGTCACCCAGGGAGCCGACACCTCGCCCGACAGGTCCTCCGCCCGGCCGCGGTGAACCCGGACCGAGGACAGCTCCAGCCGGGCGATGGTCTCCTCGAGCCACTCGGTACGCCGAGCCATGGGCTCGACGAGGTGCATCTCGAGGTCCGGACGGACGATCGCGAGCGCGATCCCGGGTAGCCCCGCGCCCGACCCGACGTCGACGACCTCGGCGCCGGTGGGGAAGGCGTCGGCGACGACGGCGCAGTTGAGGAGGTGACGCTCCCAGATCCGGGGGACCTCGCGGGGGCCGATGAGCCCGTGTGTGACCCCGGTGTCGGACAGCTCGGCGGCGAACCGGACGGCGAGCTCGAGCCGGTCACCGAAGACGGCCGACGCCGACTCGGGCGGCGACGGAACGGGGGGCGGGGCCGACCCCTCGGTCGGCCCCGCCCCCCGGGCGGCGGCCTTCTCGCCCGCTCCTGCGTCCACCCCGTCAGGAGGGGAGGACGACGACATACCGCTTCGGCTCGGTCCCGCTGGACTCCGAGGTCAGGCCGGCGGCGAGCACCTCGTCGTGGACGACCTTGCGCTCGAACGCGGACATCGGGTCGAGCGAGACCTCCTCGCCGGAGGACCTGGCCTCCTCCACGGCGCGACGGGCGACATCGACGAGGGCGGCGCGGCGACCGGCTCGGTGACCCGCGATGTCGAGCATGAGCCGGCTCCGCTCGCCCGTGGCCGACTGCACGGCCAGCCTCGTGAGCTCCTGCATGGCCTCGAGCACCTTGCCGTCCTGGCCGACGAGCCGCCGGGGCACGCGGCCCTCGTCGGAGTCGAGGATGGACACCGCGGCGCGGTCGCCGTCGATGCCGATGTCGATGTCACCGTCGAGGTCGGCGATGTCGAGCAGGGTCTCGAGGAAGTCGGCGGCGACCTCGCCCTCGCGCTCGAGGAGCCGGCGACGGCCACCGGCCTCCGGACGGGCCTCCTCGTCCGCCTCCAGGGCGGAGCCTTCGTCCGGCTCCAGGGCGGAGCCTTCGTCCGGCTCAGGGGCGGAGCCCTCGTCCGGCTCAGGGGCGGAGCCCTCGTCCGGCTCGGGGGACCGGTCCTGCTCGGCGTTCGCCGGCTCCCCGTCCACGAGGGCGGTCGTCTGCTCGTCGGTGGTGTCGGTCGTCTCGCTCATGCGTCGCGGCCCTTCTCTCTCGTCGGCGGGGCCGGGCGGGGGGCGCCCCACCCGGCCGGGACAGGTGTCGGTGGTCCGGCCTACTTGTTGCCGGAGCGGCCCCGGGCGGGGCGTTGCGTGGACGAGCCTCGGGAGCCCCCGGCGCCGTTGACGGACGAGCCGTTGGTGCCCGGACCCTTGGACCCTGAGCCCTTGGCATTCTTCGGTCCCTTCGCGCCCGAGCCCTTGCCCGAGGAGCCGTTCGCGGCCGAGGTGCCGTTCACGCTCGAGCCCGCGGGCGACGCCGGTCCCGAGCTCGGCGTCGAACCCGACCCGGAGCTCGGCGTCGAAGCGGCGCCGGAGTCCTCGGAGCCCGCGGTCCCGGCGGGTCGGGACCCGCCCTGCCGGGGCTTGCCGGACCCCTTGGCCCGCTTCTTGCCCTTCGGCTGCTGTCGCTGACCGGACTGCTTGCCGGTCTCCCCGGTCTCCCCGGGCGCCTGGGTCGACGGCTGGTCGGCGGCGGGCTCGGTCACCTCGCCGCGGTGCCCCCCGAACGGGACGATCGGCTTGCCCTTCTTGGCACGGCGCTCGTGGAGGGCCTTCTCGGCCGCGGAGCCCGGCGCGGGCATCCGCCGGATGACGTAGAACTGCTGGCACATCGACCACACGTTGGTGACCAGCCAGTAGATGAGCACGCCGATCGGGAAGTTGACGCCCGAGACCGCGAACACCAGCGGCAGGACGTACATGAGCATCTTCTGCTGCTTGGCGAACGGGTTGTCGAGCGCGGACGCCGGCATGTTCTTGCGCATCAGCTGGCGCTGGGTGGTGAACGTCGTCAGCGACATCAGGACGATGAGGACGACCGTGATGATCTGCGTGCTCACCGTGTCCGCGCCGATGAACTTGTCCGAGAGCTGGGCCCCGAAGATCGTCGAGCTCTCCGCCTGCGCCGCCACGTCCGGGGTGATCGGGCCGACCGGGGCCTTGTCCCCGGTGGCGATGTCCTGCAGGCCGTGGAGGACCTGGAACAGGCCGAAGAAGATGGGGGACTGCAGCAGGATCGGCATGCACGAGCTGAACGGGTTCGTCCCGCTCGTCTTGTACAGGTTCATCGTCTCCTGGGTCATCGCCTGGCGAGACTCAGGGTCGTTCTTGCCCTTGTACTTCTTCTGGATCTTCTGGATCTCGGGCTGGATCAGCTGCATCTTGCGCGACGCGTGGATCTGCCGGACGAACAGCGGGATCAGGGCGGCCCGCATGACGAGGACGAGCCCGACGATGGACAGCCCCCACGCGAGCCCGCTCGCCGGGTCGGCTCCCAACGTCGTGAACGCGCTGTGGAACGCGTACATGATCCAGGCGACCACCCACTCGATGGGGTAGAGCACGCTGGTGATGAAGTCTCCCATGCTGTCCTTACGTCGTCGGGCGGGACGGCGGCCCGCCGTTGCTCAGGTGCGCCGGGTCGGCTCGGCGCACGGGGTCGGTGGTTCCGGTGGTGCCCTCACGCCGGCGCTCCTCGTCCAGCTCGACACGCAGGGTCTCCCACGCCGCGGCCTCGGGGGTGCCGGGGACGTGGTCGACGCCTCCCGCGGCCCACGGGTGGCACCTGACCAACCGCCGGGCGGCCAGCCAGGTTCCCCGCACCGGGCCGTGGTGCTCGAGGGCGGACACGGCGTAGGCGGAGCAGGAGGGGTAGAACCGGCAGCTCGGGGGGCTGAGCGGGGACAGCACGAGCTGGTAGGCCCGCACGAGCCAGACCAGCGGGCGGGCGAGCGCGCGCGAGACGCGGCCGGCGCTCACCGGGACCGCTCCTCGGACCGCTCCCGGAGTCGGGCGAGCACGGAGGTCAGGGTCCGGTCGAGCTGGCGGCCGAGGTCGGCGCTCGTCGCGCCGGCCGCGGCCGGGGTGGCCCGGACGACGATGTCGATGCCGTCGGGCACGCGGCCCAGCCGCTGGGCCACCTGGGCCCGCAGCCGGCGCGTGGTCCGGTTGCGGACCACGGCCGTCCCGACGGCCTTGGACACGGTGAACCCGACCCGGGGCGGCTCTCCCGCCCGTGCGTCGGTCCTGCGCGCGTGCACCACGACGAGTCGTGAGCCGGCCTTCGCGCCCCCGCGAGCCCGGACGGTCGCTGTGAAGTCCGCGCTCGCCCGGAGGCGGTGTCGCGCCGGCACCACAGCGACCCGGCTCTCAGGCCGAGAGCGCGGAGCGGCCCTTGCCTCGGCGCCCGGAGATGATCGACCGCCCGGCGCGGGTGCGCATCCGCGCCCGGAAGCCGTGGGTCTTGGCCCGGCGGCGGTTGTTCGGCTGGAACGTACGCTTGCTCACGTCAGGTCTCCGTCTCTCCTCGGGCGCCCGCCGGGCGGCGGGATCCCGTGTCGTGCATCGGCGGGCCGGCACGTGCTGCGTCCGACCCGGGTGGTCTCGGCCGCAATCGGAAGCCCACGTCGCCAAGGTCATGGGCATGCGAAAACGGCCGAGAGGCCGACGCCAACGGTACGCGAGCCCGAGTGCCGCGGGCAAACCGCGCCGCCCCGGGTGCGACGGCCCTCCCGGCATGGGGCAAACTCCGGGACCATGCCACGTCCCCTCCTCGCCCCGTCGGCGACACGCCGTGGACGTACCGGACTTTCGGCCGAGAAGCGGTCCAGCCCGACGTCCCAGGTTGCCGGGCGGCACCGGACGTTGTTAGCGTCGCCCATCACGGCCGCTTCAGGGTGGCTTCACCCACAAGTGTGGAAAAGTGTGTGGACGGCCCGTCTTCCCGCAGGTCAGGGCCCTGGGCACCGCCCCGACGAGTCCTCCGACGTCGTCCGGCACGGTGCCGACCACGGACGTGACGGGGTCCCGGGCCGAGCGAGTGGGGTGACGACGTGGCGGATGCCGACGTGAACTTCGCCCAGGTGTGGGAGTCCACGCTCGACACCCTCGACGCCGACGGCGTCCCGATCCAGCAGCGTGCGTTCCTCTCCCTCGCGCGGCTCGTCGGCCTGCTCGACGGCACCGCCCTCATCGCGGTGCCCAACGACTTCTCCAAGCACGTCGTCGAGCAGCGGCTCCGGCTGCAGCTGACCGAGGCACTGACCGCCCAGCTCGGACACGACGTCCGGCTCGCGGTCACGGTCGACCCCTCCCTGGAGGACCACGAGGAGGACCCCGGCGCCACGCCCCCGGCGGCGCCGTGGGAGGGCCCGCGCGGTGCCTCGGCGCCCGCCGGGGACCAGGGCCTGCACCCGGGTGCGGTGAGCGCCGAGCCGACTGTCCTCGACTTCGACGTCCCGGTCCGCGACCGGGGACCCGCCGGCCCGAGCGGGCGCCGGCCCAGCGGCCCGGGCTCGATCGACCTCCCGCCGCCGCGGACCGACCGGCCGCTGCCGTCCACGCTCCCGCTGGACGACGCCCGGGACGACGACGGCCTCGTCGACGACACCCGCGAGTCCGACCTGCCCGAGCCCGGCGCGCGGCACACCGGTCAGGGGAGCGGACGGTCCCTGCCGGACCTCCCGGAGGAGGTCGAGGTGACCCGTCTCAACCCGAAGTACACCTTCGACACGTTCGTCATCGGCTCGAGCAACAGGTTCGCCCACGCGGCGTCCTTCGCCGTCGCCGAGGCGCCCGCGAAGGCCTACAACCCGCTGTTCATCTACGGCGAGTCCGGCCTCGGGAAGACCCACCTGCTGCACGCGATCGGGCACTACGCCCGAAGCCTCTACCCCAGCGTGCGCGTGCGGTACGTGAACTCGGAGGAGTTCACCAACGACTTCATCAACAGCATCCGCGACGACAAGGCGGCCAACTTCCAGCGCCGATACCGCGACGTCGACGTGCTGCTCATCGACGACATCCAGTTCCTCCAGGGCAAGATGCAGACCCAGGAGGAGTTCTTCCACACCTTCAACACCCTGCACAACGCGAACAAGCAGGTGGTCATCACCAGCGACGTGCCACCCAAGCTGCTCAGCGGCTTCGAGGAGCGGATGCGCTCGCGGTTCGAGTGGGGCCTGCTCACCGACGTCCAGCCGCCCGACCTCGAGACCCGGATCGCGATCCTGCGCAAGAAGGCGATCCAGGAGCGGCTCTCGGTGCCCGACGAGGTCCTCGAGTTCATCGCGAGCCGGATCTCGACGAACATCCGCGAGCTCGAGGGCGCCCTGATCCGGGTCACCGCGTTCGCCAGCCTCAACCGGCAGGCCGTCGACCTCGGGCTGGCGCACATCGTCCTGAAGGACCTCATCCCCAACGACCAGTCCTCGCAGATCACGTCCGCGACGATCATGGCCCAGACCGCGGCCTACTTCGGGCTCACCCTGGAGGACATCTGCGGCACGTCCCGCTCGCGCGTCCTCGTCACCGCCCGCCAGATCGCGATGTACCTCTGCCGCGAGCTCACCGACCTCTCGCTGCCGAAGATCGGCCAGCAGTTCGGGGGACGCGACCACACGACCGTCATGCACGCCGAGCGGAAGATCCGCGAGCTGATGTCGGAGCGACGCGCCATCTACAACCAGGTCACCGAGCTGACGAACCGGATCAAGCAGCAGTCCACGGCCGGCTGAGCCGGATCCTCTCCGCGCCGCCCCCTGGTGGCCCGTGCACGGTCCCCGTGGCTGGTGCACCGGATCGTCCCCGGCTCTTCGCTGGGCGCTTCGTCGGCCCCTTCGGCCCCTTCCGGGGCCTCGCCGGTGAGGTCCGAGGGGCTCGGCGCCGCCGAGATCGGTCTCGAACGTGCCCTTCCGCCCCGCAGCCGGCATCCACAGGGTCTTCCCCAGATGTGGGTAACCTGAAAAGCGGACATTTTGGCTATAACGCGGTCTTCGAGGTCAATTCCTCCGTGGGCGAAACGGACGTTCACTCCACAGAATGTGGAGAACTCTGTGGAGATCCCCGGGTTGTCCACCGTCGGGCCGTCGTTCTCCCCATCTTGTCCACAGATCTGTCCACCTGTGGGTAACGTGCGGACATCCGCGGCCGCCCCGTGGACGCCACGCCGGTGCGTCCGTGGACGACGCACCCCCCGGCTGTGGGCGCGGTGTGGACGACGAATCGGCGTCCACACGCCATCCTCCGCCCCCTCGGGGCTCCTCCACCTTCCACCCACACACCGACAAGGGTCCTGACCTGCGACGACGACGCCCCTCCACGGAGTCCACAGGCCCGATGACTCTGATGACCCCTTGAGATCCAGACAGGGCCGCCCCGAGGATGCACGACCCGCCCGGCTCCCGCTCCAGCCCGAACGATCTGCCGAACGACAAACCTCCCGGTCCGGTTTCGCCCCCTCCTGCGCTACGGCTAGGGTCAGGTGTCGAGTTCGAGCACTGCAGGTTGCCGCCGTCCGTGCGCACCCGCACCACCTGAGGAAAGGGCAGGTCCCGCCGTGAAGTTCCGCGTCGAGCGCGACGTCCTCGCAGAAGCCGTCACGTGGGTCGCGCGCGGGCTGCCGGCCCGCCCACCGGTGCCGGTCCTGGCCGGCCTCCTCCTCGAGGCGGACGAGGCCGGGACGCTCACCCTGTCCGCGTTCGACTACGAGGTCTCAGCCCGGGTCACCGTCGCCGCCGACGTGGCCGAGTCCGGCTCGGTCCTCGTCCTCGGGCGCCTGCTCGCCGACATCTCCCGCAACCTCCCCCCGAAGCCGGTCGACGTCGCCACCGACGGCCGCAAGGTGGAGGTCACGTGCGGCTCGTCCCGCTTCGCGCTGCTGCAGATGCCCTCGGAGGAGTACCCGACCCTTCCCACCTCGCCGGACCCGACCGGCAGCATCGACGGGGCACTGTTCACCCAGGCGGTCGGGCAGGTCTCGATCGCCGCCGACCGGGGCGACACCCTCCCGATCCTCACCGGGGTGCGGGTGGAGATCGACGGGGAGAAGGTCACCCTCCTCGCGACGGACCGCTACCGGCTCGCCATGCGCGAGCTGACGTGGTCCCCCGAGGTCACCGACACCTCCCACGTCGCGCTCGTCCCGGCGCGCACCCTCTCCGAGACCGCCCGGGCCCTCGGCGCCGCCGGCTCGGTGCAGGTCTCGCTCGGTGACGCCGCGGGCGGCGACGGGCTCATCGGGTTCGAGGCGGGGCAGCGCCGGACGACCTCGCGACTGCTGGACGGGGAGTACCCCAAGGTCGCGAAGATCTTCCCCTCCTCCTCCGAGACCGAGGCCGTCATCGCCACCGCCGAGCTCATCGAGGCCGTCAAGCGGGTCGCCCTCGTCGCCGAGCGCAACACCCCGGTCCGGCTCCGGTTCACCGACGGCATGGTCGCCATCGAGGCCGGCGCCGGCGACGACGCCCAGGCCTCGGAGGCGGTCGAGGCCGGCGTCGAGGGCCCCGAGATCGAGATCGCGTTCAACCCCGGCTTCCTGCTCGACGGCCTCGGCGCCCTCGGGACCTCCTACGCGCGGATGGCGTTCACCCAGCCGCTGAAGCCGGCGATGATCACCGGACAGGACGAGCCCGACGCCGCCGTCGACACGGCCTACCGCTACGTCCTCCAGCCGGTCCGCCTCGCCAGCTGACCGGCGGGCCCGGGCCGCGCAGCACACCGCACACCGACCACCACCACCGAGACGAGGGACGTGAGCCATGCAGCTGGGGCTGATCGGACTGGGCAAGATGGGCGCGAACATGCGAGAGCGGGTTCGGCGCGCCGGGCACGAGGTCGTCGGGTACGACCGCAACCCCGACGTCAGTGACGTCGACTCCGTCGCGAGCATGGTCGACGCCCTGGAGCAGCCGCGGGTGGTCTGGGTCATGGTCCCCCACGGGGAGCCGACCCGGTCGACGGTGCGTGAGCTCGCCGACCTCCTCGACGAGGGCGACCTCGTCATCGACGGGGGCAACAGCCGCTGGACCGACGACGAGCGCAACGCCGCGGTGCTCGCCGAGCACGGCGTGGGCTACCTCGACTGCGGCGTCTCCGGGGGGATCTGGGGCCTGGAGAACGGCTACGGCCTCATGGTCGGGGGCTCCGCCGAGGACGTCGAGAAGGCGCTGCCGATCTTCGACGCCCTCCGCCCCCCGGGACCGCGGGACGAGGGCTTCGTCCACGCCGGGGACCACGGTGCGGGGCACTACGTGAAGATGGTCCACAACGGCATCGAGTACGGCCTCATGGCGGCCTACGCCGAGGGCTACGAGCTGCTCGAGAAGAAGGGGATCGTCAGCGACGTCCCCGGGTCGTTCAAGGCGTGGAGCCGGGGCACCGTCGTCCGCTCCTGGCTGCTCGACCTCATGGTGTCCGCGCTCGAGGACAACCCGCACCTCGAGGACGTCTCGGACTACACGAACGACTCGGGCGAGGGCCGCTGGACCCTCGAGGAGGGCATCGACCACGCCGTCCCGATGCCGGTTCTCTCCTCCGCGCTGTTCGCCCGGTTCGCCTCCCGCCAGCAGGTCTCGCCGACCATGCAGGCGGTCGCCGCGCTCCGCGGCCAGTTCGGCGGGCACGACGTCATGTCGGTGGCCGAGGGCGAGAAGCTGCGCGCCCAGGACCCGTCGACGTCGACCTCGACCGGCAAGGGCCCGCAGGAGGACGACAAGGCCGGCGACGAAGCCGGTTCCTGACCGGGCGGGGTCGTGCACGTCCGCCACCTCAGCGTCGTCGACTTCCGCAGCTACCCGTCCGCGGAGCTCCCGCTCGCCCCGGGGGTGACCACCCTCGTCGGGCAGAACGGGCAGGGGAAGACGAACCTCGTCGAGGCGGTGGGCTACCTGGCCTCGCTGTCCAGCCACCGGGTCTCCTCCGACGCCCCGCTCGTCCGGCACGGCGCGGAGCGGGCCGTCATCCGGGCGGCCGTGGTCCGGGACGGCCGGGAGACCCTCGTCGAGCTCGAGCTCGTCCCCGGCCGGGCCAACCGTGCCCGGCTCGGGCGGTCCCAGCTGACCCGGCCGCGGGACGTCCTCGGCACGCTCCGGACCGTGCTGTTCGCCCCGGAGGACCTCTCCCTCGTCAAGGGCGACCCCGGGGAACGCCGCAGGTTCGTCGACGACCTCCTCGTCGCCCGCCAGCCCCGCTGGGCCGGGGTGCGCAGCGACTACGACCGGGTCGTCAAGCAGCGCAACGCGCTGCTGAAGTCGGCCTCGCCGGTGCTGCGCCGGGCCAACCGGGGGGCGCGCCGTCCCCCGGCCGGGGAGTCCCCCGAGGACGCGCGAGCGAGCGCGCTGAACACCCTCGACGTCTGGAACGCCCACCTGGCCGGGATCGGCTCGCAGCTGCTCTACGCCCGCCTCCGGCTGCTGCGCGACCTCGGGCCCTACCTCGGCGAGGCGTACGACGCGGTGAGCGCGGCCGGGGCGCTGGCCCGGCTCACCTACCGCTCGAGCCTGACCGCCTCCGCGGCGGCGGCGGTCGCCGGGGGCGAGGTGCCCGAGCCGGCCGAGCTCGAGAAGATCCTCCTGAGCTCCCTCGAGGAGGTCCGCGACCAGGAGGTCGAGCGCGGCGTCACCCTCGTCGGGCCGCACCGCGACGACGTCGTCCTCACCCTCGGCGAGCTGCCGGCGAAGGGCTACGCGAGCCACGGCGAGAGCTGGTCGTTCGCGCTCGGGCTCAAGCTCGCCGCGTACCAGCTGCTGCGCACCGACCTCGGCGACGACCCGGTGCTCGTCCTCGACGACGTGTTCGCCGAGCTCGACTCGGGACGCCGCGAGCGCCTCGCCGAGCTCGTCGCCGGGTGCGAGCAGGTCCTCGTCACCGCGGCGGTCGAGCAGGACGTGCCGGCCGGGCTGTCCGGGACGACGTACACGGTGACGCTCGGCGAGGTCGCCCGTCGTGGCTGACGAGGACGCCGACGTCCCCGCCCCCGACAGCTCGCCCGCGGACGCGGCGGGCGAGGACGGGGCGGACGGCGCCCGCAGCGGCACGCACCCGGCCGAACCGGAGCCCCCGGAGACGATGGACGCCGCCGCCGCGGCGCTCGCCCGGGCCCGTGCCGCTGCGCGTGCCAAGGGACTCCGGCCCGGCCTGCGCCCCGTCCGACGCCGCCGACCGGGCGCCCCGACCCCCCGCGAGCGACCCGACGGCCGCGACCCCGAGCTCCTCGGGGACCAGGTCGACCGGCTCGTCGCGGACCGCGGGTGGAAGGTGGACGTCGCGGTCGGGTCCGTCATGGGCCGCTGGCCCGAGATCGTCGGCCCCGACGTCGCGAGCCACTGCACCCCGGTGACGTTCGAGGGCAGCGTGCTCACCGTCCGCGCCGACTCCACCGCCTGGGCGACCCAGATCCGGATGCTCTCCAGCTCGATCCTCGGCCGGCTCGAGACCGAGGTCGGCACGGGCACCGTCACCGAGCTCAAGGTGCACGGCCCGAGCGCGCCGTCGTGGTCGCGCGGCCCCCGCCGCAGCCAAGGGCCGGGCCCCCGCGACACCTACGGCTGAGCGCGGGCACACTGGGGGGCCATCAGCGCGGGGCACCCCGCCCGCGCCCGACCACCGAGGAGCCCCGAGCGGGATGGACGAGGTCTACCACGCCGGTGACGGCGCCCGTGAACGTGACGGCGACGGCGAGGACGCGAGCGGGACGGACGCGGGGAAGCCCACGGCCGGCGAGGCGGCCGAGACCCGTGAGGTCCCGCTCTCCCCGCGGACCGGCGACACCGCGGAGCAGCCGGCAGCTGCCGCGACCGGCCGGACCCCGCCCAGGGAGCAGACCCGACCGGTACCGCCGCCGCGGCCACCCGAGGGGCCGCGCGCCGGACCGACCGACCGGGCCACGGCGGCGACGGCCGAGCCGTCGCCGGGCCGGCGCCCCGGCCCGTCCGGGACCGTCGTCACCGTCGCCGCCGTCGTCGGGGTCCTCGTCGTCGCGGCCGCGCTCGTGCTGCTCTGGCTGAGCAGTCGGCAGGGTCCCCAGACCGCCGCAGACCTCGCCGGAGCGACGTCCTCGACGACGTCGCCGAGCGACTCGGGCTCGTCCAGCCCGTCGTCGTCATCGTCCTCGTCGTCGTCGGCCAGCCCGCCCGCGGGCGCGACCCACTGCGCCGGGGGCGCGAACGCCGGTCGGCGGGCCGCGACCGGCAACGACGTCACCTCCTGCGAGTTCGCGCTCAACGTCCGGGACGCCTGGGTCGCGAGCGGCTCCGACGGCAGCTCGCCGACCAAGCTCCAGGTCAACAGCCCGGTGACGAAGAAGAACTACACGATGACGTGCAGCGGCGACCCGCTCGTCACGTGCCGGGGCGGCAACGGCGCCCTCGTCTACCTGTACTGAGCCGCTACCTGAACTGAGCCGCGCGCGAGGAGTGCCCCTTTCGATCACATCTGTCCACCACCTCCGTCCGGCTGGTCCTCGTCGGTGCCCGGGTGGAGACTGGCGCCATGAGCACGCACACGAGCCGGGAGACGTCGCACCCCACGACCGCCGCCGCGGTGCCGCCGCGCTGCGGGGTCGTCCCCCCGTACCTGCTCGAGGCGCTCGCCGTCCACGGCGAGCACGACGTCGCGACCCGGGCCCGGCGGACCCTCGAGCGGGACACCGCGGTGCGGCACCTGCGGGGCACCCGCCCGGTCGCCTCCGCCGACCACCTGCGCTCGATGCTCGGGACCGCAGCGCCCGCGAGGGACGCGGAGGCCCCGAACGCCCGCCGGACCGTCGCGGACACGGGCAACACCGAGGACCTGCCCGGCCACACGGTCCGGGTCGAGGGGGACCCGCCCTCCGGGGACGCGGCCGCGGACGAGGCCTACGAGGGGCTCGGCGCGACCTGGACGTGCTACCAGGACGCGTTCGGCCGCGACTCCATCGACGGGCGCGGCCTGCCGCTGCTCGCGAGCGTGCACTACGGCCAGGACTACGACAACGCCTTCTGGGACGGCCAGCAGATGGTGTTCGGCGACGGCGACGGCCGCGTCTTCCGCCGTTTCACCGCGAGCCTCGACGTCATCGGCCACGAGCTCACCCACGGCGTGACCGGGCACACCGCCGGGCTGCTCTACCGGGGGCAGTCCGGGGCGCTCAACGAGTCGGTCTCGGACGTGTTCGGCACCATCGTCAAGCAGCGCTCGCGCGACCAGGGGGTCGAGGACGCCGACTGGCTCATCGGGGCCGAGCTGCTCGCCGACTCCGTGCGGGGCGTGGCCCTGCGCTCGATGAAGGCCCCCGGCACGGCCTACGACGACCCGGTCCTCGGCAAGGACCCCCAGCCCGCCCACATGGACGACTACGTCGACACCCGCGAGGACAACGGCGGCGTCCACATCAACTCGGGCATCCCCAACCACGCCTTCTACCTCGCGGCGACCGCGATCGGCGGCCGGTCGTGGGAGGACGCCGGACTCATCTGGTACGACACCCTCACCGGCGACATCGCCGCCGACTGCGACTTCGCGACCTTCGCCCGGCTGACGGTCACCGCCGCCGCGGCCCGGTTCGGTGCCTCCTCCAGCCAGGCGGGCGCGGTCGCCGACGCGTGGCGCCGGGTCGGGGTCACCCCCGACGGCGGCGACGGCGGGCCGCCCGCCCCGGGTGAGGGCGGGACGGCCCACCCGAGGCCGACGCCGTCCGCGCCCGAGGACCCCTCGTCGTGGACGCCGGTCCGCCAGGCCCCGCCGGTCGGGGCGAGCATCCGGGTCCGGCGCACCGGCGGGGTGACCGGGGTCGCGCTCGAGCGCACCGTCTCGCTCGCCGACCTCACCGAGGAGGACGCGCGCGACTGGCAGCGTGTCCTCGCCAGCCGGGAGGTCCACGAGCTCGGGCCCCGGGGCGAGCCCCGCCCCGACGCCTTCTCCTACCGGGTCTCCTGCCCGGACGCCGACGTCGAGGCCGACCTCGACGAGCCCGCCGTGCCGGTGCGGGTGCGCCACCTCATCGAGCGGGCCCTCACGAGGGGCCGGGCTGCCGGGGACGCGGGCTGACCCCGCGGCGTCCGCACGGTCGGTCGCCGGGACGCCGACCCCGCGGACGTCCGCTCGCCGGGGAGCCCGGGGTCCCGAGAGCGGCCGAATCCGACCACCCCCGCCCCGGGTGCGTATCGGGACTCGCGGGCCACCCCCCTCGGCAGCGACAGCGGCCGCCACGCCCCTCCTGAGCGGCGTCGACCGGTTCGGGACGGGTAAACTCGTCGGTGATCGCGTGCCCACGGTCGCGTGCGGCCCCTCAGGGGTCCTCACTCACACCGCGGGCACGCGCCGTGAGCACCACCGGTGGGCCGTGCGCCGCCGGAGTGACCGACGAAGGAGCCCTGTTGTCCGAGGCCGAGCCGACCCCCACGCCCGAGCCCGACCTGTCCGCAGCCGAGGCCGAGCGCGCCAGGGAGGCGGCCGAGGCCGAGGCGATCGCCGACCTCAAGGCGTCCGGGGACGACCCCGCGGCCTACGACGCGAGCGCCATCACCGTGCTCGAGGGGCTCGAGGCCGTCCGCAAGCGCCCGGGGATGTACATCGGCTCGACCGGTGAGCGCGGGCTGCACCACCTCGTCTGGGAGATCGTCGACAACTCCGTCGACGAGGCGCTCGCCGGGTACGCCGACCACATCGAGGTCACCCTCCTCGCCGACGGTGGGGTGCGGGTCAGCGACAACGGCCGCGGCATCCCCACCGACATCCACCCCGCCGAGGGCCGCTCCGCGGTCGAGCTCGTCCTCACCCAGCTCCACGCCGGCGGGAAGTTCGGCGGCGGGGGCTACAAGGTCTCCGGCGGGCTCCACGGCGTCGGGTCCTCGGTCGTCAACGCCCTCAGCAGCCGCCTCGACGTCGAGGTCCGCCAGAAGGGCCACGTGTTCCGGATGTCGTTCGACCACGGCGTCCCGGTCAGCGAGCTCGTCCAGGGCGAGCCGTGCGAGGACACCGGGACGACGATCACGTTCTGGGCCAACGCCGACATCTTCGAGACGACGTACTACGACTTCGAGGTCGTCCGGGCCCGCTTCCAGCAGATGGCGTTCCTCAACAAGGGACTGACGATCACCCTCGTCGACGAGCGCGTGGCCGCCGACCCCGAGCTCGACGAGCCCGAGCAGGCCGACGGCTCCGGCGAGCAGCCGGCGAGCGGCGCCGCGGCGGCGACGGGTGAGCCGCAGCACCGCCGGATCAGCTACCGCTACGACGGTGGGCTCGTCGACTACGTGGGCCACCTCGTGAAGTCCAAGCGGACCGAGGCGGTCAACGACGAGATCATCTCCATCGACGTCGAGGACGCCGAGCGGGAGCTGTCGCTCGAGCTCGCGCTGCAGTGGACGACGTCGTACAGCGAGTCGGTCCACACCTACGCCAACACGATCAACACCCACGAGGGCGGCACCCACGAGGAGGGGTTCCGGGCGGCGCTGACCAAGCTCGTCAACGACTTCGCCCGCCGGCAGAACCTCCTGAAGGACAAGGACGACAACCTCACCGGCGACGACGTCCGCGAGGGCCTCGTCGCGGTGATCTCCGTCAAGCTCGGCGAGCCCCAGTTCGAGGGGCAGACGAAGACCAAGCTCGGCAACTCCGAGGTCAAGGGGTTCGTCCAGCGGGCGATGACGGACGAGTTCAGCCACTGGCTCGAGACCCACCCGAACGAGGGCAAGGACATCGTCCGGAAGGCGATCCAGGCGGCCTCGGCGCGGGTCGCGGCGCGCAAGGCCCGCGAGGCCACCCGGCGCAAGGGGCTCATGGAGTCCGGCGGGCTGCCCGGCAAGCTGCGCGACTGCCAGACCAAGGACCCGACGATCTCCGAGGTCTTCATCGTCGAGGGCGACTCCGCCGGCGGGTCCGCGGTCCGCGGCCGCAACCCGGAGACCCAGGCGATCCTGCCGCTGCGCGGGAAGATCCTCAACGTCGAGAAGGCCCGGCTCGACAAGATCCTCGCGAACAACGAGGTGCAGGCGCTCATCAGCGCGTTCGGCACCGGCATCGGCGAGGACTTCGACATCACCAAGGCCCGGTACCACAAGATCGTCCTCATGGCCGACGCCGACGTCGACGGCATGCACATCCGCACGCTGCTGCTGACGCTGCTGTTCCGGTTCATGCGCCCGCTCATCGAGCACGGCTACGTCTACCTGGCCCAGCCGCCGCTGTACCGGATCAAGTGGTCCAACCACGAGCACGAGTTCGCGTTCACCGACCGGGAGCGGGACGCGATGGTCGCCGAGGGGCAGAGCCGCGGGTGGCGGCTGCCGAAGGACAACTCGGTGCAGCGCTACAAGGGCCTCGGCGAGATGAACTACCAGGAGCTCTGGGAGACGACGATGGACCCCGACCACCGCGTCCTGCTCCAGGTCACCCTCGACGACGCCGCCGCCGCGGACGAGATCTTCGCGGTCCTCATGGGCGAGGACGTCGAGTCCCGGCGCGGGTTCATCCAGCGCAACGCCCGCGACGTCCGATTCCTCGACATCTGAGTCCGCGGTCCCCCGCGCCCGTTTCACGTGGAACCGACGAGCACTCCCAGCCCCCTGACGAAGGCAAGGAATGACTGAGCAGCCCCCCACCAGCGGCGACCGGACGCAGCTGATCGACCTCAACGCGGAGATGCAGCGCAGCTACATCGAGTACGCGATGAGCGTCATCGTCAGCCGCGCCCTGCCCGACGTCCGGGACGGCCTGAAGCCGGTCCACCGGCGGGTCATCTACGCGATGTACGACGGCGGGTACCGGCCCGACCGCGGCTACAACAAGTGCAGCCGGGTCGTCGGCGACGTCATGGGGCAGTACCACCCGCACGGTGACACCGCGATCTACGACGCCCTCGTCCGGCTCGTCCAGGACTGGTCGATGCGCTACCCGCTCGTCGACGGGCAGGGCAACTTCGGCTCCCCGGGCAACGACGGCGCGGCCGCGCCCCGGTACACCGAGTGCCGGATGGCCCCGCTGTCGATGGAGATGGTCCGCGACATCCACGAGGAGACCGTCGACTTCCAGGACAACTACGACGGCAAGACGCAGGAGCCGTCGGTCCTGCCCGCGCGGTTCCCGAACCTCCTCGTCAACGGCAGCGCCGGCATCGCGGTCGGGATGGCAACCCAGATCCCGCCGCACAACCTGCGCGAGGTCGCCGACGCCGCCCAGTGGGTGCTCGCCAACCCGGACGCGCCGCGCGAGGAGGCGCTCGCCGCGGTCATGGGACGGATCAGCGGCCCCGACTTCCCCGGCGGCGCCCTCGTCATGGGGCGTGGCGGCATCGAGGAGGCCTACCGCACCGGGCGCGGGTCGATCGTCATGCGCGCGGTCGTCGAGGTCGAGGAGATCAACAACCGCACCTGCCTCGTCGTCTCCGAGCTGCCCTACCAGGTCAACCCGGACACGCTCGCGCTGAAGATCGCCGAGCTCGCCAAGGACGGCCGGCTCGCCGGGATCGCCGACATCCGCGACGAGACCTCCGGCCGAACCGGCCAGCGGCTCGTCATCGTCCTCAAGCGGGACGCGATCGCCAAGGTCGTCCTCAACAACCTCTACAAGCACACCCAGCTGCAGACGAACTTCGGGGCGAACATGCTCGCCCTCGTCGACGGGGTGCCCCGGACGCTGCCGATCGACGCGTTCATCCGGTACTGGGTCGAGCACCAGGTCGACGTCATCGTCCGGCGGACCCGCTACCGGTTGCGCAAGGCGGAGGAGCGCATCCACATCCTCCGGGCGCTGCTGAAGGCGCTCGACGCGCTCGACGAGGTCATCGCCCTCATCCGCCGCTCGGAGTCGGCGGAGGTCGCCCGCGGCGGGCTCATGGAGCTGCTCGAGATCGACGAGATCCAGGCCCAGGCGATCCTCAACATGCAGCTGCGGTCGCTCGCGGCCCTGGAGCGGCAGAAGATCACCGACGAGCACGACGAGCTGCAGGCGAAGATCGACGACTACCGGGACATCCTCGCCCGGCCCGAGCGGCAGCGGAGCATCGTCTCCGAGGAGCTCGGCGAGCTCGTCGAGCGCTACGGCGACGAGCGGCGCACGACGATCGTGCCCGGCGACGGCGACATGTCGATGGAGGACCTCATCCCCGAGGAGGACGTCGTCGTGACGATCACCCGGGGCGGGTACGCCAAGCGCACCCGGACCGACGCCTACCGCTCGCAGCGGCGCGGCGGGAAGGGCGTGCGCGGGGCCTCGCTGCGCGGCGAGGACGTCGTGCAGCACTTCTTCACCACGAGCAGCCACCACTGGCTGCTGTTCTTCACCAACCTCGGCCGGGTCTACCGGGCCAAGGCGTACGAGCTGCCCGAGGCCGCCCGGGACGGGCGGGGGCAGCACGTGGCGAACCTGCTCGCGTTCCAGCCCGACGAGCAGATCGCGGCGGTGCTCGCGATCGAGGACTACTCCGCGAGCCCCTACCTCGTGCTCGCCACGAAGGCGGGGCTGGTGAAGAAGACCCGGCTCGCGGAGTACGACTCGCCGCGCACCGGGGGTCTCATCGCGATCAACCTCCGTGACGGCGACGAGCTCGTCGGCGCCGGGCTCGCCTCCGCGACCGACGACCTGCTGCTCGTCTCCCGCAAGGGGCAGTCGGTCCGGTTCACCGCCAGCGACGACACGCTGCGACCGATGGGCCGGGCGACGTCCGGGGTGACCGGGATGAAGTTCCGCGACCGCGACGACCTGCTCGCCATGAGCGTCGTCGAGGAGGGCACCGACCCGGACGTCTTCGTCGTCTTCGAGAACGGCGTCGCCAAGCGGACCCCGGTCAGCGAGTACCGCCTCCAGGGCCGCGGCGGGATCGGCATCCAGGTCGCCCGGGTCTCCGACCGGGGCGGCGACCTCGTCGGCGCGCTGACGGTGGACCCCGACGACGAGGTCATGGTCGTCATGGAGCGCGGCAAGATCGTCCGCAGCCGCGTCGACGAGGTCCGTCACACCGGCCGGTCGACCATGGGCGTGCGGTTCGCGACGCCCGACCCGGGGGACGCGATCGTCGCGGTCGCCCGCAACCCCGAGCGGGTCATCCCGGACGGAGCCGAGGAGGTCCCCCCGGACGGGGTCGAGGCGGGCGACGCTTCGGGGGACGAAGAGGACGACGACACGACCGCTCCCGGGGTGGTCGCCGGCGGCACCCCCGAGGGAGAGGGAGTACCGTCTGACGGAGGCGCGACGGCGCCACCGACGACGGACGCGGACGAGACCGCGGGAGGTAGCGAGTGAGCTCGACAGGTGAGGCCGGGACCCAGACGCGGTCCGGGTCACCCTCGACGTCGGAGGAGTCCCAGCAGCAGGCCCGACCGTCGGACGAGGAGACCCAGCGGCTCCAGACCGGCCAGCACCGCGGTGGCTCCCGCCCCGCCCCCGCCCAGGCGCGCGGCGGCCGGCGGGTCCGGCTCACGGTCAGCCGGGTCGACCCGTGGTCGGTGTTCAAGATCTCCTTCCTGCTCTCGATCGCCCTCGGCATCGCCGGCGTCGTCATGGTCGCCGTGCTGTGGTCGGTCCTCGCGGGGATGGGCGCGTTCGAGCAGGTGAACCGGTTCATCCACTCGATCGTCGGGTCGCAGACGAACCCG
>CAWDAQ010000003.1:0-498967 GCA_963800325.1 uncultured Actinomycetota bacterium | reverse complement strand
ACCGCGGCCGGACGCGAGTGCTGACCAGCATGTGAGAACACCGCCCGGTGCACGGTGACGTCCCCGTGGGGGGTCATCCGGACCCATCGGGACGCAAGCGGATATTTCCGCAACGCCAGCGCGCCCTCGGGTTTCGTGGTATTCGCCAAACGCCTGCGGAGTGGCGGGGCGCCTGCCTAGCCTGACGGCAGACCTCGCGCGCGGGTCCCAGGCCGCGCCGTCCGGCGGCGACGCCCCCACAGGAGACCCGCATGCCCCGACCCTCGAGCCGCGTCCTCGCGGCCGTGGCCTGCGCGCTCGCGGTCGCACTGGGCATCCTGTCGGTCCCCGCCGTCGCTCCGGCCGCGACGCTGACGGCGCCCGTGGTCGACGCGGACGCCTCCCCGCAGGCGTGCCCGTGCAGCATCTGGGACGGGGCCACCCCGACAGAGGCGACGACGACCACCACGTCGACGCCCGACCCAGCTCGGGGTCCGGTTCACCGCGGACGTCGACGGACGCGTCACCGGGGTCCGGTACTACAAGGGCCCGGGCACCGCCGGCGGCCGCACCGGGTCGTTGTGGACCGACACCGGCGACCTGCTCGCGCGGGCCGAGTTCACCCAGGGGTCGGCGAGCGGGTGGCAGACGGTCACCTTCGCCCAGCCGGTCGACGTCACCGCCGGGGCGACCTACGTGGCGTCCTACCTGGCGCCGGCCGGGGACCACTCCCTCACCGAGGGCGGGCTGACCTTCGCCGTGGACGCCCACCCGTTGCACGCGGTCTCCGAGGGCGGGGTCAGCGCCCCGGGCGACGGCTTCCCGTCCTCGGCGTCGACGACGAACCACTGGGTCGACGTCGACTTCGTCGCCGGGGACGACACCCCCGCCGTCGGCGCCACGAGCCCCGGCGCCGGGGCGACGAACGTGCCCGTGCACGCCCAGGTCACCGCGGCGCTCAACGGCCCGGTGCGCGGGGGCACTGCCCACCTCACCCTGGCGAACCCGGCGGGGCACGCCGTCGACGGCTTCTCGGCCTACGACGCCGCCACGCGCAGCATCGACTTCGCCCCGACGCGCCGGCTCGCCCCCGGCACCACGTACGTCGCGACGGTCCGCGGGGGGACCCTGCCGTCCGGCGCCGCGATGCCGCCGGCCACGTGGAGCTTCACCACCGCGGGGAAGCGCGCCTGCCCCTGCCTGCTGTTCGACAGCAGCGCCCTGCCCGCGCGCACCGACTCCGGACGGCGGTCCCCGACCAGCCTCGGAGTGCGCTTCACGCCGACGACCACCGGCTGGGTCAGCGGCATCCGGTACTACAAGAGCGCGGGCAACACCGGAACCCACACCGGGTCGCTGTGGAGCGCCGACGGCCGGCTGCTCGCCACCGCAGCCTTCGCGCGGGAGAGCGACTCCGGGTGGCAGGAGGCGACCTTCGGCCAGGGCATCCAGCTGCGGGCCGGCCGAACCTACGTCGCCTCGTACTTCTCGCCGACGGGGCACCACGCCGTGTCCGAGGGGTTCTACGCCGGCGGCTGGGACAACACCGTCCTCACGGCGCCCGCCGGCGGGGCCGGGGTCTACCTTCGCGGCTCAGACGGCTTCCCCCGGACGCGCTCGACGAGCAACTACTGGGTCACCCCGGTCTTCCGGCCCGGCCGCGCGCCGGACACGACGCCGCCGGCGGTGGTGTCGCGGTCGCCGGTGGACGGGGAGCGGAGTGTGTCGCCGTCGGTGTCGCCGGCGGTGGTGTTCTCGGAGGGTGTGGCTGCGGGGTCGGTGCGGATGGCGGTGACGACGGGGGCGGGCTCTCCGGTGGCGGGGACGGTGGGGTACGACCCGGCGCGGCGGACCGCGACGTTCTCCCCGGACGTGGCGCTGGCGCGGGGGAGCACGTACTCGGTGCGGGTGCGGGCGCGGGACCGGGCCGGGAACGCGATGTCGGCGGTGTCGTGGTCGTTCACGACGGCGATGCCGGCGGCGCGGCCGGGGGTGTGTCCGTGCAGTGCGTGGGACGACGGTGACCACCCGGCGGTGGCGAGCGTGGCGGGCGGGGGCGCGGCCGAGCTGGGGGTGCGCTTCACCGCGGACGTGGACGGGTTGGTCTCGGGGGTGCGGTTCTTCAAGGGGCCGGGCAACACCGGGGCGCACGTGGGGTCGCTGTGGCGGGGTGACGGGCGGCTGCTGGCGTCGGCGCGGTTCACGAACGAGTCGAGCGCGGGCTGGCAGACGGTGATGTTCTCCTCGCCGGTGAGTGTGCGGGCGGGCACGACCTACGTCGCGTCGTACTCGGCTCCCGAGGGCGGGTACGCGGTGACCCGGGGTGGGCTGTCGCGTCGGGTGAGCGCGCCGCCGCTGCACGTCGTGGCCGATGGCGGGGTGCGGACGAGCGGGTCCGGGTTCCCGTCGAGGTCCTCGAGCACGAACTACTGGGTCGACGTCGTCTTCTCCCGCGCGCCGGACACGACGCCGCCGGCGGTGGTGTCGCGGTCGCCGGTGGACGGGGAGCGGAGTGTGTCGCCGTCGGTGTCGCCGGCGGTGGTGTTCTCGGAGGGTGTGGCTGCGGGGTCGGTGCGGATGGCGGTGACGACGGGGGCGGGCTCTCCGGTGGCGGGGACGGTGGGGTACGACCCGGCGCGGCGGACCGCGACGTTCTCCCCGGACGTGGCGCTGGCGCGGGGGAGCACGTACTCGGTGCGGGTGCGGGCGCGGGACCGGGCCGGGAACGCGATGTCGGCGGTGTCGTGGTCGTTCACGACGGCGATGCCGGCGGCGCGGCCGGGGGTGTGTCCGTGCAGTGCGTGGGACGACGGTGACCACCCGGCGGTGGCGAGCGTGGCGGGCGGGGGCGCGGCCGAGCTGGGGGTGCGCTTCACCGCGGACGTGGACGGGTTGGTCTCGGGGGTGCGGTTCTTCAAGGGGCCGGGCAACACCGGGGCGCACGTGGGGTCGCTGTGGCGGGGTGACGGGCGGCTGCTGGCGTCGGCGCGGTTCACGAACGAGTCGAGCGCGGGCTGGCAGACGGTGATGTTCTCCTCGCCGGTGAGTGTGCGGGCGGGCACGACCTACGTCGCGTCGTACTCGGCTCCCGAGGGCGGGTACGCGGTGACCCGGGGTGGGCTGTCGCGTCGGGTGAGCGCGCCGCCGCTGCACGTCGTGGCCGATGGCGGGGTGCGGACGAGCGGGTCCGGGTTCCCGTCGAGGTCCTCGAGCACGAACTACTGGGTCGACGTCGTCTTCTCCCGCGCGCCGCGGACCCGGCCGGTCCCGGGCTCCACGGGCTCGCCGACCCCGACGACGACCAAGCCGCCGACGACCAAGCCTCCGTCCTCGACGACGACCACGCCGCCGTCGTCGACGACCCCGCCGACCACGCCGCCGCCGACCACCTCGACGCCGCCGCCGACGACGACCACGCCGCCCTCCGGCACGACGACGACGCCTCCCACGACGACCACCCCGAACGATCCTCCGACGACGGTCACCCCACCGCCGACCTCGACCGGGCCGCCCTCGTCGACCTCGCAGCCCTCGACCGCGCCCCCGGCCGGCTCGTCGACGACGGGGTCGACCACGACGAGGTCGGCGACGGCGAGCTCGACCACCGCGGGAGGGGCGGCGTCCGGCACCTCGACGTCCGCGACCACCTCGACGTCGACGACGCCCGGACCGGGTGGGTCGGAGGGTGCCTCGGGCACCTCGTCCGCCACGAGGACGTTCACGACGTCCACGACGACGGCACCCGGGGGCCCCTGACACCCTGCGCGAGACCGCAGGTCCAGGGTGCCCGAATTCATCGGTTCGCCCCGAATGCGCGTCGGGGTGCGCGAGGATGTCCGCATGATCGTCGAACTCGGACCGGGGGAGTCGGCTCGCGCCTTCGACGCGATGAGGGCGCTGCGGGGCGACCTCGAGGACCGGGGCCGCTTCGCGCGGTACGTCGACGACGTCCTCCGGCCCCGCGGCTACCGCCTCGCGGGGGTCGTGGAGGGCGAGGGCTCCGACGCGGCCTCGGTGGCCGGCTTCCGCGCCGCCGACAGCCTGGCGTGGGGAAGCCATCTCTACGTCGACGACCTCTCGACCCACCCATCGGCGAGGCGCCGCGGGCACGCCGGCCGCCTCTTGGAGTGGCTGGCGGCCGAGGCACGCCGACTCGGCTGCCGCGCCGTCCACCTCGACTCCGGGGTCGGCGCCGACCGGGCGGACGCGCACCGGCTCTACCTCGGGTCCGGATACCGCATCTCGGCCCACCACTTCGTCGTCGACCTCGGCCCGGTCGCCCGCTGACCCTCGCGCCGAGCGAGGCACACCACCGAGGCCCCACCACCGAGACCCCACGACCGAGAGCCCACCGTGCCGACCGACCCGCTGGAGACCCTTATGACCCGACTCGACGTGCGGGTGGGCACCGACGTCCAGCCGATCGGCGAGGTCGCGGACGCCGTCCGGCAGCACGGGGCCCGGTACCTCGAGCGTGTGTTCACCGCCCACGAGGTCGACTCCTGCGGGGGGCCGCAGGCACCGCCCGAGTCGCTCGCCCCCGGTCTCGCCGCCCGGTTCGCCGCGAAGGAGGCGACGATCAAGCTCCTGCGTCCCGCGACGGCCGTGCCGGGGTGGCGGGAGATCGTCGTTCGGCGCCACCCGGCGGGGTGGACCGACGTCGAGCTCTCCGGCACCGCCGCGGAGCTCGCCAGGGCCGCGCGCTTTGCCCGACTTTCTCTCTCAATCTCCCACGGCGGGGACGTCGGTATGGCTACTGTCATTGCCGTTGGGTTGTCGGGGGACGTACCCACTTTCTGAAGGGTGGATTCACTCATGCAAGACCAGATTCGCGCTGTCCTGTCGGCGTTCGGACGCCTTCCGGTGGACGTGAGCACGCTCGACCGGGACGCCGACCTCTACCGGGCCGGCCTGACCTCGCACGCGAGCGTCAACGTCATGCTCGGGCTCGAGGACGCGTTCGACGTCGAGTTCCCGGACAGCCTGCTCCGCAAGAGCACGTTCGAGTCGATCGGGGCGATCGAGACGGCCCTCGGCGGCCTCGGCGCGACCCCGGCCCTGTCGAGCTGAGGGCGGGGAGATGACGACGTACGCCGTTCCCGACGCCCCGGTCTTGGCCAGGTCCCTCGCCCACCGCATCGGCGTCGAGGTGGCCGGGCCCGCGGCCGAGGACGTGGACTCCGCCTCCCGGTTCCCGCACGAGGCCATCGGGGCCCTCCGGGAGGAAGGGCTCCTGGGCTCGCTCGTGCCCGCCGAGCTCGGCGGCCTCGGCTGGACCCTCGAGGCCGTCGCCGAGAGCATCACCGAGCTCGCCCGGCACTGCTCCTCGGCGGCCATGGTCTACGCGATGCACCAGATCCAGGTCGCCTGCCTCGTCCGGCACGGCACGAGCCCAGCCCTGCGGGACTTCACGCGCCGGGTCGCCCAGGAGGGCCTTCTCCTCGCCTCGGCCACCACCGAGGTCGGGATCGGCGGCAACGTCCGCAACAGCAGCTGCGCCGTCGAGCTCGACGGCGACGGGTTCACCCTGCAGAAGCAGGCCCCCGTGATCTCCTACGGCGCCCACGCGGACGCCGTCCTCGCCACCGCCCGTCGCACCCCGGACAGCCCGCCGAACGACCAGGTCCTCGTGCTGTGCCGCGGGGAGAACCTGCGTCTGGAGGAGCGGTCCGGGTGGGACGCCCTCGGGTTCCGCGGCACGTGCAGCCAGGGCTTCCTCCTCACCGCTCACGGGCCGGCGCACGACGTGCTGCCCACGGCCTACGGCGACATCTCGAGCTCGACGATGCTCCCGGTCTCCCACATCCTCTGGTCCTCGCTCTGGTACGGCATCGCCTCGGCCGCCGCGGACAAGGCCCGTCGGTTCGTCCAGGGCGCCGCCCGGAAGAACCCCGAGCGGACCCCGCCCAACGCGCTGCGGCTGGCCGAGCTGACCACGGCGCTGCAGGAGTTCCAGGACGTCGTCCTCGCTGCCCGCGTCCGGTACGCCGAGATCGCCGACGACCCCGAGGAGACCACGTCGATCGGGTTCGCGATCGCGATGAACTCCCTCAAGGTGTCGGCCTCCACGCGGGTGGTCGACGTCGTCCAGCGGGCGCTGCTCATCTGCGGCATGGCGGGCTACGCCAACCACGGCCCGTTCACGCTCGGCCGGCTGCTGCGCGACGCCTACGGTGCGCAGCTCATGGTCAACAACGACCGCATCAACGCCAACAACGCACAGCTCCTGCTCGTGCACAGGAACGGGTGAGGACCATGACCGAGACCGTCACGCGACCGACGTCGGGCCAGGCGAGCCAGCTGGCGTTCCGGGACGAGCTCGTCGAGGCCGGTCTGCTGCAGCGCAGCCTCGTCGACGGGCTCTACCACCGCTCCGGGACGTTCGAGCGGATCGTCCGTGGCATCGAGCGGCTCGTCTCGGCCGCCGGCGCGGGGGGCTACCAGCCGCTGCTGTACTTCCCGCCCGTCATGCCGCGGGAGGTCTTCGTCAAGACCGACTACCTGCGCTCCTTCCCCGACCTCACCGGCTCGGTCGACACCTTCGTCGGGGACGACGCCGAGCACGCCACGCTGCTGCGCATGGCCGACGAGGGGGAGGACTGGACCCGGGCACTGAGCCCGGCGGAGGTCGTCCTCTGCTCCGCCGCCTGCCACCCGCTCTACCCCTCGCTGACCGGGACGCTCCCGGCCGGGGGGCGGGGCTTCGAGGTCCAGGGGTTCTGCTTCCGGCACGAGCCGAGCGTCGACCCCGCCCGCATGCAGAGCTTCCGCCAGCACGAGTTCGTCTTCGTCGGCGAGTCCGAGGGTGCTCTCGCGCACCGGGACGCGTGGCTGGAGCGCGGGCTGGACCTGCTGACCGGGCTCGGTCTCCCCGTGGAGAGGGTGCTCGCCAACGACCCGTTCTTCGGCCGGGCCGGCCGGATGCTCGCCGGCAACCAGAAGGCCGGCGAGCTGAAGTTCGAGATCGTCTGCCCGATCACCTCCGAGGAGCGGCCCACGGCGATCGCGTCGGCGAACTACCACCTCGACCACTTCGGCGTGCCGTTCGACATCCGCTGCGCCGACGGGGAGGCCGCCCACTCGGCCTGCATCGGGTTCGGGCTGGAGCGGATCACGCTCGCGCTGCTGCGCACCCACGGGACGACCCTCGAGGAGTGGCCCGAGCAGGTCCGCTCCCGCCTGCTGGCATGAGCCTCGCGCTGTTGCCGCTCACGGGGGCGACCTACCAGCGTCACCCGATGCACACGACCGAGCGCATCTGGACCGAGACCAACTGCTACGTCGACGTCTGGGTCGAGCTCCTGCACTCCTTGGGGCTGAACCCTCTCGCCGCTGCCGCGTTCACCCTGAGCGCGGACTTCGAGGGCGACCAGTGGACCTTCTTCAAGTACCCCGCGGAGGACCTTCGCGAGGTGTACGGGATCGACGTCCACGAGATGAACCCGTGGCGGGGGACACTCGAGCACACCGTCGAGCAGCTCCGGCTGGGGCGGCTGCTCACGGTCGAGGCGAACTCGTACTTCCTGCCCGACACCCACGGTGTCTCCTACCGCATCGCCCAGGTGAAGTCGACGATCGTGCCGAACGCGGTCGACGTCGCCTCCCGGCGGCTGGGGTACTTCCACAACGCCGGGTACTTCGAGCTCGAGGGCGACGACTTCGACGGCGTGTTCCACCTCGGGGAGCACGCCGACCCCATGGCCCTGCCGCCCTACGTCGAGATCGTCCGGCTCGACGGGCTGCGCCGGCTCGAGCCGGCCGACGAGGCCGCGGTGGCGCTGCGGCTGCTCGGGCGCCACGTGGAGCGCCGGCCGGCCGACAACCCCGTCGACCGGCTCGCCGAGCGCGTCGAGGCCGACGTCGCCTGGCTGCGAGACGGTGACATCGAGGACTTCCACCTGTGGGCGTTCGGCACCCTCCGGCAGTGCGGCGCCTCCGCCGAGCTCGCCGGCGAGTTCTGCCGGTGGCTCGCGGCGCGGGTCGACGGCGGCCACTGGCTCTCCGAGGCCGCCGAGCACTGGACCTCCCTCGCCGCCACGGCGAAGTCGCTCCAGTTCCTCATGGCCCGGGTCGCCCGGGGCCGCACCGCCGACCTCGGGGACGCCCTCGAGGGGATGGCCAAGTCGTGGACCGCCGCCCAGGAGCTCTGCGCCCGGCCGGTGGCCCCGCCCCGATGACCCCTCCGGCCGGTCCTCCCGGCGACCTCCTCGCCGCCGCCGGGTGGGAGTGCCTCGAGGCGGCACCGGGCACCGAGCCCCCCGCCGGGCCCGGCGACGCGCCACGACCGCCCGACGGTCGGTGGCGTCCGGCCGTGGTGCCGGGCACCGCGGCCCGTGCCGTCGCCCTCCACGACGGCCCCGGCGCCCTGGAGCGCGACTTCGACGCCCGGGACTGGTGGTTCCGTGGCCGGTTCACCGTGTCGGGTCCCGCGACCCCGCACACCCTCCGCCTCGGCGGCCTCGCGACCGTCGCCGACGTCTGGCTCAACGGCGCCCACCTGCTCCACAGCGAGAACATGTTCGTCCCGCACGAGGTCGCGGTCACCCTCGAGGAGGGAGAGAACGAGCTGCTCATGCGCTTCGCGGCCCTGACCCCCACCCTCTCGCGTCGCCGGCCCCGGCCGCGCTGGAAGTGCCCGGACCTGGTGCACCAGAACCTGCGGTGGGTGCGCACCTCCCTCGTCGGCCGGCAGACCGGCGGGGTCGCCGCGCCGGCCCCCGTGGGCCCCTGGCGGGAGGTGACGCTGACCCCGACGCCCACCACCCAGGTGCGGCGTCACCGGCTCGTGGCCCGATGCACCGGGGGCACCTCCGGCCTGGTCGAGGCCGAGGTGGAGGTCACCGGGGCGGCCCCGGGCAGCCTCGTCCGGCTGTCCTGCGGCGGGGCGAGCCTGACCCTCGGCGCCGTCCCCGCCGACGGCCGCCTCCGCGCCCGGGGCGAGATCGAGGTCCCCGACATCGAGCTGTGGTGGCCACACACCCACGGGGCGCAGCCCCGCTACGAGGTCGAGCTCGACGTCGCCGGCGACCGTCACCCGCTGGGGACGGTGGGCTTCCGCACCGTGGACGTCGACCGCACCGAGGGCGCCTTCACCCTGCTGTGGAACGGGGTGCCGCTGTTCTGCCGGGGGGCGTGCTGGACCCCGCCGGACCCGGTCGGTCTCGCCGGCCCCGCCGACGGGCTGCGGGCCCGGCTCGAGGCCGTGCGCCGCGGCAACCTCAACATGCTGCGCGTCACCGGCGTGGGGGTGTACGAGTCCCGGGAGTTCCTCGACCTCTGCGACGAGCTCGGCATCCTGCTCTGGCAGGACTGCATGCTCGCCTTCTTCGACGCCCCCGACGACCCCGACTTCGCGGCGTCGCTCGACGAGGAGCTCCGCGCCGTCTTCGACGGTCTCCAGGGCCGGCCGAGCCTCGCGGTCCTGTGCGGCGGCAGCGAGAACGAGCAGCAGGCCGCCTACCTCGGCACGCCACCACAGGCCTGGTCGACGCCGATCGCGCGGACGCTGATCCCCGGCCGCGTCGACGAGCTGCTCCCGGGCACCGTGTACGTCCGCAGCTCCCCCGGGGAGAGCCCGCTGCCGAGCATGGTCAGCTCCGGACCCGGCCACTACTTCGGCGTCGGCGCCTACCTGATGCCCCTGGAGGACGCCCGCCGCTCGGGCGTCCGGTTCGCCGCAGAGTGCCTGGCCCTCGCCACCCCGGCCGAGCCGCTCGACACCCCCGAGGGCTTCGCCGTGGCCCGGGGTCTCGGCCACCGCCCCGACTGGAAGGCCACCATCCACCGGGACGCGCACACCACCTGGGACCTGGAGGACGTGCGCGACCACTACACCCGCTCGGTGTTCGGCCTCGACCCCACCGAGCTCCGGCGGCTCGACGGGGACCGCGCCCACCTCGTGGCCCGCGCGACCGTGGCGCACGTGTACGAGTCCGTGCTGTCGGAGTGGCGGCGGGCCGGCTCCTCCTGCGCCGGCGCCCTCGTGCTGCAGAGCCACGACGTCGGGCTCGGCGGCGGGCTCGGCCTGCTCGACGGGACCGGCAGGCCGAAGTCCTCGTGGTACGTCATGCGCCGGACCATGCGGCGCGACGTGGTCCTCCTCACCGACGAGGGCGTCAACGGCCTCGCGGCGCACGTGGCCAGCGACCGCCGGGACCCCTGGCAGGCGCAGCTGCGCCTCGACCTCGTCGTCAACGGCAGCGTTGTCGGCGACAGCGCGACCGTCACCGTCCCCGTCACCGGGGGCGGGGCCGAGGTTCCCACGGCCACCCTCTTCGGTGGCTTCCGCGACCTCAGCCACGCCCACAAGTTCGGCCCGCCGGCCTACGACGCGGTCGTCGCCACGCTCCTCGACGAGGACGGCGGGACCCTGAGCCGGGCGGTCCACCTTCCGGGGGCGACCCTGCTGCCGATCGAGCCCGACCTCGGACTCCGGGCCCGGGTCCGCCGCGGCGAGGAGGACGCGGGGGTCTGGCGGGTCGTGCTCTGCACCCGCCGCCTGGCCCAGTGGGTCAGCCTCGACGTCCCCGGGTTCGTCCCCGACGACTCGTGGTTCCACCTCGTCCCCGGGGAGCCGGTGGAGGTGGTGCTGCGCGCACTCCCCGGCGCGGAGGGCCCACCCCGCGGCACGGTCGTCGCGGTCAACAGCAGGATCGGCTACCGCATCGAGCGGGAGGAGACGTCGTGATCGACCAACCGGGCTGGTTCGGGCCGGCGGACCGCGCGCTGTTCGGGTGGCTCTGCACCCCCGGGGACGGCACGGCCTCGCTCGGGGTGCTCCTCTGCCCGCCGGTCGGCGAGGAGGAGCACAACGCGCACGAGACCTTCCGCGAGCTCGCCCACGCGCTGGCGCGCGAGGGCGTGGCCAGCCTGCGGCTGGACTACCACGGCACCGGGGACTCGCTCGGCCGCTGGGACGACCCCGGCCGGGTCGAGGCCTGGACCACCAGCGTCGCCGACGGCCTCGAGGCGCTGCGGGCCGCCGGCGTGGCGAGGGTGGCGCTGGCGGGCATGAGGGTCGGTGCGGCGCTCGCGGTCGCCGCCGCCCGGCGGGACGGGCTCGACCTGCGCGCGCTCGTCCTCTGGGACCCCTGCTCCGGGCGGAGCATGCTGCGGGAGGGCCAGGCCCGCCGCCCCGGCAGCGGCCCGGTGCCGGAGGGGGCGGCGGACACCCCGGGCTACCTCTACGCCGCCGAGGCCGTCGCCGACATGCAGGCGCTGGACCCCGCTGCCGGCGACCCGGCCGACCCGGGCGCCCCCGTCGCGGACGTCCTCGTCCTCGTCCGGGAGGACCGGCCCGCCCCGAGGGGCCTGCGGTCGCGGTACCGGGGCGCGCACGTCACCTGGCGGTCGTGCTCGGGACAGGCCGACCTGCTCGACGTGCCCGTCACCGAGAACACGGTCCCGCGCGAGGCGCTGGATGACGTCGTCGCCTGGCTCGTCGAGCGTGCCGGGCCGTCCGTGCCGGTCCGGCCGGTGCTGCGCGCCGAGCTGCCCGCCGGGGCGCCGGGGCGGGCCGACGGCCTCACCGAGCGGGTCGTGACCCTCGGCGGGGCCCGACTGTTCGGTATCCTCTCCGAGCCCGCGGAACCGACCCGTGCTCCGCTCGTCGTCCTCGTCAACGTCGCCAACGACCGGCACGTCGGGCCGGGACGGCGATGGGTGGACGCCTCCCGAGCCTGGGGCGCTCTCGGGTTCCGCGTCCTCCGGCTCGACCAGAGCGGGACCGGGGACAGCCCGTGCGGGGAGGGGCAGCGCTTCGGCGTGCTGTACGCGCGCGAGTGGCTCGCAGACCTGCCGGACGCGCTGGCCTCGGCACCTCGCGCCGGGCAGCCGCTGGCCGTCGTCGGCGTGTGCTCGGGCGCCTACAGCGCGATGGAGGCGGCGTTCCACGCGCCCGTCGACGTCGTCTACGCGGTCAACGTCATCCTCCACGCCCGGGTCACGAGCCGGTGGTCCGAGCTCGCGGACGAGCGCCGCGCCGCCGCCCGCCCACCGACCCTGCCCTTCCTCCGGCTCGGCGACCACCGACCCCGCCTCGCCGCCCTCCTCTGGCGGGCGTACCGGCAGGTGACGGTGTGGAACGCCCCGATGGCGGCCGTCCACGCCCTCTGCCGCCGCGGCACGAACGTCGTCCTCGTCATGAGCCGCAACGACGGCCTCCACTTCCGCGAGAGCGCGTTCTGGAGTCTGCGCTACTCCCGGCGGCGCGCCCCGGGCTCGGGATACGCTCTCCACGAGTCCGACGCCGTCGACCACCCCCTCATGACGCAGGAGGGGCAGCAGTGGGTGGTCGAGCGCATCACGGACGACCTCACCCGACGCTTCCCCGTCGTCGCCGCTCCGCCGACCCCGGTCGACGGCGCGCCGAACCCCGTCCCGGATCCACCAGCACTGGTCCTCCCCACTACCCACTGATGGATGGATCCCATGGGCAACACGAGAACCCACGGCGACGTCACGCCCGATGCCAACTCGCCGGTGTGGAGCCGCGACGTGCGGGCCTACACCCGCCTCGACTCCTGGACCGACCCGGGGGAGCGCGCCGTCGTCGCCCTCGTCGCTGACGAGGTCCGCGGCCGACCCCTGCTCGACGTCGGCGTCGGCGCCGGCCGGTCGAGCTGGTTCCTGCGCCTCATCAGCGCGGAGTACACCGGCATCGACTACACCCCGGAGATGGTCGACCACGCCCGGGCGGCACGGTCGGACGCCCGCTTCGAGGTGGCCGACGCCCGCGACCTGTCGGGGTTCGCCGAGGGCACGTTCGCGCTCGTCTTCTTCAGCCACGCCGGCCTCGACTCGCTCTCCCACGACGGGCGCCGGCAGGCGCTCGCCGAGTTCGCCCGCGTCCTCGCGCCCGGGGGCCTGCTCGTCTACTCGACCCTCAACCGGCGGGGGTCCTTCTTCGGGTGCGGGCCGGGCCCGGTGGGCCCGGTGGGGCGGCCACCCCAGCCGTACCACGTCCTGCGCTTCGCCGCCCGGGCCGCGCTCCACCCGGGAAGCCACGTGCGCGGGTTCGCGAACGTGCGCCGCATGCGGGGGGAGTTCGTCGACAAGGGGGACTGGGCGCTCCACACCATGCCGACCCACGACTGGAGCCTGCTCGTCCACTACGTCACCGCCGAGGAGGCCCGGCGCGAGGTCGTCGAGGCGGGCCTGCGCCCGGTGCGGACCATCACCCGGGAGGGTCGGGACATGACCCCGGCCGACCCGACCGCGTGGTTCCACGTCGTCGCCCGGAAGGACCCCGGTGAGCGTCCCTGAGGCGGGCCCGCGGACCTCCCTGGCCCACCAGGTCCGCAGCGGGCTGGTCTGGGGGATGGTGGGCGGGCTCGTGCTGCGATCGGGCAGCTTCATCATCGGCATCGCGCTCGCCCGGATCCTCGCCCCGCAGGCCTTCGGCGTCTACGCCGTCGGGCTCACCGTGCAGGGGCTCCTGCTGACGTTCGCCGACCTCGGCCTCGTGGCCGACCTCGTCCGCTCGCCCGACTTCCGCCGGCGCGCGCCCACCATCACCACCCTCTCCCTCCTCACCGGCGGGCTGCTCACCGCGCTCATGGCGGCCGGGTCGGGGACCATCGCCTCCGCGATGGGCACCCCCGACGCGGCGACCGTCGTGCTCGTCATGTCCTTCAGCCTCGTCGTCACCGGGGCCGGCGTGGCGCCCAAGGCCGAGCTGCTGCGGACGTTCAGCCAGAAGAAGCTGTTCGCCACCAACGGTGTCGAGTTCGCGGTGACCACCGTCCTGACGATCGGGCTCGTCCTCGCCGGCTGGGGTCCCGTCGCGCTCGCCGTGGCCCGGCTGGCGGGCCAGAGCTCGTCCACCCTCCTGACGTTCGTCGTGAGCCGCACCCCGTTCCGGGTGGGCCTCGACCGTGAGGTGGTCCGCTCCGCCCTCGGGTTCGGGGTCCCGGTGGCGGCAGTCAACCTCGTCGCCGTCCTCATGCTCAGCGTCGACAACATCGTCATCGCCCGGGTGGCCGGAGACGTCGCCCTCGGCTTCTACGTCCTCGCCCTCAACATCTCCAACTGGCCGAACACCATCATGGGCAACGCGATCACGAGCGTCTCGCTGCCGGCCTTCGCGCGCACCGACCCGGCGGGACTGCCGAGGTCGCTGCACCGATCCACCGCCCTGACGACGTCCGGGGCCCTGCTCATCGGCGTCTGCCTCGCCGCGACCGCCGGCCCGCTCGTCGCGTTCCTCTACGGGCCCCGGTGGTCGGCGTCGGCGACGGTCCTCGCGGTGCTGGCCCTCGGCGGCGCGCTCCGCGTCGTCGTCGACCTGTCCTCGAGCTTCCTGCTCTCCCAAGGGCTGAGCCGACCGGTCATGTGGCTCAACCTCGGGTCCCTGGCCGTGCTCGTCCCCGCGATGGTCGCCGCGACCCGGTGGCAGGGCATCGTCGGCTGTGCGGGGGCGCGCCTCGCGGTCGTCCTGCTCGTGACGATCCCCGCGATGACCCTGACCCTCGGGCTCGTGCCGGGCGCCCGTCGGGCGCTGCTGAGCGCCGCCTGGCGCCCGCTGCTCGCTGCCGTCCCGGCGGGGGCGGTGGGCTACCTCGCGAGCCAGGCGCTCGGCCAGCCGGTCCTCGCGCTGCTCGCCGGAGGCCTCGCCTCGATCGCGGTCATGGCGGCGCTGCTCCTGCGCTGGCTGCGGCCGCAGGTCTCCACGGGACCGGACGGCGCGGGCGTCCCCGCCCCCGCAGCCCTCGAGCCCGCGCACTGAGCCGCCGGCGTCGGGCTCTCGGCGGTCAGCCGCGGGTCGCCGCGCGCTCGACCGGCCGCGCCGCGGGCGCGGGGGACGCGGGAGGCGCGGGGGGGCGCGGCCTGCGCCGCGAGCCGGTCGACGGCCCCGCTGAGGCCGAGGACGACGAAGAACATCCCCGCCGACTGGGCGAAGCCGAACGCGTCGAACAGGGCCAGGGACACCGCGCCGGCGAGGACGCTCGCCCGCACCGCCAGGGCCAGCTGCCGGTCGTCCGGTCGGACGAGGCGCCGAGAGGCACGGGTCGTCGCCCGTACCGCCGAGACGACGAGCCAGAGCAGCGCGACGACGCCGACGATCCCGGCTCCGAGGAGCACCTGGAGGTACTGGTTGTCGAGGATCCAGTACTTCGGCAGGAACGTCCCCATGCCGCGGCCCAGCCAGAGGTGCTCCTGCCAGAACTCGAGCACCACCGCGTACGAGTTCGTCCGGGACTGGACGCTCGAGTCGTTCGCGGCGCCGGTGAACAGGCCCCGCAGCGTTCCGACCGCGCCCGGCATCGCGACGAACATCGCGGCGAGCATGGCGACGCTCAGGCCCGACGCCGCCAGCCGGACCCGGAGCGACCACGCGGGCAGCATCCCGAGGAACGCCGTGGCCCCGCAGACGATGGCGGTCCGCGATCCGGTCATGAGGATCACGGCGGCGAGGACCACCGCGACGGCGAGGTGGAGCCGTCGCCGCGGCCGACCCGGCCCCGACGCGGCGAGCACGAGGGGAAGACCCATCGCGAGCACCGCGGCGAACTCGATCGGGTGGGTCGACGTGCCGCTGGGCCGCGTGAAGGTCCCCCGGACGATGAGGCCCTCGGTGTCCATGGGGGAGAGGCCGGGGATCGACAGGTGGTCCACGAGGGTCTGCTGGGTGACCATCTGCGCGATGGCGAGCACGGCGAGCAGGCCCATCGCGAGCGAGATGCGCTCGACGAGCCGCCAGAGTCGCGCGCGACCCGGGATCCGGGTGGCGAGCACGCAGACGAGCCCGACGAAGCCGAGCGTCCGCAGGAGGTCGCTGTCGGCCGGGCTCCGCTCGTCGACCGGAAGTGCGAGCAGGGCCGAGTGCGTGTACGCGACGAGCGCGACGGCGAGGTAGGCCAGTGCCGCCGTGCGCACCGTCCGGGAGACCGGGGTGGCCGGTCCGTGCCGGGTCACGGCCGACAGACCCCACCACAGGAAGCACGCGAGAGCGACGATCGTCGCCGGTCCTCCGACCTGGCCCAGCACGGTGATCGTCATCGGCGCAGGGATCGCGAGGAGCAGGACGACGTAGACCGTGAGCAGGGTGACGGCGTCGCGACGGCTGCCCGCGCGTCGCCTCGGCGGGGAGGGGACCATCACGGCAGTCGGCTGGTCAGCCGCCGGCACCCTGTCGCACGGGCACCCGGCGCCCCACCTCGTCCTCGGACTGGTCCCCCTGACCGGCGTCGCCGACCCCGGCCCGGTGCGGCGAGGGCTCGGTCGCGACCCGCGGCCGGTCGCCGCCGCGACGACGGCCCCGCAGGCCGCGCCGACGGTCGCGCCGCGAGCGCAGCGCCGTCAACGCCAGGTCGAGGAGGAGGACCCCGAGCGCGGAGAGGAGCCCGACGGCGCCGCCGGCGAGGATCGCGCCGCGCAGCTGCGACTTGTGGCTCACGGTCGGGACCGTGTCGTGGGTGAGCACGTGCGAGGTGATCGCCGAGGAGTCGTCGACGCCGAGGCCGGACTGCAGGTCCTCGAGGGTCCCCGGGATCCCCGCGGTGATGACCTGGACGACCCGGCGCGCCTCGTCGTCGGACGGACTCTCGCCGGTGATCACGACCACCGGCCCGCTGTCGAGGATGTCCTTGGAGACCTCGCTCGTGGCGTCGGGGAGCATCTCGGTGAGCCTCGCCTCCGAGTCGCGGGTGTTCAGCGAGGCGATGAGGATGTCGCGCGCCTGGGTGAGGGTGCTGAGGAACAGCAGCGGGTTCCCCTTGGTGTAGTCCACCACCCCCGGCTTCGGCGCCGTGTCGACCTTCGGTGGGAGCAGCACCACCGTCGAGGTGTAGCTGTAGGTCGGCCCGGTCGAGAGGAACATCCCCACCGCGGCGGCCGCCGCGGCGACCAGCCCGAGCAGCGACAGCGGCCACCTGCGCAGCAACGTTCCCGTGATGTCACCCATGGGTCAGAACCACCGTCTCTTCCACCCTTGCCCCCCAGTCGGTTCGAGACATTCTCACACGCAAGCCACATCCCGGGTGCAAGAATCGGACAGCGCGCGACCGGAGGGGGAGAAGAGGACAGATGTCACCTCGGGCATTCGTGGTCTCGGCCCGGCGCCGCTGGTACGTCGTGGGCGTCGGCGCAGTGCTCACCCTGACGGCCCTCGTCCTCGCCCACGGGACCCCGGGCGTCTACTGGTCCCGGATGACCCTCGCGATCCTGGCGCCGGCGTCCGTCGAGCGCAGCCACAACGCCCTCGCCTCGCCGAACCCGGTGTCGATGGCCGCGCTCGTCGTCATGGACGTCAACCGGGCGCCGCTGACGCTCCGGGCCGGCTCCTCCGACGCCCGTCTCTACGGCCTCGGTGTGAGGGAGGGGACGTGGGTGCGGCTGCGGAGCACCGGGACGCAGTGGGTCCAGACCGCGAACCAGCCGTTCGTCGACATCGAGGCCGTGGGCCCCACCCCCGAGGCGGTCCAGCGACGCCTCGACACGGCCGCGCGTGCCGTGCGCCGGTCCGCCGTGGTCGTCGAGGACGACCTGCGGGTGCGGCCGGCCAACCGCGCGATCCTCCTGCAGAGCCCCCGGTTGGCGCCGGCCGTCACGTGGGTCCCGCCGAGCCGGTCGCGGGCGCTGCTCGGGATCGTCGCGCTCGGTCTCGCGCTCACCGGGGCGGCGGTGCACCTGGTCGACCGCGTCCTCGCGCCCCGCCTGAGCCGCCTGCCCCGCCCGTCCACGAGCCGCCCGCGCCGGCCCCGGGCGCCCCGTCCCCGGAGTGCCTCATGAGCGTCCACCACGTCTTCCTCACCCGCTTCAACCTGCCGAGCAGGTCCGCGGAGACGTTCGTCCGGGCCCGCCCGAGCTGGCTCGAGGAGCGCATCGCCCTCTTCGAGCGCTACACGGTTCCGTCGGTGCGGCAGCAGACCCGTCCCGGCAGCGCGTGGATCGTCTACGTCGACCCCGCCAGCCCCGCGTGGTTGCTCGAGCGGATGGAGGCGTTCCGGGAGCAGGGGGTGCTCACCCCGGTGCTCCGGGAGTCCGTCTCACCCGACGAGCTCCGCGCGGACCTGCGCCGGGTGGCGGGGGCGAGCGCCGGTGACGTCCTCGTCACGACGAACCTCGACAACGACGACGGCCTGGCTCGTGACTTCGTCGAGCGGCTGCTCGCGGCCGACCCGGGCGAGGGGCCCACCGCGGTGTACCTCACCCGTGGGCTCGTCCTGACGACGCAGGGTGCGGTCTTCGCGCGGCACGACCGGTACAACGCCTTCTGCTCCGTGCGGGAGCCGTCGGCCTCACCGGTGACGTGCTGGGCCGACTGGCACAACGAGCTCCACCGCTCGATGCCGGTCGTCGAGGTCGACGGCGGCTCACCCGCCTGGCTGCAGATCGTCCACGGGGCCAACGTGAGCAACCGCGTCCGCGGCCGGCGGACGGACCCGTCCGCGCACCGCTCCCGGTTCGGCCACCTGCTCGACGAGGTGCCGCGCCCGACCGCGGGCGTGCTCGCCCGGGACCTGCTCGTCGAGGCCCCGTGGCGCGCGACCCGCGAGGCTGCCCGGGCGACGGCGAAGGCCGCGGTCTACGCGGTCGGCGGCCAGGCGGGCATCGCCCGGATCAAGGTCGTCCTCGCCGCACCGCGGGTCGTCCTCGGACGGGTCCCCCGCACCTGAGTCCGTCCTCCCCGCCATCCGAAGCGCCCCGCCCCGAGCCCCACGGGTCCCGAAGCCGCACTTCGTGCCCGGTTGGCCGCGCGAGACGGGCCCGAAGGGCGCGTGAGCGCGGCCAACCGGGCACGAAGTGCGGTCAGAGGAGCCAGCGGTAGCCGCCACGGTGGAAGAGCAGCGGGTGCCTGCTCTCACCGTCGCGGGCGAGGGCGACGACGCGGCCGACGATGATGTCGTGGTCGCCACCGGGGTAGACGTGCGTGGTCTCGCACTCCAGGCTCGCCACCGACCCGTCGAGCAGGGCCACCCCGGTGGCCCCACCCCGGTGGTGGGGGAGGGCGGCGAGCTGGCCGACGGGGGTGCGGCCCGGGCGCGCGAAGTGCGTGGACACGTCCCACGAGGTGGCGTCGAGGATGCTCACCCCCCAGACCCCGGCCCCCAGGACGGCGCCGTGGAACCGGGCGGTCCGGGCGACGCAGACGAGCACCAGGGGCGGGTCGAGGGAGACCGAGGTGACCGAGTTGGCGGTCATCGCGAGGTCGTGCTCATCGGTGCGGGTCGTGACCACGCAGACACCGGTGGCCATCGACCCCATGACGTCGCGCAGGGAACGTGGGGTCACTGCCTGCTCGGCCGGCGCGCCCACACCGGTGGACGCCGAGAGCCGGGCCCGCCGCAGCGCCACCGTGGCGGCGTCGATGTAGCCGGCACCGTCGACCTCGCGGTCGGCGGCCGGTGCCGGGTCGAGCTCCTCCAGCCAGTGCTGGGCCACCGGTGATCCGTTCCCCATGGAATGGATGCTAATGGGCCCGCATCGTGGTCCGACGGGTTTCCGGTGATCCCGGGAGAACGGCGTGCGCACACCTTCTGCGACATCCCGGAGAATGTGCTCCCGAGCCGACCGGGGAAACAACGGGACAGCCTCGTGGAGAAGGGCGCGAAAACGCCCACGGCGGGTGGCGCGGGGCCGTAGTCTCGTCCAGTCGGGACGTCGAGGCATCGAGGTGGGGGACATGGGATCGACGACGGAGCGCCGGGCCACGACCGACCGCGGGCGTCGCTGACGTGCGGCGGGGACGGGCCCTCGCGGGCGGCGTCGTGGTCGCGGCGGCGGGTGCGGTTCTCGCGCTGGGCCCGGGCCACGCGGTCCGGGCCGGGGCGCCGTCGACCTCGCCGACGACGGCCGCGCGGGCCGGCGACCGCGGGTCGCTGGACCTCCCGCGGGTGCCCTGGGCCGGGGGGCCGGCGTACTGGGGACGCTTCCCCGACGCGGCGGCCGGCGGGTGGGACGACCCGTCGTTCTTCCCGGTCGGCGTCTGGTACTCCAGCATCAACACCGACGCCGACGTCGCCTGGGACAAGCAGCACGGCATCAACACCTACGTCCAGCTCAACCCGGGGACCGACTTCGACGTCATCGCCCGGAACGGCCAGTTCTGGATCGGTCGGGGCCTCAACGACACCTTCGACCCGGACTCCCCGCAGTGGGTCGGCAACTTCCTCGACGACGAGGTCGACGGCCGCTTCCCCGCGGCCGAGGGTCTCGCCCGGATGCGCGGCCTCGCCGACCGGTTCGAGGGCAACGGGAAGTTCACGTACACCAACTACACCGGGATGGTCATCCAGAACGGGTGGACCGCCGAGGACGGGTCGGCGCCGGGTCCGCGGTACGTCAACGGGTTCACCGACGTCGTCTCGCTCGACGCGTACTGGCTCACCTCCTCGTTCTGCCAGCACGACCCGTTCTGGTCCGACTACCTCGTCGACATCCCGAAGCGCACGTGCAACACCGGGCTCTCCTACGGGGCGGCGACGAAGGCCCTGCGCCGGCGCGACGCCGCCGACGGACGGCTGCAGCCGGTGTGGATGTTCGTCGAGGACCTCAACGGTGGGGACACCGGCGACTCCATCACCCCCACCGAGCTGAAGTCGGCCGCGATGTCGGCGATCACGAACGAGGCGCGCGGCATCATGTGGTTCGACTCCTCCCTCACCGGGAGCTGCCAGGGCAACCCCATCTCCCGCCTCGCCCAGCGCCAAGGCCCCTCCTACTGCGGCTGGGACCAGGTGGCGGCGATGGGCCAGGTCAACCGGTTCATCGCCTCCCTGGCCCCCGTCCTCAACACGCAGTCCTACCGCTGGGACTTCGGGCGCGGGGTGACGACGATGCTCAAGGCCACCGACGGCTACGCCTACGTCTTCACCACGCTCGACTCCAGCCGGGCTCCCGGGGAGCGGACCCTGCGGCTGCCCGACGGCGTCACCGGCTCCACGGCCCAGGTGCTCGGCGAGCACCGCTCCGTCCCGGTCGTGGGCGGTCGCCTCACCGACACCTTCGCCTCCTACGACGCCTGGCACGTCTACAAGATCGCGCTCTGAGCGCGCACCGGCGCCGGTGGCCGGGTCGGTCCGGCGGCACCACCCGTCAGGTCGTCGCGAGCCGGCTGCTGTCGTCCCGGTCCCAGCGCTCACCCCGCCGCCGCGCGAGGACGCGGCCGGCGAGGACCAGTCCGGTGTAGACGGCGGCGTCGAGCAGGCTCCGGGCCGAGTCGACCGAGCCCACCAGCTGGCGCAGGGTCGAGGCAGTCGTGTCCGGTTCCCGCTCGTCGCCGGCTCGCGAGAGCTCCCCGTTGCCGAGGTAGGTCCGCCGGAGGACGGCCATGAGGCCCCCGAGGGTCCTCGGGGTTCGCACGACGACCGGGTCGGTGTCGACGACCGTCTTCTCGTCGGCTCCGAAGAGCAGGTCGACCCAGAGGTCGTCGGCGGTGACGTCGGGGAAGTCGGCGAACCGGCCCCGGCCGGCCTCGCTGAGCGCGTACGCCCCGGCGCCCCACAGGTGGCTGCTCGCCTCGGGCAGCCGGCTGCGGGCGCGGTAGAAGGCGCGCACGAGCCACGTCGCGCCGAGCGTGTCGTAGCGGTAGGCCGGTCGCGCGGCCGGGACCTCACCACGCTCGAGCACGTCGAAGACCTCGAGGACCGCGTCCGGGGTGATGGTGATGTCGGCGTCGAGGTAGAGCCGGGGCCACCGGTCGACCAGGCGGTCGGCGGCGCTCAACGCCCGGGTCTTCGACCCGACCGGCAGGTCGAGCACTCTCACGCCCGGGATCCCGCTCGCCCGCTCGACCGTCTCGTCGGTGCAGCCGTTCGCGGCCACGACGACCTCGACGGTCCCCGCAGCCGCGAGGGGCGCCAGCGGACGGAGCGTCGCCGAGATGACCCCCGCCTCGTCGTGGGCGGGGATGATCACGACCCCCCGGGCCCCGGACCTCACCGGACCGCGCCGTCCAGCGCGCTCGGCAGGTCGTGACCGCCGACGACGCCGGTGGTCTCACAGAGCCGGTCGCGGGCCACGGCGTGCGGATCGAACCACGTGCGCAGGCCCGCCGCGCGCACCACGGCCTGGAGGTGGTCCTCGAGCGTTCCGAGCGGCGGCGGCGTCCTCGGGGCCGTGAGGTCGACCAGCGGCCCTCGCACGAGCAGGCAGCCGCCGGCCGCCAGCTCGACGGGGTGGGGGTGCTGGTAGGACTCGGGGTTGCGGTCGACCACGGCGGCCCAGGCCGGCCGGCCCGCCAGCCGGTCACCGAGCACGGACTCCGTCGCGACGCGCACCCCGGTCGCCCGGAACCGCAGCGACTGCCGGGTCGACCCGTCCCGGTCGAGGACGCGCGGCGTCACGGCCCCCACGCCGGGCCGCCGAAGCCGCCGGAGCATCGTCGCCAGGTCCTCGGGGTCGAGCCGCATCCCCGGCGCGAGGTGCAGCAGCGCGTACCCGGCCGCGACGTCCTCTGCTCCGGGGAGAGCGGGCACGACCTCGAGGCCCCACCGCCCCGCGGCCGAGCGGAGGTCGGGCTCCGGCGCCCCGGCGTCATCAGGGGGCTCGCCGACCCCGCTGGCCCGGCGCAGCCTGGCGTAGGCGAGCGGACCGTCGACGAGGTAGCGCGACCCGAGGCGTCGCGGCTCGAGACAGAGGCGGTAGGACCACTCCATGCCGTGCCGGGCCACCCACCGGGGTGCTCGTGGCACCCGGCCGGCGAGGAAGTCGACCACGGCCCCGAACGCGAGGTGGACCCGGACACCGGTCGCGGCGCCGTACTGCGCGATCCACAGTTCCTGGCGTGGCTTGCCCATGCCGACGAGGAGGATCTGGGTGCCGCTCGCCCGGACCTCGTCGGCCAGGCGCCCCGAGGCCGCGCGGTCCGCGAGCACCTCCCGCGGCGGCGCCCACCAGCCCGAGACCCGCAGCCCAGGCCGGGACCGGCCGAGCAGCTCCGCGAGTCGGGCCTGCGTGGCCGGCAGGCCCCCGAGGAAGCCGACCGTGAGGCCAGCGGCCTCGGCCGCGGAGAGGATCGGCTCCACGAGGTCACTGCCGGCCAGGCGCGGCCACGACCGGCCGGTCAACCGGCTCGCCCGCGTGACCAGTGGCGCCCCGTCGAGGAGCGTCAGCCACCGCACCTCGCCGCAGGCCTCGGCGTGCTCCATGACCCCGTGCCAGCGTCCGCCGACCCCGAAGTGGTGGACGTGGTCGAGGTTGGCCGAGACGACGCCCAGCGGCGGCCCGTCCGGCCGCCGAGCCCACTCGACGACACTCGCCACGGCCTCGTCCTGCTCCATGAGGTCGACCGTCGTCCCGGCGAGCGTCACGCGCAGCCGGACCGGACCCGCGGCGCCGCTGGACGGCATCGGCGCACTCATACCCAGACTTCCCCCTGATCTCCCCCACACGCCCCGTCTCGGGGCGGCACGGTGCTGCACGAGCAACACTAAGGACGGGATGTCATTCTCGGGGCCATTTCGAGAAATGCCTTCGGCTGCTCCTCGGGACATCGAAAGATGGCGCGCGAAAACAGGTCAAAAGGGACATCCATGTGGTTCTCGAGAATGTTCACCCGGGCATTCCGGGTGTCCGTTCGCGGGATGAGCCGCGACACGGTGGCCACGGGCGCCGGGGCATTCTCGGGCGCGCCGCCCCGGCGCGGGCAGCGGTGCCTCAGCGCGGTGTCGGCCCGGGCAGGGCGGCGCGCACGGCGGGCCGGAGCAGGGCGTGGAGGGCGCGGCGCTGCCCCGGGCGCCGCCACCGCAGGCCGGCGTGGAGCACCCCCACGGCCCAGCAGCCTCCCGCCTGGACGGGCCCGTGGTGCTTGCGGTGGTAGCGCACCCGGTTGACGGCCAGGAGCGCCTCGAGGTCGGGCCCGGTCCCGGAGCCCCCGGCCCGGTGCACGACGGTCGCGGCCGGCTCGTAGAGCGCCCGCAGGCCGGCCCGGCGCAGGCGCCGGAAGTAGTCGGTCTCCTCCGAGTACAGGAAGAACCGCTCGTCCCACCCGCCGACGGCTGCGACGGCCGTCGCCGGGACGAGAAGCGCCGCCCCCGTGGCCCAGTCGACCTCGTGCGGCTGCTCGTAGCGCTCGGGGTCACGGACGAGCTCGGCGAGCACGCCCGGCCGGTGGGCCCAGTGGTCACCGAGCAGGGCCTCACCGAGGGCCCCGACCAGGCGGGGCTCGCGCCGCAGCGACCTGCTCGGGGACCCGTCCGCATCGAGCATCCGGGGGACGACGGCGCCCACGCGCGGTCCCGAGGCGGTCCGCAGCAGGGCGGTCACCGAGCCGGGGGCCAACGTGAGGTCGGGGTTGAGGAACAGGTAGGTCCGTGCCGGCGGGCAGTGGGCCAGGCCGACGTTCAGGCCTCCCGCGTAGCCGAGGTTCCCTCCCGCGTCCACGACGTCGACCCCGGGTGCGCCCGCGAGCGCGGCGGCGAGACCGGCCGGGTCCGAGCCGTTCTCGACGACGACGGTGTGCGTGGTCGTCCCCACCGCCGCCGCGGGCAGCGTCGCCAGGAGCGCCAGCACGTCGTCGCCGCTGTCGTAGCTCACGACGACGATCCCGCAGTCCACCTCGGCGCTCGGCGTGCCGAGGCTCGCGGGTCCCGACACACCGGGGCCCGGGGGAGGGCCCTGTGCCACGGCGTCGTCGAGCGCGTCCCCGCTCCTGTGGACAGTCGGCATCGCAGCATCCCCTCGGCAGCCCCGAACGCGTCCCGACACAGCCGGGCCGGCGTTCCCCCTCCGGCGTCGACGATAGGTCCTTCCGCGGACGCCGGTGGCGGAATCTGATGATTGCCCGTCTCGGGACGTTTTCGTCCGATCGTGGGTCCGGGCCAACTTCGTGATTCACCCACATCGGGACGTACAGCGGCATACTGTGACATCAGATCGGGCGGATCGGCCGTGTGCCGGCACGGGACGGGTCCGCCCCGGGGAGGAGCGTCACCGACCATGCCACTGCGCCAGCACGTACCCAAGGCCCTGCACCCCGCCCTCGGGAGCGCCTACCTGCGCATCGGCTCGGCGACCGCGGGGGCGCGGATGCTCCCGCGCTTCATCCTCGCCGGCGGGCAGCGGTGCGGGACGACCTCGCTGTTCAAGAACCTCGCCGAGCACCCCCAGCTGCTGCGGCCCGCCGTGGAGAAGGGGATCGACTACTTCACCCTCCGCTACGGCGAGGACCTCGACTGGTACCGGGGCCACTTCCCCCTCGCCGCCCCGGCGGCGCTGCGCACCCGACGGACCGGGCCACCGGTGGCGTTCGAGGCCTGCACGTACTACATGTTCCACCCCTTCGCCCTCGAGCGGATCGCCCGGGACCTCCCGGACGTCAAGCTCGTCTTCATGCTCCGCGACCCGGTCGAGCGCGCCTTCTCGGCGTACAAGCACGAGTACGCGCGCGGCTTCGAGACCGTGGCGGACTTCGGGACCGCGCTCGACCTCGAGGACGGCCGCCTCGCCGGGGAGGAGGAGCGCATGGCCGCGGACGTGACGTACGAGAGCCTCGCGCACCGGCACCACGCCTACACGCGACGGGGGCAGTACGTCGAGCAGCTCGAGCGCGCCCTCGCGCTCTTCCCGCGCGAGCAGGTCCACGTCCTCGAGAGCGAGTCCTTCTTCGCCGACCCCGAGACCGAGTACCGGCGCGTCCTGGACTTCCTCGGGGTGGAGCCCTACGTGCCCTCGCGGTTCGACCGGCACAACGCGCGCCCGAGCTCACCGATGCCGGGCGACACCCGGGAGCGGCTCACCGCGCACTACGCCGCCTACGACGAGAAGCTCGCGGCCCTGCTCGGCCGGAGCCTGGGCTGGCAGGCCTGAGCGACCCGGTGGCAGTGCCGGCCGGCGACGGGCCCAGCAGGCTGCGCAGGGCCCGGCGGCTGCCGGGGCGGCGGATGCGCAGGCCCGAGTGGACGGCGGCGAGGAGCCACGCGGCGACGCTCGCGCGCCGGCCGTGGTGCTTGGCGTGGTAGCCGACGCGGTGCACGACCCGGAGGGCCTCGAGGTCGGCGTCCCCCGGTGACCTCCGCGCCGGGCTGACGACGGTCGCCTCGGGCTCGTAGAGCACGAGGTGTCCGGCACGGCGGAGCCGGACCAGGTAGTCGGTCAGCTCCGCGTCCCGCCGGAGTCCCTCGTCCCAGCCGCCGACGTCCACCGCCGCGCGGGCCGTGACGAGGACGGCCGCCCCCGTCGCCCAGTCGACCGGGCGGGCGTGGTCGTACACCCAGGGCTCGCGGACCATCTCGGCGAACGGTGCGGGACGCTCGCGCCAGTGGCCCCCGAGCACGGCCTCACCCAGTCCCGACAGCAGCCGCGGCTCGCGGCGCAGCGACCGGCGCACCCCGCCGCGTCCGTCGAGGACGCGCGGGACGACCGCGCCCACACCGGGGCGCCGGCTCGCCCGCAGCAGCCGGGTGACCGAGCCGGGGGACGGGGTGACGTCCGGGCCGAGGAAGAGGTAGCCCTGCGCGGGTGGCGAGACGGCGACGCCGAGGTTGAGCCCGGCCGCGTGTCCGAGCCCGTCGCCCCCACCGACGACCGTGACGCCCGGCAGGTCCGCGAGCGCCGCTCGCGTCGCCTCGGCGTCCCCGGGCTCGACGAGGACCACGTGGGTCCGCAGCCCCGGGGCGGCGGCCTCGATCCCCTCGAGGAGCGCACGCGGCTCCGGCGGCCCGTCGCGGTCGACGGTTCGCCCCACCATGCGCCCCGCCATTCGCCCCATGATGACGACCGCGCACTCCACCGGGAGGACCAGGTCGTCGGCGCGTGATCCGTCCACGACGGCCATGGATCCCCCCTCCGGCACCGCTGAAGCCCCCGCTGTCGAGTGCGGCGTGAGTCATTCTCCCGGCCCGGGCCCCGGCTGTCCCGGGATCGGCGGGATCTGTGACGGGGGCCGTTCGGATCGCTCTCTCATCGGCCGAACGGCCACAAAGCGGACATTAAGCTCAAAACGGCTGGGGCGCAGCAGATCTCGGCCGATCCCCCTCGGGAACGTTCGTCGACGTCTGGGGGAACCCTCGTGCAGTCCCACCACCACATCGCCGCGGCGCGCGGGCGGACACCCGCCGGGGTCGTCGTCGCCGTGCTCCTCGCGGCCCTCGTCCTCGTGGCCGTCCCGACCCAGGCCATGGCCGCCTCGAAGGTCGGGGTCCAGGCCTCGGCGTCGGCGCGCAGCCACGCCGCCACCCTGCACTGGTCCGTCGCCGCTCACGGTCACCGCATCAAGGGCGTCCACATCGGCCGGGTGGGCACCACGCGCACCCGGGCGTGGCGTTCGACGCTCATCAGGTCCCGGGCCGGGACCCGCACCGTCAAGGGCCTGCCGAACGGGAGGACGAGCCGGCTCTACGTGCAGCCCGTCGTGGACGGCAAGCCGGGTCCGCGCCGCTACGTCAAGGTCACCGCGCGCGCCTGGCCGCTGGTGAAGGTCGCTGCCTCCGCCAGGGACGGCTCCGCGAAGGTCACGTGGCGGGTGACCACCCACGGGCACCGCATCCCCGGGGTCCGGGTCGGCCGGGTCGGCACCCGGGGCGTGGCCCCCTGGACCTCCGGGCTGACGAGGTCACTCAAGGGCTCGCGCACCGTCACGGGCCTGCCCAACGGCAAGAGGTCGCGCGTGTTCGTGCAGCCGGTCGTCGACGGCAGGCGGGGCGCGAAGCGCTACGCCACCGTGACCCCGGCCGCCGCGACCCCGCAGGGACAGGCCGACGTGCCGGTCACCCGGCCGGCCCTCGTCTCCCCGCAGCCGTCGCTGCGGCTGTCGACGTCGGCGACGGACACCACGGCCACCGTGACGTGGGGCCTCGACGCCGGCGGACAGAATGTCGACGGGGTGCTCGTCGGCCGGGACGGGGTGTCCTCGACCGGCTTCGGTGCCTGGCAGTCCACGCTGCTGCCGGCCGAGCCGGCGACCAAGACGATGACCAAGCTCGTCCCCGGCACCGCGTACACCGTCCACGTCACCCCGGTCGTGGGCGGCGTCGCACAGACCCCCGTCACCGCCAGGGTGAGAACCACCGCCGCCGCGGAGCCCGAGCCGGCCTCGCCCACGCCGGGCGAGGTCCTCCTCGGCCACTGGGACACCTCGACGCTGCGGCTCGGTCCGGCCGGGCTGTCGAACTACCGCGCCAACGAAGGGGTCAACGAGGCCATGTCGGCCGCGCTGGGCCGGACGGGCGGGGTGTCCCAGATCATGAAGGCGTACGACTCGACGTGGCGCTGGGACTATGCGAAGTCCGCCGTCGCCCGGTCGGCCGAGTTCGGCCACGCCTTCGCCATCACGATGCCGGCCCCGGGCGGCGGGGGGAACCCGGGCTACCGGGCCGTCCTCAGCGGCTCCCAGGACGCGGCCATCGACGCCTTCTTCCGGTCGGTGCCGGCGTCCGAGACGGCCTACGTCATGCTGCAGAACGAGGCCGACAACCCGAAGAAGGGCACCGACGCCGACCTCTACGACCGCGCCCTGGCCCACGTCGTCAACCGGGCGGCCCCGATCTACGCCGAGCGCGGGCTGAAGGGCGCCGTCGGCCCGGTGTTCATGGGCGGGCAGTTCCTGCGCAACAGCATGGGGCCCGAGGCGTACTTCCAGAAGTGGAACTTCATCCAGTACCTCGACGAGTCCGCCAAGCCGTACGCCCTGTACGCGCTGGACTGCTACTCGAAGTACACCTCCGACGACGCCTCGACGTACGAGTCGATCCCCGCGACCGTGAACCGTGCGTTCAGCCGGGCCCGCGCCCTCGGGGTCACCCGGTTCGCGATCCCCGAGTTCGCGAACAGCCTCGAGAAGCGCAACGCCGGAGGCAAGATCGTCGGCACCCGCGCGACCCAGCAGAAGTGGGTCACCACCGAGGTCCCGAAGATCAAGGCCATCCCCGGCCTGGAGTTCGCGGTCTACTTCCACAAGCCCACCGGGCCGGAGTCGAAGAACGCCCAGCTCCTCGACGCCACGACCGCGAAGCCCTTCACCGCCTACGCCAAGCAGTTCTGACCCTCACGGCGGCCCCTCCCACCCCGCCCGGGGCAGGGAGGGGCCGCCGTGCGGCCGGGCCGGGTGCCCGGACGCCCTCGAACGATCTACCCGCGGTCGGGAACGGGTGCATGATGAACGGATCCCCTCCCGCCCCGGGCCGCACGGTCCGGGGAGGGCGCCTTCGGAAGGGTCAGCGCGTGTACGACTACCGGCTCCTGCTGCGGGTCCTCGCCGGCTTCCCCGGCGACCTCGTCGTCGCGCCGGACGTGCCCGGCATGCTCCAGCACCTCGCCGACGTCGCCACCGACGTGATGGGCCTGGCCGGCGCCGGGGTGCTCGTCGGAGCCGGACCACGGGTGGCGTTCGTGACCGCGGTCCCGGAGTCCGTCAGCGTGCTCGAGCGCTACCAGGAGGAGCACCAGACCGGGCCGTGCATCGCGGCCTACCGGACCGGCGACGAGGTCCTCGTGTCCGACCTGGACTCGGCGGGCGAGACCTGGAAGGACTACCCCCGGGTCGCCGGGGAGGCGGGGGTGCGGGCGGTGGCCGGGGTGCCGATGCGGCTGGGGGAGCAGACCCTCGGCGCGCTCAACCTCTACTCCGCGGCCGTCCGGGGCTGGGACGCGGACGACCTCGAGGTGGCCCGGACGCTCGCCAACATCGCCACCGCGCACTACGCGATGGAGACCGCGATGCGGGCGAAGGACCACCTGGCCGACCAGCTGCAGCGGGCACTGGACTCCCGCGTGCTCATCGAGCAGGCCAAGGGGGTCCTCGCCGAGGCCGCCGGGGTGCCGCCGGGGGTGGCGTTCGAGCGGATGCGTCGCTGGGCACGCGGACACAACGAGAAGCTGCACGTCGTCGCACGGCGGGTCGTGGAGGACGGGCTCCGGCCCTGACCGGGCCGGTCGGCGCGTCACCGCGTCGTCGCCCGGGCCCCCCGCCGGCGCCGCACCGAGGCGAGCGCGGACAGCTCCAGCACGCCCCGGCAGACCCAGAGACCGGCGGCGAAGCAGACCAGCCCGAGGCCGAGTCCGACGGCGGCGTGGGCGGGGTCGGTGCCGAGCAGCAGGGCGGTGGCCCCCGGCACCACGGCGAAGCTGCCGAGGCAGAGGGCCGCGGCGGTGGCGGTCGTGCGCGCGAACGGGTGCAACCCGAGGGCGAGCCAGACCTGGGCGAGGGCCGCGCCGTTGCGGGTGACGATCGCGCCGGCCCACCCCAGGGCCGCGCCGACGATGCCGTGACCGGGGATGAGGAGCAGGTCGAGCCCGACCTGGACGAGCAGGGCGAGCGAGGCGTTGGCGAGGTTCCACGACGTCCGGCCGGCCATCGAGAGGAGCTGGTCGACCATGCCGAAGCCGGTGGCGAGGAGCATCGCCACGGCGAGCAGGACCAGCACCGGGGCACCGCCGGTGTAGCCGCGGCCGAAGACCCCCAGCAGCGTCCCGCCGAAGATCGCCAGGGTGAGGTAGAGCGGCCACGTCAGGGTGATCAGCCACGCCGTCGACGTCCGGTAGATGTGCTCGGTCTCGGGGTGGTCCTCCCGGGCGATGGCCACCGCGAGCCCGGGCTGGGCCGCGTTGGAGATCGCGTTGTTGCCCATCTGGCCCACGACGACGAACCGGGTCGTCGCCGCGTACACCGCTGCGGGGACCGCCCCGGCGAGGGCGCCGACGAGGACGATGTCGAGCCGCTGCATCGCCATCTGCATCACGCTCGTGCCGGCCCGGGGCGAGGTGAAGCGCCAGAACCGGCGCCCGACGCGCTCGGTGGCGGCTCGCGTGAACCCCGCGCCCGCGGCCGCGCGGCGCCACCACAGCCACGCGGCCACCGCCGCCGGCACATACGGCAGGCCCCAGGCGAGCCCGGCGAGGTCGGGTGAGAGCGTCGCGACCGCCACCGCGACGAGCGCGAGCTGGGTCGAGGGGCGGGCGACGAGCTCGACGAGGGCGTGCGCGCGCATCGTGCCCAGCCCCCGCGTCGCCGCGAGCACGACGAGCTCGAGGACCGCGACGGGGACGAACACCGCGAGGGTGCGCAGGTAGACGACCGCGCGGTCCACGTGGTCGGGGTTGGTCACGCGGGCGATGTCCGGGGCGAGCACGAGGACGAGCACGGCCATCGCGACCGAGACGAGCAGCACCGGGCCGAGGGCGCTGCGCAGGAACCCGGGGACGAGCTCCGGTCGACCGCGCGCCCGGCAGCGCGAGATGAAGTACACCAGGCCGGTCGGGGTCCCCAGCTGCCCGAGGCTCATCGCGAGCAGGAACAGGGACGAGGTGGAGAAGAACACCCCCGCGTCCGCGCGGTCGAGGCCGTGGGTGAGGACGACGGCGAGGGCGAAACCGGCGAGCCCGGTGACCGCGGCGCCGAGGAGGTTCAGCGCCCCCCCGCGGGCGATCCGGCCGATCGAGGCCGCGGTCGCCCCGCCCGGACCCGGCCCCTCCGGCGTCCCGGTCGGGTCGGGGTCCCGGGCGGTCCCCTCCGCGGCGGCGTCCTGGCGCACCCGCGGCGTCATCGGGGCGCGGTGGGCAGCGACCGCTCGACGAACGCGGCCAGGGCGGGCTCGAGCCAGTCCAGGCGGCCCATGGCGGTGTCGCCGTCCATCTCCCCGTCCTCGAGGTAGCGGGTGGCGATCTCGAGGACGTAGAGCGCGGCGACGAGGTCGGTCGACTCCGCGGGCACCCCGAACGCGGGCAGCCACGCGCCCGCCCCGCGGCGCAGCCGGGCCAGCGCGTCGACCGGGTCGCGCCGGAGCCCGACGACCTCCTCCTGGACCCGGAAGTGCAGGTCGTCGAACCCGAGGGGGACGTCGGCGCCGAAGAACTCCCAGTCCCAGACCATCACCGTCCCCGGCGAGCCGGTCATGTTCCACGGTGCCCAGTCCCCGTGCCACGAGCCGAAGGGGGCCACCCGGTCACCCGCCGTGGCGCGCAGCCGCGCCGTCGCCGACCGGAGGAGAGCGGACTGCGGCGTGTCCGCCAGCGCCTCGACCCGGTCGGCGAGCCGGCGCAGGTAGGGGCTGTCCCGGAGCGCGTGGGTGGTCACGCCGCGCGCGCGGGCCACCTCGAGCGCGGCCGCCACCCGGCGCTCCTCGGTGACCTCGCCGGTCCCGGTGCGGGTCAGCGGCTCCTGGACGAGCAGCTCGTGCGGGCCCCACGTGCCGTGGTGCAGCAGCCGGGGCACGGTGACCGCGCGGAGCGGCAGCCCTGCGAGCACCTCGAGGTGGCGCGCCTCGGCGCGGACGAGCTCCCGGGTGAGCGGGTTGACCCCGAGCTTGGCGAAGCCGAGCAGCTGGCCCTGCGGTGAGATGAGCTGCAGGACCGGCTTCTGCACCGCGCGCCGTGGCCCGATGTGCATCGCGAGCAGGACCTCGCGCCCGAGGACCTCGCCGAGGTGGTCCTCGATCCCCGGGGCTGGGGCACCCCCGCTCGGGGGGTCGACCCGGACGCGGTCGGGGAGCAGGTCGGCGGCGCCGAGCCGGGCCGCGAGGGCCGCCGCGCGCAGGCGGAGCAGCCCTGCCCCCGTGGCCGAGCCCTTGTACCGTCCCAGCGCGGTCGCCGTCGCCCGGAGCGGGCGCCGGGGAACGAGGAGCCGGGGCCGGTTCGCGGCGGGGACGAGGACGTAGTCCCGCGCGGGCGGCCGCGGGGCACGTCCGGGTCGTCGGCGACCGCCCACCGAGGCGCTCCCCGGCCAGAGCAGGGCCACCATGTCCTCGAACGCCCCGCCCCCGGTCATGCCCGGCCGCCCCGCTCGGCGCCCGGCGCGGCGTACTCGGCAGCCGCGCCGGCCCGGCCCGCGGGACGCGCCGGGGCGGGGGCCGGTGAGCGACGGCCGCGGCGGCGCGGCTGCCGCGGCACCGCCACCGCGCCGACGACGGGCGTGCCGAGCCGGCCCTCGCGGGCGGTGAGGTCGGCGACCTCCTCGTGCGTCGTCACCTGCTCGGCGAGCACGAGCAGTGCGCCGTCGGAGGCCAGCGCCACGGCGGCGCCCTCCGCGGTGGAGGCGGTCGGGGCGACGACGAGGACGTAGTCGGCCCGGTCGCGCAGCTGCCCGAGCAGCCGGACGAAGCGGTCGCCGGCGAGCATCTCCGCCGCTCGCCCGGGGGCCGAGCCGGCGGGGAGGACGAGCACCCCGGCTCCGCTCGGGACGGGCGCCGGGGGGGAGTCGTCGGCGAGGAGGTCGGCCAGCCCTGGCGCCCGCGGCACACCGAGGACGTCGGCGGCCCGCCCGTGGCCGAGCGTGGCGTCGACGACCACGACCCGGTAGCCGGAGGCGACGAGCCCCGAGGCGAGGTGGGCCGCGACCTCCGCCGTCGTCGCGGGACCGACGGCGGTCGATGCGCCCACGAGGGCGATCGCGGACGGGCGGGCGGCGAGCGCGCACAGCCCGGTGCGGACCCGGCGGTAGGCGTCCACCGCGACGGCGTCGGCGGCGGGGTCGAGCGTGCCGCCGCCCCCGACCGGGACGGCGCCGAGCAGCGGGACCTCGGCGGCGTACTGGTCCGAGGTGCGCACGCGGTCGTCGGTCCGCTCCCGGACGATCGCGGCACCGATCCCGACCGCGAGCGCGACGAGGGCCGCCAGCCCCGTCAGCAGAGCCGGGTCCAGCCCGCTCGCGGCGGTCGGCAGGTCGGCCGGGGTGACGATGCCCCCGGCGTCGGTCGGCTCCGCCTCGAGGGTGCCGATGTTCTCCTGCAGGCTCGCCAGCCGGTTCGTGTAGAGCTGGACCTGCGCCGCGCTCTGGGTGGAGGCGGCCGCCGAGGCCTTCCGCAGGCCCTGCCGGGCCTGGCCGGCCTGCTGCCGCAGGCTGTCGAGCTGGTCCCCACGGGTGGAGGTCGCCTGGTCGGCCCGGTAGGCGAGGAAGGACCGCGCGAACGCGTCGGCCCCGGCCCGGGCCTGCTCCGGGGAGGCGCCGCGGAAGTCGATGCGGACGATCTGGGTGTTGGGTGGCACGGACGCCGTCACGGCGTCCGACCCGGCGGCGAGGTCGGTGCCGAGCTGGTCGTTGACCCGCTCGGTGACCGACGGCGAGGTCACCAGCCCGGCCTCGGTCTCCATGGCGACGACGACCTGCTGGCCGTTGGTCGCCGAGCTGTCCGAGAGCGCGTTGCCGGTCAGCGGCCGGAGGACGATCTTGGCACTTGACTCGTAGGACGGGGCCCGGGTGTACGCGAGGGCCGCGACGGCGGCGGTGAGGGCGACGACGACGGCCACGATGAGCACCGCGTGCCGTCGGAGGGCGTCCGCCACGATGTGCAGGCGCAGCTCTTCGGCGGGCTGCACGGGGTGCTGTCTCATCGGTTCCTCACGGGGATGTCATCGCCGGTCTCCACGCCTCAGCGTAGGTCGCGAACATTCGGTATGCGGTGTTTATACAAGATTGCTCGGTGACGCCGACCGATCCCGGGCGACAAGGACGCCGACGACGTCGGTCCCGGCGCTCTCGAGGCGGGCGGCCGCCTCCCGGACCGCACGGGTCCGGGTGCGGGCGGAGGCGACGAGCACGGCACGGTCCCCCTCGTCCGGGGCGGGCGCGGACCCCTCGAGGCCGGCGAGCGCCGCCCGCGTCGCGGGGGAGTCGTCCACCCCGACGAACGCGTGGCCGCCCCGAGCGTCCGGCCACCCGGCCGCACCGGGCCCCGGGGCGGGGATCAGCGGGTGGCCGAGCTCCCGCGCCGCGCGCCGGCGTCGCAGCCGGGAGGAGCGCGCCTCCAGCCCCAGGCCCGCGAGCAGACCGAGCAGGCCCCCCACCGCCGCCCCGCTGGCGAGCAGCACCTGCCGGTGGTCGTGGCTGACCGTGACCTCCGGGGGACCGAGCTCGGTGCCGACGTCGAAGGGGTGGCTGCGGGCCTCGCTGGCCTCGGAGCCGACGTCCCCGGCCTCGGAGATGAGCCCGGCCCGGGTCGCGGTCAGGGCCTGCGACTGTTCGTACGCCAGCCCGTCCGCCCGCGCGCTGCGTCCGGTCTCGTCGATCGTCGCGATCGCGGTGCGCAGGGCCTCCGAGCGCGCGGTGAGACGGCGCAGGACCACCGCGCGGAGGTGGCGCAGGTCCTGCTGGCGGACCCGGAGCGCCTCCGTCGCGGCGGCCGAGGCGCCGGCGGCCGCGACCGACCGACCGGCCGCCGTGGTGTACGTGAGCACGAGGATGCGGGAGTTGGGGACCGCGGCGATGTCGAGGTTCCCGGGCGGGGCGCCGGCGGGCTCGGAGGCCCGGGCGGCCTCGAGCGCGGCGTCGCGGACGAGCTGGGCCTCGGTGTCGAGCGACCGGCCGTCGGCTCCCTGGTCGAGGTAGGCCGGCTCCTCCGGCAGCAGCAGCGACACCCGCGCGACCGCCCGCTCGCCGCCGGTGTGCTGGAGCACGAGCGCGGCGGCCACGCCGACCGCGACGCCGGCGAGGACGAGGCCTCCGCGTCGGCGGAGGACCTCGATGTGGGTCGCGACGCTCGGGGCCGGTCCGGCGAGCCACCGTCGCCCCCCCAGGACGCCCACGGACTCCTCCTGCGGCGCGGCGAGGTGGACCAGGCCGATGCCCGCCATGACGGCGAGCTGGCCGAGGTTGTCCGCGCCGTACACCGGCGCCGTGACGAGGTGGACGACCACGACGCCGAGCCCGACGGTCACCGTCGGCGAGGGGTTGCGGATGTGCCGGAGCAGCTGGAGCACGAGGAAGCCGAAGTAGAGCACGAGGCCGCCGAACCCCTGCGAGAAGGCGACGAGCCACAGCTGGCCCTGGGTGCCGAGGGCGGGCGGCGTGCAGCGCGGGCAGCCGGGCGTCGACCCCTGGGCGATGGACTCGAAGCCGCCCTGGACCTGTCGGGTGGTGCCGAGCCCGACGACCGGCGAGGTGCTGCCCATCGAGGTCAGGGTGAGCACGGCGAGGTCGGTCCGGCCCGAGTCGGAGTTGCCGTTCTCGAGCCGGGTCGCGATCGTGCTGCCGAGGGGGGTGGCGACGAGCAGGACCCCGACGAGCGCGACCCCCACGACGAGGACCCCGAGCACCCGCAACCGGCCGGCGAGGACCGAGCGGAGCGTGGCGAACAGGGCGAGCGCGACGAGGGCGAGCCACAGCCCACGGTTGAGCGAGAAGATCACCGGCAGCAGCGCGGCGAGCAGGACGAAGGGAGCAGCCACCCGTCGCCAGCCCGCGTCCCGGCCGCACCAGGAGCCGACGAAGAACGGCAGGAAGCACGCGAGGTTGAAGCCCCACTCGTTGGCGTAGGCGAAGGGTGCGCTCGGCCGGCGGGTGTTGCCGCCGAGGTTGTTCTGCAGCTCGGAGAAGACCGGGTGCACCATCGACTGGACGAACGGCTGGGTGCGCAGCGAGCCGGGCAGCACCAGGTCCACCAGGGACGGGAAGCTCGCCGTGGGCACGACCATGCCGGCCAGCCCCCCCACCGTGGTCGTCACGAACATCCAGCCGAGGGTCCGCATGACCCACGTCGTGGTGAGCTCGCGGCGGAGGTTCATGACGTAGAGCAGGACGACCGTGCCCCGTAGGTACCACGTGAGCCGGTAGGCGGCGGTCAGGTAGCGGGTGGCGCTGTCGCCGGGCACGGCCCCGGGGACGTCGACCTGGACCACGAGCGCGCCGACGGCGACCCAGACGAGGAAGAGCAGCCACAGCCCGAAGCCGCGCGGGACGGCCACCTCCCGGCGCCGGACGAGCTCGACGGCCATGACCGCCGCGGCGGTCAGGGTGACCGGTTCGACGAGGCCGAGGGCCCACCACAGCGGGAAGCCGATGAACATCGCCGACAGCGGCCACCCGGGCCGGAGCAGGCGGACCGCGCCGAGCCGTCGGGACGGGGGGACCACGTCGGGAGCGGCGCCGGGGCGCACCGGGGTGCCCCGGCCCATGACACCTCCTGGCGCGTGCACCGGCCCCCCTCCCGCGACGATCCCTCCGGCATGGAGCGTATGCGGAGCACCGCCACTTCCGGAGCAACTCCGTCAGATCAGGCTCAAATAGGCAGTATTCCGATTAAGGCACAAACCTCATCAAGCATCACATACTGTCGATCCGTGGAGTGCTTCACCAGAGCGGGTCGACAGCCGGACACGACGGCCCGGAGAACACCGGGGGGACGACGTGCCTGACGCGATCGTGCTGTGCGCGACCTACCTCGGAGGCGTCGCGCTCATCGGCGCCGTGGCCGTCGCCACCGCGCCCCGCTGGGCCCGACCGGGGCGTCTGGCGCCCCTGCGCCGCCGCGTCGCCCCGGTCCTCGACACCAGCAGCTCCCACCTCACCCGTCCGGTCACCGCAGCCGTCGTCGCGCTCGCCGGCTGGGCGGCGACCCTCATCGCGGGGTGGCTGCTCGGGGAGCTCGCGCACGCCCTCCAGGACGCGGTCGACTGGCCGGTCTTCCGCTGGTTCGCCGGCCGCCAGGTCGGCTGGTGGTCCGACGTCTGGTGGGTCCTGACCGACATCGGCTCCCCCGACGTCACCCAGACCCTCACCGTCCTCGGCGCCCTCGTCCTCGGCGCCCTCTGGTACCGCGCCGGGATGCGCTGGTGGGTCGCGCTCGTCGCCCCGCCGGCCGCCTACCTCATGGAGAAGTACGGGCAGACGATCCTCAAGCTCGTCGTCGACCGCGGCCACCCCCCGACCACGCACGGCACCTGGCCCTCCGGAGGGTGTGCCCGGGTCATCGTCGTCTACGGACTGCTCGTCCTGCTCGCGCTCCTGTGGAGCCGCACCCGCGAGCCGAGGGCGTGGGTCGGCGGCGTGGCGTTCGTCGCCCTCGCCGTGTCGGTGCAGGCCTACGCGCGCACGTACAACCAGGAGCACTGGATGACCGACGTCGTCGGCGGCGTCCTCTGGGGCTGGATGCTCCTCGCCGTGGCCGCCGCCGCCGTCCTCGTCCTCGACCGCGGCGATCCCGGCCGGACGCCCGAGAGCGGCGCCACCGGGACCACCCGCCGCACCCGCATCCACGTCGTCAGCGGTGCGGGACGTGACTGAGACCGCGCCGGGGACGACGCTTCTCGTCGCCGCGACCGGCGGGCACCTCGAGCAGCTCTCCCGGCTGCGGGAGCGCCTGGTCCCCGTCCCGGAGCGGGTGCACTGGGCGACCTTCGACGACCCCCAGGCCCGCTCGCTGCTCGCCGGCGAGAGCGTCGACTTCGTGCGCTACACCGCGCCGCGGGACTACCGGTCGGTGGCGGCCAACCTCGCCCTGGCCCGCCGGATCCTCCGCGAGCACCACGTCGAGCGCGTCGTCTCGACGGGGTCCGGGGTGGCCCTGTCGTTCATCCCGCTCGCCCGCGCGCTCGGCATCCCGTGCCACTACATCGAGAGCGCCGCGCGGTCCCAGGGGCCGAGCCTGACCGGGTCGCTGGTCTCCCGCGTGCCGGGGGTGAGCCTCTACTGCCAGTACCCGAGCTGGTCGACGCGGCGCTGGCAGTACCGGGGCTCGCTGTTCGACCGCTACACCGCCGAGACCCGCGAGACCGGCGAGACCCACGCCGCGGGGACGACGCGGTCGGCGAGCCGGGTCGTCGTCACCCTCGGCACGATGCGGACGTACGGCTTCCGGCGCGCCCTGGAGTCGGTCGTCAAGGTGCTCCCGGAGGTGCTCGCCCCCGACGCCGAGGTGCTGTGGCAGACCGGGGTCACCGACGCCGAGGGGCTCGTGTTCGACCCGCGTGACCAGGTGCCGGCGAGCGAGCTGCAGGACGCGGTGGCCGAGGCGGACCTCGTCATCGCCCACGCCGGCATCGGCTCGGCGCTGACCGCCCTCGACCTCGGGGCCTGCCCGGTCCTGCTTCCCCGGCTCAGCCGCCACGGCGAGCACGTCGACGACCACCAGCTGATGATCGCCGGGGAGCTCGACCGGCGCCGGCTCTCGGTCAGCCGCGACCCCGGCGACCTCACCACGGCCGACCTCGCCGAGGCGATGGCCACCCGGGTCGTGACCGACCGGGCCGTGCCGCCGTTCGAGCTCGACCGCTGAGGAGCCCCCCGGGCCGCCCCGGTCGGCCCCACCTGCGCACGCCTGCTCGCGCGCGTCCTGCCCGTCCTGCCCCTGTGCGCGTCCTGCTCGTGCGCCCTACCCGTCGGTGGCGGGCGTCTGGGTGTCGAGCACGGGGTCGGACGCCATCGTGCGCAGCGCCCGGGTGACCGCCGGGTCGGACCCGAAGCGGAAGTCGCACGCGGCGCCGGTGCCGCCGTGGTCCCACAACCCCACCGCCTTGACCTGCGGGTACTGGGCGAGCGTGGCGGGGATGGCCGCGTACCAGGCTGCGGTCCGCTCCGGGTCCCCCGGGAACGGGCTCGTCCCGGCCTCGCTGATCATGATCGGCAGGTCGGTGGGCAGCGGGTCGTGCTCGCCGGAGGTGAGCCACCGGTAGGCCGGCAGCATCGACTCCTCGAACGAGGCGTACTCCGAGGCGTCGACCGGCCCGGACCGGCACCCGGAGGCGTTGTAGGCCTCCCAGCTCATCCAGTCCACGTAGTCCCGCCCCGGCCAGAGCGCCGCCGCGCGGTGCAGCGTCGGCTCCCATCCCATGACGACCCACACCCAGACGGCGTTCGTCGCGCCCTCGGCGGTGTACAGGTCGTGGACGTGCCGCCAGGCGGCGACGAAGTCGCCCGCGCTGCCGAGGTCCTCGGCGGGCTGGTCGGGCTCGTGGTCGAAGGTGACGAAGACCGGGGTGTCAAGGGAGGCGATGCCCCGGGCCTGGGCGGCCAGGGTCTCGTCGTACCGGCCGTCCGCGACGTCGGCCCACTGCACGCTCTCCCGGGTCGGGTCGGCGAAGTTGCGGGAGTCGATCGTCAGGTGCAGCAGGCGCCCCTCGTCGAGGAGCTCGCGCTCCTCGTCGGTCGGCACGGCGTCGTCGACGTCGTGGAACCGGTAGACGAAGTCGACCCGGCGGCCGAGGGTGTCCTCGGTCGTGGCGAGCGAGTCGCTCGTGGGCTTCGGCGACGTGACGCCGAGGAGGGCGCCGCAGGAGGGCACGAGCTCGTCCGAGAGCGGACAGCGCGGCGGTCCCTGGGGCGAGGTGCCCTCCACCAGCGCGCAGCCGGCCGCCGTGGACGCCGTGAGCAGGACGGCAGCCGCGAGCCCGGCGGCGCGGCCGAGCCGGCTCGCCCGTCGTGAGCCCGGCGGCACCTCCGGGCTAGATTCCATGGCCCCGGCGGTTGAGGAAGTGCTGCACCCGCCCCGCGGGAAGGCCGGCGAGGACGGCGAGGGCGATGAGGGCTCGCGGCTCGCGGGGGTTGCTCCGGACCGTCCGCAGGACCCAGCCGAGCGCGGCCCGCCGCTCGCCGACCGCGGCCGTGCCGAAGGCGAGCTTGCCGTACTGCAGCGCCGCGCCGCGGGGGTCGGCCCGCAGCTCCGGGTGGTGCTCGAGCAGCCAGAGCCGGGCGGCGTTCTTGTCCCGCCACGCGTCGTTGAAGTAGGACCCCCCGCTCCAGAGGATCCCGACGAGCGGCTCGTCGACGTGCGCGATGTCCTTGGCCCGGGCGGCCCGCAGCAGCAGGTCCCAGTCCTCGGCCATGCTCCGCGGCAGCGTCTCGTCGACGAGCCCGAAGTCCTGGAGCATCGCCGCGCGCCGGAAGAGGAACGACGAGGAGTGCAGCGCGGCCACGCGCGAGCGGACGAGCCGGGCCATCGTCACGGTGTCGGTCTCGGCCCGCCGCACCGTGTGCCGGCCCTCGCAGTCGACCCGCATCGCCGTCGTGACGAAGTCCGCCTCCGGGCGGTCGCGCAGCGCGGCGACCTGGGCGGCGACCTTCCCGGGGAGCCAGACGTCGTCGTCGTCGCAGAAGGCGACGAGCTCGGTGTCGAGGGCGAGGACCCCGGTGTTGCGGGCCCCGGCCAGGCCCGGGGTGCGCTCGTTGGTGACGACCCGCACGCTCCGGTCCGGGTCGTGGCGGACCATCGAGGTGTCGGGCTCGCTCCGGTCGAACACGACGACGACCTCGATCCGACCCGGGTGGTCCTGCCCGAGGACCGAGCCGATCGCACGCCGGACGAGCTCGGGACGGTTGTGGGTCGCGATGACCACGCCCAGCGTGGGCGCCGCCGGCGTCCCGTGCTCGGGCTCGGCAGCGGTCCTGCTCGTCGTCGAGGTCGTCACCATCGTCGGGCTCCTCTCGTGTCGCCGCGGGCGGGGAGCCCCGCACACCCCCGTCCGGCACGGTGCCGACTCTAGGTCACCGGCCGGGTGTTTCACCCCTAAACGGGCGAACCAGCGGTTACCAGGGCGAGACAGGAAGCATCGGACGGTTCAACCTCCCCGAAACCGCCACGAACCCGACGCCTTGCATGTCACGATCGAGACCGCGCCACGTCGCCCTCAGAGTCGCGGCCCGCGCGTCAGGGGAGTTGAGGTCAGCATGAAGCTTCGCAGAGTCGTGGCTGCGCTCGCGGTCGCCGCCGTGTCCGCCGTCGCCACGCCCGCCGTGTCGACCCCGTCGGCGAGCGCCACGCAGCGGTCGGCGACGGCGCCGAGCGCCGGGGCCATCCCGAGCGCCGTGCCGTCGGCGGCCACGCCCTCGGTCGACGACGGTGACGTCCGGGGCATCGCACGCGTCGGCGGCAAGACCGTGATCGTCGGGCACTTCACCAGCGTCGACGGCACGACCCGCGACCACGTCGCCGCGTTCGACCCCGCCACCGGCACGCTGACCTCCTTCGCGCCCACCGTCGACGGCGAGGTCCGGACCGTCGTCCCCGGTCCGAACGACCACACGGTCTACATCGGCGGTGACTTCTCCACCGTGAGCGGTTCGGCGTCGCAGTTCGTCGCCCTCGTCGACCTCGACACGAGCAAGGTCGTGCCCTCCTTCACCCCGCCGTCCTTCGACTACGGCGGCGTCAACGACCTCGTCAAGCGGGGAAACCGGCTCTACCTCGCCGGGTTCTTCGCCCACGTCGGCGGGATGAGCCACGCCGGGCTGGCCTCGCTGGACGCGACGACCGGGGCGCTCGACCCGTTCGTCGACGTCCAGCTCGCCGGCCACCACAACGACTCCGGCAGCGGAGCCCAGGGGTGGATCGGGCCGTGGTCCTTCGACGTCACCCCCGACGGCTCGCAGATGGCCGTCACCGGCAACTTCAAGACCGCCGACGGCCTGCTCCGCGACCAGCTTGCCGTCATCGACCTCACCGGCTCCTCGGCGAAGGTTCGCACCGACTGGGCGACGTCGCGCTACTCGCCGTACTGCTACAACTGGGCCTTCGACGGCTACACCCGCGGCGTCGCCTTCTCCCCGGACGGCTCCTACTTCGTCGTCAACGCGACCGGGGGCGGCGTGCGGGGGAGCCTGTGCGACGCGACGAGCCGGTTCGAGACCGGCGCGACCGGCACGGACGTCCAGCCGACGTGGATCAACCAGGCCGGCGGCGACACGATGTGGGGGGTCGCGGTCACCGACGACGCGGTCTTCGTCGGCGGCCACGCCCGGTGGTCGAACAACCCGCTCGGCGTCGACGCGCCCCGCGAGGGCGCCGTGCCGCGGCCGGGGCTCGCCGCGCTCGACCCGGTCAGCGGCCGCCCGCTGAAGTGGAACCCGGGACGCAACCCCCCGGGCAAGGCCGTCTACGCGATCCTCGCGACCTCCGACGGGGTCTACGTCGGCTCCAACACCGACTGGGTGGGCAACTTCGAGTACAAGCGGCCCAAGGTCGTCTTCTTCCCCTACACGGGTGACACGGTCGCCCCGACGACGACGGCCACGCTGCCCGGCACGGTCTACCTGGGTGGGGCCCGGGACACCGCCGCGAGCAACGTCCTCTACCGCGTCAACGCCGGCGGCCCGGCCCTGCAGAGCCTCGACGGCGGACCGGACTGGAGCGACGACTCGGGGGCGACCAACCCGCTGCGCACCACCGGCAGCAACTCGGGCGGGCCGTGGCCCCCGATCCAGAAGGTCGACTCGAAGGTCCCCGCGAGCACGCCGTGGGCCGTCTTCGACCGCGACCGGTGGGACCCGAAGGCCAAGCCGGAGATGAAGTGGTCCTTCCCGGTCAAGTCCGGGACGCCGCTGCGGGTGCGGCTCTACTTCGCCAACCGGCCGCCGGGCACGAGCACGGTCGGGGCGCGCGTGTTCAACGTCGGCATCGACGGCCACCGGGTCCTGTCGAACTTCGACATCGTCAAGGCGGTCGGCGACCAGACCGGGACCATGCGCTCGTTCAAGCTGACCAGCGACGGGACCGTCAACATCAACTTCGGGCACGGCTCCGCCAACCACCCGCTCGTCGACGCCATCGAGATCCTCCGGACCGACGTGTCCGGATCCTCCGGCGGCGGCAGCGGCCCCCTGGACCAGGCCTCCTTCACGGGGAGCTCGGCGGGCTCGCGGACCGCGGCCGGCATCGGCGGGAACGACTGGGGCCACACCCGGGGCGCGTTCATGGTGGGCAGCACGGTCTTCTACGGCAAGACCGACGGCTTCCTCTACTCGCGCGGCTTCGACGGTGAGTCCTTCGGGCCGGCGACGAAGATCAACCCGTACCACGACCCGTACTGGAAGGACGTCGACAACCACCTCGGCGGGACCTTCGACGGGAACGTGCCGTCCTTGTACGGGCAGATGTCCAACGTCACCGGGATGCTCTACTCGGGCGGACGGCTGTACTACACCCTCTACGACGACAGCACGATGCACTCGCGCTGGTTCTCGCCCGACAGCGGGATCGTCGACGAGACGACGACGGACGTGCCGAGCTCGGTGCGCTTCGGCGACGTGGGCGGGATGTTCGCGGTCGGCTCGACGCTGTACTACTCGACCCGCAGCGACGGCAACCTCTGGAAGGTCGCCTTCGACCACGGCACCGTCACCGGGTCGCGGACGGGCGTCAGCGGCCCGTCCCGGGACGGCGTCGACTGGCGGTCCACGTCGATGTTCCTCCGCTCCGAGCCGGAGCCGAACCAGGCGCCGGTGGCGGGGTTTGCGTCCTCGTGTGGTGACCAGGGTGGGTGTTCTTTCGACGGGTCGGCGTCGGCTGACTCGGACGGGTCGGTGGTGAAGTACGCGTGGGACTTCGGTGACGGGTCGAGTGGGTCGGGTGCGTCGCCGGATCACGTGTTCGTGGCGTCGGGGTCGTACACGGTGACGTTGACGGTGACCGATGACGGTGGGGCGAGGGACTCGGTCTCGCACGAGGTGTCGGTGTCGGTGCCGGCCAGTCCGGTGTCGTTCGTGGGTGCGGTGCACTCGGGGTCGGGTGCCTCGAGGGTGAAGCAGGTGGACGTGCCCTCGGGCACGAGGGCCGGGGACACGTTGGTGCTGGTGCTGGGCAAGGGGTCGTCCTCGACGTGGACGGGTCCGAGTGGGCTCGGGGGCTGGTCGCAGCTGGGGTCGGTGACGAACGTGTCGGTGACCTCGACGGTGTGGTCTAAGGTGGCCACGGCGCAGGACCTGGGTGGCACGGTGCGGTTGGACAACGACTCGTACTCCAAGGCGTTGCTGTCGTTGGTGGTCTACCGGGGGGTGGACGCCGGCAGGGTGGCGGCGGTGCACTCGGTGGACTCCGGGACCGCGGAGCACGTGACGCCGAGGGTGTCGGCGGCGGCGGGGGACTGGCTGGTGTCGCTGTGGAGTGACAAGTCGACCTCGACGGACTCGTGGACGGCGCCGGAGGGGGTGACGGTGCGCGACGAGGCGACCGGGACGGGGTCCTCGGGCCGGTACGGGCTGGTGGTGGGCGACTCGGCGGGTCCGCTGCCGGCGGGCGAGGCCGGGGGGTTGACCGCGACGACGAACGCGAAGTCCCAGAAGGCCGTCATGTGGTCGATCACCCTCCCGCCCGCGTCGGCGCCGGAGCCGAATGTGGCGCCGTCGGCGGGGTTTGCGTCCTCGTGTGGTGACCAGGGTGGGTGTTCTTTCGACGGGTCGGCGTCGGCTGACTCGGACGGGTCGGTGGTGAAGTACGCGTGGGACTTCGGTGACGGGTCGAGTGGGTCGGGTGCGTCGCCGGATCACGTGTTCGTGGCGTCGGGGTCGTACACGGTGACGTTGACGGTGACCGATGACGGTGGGGCGAGGGACTCGGTCTCGCACGAGGTGTCGGTGTCGGTGCCGGCCAGTCCGGTGTCGTTCGTGGGTGCGGTGCACTCGGGGTCGGGTGCCTCGAGGGTGAAGCAGGTGGACGTGCCCTCGGGCACGAGGGCCGGGGACACGTTGGTGCTGGTGCTGGGCAAGGGGTCGTCCTCGACGTGGACGGGTCCGAGTGGGCTCGGGGGCTGGTCGCAGCTGGGGTCGGTGACGAACGTGTCGGTGACCTCGACGGTGTGGTCTAAGGTGGCCACGGCGCAGGACCTGGGTGGCACGGTGCGGTTGGACAACGACTCGTACTCCAAGGCGTTGCTGTCGTTGGTGGTCTACCGGGGGGTGGACGCCGGCAGGGTGGCGGCGGTGCACTCGGTGGACTCCGGGACCGCGGAGCACGTGACGCCGAGGGTGTCGGCGGCGGCGGGGGACTGGCTGGTGTCGCTGTGGAGTGACAAGTCGACCTCGACGGACTCGTGGACGGCGCCGGAGGGGGTGACGGTGCGCGACGAGGCGACCGGGACGGGGTCCTCGGGCCGGTACGGGCTGGTGGTGGGCGACTCGGCGGGTCCGCTGCCGGCGGGCGAGGCCGGGGGGTTGACCGCGACGACGAACGCGAAGTCCCAGAAGGCCGTCATGTGGTCGATCACCCTCCCGCCCGCGTCGGCGCCGGAGCCGAATGTGGCGCCGTCGGCGGGGTTTGCGTCCTCGTGTGGTGACCAGGGTGGGTGTTCTTTCGACGGGTCGGCGTCGGCTGACTCGGACGGGTCGGTGGTGAAGTACGCGTGGGACTTCGGTGACGGGTCGAGTGGGTCGGGTGCGTCGCCGGATCACGTGTTCGTGGCGTCGGGGTCGTACACGGTGACGTTGACGGTGACCGATGACGGTGGGGCGAGGGACTCGGTCTCGCACGAGGTGTCGGTGTCGGTGCCGGCCAGTCCGGTGTCGTTCGTGGGTGCGGTGCACTCGGGGTCGGGTGCCTCGAGGGTGAAGCAGGTGGACGTGCCCTCGGGCACGAGGGCCGGGGACACGTTGGTGCTGGTGCTGGGCAAGGGGTCGTCCTCGACGTGGACGGGTCCGAGTGGGCTCGGGGGCTGGTCGCAGCTGGGGTCGGTGACGAACGTGTCGGTGACCTCGACGGTGTGGTCTAAGGTGGCCACGGCGCAGGACCTGGGTGGCACGGTGCGGTTGGACAACGACTCGTACTCCAAGGCGTTGCTGTCGTTGGTGGTCTACCGGGGGGTGGACGCCGGCAGGGTGGCGGCGGTGCACTCGGTGGACTCCGGGACCGCGGAGCACGTGACGCCGAGGGTGTCGGCGGCGGCGGGGGACTGGCTGGTGTCGCTGTGGAGTGACAAGTCGACCTCGACGGACTCGTGGACGGCGCCGGAGGGGGTGACGGTGCGCGACGAGGCGACCGGGACGGGGTCCTCGGGCCGGTACGGGCTGGTGGTGGGCGACTCGGCGGGTCCGCTGCCGGCGGGCGAGGCCGGGGGGTTGACCGCGACGACGAACGCGAAGTCCCAGAAGGCCGTCATGTGGTCGATCACCCTCCCGCCCGCGAGCTGACCCTCCGGGGGGAGGTGGACCACACCGGATGGGGCCGGTGCCGCGGAACGACCACCGCGGCGCCGGCCCCACCCGCGTGAGCGGCCACGAGGTACCGGTGCGCGTCAACCCCGCGCGACCGCGTACGGCCCCATCGCCCGCGTCGACGGCCTTCCCCCTGCTCCCGGTGAGTGGCCGGGGAATCCCGGCGTGGCGCCGTCGGCCCGCACGCCGGCGGACGTCGTCGTGACCGGCGGCAGATGCCGCCGGTCACGGCCACTGTCGCCGGTGCTCGCGGCGCCTCGCCCTGCCGGCGCACGGGCCCACACCGAGGAGCCTCCGTCGCCCGGGCCCGCCGTGGGGAGCCACGAGAGCCCGCCTCCGGGTGTCCGGGGCGGGCTGTTCGAGGCCACTCACGCGGGCCGGGGGCACCTGCGGGATAGGTTCCTGCGGGTGCCCCCAGGTCCCTGGTGGGGGGGTGGGGTCTAGCTGGTGGGGGTGAGGGGGATGGTCCAGGAGGCGTCGTAGCTGCTGGTGGCGTCGGTGGTGGCGGTCTGGGGGCCGTAGCGTCCGGCGGGTCGGGGGGCGTCGGTGTCGGTGACGAGGGAGGCGAAGCGTCCCTTGCCGGTGCCGGTGGCGGTGTCGCGTCGGGTGACGCCGCTCGGGGCGGTCCAGGTGGTGGTCGCCGAGGACTTGTCGGCCCAGTAGGTGACCACGTCCTGCCCGCCGGTCAGGTCCACCGGCGCGGAGAGGTGCCGGGTGGTGGACTTGCTGCCGGCGTGGGTGATGGTGGCGGCGGTGACCTTGGCGGGGTCGGCGCCGGAGTAGACCGCCAGGGCGAGCACGCCCTTGGTGTAGGAGCCCGCGTCGACCGCGACGGTGGCTCCGGCGTCGCCGCCGGCGAGGGTCTTCTTCCACACCGTGGAGGTGATGGCGCCGTTGGTGAACTCCTCGACCTTGCTCCACCCGCTCATCCCGGTCGGGGCGCCCCAGGTCCTGGACGCGTTCCGGGTCAGGAACAACAGGCCCACGTCCCCCGCGGACGCTCCCGCGGGGACGGTGACCTCCTCGTGGCCCTTCGCGCCGGCCCCGGAGTGGTCCGCGCCCACGAACCCCACCTGCCCCGTGCCCGCCGGGGGCGGGTCGGGCAGGGTGACGGTGACCTGGTGGGTGGTGGTGGCGGTGGCGCCGGTGTCGTCGGTGACGGTCAACGCGACCGGGTAGGTGCCCGCGGCGGCGTAGTCGTGGGAGGCGGTCCGCCCGGTGCCGGTGGCGCCGTCGCCGAAGTCCCACGCCCACCGGGTCACGTGCCCGTCGGTGTCGGTCGAGGCCGACCCGTCGAACCCGCACGCGACGGCGTCACACGCCGCCGAGAACCGCGCCACCGGCACCTCGTTCACCGACCCACCCGTGCCACCCGTGCCACCCGTGTCGCCGGTGGGGGTGAGGGGGATGGTCCAGGAGGCGTCGTAGCTGCTGGTGGCGTCGGTGGTGGCGGTCTGGGGGCCGTAGCGTCCGGCGGGTCGGGGGGCGTCGGTGTCGGTGACGAGGGAGGCGAAGCGTCCCTTGCCGGTGCCGGTGGCGGTGTCGCGTCGGGTGACGCCGCTCGGGGCGGTCCAGGTGGTGGTCGCCGAGGACTTGTCGGCCCAGTAGGTGACCACGTCCTGCCCGCCGGTCAGGTCCACCGGCGCGGAGAGGTGCCGGGTGGTGGACTTGCTGCCGGCGTGGGTGATGGTGGCGGCGGTGACCTTGGCGGGGTCGGCGCCGGAGTAGACCGCCAGGGCGAGCACGCCCTTGGTGTAGGAGCCCGCGTCGACCGCGACGGTGGCTCCGGCGTCGCCGCCGGCGAGGGTCTTCTTCCACACCGTGGAGGTGATGGCGCCGTTGGTGAACTCCTCGACCTTGCTCCACCCGCTCATCCCGGTCGGGGCGCCCCAGGTCCTGGACGCGTTCCGGGTCAGGAACAACAGGCCCACGTCCCCCGCGGACGCTCCCGCGGGGACGGTGACCTCCTCGTGGCCCTTCGCGCCGGCCCCGGAGTGGTCCGCGCCCACGAACCCCACCTGCCCCGTGCCCGCCGGGGGCGGGTCGGGCAGGGTGACGGTGACCTGGTGGGTGGTGGTGGCGGTGGCGCCGGTGTCGTCGGTGACGGTCAACGCGACCGGGTAGGTGCCCGCGGCGGCGTAGTCGTGGGAGGCGGTCCGCCCGGTGCCGGTGGCGCCGTCGCCGAAGTCCCACGCCCACCGGGTCACGTGCCCGTCGGTGTCGGTCGAGGCCGACCCGTCGAACCCGCACGCGACGGCGTCACACGCCGCCGAGAACCGCGCCACCGGCACCTCGTTCACCGTGCCCGTGCCCGAGCCACCGGGGCGGGTGATGGTGAACGCGTCGGTGAAGCTGCCGCCACTGGTCGGGACGAAGCGGGCGGACAGCCGGCTCCGGTCGGCGGTGACGTCGAGCAGGCCCCAGGTCGGGTTGGCCCCCTTGCCGGCCCAGGCGGCGAAGTACGGCCTCTCCGGGTCGCCGGTGCTCGGACCCTGCAGCCCGGCGCCGCCGGTCCCCACCGTGCCGAACACCGTCCCGGCCCCCTGGACGAGCGCGTCGTCGCCGTCGGCGACGCACGCGGACCTCGCCGTGCCCGGCACGAGCTGCGGGCACGCCCCCGACAGGGCGAGCTGCTTGGTCCGCTCGTAGAGGTGGTTGTGCCCGGACAGCACGAGGTCGACCTTCTTGCTCGCCATGAGGTTCATCAGGTCCGGGCCGGAGCTGCACGACACCGCGGTCATCGACAGGCACGGCTTGTGGTAGCCGACGACCACCCAGGGCACGCCGGTCGCGCGGGCGCTGTCGATGGCGTTCGCGGTCCACTGGTACCGGGGGGTGCCCTTGGCGTAGGAGTAGTAGCCGTCGGGGAACTGCAGGCCCGGCGAGATCATGATGAAGCGGACCAGGGGGTTGGACGCGGGCACGTCGGCGTACCACTGCCGGCCGTAGGTGCCGGTGACGCCCGGCAGCCGGTTCGGCAGGCACGAGGTGAAGGCGCCGATGGTCCCGTTGAGGCCGTTGCTCTCGTGGTTGCCGCTGATGAGCTCGAACGGGAACGTCGCGCCGACCTTCGACTTCACGTAGTCGCACCACGACTTCTCCTGCCCGGTCTTCCCGTACGAGAAGTCACCCAGCGCCAGGCCGAGGTCGGCGCCGGAGCCGCGGGTCGCGTCGAGCACGGAGGAGGTCTGCGTCGAGGCCGCCCAGTCGCCGGCGGCGACGAAGTGGACCGAGTCGGTGCCGGTGGTCGCCGCGGACGCCTGCGACGGCAGCGCCGTCAACGTCGAGAACGACAGGACAATGGCACCGAGAATGGCCGCGGGCCTCATGGGCAGCCCCTTTCGAGAATGGCACGGAGCAGCGCACGGCATCGCTTCCCCCCTATCGCTGAGACCGTACACACGCCTGTGGCCGTCATTCCCGGAAATGGCGACAATCGCCTCAGCGTCCGCCTCTTGACGTGGGCTTTTGCCGCTCAATGGGTCATTTGCCCTGAAGTCATGTGGCCAGTGAGTCCCGAAGAAGCCCGAAACGTCCGCGGCGGGCAACGGGGGAGTGCATCATCGACTCGGGCGGCGTCCGGGGACTCCCGGGAACGCCGTGCTGCCGCGTGCGAGGGCGAACGCGGAATGGACCAGGGGGGACCGAAAAATGACGCAGGAATGGTTCGTGCGCGGTCGGCGCCGGCTCGGGGTCGGGGTCGTGCTGGCCACGGTGGCGTCCGGGGCGGCCGTGGTGGCTCCGGGCACCGCGTCGGCCGCGACGTCTGCCGCGCCGGGGGACGTCGTCATCAGCGAGCTGATGTACCACCCGGTCTCCGACCTCGACAGCGACGAGTTCGTCGAGCTGACCAACGTCAGCTCCTCCGAAGTGGACCTGTCGGGCTGGTGCCTCGACGGCGCCAACGTGTGCTTCCCCACCGGGGCCGGCGTGGCCCCCGGTGGTCGCGTCGTCGTCTCGCCCGACCCGGCCCGGTTCCGGTCGCTCTACGGGTTCACCCCGGCCGCGGCGTACTCCGGGAAGCTGTCCAACAGCGGCGAGACCGTCACCCTCACCGACGCCGGAGGCACCGAGATCGACGCGGTGACCTACTCCGACACCGCCCCGTGGGCGGTCACCCCCGACGGCGGCGGTCCGTCCCTGGAGCTCGTCGACCCGGCCCTCGACCACGACGACCCGCTCAACTGGGCGGCGTCGACCTCCCCGAGCGGCCACACGGCGGGTGCGGCGAACTCCGTCGCGCACTCCGGGTCCGCCCCGCGACTGACCAACCTCACCGCGACCCCGCGGGTCCCGGCGGCCGGGGAGGCCGTCCGCGTCGGCGTGGACCTCGCCGGCGCCACCGCGGCGACCCTGCGCTACCGGGTGGACTTCGGAGCCGAGAAGTCGCTCGCGCTCACCGACGCGGGCGGAGGCCACTACACCGGGACCGTCCCCGGCGTCGCCGCCGGCCACCTCATCCGCTACCGCGTGCTCGCCACGAACCCGTCGGGGACCAGCGCCCTGCCCAGGGTGGACGACTCGCGCACCTACGAGGGCGTCGTCGCGGCCAGCGGCGTGACCAGTGCCCTCCCGGTCCTGGAGTGGTTCATCCCCGACGCCGACTACTCGGCGATCACGAGCCAGCCCACCGTCGACATCACCCGCTCGGCCGTGCTCGCCTACGACGGCACGGTCTACGACGGCGTCGAGGTCAACATCCGCGGCGAGAACTCGCAGAAGTCGACCAAGCCGAGCTGGAAGTTCGAGCTCCCGCAGAACCACCCGCTCGACATGCCCGGCCGGCTCGTCGAGCCGGTCGACGAGTTCGCCATGCAGGGGGACTGGAGCGACCACTCCCACGGCCGTCCCGTCCTCGGCTGGGACGCCTACCGCCGGGCCGGCGTCGTCGACACCCAGGTCTTCCCGGTCCGCACCCAGCGCAACGCGAAGTTCCAGGGCCTCTACACCTACGTCGACCTGTTCGACGGCACGTGGCGCGACCGCGAGGGCTACGACGACTGGCAGGTCTTCAAGGCCTCGCACGACGCGTTCGACGAGTCCCGCAGGCTCGAGGACTACCGCATGGAGAAGAAGAACCCGGACGACGGCGACTACGCCCCGATCCGGTCCTTCCTCGACGGCATCGCGCGGTCCGGCAGCGCGCAGCGCGACTACGTCCTCGGCAACGTCGACCTGCCCCAGATGATCAACTACGCGGCCGTCACCGCCATCCTCAAGAGCAGCGACGCGTCGACGAAGAACTGGTACAACGTCCAGGACCCCGACACCGGCCGCTGGTCGATCCTGCCGTGGGACCTCGACAAGACCCTCGGCAACACGTGCTGCGGCATCGTCAGCACCTACGTCACCCCGAGCGAGCCCGAGGACACCCGGAACAGGCTCATGGCAGCGGTGCTGTCCCAGCCGCAGTGGCGGGCGATGTACTTCCGCCGGCTGCGCACCCTCGTCGACGACCTGCTCGCCCCGAACCGGATGGAGACGGTGTTCGACGAGCAGGTCCTCCCGGCCCGGCCCGAGGCGATCCTCGACCTCCAGACGTGGCCGAGCGCATCGTGGATGGGCTTCGACCGGCAGCGGACGGGCCTGTTCGACGACATCCGGGCCCGGCGGAACGTCTTCGCCACCGACTCGCGGGTGCCCGCGGCGCAGAGCGCCCACCCGGACGTCGTCATCAGCGAGATCCAGCACAGCCCCACCGGGGGCGGCGACGCCGAGTTCCTCGAGCTGTACAACCCGAGCGCCACCGAGGCGGTGGACCTGTCCGGCTGGTCGGTCAGCGACGCCATCACCCTCGACGTCCAGCCGGGCACGGTCATCCTCCCGCACGGCACGATGACCTTCGCGGCGGACGACCCGACCTTCCGGGACACCTACGGCGCAGGCGTGTTCGTCGGAGGCACGTACAAGGGCGGGCTCTCCAAGGGAGAGGCGATCACCCTGGAGCGGGCCGACGGCTCGGTCGCCGACACCGTCACCTACGGCGGCGACGGCTGGCCGGTCGCCTCGGGCGGGGAGTCCCTGGAGCTGACCGACCCGGCCGCGGACAACGACGACGGCAGCAGCTGGCGGCTCTCGGCCGGCAGCGGCACCCCCGGCGTCGCCGACTTCTCCTCCACCGGAGGCACGGGCGGGACCGGCGGCGACGGTGGCACGCCCCCGGCGGGCACGGGGCAGGTGGGGTTCGTGGGCGCGGACCACTCCGGGGCCGGCGCGAAGGGCCACGAGGAGGTCACCGTCCCCGCGGGAGCGTCCGCGGGGGACGTGGGCCTGTTGTTCCTGACCCGGAACGCGTCCAGGACCTGGGGCGCCCCGACCGGGATGAGCGGGTGGAGCAAGGTCGAGGAGTTCACCAACGGCGCCATCACCTCCACGGTGTGGAAGAAGACCCTCGCCGGCGGCGACGCCGGAGCCACCGTCGCGGTCGACGCGGGCTCCTACACCAAGGGCGTGCTCGCCCTGGCGGTCTACTCCGGCGCCGACCCCGCCAAGGTCACCGCCGCCACCATCACCCACGCCGGCAGCAAGTCCACCACCCGGCACCTCTCCGCGCCGGTGGACCTGACCGGCGGGCAGGACGTGGTCACCTACTGGGCCGACAAGTCCTCGGCGACCACCACCTGGACCGCCCCGAGCGGCGTCACCCGACGCGACACCGCCACCGGCACCGGCAAGGGACGCTTCGCCTCCCTCGTCACCGACACCGACGCCCCCCGACCCGCCGGACGCTACGGCCCCCAGACCGCCACCACCGACGCCACCAGCAGCTACGACGCCTCCTGGACCATCCCCCTCACCCCCACCGGCGACACGGGTGGCACGGGTGGCACGGGTGGCACGGGTGGCTCGGGCACGGGCACGGTGAACGAGGTGCCGGTGGCGCGGTTCTCGGTGGCGTGTGACGCCGTCGCGTGCGGGTTCGACGGGTCGGCCTCGACCGACACCGACGGGCACGTGACCCGGTGGGCGTGGGACTTCGGCGACGGCGCCACCGGCACCGGGCGGACCGCCTCCCACGACTACGCCGCCGCGGGCACCTACCCGGTCGCGTTGACCGTCACCGACGACACCGGCGCCACCGCCACCACCACCCACCAGGTCACCGTCACCCTGCCCGACCCGCCCCCGGCGGGCACGGGGCAGGTGGGGTTCGTGGGCGCGGACCACTCCGGGGCCGGCGCGAAGGGCCACGAGGAGGTCACCGTCCCCGCGGGAGCGTCCGCGGGGGACGTGGGCCTGTTGTTCCTGACCCGGAACGCGTCCAGGACCTGGGGCGCCCCGACCGGGATGAGCGGGTGGAGCAAGGTCGAGGAGTTCACCAACGGCGCCATCACCTCCACGGTGTGGAAGAAGACCCTCGCCGGCGGCGACGCCGGAGCCACCGTCGCGGTCGACGCGGGCTCCTACACCAAGGGCGTGCTCGCCCTGGCGGTCTACTCCGGCGCCGACCCCGCCAAGGTCACCGCCGCCACCATCACCCACGCCGGCAGCAAGTCCACCACCCGGCACCTCTCCGCGCCGGTGGACCTGACCGGCGGGCAGGACGTGGTCACCTACTGGGCCGACAAGTCCTCGGCGACCACCACCTGGACCGCCCCGAGCGGCGTCACCCGACGCGACACCGCCACCGGCACCGGCAAGGGACGCTTCGCCTCCCTCGTCACCGACACCGACGCCCCCCGACCCGCCGGACGCTACGGCCCCCAGACCGCCACCACCGACGCCACCAGCAGCTACGACGCCTCCTGGACCATCCCCCTCACCCCCACCGGCTAGACCCCACCCCCCCACCGGGGAGATGGAGTCCGGCACACGGAGTCCGGCACAGAGAGTCCGGCACACAGCAGGCGGGGCCGGCGGCACCTGCCGCCGGCCCCGCCCGGTTCCGCCGCCCCGCCCCGCCGCGAGGCGGCGAGCTCAGCCGAACCTCACCACGAAGCAGCCCGAGTCCTGGCCCGCGCTCATCCGCAGCCGCCACCGACCGGCGGCGTCGACGGGGAGGTCGACGTTGTAGTAGGTCCACGTGTTCGCGGTCCCGATCGAGGAGGAGCTCACCTTCTGCGTCGATCCGGGCCCCGTGAGCGGGGTCGCCGTGACGGTGATGCCCGACATCCTCTTCGCGTGCGCGGGGATCGCGTAGAGCCGCACCACCGGGGCGCCGGAGCTCTTGGCCTGGCTCGTGAACTGCGACCGGGCGACGGTGAAGTTCCCGGCGGCGAACGAGCCGGCCCGCACGTCGGTGCCGTCCCCGACGTCCACGCATCCCGAGCCGGTGCCGGGGAGCGCGCGGAGCACGGCGCTCTGGCGTCCGTCGGACCTCTTCGACGGGGGGTCGGTCGGGGTGTCGACGGCCGCGTGTCCGGTCGACCCCGAGCCCGTCGCCGCGGGGGTCCGCGGCCGCGTGGCCGATCCCGAGCGCGCGCTCGCCCCGGAGCCACCCGTGGCGTCCGCGGTGGAGGACGGCGCCGCGGTGCCCGAGCCCGTCGGGGCGCCGGAGGCGGCTCCCGAGCCGGTGGACCGCGGGGCGGAGGTCCCGCCGCCCGAGCCGCCCGTCCCGTCCGAGCCGTTCGAGCCGTTCGAGGCACCGGACGAACAGGCGGCCACCCCCGCGAGCACCGCCGCGGCGAGGACCGTGGGCAGCGGCCTGCTCCTGCGTGTGGACATCGCGACACCCTCCCGAGGGCGGCTCCGCGGCCTGGACTCTCCAGCCCGGGTGCGGCCCGACTCCGATGCTAGGTCGACCTTCCGTCCCGATGTGCCCGTTTCGTGAAGAAGGCTGTCGTATCTCCCGTGCTGTGACACCATGTCCTCGCCGGCGCCGCGGACCGGCCCAGCCTGCGAGGGAAGGCGGAGCGTGGGATGCGCGAGGGACAGCGGCTCGTGTTCGTCGGGGGACTGCACCGCAGCGGGACCACGCCGCTGGCGAGCGCACTCGCCGAGCACCCGGACGTCAGCGGTCTCACCGGCACCGGCGTCAGCGAGAACGAGGGCCAGCACCTCCAGGACGTCTACCCGCGCATCCGTGCCCACGGCGGCATGGGACGGTTCGCCAACGCCCCGGCCGCGCACCTCACCGAGGACTCCCCGCTGGTCTCCCCGGAGAACGCGGCGCGGCTCCTGGCCGCGTGGGAGCCGTACTGGGACCTCGACCGCCCCGTGCTCGTCGAGAAGTCCCCGTCGAACATGATCATGGGCCGGTTCCTCCAGGCCCTCTTCCCCGGCTCCCCGATGCTCGTCGTCGTCCGCCACCCGGTGGTCGTCGCCCTCGCGCTCGAGAAGTGGGTGCCCCGCGTCGTCTCCCGCAACGGCCGGGTCCACACCACCCTGCCGGGGCTCGTGCGGCACTGGGTGCGCGCCCACTCCCTGCTCCTGGAGGACGCGCCGCACCTGGAGCACCTCCACGTCCTCCGGTACGAGGACCTCGTCGCCCGGCCCCGCGAGGAGCTCGAACCCGTCCAGCACCTGCTCGGGCTGCGGACCCCGATCCCCGCCGAGGGCCTGCGCGCCGGGGCGAGCACCCGCTACGCCGACGCCTGGGAGGCGATGCGCACCGGCGGCTTCCGGCAGCGTCGTCGCCGCCGGGTCATCGAGGAGCGCTACGGGGCCGAGATCGCCCGGTTCGGGTACGACGTCGAGGACCTGGGCGCGCTCGGACCCTCGCCGTTCGCCGCGGTCCACGCGCAGGGACGTCACCGCGACGACGTACCCTGATGGGCACCCGCCTGCCGGGAGCCCCGCCCCGCGCAGGACCGGCGTCAGAGCACAGGAGCCCCACCCCGCATGACCCTCACCCCCGTCGCCTCCGTTCTCGCCGAGGACCCGGGAGCGGCGTCCTTCCTCGACTCCACCGCCGCCGGCGCGTCCCGGCTCGAGCTCACCCTCGCACCGGGCGCCCGGCCCGCGCTGCTCGCGACGCTCGCCCGCGGCGCCGTCGAGAGGCAGCCGCGCCCGCTGCTCGTCGTCACCGCCACCGAGCGGGAGGCCCAGGACCTCGTCGCGAGCGTGGGGTGCCTCCTCGGCCCGGGCGGCGTCGCCGAGTTCCCGGCCTGGGAGACCCTGCCGCACGAGCGGCTCTCGCCGCGCAGCGACACCGTCGCCCGCCGCCTCGCCGTGCTGCGCCGGCTCGCCCACCCCGAGCCCGGTCCCGCCGGCCACGGGCCGCTCGAGGTCGTCGTGGCCCCGGTCCGCGCGGTGCTCCAGCCCATCGCCACCGGCCTGGGGGACCTCGAGCCGGTCTCGCTCGCCGCCGGCACCGAGGCCGCGATGGAGGACGTCGTCGACAGCCTCGTCGCGGCCGCGTACACCCGCACCGACCTCGTCGAGCGGCGCGGCCAGTTCGCCGTCCGCGGCGGCATCCTCGACGTCTTCCCCCCGACCGAGGAGCACCCGCTGCGGGTCGAGTTCTTCGGGGACACCGTCGAGGAGATCCGCTGGTTCAAGGTCGCCGACCAGCGCAGCCTCGAGGTCGCCGAGGCCGGGGTCTGGGCCCCGCCGTGCCGCGAGGTGCTGCTCACCGACACCGTCCGGGAGCGCGCCGCTGACCTCGTCGACCAGCTGCCCGGCGCGGCCGACCTGCTCGGCAAGCTCGCCGAGGGCATCGCCGTCGAGGGCATGGAGTCGCTCGCGCCCGTGCTCGTCGACGGGATGGAGAGCCTGCTCGACGTGTTGCCCGAGCGCAGCGCCGTGGTCGTGGCCGAGCCCGAGCGGGTGCGCACCCGGGCGCACGACCTCGTCGCGACGAACGAGGAGTTCCTCCAGGCCGGCTGGGTGAGCGCGGCGGCCGGCAGCGCGGTCCCGATCGACCTCGAGAGCGTCCTCGGCACCGCCTCGTTCTGGTCCCTGGCCGACCTGCGCGACCACGCCGGCGAGGTGGGGACCCCGTGGTGGGAGCTGACCGCGCTCGCCACCGACGCGGAGACCACCGAGGACGAGGTCCTGACCAGCGCCGCCGAGGACGCCCCGACCTACCGGGGCAGCACCGAGCAGGCCGTGGGAGACCTGCGCGACTGGGTCCGCGAGGGCTGGCGGGTGCTCGTCCTCACCGACGGGCACGGCCTCGCCCAGCGCATCTGCGAGGTCCTGGGCGAGCACGACGTCCCCTGCCGACTCCAGGACGCCGTCACCGGGCTCGAGCCCGGCCTGGTCCAGGTCGCGACCGGCACCTACGGGCGCGGGTTCGTCCTGCGTGGTCAGCGGTTCGCCCTGCTCACCGAGGGCGACCTCACCGGATCGGCCGGGCAGTCCTCGACGCGGGACATGCGCCGGATGCCGTCCCGGCGCCGGGCGCAGGTCGACCCGCTGCAGCTGCGCACCGGCGACTTCGTCGTCCACGAGCAGCACGGCGTCGGCCGCTTCGTCGAGATGGTCCAGCGGACGGTCGGCGGGGCGGCCCGGGAGTACCTCGTCCTCGAGTACGCCCCGTCCAAGCGCGGCCAGCCCGGGGACCGGTTGTTCGTGCCCACCGACCAGCTCGACCAGATCACCCGGTACGTCGGCGGCGAGGCGCCGACCGTCAACCGCATGGGCGGTTCGGACTGGCAGAAGACCAAGAGCCGGGCCAAGCGGCACGTCAAGCAGATCGCCGCAGAGCTCATCCGGCTCTACAGCGCCCGGATGGCGACGCCGGGCCACGCGTTCGGCCCGGACACCCCGTGGCAGCGCGAGCTCGAGGACGCGTTCGCCTACATCGAGACCCCCGACCAGCTCAGCAGCATCGACGAGGTCAAGGCCGACATGGAGCAGCCGGTCCCGATGGACCGGCTCATCTGCGGCGACGTCGGATACGGCAAGACCGAGATCGCGGTCCGGGCGGCGTTCAAGGCCATCCAGGACGGCAAGCAGGTCGCCGTCCTCGTCCCGACGACGCTGCTGGTCCAGCAGCACTTCCAGACCTTCTCCGAGCGCTACGCCGGGTTCCCCGTCGTGGTGCGCTCGCTCAGCCGGTTCCAGAGCGACGCCGAGGCCCGCCGGGTCCTCGCCGGGCTCGCCGACGGCAGCATCGACATCGTCCTCGGCACCCACCGCATCCTCGGCGGGGAGGTGAGGTTCAAGGACCTCGGCCTCGTCGTCGTCGACGAGGAGCAGCGCTTCGGGGTCGAGCACAAGGAGCAGCTGAAGGCGATGCGCACCGCCGTCGACGTGCTCGCGATGTCGGCCACCCCGATCCCGCGGACCCTCGAGATGGCCGTCACCGGGATCCGCGAGATGTCGACGCTGGCGACGCCGCCCGAGGAGCGCCACCCCGTCCTCACCTTCGTCGGGGCCTACGACGAGAAGCAGGTCGCCGCGGCGGTCCGGCGCGAGCTCATGCGCGAGGGCCAGGTGTTCTTCGTCCACAACAAGGTGTCCTCGATCGACCGCACCGCGGCCCGGATCCGCGAGCTCGTCCCCGAGGCCCGGGTCGCGGTCGCGCACGGGCAGATGGGCGAGCACCGGCTCGAGGAGGTCGTCCTCGACTTCTGGGAGCGGCGCATCGACCTGCTCGTGTGCACGACGATCGTCGAGACCGGCCTCGACATCTCCAACGCCAACACCCTCGTGCTCGACCGGGCGGACCAGTTCGGCCTGAGCCAGCTCCACCAGCTGCGCGGCCGGGTCGGGCGGGGCCGGGAGCGGGCCTACGCCTACTTCCTCTACCCGCCGGAGAAGCCGCTGACCGAGACCGCGCACGACCGGCTCCGGACCATCGCGAGCAACACCGACCTCGGCTCGGGGATGCAGGTGGCGATGAAGGACCTCGAGATCCGCGGCGCGGGCAACCTGCTCGGCGGCGAGCAGTCCGGCCACATCGCCGGGGTCGGGTTCGACCTCTACGTCCGGATGGTCGGCGAGGCCGTCGCCGACTTCAAGGGCGAGGGGGACTCCGCCCCCGCCGAGGTCAAGATCGAGCTGCCCGTCGACGCCCACCTGCCGCACGACTACGTGCCCGGCGAGCGGCTCCGGCTCGAGGCGTACCGCAAGCTCGCCGCCGTCGCCGACGAGGCCGAGCTCGGGGACATCGAGGCCGAGCTGGTCGACCGGTACGGTCCGCTGCCCGAGCCGGTGCGCAACCTCGTCGAGGTCGCCCGGCTGCGGACGGTCGCCCGGCGCGCCGGGGTCAGCGACATCTCCGTGCAGGGCACGTCGGTGCGCTTCGCCCCCGTCGACCTGCGCGAGTCGCAGCGGCTGCGGCTCGACCGGCTCTACCCGCGCTCGCTCCACAAGGAGGCGGTCCGTACGATGCTGGTGCCGAGGCCGACGACGGCCCGGGTCGGTGGGACCCCGCTGCGCGACACCGCGGTGCTCGAGTGGGCGGGGGACCTCGTCCGCGCGGTGCTCCTGGACGACATCGCCGGGGCCGCCCGGGTGGGCAGCACGGGGTCGGGCTCGCAGGCAGGCTCAGCGGCGAGGGTCCGCTGACGGAGGAAAGGACGTTCTGTGGGATCACGTTCGCGGATGGCCGTCGTGGGGGTCGCCGCCGTCGCGGCGCTCGGACTGAGCGGGTGCGGGGGCGCGGACACCGCCGCCGTCGTCGACGGTGACGTCATCACCGTCCAGGACGCGCAGACCGCGGCCCAGCAGATCAACGAGGCCTTCGACCTCCAGCAGCCGCTGACGACGACGGACGCGGTCGCCTCGCTCGTCACCGCGCCGTTCATCATCAGGGCCGCGCAGAAGGCCGGCCACCCCCAGACCTCGACCGCCGCGCGGGCCGCGATGCCCAAGCTGTCCGACCCGAGCCAGGAGACGATCGACCTCGTCCGGGCCAACAACGCGGTGCGCACCCTCGACCAGGACACCCAGAACCAGATCCTCGACGACATCGCCAAGGCCGACGTCGAGATCAACCCGCGCTTCGGCTCCTTCGACCCCCAGCAGGGGATGGTCGCCGAGAAGCCGAACTGGATCGCCGCGGGCTCCTCCTCGGCGACGCCCCAGACCTCGCAGTCCGGCGGCTGAGGGCGCGGTGCCCGGGCGCCTCGTCCTGCTCCTCGCGAGCCCGCGGACCGCGCCCGGGCTGCTGAGCCGGGACGCGTGGGAGACCCTCGCGGCCGCCGAGACGGTGCACGCCCGCGGGCCGGGAGAGCCCCTCGCGGACGCGGTCGCGGAGGCGGGCCTCGCCGTCACCGTCCACGCCGGCGCCGAGGAAGGCGCTGTCGTGCCCGCCCTGGCGCGGGACCTCGTCGCGGCCGCCGCCGACGGGCTCGTCGTGTGGGCCGGGTCCGCCGACGGTGACCCGGGGCTGAGCGACGCCGTCGCCGCCGAGGTCACCCGGCTGCCCGAGCCGCCGGAGGTCGAGGTGCTCGTCGGGTCGTGGGACGTCCCCGGCGCCCGGCTGCTCGACGTCGTCGCCGTCATGGACCGGCTCCGGTCCCCGGGCGGCTGCCCGTGGGACGCCCGCCAGACCCACGCCTCCCTGGCCCGCTACCTCCTCGAGGAGGCACACGAGGCCGTCGAGGCGATCGAGGCCGAGGACCGCGACCACCTCGTCGAGGAGCTCGGCGACGTCCTCCTCCAGGTCGTCTTCCACGCCCGGGTCGGGGAGGAGCACCCGCAGGCCCCGTTCGACGTCGACGCGGTCGCGGGGGTCCTCGTCGAGAAGCTGCTCCGCCGCCACCCGCACGTGTTCGCCGCCGGTGAGGCGAGCACCCCCGAGGAGGTGGAGGAGAGCTGGGAGCGGATCAAGGCCGACGAGCGGGCCGCCCGCGGCGGCGGGACCCCGTCGAGCCTGCTCGACGGGGTCCCGGCCTCGCTGCCGGCGCTGCTCACCGCGGAGAAGGTGCTCGACCGGGCCGAGCGACGCGGGGTCGACCTCCCCGAGGTCGAGGACGAGCGAGCCCGCAGGCTGCTCGACGTCGTCGCCGACGCGCGCGCGGCGGGCGAGTCCGCCGAGGGGCTCCTGCGCCGGGCGCTGCGCGACCTCGGCTGACCGGCGGATGCCGCCCGCGACCGGCGGCACCTGCCGCCCGTGGCGACGACTCTCGCCGGCGTGACCCGGGGCGCCGCCGGTCAGGGGACGCCGGTGAGCGGCCAGCGCTCCCCGGTCGCGCTGTCGACGAGGGCGGCGTGGTCCGCGACCGCGTCGACGGGCAGCACGTCGTGGACGACCGAGGCCAGCGCGGGCAGGTCGGCGGTCCGCGACCGGGTCGCGAGGCTGCAGTGCGGGACCCAGCGGCCCGGCGCGTAGTGCCGGTGCAGGTCCGCCCCCGTGGCGAGCACGGCGTCGACGACCCCCGCGTGGCGGGCCATGACGTCGGCCGTGACCGCCGGGACGAGGCACGCCCGGCCCCTCCGGAACAGGCCGATCGCGTCGAAGTGGAGCGGCACCGGGCCCCCCGGCGGCAGCGCGGCGACCGCCTCCCGGACCGCCCCGACGTCGTACTCGCGCAGCACGGCGTAGGACACGTGCGGCACGTGGTGGCGGTGGGTGTGGGTCAGCAGCGTCCCCACCCCGACCTGCTCCAGCCGGGCCCACAGCCGCCGCAGCGTGGCATCGGTCTCCGGGTCCAGCAGCAGGCAGACGGCGAGGGCCATGCCCCATTGTGGCCGCCCCCGACGCAGGGCGGGTCGGTCGGAGACCGGCCGGGGCCGACGGGCTAGGCTCGGAGGGTCCCACCCCAGCCCCACCCCACCCGCCCAGGCAGGAGGCAGACGTGGCCACCATCGAGGCAGTCGCAGCCCGGGAGATCCTCGACTCCCGCGGCAACCCCACCGTGGAGGTCGAGCTGGCGCTCGACGACGGCACGTTCGCCCGGGCGGCGGTCCCCTCCGGGGCCTCCACCGGCCAGTTCGAGGCCGTCGAGCGCCGCGACGGCGACAAGGAGCGCTACCTCGGCAAGGGGGTGACCGCCGCGGTCGCCGCCGTCAACGACGAGATCGCGCCGAAGGTCCACGGCCTCGAGGCCAGCGAGCAGCGGGTGGTCGACGCCGCGATGCTCGAGCTCGACGGGTCGGACAACAAGAACGCCCTCGGGGCGAACGCGATCCTCGGGGTGTCCCTCGCGGTCGCCAAGGCCGCGGCCGAGTCGGCCGGGCTGCCGCTGTTCCGCTACGTCGGCGGGCCGAACGCCTGCCTGCTGCCGGTGCCGATGATGAACATCCTCAACGGCGGGTCGCACGCCGACTCCAACGTCGACATCCAGGAGTTCATGATCGCGCCCGTCGGCGCGGACACCTTCGCCGAGGCGCTGCGCTGGGGCGCGGAGGTCTACCACTCGCTGAAGTCCGTCCTCAAGGCCAAGGGCCTGGCCACCGGGCTCGGCGACGAGGGCGGGTTCGCGCCCGACCTCGAGAGCAACCGGGCCGCGCTCGACCTCATCCTCGAGGCGATCGAGGCGGCCGGCTACACCCCCGGCACCCAGGTCGCGCTCGCGCTCGACGTCGCCGCGAGCGAGTTCCACGAGGAGGGCCGGTACGCCTTCGAGGGCGGGTCCAAGAGCGCCGACGAGCTCGTCGACTACTACGCCGAGCTCGTCGACGCCTACCCGCTGGTCTCCCTGGAGGACCCGCTCGACGAGGACGACTGGGAGGGCTGGCGGCTGCTCACCGAGCGGCTCGGCGACAAGGTCCAGATCGTCGGCGACGACCTGTTCGTCACCAACCCCGAGCGCATCACCCGGGGGATCGAGACCGGGACGGCGAACGCCCTGCTGGTCAAGGTCAACCAGATCGGGTCGCTCACCGAGACCCTCGACGCGGTCGACCTCGCCCACCGCAGCGGGTACCGGTGCATGATCAGCCACCGCTCGGGGGAGACCGAGGACGTCACCATCGCCGACCTGGCCGTCGCGACGAACTGCGGGCAGATCAAGACGGGCGCGCCCGCCCGCTCGGAGCGGGTCGCGAAGTACAACCAGCTGCTGCGGATCGAGGAGGAGCTCGAGGGGGCCGGACGCTACGCAGGGGTCGCCGCGTTCCCGCGGTTCGCGGCGCGCCAGCAGGGCTGAGGCGTGGCGAGCGGTCCCGGACGGGGGCGCACCCCCCGGGGGGTGCGCGCCGGCCCGCGCAGCGCCCGCACCGGGGACGTGCCCGCTCCGGTGCCGCCCGCGCGGTGCCGGAGCGGGAGCGCGTGGTCATGTCGCCCCGGCGGTGGTTCGCGCTCGCGTCCGTGCTCGTCGTGCTCGCGGTCCTGCTCGGGCCCACGCTCCACTCCTACCTCGCCCAACGGGGCACGATCTCGGACATGCGCGCCCAGGTCGCCGACCAGCAGTCCCGGGTCGAGGACCTGCGGACCGAGGCGAGGCACTGGCAGGACCCGGAGTACGTCGAGCAGCAGGCCCGCAAGCGGCTGAAGTTCGTCAAGGTCGGCGAGAAGTCGTACACGGTCATCGACGCCGACCCGGCCCTCGACGCGGCCCCGGGCGCGTCCACGCTCACCGCGCCGGACCCCGACCTGCCCTGGTACTCCCAGGTGCTGCACTCGGCGAAGGTCGCGGACAACCCGCAGAAGGTCGCCCCCCGGTGACCGGGCCGGCCGCCGAGCCCCCCGGCGCGGCCGACGGCCCCGACCTCGCCGCGACCGACCCCGCCGCGACCGACCCCGTCGACCCCGTCGACCTCGCCGCCGTCGAGCGCCAGCTCGGCCGGACCCCGCGCGGGGTCGTGGCGGTGGGCCACCGGTGCCCGTGCGGCGAGCCCGACGTCGTGCGGACCCGCCCGCGGCTCGAGGACGGCACCCCGTTCCCGACGACGTTCTACGCCACGTGCCCCCGGCTGACCGGGGCGGTGAGCACGCTGGAGTCCGAGGGGCTGATGCAGGAGATGACCGAGCGGCTCACCGCCGACCCCGCGCTCGCGGCCCGGTACGCCGCGGCCCACGACGACTACCTGCGCCGGCGCGGCGAGCTCGGGCAGGTCCCGGAGATCGCCGGCGTCTCGGCGGGCGGGATGCCGACCCGGGTGAAGTGCCTCCACGTCCTCGTCGCGCACGCGCTCGCGGCCGGGCCGGGGGTCAACCCCCTCGGCGACGAGGTGCTGGACCGGCTCGGGTCGTGGTGGGCCCGTCCCTGCCGCCCGGGCGGCCCGCGGGAGGAGGAGACCACGTGAGGGTCGCCGCGGTCGACTGCGGGACGAACTCGATCCGGCTGCTCGTCGCCGACGTCGACCCCGCCACGCTCGCCGTCAGCGACGTCGTGCGGCGGATGGAGGTCGTCCGCCTCGGGCTCGGCGTCGACCGCACGGGCCGGATCGCCCCCGCCGCCATGACGCGCACCCTCGACGCCGCCGCGGAGTACGCCCGCGAGTGCCGGGTCCACGACGTCGAGGCGGTCCGGTTCGTCGCGACCTCGGCCTCCCGGGACGCCGAGAACGCGGGCGAGTTCATCGCCGGGGTGCGGCAGGCGTTCCGGGACTTCGGGACCGTCCCCGAGGTCGTCAGCGGCGACGAGGAGGCCGCGCTGTCCTTCACCGGCGCGACCGCGGACCTGATCGCCGGGGGCGTCCCCGGCCCCTACCTCGTCGTCGACCTCGGCGGCGGCTCGACCGAGCTCGTCCGGGGCACCGCGGCCGTCGAGGCCGCCCGCTCGGTCGACGTCGGCTGCGTCCGGATCACCGAGCGCCACCTGCACTCCGACCCCCCGACGGCGGTCGAGGTCGCCGCCGCGGTGGCCGACGTGGACCGGGCCCTGGACCTGGCCGAGCGGTCCGTCCCGCTGAGCGGGGTCGCCACGCTCGTCGGCCTCGCGGGCACGGTGACCACGGTCACCGCGCACGCCCTGGGCCTGGCCAGCTACGACGCAGACCGGCTCCACCTGACGACCCTCCCGCCGGACCGGGTCGTCGCCGCCTGCGAGGACCTGCTCGGGATGACCCGGGCGGAGCGGGCCGCGCTCGGCTTCATGCACCCGGGCAGGGTCGACGTCATCGGCGCCGGCGCCCTCGTCTGGCGTGAGGTCGTCACCCGCGCGGCCGCGGCCGGGGCGAGGTCGGTGGTCACCTCCGAGCACGACATCCTCGACGGGCTCGCGATCGGGCTCACCCGCGGTCGGTGACGACCGCCCGCAACCCCTGCCACGTCAGGGCGACGACGAGGTCGGTCGCCTGCTGCGCCGGGACCGTCCGCCGGGTGCGCCACACCGCGACCCGCTCGCACGCCCCGATGAGCGCCTCGACCATCCCCTCGAGCGCGACGTCGGACACCTCCGGCGGCGCCGACCGGCGCAGCGCGCCGAGGACGAGGTCGACGTTGCCGGCGCGGAACTCCTCCAGCGGCCTGGCCGCGCCGGCGGCGAACACGCCCTCCTGCTGCAGCAGGGTCCACGCGCTCGCGTGCTCGTCCATGAAGTCGAAGAAGGCCCGGACCCCGGCCCGGAAGGAGGACTCGGCCGGCGCGTCCCGGGGGACCGTGCGCCAGGCGGCCCGGACGGCGTCCTGCAGCTCGCCGCGGGCGCGGGCGACCCCGGCGGCGAGGAGTCCCTCCTTCGACCCGAACAGGTCGTAGACCACGGGCTTGGTCACGCCGGCGGCCTCGGCGATCTCCTCGACGGTCGCGGCCTGGAAGCCCCGCTCACCGAAGACCCGCTCGGCGATCCCGAGCAGCTGCTCCTCGCGGGCGGCCCGAGGCATCCGCTGCGCCCGAGACATGCCCACACGGTAGCGTCGGGGGATGCCCGTGCCCAGACGAGCCTTCCGCCCGCGGGTGAGCATCGTCACCGGGGCGGGGTCCGGGATCGGGGCGGCCCTCGCGGCCGTGCTCGCGGCCCGGGGCTCCCACGTCGTCGTCGCCGACCTCGACGCCGAGGCCGCCCGCGAGGTCGCCGACCGGGTCGGTGGGTCGGCCGCCGCGCTCGACGTCACCGACGCCGGGGCCGCCCGCGACCTCGTCGAGGGGACGGTGACGGACCACGGCGGCCTCGACCTCATGGTCAACAACGCCGGCGTCGCCGTCGGCGGGCACCTGGAGGAGCTCACCGACGCCCACTGGGAGGCCGCCCTCGCGACCAACCTCGGCGGCGTCGTCAACGGCGTGCGGGCCGCGGTGCCCGTGATGCGCCGTCAGGGCGGCGGCCGGGTCCTCAACACCGCCTCCGTCGCCGGCCTGGTCCCCGTCCCGGGAATGCTGCCGTACGTGACGTCGAAGTACGGGGTCGTCGGGCTCTCCCTCGGGCTGCGGGCCGAGGTCGCCGGTGACGGGATCGGCGTGAGCGTCCTCTGCCCCAGCGCGGTCGACACCGCGATCTTCGAGCACGTCGTCGACCCTCCGGCCTCGCTCGCCGCGGGCCCGCGGGAGATCATGCGCCGGGTCCAGCCGAGGTTCCTCACCGCAGACGGCGTCGCCCGGCGTGCCGTGCGGGGCCTCGAGCGCGACCAGGCCGTCATCGCGGTCGGGCTGGTCGCCCAGCTCGCGTGGCGCGCCACCCGGGTCTCCCCGGGACTGGCCACCCGGCTCGCCGCCGCGGGCGGCCGGGCACACCGGCGCAGACCCTAGGTGCGAGCGGGCCCGCGCCTAGAGTGGGCACGTCCCCGTAGCCCAACCGGCAGAGGCAGACGACTTAAAATCGCCGCAGTGCGGGTTCGAGTCCCGTCGGGGGCACCGAGCGACGCCCCGAGCGCGGTGGGCGGGAACCTTTTCGTGCTCCCGGACGCCTATCCTCGTGACAGGTCGCGGCCGGCAGGGGCCGCACACGCACGTGGAGGGACACACCATGGCCAGCAACCCGGTGTTCAACCGGATCGAGCGCGACGCGAAGCAGGGCTACGCCGGCTTCGACTCCGCTCCCCGTGGCGGACAGCCGTCCTTCCGGGGGGCGGCCCCCGGGGGGTCCGCGGGGGGTGCGGTGTCCGCGCCCGGGCTCGAGGAGATGTACCAGCGCCCGTCCGCCGGCCCGGTCCAGACCGGGCGGGTGACGATGGACGACGTCGTCATGAAGACGCTGACACTCTTCGCGATCGTCCTCGCGACCGCCACCGTCGGCTGGCTCACCGCGGCCGCCAACCCGGCACTGGGCACGCTGTTCTGGTTCGGCGGGATGATCGCCACCCTCGTCCTCGGTCTCGTCATCGCGTTCAAGAAGGCGGTCAGCGTCCCGCTCATCGTCGCCTACGCCGTCGTCGAGGGCCTGTTCGTCGGTGCGGTCAGCGAGGTGTTCTCGACCTACTTCAACAACCCCGACGAGCCGGTCTCGCCGTTCCACGGCATCGTCGCCCAGGCGATCATCGCGACCCTGTGCGTGTTCGTCGGGATGTTCGTCGCCTACCGGGCCGGCCTGATCAAGGTCACCGACAAGTTCCGCCGGATCATGGTCATGGCGCTCATGGGCTACGCCCTGTTCGCCGTCGTCAACTTCGTCTACGCGATGGTGACGAACACCGCGTTCGGGATCGGCGGCAGCGGCGCCCTCGGCATCGGCATCAGCATCTTCGCGGTCGGCCTCGCCTCGCTCACGCTCGCGCTCGACTTCGACTCCATCGAGCGGGCCATCGCCTCGGGGGCGCCCGAGAAGTACTCCTGGCTGCTCGCGCACGGCCTCATCGTCACGCTCGTCTGGCTCTACATCGAGTTCCTGCGCCTCTTCGCCCGCATGCGCGAGTGACGGCGCCGGAGGTCGGACCGGCGGGCGCGCCGGACCCGTCGGGCCCGGTCGACCGCCCCCGGGGCCCCGGCCCCGGGGGCTCCCCGGTGCCGGAGGCCGCGGCCGTCGAGCTCGGCCGGGTCGCCGACCGGTGGTCGGTCCTGCCGCTGCCGGAGGCGGTCGCGCTCAGTCCCCGGGTGCGGCAGGTCGCCGAGGGCCTCGCCGGGCGGCCGCTGGCCGACCTCGGCCCGGCGGTGGTTCTCGACCAGCTCCGAGCGGTCGTCTGGGACACCTGTGCCGAGGCCGCCGGCGACGGCGACGTGCTCGCCCGGGTCGCGGCGGACCTCGCCGCGCTCCGGCGCGGGCTCAGCTGAGCCGCTCGAGGACGAGCGCCATGCCCTGGCCGCCGCCGACGCACATCGTCTCGAGGCCGAGCTGGGCGTCCGCGGTGCGCAGGCCGTTGACGAGGGTGGTCGCGATCCGGGCCCCGGTGGAGCCGAACGGGTGCCCGAGGGCGATCGCGCCGCCGTGGACGTTGAGCTTGTCGAGGTCCATCCCGAGGTCGTCGGCGCTGGGCAGGACCTGCGCGGCGAACGCCTCGTTGATCTCGTAGAGGTCCATGTCGCCGATCGACATGCCGGCCCGGGTCAGCGCCTGCCGCGAGGCCTCGACCGGACCGAGCCCCATGATCTCGGGGGAGAGGGCGGACACCCCGGTCGAGACGATCCGGGCCAGCGGGGTGATCCCGAGCTCCCTGGCCCGGCGCTCGCTCATGACGACGACCGCGGCCGCCCCGTCGTTGAGCGGGCAGCAGTTGCCCGCGGTGACGGTCCCGCCCTCGCGGAACACCGGCTGCAGCTCGCGGACGCGCTCGAGGGTGACCCCGGGCCGGGGGCCGTCGTCGGTGTCGACGACGGTGCCGTCGGGCAGGGTGACCGGGGTGATCTCCCGGGCGAAGAACCCGTCCTTGATCGACTCCTCGGCCCGGTTCTGGCTGCGCACGCCCCACTCGTCCTGGCGCTCGCGGGAGATCCCGCGGGAGGTCGCGACGTTCTCCGCGGTCTGGCCCATCGCGAGGTAGACGTCCGGGAGCAGCCCGTCCTCCCGCGGGTCGGTCCACGTCGCGTTCGACGCCGCGGTCCGCTTCGAGCGGGCCACCGCCTCGTCGAAGCGGGGGTTGCGCACGTCCTCGGCGGACCCGCCCGCCCCGGCCCAGTCGGTGTACTGCGAGACGCACTCGACGCCCCCGGCGACGAACACCTCGCCCTCGCCCGCCTTGATCGCGTGCGCGGCCATCCGGATCGTCTGGGTCGAGGAGGCGCAGAACCGGTTGACCGTGGCTCCGGGCAGGTGGTCGAGCCCGGCGAGGACCGCGACGACGCGGGCCAGGTTGGAGCCCTGCCGGCCGCTCGGCTCGGCGCAGCCCCAGTAGAGGTCCTCGACCTCGCTCCGGTCCAGCTCGGGGACCTTCGCCAGGACCGACTCGAACACCTGCACCGACAGGTCCTCGGGACGGACGTCCCTCAGCGACCCCTTGAAGGCGCGGCCGATCGGGGTGCGGGCGGTGGCGACGATGACGGCTTCGGGCACGGTTCCTCCTCGTGGGGGCGGGCGGCCGGGAACGGTCCCGACATAAGCGCCCGCTCAGGTCACGAGACGATGCTAAGCCCTCCCGCTGTGATCCTCGGACGCCTCCCCGGCGGCCTCGGCGAGCGCTGCCCCGGACGCCCGGCCGGCCTCGTCCTCGGCCGGCCGGGCCGGGTCGTGCCGGCGGCGCAGGAGCAGCGCCCACCGCCCCCGGGGCCCGCGCTCGGTCCCGGCGAGGTCGGTGGCGCTGACCTCGGTGCCCGGGTCCTTGACCGCCTGGCCGGCCGCGACCGCCACCGGGCTGACCGTCTCGCCGCGCCGGGGCTCCGGGGCGCGCTCGGCGGCGTCGACCGCCTGCCAGACCCCGAGGGCGGCACACACGCTCGGCAGCATCGACGCCGCGACCCGGGCGTAGCCGGCCGCCGACGGGTGGAACCGGTCCTTGCTGAACAGGTCCTCCGGTCGAGCGCTGAACTCCGGGCCGAGCAGGTCCCCGAGCGAGACCGTCCGGCCCCCGGCCTCGACGACGGCGACGGTCTGCGCGGCGGCGAGGTCGCGGCTCCACCGCCGGACGAGCAGCCGCAGCGGGTGGGGGATCGGCTCGACCGTGCCGAGGTCGGGACAGGTCCCGACGACGACCTCGGCACCGACGGAGCGCAGCCGCCGGACGACCTGGTCGAGGTGACGGACCGAGGTCGAGCGGTCGATCCGGTGGGTGACGTCGTTGACGCCGACGAGGACGATCGCGACGTCCGGGGCGGCCACCCGGTCCAGGGCGTTGCCGAGCTGCCGGCCGAGGTCGGAGGACTGGGCGCCGACGACGGCCTGGTTCGTCACCCGGACCGGCCGGCCGGTCATCGCGGCGAGTCCGGTCGCGATGGTCGCCCCGACGGTCTCGTGCGGCTCGTCCGCTCCCATCCCGGCGGCGGAGGAGTCGCCGAGGACGACGAGGTCCCACGGCGGGCCGGGCGCGGCGCCGTAGACGCCGTCGTCGTCCGGGGCGCCGTCGAAGGGGCGTCCCACGACACGGCGGGCCAGGCGCGCCTCGACCCGGATCAGGCCGTAGGCGAGGGCGCCCAGGGCGGTGGCGGCCGCCGCGAGGCCGCCACCGCCGTACGCGGCGGTGGCGGCGATCCTGCGCGCCCGGCGCGCTCGACCCATGACGCTCCTCCCGTCGACCCCGGCCCCCGACGTCGGCGGCCGCGTGCACCTGCTGCCTCCACGGTAGCCGGGCGGCCCGACCGGCTCGGGCGGGTCTGAGAGGATGACGCCCGTGAAGTACGCAGAGCACATCGCCGACCTCGTCGGCGACACCCCCCTGGTCCGGCTCACCTCGGTCACCGACCGGCCCGGCATCGCCTGCACGGTGCTGGCCAAGGTCGAGTACCTCAACCCGGGCGGGTCGGTGAAGGACCGGATCGCGCTGCGCATGGTCGAGGCCGCGGAGGCCTCCGGCGAGCTCCGTCCCGGAGGCACGATCGTCGAGCCGACGTCGGGCAACACGGGCGTCGGGCTCGCGCTCGTCGCCCAGCGGCGGGGCTACTCGTGCATCTTCGTCTGCCCCGACAAGGTGTCCGAGGACAAGCGGGACGTGCTGCGGGCCTACGGGGCCGAGGTCGTCGTCTGCCCCACCGCGGTCGCCCCGGACCACCCGGACTCGTACTACTCGGTCTCGGACCGGCTCGTCGAGGAGGTCGACGGGGCGTGGAAGCCGAACCAGTACTTCAACCCCGAGGGACCCAACAGCCACTACGCGAGCACCGGACCCGAGGTGTGGCGCGACACCGACGGCCGGGTCACCCACTTCGTCGCCGGCATCGGCACGGGCGGGACCATCACCGGGACCGGCCGCTACCTCCGGGAGGTCTCGGCCGACCGCGAGGGCGGCCGGGTGCGGATCGTCGGCGCCGACCCGGAGGGCTCGGTGTACTCCGGCGGCTCGGGGCGTCCCTACCTCGTCGAGGGCGTCGGGGAGGACTTCTGGCCGGGGGCCTACGACCCGGAGGTCGTCGACGAGGTCGTCGCCGTCTCCGACGCCGACTCCTTCGAGATGACCCGCCGGCTCGCCCGCGAGGAGGGCCTGCTCGTCGGCGGGTCCTGCGGGATGGCCGTCGAGGCGGCCCTGCGCGTCGCCGAGGGTCTCCCGGAGGAGGCCGTCGTCGTCGTGCTCCTCCCGGACTCCGGCCGCGGCTACATGAGCAAGATCTTCAACGACGAGTGGATGGCCAGCTACGGCTTCCTCCGCGGTGAGGGCGAGCGCACGGTCGGGGACGTGCTGCGCTCCAAGGGCGGCGAGATCCCGGCCCTGGTCCACACCCACCCCAACGAGACCATCCGCGACGCCATCGAGATCCTGCGCGAGTACGGGGTCTCGCAGATGCCGGTCGTCAAGGCCGAGCCGCCGGTGATGTCCGGCGAGGTCGCGGGCGCGGTCGGGGACCGGGACCTGCTCGAGCTGCTCTTCACCGGCAAGGCCCACCTCGCCGACCCGGTCGAGCGGCACATGCGGCCCGGCCTGCCGCTCGTCGGGGCGGGGGAGCCGGTGGCCACGGCGCGCCACGAGCTCGAGACCGCCGACGCGGTCCTCGTCGTCGAGGACGGCAACCCGGTCGGGGTCCTCACCCGGGCCGACCTCCTCGGCTTCCTCGCCGACTGAGGCGGCTCGGGCGCGGCCGCGCGGCCGGGGACGGCCACGACCGCGGGGCGCCCGCGGCGTCGCCGCGAACGCGATCCGGACGGGACGCTACCGTGTCCCCCGTGACTGAGCTCTTCGCCGACTACCCGGGCACGACCGGCACGTACGACGAGATGTTCGACGAGGAGGTCGTCCGGTCCGGCTACGCTGCCGTGCACCGGCAGATGCGCGAGCTCCGTCCGGACGAGATGCGCTCCCGCGCGGACTTCCTCTCCAGCACCTACGTCGACCAGGGCGTGACGTTCGACATCGGCGGCGAGGAGCGCCCGTTCCCGCTCGACATCGTCCCGCGCCTCATCGAGGCCGAGGCGTGGCGCACGGTCGAGACGGGGGTGGGCCAGCGGGTGCACGCCCTCGAGGCGTTCCTCGACGACGTCTACGGCGGCGGCCAGGTCTTCACCGACGGCGTGCTGCCCCGCTCGATCGTGACGAGCTCTCCCCACTTCCACCGGGTCGTCGCCGGCATCAAGCCCCCGAACGGCGTGCGCGTGCACGTCTCCGGCATCGACCTCATCCGGGACGCCGACGGCGGCTTCCGGGTCCTGGAGGACAACGCCCGGATCCCCTCGGGCGTCTCCTACGTGCTGACGAACCGGAGGGCGATGTCGGCGGCGCTGCCGGAGGTGTTCGCCCAGCACCGGATCCGTCCGGTCGACCGCTACCCGCAGCGGCTGCTCCAGGCGCTGCGCGCGAGCGCCCCGAGCGGGGTCGCCGACCCCACCGTCGTCGTGCTCACCCCGGGCCCGTACAACTCGGCCTACTTCGAGCACGCCCTGCTCGCCCGGATGATGGGCTGCCGCCTCGTCGAGGGGCGGGACCTGGTCTGCCAGGCCGGACGGGTCATGATCCGCACCACCCACGGGCTGCACCCGGTGCACGTGATCTACCGACGGGTCGACGACGAGTTCCTCGACCCCGTCCACTTCCGAGCCGACTCGATGCTCGGCTGCGCCGGCCTGATCAACGCGGTGCGCGCCGGCAACGTCACCATCGCCAACGCGGTCGGCAACGGCGTCGCGGACGACAAGCTGCTCTACACCTACATGCCCGACCTCATCCGGTACTACACCGGGGAGGAGCCGATCCTGCCGAACGTCGACACGTGGCGGCTCGAGGAGGCCTCGCACCGCGAGGAGGTCATGGACCGGCTCGACGAGCTCGTCCTGAAGCCGGTCGACGGCTCGGGCGGGAAGGGCATCGTCATCGGCCCGCAGGCGACCCGCGGCGAGCTCGACGAGCTCCGGGTCCGGGTGGAGGCCGACCCGCGCGGCTGGATCGCCCAGCCGGTGATCCAGCTGTCCACGGTGCCGACGTTCGTCGACGGGCACATGCGCCCCCGCCACGTCGACCTGCGCCCGTTCGCGGTCAACGACGGCGACCAGGTGTGGGTGCTGCCCGGCGGGCTCACCCGCGTCGCGCTCGCCGAGGGCGAGCTCATCGTCAACTCCAGCCGCGGCGGCGGGTCGAAGGACACGTGGGTCATGGCCGGCACCGGTCTCGCCCGGGCGATCCAGCAGCAGCCGCCGCGCCCGCTGTCGACGAGCACGACCCCGGTGACCATCCAGCAGTCCGAGGCCAACGAGGCCGAGCAGCAGCAACAGCAGCAACAGGCCGCTCTCGCAGGGGCCGGCGAGGAGGTCACGTCGTGCTGAGCCGCATCGCGGAGGCGCTCTTCTGGATCGGGAGGTACCTCGAGCGCGCCGAGGACACCGCGCGCCTGCTCGACGTCCACCTCCAGCTCCTCGTCGAGGACCCGGTGGCCGACCCGGAGTCCCAGTGTGCCGCCCTGCTCGCCGTCATGGGGGTCGAGCCGCCCGAGGAGGAGCGCCCCGTCGGCCTGGGATCGGTGATGCGGCTGCTCGCGCACGACCCGAGGTCGCCGTGCTCGGTGGTCTCGGCGATCGACGGGGCCCGCGAGTCGGCCCGCCGCTCGCGCGAGATCGTCTCGACCGACATGTGGGAGGCGATCAACACCACGTGGCACGCGGTCGGCAACCGCCAGCTCGAGCGGCTCCGCCCGCGGGCGGCGTTCCGGCTGGTCCGGGAGCGCTGCGCGGTCATCACCGGCATCGCCGACGGCACGATGAGCCACGACCAGGGCTGGCAGTTCCTCGTCCTCGGCCGGTCGATCGAGCGGGTCGACATGACCGCCCGGATGATCTCCTCGGCGGCCTACAGCGCCGGCTCCCCGTACGCCTGGATGACGACCCTGGACGCCTGCGGCGCCCACCACGCCTTCGTCCGGCACTACCAGGGCCAGGACAGCGACCGGGACGCCGCGGAGTTCCTCCTGCTCGACCGGCTCTTCCCCCGCTCGATCGTCCACACCCTCACCCGGGCGGAGCGGGCGCTGGCCAACCTCGACGTCGGCGAGCGCCGGGCCGGGTTCGAGGGTGACGCCTCCCGGCTGCTCGGCAAGGCCCGCGCGGAGCTGGAGTACCGGCCGCTGTCGGAGATCCTCGTCGACCTCCCCGGCCAGATGACCCAGCTCCAGCTCACCTGCAGCCAGGCGAGCGACGCGATCTCGGACCGGTACTTCGAAGGGGCGGCTGCGCTCCAGTGGCACGGAGGTGCGTGATGACGTCCCAGCTCAGGATCGTCCACCGGACGGGCTACACCTACCCGGGCGGCGCGGTCGCCTCGTACAACGAGGCCCGGATGACCCCGCAGTCCAGCCACGAGCAGGTCGTGGTGCACACCCGGGTCGACATCACCCCGACGCCGTGGGTCTACTCCTACTCCGACTACTGGGGCACCCGGGTCACGGCGTTCGAGGTCCACGAGCGGCACGAGGAGCTCGGCGTCGTCGCCACGAGCACCGTCGACGTCGACCGGAGCGTCCGCGGCGGCCTGGGCCTGAGCTGGGAGGAGCTGCGGGCGCCCGAGGTCGCCAAGGACCTCGCCGAGATGCTCGAGCTGTCCCACTTCACCGAGCCCGGCCCCGACCTGCGGCGGCGGGTCGCCCGCCTCGCCGAGGGCCGCGACGTCGAGTCGGCGGCGCGGGCGGTCTGCGACCTCGTCTACGACGGCGTCGCCTACACCCCGGGCGCGACAGGTGTCCACACCCGGGCCGCGGAGGCGTGGGACCGGCGCCGTGGGGTGTGCCAGGACATCGCCCACCTGACGATCGGGTGCCTGCGCGTCCTCGGGATCCCCGCCCGGTACGTGTCCGGGTACGTCCTGCCGCGCCGCGACGCCGAGGTCGGGGAGACCCTGCGTGGGGAGTCCCACGCGTGGGTGCAGTGGTGGGACGGGGAGTGGGTCAACTTCGACCCGACGAACAACGTCCCGCCGGGCGACCAGCACGTCGACGTCGCCTGGGGCCGGGACTACTCCGACGTCACCCCGCTGCGGGGGATCTTCACCGGCGTCGCGACCGCGTCGATGTTCGTCGAGGTGGAGATGACCCGGCTGGCCTGACGGCCCGCCGACTACTGACCACCGACCACCGACCTACCGTAGCCTGGTCGCGAGGGCGGGGTCGGGCGGCCCCGCCGCCCCGGGGTGGAGGATCCCCGCGAGGGCCTCCACGCCGTCGACGAGGCGCGGGCCGGGCCGGGCGAACGAGGCGTTCGCGTCGACCGCCCACACCGCCGGGGCGTCCGGGAGGACGCCGCGGGTGAGGACGTCCTCGGCGAGCGCGGTGGCCCCGGGCAGGTCGAAGCCGCACGGGGCGCAGACGACGACGTCCGGGGCGCCGGCGGCGACCTCGTCCCACCCGGTCCGGACCGAGCGAGCCCCGGCCCGGCCCATCGTCGGGAGCCCGCCGGCGACGTCGACCATCTCCGGCACCCAGTGGCCGGGGGCGTACGGCGGGTCGGTCCACTCCAGCACCGCGACACGGCGCCGGGGCGCCCCGGCGACCGTGCGGGCGACCGCGTCGAGCCGGGTGCGCAGGGCCGCCCGCAGCGCCGTCGCCTCGGTCTCCCGGCCGGTGGCCGCGCCGAGCGTGACGACGGACGCGAGCACCTGCGCCAGGGTCTGCGGGTCGACCGTGAGCACCTCCGCCCGGCAGCCGAGGTGGTCGAGGGCGTCGTCGACGACGGAGACGTCGACCGCGCACACCGCACACAGGTCCTGGGTGACGACGAGGTCGGGGTCGAGGCCGCTGAGCGCGCCGGCGTCGAGGTGGTACAGGTCCACTCCGTCCGCGGTGGCCCGGGCGACCCACGCGTCGATCTCGTCCGTGGCCAGCCCCTCGGGCATCGCGCTCGTCGAGACGATCCGCGCCGAGCGTGCCTGTGGCGGGTGGTCGCACTCGAACGTCACCCCGACGACGTCCTCGCCGGCGCCGATGTCGAACAGGATCTCGGTCGTGGACGGCAGCAGGGACACGATGCGCACGACCGCAGGCTACCGGCGCCCGGGTCGCCGTCCTCCGTGGCGAGCCGGCCGTGGCGAGCCGGCCGTGCGGGTCCCGTGGCATGGTGGAGAGGTGGAGCGGTTCGAGTCCCCCGTCGAGCGGCAGATCCGGGAGGCGATGGAGCGCGGGGACTTCGACGACCTCCCCGGAGCCGGGAAGCCGCTGCCCGACCTCGGCGACACCTCCGACCCGGACTGGTGGCTCAAGGGCCTCATCGAGCGGGAGCAGCTCGACATGACCGGGGCGCTGCCGCCGAGCATCGCGCTGCGCAAGGAGGCGGCGACGTTCCCGGCCTCGCTGGTGGACCTGCGGGGGGAGGACAGCGTTCGGGCCGTCCTCGAGGACTACAACCGGCGGGTCCGCCGCAGCCGCCTCGAGCTCGTCCGCGGTCCGCACCCGCCGATCCTCGCGCCCACCGTCGACGTCGACGCCCTCGTCGAGCAGTGGCGGGTGCTGCGGGCCGAGCGGGACACGGCGCAGCGGGCCGCGGCCGAGCGTGCCGCCGCCGAGGTGGCCCGCGAGGAGGAGCGCCGGGCCGCCGGGCGGCGCCGGGTCGGCCGCCGCTGGTGGCGGCGTCAGGGCCGTACGACCTCCCGGTGACCGGCGTCGATCCGGCGGGTCCAGCGGCGTGAGTCGAGGTGCTCCAGCAGCGGGATGACGACCCGCCGGCTGGTGCCGAGCGCCTGCCGGGCCTGGCTCGTCGTGAACGGCTGCGGCAGGCCGGCGAGCACGCGCATCGCCCTGGCCGGGGCGTCGGGCAGGAGCAGCACCTCGTCCCCGGACCGCCCGAGCCGGACGAGCCGTCCCGACGAGACCGCGGCCGCGACCTCCCGGCGTCCCAGGCCCGCGGCCTCGAGCTCGGGGCGCTCGGGTGCCGCGAACGGGGACTCGCGCAGCCGCTCCTCGATCCGGGCCAGAGGGGCCTCCGCGGCACCGAGCGAGGCGGCCACCCCGGGCAGCCCGAGGCGCCCGCCGCGCAGCTCCAGCCCCGCCTCGGCGGCGAGCCCGGCCACCAGGTCCCCGTCCGGCAGTCCGACCGCGTCGCGGGCGGCGGCGGTGGGCAGGGTCGGGTCGAGCGGCTCCGCGGTGGCCCGCCGCTCCAGCGCGGTCCGCAGCGCCCGACCCCACGCCCGCCACGTGGGCTCGGGCACGAGCCAGCCGGCGACCCGGACCACGCCCGTGAGGCCGCCGTCGTCGCCGTCGACGATGCCGTCGACGTCCCGGGCGGAGGCGCCGAGGGCGAGCAGGTCCTCCCGCCGGACCGGTCCCCGGCGTGCCACCTCGCCGGGGACGTCGACCCGGGCGTGGGCGCCGGCGAGGTCCTCCGCGCGGGCCCGTGCGGCCCCGCGGCGGGCGAGCGGCGGCGGGTCGGGGTCGAGCACGACGGCGCCGCCGAGGACGAGCCGCCGTCCCGGGTCCCGGAGGACGAACCGGTCCCCGACCTCGAGGGGAAGGGTGTGGGGGAGGGTGAGCCGGACGAGGTCGTCCCCGAGCGGGCGGACCCGGGCGGTCACCGCGGCCGTGCCGGCGTGGACGGTGAGGTGCCCGGGCAGGTCGGCGACGGTGCCCCCGTCCGGGGCTCCGGTCCGGCCACCGAGCGCGGGCCGGACGCGCACGTCGACGGTGTCGGTGCGCGGCCAGGCGCCGGGCGTGAGGAGGGCGTCGCCCCGGCCGACGTCGGCGACGTCGACGCCGCGGAGGTTGACCGCGACCCGGGCCACCCCGGCGACCCGGTCCCGTTCCCGGCCCAGGCTCTGGACGCCGCGGACCCGGGCCACCCGCCCGGAGACCTCGAGCTCGTCGCCCACGGCGACGGACCCGGCCCCGAGGGTCCCGGTGAGGACCGTGCCGCTGCCGGTCACCGTGAACGCCCGGTCGACCCAGAGCCGGACCCGCCCGGCGTCGTGCGCGGCGCGCATGCTCCCGACGAGCCTGCCGAGGGCGCCGCGGACCTGCTCGAGGCCGGCGCCGCTGCGGGCGGAGACGGCGACGGCCTCGACCTCGCCGAGGCTGCTGCGGGCCACCCGCGCCCGGGCACCGGCCAGGACCGCGCCGGGGTCGGCGAGGTCGCTCCGGGTGACGACGAGCAGCCCCCGGGTGAGGGCGAGCGCGTCGACGGCGGCGAGGTGCTCCTCGGTCTGCTCGCGCCACCCCTCGTCGGCGGCGACGACGAGCACGACCCCGGGGGCGGGGCCGAGACCGGCGAGCATGTTCCCGATGAACCGGCTGTGCCCGGGGACGTCGACGAACGCCAGCTCCTCCCCGGAGGCCAGGGAGGTCCACGCGTAGCCGAGGTCGATGGTGAGCCCGCGCCGGTGCTCCTCCTCCCAGCGGTCCGGGTCGGTGCCGGTCAGCGCCCGCACGAGGGTGGACTTGCCGTGGTCGACGTGACCCGCGGTCGCGAGGACGTGCACCGGCTCAGCCCTCGCCGTCCACGGCCGCCAGGGCCGCGGCCGCGGCGGCGGCGAGGGTGTCGTCCGCGTCCTCGGGGACGCACCGCAGGTCCAGGACGCAGCGCCCGCGCTCGACCCGGGCGACGACCGGCGGATCCCCCAGGCGCAGCGCCGACGCGCAGGCCTCCGGCAGCTCGACCGCCCACCCCGGCAGCGGCACGCCCGGGGCGCCGCCGCCGCCGACCCGGCCGTCGACCGCGACGACGCCGGCACCCAGCCGCTCGGCGAGGGCGAGGGTGCGCCGGCGCAGGGCGTCCCCCCCGCGCCGCAGCGACTGCGTCACCGGCGGGAGGGGGCCGGCCACCGTGGCCTCCAGGGCGGCGAGGGTGAGCTTGTCGACCCGCAGCGCCCGGGCGAGCGGGTGCCGGCGCAGCCGCTCGACCACGTCCGCGGCGCCGAGCACGAGCCCGGCCTGCGGCCCGCCGAGGAGCTTGTCCCCGCTGGCGGTGACGACGTCGGCGCCCTCGGCGAGGCAGGTGGCGACGTCGGGCTCGTCGGGCAGCGCCGGCTCGTGGCGCAGCAGCCCGCTGCCGACGTCCATGACGACGGGTACCCCGAGGCCGGAGAGCTCGTCGAGGCGGGCCGAGGACGTGAAGCCCTCGACGCGGAAGTTGCTCGGGTGGACCTTGAGGATGCAGCCGGTCTCGGGGCCGACCGCGCGGGCGTAGTCGGCCGCGGTCGTCCGGTTCGTCGTGCCGACCTCGCGCAGCCGCGCGCCGGTCGAGGCGATGAGGTCCGGCAGCCGGAACCCGTCGCCGATCTCGACCATCTCGCCGCGGCTGACGATGACCTCGTCTCCCGCGGCGAGCGCGGTCGTCGCGAGGACGAGGGCGGCGGCGCCGTTGTTCACCACGAGGGCCCCGCCGGCACCCGGCACCGCCCGGCGGAGCGCCTCGGTCGCGGCCCGTCCCCGCCGGGCACGGACGCCGGTGGCGAGGTCGAACTCGACGTCGACGTAGCCGGCCGCGGCGTCGACCGCGGCCCGTGCGGCCGCGCTGAGCGGGGCCCTGCCGAGGTTGGTGTGGACGACGACGCCGGTGGCGTTCAGGGTCGCGCGCAGCGAGCTCGGGCGGGCCGGCAGCGCCGCGAGGGCCGCGGCGGGAACCTCCTCGGGGGCGATGTCCCCGGCTCGCGCCCGGGCCTGCGCCGCCGTCACGGCGGCCTTGACCGCGTCCCTGCTGTGCGTGGCGAGCGCGTCCGCGAGCTCGGGCAGGGCGAGCACCGCGTCGGTGCGGGGAATGCGGCGCCTCGGGTCCGCGCCGCTCACCGGCACACCGCTGACCGGCGCGCGCCGAACCGATCCCGCACCGACACCTGCGCTGACTCCTCCCGAGGGCCTGTCCCGCAGGGCGGCCCCGGACGGGCCCTGCGCGTGTGGCGGAGGCGGACGGGAATCGAACCCGCCAGACCGAGGTGCTCGGTCTCACCGGTTTTGAAGACCGGGGGGACCACCAGGAACCCTGACGCCTCCGGGGCCCACGCTAGCCGACTCGTCAGACCAGCGGGCTAGGGTCAGCCCATGAGCGACGGCACCCGGCTGACGCAGTACGCCCACGGCGGCGGGTGCGCCTGCAAGATCCCTCCCGGCGAGCTCGAGGACGCCGTGCGCGACCTCGTCGGCGTGGGCGGGGACGACCTGCTCGTCGGGCTCGACGCCGGCGACGACGCGGCGGCGGTCCGGGTCGCGGACGGGATCGCCGTGCTCTCCACCGCGGACTTCTTCACCCCGGTCGTCGACGACGCCTACGACTGGGGCCGGATCGCCGCCGCGAACGCGCTGTCCGACGTGTACGCGATGGGAGGCAGGCCCGTCGTCGCGATCAACCTCGTCGGGTGGCCCCGGGAGCGGCTGCCGACCGAGCTGCTGCGCGAGGTGCTGCGCGGCGGGCTCGACGTCGGCCGGGCCGCCGGGTGCCCCGTCGCGGGCGGGCACAGCATCGACGACCCCGAGCCGAAGTACGGGATGGCCGTCACGGGGGTCGCCGACCCCGACCGGCTGCTGCGCAACGACGCCGCGGAGGCCGGGCTCCCGATCAGCCTCACCAAGCCGCTCGGCGTGGGTGTGCTCAACAACCGCCACAAGGCGACCGGGGAGGTCTTCCCCGAGGCGGTCGCGTGGATGACCGCCCTCAACGCCGACGCCGCGCAGGCCGCACTCGCGGCCGGGGTCCGCGCCGCGACCGACGTCACCGGCTTCGGGCTGCTCGGCCACCTGTTCAAGATGGCGCGCTCCTCGGGGGTCGGCGCCGTCGTCGACGCGGCCGCGGTGCCCTACGTCGACGGCGCGCGGGCCGCGCTGCGGGACGGGTTCGTCCCGGGCGGCTCCCGGCGCAACCTCGACTGGGTGACCCCGCACCTGCACGCGACCGTGGACGAGGAGGAGCTCGTCCTCCTCGCCGACGCCCAGACCTCGGGCGGGCTGCTCGTCGTGGGCGAGGTCCCCGGGGCCCCGGTGGTGGGGGAGACGGTCCCCCGGGGCGAGCACACCCTCGTCGTGCGCTGACCCCCCGCACGCCCCCGTGTTGCGTCCGCAGGGTCGGCGCCGGGGCGACCAACGATGCGGACGCTGCGGGGGAGGCGGTGTTGCGTCCGCAGGGTCGGCGCCGGGGCGACCAACGATGCGGACGCTGCCGGGAGAGGTGGGACGCACAGGGGGCGGGGCGGGGTCCCACCGTCCACAGGTGCGCCGGGTGCGCTCCCCGCGACGCCGGGGTGGGGGCCAGCGTGCCGGCATGGAGCACGACAGGACCGAGGGTGACCGCCGCCGCCTGCCCCCTGGGGTGGGCGAGCTGTCGGCCGACCAGCTGCGGCACGTCACGTCGATGCAGCTGCGGGCGCTCGGGGTCACGCAGTCGGCCAAGCGCGCCCACGTCGCCGCCGGCCGCTGGCGCAACGTCCCCTACCGGGGCGTCGTCACCGACTGCGGCCCCACGGAGGGCCCGGCCGCGTGGTGGTCGGCGCTCCTCGCCGCCGGCCGGAGCGCGAGGCTCGGAGGGACGACCGCGCTCCTCGCCCACGGCCTGACCGGGTGGCAGGACGACGCCGTCCACCTCTGGGTGGTCAAGTCCACCCACACCGCCGTGCCGGCGGGGGTCGCCGTCCACGAGTCCCGGCGCTGGGGCGCGGCGGACGCGGTGGCGACCGGGATCCCGCGGGCGAGGGCCGCCGTCGCGACCGTCCAGGCCGCGCTCTGGGCGTGCACGCCCCGGCAGGCGGCACTGCTCCTCCTCATGCCGGTCCAGCAGCGGCTCGTGCGCGTCGAGGACGTCGCCGTCGAGCTCGCCCGGGTCCGTCGCCACCGGTACCGGCTCGTGCTCCGGGCGACCCTCGCGGACGTCCGTGACGGGGCCCACTCCCTCGGGGAGCTCGACTTCGCCCGGATGTGTCGGATCCGCGGCCTGCCCGAGCCCTCGCGTCAGGTCGTCCGGGAGGGAAGGTGGGGCCGGATCTACCTCGACGTCGCCTGGCAGGCGTACCGGGTCGCGGTCGAGGTCAACGGGGCCGGGCACGACCGCCTCGACCAGGCCGTCCGCGACGAGGTGCGGCTCATCGACCTCCAACGGGCCGGGGAGCTCGCCGCGCAGGTGTCGGTGACGACGCTGCGCTGCGACCCCGAGCCGTTCTTCGCGAGCCTGCGGGACGCGCTCCGCGCGCGGGGCTGGCGTCCCTGACGCCGTTGCGTCCGCAGACTCGGCGCCCCGGCGACCGAGTCTGCGGACGCAGCGGGGAGAGGTGGTGTTGCGTCCGTAGGGTCGGCGCCCCGGCGACCGAGTCTGCGGACGCAGCGGGGGGCGCGGATCAGGACCGGCGGGGTCCGGTCGTGATCGAGTCGCCGGCGGTCCCGGCGGCGCGACGCTCCTCGAGCCGTCGGCGCTGCGGCTCGACGGTGTAGCGCGGGTCCTCCGCGGAGGCCTGTCCCGCCTCGAAGAGCCCGAAGCGGGTGAGGACCGACCCGGCGACGAGGGCGGCCCCGGAGAGGGCCGCGGCGACGCGGTTCCTCCCGAGCAGGGCGCCGCCAAGACCGCCGGCGACCGTGAGCGCGGTGCTCGCGGTGAGCATCCGGCCCGCTCGTCCCTGCTCCAGGGGCTCGTTCACCCCCTCGCTCTTCAGCCGGCGGTGGAGGAGCTGCATCGCGCCGACGTCGAGCGCCGCGCCGAGCGCGGCGAGGGCCCGGGCGGGGCCGGTCTCGGACGTCGGCGTCGTCACCATCGCCATCCCGCCGGCGGCGGCCTGCGCGGACCCGACGAACACGAACGGCATCTCCCGCCAGGCTGCGTTCCACGACGGGGTCGCCGTGTCGGACAGCAGCACCGAGGTGTAGGCCGCCAGCGGCGGCGAGAAGAGCGCGGAGCCGATGCCGGCGGGCGTCTCGACCGTTGCGAGGGCACGGGTGAGCGCCGACTCGCCGGTGAGAGCCCGGGAGAGCTGCGCGGCGGTGGCGGCGCCGGTGCTCGCGCCGAACCCGCTGAGGATCCACGTGCCGACCGACATCGGCGAGGTGAGCTTGACGGTGCGGAGCATGTTGACGAACCGCTCCGGCCGTCCGAGGTCGTGGACGAGGGCGGCGCCGCTCAGCCCGACCGCGACCATCGCGGTGTACCGCGCGCGGTGCTGCAGGGACCTCCGACCGGTGAGCGCGCCCCCGGTGCCGAGCAGTCCCGACCCGGCGGCGAGCCCGCCGAGGAAGAGGTAGGCGGGGATGTCGGCCTCCCACGGGGCGGCCTTGACGACCGGCCGGCCGTAGTAGCTCGCGAACTCGGCGTCGGGGACGACCGGCTGCTCGCCCCGGCCGCCGCCCCTGCGGCCGCCACCGCGCCGGCGCCCACCCCCGCGGCGCGGGCCGCCACCCCGCCTCCCCGGGCGGCGCGCGGTCTCGGGCTCGCGGAAGTCGTCGAACGGACTGGTCGTCACGACCGGCCCCCGAGAAACGAGACCGCCGCGGCCGCGAGCATGCCCAGGCCGGCGAGGCCGGCCCGGGTGAACATCCGGGCCACGTCCGCGGTCGGGACCCGCGGGTCCGGCGGCAGCCCGTAGGTCTCGGGCTCGTCGAGCAGGAGGAACACCGCGCCGGTGCCGCCGACGCCGTCCTCGGGGTTGGCGCCGTACAGGCGGGCCTCGGTCAGGCCCCGGTCGTGCATCGCCTCGACCCGCTCGTTCGCCGCCGCGAGCATGTCGCTGAGGTCCCCGAACTGGATCGACTCGGTCGGACAGGCCTTCGCGCACGCCGGGGTCTCGCCGTCCCCGAGCCGGTCGTAGCAGAGCGTGCACTTCTGCGCCGTGCCGTGGTTCTCGACGGTCTTCTCGCCCTCGCGGCGGTCGATGACCCCGAACGGGCAGGCCGGGATGCAGTAGCCGCAGCCGTTGCACACGTCGGCCTGGACGACGACGGTGCCGAACTCGGTCCGGAACAGCGCCCCCGTCGGGCAGACGTCGAGGCAGCCGGCGTGGGTGCAGTGCTTGCAGACGTCGGAGGACATCAGCCAGCGGAAGTCCGGCAGCGGCGCCCCCGTCGTGGTGGCCCCGGAGCCCGCCGTCGCGTCGTCGGTCACCGGGCCGACGTTGCCCCGGGAGGGACCACCCGCGGAGGCCCCGTCCCCGTCGGTCGCGGGCGCGGACCCCGCAGCGCCCGGCACCGCCGGCATCCCGAGGTCGACGAGGCGCCGGCCGGACTCCCGGGCCTCGGCGATGCGGCCGGTGCCCTGCTCGACGAAGGCGACGTGGCGCCACGTGTCGGCGCCGAGGGCGCCGGTGTTGTCGTACGAGGTCCCGGTGATCTCCCCCGGCGCGGCCGGCACCGCGTTCCACTCCTTGCACGCGACCTCGCACGCCTTGCACCCGATGCAGACGGAGGTGTCGGTGAAGAAGCCCTTCCGGGGCTGCGAGGTGGACCAGTGGGCGTCGGCGACCGGGTCGGTCGGACCGGACAGCTGGTTGTGGAACAGCCCCATCAGCGCGCGTCCTCCTCGTCGGTCCGGGCGTGGGTGGTCAGCAGCTCGTTGCCCGTCTCGGGCGTCGAGCCCGCCCGGGCCTGGTAGTCGGCGACGAGGTCGAGCAGGGCACGGCCGCGGGGGCGTCGCCCGGCCCGGATGTCGCACGAGCCGACCTTGGACTCCTGGATCTGCACGTTCGGGTCGAGCGCGACCCCGAGCAGGTCGTTGGCCGAGTCACCGGTGACGATCCCGCCGCCGACCGCCCAGTGGTAGGGCAGGCCCACCTGGTGCAGCGTCCGGCCGCCCACCGTGAGCGGGGTCATCCGCTCGGTGACGAGGACGCGGGCCTCGATGGCGCTGCGCGCGGAGACGATGGTCGCCCAGCCCCCGTTGGCCAGGCCCCGCTCCCGGGCGAGCTCGGGGGAGACCTCGCAGAACATCTCCGGCTGGAGCTCGGACAGGAACGGCAGCCAACGGCTCATCCCGCCCGCCGTGTGGTGCTCGGTCAGCCGGTAGGTCGTGAAGACGTACGGGTAGACCTCCGTTCCCGGGGCACCCGCCGACGGCGCCCACAGGTTGTCCGGGCGGGGGAAGACCTGGCGTGCCGGGTTGCTCTGCTGGCCGTAGAGCAGGTTCGGCACCGGCGACTCCTGCGGCTCGTAGTGCGTGGGCAGCGGCCCGTCGACGAGTCCCTTCGGCGCGAACAGCCACGCCTTGCCGTCGGCCTGCATGACGAACGGGTCGTCCCCGGCGAGGCCCTTCGAGCCCCCGGTCCCGGGCTCCGGCCGGTAGCCGGGAGCCGTGGACGCCGGGAAGTCGGGGACGTCGGGGCCGGCCCACGAGCCCTTCTCGGCGTCCCAGTACAGGTACTTCTTCCGCTCGCTCCACGGCCGCCCCCCGGGATCGGCCGAGGCCCGGTTGTAGATGATCCGGCGGTTCATCGGCCACGCCCAGCCCCAGTCCGGGGCCACGACGGACTGCTCCCGGCCGGGGGTGCGGTGGTCGGCGCCGTTCGTGCCGTCACCGTAGACGCCGCAGTAGATCCAGCAGCCGCTCGCGGTCGAGCCGTCGGCCTTGAGCGCGGTGTAGCCGGGCAACAGCTCGCCCGCCTGGTTGCCGGTGAGGTGCCGGCCGTTGACCTCCTGGAGCACGGCCTCCGGGTCGGGCTCGCCGCTGGCCTCCTCCGGGTAGTCCCAGGTGAGGTCGAGCAGCGGGCGGTCCCGCTCGTCGGTGGAGTCGGCGAGCAGGGCGCGCACCCGCTTGCCGAGGTCGTAGAAGAAGTGCAGCTCGCTCTGGCAGTCCCCGGGCGGCTCGACCGCCTTGTGGTGCCACTGGAGCAGCCGCTGGGTCTGGGTGAAGGACCCGGACTTCTCGACGTGCGTCGCCGCGGGCATGAAGAACACCTCGGTGGCGATGTCCTCGGTGCGCATCTCCCCGGTCTCGATCTCCGGGCCGTCCTTCCAGAACGTCGCGGACTCGATGAGCTGGAAGTCGCGCACGACGAGCCACTTCAGGTGCGACAGGCCCTCGCGCTGCATCTTGCCGTGCGCCGACCCGACGGCGGGGTTCTGCCCGAGGAGGAAGTAGCCCTCGACCTTGTCGTCGATCATGTCCATCACGGTCCGGTAGGTCCCGTGCGGACCGGTCAGCCGGGGCAGGTAGTCGTACGCCCAGTCGTTGTCCGCGGTGGCGGCGTCGCCCCACCAGGACTTCAGCAGGCTCACGGTGTAGGCGTCGGCCTCGGCCCAGAACCCCTTCTGCTCCTTGCTCGACACGCTCTCGAGGTACTCCGCGAGGGTGCCGTGCCGCCCCGCCATCGGCATCGGCAGGTAGCCGGGCAGGAGGTTGAACAGGGTGGGGATGTCCGTCGAGCCCTGGATGCTCGCGTGCCCGCGCAACGCCATGATCCCGCCGCCGGGACGGCCGATGTTGCCGAGCAGGAGCTGGAGGATCGACGCGGTCCGGATGAACTGCGCACCGAGGGTGTGGTGGGTCCAGCCGACGGCGTAGCAGAACGCCGTCGTCCGCTCCCGCCCGCTGTTCGCGGTCACCGACCGGGCGACCTGGAGGAAGTCCTCGACGGAGATCCCGCAGATATCCGCGACCGCCTCCGGGGTGTACCGGGCGTAGTGCCGCTTGAGGATCTGGAAGACGCAGTGCGGGTCCTGCAGCGTCTCGTCGCGGCGCACCTGGGCGTGCTCCAGCGACGGGCCGCCGCTGCCGTGCTGCTCGCCCGCGCTGCCGGCCTCCCCGGTCTCGTGGGTGCCGGCGGGTCCGCCGACGCCCTCGTCGACCGCGCCCGCGCGGTCGGCGGCGCCGGGGGGACCGCTGTCGAGCGGGTTGTGGCCCTGCCCGTCCGGGGTGGCGTAGGCCCACGTCTGCGGCGAGTAGGAGCCGGACTCCTCGTCGTAGCCGGAGAAGATCCCGTCGAGGTCCTCGGTGTCCCGGTAGGACTCGCCGACGATCGTCGCGGCGTTGGTGTAGGCGAGGACGTACTCGTGGAACTGGAGGTCGTTGCTCAGGACGTGGTTGACGAGCCCGCCGAGGAACGCGACGTCACTGCCGGCGCGGATCGGGACGTGCTGGTCGGCGGTCGCCGAGGTCCGCGTGAAGCGCGGGTCGACGTGGATGACCTTCGCGCCCCGCTTCTTGGCCTCCATCACCCACTGGTAGCCCACCGGGTGGCACTCGGCCATGTTGGACCCCTGGATGACGATGCAGTCGCTGTGCTGCAGGTCCTGCAGGTAGGAGGTGGCGCCGCCACGTCCGAACGAGGCTCCCAGACCGGGAACCGTGGCTGAGTGTCAAATACGCGCCTGGTTCTCGATCTGCACGGCGCCGGCTGCCGTGAAGAGCTTCTTGATGAGGTAGTTCTCCTCGTTGTCGAGGGTGGCTCCCCCGAGGGCGGCGACCCCCATCGTCCGGCGGGTCCACCGGCCCTCCTCGTCGCGGTCCTGCCAGGTGCGCCGCCGGGTGTCGACCATCCGCTCGGCGATCATCTGGTTCGCGGTCTCGAGGTCGAGGGCCTCCCACTCGGTGCCGTGCGGGCGGCGGTAGAGGACCGTCGTCTGCCGGCCGGAGGGGCGGACGAGCTGCTCGCTCGCCGAGCCCTTGGGGCAGAGCCGGCCGCGGGAGATCGGCGAGTCCGGGTCGCCCTCGATCTGGACGACCTTCTCGTCCTTGACGTACACCCGCTGGCCGCAGCCGACCGCGCAGTACGGGCAGATGCTCTGCACCACCCGGTCGGCCTCGCTGGTGCGCGGTGTCATCGACCGCGTCCGCTCCGACGTCACCGCGGGTCCGCGCCCGAGGACGTCACCGGAGCGGAGCTGCCGCAGGACCGGCCACGACAGGAACGTTCTGCTCACGGTGACGTCACCGACCCTCCACGCGCGTCTGCCATCGTGCCTGACCATAGTCCAGGGTGGCGACGGCCGCACGGGGTGCCGCGGCGGGCGCGGCGGCAGAAGGGATGCAGGCATGGAGCAGTGGTGGGAGCGCGTCAGCGCGGTGACGCCGCCACCGGACGCGGCGACCGCGCTCGCCACCGGGCTGCTCGCCGCGGCCCTCCTGCTCTGGCCGCCGGCCTGGCGGGTCGCCCGGCACGCCGTCACCGTGGTCCACGAGGGCGGGCACGCGCTGGTCGCCCTCGCCTCCGGGCGCTCGCTCGCCGGCATCCGGCTGCACTCGGACAGCTCCGGGCTCACCCTCTCCCGCGGGCGGGCACGCGGGCCGGGGATGGTCGCGACGCTGCTCGCGGGCTATCCGGCGCCGGGGGTGCTCGGGGTCGCGGTGGCGTGGGTGGTCGGCACCGGCCACGCCGTCGGCGCGCTGTGGGGGCTGCTGGCGCTGCTGGCCCTGCTCCTGCTCCAGATCCGCAACCTGTACGGACTCTGGGTGGTGCTCGCCAGCGGCGTCGCGCTCGGCGCCGTGACGTGGTGGGGCGACGCGACGGTCCAGGCCGCGGCCGCCTCCGCGACGACGTGGTTCCTCCTGCTCGCCGCGCCGCGAGGCGTGCTCGGGCTCGCTCGGGCCAGGTCCGGGGGGCGGGCACGGGACTCCGACCCCGACCAGCTCGCCCGGGTCACCGGCGTCCCGGCTGCGCCGTGGGTGGCTCTCATGCTCCTGGCCACCCTCGGCTGCCTCGTCCTCGGGGCCCGGCTCGTGCTGCCGGGCTGAGCCGTCCCTCCCGGGGGCCTACGCCGGGGGCGTGGCCCGGGGCCGGGTTCCGGAGGCCGCGGGGGGCGAGACCTCGGTCTGGGCCGGGGCCCGGTCCTGTCGCGGCACCCCGACGGGGCAGGTGAGCCCGTTGGGTCCGTGGTTGCAGTACCCGTACGGGTTCTTCGCGAGGTACTGCTGGTGGTACTCCTCGGCGAAGTAGAACGGGCCGGCGTCCTCGGCCGGGCGCAGCTCGGTGGTGATCTCCCCGTGCCCGTGCCGGGTCAGCTCCTCCTGGAACGCGTCCCGCGTCTCCCGCGCCGCGCGCTCCTGGCCCGGCGTCGTCCAGTACACCGCCGACCGGTAGGCGGTGCCGATGTCGTTGCCCTGGCGGTACCCCTGGGTCGGGTCGTGGTTCTCCCAGAACGCCTTGAGGAGCATCTCGGGCGAGGTGAGGCCCGGGTCGTAGGCGACGAGGACGCTCTCGGCGTGCCCGGTCAGCCCCGTCGTCGTCTCCTCGTACGTCGGGTTGGGCGTCAGGCCCCCCATGTACCCGGCCGCGGTGGTGACGACGCCGGGCAGCTGCCAGAAGATCCGCTCGGCGCCCCAGAAGCAGCCCATGGCGACGTAGAGCACCTCGGTCCCCTCCGGCCAGGGACCCTCGAGCGGGGTGCCGAGGACGGTGTGCGTCGAGGGCACCGGGAAGAGGCGCTGGCTGTGGCCCTTCAGCGCGGTGTCCCGGGTGGGCATGGCGGTCTTGATCCGCGAACCGAAGATCATCGTCTCTCCCCTGGTGGGTGCTCGGGACGGGGGCTGCCGGTGACCGCCGCCCCGTGCCGGTGGCGTCGTCGGCGGGCCGCGACCCCTCGGGTAACTCCGTCGCCGTCAACAGCGGCAGCGGGCTCGCTGTTCCGGTGCCCGGGTCCGGCGTCCCACGGGTCGAGATCGTCCCCCGCCCGAGCCGCCCGAGCCGTCCGACCCGGCCGACGCGGCCGGCCGCTCGCGGCCGGGTCGGTCGGGCTCCCGTCGTGCGTCCGCGGTTGGACTGAGATGCAACTTGTATCTAACATGGATGCATCATGTCGACGACCGCCCCCGCGTCCACCCGCGTCTACGACCACGTCAAGCGCCACATCCTCGACGGCACCCTGCCCGGGGGCGAGTTCTTCACCGAGGGCGGCGTCGCCGACCAGACCGGGGTCTCCCGCACCCCGGTCCGCGAGGCCCTGCTGCGGCTCGAGGTCGAGGGACTCGTGCGGCTCTACCCGAAGAAGGGGGCCCTCGTCATCCCGGTGACCGCGGACGAGGCCCGCCAGGTCCTCCAGGCCCGGTCGGTCATCGAGACGTGGGCCGCCGGGGCGATGTGGGACGGCCGTGCCGGCGTCCTGCCGGAGCTGCGCGAGCACCTCGCCGCGATGTGCGCCGCCCGGGAGGCCGGTGACGTCGGCGGCTTCGTCGAGCGCGACCGCGCGTTCCACGAGGTCATCGTCACCGCCGCGGGCAACCCCTTCCTCACCCGCGCCTACCACTCGCTGCGGGACCGCCAGGTGTGCATCATCACCTCGCAGATGCGGATGTCGGCCGACCGGGTCGACGCCGCGGTCGACGGACACTCCCGGCTGCTCGCGATCCTCGAGGGCGGCACCCGGGCGGAGTTCCTCGCCGAGACCGAGGCCCACCTCGCCGCCGCGACGGCCCGCCTGCGGGGGGCCTGATGGCGGTCACCCAGGTCCACGACATCGGCCGTCGCCGCGCCTGGGCGGTCTGGGCCGCCGCCCTCTCGATCTACGTCCTCGCGATCTTCCACCGCACCTCGCTCGGGGTCGCCGGCATCATCGCCGCCCACCGGTTCGGCATCTCCGCCTCCGAGCTCGCGACCTTCACCGTCGTCCAGCTCGCCGTCTACGCGGCCATGCAGGTCCCCGTCGGGGTGCTGCTGGACCGCTTCGGCTCCAAGCGCCTGCTCGCGTGCGGGCTGGCGCTGCTCTCCCTCGGGCAGGGCGCGTTCGCGTTCGCCGCGAGCTTCGAGGCCGGCCTCGCCGCCCGGGTCCTCATCGGCCTCGGTGACGCCATGGTCTTCGTCAGCGTGCTCCGGCTCGTCGCGCTGTGGTTCCGGGCCCGGCAGGCGCCGATGGTCACCCAGCTCACCGGCCAGATCGGCCAGCTCGGCGCCGTCATCGCCGCGTTCCCCCTCTCCGCGGCCCTGCGCTCGCTCGGATGGACCACCGCCTACGGCGTCGCCGCCGCGGCCGGCGTGCTGCTGTTCGCCGTCCTGCTGCTCGTCGTCAAGGACTCGCCGTACCGAGGGACCCCGGTGGAGAAGATCCGGGTCCGCGCGCTGCGGGAGAACCTGCGCGACGTCTGGGGCGCCCACGGCACCCGGCTCGGGCTCTGGTCCCACTTCACCTCGCAGTTCGGCATCACCGTCTTCAGCCTGCTCTGGGGCTACCCGTTCCTCGTCTCGGGCGAGGGGCTCTCGCCCGACGTCGCGAGCGCCCTGCTCATCCTCATGACGGGGACGACGCTCGTCGCCGGACCCGTCATCGGCCGCCTCGTCAGCCGTGTGCCCTACCACCGCAGCCACATCGTCCTGACGATCGTCGGCGCGATCGCCACGGTCTGGGGGGTCGTGCTGCTCTGGCCGGGCCCCGCGCCGCTGCCCGTCCTCGTGGTCCTCGTCATGGTCACCGCGGTCGGCGGACCGACGTCGATGGTCGGGTTCGACCTCGCCCGCACCTTCAACCGCCCCGAGCGGATCGGCAGCGCGATCGGGATCGTCAACATCGGCGGATTCACCGCGTCACTGACGACGATGGCCCTGATCGGGGTCGTCCTGGACCGCCTGGCCCCCGGCGGGCCGTCGGACTACACCCTCGGCGACTTCCGCGTCGCGATGTCGGTGCAGTACCTGGTCTGGGGACTGGGCGCGGTCCAGGTCTGGCGCCACCGGCACCGCGCCATCCGCCACCTCGAGCAGCAGCACCCCGACAAGCTCGAGGCCATGCGCCGTGGCGAGCCGGTGACCCTGCACGGCTAGCCTTGGCCGCATGACGCAGCACCAGCTCGGCTTCAGCTCCCGGGCCATCCACGCCGGCCAGGACCCCGACCCGACGACGGGGGCGGTGGTCACCCCGATCTACCAGGTCTCGACCTACAAGCAGGACGGCATCGGCGGGTTCCGCGCCGGCTACGAGTACTCCCGCTCGGCCAACCCGACCCGGACCGCGCTCGAGGAGTGCTTCGCCTCCCTCGAGGGCGGGGAGGTCGCGTTCGCCTTCGCCTCCGGGCTCGCCGGCCAGGACACCCTGCTGCGGGCCGTGCTCTCGCCCGGCGACCACGTCGTCATCCCCTCCGACGCCTACGGCGGCACCTTCCGCCTCTTCGCCAAGGTCCTCACCGGCTGGGGCCTGGAGCACTCCATCGCCCGGGTCGCCGACGTCGAGTCCGTCCGGGCGGCGATCCGGCCGGAGACCCGGATGGTCTGGGTCGAGACCCCGACCAACCCGCTGCTCGGCGTCGCGGACATCGCGGCGCTCGCCGGGGTCGCCCACGACGCGGGGGCCCTGCTCGTCGTCGACAACACGTTCGCCTCGCCCTACCTCCAGCAGCCGATCGAGCTCGGCGCGGACGTCGTCGTCCACAGCGCGACGAAGTACGCCGGCGGGCACAGCGACGTCGTCGGCGGGGTCGTCGTCACCCGGGCCGGCATCACCGTCCCCGGGTTCGAGGACACCGCAGAGAGGATCGCGTTCCACCAGAACTCGATGGGCGCCGTCGCCGGGCCGTTCGACAGCTGGCTCGTGCTGCGCGGCCTGAAGACGCTCGGGGTGCGCATGGAGCAGCACTGCACCAACGCCGAGCGGGTCGTCGAGTTCCTCTCCGGCCACCCCGGCGTCAGCGCGGTCCACTACCCCGGGCTGCCGGGCCACCCGAACCACGACGTGGCGGCCCGCCAGATGCGACGCTTCGGCGGGATGGTCTCCTTCCAGCTGCGCGCCGGCGAGGACGTGGCCGTCAAGGTCTGCGGCGAGACCGAGCTGTGGACCCTCGGGGAGTCCCTCGGCGGGGTCGAGTCGCTCATCGAGCACCCCGCCCGGATGACGCACGCGTCCGTCCGCGGCACCGAGCTCGAGGTGCCCGCCGACCTCGTCCGGCTCTCGGTGGGGATCGAGGACGTCGAGGACCTCGTCGCCGACCTCGCGCAGGCCCTGGACCGGCTCGCCTGAGCACCGCGCTCTGCGTCGACGTCGGCTCGACGTACACCAAGGGCGTCCTCGTCGACACCAGCAGCGGCGCCCTGCTCGCCGTCGACGCCGTTCGCACCACCACCCGCTCGGACGTCCTCGACGGCCTGCGCGACGTGGCCCGGCGGATGGGCGGCGCGCCCGGGGAGACCCTCGTGTGCTCCAGCGCAGGCGGTGGCCTGCGGCTCGCCGTCGTCGGGTACGAGGAGGAGGTCACGGCGCACGCCGGCCACCGCGTCGGCCTGAGCGCCGGGGCCCGCGTCGTCCACGTCGCCGCGGGCCCGATGAGCGGGGCCGACGTCGCCGACCTGCGGGCCGCCCGGCCCGACGTCGTCCTGCTCGTCGGCGGCACCGACGGCGGCAACGCCGACGTCCTGCTCCACAACGCCGGCCGGCTCGCCCGCGGGCGGGTCACGGCGCCGGTCGTCGTCGCCGGCAACGAGCAGGCTGCGGCCGCCGCCGGTGACGCCCTCGCCGCCACCGGGCGGCGCCACGTCGTCACCGACAACGTCCTGCCGCGGATCGGGGTCATCGCCCCCGCCGGAGCCCGTGCGGCCATCCGCGCGGTCTTCCTCGAGCACGTCATCGGCGGCAAGGGCCTCTCCCGGGGGCCCGAGTTCGCCCGCCTCGTCCGGGCCGCCACCCCGGACGCCGTGCTCACCGGGGTCGAGGTGCTCGCGGCCGCCGCGGGCGGCGACGTCCTCGTCGTCGACGTCGGCGGCGCGACGAGCGACGTGTACTCGGTCATCACCCCGCAGGGCGAGGACGCGAGCCTGCACCGGGAGGTCGTCGCCCCGCTCTGGCACGCCCGCACCGTCGAGGCCGACCTCGGGATGCGGTGGAACGCCGAGGGCGTCCTCGCCGCCGCAGGTCGGGAGGGGCTCGAGGTCGGCGAGTCGGTCCGCGCCTGGGCCGGGGTCGTCGGGGACGACCCCGGACGCGTCCCCCGCGGGGAGGAGGAGGCCGGCGCCGAGTCCGAGCTCGCCCGGCTCGCGGTGCTGCTCGCCGCGCGCCGGCACGGCCGCCCGGACGGGCACTCGGCCGCCCCCCGCCCGCTCGCCGACGTCGCCCTCCTCGTCGGCTCCGGCGGCGCCCTGCGCCACGGCGACCCACGACGGCGCGAGCTCGTCCTCGGCGGGCTGACCGCCGACCACGGGGGCGGCTGGCGGGTTCCGAGAGCGCCGCGGCCGGTCGTCGACACCCACGCGGTGCTGTTCGCCGTGGGTCTGCTCGCCGCCGACCACCCCGCCGCGGCACGCGGTCTCGTCGCCCGCCTGCTCGCGCCCGCCCCGGACTAGCCTTCGAGCATGACCACCCAGCGCCTCACCGTCACGCTCGAGGACGTCCGGGCCGCGCGCGAGCTGCTCGACGGCGTCGTCCGCCCCACCCCGCTGGAGTACTCCCGGGCACTGAGCCAGCGGGCCGGGGCCGAGGTCCACCTCAAGTGCGAGAACCTCCAGCGGGCCGGCTCGTTCAAGATCCGCGGCGCCTACACCCGGATGTCGCGGCTGTCGGACACCGAGAAGGCGAACGGCGTCGTCGCGGCGAGCGCGGGCAACCACGCCCAGGGGGTCGCGCTCGCCGCCCAGCTGCTCGGGATCGACGCGAAGGTCTACATGCCGCTCGGCGCGTCGATGCCCAAGCTCACGGCCACCCGGGGGTACGGCGCGACCGTCGAGCAGGTCGGCACGACGATCGACGAGTGCCTCGCCTCCGCCCAGGAGTGGTCCGCCGAGACCGGGGCGGTGCTCATCCACCCGTTCGACCACGCCGACATCGTCGCCGGGCAGGGCACCTGCGGGCTGGAGATCCTCGAGCAGTGCCCGGACGTGCGCACCGTCGTCGTCGGCCTCGGAGGCGGCGGGCTCACGGCCGGGATCGCCACCGTCGTCCGGGCGCTGCGTCCCGAGGTGCGGATCGTCGGCGTGCAGGCCGAGCAGGCCGCCGCCTACCCGCTCTCGCTCGCCGCGGGCGAGCCCGTCGCGTGCCCGCGGATGTCGACCATGGCGGACGGGATCGCCGTCGGCATGCCGGGCAGGGTCCCGTTCTCCATCGTCTCCGAGCTCGTCGACTCGGTCGAGACGGTGACCGAGGAGGGGATCTCGCGGGCCATGCTCTTCCTGCTGGAGCGGGCCAAGCTCGTCGTCGAGCCCGCCGGCGGGGCCGCGGTCGCCCACCTCCTCGAGCGCAGCGAGCAGTCCTGGGAGGGCCCGGTGGTCGCGGTCCTCTCCGGGGGCAACATCGACCCGCTGCTGATGATGCGGATCATCCGGCACGGCATGGCCGCCGCGGGCCGCTACCTCGAGTTCCGGGTCCGGGTCCGGGACGCCCCCGGTTCGCTCGCCCGCCTCCTCGCGGACTGCGCCGAGGTCGACGCGAACGTCCTCGAGATCGCGCACGTGCGCACCGCGAGCTCGCTGCACGTCGACGAGGTGGAGATCGGGGTGCGGCTGGAGACCAAGGGACTCCCGCACCGTGAGGCCGTCCTCGACGCCCTCATCGAGCGGGGCTACGCGGTCCACCTCGACTGACCTCGCGCCACCCCCGCAACGGAAACCCGTCGCCCGGTGTCGGTGGGCTCTGTCATCGTTGGTCGCGTGACAGACGCCGTCATCGCCGAGGGACTCGTCAAGCGCTACGGGGACGTGACCGCACTCGACGAGCTGAGCATGCGCGTGCCCGAGGGCAGCGTGCTCGGCGTGCTCGGCCCGAACGGCGCCGGCAAGACCACGAGCGTGCGCGTGCTCACGACCCTGCTGCGTCCCGACGCCGGCCGCGCCGAGGTCGCCGGCGTCGACGTGCTCGCCGACCCCCGCCGGGTCCGCCGCCGCATCGGGGTCTCCGGGCAGTACGCCGCGGTCGACGAGCACCTGACCGGCTTCGAGAACCTCGACATGGTCGGCCGGCTCTACCACCTCGGCCGGTCCCGGTCCCGGGCCCGGGCCCGCGAGCTGCTGGAGGCCTTCGACCTCACCGAGGCGGGGAGCCGGCTGGTCAAGACCTACTCCGGCGGCATGCGCCGCAGGCTCGACCTCGCCGGCGCCCTCGTCGCCCGGCCGCCCGTGCTCTTCCTCGACGAGCCGACGACGGGGCTGGACCCCCGCAGCCGCGGTGACATGTGGCGGGTGATCCGCGGCCTGGTCCACGGGGGGACGTCGCTGCTGCTGACCACCCAGTACCTCGAGGAGGCCGACCAGCTCGCCGACAACATCGTCGTCGTCGACCACGGGCGCGTCATCGCCGAGGGCACGGCGGACGAGCTGAAGACGATGGTCGGCGGGGAGCGGCTCGAGCTCGTCGTCGAGGACGCCGCCCGCCTCGAGGAGGTCCGCGACATGCTCGCCCGGGCCTGCGGAGCCGACGCGGAGGTCGACCACCACACCCGGCGGGTGACGGTCCCGGTCAGCGGCGGCACCAGGGCGCTCGTCGACACCGTCCGCCGGCTCGACGCCGCCGGGCTCGCGGTCCAGGACATCGGGATCCGGCGGCCGACCCTCGACGACGCCTTCCTCCAGCTGACCGGTCACGCGACCGGCGGCGCCGGGCAGCAGGACGGCTCCCGTGGCCCGGACGGCTCGGACGGCTCGGACGGCTCGGGCGGCCCCGCGGCCCCCGGTGAGGACGAGGAGGACCGGGACCGGGTCAGCGGGGTGGCGCCGTGAGCACCTTCCTCGCCGACGGCCTCGTCGTCGCCCGTCGCAACATCCTCAAGATCGGCAGGCTGCCCGAGCTCATCGTGTTCACCACGCTGCAGCCGATCATGTTCATCGTCCTCTTCGGCTACGTCTTCGGTGCCGCGATCTCGATCCCGGGCGGCAACTACCGCGAGTACCTCCTGCCCGGGGTGTTCGCCCAGACCGTCGTGTTCGGCGCGACGATCACCGGGACGGGCCTGGCCGACGACATGCAGAAGGGCATCATCGACCGGTTCCGCTCGCTGCCCATGGCCGACTCCGCGGTCCTCGTCGGACGGACGTTCTCCGACCTCGTCAACAACGTCCTCGTGCTCGTCGTCATGGGCGTGACCGGGTTCGTCGTCGGGTGGCGGATCCACACCTCGGTCCTCGAGGCGTTCGGGGGCTTCCTCGTCCTGCTCGCGTTCGCCTACGCCATGTCGTGGGTCATGGCGCTGGTCGGGATGAAGGTGGGCAGCGTCGAGATCGTCAACAACGCCGCGTTCCTCGTCATCTTCCCGCTGACGTTCATCGCGAACACGTTCGTGCAGACCGAGAGCCTGCCGGTGGTCTTCCGGGTGTTCGCGGAGTGGAACCCGGTCTCGGCGGTCACCGCCGCGGCCCGGGAGCTGTTCGGCAACGTGCCACCGGGGGCACCCGAGCCGACGACGTGGGCGCTGCAGCACCCGGCGGTCTACGCCCTGGGCTGGGCAGCGGCGGTCGTCGCGGTGTTCGCGCCGCTGTCGATCCGGGAGTACCGGCGCGCGGTCAGCCGCTGACCACGCGAGCCCCGATCCCGCACTTCGTGCCCGTTCGGCCGCGGTCGACGCCGGCCGTGACCGTTGTGTCCGGCCGGGCGGGCACGAAGTGCGGAGTGGGGACCCTCTGGGGGGGAGGGGGGTCAGCCGGCGTAGGGCTTGGCGCTGACGATGGTGACGTCGATCGACTTGCCGTTGGGGGCCTCGTAGGAGGTCGTCTCGCCGACCTTCTTCCCGAGGATCCCGGCGCCGAGCGGGGACTGCTCGGAGAAGACCTGCAGGTCGGTGCCCTCCGCGCTCTCGCGGGAGCCGAGGAGGAAGGTCTCCTCGTCGCCGAACATCTCCACCGTCACGACCATGCCGGGCGAGACGACGCCGGTGTCCTGGGGCGCCTCGCCGATCTTCGCGTTCTCGAGGAGCTGGGTGAGCTGGCGGATGCGGGCCTCCATCTTGCCCTGCTCCTCCTTGGCGGCGTGGTACCCGCCGTTCTCCTTCAGGTCGCCTTCCTCGCGGGCCGCCTCGATCTTCTTCGCGATCTCGGTGCGGCCGGGGCCGGAGAGCTGGGTCAGCTCTGCCTTGAGACGGTCGTAGGCCTCCCGGGTGAGGAACGACGTCGTGGTCGCGGTCTCGCTCACGTGACACTCCTTGTCGTCGCCCGTGCCCTCGGCGCTCGGCCGGGCACGGGGCTGCAGCTGCTGGTGCGTCGCCTGTGGGGGACGGTCTCGCATCGGTCCCTTGCTCACGGCGCGCCGTACGCATGTGGGTCCGGACCAGGACCGGTCCAGACCCACGTCGTGAAGGCCCCAGTCTAACAAACCGGGGCCCCGCACCCCAGATTCCGCGACGGGGACTACATCGCCTCGCACCGCTTCACGGTCCCGGTCACCGCGCGGGCCGTCGTGCGCACCGTGACCCGCCGGCTGACCGACGGCTCGGCCCCGGCGGGAATGTCGACGTCCTTGGTGCCCACGGCGCCGAAGCGCTTGTCGAGGGCCCGGACGGTGCAGCGCACCGCCGTGCCCGCGGGCCGGTGGACGTCGAAGGTGACCGTGACGCTCCGGTCCCCGTTGACGACGTAGCCCGTGTCGGTCCACGTCACCGCACCGAGGGAGTTGGCGAGGGCGAGCCAGACCGCGAGCACGACCCCGAGCCCGACGCCGATGCTTCCCAGCACCAGGCCGCGGCGTGGGCGGCGACGGGCAGGCCGTCGCGGGCGGTCGTCGTCGGTCATCGGGGGTCGCTCATCGGGAACGGGCCTTCCGGATCGGGTCGCCCACCGGCGTGGTGAGAGGATGGAACGAGTCCATTGTCGATGACCCCCACACCCCTGGACCAGGAAGGTTGCGAAGTGGCAGAACGCCTGCGGCTCATGGCTGTCCACGCCCACCCCGACGACGAGTCGAGCAAGGGCGCGGCCACGATGGCCAAGTACGTCGACAAGGGCGCCGAGGTCCTCGTCGTCTCGTGCACCGGCGGCGAGCGCGGGGACATCCTCAACCCGCGGCTGAAGGACGACCCCGTGGTCCGGCGCGACCTCGTCCAGCTCCGCCGGGTCGAGATGGCCCGTGCCCGGGAGATCCTCGGCGTCTCGCACACGTGGCTCGGGTTCGTCGACTCCGGCCTCCCCGAGGGCGACCCGCCGCCGCCGCTGCCCGAGGGCTGCTTCGCCCTCGAGCCGCTGTCGGTGACGACCGAGGCGCTCGTGCGCGAGGTCCGCCGCTTCCGCCCGCACGTGATGACGACCTACGACGAGCAGGGCGGCTATCCCCACCCCGACCACGTCATGTGCCACACCGTGTCGATGGCGGCCTTCGAGGCCGCCGGGGACCCACAGGCGTTCCCGCACGCCGGCCCGCCGTGGCAGCCGCTGAAGATCTACTACAACCACATCTTCACCAAGGAACGGCTGCAGACCTTCCACGAGCACCTGCTCGCCGAGACCGGCGAGAGCCCCTTCGAGGAGTGGCTCACCCGGTGGGAGGACCGGCAGGAGCGGCGGATCACCACCCGCGTCGACTGCGCGGACTGGTTCGAGCGCCGGGACCGGGCCCTGCTCGCCCACGCCACCCAGGTCGACCCCGACGGCACGTTCTTCCACGTGCCCCGCGAGACCCAGGCCCGGCTCTGGCGCACCGAGGAGTACGAGGCGGCGGTCTCCTACGTCCCGGTGGTCGACGGGGAGGACGACCTGTTCGCCGGCCTGCGCGACGTCGCCGAGGCCGAGCGGATGGCGACGAGCGGCGACCTCCGGGTGGCCTACGACGGCAGGGTGGCGCAGGAGCAGTGAACGGCGCACCCAGCACGCTCGTCTCCCCGGGGCTGTGGGGCTTCGCCGCGTTCTTCGTCCTCGCGGTCGCGCTCTGGCTGCTCATGCGGAACATGAACGCCCGGATGCGGCGGATGTCCTACGAGGCCCGCCGTCGCCAGCGCGAGCTCGAGGAGCGCACCCGCGGCCGGTCCGAGGACGGCGACGCGGGTCCGGACGCCGAGGCCACCGACGCGGGTCCGGACGCCGAGGACGCCCCGGACTCGGGGGACGCCCCGGAGGGCGAGGACCCGGACCGTGAGGACAGGGACCGTCGGGAGCGCGGGTCGGTCAGCCGGAGGCCGTGAGCGGTCCCGCGAAGGTGATCGACGCCGCGGCGTAGTGGAGGATGAACGCCGCGATCGTCAGGGCGTGGAAGACCTCGTGGAACCCGAACCACCGCGGTGACGGGTTCGGGCGACGGAAGCCGTAGACGAGTGCGCCCACGGTGTAGAGCAGGCCGCCGGCCACGACGAGCGCGACGATCGCCGGGCCACCGTGGACGAGGAAGCCCTTGAGGTAGAACACGGCCACCCAGCCGAGGGCGACGTAGATCGGCGTGTAGAGCCACCGCGGGGCGGTGATCCAGAAGACCCGGAAGATCACCCCGAGCACGGCCCCGGTCCAGACGACCGCGAGCAGGGTGGTCGCCTGGGCGCGGGGGAGCAGCAGGGCGAACGGGGTGTAGCTGCCCGCGATGATGAGGAAGATGTTCGAGTGGTCGAGCCGCTTGAGCACGCCGGCGACGCGCGGCGACCACGACCCGCGATGGTAGACCCCCGAGGTGCCGAAGAGCAGGCCGGCGGTGAGGGTGAACACCCCCGCGGCGACCTTCGCCCCGGTCGAGGGGGCGAGCACGACGAGGACGGCGCCGAGGGCGAGCGCGACCGGTGCCATGCCCGCGTGCAGCCAGCCACGCAGGCGGGGCTTGACCGAGTCCACGACGGACCCGATCGCCTCGCGGGGACGGCTGGGGTGGTGGGGCGGCTCGGCCAGCATGGGTCCCACGATAACCTACGAACTCGTAAGTTACTGACAGGTAACTATAATCGGCGGTGTCCTCGCCCCTCGTGCGCGTCTCCCGGGGCTCCCGGCGGCGCGCGGTACGGTGGAATCCACCGCAGTCCGGGATGGGTGCTTGCCGGTCGAGGGAGGAGGGCCCGCGTGTCCGTGCGCGACCTGTTGTACGCGGCCTACGAGCGCCGCGTCGCCCGCCGCCTCGACCCCGCGACCGTCCCGCGGCACGTGGGCGTGCTCCTCGACGGCAACCGCCGGTGGGCGCGCCTGCGGGGTGCCGGTGCCCGCGAGGGCCACCAGGCCGGCGCGGACAACATCAGCAAGTTCCTCGGCTGGTGCGAGGACGTCGGCGTCGAGGTCGTCACGCTCTGGCTGCTCTCGACCGACAACCTCTCCCGCCCGGAGGAGGAGCTGCGCCCGCTCGTGCGCATCATCGAGACCGCGGTCTCCGGGCTCGCCCGGACCGGGAGGTGGCGGATCAACCCGGTCGGCGCGCTGGACCTGCTGCCCGCCGAGACCGCCGGCGTCCTCAAGGACTGCGCCCGCCGCACGCAGGACGTCCAGGGCATGACGGTCAACGTGGCGGTCGGCTACGGCGGCCGGCAGGAGATCGTCGACGCGGTCCGCTCCCTGCTCGCCGAGCACGCCCGCAACGGGACCTCGATCGAGTCCCTCGCCGAGTCCCTCGAGGTCGAGCACCTCGCCGAGCACCTCTACACCCGGGGCCAGCCCGACCCCGACCTCGTCATCCGCACCTCGGGGGAGCAGCGCCTGTCCGGGTTCCTGCTCTGGCAGAGCGCGCACAGCGAGTTCTACTTCTGCGAGGCGTACTGGCCCGACTTCCGTCGGGTCGACTTCCTCCGGGCCCTGCGTGCCTACTCCGAGCGCCACCGCCGCTTCGGCGGCTGACCCCCGGGCGGTCAACCCCGCAGGTCACGCGGGCGGGACACGTCGGCCTCGTGGGTCACGACACGGCACCGGTCCGACGTGTCCTGCCGCGCGCGACCCCCGTCAGGACGTAGCGTTCCCAGTGACGCGACGCACCCGCGGAGCGTTCGGGAGGCCCGAGACGATGGAGCACACTCCGCTCCGAGGAGGGGGCCGGTCCCGGTCCTCGTCGTCGAGGGCTCGGTCCCGGCACCTCGACCGCGAGTAGGCGCGCTGTGCGCCGCGGCGGCGCGGAGTGCGGCAAGGAGATGCAAGTGGCCTCGACGTCCCGATCCTCCCGCCCCGACGTGACCCGCCCCCGCACCACGGCCCCCGACACGGCGGGCCCTCCGACTGGCCCCGACACGACGGACCCCCACGCGACGGGCCCGGACACCGTGCGCGCGCGCCGGCACACGTACGTGCTCGACACCTCCGTCCTGCTGTCCGACCCCCGCGCCATGCTCCGGTTCGCCGAGCACGAGGTCGTCCTGCCGGTCGTCGTCGTCACCGAGCTCGAGGGCAAGCGCCACCACCCCGAGCTGGGGTACTTCGCCCGGTCCGCGCTGCGGACCCTCGACGACCTGCGCATCGAGCACGGCCGGCTCGACGCCCCGGTGCCGGTGGGGGAGGAGGGCGGCACGCTGCGGGTCGAGCTGAACCACACCGACCCCGGCGCCCTCCCGGCGGGGTTCCGGCTCGGTGACAACGACAGCCGGATCCTCGCCGTCGCGCGCAACCTCGCCGACGAGGGCTGCGACGTCACCGTCGTGAGCAAGGACCTGCCCATGCGGGTCAAGGCCTCGGCCGTCGGGCTCGAGGCGCAGGAGTACCGCGCCGAGCTCGCCGTCGAGTCGGGCTGGACCGGTATGGCCGAGGTCGACGTCACCGCCGAGGAGATGGACTCCCTCTACGAGAACGGTCGCCTCGAGCACCTCGCCGCGGCCGAGCTGCCCTGCCACACCGGGCTCAAGCTCCTCTCGCCGCGCGGCAGCGGCCTGGGCCGGGTCGGTCCGGACAAGCAGGTGCGCCTGGTCCGGGGGGACCGCGACGCCTTCGGGCTCCACGGACGCAGCGCCGAGCAGCGGATCGCCCTCGACCTCCTCCTCGACCCCGACGTCGGCATCGTCAGCCTCGGGGGCCGCGCCGGTACGGGCAAGAGCGCGCTCGCGCTCTGCGCCGGGCTCGAGGCGGTGATGGAGCGCCAGCAGCACCGCCGGGTCGTCGTCTTCCGACCGCTCTACGCCGTCGGGGGCCAGGAGCTGGGCTACCTCCCCGGGAGCGAGCAGGAGAAGATGGGCCCCTGGGCGCAGGCCGTGTTCGACACCCTCGGCGCCCTCGTCAGCCGTGAGGTCGTCGAGGAGGTGCTCGACCGCGGCATGCTCGAGGTGATGCCGCTGACCCACATCCGGGGCCGGTCGCTGCACGACGCGTTCGTCGTCGTCGACGAGGCCCAGTCGCTGGAGCGCAACGTCCTGCTCACCGTGCTCTCCCGGGTGGGCCAGAACTCCCGGGTCGTGCTCACCCACGACGTCGCCCAGCGCGACAACCTCAGGGTGGGGCGGCACGACGGTGTCGCGGCCGTCATCGAGTCCCTCAAGGGGCACCCGCTCTTCGCCCACGTCACGCTCAACCGATCCGAGCGGAGCCCGATCGCCGCCCTCGTCACCGACCTGCTCGAGGGCCCCCACGTGTGATCCCGCCTCGCCGCCGGCCGGGGTCCCTCGGGCCCCGACGGCGGCGACGGGCGCCGTCACCACCCAGAATTTGGTGAACTCTTGACCCTTCTGCCATGATGGTCTCGAACTGATAACGGACCGGTTACAGCGAGGTCACCGGCCATCCCTGACACCCGACCACCCGCCCCGGGGGAGAACACCGGGCACCGGGTGGTCTCGCCTGCCAAGGAGTTGCCTTGCCCCGCTACGAGGGACGACACTCTGCCCCCCAGCCCGCCACCGAGCCCGCCCCCCACAGCAGCACCCCGGCTCCCGCCCGCGCCACCCGCCTGCGCCGGGCCCTCGTCCGTCCCGCCGCAGGGGTGGGCGCGCTCGCCGTGGCCGTCGTGACCGCGGGCGCCGGTCTGGCCTCCTCCGCGTCGGGCCACGCCGGCCAGTCGCTCGGCAGCAGTGTCACCGCCCACTCCAGCGACGCCCCGACCGCCTCCGCGCGGCACGTCGCAGAGCTGGCCGCGTCACGCTCGGCCGAGGCGGCCTCCCGCAGCTCGCTGCGCGAGCACCGGCGCGAACGCGCCCGCGCGGCCGAGGCCCAGGCGCGGCGCGTCGCCGAGAAGGAGCGCAGGGCCGAGGAGCGGCGCGCGGCGGAGCAGAAGCGCAAGGCCGCGAAGAAGCGCAAGGCCGCGAAGGCGCTCGCGGCCGCGCAGTCCGACCCGAAGTCGCTGGCCCGCAGGCTCATGGGCGAGTACGGCTTCTCCTCGGGCCAGTGGGGCTGCCTGGAGCGGCTCTGGACCGGCGAGAGCGGCTGGGACTACACCGCCACGAACTCCTCCTCCGGCGCCTACGGCATCCCGCAGGCCCTGCCGGGGGGGAAGATGGCCTCGGTCGCCGGCGACTGGAAGACCAACCCCGAGACCCAGGTCCGGTGGGGGCTGGACTACATCAGGTCCTCCTACGGCACCCCGTGCAACGCCCTCCAGACCTGGAACAGCCACAGCCCCCACTGGTACTGAGGGCCGGGAGGCGTCGGCCGGGCGCCCTCAGCGTGCCGGGCGCTCCGTGGGCCGCGCCATCGCGAGCACGTCGAGCACCTGGTCGAGCTGGGACTCGGTGATCGCACCCGAGGCGACGTGCCCCTGGTCGACGACGACGTCCCGGATGGGGCGCTGCTCGGCGAGGGCCTGCTTGACGACCTTGGCCGCCGCCTCGTAGCCGATGTAGCCGTTGAGCGGGGTGACGATCGACGGCGACCCCTCCGCGAGCTCGCGGCAGTGGTCCGCGTCGGCCTCGATGCCGTCGACGCAGCGGCCGGCGAGGACCTGCGAGGCCCGGGCGAGCAGGTGCGCCGACTCGAGCACGTTGCGCCCGATGACCGGGAGCATGACGTTGAGCTCGAACGCGCCCGCCGCGCCCGCCGTCGTCACCGTGACGTCGTTGCCGATGACCTGGGCGCACACCATGAGCGTCGCCTCGCAGACGACGGGGTTGACCTTGCCGGGCATGATGCTCGACCCCGGCTGCAGGTCGGGCAGCCGGATCTCGCCGAGACCGGTCCGCGGCCCGCTGCTCATCCAGCGCAGGTCGTTGCAGATCTTCGTCAGGCTCACCGCGACCGTGCGCAGCGCCCCCGAGAGCTCGACGAGGGCGTCCTGGGCCGACTGCGCCTCGAAGTGGTTGACCGCCTCCCGGAACGGCAGCCCGGTCCGGTCGCTGACGAGGTCGATGACCCGGGCCGCGAACGACGGCGCCGCGTTGAGACCGGTCCCGGCGGCGGTCCCGCCGAGCGGCAGCTCGCTCGTGGCCTGGGCCGCGACGAGGACCCGCTGGATCCCGAGCTCGACCTGGCGCCGGTAGCCACCGAACTCCTGGCCGAGGGTCACCGGGACGGCGTCCATGAGGTGGGTGCGGCCGGCCTTGACGACGTCGGCGAACTCGGACTCCTTGCCTGCCAGCGAGCGGGCGAGGTCCCCCAGGGCGGGCACGAGCTCCTCGTGGCTGACCCGGGTCGCCGCGACCCGCAGCGCGGTCGGGAACGTGTCGTTGCTCGACTGCCCGGCGTTGACGTGGTCGTTCGGGTGGACCTCGAGGCCGCTGGCGAGGTGGGCGATCCGGGCGACGACCTCGTTGACGTTCATGTTCGTCGACGTGCCCGAGCCGGTCTGGAACACGTCCACGGGGAACTGGTCGTCGTGCTCGCCGCGGGCGACCTCGTCCGCGGCCGCGGAGATCGCCGCCGCGCGGTCGGCGTCGAGCACGCCGAGGTCGGCGTTGACCTTCGCCGCCGCCGACTTCACCTCCGCCAGCGCGTGGACCACCGCGCTGGGGACCCCGCTCCCCGAGATCGGGAAGTTCTCGACGGCCCGGGCGGTCTGCGCTCCCCAGAGCGCGTCCGCGGGGACCTCGACCTCGCCCATCGAGTCGTGCTCGATGCGGACGTCCTGACCGGTGCTCGGCTGCTCGGTGCTCATGGCCCCATCATGCCCCCACCGCCGGGCCCCCTCACCCCGCCCGTCCCGGCGGCCCACGGTCAGAGCTTGCGCATCCGGATCCGGGTCACCGCGTGGTTCGGCCCCTTCGAGAGCACGAGGCTCGCCCGGGACCGCGTCGGCAGGACGTTCTCGCGCAGGTTGGGCTCGTTGATCTCGGTCCAGATCCGCAGCGCCGTCGACCGGGCCTCCTCGTCGGACAGCCGCGCGTACCGGTGGAAGTAGGAGTGCGGGTCCGCGAACGCGGTCTCCCGCAGCCGGAGGAAGCGCTCGACGTACCACGAGCGGATGTGGTCGAGGTGGGCGTCGACGTAGACGGAGAAGTCGAAGAAGTCGCTCACCGCCAGGCTCGTGCGCCCGTCGGTCGCCGGCCGCGGGGTCTGGAGCACGTTGAGCCCCTCGACGATGAGGACGTCCGGGCGCCGGACGAGGACCCGCTCGCCGGGGACGATGTCGTAGGTCAGGTGCGAGTAGACCGGGGCGGCGACCTGCTCCCGGCCCGCCTTGACCTCGGCGACGAAGCGCAGCAGCGAGCGGCGGTCGTAGGACTCGGGGAACCCCTTGCGGCCGAGCAGGCCACGGCGCTCGAGCTCCCGGTTCGGCCAGAGGAAGCCGTCGGTCGTGATGAGCGAGACCCGGGGGGTGTCGGGCCAGCGGCGCAGCAGCTCCTGGAGGATGCGCGCCGTCGTCGACTTCCCCACCGCGACCGAGCCGCCGACGCCGATGACGAAGGGCACCTTGGCCGGACGCTCGCCGAGGAAGCTCGTCGTCACCTGGTGCAGCTGGGTGCCGGCGGCGACCCAGAACGTCAGCAGCCGCGACAGCGGCAGGTAGACCTCCTCGACCTCGGCGAGGTCGAGCCGGTCGCCGAGGCCCTGCAGCCGGGACACCTCCTCGGCCGAGAGGCTCAGCGGGTGGTTCTCCCGCAGCCGGGCCCAGGCCTGCCGGTCGAGCTCGACGTACGGCGAGGGGATCGGCGTCGGCTGGGTCACGGGCACGATTGTGTCGCACACCGCCACCGCTCCCGGCCCGGGCCGCGGCGGTCCGGATAGGCTGCCGCGCATGTGTGGAATCGTCGGCTACGTCGGCCGGAACACCGACGGCACGGCCCTGGACGTCGTGATGGAGGGCCTCGCGCGGCTCGAGTACCGGGGGTACGACTCCGCCGGGGTCGCCCTCGTGGGGCCGAACGGCGTGGCCACGGCCAAGCGCGCCGGCAAGCTCGCCAACCTCCGGGCGGCCATCGAGGCCGAGGCCCTCCCGTCCGCGTCGACGGCGATCGGGCACACCCGCTGGGCCACCCACGGCCCCCCGACCGACGAGAACGCCCACCCGCACCTCGGCGGCGGCGACGGCCGGCTCGCGGTCATCCACAACGGCATCATCGAGAACTTCCACGCGCTGAAGTCCGAGCTCCTCGCCGACGGCGTCGACTTCGCCAGCGAGACCGACACCGAGGTCGCCGCCCACCTGCTCGCCCGCGCCCACGCCGAGTCCGGCGACCTCACCGCGGCGATGCGGGCCGTCGTCGCCCGCCTCGGGGGCGCGTTCACCCTCCTCGCCGTCCACGCCGACAACCCGGGCACGGTCGTCGGGGCGCGCCGCAACAGCCCGCTCGTCGTCGGGCTCGGGGACGGGGAGAACTTCCTCGGCTCCGACGTGGCCGCGTTCATCGGGCACACCCGCCGGGCCCTCGAGCTCGGCCAGGACCAGATCGTGACGATCACCCCGGACTCGTGCGAGGTCACCGACTTCGCCGGTGCCCCCGCCGAGGCGACCGCCTACGACGTGACGTGGGACGCCGCGGCCGCCGAGAAGGGCGGCTACGACACGTACATGGAGAAGGAGATCACCGAGCAGCCGCACGCGGTCGCCGACACCCTGCTCGGGCGCACCGACTCCGGCGGCAGCCTCGTCCTCGACGAGCTGCGCATCCCCGAGGAGCGGCTCGCCCAGGTCGACCGGATCACGATCGTCGCCTGCGGGACCGCCGCGTACGCCGGCACCGTGGCCAAGTACGCCATCGAGCACTGGACGCGCATCCCGGTCGAGGTCAGCCTCGCGCACGAGTTCCGCTACTGCGACCCGATCGTCGACGGCCGCACGCTCGTGGTGTCGATCAGCCAGTCCGGCGAGACGATGGACACCCTCATGGCCGTCCGTCACGCCCGCGAGCTCGGCGCGCTGACGATCTCGGTGTGCAACACGCACGGCTCGACGATCCCCCGGGCCTCGGACGCGGTGCTCTACACCCACGCCGGCCCGGAGATCGCGGTCGCCTCGACCAAGGCCTTCCTCGCCCAGATCACCGCCTGCTACGTCCTCGGGCTCTACCTGGCCCAGCTGCGCGGGCAGACCTACGCCGACGACGCCCACGCGGTGATGCGCGAGCTCCACGAGGTCCCGGCGAAGATCGAGCTGCTGCTGCAGTCGATGGGCCGGGTCAAGGAGATCGCCCGGTTCATGGCCGACACCCGCTCGGTCCTCTTCCTCGGCCGGCACGTCGGCTTCCCGGTGGCGATGGAGGGCGCGCTGAAGCTCAAGGAGCTCGCCTACATCCACGCCGAGGGCTTCGCGGCCGGCGAGCTCAAGCACGGCCCGATCGCGCTCATCGAGCCGGGACAGCCGGTGTTCATCGTCGTCCCCGGGCCGGCGACCCCGCACGGGCTGCACGACAAGGTCGTCTCGAACATCCAGGAGATCCGGGCCCGCGGGGCGCGCACCCTCGTCATCGCCGAGGAGGAGGACACCTCCGTCGAGCCGTTCGCCGACGAGGTCATCCGGGTGCCCCACACCTCCCCGCTGCTCGCACCGCTGCTGACCGTCGTCCCGCTGCAGGTGTTCGCGCTCGAGCTGTCGACCGCCAAGGGCCTCGACGTCGACCAGCCGCGCAACCTCGCGAAGTCGGTCACGGTCGAGTAGGCCCGCGTGATCATCGGGGTCGGCATCGACGTCGTCGACGTCGCGCGGTTCGGGCAGACCCTCGCCCGCACGCCCGCGCTGCGCGAGCGCGTCTTCACGGCCGAGGAGCGCGAGCTCGGGCTGAACTCGCTCGCCGCGCGGTTCGCCGCGAAGGAGGCCCTCGCCAAGGCCTTCGGGGCCCCGGTCGGGCTGCACTGGCACGACGTCACCGTCCGGCGCGGCGAGGACGGCCGGCCCCACCTGCTGACCCGCGGCACCGTCCAGGACCGCGCGGACGCGCTCGGGGTCCACAGCCTGCACGTGTCGTTGTCCCACGACGCCGGAGTGGCGTCGGCCGTCGTCGTCGCCGAGGGGTGAGTCCATGATCGAGGCGTTCTCCGTGGAGCGGGTCCGGGAGGCCGAGGAGGCCCTCATGGCCCGGTTGCCCGAGGGGGAGCTGATGCAGCGGGCCGCGGCCGGGCTCGCGGAGGTCGCCGGCGCGCGCGTCGCCGGGCTCGGCGCCTCCCGGGTGGTCGCGCTCGTCGGCCCCGGGAACAACGGCGCCGACGCGCTGTACGCCCTCGCCCGGCTCGCCCGGGACGGGGCCGAGGCCACGGCGGTCCACGCCGGCCGGCTCCACCCGGGGGCCCACGAGGCCGCCACCGCCGCCGGCGTGACCGTGCTCGAGGGCGCCGGCGCCGACCCCGGCGACGCGCTCGCCGCCGTCGCCGCGGCCGAGGTCGTCCTCGACGGGATCCTCGGGATCGGGGGACGCGCCGGGCTGCCCGGCTGGGCGAGCGGGTGGGTCGAGGCCGTCGCCGAGGACGCCCTCGTCGTCGCCGTCGACCTGCCGTCCGGCCAGGACCCGGCCGGGCGGCTCGCGACCCCCGGCGCGGTGTTCGCCGACGAGACCGTGACCTTCGGGGTCGCCAAGCCGGTCCACCTCCTGCCCGCCACCGGGAGCGCGTGCGGGCGGCTCACCGTCGTCGACATCGGCCTCGAGGTCGCCGGCGTCCCCGACGTCGCCCGGCTCACCACCGACGACGCCGCCGCGGCCTGGCCGGTCCCCGGCCCCGGGGACGACAAGTACTCCCGCGGGGTGCTCGGCGTCGTCGCCGGCGGGGAGGGGTTCACCGGGGCGGCGCTGATGACGACCGCGACGGCGGTGCGCGCCGGGGCCGGGATGGTCCGCTACGTCGGCACCCCGACCCCCGAGGGCCTCGTGCGTGCCCGGGTCCCCGAGGCGGTCCACGGGGCCGGCCGCGTCCAGGCCTGGGCCATCGGCAGCGGTCTCGACACCGCCGCCACCGGCGACGCCGCCCGGGCCCAGCTCGACACGGCCCGGGAGGCGATCGCCTCCGAGGTCCCCGTCCTGCTCGACGCCGGCGGGCTGGACCTGCTGGACGGGCCGCGGGAGGCGCCCACGCTGCTCACCCCCCACGCCGGCGAGCTGGCCCGGCTGCTGGCGCGGCTGCGCGGCGAGGACGTCGCGCGCGAGGAGGTCGAGGCCGACCCGCTCGCGGCCGCCCGGGCTGCGGCCGGGCTCACCGGCGCGACCGTCCTCCTCAAGGGGCACACCACCCTCGTCGCCGACGCCGCGGGACCGGTGTGGAGCCAGGCCGAGGCGCCGACGTGGCTCGCGACCGCCGGCGCCGGGGACGTCCTCGCCGGGCTCGCCGGGACCCTGCTCGCCGCCGGCCTGCCCCCGGCCCGGGCCGGGGCGCTCGCCGCGCTCGTCCACGGCGTCGCCGCCGAGGCCGCCAACCCCGGCGGGCCGGTGCACGCCATGGCGGTCGCGGACGCGGTCCCGGCCGCCGTGGCGGGTCTCCTCCGGCGCGGCCGGGGCGCCCCATAAACTGGAGGCGACATGAGCACCCCCCCAGCAGCCGAGGCCCCCACGCCCCGGGCGGTCCCCGACGCGGGCTGCTCCGGTTGGGCCGAGGTCGACCTCGACGTCATCAGCGCGAACGTCGCCGAGCTCGACCGGCGCGCCGGCGACGCCTCGGTGATGGCCGTCGTCAAGGCCGACGCCTACGGGCACGGGCTCGTCCCGAGCGCCCGGGCGGCGCTGCGCGGCGGCGCCCGGTGGCTCGCCGTCGCCCAGCTCGCCGAGGCGCTCCGGCTGCGCCGGGCCGGCGTCGAGGCCCCCCTGCTCGCGTGGCTCTTCCCGCCCGGCGCCGACCTCGCCGAGGCGGTCGCACTCGACGTCGACGTCTCCGCGGGGAGTGCGTGGTCGCTCGAGGCCGTCGCGGACGCCGCCCGCGCCACCGGCCGCACCGCCCGGCTCCACCTCAAGGCCGACACCGGGCTCGGCCGTGGCGGGGCGTGGGACGGGGAGTGGGACGGCATGGTCGCCCGCACCGCCGAGCTCGTCGCCGAGGAGGCCGTCACGCTCGTCGGCGCCTGGTCCCACTTCGCGTGGGCCGACGCCCCCGAGCACCCGACCGTCCGCCGCCAGCAGGAGCGGTTCACCGCCGTGCTCGAGCAGCTCGCCCGGGCCGGGCTGCGTCCCCAGGTGCGCCACCTCGCCAACTCCGCGGCGACCCTGACCAACCCGGCGTCGCACTTCGACCTCGTCCGGCCCGGCCTGTCGGTCTACGGCCTCTCCCCGGTGCCCGACATCGGCGGTCCGGGCCACTTCGGACTGCGTGAGGCCATGCGCGTCGTCGGCCGGCTCACCCTCGTCAAGGACACCCCCGCCGGGCAGGGCGTCTCCTACGGGCACGAGTACACCACCCCCCGGGCGACCCGCCTCGGGCTCGTCCCGCTCGGCTACGGCGACGGCATCCCCCGCCACGGCGGTAACGTCGGCCCCGCCCTCGTCGGCGGCCGCCGGTACGCGGTCGCCGGCCGGGTCTGCATGGACCAGTTCGTCCTCGACCTCGGACCCGACAGCGACGCGCGCCCCGGCGACGAGGTCGTCGTCGTCGGCCGCGAGGCCGACGACGAGCCCACGGCGCAGGACTGGGCCGCGGCCATCGGCACCATCAACTACGAGATCGTCACCCGGATCGGGGCGAGCGCCCCGCGGATCCACGTCGGAGGCGGCGCGTGAGCCCCCGCGGGATCGTCGGTGCCGGCGTCGCCGCGGCCGGGGTCGCCGCCGGCACCGCGACCGCGGTCGGGGTCGGCGCGCTCGCCCGCCGGCGGGCGGGGGACCGGCGCGCGCTCAGCGCTCCCGACGAGCTCGACCCCTACCAGCACACCCCCGACGTCGAGCTCACCGTGACCGCCGAGGACGGGGTCGCGCTGCACGTCGAGGTCGACGAGCCGGACCCGGACGCCGAGCCGTCGGACATCCCGCGTCCCACGGTCGTCCTCTGCCACGGGTACACCCTCAACCTGCGCAGCTGGGTCATCCAGCGGCGCGCGCTCGTGCGCGCCGGCTTCCGGGTCGTCGCCTGGGACCAGCGCGGCCACGGCCGCTCCGGCCGCCCCTCGGCGCTGTCCTGCGACGTCGACGAGCTCGGACGCGACCTCGGCCGGGTCCTCGCGGAGGTCGTCCCCGAGGGCCCGCTCGCGCTCGTCGGGCACTCCATGGGCGGAATGACCGTCATGGCCTACGGCGAGCAGCACCCCGACGTCGTCCACGACCGGGTCCTCGCCGTCGCCCTCATCGCGACGAGCGCCGGGGGCGGCCGGCTGCTCTCCCTCGGGTTCGGCGAGGCGATCGGCGCGCTCGTCGCCCGCGTCGGGCCGGGCCTGCTCGGGCGGCTCGCGGCCCAGCAGAAGGTCGTCACCGGGCTGCGCCGGCTCGGCCGCGACGTCGAGTCCTACTTCGTCGAGCGGTACTCCTTCGGGTCCCCCGTCGACCCGGCCACCGTCCGGTTCACCGCCGACATGATCTTCGGCACGCCGCTGGACGTCATGGCGGACTTCCTCCCCACGATCGACCGGCTCGACAAGCGCGCGGCCCTCGAGGCCTTCCACGGGGTCGAGGCGCTCGTGCTCAACGGCGACCGGGACCGGCTCACCCCGCCCGACCACAGCGCCGACATCGTCCGCCGCCTCCCCGGCGCCGAGCACGTCGTCGTCGAGGACGCCGGGCACATCGTCCTGCTCGAGCACCCCCACCTCGTCACCGAGCAGCTCCTCGGGCTCATCGAGCGCGGCATGCGGGCCGCGGCCGAGGGCATCGACGTCGAGCGCAAGCCCCGGGTCCGCCTGCGGGTCACCGACGTCGCCCGCCGCCGCCGGTCGGGAGGGAAGAGAGCCTCGTGACCGCCCGTCGGACCACCCTGGTCACCGCCGAGGAGACGCAGCGGTTCGGCCGCGCGCTCGCCGCGCTGCTGCGCGCGGGCGACCTCGTCCTGCTCACCGGCGACCTCGGCGCGGGCAAGACCACGCTCGCCCAGGGCCTCGGGGAGGGTCTCGGGGTCCGCGGCCAGGTGACCTCGCCGACCTTCGTCATCGCCCGGGTCCACCCGAGCCTGCGCCAGGGCCCCCCGCTGGTCCACGTCGACGCCTACCGCCTCGGCGGGCTCGCCGAGCTCGACGACCTCGACCTCGACGCCTCCGTCGAGGAGTCGGTCACCGTCGTCGAGTGGGGGCACGGCCTGGCCGAGGACCTCACCGACGACCGGGTCGAGGTCCTCCTCGAGGCCGACCCGTCCACCGAGCGGCGCTCCGTCGAGGTCCGCACCCACGGCGACCGGTGGCGCGGCCCTGCGACCCGGGCCGCGCTCGACGCGCTCTGCGGCGACGGGGAGGGCTGAGCATGCTCCTGCTGGCCATCGACACCTCGACGTCCGCGATCACCGTCGCGCTCGCCGAGCCCGGCCGGGTGATCGCCTCCCGGAGCGTGCTCGACGCGCGACGCCACAGCGAGCACCTCGCCCCCACCCTCCGGGCCGTCCTGCGGGAGGCCGGCGCGCGCCCGGGCGACCTCACCGACGTCGCCGTCGGCACCGGACCCGGTCCGTTCACCGGCCTGCGGGTCGGCATCGTCACCGCCCTGACCCTCGGCCACGCCCGCGGGATCCCCGTGCACGGCGTGTGCAGCCTCGACGCGCTCGCCCGCGAGGCACTCACGGCGACGGGCGGGCAGGCCGGCGACGGCGCCGGCGACGGAGAGCTCCTCGTCGCCACCGACGCCCGCCGCAAGGAGGTCTACTGGGCCACCTACGCCGCGGCCGGCGGGCTGCGCCGGACCGACGGACCGCACGTCGCCCGGCCCGCCGACCTGCCCGCCCGGGTCCGGGCGCTCCCCACCGTCGGCCGCGGCCCGCTGCTCCACCCCGACCACCTCGGGCCCGGCCGGGAGCCCCTCGACGTCGACGCGGCCGCGCTCGCCGACCTCGCCGCCACCCGGCTCGCCGCGGGGATCACGATGCCGGTCGAGCCGCTCTACCTGCGCCGGCCGGACGCCGCCGAGCCGGCCGCGCCGAAGTCGACCCTGCTCGCCCCGCCCGGCGCGGGCGCCGTCGCCGGCCCGCCGGGGCCGGGGAGGGGCGGGCGGCCGTGACGCTGCGACCGGTGACCTTCCGGGACGTCGGCGCGCTGACCGCCCTCGAGCGGGAGGTGTTCGGCGCCGAGGCGTGGGACGAGCCCTCGTGGTGGGGCGAGCTCGCCCGCCGGCCCCGCCGGGAGTACGTCCTCGACGCCGACGACGACGATCTCCGCGGCTACGGCGGGCTCGACCACGCCGGCGAGGTCAGCGACGTCATGACCCTCGCCGTCGCCCCCGCCGCCCGCGGCACCGGCCGGGGCCGGGTGCTGCTCGAGGAGCTGCTGCGCCGCGCCGCGGCCCGGGGCGCGGGCCACGTCATGCTCGAGGTCCGCGCCGACAACACCGCCGCCCGGGCCCTCTACGACCGGGCCGGCTTCACGGTCCTGCGGACCCGGCGCCGCTACTACCCCGACGGCGGCGACGCCCTCGTGCTGCGACTGACCCTCGAGGAGGCCCATGCCCACCCCCGCTGACGAGCCGCTCGTCCTCGGCATCGAGACCTCGTGCGACGAGACCGGCATCGGGATCGTCCGCGGCGACACCCTCCTCGTCGACGCGATCGCGAGCAGCGTCGACGAGCACGCCCGGTTCGGCGGCGTCGTCCCCGAGGTCGCGAGCCGGGCCCACCTCGAGGCGATGGTCCCGACGATCGAGCGTGCGACCGCCCGCGCCGGGGTCACGCTCGACGACGTCGACGCCGTCGCGGTGACGTCCGGGCCGGGCCTGGCCGGCGCCCTCATGGTCGGGGTCGCGACCGCGAAGGCGCTCGCCGTCGCCCTCGGCACCCCCGTGTACGGGGTCAACCACCTCGCCGCGCACGTCGCCGTCGACGTCGTCGAGCACGGCCCGCTTCCCGAGCCGACGATGGCCCTGCTCGTCTCGGGCGGGCACTCCTCCCTGCTCCTCGTGCCCGACGTCACCGGGGACGTCCGGCCGCTCGGCTCGACCGTCGACGACGCCGCCGGCGAGGCGTTCGACAAGGTCGCCCGGGTCCTCGGGCTGCCCTTCCCGGGTGGCCCCCACATCGACCGGGCCGCCGCCGACGGGCAGGTCGTCATCGACTTCCCCCGGGGCCTCACCTCGGGCCGCGACATGCAGCGCCACCGGTTCGACTACTCCTTCTCCGGGCTGAAGACCGCCGTCGCCCGCTGGGTGGAGGCCCGTCGGGCCGCAGGGGAGGAGGTCCCGGTCGCCGACGTCGCCGCGTCCTTCCAGGAGGCGGTGACCGACGTCCTCACCCGCAAGGCGGTCCTCGCGTGCCGGGAGAACGGCGTCGACCACCTCCAGGTCGGCGGCGGCGTCGCCGCGAACTCCCGGCTGCGGGCCATGGCGCGGGAGCGCTGCGAGGCCGCGGGGATCGAGCTGCGGGTCCCCCGACCGGGGCTGTGCACCGACAACGGCGCGATGGTCGCCTCGCTCGGATCCCAGATGGTCGCCCGCGGCCGCACCCCGTCCGAGCTCGACTTCCCGGCCGACTCCTCGATGCCCGTCACCGACGCCCTCGTCTGACCGGTCGGGGTCCGTCACCGTGGGCAGGGGAGCAGGCCCGTGCGGGCCTTGAGCGTGAGCACCCGCTGGACGGCGGCCCGCACCCGGCCGGCGAACGCGGCGTCCCGAGCGACCCGCGAGGTGACGGCGGCCGCCATCGGGGCGACGGTCTGCGGGTCGGCGGTGAGCACGAGGTCCCCGCCGGCGTCGAGGAACCGGGTCGCCCGCTTCCCGACGGGCACCGACTGCACCGCCGCGGCGGCCCCGACGTCGTCGGTGACGACCACCCCGGACCAGCCGAGCCGGTCGCGGAGCAGCCCGGTGACGACCGCGCGGGAGAACACCGCCGGGGAGGCGTCGTCGATGCGGGGGTAGCGCGCCGAGGACATCATGACCATCCCGGCCCCGGCGGAGGTGCCGGCGGTGAACGGGCGCAGGTAGGGGTCGTCCCGACCGGTCCGGGGGTCGGTGACGCCGGTCGAGCTCGTGTCGGTGTTCGAGGAGACCCGGCCGAGTCCGGGGAAGTGCTTCACCGTCGCGGTGACGTCGGCGCGGCGCAGCCCGCGGGTGAACGCGGCGACGTGGCGCGCGACCGTGGTCGGGTCGCTTCCGTACTCGCGGTGGTAGCGACCGATCGGGCCGTTCGCGGTGCCGATCGATGCGGGGACGGTGTCCGCGACGGGGGCGAGGTCGACGTTGACGCCGGCGCGGGCGAGCTCGGAGCCCCAGCCGGCCGCGGCGTCCCGCAGCGCCGCCGGCGACATGTCCCCCTGGACGGTGGCCGAGGGGATGGTCGTGAACCCGGCGCCGGTGAGCTGCTGGACCTGGCCTCCCTCCTGGTCGGCGGCGACGAACATGCCGACCGAGCCGGTGGCCGTGGCGGTCGCCTGCCCCTGGACGTGCTCCGAGGCGGCCGCCACCGTCTGCAGGCCCTGCCAGCCGCCGAGGTAGACCACGCCGCCGACGTGCTGGCCGGCGATGAGCGCGTCGAGACCGGAGCGGCCGGCCGAGGCGTCGAGCGCGACCACGAACAGCTGCCCGACCCGCTGCGGCGTGGTCAGCCGCCCGGCGACGCGGGCCGCGCAGGCCCCGGGCCCGTTGCTCGCGGTCGTGCTCGTCGAGGTCGTGCTCGTCGAGGTCGTCGACGACGTCGTCGCGCTCCTGCTCGACGTGGTGGACGGGGACCCTCCGGTGCTCGACGTGCCCGAGGACGTGGGGTCGCTCGGAGTGTCGCTCGGCGAGGACGCGGCGGACCCCGAGGCGGTGGGCGTGGCGCCCTCGCCCCCCGCGCACCCGGCGAGGGCGAGCCCCCCGCCGACGGCCACGGCGAGCAGCCGACTGCCGCGGGGGAGGGGACGCCGGTGGGGAGAGGCCACGGCTGCACGCTACCCGGGGACTACGCTCGGGCGCCGTGCCTCCCCGTGACGCGACGACCCGGGTCGTCCTCGACGTCGACACCGGCGTCGACGACGCCTGCGCCCTGCTCCTGGCCGGGCTCCACCCCGGCCTCGACCTCGTCGGGGTGAGCTGCGTCGCCGGCAACGCGGCCCTCGGCGACGTCGTGCGGAACACCCTCACCGCGCTCGGCGCCGCCGGCCGCGACGACGTGCCCGTCGCCGCCGGGGCCGAGCGGCCGCTGCTGGACCCGCCCCGGCCGGCGCGACACGTCCACGGCCGGGACGGGATGGGCGACCTCGGCTGGCCCGCCCCGGACACCGCGACCCGCGGTCCCGACCCGCGCCACGCGGTCGAGCTCCTCGCCGACGCGGCCCGCGAGGGGGCGGGCGCGGGGGACCCGGTGACCCTCGTCCCGCTCGCGCCCCTGACGAACGTCGCCCTGTTCGCCCGGACCCACCCGTCGGCGTTCGCCGCCCTCGGCCGGGTCGTCCTCATGGGCGGCGCCGCCGACGTCGGCAACGCGACCGCGTCCGCGGAGTTCAACGTCTTCCACGACCCCGAGGCCGCGGCCGTCGTGCTCGACGCGTGCGCCGAGCACGGGGTGCCCGTGACGATGTACGGCCTCGACGTCTTCTCCGGCCCCCGCGTCGCGCGCGCCGAGGCCGAGCGGCTCGCGGCCGCTGGAGGCCGGGCCGCGTCCCGGCTCGCCGGACGGCTCGTGCTCCACCAGTGCGACCGGTCCGGTGGTGACGACGCGACCATCGGCGACGCGGGTGCCGTCTGCGCCGTCCTCGACCCGAGCCTGCTCGAGGTGGCCCGGCTGCCGGTCCGGGTCGAGCTCGCCGGCAGGTGGACCCGCGGCCGGACCGTCGTCGACCGCCGCGCCTGGGAGGGCGACATCGCCCACGACCCGCACCGCGAGGCCCCCGCCCTCGTCGACGTCGCCCTCGCGGTCGACGGCCCCCGGGCCGCCCGGCTCTGGCTCGACACCGTGGGGGGAGCGTGATGGGGCGCGTCCTCGTCCTCGGGTCGGTCAACGTCGACCTCGTCACCCGGGTGCGCCGCCACCCCCGGCCGGGGGAGACCGTCCTCGGGGAGGGCCTGCGCCGGCTCGCCGGGGGCAAGGGCGCCAACCAGGCGGTGGCCGCCGCGGCCGCCGGCGCCGAGGTCGCCCTCGCCGGGTGCGTCGGCGACGACGCCGCGGGCCGCGACACCCGCGAGCGGCTGCGCGCCCGCGGGGTCGCCACCTCCGCCCTCCGGACCGTCCCCGGCCCCACCGGGCAGGCGTGGGTCGCCGTCGACGACGAGGGCGAGAACACCATCGTCGTCGTCCCCGGCGCGAACGCCTCCCTCGGCCGCCCCGAGCTCGACCCGGCCGCGGCGCTCGGACCCGGGGACGTCCTCCTCGCCCAGCTCGAGGTGCCCCTCGACGTCGTCGGGGAGGCGGTCCGGCGGGCCGCGGCCGCCGGCGCCCGGGTCGTGCTCAACCTCGCCCCCTACGCCCCGCTGCCGCCGGACGTCCTCGCGCTCGCCGACCCCGCCGTGACGAACGAGCACGAGGCGCTCCAGCTCGCCGACTCCGGCGCCGTGCCGGGCTCGGTGCTCGTCACCTTCGGTGCCGGCGGCGCCGCGTGGGACGGCCGACCACGCACCGGGCCGGTCGTCGAGGTCGACGAGGTCCGCGACACCACCGGTGCCGGCGACGCCTTCTGCGGGGCCCTCGCCGCCGCCCTCGCCCGGGGCGAGGGCCGGGAGGCGGCCCTCGACGCGGCGCTCGCCGCCGGGGCGGCGTCCGTGCGACGCGACGGCGCCCAGCCCGACCCCGAGCTCTGAGCCACCCCGCGTGCGTCCGCAACCTCGGTCGCCCGGGCGACCATCCGTGCGGACGCACGCGTCGGCCCACGCACGTGCCGGGCGCTCAGGCGGGGTCGAGGACGAGGGCGGCCCGGGTGCCGGCCACCCGGGTGAGGAGGACCGTCGCGCTCGTCCCCGAGCCGGCCCCGGAGGAGACCCGCAGCTGACGGCGCAGCGCGTCCTCGTCGAGCCGGACGCCGCGCTTCTTCACGGTGAGCCCGGTGACGCCGTGCTCGCGCAGCCAGGCCCGCAGCCGCTTGACGTTGAAGGGCATGACCTCCCGGACCCGGTGGCGGCGCGCCCAGGCGAGGTCGAGCTCGCGGTCGGAGGTGACGTACCCCAGCCCCGGCTCGAGCTCGGCGCCCGACGTCAGCGCCGTCGCCGCCCCGACCAGCCCCGCCCGGGTGACGGCGCGGTCGGGCTCGTAGAGCCAGGCGCCGAGCGAGGCGAGCCCGAGCGCGGCCGGGGGGTCGGGGTCGGCGGCGTCCTCGCCGAGGACGACCGGCTCGGCCCCGGCGCGCAGCACGCGGGCGCTCCGGCCGGGACGCCCGGCGAGGGGGCCCCACCAGACGGCGCACTCGAGCAGCTGGCCGTTCCACGACGTCCACTGCGCCTCGGTGCCGGGCGGCGGGACGTCGTGCGGCAGCGACGGGCTGAGCTTGGCGCCGGTCGCGGGCACGAGCGCGGCGACCGCGAGCACGTGCTCCCACGACGGCGAGAGGTCCTCGAGGCGGAACACCCGCCGGGTCCGGCCGCGCGCGTCGGCCACCCCGGGCAGGCGCCGGGCCGGGTCGAGCCACACCCCGACCCGGCCGCGGGCGGCGTCCGGGGGCAGCTCCACGTCCTCCGCCCGGCCCGGCCGGGCCCGCGAGTCCGGCCAGGGGCGCAGGTTGACGTCGGCGACGGCGGCGGTGACCGGGTCGGCGTCGACGCCGTGGACGGTCACCCCGAGCGAGGACATCGCCATCGCGTCGCTGCCGATGCCGCAGCCGAGGTCGTGGACCGTGGCCAGGCTCGCCGCGGCGTACCGTCCGGCGTGGGCCGCGGCGACCTCGAGCCGGCTCGCCTGCTCCAGCCCGTCCGGGGTGTAGAGCATGCCGTCGGCGAACTCGCCGAACTTCGCCCGGGCCCGCGAGCGCAGCCGTTGCTGGCTCAGTGCGGCCGCCACGAGTGCGGCCGGGTGCCCCGCCGCCCGGAGCCGCTCGGCGAGGGCGAGAGCGTCCTGCTCGGCGTAGTCCGGCAGCGTCGCGAGCAGCTCGTGGCCCTCCGGCGAGCCCAGCCGGCGCACCATCTCCACGTCCACGGCGCCATCATCCCCCACCCCTGGGGCCCGGCCCGGCGGGGACCCGGCGGTAGCGTGCAGCCATGCACTCCCGTCGCCGGGTCGCCCGTCGCGTGGTCCGCCGGACCGCACTGCTCGGCGCCGGGGCGGCCCTGGTGACCCAGGCCGCCGTCGCGGCCACCGTCGTCGCCGTGGACGCGGTCCGCAAGCGCCGCTCCCCACCCGGCGGGGAGTTCCCCCGGGTGGACCCGGTCAGCACCGAGGTCGCCGGGTCCCGCGTCACGACCTTCACCTCCGGCCGGCAGCTCTACGACGACATGCTCGCCGCCATCCGGTCCGCGACGGAGCGGATCTACTTCGAGAGCTACATCTGGAAGTCCGACGCCGTCGGCGCCGCGTTCAAGGAGGCCCTCCTCGCGGCCGCCGCCCGCGGCGTCGAGGTGTACATCGTCTACGACGCGTTCGCCAACCTCGTCGTCCCGCGCGAGTTCAAGCACTTCCCCGACTCGGTCCACGTGCTCCCGTTTCCCGCCTTCCGGCCCGGGATGCTCGTGCTCAACCTGCGCCGCTCCGGCCGGGACCACCGCAAGATCCTCGTCGTCGACGGGCGGGTCGGCTACGTCGGCGGCTACAACGTCGGCGAGCTCTACGCGACGACGTGGCGGGACACCCACGTCAAGGTCGAGGGCGTCGCCGTCTGGGAGCTCGAGAACGCGTTCGTCGACTTCTGGAACGAGTACCACGGCAGGCGGCTGCCCGCGCTGCCCGACCAGGGCGCGCGGGCGTGGGACTCGCGCATCGTCGCGGCACGCAACGCGCCCGGGCGGATGCTCTTCCCGGTCCGCGGGGTCTACCTCGAGGCCATCGACCGGGCGACGACGCGGGTGTGGATCACGCAGGCCTACTTCATCCCCGACGCCGAGATCCTCGGTGCTCTCATCCACGCCGCCCGCCGCGGCGTCGACGTCAAGCTCGTCACCCCGGAGTTCTCCAACCACGTGCTCGCCGACTGGATCGCCCGCGGCTACTACACCGAGCTCCTTCGCGGCGGCGTCGAGATCCACCTGTTCCAGGGCGCCATGGTGCACGCGAAGACCGCCGTGGTCGACGGCCGGTGGACCACGGTCGGGACCGCGAACATCGATCGCCTGTCGCTGTTCGGCAACTACGAGATCAACCTCGAGATCGACGACCCGGGGCAGGCCGCCCACATGGAGCGGGTCTTCGAGGCCGACCTGACGAACTGCCGCCCGCTCACCCTGCAGGAGTGGGAGGAGCGGGCACTGGCCCGCAAGGCCGCCGAGCTCGTCCTGCGGCCGCTGCACCCCCTCTTCTGACCGGCGATCCCCGACCCGCCGGATCTGGCACTCGAGTTGACCGAGTGCTAACTGTCGTCCTAGATTCATCTTGGCACTCACGACAGGTGAGTGCCAGCGCCCCCGGGTCCTTCGACCCCCGCGACGGCGATGGGTTCCGTGGCGCACCCACTGTCCACTTCCGCTTACCGAAGTCCCGAACAGGGAGGAGCCATCGTGTCGGTCTCCATCAAGCCGCTCGAGGACCGCATCGTCATCAAGTCCCTCGAGGCTGAGCAGACGACGGCCTCCGGTCTCGTCATCCCGGACACCGCGAAGGAGAAGCCCCAGGAGGGCGAGGTCCTCGCGGTCGGCCCGGGCCGTGTCGACGACAACGGCAACCGCGTCCCGCTCGACGTCAACGTCGGCGACCGCGTCATCTTCAGCAAGTACGGCGGCACCGAGGTCAAGCACGGCGGCGAGGACTACCTCATCCTCTCCGCCCGCGACGTCCTCGCGGTCGTCGGCTGACGACCCCACCCCGTCAGCCGTGAGCGCACCCCGGCCGCGGCCAGACCGCGGCCGGGGTCGCTGCTTCCGGCCCCACCCACCGTCCGCCACGCCGCACGGCGTGAGCAGGGAGGACTGACATGGCCAAGGAACTGGAGTTCAGCGACTCCGCCCGCAAGGCGCTCGAGCGCGGCGTCAACGCGCTCGCCGACACCGTCAAGGTGACCCTCGGTCCGAAGGGCCGCAACGTCGTCATCGACAAGAAGTGGGGCGCCCCCACGATCACCAACGACGGCGTGACCATCGCCCGCGAGGTCGAGCTCGACGACCCGTACGAGAACCTCGGCGCGCAGCTCGCCAAGGAGGTCGCGACCAAGACCAACGACATCGCCGGCGACGGGACCACCACCGCCACGGTGCTCGCCCAGGCGCTCGTCCACGAGGGCCTGCGCAACGTCGCCGCCGGCGCGTCCCCGGCCGCGCTCAAGCGCGGCATCGACACCGCCGTGCGCGCGGTCAACGACCGTCTCCTCGAGAACGCCCAGGAGATCGAGCGCAAGGACGAGATCGCCCAGGTCGCGTCCCTGTCCGCCCAGGACAACGTCATCGGCGGCCTCATCGCCGACGCGTTCGACAAGGTCGGCAAGGACGGCGTCATCACCGTCGAGGAGTCCTCGACCGCGCTGACCGACCTCGAGTTCACCGAGGGGATGCAGTTCGACAAGGGCTACATCTCGCCGTACTTCGTCTCGGACGCCGAGCGGATGGAGGCCGTCCTCGAGGACGCGTTCATCCTCATCCACCAGGGCAAGATCTCGAGCGTCCAGGACGTCCTGCCGATCCTCGAGAAGGTCGTCCAGGCGGCCAAGCCGCTGCTGATCATCGCCGAGGACATCGAGGGCGAGGCCCTGTCCACCCTCGTCGTCAACAAGATCCGCGGCACGTTCAACGTCGCCGCCGTCAAGGCGCCCGGCTTCGGCGACCGCCGCAAGGCGATGCTGCAGGACATGGCCGTCCTCACCGGTGGCCAGGTCATCTCCGAGGAGGTCGGTCTCAAGCTCGACCAGGTCGGCATCGAGGACCTCGGCCAGGCTCGCCGCGTCGTCGTCACCAAGGACACGACGACGATCATCGACGGCCACGGCAAGGAGGACGACGTCGACGGCCGCGTCGCCCAGATCAAGGCCGAGATCGAGCGGACCGACTCCGACTGGGACCGCGAGAAGCTCCAGGAGCGCCTCGCCAAGCTCGCCGGCGGCGTCTGCGTCATCAAGGTCGGCGCGTACACCGAGGTCGAGCTCAAGGAGCGCAAGCACCGCATCGAGGACGCGATCTCGGCCACCCGCGCCGCGATCGAGGAGGGCATCGTCGCCGGCGGCGGCTCGGCCCTCGTCCACGCCGCGGCGGCGCTGGACTCCCTCGACCTGGCCGGCGACGAGGCGACCGGGGTGAACATCGTCCGCAAGGCGCTCGCCGAGCCGCTGCGCTGGATCGCCGAGAACGCCGGCATGGAGGGCTACGTCAGCGTCGCCCGCGTGCGCGAGCTCGGCGTCGGCTCCGGCCTCAACGCCGCCACCGGTGAGTACGGCAGCCTCGTCGAGGCCGGCGTCATCGACCCGGTGAAGGTCACCCGCTGGGCCCTCGCCAACGCCGCCTCGATCGCCTCGATGGTGCTGACGACCGACACCCTCGTCGTCGACGCGCCGGAGGACGAGGAGGAGAGCGCCGGGCACGGGCACGGCCACGGCCACTGAGCCGGGAGGGCCCGCTCGGCCGACCCGCTGAGCCCGCCCGACCAGCGACCCGACGGGCCGCCTCCCCCGGGGAGGCGGCCCGTCGTCGTCGCGGGCGGCGTCGTCGCGGGTCGTCGTCGTGGCCCGCCGTGGGTCGGTGACGGGGCGGTCAGGCGCCGGCGGCGTCGGTGACGACGGTGAGCCGCTCCCCCTCGAACCCGACGACCGTTCCCGGCCGGATCCGGGTGCCCCGGCGCTCGCAGACCTCGCCGTCGACGGTCACCTCGCGGTTCTCGATGACCATGCGGGCCATGGCGCCGTCCTCGACCACCCCGGCGAGCTTGAGCAGCTGGCCGAGCCGGATCGAGTCGTCGCTGATGGGGATCTCGGTCGGGGCGTCCACCCGGCCAGTGTAGGGAGCGCCCACGTGGGTAAGGCGGAAGGAGAGCCCGCCCGCGGTCGTCCGCACACGGCTGTCCCAGGCGGGGGGACCCCGAGCACGAGAGGACGCCCATGACGACCGCCACCGTCGCGGCCACCGAGACCGGGACCGCCGAGGGGCTCGAGGAGGACCTGCGCCGCCGGGTCGACGGGGAGGTGCGGTTCGACGCGGGCAGCCGCGGCGCCTACTCCACCGACGCCTCGGCCTTCCGGGAGGTGCCGATCGGGGTCGTCGTCCCGCGCACCGTCGAGGCCGGCGTCGAGGCGGTCGCGGTCTGCCGCGAGCACGACGTGCCCGTCCTCTCCCGCGGCGGTGGGACGAGCCTGGCGGGGCAGTGCACGAACACCGCCGTCGTCATCGACTGGACCAAGTACTGCAACCGGCTCATCTCGGTCGACCCGCAGGCCCGCACCTGCGTCGTCGAGCCGGGCATCGTCCTCGACGACCTCAACGCGGCCCTCGCCGAGCACGGCCTGCGGTACGGCCCCCAGCCCTCGACCCACCCGAACTGCACCCTCGGTGGGATGATCGGGAACAACTCGTGCGGCGCGTCGGCCCAGCGCACCGGGAAGGTCGTCGACAACATCGCCTCCCTCGAGGTGCTGCTCTACGACGGAACCCGGTTCACGTGCGGGGAGACCAGCGACGAGGAGTACGCCGCGATCGAGCGGCACGGCGACCGCCGGTCCGCGGTGTACCGCTCGCTGCGGGACCTGCGCGACCGGCACGGCGACGAGATCCGCCGGCGCTACCCCGACATCCCCCGTCGGGTCTCGGGCTACAACCTCGACTCGCTGCTCCCGGAGAAGCACTTCGACGTCGCCGGCATGCTCGTCGGCAGCGAGGGCACCCTCGTCACCGTGCTCCACGCCGAGCTCGAGCTCGTGCCCGTGCTCTCCGAGCGGGTCCTCGTCGTCCTCGGCTACGACGACATCTTCGCCGCCGCCGACGCCGTCCCGCAGGTCCTCGAGCACGAGCCCGTCGCGCTCGAGGGCGTCGACCGGTACCTCGTCCACGACGAGCAGCTGAAGGACATGAACCCCGAGGCCCTGAAGGACCTGCCGGGCGGGGCCGGGTTCCTCATGGTCCAGTTCGCCGGCGACGACGCCGCGGAGACGAAGTCGGCGGCACGGGCGATGGTCGACGCGGCGTGCGGGGGCGAGCACGCCCCGTCGTCGGCGTTCTTCAGCGACCCGGAGGCCGAGGAGCGGCTCTGGGCGGTCCGCGAGTCCGGCCTCGGGGCGACCGCGCACCTGCCCGGCGGGACGAACACCTACCCCGGCTGGGAGGACTCCGCGATCCACCCCGACCGGCTCGGGTCCTACCTGCGCGACCTGCGCGGGCTGTTCGACGAGTTCGGCTACACGGGGGAGGCCGGGCCCAGCCTCTACGGGCACTTCGGCCAGGGCTGCGTCCACACCCGGATCCCGTTCGAGCTGACGACGAGCCAGGGCGTCGCGACCTACCGGGCCTTCCTCGAGCGCGCCGCCGACCTCGTCACCTCCTACGGCGGGTCGCTGTCCGGCGAGCACGGGGACGGGCAGGCCCGGGGCGAGCTGCTGGGGAAGATGTTCGGCGGCGACCTCGTCCACGTCTTCGGGGAGGTCAAGCGGGTCTTCGACCCCACGAACCGGATGAACCCGGGCAAGGTCGTCGACCCCAACCCGCTGGACGGCCAGCTCCGCCTCGGCGGGCACTGGGCCCCGAGCGCGCCGCAGGACCTGTGGTTCACCTACCCCGACGACCAGGGCTCCTTCGTCCAGGCGGCCAACCGGTGCGTCGGCGTCGGCAAGTGCCGACAGCACAGCCACTCCGGGGGCTCGGTGATGTGCCCGAGCTACCAGGTCACCCGGGAGGAGGAGCACTCCACGCGGGGACGAGCCCGGCTGCTGTTCGAGATGCTGAACGGCCACGGCGACGGTCCCGTCACCGGCGGCTGGCGCTCGGAGGAGGTCCGCGACGCCCTCGACCTCTGCCTGTCCTGCAAGGGCTGCAAGAGCGACTGCCCCGCCGACGTCGACATGGCCACGTACAAGGCCGAGTTCCTCGCCCACCACTACGAGGGCCGGCTGCGGCCCCGGGCGCACTACGCCCTCGGCTGGCTGCCCGCGGTCGCCTCACTCGTCACCCGCGCCCGAGCCGGGCGCGTCGCCAACACCCTCAGCCACCTGCCCGGGATCCACCGGCTCGCGATGGACGCCGCCGGGCTCGAGCACCGCGAGGTCCCGCTGTTCGCCGAGGAGACCCTCCAGCAGTGGTGGACCCGGCGCGGTCCCCGCGGCACCGGGGAGCGCGGCGAGGTCGTGCTGTGGCCGGACACGTTCACCAACACCTTCCACCCGGGCATCGGCAAGGCCGCGGTCGAGGTGCTCGAGTCCGCGGGCTGGGCCGTCCGGGTCCCCACCGAGCCGGTGTGCTGCGGCCTGACGTGGATCTCCACCGGCCAGCTGGGGACCGCGAAGCGGGTGCTGCGCCGCACGGTCGCCGAGCTCGCCGAGCACGTCCGGGACGGCGGCTGGGTCGTCGGGCTCGAGCCGAGCTGCACCGCGGTCTTCCGCAGCGACGCCCCCGAGCTGTTCGGGGACGACAAGGACGTGCTCCGGCTCCGGGACCGGACCGTCACCCTCGCCGAGCTCCTCGGCGAGCACACCCCCGGGTGGGAGCCGCCGGACGCCGCGGGGGTGCGGGCGATCACGCAGGTCCACTGCCACCAGCACGCGATCATGGGCTGGGACGCCGACTCGCAGCTGCTGCAGCGCGCCGGCGTCGACGCCGAGCACCTCGACTCCGGCTGCTGCGGGCTCGCCGGAAACTTCGGCTTCACCGCCGGCCACGGCGAGGTCAGCGAGGCCTGCGCCGAGCAGGTCCTGCTGCCGGCCGTCCGCGACGCCGACCCCGGCACGGTCGTCCTCGCCGACGGCTTCTCGTGCCGCACCCAGATCCACGAGCTCAGCGGGACCGGCCGCGAGGCGGTCCACCTCGCCGAGCTCCTCCGGGCCGCCCAGCGCGGCGAGGTCCGCGGACAGGCGCGCCCGGAGCAGCGCGCCGCCGAGCGCCCCACCCCGCCCGGGCGGGTCGCCCGGGCCGGCGCGACCGCCGTCCTCGGCGGGGCGCTCGCGGCCGCCGGGCTCGGCCTGCGCCGGGCCCTCGGCCGCTGACGGGGCGGCCCCACCTCACCCCACACCCAGCCTCCACACCCGCCACCTCACACCCACCACCTCACACCCACCACCTCACACCCACCACCTCCACATCCACCGACGAAGGGAGACAGACATGGCACAGCAGGTGTCCGACTACATCCTCCAGCGTCTGCGCGAATGGGACGTCGAGAAGGTCTTCGGCTTCCCCGGCGACGGGATCAACGGCCTCATGGCCGCCTGGGGCCGCGCCGACAACGACCCGCAGTTCGTCCAGGCCCGGCACGAGGAGATGTCCGCGTTCGAGGCCTGCGGCTACGCGAAGTTCAGCGACAAGCCGGGCGTCTGCGTCGCGACCTCCGGGCCCGGCGCGATCCACCTGCTCAACGGGCTGTACGACGCCAAGCTCGACCACGTGCCGGTCGTCGCGATCGTCGGGCAGACGAACCGGTCGGCCATGGGCGGCTCCTACCAGCAGGAAGTCGACCTCATGAGCCTGTTCAAGGACGTCGCGAGCGACTACCTCCAGATGGTCACCGTCCCCGAGCAGCTGCCCAACGTCATCGACCGCGCGATGCGCATCTCGATGGCCAACCGGACGGTCACCGCGATCATCGTCCCCGCCGACGTCCAGGAGCTCGAGTACAGCCCGCCGACGCACGCCTTCAAGATGGTGCCCTCCTCGCTCGGGATCGACTTCCCCCGGACCGACCCGGACGAGGACGCGGTCCGCCGGGCCGCCGAGGTGCTCAACTCCGGTGAGAAGGTCGCGATCCTGGCCGGCCAGGGCGCGCGTGGGGCCCGGGACGAGCTCGTCCAGGTCGCGGAGCGGCTCGGCGCCGGGGTGGCCACCGCCCTCCTCGGCCGCGACGTCCTGCCCGACGGGTACCCGTGGCTCACCGGCGCGATCGGGCTGCTCGGCACCCGGCCGAGCTACGAGATGATGATGGGCTGCGACACCCTCCTCATGGTCGGGACGAGCTTCCCGTACACCCAGTTCATGCCCGAGCTCGACCAGGCCCGCGCCGTCGAGATCGACGCCGACCCCCGCTTCATCGGGATGCGCTACCCCACCGAGGTCAACCTCGTCGGGGACGCGCAGCGGACCCTGCAGGCACTGCTTCCCCTGCTGGAGGAGAAGAAGGACGGCGACTGGCGCGCCGAGATCGAGAAGAACGTCGCGCAGTGGTGGGACACCATGGACCAGCGCGCCATGGTCGAGGCCAAGCCCGTCAACCCGATGCGCATCGTGCACGAGCTGTCCAAGCGAGTGCCCGACGACGCGATCGTCACCGCCGACTCCGGCTCGTCGGCGAACTGGTACGCCCGCCAGCTGAAGTTCAAGCCCGGCATGCGCGGCTCCCTCTCGGGCAACCTCGCGACGATGGGACCGGGCGTGCCGTACGCGATCGGCGCGAAGTTCGCCCACCCGGACCGGCCCGCGATCGCGCTCGTCGGCGACGGCGCGATGCAGATGAACGGCCTCGCCGAGCTCATCACGATCAAGCGGTACGCCCGCGACTGGTCCGACCCGCGGCTCGTCGTCGCCGTGCTCCACAACAACGACCTCAACCAGGTCACGTGGGAGATGCGGGCGATGGCGGGGGCCCCGAAGTTCGTCGAGTCCCAGGCCCTGCCCGAGGTGGACTACGCCCGCTGGGCCGACAGCCTCGGCCTCGGGGCGCGCACCGTGACCGACCCCGAGGAGCTCGGCGCCGCGTGGGACGAGGCGCTCGCCGCGGACCGCCCGTTCGTGCTCGACATCCACTGCGACCCGGACGTCCCGCCGATCCCGCCGCACGCGACGTTCGAGCAGATGAAGTCCTCCGCCGAGGCGGTCCTCGGCGGCGACGAGAACCGGTGGGGCCTGGTCAAGGAGGGCATCAAGACCAAGGCCCAGGAGTTCATCCCGTCCCGGGGGGAGGACTGAGCCCCCGCTCCGCCGGGGTGGCCGAGGCCGCCCCGGCGGCGGGGCCGCTCGCCGGCGTCGTCGTCGACTCGGTGCACGCCACCGCGTACACCGTCCCCACCGACGCCCCCGAGGCCGACGGCACCCTCGCCTGGGACTCCACGACGCTCGTCGTCGTCCACGTCGCCGCCGGCGACGAGGTCGGCACGGGCTGGACGTACGGGCCGCCGGCGTGCGCCGCCGTCGTCCGGGACACGCTCGCGGACGTCGTCACCGGCCGGCCCGTCGCGGCCGTGACCGGGACGTGGGAGGCGATGGCCGCCGCGGTCCGCAACCAGACCAGGGCGGGGGTCGCCGGATACGCCCTCTCCGCGGTCGACGTCGCCTGCTGGGACCTCAAGGCCCGGCTGCTCGGGACCCCGCTCGCGGACCTGCTCGGCCGCGCGCACGACGAGGTCCAGGTCTACGGCAGCGGCGGGTTCACCAGCTATGACGACGCCGCGATGACCGCGCAGCTGACCCGCTGGCGCGAGCAGGGCATCCCCCGCGTGAAGATCAAGGTGGGCGAGTCCTGGGGCACCCGTCCCGAGCGGGACCTCGCCCGGGTGACCCGGGCCCGGGAGGTCGTCGGCGACGACTGCGCGCTCTACGTCGACGCCAACGGCGGCTGGACCCGCAAGCAGGCGGTCCGGCTCGCCCGGCCGATGGCCGACCTCGGGGTGTCGTGGCTCGAGGAGCCGGTGTCCTCGGACGACCTCGAGGGCCTGCGCGTCGTCCGCGACGCCGTCGACGTCGACGTCGCGGCGGGCGAGTACGGCACCGGGGTGACCTACTTCGCCCGGATGTGCGCCGCCGGGGCCGTCGACTGCCTCCAGGTCGACGCGACCCGGTGCGGTGGGTACACCGAGACCCTCCGGGCCGCGGCCGTCGCCGCGGGCCTGCAGCTCGAGGTCTCCGGGCACTGCGCGCCGAACCTCCACGCCCCGGTGCTCGCGGCCGTGCCCAACCTGCGCCACCTCGAGTGGTTCCACGACCACGAGCGGATCGAGTCGATGCTGTTCACCGGGTCCCTCGACCCCGCCGGGGGCACGGTCGCCCCCGACCCGGGGACCCCCGGCCACGGGATGGTGCTCGACCGGGAGGCAGCGGCGCCCTACCGGGTGCCCGGGGGCTGAGGTCGCGGACCGGCCGGTCCCCGGGAGGTCGGCCGGTCAGCCGGCGCGACGGACCGGGGGCTGCCCGGCGTAGACCGCCTCGCGCTCGTCCTCGGTGAGACCACCCCAGACGCCGTACGGCTCGCGGACGGCGAGCGCGTGGGCGCGGCACTGCGCCATGACGGGGCACGACGCGCACACCTCCTTGGCGGCGTTGTCGCGCAGCTGGCGCGCCGACCCGCGCTCCCCCTCGGGGTGGAAGAACGTCTCGGGCCCGACGCGGCGGCACGCGCCGTCGAGCTGCCAGTCCCACCGGTCGGCGACCGGTCCCGGCAAGCGGGTGATCTCGGTCATCCTCGCCTCCCCTTCGTCAGGTCAGGGTTGTCGGCGACGGTCCGCCGCCCGCACGGCGAACGTATGTCCTCACCGCGGCGGGGAGCGGATAGGAAGCGTCAAGATTGCCTATGGACTTGGTAAGGAGCCTCAGGTCGCGCGGGGTCCGGGCGATCGGGACGGGCTCCTGCGCGGGCCGGATCCGTCCCCGACCCGGTGCGAGACCCCACCGGGCGGGGGCGGGCACACCCGCCGGGCTTAGAATCGTCGGATGAGCCTCGGGTCCGACGCACCGAACGCCCCCGCCGCCGACGCCGACGCCTTCGCCAAGCTCGGCCTCACCTACGACGACATCCTCCTCCTGCCCGGGGAGACCGACGTCGTCCCCAGCGAGGTCGACACGACGACCCGGCTCACCCGCGAGATCAGCCTCCGGGTGCCGCTGGTGTCCTCGGCGATGGACACCGTCACCGAGTCCCGGATGGCCATCGCCATGGCCCGTCAGGGCGGCCTGGGGGTGCTGCACCGCAACCTCTCCACCGAGGACCAGGCCTACCAGGTCGACCTCGTCAAGCGGACCCAGACCGGGATGATCACGAACCCGGTGACGATCGGTCCCGACGCCACCCTCACCGACCTCGACGACCGCTGCGGCCAGTACCGCGTGTCCGGCCTCCCGGTCGTCGACGTCGACTCCACGCTGCTCGGCATCATCACCAACCGGGACCTGCGCTTCACCCCGGTCGCCGAGTGGGGCACCACCCTCGTGCGGGACGTCATGACGCCGATGCCGCTCATCACCGCCCCCGTCGGCATCGGCCGCGAGGAGGCGACGACCCTGCTGCGGCGGCACAAGCGCGAGCGGCTGCCGATCGTCGACGACGCCGGCCGGCTCGCCGGCCTGATCACCGTCAAGGACTTCGTGAAGTCCGAGCAGTTCCCGGACGCGAGCAAGGACGGCCAGGGCCGGCTCATGGTCGGCGCCGCGGTCGGCTACTTCGGGGACGCGTGGAAGCGCGCGACGACGCTCGTCGAGGCGGGGGTCGACGTCCTCGTCGTCGACACCGCGCACGGCCACGCCCGGCTGCTGCTCGACATGGTCCGGCGTCTCAAGGCCGACTCCGCGACCCGGCACGTCCAGGTCGTCGGCGGCAACGTCGCCACGCGCGGCGGGGCGCAGGCGCTCGTCGACGCCGGGGTCGACGGGGTCAAGGTCGGCGTCGGGCCGGGCTCGATCTGCACCACCCGGGTCGTCGCCGGCATCGGCGTGCCGCAGGTCACCGCCATCCACGACGCCGCCCAGGCGTGCCGGCCCGCGGGGGTCCCGCTCGTCGGCGACGGCGGGCTCCAGTACTCCGGGGACATCGCCAAGGCGCTCGTCGCCGGGGCCGACTCGGTCATGCTCGGCTCCCTGCTCGCCGGGTGCGAGGAGAGCCCGGGCGAGCTCGTGCTCATCCGCGGCAAGCAGTTCAAGACCTACCGGGGGATGGGCTCGCTCGGCGCGATGTCCTCCCGGGGCAAGCGGTCCTACTCCAAGGACCGGTACTTCCAGGCCGACGTCGCCACCGACGACGACATCGTGCCGGAGGGGATCGAGGGACAGGTCGCCTACCGCGGACCGGTGGCGGCGGTCGCCCACCAGCTCGTCGGCGGGCTCGCCCAGTCGATGTTCTACGTCGGCGCGCGGACCGTCCCCGAGCTGAAGGAGCGGGGCCGGTTCGTCCGGGTCACCCCCGCCGGACTCAAGGAGTCCCACCCCCACGACGTCCAGATGGTCGTCGAGGCGCCCAACTACGGCAGCCGCTGACCCCCGCACCCACCCCCGGGAGTCGCCGGGGCGGGCCACTCACCGGGGCCCGTGGGCGCTGGGGAAGGTGTCGCGCCAGGACCGGACCGCCGCGCCGCCGTCCGCGGTCCGGTCGACCGAGGTCGCCGCGAGCACCGCGTGCCCGATCGCGCGGGTGACGCAGTCGGCCGCGGCCACCTGGAGGTCGAGCAGGTCGACCGGGTCCGCGGCCGGGCCGGTCCCCGTCGACATCGCGAACAGGGTGTCCCCGTCGAAGGCGGTGTGGACCGGGGAGATCGCCCGGGCGAGCCCGTCGTGGCCCACCCCGGCGAGCTTCTGGCACCCGGCCTTGTCGAGCGGGACGTCGGTGGCGAGCACCCCGATCGTCGTCGCCCGCCCGGCCCGCAGGGCCTGGGCGCGGGAGGCCCGCTCCGCGGTGACCGCCTCCCGGTGTGCCCGGGCCTCGTCGGCGGCGGGGTCGCCGACGCCGGCGAACTCCTCGCCGAGGCCGTGCCGGAGCGCGTGCAGCCGACCGGTCGCGAGGTCGACGGGGGAGCCGACCGAGTTGACGACGACCAGGGCCCCGACGACCCCGCCCGAGGGCAGCACGCAGCTCGCCGTGCCGACGCCCCCGCGCAGGCCTCCCGCCGCGGCGCCGGTGCCCGCCCCCACCGACCCGACCGGGACCGGTCCCGTCGAGGCGGCGGCGTGCGCGGCGCGGCCCTCCGCGGCGCCGGGGGTGTGGCGGAACCCACCGCCCCGGGCGAGGTCGAACAGGATCGCCGCGGGGACGATCGGCACGACCTGCTCCGGGCGCTCCGGGCCCCCCACCGGCCACCCCTCGCCGGCCTCGAGGCACGCCGTCGAGACCCCGTCGGCGGCCGCGAGCCCGAAGGCCGAGCCGCCGCTGAGCACCACGGCGTGGACCCGGTCGACCGCGTTGCGCGGATCGAGCAGGTCGGTCTCCCGGGTGCCCGGACCCCCGCCGCGGACGTCGACGCCGCAGACCGACCCGCCCGGCGGGGGCAGGACCACCGTGGTCCCGGTGAGCCACCCCGGCTCGTCCCGGGTCGCGTGCCCCACCGCGACCCCTGCCACGTCCGTGACCGCGTTGCGCGGTCCGGGCACCGGGGGGCCTCCCGCCTGCGTCGATGGCGTCGTCATGCCCCCAGCATGCCGCCGATAGGCTGGCCCGCGTGACTGAGATCGAGATCGGCCAGGGCAAGCGGGGGCGCCGCGCGTACTCCTTCGACGACATCGCGGTCGTCCCCTCCCGCCGGACCCGGGACCCCGAGGAGGTCTCGGTCGGCTGGCAGATCGACGCCTACCACTTCGACGTCCCGGTGATCTCCGCGCCGATGGACTCGGTGATGTCGCCCGCGACGGCGATCGCCCTCGGCCGGCTCGGCGGGCTCCCCGTCCTCGACCTCGAGGGGCTGTGGACCCGCTACGAGGACCCCGAGCCGCTGCTCGCGGAGATCGCCACCCTCGAGCCGGCCCGGGCGACCGAGCGGATGCAGGAGATCTACGCCGCCGAGATCCAGCCCGAGCTCATCACCGCCCGGCTGAAGGAGGTCCGCGCCGGTGGGGTCACCGTCGCCGGGGCCCTGTCCCCGCAGCGCACCCAGCAGCTCTGGCGGTGCGTCGTCGACGCCGGGGTCGACCTCTTCGTCATCCGGGGCACGACCGTCTCCGCCGAGCACGTCTCGAGCCGGGCCGAGCCGCTGAACCTCAAGCGGTTCATCTACGAGCTCGACGTCCCGGTCGTCGTCGGCGGGGCGGCGTCGTACACCGCGGCGATCCACCTCATGCGCACCGGAGCCGCCGGGGTGCTCGTCGGCTTCGGCGGCGGCGCCGCGCACACGACCCGGACGACGCTGGGCATCCACCCGCCGATGGCCTCGGCGATCGCCGACGTCGCCGCCGCCCGCCGGGACTACCTCGACGAGTCCGGCGGACGGTACGTCCACGTCATCGCCGACGGGGGGATGGGCGTCAGCGGCGACCTCGTCAAGGCGTTCGCGCTCGGCTCCGACGCGGTCATGCTCGGAGCGGCGCTCGCCCGGGCCACCGAGGCCCCGGGCCGGGGCTACCACTGGGGACCGGAGGCCCACCACGCGGACCTGCCCCGCGGCGAGCGGGTCGAGGTCGGCGTCGTCGCCCCGCTGGAGCAGATCCTCTTCGGCCCCGGCCGCACCGCGGACGGCACGACGAACATGGTCGGCGCGGTCCGTCGCGCGATGGCGACCACGGGCTACCTCGACCTCAAGGAGTTCCAGCGGGTCGAGGTCGTCGTCGCGCCCCACCACCGCTCCTGACCTCCGGCGGCCGCCCGCCCCGGTCCCCCTGCGGCCGGCGCCCGTGCGCTCTGGCGGCGCCGACCCCGGCTGCCTAGTCTTGGCTGGTGAGCTCGGACGCCGTCGTCGACCCGACCCTGGACCCCACCGCGACGTACGCGGTGGACCCGGCACGGGTGCGGCGGCTCGCCACCCGGGTCGCCGCCGGTGACGCCGGCGGCGAGGTGACGACCTACACCCCCATGACCGGTGCCCCCATCGGGGTGTTCCCGCTGTCCTCGGTCCGCGACGTCGACGCCGCGTTCGCGGCGGCCCGGGCCCGCCAGCCGGGCTGGGCCGCCCGGTCGGTCGCCGAGCGCCGCCGGGTCCTGCTCCGCTTCCACGACCTCGTCCTCGACCACCGCGACGACCTGCTCGACGCCGTCCAGCTCGAGGCGGGCAAGGCCCGGCTGCACGCGTTCGAGGAGGTCGCCGACGTCGCCCTCGTCGCCCGCCACTACGGCCGCGCCGCCGGGTCCTACCTGCGCCCCCGGCGCCGGGTCGGGGCGCTGCCGCTGCTGACGAGCGCCCGCGAGCAGCACCTCCCGCGCGGCGTCGTCGGGGTCGTCTCCCCGTGGAACTACCCCCTCAGCCTCGCGGCCGGGGACGCCCTGCCCGCGCTCGTCGCCGGGAACGGCGTCGTCCTGCGGCCCGACCTCCAGGGCAGCCTCAGCGCGCTGCTCGTCGCCCGGCTGCTCGCCGAGGCCGGACTGCCGGACGGACTGCTCCAGGTCGTCCTCGGGGACGGCGCCGTCGTGGGCCGGGCCGTCGTCGACCGCGCCGACTACGTCTGCTTCACCGGCTCGACCGCGACCGGCCGCGAGGTCGCCCGGTCGGCCGCGCGACGGCTCGTCGGGGCCAGCCTCGAGCTCGGCGGCAAGAACAGCCTCTACGTCGCCGCCGACGCCGACCTCGACCGTGCCGTGCGCGGCGCCGTCCGCGGGTGCTTCTCCTCCGCGGGGCAGCTGTGCGTGTCGGCCGAGCGCGTCATCGTCCACGAGGCCGTCGCCGACGAGTTCGAGCGGCGCTTCCTGCGCGCGGTGCGCCGGATCACGGTGAGCACCGACCTCGCGTGGGGCGCCGACATGGGCAGCCTCGTCTCCCGGGCCCAGCTGGACCGGGTCACCGCGCACGTCGAGGACGCCCGCCGCAAGGGGGCCAGGGTCCTCGCCGGAGGGCGGGCCCGGCCCGACATCGGCCCGTACGTCTACGAGCCCACCGTCCTCGCCGGCGTCACCGCGGCGATGGACTGCCGGGACGAGGAGACCTTCGGCCCTGTCGCCGCGCTCTACCGGGTGCCCGACGACGAGGCGGCGATCCGGCTCGCCAACGACACCGAGTACGGCCTCAACGCCTCGGTGTGGACCCGGGACACCCGGCGGGGCCGGGCGCTCGCCGGCCGGATCCGGGCGGGGACGGTCAACGTCAACGAGGCGTACGCGGCCGCCTGGGCCAGCGTCGCCGCGCCCATGGGCGGGATGAAGGCCTCGGGGCTCTCCCGCAGGCACGGCGCGGAGGGGCTCCTGAAGTACACCGAGTCCCAGACGGTCGCGGTGCAGCGGCTGCTGCCGCTCGCGCCGCCGCCGGGGGTGGAGGACCGACGCTGGGCGGGGGCGATGACGAGCGCGCTCCGGGCGCTGCGGGCCCTCGGCGCGCGGTGAGCGCGGCCCGCCCACCGGCCGACCACGACGTCGTCGTCGTCGGCTCCGGGTTCGGCGGGTCGGTCGCCGCGCTCCGGCTCGCCGAGAAGGGCTACGACGTGCTCGTCCTCGAGGCGGGCCGCCGGTTCGCCGACGCCGACCTCGCCCGGACCTCCTGGCAGCTCCCGCGCTACCTGTGGGCGCCGCGGATGGGGTGCTACGGCGTGCAGCGGATCCACCGGCTGCCGCACGTCATGGTGCTCGCCGGGGCGGGGGTCGGCGGCGGGTCCCTGAACTACGGCTGCACGCTCTACGTCCCGCCCCGGCCGTTCTTCACCGACCCGCAGTGGGCGGGGATCACCGACTGGCAGGCCGAGCTCGCCCCCCACTACGACGTCGCCCAGGCGATGCTCGGGGTGGTGACCAACCCGTGCCGGGGTCCGGTCGAGGAGGTCATGGAGCAGGCCGCCCGTGACCTCGGGGTCGGCGACACCTTCCGCCGCACCCCGGTCGGGGTGTTCTTCGGGCCGGCGGGCCAGGAGGTCCCCGACCCCTACTTCGGCGGCGCCGGTCCGGCCCGGACCGGGTGCACCCAGTGCGGGAACTGCATGGTCGGCTGCCGGGTCGGGGCCAAGAACACCCTGGTCAAGAACTACCTGGCCCTCGCGGAGGGGCTCGGCGTCACGGTCGAGCCGATGCGGACCGTCGTCCGGGTCGGGCTCGTCCCCGGCCCCGCCGGGTCGGGGGAGGACGGGGAGCCCGGCCGCGCGGAGGACGCCGACGCCGGGAGCGCGGTCTACCGGGTCCTCACCGAGCGGACCGGGCCGTGCCACGGCCGGGACCGCCGGGTCGTCACCGCCCGGCACGTCGTCCTCGCCGCCGGGACCTGGGGCACCCAGGAGCTGCTCCACGCGATGCGGGCCGAGGGCGAGCTGCCCCGGCTCTCCGGTCGGCTCGGTGAGCTGACCCGGACCAACTCCGAGGCCCTCCTCGGTGCCCTGGCGGAGCGGGTCCCTCCCGGGACCGACCTCACCCGCGGCGTCGCGATCACGACCTCGTTCCACCCCGAGCCGGGCACCCACGTCGAGAACGTCCGCTACGGGCGCGGGTCCAACGTCATGGGCGCGCTCGCGACGCTGCTCGTCGACGAGGGCAGGCTGCCCCGCCCGCTGCGCTTCCTCGGCCAGCTGCTCGCCGACCCGAGGCCGCTGCTGAGGGTCGAGCCGACGACCCGGCGGTTCAGCGAGCGCGCCGTCATCGGGCTCGTCATGCAGACCCGGGACAACTCGATCACCGTCTCGGCCCGCCGCCGGTGGGGCCGGTGGGGCCGTTCCGGCCGGTGGCGGCTCACGTCCGCCCAGGGGCACGGCGAGCCCAACCCCACGTCGATCCCGGCGGGTCACCGGGCGGTCCGCGCGATCGCCCGCCGGCTCGCCGAGCGGACCGGGGTGCCGGTCCACCCGGGCGGCACGTGGGGGGAGCTGTTCGGGGTGCCGCTCACCGCCCACTTCCTCGGCGGGGCCGTCATCGGGGACTCGCCGGCGAGCGGGGTGCTCGACCCCTACCACCGGGTGTGGGGACATCCCGGGCTCCACGTCGTCGACGGCTCGGCGGTGAGCGCGAACCTCGGCGTCAACCCGTCGCTGACGATCACCGCGCAGGCCGAACGGGCGTTCGCGCTGTGGCCCGTTCGCGGCGAGCCCGACCCGCGGCCCCGGCAGGGGGAGGGGTACGCCCGGCTCGACCAGGTCCCGGCACGCCGTCCCGCGGTCCCCGGCCCCGTCGGTCCCGCGGCCTAGGCTGGCCCCGTGGTCGAGGAGCACAACGACGCCGGTGGCGCTCGCCCGCCGGCGCAGAAGTCGGTCTACGTCCGTCGGCGGGTCCTCGCGGCCGTGGTCGCGGTCCTCGTCGTCGCCGCGGTGGCGACCGGGGTCACGGCCCTGGTCCGCTCCTCCCCCTCGGGGACGGACACCGCCGCCAGCCCGACGGCCACGACGTCGGGGTCGGACTCGGGGTCGGCTTCAGGGCCGGACTCGGGGTCCCCGAGCGGGTCCTCCTCGTCCGGGGACACCGCGTCCGACGGCGCGACGTCGGCCGAGCACGAGGCGGACGCGACCGAGGTCGCCGACCGGTACGCGCGGATGACCCCCGAGGTCCCCGCGCCGACCCCGTCGCCCTCCCCGGAGGACACCGAGCAGAGCGCGCCGTCCGGACGGACGACGATGACGCGGATCCAGCGGATCACCGACAAGCACATGTCGCCGAAGTCGATCGTCGCCTCCGACAGCGGGATCCTTTTCGCGCAGAACATGATGTACCGGCACACCATCAGCGTGTTCCGCGCCGACGGCGCCATCCTGAAGACCATCCCGGACTCGGTCCGGCTCGGCGACTTCGGCATCACGGGCCACCCCGGCACCTCCCGCGGGGCGCCGGTCGAGATGGCCTTCACCCCGGACGACTCGCACGCGTGGGTGTCGAACTACTCGATGTACGGCGCGAACTTCGGCCCCGAGGGTCTCGATGCGTGCGTCGCCGGGGACGGCACGGACACCAGCTACGTCTACCGGGTCGACACCTCCACCCTGAAGATCGACGACGTCGTCCACGTCGGGGCGGTCCCGAAGTACGTCGCGGTCACCCCCGACGGCTCGAAGGTCCTCGTGACCAACTGGTGCACGTGGGACCTGTCGATCATCGACACCGCCAAGGGCACCGAGGTCGCCCGGGTCCCGCTCGGGGGCACCTACCCCCGCGGCATCGTCGTCTCCCCGGACAGCTCGACCGCCTACGTCGCCCTCATGGGCTCGGACCGGATCGTCACCGTCGACCTGTCCAGCCACCAGGTCAAGGACTTCGCCGCGCCGGGCGACAGCCCCCGCCACCTCGTGCTGTCCCCGGACGGGTCCACGATCTACGTCACGAACAACCGCAGCGGCGACGTCGTCAAGCTCGACCGGAAGACGGGCAAGCAGCTCGGGTCGGTGTCGACCGGCGTCGAGCCCCGGTCGATGACGATCTCCAGCGACGGCCACGCCGTCTACGTCGTCAACTACGGCTCCAACACCGTCTCCAAGGTCCGCACCCGGGACATGAAGGTCCTCCAGACGCTGCCGACCGACCCGATGCCGATCGGCATCACCTACGAGCCGACGAAGCACCGGGTGTGGGTCGCCTGCTACGGCGGCAGCGCCCTCGTCTACGACGACACCTCGGTCACGTAGCCTGACCGGGTGCTGCGCACCGCCCTCACGCCGCGCCTGCTCGGGCTGCTCGTCCTCGCGGTCGCGATCGCCGCGGCGTGCGTCGAGCTCGGGCTGTGGCAGCTCGGCGTGGCGCGTGACACCGGCCGCGCCGAGGCCGTCGCGCGGGCCGCGACCCGGCCCGTGGCCCCGGTCTCCCGCGTGCTCGAGCCGCACTCGCCGTTCCCGGTGACCGCCGCCTCCCGCCGGGTGAGCGCGACCGGTCACTACCTCGCCTCCGGGCAGGAGGTCGTCGTCGACCGGCGGCTGCAGGGACGGCCCGGGGTGTGGGTCCTTCTCCCGCTCGTCCTCGACACCGGACCGGACGCCGGTGCCACCCTGCCCGTGCTGCGTGGGTTCGTCCCCGCCGGGGACGCGGTCCCGGACCCGCCCACCGGGAGGGTCGAGGTGACCGGGGCGCTGTCGGTGGGCGAGCCGCCGGCCGACCCCGGCGCCGCGGACCTGCCCGCGGGCCGGATCCACTCCATCGACCTGTCGGTCCTGGTCAACCGGTGGCCGGGTCCGATGTTCAACGCGTTCGTCTTCGCCGCGGCCGAGACCCGTCCCGGCGGGGACACGCTGCCCGCCGACGTCACCCGGGTGCCACCGCCCACCACGGACACCGGGCTCGCGTGGCGGAACGCGGCGTACGCGGTGCAGTGGTGGATCTTCGGCGCCTTCGCCCTGTGGATGTGGTTCAGGATCGTGCGCGATGATGCCCGCCGTGAGCGCGCCCACCCGCGCGCCCGGACACCTTCCCCACCCCCGACACCCCCCGGACCCACCCGGCCCGGGAGAGAGAGGACGCCGACGTGAGCGAGATCCGAGACCCCGGGGCCGCCGGGAGGGCGCTGACCTTCTTCAAGGTCATGGCCTTCCTCGTCGGGCTCGGGCTGCTCCTCCTCGTCGCCGAGGTGGTCCTGCACTACGGGTTCGACAACGACGCGCTCAGCTGGTGGCCGCAGCCGCACGGCTTCGTCTACCTCGTCTACATCGCGGCGACGGCCAACCTCGGGTTCAAGGTCGGCTGGAGCCTGCCGAGGATGGTCCTGGTCATGCTCGCCGGGGTGGTCCCGTTCTTCTCCTTCGTCGCCGAGCGCATCGTGGCCCGCGAGGTCGAGGGCCGGCTCGAGGTGGCCCGCCGGTAGCCTGCTGCCCGTGACCGCGCCGCTGCACCACCGTCCCGTCCTCGTCGTCGACTTCGGGGCCCAGTACGCCCAGCTCATCGCGCGCCGGGTCCGCGAGGCCGACGTGTACAGCGAGGTCGTCCCGCACACGATGCCGGCGGCCGAGATGCTCGCGCGGGACCCGCTCGCCGTCGTCCTCTCGGGCGGACCGTCCTCGGTGTACGCCGACGGCGCCCCCCGGCTCGACCCCGCCGTGCTCGAGGCCGGCGTGCCGGTGCTCGGGCTCTGCTACGGCTTCCAGGCCATGGTGTCCGCCCTCGGCGGCACCGTCGCCCGCACCGGCCTGGGCGAGTACGGCTCGACCGGTGCCACCGTCACCGACACCGACTCGACCCTCTTCCGGGGCCAGCCCGAGGAGCAGTCGGTGTGGATGAGCCACGGCGACTCGGTCACCGAGGCGCCCCCGGGGATGCGGGTCACCGCGAGCACTCCGGGAGCGCCCGTGGCCGCGTTCGAGGACGACGAGCGCCGGCTGTACGGGGTGCAGTGGCACCCCGAGGTCAGGCACTCCACGTTCGGGCAGCGCGTCATCGAGAACTTCCTCCTCCGTGGGGCCGGCCTGACCCCGGACTGGACCGCCGAGAACGTCGTCGACGACCTCGTCGCCGGGGTGCGCGACCAGGTCGGCGACGCGCGGGTGCTGTGCGCGCTGTCCGGGGGAGTGGACTCCTCGGTCGCCGCGGCGCTCGTCCAGCGCGCGGTCGGCGACCAGCTCACGTGCGTGTTCGTCGACCACGGCCTGCTGCGCCGGGACGAGGCCGAGCAGGTCGAGCGGGACTTCGTCGACGCCACCGGCGTCCACCTCGTCGTCGTCGACGCCGCCGACCGGTTCCTCGGGGCCCTCGCCGGGGTCGAGGACCCGGAGGAGAAGCGCAAGATCATCGGCCGGGAGTTCATCCGGGTCTTCGAGCAGGCCGCGCGGGACGTCGTCGGCGAGCAGGCCGCCGAGGGCCACCCGGTGGAGTACCTCGTCCAGGGCACGCTCTACCCGGACGTCGTCGAGTCCGGCGGCGGCAGCGGCGCCGCCAGCATCAAGAGCCACCACAACGTCGGCGGGCTCCCCGAGGACCTCCGGTTCCAGCTCGTCGAGCCGCTGCGGTCGCTGTTCAAGGACGAGGTGCGCCAGGTCGGCCTCGAGCTCGGCGTGCCCGAGGCGATCGTCTGGCGCCAGCCCTTCCCCGGCCCGGGGCTCGGGATCCGGGTCATCGGCGAGGTCACCCGCGAGCGGCTCGAGGTCCTCCGGGCCGCCGACGCGATCGCCCGCGGGGAGCTCAGCGAGGCGGGGCTCGACCGCGAGGTGTGGCAGTGCCCGGTGGTCCTGCTCGCCGACGTCCGCTCGGTGGGCGTCCAGGGAGACGGCCGGACCTACGGCCACCCCGTCGTCCTCCGCCCGGTCTCGTCCGAGGACGCGATGACCGCGGACTGGACCCGGGTGCCGTACGAGACGCTCGCCCGGATCTCGACGCGGATCACGAACGAGGTCCCCGAGGTCAACCGGGTCGCGCTCGACATCACGAGCAAGCCGCCGGGCACGATCGAGTGGGAGTGACCGGCCCACGGCCCGCGCGGCGGGCCTGAGCAGCCCTGACGAGCCCGGGAAGGTGTGAGACTGGCGTGGTGACCGTGCGCGACGAGAACCGGGTACTCGACGGCGTGCTGCGCCACGTCCTCGTCGGGCCCGCCGTGCGCGGCATGACGCGGCTGCGGGCCGAGGGCCGCGAGCACGTCCCCCCCGAGGGACCGGCGATCATCGCCTCCAACCACAGGTCGTTCGTCGACTCCCTCGTCATCCCGCTCGCCTCCCACCGGCGGGTCCACTTCCTGGGGAAGGCGGAGTACTTCGAGGGCACCGGCGTGCGCGGGTGGCTGACGGCGACGTGGTTCCGGACCGTGGGGACGATCCCCGTCGCCCGGACCGACGCCCGGGCGGCGGCCGAGTCCCTCCGGATCGCCGGGGAGGTGCTCGCCGCCGGGGGCGCGTTCGGGATCTACCCCGAGGGCACCCGCTCCCGGGACGGCCGGCTCCACCGGGGCCGGACCGGCGTGGCCCGGCTCGCGCTCGCCTCCGGCGCGCCGATCATCCCGTGCGCCGTCATCGGCACCGAGAAGGTCCAGCCCCCCGGCTCGAACCGGATGCGCCCCGGCCGGGTGACGGTCCGGTTCGGTCCCGCTCTCGACCTCGCGCCGCTGCAGGCCGAGCACTCGAAGTCCGCCCTGCTGCGGGCGATCACCGACGAGGTCATGGACCGGATCGGCGCGATGAGCGGCCAGGAGCGCTCCGGCCGCTACGCGAGCGACGTCAACGCCGAGCTGGAGTCCCGCGCCCCCGCCGAGTGACCCCGACGGGGTCCCCATTCCCCGTCGAGTGAGCAGAAAGTGCTCTCCGCCCCCGTTGAGTGAGCGCAAAGTGTCGCCGACACGCCCGCGGGACGACACTTCGTGCTCACTCAACGGGGGAGGGGCGACATTTTCGGCTCCCCCAACCCGGGGGTCGGGCGACACCTTGTGCTCACTCGACCGGAAGGGGACGGCGCGGGCGGGGGTGACGGGGTCCGGGCGGGGCCACGTTAGGGTTGGCGCCGTGCTGAGAACGAGCGCGGCCGTCGTCGCCGGGAAGGCAGCGCGGATCGTCACCCGGCTGCGGGGCGGAGGGTCGGCGCTCCCCGGCCTCGTCGCCGAGCGGGTCGACCCGCGGTTCCTCTCCCACGCCCTCGCCGGCGTGCGCGGGGGGATCGTCGTCGTGAGCGGCACGAACGGGAAGACGACGACGACGAAGATGCTCGTGGCGATCGTGCGGGCCCACGGCCGGGACGTCTTCACCAACCCCACCGGCAGCAACTTCACCCGGGGGGTCATCTCCTCGATGCTCGGCGAGGTGGGCGTCGGGGGGCGGCTCCACGCCGACCTCGCCGTGCTCGAGCTCGACGAGGCCCACGCGCTGAAGTTCACCGACTCGGTCAGCCCCACCCACGCCCTCCTGCTCAACGTCGCCCGCGACCAGCTCGACCGGTTCGCCGAGATCGACCACACCGCCGGGCTGCTCGCCCGGATCGCCGAGCACGCCACCGAGGGCGTCGTCCTCAACGTCGACGACTCGTTCATCTCCCGGATCCGGGACCACGTCGGCGACGGGGTGGAGGTGCGCTACTTCGGGGTGGACGCCTCGATCGCCGACCGGCTCCCCGAGCTCATGGAACAGGACGCCCGGTTCGCCGAGGACGACACCCCGCCCGCACCGGGGCCGGACGACGGGCTGCTCCGCCCCGTCGACGAGCACGCCCTCGAGGTCCTGTTCGGCCCGGACGCCGCCGGCGGCTCGGTCGGGCCGGTCACCCTCCGCCAGCGGGGGCTCGCGGCCATGATCAACGCGACCGCCGCGACGACGACCGCGCGGATGCTCCTCGGGGACGACTTCTCGCCCGCCACGGCAGCGGAGGCACTCGCGTCCGTGACCCCGCCGTTCGGCCGCGGCGAGGTCGTCGACGTCGACGGGCGCCCCCTCGAGCTCGTCCTCGTCAAGAACCCGGCCGGGTTCACCGTCGCGCTCGGGACGTACGGCTCGACACCGGTCGCGACGATGGTCGCGATCAACGACAACTACGCCGACGGCCGGGACGTGTCCTGGCTCTACGACGTCTCCTTCTCCTCGCTCCGCGAGACCGGGGTGGCGCTCACCAGCGGGGTGCGGGCCTACGACATGGCGCTGCGGCTCGAGTACGACGACGTGCCCGTCGAGGCGGTCGAGCCCGACCTCGACCGGGCGCTGTCGGCGTTCCTCGCCGCCCACCCGGAGGAGCCGAAGCGGATCTTCTGCACGTACACCGCGATGATGGCGCTGCGCCGGACCCTGGCGTCCCGCTACGACCTGCCCCCGATCGGCGAGGAGCGCGAGGTGACCCCGTGACCACCCAGGACGTCCCGATCCTCGGGGAGCCCCCCGAGTCCGCGCTGCCGGCCGACCCCGGCCACGAGGGCAAGGGCGAGATCCACCTCGTCCACGTCTACCCGCGCGAGATGAGCATCTACGGCGACCTCGGCAACACCCGCTGCCTCGCCGCGCGGATCCGCCGGCACGGGTACGTCCCGGTCGTCCACCAGCACCACCCCGGCCGGCCGTTCCCCGAGGTCGCCCACCTCCTCCTCGGCGGCGGCGGCCAGGACTCCGGGCAGGTGCGCGTCGAGGACGACCTCAAGAGCATCTCCGGGCGGCTGCGGGAGCTCGCCGACGCCGGCACGCCCATGCTCATGGTCTGCGGCATGTACCAGCTGTTCGGGAAGGCGTTCCTCACCCTCGACGGCCGGCGGCTGCCGGGCATCGGCATCCTCGACGTGACGACCCACGGCAACGCCAAGCGGATGGTCGGCCCCGCCGTCGTCGACACCGACTTCGGCGAGGTCGTCGGGTACGAGAACCACTCCGGGTCGACGACCCTGGGGGAGGGCCAGGCCGCCTTCGGCCGCGTCCGCGCGGGGTACGGCAACAACGCCGAGGACGGCACGGAGGGGGCGCGCACCCGCAACGTGTTCGGGTCCTACCTCCACGGGCCGCTGCTCCCGGCCAACCCGGGCTTCGCCGACGCCCTCATCGGGTACGCCGCGCAGGTCGCGACCGGGCGGCCGTTCGAGCCCGCCGAGCTCGACGACTCCACCGCCGACGAGGCGCGCCGGCGTCAGGTGCGCCGGCTCACCGGCTGAGCCGCGCGCCCCGAGCCGCCGTCGTCGCCGGTCCCGGCGCTCCCCGCCCCGGGCCGGCCCCTGGGCATCACCGTCCACGCGAGCCACCCGAGGGCACCGAGCGGCACCTCCATCAGGTGGGTGAAGACGGAGAACAGCACGACCCCCGCGGTCGCCTCCGCCGGTGCCGCGCCCCACGCGACGAGCGCCGCCGCCGTTCCGGTCTCGGTCACCCCCACCCCGCCCGGGGTCACCCCGACCGAGGTGAGCAGGCGGCCGATGGCGAACGCGGCGAACAGCTCGCCGTGGTCCAGCCCCACCCCGGTCGTGCGCATGACGAGCCAGAACAGCACGTAGTACAGCCCGAAGAACCCGACCATCCCGAGGCTCATCCGGGCCCAGCCCCCGGCGACGACGTCCCCGATCCGCCGCCGCAGGTCGGTGACGAGGGCGTCGACCCCACCCTCGCGCGAGGCCCGGCGCAGGAGCGGGCGCAGGGCCCGGTCGGTGACGCGGCCGACGCCGCGGGCGGCCCGGTCGGAGACGACGACGGCGGTGAACACCGCGAGCAGCGCGAGACCGCTCAGGCTCCCGGCGACGGCGGCCTGCCGCATCAGCGGCGGGGTGTCCCGCGCCCCGGCCGACAGCGCGAGGATCGCGACGACCGGCAGCGCCACCCGGGCGAGGGTGTTCCACACGCCGGTGACGATGGCCGAGGTCGAGACCTCGCGGCGAGTGAAGCCCCACGAGCGGCAGATCGTGTACGTCGCGGCGAGACCGACCGCCCCGCCCCCGGGAAGGAGGTTGCTCACCGACGAGCCGCAGACGTTGACGACGAAGGCCCGGGTGTGACTCAGCCCGGGCAGGCTGCCGGTGAAGGTGAACGTGTAGCACCACAGCCCGCCGAGGACGAGGGCGAGGAACCCGAGGGCGTTCGCGGTCGGCACCCCGGCGAGGACGGCAGCGACGTCCCGCCACGTCGTGTGGGCGAAGTGGGGCAGGCCCCAGACGAGCAGCACGGCGGCGAGGCCGAGGCCGACGAGGACGCGCAGCAGCGACCGCGGGGTGACCCCGCGGGGCCACGACCCGGGGGGCGGGGCGGGGGCCGGCGCGGTCACGTCAGGCCCTCGAAGACGTCACGGGCGATGGGGGCACCCGGGGTCCGGGAGGGGGCGGCGAACCACTCCCGGCCGAAGACGACGTCGAACAGCGGCCGGGGGATGCGCAGGAAGGCGGCGAGGGTGCGGTCGGCGCCGTCGTCGGCCGTGGCCTGGCTCGCGTGTGCGCGCATGGCGGCCCGCTTCGCCCGGGCGTACCGGACGACGCCGACGCGGTGGGTGATCTCGGCCCGGGGGGAGTAGGCCCGGTCGAACGAGGTCGGGTCGAACTCGTCCGGGAACGGGTAGACCCGGGCGGCGAGCCGGACCGCCCGCGAGATCGTGTCGCGCGGGACGGTCGCCTCGAGCAGCCGGGGGGTGCCGGCGAGGCGGGCGGCGGCAACGGCGACGTCGTGGACGTGGACGTGGTCGCGGTGGCCGTAGCCGCCGTTGCGGTCGTACCCGAGCAGCACGTCGGCGTCCTCCTCGGCGAGCAGGTCCGCGAGCCGGGCCGCGGCCTCCGCGACGGGGGCGCGGACGAACCGGACCCGGTCTGGCGGGTCCGGGTCGAGGCCCGGGCCGAGGCCGCTGTCGGCGTAGCCGAGGAACTCCACCCGGGCGACGCCGAGCGCGTCCGCGCTCGCCAGGGCCTCGGCCCGCCGCCGGGCCGCGAGGTCCCGGGCGTACTCCCGCGAGGCCAGCCCGAGCCCCCCGTCGGTCGCGACGACGAGGACGACCCGGTGCCCCTCGGCGGCGGCGCGCGCCATCGTCCCGGCGGTGAGCAGGGCCTCGTCGTCGGGGTGGGCGTGGAATGCCACGAGCGTTCGGCGCATCGTCACCATCCTCCCGCACGGCCGGGCCGGCCGGACGCATGGCAGGCTGCCCTGCGTGAGAGTCGCGCTCCTGTCCGACTGCTACCTGCCCCGCCTCGGCGGGATCGAGGTGCAGGTCCACGACCTCGCGTCGGCCCTCGTCGCTGCCGGCCACGAGGTCGAGGTGTTCACCGCGACCCCGGGACCCGCCGGGGAGCGGCACGGCGCCGTCGAGGTGCTCGACGGGGTCCGGGTGCACCGGATGGCGGCGCGGATGCCGTGGGAGCTGCCGGTCAACCCCTGGGCGCCGCGGGAGGTCCGGCGCCGCCTCGTCGCCGGCCGGTTCGACGTCGCGCACGCCCACCTCGGGGTCGTCAGCCCCTTCGCGACCGACCTCACGACCCTCGCGCTCGACCTCCACCTGCCGACGGTGCTCACGTGGCACTGCGCGCTGCACCACAACCGGCTCCTGCTGCGCGTCCTCGGCCACGCCCGGCGCTGGGCCCGCCGGGGCGCGGCGTTCACGGCGGTCTCCTCCCTCGTCGCGGGCGAGCTCGGCGACGTCGTCGGCCGCGCCACCCCCGTCGGCGTGCTGCCCAACGGCATCGACGTCGCGACGTGGCGCCCCACCGGGCCGCGGCGGCGGGCACCGGGGGAGCCGGTGCGCGTCGTCAGCGCCATCCGGCTCGCCGGACGGAAGCGACCGGGAGCCCTCGTCGAGGTGATGCACAAGGTGCGCCGCCTGCTGCCGCCGGAGGTCCGCGTCGAGCTCGACGTGTTCGGCGAGGGCCCGCTGCGGGGGCCGCTGGAGCGGCTCGTCGCCGCCCGCGGGCTGCAGGAGACGGTGCGGCTGCCCGGCCGGGCCTCCCGGGAGGAGCTCGTCCGCTGGTACCACGACGCGGACGTCTACGTCGCCCCCGGCCGGCTCGAGGCCTTCGGGATCGCCGCGCTCGAGGCCCGCACGGCGGGGCTCCCGGTCGTCGGCGTCGCCGGCTCGGGGGTGCGCGACTTCGTCACCGACGGCGTCAACGGCTTCCTCGCCGCCGACGACGACGAGATGGCCCACCAGGTCGCCCGCCTCGTGCGCGACGGCGACCTGCGCGACCGGATCGCCCGGCACAACGCCGGCCACCCGCCGGAGCAGGCGTGGCCCCGGGTCGTCGAGCAGGTCGTCGCGGCCTACGCCGGGGCCGCGTCGTGAGCCCTGTGCCAGGGCCTGTGCCGGGCCCGGACCGGACGGTCACCGTGCTCGCGCGGGACCCGGCCGGGGACGTGGTCGCCCGGGTGCCGCTCGGGCACGGGGTCGACCCGGCCACGGTCCTCGCCGCGCGGGGCTGGTCCCTGGAGCGGGCGACCCGGGCCGGCCTCGGGGGCCCCGGCCGCGACGAGCTCACCGTCGAGGTGGAGGTCGCCCCCCGCCCCGAGGCCGCGGACCGCCCGGACGGGCGGCTCCCCGCCTCGGGCGACGCGCAGCCCGCCGGGCGGACCGGCGGCGCCGAGCCGGGCGAGGTGCCACGGGTCGTCCAGCGGGTCGCGGCGTACGCCGTCCTCACCTCCGGCCGCGGGATGCTGCTCACCGAGCTCTCCCCGCGGGTCCGGGGGACGCCGGGCCGGTGGACCCTCCCCGGCGGGGGACTCGACCCGGGGGAGGAGCCCGCGGACGGGCTCGTGCGCGAGGTCTGGGAGGAGACCGGGCACGACGTCGTCGACGTCGAGCTCGCCGACCTCACCACCGCGCACTGGGTCGGGCGGTCCCCGACGGGGCGGCTCGAGGACTTCCACGCCGTCCGACTCGTCCACCACGCGCGGGTCGCCCGGGTGGTCGAGCCCGTCGTCCACGACGTCGGGGGGTCGACCTCCCGGGCGGCCTGGGTCCCGCTGGAGCGCGTGGCCTCCCTCGAGCTCGCCCCGCTCCTGCGGCCGCACTGGCGGCGCTGGGTCGCCTCAGCGCCGGCGTGAGCCGAGCGCGCCGACGACCCCGAGCGCCGCGAGGACGAGCCCGGCGCCGATGACGAGCCAGGGGCCGCCGACCGCCCACTCCAGGGCGAAGCCGCCGAGCTCGGAGGCGAGCACGAACCCGGCCACGGCGAGGCAGGCGATCCCGACGAGCATCGAGAACAGCCGCGGGCCGCGGCGCGGCTCGCGGTCGTCCGCGGGCCCGGGCTCCGGCGCGGAGGGGGCGGACGAGGTCGTCCTCTCCCGGGTGGACCCGGCCGCCTCCTCGGTGGGCGCCGACCGGCGGGGCAGGACCTCGGTGTCCTGCCGGTGGCTGCGGGGGTCGCCGGGGTCGCCGGCTCCGGTGGTCGCGATCTTCTCGGTCTCGTCGGCCGTGTCGGTGTCGGCGTCGCCGGTGGTCCCGAGGGTCTCGGTCGCCTCGCGGGCGTCGTCGACGGGGTCGCCGTCGTAGGGGTCGCCGTCGTGGGGGTGGCTCATGGCGCTCTCACTCCTTGGTGATCTGGATGTCGCCGGCGCCGAGCCGGACGGTCACGGTGACGTCCGGCCGGCCGGCGCCGTAGGTCTGGTCGACTCCGGCGCGGCTGCGGTCGCGGTTCGACGGGGGGACGTCGACCCCGTCGACCGAGATGGAGCCGGCCCGGACGACGCCGTCGACGCGGGCGGTGACCTCGCGGGGGATGCGGATCTCGACCTTGCCCGCGCCGACGTCGACCCGGACCTCGCCCGGGGAGGCGGGATCGGTGGGGTAGCGGGTGAGGTCGAGGGTCGCGTCCCCGACCCCGAGCTCGTAGCTGCGGCTCACCGACGTCTCCGGCTGCCAGTACCGGTCCCCGACGCCGCCGCGCCAGTCGACCCGGGGCGCGAACGCCGCTCCGGCGGTGACGACGGCGAGGACGATGGCGACGACGCCGGTGAGCCCGGCCCGCAGGCCCGCGGCGCCGAATCCCAGGGTCGCCGCCCCGAGCACCGCGAGGGCGCCGGCGAGCCCGACGACGTGGGCGTCCCCGGCCCAGCCGAGGGCGTCGTGGAGGAGCACGAGCGCCCCGTAGGACGCCAGCGCCAGTCCGCCGACGACGAGCGCGGCGAGGACTCCGGCGCGCCGTGGCCGGCGGCGCGGGGGCCGCGGCGCGGGGACCGGTGGGGCGTAGCCGGGCGTCACGGGGCCCGACGGGCCCGACGGGCCGGACGACCCCGCAGGCGCGGAGGGACCGGCCGGCGGCGCCCACGCCGGCGGTGGGGCCGCGGCGGCGTACGGCGCGTTCGCGGCGGCGGACCAGGACGTGGCGCCCGCGGACGTGGGGCCTGTGGGACCGGCGCCGCCGGGCGTGCCGCCGGCGCCGGCGTCCGGGCGGGTGCCCGCCCCGGCCCCCCCGGCTCCCGCGGGCGGCGTGGCCCCGGGCGCCGGCGGCGGGGCTCCCGGACCCGCGCCGTACGGCGCCGCCGGCCCCGACCCGGACGGCGGCGGGGACGCCGCGCCGTCCCGCGGCACGCGGCCCCGCAGGACGAGCCACACGATGACGCCCACCGCGACCAGGAGCAGGGGCGGGACGAGGACCCACCGCGGGCCGCCCCATCCGGGCCCGTCGGAGAGGAACCCGAAGAGGACGAGCACCGTGAGCGCGATGAGGAGGATCGGGCCGACCTCCCCGAACCGGATGCCGCGCTCGGCGACGATGTCGCCGCGGCGGTCCGGCAGCAGGAGCCAGGCCACGAGGTAGGCGGCGAACCCGAGTCCGCCGACGAACAGCAGGAGGACGGCGACGAGCCGGACGACGACGGGGTCGACGCCGATGCGGGCCGCGACGCCGGAGCAGACGCCGCCGATCCACTTGCTGTCGGTGTCCCGCTTGACGTCCACGGCGCGCAGCCGGTCGAAGAAGCGCTCGACCCCGGTCTGGGACGGGGGAGGGGGTGTCTCGGTCATGCCACGATCCTCGGCCCAACGGGGCCCGCCCACCATGAGGGTCGGCCCTGAGACGACCCCGAGCGAGCCCGGGCACGACCCCGAGCAGGGTGTTCCGGGACCTCGGGGTGGGCGAGGATGGGGACGTGGCCACCCCGTACACCCGCTCCGCGCCCCCGCCGCAGCCGCCGCGGCTCGTGCGTCCCGTGCACGGACGCATCCTCGGCGGGGTCTGTGCCGGCCTCGCCGAGCACCTCGGCGTGTCCGTGCTCGCCGTGCGGGTCGTCACCGTCCTGCTCGCGACGACCGGGGCCGGCGTCGTGGGGTACCTCTTCCTCTGGGCGCTCACCCCCGAGGGGGACGACGCCACCTCGGGCGGAGCCGACCGCGCCGCCCACGCCGGAGCCACCGGGGCGCCCGGGTCGCAGGGGGGCGGCGGCCTGCCGGAGGGATGGGCCCAGGCCGTCCGGTTCGTCGTCGGGGGGCTCGCGCTGGTCCTGCTCGGGCTCGCCTGGCTCGCCGAGCGAGCCGGGTTCGACGCCCGGCTCGGGATCGTCGTCCCGGTGCTCCTCGCCGGGCTCGGGGCCGTCATCGCGTTCTCCCAGCTCGACGAGAGCCAGCGCGGCGCGTGGCTCGGCACCGGTCCCGCGAGCGGCTGGCGGGCCGCCACCCGCCTCGGCCTCGGCGTCGTGCTCGCCTCCACCGGGCTGCTCGTCCTCGCCAGCCGCGGCGCGACGCTGCCCGAGCTGTGGGACGTCGGGCTCGCCACCGTCGCGGTGCTCGCCGGGGTGCTCGTCATCGTCGCGCCGTGGGCGCTGCGGGTGTGGACCGACCTGCGCCGGGAGCAGGCCGCCCGCGCCCGGGCCGACGAGCGCGCCGACATCGCCGCCCACCTGCACGACTCCGTCCTCCAGACGCTCGCGCTCATCCAGCGGCGCGCGGACGACCCGGTCGTCGTCGGACGCCTCGCCCGGGCCCAGGAGCGTGAGCTGCGCTCGTGGCTGTACGCCCGTCCGAGCCCCGGCGCCGAGAGCCTCGCCGCCGCGGTCACCGAGGTCGCCCACGAGGTCGAGGACCTCCACGGCGTGCCCGTCGAGCTCGTCGCGACCGGGGACCGCCCGCTCGACCCCCACGGCCGCGCCCTCGCCCAGGCCGTCCGGGAGGCCCTGCTCAACGCCGTCCGGCACGGGCGTCCCCCGGTCGCGGTCTACCTCGAGGTCGGTCCGGCCGGGGTCGAGGCGTTCGTCCGTGACCACGGCCCGGGCGTCGACCTGGGCGCCGTCCCCGCCGACCGGCTCGGCATCCGCGAGTCCATCCTCGGCCGGATGCAGCGCCACGGGGGGACTGCGCGCGTTCGCACCCTCGAGGAGGGGACCGAGGTCGAGCTCACCCTGCCCCCGCTGCCCGCGACCGAAGGAGCCCAGGCATGACCGCGCCCGTCCGCATCGTCCTCGTCGACGACCACCGGATGTTCCGCACCGGCGTCAAGGCCGAGCTGGACGAGGTCGAGGGCGCCCCGCTCGAGGTGGTCGGCGAGGCCGCCGACGTCGAGGCCGCCGTGCGGGTCGTCCGGGAGCACCGCCCGGACGTCGTCCTCCTCGACGTCCACCTCCCCGGTGGCACCGGCAGGGGCGGGGTCGACGTCCTCGGCGGCTGCGCCGGCCTCGTCACCGCCACCGGGCAGCCCGTCCGGTTCCTCGCCCTCTCGGTCTCCGACTCCGCCGAGGACGTCATCGCCGTCATCCGCGCCGGGGCCCGCGGGTACGTGACGAAGACGATCAGCGGCACCGACCTCGCCCGCGCCGTGACCCGGGTCGCCGACGGCGACGCCGTCTTCTCCCCCGGCTCGCCGGCTTCGTCCTCGACGCCTTCGGGGCCGCCGCCGGCGAGATCGCCGAGGTCGACGAGGAGCTCGACCGGCTCAGCGCCCGGGAGCGCGAGGTCATGCGGCTCATCGCCCGCGGCTACCAGTACAAGGAGGTCGCCCGCGAGCTGTTCATCTCGGTCAAGACGGTCGAGACCCACGTCTCCTCGGTGCTCCGCAAGCTCCAGCTGTCCTCCCGCCACGAGCTCACCGCGTGGGCCATGGGCCGCCGGCTCCTCTGACGGGGCCGGTCCGGGGAGGCCGCGTCCCGCCTCGTAGGCTTGCGGCATGGACGTCGCCGAGAACATCTTCGTGCTGCTGCACCTGCTGGGGATGGCCGCGATCGTCGGGGGCTGGGTCGCCGTCCGCCGCGGCGGCGGCTCGCTCGCGCCCGTCGTCTGGGGCGCCCGGGCGCAGCTGCTCACCGGCCTCGTCCTCGTCGGCATCCTCGAGTCGGGGGACGAGCCCGTCAACCACGCCAAGATCGGCGTCAAGCTCCTCGTCGCCATCGTCGTCGCCGGGTGCGCCGAGGTCGCGTCGGCCCGCCAGCGCCGGGGCGGGGACCGGACCCCGCTGCTCGACGCCGCGGGCGGCCTCGCCGTCCTCAACGCCGCGATCGCCGTCCTCTGGACCTGAGCCGCCCCGTCCCCCCCCGGCACCCCCGTTGAGTGAGCAGCACCTGTCCCCCGGGGGCACGTTCGGCCGCAGTTGACGCTCACTCAACGCATGGGAGGGCGCAGGTGGCGCTCACTCGACGCATGTGGCGGAGTTGGCGGCTCACCCGCTCGGCGGCGGCCCCGAAGGAGCGTCAGGGGATGAGGAGGAGCTTGCCGGTCGTCCGCCGGCCCTCGAGGTCGGCGTAGGCCCGGGCCGCCTCCTCGAGCGGGTAGCGGCCACCGACCGCCACGTGCAGCCGGCCCGCAGCGACGTCCCCCAGCACACCGGTCCCGCGCTCGAGGAGCTCCTCCCGGGTGAGCAGGTAGTGCCCGAGCGAGGGTCGGGTGACGAACAGTGACCCGCCGCTGTTGAGTCGCTGGAGGTCGAACGGCGGGACCTGCCCGCTCGCCCCGCCGAAGAGGACCAGCATCCCGCGGGGCCGCAGCGAGGCGAGCGAGGCGTCGAAGGTCGCGCGCCCGACCCCGTCGTAGACGACGTCGACCCCGTGCCCCCCGTTCGCGTCGCGAACCGCGGCGGCGAGGGCGTCGGCCTCGTCGTAGCGGGTGTAGTCGATGGTGTGGGCCGCCCCGAGCCGTCGAGCGACCTCGAGCTTGTCGGCGCTTCCGGCGGTCGCGACCACCGTGCCGCCGCGGGCGGTGACCATCTGGACCAGCAGCTGGCCGACCCCGCCGGCCGCGGCGTGGACGAGCGCGACGTCACCCTCGCCCACGGGGTAGGTGCTCGTCGTGAGGTAGTGCGCCGTCATCCCCTGGAGCATCACCGCCGCCGCGGTCTCGAGGTCGACCTCGCCCGGGACGGGGACCAGCTGGGAGACCGGCACCGTCGCGACGCCGGCGGCCGAGCCCGGGACCTGCGCCCACGCGACGCGGTCGCCGACGGCGACGCCGCCCGCCCCCGGTCCGACCTCGGTGACCTCGCCGGCCCCCTCGGAGCACGCGACGAACGGCGTCGGCACGGGGTAGACGCCCTCGCGCTGGTAGACGTCGATGAAGTTGACGCCCGCGGCCGCGACGTCGACGAGGACCTCGCCCTCGCCGGGTGGGCCGACCTCGTGGTCGGCGACGGTGAGCACGGACGCGTCGCCGTGCTCGGGGACGATGAGGGCGCGAGTCGTCGTCATGGCGCCAGACTACGGCCGGGCGAGGCGCTCCAGCGCGGGCCCGTCGACCCGCTGGACCTCCCACTCGTCCTGCGGGACGGCACCGAGCGCGCGGTAGAACCCGATCGACGGCTCGTTCCACGTCAGCACCCACCACTCGAGGCGCCGCCAGTCCCGCTCGACGCAGATGCCGGCGAGCCGGCGCAGCAGGGCGGTGCCCGCGCCGGCGCCCCGGTGGTCCGGGTCGACGAACAGGTCCTCGAGCCAGATGCCGTTGCGCCCGGTCCACGTCGAGAACGTCACGTACCAGACGGCCATCCCGACGACGACGCCGTCGACCTCGGCGAGCAGGGCGTGCGTGGTCGGCCCGGTGTCGGTGGGGAACAGGGCCGCGGTGAAGTCCTCCTCGGTCGCCTCGACCGCCTCGGGGGCACGTTCGTAGAGGGCGAGGGCGTGCACGAGTCGGAGGATGTCGGGGACGTCGGAGGGGGTGGCGTCGCGGATCGTCAGTGAGGTCACGCGGGGAGCGTACGGGTCACTCGGTGTCGCTGCATCGGTGTCGCTGCATCGGTGTCGCTGCATCGGTGTCGCTGCATCTGTGTCGCTGCATCGGTGTCGCTGCATGGGTGTCGCTGCATGGGTGAGGATGGAGGTATGGCCGAGGTCGCTGTCATCGGGTCGGGTGTCGTGGGGCTGTCCTGCGCGCACGAGCTCGCCGGGGCGGGTCACCGGGTGCGGGTGCTCACCGACGGCGGGCCGCTGGACGGGGTGTCCGCGGTCGCCGGGGGACTGTGGTTCCCCTACCGGGCCCTGCCCGTGGAGCGGGTCCTGCCCTGGGGGCTGGCCACGCTGGCCCGGCTCACCACCCTCGCGGGCGACCCGGCCACCGGGGTCAGGTGCGTCGAGGGGCTCATGGTCGACCGGGTCGGGGAGGAGCAGCCCTGGTGGACGGCCGGGCTGGACGGAGTCCGCCGCGCCCGGCCCGACGAGCTGCCCGCCGGGGTGCCCGGCGGGCACGTCGTCACCGTCCCGGTCGTGACGATGCCGACGTACCTGCCGTGGCTCGCCGGGCGCTGCGCCGAGCTCGGTGTCGAGGCGGAGCACGCCCACGTCGAGCGGGTCGCCGACGTCGGCGCGGACACCGTCGTCGTCGCGGCGGGGCTCCGCTCGGGCGCGCTGACCGGGGACGCCGACCTCGTGCCGATCCGCGGGCAGGTCGCCAGGGTCCGCAACCCGGGGCTGACCCGCTGGGTCGTCGACGGCGGCCACCCGGACGGCACCGCCTACGTCATCCCGCACGGCGACCTCGTCGTCTGCGGCGGCACCGACGACGAGGGCGCCCACGACACCGAGCCGGACGCCGGCGTCGAGCGCGGCCTGCTCGCCCGGTGCGCGGCCCTCGAGCCCCGGCTCGCCGGGGCGGAGGTCGTCTCCCGGGCGGTCGGTCTGCGACCCGGCGCCCCAGCGGTTCGGCTCGACCGGCACGAGGTCCACGGACGCGACGTCGTCACGTGCTACGGCCACGGCGGTGCCGGGGTGACCCTGAGCTGGGGGTGCGCGGAGGAGGTCGCCGGGCTCGTCGGCGGGCTCGTCGGCGAGGGCACGTAGGCTGGAGGGTGAGATGAGCACCCTCTTCGACGACCTCCCCGAGCACTGGACCGACGCCGACGCCTCCGGACTGCCCACGTGGGCGATGTCCGAGGAGGGGCCCACCCGTCACCACGAGGGCGAGGGCGACGCGGCCGCCGGCGGCGAGCGGCGCCCGGCGCGGCACGGCGACCCCGAGGAGCTCCTCGCCGGCCTCAACCCGCAGCAGCGCGAGGCCGTCCTCCACGAGGGCGGGCCCCTGCTCATCGTCGCCGGCGCCGGCTCGGGCAAGACCCGCGTCCTCACCCACCGCATCGCCCACCTGCTCGGGGACCGCGGCGTCCAGCCGGGCCAGGTGCTCGCGATCACGTTCACGAACAAGGCCGCCGCCGAGATGCGCGAGCGGGTCGAGGCGCTCGTCGGGCCGCGGGCCCGGGCGATGTGGGTGATGACGTTCCACTCCGCGTGCGTGCGGATCCTGCGGCGCGAGGCCGGCAAGGTCGGGATGCGCTCGAGCTTCTCGATCTACGACGCCGCCGACAGCCAGCGGCTGATGTCGATGGTCATGCGCGACCTCGACCTCGACCCGAAGCGGTACCCGCCGCGCTCGTTCAGCCACCAGGTGAGCAACCTCAAGAACGAGCTCGTCGACGAGGAGACCTACGCCTCGCAGGTCTCCGAGGGGACCCACCAGGAGCAGGTGCTCGCCGAGGCGTACACCGCCTACCAGCGCCGGCTGCGGCAGGCGAACGCGCTCGACTTCGACGACCTCATCATGACGACGGTCAACATCCTCCAGGCCTTCCCCGACGTCGCCGAGCACTACCGCCGCCGGTTCCGGCACGTCCTCGTCGACGAGTACCAGGACACCAACCACGCCCAGTACGTCCTGGTCCGCGAGCTCGTCGGGGGCACCGGGGAGGCCTCGGCCGGGGACGGTCCCGCGCCCGAGCCGGACGCCGGCCCGACGGTGCCGCCGAGCGAGCTCGTCGTCGTCGGGGACGCCGACCAGTCGATCTACGCCTTCCGCGGCGCGACGATCCGCAACATCGCCGAGTTCGAGCAGGACTACCCGAACGCCCGGACGATCCTGCTCGAGCAGAACTACCGCTCGACGCAGACCATCCTGCGGGCCGCGAACGCCGTCATCAGCCGCAACGAGGGCCGCCGGAAGAAGAGCCTCTGGTCCGAGGCCGGCGCCGGCGCCGGGATCGTCGGCTACGTCGCAGACACCGAGCACGACGAGGCCTCGTTCGTCGCGACGACCATCGACCGCCTCGGGGACGAGCACGGCGTCCGCCCCGGTGACGTCGCGGTCTTCTACCGCACCAACGCCCAGTCCCGGGCCCTGGAAGAGGTGTTCGTCCGGGTCGGGCTGCCCTACAAGGTCGTCGGCGGCACCCGGTTCTACGAGCGCCGGGAGGTCAAGGACGCGCTCGCGTACCTGCGGGTCCTGTCCAACCCGGCCGACACGGTCAACCTCCGGCGGATCATCAACGTCCCCAAGCGCGGCATCGGCGACCGGGCCCAGGCGTGCCTCGCCGCACTGGCCGAGCGCGAGCGGATCCCGTTCGTCGCCGCGCTCGGGCGGGCCGAGGACGCCCCCGGCATCGCGACCCGGTCGCTGACGGCCGTGCGCGCGTTCACCGACCTGCTCGAGGAGCTCGGCCGGGTCCGGGACGACGAGGAGGCCGGGGTCGCCGACCTGCTCGAGGCGATCCTCGAGCGATCCGGCTACCTCGCCGAGCTCCGCGGCAGCCACGACCCGCAGGACGAGACCCGCGTGGAGAACCTCGCCGAGCTCGTCGCCGTCGCCCGCGAGTTCGACGAGACCCGGGCCGAGACCGGCGAGGTCGCCGCGCTCGAGGACTTCCTCGAGCAGGTCTCGCTCGTCGCGGACGCCGACGACATCCCGGACGCGGTCGCCGACGGCGAGGAGGGCGACGGCGGAGGTGTGGTCACCCTGATGACGCTGCACACCGCGAAGGGGCTCGAGTTCCCCGTCGTGTTCCTCACCGGGATGGAGGACGGGACGTTTCCCCACATGCGTTCCCTCGGCGACGCCCACGAGCTCGAGGAGGAGCGGCGCCTCGCCTACGTCGGGATCACCCGGGCCCGGCAGCGGCTGCACGTCTCGCGCGCAGCGGTCCGCTCCGCGTGGGGGGCGCCGCAGTACAACCCGCCGTCGCGGTTCCTCGACGACATCCCCACCGAGCTGCTCGAGTGGGAGCGCACCGGGCCGACCGGCAGCGCCGGCCGCGGCGCGGGCTCGCCCGCCGTGGCCAGGCTCGCCGCCCGCCCCGGGGCGCGCTCCCCGGGCAACCGGAAGGTCGTCTCGGTCGCGAGCGGCGACCGCGTCACCCACGACACGTTCGGCCTCGGCACGGTCGTCCGGGTCGAGGGGCAGGGCGAGAAGGCGATGGCGCACGTCGACTTCGGCACCGAGACCGGCGTCAAGCGGCTGCTCCTGCGCTACGCCCCGCTCGAGAAGCTCTGAGCCCCGTCCGTCTCCGGCCTCGCCAGGTCGGTGACCGGCGACGGGACCGCCTGGCCCTCGGGGTCGAGGTGGGCCAGTGCCGCCGAGATCCCGTGGACGACGCTCGGCAGGATCGGCAGCGACATGTGGCCGACCCCGACGAGGCCGATGTTGCGCACCTCGAGGTCCGGGTGCTCGAGGCGGGCCGCCGCCGCGGGGAGCACGGCGTAGTCGAGGTCGGTCCAGTACGCGATGACCCGGGTGCGGCACCCGGGCACCGGCCGGGCGAGCTCGCGCATCAGGGGGCTGCCCGGTCGCAGCTGGCGGCAGAGCCGGGAGGGCCACAGCCGGGCGAGGTGGGTGCCGGCGTGCGGGGTGCCCAGCGTGACGAGGGTGTGGACTCGGGAGTCCCCGCCGAGCCGGGCGACGTAGTACCGGGCGATGAGGCCCCCGAGGCTGTGGCCGATGACGTGGATGCGCTCGTAGCCGGTCTCCTCGACGATCCGCTCGACCTCCTCGGCGAGCCGGGCTGCGGCGGCCCGCACGTCCGAGGTCAGCGGCGAGTAGTTCAGCGTCGTCACCCGGCCGAACCCGCGCCGGCGCAGCCCGCGCCGCAGCACGGTGAAGACCGACCGGTTGTCGGCGAGCCCGTGGACGAGCAGGATCGGCGTCCCCGCCGCCTCGACGTCCCCCACGAGCAGCCCGCGCTGCGCGGGCGGGAGGTGCTCGACGCGGTAGCCGTGGCCGCTCTCGTCGCCGGTCCGGCTCACCGCCCCCAGCGGGTAGAGCGCGAGGTGGGTCAGCACCCAGACCGACTCGACCGCGAGGCCGAGGGCGCCGGCGGGGCGCAGGACGCTGCCGGCGATCCCCCGCAGACCCGGCAGCCCGGACCGCACCGACGACCCACCCCGGCTGCCGCCGGCGCGGTCGTCCTCGTCCCGGGGGCCCCCACGTGACCCGTGGCCCCGTGCTGCGGCAGCGCTCATCGTGACCCGACGGTAATCCCCTGCGCGGGCCAAAGCCAGCACCCGGGCGCCGGGCGGGCCGGTTAGAGTGCCCCCATGACTGACTCCCCCCTGCGCGTCGTCGTCGCCAAGCCCGGGCTCGACGGTCACGACCGTGGAGCCAAGGTCGTCGCGCGGGCGCTGCGCGACGCCGGCATCGAGGTCGTGTACACGGGGCTGCACCAGACCCCCGAGCAGATCGTCGAGGCCGCGATCCAGGAGGACGCCGACGCGATCGGGCTGTCCGTCCTGTCCGGGGCGCACATGACCCTGTTCGCCCGCGTGGTCCAGCTGCTCGCCGACCGCGACGCCGCCGACATCGTCGTCTTCGGCGGCGGGATCATCCCCGAGGCGGACATCCCCGCCCTGGAGGACCTCGGCGTCGCGAAGATCTTCACCCCCGGTGCCACGACCCGGGAGATCGTCGACTGGGTCCGCACCGCCGTCGTTCCGGCCTGAGGGCGGGAGGCGACTCGGGGAGGGTCGGGTCTAGGCTCGGGCGCGACCATCCCATCGTCAGTGAGGACGGATACAGCTCGTGGACCTCTTCGAGTACCAAGCGCGTGACGTTTTCGAGGCGCACGGTGTCCCGGTTCTGGCCGGCGCCGTCGCGACCACCCCGGCCGAGGCACGGGAGGCGGCGAGCCGCATCGGCGCCGACAGCGGCGGGGTCACGGTGGTCAAGGCCCAGGTCAAGACCGGCGGGCGCGGCAAGGCCGGGGGCGTCAAGGTCGCCAAGAGCGCCGACGAGGCCGAGCAGCTCGCCGAGCAGATCCTCGGCATGGACATCAAGGGCCACACCGTCCACAAGGTCATGATCGCCCAGGGGGCCCAGATCGCCGAGGAGTACTACTTCTCGATCCTGCTCGACCGGGCCAACCGCCGCCTGCTCGCGATGTGCAGCACCGAGGGCGGCGTCGAGATCGAGCAGCTCGCCACCGAGCGCCCCGAGGCCCTCGCCCGGGTCGCGGTCGACCCGGGCGACGGCGTCGACGAGGCCAAGGCCCGGGAGATCGCCGAGGCCGCCGGGTTCGGGGCCGACGACGTCACCGCGCTCGTGCCGGTCATCACCGCCCTCTGGAAGGTCTACCGCGACGAGGACGCGACGCTGGTCGAGGTCAACCCGCTCGTCAAGACCGAGGACGGCCGGATGATCGCGCTCGACGGCAAGGTCACCCTCGACGCGAACGCCGACTTCCGCCACCCCGACCACGCCGAGCTCGAGGACCCCTCCTCGGCGGACCCGCTCGAGGCCGAGGCGAAGTCCAAGGGCCTGAACTACGTCAAGCTCGACGGCAGCGTCGGGATCATCGGCAACGGGGCCGGGCTGGTCATGTCGACCCTCGACGTCGTCGCCTACGCCGGTGAGCAGCTCGACGCCGCCGACGGGCAGCACCCCAAGCCCGCGAACTTCCTCGACATCGGCGGCGGCGCGTCCGCCGAGGTCATGACCAACGGGCTGCACATCATCCTCGGCGACGAGCAGGTCAGGTCGGTGTTCGTCAACGTGTTCGGCGGCATCACCGCCTGCGACGCGGTCGCCACCGGGATCGTCGAGGCGCTGCGCAAGCTCGGGGACGAGGCGACCAAGCCGCTCGTCGTCCGGCTCGACGGCAACAACGTCGAGGAGGGCCGGCGGATCCTCGCGGAGTTCGACCACCCGCTGGTGACCATCGAAGAGACCATGGACGGCGCCGCGGCCAAGGCCGCCGAGCTGGCCGTCAAGTAAACCCGTCACCGACAGACACGAGGCGAGAGACAACCCAATGGCAATCTTTCTCGATGAGAGCTCCAAGGTCGTCGTCCAGGGGATGACGGGGTCCGAGGGCAAGAAGCACACCCAGCGCATGCTCACCTCCGGAACCGACGTCGTCGGGGGCGTCAACCCGAAGAAGGCCGGCCAGAGCGTCGACTTCGACGGCGGCGTCTCCGTGCCCGTCTTCGGGTCGGTGGCCGACGCCATGGCCGAGACCGGTGCCGACGTCAGCGTCGTCTTCGTCCCGGCGGCCTTCACCAAGGCCGCGGTCGTCGAGGCGGTCGACGCCGGGATCCCGCTCTGCGTCGTCATCACCGAGGGCGTGCCGGTCAAGGACACCGCGGAGTTCTTCGGCTACGCCCAGCGCCACGGGGGCACCCGGATCATCGGCCCGAACTGTCCGGGCCTGATCAGCCCCGGCAAGTCCAACGCGGGCATCATCCCCGCGAACATCACGGGGGCCGGCCGGGTCGGGCTGGTCTCGAAGTCGGGCACGCTGACCTACCAGATGATGTACGAGCTGCGGGACTTCGGGTTCTCCACCTGCGTCGGCATCGGCGGCGACCCGGTCATCGGGACCACGCACATCGACGCGCTCGAGGCGTTCCAGAACGACCCGGACACCGACGCCGTCGTCATGATCGGCGAGATCGGCGGGGACGCCGAGGAGCGCGCCGCGATGTACATCAAGGACAACGTCACCAAGCCGGTCGTCGGGTACGTCGCAGGCTTCACCGCCCCGGAGGGCAAGACCATGGGGCACGCCGGGGCGATCGTCTCGGGGTCCTCCGGCACCGCGGACGCGAAGAAGGAGGCGCTCGAGGCCGCCGGGGTCAAGGTCGGCAAGACGCCGTCGGCGACCGCCGACCTCATGCGCGACATCATGAAGAGCCTGCAGGAGTAGGCCCGGGGCCTCCCGACCACGGCCGGCCACCCCAGATCGGGGGGCCGGCCGTCGTGCGTGCGGGGCGTGCGGGTGCCTCGTGCCCGTGCGTCGTCGGGCGCCGCGGTGTGGGGTCGCGGTGTGGGCGCGGTGTGAGGGCGCGTGGGGCCGGCGGGGCTCCGCGCGCCTGTGGACGACCGACCCCGGCTGTCGGTGGTCGAACGTATGATCGAATACGTGGACGGCACACCCGCCGAGGTGCTCGACCGTCTCGGGCGGCAGGATCCCGAGGCGGTCCTCGCGGCGGCGAGGCGCGTCCTCGGGCGGATCGCCGAGGAGGCGGCCCGCGTCCCGAACGGCTGCGTCGACGCCCTGCTGAGCGCGATCGGTGCCCTCGACGTCGTCGGCGGGGCGGCGCGGGTGGCGCTCGTGGCGGAGGGTCTCGACCGGGGCCTGGTCGGCGGCGACGCGACCGGCTGCCCGGCCGCCTCGCCCGTGGACTGGGTGCTCGAGCGCTCGCCCGGAATGCCGCCCGGCGAGGCCAGGCGCGTCGTCGAGGTGGCCCGCGCGGGTGGGGCGCGGGCGCACCGGGCCGTGTTCGAGGCGGTGTGCGGCGGGCGGGTGAGCACGGCGGTCGGGGCCGCGGTGCTCGCGGAGTTCGGCCGGCTCGAGCCGCAGCTGACCGACCGTGCCGCCCCCGCGGTCCTGGGCGGGATGCTGCAGGTGGGGGCCGAGCACGGCGTGCGTGCGGTGCGCGAGCTCCGGGCCCGCGTCGTGGCCGAGTTCGGTCCCGCCGGGATGCTCGACCGGGAGCAGGCGACCCTGGCCCGGATGCGGAGCCTCGCCACCGGTGTCGACGACGGCTCCGGGCTGCGGGAGTACCGCATGCGGCTGGACCCGGAGGCCGCGGAGACCCTCGAGGCGGCCCTGTCGCCGCTCGCCGCCCCGCAGCCCTCGGCCGAGGGCGGACCCGACCTGCGCGGCAGCGACCAGCGCCGCGCCGACGCCCTCGTCGAGATCGTCACGCGGGCCGTGGCCGCCGCCGACGGCGTGCCGGCCACCGCGAAGACGGTGCTCGTCGTGACGGTCGACCATGAGCGCCTCCGGGACGGTCTCGGCGCCGGCACGACCCCGAACGGGACCCCGCTCGCCCCCGGGGTCGTGCGCCGGCTCGCCTGCGAGGCGGGCATCCTCCCGATGGTCCTCGGCTCCGAGGGGGAGGTCCTCGACGTCGGGCGGGAGCGGCGGCTGGTGACCCCGAGGCTGCTGAGGGCCCTCTGGGTGCGCGACCGGGGGTGCAGCTACCCGGGGTGCACCCGGCCGCCCGGGTGGTGCGAGGCCCACCACGTCCGGCACTGGGCGAACGGGGGAGGCACCGACCTGGGCAACCTCGCGCTGCTCTGCCGCCGGCACCACTCCCACGTCCACGCGCGCGGGCTCACCGCGACCGTCGGCCCGGCCGGGGTGACGTGGCACACGGGGGTCGCCCGGTCGCGCTCGCACGGTCCGCCGGGGCCCGAGGCGCCGGGGCACGAACCGACGTGAGGCTCTGGGCGGGCGCTCGCTCACCGACCGAGGTGGGTGTGACCGCGGTCGGGGACTACTTCTGCCGGGCGAGCGCGAGCAGGCGCGCCATCTCGGTCAGCCCCCGGTCGGGGTGCTCGATCTCGGTGACGACGAGGGTCGAGACCGCTCCGGTCGTCTCCTGGGTGCTCACCCCGACGAAGGTGCGGATGTCCGGGGCGTTGCCGCGGGAGAAGCTCGTCGTCAGCTCGTAGGTGCCCTCGGTGTCGCCGGCGGTCGCGGTGACCGTGCCGTTGGGGAAGGTGCAGCCGCCCGAGAGCGCCGACTCCAGGCGCGAGAGGTAGGCGTCGGCCTTCTCCGCCGTCGCGAGCTGGCGCACCCGTTGCCGACCGATGAAGTGGCCGGTGGCGACGTTGGTCACCCCGACGAAGCCGAACTCGCCCCCGGACCGGGTGTCGGGGTCGCAGGTGAACATCTGCGGCTCCCCGGTGTACTCCAGCGGCCCGGACTGGGTGCGGGTCCCTCCGGTGAGGGCCGTCGAGGACCACTGCGAGGCCGCGACGAACAGCGACGCGGGCGGCGCGGGGGAGGTGCCGACCACGTTCATCCGCTCGTCGACCGCACTCGGCGTGGGGGAGGAGGGGGCGTGGCCCCCGGAGCCCGCCGCCGACGTGCTCGACGAGCCCGACCGCGACGAGCCCGACCGCGGCGAGCCCGACCGCGACGAGCCCGACCCGTTGCCGTACCTCCGCAACCGTTCGAGGGCCACGGTGGTCAGCGCCCGCACCTGGCCGGCGGTGTAGGCCGTCTTCTCGTGGTCGGGTTCGACGACCTGCAGCCACGCGAGCTGCCGGCCCGCATGGGCGACGACGATCCAGCCGGAGCCCGCGCCGGGGGTGGTGTAGGACCACACCCGCGCCCCGCCGGGCGCGTCCACCTCGGTGGGGTCCAGCGGGGCGACGCAGTTCTCGATCCCGGTCGCCATCCGCTGGGCCGCTGCTGCCGACTCCGAGGCGGACCCCGTGACATAACGCCGCTGCAGCCCCTGGAACCCCGACTGCTCGCCCCGCACGCCCTCGGACTGGACCGACGTCGACGGCTCGGAGGTCTGGCAGTCGTTGCCCTCCTGGCCGGGCTCTGCGGTGACCTGCACGCTGGATCGGATGTCGAACACGGTGGCCCACTCCGCGGCCAGTGGCAGCGCGCCCGGCTCGTCGAGGAGCGCCGGGGCGAGCGCGTCGCCGGACGTCGGGCTCGTGGACGTGGGCCGCGACGTGCTCGAGGTCGCAGGCCGGGTCTCCTGGGCGCTGTCGCGACCGAGCCCGGCGAAGCCGACGGCCGCAAAGGCGACGACGGCGGCCGCGGCCCCGGCGACCGCGACGAGCACCCTCGAGCGCCGGCGGCGGTCGCCGCGTGCCCGCACGAACCTCGGGTCGGGCAGCGGGGTCGCCTCGACGTCGGTGCGCAGGCTCGTCAGGGCCGCCCGGACGGCGTCGTCGTCCTCGGGACGCCAGGTGTCGAGGTCAGTCATGGTGAGACTCCTCCGTCCGCAGGGCAGCGGCGAGCTGGGCCCGTCCGCGGTGCAGCCGGGCCTTCACGGTCCCGGCCGGGGTCTGGGTCTCGTGCGCGATCTGCTCGACCGACAGGTCGGCGATGTAGTGGAGCGTGACCGCCTCGCGGGTCGCCTCCGGCAGCGTGCGCAGCGCCTCGACGACGGCGACCCGGTCCTCGCTCGGGGGAGCGAACGTCGCCGACTGCCCGTACCGGTCGTGGGCCACCCGGCGGTTCTGGTTCTTCCGCCAGGAGGAGATCGCGAGCCGGCGCGCCACCGTCCGCACCCACGCCAGCGGGTCGTCCGCCCGGCTCACCGAGGACCACTTCTGCCACGCCCGCGCGTAGGCCTCCTGCGTGGAGTCCTGGGCGAGGGCGAGGTCCCCGGTGCTGGCGTACACGAGGTGGACGACCCGGTGGGCGGTCTCCCGGTAGAAGGAGTCGAAGTCCGCCTCCGACATGCGCTGGCTCGCCCCCTTCGTTCTCCCGGGCACCTCGTGCGGGTTCCGTCCGCCCGCGCCTCGCGCGCTGCGTCGTGCCGCGCTCACCCCGTCAGACGCCCGCCCGGCCTGCATGGTTGCACGAGTCGACGATTTCGCCCGGCGACCGGCGTTGCACCCGCGCCCGGTGCGCTCCCTCGGCGACGATTGGGGACGATGAGCGTCATGGAGATGCTGCGGACGGCCAGGACCGTCGCAGCGGGGGAGAGCGACGGCGGCCGTGAGCGGTGGCTCCGCCCGCTCGTCGGGGGGCTGGTCACCGCACTCGCGTCCGCCGCCGTCGTCGTCGTGCTCACCGTGCTCGGCGCCCTGAGCGCCGCGCACGAGACCGCGGGCGCGGCCGGCGCGGCCGGGGTCGGCAGTGCGCTGTGGCTGCTCGCCGGCGGCGCGAGACTGTCCGTCGGGACGGCCGCCGTCGCCCTGACGCCGCTGCTCGGCTTCGCCCTCGTCGTTCTCGGCGCGTGGGTGGGCGCGCTGCGCAGCCTCCCCCCGCCCGCGGAGGAGGACCCCGCCGCGGTCGGGGGCTGGGCGGCCGGGTACGTCGGTGGCGGGGGGCTCGCGGTGGCGGCGACGCTGCTCGGGCCGGTCCGGCCGGTGTGGGCCTCGCTCCTCCTCCCGCTGGTCCTCGTCCCCGCCCTCGCCCTCGCCGGGGTCCTCGGCCGGCGCGGACTGCCCGGCGGGCGCCGGTGGCGGCTGCCCCGCGCCGTCGTCCGCGGGGTGCGCCCCGGTCTCGAGGGAGCCGCCCTGCTGCTCGCCGCCGGCGGCGTGCTCGTCGTGGCCGCCGTCCTCACCCGTCTCGGCGAGGTCACCCGGGTCGCGGGCGAGCTCGCCGCCGGTGGCGTCGGGCTCACCCTGCTCGGCCTCGTCGAGCTGCTCGCCCTGCCCAACCTCGCCCTCTGGGCGGTCGCGTTCGTCGCCGGCCCCGGCTTCTCGGTCACCGAGGGCGCGCACGCCGGGCTGTCGGGGGCGCAGTCCGGGCTCCTCCCGATGGTCCCGGTCCTCGCCGCGGTGCCCGGACCGGGGTCGTTCCCCTGGGCGGTCCACCTCCTCGTCCTCGTGCCCGTCCTCGCCGGCGGGCTGATCGCCCGACGGTGCCTGCGCGCGATGCCCCGCCTCGCGGGGGCGTGGGCGAAGATCGCCGCGACCGCCGTCGCCACCGCCCTCGCCGCCGTCGTCCTCGGCGTCCTCGACGGCCTGGGCGGCGGCGCCCTCGGGGCCCAGCGGCTCTCCGACGTGGGCGCCCCCGCGGTCGCCACGACCATCGTCCTGCTCGTCGAGCTCGGGGCCGGCGCGGCGGTCGTCCTCGTGCGGGACTGGTGGGCGCTGCGCCGCTGACGGGCCACCCGTCGCGCCCGCCCGGGGTCCGATATCGTCGCCGGGTGAGCTCGCCCCCCACCTCCGTCACGACCTCCACCCCCACCCCCGCAGCCGGCGCCCACGACGCGCCGGAGGGCCTCGCCGAGGGCCCGCTGTGCGTCCTCGTGCTCGTCTCCGGCGCCGGGACCAACCTCGCCGCGCTGCTCGACGCCGCCTCCGACCCCGGCTACGGCGTCACCGTCGTCGGGGTCGTCTCCGACCGCGCCGGCGCCGCCGCCCTCGAGCGCGCCGAGGGCGCAGGCGTCCCGACCGAGGTGTGCGCCGTCGAGGACCACCCCGACCGGGACGCGTGGGACGCCGCGCTCGCCGACCTCATCGCCGAGTACGGGCCCGACCTCGTCGTCTCTGCCGGGTTCATGAAGGTCCTCGGCTCGGAGGTCCTGCGCGAGCAGGTCGTCATCAACACCCACCCGGCGCTCCTGCCCGCCTTCCCCGGCGCCCACGCCGTGCGGGACGCGCTCGCCTACGGCGTCCGCGTCACCGGCGCGACCGTCCACGTCGTCGACGCCGGGGTGGACACCGGCCCGGTCATCGACCAGCGCGTCGTCGAGGTCCGCGACGACGACACCGAGGAGACGCTGCACGAGCGCATCAAGTCCGTCGAGCGGGACATGCTCGTCGAGGTCGTCGGCCGGATCGCCCGCGACGGCTTCACCGTCACCAACCGGAAGGTCGAGTTCTCGTGACCACGCCCCCCGCCGCGGACGAGCGACGTCCCGTCCGCCGTGCTCTGGTCTCGGTCTACGACAAGACCGGCCTGGACGAGCTCGCGCGCGGGCTCGACGCCGCCGGCGTCGCCCTCGTCTCCACCGGCTCGACCGCGCGGCGGATCGCCGACGCCGGGGTCGCGGTGACCCCGGTCGAGGAGCTCACCGGGTTCCCGGAGTGCCTCGACGGCCGCGTCAAGACCCTCCACCCCAGGGTGCACGCCGGCATCCTCGCCGACGGCGGCAACCCCGACCACGTCCGGCAGCTCGACGAGCTCGGCGTCGAGCCCTTCGACCTCGTCGTCGTCAACCTCTACCCGTTCGAGGACACCGTCGCCTCGGGCGCGACCCCCGCCGAGTGCGTCGAGAAGATCGACATCGGCGGACCGACCATGGTCCGCGCCGCCGCGAAGAACCACGCCAGCGTCGCCGTCGTCACCGACCCGGGCCGCTACCCCGAGGTCCTCGACGCGGTCGGGACCGGCGGGTTCACCCTCGCCGACCGGCAGCGGCTCGCCGCCGACGCCTTCGCGCACACCGCGGGCTACGACGTCGCCGTCGCCTCGTGGATGGGCAACGTCGTCACCGACACCTCCGGCGGCACCGGCTTCCCGGCGTGGATGGGCGGCACGTGGACCCGGTCAGCGGTCCTACGCTACGGCGAGAACCCGCACCAGCGGGGGGCGCTCTACACCGGCGGCAGCGTCCCGGGGCTCGCCCAGGCCGAGCAGCTTCACGGCAAGGAGATGTCGTACAACAACTACGTCGACGCCGACGCCGCCGTGCGGGCCGCCCACGACCACGGCGACCGTCCCACCGTGGCCGTCGTCAAGCACGCCAACCCCTGCGGCATCGCCGTGGCCGGCACCGTCGAGGAGGCCTACGCCAAGGCCCACGCGTGCGACCCGGTGTCCGCGTTCGGGGGGATCATCGCGAGCAACCGGGACGTCACCGCGACGATGGCCGAGCGGATCCGTGACGTGTTCACCGAGGTCGTCGTCGCGCCCGGCTTCGAGGACGGCGCGCTCGAGGTGCTCACGGCGAAGAAGAACATCCGGCTGCTGCGGTGCGCGCCCCCCGTCCGGGGCGGCGTGGAGACCCGCCCGGTCACCGGCGGGCTGCTCGTGCAGAGCCGGGACACCGTCGATGCCGAGGTCGAGGGCGGCGGCGACGACCCGTCCCGGTGGTCCCTCGTCGCCGGGGAGGCCGCCGACGAGGCCACCCTCGCCGACCTCGCCTTCGCGTGGCGCGCGGTCCGCGCGGTGCGCTCCAACGCGATCCTCCTCGCCGCCGACGAGGCCTCCGTCGGGGTCGGGATGGGCCAGGTCAACCGGGTCGACGCGTGCCACCTCGCGGTCCAGCGGGCCGGCGCCGACCGGGCCCGTGGCTCGGTCGCCGCGTCCGACGCGTTCTTCCCGTTCGACGACGGACTGCAGGTGCTCCTCGACGCCGGCGTCCGCGCCGTGGTCGCGCCCGGTGGATCGGTGCGCGACCAGCTCGTCATCGATGCCGCCACCGAGGCGGGCGCGACGATGTACTTCACCGGTACCCGGCACTTTGCCCACTGACCGGCTCCACCGCCCTCCCCCTCCCCCCGGGAGGAGCGGGAGCGACGCGAGCACCGGCGACGGGCAGTGCGACGGGTCCCCGGACACCCCGCTGACCCACGCGGTCGCCGTCGGGGCCGCGGCGCTCGGCGGGCTGTTCACGTCCTCCCAGGGCCGGATGAACGGCGAGCTGTCGGCCCGGACCGGGGAGCCGATCGAGGCCGCGGTGTGGAGCTTGGGCTCCGGGCTGGTCGTCCTCACCGTCCTCGCCCTCGCCCTCCCCGGGGTCCGCCGCGGCCTGGGACGGATCCGCGCCGAGGTCGCCGCCACCACCCGCGGCGGCCCTGTCGGCGGCGAAGCCGGTGGCCGGGACCGTGGCGGCGTCGGCGGGCTGCGCTGGTGGCAGTGCCTCGGCGGGCTCGCCGGGGGACTGTTCGTCGCGGCCCAGACGTTCGCCGTCCCGCTGATCGGGGTCGCCCTGTTCACCGTCGCCACGGTCGCCGGCCAGACCGCGAACGGGCTCGTCGTCGACCGGCTCGGACTCGGGCCGGGCGGACCCAAGCCGGTGCACCCGACCCGGGTCCTCGCCGCCGCGCTCGCCGTCCTCGGGGTCACGGTCGCGGTCTCGGACCGGCTCGGCGACGTCGGGGTCGCGGTCGTCCCGACGCTGCTCGGGCTCGTCGTCGGCGCCCTCGTCGCCGCCCAGCAGGGGACGAACGCGCGCGTCAACGTCGCGAGCGGGCACGTGCTCAGCACCACCTGGCTCAACTTCGCCCTCGGCACGCTGCTGCTCCTGCTCGTCGCCGCTGCCGAGGGGGCGGCCGGGCTGTTCACCCCGGCCTCCCCGGGCGGGACGGTGCCGTGGTGGGCCTGGTTCGGTGGGCTGTGCGGCATCGGGTTCGTCTCCATCGCCGCCTGGGCGGTGCGCCACCTCGGGGTGCTCGTGTTCGGGCTGTCCCTGCTCACCGGCCAGCTGGGCTGGGCGGTCGTCCTCGACCTGCTCAGCCCCGCCACCCGGGACGACGTCACCGGACGCGTCCTGCTCGGGGTCGCGGTGACGTTCGTCGCCGCCGTGCTCGCCGGCTGGTTCGCGCGGCCCCGCCGGACCCGGTCCGGCTAGGGTCGGGAGGGGCCCACCGCAGGGTCCCACCCCCGCAGAGACCCACCCCCCGGGCAGGAGGAGGCCCCCGTGCTGCTGCTCGCCTTCGCCGCGGTGCTGCTGCTCGCGGTGCTCGTCTCCAGCCTCGCCAACCGGACGGTGCTCTCGACCGCGGCGATCTTCCTCGTCGCCGGGTTCCTCCTCGGCGAGGGCGTGCTCGGGGTCGTGCCGCTCGCCAAGGGCGACGACGTGGTCTCCCAGCTCGCCGAGCTCGCCCTGTTCGCCGTGCTGTTCACCGACGGCATGCGGGTCGGCTGGCAGGACCTGCGCCGGGCCTGGGCGCTGCCCGGGCGGGCCCTCGTCGTCGGCCTCCCCCTGACCCTGCTCGTCACCGCCGCCGTCGGGCACTGGCTCGTCGGCCTGCCCTGGGTGGAGGCGCTCCTGCTCGGGGCGGTGCTCGCGCCGACGGACCCGGTCTTCGCCGCCGCCCTCGTCGGCAACGACAAGGTGCCCGACCGGCTGCGCCACCTGCTCAACGTCGAGTCCGGGGTCAACGACGGGCTCGCCCTGCCGTTCGTCGTCATCCTCATCAGCGTCGCCCAGCGCAGCTCCGAGCTGCACCTGCTCACGATCGCCGAGGAGCTCGCGCTCGGCCTCGTCATCGGAGTCGTCGTGCCCTGGCTCGCGATCCGGCTCGAGCGGACCCGGCTGTTCGAGGCCTCGGCCACCTACGAGCCCCTCAACGCGGTCGCGATCGGCCTGCTCGTGCTCGGTCTGAGCAAGGCGCTCGAGGCCAACCTCTTCCTCGCCGCGTTCGCCGCCGGCATCACGGTCGCCACCTACGGCGCGCGCCAGCGGGAGGCGTTCGAGGAGTTCGGCGAGCTCGTCGCCGAGCTGCTCAAGCTCGCGGCCCTCCTCGTCTTCGGGGCCCTCATCACCCCGGTGTTCCTCGCCGACGTGGGCGTCGCGGGCTGGGTGTTCGCGGTCCTCGCGATCTTCCTCGCCCGGCCGGTGGCGCTCGCGGTGTCGTTCCTCGGGGCCCGCCTGAGCGCCCGCGAGCAGGTCGCGGCGATGTGGTTCGGGCCGAAGGGGTTCGCGTCGGTGGTCTACGGCCTGCTCGTCCTCGGCTCGGGGATCGGGCTCGCCGACCGGCTCTTCCACCTCATCGCCGCGACGGTCGCGCTGTCGATCCTGCTCCACTCCTCGACCGACGTCCTCGTCGCCCGCTGGTTCGACGAGGAGTCCGAGACCCCGCACTGGCACAGCCGGGGCCGACGGCTCGTCCGCGGAGTCGGCGCCCGACTCGGCTCCGGGCGAGGCGCCGACAGCCGGCAGGTCGGGGAGGGCCCGGGAGGCTAGCCCGCCGCGGACGCCGTCGAGATCACCCGGAGCAGAGCCTCGGCGTAGGCGTCCTCCGGGTCCGGGCGCGTGCTCGCCCGGCGCTGCCCGTCGACCTCGGTCGTCACCGTCCAGCCGGCCTCGTCCCGTGACAGCGACACGAGCCGGTCCCCGACGAGGTCACGCAGCTGGTCCTCGCGCGGCAGCCACAGGGCCACGTCGATCGGGACCGAGTCCAGGGCCCACTCCGTCGTGCCGTTGAACCCGAGGATGGTCTGGTCCTGGTAGCTGTGCACCTCGATGGTCAGCTCGCTGATCCAGAACACGTCACTGCGCAGCTCCGGCTCGTCGATCGTGAAGCGGTCACCGGCCAGGGGCTGCCACAGCACCCCCGCGTCGGCGACGGCCCGGGCGAGCTCGATGTCGATCATGCCCCCATTCTCACCCCGGTCCCGGCAGGGCCGCCCGGGAGGACGTGGTCGGCTGTGCGAGGATGCGATCTCGTGACGGCGACCACTCTCGACGGCAAGGCGATCCTCGCGCAGATCAAGAGCGAGCTCACCCCCCGGGTGGCGGCGCTCGCCGGGCGCGGCGCCGTGCCCGGCCTCGGCACGGTCCTCGTCGGCGACGACCCCGGCAGCCGATGGTACGTCGGCGCGAAGCACCGCGACTGCGCCGAGGTCGGCATCACGAGCATCCGCCGGGACCTGCCGGCGGGCGCGAGCCAGGCCGACGTCGAGGCGGCCGTCGCCGAGCTCAACGAGGACCCGGCCTGCACCGGTTTCCTCGTCCAGCAGCCGACCGGGCTCGACGAGTTCGCGCTGCTCTCGGCGGTCGACCCGGCCAAGGACGTCGACGGGCTGCACCCGCAGAACCTCGGCTGGCTCGTGCTCGGCAAGGACGCCCCGCTGCCGTGCACGCCGAAGGGCTGCATCGAGCTGCTCCGCCGCTACGACGTCCCGCTGGCCGGGGCCCGGGTCGTCGTCGTCGGCCGCGGCATCACGGTCGGCCGACCGCTCGGGCTCATGCTCAGCCGCAGGTCGGTCAACGCCACCGTCGTGCTGTGCCACACCGGGACCACCGACCTCGCCGCGGAGGTCCGCCGGGCCGACGTCGTCGTCGCCGCCGCCGGGCGTCCCGGCCTCGTCACCGCCGACATGGTCCGGCCCGGTGCCGCGGTGCTGGACGTCGGGGTGAGCCGGGTGGCGTCCGAGGACGGACGCAGCCGCATCGCCGGCGACGTCGACCCCGGTGTCGCCGAGGTCGCCGGGTGGGTGAGTCCCAACCCCGGGGGCGTGGGGCCGATGACCCGGGCGATGCTCCTGACGAACATCGTCGAGGCGGCCGAGCGCGGGCTCGACGGCGCCGCCGGGGCCTGAGCGGCCCGGCCGTGCCGACGCCCGAGCCGCGCCCGCCGGTCGTCCCCCGTCTCGCGACGTGGTGGGTGGTCGCCGCGGTCCTCGCGCTCGCGCTCGTGTTCGTCGCCACCGACCACCTGCTCCGCGCCGGGGTGACCCTGGCCGCCGGCTGCCTCGTCGGCGCCGTGCTGCGGGGGGTGCTGCCGGAGGACCGGGCCGGGGGGCTCGTCGTCCGGTCCAGGTTCGTCGACGTCGCGACGATGGCCGTGCTCGGCGCCCTCGTGCTCCTCAGCGCCCTCGTGCTCGACCTGCTGCCGCGCACCTGAGGCGGGGCAGCAGGCCGGCCGCAACGCGAGGGCCGCCCGAGGGCGCGGGGCCCCGGCTCAGATCAGGCCGAGCTTCGCGACCGCGTCCCGCTCGCCCTCGAGCTCGGAGACCGAGGCGTCGATCCGGCTGCGCGAGAAGTCGTCGATCTCGAGGCCCTGGACGATGCTCCAGCGGCCGTCGGCGACGGTGACCGGGAAGGAGGAGATGAGGCCCTCGGGCACGCCGTAGGAGCCGTCGGAGCACACCGACATCGACACCCAGTCCCCGTCGGGGGTGCCGAGGGCCCAGTCGCGGGCGTGGTCGATCGTCGCACTGGCGGCCGACGCCGCCGAGGACGCCCCGCGGGCGTCGATGATCGCCGCACCCCGCTTGGCGACCGTCGGGATGAACGTGTTCTCGAGCCAGTCCTGGTCGCCGACGGCCTCGGCCGCGGTGCGGCCCCCGACCTCGGCGTGGAACAGGTCGGGGTACTGGGTGGCCGAGTGGTTCCCCCACACCGTCATCCGGCGGATGTCGGTGACCGGGACCGAGAGCTTCGTCGCGAGCTGGCCGAGCGCCCGGTTGTGGTCGAGCCGGGTCAGGGCCGAGAACTGCTCGCGCGGGATGTCGGGAGCGTTGCTCATCGCGATGAGGGCGTTCGTGTTCGCCGGGTTCCCGGTGACGGTGACGTGCACGTCGTCGGCGGCGACCTCGTTCAGGGCCTTGCCCTGGGGCGCGAAGATCCCGCCGTTGGCCTCGAGCAGGTCGCTGCGCTCCATGCCGGGTCCCCGGGGGCGGGCGCCGACGAGGAGCGCCTGGCTCACCCCGTCGAACACGGTGCGCGGGTCGTCGCCGGTCTCGACGCCGGCGAGCGTCGGGAACGCGCAGTCCTGCAGCTCCATGACGACGCCCTCGAGCGCGCCGAGGGCCTGCGGCACCTCGAGGAGGCGGAGCTCGACGGGGATGTCCGGTCCGAAGACGGCCCCGGAGGCGATCCGGAACAACAGGCTGTAGCCGATCTGGCCGGCGGCGCCGGTGACGGCCACCTTGACGGGGGAGGTGCTCACGGTGTCGACCCTTCCATGGCGTGGGAACGTTTCTGGCGGGATGCCGGTGCGGCCCGGTGGGGCACGGCGTCCCGGGGGTCCGACGCTAGCACCGAGCCCGGCAGCCGGCCCGTCCGCTCAGACCCCCGGCTGGTGGCCCGGCCCCAGCCGGGTTAGCGTCTCGGGAGACGTGTCGGGTCCTCGCACGCCGACGGCGAGGCCGTCGACGACCCGCACACCGGGAATCCAGACACCGACGATTCGTACACCGAGGACACGCCGACCGACACGGCCGGCCCCAGGGAGGGACGATGACCGACCAGCGCTACACCCATCCCCCGCACGACGACGGCGCCGAGCGGAGCGAGGAGGTCGCCAAGGTCGGCGAGCTCATCGAGGGCGTCGAGATCGCGATGCTGACCACGGTCGACGAGCGCGGCCGGCTCGTGAGCCGGCCCATGGCGACCCAGGACGTCGAGTTCGACGGCGACCTGTGGTTCTTCGCCGAGGCCGACTCCCCGAAGATCGCCGACGTCCTCGGGGACCACCGCGTGAACGTGGCCTACTCCGGCGACAAGGGATGGGTGTCGGTCTCGGGCAGCGCCGACGTCGTCCGGGACGCCGAGCGCAACCGGGAGCTGTGGAACTCCTTCGCCGAGGCGTGGTTCCAGCGCGGACCCGAGGACGAGAACGTCGTCCTCATCCGGGTCCACGCCGACACCGCGGAGTACTGGGAGTCCCCGGGCAAGGTCGCGACCGTCCTCTCGCTCGTCACCGCCCGGGTGCGCGGCACCCGCCCCGCCCCCGGCGAGAACGCCACCGTCGACCTCTGAGCGGCCCGGCGGCCGACAGCCAGCACCCCCACGTCACGAGGAGCCCCCGCATGGTGGACGTCACCCGCACGTTCGAGGTCGAGCGACCCCCCGAGGTCGTGCTCGACTACCTGTCCGACTTCTCCCGCGCCGAGGAGTGGGACCCCGGGACGACGTCGTGCACCCGGCTCGACGAGGGCCCGGTGCGGGTCGGGTCCCGGTGGCACAACGTCTCCCAGTTCCTCGGGCGGGAGACCGAGCTGGAGTACGAGCTCGTGCAGTGGGACGCCGACCGGGTCGTCTTCCGCGGGCGGAACGAGACCGCGACCTCGACCGACGACATCGGCGTCGAGCCCACCGCGACGGGGTCCCGGGTCACCTACCACGCGACCATCGAGTTCTCGGGGGTCGCGCGGTTCGCGGGCCCACTGCTCCAGATCGTGTTCGAGCGGATCGGGGACAAGACGGTCCAGGAGATGGTCGGCGCGATCCACCGGCTCTGACCTCCCCCTTTGGGGGGGCCACGGCCACCGGGTCCGGCCCCTCCCGACCCCGGTGACGGGACGGCCCGCGGCCCGGCGCGGGGATCGAAGGTCCCTTGCCCGGCGTGGCCCGGCGGGGCAGGCTGGGGTCGTGTTCAGCCCGGAGGAGTCCCACTACCTCGGCGGCCAGCTGCTCGGCCGGCTCGCGACCCGCCGCCCGGACGGGACCCTGCAGAACTCGCCGGTCGCGTTCCGCCTCAACGAGGACGGGACCATCGACATCGGCGGCTACCGGCTCGGCCGCACGCGGAAGTGGCGCAACGTCGTCGACAACGGCGAGGTCGCGTTCGTCGTCGACGACCTCGCCACCGTCCGGCCCTGGCACCCGCGCGGGGTCGAGGTCCGTGGCACGGCCGAGGCCCTCGAGGAGCAGCAGCCGATCCTCGCGGGGATGTCCTCGCAGCTGATCCGGATCCACCCCCGGCGGGTCATCAGCTGGGGCCTGGACCATCCTCCCGGCTCCGGGCACCCCGCTGGGCAGGCCGGTCTCTCGACGTGAAGGTAGGGTCGCGGCCGATAGATTGACCGCGGCCCGCCACCGGAACGTCAGGAGCGTTTGTCCCATGAGCAAGATCAAGGTCACCAACCCCGTCGTCGAGCTCGACGGTGACGAGATGACCCACGTCATCTGGGAGTTCATCAAGGAGCGGTTCATCCACCCCTACCTCGACGTCGACCTGAGGTACTACGACCTCGGCATCGAGAACCGCGACGCGACCGACGACCAGGTCACCGTCGACGCCGCCAACGCGATCAAGGAGCACGGGGTCGGGGTGAAGTGCGCGACGATCACCCCCGACGAGGCCCGGGTCGAGGAGTTCCACCTCAAGGAGATGTGGCGCAGCCCCAACGGGACGATCCGGAACATCCTCGGCGGGGTCATCTTCCGGGAGCCGATCATCATCTCGAACATCCCCCGGTACGTCCCCACGTGGACCAAGCCGATCATCATCGGCCGCCACGCCCACGCCGACCAGTACAAGTCGCAGAACTTCAAGGTCCCCGGCGCCGGCACCGTGACGATCTCGTGGCACCCGTCCGACCCCAGCCAGGGCGAGCCGATCGAGCTCGAGGTCGTCGACATGCCCGAGGACGGCGGCGTCGCGATGGCGATGTACAACTTCAACAAGTCGATCGAGGACTTCGCGCGGGCCTCGTTCAACTACGGCCTCCAGCGCAACTACCCGGTCTACATGTCGACGAAGAACACGATCCTCAAGGCCTACGACGGGGCGTTCAAGGACATCTTCCAGCGCATCTTCGACGAGGAGTTCAAGGACGCCTTCGCCGAGGCCGGCCTGACCTACGAGCACCGCCTCATCGACGACATGGTCGCGGCTGCGATGAAGTGGGAGGGCGGCTACGTCTGGGCCTGCAAGAACTACGACGGCGACGTCCAGTCCGACACCGTGGCGCAGGGCTTCGGCTCCCTCGGTCTCATGACGAGCGTGCTCATGACCCCCGACGGTCGGACCGTCGAGGCCGAGGCGGCCCACGGCACCGTCACCCGGCACTTCCGCCGTCACCAGGCCGGGGAGGACACCTCGACCAACCCGATCGCGTCGATCTTCGCGTGGACCCGGGGCCTGGCCCACCGCGGCAAGATCGACGAGACCCCGGAGGTCACCCGGTTCGCCGAGACCCTCGAGCGGGTCTGCGTCGAGACGGTCGAACAGGGCAAGATGACCAAGGACCTCGCGCTGCTCATCGGCCCGGACCAGTCCTTCCTCACCACCCAGGAGTTCCTCGCCGCGATCGAGGAGAACCTCCGGGCGGCCATGGCCGACTGACGGCCCCGCGCCTGCCGAGGGCGGACAAGGCGGACACAGGCCCCGGGGAACACTCCCCCGGGGCCTGTGTCCGTTTTGCGAGGTATGGGAGGCTCGGTATTTGCGAGCGGCTGGACTGCTCGTTACCTCGGGGGGAAATCACAGCAGATGTGCGCATGGTCAAGGAATGGTCAAGCAATTCCCCTCATTCGGTCAAAAGCGACCTCTTGCCGGAGTAACTTGAGGCGTGCCGAACCGCCGGAGGGGCGGGGTTCGGCGGCGATGCGAAGAGGGGTGTGACGCATGGAGATCTGGGTTGCCGTGTGGCTCGCGGTGATGGTCGCCGCGTTGGCGGTGGGGGCCGTCGTGCTGCACCAGGCGGGTCGCAGGCTGCGGGTGACCGTCGGCTCCGTCGGCTCCGTCGGCATGGAGACCGACGCCAGGTCGTCGCGATGAGCAGCTCGGTCGACGCCCGGCTCAGCCACCTCAGCCGCGCCCGCGACGTGGGCCTGGCCCGGCTCCAGACCCGACTCCGCCTCAGCGACCTCGGGGTCATCCTGTGGGCCGTCCTCGGCGCCCAGCTGCTCCGGTTCGGCTGGGTCCTCGACGACGGCGGCGCCGCGACGAGCCCGCTGCAGGCCTCGTCGATCACGTTCGCGCTGCTGCTGGCGCTCGCGTGGTGGCTCGCGATGCACGTCCACGGCACCTACGCCACCCGCAACCTCGGCGAGGGCGTCGAGGAGTACCGCGGCGTCGCCGTCGCGACGCTGCGGGTCTTCGCCGGGGTGGGCCTGGTCAGCTACGGCTTCCACCTCGAGCTCGCCCGCCGCTTCCTCCTCGTCGCCCTGCCGGCGGGACTGCTCGCCCTGCTCGTCTCCCGCTGGCTGTGGCGGCGGTGGCTCGGGATGCACCGCCGGACCGGGCTGCTCAACCAGGACGTCCTCGTCGTCGGGGACGCCGCCCAGCTCGGTGACCTCGTCGGGACCCTCCGCTCGGTCCCCACCGCCGGCTACCACGTCGTGGCCGCGTGCACCGACGGGGACGGGCCGACCCTGGCCGGGGTCCCGGTGCTCGGCGGGGAGAGCGAGGCCGGGTCGATCGCGCGCCGGCTCGACGTCGACATCGTCGCGTGCACCTCGTCCTCGGCCCTCGGCACCCGGGGGCTGCGCCGGCTCGGCTGGGACCTCGAGGGCACCGGCGCGCAGCTCGTCGTCGTCCCCGGGCTCACGGAGATGGCCGGGCCGCGGGTGCTGACCCGGCCGGTGGCCGGACTGCCGCTGATCCACGTCGAGGCCCCGGTGTTCTCCGGTCCCAGGCTCCTGGTCAAGACCGTCATCGACGTGCTCGGGGCCGCGGCCCTGATCCTCGCGCTCTCGCCGCTGTTCCTCTTCGTCATGACGACGATCTGGCTCACCGACCGCGGCCCGGTGTTCTTCACCCAGGAGCGGGTCGGTCGGCGCGGTGAGCGGTTCAGGATGGTCAAGTTCCGCTCGATGGTCGTCGACGCCGAGGCCCGCCTCGCCGAGCTGCGCGCCGAGCAGGAGCGCGCCGGCGGCGACGGGCCGGACCGCGGTCCGCTGTTCAAGCTCTACGACGACCCGCGGGTCACCCCGATCGGCAAGCTGCTGCGCCGCTACAGCCTCGACGAGCTGCCCCAGCTGTTCAACGTGCTCTCCGGCCGGATGAGCCTCGTCGGGCCGCGGCCGCCGCTGGCCAGCGAGGTCGAGGAGTACGACACGGACGTCCACCGCCGGCTGCTCGTCAAGCCGGGCATGACGGGGCTGTGGCAGGTCAGCGGCCGCAGCGACCTCTCCTGGGAGGAGTCGGTCCGGTTCGACCTGTACTACGTCGAGAACTGGTCGGTGCTGTCCGACCTCATGATCCTCTGGCGCACCGCCCGCGCGGTGCTGCAGGCCTCCGGCGCCTACTGAGCGACCGGGCCCGCGCCCGCCCGCCGCCGGGATCCCGCATCCCGTCTCGACGCCGGCGTCAGCCCCGCCCGCTCGAGCGCCGGACGAAGTCGGCGAGGTCCTCGCTCTGGCGCAGCCGGCTCGGCTCGTGGACGTACATCATGTGGCCGGCCTCGTAGTAGTGGTGCTCGATCCCGGCCGCGAGGCCGGCGGGGACGTCGAGGTGGGCCAGGGTCTCGCGGGAGGCGAAGTACGGCGTCGCGCCGTCGAGGTAGCCGTAGGCGACGTGGACCCGCAGGTGGGGGTTGGCGCGCATCGCCCGGGAGAGCCGGTCGGTGACGTCGACCGCTCGTCCCTCGAACTCCTTGTACGACCACTCCTGGTTGACCGTCGGTGAGAGCTGGACGTAGGGCAGGTCGCTGGCGTACCCCAGCTCGTCGCGGACGTAGTGGTTCCACGCCGCCGCGTACGGTCCGGTGAGGGCGTCGAAGCTCGGGTCGGCGTCGAGCACCTCGGCGGTCCCGCTGCGGGCCGGGCCGGTGAACCTGCTGTCGAGGCGGCCGACGACGAGCCGCTCCCGCCGTCGGAGCTCGGCGAAGAAGTGGAGGTGCTCGACCCGGAGGTCGGCGAGGTCGACGTACTCCTCGCTGAGACCGGTGAGCCGGGCGAGGGTGGCGACGGCCTCCGCGCGCTCGCGGGCGGTGAGCCGGTTGCCGCGGGCGAGCACCCACGGGTACGTCCGCTCGGCGTACTCCTCGGCCTCGGCGAGCACGGTCCGCAGCTGGCGCCGGCCGTGCCGGCCGTGGTGGTGGGCCACCGCGGCGTAGGTGGGCAGGAACCCGACGTAGGCGCGGTCGTCCGGCTCGTGGAGACCGATGGAGCCGAGGTCGAGCACGCTGGAGAGCAGCATGACGCCGTTGAGGTACATCCCGTGCCGGCTCTGGAGGTGCTCGGCCAGCGCCGCGGCGCGGACCGTGCCGTAGGACTCGCCGGCGACGAACTTCGGCGAGAGCCAGCGCCCCTCGCGCGTCGTCCACAGCCGGATGAGCTCCCCGACGCTCTCGACGTCCCCGGTGAACCCGTGGTACTCCTTCGGCTTGCCGCCCTCGACCGCGCGGGAGTACCCCGTCGAGACCGGGTCGATGAACACGAGGTCGGACACCGCGAGCAGGGTCTCGAGGTTGTCGGTCAGCCCGTACGGCGGCGCGGCGGGGGCGCCGGCGTCCCCGGAGACCACCCGGCGCGGGCCCATGAGCCCGAGGTGGAGCCACACCGAGCTCGACCCCGGCCCGCCGTTGAAGGCGAACGTCACGGGCCGGTCCTCCTCGCCGGTGTCGGCGACGTAGGCGGTCAGCGAGAGCTCGGCGCGCGCCTTGTGGCCGGTGAACACCCCGTCCTCGAGGACCTCCTCGCGGAGCACGACCCGGCCGGTCGTCGCGGTGTACGCCAGCCGGCGGGACCCGATCCGGAGGCTGTGCTCGGTCGTGACGAGGTCGTCGCGCGGCTCGGCGGGCCGGGCCTGGGCCTCGGCGTGCTCGCCGGACGGGGCGGCGAGGTCCTCGGGCTGGTCGCCGCCGGTGGGGGAGGTGGGGGAGGACTCTGGCATGGCCTCACCCTAGGGGAGCGGGTGTGGGACGTCGGGGCCACAATGGCCGGCATGCGTGTCACGTCCGTCAACGTGAACGGCGTCCGGGCGGCCGCCCGGCGCGGCGGCCTGGGCTGGCTCGCCGCCGCCCGGTGCGACGTCGTCACCCTCCAGGAGGTCCGGGCCAGCCGGGAGCAGCTCGGCTCGACCCTGGCCGCCGGTGGCCTTCCCGAGTGGCACGTCGCCCACGGCGAGGGGCCGCGCGGACGAGCCGGGGTCGCGGTGCTGACGCGGTCCGCGCCGCAGCGGGTGAGCACGGACGTCGGCGACCCGGAGTTCGACGGCTCGGGCCGGTGGGTCGAGGCCGACGTCGCGACCCCCTCGGGCACGGTCACGGTCGCGTCGGCCTACGTGCACACCGGCGAGGCGGGCACCGCGCGGCAGGCCGAGAAGTACCGGTTCCTCGACGCGGTCACCGCCCGGCTGCGGCAGTGGCGGGCCGGGGGGCGGCACGCGGTCCTCACCGGCGACCTCAACATCGCCCACACCGAGCACGACCTGCGCAACTGGCGGGCAACCTCGGGCGGGCGGGGTTCCTCCCGCGAGAGCAGGCCTACCTCGACGGGTGGCTGTCCGACGGGGCCTGGGTCGACGTGCACCGCGGGCTCCACGGTCCCGGGCCCGGGCCCTACACGTGGTGGACCTGGCGCGGGCGGGCCTTCGACAACGACGCGGGCTGGCGGATCGACTACCAGCTCGCGAGCCGGGGGCTCGCCGACCGGGCGACGCACGCGGAGGTGGGGCGGGCCGAGGCCTACGCCGAGCGGTGGAGCGACCACGCCCCGGTGACCGTCGACTACGCCCTGGGCGACTGACCGGCTCCCGTCGTCCCGCTACCCCGTCTCCCGCCGGGCCGCCTCGGCCGGCTCCACCGGGAAGCACTCCGGCGAGGTGAAGCCGCGCTCGGCGAACGCGCGGCCGACCGACTCGGTGACCGCCTCGACCGCCGTCAGCGGCACGAGCGCCACCGCCGACCCGCCGAAGCCGCCGCCGGTCATCCGGGCACCGAGCGCGCCGGCGCCGCGGGCCGCCTCGACGGCGGTGTCGAGCTCGGGACAGGAGACCTCGTAGTCGTCGCGGAGCGAGGCGTGGGAGGCGTCGAAGACCTCGCCGACCCGGCGGACCTCGCCCCGGCCGAGCGCGTCGACCGCCTCGCGGACCCGGCCGATCTCGGTGACGACGTGGCGCACCCTGCGGCGCAGCACGTCCTCGCGGCCGTCGGCGACGCCCCCCAGCTCGGCGAGCGCCGCCTCCAGCCGGCCCGGGTCGGCGTCGGCCTCGTCGGCGAGGACGCGCAGGCTCGCGATGCCGAGCCGGGAGGCCGCCTCCTCGCACGAGGACCGGCGCTCGCCGTACTGGCCGTCGACGAGCTCGTGGTGGGCGCGGGTGTTGAGCACGACGAGGGTCAGGTCGTGCTCGGCGAGTCCGAGGGGGACCTGCTCGGTGCTCCCGTCGCGGCAGTCGAGCAGGAGGGCGTGCCCCTCGCGGCAGAGCAGCGAGGCCGCCTGGTCCATGCCCCCGGTCGGCGCGCCGGCCACGTCGTTCTCGGCGCGCACGCACGCGTCGGCGAGGGCGTCCCGCCGGCCGGGGGCGAGCAGGCCGAGGTCGAACAGGTCCGAGACGGCGGCGGCGACGCTGCACTCCAGCGCCGCCGAGCTCGACAGGCCCGACCCGAGCGGCACCCGGCCGTCGACCGCGACGTCGAGCCCCCCGACCGGGTGGCCCGCCTCGCGCAGGGCCCACAGCACGCCGGCGACGTACCCCGCCCAGCCGTCCGGGCGGCCGGGCCCGACGTCGTCGAGCGCGACCTCGACGGTCTCCCCGTTCTGGACGCTGCGGACGCGCAGCACGTCGTCCCCGCGCCGCGCCGCCGCCGCGTAGGTGCGCAGCGACAGTGCCACGGGAAGGCAGAGGCCGTCGTTGTAGTCGGTGTGCTCGCCGATGAGGTTCACCCGTCCGGGGGCGGACCACACCCCCTCCGGTGGGGCGCCGGTGAGCTCGGTGAGGGCACGGGTGACGTCGGCGGTGGTCGGCACGGCCCGGAGTCTAGCCGCGGGCGGCGGCCGGCCCCCGCCGGACGAGTGTCCGCGGGTGGGCCGTGGGGGCCGCGGGCACCTGCAACAATGACCGCCATGGCCGCCCCCGAACCCCCGACGCACCTGCCCCGGATCCTCTCCGGCATGCAGCCGACGAGCGACTCCCTGCACCTGGGCAACTACCTCGGCGCGCTCGTGAACTGGGTCGCCCTCCAGGAGGGGCACGACGCCTTCTACTGCGTCGTCGACCTGCACGCCCTCACCGTCCCGGTCGAGCCGGAGACGCTGCGGCGCCGCACCCGCGTCACCGCCGCCCAGTACCTCGCCGCCGGGGTGGACCCGACCCGCTCGACGGTGTTCGTCCAGAGCCACGTGCCCGAGCACACCGAGCTGACCTGGGTGCTCTCCTGCCTCACCGGGTTCGGTGAGGCGAGCCGGATGACCCAGTTCAAGGACAAGACGGCCAAGGGGCAGAACGCCAACGTCGGCCTGTTCACGTACCCGATCCTCATGGCCGCGGACATCCTGCTCTACGACGCCGACCTCGTGCCGGTCGGCGAGGACCAGCGTCAGCACCTCGAGATCACCCGGGACCTCGCCCAGCGGTTCAACACCCGCTTCGGGGAGACCCTCACGGTGCCCGAGCCGTACATCGTGGCCCGGTCCGCGCGGATCATGGACCTGCAGGACCCGACGTCGAAGATGTCCAAGACCGGGTCGAGCGACGCCGGCCTCATCGAGCTCACCGACGACCCCAAGCGGCTGGCGAAGAAGATCCGCTCGGCGGTCACCGACACCGGACGTGAGATCCGCCACGACGTCGAGGCCAAGCCGGGCGTGTCCAACCTGCTCGCGATCCACAGCGCGCTGTCCGGGGAGTCCTTCGCCGGGCTCGAGGAGCGGTTCGCCGGCCGCGGGTACGGCGACCTCAAGGCCGAGGTGGCCGACGTCGTCCTCGAGGCCGTCCGGCCGTTCCAGGCCCGGATGGACGAGCTCCTCGACGACCCCGCCGAGCTCGACCGGATCCTCGCCGCGGGCGCCGAGCACGCCCGGAAGGTCGCCCAGGCCACCATGGCCCGGGTGAACGACCGCGTGGGCCTGCTGCCCCCGAGCCGGTAGTCTCGCCCGCAATGCCCACCATCGGCGTCGCCATCCCCGTCCCGGAGCCCCACGCAGGGGTGCTCCAGCGCAAGCGCGCCGTCTACGGCGACCCGCTGGCGGAGTCGATCCCCCCGCACGTCACGCTGCTGCCGCCGACCGAGATCCCCGAGGGGACGGTGGCGACGTTCGTCGACCACCTCGACGCGGTGGCCGCGGCCGCCGCGCCGTTCCCCATGGTCCTGCGCGGCACCGGGACCTTCCGGCCGGTCTCCCCGGTCGTCTTCGTCCAGGTCTCCAGCGGGATCGGGGAGTGCGAGCTGCTCGAGCAGAAGGTCCGGGGCGGGCCGGTGGACCGGGAGCTCGAGTTCTACTACCACCCGCACGTCACCGTCGCCCACCACCTGCCCGAGGACGTGCTCGACCACGCGTTCGAGGACCTCGCCGGGTTCGAGGCGCAGTTCGAGGTCGACGCCTTCCACCTCTACGAGCACTGTCCGGACGCGGTGTGGCGGGCGGTGCGGGCCTTCCCGATGCAGGACTGAGCGGTGCGGACCCGTCCGGCGCGGCGCCTGTGGGCCCGGGCCCAGCAGACGTCGGCGTGGAGCGCGTGGCGGCGCTACAGCACCAACCGCGGAAACCTGCTTGCCGGCGGCGTCGCGTTCAACGCGTTCTTCTCGGTGTTCCCGATCGTCGCGATCGCCTTCTCGGTCTTCGGGGTCCTGCTGCAGAACCGGCCGGACTGGCTCGACGCGATCCGGGAGGCGGTCAACGCCCAGCTCCCGGGGTTCGTCCAGGACCCGGCGACCGGGGAGGGCATCATCCCGGTCAGCGTCCCCGCCTCGGGGACCCTCGCCGGGGTGGCGAGCGTCGGGACGGTGCTCATGCTCTACGCCGGGCTCGGCTGGCTCACCGCGCTCCGCAACGGCATCCGCGAGATCTTCGGGGTCGCCGGGAGCCCCGGCAACTTCGTCGTCGCCAAGCTGCGCGACCTCGGCGTCCTCGTCGTCATCGGTCTCGGGATCGCCGTCTCGGCCGGGATCTCGGCGGTCGCCGGCGGGGCGACCCAGGCGGTCGCGAACCTCGTCGGCGTCGAGAGCCGGGGCTGGCTCGTCGGCGGGATCGGCTTCCTCGTCGGCTTCCTCTTCGACGCCGCGCTCGTCGGCCTCGTGCTGCGGATCCTGTCCGGGGTGGACCTGCCGTGGTCGGCGGTGCGCAGCGGCGCCCTCTTCGGCGGGGCGGGCCTGACGCTGCTGAAGATGTTCGGGTCGCGCCTCATCGCGGGGACGCTGAGCAACCCGCTGTTCGCCTCGTTCGCGCTCGTCGTCGGGCTGCTCGTGTGGCTGAACTTCATGTCCCGCGTCGTGCTCGTCGCCGCCGCGTGGGCGGCCAACGACCTCGAGGGGCGGTTCGCCGTCCAGGACACCGCGCCCCAGTGGCGACCGCTCGCCGAGCCGTCGGCCGTCCCGGACGGGGACGCCGCGGGGCCACCCGGCACCGTCGGCACCGTCGGCACGGGCACCGGCGGCCTGCCGGTGGGCGCCGTGACGGGTCTGCCCGCGGCGTGGTCCCTGCCGCCGGAGGAGACGCCGGCTCCGGGGCCGGGCGTGGGCGGCCCCGCCGGTGGCCCCACCCGCCGGGGGACCGACCGGGCCGCCCTCGCGGCCGGGGCGCTCGCCGGCGCCTGCGCCGGCCTCGTGCTCGGCCTCGGGTGGCGGCGGTCCCCCGGGTCCCGGCGCTGACGGGGGCCCTGCTCAGCGCCGCCGGCGCAGCCGGAGCAGGAGCGCACCCAGCGCGAGCACGGCCGCCGCGCCGGCGCCGAGCGTGAGCGGTCCGGGAGCCGCGGCGGCGTCGCGGGCCGCTGCGGGGATCCCGGAGGCCGCAGGGGTCCCGGAGGCCCCCGGGGAGGGCGACGCGGCCGAGGCCCCGCCGCCGCCGTCCGCGGTCGTCACCGCCGCGGTGGGCACCGGTCTCGCGGTGGCGGCCGTCGCCGAGCGCGGCCGGGTCACGCTGGCCGGCCGCCTCCGCGCCAGCTCGCCGGGCGAGACGAGCCTGCCGACGGGGTCGAGCCGCTCGCCGTGGCGGAACGCCCAGTCGTACAGCCGTGCCGTCGGCCGCCAGCTCGCGGTCGATCCGTACATCTGGCTGACGAGGTAGGTGTGGCCCTTCCGGCGGACGACGGTGACGAGCGTGTGCCGGGCCTTGCTCGTCCAGCCGTTCTTCACCCCGAGCGTGCCCCGGTAGTTGTAGAGCAGCGCGTTGTGGTTGCCGATCGCGAACCGGTGGGCCCGGTGCCTCCGCCCGACGGGGTAGCCCGGCATCGACGCCCGCTTGGTCCGCACGTAGCCCCGGAAGGGCCGCAGGGTCATCGCCTCCCGCGCGACGAGCGCGAGGTCGTAGGCGCTGGTGCGCTGGCCCGGGGCGTCGAGCCCGGAGGGGTCGACCGCGGTCGTGTCGAGCGCGCCGAGACGCTCGGCCTCGGCGTTCATGGCCGCCACCGTCCTCGCCCGGCCCCCGGCGAGGCGCGAGAGCGCCCGGGCGGCGTCGTTGCCCGAGGACATGAGCAGCCCGCGGAACAGCTCCCGACCGGTGTAGCGCTGGCCGGGGACGAGGCCCACCCGGGTGCCGTCGACGGCGACGTCGGCCTTGGTGACCCGGTAGTGCCGGCCCGGTGCGATGCGGGGGATGAGGACGAGCGCGGTGAGCACCTTCAGGGTGCTCGCCGGGCGGAGCCTCGCGTGCGGCGCGCGGGCCGCGAGCACGTCGCCGGTGTCGAGGTCGGCGAGCAGCCACGCCGCGGAGGGCACCTTCGGGGGGTCCGGCACCCCGTCCGGGGCGGCGACGGTCAGGCCCGACCGGGCCATCAGGGGCCCGCCGACCGCGGTCGCCGGGTCGACGTGGACCTCTGCCGCGGGCGGGGGCCTGGTCCCCTCCGGTGCCGCGGGGGCGGCCCCGAGCGCCGGCCCGAGGGCGAGCGCCACCCCGGCGAGCGGGGCGGCGAATGGGAGGGCGGGCACGACGCCAGCCTGCCAGACCCCGCGGGGGCCGGGGCGCGGACGTCGGTGAACCGGGGGGGAGAACCGTCCGTCCTCAGGCCGCCGCGGCCGTGTCGCGGCCGGTGAGCACCCGGTCGTAGTGGGCGAGGAGCTCGCCGGTCAGCCGGGCCCACGACCGGTCCCGCACGGCCGCGACGCCTGCGGCGCCGAGCGCCGAGGCCAGCACCGGGTCGTGGACGAGCCGCGTCACCCGCACCGCGAGCTCCCCGGGGACGTCCGGGTCGTAGAGGTGTCCGGTGCGGCCGTGGTCGACGAGGTCGAGCGGGCCCCCGCGGGCCGGGGCGAGGACCGGCAGCCCGGTCGCGGCGGCCTCCTGCAGGGTCTGCCCGAAGGTCTCCCGCGTCCCCGGGTGGACGAACACGTCCAGGGCCGCGTAGGCGCGGGCGAGGTCCGCCCCCTCGCGGTGGCCGACGAAGACCGGGGGGAGATTCGGCCGGCCCGGGCTGGAGGCGACCGCGGCGGTGAGCAGCGCGCCGAGGTCGGCACGGCTCGGGCCGTCGCCGACGAGGACGAGGCGGGTCCCGGGGACCCCGGCGAGCTCGGCGAGGCGGTCGAGGTCCTTCTCCGGGGCGAGCCGGCCGACGTAGCCGACGAGGCGCTCCCCACGGGGCGCGAGCGCCCGGCGCAGTGCCACCGTCTCCGGCTGCGCGCGCACCCCGGGGTGGAAGAGCGTCGTGTCGACGCCGCGGCCCCAGAGCGCGGTCCGCGGCACCCCCTGGGCCCGCAGCTCGGAGAGGGTGGGACGCGAGGGGGCGAGGGTGAGGTCGGCGCACTCGTGGACCCGTCGGACCCACCGCCAGGCCGCCCGGGAGGCCCCGGGCCCGAGCCGGGGCGGCAGGTGCCGGGCGAGGTAGGAGGGCATGTCGGTCTGGTAGACCGCGACGCTCGCCAGTCCGAGCGATCGGGCGGCCGCCAGCCCGGCCGCCCCGAGGACGAACGGGGAGGCGGCGTGGACGAGGTCGGGCCGGTGCTCCCGGAGGAGCCGGGTCAGCACGGGGGTGGGCACCCCCATCCGGAAGCGTCGCACCGGGACCCCGGGGAGGGCGACCACCTCGTGCCCGGCCCAGCGGTCCGGGGCCGGGCCGGGGGCGACGACGACCGCCTCGTGCCCGGCCTCGGCGAGGCACTCCAACACCCGGCAGACGCTCGTCGTGACCCCGTTGACACTGGGGACGAAGGACTCGGTGACGATCGCGATGCGCACGGCGCGAGCATCGCCCGCCGGGGTGAGCCGGGGGCGAGCACGGTGGAAGCGGCAGGTGAGCAGCAGGTGTCGGTCTTCCGCGAACCCGCCCCGGCGTCCGGGGGGCCGGACTATCGTCGAGTGCCATGCACCAGCACGCGACGCCCGAGGGCGCGGACCCGGCGCGGGCCCTGTGGGCCGTCGTCCCGGCCGGGGGCGCCGGGACCCGGCTGTGGCCGCTCTCCCGGGCCTCCTCGCCGAAGTTCCTCCAGGACCTCACCGGGTCGGGCCGGTCCCTGATCCGCCAGACGGTGGACCGGCTCGCCCCCCTCGTCGGGGACCGGCTGCTCGTCGTCACCGGGGCCGCGCACGCGGACGCGGTCCGGGCCCAGCTGCCCGAGCTCGGGCCGGACCGGGTCGTCGTCGAGCCGTCCCCGCGGGACTCGATGGCCGCGATCGGCCTCGCCGCGGCGCTCGTCGAGCGGACCGACCCCGACGCCGTCATCGGCTCGTTCGCCGCCGACCACGTCATCGCCGACGAGGACGCCTTCCGCGACTGCGTCCGGGAGGCGGTCCTGCAGGCCGAGCTCGGCAACCTCGTCACCGTCGGGATCGAGCCGACCCACCCCTCGACCGGGTTCGGGTACATCGAGGAGGGGGAGCCGGTCCCGGGCAGCGCCACGGCGCGGGCGGTCGCGTCCTTCGTCGAGAAGCCGGACCGGGAGCAGGCGGCGGCCTACCTCGCCACCGGCCGGTACCGCTGGAACGCCGGCATGTTCGTCGTCCGTGCCGGCGTCCTGCTCGACCTCCTCGCCAAGTGGCACCCGGACCTGGCCGCGGGGCTGCGGACGGTCGCGGCCGAGCCGGACCGGATCGGCGAGGTCTGGCCGACGCTGCGCAAGATCGCGATCGACCACGCGGTCGCCGAGCCGGCCGCGGACGAGGGCCGGGTCGTCGTCGTCCCGGGCCGCTTCGCCTGGGACGACGTCGGCGACTTCCGGTCCGTCTGCGACGTCCTCCGGGCTCGCGGGGACGGCGAGGAGGATGGCGGTGCCGCCACCGACGGCGCGGGCCCGGCGGGCGGCGGCGGCGTCACCGTCCTCGGGGACGCCTCCCTGGTCCGGGCCGTCGACGGCTCCGGGTTCGTCCTGCCCGGGTCGGGCCGGACCGTCGCCGTCGTCGGTCTCGACGACGTCGTCGTCGTCGACACCCCCGACGCCGTGCTCGTCACGACCCGGGAGCGGGCCCAGGACGTCAAGCGGGTCGTCGACGAGCTCCGGGCGCAGGGCCGCGACGACCTGCTCTGAGAGCGGGCCTCAGCCGATGTCGCGGCGCGAGAAGGCGGCCGACCCCACGCCGACGAGGACCACCGCGAGCAGGGTGAGCAGACCGAGCGGGGTCGCGCTCACGTCGCCGCCGGGGAGCAGCGGCACGTGGCTGAACGGGGAGAGGTCGGAGACGGCCCCGGGCACGTGGAGCAGCTCGGCGAACTGGCCGACGACGAGGCAGGCCACGAGCGCGACCCAGGCGAGCAGCGACAGCCGCCCCGAGGTGCCGTAGAGAGCGACGGTGAGCCCGACGAGCACCCAGATCGCCGGGACCTGGACCAGTGCCGCCGGCAGGACCGCGCGCAGTGAGCCCGGCAGGTCCCCGGTGCTCGCGCCGTCGGCGAGCGCGCTGCCGACGCCGAGCAGCAGCATGACCCACGCCGTGCCGACGAGCGCGATCGTCACGTGGCTCATCAGCCACGACCGCCGGGAGGTCGCCGTCGAGAGCGCGAGCTCGCTGCGGGTCGAGGTCTCCTCGGAGTGCAGACGCAGGGTGCCGGCGATGCCGAAGCCGGTGACGACGACGGCGAGGACCGCGAACTCGCCGGCGAGGAAGGCCTCGCGCAGCGGCCCGGGACCACCGAGGCTGCGGATCATCTCCCGCGCCTGCGGGGAGTCGAGCAGGTCGGCGACGTTCGCCGCGAGGCCGCCGACGAGCACCCCGCCGGCGAGGACGGCGAGGGACCAGCCGAGCACGGCGCCGCGCTGCAGCCGCCACGCGAGGGCGAGCGGGCTGCCCATCGACGTGCGCGCCGGCCCGGGCCGGTCGGGCAGCAGGCCGGCGCCGAGGTCCCGCCGCGCCCGCAGCGCGTAGGCGGCAGCCGTGGTGGCGGCCACGAACACCGCCGCGACGAGCAGGACCCACCAGCGGTTTCCGGCGAACGCCTTCAGCTGCATGGCCCACCCGAACGGCGACAGCCAGGTCAGCGCGCGCGCGGGGCCGCCGACGACGTCGCCGACCGCGCGCATGACGTAGGTGACCGCGATGACGCCGCCGACGAGCGCCGCGCACGTGCGCCCGTTCGGGCTCAGCTGCACCGCGACCGCCGAGATCGCGGCGAAGCTGCTCCCGGTGACCCACCACGCGGCGCCGAGGGCGAGCGAGCCCGCGACCGGGAGCCCGGTGGCGGCCACCCCGGCGGCGGTGACGAGCGCGGTGGCGGTCACCGTGCCGAAGGCGAGCAGCAGCGCCGCGGTCAGGGGCGCGAGCCGGCCGAGCACGCTGCCGCCGAGCAGCTCCAGCCGCCCGGACTCCTCGTCGGTGCGGGTGTGCCGGCGGACGAGGAACATGACGATGAGGGCGAGGTAGACCGCGCCGACCCCCTGGAGCTTGAACGAGGCGAGCGCCCCGATGGTCGGCGCGATCTCGCCGTAGAGCGCCACGAGGCCGACCGAGGAGTTGACGAGCGCCGCGGCCGACTCCCGGGAGGCCCGGGTGGGGTAGAGGTCGACCGTCGCGACGGCCGAGGACGCGGCGAGCGCAGCCAGCGCGAGCACGGTGACCGGGAGCACGACCCGGTCCCGGCGCAGCGCCGTCCCCAGGAGCGTGGTCGTGCCGACGAGGTCGCTCACCGCACCGTCACGTCCTCCGTCGCGCCGTGCCCGTCGTGCCCGTCCTGCCCGTCACGCCCGCCCCCGGGGGCGCCCTCGTCCCGGTAGAGGTCCATGAACAGCTCCTCCAGCGTCGGCGGCGCGCTCGTCAGCGTCCGGATCCCGTGCCGGCCGAGCAGGGCGAGCAGGTCCCCGAGGGCACCCGGGTCGACGGTGCAGGAGACGGAGTGGTCGGACACGACGAGGTCGTGGACGCCGTCGAGGTCGGCGAGCTCCCCGGGCGAGGCGTCGGCGGGCTCCGGGAGCCCCTCCGACAGCTCGGCACGCACGCTCGTGCGCGCCATCCGTCGCATGTCCTCCAGCGCCCCGGTCGAGACCGTGCGCCCGGCCCGGATGATCGTCACCCGGTCGCAGAGCGACTCGACCTCGCTGAGGATGTGGCTCGAGAGCAGCACGGTGCGGCCCTCGCGCTGCATCTGCCGGGTGCAGGCGCGGAACACCTGCTCCATGAGCGGGTCGAGCCCCGAGGTCGGCTCGTCGAGGATGAGCAGGGGTGCGTCGCTCGCGAGCGCCGCGACGAGCGCGACCTTCTGCCGGTTCCCCTTGGAGTAGGCCCGGGCCTTCCGCGTCGGGTCGAGGTCGAACCGCTCGAGGAGCTCGGCGCGCCGGGCCTCGTCGAGGCCGCCCCGGAGCCGGCCGAGCAGGTCGATGACCTCGCCCCCGGTGAGGTTGGGCCACAGCGCGACGTCGCCGGGGACGTAGGCGAGGCTGCGGTGCAGCCGGGCTGCGTCGCGCCACGGGTCGCCGCCGAGGAGCTCGGCCCGTCCCGAGTCGGCGCGCAGCAGCCCGAGCAGGATGCGGATCGTCGTCGACTTGCCCGACCCGTTCGGGCCGAGGAAGCCGTGGACCTCGCCGTCCCCGACCGCGAGGTCGAGCCCGTCGAGGGCGTGGGTGCGCCCGAAGGACTTGTGCAGCCCCCGGACGTCGATCGGCACGCTCATGGCACCACGGTACGCGATTTCACGACTTCGTGAATGTTCTAAACTGCCGTCCATGACCCCGCCCGAGCAGCCCCTCGAGCGGCCGGCCGCCGAGCCGGGCCGCGACGGCGTCGCCGAGTTCGTCGAGCGGCTCGGGTCCCGGCTGACCGAGGCCGGGATGCCCCGGCTCCCCGCGCGGATCTTCTCCGCGCTGCTCGCCGACGACGACGGGCGGATGACCGCCGCGGAGGTCGCGCGCCTGCTCTCGGTCAGCCCGGCCGCGGTCTCCGGGGGCGTGCGCTACCTCGCCGGTGTCCACCTCCTCCACCGCGAGCGCGAGCCCGGCTCGCGGCGCGACGTCTACGCGGTCGCCGACGACGCCTGGCGGGAGGCGATGATCAGCAGTGCGAGCACCTACGAGCCGATCCGGTCCGTGCTCGCCGACGGCGTGCGCGCCGTCGGCGGCCCCGGGACCCGCTCGGGGCGGCGGCTCGCGACCTCGGTCGAGTTCCTCGAGTTCCTCGGCGAGGAGATGGCCGAGGTGGCGCGGCGGTGGGAGGCCCGGCAGGGTCGCTGACCGCCGGTGACCGGCCTCACGAGGCGGACGCTCCCCGTGCGGCCGGGGGCGCACTACAGTGCGGGCCATGGCAGAGGACCCGCCCGACCCCACCGCCCGCAGCGAGTCCGACCTGCCGATCAAGCCGGTCTACGACGCCGGTGACCTCGCCGGGTTCGACCCGGCGGTCCAGCTCGGCGCGCCGGGGGAGTACCCGTTCACCCGGGGCGTCTACCCGAGCATGTACACCGGCCGGCCGTGGACGATGCGGCAGTACGCCGGGTTCGGCACGGCGCGGGAGTCCAACGAGCGCTACCACGAGCTCGTCGCCCACGGCACGGGCGGGCTGTCGGTCGCCTTCGACCTGCCCACCCAGATGGGCTACGACTCCGACGCCCCCCTCGCCTCCGGCGAGGTCGGCAGGGTGGGGGTCGCGGTCGACTCGGTCGAGGACATGCGCGTGCTCTTCGGCGGCCTCCCGCTCGGGGACCTGTCGACGTCGATGACGATCAACGCCCCCGCCTCGACCCTGCTGCTGCTCTACCAGCTCGTCGCCGAGGAGCAGGGCGTCGACGCCGCCCGCCTGACCGGGACCGTGCAGAACGACGTCCTCAAGGAGTACATCGCCCGCGGGACCTACATCTACCCGCCCAAGGAGTCCCTCCGGCTCGTCAGCGACCTCTTCGCCTACTGCCACCGCGAGCTGCCCCGCTGGAACACGATCTCGATCTCCGGGTATCACATGGCCGAGGCCGGGGCGACTCCCGCGCAGGAGGTCGCCTTCACCCTCGCCAACGCCCGGGAGTACGTCCGTGCCGCGCTCGACGCCGGGCTCGGCGTCGACGACTTCGCCCCCCGGCTCTCGTTCTTCTTCGTCGCCCGGACGAGCCTGCTCGAGGAGGTCGCGAAGTTCCGTGCCGCCCGGCGGATCTGGGCCCGCACGATGCGCGAGGAGTTCGGCGCCCGGGACCCGAAGTCGATGATGCTCCGGTTCCACACCCAGACCGCGGGGGTGCAGCTGACCGCGCAGCAGCCCGAGGTCAACCTCGTCCGGGTGGCGCTCCAGGGCCTCGGGGCCGTGCTCGGCGGCACCCAGTCGCTGCACACCAACGCCTACGACGAGGCGATCGCGCTGCCGACGGCCAAGGCGGCCCGGCTCGCGCTGCGCACCCAGCAGGTCATCGCCCACGAGACCGACGTCACCAAGACCGTCGACCCGTTCGCCGGCTCCTACGTCGTCGAGTCGATGACCGACGACCTCGAGGCGGCCGCGGTCGAGCTCATCGACGCGGTGGAGGAGCGCGGCGGTGCGGTCGCGGCGATCGAGCAGGGGTTCCAGAAGCGGGAGATCGAGCGCTCGGCCTACCGCACGGCCCTCGACATCGACTCCGGTGAGCGGGTCGTCGTCGGGCTCAACCGGTTCCGCTCCGAGACCGAGGAGCCCTACGAGCCGCTCCGGGTGAACCCGGCGATCGAGGCCGAGCAGGTGGAGCGGCTCGCCCGGCTGCGGGAGCAGCGGGACGGCGCGGCGGTGGAGGCGGCCCTGGACCGGCTCCGGGAGTGCGCCCGGGGCACCGGCAACGTGCTCTACCCGATGAAGGAGGCCCTCGCGCTCCGGGCGACCGGGGGAGAGGTCGCCGACGCCCTCCGGGAGGTCTGGGGGACCCACGTGCCGCGGGAGACGTTCTGAGGCTGGCGTAGAGTGCCGCCTGCCATGACAGCCGCCTCCCCCCTCGCCGCTCTCGGTGACACGGTCGACGCGCTCACCCCCGACCTCCTCGAGCTCCGCCGCGACCTGCACGCCCACCCAGAGCTCTCCCGCCGGGAGACCCGCACGACGAGCATCATCGAGGGCGTCTTCGCCGCCCGCGGGGTCGAGGTCCGGCCGCTGCCCGGGACGGGTCTGCTCGTCGACCTCGGACCCGCGGACGCCGGCCGGCGGGTGGCCCTGCGCGCCGACATGGACGCCCTGCCGGTCCGGGAGCGCACCGGGCTGCCGTTCAGCTCCTCGGTCGAGGGGGTCTGCCACGCCTGCGGCCACGACGTGCACACCGCCGCCGTCCTCGGCGCCGGTCTCGTCCTCCACGAGCACGCCGACCTGCTCGCCCGGTCGGGCACCGCCGTCCGGCTCGTGTTCCAGCCCGCCGAGGAGGTCATCCCCGGTGGTGCCGTCGACGCGATCGCCGCCGGCGCCCTCGAGGGCGTCGACGCCGCGTACGCCGTCCACTGCGACCCCGGGCTCGACGTCGGCCGGGTCGGGCTGCGGGACGGCCCGATCACCGCGGCCGCGGACCCGGTGTCGGTCTATCTCAGCGGCCGTGGCGGGCACACCTCCAGGCCGCACCTGACCGAGGACCTCACCTTCGCCCTCGCCAAGGTCGTCACCGAGGTCCCGGCCGCCCTGTCCCGCCGGCTCGACCCGCGTGCCGGGGCGGCGCTGGTCTGGGGAGTGATCCAGGCGGGCCGGGCGAGCAACGTCATCCCGTCCTCCGGCGAGGCCCGCGGCACCCTGCGGATGCTCGACGCGGCGACGTGGGACACCGTCGGGCCGCTGCTCACCGAGGTCGTCGAGTCCGTCGTCCGCCCCTACGGCGTCACCGCCCGGGTGGAGCACACCCGGGGGGTGCCGCCCGTCGTCAACGACGCCGGCGCCGTCGAGGCGCTCCGGGCGGCCGCGACCGGCCTCGGCCTCGTCGCCGACGGGACGTCGCAGTCCCTCGGCGGGGAGGACTTCTCGTGGTACCTCGGCCGGGTCCCGGGCGCCATGGCGCGGCTGGGCACCCGCACGCCCGGCGGCGTCACCTACGACCTGCACCAGGGCAACCTCGTCGTCGACGAGGCGGCCGTCCCGGCCGCGACCCGGCTGCTCGCCGGGGCCTGCCTCGCCGGCCGGCTGCCCGCCCCGACGGCCGACGCCGGGGCAGGTCACGGCTCCGTCGCGGATCGGTAACGGTTGCCCCGGAGCGGGGCAAACCACGGTGGGTGTCCCGGGAGGCGGGTTATCGTCTGCGGGTGGCGCCCGGATCGCGCCCACGACAACCCCTGACCGCACGAGCACGGCCCCCCTGCGCCCTCGTGCGGGAGAGCGACTTCAGCGAAGGAGTAGGCCTTGCGTCAGACGATCACGGTTGCGGCACTGGTCTCGGCGGCGGCGCTGGGACTCGCCGCCTGCGGCAGCAGCTCGGACGGCGGGTCGGGCGAGAGCTCCAGCAGCTCCTCCGACGGGCTCAAGGTCGGCATGGCCTACGACGTCGGCGGTCGCGGTGACCAGTCGTTCAACGACGCCGCCGCCAAGGGCCTCGACAAGGCCGAGAAGGACCTCGGGGTCGAGACCCAGGAGGCCGCCGCGGTCCAGGGCGAGAACGACGCCGCCCGCGCCGACCGGCTCCAGCAGCTCGTCGACGCCGGGTACACCCACGTCGTCGCCGTCGGGTTCGCCTACGCCACCGCCGTCGGCGAGGTCGCCAAGGACAACCCGGACGCCCACTTCGCCATCATCGACGACGCCTCGGACGCCTCCGCCGGCGACAACGTCGCCCAGCTGACGTTCGCGGAGAACCAGGGCTCGTTCCTCGTCGGGGCGGCTGCGGCCCTGAAGTCCAAGACCGGCAACATCGGCTTCGTCGGCGGGGTCAACACCCCCCTGATCAACAAGTTCGAGGCGGGCTACGTCGCCGGCGCGAAGAAGGTCAACCCGGACATCAAGATCCAGACCAAGTACCTCACCCAGCCGCCGGACACCTCCGGGTTCGCCGACCCCGCCAAGGGCAAGACCGCGGCCGAGGGCATGTACCAGAACGGGGCCGACATCGTCTACCACGCCGCGGGCGGGTCCGGCGCGGGCGTGTTCCAGGCCGCCAAGGCCGCGAACAAGCTCGCGATCGGGGTCGACTCCGACCAGGCCAAGACCGCGGCCCCGGAGGTGCGGGACGTCATCCTCACCTCGATGATCAAGCGGGTCGACGTCGCCGTCATGGAGTGGATCAAGGCCGCGACCGAGGGCAACGACCAGTCCGGCAACATCGTCTTCGACCTCAAGAAGGGCGGCGTCGACTACTCGACGACCGGCGGCAAGATCGACGACATCACCGACAAGCTCGACGCCTACAAGCAGAAGATCATCGACGGCAAGATCACCGTCCCCACCACCACGTCCTGAGTGGTGCCCTGAGTGTGGCCCCGTCCGTCCGGGGCGAGCGGGACCGAGCGGGCCCGGGTGACGCGGTAGCGTTGCCCGGGCCCGTCCCGGCGCCACGGCGGGTCCTGCGACCACGGTCCGGCCCCGGTCGGACCCCGATCGAGATGGAGCGTGCGCGATCACAGCCTCGACGACCGCGGCCGGCGGCCGCACGGACACGGGCGGGTTCGCGGTCGAGCTCGACGGCATCACCAAGCGCTTCCCCGGCGTGGTCGCGAACAAGGACGTCTCGTTCGCCGTCCGGCGCGGCACCGTGCACGCGATCGTCGGCGAGAACGGCGCCGGCAAGTCGACGCTGATGAAGATCCTCTACGGGGTGCAGAGCCCGGACGAGGGCACGATCACCGTCGACGGCGCCCGGGTGGACCTGCGCTCCCCGGCGGACGCGATCCGCGCCGGCATCGGCATGGTCTTCCAGCACTTCATGCTCGCCGACAACTTCACCGTCCTCGAGAACGTCGTCCTCGGTGCCGAGGGGCTGCACGGCATCGGCGCGGGCGCCCGCAGCGAGATCCTGCGGATCTCGGAGGAGTACGGACTCGGCGTCGACCCGGACGTCCGCGTCGCCGACCTCGGCGTCGGGGCCCGGCAGCGGGTCGAGATCCTCAAGGTGCTCTACCGGGGGGCGCGCATCCTCATCCTCGACGAGCCCACCGCCGTCCTCGTGCCCCAGGAGGTCGAGGAGCTGTTCGACAACCTGCGCGAGCTGAAGTCCGAGGGGCTGACGGTGCTGTTCATCTCCCACAAGCTCGACGAGGTCCTCTCCGTCGCCGACGAGATCACCGTCGTCCGGCGCGGCTCGACCGTCGCCACGGTCGAGCCCTCCGAGGTCGACGCCCGCCGCCTCGCCGAGCTCATGGTGGGCTCCGAGCTGCCGACCCCGACCAGGGGGGAGTCCACGGTCACCGACCGTGCCGTGCTCGAGGTCGTCGGGCTGAGCCTCGCCGACGACACCGGGCGGGCCGTCCTCGACGACGTCGACCTCACCATCCACGCCGGCGAGGTGCTCGGCATCGCCGGTGTCGAGGGCAACGGGCAGGCCGAGCTCGTCGAGGCCGTCATGGGGATGCGCGACCCCGCCTCGGGGCGGGTGCTCCTGGACGGCGCGGACATCACCGACTGGGGCGTGCGCGAGATCCGCGAGGCCGGGGTGGGTTACATCCCCGAGGACCGCCACCGGCACGGCCTGCTGCTGGAGTCCTCGCTGTGGGAGAACCGGATCCTCGGCCACCAGACCGAACCGCCCAACGTCCGCGGCCCCCTCATCGACGCCGCCGGCGCCCGCGCCGACACCGAGCGGATCGTGGAGGAGTACGACGTGCGCACCCCCTCGATCAACGTCACCGCCGGGTCGCTGTCCGGGGGGAACCAGCAGAAGCTCATCGTGGGCCGGGAGATGAGCCACCACCCGAAGGTGCTCGTCGCGAGCCACCCGACCCGCGGGGTCGACGTCGGTGCCCAGGCCGCGATCTGGGACCTCGTCCGGGCGGCCCGCCGCGAGGGCCTCGCCGTCCTGCTCGTCAGTGCCGACCTCGAGGAGCTCGTCGGCCTCTCGGACACGATCCGGGTCATCCTCCGGGGCCGGCTCAGCGCGCCGTTCGACCCCGACTCCGTCAGCGCCGAGGAGCTCGGCGCGGCGATGACCGGCGCCGGGTCCTCCGCGGAGCCGGGCGGCGGGGACGACACCGGGAGCGCCCGGGACGTGGAGAGCGCCGGGGGCACCGGGAGCACCGGGAGCGCCGGCGGGGAGGGACGATGAGGAACCTCGACCTGCGCCGCGTCGGGCTCTCGCTCGCCGCGCCCGTCCTCGCCGTCGTCGTCGCGTTCGTCGTCACCTCGCTCATCCTCGTCTCCGTCGGGGACCCGGTCGGCGCGGTGTGGTCGACGATGCTCAGCCCGCCCAACCCGCGCCAGGTCGTCGACATCGTCAACGCCGCGAGCGTGTTCTACCTCTCCGCGGTGGCCGTCGCGGTCGGCTTTCGGATGAAGCTGTTCAACATCGGCGTCGACGGCCAGTACCGCGTCGCCGCGTTCGGGGCGGCCCTGTTCGCGGGCCAGGCGTGGTTCCCGGGCCCGCTCAACGTCGTCCTCACGATCCTCGTCGCGATGCTCTGCGGCGGCGCGTGGGCGGGCATCGCGGCCTACCTCAAGGTGACCCGCGGGGTCTCGGAGGTCATCGCGACGATCATGCTCAACGCCGTGGCCACCGGCCTGGTCCAGTGGCTGCTGCTCAAGGTCGCCGACCGCCAGGAGGGCTCGAACACGATCGGGACCACGCCGATCCCCGAGTCCTCCCGGCTCGAGGGGTTCCAGATCCTGCCCGAGACGACGAACCGGGTCTACACCCTCGTCCTCCTCGCCGCGCTCGTCGGCGTCGTCTACTGGTTCGTCATCGGCAAGACCCGGTTCGGGTTCGACCTGCGCGCCAGCGGCGCCTCGCAGAGCGCGGCCGTCGCCAGCGGCGTCAAGACCGGCCGCATGGTCGTCTTCGCGCTCGTCGGTTCCGGCGCCCTCGCCGGCCTCGTCGGGATGCCGCTGCTGTTCGGGGAGGACTACTCCTACGGGACGACGTTCCAGGCCGGGCTCGGCTTCGCCGGCATCGGGATCGCGCTGCTCGGGCGCAACCACCCGGTCGGCATCGCGTTCGCGTCGGTGCTGTGGGCCTACCTCGAACAGCAGTCGAACGGGCTGCAGATCCGGGCCGACGTCGCGCCCGAGCTCGTCAACATCATCCAGGGGGTCATCCTGTTCGCCGTCGTCATCGCCTACGAGCTGGTCCGGCGGGCCGACATGCGGCTCGAGCAGGCGCGCGTCGCCCGCGAGCTCGAGGAGCGCTCGCCGCGCGCGCAGCGGCAGGGGGCGCCGGCATGACCTCGACCACCGACGAGCGCCTCGTCTCCCGGCCCGCCGCGTCCTCGCGCTCCGGTCGCCGCCTCTCCCCGGCGACGTGGGCGGGCATCGTGCTCGCCGCCGTGCTCGCGGTCGCCGTGCTGCGCACCGTGACCGGGGCGCAGGACATCGCGTCCTCGGGCGCGCTCGGGGCCGCCCTCGGGCTCGCCGTCCCCATCGCCCTCGCCGGCCTCGGTGGTCTCTGGTCCGAACGTGCCGGGGTCATCAACATCGGCCTCGAGGGGATGATGATCCTCGGGACGTGGGGCGCGGCCTTCCTCGGCTACCACGCCGGGCCGTGGGCGGGCATCCTCGGGGCCGTGATCGGCGGCATGGTCGGCGGCGCGATCCACGCGGTCGCGACCGTGACCTTCGGGGTGGACCACATCGTCTCCGGCGTCGCGCTCAACATCATCGGCCTCGGCGCCGCCAAGTACCTCGCCTCCCGGTTCTTCGCCGGACTGCCCGGCGGCGGACCGACCCAGTCGCCGCCGCTGGACTCGCTGCCCGTGATCACCCTGCCCGGGGTCTCGGACTGGCTGGGCGAGGTCGAGCAGCACCACTGGTTCTTCGTCTCCGACCTCGCCGCGGTCCTGCGGGCGGTCTGCACCGATGTCTCGGTGCTCACCGTCATCGCGCTCGGGCTGTTCGTCCTCACGTGGCGGCTGCTCTGGCACACCGCGTTCGGGCTCCGGCTGCGCTCGGTCGGGGAGTCCCCCTCGGCCGCGGAGACCCTCGGCGTCGACGTCATCCGGTACAAGTACGTCGCCGTCCTCGTCTCCGGCGGTCTCGCCGGCCTCGGCGGCGGGTTCCTCGCCCTCGTCGCGGCCAACATCTACCGCGACGGCCAGACCGGTGGCCGCGGGTACATCGGCCTCGCGGCGATGATCTTCGGCAACTGGCAACCGGGCGGGCTGCTCGCCGGCTCGGCGCTGTTCGGCTACACCGACGCGATCCAGCTGCGCGGCGGGGGGAGCACCGTGCACGCGTTCCTGCTCGCCCTCGCCGTGCTCCTGCTGCTCATCGGGCTCTGGCAGGTCATCCGCCGCCGGCGCTACGTCCGGGGCGGCTTCGCCGTCGTCGCGGCGGCGGCCGCGGCGCTCTGGTACGTCACGACCGACACCGTGCCCGGCGAGCTGACCGGGACCACCCCGTACGTGGTGACCCTGCTCGTGCTCGCGTTCGCCTCCCAGCGGCTGCGGCCCCCCGCGGCCGACGGGAAGGTGTACCGCAAGGGCGAAGGGGCCTGACGTGCCCGTGGACGGCGGCACGGGCGGGCCCGACTGGGCGGCGCTGCGGGAGGCGGCGACGGCCGCGATGCGGCGGGCCTACGCCCCCTACTCCGGCTACCCCGTCGGGGCCGCCGGCGTGACCGACGCCGGCCGGGTTGTCGCCGGCTGCAACGTCGAGAACGCCTCCTACGGCCTCGGGCTGTGCGCCGAGTGCGGTCTCGTCAGCGCCCTGCACGCCGGCGGCGGGGGCCGGCTCGTCGCGGTCGCCTGCGTCGACCGCGCCGGGGAGCCGCTCATGCCGTGCGGCCGGTGCCGGCAGCTGCTGTGGGAGCACGGCGGCCCCGAGTGCCTGCTGCTCACCCCCGAGGGGCCGATGTCGCTGGCGGGGGTGCTCCCGCTCGCGTTCGACGCCCGCGACCTGGCCTGAGCCCGCCGCGACCGCCCGCCGCGACCGCCCGCCGCGACCGCACGCCGCGACCGCACGCCGCGGTCGCAGCCGGGGACGCAGCCGGGGACGCCGCGGCGCGTGGGAGGATCCCGGCATGCCCGAGCCCAGCGAGCCCCCGCACCAGCACGAGCGACACGAGCCCTTCGACGCCGTCGACGTCATCCGGACCAAGCGGGACGGCCGCCGCCTCGGGGACGCCCAGGTCGACTGGGTGCTGGACGCCTACACCCGCGGCGTCGTCGCCGACGAGCAGATGGCCGCCCTCGCGATGGCGATCCTGCTCAACGGGATGGACCGTGGCGAGGTCGCCCGCTGGACCCGCGCGATGGTCGCCAGCGGGGAACGGCTCGACTTCTCCGGCCTCGGACGCCCCACGGCCGACAAGCACTCCACCGGCGGCGTCGGCGACAAGATCACCCTGCCGCTCGCCCCGCTCGTCGCGACCTTCGGGGTGGCGGTCCCGCAGCTGTCCGGGCGCGGCCTCGGGCACACCGGCGGCACCCTCGACAAGCTCGAGTCGATCCCCGGATGGCGGGCCCGGCTGACGACCGCGGAGATGCTCGCCCAGCTCGACGACGTCGGCGCCGTCGTCTGCGCCGCCGGCTCCGGGCTCGCGCCCGCGGACCGGCGGCTCTACGCGCTCCGGGACGTCACCGGCACCGTCGAGTCGGTCCCGCTCATCGCGAGCTCGATCATGAGCAAGAAGATCGCCGAGGGCACGGGCGCGCTCGTGCTCGACGTCAAGGTGGGCTCCGGGGCCTTCATGAAGACCGCCGACGAGGCCCGCGAGCTCGCCGAGGTGATGGTCGACCTCGGCACCGACGCCGGCGTCACCACCGTCGCCCTGCTCACCGACATGTCCACCCCGCTCGGCCGGACCGCGGGCAACGCCCTCGAGGTCGGCGAGTCGGTCGACGTGCTCGCCGGGGGCGGGCCGCAGGACGTCACCCGGCTCACGGTGACCCTCGCCCGGGAGATGCTCGCGGCCGCCGGGCGGGACGACGTCGACCCCGCCGACGCCCTCGCCGACGGACGGGCGATGGACACGTGGCGGCGGATGGTCCGCGCCCAGGGCGGGGACCCGGACGCCCCGCTGCCCACCGCCCGGGAGCGCCACGTCGTCACCGCCGAGGCCGGCGGCGTGCTCGCCCGGCTCGACGCCTACGCCGTCGGCGTGGCGGCGTGGCGCCTCGGGGCGGGCCGGGCCCGCAAGGAGGACCCGGTCCAGGCCGGGGCGGGAGTCGAGGTCCACGTCCGCCCGGGTGAGCCCGTCCGGGCCGGCGAGCCCGTCCTGACCCTCCACACCGACACCCCGGAGCGGTTCGAGCGCGCGCTCGAGGCCCTCGACGGCGGCGTCGAGGTCGCGCCCCCGGGAACGGTGCCCGACCTGCCCGACCTCGTCATCGACCGGGTGGGTCGGTAGCCGGGGTCGGTCAGTAGCCCTCTGCCGGCCCGGTCCCGGCCGATCCGCCCGGCTGCGGGACGACGAGGGTGCCCTCGGCCTCCCGGGCGCGGGCCCCGGAGACGAGCGAGGCCGTGCTCGAGGTGCCGATCCGGGTCGCCCCCGCCGCCACCATCGCGAGCAGCGTGTCGACGTCCCGGACACCGCCGGAGGCCTTGACCCCGACCCGCTCGGACACCGCGGCGCGCATGAGCCGCACGTCGGCGACCGTCGCGCCACCGCCGGCGAACCCGGTGCTCGTCTTGACGAAGTCGGCGCCCGCCTCCTCGCTGACGCGGCAGCCGGCGAGCTTGTCCTCCTCCTCGAGCAGCGCGGTCTCGAGGATGACCTTGACGAGCGCGCCAGCCGCGTGACCGACGCGGGCGACCGCCGCGACGTCCTCCCGGACGGTCGCGAGGTCCCCGCCGCGCAACCGCCCGATCGGCAGGACCATGTCGAGCTCGACCGCGCCGTCGGCGAGGGCCTGGCGGGCCTCGGCGACCTTGGCCGCCGTGCTCGTCCCGCCGTGCGGGAACCCGATGACGGTGCACACCCGGGTCGGGCTGCCCGGCACCGTCGCCAGCGCCGCCGCGGCGAGGGCGACGTCGCCGGGGCGGACGCAGACGCTCCACACCCCCTCGGCGGCGAGGTCGCGGCACGCGGCCTCGACCTCGGCGGGGGTCGTCTCGGGCTTGAGGAGGGCGTGGTCGATGAGGTCGGCGACGTCCGAGGCGGTGAGGACCTCGCCCGGGGCGAAGCGGCTGCGGTCGGTCATGGCACCCAGCGTAGGAGGGCCGCGTGCCCCCGTAGGCTGGGGGGCGTGCCGGAACTCATCACCCAGCCCACGCGCGTCCCCGTCCCCGGCGGCAAGGTCATCGACGAGCACGTCGGCCTCGCCGCGACCGGGACCGAGGCCGTCTCGGTCGCCCACATGAAGGCCCCGCCCGGGTGGGACGAGCCGTGGCAGCAGCCGGACTTCGACGAGATCACCCTCGTCCTCGCCGGCGCGGTCCGTCTCGAGCACGACGGCGGCGCCCTCGAGGTCGGCGCCGGCCAGAGCGTCGTCACCCGGGCCGGGGAGCGGGTGCGCTACTCCGCCGGCGACGCGGGCGCCGAGTACGTCGCCGTGTGCCTTCCGGCGTTCACCCCGGACGGGGCCCACCGGGAGGAGCAGGACGCGTGAGCGCCGACGCCGCGGGCGGCCCCCGGGCCGCGGGCGCGGTCTCCGACCGCGTCCTGCGGGCGCCGAAGGCGCTGCTGCACGACCACCTCGACGGGGGCGTGCGGCCCGGGACCGTCGTCGAGCTCGCCGAGACCGTGGGCTACACCGGGTTGCCCACGTCCGACCCCGACGGGCTGCGGACGTGGTTCCGGGAGAGCGCCGACTCCGGGTCGCTCGAGCGCTACCTCGAGACGTTCGCCCACACGATCGCGGTCATGCAGACCCGGGAGGGGCTGCGACGGGTCGCCCGCGAGTGCGTCCTCGACCTCGCCCGGGACGGGGTCGTCTACGCCGAGAGCCGCTACGCCCCCGAGCAGCACCTCGACGCGGGCCTCGAGCTCGGTGACGTCGTCGAGGCGGTCACCGAGGGGTTCGCCGAGGGCGAGGAGCAGGCGGCCGCGGAGGGGCACCCGATCCGGGTGCGCTCGCTGCTCACCGCGATGCGGCACGCGGCGAAGTCGAGCGAGATCGCCGAGCTCGTCGTCCGGTACCGGGACGAGGGGGTCGTCGGGTTCGACATCGCCGGCGCCGAGGCGGGCCACCCGCCGACCCGGCACCTCGACGCGTTCGAGTACCTCCGCCGCGAGAACGCCCACTTCACCATCCACGCCGGCGAGGCGTTCGGGCTGCCGAGCATCTGGGAGGCGATCCAGTGGTGCGGCGCCGACCGGCTCGGCCACGGGGTGCGGATCGTCGACGACATCACCGTCCGCGGCCGGGCGTTCGCCGACGACCCGGTCGGAGCGGTTCGGGCCGACGTGGGCGCCGTGCGCCTCGGTCGCCTCGCGGCCTACGTCCGGGACACCCGGACCCCGCTGGAGATGTGCCCGAGCAGCAACGTGCAGACGGGCGCCGCGGAGTCGGTCGCGCTGCACCCGGTCACCCTGCTCGCGCGGCTCCGGTTCCGGGTCACCGTCAACACCGACAACCGCCTCATGGGCAACACGTCGATGAGCCGGGAGATGCAGCTGCTCGTCGACGAGGCCGGCTGGACCCTCGAGGACCTTCGGTGGGTGACGATCAACGCGATGAAGTCCGCGTTCGTCCCCTTCGACGAGCGGCTCGCGCTCATCGAGGACGTCGTCAAGCCGGGCTACGCGGCCCTCTGAGCGCCTCGCCCGCTCGAGGGCCTGGCGGGGCGCTCGCCCGGGGCGGGCGGCGCGGCCGCTCAGCCGTCCCCGGGGGAGGACCCCTGCCCGGACCTCTCGTGCCCGACCGCGAGCTCGACCGCCTGGATGAGGACGTAGACGGGCGTGGCGGCCAGGGGCGCGAGCCACCAGGCGACCCCCGGGGGTGCGTGTGCCGCCGCGGCGGCGACCCCGACGGCGGAGGCGACCGCGAGCACGTCCGTGGCCGTGCCGATGAGCTGGACCCGGACCGGTTCCCGGCCCGGGTCCTTGGCCGCGGCGAGGTGGGCCTCGAGGAGGTTGAGCGCCGAGAACGCGAGGGCTGCCGCGAGCGCGAAGGCGAGGACGTCGCCGAGCCGGGGAGCGCCGTGCACGACCGAGACCGCCCCGAACGTGGCGGTGATCGTGATCGAGTAGCCGAAGGCCTGGGCGTTGCCGGTGACCGACGTGTTGAGGCCGTGGAGGAACAGCCGCGACCACCGACGGCGGGCACCGCCCCGGTGCCCCGCCCGCGGCGACCGGTCGCTCACCGCGTCCGCCCGAGCGGGTCCGGCGGCAGCACCCGGCCGCGGAGCGCGTCCTCTCGGGCGAGCCGCGCCGCGTCCCGGCGGGCCCGCTCGGCGAGCACGGCCGCGACCACGGCCTCGTCCGGCCACCCCGGCGGGGGCGCCGGCGCGACGCGGCTGAGCAGGTCGGCCCGCAGCCGCGCGGCGAGCGCGGACCGGGACGCCGGCGCGAGGGTCGCCGCCCGCTGCAGGAACCGCCGGGCCGCGACGGCTGCCCCGTCCGGCAGGGCGGCGATGTCGGCCGCGGACGCCCACCCGGTCAGGCCGGGTGGCGGCGGCGCGGGAGCGGGCAGCCGGAGCCGGACCCGGACCGCGAGGACGCACGTCCCGGCGGCGAGGTCCCCCAGCCGCAGGCCCCGCCGGCTCACGAGGGCGGTGACGAGCGCCGGGGCGCCGAACAGGGCGTAGACCTCGACCACCCCGACGAGGGCGCGCACGAGCGCGGCACGCGCGGTGAGCGGACCGCCGTCGCCGCGGACGGTCCGCAGCCCGAGGACGAGCTTGCCGACGCTGCGACCCCGGGTCGAGGTCTCCAGGGCCGTGGGGAGCACGACGAGGGCGCCGGCGACCAGGAGGATCGACCCCGCCCGCCGGACCGCCTCGGAGGCGCCGGTGGTGAGGACGTCGAGGACCGCCGAGCCGGCCAGGAGGACGAGGACGGTCACCGTGACGTCGACGAGCCCGGAGACGGTCCGCACCGCGACCGACGCCAGCGGCAGCTCGAGGGCGACCGCCTCGCCGGTGACGAGGTCGTCGGGGTCGTAGCCGGTGGAGGGCGGATCGGTCAGGGCCATCGGGCGAAGCGTAGCCCCGGGGGACGGGGCATACTGCCGGGGATGGACCTCGACGCCTACGTGGCCCGGCACGCCGACCGGTGGTCCCGGCTCGCCGAGCTCGCCGACCGCCGCCGGCTCGACGGCGCCGAGGCGGACGAGCTCGTCGACCTCTACCAGCGGACCTCGACCCAGCTGTCGGTGGTCCGCAGCCACGCCCCGGACCCCGACCTCGTGCGGTACCTCTCGGCGGTGCTCGCCCGGGCGCGCGTGGCCGCCACCGCGCGGCCGACCCCGACCTGGTCCGCCGCCGGGGGGTTCGTCACCGCGACCCTGCCCGCGGCGCTGTACCGCAGCCGCTGGTGGTGGGCGGGCACCGGCGCCGCGTTCCTCGGGGTCGTCCTCGCGGTCACGTGGTGGGGGCTGGTCCATCCCGAGCTGTACGCGAGCCGGCTCTCGCCGCGCGAGGTGGCCGCGTACGTCGACACCGACTTCGCGAACTACTACCGGGAGTTCCCCCACCACGAGTTCGCCGCCCTGGTCTGGGTCAACAACGCGTGGGTGAGCGCCCTCTGCATCGCGCTCGGCGTGCTCGGGCTGCCCGTGGCCTACCTGTTGTGGACCAACGCGCTGAACCTCGGGCTCGTCGCGGCGATGATGGTCGGCCACGAGCGCACCGCGCTCTTCCTCGGGCTCGTCGTGCCGCACGGGCTGCTCGAGCTCACCGCCGTCGTCGTCGCCGGCGCGACCGGGCTGCGGGTCTGCTGGGCCTGGGTCGATCCGGGCGGCCGGCCCCGTGCCCGGGCACTCGCGCAGGAGGCCCTCGCCGCGGCCGTCGTCGCCGTCGGGCTCGTGGGGGTGCTCCTCGTCAGCGGGCTCATCGAGGGGTTCGTCACCCCGTCCGGCCTGCCGACGTGGGCTCGCCTCACCGTCGGGGTCGCCGCCGAGGCCGCGTTCCTCGGCTACGCCCTCGGCCTCGGCCGCCGGGCCCACCGGCGAGGCGCCCTCGAGGCCGCACTCGCGGACTCCACCCCGGCGGCCGCGCCCACCTCCGGCTGACCCGCGCCCGCCGGCCCGCGCCCGCCGGCCCGCGCCCGCCGGCCCGCGCCCGCCGGCCCGCGCCCGCCGGCCCGCACCCGCTGACCCGCACCCGGGCGGGGACGCCGCGCGCCGGTCTCACAGCAGCCCGGCCGCCTTGAGCGCGAGGTAGTGGTCCGCGAGCCGGGGCGGCAGCGCCTCCGGGGGCTCGTCGAGCACGGTGACCCCGAGCCGGCCGAGCCCGGCGGAGGTCCGCCCGGCGAGCATCGCGGTCCGCTCCGCGGCCGCCGCCGCGTGCACCGCGCCCACCCCGTCCCGGCCGGCCCGCAGCGCCGCGAGCGAGGGGTCCGCGACCGAGGCGAGGACGACCCGGTGGCTCCGGGCCAGGACGGGCAGCGCGGGGAGCAGCCCCTCCTCGACGGCCGCCGGCTCCAGCGGGGTGAGCAGCACGACGAGCGCGCGTGGCCCTCCGGCGCGGGCGGCCTCGGCGAGCAGCCGCGGCCAGTCGGCCTCGAGCAGCGCCGGCTCCACGGGGGCGAGGGCGCCGACGAGGTCCCCGAGCAGCCGGGTCCGGTCGCCGTGCCCGCCCGCACGGACCCGGACCCGGCGGTCCCCGGCGATCAGGAGCACGCGGTCCCCGGCGCGGGAGGCGAGCGCGGCGAGCAGCAGCGCGGCGTCCATCGCGGCGTCGAGGCGGGGCACGTCACCGACCCGTTGGGCGCTCGTGCGGGAGGTGTCGAGGACGAGCACGACCCGCCGGTCCCGCTCCGGCTGCCACGTCCGCACGACGAGGCGGTCGGCCCGCGCCGTCGCCCGCCAGTCGATGCTGCGCACGTCGTCGCCGTCGACCCACGCCCGCAGCGAGTCGAACTCGGTGCCGGGCGCGCGGGTGCGGTCGGCCGACCGCCCGTCGAGCTGGCGCAGCGCCGCGAGCCGGCTCGGCAGGTGCCGGCGCGAGGGGAACGCCGGTAGCGCGGTGGCCGATCCCGGCAGCGGGGTGGAGCGCTGCCGGGCGGCGACCCCGAGCGGCCCCGGGAGCCGGACGGTGACCCGGTCGGCGCGGCGTTCCCCGCGCCGGGTCGGGGTGAGCCGGGTCGCCAGCACGGCGCGGCCGCCGGCGGGGACGTCGAGCCGGTGGCGCTCGCCGGCGCCCGCCGAGGGCAGCCAGGCGTCCCGGAGGCTGCCGCGGACCCGGCGGCGGAGCGGGTTGGCGACGGTCAGCGCGACCGTCGTGGACTGCCCGAGGCGGACCGTGCCGCCGGGGCCCCGCTCGAGCACGAGCCGGCGCGGGGACGGGGCGAGCGCGACGTCGAGCGCGACCACGACGACGAGGACGAGGACGTACAGCCGGACGGTGCCCGCGGACGGCCAGAGCACGGCCGGGAGCAGGCCGAGCAGGGCCAGCAGGGGCGCTCGGGCGGTGAGCGCCATCAGCCGGCCACCGCCGGGACCGGTCCCGTCACGAGAGCCCGCCGGGCGGGGTCACCGGGGCACCGGGACCGCGGCGAGCACGGAGTCGAGCACCGCCCCGGCGCCGACCCCCTCCAGCTCGGCCTCGGGCCGGAGCGTGAGCCGGTGGGCGAGGGTGGCGTGGGCGAGGGCCTGGACGTCGTCCGGGGTGACGAACGTGCGGCCGGACAGCCAGGCCCAGGCACGGCTGGACGCGAGCAGCGCGGTCGACCCGCGCGGGCTCACCCCGAGTGCCAGCGACGGCGAGGCCCGGGTCGCCCGGGCGAGGTCGACGACGTACCCGGCGACCGCGTCCGAGACCTCCACCCGGCGGGCCGCGGCCACGCCGTCCGCGAGGTCCTGCGCGGAGGCGACCGGGCGCACCCCGGCGGCGTCGAGGTCGCGGGGATCGAAGCCGTCGGCGTGCCGCCGGACGACGGCGACCTCCTCCTCCCGGGACGGGGGGCTCACGGCGACCTTGAGGAGGAACCGGTCGAGCTGGGCCTCCGGCAGCGGGTAGGTGCCCTCGTACTCGACCGGGTTCTGGGTGGCGGCCACCATGAACGGCACGGGGAGGGGGTGCCCGGTGCCGTCCACCGTGACCCGGCGCTCCTCCATCGCCTCCAGCAGCGCGGACTGGGTCTTCGGCGGGGTGCGGTTGACCTCGTCGGCGAGCAGGAGGCTGGTGAACACCGGGCCGGGGCGGAAGACGAAGTCGGAGACGCGCTCGTCGAGGACGAGGGAGCCGGTCAGGTCTCCCGGCATGAGGTCGGGGGTGAACTGCACCCGGCGGGTCGGCACCGACAGCGCCCGCGCGAGCGCCCGCACCAGGAGGGTCTTGGCGACCCCGGGCACGCCCTCGAGGAGGACGTGCCCCTGGGCGAGGAGCCCGATGAGCAGGCCGGTCACGGCCGCGTCCTGACCGACGACGGCGCGGGCGACCTCCGCGCGCACGGCCGCCAGCGCGTGCCGTGCCCGCGCGTCCCCGTTCGGGGCGTGCTCGTCTCGTCCGTCCTGATCGGGCCCGGTCATCGGCGTGCCACCCTCTCCTCGATCTCGTCGCACCGGCGTGCCAGGGACACCATGGTCGCGTCGTCCGGCGGCGGGGCACCGAGCAGGGTGTCCGCCACGTCCTCCGCGGGCAGCCCACCCGCCCGGGCGACCGCGGCGACGAGCGCGTCGGCTGGGGCGTGCGGGGGCACCCCGAGGCGGGCGGCGAGGCGCCGCCGGGCTGCCGCGCGGAGCACCTGCGCCGAGCGGGCGCGGTCCCCGCCACGGTGGTAGAGCCGGGCGCGGATCGCGGTCGCCTCGCCCGCGGGGACGAGGGCGGGCAGCGGCTCGGGCACGACCCGCCCGAGCCTGCGACCGCGCCACAGCGCCACCGCGAGGGTCGTGACCCCGAGCACGGCGACCACGGGGGCGAACCACTCCGGCACGCCCGTGGAGCCGGCGGCCTCCCCGCCGCCGGCGAGGTCGCCCGCCGACGGCAGGTACCACACGAGGTGGGGGGAGCCGCCGAGGAGGCGCAGCACGGTGGCGGCGTTCGCGGCCTCGGTCACCCGGTCGTTCGTCAGCGCCGCCGGAGCCCCGAACAGGACCGTCGCGGGGCGCTGCCCCGTCGCGGGCAGTGACAGCAGGACCGCGGCCCCGCCGGCGCGGAAGCAGGCGGCGGCCCCCGCCGGCAGGGGGCCCCGGGGCAGGTACCGCGCGCTCGCGCCGGTGACGTGGTCGGCGGGGTCAACGAGATCGCCGGTGCCGGTCGTGCCGGTGCACCGCGCCGGGACCGCGTCCGGGGCGTCCCGCGGTGGCCCGTCGAGCACGTCGACCCCGAGGTCGAGGGCGTCGACGTGCGCCTGGTCCGGGGCGAGCAGGACGATCCGGTCCGCCCCGCGCCCGTCCGGTCCCGCCGCGGCGGCAACGAGCCGGCGAAGGCCGTCGGGGGAGAGGAGGGCGTCCCCGGCCACGAGGACGGTCTCCCCCCGGCCGGGGGACGGGGACGTGGCGGCGTCGAGCGAACGGGCCACCGTCACGTCGACCCCGTGGTCCGCGAGCACCGACGCCACCGCCCGGGCGCCCGAGCCCCCGGTGCCCGTCGGGTCCAGCGGCCGCGACTCGGCGGCGGTCCGGGCGACGAGCGCGACGAGGACGGTGCCGACCGCGGCGGCGAGGACGAGCACCGTGCTCGCACGGCGGGAGGCCCGCCGTGGGCGTGGGGCTCGGCGGGTGCCACTCACCGGCGCTTCCGGTGCGGGGGAGGTCACGGGACCCCCGTGGACGCGGGGGAGGGGCGCCGGAGCCGCTCGGCGAGGTCGAGCGCGGTCCGGGCGAGGTGCTCGTCGACGTGGGCCCCGCCGTAGCGGACCCGGGCGAAGGCGGCGGCAACGGTCTCGGTGGTGGCGGCGTCGGCAGGGCGTGCCGCGAGCACGGCCCGGGCGACGTCGCCGGCCGTCCGGCCGGGGGAGGCGTCGAGCAGGCGCTGCGCGGACGCCTCCGCCGCGAGCGCGCGGAAGGCCTCGAGGAGGGCGAGGTCCCAGTCGGACCGGCCGAGCGCGGCGGCGGCCCGCGCCCGCAGGTCCGCGGGCCCCGGCGGGCCGCCGGCAAAGTGGCCGGCAGCGCGGCCGGCCGTGGCCCGGCGGCCCTGTCGGTCACGTCGGTCACGTCGGATCGTGCGGGTCAGCGCGACGGCGGCGAGGAGCAGCCCGGCGACGACCGCCATGAGCAGCAGGGTGAGCGCGGCGTCGGGGAGGGCGCCGGTGGGGCCCGACCCGGTGAGCACGCCGACGACGGTGTCCCAGAGCCGCTGCAGCCAGCCGGGGTCGTAGGCGGGGTCGGCGAGCTCCCGCTCGAGCCAGTCGCGCGCCTGCCCGGCACCGGGGGTGAGCGGCGGTCCCGGCTCTCGGGCCCAGCCGGCCCCGAGCGCCACCGTCGCCACCGCCACCGCCACCGCCCGGACCGCCACGGCCGCGGTCACGTCCCCGGCACGCCCGTCACGCTGCCGGTGGCGGCGATGAGGGTGACGTCGAGCGCCTCCCGGCGGATCCGCTGGTCGACGTAGAGCATGGCGTCGACGCCCGCCGAGAACGGGGTCGTCACGGCCCCGACGACGAGGACCGACAGCGCGTTGAGGGTGACGTCGGCGACGGTCAGGGCCGTGCCGCCGAGGCCGGTCCCGGTGAGGAGGGCGACCGAGACCGCGGCGAGCGGCAGGACGAGCACCTGGCCGGCGAGGCCGACGACGAGGGCGGTGAGGAGGCGGATGCCGAGGACGCGCCAGAACTCCCGCCCCCCGGTCAGGCGCCACGAGCGGCGCAGCCCGGCGACGGGCCCGAGCCGCTCGAGGACGATGGCGGGCGCCGCGAACGCCCAGCGGGTCCACAGCACGAGGGCCGCGAGGAGGTAGAGCACCGTCCCCGCGAGCGCGGGCAGGACGGCCAGGCCACCGGCGCCTGCGGCGAGCGCGACCGCGAGCGGGCCGCCGACGACCACGACGCCGAGGAGCAGCACGACGAGCCCGGTGACGACGACGCTGCCGAGGACCGCCGGCAGTCGCCCCCGGGTGGCTGCCCACGTCTGCGCGAGGTCGACCCGCCGACCCAGGACGGCCCGGCTGACCACCCAGGCGAGGAACGCCGAGAGCACCACCGGGGTCACCCACGACGCGAGCGAGGGGATCTGCTCGCCGACCGAGAACGTCGTCGTCGCGGCGGACGGGTCCGTCATCCCCGCGGTCCAGTCCGGCTCGTTCGTCGCGACGAGCAGGGACAGCGGGGTGAGCACGACGAGGGAGGCGACCGTCACGAGCAGCGCCGCCCCGATCGTCGCCTGCAGGTTCCCCCGGACGGTGCGCACGACCCCCTCGGCGACGTCGCCGAGGGTGAGCGGGCGCAGCGGCACCACCCCGGGCCGGTACGCGGGGGGCGCGCCCCAGCCGCCCGGCGGGGGCGTCCACCCGCGCGGGGGTCCCGGTGGTGGTCCCGGTGGTGGTCCCGGGGGCGGGCCGGGTGGCGCGCTCACCGGGTCCGCCCCGCGGCGGCGGTCGGGGCACCGCCACCCGTGGTACCGGTGCTGGTGGTGGAGCGGGTGGTGGACCGGGCGGCGCGGCCCACCTCGCGCGCCACGCGGCGTGGGCGCGCCGGGCGGGCGCCGAGCCGCTGCTGCCGGGCGAGGACGTCCCGCTCGGCCCGCAGCAGGGACCTGCCGCGGCGCAGCAGCACCCGGGGGGGCTTGCGGTGCTCACGGAGGTCGCGCAGCAGGCGGAGCACGAACGTCACCGTCCGCGGACGGTGGATGCACCACGCGGAGTGCAGCAGCCCCCGCCGGGCGAGCTCGGGGACGATCTCGGCGGCGAAGATGCCCTCGGAGAGGATGAGGTCCGCGGGCGCGGCGACCACCTCGACGCTCCCGGTCGCCCGGCTGCTCGCGAGGTCGTAGTCGGGTACGGTGACCCGGCCGGACGCGGCGAGCTCACCGACCGCCTCGAGCGCGGCGCCGGCGTCCCACGAGTCGGGGTGGTCCCAGTCGACGATGCCGAGGGCGGCGTCGCGGGGCAGACCGGGGGAGCCCCCGTCCTTGTAGAAGTCGTCGAGCGGGACCACCGGCCACCCGTGCGCCGCGTGCAGCCGGCGGGCGAGTCGGGACTTGCCGGACCCGCTCGGGCCGGTGAGGACGACGACCCGCCCGGGGCCGGGCGCGGGTCCGGCGGCGCGGCCGGTCACGCCGTCGCTCCCGGGGCGGTGAGCCTCTCGCACGCCGCCCGGAGCGCCGCGAGCCGACCGGCGGCCCGGTCGCGGGCCGCGGCGAGGCCGTCCGGTCCGGTGGGGGGCAGGACGACCTCGAGGTAGGCCTTGAGCTTCGGCTCGGTGCCGGAGGGGCGGACGACGACCCGCGAGCCGTCGGCGAGCAGCCACCGCACCCCGTCGGTCGGCGGCAGCCCCCCGGCGCCGGCGGCCAGGTCGTCGCACTCGGTCACCGCGGTCCCGCCGAGCTCGGCCGGAGGGGACTCGCGGAGCCGGTCGAGCGTCGCCCTCGTCGTCGCCGGGTCCTCCGCGCGGACGCTGTAGCCGTCGGTGGCGTGGACTCCGTGCTCGGCGTGGAGGTCGTCGAGGGCGTCGAGCAGGGTCCGTCCGCGCGCACGGAGCCCTGCGGCGAGCTCGGCGACGAGGAGCGCGGCGCTCACCCCGTCCTTGTCGCGGACGACGTCGGGCGCGACGCAGTAGCCCAGCGCCTCCTCGTAGCCGTAGGCGAGCCGCTCGACCCGGGCGATCCACTTGAAGCCCGTCAGGGTCTCGACGTGCTCGACCCCGTGGGCGGCGCACACCGTGGCGAGCATTCGCGAGGAGACGATGGAGGAGGCGAACCTCGCCCGCGGGGGCACCCCGCGGGCGAGGACGTGGGCGCCGAGGAGGACTCCGAGCTCGTCCCCCCGCAGGACCCTCCAGCCGCCCTCGCTGCCGGGGTCGGGCACGGCGACGGCGCAGCGGTCGGCGTCGGGGTCGGTGGCGAGGACGAGGTCCGGCCCGACCTCGCGGGCGAGGTCGAGCGCGGCGTCCATCGCCCCCGGCTCCTCCGGGTTGGGGAAGGTGACCGTCGGGAAGTCCGGGTCGGGCTCGGCCTGGGTCGGGACGGGCACGGGCGCGGCGAAGCCGGCCCGGGTGAAGGCCCGGGCGACGGTGTCCGACCCGACGCCGTGGAGCGCGGTGTGGACGACGCCGAGCTCGCGGGCACCGCCGCTGCCGCCCGGCCGGACGAGACCCGCGACCGCGTCGAGGTAGCGCTCGTGGACGTCGGGGCCGAGCAGGTCCCAGCCCGAGACGGCCCGGGGCACGTCGACGGCCGGTCCCACCGCGTCGATCGCGGCGGCGATGTCGGCGTCGGCCGGGGGCACGATCTGGACCCCGTCGTCGAGGTAGACCTTGTACCCGTTGTCCTGGCGCGGGTTGTGGCTCGCGGTCACCATGACCCCGGCGTCGGCGCCGAGGTCGCGGATCGCGAAGGCGAGCACCGGCGTCGGCAGCGGACCCGGCAGGACGGCGGCCCGCCCGCCCGCGGCGACGACCACGGCGGCGGTGTCCTCGGCGAACCGGGCCGAGCCGCGGCGCGCGTCGAAGCCGACGACGACGAGCGGCCGCATGCCCCGGGAGCCGTCGGACGGGGCCCTCGAGGAGCCCGTGCGGCCCTCCAGGTAGGCGGCCAGGCCGGCGGCGGCACGGATGACGACGGCACGGTTCATCCGGTTCGGGCCGGCGCCGAGCGCGCCGCGCAGCCCGGCTGTGCCGAACGTCAACCGGCCGGAGAAGCGGTCGGCGAGGTCCTCCAGCGCGGAGCCGTCCCCGGTCTCGACCCGGGCGAGCAGGTCCTCGAGCTCGGCGCGGGTGCCGGGGTCGGGGTCGGCGTCCCGCCAGGCCCGGGCCCGGGACCGGAGCGGGGACGCGGTGGTGTCGGTCTCCACGTCCCCCCTCAGACCAGGCCGACGACGTCGGCGAGCAGGCGGCCGCAGCGGTCGGCGGCCGCCGCCCCGGCCTCGACGACCTCGGCGTGGGAGAGGGCGGTCGCGGAGATGCCGGCCGCGAGGTTGGTCACGAGGGAGATGCCGAGGACCTCCATGCCGCGCTCGCGGGCCGCGATCGCCTCCAGCGTCGTCGACATCCCGACGAGGTCCCCGCCGAGGGCTCGGGCCATGCGGACCTCCGCCGGGGTCTCGTAGTGCGGGCCGGGGAACTGGACGTAGACCCCCTCGCCGAGCCCGGGGTCGACCTCCCGGGCGAGCGCCCGCAGCCGCGGCGAGTACAGGTCGGTGAGGTCGACGAACGTCGCGCCCTCCAGCGGGGAGGTCGCGGTGAGGTTGACGTGGTCGCTGATGAGGACCGGGGTGCCCGGCACGAGGTGGGGGTCGAGGCTGCCGCAGCCGTTGGTGAGGACCACGGCGCGGCACCCGGCGGCGGCGGCGGTCCGCACGCCGTGGACGACGGCGCGCACGCCGCGTCCCTCGTAGAGGTGGGTCCGGGTGCCGAAGACGAGCGCCCTGCGCCCGGTGTCGCCGATCGCCACCGAGGACAACGTGCCGGAGTGCCCCGGGACCGCGGCCGCGGCGAAGCCCGGCACGTCGCGCAGCTCGACCCGCGCGAGGGTCTCCCCGACGAGGTCGGCGGCGGGCCCCCAGCCCGAGCCGAGGACGAGGGCGACGTCGTGGGCGCCGGCGCCGGTGAGCTCGGCAACGACGGCGGCGGCCGCGCGCGCGACCTCCTCGGGGCTCGGGCCCGTCTCGGTACCCGTGTCGGACAGGTCGGGCGCGGGGTCAGGCGTCACGGGGCGCAAGCCTACCCGTGGCCCGCTGCCGCCCCCGCGACACAGGGTCTGCTGGCATCATGGCGCCCGTGGGCGAGGACCGGTCGCGCGACGGGGGGACGGTGCCGTCGGGGTCCGGCCCGCGCGGGTACCCGCGCCGGGCCGTCCTCGGGGCTGCCGCGGGGCTCGCCCTCGCAGGCGCCGGGTGCGCCGCACCGCGGGACCCCTCACCGACGCCCCCCGCCGCCGGGTCCCGGACCACGACCGACCACCCGACCGGTCAGCCTCCCGGCCACCCGACCGGTTCGCCCACGGCTCGCCCCGCCCCGGTCCCCCCGTCCGTCGCCGTCACCGACGGGCCGGACGTCGTCCACGGACCCCGCGACCGCGACGAGGTGGCGCTCACCTTCCACGGTCAGGGCCCGGCCGCGCTGACCGACCGGGTCCTGGCGGAGTGCCGTCGGGCCTCGGCGTCGGTCACCGTCTTCGCCGTCGGGACGTGGCTCGCGGCCGACCCCGCGATCGGGCGCGCCCTCGTCGCCGCCGGGCACGAGCTCGGCAACCACACCTGGAGCCACCAGCAGATGCCGCTCCTCGGGGCCGCGGCGGCGCGGCAGGAGGTCGTCCGGGGGGCGGCCGCGCTCCGGGGCGCGGTCGGCAGCCCCGGATGGTGGTTCCGGCCCTCGGGGACCCGGCACAGCACCGCGACCATCCGGTCGGCGGCCCGGGCGGGCGGCTACCGGCGGTGCGTGTCCTACGACGTGGACCCCGCGGACTACCTCGACCCCGGCGCCGCGCTCGTGCGCAGCCGGACCCGGCGGCAGGTCCGTCCCGGCTCCGTCGTCAGCCTGCACCTCGGACATCCCGGAACCGCCGACGCCCTCCCCGGGATCCTCGCCGACCTCGCCGCCCTCGGGCTGCGGCCGGTGACCCTCTCGACGCTCCTGCGGGACCGGGCCTGATGGGCACCCGCCCGGGGCGCACGACGCGCGGGGCCGCCTCGTGCGCGCCGGTGGCGTCGGTGGCCACCGCGGTCCTGGTCTGGGCGCTCGCGGTCCTCGCGCTCGGGGCGTGCAGCTCGGCGGCCGGCCCGACCGGGGCGAGTAGCGGGTCCGGCGGATCCACGGGCACGACGTCCGCCTCCACCTCGGCCGCCTCGTCGTCCTCGTCGTCGTCCTCACGGTCGTCGACGAGCGGCGGGAGCGGGACCGCCACGGCCCGCGGGGGCGTCTACGCCGCGGCCGGGGCCGGCGACCTCAGCCGGGAGGCGGACAAGGCGCGCCCCATGGTCTACGTGCCGAACAGCGCCAGCGACACCGTCGAGCTCATCGACCCGGCGACGTACCGGGTCGTCGACAGCTTCCCCACCGGCAGGGAGCCCCAGCACGTCGTCCCCGCGTGGGACCTGCGCACCCTGTGGGTCAACGACGACCTCGGCAACACGCTGGTCCCCATCGACCCGAGGACGGGACGGGCCGGGCCCGCGGTCCACGTCGAGGACCCGTACAACCTCTACTTCACCCCCGACGGCGCCCACGCCCTCGTCATGGCCGAGCGACTGCGCCGCATCGACGTGCGCGACCCGGCCACGATGCGTCTCGAGCGCTCGGTGCACGTCCCGTGCGCGGGGGTCAACCACGCCGACTTCTCCGCCCACGGGTCGGTCCTCGTCGCCAGCTGCGAGTTCAGCGGGCGGCTCGTCGTCCTCGACGGCGACGTGACGAGGGTGACGAAGGTCATCGACCTCAACCGGGTCCGCACCCCCGGCGCGACCTCCCCGCAGGAGGCGCGGGCGATGACCGGCAGCCCCAAGCAGGCCCTCGCACCGGGCGCCTCGGCCATGCCCCAGGACGTCCGGCTCACCCCGGACGGACGGTTCTTCCTCGTCGCGGACATGCTCCGCAACGGGGTGTGGGTCGTCGACGCCGAGACCCTCGACGAGGTCCGGTTCATCCCGACCGGTCTCGGGGCCCACGGGATCTACCCCTCGCGGGACGCCAGCCGGCTCTTCGTCTCCAACCGGGACGCCGGGTCGGTCTCCGTCCTCGACGCGGCGAGCCTGACCCCGGTCGCGACGTGGCGGATCCCCGGCGGGGGATCGCCCGACATGGGCGGCGTCACCGCCGACGGCCGCGAGCTGTGGCTCAGCGGACGGTACGACGGCGTCGTCTACGTCTTCGACACCGCGACCGGGAGGGTGACCCACACCATCCCCGTCGGCCAGCAGCCCCACGGCCTGTGCGTCTGGCCCCAGCCCGGCCGGTACTCCCTCGGCCACACCGGCAACATGCGGTGACTCCCCGCCCTTTGCGCCCCCTGACCTCCCGCCCCACCGACCCTCCCGGGCGCCGGGTGGTTGGATGGGGGCGTGGACACGCGCGAGACCTCGGTCGTCATCCTCGGCGGCGGGCCCGGCGGCTACGAGGCCGCGCTCGTCGCGGCCCACCTCGGCGCGCGGGTGACGCTCGTCGACAGCGACGGGGTCGGCGGCGCCGCCGTGCTCACCGACTGCGTGCCGAGCAAGACCCTCGTCTCGACCGCGGACTTCCGCTCCCAGTTCGAGGCCGCCTCCGAGCTCGGCGTCCACCTCGAGGGCAACGACGGGGTCGAGGACTCCGTCGCCGACATCGGCGAGATCAACCGGCGCACCCTCGACCTCGCCGGCGCCCAGAGCCGCGACATCGCCTCCCGACTCGACGAGGTCGGCGTCCGGGTGCTCACCGGCACCGCGCGGCTCGACTCGCCCGCCCGCGTCGTCGCCCGGCTCGCCGACGGCGGCGAGCAGGAGCTCGACGCCGACGTCGTCCTCATCGCGACCGGGGCGACCCCGAGGGTGCTGCCGAGCGCCCGGCCGGACGGGGAGCGGATCCTCACCTGGCAGCAGGTCTACGGCCTCACCGAGCTGCCCGAGCGCCTCGTCGTCGTCGGCTCCGGGGTCACCGGCGCCGAGCTCGCCCAGGCCTACCTCGGGCTCGGTGCCGGGGTGACGCTGGTCTCCTCCCGCGACCGGGTGCTGCCGCACGAGGACGCCGACGCGGCCCGCGTCATCGAGGACGTGTTCCGCAACCGGGGCATGGAGGTGCTCGGCCGGTCCCGGATGGCCGCCGCCGAGCGCACCGCCGACGGGGTGCTCGTCCGGCTCGAGGACGGCCGGGAGGTGACCGGCTCGCACGCCCTGCTCGCCGTGGGCTCCCTCCCGCGGACCGAGGGCATCGGGCTCGATGAGGTCGGGATCGACACGAGCGGCTCCGGGCACGTGGTCGTCGACAAGGTGTCCCGGACCTCGGTCCGGGGGGTGTACGCGGCCGGGGACTGCACCGGCGTGCTCCCGCTGGCCTCGGTCGCCGCGATGCAGGGCCGGATCGCGATGCAGCACGCGCTCGGCGACGCGGTGACCCCGCTGAGCCGGCGGGGGATCTCGGCGAACATCTTCACCGACCCCGAGATCGCGACCGTCGGGGTGTCCCAGCAGGAGGTCGAGGACGAGGCGCTCGACGTCGACTGCGTCATGATGCCGCTCGCGACGAACCCGCGCGCGAAGATGCAGGGCATCCGGGAGGGCTTCGTCAAGCTCTTCGCCCGGCGCGGGTCCGGCACCGTCGTCGGCGGGGTGGTCGTCGCCCCGAAGGCCTCCGAGCTGATCTTCCCGGTGACCCTCGCCGTGCAGCACCGGCTCAACGTCGACCAGCTCGCGACGACGTTCACCGTCTACCCGTCGCTGAGCGGCTCGGTCGCCGAGGCGGCCCGCCGGCTGCACACGACCGAGTGAGCTCCCGCCGGGGCGCGGGGCCGGGCCGCACCGCGTAGGTTGGTCGGGACGGCAGGCGGCGCCGACGCCAGCGGCGACCCAGCACCCGACCAGGAGGCAGCGTGGACCGGCCAGCAGAGCGCACCGGCGAGGAGGACCTCGTCCACGATCGGGACGACGTCGAGCGCGAGGACCCCGGCAGCCGGGGCACCCACCCCGGGGAGACGACGCTGCCCGGGGAGCTCCCCCACGAGCAGCCCCGACCCGGGGACCCGGACGCCGACCCCGCCGGGGGGAGCCGGGGCACCCGGCCCCCGGGCGACCCCGGCCAGCCGGTCCCGCAGCGCGCCCACGAGGACGCGGCCGTGCCCCCCTCCGGGGCGCGGGGCCCGGCGGAGGAGGGGCTCCAGGACGCCGTCGACCCCGACGGCCCGGACGTGCCCGCCCCCAACCCGGAGCCGGCGACCGGGGACCCCGAGCCGCGGGACGCGGGCAGCCCGCTCACGCCGGGGGAGGGGAAGGCCGGGGGGCCGCAGCCCTCGCCGGGCGCCCCGACGCCGCAGCCGCCCGGGCGCTGAGGCCCCGCCGGGAGACCGGGCGGCTCAGCCGTCGACGATGTCGGCGATCACGGCGCCGTTCGTCACGGTCGTTCCGACCTCGGCCTTCAGGCCCGTCACGGTCCCGGCCCGGTGCGCGGCGATCGGCTGCTCCATCTTCATGGCCTCGAGGACCACGACGAGGTCGCCCTCGGCGACCTGCTGGCCCTCCTCGACGGCGACCTTGACGATCGTGCCCTGCATCGGCGCGGTCAGCGAGTCCCCGGACACCGCGCCGGAGGACCCGCGGGCGCCGGAGCGCCGGGGGGCCTTGCGCCGCGCCGCGGAGCCGCCCCCGCCGCCGAGCGCGAGGTCGGCGGGCAGGACCACCTCGAGCCGCTTGCCGCCGACCTCGACGACGACCCGGCGCCGCTCCGGCTCCTCGGCGGAGCCGTCACCGCCGCCGTGACCGTCCCACGGGGCGATGGTGTTGTCGAACTCGGTCTCGATCCACCGGGTGTGCACGCTGAACGGGTCCTCGCCCGTCGGGGCGAACGCCGGGTCCTCGACGACGGCGCGGTGGAACGGCAGCACCGTCGGCAGGCCCTCGACGACGAACTCGGCCAGGGCCCGGCGGGAGCGTTCGAGGGCCTGGGCCCGGGTGGCGCCGGTGACGACGAGCTTGGCGAGCATCGAGTCGAACGCGCCGCCGACCGCGTCCCCCTCGACGACCCCGGAGTCGAGCCGGACCCCGGGCCCGGACGGGGGACGGAAGGCGGTGACCGTGCCCGGTTGGGGGAGGAACCCCCGTCCCGCGTCCTCGCCGTTGATCCGGAACTCGATCGAGTGCCCGACCGGGGTCGGGTCGTCGTAGCCGAGCGGCTCGCCCGCCGCGACCCGCAGCTGCTCCCGGACGAGGTCGATGCCGGTGACCTCCTCCGAGACCGGGTGCTCGACCTGGAGGCGGGTGTTGACCTCGAGGAAGGAGATCGTGCCGTCCTGGCCGACGAGGAACTCGCAGGTGCCGGCGCAGGTGTACCCCGCCTCGGCGAGGATCGCCTTCGAGGCCCGGACGAGCTCGGCCTCCTGCTCGGCCGTGAGGTAGGGCGCCGGGGCCTCCTCGACGAGCTTCTGGTGGCGCCGCTGGAGCGAGCAGTCCCGGGTCGAGATGACGACGACGTGGCCGGTCGTGTCGGCGATGCACTGGGTCTCGACGTGGCGGGGCCGGTCGAGGTAGCGCTCGACGAAGCACTCGCCGCGCCCGAAGGCGGCGACCGCCTCCCGGGTGGCGCTCTCGAAGAGCTCGGGGATCTCCTCCATCGTCCGGGCCACCTTCAGGCCGCGTCCGCCGCCCCCGTAGGCCGCCTTGATCGCGACGGGGAGACCGTGCTCGGTCGCGAACGCCACGACCTCGTCGGCGTCGGCGACCGGGTCCTGCGTGCCCGCGACGAGCGGGGCCCGGGCCTTGGCGGCGATGTGCCGGGCGGTGACCTTGTCCCCGAGGGAGTCGATCGCCTCCGGCGGCGGGCCGACCCACGTCAGCCCGGCGGCCTGGACCGCCCGCGCGAACCCGGCGTTCTCGGACAGGAAGCCGTAGCCGGGGTGGACCGCGTCGGCACCGGACCTCGCCGCGACGTCGAGCAGCTTCTCCTGGACGAGGTAGGAGTCGGCCGGGGCGGTTCCCCCGAGCGCCCACGCCTCGTCGGCGACCCGCACGTGGAGGGCGTCCCGGTCGGGCTCGGCGTAGACCGCGACCGACGCGATGCCGCTGTCGGCGCACGCCCGGGCGACCCGGACGGCGATCTCGCCGCGGTTGGCAATGAGGACCTTGCGGATGGGGGCCATGGGCTCGGAGCCTAGCGCCCGTCACCGGCGGCAGGTGCCGCCACCCGGGCGGGCCCGCCGGAGTCCCCCGGGGCGCCCGCGGCGGTGACGGTCGCGGGGGCGGCCGGGAGGTCGTCACCGAGTCCGGCGAGGTCCTCCCGGCATCGTCGATCGAGCTCGTCGAGCTCGCGCAGGGAGTCCTCGATGTCCTGCCGGCGCCGCTCGAGGTCGCTGCGCCGGTCCCCGATCTGCCCGAGGAGGTAGCGCAGCTGGCCGACCTCGCCGGGCTGCTCGTCGTACATGTCGATGATCGTGCGGATCTCCTCCAGCGGGAACCCGAGCCGCCGTCCGCGGAGGATGAGCGCGAGCCGGACCCGGTCGCGCCGGTGGAACACCCGGACCGTCCCGCGCCGCTCCGGGGCGAGCAGCCCGAGCTCCTCGTAGTGCCGCAGCGTGCGGGGGGTGACCTCGAACTCGTCGGCGAGCTCGCGGATGGTCCACGTGCGGGGGCTGTCCGGACTTGTCACGGCCCACAGAATGCTTTACGTTGACGTCAACGTCAAGTAGGTGACCGTCGAGACCAAGGACGACGATGTTCGAGCTGAGCAAGGACCACGAGGACTTCCGCCGGAGCGTGCGCGAGTTCGCCGAGGCCGAGGTGGCCCCGAACATCGCCCGGTGGGACCGGGAGAAGCACTTCCCGGTCGACCTCGTCCCGAAGATGGGTGACCTCGGGCTGTTCGGCCTCGTCGTGCCCGAGGAGTACGGCGGCATGGGCACCGACGGCGACTTCACCTCGCTGTGCGTCGCGATCGAGGAGCTCGGGCGGGTGGACCAGTCCGTCGGGATCACGCTCTCGGCCGGGGTCGGCCTCGGGATCAACCCGATCCTCACCTACGGCACCGCCGAGCAGAAGGAGACGTGGCTGCCCGACCTCGTCGCCGGCCGGGCGCTCGCCGGCTTCGGCCTCACCGAGCCCGACGCCGGCTCGGACGCCGCCGCGTCCCGGACCCGGGCCGTCCGGGACGGCGAGGAGTGGGTCATCGACGGGTCGAAGGCCTTCATCACCAACTCCGGCACGGACATCACCTCGGTCGTCACCGTGACCGCCCGCACCGGCACCGCCGAGGACGGGAGCGCGCAGGTCTCGGCGATCCTCGTGCCGAGCGGCACGCCCGGCTTCACCGTCGAGCCCGCCTACGACAAGCTCGGCTGGCGCTCCTCGGACACCCACGGCCTGACCTTCTCCGGCTGCCGGGTGCCCGCCGCGAACCTCCTCGGCGCCGAGGGCGACGGCTTCCGGCAGTTCCTCAAGACCCTCGACGACGGCCGGATCGCGATCTCCGCGCTCGCGGTCGGCCTCGCCCAGGCGATGCTCGAGCAGTCCGCCGAGTACGCCTCGACCCGGACCGCCTTCGGCCGCCCGATCGGGGCCAACCAGGGCGTCTCGTTCCAGGTCGCCGACCTCGCCGTCATGGTCGAGGCCGCCCGCCTGCTGACCTACAAGGCCGCCTGGCTCAAGGACGAGCACGAGGCCGGCCGCCGGTCGGTCAAGGAGGTCAAGCACGCGGCCGCGATCGCGAAGCTGTACTCCAGCGAGGCCGCCGTCACCGCGACCCGGATCGCCACCCAGGTCTTCGGCGGCAACGGGTTCATGGAGGAGTACCCGGTCGCCCGGTTCTACCGCGACGCGAAGATCCTCGAGATCGGCGAGGGCACGAGCGAGGTCCAGCGCATGGTCATCGCCCGCCACCTCGGTCTCCCGACGTCCTGATGGCCGCCCCCGCCCCCGGCGACGCCGCCGCCGACGACTCCTTCGCCTCCGGCTCCGACGCCGGCGCCGACCCGCGTGTCGCCGCCGTCCGGGAGCGGTTCGCCGCGGCGCACGCCGCCTCCGGCGCGCCCGGGGAGAAGGGGCGCGCCAAGCTCGACTCCCAGGGCAAGCTCTACGTCCGCGACCGGATCGCGCTCCTGCTCGACGAGGGCAGCTTCGTCGAGGACGGCCGCTACGCCAACGCGACCGCCGGCTCGCTGCCCGCCGACGGCGTCGTCACCGGCCGCGGCACGGTCGAGGACCGACCGGTCGTCGTCGTCGCCAACGACCCCACCGTCAAGGCCGGCTCCTGGGGTGCGCGGACCGTGGAGAAGATCGTGCGGGCCACCGAGACCGCCCTGCGCGAGGAGCTGCCGGTGTTCTGGTTCGTCGACTCGGCCGGGGCGCGGATCACCGACCAGGTCGACCTGTTCCCGGGTCGGCGCGGGGCGGGACGGATCTTCCACAACCAGGTCGCCCTGTCCGGCAAGGTCCCGCAGGTCTGCTGCCTGTTCGGGCCGAGCGCGGCGGGCGGGGCCTACATCCCCTCCTTCACCGACGTCGTCATCATGGTCGAGGGCAACGCCTCGATGTACCTCGGCAGCCCCCGGATGGCCGAGATGGTCGTCGGCGAGCACGTCAGCCTCGAGGAGATGGGCGGCGCCCGGATGCACTGCACGGTCTCCGGGGTCGGCGACCTCCTCGCCGCCGACGACGAGGAGGCGATCGAGCTCGCGCGGCTGTGGTTCTCCTACGTGCCGAGCAGCTGGCGGGCGCCGCTGCCGCGCTACGCCCCGGAGGAGCCCGCCGCGCCGCTCACCCGCCACACCGTCCCGGAGCGGGAGAGCCAGCCCTTCGACGTCCACGACGTCATCGACGGCCTCGTCGACGAGGAGAGCTTCTTCGAGGTCAAGCCGCTCTTCGCGCCCGAGCTCGTCGTGGGGTTCGCCCGGATGGCCGGGGAGAGCGTCGGCATCGTCGCGAACAACTCCGCGGTCAAGGGCGGGGTGCTGTTCACCGACAGCGCCGACAAGGCCGCCCGGTTCATCTGGACCTGCGACGCCTACTCGATCCCGCTGGTCTACCTCGCCGACGTGCCCGGCTTCATGATCGGCTCCGAGGTCGAGCGCGGCGGCATCATCCGCCACGGCGCGAAGATGGTCTCCGCGGTGTCCTCGGCGACCGTGCCGCAGTTCTGCGTCGTCGTCCGGAAGGCCTACGGCGCCGGGCTGTACGCGATGGGCGGGCCCGGCTTCGCCCCGGACGCGACGATCGCGCTGCCGACCGCGCGGATCGCCGTCATGGGACCCGAGGCGGCGGTCAACGCGGTGTACGCCAACCGCATCGCCGCGATCGAGGACGAGGACGAGCGGGCGGACTTCGTCGCGCGGATGCGGGCCGAGTACGAGGAGGACGTCGACCTCGAGCGGCTCGCCGCCGACCTCGTCGTCGACCAGGTCATCGAGGCCGACGCCCTCCGGGGCGAGCTGCTGGCCCGCCTGCGCTACGCGGCCGGTCGGGATCGCACGTTCGCGACGAAGCGGCGGGGGATCCCGCCGGTCTGACCGGGCGCCCGTCGGCACGTGGCCGCTCAGCCGTCGGCGATCTCCTTCAGGGCGGCGAGGTGGCGCTCCCACGCCTGTCGGCCCGCGCGGGTCAGCGACAGCCACGTCCGCGGCCGGCGGCCGACGTACCCCTTGCGGACCCTGACGATCCCGGCCCGCTCCAGGGCCGAGGCCTGCTTGCTCAGGACCGAGTCCGAGACCTCGAGCGAGTCCCGGACGTGCCCGAACTCGGCCTCGTCGACGCTCGCGAGGGCCGCGGCGATGCTGAACCGCACCGGAGCGGTGAGGCTCTCCTCGAGGCGGTGCCGGGCGTGCCGGCTGCCGGCCTCCTCCGCTCCCGGGGCGGCCGCGTCGGTGCCGGGCGGGCTCACCGCCGGTTCCCGCGCAGCACCGCCGCGGCCGCGAGCAGGGCGGGCAGCGCGGCGACGAGCGAGACCACGACGAGCAGCACCGGGCCGGACGCGGTGGTCTGCTCGCGCCAGTTGAGCCAGCCCTGGACGACCGCGCAGAGCACGAGGGTGCCGGCCAGGCCGGTCCAGCCGGTCCGCCGCGTGCCCCGGGGGAGCGCGGCGCTCGCCCGGGTCTGCCACGCCGCGAGGAGGACGAGCAGGGCGATGTAGGCGCCCAGGCCCCACGACCCGGACCCGTCCTGCCGGTCGAGCCGGCCGAGCGCGACGTACCCGCCGACGAGGAGGCCGAACCCCGCGACGGCGACCGCGTGCACGCGTCGGTCGCGTGGGCCGGCGAGGGAGGTCGAGTCCGCCTCGGCGAGGGACCGGCGCGCGGCGTCCTGCTCGGGGGTGCGGGAGGTCTGCGGGGTCACGGGCGGGTCCTTCGGTCGTGCGGGCCGGGCAACCGCAAGACTAGAAAGTACTTTCCAATTTCGCAAGTACGTGCCGTCGCCGCCCGAGTCCGCGGGACCGCACGCGGGACGGGTCGTTCAGGAGGTCGTCAGCGCCGACCAGCGCAGCCCGAGCTCCCCGAGGAGCTCGCGCAGCAGCGGCAGCGAGAGCCCGACGACGTTGCTCGGGTCGCCCTCGACCCCGGCGACGTACGGGGCGCCGCGGCCGTCGAGCGTGAAGCCGCCGGCGACCGACAGCGGCTCCCCGGTGGCGACGTAGTCCGCGACCTCGGCGTCGCTGAGCCGGGCGAAGTGGACTGTCGTCGACGCGGTCGCGCCGAGGGTCCCGCCGTTGCCCTCGGCGCGCAGGTCGACCAGCCAGTGCCCGGTGTGCAGCACCCCGCAGCCGCCCCGCATCCGGTGCCAGCGCTCCGTCGCCGTCGCCGCGTCGCCGGGCTTGCCATGGACCTCGCCCCCCACCTCCAGCACCGAGTCGCACCCGATGAGGAGGGCGTCGGCGGCCTCGCCGACCCGGCCGACGACGTCCTCGGCCTTGGCCCGGGCGAGCAGGAGGGCCACGTCGGCGGCCTCGAGCCGGCCGTGGACCTCCTCCGCGGCGGCGAGGGCGGCGTCCTCGTCGACCTCGCTCACCTCGACCCGGGGCTCGACCCCGGCCTGGCGCAGCAGGGCCAGCCGGGCGGGGGAGCCGGAGGCGAGGACGAGCGGGACGCGGGGGCGGTCGGCGGGCAGGGCGGGTGGGGGCATGCGGCGAGGCTACCCACCCCCCGCGTGACGTCCGCACGTATGGTTGCCCGGGTGCCGACCCTGCGGACGCACGGAGGGGAGGTCTACCCGAGGATCTCGTCGACGAAGCACCACCGCCAGGCCTCTCCGGCCTCGAAGCTGCGGATGACGGGGTGGCCGGTCCGGGCGTGGTGCTCCCTCGCGTGCCGCCCGGTCGAGGAGTCGCAGCAGCCGACGAAGCCGCAGGCGAGGCACAACCGCAGGTGGACCGGGGTCAGGCCCTCCTCGACGCAGCGCGGGCAGGTCCGCTGGGTCGCCGGGACCGCGACGCAGCCGGCCTCGCGCAGGTGCTCGCAGTCGCCGCCGGGGCCGCCGGGCGCGAGCACGGGCGCGTCCCGCAGCGTCCGGTCGCGCTCTTGCACCCGCTCGAGCATGGACTCCTCGACGTCGAGCGCGGCCAGCACCACGGCGAGCACCTCGTGGTCGACGCTGCCGGACCGCCGCACCGCGAGCAGCTCCTCGCGCTCCGCCGTGAGCGAGACCAGCCGCAGCCGCCGGTACTGCTCGCTCGGTGTGGCGGCGGTGTCCTCGTCCGGGCCGAGCCGTTCCCAGACCCGGTTGACCCGGTCGCTCGCGCGCTGGCGGAGCGTCGCGAGGGCGTCCGGGTCGGCGTCGGGCACGTCCTCGAGCGCGGCGAGGCCGGCCTGGACGGCCTGCTGGGTCACCACGGCCTCCTGCAGCGCGTCCTCGCGCGGGTCGGGGCCGCGCACCCCGAGGACGCGGGCGACCCACGGCAGCGTCGTGCCCTGCAGCAACAGCGTCGTGACGGCGACGACGAGGGCGATGAGGACGAGGACGTCCCGGTGGGGGGTGTCAACCGGGAGGACGAACGCGGCGGCGAGGGTGACGACCCCCCGCATGCCCGCCCAGCTCACGACGGCCCCCTCGCGCCAGTCCTGGAACGCGTCCCCCGGCCGCAGCGCGCGGACCCGCTGCGAGGCCATCCCCCAGACCGGGCGGAGCAGGATCACCGCCGCGAGCACCGCGCCGATCCCGGCGAGCACGGTGGGCCCGCCGAGCTCGGACGAGGCCGCCGCCGTCGTCACCGCGCGCGCCTGCAGGCCGATGAGGAGGAACACCGCGTTCTCGAGGAGGAACTGCACGCTGGCCCAGTTGGTCCGCTCGGCGAGCCGCGAGCTCGCGGTCTGCAGCACCGGCGCCTTGTGCCCGAGCACGAGGCCGGTCGTGACGACGGCGAGGACGCCGGAGGCGTGCATCCCCTCGGCGGGAAGGTACGCCGCGAACGGGGCGACGAAGGACAGCGCGGTGTCCGCGGTCGGCACGGTGACGCGCTTGCGCGCCGCGGCGATCACGGCCGCGACCACGAGCCCGCTGCCGACCCCGCCCACGACGGCCCAGACGAAGTCGAGCGCGACCGAGCCGGCGGTGACCACCCCCGCCGAGGTGAAGGCGGCGATCGCGGTCCGCAGCGTGACCAGCGCCGTCGCGTCGTTGAGCAGCGACTCGCCCTCGAGGACCGTGACGACCTGCCGGGGGAGCCCGATCCGCCGGCCCACGGCGACCGCGGCGACCGCGTCGGGCGGGGCGACCACCGCGCCGAGGGCGACCGCGACGGCGAACGGGATCGGCAGCACCCACCACGCGACGAGGCCCACCCCGAGCGCGGTGAACAGCACGAGCCCGACCGCGAGCGAGAGGATCGGGCCGCGCAGCCGCCGGAAGTCCACGAGCGAGGTCGTGATCGCCGCCGAGTACAGCAGGGGCGGCAGCAGCCCGAGCAGGACGAGCTCGGGGGAGAGGGTCACCTGCGGGACCCCGGGGACGTAGGAGCCGGCGATCCCGACGACGATGAGGACGAGCGGGGCGGGGGCGCCGACACGTGACGCGAGGGCCGTGCCGGCGAGCACGGTGACGACGACCGCGAGCAGGGTCAGGGCGGTGTCCACGTCCCATCCTCTCAGGGCAGGCCGTCCGCGCCACGCGGCCGCACGGCGGGCGGGGCCGGTTCGCGAGCCGACCCCGGCGGTCAGGCGTCGGTGCCGAGCACGGCCTCCCGCAGGGTGTCGAGGCCGACGCCGCCGATGTCGAGCGCGCGCCGGTGGAAGGCCCGAAGGTCGAAGCCGTCGCCCTCGCGGCGGGCGACCTCGTCGCGCAGACCCATCCAGATCCGCTCGCCGATCTTGTACGACGGCGCCTGGCCCGGCCACCCGAGGTAGCGGTCCAGCTCGAACCGCAGCCGGCCCTCCTCCATGTTCGCGTGCGCGGTGAGGAACGCCCACGCCGTGTCGTAGGTCCACTCGCCGCCGCCGACCTCGGCGGGGGCCTCGAACCCGCAGTGCACGCCGATGTCGAGGACGACGCGGGCGGCCCGCAGCGACTGGGCGTCGAGCAGGCCCATCCGGTTGCCCGGGTCCTCCATGTAGCCGAGCTCGTCCATGAGCCGCTCGGCGTAGAGCGCCCAGCCCTCGCCGTACCCCGAGGTCCACGACGCGAGCCGCCGCCAGCTGTTGAGCAGGTCCTTGCGGTAGACCGTCTGCCCGACCTGGAGGTGGTGGCCCGGCACCCCCTCGTGGTAGACGGTCGTCAGCTCGCGCCACGTCCCGAACTCGGTGACCCCCTTGGGCACCGACCACCACATCCGCCCCGGCCGGGAGAAGTCGTCGCTCGGGCCGGTGTAGTAGATCCCCCCGGTCGGGGTCGGGGAGATCATGCACTCGATGTCGCGGACGGGCCCGGGGATGTCGAACTGGGTGCCGGCGAGCATGTCGACGGCGTCGTCGGCCTTGGCCTGCATCCACGCGACGAGCGCGTCGGTGCCGTGGAGCTGGTAGTCCGGGTCCCCGTCGAGCGCGGCGATCGCCTCCTTGACCGTCGAGCCCGGCGCGATCCGCTCGGCCACGGCCTCCATCTCGCCGGTGATCCGCGCGAGCTCGGCCTGTCCCCAGGCGTAGGTCTCCTCGAGGTCGATCTCGGCGCCGAGGAAGTAGCGCGAGTACAGCCGGTAGCGCTCGCGCCCCACCCCGTCGACGGTCGGGGCGCGGTCCAGGAGGTGCTCGCGCAGCTGCTCCCCGAGCCGGCCGTAGGCACGGGAGGCGGCGGCCACCCCGGCCTCGAGGTCGGCGCGCACCCTCCCCCCGAGGGGCTCCTCCCCCAGGCGCGGGTCGACGACGAGCCGGGCGAAGTAGCCGTCCTCGGCGGTGAGGTCCTCGCACTGGGCGATGCAGGACTCGACCTGGCGCCGGGAGGCGACGTCGCCCCGGTCGGCCGCACCCCGCAGCGTGCCCACCCACGCCTCGAGCGCCTCGGGCACCCGGGCCATCCGCGCCGCGAACGTCGCCCACTGGGACTCGGTGTTCGTCGGCATGAGGTCGAACGCGCCCCGCACCGCCTGCATCGGGCTCGCGATGACGTTGAGGGTCATCTCGTCGACCCCCGCCTCGTGGAACTCGACGGTCAGGCCGAGCCGCTCGCGCATCGCGGCCAGCGTCACCCGGTCGACGTCGTCGACCGGCTCGCACTCCTCGAGCCGGGCGAGGGTGCGGCGGGCGAGGTCGGCCTCGGCGGCGAAGCCCGCGGGGGAGAAGTCGTCGAGCTCGTGGTCGTGGCCCGGCACCCCGAGGTAGGTGGCGCTGATCGGGCTCAGCGCGACGCTCGCCTCGAAGTGCTCCTCGGCGACGCGGTCGACGGCGGTCTGCGGGCGGGCCTGGGGGGTCTGCGTGCTCACCGCGGCAACGTACCCCACGGCGCGGGGCCCGGCGCTCTCCGGATGCCGACTCCCCCCGGGACGAGTAGCGTCCTCGCCGGTCGGCAGCGCCGCCGGCCCTCTCCCCGCCAGGAAGGCGACCCCCATGACCCCGACCAGACGACCCGTGCTGGCGCTCGGCGCCGCGCTCGCCGCGGGAGGCCTCACCCTGGCCTGCCCCGGCGCCGCCACCGCGGTCCCCACGGCCACCGCGTCGGGGGCGGCGGCGCAGGCACCCGCCGCCGCGTCCGCGTCCTCGGGCGAGGCCAAGCGCCTGCTCGTCCTCGCCCGCGAGGGTGCCGGCGAGGACGCGGTGCGCGCCGCGGTCCGGGCCGCCGGCGGCACGGTGACCGACGCCAACACCGACGTCGGCCTCTACACCGTCCGCCCCGGCTCGGCCGGGTTCGCCGCGGCCGTGACGGACTCGGCCGCGGTCGTCGGGGTCACCCCCGACCGGGTCATCGGGCACGCCCCGCACGACGGGCCCAAGCACACCGAGCGGCTCGAGAAGGCCCTCGCCGACCGGACCGCGGCCGCCCGCAAGGACCTCGCCCGGCACCGGGGGGCCGGGAAGGGGCCGGAGCGCTCCCAGCAGCACCGCGGCAGGGGGCACGGACAGCACGGGCACCACCCGCAGCAGCCCGCCCCGGAGCCGCTCGCCGGCCTGCAGTGGGACATGGACATGATCCACGCCCCCGCCGCGCACGCGACGGAGACCGGTCGCGGGGTCCGGGTCGGGATCATCGACACCGGCGTCGATGCGAGCCACCCCGACATCGCCGCGCACTTCGACCACCGGCTCAGCCGCAACTTCACCGTCGACGACCCGGCGATCGACGGGCCCTGCGCCGACGACCCGGACGGGAAGTGCACCGACCCGGCCGACGTCGACGAGGACGGGCACGGCACCCACGTCGCGAGCACGATCGCCGCACCCGTCAACGGGGTCGGGATCGCGGGGGTCGCCCCGGACGCCGACATCGTCAACCTCCGGGCCGGCCAGGACTCGGGCTACTTCTTCCTCGCCGCCACCGTCGACGCCCTCACCTACGCCGGTGACCACGGCATCGACGTCGTCAACATGAGCTACTACATCGACCCGTGGCTCTTCAACTGCGCCGACAACCCGGCCGACACCCCGGCGCAGCAGGAGCAGCAGCGGACGATCATCGCCGCGACGAACCGGGCGCTGCGCTACGCCCGCCACCGGGGCGTCACCCTCGTCTCCGCCGCCGGGAACGAGAACACCGACCTGGACGACCCGACGACGGACACGACGAGCCCGGACTACCCCCCGGGCTCGGCCCACGACCGCACCGTCGACAACAGCTGCCTGAGCATGCCGACCGAGGGCAGCGGCGTCATCGCGGTCTCCTCGGTCGGGCCGAGCACGCTCAAGGCGTACTACTCCAACTGGGGCACGCAGGAGGTGTCCGTGGCCGCACCGGGCGGCGCCTACCGTGACGGGTACGGGACCCCGGCCTACGCGACCCCGGGCAACCTCGTCCTCGCCGCGATGCCGAAGGCGCTCGCCCTCGACAGCGGGGAGGTCAACGCCGCCACCGGGGTCTCGACGAGCCCGTTCATCGTCTCGCAGTGCCCGACGGGCAAGGACAGCTGCGAGTACTGGCAGTACCTCCAGGGCACGTCGATGGCCTCCCCGCACGCCGCCGGGGTCGCCGCCCTCGCCGTCGGCGCCCACGGGCACCGGGACCGCCGGGGCCACCGGGACAGCGGCCTGACGCTGAACCCGTGGCGGACCGAGCAGGTGCTCACCCGCACGGCGACCGAGACCGCGTGCCCGGCCCCGGTCTACGACTACCCGGACCTGCCGGACAGCTTCACCTCGAACTGCGACGGCACGAAGCGGTTCAACGGGTGGTACGGCCACGGGATCGTCGACGCGCTCGGCGCGGTCGAGCACGGCCACCACCGCCACCACGGGCGGCACTGACCGGCACCGGTCGCCGGAGCCGACCGGCACGCGGCGGGCCCACCGGGCAATCCCGGTGGGCCCGCCGTCGTGCCCGTCCTAGGCTGAGCGGCATGGCACGCATCCTCTCGGTCAACCTCGGCTCGGCGACCCCGACCCCCGCCCCCGGGCCCGGGGTCACCGGCATCGTCAAGGCCCCGGTGGACCGGGTCGAGGTCCGCGCCCCCGGCCCGAAGCACGGCGGCCTCGGCAGCGGGGTGGTCGGGGACTACATCGGCGAGCGGGAGCACCACGGCGGCGACGCCCAGGCGGTGTACGCCGTCGCCCGCGAGGAGCTCGACCACTGGGCCGCCGAGCTCGGGCGGGACCTGCCGGACGGCATGTTCGGGGAGAACCTCACCACGAGCGGCCTCGACGTCGACGGGGCGCTCGTCGGCGAGGAGTGGGAGGTCGGCGACGAGGTCGTGCTGCGGGTGTGCGGGCCCCGGATCCCCTGCCGGACCTTCCAGACCCGGATGGGCGAGCGGGCCTGGGTGCGCCGCTTCACCGCCCACGGCCGCTCGGGCGCCTACCTCGCCGTCGCCGCCGCGGGCGTGATCGCCGCAGGCGACGAGGTCCGGGTGCGGGCCCGGCCGGGGCACGGGGTCGACGTCATGACGGCCTTCCGCGCCTTCAGCGGGGACCTCGACGCCGCCGACCGGGTGCTCGCCGCCCGGTGCCTCGCGCCCGAGGACCACGAGGACCTCGCCCGGACCGTCGGCCGCCGCCGGGGCGCGTGAGGTCGCGTGAGGGGGACCTGAGGTCGCCTGAGGAAGCCTCAGCGCGGGAGCGCGGAGGCCCGCCACCCCCCGGGTCGCGGCCCCGGGTCCGCGCGGACCCGTCGGGCGGGGGAGGCCCACTCCGACCCGGCGCCGGACGCGGGCTCCCCGTCCCCCTCGCCCGCCACGGCGGCGAGGACGACGACGAGGGCCGCGGTCTCCTCGGCCGTCGCCGGCCCGAGGACCGTCACCTCGGCCGGCTGCTGCGCCCCGTCGCCGCTCACAGCGGGATGTTCCCGTGCTTCTTCGGCGGGAGCTCCTCCCGCTTGGTCCGCAGCGCCCGCAGCGCCCGGGTCACGTGCACCCGGGTCGTCGACGGCGTGATGACCGCGTCGACGTAGCCCCGCTCGGCGGCGACGTAGGGGTTGGCGAGCGCGTCCTCGTACTCGGTGACGAAGCGCTGCCGGGCGTGCTCGACGTCCTCGCCGGCCGACTCGGCCTCGGCGAGCTGGCGCCGGTAGAGGATGTTGACCGCGCCCTGGGCCCCCATGACCGCGATCTGGGCGGTGGGCCAGGCGAGGTTGACGTCCGCCCCGAGGTGCTTGGAGCCCATGACGTCGTAGGCGCCGCCGTACGCCTTGCGGGTGATGACGGTGACCAGGGGCACCGTCGCCTCGGCGTAGGCGTAGAGCAGCTTCGCGCCCCGGCGGATGATCCCGTTCCACTCCTGGTCGGTGCCCGGGAGGAACCCCGGGACGTCGACGAACGTCAGGACGGGGACGTTGAACGCGTCGCAGGTGCGCACGAACCGGGCGGCCTTCTCCGAGGCGTCGATGTCGAGCGTGCCGGCGAGGTGCTGCGGCTGGTTCGCCACGACCCCGACCGAGCGACCCTCGACCCGGCCGAAGCCGACGACGACGTTCGGCGCGAACAGCGGCTGGACCTCGAGGAACTCGCCGTCGTCGAGGACGTGCTCGACGGCGGTGCGCATGTCGTAGGGGGTGTTCGCCGAGTCCGGCACGAGCGTGTCGAGCTCGGCGTCGAGGTCGGTGACCTCGAGCTCGGCAGGCGCCTCGAAGACCGGGGGCTGCTCGAGGTTGTTCTGCGGCAGGTAGGACAGCAGGCCTCGGACGTAGTCGATCGCGTCGTCCTCGTCCGAGCCCATGTAGTGGGCGTTGCCGGAGGTCGCGTTGTGGGTCCGCGCGCCGCCGAGGTCCTCGAACCCGACGTCCTCCCCGGTCACGGTCTTGATGACGTCCGGGCCGGTGATGAACATGTGCGAGGTCTGGTCGACCATGACGGTGAAGTCGGTGACGGCGGGGGAGTAGACCGCGCCGCCGGCACAGGGCCCCATGACGAGCGAGATCTGCGGCACCACCCCCGAGGCGTGGACGTTGCGGCGGAAGATCTCGCCGTAGAGCCCGAGCGAGACCACGCCCTCCTGGATCCGCGCGCCCCCGGAGTCGTTGATCCCGACCACGGGGCAGCCGATCTTCGTCGCGAGGTCCATGACCTTGACGATCTTCTCCCCGAACACCTCGCCGAGGGAGCCGCCGAAGACGGTGAAGTCCTGGGCGAACACGCACACCTGCCGGCCGTCGACGGTGCCGAAGCCGCTGACGACGCCGTCGCCGTAGGGGCGGTTGGCCTCCTGCCCGAACGCCGTCGACCGGTGCCGGGCGAGCTCGTCGAGCTCGACGAACGAGCCGTCGTCGAGCAGCGCGTCGATCCGCTCCCGTGCGGTCTTCTTCCCCCGGGCGTGCTGCTTCTCCACGGCCCGGGCGGACCCGGCGTGGACCGCCTCGTCGGTGCGGCGGGTCAGGTCGGCGAGCCGTCCGGCCGTGGTGTGGATGTCGATGTCCTCGGGGACCTCGGTGCCGCCGACCAGGGGGGTGTCGGTGCCGTGGGTGCCGTCGGTGCGTCGGGCCATGGCCAGACCATAGCCTTGTCCCGATGCGACGGGCACTGAGGTCGGACCTGCTCGAGGCGGAGCTGCTCGGCGGCCCGGGCCCGTGGACGGGGGTGCGCGTGCTCGCGAACGTCGACTCGACGAACGCCGAGGTCGTCCGCCAGGGCCGGCCGTGGCTGCCGGTCGTCGCCGACCACCAGGAGGGTGGCCGGGGGCGCCTCGGCCGCACGTGGGTCGACGTGCCGCGCTCGGCGCTCGCGATGTCGGTGCTCCTGCCGGCCCCGCCCGCCCCCGGGTGGCTCCCGCTCGCCGCGGGACTCGCGGTCCACCGGGCGGTCGCGGAGACCACCGGGGTCGAGACCGTCCTGAAGTGGCCCAACGACGTCCTCGTGCCCGCCGACGACCTCCGCAAGGTCTGCGGCGTCCTCTGCGAGCTCACCCCCGCCGGCGTCGTCGTCGGGGCCGGCGTCAACGTCGACGGCGGCCGGGAGGAGCTGCCGGTGCCGACCGCGACCTCGCTCGCGCTCGCCGGCGCCGGCGAGGTCCCCCGCGAGCGGCTCGCCGCCCGCTACCTGACCCACCTCGCCGAGCTCCACGCGGCGCTCGCCGCGCCGGAGGGGGACGCCGTCCGTGAGGTGCGCCGGGCCTACCGCGCCGTGTGCAGCACCGTCGGCGCCGACGTCGAGCTCGTCGGCGCGACCGGGATCCGCGGCAGTGGCGGCAGTGGTGGCACGGTCCGCACCCGCGCGCTCGCCGTCGACGACGACGGCCGCCTCGTCGTCGCCACCCCGGGCGGCTCGACTACCGTGGCGGCCGGCGACGTGACCCACGTGCGCCCGCCCCAGCCCCGATGACGCGGTGAGGAGGACCGGCGCGCCATGCCCGACCCCGAGCCCGACAACGAGCCCGGCCCCGAGCCCGGCCACGACGACGGGGGCCGCGAGCCGCTCGTGCCGCCGACCGGTCCGTTCGGCGAGCCCGGCCGCGTGCTCGAGGAGATCGAGGCCGACCTGCTCGGCCGCCCGGCGACGATGGGCCGCCGGCAGGTCTCCCAGGGCGCCGAGGTCTCCCTCCTCAGCGCCCGCAAGTTCTGGCACGCACTCGGCTTCCCCCTCGTCGCCGACGAGGACATGGCCTTCACCGAGGCCGACCTCACCGCGCTGCGGCGGGTCGCCCGGCTCGTGCGCGAGGGCGTCGTCGACGAGCCGCTCGCGCTGTCGATGACCCGGGCGCTGGCCCGCACCACCGACCGCCTCGCGGTGTGGCAGACCCAGCTCATGGCCGAGGCGCTCACCCCGCCCGAGCAGGAGGCCGAGATCGGGGAGAAGGACTCCCGCTCGGTCGCCGGGATGGACGTCGCCGAGGCCGCGGCGCGCCGGCTGGCCGAGATGGCCGACGAGTTCGAGCCGCTGCTCGTCTACGCCTGGCGACGGCACCTGTCGGCGGCGATCTCCCGCATGCTCGCCGACGCCGCGCCGGAGGACGCCGGCGACGGCACCCTGCGGGTCGTCGGCTTCGCCGACCTCGTCAACTTCACCTCGGTCGTCCGCCGGCTCAGCGAGCGCCAGCTCTCGACGATGGTCCAGCGGTTCGAGCTGCTCGCCTCCGACATCATCACCGCCCACGGCGGGCGGGTCATCAAGACCGTCGGCGACGAGGTGCTGTTCGTCCACATCGAGTCCGCCCCCGGCGCCGCGATCGCGCTCGACCTCGTCGACGCGATGGCCGAGGACCCGCTGCTGCCCGACGTCCGCGTCGGGCTCGCCTACGGGCAGGTCCTCTCCCGGCTCGGCGACGTGTTCGGCACGACCGTCAACCGGGCCAGCCGGCTCACCGCGGTCGCCCCCCGCAGCGGCGTCCTGATCGACGACACCCTCGCCGCCCGGCTCACCGCGACGTCCGGGTTCGACATGGCCGCCCAGCGCCGGCGCACGCTGCGCGGCATCGGGGACGTGACCCCCAGTCTGCTGCGGCGCAGCAGCGGCGAGCGCCGCACCGCCGACGTCACCGCACACCCCTGAGGAGGACCGATGAGCGACCCTGGACCTGACCCGACCGCCCAGCCCGACCCGACCGCCCACCCCACCGCCGACACCACCAGGTTCGGCGACGGTCTCGTGCGCCTCGAGCGTCACCGCGACGGCGTCGTCGAGCTCGTCCTCGACCGACCCGGGGCGATGAACGCGGTCTCGACGCCGATGGCACGGGCCATCGCCGCCGCGACCGAGGAGATCGTCGCCGACGACGGCGTCCGGGCCGTGCTCCTGACGAGCACCCACCCGCGGGCGTTCTGCGTCGGAGCCGACCTCAAGGAGCGGAACGCGCTCACCGACGAGGATCTGCGCGAGCAGCGACCCGTGGCCCGCCGCGCCTACAACGGCGTCCTCTGGCTCCCGGTCCCGACGATCGCCGCCGTCGACGGGTTCGCCCTCGGCGGTGGGCTCGAGCTGGCCCTGTCCTGCGACGTCATCGTCGCCGGGGCCTCGGCCACCCTCGGGCTGCCCGAGGTCAGCGTCGGCGTGATCCCCGGCGGCGGGGGCACCCAGCTCGTCACCCGCCGGCTCGGGTGGTCCCGGGCCGCCCGGCTCGTCTTCACCGCCGACCGGCTCGACGCCGCGCGGGCCCACGAGGTCGGGCTCGTCGACGACCTCGTCGACGCCGGCGCCGCGCGCGAGCACGCCCTCGCGCTCGCCGACCGGATCGCGCAGAACAGCCCGGTCGGGGTCCGCCAGGCCAAGCGGGCGATGCGGCTGGGCTACGACACCGACCTGCGCTCGGGGCTCGAGGTCGAGGACGAGTGCTGGCACGCCACCGCGTTCTCCGGGGACCGGGCCGAGGGGGTCGCGGCGTTCGCGGAGAAACGCCGCCCGGTGTGGCCCGGTCGCTGAGGGACCCGGTGCCTCCTACGATGCAGGCATGACCCGAGTGCTACTCGCCGAGGACGATCCTGCCATCTCCGAGCCGTTGGCTCGCGCGCTGCGCCGGGAGGGGTACGACGTCGACGTCCGCGCCGACGGCGAGTCCGCGCTCGAGGCCTCCTCGATGTCCCCCGACCTCGTCGTCCTCGACCTCGGCCTGCCCCGCCTGGACGGGCTCGAGGTCTGCCGCCGGATGCGCTCGAACGGCGTCAGCGTCCCGGTGCTCATCCTCACCGCCCGCGCGGACGAGGTGGACACCGTCGTCGGCCTCGACGCCGGGGCGGACGACTACGTCACCAAGCCCTTCCGGCTCGCCGAGCTCCTCGCCCGGGCCCGGGCGCTGCTGCGGCGCAACACCCCCGAGTCCCAGCCCGGCAGCGACGTCGTCCGCATCGACCCGGACGGGCGGCGCGCGTGGTTCAAGGACGAGGAGCTCCAGCTCACCGCGAAGGAGTTCGCCGTCCTGCGGGTGCTCGTGCGGGAGGAGGGGAAGGTCGTCTCCCGGGAGCAGCTCATGCGGGAGGTGTGGGAGACCGCCTGGGTCGGCTCGACGAAGACCCTCGACATGCACATCTCCGTCCTGCGCCGCAAGCTCGGCGACGACGCCACCCAGCCCCGCTACATCTCCACCGTCAGGGGTATCGGCTTCCGCTTCGACGCGCCCGACGACGAGAGCTGAGCGTCCGGGGTGCGCCAGCAGCTCCTCCGGTCGACGATGCTCGCCGTCGTCGTCGCCGTCCTCGTCATGGGGGTCCCCTTCCTCGCCCTCCTCGTCTGGGGGACCACCGGCAGCGGCGCCGCGGCCCGGACCCGGCTCGGGTCCTCCGGTGTCGCCGGGGTGCTCGTCCTCGGCTTCGGCATCACCGTCGTGCTCGCCCTCGTGGCGCTCGCGGTGAGCGTGCTCGTCGCCGGCCGGCAGGCGCAGGCGATCGCGTCCCCGCTGACCCAGCTCGCGCAGCGCGCCGAGCGGCTCGGGGCGGGGGAGTCCCACTTCGAGAAGCTCAACTCCGGCATCGTCGAGGTCGACCGCGTCAGCGACGTCCTCTCCCGCAGCGCCCAGGAGATCCAGCGCTCGCTGGCCTCCGAGCGGGACTTCGCCTCGGACGCCTCGCACCAGCTGCGCACCCCGTTGACGGCCCTGCTCATGCGCCTGGAGGAGATCGCCGTCACCGAGGACCCGCAGGTCGTCCGGGAGGAGGCGGACATCGCGATCAGCCAGGTCGAGCGGCTCACCCGGGTCGTCGACGACCTGCTCGGCCGGACCCGGGGCACCCACCAGGCCCGCCCGAGCGTCTCCCTCGACTCCGTCATCGCCTCGCTCAACCGGGAGTGGCAGCCGGCGTTCGAGAAGGCCCGGCGGAGCGTCCACGTCCAGGGCGAGCGGGGGCTGTCGGTGCAGGCGACGCCGGTCGCGCTCTCGCAGATCCTCTCGACGCTGCTCGAGAACAGCCTCGCCCACGGCCGGGGGACGGTCGAGGTCCACGCCCGGCGCACCGGGCCCTCGGTCGTCGTCGAGGTCGGAGACCAGGGGGACGGGGTGCCCGCGGCGATCGCCCCGCACATCTTCGAGCGGTCGGTCTCGACCGGCAGCAGCGGCCTCGGGCTCGCGCTCGCGCGGGACCTCGCCGAGAAGAACGGGGGCCGGCTCGAGCTCGTCCGCACCCAGCCCGCGGTGTTCGCGCTGTTCCTGTCCGAGGCCGACGCCGACTGAGCGGCCCCTCGCCGCCGGCGGCCGGCAGTGGTCGGGTCAGTGGCGGTCGTGCACCCGCAGGTGGCCGTGCTCCTCGAAGGGGGAGGGCGGCGCCGGGGGACGGTGCCCCGCGAAGACGAACCGGCGGTAGGCCCAGAACCGGAACAGCGTGCCGAGGCCGATCCCGATGACCGCGGCGACGTTGTCGGCGAGCGAGCCGTGCAGCCCGAGCCCGTAGTGCGAGAGCACCAGGCACGCCGTCGCGATGGCGAGCGCGACCGCGTTGACCGCGAAGAACAGGCTCACCTCGTGGGCGACCGGGCGGCTGCGCCGGTGACGGAAGGTCCAGGTCCGGTTCGCGGCCCAGGCGAACAGGGTGGCGCTCACCCCGCTGATGATCTTCGCCGTCGTCACCTTCGACTCGAGCACGGTGTGGGTGAGCACGTTCATCCCGCCGAGGTCGATGACGAACGCCAGCGCCCCGACCACCCCGAACTTGGCGGCCTCGCGCCACAGGAGGCCCATGGCCTCGCGCAGCCGGGCGACCACCGCGGGGGGTGAGATGGACACCTCGCGAGCCTAACCGACGGCCCCGATATCCTCACCGGCGTGAGCTCCCCCCAGCCCAGCCCCGGAGGCTTTCCCGTCGTCGGCATCATCGGGGGCGGCCAGCTCGCCCGGATGTGCGCCGGCCCGGCCGCCGAGCTCGGTGTCACGCTCAGCGTGCTCACCGAGGCCCCGGACGCCGCCGCGGCCCAGGTGATCCCGTCCGCGCCGGTCGGGGACCACCGGGACACCGACGCCGTCCGGCGGTTCGCCGCCGGCTGCGACGTGGTCACCTTCGACCACGAGCACGTCCCCGGACCGGTGCTCGCCGCGCTCCAGGCCGACGGGGTGGCGCTGCACCCCTCCCCGTCGGCCCTCGTCCACGCCCAGGACAAGCTCGTCATGCGCGAGCGACTCGCCGCGCTCGGGGTGCCCGTCCCGCGGTGGACCGGAGCCCGCGACCGCGCCGCCGTCGAGGCGTTCGCCGAGGAGGTCGGCTGGCCGGTCGTCGCCAAGACCCCCCGGGGCGGCTACGACGGCAAGGGCGTTCTCGTCGCCGGCTCCGCCGGCGACCTCGACGACTGGCTCGAGCGCGCGGCCGCGACCGGTGGGTCGCTGCTGCTGGAGGAGAGCGTCCCCTTCACCCGCGAGCTCGCCGTCCTCGTCGCCCGCAGTCCGTCAGGGCAGGCCGCCGCCTGGCCGGTCGTCGAGACCGTCCAGACCGACGGCATCTGCACCGAGGTCATCGCCCCCGCCCCGGACCTCGATCCCGACCTCGCCGCGGCGGCGACCCGGACCGCGCTCGCGGTGGCCGGGGAGCTGGAGGTCACCGGCGTGCTCGCGGTGGAGATGTTCGAGGTCCCCGCCGGCGACGGCGCGGCCCCCCGGCACCTGGTCAACGAGCTCGCGATGCGCCCGCACAACTCGGGCCACTGGAGCATGGACGGTGCCGTCACCGGGCAGTTCGAGCAGCACCTGCGTGCGGTGCTCGACCTCCCGCTGGGCGAGCCGAGCGCCCGGGCGCCGTACACCGTCATGGCGAACGTCCTCGGCGGCGAGGAGCCCGAGCTCTACTCCGCCTACCGCCACATCATGGCGCGCGACCCCGGGCTCAAGCTCCACCTGTACGGCAAGACCGTCCGCCCCGGCCGGAAGATCGGGCACGTCACCGCCTGCGGCGACGACCTGGCCGGGCTGCGCGAGCGGACCACCCACGCGGCCGACTACCTGCGCGGGCTGGTGACCGAGTGAGCACGCCCACCGGGTCCGAGCAGCCGCCCCGCCCCCTCGTCGGCCTCGTCATGGGCAGCGACTCCGACTGGCCGGTCATGGAGCAGGCCGCCCTGGCCCTCGACGAGCTCGGCGTCGCCTACGAGGCCGACGTCGTGTCCGCCCACCGGATGCCGCAGGAGATGATCGCCTACGGCTCCGGGGCCGTCGAGGCCGGGCTGCGCGTCCTCGTCGCCGGCGCCGGGGGCGCGGCCCACCTGCCGGGGATGCTCGCCAGCGTCACCCCGCTGCCGGTCGTCGGGGTCCCCGTGCCTCTCGCGCACCTGGACGGGATGGACTCGCTGCTCTCCATCGTCCAGATGCCCGCGGGCGTTCCGGTCGCCACCGTCGGCGTCGGCGCTGCCCGGAACGCCGGGCTGCTCGCGGCGCGGATCCTCGCTGCGGGGGAGGGCCGGGAGGCGGCGCGGCTGCGCACCGCGATGGCCCGCTTCCAGGAGGGGCTGCGCGAGACCGCCCTCGCCAAGGGCGAGCGGCTGCGGGAGCGCCGCGCCTGAGCGGCGGCGCGGCTACGGTCAGCGGATCGCGCCGTGGGCGCGGTCCTTGCGGTGCTCGATCTTCGGGCAGGTGTCCATGACGACGTCGAGCCCCGCCTCCCGCGCCCGCTCCGCGGCCTCCTCGTCGACGACCCCGAGCTGGAGCCACACCGCGTCGATGGAGAGCCGGTCCTTGTGCTCGATCGCCTCGTCGACGACCTTCCCCACGCGCTGGGAGTTGACGAAGCAGTCGACGACCTTGACGTCGGTGCCGTCGGGGAGGTCGGCGATCGAGGCGTAGCCCTGCTCGCCGTGGACGGTCTCGGCCCTGGGGTGGACCGGGATGATCCCCTTGCCGAGCTCGACCTTGAGCCAGCGCGAGACGTCCCACGCGGGACGGCTCTCGTTGTTGCTCAGGCCCACGACGACCCAGATCCCGGGGTCGGACAGGAGACGACGGACGACGTGCTCGTCGTTCTGGCGGATCAGCATGCCCATGGGCCCCATCATGCACGGTCACTGGGAACATCGCGCGGAACCCCGCGCCGGCCCGGCCGGGAACGGGTCCTCAGGGGTTGGCGCGTCCGAGGGCCCGGACCTGCCAGCCCGTCTCGCGCCACTCGGTGGCGTCGAGGGCGTTGCGCCCGTCGACGACGACCGCCTGGCGGGCCTTGCTCGCCAGGGCCGCGGTGTCGAGCTCGCGGTAGTCCTTCCACTCGGTGAGGTGGAGGACGACGTCGGTGCCGGCGATGGCGTCCTCGACCGTGTCGACGTACTCCGGTCCGGGGCGGTGCGCCCTCGCGACCGCGAGCGCCTTCGGGTCGTGCACGCGGACCGAGGCGCCCTCGGCGAGCGCCGCCTCGGCGACGTCGAGCGCGGGGGAGTCGCGGATGTCGTCGCTGTTGGGCTTGAAGGCCGCGCCGAGCACGGTGACGACCCGCCCGTGGAGACTTCCGTCGCAGACCTCCCGGGCGATGTCGACGACCCGCCGACGGCGGCGCTTGTTGATCTCGTCGACCTCGCGGAGGAAGCCCAGGGCCGGGCCCTGACCGAGCTCCTCGGCGCGGGCCATGAACGCCCGGATGTCCTTCGGCAGGCAGCCGCCACCGAAGCCGAGTCCGGCCCCGAGGAACTTCCGGCCGATCCGGTCGTCGTGGCCGAGCGCCTTGGCGAGCATGACGACGTCGCCGCCCGCCGCCTCGCACACCTCGCTCATCGCGTTGATGAACGAGATCTTCGTCGCGAGGAACGCGTTCGCAGCGACCTTGACCAGCTCGGCGGTCTGGAAGTCGGTGACGAGGCGGGGGGTGCCGGAGGCGAGCGGCCCGGCATAGACCTCGTCGAGGAGGGCGACGTCGGCCTCGGCGTGCTCCCCGGCGACGCCGTAGACGAACCGGTCCGGCGCCACGGTGTCCTCGATGGCGAACCCCTCGCGGAGGAACTCGGGGTTCCACGCGAGCCGCACGGTCACCCCCTCGGGGGCGAGGCGCTGCATCCGCTCGCGCAGCGCGGCCGCGGTCCCCACCGGGACGGTGGACTTGCCGACGACGAGGGATCCCGGGCGCAGGTGCGGTGCGAGCGCGTCGGCGGCGCCGTGGACGTACGTGGTGTCGGCGCCGTAGCCGTCGGCGAGCTGCGGGGTCCCGACGCAGAGGAAGTGGACGTCCGCGTCGGCGACGTCGGCCGGGTCGGTCGTGAAGCGCAGGCGGCCGCTCGGGAGGACCCTCGCGAGCAGCTCCTCGAGGCCCGGCTCGTAGATCGCCGGTCGCCCGGAGGCCAGCGCCTCGATCTTCTCGGGGTCGCTGTCCATGGCGACGACGGTGTGGCCGAGATCGGCCATGCACGCCGCGTGGACCGCCCCGAGGTACCCGGTGCCGACAACGGAGATCGCCAGACTCATGCGCCACACAGTAACGTCGCGTCCGAGATGCGCGACCGCGACCCTCCGCCGGGGTCCCGAGGAGCAGGTGAAGGAGACAGGATGAGGTTCGGAATCTTCGTGCCGCAGGGGTGGCGCATGGACCTGGCCGGGATCGACCCCGCGATGCACTGGGGCGTCATGGCCGGACTGGCGCGTCGCGCGGACGCGAACCCGGACTGGGAGTCGCTCTGGGTCTACGACCACTTCCACACCGTCCCCCGGCCCAGCGACCACGCCTGCCACGAGGCGTGGTCGCTGATGTCGGCGTTCGCGGGCGTCACCGGCCGGGTCCGCCTGGGCCAGATGTGCACGTGCATGTCCTACCGCGAGCCCACCTACCTCGCGAAGGTCGCGGCCACCGTCGACGTCGTCAGCGAGGGCCGGGTCGAGATGGGGATCGGCGCGGGCTGGTACGAGCACGAGTGGCGCGCCTACGGCTACGGGTTCCCGGGCGCGGGGGAGCGGATCGGCCGGCTCGAGGAGGGCGTGCGGATCTTCCGTGACATGTGGACCACCGGCTCGGCGACCCTCGACGGCCGGTACTACCGGGTCGACGGTGCGCTGTGCGCCCCGCGGCCGCTGCAGGGCACCAGCGTGCCCGGGTCGGAGCACAACGGCATCCCGATGTGGATCGCCGGCGGCGGCGAGAAGAAGACCCTCAGGGTGGCCGCCCGGTACGCCGACTACACCAACTTCGACGGCAGCCCGGACGGGTTCGAGCACAAGAGCGAGGTGCTCCGCGGGCACTGCGCGGACGTCGGGCGCGACGTCGACGAGATCGTCCGCAGCGCCAACTACAACGTCGTCATCGGCGAGACCGAGAAGGAGGTCCGCGACCGGATCGAGTGGATCCGGGCGCACTACACCGCCGCCGGGATGCCCGAGGACGTCGTCGAGCAGACCGTCGCCTCGTTCGAGAACGGCCCGTGCGTCGGCACGCCGGAGCAGGTCACCGAGACCCTCGCCGGGATGCAGGAGCGGGGGATGACGTACGCGATCACGTACTTCGCCGAGGCCGCCTACGACACGAGCGGGATCGAGCTGTTCGAGCGCACCGTCGTCCCCGAGCTGCGGGACGCCGACGCCGCCGGGGCCGGACGTGGCGGACGCCACCGTGAGCACCGGGGGCTGCTGGGGTGACCGGCCGGTAGCATTCGGCGGGTGCAGACCCCCACCGACGGCTACCCCCTGTTCGCCCTGTCCGAGGACCACGAGGCGGTCCGCGAGGCGGTCCGCGCCGTCGCCGCGGACAAGATCGCCCCGCACGCCGCGGAGGTCGACGCCACCGGCGAGTTCCCGCAGGCGGCGTACGACGCGCTCGTCGCCTCGGACTTCCACGCCCCGCACGTCCCCGAGGAGTACGACGGGCCGGGCGCGGACGCGCTCGCGACCTGCCTGGTCATCGAGGAGGTCGCCCGGGTCTGCGCGAGCTCGTCGCTGATCCCCGCGGTGAACAAGCTCGGCACCATGCCGCTGCTGCTCGCCGGCAGCGAGGAGCTCAAGGCCCGCTACCTGCCCCCGGTCGGCCGCGGCGAGGCGAGCTTCTCCTACGGCCTCTCCGAGCGCGAGGCCGGCTCGGACACCGCGGCCATGCGCTGCCGGGCCCGCCCCGACGGCGACGACTGGGTCCTCAGCGGCCACAAGTCGTGGATCACGAACGCCGGGGTCTCGGAGTACTACACCGTCCTCGCGGTCACCGACCCCGACGGCCCGCGCGGTCGCAACATCAGCGCGTTCGTGGTCGAGCGGTCCGACGAGGGGTTCACCTTCGGGGAGAAGGAGCGCAAGCTCGGCATCAAGGGCTCGCCCACCCGCGAGCTGTACTTCGACGACGTCCGCATCCCCGGCGACCGGATCGTCGGGGAGCCCGGTGAGGGCCTGAAGATCGCGCTGCGCACCCTCGACCACACCCGGGTGACGATCGGGGCCCAGGCGGTCGGCATCGCCCAGGGCGCGCTCGACGTCGCGCTCGAGCACGTGCGCGAGCGCCACCAGTTCGGCCACCCGGTCGGGGACTTCCAGGGGGTGCAGTTCATGCTCGCCGACATGGCGATGCAGCTCGAGGCCGCCCGGCAGCTGGTCTACTCGGCCGCGGCGAGGTCCGAGCGGCACGACGACGACCTGCGCTTCCACGGCGCGGCCGCGAAGTGCTTCGCCTCGGACGTCGCGATGAAGGTCACCACGGACGCCGTGCAACTGCTCGGCGGGTCCGGGTACGTCAGCGACTTCCCCGTCGAGCGGATGATGCGGGACGCGAAGATCACCCAGATCTACGAGGGCACCAACCAGATCCAGCGCGTCGTCATGGCACGCCAGCTCCTGGGGTAGTCACCCGACCACCCTGTGCCCAGGTCGAGGACGTGCTGGACCCCACCCGTTGAGTGAGCACCAGAGGTCCTCTCCGAGCGTCCGAGGGGACATCTACTGCTCACTCAACGGGCGGCGCCCCGCCACGGCGACACGCGGCGCGTCAGCCCAGCAGGGCCTCCGGGTCGAACTCCTCGATCGGGATGACCCGCACCCGGGGGAGCGGGGCGTTGAACGCACCGACGTCGTGCTCGAGGTCGAAGGCTTCCAGGCCACGGGCGACGAGCCCGGTGAACCCGGCGTTGCGGAACTCGGTGAAGCCGACCACGCCGGTCCGGCGGCCGTCCCCGACGAGCGGGCCGAGCGCGTCGAGGAAGTCGCCGTCGTGGCTGACGAGGACGACGTCGGCCTCCCGGCGCGCGAGCGCGGCCAGGGTCCGCTCGATGGCGATGTCGACGACCTTCTCCTCCGAGGAGCCCGAGAGCGGGACCGGCTGGTAGCCCATGGCCGTCAGGGCCTGGACGAAGGACATCGGCAGCCCGGAGGAGGCGTTGAGGAAGAACAGCCCCCGCACGGGGTGGCCGAACTCCCGCTCGGTGAACGAGAGCAGCCGGTCCCACCGCGGGCGCTCGTCCGGGTGGGGGCGACGTCCGAGGATCGACGTCCCGAGGGTCGCGTCGATGTTCTCGCCGTCGACGAGCAGGACCGTGCGCTCGACACTCACGGCGCCACCGTCAGGGGCTGGTCGCGCCGCAGCGCGGTGAACAGCTGCTGGGAGCGCTGCTGGTCCCACTCGACCGCCGAGCCCACCGAGGTCGTCAGGTTCGGGTTCGAGATCGGGACCGTCACGGAGTTGCCGCCGCCCTGGGCGACCGTGCGCAGACCGAGGACGGCGCGCCCGGTCTCGAGCATCGAGTCGTCCTCGCCGATCGTGAGCGCACTGCCGGCCGAGGTGCCGAGCGTGTGCAGCCGCCACGGGAGGAGGACGTTCGCCGGGGAGGCGATCTTGCCCATGAGCGCCCCGAGGAACTGGCGCTGGCGCTTCACCCGCCCGAGGTCGCCCTCGGGGTCGGAGTAGCGGGCGCGGACGTAGCCGAGGGCGTTCTTGCCGTTGAGGACCTGGCAGCCCCGGGGCAGGTCGATGTGGGCCTTGTCGTCCTGCATCGCGTGCGGCAGGCACATCCGGACCCCGTCGACGGCGTCGACGACCGAGGCGAAGCCGCCGAAACCGATCTCCATGTAGCCGTCGACCCGCAGGTCGGTGCTCGACTCGATGGTCCGGGCGAGCAGCTTCGGGCCCCCGATCGAGAAGGCCGCGTTGATCTTGTTCATCCCGTGCCCGGGGATCTCGACGTAGGAGTCGCGCGGGATCGACAGCAGCGTCGGGTCGCCGCCACCGAGGTGGAGCAGCATGATCGAGTCGGTCCGTGCCCCGGGGGCCTGTCCGGTCCCGAGCGTCTTCCGCTGGGCCTGGGTCAGGCCGGACCGGCTGTCGCTGCCGACGAAGAGGACGTTCGTGCCCGCGCCGTCCGGCGCCCGGTCCGAGGTGGGAGTCGCGGCGACCCGGTTGACCGAGTTCCACGAGGACGACACCGCCCACACCTCGAGCCCGACCCAGACGAGGACGAGCACGAGGAGCCCGGCGGCGACCCGGCGGGCGGTGCTGCGGCCCGAGCGGCGGGGGCGGCCGTACGTCGCCGCCTCGTCGCGCGGCCCGCGGGGAGGCCCCTCGCCCGGGCGGACCGGTCGGCTGCTCGGCATCGTCCGGGTGCCGCCGTCCGCCGGGGGGCGCGACGGCGCGCGAGCCGCCGAGGACCCGCCCGCCGCGGCCCCCGGGGCGGCCCCTGCACGCTGCTGCGGGATGGCGCGGGCGTCACCGGGCCGCTCCCGCCCCGTCGTGCCGGACCGGCGCGGCGCCCCCTCCCGGGGGGGAGACGAGCGAGGTGGCGAGGAGCGGGCCGACCGGTCGCCGGTGCCGCCGCGCGACGAGGGCCGGCCCGGGACGTCGCGCTGCACCCGTCGCGCCCCGCGCCCCCCGCGGGTGTCGAACGTCAGGGCGTCGTCGGCCGGTGGGCGACGACGCCGGGGCTCGGGGCTCTCGGGCATGGCCGACAGGCTAAGGCGTCCGGCTGGGAGAACCGCAGCCGACGCGCGTGGAGGTCCGGCGGGCGCGCCGGCTCGTCCCCGATACTGGGCGGATGACCGCCTCCCACGCCGACCCCGTCCCGCCGCCCGCCGGAGCACGGACCTGGCCGGCGGTCTCGGTCGTCATCCCCGTCCTGAACGAGGAGCGTCACCTCCGCGACGCCGTCGGCCGGGTCCTCGAGCAGGACTACCCCGGCCGCGTCGAGGTCGTGCTCGCCCTCGGGCCGTCGCGCGACCGGACCGACGCGATCGCCGCCGAGCTCGCCGGCGACCCGCGGGTGAGCACGGTGCCCAACCCGACCGGCCGGACCCCGTCGGGCCTCAACGCGGCCATCGCGGGCTCGACCGGTGACGTCGTCGTCCGGGTCGACGGGCACGCCGAGGTCCCCCCGGACTACGTCACCACGGCGGTGCGCGCCCTCCTCGAGCACGGCGCCGACAACGTCGGCGGGATCATGGACGCCCAGGGGAGCACGCCGTTCGAGCGAGCCGTCGCGTGCGCGATGCGCAGCCCCCTCGGGGTCGGCAACTCCCGCTTCCACGTCGGCGGCGGGTCCGGGGAGGCCGAGACGGTCTACCTCGGGGTGTTCCGGCGCAGCGCGCTGGAGCGGGTCGGCGGCTACGACGAGCACTTCACCCGGGCCCAGGACTGGGAGATGAACCACCGGATCCGCGAGACCGGCGGCCGGGTCTGGTTCACCCCGGACCTGCGGGTCACCTACCGGCCCCGCGCGAGCGTCTCGGCCCTGGCCCGGCAGTACTTCCACTACGGCCGCTGGCGCCGGGTCGTCTCCCGCCACCACCGGCACATCACGGTGCGCTACCTCGCGGCCCCGACGATGGTGCTCGGCGCGACGGCCGCGGCCGCGGTCGGCCTGGTCTGGACCCCGGCGTGGGCCGTGCCGGCCGCCTACGCGGCCGCGGTCACCGGCGGTGGGCTGCTCATCAGCCGGGGCGAGCCGCCGCGGACCCGCGCGGCGACGCCGGTCGCGCTCGCGACGATGCACTGGGCGTGGGGGGTGGGCTTCCTCACCAGCCCCCGCCACCTGCGGCGGTAGCCCGGGCCCCGCAGGGGCGGGCGGATCTCGGGTCCGAGACGGGGGTATCCCGCACGTAAAGCCGGCGCCGCAAGCGAGACGGACTTCTTGCGCCCTCTTTGTCCGATATTTGCGGTTCGTCCCCGCATACTCCTCGGGTCCCCGACCCGAGGAAGCCCCTGTGCACCTACGCCCTGCTCCTGCCCTGCTGCGCACCCGGACGCCGGCCCTCGCCCTGCTCGTCGCCGCGAGCGTCGCCCTCCCGGTGCTCTCGCCCTCCCGCCCCGCGCCGCACCCGGTCGCGCCGTCCGTCGACACCGTGGCCGTCCACGGCGTCGACGCCGCCGCCCACTCCTCCGCCCCTCCGTTGCGCGCCGAGGCGGTCCCGGGCAGCCACCGCCCCGACGAGGTCGCGGTGCGCGCGCTGACCCCGCAGACCCCCACCGACGACTTCGACGTCGTCGGCCTGTCGTGGACCGGGTCCGCCCCGACGATGGGCGTCCACGTCCGCTACCGCAGCGGCCACCGGTGGAGCGGCTGGACCGAGGTGCCGGTCGGCTCCGACCACGGCCCGGACCCCGGCACGGCCGAGGCCCGCCACGCCCGCCAAGGGACCGACCCGCTGCTCGTCCCGACCTCCGACGGGGTCCAGGTGCGGGTCGACGCCGCCGGGCCGGTGCCGAAGGACCTGCGAGTCGACCTCGTCGACCCCGGCACCTCACCGGCGGACGCGACGGCGGCCGCGACCCCGCCGGCGGGCAGCGCCGTCGCCGCCGAGCACCGGCCACGGATCCACTCCCGCGCCGAGTGGGGCGCCCAGGAGTCGATGCGGCGCGGCCACCCGAGGTACGGCCACGTCCACGTCGGCTTCGTCCACCACACCGCCGGGACGAACCGCTACACCCCCTCCCAGGTGCCTGCGCTCATCCGCGGCATCTACGCCTACCACGTCAGGACGCTGGGCTGGGACGACATCGGCTACAACTTCCTCGTCGACAAGTGGGGCCGGATCTGGGAGGGCCGCCGCGGCGGGGCCGCCCGGGCGGTCATCGGCGCGCACACCCTCGGGTACAACGCGAGCTCGTTCGCGATGTCCGCGCTCGGGAACTACGAGTCGAGCTCGCCCTCGGGGGCGATGGTCGCGGCCTACACGCGGCTGTTCGCGTGGAAGCTCGGGCTGAGCCACGTCAACCCGACGGACTCGGTGCGCCTGGTGAGGAGCGACGGCAGCCACCACCGGTTCAGGCGCATCGCGGGGCACCGCGAGGCCTACCCGACCGAGTGCCCGGGCAACCGGCTCCAGTCCCGCATCCCCGCGATCCGCCGGGGCGCCCGGGCCCGGCAGGACACCATGCTCTGGCACCCGACGCTGAACCGGCAGGCGTTCCGGTACCGCCACACCGCGGCGAAGGTCAGCGCGACGGCCTCACGGGGCGTGCACTACCGGCTCACGGTGTGGAACCGCTGCGCCGGGGTGGTGAAGCGCATCCGCGGCGTCACCCACCACTCGGGCCGCTTCTCGGTCCGCTGGCACGGCCGGACCGGGACCGGGCGGCTCGCGCGTCCCGGCGGGTACCGGCTCACGCTCACCGCGCACGGGGGGCGTGGCGGGTCCGCGACGGCAGTGCCCTACCGCCACACCGTGCACATCACCCGCCGCACGGGCGATCCCGGCTACGTCTGTCCCTGACCGGCCGGCGGCGGGGCCGCGGACGCGGCGGCCCCGCCCGCCCGTCAGAGGGCGCCGTCCGGGATCGAGTCGGTGACCTCGCCGGTGAGGTCGACGGCGAGCTCGGGACCGGTGCGCCGGCGCACCTCGTCGACGGTCACCCCCTCGGCGAGCTCGCGCAGCACGAGCCCGTCGTCGGTGACGTCGATGACCGCGAGATCGGTGATGACGCGCTGGACGACGCCCCGACCGGTCAGGGGGAGGGAGCACTCCTGCACGAGCTTGTCCGAGCCGTCCTTGGCGTTGTGCTCCATGAGGACGATGACCTTCCGCGCCCCGTGGACGAGGTCCATCGCGCCCCCCATCCCCTTGACCATCTTGCCGGGGATCATCCAGTTCGCGATGTCGCCGGTGGCCGAGACCTGCATCGCGCCGAGGATCGCGGCGTCGACCTTGCCGCCGCGGATCATCCCGAAGCTGGTCGCCGAGTCGAAGATCGACGCCCCGGGGCGCAGCGTGACCGTCTCCTTGCCCGCGTTGATGAGGTCGGGGTCCTCCTCGCCCTCGACCGGATAGGCCCCGACGCCGAGGATCCCGTTCTCGGACTGCAGGACGATCTCGACGTCGTCGGGGACGTAGTTCGGCACGAGGGTCGGCAGCCCGATGCCCAGGTTGACGTAGTCGCCGTCGTGGAGCTCCGCGGCCGCGCGGGCGGCCATCTGCTCTCGGGTCAGTGCCATCAGCGTGCCTCCTGCGTGCGGGGACGGGTGGTGCGCTTCTCGATCCGCTTCTGCGCCGCCTGCTCGGGCGTCAGCGGCAGCACCCGGTGGACGTAGATGCCCGGCAGGTGCACCTGGTTCGGGTCGAGCTCGCCCGGCTCGACGAGCTCCTCGACCTCGGCGACGCCGACGCGCCCCGACATCGCGGCGAGCGGGTTGAAGTTGCGGGCGGTGTCGCGGAAGACGAGGTTGCCGTGCCGGTCCCCGCGCCAGGCGCGCACGAGGCCGTAGTCGCAGACCAGGGCGTGCTCGAGGACGTACGTGCCGCGCCGTCCGCCCAGCTCGAGCTCGCGGGTCTCCTTCGCGGGCGAGGACAGCGCCACCCCGCCCTCGCCGTCGTAGCGCCACGGCAGGCCGCCGTCGGCGATCTGGGTGCCCACTCCCGTGGCGGTGTAGAACGCGGGGATCCCGGCCCCACCGGCCCGCAGCTTCTCGGCGAGGGTGCCCTGCGGGGTGAGCTCGACCTCGAGCTCGCCCTCGAGGAACTGCCGGGCGAACTCCTTGTTCTCCCCGACGTAGGAGGCGACGATCCGCCGGATCCGCCGGTCGCGCAGCAGGATCCCCAGACCCCAGTCGTCGACGCCGCAGTTGTTCGAGACGACCTCGAGGTCAGCCACCCCCCTCTCGTGCAGCTCCTGGATGAGGACGCTCGGGATGCCGCAGAGGCCGAAGCCCCCGACGGCGAGCGTGGCGCCGTCGGAGATCCCCGCGACGGCGTCGGCCGGTGACGAGACGACTTTGTCCATGCAGCGGACTCTAGCCGTCGCGCGGCCCCGGCTCAGAGGGCGAGGGTGATGCCCTCCTCGTGGACGCGGGTCAGCACCGTGTCCCGGTCGACCGGCCCGCGGGAGAGGACGAGCGAGCCGGTGTGGGCGAACGCCGCGAGCGCGGTCTCGAGGGTCTCGGCGAGCGAGGGGGAGGTGAGGTGGACCCGGACGTTCTCGGGCCAGCGCGGGCCCGGGACGACCTGGGCGTACGCGTGGGTCCGGCCGCCGCCGCGCAGCGCCGGGTCGGCTGCGTCCGGCACCGCGGCGGGCTCGAGCCGGTCGGGGTAGGAGGGGAGCTGGGCCGCCTCGTCGACGACCCCGGCCGGGACCGGCCCCTCGGCGGAGCGGGCGAGCGCGGGCAGGGTCACCAGGACCCCGAGCCCGCCGTCGGCGGCGCCCGCGGCGGCGGTGTCCGGGTCGGTCGAGACGGTCACGGCGGCGCCCTCGACCGGGCCGAGGGCGACGCAGCCGCCGACCGCCCAGACCCCGAACGCCCAGGCCACGGCCCGCCAGTGCGCGGGCAGGTCGAGGGCGACCACCTCGCCGGGGCCGACGTCCGCCTCGTCCTGGAGCAGGTTGCCGATCTTGGCGACCCAGTTCGCCAGCACCCGCCCGGACAGCTCGACCCGCTCGCCGGCCGTGGGGCCGGGCGTGTCGTCGTAGCACGTCACCCGGGGGGAGGCGGCGTCGGAGGCGAGCAGCTCGGCGAGGAGGGCGGCGGGGGTTCGCATGCCAGCCACCCTAGGACGGCCGTCGCCGTCCCGCGCGGGGCCCCGGCGTCGCCGCACGGCCCCGGCACCGGCCGCCCGGGTAGGCTGGCCGACGAGATGGAGCAGCAGCAGGCGGGCGCCATCGCCCCTCCGGCGGGCCGGGTGCGACGGGTGCGCAGCGACCGGCCGCTCGACCTCGACGCGGTCCTCGGCGTCTTCCGCCGGGGACGGGGCGACCCGACGTCGCGGCGCGAGGCGGACGGGACGTGGTGGCTCGCCCGGCGCACCCCGGACGGTCCCGCGACGCTCCGGGTCCGCACCGCCACCCGTGCCCCCGTCCGGGCCACCGCGGAGGCCGGGGCGCAGGTCACGGCCACCGCCTGGGGCCCGGGGGGCGGGTGGCTGCTGGACTCCCTGCCCGACCTCCTCGGCGAGGGGGACGAGGACGCCGGGTTCGTCGCCCACCACCCGCTCGTCGCCGAGGCCCGGCGCCGGCGTCCCGGGTGGCGGGTGCCCCGCTCCCGGCTCGTCCTCGAGGCCCTGGTGCCCGCGGTCATCGAGCAGCGCGTCACCGGCGCCGAGGCGTTCGCCGGCTACCGCCGCCTCGTGCGACGCTTCGGCGACCCGGCCCCGGGTCCCGGCGCCGCGCTCGGCCTCGCGGTCGCCCCCGCGCCGAGGGACTGGGCGGCGATCCCGTCCTGGGAGTGGCTGCGAGCCGGCGTCGACGGCGCCCGGTCCTCGACCGTCGTCCGCTGCGCCGGGTACGCGGGCCGGGTGGAGGAGTGCGCCGACCTGCCCGCCGAGGCCGCCCGGGCCCGGCTGAGGGCCCTGCCGGGGGTCGGGGTCTGGACCGCCGCGGAGGTCGCCCAACGGGCCCTCGGCGACCCGGACTCCCCGAGCTTCGGGGACTACCACGTCGCCAAGGACGTCGGCTGGGCCCTGACCGGGGCCCCGTGCGACGACGCCGGGCTCGCCGAGCTCCTCGCGCCGTACGCCGGGCACCGCTACCGGGTCCAGCGGCTGCTGGAGCTGCACGGCGCGTCCCGGCCCCGGCGCGGACCCCGGATGCCGGTGCCGGGTCACCTGCCGGTCAGGCCCCGAGGTCGGTGAGCCGGAGCTCCACAGTGGTGGCGGCCGTGTCGAGCACCCGGGCCGCGACCCCCTCGCCGCGCAGGGCCACCTCGAGCCGGGCGACGACGCGGCCGACCTCGTAGCGGTCGTCCCCGGCGACGCGGACGTCGGCGTCCCCGGCGTCGAGCCCCACCGACGCCGGGGCGTCCCGCAGCGCCACCCGGACAGCCCGGGCGACCCGGTCGGCCACGGGCTCCGCACCGGCCGCGGGGAGTCCCACCTCCGCGGCCGCTGCGGAGCCGGGAGCGACCCCGAGGGCGGCCCGGACGGCCTCGGCGGCCCCGAGGGAGAACCAGTCGCCGGACCCGGTCCGCACCAGGGTGGCCGCCCCCGGCGCGGCGGCGTCGACGAGCCCGGTGCCGCGCAGCACCGCGACCGGCACCGAGGCGGCCTTGCCCTTGACGAGGTCCGCGGCCGCGGCGAGCTCGTCGGCGACCGCCCGGGCCGTCGCCGCGAGCGGCCGCCCGTCCGCGTCGACCCCGCCGCGGAGGTCCTCCAGCACCGCGACCCCGGCGCTGCCGAGGGCGAAGTCGGTCTGGCCGGCCCGCCACGGCCGTCCCGCGGTGTCGCTGAGCACGACCCCGAGGGCGCCCGGCTCCAGACCCGCCGCGGCCGCGAGCGCGTCGCGCAGGTCGGCGGCGACGGCGTCCGGCTCGTCCGGCAGCAGGAGCGGCCTGGGGTCCTCCCCGGTGTTCGACGCGTCCACGCCCGCGGCCGCCATGACCGGCCCCGCGACCGACTCGACGACCTGGACCACGCGCCCGCCCGCGTCCCGCTCGGCGACGACCCGGGACGACTGGGCGCGCACGGCCTCGGACCGGGCGGCCTCCCCGGCCCCCGGCCACCGGAGCCCGGCCGCCTTCGAGACGACCTTGCTCGAGACGACGACGACGTCCCCGGGCCGGAGCGGACCCGGCCCACCCGAAGCGGATGCCCCGGATGCCCCGGTCCTGCGCGACGTGGCGGCCGCGACGAGCGCGGCGAGGTCGTCCCCGGCCCGCACCTCCGGCAGGCCGGTCACCGGGAGCACGAGCAGCGGCAGCGCCGGCGCCCCGGCTGCCTCAGCCACGCCCGTCCCCGGCGAGCTCGCGGGCGAGGCCGAGGGCCTCGGCGGCGATCGCGGCCGCCGAGGACACGTCGCGCATGAGCAGCGGGGAGTGGTGCTCCCGGACGGTGAGTCCGCGGCCCCCCGCCGACGCCGGCACGGTGCCCGCGTCGGCGGGGTCGACGAGCCAGCCGTCGAGGAAGTCCTCGTAGAGCCCGGCGACCGCCGCCGTCGTCGACGGCAGCCCGAGCGCGGCGAGACAGGCGTCCGCGTGGCCCCGCACCGGGGCCCCCGAGATCAGCGGCGACACGCCGACGACCGGGGCCCGGGTGCCGCGCAGGGCCTCCCGCACGCCCGGCACGCCGAGGACGATGCCGATCGAGACCACCGGGTTGCTCGGCGGCAGCAGGACGACGTCGGCCTCCCGGATCGCGTCCAGCACCCCCGGCGCGGCGGTCGCCCGGTCCATCCCGGCGGCGACGAACGACGCCGCGGGGACCTGGGCGCGCATGCGCACCCACCACTCCTGGAAGTGCACGGCCCGTCGCTGCCCGTCCTCCTCGAGCACGACGTGGGTCTCGACGGGGGAGTCGCTCATCGGCAGCAGCCGCACCCGGCGCCCGGGAAGCCCCCAGCGCTCGGCGAGCCTGGCGGTCACCTCGCTGAGCGGGAGGCCCTGACCGAGCCATTGCGAGCGGGCCACGTGGGTGCCGAAGTCCTTGTCCCCCAACGTGAACCACTGCGGCTCGGCCCCGTAGGCGCGGAGCTCGGCCTGCACGACGGAGCCGTCGTCGGCCCGGCCCCAACCCCGTCCCTCGTCGACGTCGCCGCCGAGCGTGTAGAGCAGGGTGTCCAGGTCCGGGCACACCCGCAGACCGAACAGGGTGATGTCGTCGCCGGTGTTCCCGACGACCGTGAGGTCGGTGTCCCCGAGGCCGGGCGTGTCGTCGAGGTGGGCCCGCAGCCCCCGCAGGAACCGGGCCCCGCCGACGCCACCGGCGATGGCAGTGATACGCATGGGGACCAGTCTCCTGTACACGCTCCGGCTTGACTAATCACGGATGACACGCGTGTAATTCATCCCAGTGCCCCGGCGGGAAGCCGGGGTGACCGTCCCGGGACGGGGCGGCCCGATTCGAGGTCGAGGAGGGCCCGTGCAGGAGCTTCAGCTACTGACGACGATGGGTGGCGAGGGCGAGGAGCTCTCGTGGCAGGAGCGTTCACTGTGCGCACAGACAGACCCCGAGGCGTTCTTCCCCGAGAAGGGCGGGTCGACCCGCGAGGCGAAGAAGGTCTGCGTGGGGTGCGAGGTCCGGGCCGAGTGCCTGGAGTACGCCTTGGCCAACGACGAGCGGTTCGGCATCTGGGGCGGTCTCTCCGAGCGCGAGCGCCGCAAGCTCAAGAAGCGCGCGGTCTGAGCGCCGCGGCGGCCGACGGCCCCCCGACGCCGTGACGACTGCCCCGACCCAGGCCGGCCCCGCCTCACCGTCCCGGCGGGCCCCGGCCACCGTCGCCACCGCCGTCGTCGTCGCCGAGCGGGTCGACGCGGCCCTCGTCGAGGTGCTCGGGGCCCTGGCCGGGCAGTCCCGCCCGGCCGACCACGTCCTCCTCCTCGACACCAGCGCCGACGGGGCGCTCTCCACCTCCCTGCCCGAGCTCGGCAGCGACCTGCGCGGGACGCGGGTGCTGCCCGTCCCCGGGGCGGACCCCCGGCAGGCGGTGACCGCCGCGCTCGGCGGGGAGGACCCGGCGCTGCCCGCCGGGACGACGCACGTCTGGCTCCTGACGCCCCGCAGCGTCCCCGAGCCGGAGGCCCTCGGCGCCCTCGTCGCGGCCCTGCGGGGCTCGCCGTCGGCCGCGCTCGCGGGCCCGAAGCTCGTCCGCCGCAGCGACCCCGGGCGGCTGCACCGCTACGGCATCCAGGCCACCCGCTGCGGCCGGCTGGTCCCGGATCCCCGCGGCGGCGAGCTCGACCAGGGGCAGTACGACCACCGGGGGGACGCGCTCGCCGTCCCGTTCGAGGGGCTGCTCGCGGACGTCGCGGTGCTCGGCCGGCTGCAGGGGTTCGACCCCCGGCTCGGCGACCTCGGCGGCGACCTCGACCTCGGCTGGCGCGCCCAGCAGGCGGGCAGCCGGGTCGTCACCGTCCCCGGCGCGCTCGTCCGGGTCGACGACCCCGCCGCCGCGCCGACACCGTCCCAGCGCCGCCAGGCCCGACGCGTGGCGCTCGCCCGGTGCTCCTGGTGGGCCTTCCCGCTGCTCGCCGCCTGGGTTGGTCTCGGCGGGATCGTGGCCTCGCTCCTGCTCCTGCTGCTCAAGCGGCCCCGTGCCGCCCTGCGGGAGCTCGGCGACGTCGGCGCCGTGCTCCGCCCGCGCCGGCTGCTGCACTCCCGGTCCCGGCGGACCGTCGCGCGGCGGGACATCGCCCGGCTGTTCGTCCCCGCCGGGGCCGTCGCCGCCACCGTCTCGGACGAGGTCCGCGACGCCGTCGCGTTCGACTCCGGACGCCTGCCCGACGACCACGGCCGCGCCGGCGCGCCCGCCGCCGAGACCGGCCCGGGGGCCGACGGCGAGGGCGGGGCGCCCGCGGAGGAGGAGCACGAACGGTGGCTCGGGGGACTGGCGCGCCACCCCGGGGTGCTCGCGGTCCTGCTGAGCAGCCTCGTCACCGCGCTCGCGGTCCGCAGCGTCCCCGGCGGGCTCGTGGGACGGCTCGGCGACGGCCTCGCCGGCGGGCAGCTCGTCGGGGTGCGCGCGAGCGCGGGCACGCTCTGGCACGCCTGGCGGGACGCCTGGCACGGCGGTGGGCTCGGGGGCGACGGCGCGACCTCGCCCGCCCTCGTCGTCGTGGCCGCCGCGTCGTGGGTGGTCGGGCACGTGCCCGGGGGTGGCGGGTCCCCCGTCGCGACCGCCCTCGCGTGGGGGCTCGCCGCGACGCTCCCGCTCGCCTGCGCCTCGGCCTACCTCGCTGGCCGGGTGCTCACCCGCAGCCGCTGGCCACGCGCCGTCGCCGGGGTCGCGTGGTCCACGACCGCGCTGGCCGGCGCCGTCGTCGGCGAGGGCCGCGTCGGCGCCGCCGTCGCGCTCGTCCTGCTCCCGGCCGCCGCCGCCGGGCTCGTCCTCGCCTCCCGCCGGTCCGGCACCCCGACCGCCGCCTTCGCGACCGCGCTCGCGACCGCGGTCCTCGGGGCGTTCGTCCCGGGGCTGGCCCTGCTCGTCGTCCTCGGGGCCCTCGGGGTGGCCGTCGCCGGCCGAGGGGCGGCACGGCTGCGCGGACTGGTCGTCGCCGTCGTCCCGGTCGTGCTGCTCGGGCCGTGGGTGGTCACGCTCGCCGCGAGCCCGCGGCTGCTGCTCGCGGGCGAGGGCATGCTCGCCTCCGGGCCCGAGGCCGACCCCTGGCAGGTGGCCCTCGCCCACCCGGGCGGCTCCGCGTCCTTCCCCGCCCTGCTCAGCGCGCCCCTGGTCGTGGTCGGCGTCGCCGGGCTGCTGCGCACCCGCGGCCGGCCGGTGCTCGCGTGGGCCACGGCCGCCACCGGGCTCCTCGGGCTCGGCGTCGCCCTGTACGCCCCGCTGACCCGCCTGGGCACGGTCGACGACCTCGGCCCGGGTGCGACCGAGGTGACCGGGTGGGCCGGGCTCGGGCTCCTGGTCCTCGTCCTCGCGCTGCTCGCCGGGGCGCTCGCCGGGGTCGACCGGCTGCCGCTGGACCGCCGGCGGGCCGGCCGGCACGTGCTCGTCCGGTGGCCGCTCGTCGGGCTCGCCCTCGCCGGCACCCTCGCGTCCTCGCTCGCCCTCGCCTGGTCCACCGTGGGGCCCGACCTCGCCCCCTGGCAGGACCCGCGCCCGGCCGTCGCGGTCGACCAGGCGGAGGGGAACCTCGCCGGTCGGGTCCTGCTCGTCGAGGCCCGCGGACGCGACGTCGGCTACGCGCTGGTCGGGCGAGAGCGCTCCGAGCTCACCCACGCCGCCCCCGGTGCGCCGACCGACGCCGAGGCCGGCGACGCCGGCCTGGCGGCGGCCGTGACCGCTCTCGTCGGTGACTCCGCGACGGGCAGCTCCCACCCGCCCGTCGACGTCCTCCGCCGGCGCGCCGTCGGGTTCGTCGAGCTGTCACTGACCTCGCCCGGGGTGATCGCCCGCAGGCTCGACGGGGCCACGGGGCTCACCCGCATCGGGGACAACGCCGACCACCACGTCTGGCGCGTCGAGCCCGAGCAGGGGGTCGCGCCGTCCCGGCTGCGCCTCCTGGGCGACGACGGTCTCCACAGCGTCCCGGTCCGCGGCGCCCACGCCACCACCGACGTCACCCTCGACGTGCCCCCCGGTGCCCGGCTCGCGGTCGCGGAGCCCGCCGGCTGGAGCAGCCACGCGCGGGTCACGGCGGACGGGCAGCGGCTCACGGCACGAACCGGATCGGGCACCCCGGTCTACCGGCTCCCCGCCGGCACCACCCACCTCGTGGTCGACCTCCCCGCGCTGCACCCGGTCTGGCTGGTCCTCCAGGCGGTCGCGCTCGTCCTCGTCGGCTACCTCGCCGTCCCGTTCGGCACCCGCGCCTCGAGGAGGTCGTCGTGAGCGCGCACCGCTGGTCCGGCGCCTCCAGCGCGGGCGGCGTCCTCAGGGTCGTCCTCGCGGTCGCCGTGGGGGCGGGCCTCGTGCTCGCCGCCGGACGGGACCCGGCCGTCCTCGACCTCTCCGGCTCCGACGTGGGGTCGGCGCCGGGCGCCGCGGCGGCCGGGACCGACCTGTCCGAGACCACCCTCGTCTGCCCCGGTGCGGAGCTCGGGGGCGCCGACGAGGTGCCCGACCTCCCGCTCCCGGGGACGGTGGTCGCGGCCGTGCCCCCGGCGACCGTCCTCGCGGCCGCCGGCGGCGGCCCCGCCGCCGGCGGCAGGCTCGAGGTCGGACCGCTCGGCTCGGCACACCCCGTCAAGCGGCTCGCCGACCGGGACGGCAGCGTGCGGGCGGGCTACTCGGCGCCCACCCCGCTGCTCGTGCGCGGCCGTGCCGGCTTCGCCGCCGGGGTGGTCGCCGCCCAGGAGTGGCGCGCCCGCGGGAACCGGACCCGGGGCGCCGGATCGGTGCCGTGCACGAGCCCCGCCGCCGACGCGTGGCTCGTCGCCGGCGGCGGCGCCGCCGGACGTCAGGAGCGGCTCCTGCTGAGCAACCCCGGGGCCAACCCCGTCACCGCCTCCGTCGCGATGCTCGGCCGGGACGGCCGGGTGGGGTCGACGGCGGCCGAGGACGTCGTCGTGCCCGCACGCGGGCGCAGGACCGTCCTGCTCGACGCCGTGTCCGCGACCGAGCGCACCCCCGTCGTCCACGTCACCACGAGCGGCGGCGAGCTCAGCGCAGTCCTCAACGACACCTGGGTCGACGGCACCGACGCCATCGGCAGCGACGACGTCCCCGCCTCCGCGGTGCCGTCCCGGGCGCAGGTCATCCCGGCCGTGCAGCGCAGCGGGCGCACCCGGGTGCGGATCGGCGTCCCCGGGCAGGAGGAGGCCGCGGTCCAGGTCCGACTGCTCACCGAGCACGGCCGGGTCCCGCTGGCGCAGTCCGCGAGCCTGCGGGTCCCCGCCGGCAGCGTCCGGGAGGTCCCCCTCGGCCGCGCCCCGGCGTCGGTGGTCGGTGTCGAGGTCGCCTCGGACGTCCCGGTCGTCGCGGGTGCCGTCACCGGTCCGGGGACCGCGACCGGCGGCGGCGCGCCGTCGCACGGCGACGACCTCGCCTGGGCGACCTCGAGCGCGCCGGTCGGGGACCTCGCCGGCGCGGCCTTCCCGCCCCCGGGCAAGGGGGGCGCCACCCGGACACTGTCGCTGCTCGCCTCGGACGGCCCGGTGACGGCCTCCGTCGTCACCGTCGACCGCGCCGGGAACCGGCACGAGCGCACCGTCCACGTCGCCCGCGACAGCTCCGGGACCGTCGACCTCGGTGACGTCGCGTCGGTGTGGGTGAGCCCGGAGACCGGCGGGGGAGCGCTCCGGGCCGGCGTGCTGACGGCCACCGGCGCCGGTCAGCGGCTGCTCACCAGCCGTCCCCTCAGCCGCGCCGCCGTGCTCCCCGTCGACGTCACGGTCCGCCCGCTGCCGGCCGGCTGAGCCGCACGACGGCGCAGGGTCGACACCGCCCCGAACCCGCCTCAGGCCCCGTCGTGGCCGGGGTCGACCTCGGAGGGGGACACCCCGAGCAGCGCGGCGACCTGCTCGACGACGACCTCGTGGACGAGCAGCGGCAGGTCCTTGGGGTCCTCCGCGCGCACCTCGACGGGTCGGCGGTAGACGACGATCCGTGTCGCCAGGCGGCCCTGGGCGGGGAAGACCCGCCCCAGGGGGACCGCCTCGTCCTCCCACGGGGCGGGGTCGCTCGGCGGGACGTCCTCCACCGCGAACTCGACCTCCCCCCGGCGGGTCGCGAGGACGCGCTCGAGCCGGGCGGCGCTGTCGAGGACGAGCTCGTCGAACGCCTCAGCCCGCGAGGCCATCGCCGGGACGGCCGGCCACGCGAGCGGTCCGCGGCGGCCCCGCCCGTGGCGGTCCCGGCGCCGCCTCCGGGCGGGTGCGGGCGCGCCCCGATCTGCTGCGTTCACGTGCCCCTCGACGCCGTTGGACTGCGGTGACCTGCGCCCATCGTACGGCGCGCCCGGCCGCGCGAGGTCCGGCCCGTGGTCTATGTTGGCCCGGTGAGTCTGTCCCGCACGTGTTCGCGCACCCCCTGCAGCGAGTCCGCGATCGCGACGCTGACGTACGTCTACTCCGACTCGGCCGTCGTCCTGGGCCCGCTCGCGACCTACGCCGAGCCCCACACGTACGACCTCTGCGCCGAGCACGCCCAGCGGCTCACCGTCCCGCGCGGCTGGGAGGTCGTGCGGCTGCCGGGCGAGAGCGTGGCCCCCGACAACCACGACGACCTCGTCGCGCTCGCCAACGTCGTCCGCGAGGCCCGCCGCGAGCCCGCGCCGCCCGCCGACGTCGTCGCCGGGACCGCCCCCCCGTCGGGGGAGGGCGACGCGGGGGTCCGCGAGACCCGCCGGCGGGGGCACCTGCGGGTGCTCCGCGACCAGGTGGAGGGCTGAGCGGACGTGGCGGCCCACTCCCTGACCGGCATCGTCAAGGCCTATGACGTCCGCGGCGTCGTCCCCGACGACCTCGACGCCGACGTCGCCCGCGCCCTCGGGACCGCGTTCGCACGCCTCGTCGCCGCCGGCGACGACGCCACGTCGGTCGTCGTCGGGCACGACATGCGCCCCTCGTCGCCGGAGCTCGTCGCCGCGTTCGCCGACGGCGTCGCCGACGCCGGGGTCGACGCCGTCCTCGTCGGACTGTGCAGCACCGACGGGCTCTACTACGCCAGCGGCGCCCTCGGGCTCCCCGGGGCGATGTTCACCGCGAGCCACAACCCCGCCCGGTACAACGGGATCAAGCTCTGCCGGTCCGGGGCCCGCCCCGTGAGCCTCGACACCGGCCTGGCGGAGGTGCGCGACACGGCCGCCGCGATCCTCGCCGGGGACGGACCCGAGCCGGTCGCCGGAGCGCAGCGCGGGACCGTCACCGAGCGGGACGTGCTCGCCGACTACGCCGCCTTCCTGCGCGGCCTCGTCGACCTGTCGGGGATCCGCCCCCTGACCGTGGTCGTCGACGCCGGCAACGGCATGGCCGGGCACACGGTCCCGGCGGTGCTCGACACCGCCGCCGGGCTGCCGGGGCTGCCGCTGAAGGTCGTCCCGCTCTACTTCGAGCTCGACGGGACCTTCCCCAACCACGAGGCCAACCCGCTCGACCCGGCCAACCTCGTCGACCTCCAGGCCGCGGTCCGCGAGCACGGCGCCGACATCGGGCTCGCCTTCGACGGCGACGCCGACCGCTGCTTCGTCGTCGACGAGCGGGGTGAGCCGGTCAGCCCGAGCGCGATCACCGCCATGGTCGCGGTGCGGGAGATCGCCCGGGAGGTCGCCGCCGGCGCCAGCGCCTCGCGGGTGCGGGTCGTCCACAACGTCATCACCTCCCGCGCGGTGCCCGAGGTCGTCACCGAGCAGGGAGCGGTCCCGGTGCGCACCCGGGTCGGGCACTCCTACATCAAGGCCGAGATGGCACGGGCGGACGCGGTGTTCGGGGGCGAGCACAGCGCCCACTACTACTTCCGCGACTTCTGGTTCGCCGACAGCGGCATGCTCGCGGGGCTGCACGTGCTCGCCGCCCTCGGCGGCCAGCAGGCGCCGCTGAGCGAGCTCATGGCCGGTGTCGAGCGCTACAGCGCCTCCGGCGAGGTCAACTCGGTCGTCGAGGACGCCGCCGCGGCGACCGCGCGCGTGCGGGCCTGGGCCGACTCCCGGGGTGTCACCGTCGACGAGCTCGACGGGCTCACCGCGGTCCACGAGGACGTCGAGGGCGCGACGTGGTGGTTCAACCTGCGTCCCTCGAACACCGAGCCGCTGCTGCGGCTCAACGTCGAGGCCGACGACCCGGCGACGATGGCGCGCGTGCGCGACGCGGTGCTGGCGGTGGTGAGAGGATCGGGCACGTGACACCCGCCGAGCACACCGTGCCCCCGCTGCCCACCGTGCCCGCGATCGAGCCATGGCTGCGCGAGATCCTCCGCTGCCCCGCCTGCCGCGCCGAGCTTCGCGACGAGGCGGGGCCCGCCGGGCCCGAGCTGGTCTGCACCGGCGACGACTGCGGGCTCGCGTACCGCGTGGACGACGGCGTCCCGGTCCTGCTCGTCGACGAGGCCCGCCGGCCGGGCTGAGACGACGGTGGCGCCCGCCCTCGACACCGACCGGATCGACGACCCGGAGCGGGTGGCCGCGCTGGACTCCCGCGGGTCGCTGCGGGCCCTCGCGACGGCCGGCGCGCAGGTGCGCACCGCGCAGGTCCACGCCGCCGAGGCGGGGGTGGACCTGGTCAGCGACGGCGAGCGTCCCCGGGCGGTGCTCGTCGCGACGCTCGGCGGGTCCGGGATCGTCGCCGACGTGCTCGACCTGCTCGCCGAGCCCTCCTCGCCCGTCGTCGTCGCCGACCGCCGGAACCTCCCGTTGCCGGGGTGGGTCGGGCCGCTCGACCTCGTCATCGCGGTCTCCCAGTCCGGCCGCGCCGCCGGGCCGGTGGGTCTCGCCGCCGAGGCCGCCCGACGGGGCGCCTCGCTGCTCACGGTCGGGGCCGCGGACTCCCCGCTCGCCGAGGTCGCGGCCCGCGCCCACGGCGTCCACGTCCCCGTGCCCGCCGACGGGCGCACCTCCCGCTCGATGCTGTGGTCGCTGCTGACCCCGGTGCTCCTCGCGGCCGGCGCGGCCCACGTCGTCGACCTGCCCGCCCGGGTCCTCGACGACGTCGCGGACCGGCTGGACGAGCAGGCCGAGGCGTGCCGCCCCTCGGCGGAGGCCTTCGTCAACCCCGCGAAGGTCCTCGCGACCGACCTCGCCGAGACCGTCCCCGTCGTCCTCGGCGACGGCAGCCTCACCGGCGTCGCCGCGACCCGGGCCTCGACGATGCTCGCCCGGACCGCCCGGCTGCCGGCCACCCGCGGCGAGCTCCCCGACGCCGCGGCCCAGGTCGTGGCCTGCTTCGACGGCCCGTTCAGCACCGCCCGCCCGCCGGCGCCCGACGGCGGCCGCGACATCTTCGCCGACCCCTACCTCGACGGGCCGGTCCCCTCGCCCCTCGGCCTGCTCATGCTGCGCGACCTGCCGCCCCGCCAGGACGACGACCCGCCCGACCTCGCCGAGGTCGAGCGGCACAACCTCGCCCAGGCCGTCGTCGACGCGGCCCGCGAGGCCGGGGTCCGGGTCATGGAGGTCACCGCCGAGCCGGGAGCCGGCCTGACCCGGCTCGCCGGCCTCATGGCCCTGACCGACTTCACCGCGACCTACCTCGCGCTCGGGCTCGGCCTCGACCCCTCGACCGCGCCGCACGTCGCGCGCCTGCGCGACCGCGCCGGGCCCTGAGGGACTCCCGCCGGTCCGCCCACCACGCCCGGGGGACCGGTCCGGCACGCGCACCCCCGGCGCGACCCATACGCTGTCGCCCATGGCTGACGACGGTGGGAACAAGGCGGTCATCGCCGCGCTGCTGGCGAACGTCGGGATCGCGATCACGAAGTTCGCCGCCTTCCTCCTCACCGGAGCGAGCTCGATGCTCGCCGAGTCGATCCACTCGGTGGCCGACTCGGGCAACCAGGGGCTTCTCATCCTCGGCGGGAAGCGCGCGCAGAAGGACGCGACACCCGAGCACCCCTTCGGCTACGGCCGGGAGCGCTACGTCTACGGCTTCGTCGTCGCGATCGTCCTGTTCAGCGTCGGTGGGCTGTTCGCGCTCTTCGAGGCCTACGAGAAGTGGCACGCGCTCGCCGAGGGTCAGGAGGACGAGCTCCTCTCGAGCCGGTGGTGGTGGGTCCCCCTCGTCGTCCTCCTCGTGGGCATGGTCTTCGAGGGCAGCTCGTTGCGCACCGCGGTCAGGGAGGGCGACAAGGAGCGCGGCGACCGGACGTGGGTACAGTTCATCCGCCGCGCCAAGGGGCCCGAGCTGCCGGTCGTCCTCCTCGAGGACTCCGCCGCGCTCATCGGGCTCACGTTCGCCCTGCTCGGCGTCGGGCTGAGCCTCCTGACCGGCAACGCGATCTTCGACGCCCTCGGCAGCGCGCTCATCGGACTGCTGCTCATCGCCGTCGCGACGGTCCTCGCCATCGAGATGAAGTCCCTGCTCATCGGCGAGTCCGCGACCCGCGCCGCCCGGCGGACGATCATCGCCTCGATCGAGGCCGCCGAGGGCATCGACGGCGTCATCCACATCAAGACGATGCACCTCGGCCCCGACGAGCTCCTCGTCGCCGCCAAGCTCGAGGTGACCCCGACCGACACCGCCTCCGAGGTCGCCGAGGCGATCGACGCGGCCGAGGCCAACGCCCGGGCCGCGTGCCCGGACCTCAGCCTCGTGATGTACCTCGAGCCGGACATCCGCAGCCTCGACGGCGGGGACCGCTCCTCGCTGGAGACGACCCCGCCACCGGCGTAGGGGGCTCCCAGCGGCGGGACCACGCGGGGCCGGCGGCAGCTGCCGCGGGGCCCGCGTGGTTCGCCCGTCGATGTCGGCCCTCAGTCGACGTCCGTGGCACGCCCCTCGTCGCCGTCGGAGCCGTCCTCGTGGTCGGAGCCGTCGGAGCCGTCGGAGCCGTGCTCGCCGTCGGAGCCGCCGGAGCCGTCGTCCTCGTGGTGCGCGGACGGCGCCTCGTCGTGGTCGATCTCGTGCTTGGACCCCCCGGAGACCGCCGCGGCGCCCACCCCGGAGGTGTCGATGCCCTCCGGGTCGTCCTCGTAGTCGGACTTGGCCTCCTCCCAGGCCTGCCACTTGTCCTCGTCCACGTGCAGGCCCTCGTCCGGGCTGCCGGATCCGGTCGAGCTCATCGCTCCTCCTCGTCGGTCTCGGCGCCCCGAGGGGGCGCGGCGTCCCGCCCACGCTAGGGGATCGGGCCCCGGCACGCCGCCCGCAGCGACCTCGGAGGGCGACGTGCGACACGGTGGCGAAGCAGGTCGACCGGTACAGTGGGGGCGCCGGCGCGGGTGACGACCCACGCGAGGGCACCCCCGCGGTGAGCGGGGAGCGCTGCCCCACCGTCCAGATGGGCGACGCCGGGTCCGCACACGACCGACCACGAGGAAGTTCGCCATGCCTGCCCACCACCGTGTCCTCGAGCAGAGCGCCGTCCGGGACCGTGTTCCAGAACACCGTGTCGCCGACCTGGGCCTCGCCGAGGCCGGCCGCCACCAGATCCGCCTCGCCGAGCACGAGATGCCCGGCCTCATGGCGCTGCGCGCGGAGTACGCCGCCAGCGCCCCGCTCGCCGGCGCCCGGATCGCCGGGTCCCTCCACATGACCGTGCAGACCGCGGTCCTCATCGAGACGCTCACCGCGCTCGGGGCCGAGGTCCGCTGGGCCTCGTGCAACATCTACTCCACCCAGGACGAGGCCGCCGCGGCCGTCGTCGTCGGGCCCGACGGCACGCCGGAGGAGCCGCGTGGGGTCTCGGTCTTCGCCTGGAAGGGGGAGACCCTCGAGGAGTACTGGGAGTGCACGAACGCGATCCTCACCTGGGAGGACGGCGGCCCGAACATGATCCTCGACGACGGCGGGGACGCGACCATGCTCGTCCACACCGGCCGCGAGTGGGAGCAGGCCGGCCGGGTGCCGGCGACGACCGAGGACGACTCGGCGGAGTTCGCCGTCGTCAAGGCGCTCGTGCGCCGCACCATCGCCGAGGACCCCGGCAGGTGGGCGCGGGTCGCCGAGGGCGTCAAGGGCGTCACCGAGGAGACGACGACCGGGGTGCACCGGCTCTACCAGCTCGCCGAGGCCGGGGAGCTGCTCTTCCCCGCGATCAACGTCAACGACTCGGTGACCAAGAGCAAGTTCGACAACAAGTACGGCTGCCGCCACAGCCTCGTGGACGGCCTCAACCGCGCCACCGACGTCCTCATCGGCGGCAAGGTCGCCGTCGTCTGCGGCTACGGCGACGTCGGCAAGGGCTGCGCCGAGTCGCTCGCCGGCCAGGGCGCGCGCGTCGTCGTCACCGAGGTCGACCCGATCTGCGCGCTGCAGGCCGCGATGGAGGGCTACCAGGTGGCCCGGCTCGAGGACGTCGTCGAGACCGCCGACATCTTCGTCACGTGCACCGGCTGCTACGACGTCATCACCGCCGACCACATGCAGCGGATGAAGGACAAGGCGATCGTCGCCAACATCGGCCACTTCGACAACGAGATCGACATGGCCGGCCTCGCCAGGGTCCCCGGGGTGACCAAGACCGAGATCAAGCCGCAGGTCCACGAGTGGACCTTCACCGGCGGTTCGTCGGTCATCGTCCTCTCCGAGGGCCGGCTGATGAACCTCGGCAACGCCACCGGGCACCCGTCGTTCGTCATGAGCAACAGCTTCTCCAACCAGGTCATCGCCCAGGTCGAGCTGTGGGGCAAGGCGGGCTCGTACGCCACCGACGTGCACGTCCTGCCCAAGCACCTCGACGAGAAGGTCGCCCGGCTCCACCTCGGCGCGCTCGGGGTCCGGCTGACCGAGCTCACGAAGAGCCAGGCCGAGTACCTCGGCGTCGACGTCGCCGGTCCGTTCAAGCCGGACCACTACCGGTACTGAGCGCTCGCCCCGGACCCGCGCCCGCCCCCGCGCCACCGCAGGGCGGGCGCGCGGTCCGGCCTCCCGGCCGGCTCACGTGTGTGTGTGATGATGCTGGGAGACCTGGACAGACCGACCTGGAAGGACACCGTAGCGGTGAAGGGACGCGTCCTGATCGTCGACGACGACCTCGCGCTCGCCGAGATGCTCGGCATCGTCCTGCGCAACGAGGGCCTCGAGGTCACCCACGTCGCCGACGGCTCGGAGGCGCTCGCGGCGTTCCGGGACTCCCGGCCCGACGTCGTCCTCCTCGACGTCATGCTCCCGGGCACCGACGGCCTCGAGGTCTGCCGGCGCATCCGGGCCGAGTCCGGGGTCCCGATCGTCATGCTGACCGCGCGGACCGACACCGTCGACGTCGTCGTCGGCCTCGAGTCCGGCGCGGACGACTACGTCGTCAAGCCGTTCAAGCCGCAGGAGCTCATCGCGCGGGTCCGCGCCCGGCTCCGCCGCGGCGACGAGCCGGAGCCGGAGCGTCTCGAGATCGGCGACCTCGTCATCGACGTCGCCGGGCACTCGGTCAAGCGGGACGGCGTCCCGCTGTCGCTGACCCCGCTCGAGTTCGACCTCCTCGTCGCCCTCGCCCGCAAGCCGTGGCAGGTCTTCAGCCGCGAGGTCCTCCTCGAGCAGGTCTGGGGCTACCGGCACGCGGGCGACACCCGGCTGGTCAACGTCCACGTCCAGCGGCTGCGGAGCAAGATCGAGCACGACCCGGAGAACCCGCGCATCGTCGTCACCGTCCGCGGCGTGGGGTACAAGGCGGGCCCCTCCTAGCCATGAGCCCGGCGCCGACCGTGCCCGAGCCCGAGGCGCCCCCGCCGACGCAGCGGGTCCGCTCCCGGGCGCGGCGGGCCGCCGGTCGCCTCGCCGACCTCGTCGCGGGCCTCGCCGCCCGGCTCGGGCACGCGTGGCGCTCCTCGCTGCACGTCCGGGTCGTCACGACGACCGTCGCCCTGGGCTGTCTCGTCGTCGGGTTCCTCGGGCTCTACCTCGTCAGGGAGATCTCCAGCGGCCTGCAGGAGGACCGGGTCGCCGCCGCGGAGGCCGAGAGCCGGGCGCTGACGGCCCGCGCCCAGCAGTACTTCGACGACACCGACCAGACGGGCAGCGCCGCCGACCTCAGCGCGTTCGCGTGGAACACCGTCACCGGTCAGCTCGCCGCCCCGAACACCGAGGACAGCCGCTACGTCGTCTTCACCCGCTCGGTGAACAACACCAACCCCACCGTGCTCGACGAGGTCGCCACCGGCGGGGTGTCGCCGGCGATCATCCCCCGCGACCTGCGCACCGCGGTCGCCGCCGACCCCGGGCACCAGCAGACCACGCTGATCGCGCTCCGGCTGCCCTCGGACCGGACCGCCGAGCCGCCGGGCAGCACCGGCGCCGCCGGCTCGGTCGTGCCCGCGGTCGTCGTCGGCTCCCAGGTCGAGGTCCCCGTCGCCGGGCGGTACGACCTCTACTTCATCTACCCGATGGACCGCGAGCAGGCGACGATGGAGCTGCTCTCGCGCTCGTTCATCGTCGGCGGCATCATCCTCGTCCTCCTCGTCGGCGCCGTCGCGTGGATGGTGACCCGGCAGGTCGTCAGCCCGGTGCGCCGCGCCGCGGCGGTCGCGCAGCGGCTGAGCGGCGGCAACCTCAACGAGCGGATGTCCTCCCGCGGCGAGGACGACCTCGCCATGCTCGGCAAGTCCTTCAACGACATGGCCGACAACCTCCAGTCCCAGATCCGCCAGCTGGAGAACCTCTCCCGGGTGCAGCAGCGGTTCGTCTCCGACGTCTCCCACGAGCTGCGGACCCCGTTGACGACGATCCGGATGGCGGCCGACCTCATCCACGACGCGCGGGCCGAGTTCCCGACGTCGGTGTCCCGGTCGGCCGAGCTGCTCCACACCGAGGTCGACCGGTTCGAGGACCTGCTCGCCGACCTGCTCGAGATCAGCCGGTTCGACGCCGGGGCGGCCGTCGTCGACGGCGACGAGGTCGACCTCGTCGAGCTCTCCGAGCGGGTCGTCGACTCCGCGGCCCCGATCGCCGAGCGACGCGGCAGCGAGGTCACCGTCCGCGCGCCGAGCGGCCCGTGCGTCGCGCTGATCGACCCCCGGCGCATCGAGCGGGTCGTGCGCAACCTCGTCGTCAACGCGGTCGAGCACGGCGACGGGAAGCCGGTCGAGGTGCTCGTCGACCAGAACGAGGAGGCCGTCGGGGTCGTCGTCATCGACCACGGGGTCGGGCTGCGGCCGGGGGAGTCCTCGCTGGTGTTCAACCGGTTCTGGCGGGCCGACCCGGCCCGCACCCGCACCACCGGCGGGACCGGGCTCGGCCTCGCGATCTCGCTCGAGGACGCGCGGTTGCACCACGGGTGGCTGCAGGCGTGGGGCGAGCCCGGCACCGGCTCCCGGTTCCGACTCACGCTGCCGAGGTCCCCCGAGGTCCCCATCGACATCTCACCGGTGCCGCTCTCCCCGGGTCTGCCCGGGCTGCCGGGCGTGCAGACCCGGCCCGGGGCGGGCGAGGAGGACCGCGACCGGCACGAGCCGCCGGTGGTGGCGAGCACGGACGGCGAGTCGGCCGGGACCGGCGAGCCGGTCGAGCCGCCGCTGCGGGTGCCCGGCGGGGGCGGCACGTCGTGACGGCTCCCGGTCCGGGTCGCCGCGGCGGCCGTGCGCTCCTGCTCGCCCTCCTCGGCATCGGCGTCCTCCTGCTCGGCGGGTGCGTCGGGCTGCAGACCGACGGCCCGGTGCGGCAGGGCCTCGAGGTCGGCGGCTCGTCGGGCAACCCGGTCACCGTGCTGCCTCCCGGTCCCGAGCCCGGAGCGAGCCCGGAGGAGATCATCCGCGGGTTCCTCCGGGCCGGGGCCGCGAGCCAGGGCCAGATGTCGGTGGCCCGGTCCTTCCTCACCGACGACCTCGCCCCGATGTGGGACCCCGACGCGGGCACGACGGTGATGGGCGGGGAGCCGCGCGTCGACCGGGTCGGCAAGGACCGCTCGGCCTACCGGGTCTCCGCGCCGGTCACCGCGACCATCGACGGCCACGGTCGGTACTCCTACGCCGCCCCGGACGCGACGAAGGGGGCGCGCATCGGGGTCGTCCAGCGCCACGGCCAGTGGCGCATCGACAGCCTGCCGGACGGCTTCGGCCGCTGGCTCGACTCCTCGGTCATCAACCGGCTGTTCCGGTCGTTCAACATCTACTACGTCGCGGTCGGCTCCAGCGTGCTCGTCCCGGACGTCCGCTGGCTGCCGCTGGACAAGCAGGCGACCCGCCTCGCGCGCGCCTCGCTCGACCCGGTCCCGACGTACCTCGCCGGGGCCGCCCAGAGCAGCCTCGCGACCGGGGTGACCCTCACCGTCGACGCCGTCCCGGTCGTCCGGGGGGTCGCGACCGTCGACCTGGCCGCCGCCGGGCTGCCGCCGGACCCGACGGCGCGCAAGAACATCTGGGCCCAGCTCGTCGCGACCCTCACCCAGGCCTCCGACGTCTCCTCGGTGACCGTCACCGTCGAGGGGGCCGCGCTCAGCCTCCCCGACGTCGCCGGGCCGGTGTCGTCGGTCGCGGAGTTCGGGATGAGCCTCGAGCCACCCGCGCCGGACGCCAAGCCCGTCCTGCGGGTCGGGGACCGGGTGCTGCCGCTGGCCGTGCCCCGCATCCTCTCCCCGGGCGACGACGGGCTCACCGACGTCCGCACGCCCTTCCCGGACGTCTCGCAGGAGTGGTCCGGGCTGGCCGAGTCCCGCAGCGGCGAGGAGATCGCGGCCGTCGGCCCGGACGGCTCCGAGCTCGCCCGGTGGCGCCACGACCGGGTCATCGAGGTTCCGTTCTTCGCGACGGACCTCACCCGCCCCAGCTACGACCGGCACGACATCCTCTGGATCGGCGGGCGGGGGACCGGCGCCTACTCCCAGGTGCACCTCTGGGCGGTCAACACCGCCGCCGACCCCGCCGACAGGGCACGTTCGCGGCCCATCCCGATCCGGGTGCGGTGGCTCGTCGGCCGGGACGTGGTCGCGGTCCGGGTCTCCCCGGACGGCCAGCGCGTCGCGGTCCTGTCCACCGACGCCGACGGCGGCGACCTCGCGGTCCAGGTGAGCGGGATCGTCCGCCGGCCCAACGGGGTGCCGTCCGGGCTGTCGCCGGCCGGGCACGACGTCGCGCCGTACCTGACGCGGGCCGCGGACGTGACGTGGATCTCGACGACGCGGGTGGCCGTCCTCGGCCGGATGGGCGCCGAGGACAGGCTCCGTCCCTACCTCATCGACGTCGGCGGCGAGCGGGAGTCCCTGAGCGAGGTTCCCGACGCGGCGTCGATCACGACGACCGGCGGCGAGCGGGGCCTGGCCGTGGTCACCGGGGACGACCAGGTCGTCCTCCGCGCCGGGCAGACGTGGCTCACCGCCCCGGTCGGCAGCGACCTCGCCGTCCCCGGGACGTGACCGCGTGTTCTCGGGGCCCGAACGAGCCGGAAGTCGGCCGTTCGGCCGAGGGCGAATGGTCCTTCAGCCCATAGCCCGGGGAAACAGTGCAAACCAGACTTAAGGGTGTTAGCGAAATCCCGGGAGTCCTCCCCGGAGACCACCCAAGGAGTCCCCATGACCACCGCCCTCGTCAAGCTGCAGGCCCGCATCGTCTGCCGTGAGCGCGGCGCGACCGCCGTCGAGTACGGCCTGCTCGTCGCCCTCATCGCCGCCGTCATCATCGGCACCGTCGTCACCCTCGGCGGCCACATCAACGACGCGTTCACCTCGGTCACCAACGAGCTCGCGCCCGCCGCCGGCTGACGTGACGCCCCGTCACCGGGGCGCCGCGGCGGTCGCACCCGACCCGGAGGGGGGTGCGGCCGCCGCGGAGCACGCCCTCCTCGTCGCCCTCGTCGCCACCCTCCTGCCCGCCTCGGTCGCCGCGTTCGGCACCTCGGTCTCCGGGCTGCTGTCGCTCCCCTGGTGAGCAGGGGATGACCCGTGGCCACGCTGCGGAGGGGTCCGGCCCGGCCGTCCCACCGTGAGCGTGGTGCGGCGGCCGTCGAGCTCGCCCTCCTTCTCCCCCTGCTGCTCCTGCTCACCGGCGGGATCGTCGACCTCGGCCGCGCCCTGCACGACAAGGTCGTCATCGCCGACGCCGCCCGCGACGGGGCGCGGATGGCCTCGCTCGGGGTCTACGACCCCGCCGACGTCCGCGCCCAGGCGACCGCCGCCGCGACCGGCCTCCCCGCCGGTGACGTCACCGTCTCGGTGCCGGACTCCTGCAGCCCGGGCGCGGGCGGGGTCGACGTCATCGCCGTCACGGTCACCCGGACCAGCTTCGACTGGAGCCTGCTGGCGGGCGTCAACGGCTTCTTCGGCAGCCCCGTGACGCTGCCGTCCTCCTTCGCCTCCACCGCCGAGATGAGGTGCCAGTGATGTCCCTGCGCCGCCGACTGCGGCGCCGCGCCGAGCGCGGCGCCGTGGCGACGATCGTCGCGGTGTTCCTCGCCGGCGGCGTCCTCGTCGGGATGGCCGCCTTCAGCGTCGACGTCGGCAGCCTCCTCGGCGAGCGGCGCCAGCTGCAGAACGGCGCCGACGCCGCCGCCCTCGCGCTCGCGCAGACGTGCTCGACGACGCCGGCGAGGTGCACGACCGCGAACGCCTCGACCGCCGCGGCCCTGGCCGGGCTCGCCGACGGCAACGCCGACGACGGGACCGCGGCCCTCGCGGGGACCGCCGCCCAGCCGGCCGCCGTCTGCTGGCACGACGCGGGCACCCTGCCCGCCTCGGTGGGGGCGCTGCCGGCGTGCGGCCCGGCCGGGACCGGCCCGGTCGACTGCCCGGCGCTGCCGTCGGTCCTCACCGACAACCCGGACATCCCCTACGTCGAGGTGCGGACCGCCACCGCGATGCCCGACGGGAGCACCCTGTTCCCCACCCCGTTCGCGGCGACGTTCGCCGACGGCTCGGACGGGACCGCGGTGCGGGCGTGCGCCCGGGCGGCGTGGGGGGCGGCCCAGCCGCCGCGGGCCTCGGTGCTCCCCGTGACCATCTCGTACTGCGACTGGAAGCTCGCGGTCGGGGCCGACCCGGACACGGGGACCGGCGGGCACTACGCGGCCGGCCCCACCGGCGCCTGGCCCGGCTACGACGGGTCGAGCGAGCGGCCGTGGCCCGACGAGTCGGACCTCAGCACCATCTGGACCAAGGGCAACCCGACGACGTGCCCGACGTGGAACGGGCACACCGCCCCCGGCGGGTTCGCCGCGCTGGCCAACCCGGGCGACTGCGTCACCGACGTCACCGCGGACAGCTGGATCGCCGGGGACCCGGGCAACGACCTGCCGTGCTCGCGCAGTGACCTCGACGCCGCCCAGGGCACCGTCGTCCACATCCCGGTCTTCGACTGCAACGCCAAGAGCCCGGACGCCTACCCGCCCGCCGCCGGGTGCCGGTCCGGGAAGGGCCGGAACAACTACTACCACGTCGTCGGGTTCTCGGCGTTCTACGTCAACGGCTGGCGGCTGTCCGGGGACACCAAGGCGGGCCTCCGGCCGGGCACGACCCTGTGCTCCGGCGGGGACCGGTGCATCTCCGGCTGGTTCCTCCACGACCTCGTCCCGCTCGGCGAGATCGTCCCGCCCGGGACCGGGGGCACCCCCGACCTGGGTCTTCGCATCGTCAAGTCGGTCGGCTGACCGGGAAACGGATACAACGCTCATGGGACGCAGAGCCCTCGCACTCCTCGTCGCGACCGTCGTGGCGCTCGTCGGCGTGGTCGCGCTGCTGACGTGGGTCCGCTCGGCCGACCAGCGCGCCGTCGCCGGCCAGGAGCCGACCGCGGTCTACGTCACGACCGCCAAGGTCGCCGCGGGCACGCCGCTGGGCACGGCCGTCGACGACGGCCTCATCGCCCCCACGACGGTCGCCACCAAGGGGGCCCCCGCCGGCGCGCTGCGCACCGTCACCCCGGACTCGGCGAAGCTCGTCGCCGTCACCGACATCGCCCCCGGCGAGTTCGTCCTCAGCGCCCGGTTCGCCACCACGCCCGAGGGCACGTCGGCGATCGCCGTGCCACGGGGCAAGGTCGCGGTCTCGGTGCAGCTCGAGGACCCCGCCCGGGTCGGCACGTTCGTCACTCCCGGGTCCCACATCGCGATCTTCGACACGTACACCGTCAAGGCGCTCGGCGACTCCGACCGCGCGAAGCAGCTCAACGACGCCGACGTGCGGAGCACGAGCGTCCTGCTCGGCGACGTGCTCGTCATCGGGATGGGCCAGAGCGCGTTGAGCAGCGCGCAGGGCGCGGGTGGCACGGGGGGCGCGGACGCGCCCGCCGACTCCGGCTCGCCGGCGAGCTTCCTCGTCACCGTCGCGGTGTCCCCGGCCGACGCCGCCCGGCTCGTCCACGCCGTCCACGAGGGCTCGCTCTACGCGGCCCTGCGGGGAGCGGGGGCCAGGCTCGGCACCGCCCCGCGGGTGGACGACCTCAACCTCTTCGACCTCTCGGGGGTGGGCAGATGACCCTGGTGTGGGACGGCGACCGGGTCGCGGTCGACCGGATCAGGATGGCGCTCGGGGACCAGGTGCGCGTCGTCGAGACCGCGAGCGCGGCCGCGCGGGAGCTCGCGGCCGACCGCAGGGAGACCGAGGTCGTCGTCGGGCCCGGCGTCGACGCCGCCGCGGCGGCCCGGCTCGCCGAGCGCCTCCGGGTCGAGCGCCCGGAGGTCGGGGTTCTGCTCGTCCGGCACCGCCTCGACGTCGGCGTGCTCAGCCAGGCCCTGCGGTCGGGGGTCCGCGAGGTCGTCGCGACCGACGACCTCACCGGCCTCGCCGAGGCGGTCGCCCGCAGCCGGGAGGTGACCGTCGCGATGGGCGGCACCCTCACCGGGCCGGGCGCCGAGGGAGACGTCGTCACCGTGTTCTCCGCCAAGGGCGGGGTGGGCAAGACGACCCTGTCGGTCAACCTCGGCGCCCAGCTCGCGGCGTCCGGGGCCAAGGTCCTCCTCGTCGACCTCGACCTCGCCTTCGGCGACGTCGCCATCAGCCTGCAGCAGCTGCCCGAGCGGACGATCAGCGACCTCGTCGCCATGGGGGGCCACCTCGACGAGCCCGGGCTGCGGTCCGTGCTCACCCCGCACGGGTGCGGCCTCGACGTGCTCGCGGCGCCACCCGGGCCGAGCGAGGCCGAGGGCGTCCCCGCGGCCACGGTCGCCGAGGTCCTCCGGGTGGCCCGGCATCGATACGACCACGTCATCGTCGACTGCCCTCCCGCCTTCACCGAGCACGTGCTCACCGCCGTCGACACGAGCGACCTCATCGTCCTCATCGCGACGCTCGACATCCCCGCGGTGAAGAACCTCCGGCTCACGCTCGAGACCCTCGACCTGCTCGGCACCCCGCGGGAGAACCGCCTGCTCGTCCTCAACCGCTCCGACGCCAAGGTCGGGCTGCGGGCCTCCGACGTCGTCACCGCGGTGGGGCAGGACATCTCGGTCACCGTGCCGAGCAGCCTCGACGTGCCCGCCTCGGTCAACCGGGGGGTGCCCCTCGTGCTCGACTCCCCGCGCCACCCGGTGAGCGCCGCCGTGCGCGACCTCGCCGACCGGGTCGCCCGGGGCACCGGCGGGAGGCAGGCCGGGTCCACCGACACCGCCGGGGACCCCGTTGCCGACGGATCCCCGTCGAGCCCCCGCCGCCGGATCTGGAGCCGGCGATGAGCCTCGCGGCCCGGCTGGAGAGCATCCGTCGCAGCCAGGAGCAGCAGTCCGGGGCGGGGCAGTCCGAGGCGGGGCACTCCGAGGGACAGGACGACGACCGGGCCGCCGGCGCCCGGGAGCCGTCCCCGGACCCCGCTCCCGCCCCGCCCGGGCCCGGACAGCACACCCAGCGGCACGTCCCGACCGGCCCGGCCCGCCCCGCCGGCCGGCGCCCGGCGGACCCGTTCGCCGAGGTCAAGGCGAGCATCCACACCGCCCTCCTCGGCTCGCTCGGGCCCCAGCTCTACGACCCCCACCTCGGGGTCGACGACCTCGCCGGACGGGTCCGGCACACCCTCCAGGAGGTCATCGACGCCGAGCGGACCCCGCTGTCGCAGGCGGACCGCACCCGCATCGTCCAGGAGGTCTCGGACGAGATCCTCGGCCACGGCCCGCTCGAGGTGCTCCTGCGGGACCCCGAGGTCAGCGAGATCATGGTCAACGGCCCCGACCAGATCTACGTCGAGCGCAGCGGGCGGATCCACGCCACCGAGGTCGGGTTCACCAGCGAGGCCCACCTGCGCCGCACCATCGACAAGATCGTCGCCCGCGTCGGCCGCCGGGTCGACGAGGCGAGCCCCATGGTCGACGCCCGGCTGCCGGACGGCTCCCGCGTCAACGCCGTCATCGCCCCGATCGCGCTCGACGGCGCGATGCTGACGATCCGCAAGTTCGCCACCGACCCCTTCACCGACGAGGACCTCATCTCCTTCGGGACGCTCACCCGGGAGGTCCGCGACTTCCTCGAGCGCTGCGTGCGCGGACGGCGCAACGTCCTCATCTCCGGCGGGACCGGCTCGGGCAAGACGACGACCCTCAACGTCATCTCCTCGTTCATCCCCGCCGACGAGCGGATCGTGACGATCGAGGACGCCGCCGAGCTGCAGCTGCGCCAGGACCACGTGCTCCGGCTGGAGTCCCGGCCGCCGAACATCGAGGGCCGCGGCGCGGTCTCGATCCGCGACCTCGTCCGCAACTCCCTCCGCATGCGCCCGGACCGGATCATCGTCGGCGAGGTCCGCGACGGCGCCGCCCTCGACATGCTCCAGGCCATGAACACCGGCCACGACGGCTCGATCACGACCGTCCACGCCAACAGCCCCCGCGACAGCCTCGCCCGCCTCGAGACCATGGTGCTCATGGCCGGGGTCGACCTGCCCGTGCGCGCCATCCGCGAGCAGGTCGCCGGCGCCGTCGACCTCGTCATCCAGCAGGCCCGGCTCCGGGACGGCAGCCGGCGGGTCACCCAGGTCGCCGAGGTCGTCGGCATGGAGGGTGACGTCGTCACGATGCAGGACATCTTCACCTTCGACTACGCCGCCGGGCAGGACGCGAGCGGCCGGTTCCGCGGGAGCCTCGTCCCGACCGGCCTGCGGCCGAAGTTCACCGACGAGCTGCGCGACCAGGGCATCGACCTGCCCGCCTCCACCTTCGTCCGGGACGCGCGGTGACCCGTCGCCGCCGCGGGGCAGCGCCGCTCGCGGTCCTCGCCGGATGGCTCGCGGCCGCGGTCAGCGTCTGCGGTCCCGCCGCGGCGGTGGCCGGCCCCTCCGCTCCCACCGGCCCCTCGGACCCGAGCCCCGGCTCTGGTGCTGGGGCGAGCCTGAGCGACCTCCGGGTACGCGACGGCTCCCTCACCGGCCTGCTCACGCTGCATGCCGCCGAGCGCGACCCCCGGCTCCTGCCGACGACCCTCCGGCTGCGGGTGACCGGGCAGGCCGACGACCCCTCGACCACCGTGGTGACGCCGACCACCGCCCCGGTCACGTCCCAGCGCCGCGCCACCGTGCTCGTGGTCGACACGAGCGGGTCCATGCGGCCGGCGGACATGGCGGCCGTCCGCCGGGCGAGCGTGGCGTTCCTCGCCGCCGCCCCACCCGACGTCGAGGTCGGCCTCGTCGCGTTCTCCGGGCGCGCCCGGGTGGTCGTCCCCGTCGGGCGGGACCGGACCCGGGTGCGCCGGGCCGTCGGCCGGCTCCGGCCGTCGGGGGAGACCGCGCTCTACGACGCCGTCGCGCTCGCGACGAGAAGCCTCGGCCGGTCCGGCGACCGGAGCCTGGTGCTGCTCGGGGACGGCGGCGACACGAGGTCGCGGACCTCGGCCGCGGCCGCCACCCGTGCGGTGCGCCGAGCGGGGGTGCGCACCGAGGTCATCGCGTTCCGCACCGGCGACACCGACACCTCCGCCCTCGCACGGCTCGCGGCGGCGGGGGGCGGCGACGTCGCGAGCGCCGGCGACGCCGGTGCGGTCCTGTCCGCGTTCTCGGCCGCGGCCCGGGCGCTGGACTCCCAGGTCGCCCTCAGCGCCGACGTCGGGACGCTCACCGGTCCGGTCACCGTCGAGGTCACCGGCGAGACCGAGTCGGGGCCGTTCGAGGCGGCCTCCGTCATCTCCGCGCCCCGACCGCCGACCGGGAGCGCCGCGGGAGCCGCGCCGGTGACCGCAGCGCCGGGCGACGGACCCGGGGACGGGGCGCCGTCCGGTGCCGCGGGCTCCCGGCCGACCTTCCAGCCGTTCCCGGCGGTCCTCGTCGGCGGCGCCGCGGCCGTCTTCGCGGGCCTGGCCGGGCTCGTCCTCGCGCTGCTCTCGCCGATGCTCACCTCGCGTCGTCGCCGCCGCCTCGACGACGTCGACCGGCTCGTCGCGGGCCGTCGCGACCTCCGGACCCGGGCCCGGCCGGCGGCGACCCCGAGCGCCCTCGGCCAGAACGTCGTCGGGCTGGGCGACCGGATCATGCAGCGACGGTCGGCGACGGCGCGGACGATGCGGCTCCTGGAGCGGGCCGACCTGCCGTGGCGGGCGGGGGAGTGGCTCGTCCTGCGGGTCGTCGCCGTCGTCGTCGGCGCCGCCGCGGGCATGCTCGCCCTCTCCCCGCTGCCCGGACCGCTCCCGACGCTCGCCGGGGCCGGCCTCGGCCTCGCCGGGCCCGCGGTGTTCCTCCGCGTCAAGGCCGGCCGCCGGGTGAGGAGGTTCGAGAGCCAGCTGCCCGACGTCCTCACCCTCGTCGCGAGCAGCCTCCAGTCGGGGTTCTCGCTCACGCAGGCCCTCGACGCGGTCGCCACCGACGGGGCGGACCCGACCGCGAAGGAGCTCTCCCGGGCCCTCGCCGAGGCGCGGATCGGGACCGACGTCGGCGAGGCGCTCGAGCACGTCGGGGAGCGCATGGGCAGCACGAACATGACGTGGACCGCGATGGCGGTGCGGATCCAGCGCCAGGTCGGCGGCAACCTCGCCGAGACGCTGCGCACGACCGCGGCGACCCTCCGGGAGCGGGAGGCCCTCCTCGGGCAGGTCCGGGCGCTCTCGGCCGAGGGCCGGCTGTCGGCCTACATCCTCATCGCGCTCCCGATCGGGGTCTTCTTCTGGATGCTCTGGGTCAACCCGGAGTACCTCAGCCTGTTGTGGACGCGGCTGCTCGGCATCCTCATGCTCCTCGTCGGCGGCGTCATGCTCGCCGTCGGCGTCGTCTGGATGCGCAAGGTCGTCAGGGTGGAGGTCTGAGGTGGGAACCGGGGTGGGAACCGGGGCCCTCGTGTGGGTGGGGGCGGGCCTGCTCGGCTCGGCCCTCTGGGTCGTCCTGTACACCCTGCTTGCGGGCTCGTCGGCGCCGAGCGGGGTCGCGCGCTCGCTCCAGCTCGTCGAGCGGCGGGTCTCCCCGGTCGAGGTGGGACGCGCGGACCTCCCGGCCACCGACCGGCTCCTGCGCCCCCTGCTCACGGCCGGGCGGGGACTCGCCGCCCGCGTGACCCCTGCCGGCGCCACCGCGCGGCTCGCGCGGCGACTGGACGTCGCGGGCAACCCGCCGTCGTGGACCCTCGAGCGGGTGCTCGGCGCGAAGGGCGTCCTCGCGGTCCTCGGCGTCGGCCTGGGCGTCCTCTTCGGTGGCCTCGGGCCGCTCGGGCTCCTCCTCGCCGCCGCGTTCGCCCTGGCCCTGTTCCACGTTCCCGATCTGCTCGTCTACAACGCCGGCACCAAGCGCCAGGACCAGCTCGGCAAGGGGCTCGCCGACGCCCTCGACATGCTGACCGTGTGCGTCGAGGCCGGTCAGGGGTTCGACTCGGCCCTGCTCCAGGTGGCTCGGGCGGTCACCGGCCCGATCGCCGGGGAGTTCGCGCGCGTGCTGTCGGAGATCCAGATGGGCCGTTCCCGGTCCGAGGCGTTCGCCATGCTCGGGCAGCGCAGCACGGTCCCGGCCGTGCGCAACTTCGTCAGCGCCCTCGTCCAGGCCGACCGGCTCGGCATCCCCGTCGCCCAGGTGCTGCGGGAGCAGACCAAGGCGATGCGGCTCGCCCGGCGCCAGCGGGCCGAGGAGAAGGCCCAGCAGGTCCCGGTCAAGATCCTCATCCCGATGCTGCTGTGCATCTTCCCGGCCCTGATGATCGTCGTCATCGGCCCGGGCGCGATCCGGATGATCGACACGTTCTCGCAGATGTGAGGCGCCCGCGGGCACCGGACGGCGCCGGAGGCCACCGGCCGGGGACCGGGTCGGTCAGCGGGCGACGTCGCCCTGCCGCACCAGCCCGAGCCGGACCGCCTCCATGACGAGCCCGGCCCGGTTGCGCACCTCGAGCTTCTCGTAGAGCTTCGCGACGTGGGTCTTGACCGTCGACCTGCTCATGTAGAGCGTCGTGGCGACCTGGTCCACCGAGTCGCCCGCGACGAGACGGCCCAGGACCTCCCGCTCGCGAGGGGTCAGACGGGAGGGGTTCTCCGCGCGGCGCTGCATCGCCTCGACCAGGCCCGCCGCGGTGAACGCCCGCGGGGCGACGGCGGCCTGGCGGATCGCGGCGAGGACGGTGTCGGACGGGTCGCTCTTGAGGACCAGCCCGGAGGCCCCGGCCTCGAGCGCCTCGAACAGGACGTCGTCGTCGCGGTGCATCGTCAGCACGACGAGCCCGATGGTCGGGGAGGCCTTGCGCACGGCGCGGACGAAGTCGAGCCCGCTGCCGTCCCCGAGGGAGACGTCGACGACGAGCACGTCGCAGCGTCCGGCGAGCCCCGAGGCCTCGGCTTCGGCGAGGCTTCCGGCCTGCGCGACGACGCTCATCGCGGGGTCGGCGTCGATCATCTGACCGACGGCCTGACGCACGACCGTGTGGTCGTCGACGAGGCCGACGCGGACTCCTGTGAACGGGTTCATGCCACCACCCTTCCGGCGTTGGGGACGGCCCGCAGCCGCCGTGCGGCGCGGGGCAGGTGGGGCAGGTGGGCCCGGACCGCGGTGCCGCCGCGCTCGCCCATCGTCACCTCGATCCCCGCGCCGAGACGGGTCAGCGGGTGCTCGGCGAAGGCGTCGGCGTCCAGGCGCGACATCCCGTCGTGGGTGATGCGCACCTCGGCCTCCGGGGCGGTGACGTCGAGCTCGACGGTGACGGTGGAGGTGCCGTCGGAGCGACGGGCGTCCTCGAGGACGTCGAGCACCAGGCGGTAGAACAGGACCTCCAGGTGCGCCGGCAGCCGGAACCCGCCCTCGGTGAGCCGGGTCGTCGTCGAGATGCCGGTCACGGCGCCGAACGACTGCAGCCTCGTGCTCACCGCCGCCCCGAGGCGCGCCTCGAGCTGGTCGCCGGCGCGCAGGTCGGCGATCCGCATCCGGATGTCCGTCATCGCGGCGGTGAGAGAGCCGCGCAGGTCGTCCAGGCTCGTCGCGACCGACAGTCCCTCCCGGCGAGCCCGGGCCCGGACCGCGTCGACCTGGTAGCCGAGGGCCGCGAGCTCCTGCGCGATCCCGTCGTGCATCGCCGCGCTCAGGCGCGCCCGCTCCTCGAGGGCGGAGCGGGACCGGAGCTGCTCGAGCAGCAGCGCGATGTCGAGGGCCGGGCCGAGGCGGGCGGCGACGCCCTCCGCGGCCGCGAGCTCCTCGCCGCCGAAGAGCCCGGCGGTGCGCGGGTCGGGCGGGCCCTCGGCGCCGGCCGCGAGCGGGCGGTCGGCGACGAGCACGGCGAGGTAGCGGCCGCCGTCGCCCATGACGGGGACGGCGAGCAGGGCGTGCTCGGTGCCCTCGTCGGACCACGTCGTGACGAGCGGGGAGGAGTCGGTCCACACCGGGTGCAGCACGCTGCCGGCCACGGCGGGGTCCGGCCAGGGGACGCGGTGCGTGCCGCGGAGGGCGACCGGCGTGCAGTGCTCGCCGCCCTGGGCGACGAGCACCGTCGCCCGTCCGGGCCCGACCCGGTCGGCGAGCTCGTCGAGCGCCTTGTCTGCGGTCGACGGGGCGGCGAAGCCGCCCTCGAGCGCGTCGGCGAGGCGGTGCAGCCGGCGAAGCTGCTCGTCGGAGACGGTGACGATGCGCTGCGGCGGGACCGGACCGCCGCGGCCGCGGAGGCGGGCGACGCCGAGCAGGTCGGGGCGGAGCGAGACCGCGAGCACCGGGACGAGCAGGAGGGGGAGCGCCGGGAGGCCGAGGACGACGACGGCGCCGACGGCGGCGATGACGAGCCCGGCCAGCAGGAGCGGGGCGGCGTGCCGGCGGGTGCCGGGCGCGCCGCGGTCCCTGGCGGTCGTCGCGGCGGCGGCGAGCAGCAGCACGGCCGCGGCCCACGGGAGGGCCTCGGCGAGGACGCCGGCCACCGCGGCCTGACCGAGGCAGACGGCGGCGGGTCCCCAGTGCGCGACGACCTCGGGGGCCCACCGGTGATGCCGGTGCCCCCCGCGCCCAGCGCCCTCGGGCGCAGTCCGTCCGCGGCTCACGCGCACATCATCGCGCATAAAGCCGTTTTACGCGACAAAAGGGACGAAAGTTGTACACATGGTGTCGGGTGTTCGCCCCCGCCGTCCACATGTCGGAGCCCGGCGGGGTCACCGTCCGGGCGGTCGCCGCATGCTCCCAGCGTGGAGGGTTCCCGCGTCGGGGCCGCTCTGGTCGCCCTCGCCGACCTCGTGCTGCCCGCGAGCTGTCCCGCGTGTGGCGAGCCCGTGCGCGCCGACCCCGGCCCCGTGCCGGTTCGTGGTCACCCCGGAGCCCTGTGCGTGGGCTGTGTCGACGGGATCGCCGCCCGGATGCTCCCGACCGGCAGCGGCCCGGTGGCACTCGACCCCGCGCCCGCGGGCCTGCCGGCCGTGCGCGCCGCGGGGTGGTTCGACGGACCGCTCGCCGAGGCCGTGCGGTCCTACAAGGACCGGGGCCGTCGGGACCTCGCCCCGGTGCTCGGCGCCCTGCTCGGCGCCGCGGCGCTGCCCCTGCTCGGCGCGTCGCCCCCGGGACCCGGGCCCGCTCGCGGGCGCGCCGAGCGCGTCCTCCTCGTGCCGGTCCCGAGCTCCCCGGCCGCACGTCGGCGCCGTGGGGACGCGCCGACCTCGGCCCTGGCCCGGGTGGCCGCGGCGAGCGTGCGCGCGTCGGCCGGACCGCAGGCGGCTCCTGCCGACGTCCTGCGGGTCCGCCGGGCGGTGCGCGACCAGGCCGGGCTCGGCGCCGCGGAGCGGTCCGCCAACCTCGCCGGGGCGATGGCGGTGCGGCGCGGACGGGACGTGGCCGGGGCCTGCTGCGTCGTCCTCGACGACGTCGTCACCACCGGCGCGACGCTCGCCGAGGCCAGCCGGGTCCTGCGCTGCGCCGGCGCCCACGTCGTCGGCGCCGCGGCGGTGTGCGCCACTCCGCGGCGCCGGTGAGGGCGGCCTCCTCGCCGCGTCCCGAGTACCGAAAAGCCGCCTCGTGGACTAGCGTCCTCCCATGGATCCCACCCGCCCTGCGCGGAGGTGGTGCCGCGGTTGAACCGGCCCCGCAGGCCCCACCCAGCACCGTCACTTCCGTCCCTGAGGAGGACCCCGTGGACGTCGTCGTCACCGGACGCCATCTGACCATCTCGGACCGTTTCCGCAGCCACGTCGAGGACAAGCTCGGGAAGGTCACCCAGTTCGCCCCCCGCGCGCGCCGCGTGGACGTGATGATCAGCCACGAGCCCAACCGGCGGCAGTCCAAGGAGTGCGAGCGGGTCGAGATCACCTGCCACGACAAGGGGCCGGTGATCCGTGCCGAGGCGTGCCACGAGGACCGCTACGCCGCGCTCGACGTCGCGATGGACAAGCTCCTCGAGCGGCTGCGCCGGGCCCACGACAAGAAGCGGGTCCACCGGGGTCGACACACCCCGGAGTCGGTGGCGGCGGCCACCGCCCGCAGCGCCCGGCTCGACGGCGCCACGGGCGCCGCGGAGGCCGACGAGGCCGAGCCCGAGGAGCGCTTCGGTGCGGTGGGCAACTCGCCGATCGAGGTCCGCGAGAAGGTCCACGCCAGCCACCCGATGACGCTCGACGACGCCCTCCACAAGATGGAGCTCGTCGGTCACGACTTCTACCTCTTCGTCGACAGCGAGACCGACCGCCCGAGCGTGGTCTACCGCCGACGCGGCTGGTCCTACGGGGTCATCCACCTCGACCTCGACGGCGCGGCCGGCCCCGAGGCGGGCCCCGAGGACGAGGCCGGCGGCGAGGTCGGCCGGGGCGAGGACCGGGACGAGCCGGGCGACGGCCAGGGCGGCGGGGTGGCCCGCGCGTCGTGAGGTCCCGCCTGCTCGGCGTCGGTTCTGTTCAGAAGTCGCGCCGCGGTGACGAATGTGTGCCCGTGGGGCGCGTGTCACCCCGCACTGACAGGATGACGGCCGTGCCAGGAGGGGGAGCGTAGCGATGACGTCGGGCAGCGGGTCGGGCAGCGACCCGACCGTCGGCGACGGGGTGATCAGGGTCGTCGTCGCGGACGACCACGTCCTCTACCGCCGCGGCCTCCAGCTCGTCATGGAGCAGGAGGACGGGGTCGAGATCGTCGGCGAGGCCGACAACGGCCGCGACGCGGTCGAGCGCGTCGTCGCCCTCGCCCCGGACGTCGTCCTCATGGACATCCGGATGCCGAAGCTGTCGGGCATCGACGCGTGCCGCGCCATCAAGGACAAGGTCCCGGCGACCCGCATCGTCATGCTCACCTTCTCCGAGGAGGAGTCCGACCTCTTCGACGCCATCAAGGCCGGCGCCGACGGCTACCTCCTCAAGGACGTCCCCGCCGAGGAGGTCGCCGACGCCCTCCGGGCGGTCCACGGCGGCCAGTCCCTCATCCCGCCCTCGATGGCCTCCCGGCTGCTCGCGGAGTTCGCGGAGATGAGCCGCAGCCAGCACGACGCGAAGGTCACCGCGCCCCAGCTGACCTCCCGCGAGCTCGAGGTGCTGCGCTACGTCGCGCGGGGCCGGCGCAACCGGGAGATCGCCGACCAGCTGTTCATCTCGGAGAACACGGTCAAGAACCACGTGCGCAACATCCTCGAGAAGCTCCAGCTCCACTCGCGCATGGAGGCGGCGATGTACGCGGTCCGGGAGCGGCTCATCGACCCCGAGGATGAGTGAGGCGGCGCTCCGGGTCGGCCCGGCACAGGCCCGCCGGATCGCGCTCGCGGCGCAGGGGTTCGCCGAGCCCCGGCCGGAGCGGGTCACCACCCGGCACCTGACCCGGGTGCTCGGGCGGGTCGGGGTGGTCCAGATCGACAGCGTCAACGTGCTCGTCCGCAGCCACTACCTGCCGTTCTTCTCCCGTCTCGGTCCCTACGACCGGGCCCTGCTCGAGCGGGCCCGGGACCGGGCCCCGCGGAAGGTCGTCGAGTACTGGGCGCACGAGGCGAGCCTCGTGCCGCCCTGGCTGTGGCCCTACCTCGGCTTCCGGATGCGTCGCGCCGGCCAGGAGGCCTGGGGCGGGATGCGCCGCGTGGCCCGGGACCACCCCGAGCTCGTCGCCGCGGTCCGCTCGGAGGTGCGGGCCCGCGGCCCGCTCACCGCCCGCGGCACCGAGTCGGCGCTCGAGCACGACCTCGCCCGCGACCGGCCCCACTGGGGGTGGAACTGGTCGCTGGTCAAGAACGCCCTCGAGCACCTGTTCTGGGCGGGGGAGATCACCAGCGCCGGCAGGACGAGCCAGTTCGAGCGGCGCTACGCCGCCCTCGAGCGGGTGCTGCCGCCGGAGGTGCTCCGCCGCTGGGGCGACCCCGAGGACCGCCCCGGGGACGAGGAGTCCTTCCTCGAGCTCGTGCGGGTCGCCGCCCGGGCGCACGGCATCGGCAGCGAGCAGTGCCTGCGGGACTACTTCCGGCTGCGCCCCGAGCAGGCCCGTCCCGCGATCGCCCGGCTCGTCGCCGACGGCGAGCTCGTGCCGGCACGCGTGCCGGGCTGGAACCGGCCGCTGTACCTGCACGCCTCCGCGCGCCGGCCCCGCGCCGTGCGGGCGAGCGCGCTGCTCAGCCCCTTCGACTCCCTCGTCTGGCAGCGGGAGCGGACCGCGGCCCTGTTCGGCTTCGACTACCGGCTCGAGATCTACGTGCCCCGGGAGAAGCGGGTGCACGGCTACTACGTGCTGCCGTTCCTGCACCGGGAGCGGCTCGTCGGCCGCTGCGACCTCAAGGCCGACCGCGGCGCCGGGCTGCTGCGGGTCCACGCCGTCCACTGGGAGTCCGGCGCCGACCGTGACGACGCCGCGGCGCTCGAGGACGAGCTCGACGCGCTCGCCGGATGGCTCGGGCTCAGCCGCCCCGTCGGCGTCGGATCGACCTCCGGCCCGGCGCCCCGGCCGGACCGGCCGAGCCCCTCACCGTGAGAGCAGCTCCCAGTGCAGCGCGTCCGCCCACGACCCGTCCGGCAGCAGGTCGGTCTCGTGCTCGGTGCCGAACACGGTGAAGCCGGCCCGGGTGAGGACCGCGACCGAGGGCAGGTTGTCCGCGGCCGTGCAGGCGCGGACGGCGTGGAGGCCGAGGCCGCCCCGGGAGGTCGGCGCGAACGCCAGCGCCGTGGCCGCACGCACGGCCGCGGTCGCGACCCCGCGGCCGCGGCCGGAGGGGTAGAGCCAGTACCCGATCTCCGCGGACGGCGGCACCATCGGCTGGCCGTGCTCGAAGAGCATGACCGCACCGAGCGGGTCGTCGGTGCCGGGGTCGGCGGCGCACCAGTACACCCCCTGGCCCTCGGCCATCCGCTCGCGCCGCTCGAGGAGCCAGCCCGCGAAGGTCTGCTGCGTCCCCGTCGAGGTGCCCATCGCCCCCGCGGGCACGTGCCGGGACGGCCCCGGCCCGCCGCCGGGCAGCCGGTCGCCGTCGGAGTCCCGCCAGGGCCGCAGCCGGACGAGCTCGTCCTCGACCACCTCCGGCTCGTACCACGTCGTGCGGGGCTCCATCGGGTCCTCCGGGCCGAGGCTCGCCAGCCACACCGGCAGCAGCCCCCGGTCGGGGTGGTCGACGCCGTCCGGCAGGGTCCCGTGGTGGGTGAACCCGGTCGACCACGCGACCCTGCGGGAGGCGAAGTTGCCGACGATCGCGTCCCAGTGGACCCGCTGCACCCGGGTGCCCTCGAAGCCGACGTCGAAGGCGTGGCGGCAGGCGAGCCGGACCGCGCTCGACATCACGCCGCGACCTCGCTCGCCGGGGTGGAGCCCGTACCCGAGGCCCGCGCGGCCGTCACCCCGCGGGCGCAGGTCGACGTTCCCGGCGAACCGGCCCCGCCCGTCGGCGCCCAAGACCTCGACCGCCCACACCCGCTCCCCGGCGGGGTCCTCCCACTGGGTCCGGACGTGCTCGAGCAGCCCGCGGGCGTCGTCGGGGCCGTAGTCGCGCGGAACCGTCGTCCACCGCTGCATCTGCGGGTCGGTGCCCATCTCGAGGATCCTCGGCAGGTCCGCCCGGCGGTGCGCCCGCAGCGTGACGGTGCCGTCGGTCAGCACCGGGACGTCGTCGGGGAAGCGGGCGGGCGGCATGGCGCGAACCTCCCAGACGGCCGGGGGCGACGCAACCGTCCCGGGCCCGGTCGGTGCGGTCCCGGTAGCCTAGGGACGACCGGCGAAGAGGTCGGTGGAGACCCACGAGGAGCGCTGCGTGCCGAAGATCGTTGAACGACTGCTGCGAGCCGGTGAGGGCCGGGTCCTCAAGCGGCTGGGCGTCATCGCCGCCCAGGTGAACGCCATCGAGGAGGACTTCGAGAAGCTCACCGACGCCGAGCTGCGGGCCGAGACCGACGCCTTCCGCCGGCGGCTCGCCGACGGGGAGACGCTCGACGACATCCTCCCTGAGGCGTTCGCCGCGGTGCGGGAGGCCTCGAAGCGGACCATCGGGAAGCGCCACTTCGACGTCCAGCTCATGGGCGGGGCGGCGTTGCACATGGGCAACGTCGCCGAGATGCGCACCGGCGAGGGCAAGACCCTCGTCGCGACGCTGCCCTCCTACCTCAACGCCCTCACCGGCAAGGGCGTGCACATCGTCACCGTCAACGACTACCTCGCCGAGTACCAGTCCGAGCTCATGGGGCGTATCCACCGGATGCTCGGCCTGGAGACCGGCTGCATCCTCGCCTCGATGACCCCCGAGCAGCGCCGGGTCGAGTACGCCAAGGACATCACCTACGGGACGAACAACGAGTTCGGCTTCGACTACCTGCGCGACAACATGGCCTGGTCGACCGAGGAGCTCGTCCAGCGCGGCCACAACTTCGCGGTCGTCGACGAGGTCGACTCGATCCTCATCGACGAGGCCCGGACGCCGCTGATCATCTCCGGGCCGGCCGACCAGCCGACGAAGTGGTACGTCGAGTTCGCCAAGATCGTCCGGCTGCTCGAGCGGGGCGAGCTCGAGTCCGGCGAGGGCGACTACGAGGTCGACGAGAAGAAGAAGACCGTCGGGGTGCTCGAGGCGGGGATCGACAAGGTCGAGGACTACCTCGGGATCGAGAACCTGTACGAGTCGGTCAACACGCCGCTCATCGGCTACCTCAACAACGCGATCAAGGCCAAGGAGCTGTTCAACCGCGACAAGGACTACGTCGTCCTCGACGGCGAGGTCCTCATCGTCGACGAGCACACCGGGCGCATGCTCGCCGGCCGCCGCTACAACGAGGGCATGCACCAGGCCATCGAGGCCAAGGAGGGGGTCGAGATCAAGAACGAGAACCAGACCCTGGCGACGATCACCCTCCAGAACTACTTCCGGATGTACGACACGCTCTCCGGGATGACCGGGACCGCCCAGACCGAGGCGGCCGAGCTCAACTCGATCTACTCCCTCGGCGTCGTCGTCATCCCCACAAACCGCCCGATGATCCGCGAGGACCGGGCCGACCTGGTCTACCGGACCGAGCGGGCCAAGTTCGGCGCCGTCGTCGACGACATCGCCGAGCACCACGACCGCGGACAGCCCGTGCTCGTCGGCACGACGAGCGTCGAGAAGAGCGAGTACCTCCACGACCAGCTCCGCCGCCGCGGCGTCCCGCACGAGGTCCTCAACGCCAAGCACCACGAGCGGGAGGCGACGATCGTCGCCCAGGCCGGTCGCAAGGGCGCGGTGACGGTCGCGACGAACATGGCCGGCCGCGGCACCGACATCATGCTCGGCGGCAACCCCGAGTTCATGGCCGTCGCGGCGCTGAAGGAGCGGGGCCTGGACCCGGAGGAGACCCCCGAGGAGTACGAGGCGGCGTGGGACGACGCGCTCGCCAAGGCCGAGGAGGCCGTGGTCGCCGAGCACGAGGAGGTCACCGACATCGGCGGGCTCTACGTCCTCGGCACCGAGCGGCACGAGTCCCGGCGGATCGACAACCAGCTCCGGGGCCGGTCGGGCCGGCAGGGCGACCCCGGCGCGTCGCGGTTCTACCTCTCGCTCGAGGACAACCTCATGCGGCTGTTCAACGCCGGCTTCGTCGACCGGGTGATGACGTCGGCGCGGATGGACGACGACACCCCCATCGAGGGCAAGCTCCTCACCCGCTCGATCGAGAGCGCGCAGAGCCAGATCGAGGGGCAGAACTTCGAGATCCGCAAGAACGTCCTCAAGTACGACGACGTCCTCAACCGGCAGCGCCAGGTCGTCTACGAGGAGCGGCGCCGCGTGCTCGAGGGGGAGGACCTCGCCGAGCAGGTCCGCCACTTCATCACCGACGTCGTGTCCGGCTACGTCGACGCCGAGACCGCCGAGGGGTACGCCGAGGACTGGGACCTCGAGCGGCTCTGGGCGGCGCTGCGGGCGCTGTACCCGGTCTCGCTCACCCCCGAGCAGGTCCTCGACGCCGCCGGCGGCGTCGCCGGCCTGACCCCCGAGCTGCTCCGCGAGGAGGTCACCTCGGACGTCCACCACGCCTACGACGCCCGCGAGGCCGAGCTCGGCGAGCAGGTCACCCGCGAGCTGGAGCGGCGGGTCATCCTCTCCGTGCTGGACCGCAAGTGGCGCGAGCACCTCTACGAGATGGACTACCTCAAGGAGGGCATCGGGCTGCGGGCGATGGCCCAGCGGGACCCGCTCGTGGAGTACCAGCGCGAGGGCTACCAGCTCTTCGAGGCGATGAACGAGTCGATCAAGGAGGAGGCGGTCGGCTACCTGTTCAACGCCGAGGTGCAGATCGAGGCGCCGCCCGAGACCGACCACGTCGAACCGGTGCACGTCTCGGACCTGCTCGCCGCAGCCGGGCGCGAGCAGGTCGCCGAGGAGCCCGCGGACGCGCTCGCCTTCGCCGGCCCGCAGCGGCCGGAGGTGCGGGCCAAGGGCCTGGAGTCCGGGCCCTCGGTCGGCCACCTGCACTACAGCGCGCCGAGCGACGACGGCAGCGTGCAGGAGCGCGACGTCGTCTCCGAGACGGCCGAGCCCACCCCGGAGGAGCTCGCCGGCGCCCGGCGCAACGACCCCTGCCCCTGCGGCTCGGGCAAGAAGTTCAAGATGTGCCACGGGCAGCGGGGCTGACCGGTCCCTCCCGGACCGGGAGGGACCTCGCCGGTTCCCGTGTGAGCGCGGGCGCGAGCGCCTAGGCTCGTCGGATGCGTCCGCAGGAGGTCGACCAGCAGACCGAACGCGACTGGGACCGGCTCGCCGTCGAGACCGGGGCCCTCCCGTTCGTCCGACCGGGGTGGCTGCGTGCCGCCGCCGCGGGGTTCCCCCGGGCCTCGCCGCTGAGCGCGGTGACGCTCCGGCGAGAGGGTGAGCTCGTCGGGGTGCTCCCCGTGCGCGCCGACGGACGGGCGCTGCGCGGCCCGGTCGTCGACGAGGTCGCCGCCTGCGACCTCGTCGCCGCGGACCGCGACGCGGCCCGCCTGTTCGGGGCCCGGCTCCTCGCCGGGCCGGCCCGGCAGGTCGACATCGGCTTCGCCCCGGCAGCGGGCTACGTGGCCGCGGAGCTCGCCGAGGTCGCCGAGGCCCACGGGCGGCCGGTGCTGCTCCACCCCCAGCGGCGCCAGGTCACCGTCGACGCGACCGGCGACTGGACCGAGTACGAGCGCCTCCACCTGGGCAGCGACCGGCGTAAGGGCGTCGCGCGCCGCTGGCGCCGGCTGCGCGAGGCGGGCGCCGCCGCCCTCGAGGTGCACCACGGGTCCGGGGACCCCGACCGGGCCGCCGCGCTCGCGGTCGAGGGGTTCGAGGTCGAGGCCCGGAGCTGGAAGTCCGCCGAGCGGACGGCCGTGCTCGCCCGCCCCGAGACGGCGACGATGTACACCGAGGCCGTCCGGTGGGCGGCCGAGGCGGGGATCCTGCGGATGTACCTGCTCCGGCTCGACGGCCGGGCCATCGGGTTCCAGCTCGCGCTGCACCAGGGTCGGACGCTGTACGCGGTGAAGGTCGGCTACGACGCCGACCACGCCCGGTACGCCCCCGGCATCCTCACCTTCCACGGGATGGTGCGGGACGCCTTCGCCGACCCGGACGTCGACTCCGTCGTCGTGCTCGGGGAGGACGAGGGGTACAAGCGCGAGTTCGGCCACGCCGTCGCCGAGGAGGTCCGGCTGCGGGTCTTCGCCGGCGACCGCCGTGGACTGCTCGCCCGCGCCGGCGCCCGGGCGGCCCACGAGGCGAGGCAGGAGCTGCGGCGCCGCATCCCCGAGCCGGCGAGGCGCCGCGTCGTCGCCACGCTGAACCGGGCCCGCCCCTGAGCGGTCCCTCAGCGGTAGTCGACCGCGGTGAGCCGCCAGCGCCCGTCCTGGCCCACGAGCCGGAACGCGAGCGCCCGGACCCTGGGCCCGTCGACGACGACCGCGGCCGCCTCGGCGACCCCGTCCACGGGCGCACCCACCCGCACCCGGCGCACGGTCGGCCGGTGGGTGGGAGGCCGCTGCGGCGGCCGGCCGGCGACGACACGCTGCCGGGCGGCGAGCGCGCCCCGACGAGCGACGACCTCGAACACCTCGGGCGCGGTCCAGCGAAGGATCTGCGCCGCGGGCCGGACCCCCGTGAGCACCTCGACGAGCGCCTGCCCGATGTGACCGGCCCAGTCGGTCGCGTCCGGCAGCTGGGACGTCGACGTCGCCTGCGGACCGAACACGTGGTCCTCCGCGGGCGTGCCGGCGTCGACGGCCAGGGCCTCCTGGACGAACCGGCCGCCCACGCGCGCCTCGGCCGTGCGAGCTCCCCCGGTCGGGGCCGGCCGGAGCGGGGGTCCGGCCGCCGGCGCCGGTACGACCCGGATCGGCGCCGGCGCTCCCGGCGCCGCGGCGCGGGCGGCAGGGACGGCCGGCCGCGTGACGACCGCGGTCACCGGGTCGCTCCCGCCGCGGGGACCCGCAGCCGGGTGCCCGGGAGCACGAGGTCGGGGTCGTCACCGATGACGTCACGGTTGGCCGCGTACCAGCGCGGCCACTCCCGGGCGACCTCGACGTCGCTCGCGCCGGCGCCGAGCCGCTCCCGGGCGATCGCCCAGAGCGTGTCACCCCGCCGGACCACGACCTCGGCGCCCGCCTCGGCACCCTCGCCCACCCCGTTCGTCGACCCGGCCGGGCGTCGCCCCGGGGTGAGCACCCCGTCCGGGGCCGGCGTCGGGCGCGTCGGGGTCCACCCCGGCCCGGGGGGGAGCGCGGGGTCGCAGGCCGCGACGGCCGCCACCGGATTCGCCACCGCCGGACCTGCCACCGCCGCACCGCCCGCCACCGCCGGACCTGCCACCGCCGGACCTGCCACCGCCGGACCTGCCACCGCGGGAGCCGTGGACGACGCCGGGGCCGGGGGCGCCGCGTGCGCGGCGCCGCCGCCGAGGGTCACGCCGAGGGCCGCGGCGGCGCACCACCGGGCGAGGCCCGGGGTCCAGCGGTCACCGGCGGTGCGCGCGGCCCTGCCCGCGGCCCCCGGGAGGTGGGCGACGAGGCCGACGAGCACGCCGAGCCCGAGCCAGCCCGTGAGGAGCAGGGCGACGAGGACGGCGACGAGGGTGAGGGCCTCGGCGCCGCTCGCCGGTCCCGGTGCGACGAGCGAGCGGGCGAGCCCTGCGGCGTAGGCGAGCAGGACCCGGGCCACGGCCCCGGTCGCACCGAGCACGAGGAGGACGGATGTGGCCACGCGGACGGCGCTGGGGCTCTCGGGTGCTCTCACGGCGACCTCGTCTCGGGAGGGAAGCGGGAAACCAGATAAGCACGAGTGAAAGCAAACGGCAACAAACACGTGTGAATGAGTCCTAGATGCCCTCAATGTCGTTCTTCCGCGCCAGCCGGAGGTCGGGCCGTCCTACGATGGGGGCGTGCGGTGGGACCGGCTCTTCGAGGACCTCGAGGCGAGGTGGGCGGCCGAGGCGCGCCGCGGTGTGGACCTCGAGGTGGCCGACCGGACCCGTCGCGCGCGGGCCGAGGTGGACCTCCTCGACCGGCTCGCCGGTCAGCGCGAGACCGAGGTCGCGCTCGCGCTCGCCACGGGGGACCGGGTCCGCGGCCGGGTGGGTGACCTGGGGGACGGGTGGCTCCTCCTGATCGACCCGGCGGCGCGGGGGGTGCTCGTCCCGCTGGCCGCGGTCGTCGGGATCGAGGGCCTCGCGACCCGCAGCGGGGTCACCGGTCCGGCCGGGCGGCGGTTCGGCCTCGGCTACGCGCTGCGGGGGCTCAGCCGAGACCGTGCGGTCGTCGCGGTGACCGACCGCGCCGGCGGTACGGCGACGGGGACGATCGACGCCGTCGGGGCCGACGCGTTCGACCTCAGCGTCCACCCCCCGGACGAGCCCCGCCGCGCGGTGAACGTCCGCGCCCGCCGCGTCGTCCCGTTCGCCGCGCTCGTCGCCGTCCGCTCCGTCTCACCCACGTGAGCCGTCCCGTAGACCGCACTTCGTGCCCGTTTGGCCGCGTCCGGCCGACCGAACTACCCGGTTTGCGCGGCCAAACGGGCACGAAGTGCGGCTTCCGGCGACCGGTGGGAGCGCGGGCTGGGCGTCCGCAGGAGGTGGGAGCGCGGGCTGGGCGTCCGCAGGAGGTGGGAGCGCGGACTGGGCGTCCGCAGGAGGTGGGAGCGCGGATCGTGGGTGCGCAGGGTGTGGGTGGCGCGGGCGGTACGGGCGCGGGGTGGGGGTGCCCGGCGGCGTCAGGCGTCCTCGCCGGCGGGGGCGTCCTCCCCCGGGACGGTGCCGAAGGGGTGGGCGCTGACGAAGGTCTTCGTCTCGCTGTACATCCGCTGGATGTAGGCCTCGAGCTCGGTGACCTCGACCCGCCACTGCCCCCGGCCGCCGACCTTGATCGCGGGCAGGTCCCCCGAGCGAACCAGCGCGTACGCCTGGGCGGAGGAGATGTCGAGGATCTCGGAGACCTCGGACAGCTGGATGAACCGCTTCGACATCTGGTTCTCCTCCCGTCCGGGAACCCGGACCCGCACACCTTGACCTAGGCTTGACCCTACCGTGACCCGCGCTTGAACCGGGGATCGCGACGGCGTCGCGCGAGTCCCGAACGTCTCCGTCCGCGCCAGTTTGCCACCGGATGTGACCGTTCTCGTCGACCGGATGTGGACAACCTCGCCCGCCGGCCCGGGCCGGTGGGTCATGATGCTTCCCTGCCGGCCGACGGTGGCCGCGCCGGGGAGGGGGTCCGAGAACGTGTCCAGCGTGCCCACACCGAGCGCGAGACGGTTCGCCCCGCCCTCGTGGCGGGACGCCCGGCTCGTCGTCGGGGTCCTGCTCGTCCTGCTCGCCACCGTGCTCGGCTCGGTCGTCGTCGCCTCCGCGGACGACCGGGTCCCGGTCTACGCCGCGGCCGGGCCGCTGCTGCCGGGTCAGCGCCTCGCCGACGCCGACCTCGAGCGGGTCGACGTCCAGCTCGGCGACGCCGCCGGCGCCTACCTCCCGGCCGACGCCGCGCTCCCCGCGGACCGGTTCGTGCTGCGCGCCGTCCCCGGCGGTGAGCTCGTGCCGGCGTCGGCCCTCGGCGCCCCGGACAAGGTCGGGGTCCAGCCGCTGACGCTCGAGGTGGACGCCACCTCGGCCGCCGCGCTCGTACGCGGCTCGGTCGTCGACGTCTGGGCCAACCCGCCCGCGAAGGACGGCAGGCCGGGGGAGTACGCCGGACCCGAGCGGGTCCTGGAGTCGGTGAGCGTGTCGACCCCGCCCGCCGAGGCCCCCGGCCTCGGGGGGCCCACCGCGACGGCGCCCGTGCAGGTGCTCGTCCCGGTGGAGCGGGTCCGCCGGGTCATCGCCCTCGTCGACGCCGGCGCCAAGGTCACCCTCGTGCCGACCCCGGGCTCGGCCCTGGGGACGGGGAGGTGACCGTCCGGGTCGCCACCGCGGTGGGCCACCGCTGGGAGGCCGACCTCGTGGCCCGCATGGCGTCCGTACCCGCGGTCCGGGTCGCCCGCCGGTGCGCGGACCTGCCCGACCTGCTCGCGACGGGCTCGGCGGGCCAGGCCGACGTCGCGCTCGTCTCCGCCGACCTGGTGGGGCTGGACCGGGACGCCCTCACCCATCTGCGGCTGCACGGTGTCCGGGTCGTCGGCCTCGCGCCCCCCGGCGACGAGCCCGCCGAGCGGCGGCTGCGCCAGCTCGGGGTCACGCTCGTCCTCGCCCCGGACGCCGACGCCGACGCGCTCACCCGGGCGCTCTCCGGCCCCGAGCCCGAGCGGGGCGCCGGGGGCGAACCCGGGGCCCTCCCGGGTCTGGAGGCCGCCGCGCCCGCCGAGGCCGCGCAGCCACCCGACGCCGACGAGTCCGTGGCCCCCACCGGCTCCGCCGACGGCGCCGACCCCGGGGCCGAGGAGGAGGAGGAGAGAGACGGAGGAGCGGCTCGGCCGGGTCGTCGCGGTCTGGGGGCCCACCGGCGCACCGGGACGGACGACCCTCGCGGTCAACCTCGCCGCCGAGGTCGCGGCCGGCGGGGTGCCCACCCTGCTCGTGGACGCCGACACCTACGGCGCGAGCGTGGCCCAGTGGCTCGCCGTGCTCGACGAGGCCCCCGGGGTCGCCGCGGCCGCGCGCGCCTCCGAGCAGGGCAGCCTCGACCTCGACCGGCTCGCGGGGCTCGCGCCCGAGGCCCTGCCCGGCCTGCGGGTCCTCACCGGGCTGCCGACCCCGCAGCGCTGGACCGAGCTGCGCCCGGCCGCGCTCGAGCACGTCCTCACGCTCGCCCGCCGGCTGGCCCGGGTCGTCGTCGTCGACTGCGGCTTCGGCATCGAGGACGACGAGGAGCTGAGCTACGACACGCTCGCCCCGCGCCGGAACGCGGCCACCCTGACCACGCTCGGCCTCGCCGACGACCTCGTCCTCGTCGGTGCCGCCGACCCGGTCGGGCTGCAGCGCCTCGTCCGGGCCGGGCAGGACCTGGGCTCGGTGCCCTCGCCCCGGCCCCGGGTGGTGGTCAACCGGGTCCGGGCGAGCGCGGTCGGCCCGGGTCCGCAGCGGCGCATCAGCGGCCTGCTCGACCGGTTCGCCGGGCTCGAGGACGTGCGGTTCGTCCCGCTCGACACCGAGACCGTCGACGGGGCCCTGCTCGCCGGGCGCACCCTCGCCGAGCACGCCCCGTCCGCGCCGGTCCGGCTCGCGGTGCGGGCGCTCGCCGCGCCGCACCTGCCCGCGCGCCGGCGGGACGTGGCGGGCGCCACCCGGTCGCGACGGGCGGGCCGCCGTCGGCTCTCCCGGCGGTCTGCGACGATGTCCCCGTGGCAGAGCGCCTGAACTCGATCGACGCGTCCTTCCTCTACATGGAGGAGGCGCGCACCCCGATGCACGTCGGGTCGGTCATGGTCTTCGCCCCGCACCCCCGCTTCGACCACGACCAGCTCATCGAGCTCATCTCCGAGCGCATCGCCGACGTGCCGCGCTACCGGCAGCGGGTCCGTGAGGTCCCCGGCCGGCTCGCGAACCCGGTCTGGGTCGACGACGAGGACTTCGACATCACCTACCACGTGCGTCGTGCGGCGCTGCCCCGTCCCGGCAGCGACGAGCAGCTCGAGGAGTTCGTCGCCCGGATCCAGCCGCGCCCGCTGGACCGGTCCCGGCCGCTGTGGGAGGTCTACCTCGTCGAGGGGCTCGCGCAGGGCCGGTTCGCGATCATCACCAAGACCCACCACGTCCTCGTCGACGGGCTCAACTCGACCGACATCGCCCACGTCATCGTCGATGCCGGGCCCACCCCGACGGCGCTGCCGGCCTCGCGGCGCCGTCCCGTCCCGGAGCCGTCGGACCTCGAGCTCGTCGCGGGCGCGGTCGTCGACGCCGTGCGCCGGCCGAGCGAGGTCGTCGACAACCTCCGTGGCGGGTTCGTCGACGTCGGCCGCGCCGGTCGGAGGGTGCTGTCGGTCGCGACCGGGGTCGCCTCGACGCTCGCCCGGGCCTCCGCCCGGCCCGCGCCGACGTCCCCGCTCAACGCCGAGGTGGGCACCTCCCGGCGCTACGTCATGGTCGGCACCGACCTCGAGGACTACCGGACCGTCCGCACCCGGCTCGCCCGCGGACGGTACGTCGAGGACGTCTCGGTCAACGACGTCGTGCTCGCGACCATCGCCGGGGCCTTCCGGTCCTGGCTGCTCACCCGCGGGGAGCCGGTGACCCCGAGCACGACGGTCCGCGCCATGGTTCCGGTCAGCGTCTACGACGAGGAGGGAGAGGGCATCGCCCCGATCGGGAACCAGCTGCGCGCGTGCTTCGTCGACCTGCCGGTCGGCGAGCCCGGTCCGTCGATGCGGCTGCACCAGATCGCGTTCGCGATGCGCCAGCAGATGGAGGGCGGGCAGGCGGTCGGCGCGGACGCGCTCAGCGGGCTCGCGGGCTTCGCGCCGCCGACGCTGCACTCGCTCGGGGCCCGGCTCGGCACGGTCATGACCAAGCGGCTGTTCAACCTCGTCATCACGAACGTCCCCGGTCCGCAGGAGCCGATCTACGCCGCCGACGCGAAGATGCTCGCGACCTACCCCGTGATGCCGCTCGGTCGCGGGCACGCCCTGTCGATCGGACTGACGTCCTACGACGGTGGCCTGTACTACGGCATCAACGCCGACCGGGACGCCGTCCCCGACGCCGACGTCGTCGGCCAGAGCATCGTCGACGCCCTCGCCGAGCTGCTCGGGACCCGCTGACGTGGCCGCGAAGCAGGGCGGCCCGGACCGGGTGCGGGTCTACGTGCCGCTCGCGATCGCCGACCTCGACGACCTCGCGGTCCGCGGCGAGCTCGGCCCGGCCCCGCTGCTCGTGCACGCCGTCACCGACGACGTGCGCCGCCGGCTGCCGCGTGGCGACGAGGAGGAGCGGGAGTACGCCGCCCTGTGGGACGCGGTCGAGACCGCCTCCCGGCGGCGGGCCGTCCCGGGTGACCGACGGGTCGTCGCCGCCGCGGACGTCGCCGCCGGCGCCCTGCGCCCCGCCGGCGGGTCCCGCGTCGAGCTCGCCGGTCCGGTGCCGGCGGGTCGGGTCGTCTCGTTCCACGTCGAGGAGGTCGGCGGCGGCGACGCGGACCTGCTCTGGTACGACGTCACCGAGCTCGACGAGCTGCGCCGGTTCGCCCGCGGACGCTAGACCCGCGGGGGACCCGAGGACCTCCCCGGCGGCTCGTCCCCGGCGAGCAGCTCCGCCAGCCACGGGTCGACGACCGCGTGGAAGTCCTCCGGCCGGGTGCGGCGGATGCAGTGCTCGGCCTCGGCGAGGTGGACGTGGGTGAGCCCGGGAGCGTCGAGCGCGTCGAGCAGCCGACGGGCGGACGGGGGCCAGAGCTGGTCGTCCCCGGCGGTGAGCAGCAGCGTGGGGGCCGCGAGGTCGCGCAGGACGTCGACGGCGCTGCGCTGCACCGCGACCATCCCGGTGTCGAGGACCCGGGTGTCGACCTCGGGCTTGGCCGCCGCCCACGGAGCCACCTCGACGTCCGGCCACCGCGCCGGGTCCGCGCGGCGCTCGAGGACGCGGGCGCCGGGGTCGGCGCGCCACGACGCGTCGTCGGCCCGCCACTGCGCGGCCCGGCTCGCCCGCTCCGAGCGCTCCCGGCCCGGCCAGATCCCCAGTGCCGGGTCCTCGAGGACCACGCCGCGCACGAGGTCGCCGCGCGTGGCGGCGACGTTCCCGGCGGTGCCGCCACCCATGGAGTGGCCGACGAGGACGGGGGCCGGCTCGCCGCGGGCGCGCAGACGCTCGAGCAGGGCGACGGCGTCGGCGAGCATCGTCTCGCCCACGCCGGCCGCGAGCTCGTCGTCGGTGAACCGGGGGGAGTCCCCGTGGCCGCGGGCGTCCCAGGCCAGCACCCGGTAGCGCCCGGTCCAGCGGGCGGCCGCGTCGGGCCAGCAGCGCCCGGAGTCGGTCAGCCCGTGCATCAGGAGCAGCAGCGGCGCCCCGGGTGGGCCGCCGAGGTCGTGGACGGCGAGGTCGCCGGGTGGGGCGGGGGTCGGCATGCGTGCCACGATAGGACCACGAGTGACCTGTGACCGACCCGCTCACGGGGCCGCGACAGGCCCGCAGGACCAGCGACGAAGGAGTCCCCGCCCATGGATGCCGTCACCTACGTGCCGGAGCCGAGCAACGAGACCGTCCACGACTACGCGCCGGGGAGCCCAGAACGCGCCGAGCTGGAGGTGACGCTCGCCCGGATCGGCCAGAGCGCCCGCGACCTGCCCCACGTCATCGACGGCCAGCAGGTCGCCGGCACCGGGGCCGAGATCGACGTCCGCCAGCCCCACGCCCACCGGCGCGTCCTGGGCACGATGCGGAACGCGACCGCCGACGAGGCCAAGTCCGCGGTCGAGGCCGCCAAGCAGGCGGCCCCGGCGTGGCGCGACCTGTCCTTCGACGACCGCGCCTCGGTGTTCCTCAGGGCCGCCGACCTGCTCGCGGGGCCGTGGCGGCAGACCCTGAACGCCGCGACGATGCTCGGCCAGTCCAAGACGGCCTACCAGGCCGAGATCGACGCGGCCTGCGAGCTCATCGACTTCTGGCGGTTCAACGTCCACTACGCCCGCCGGATCATCGCCGAGCAGCCGCCGCGGAACAGCCCCGGGGTGTGGAACCGCAGCGACCACCGGCCGCTGGAGGGCTTCGTCTACGCGATCACCCCGTTCAACTTCAGCGCCATCGCGGGCAACCTCCCGACGGCGCCGGCCCTGATGGGCAACACGGTCGTGTGGAAGCCGTCGCCGACCCAGCAGCTCGCGGCGTCCTACACGATGGAGCTGCTCCAGGCCGCGGGCCTGCCCCCGGGGGTCATCAACATGGTGACCGGGGACGGCATCGAGGTCTCCAAGGCGGCCCTGCCCGACCCGGACCTCGCCGGTATCCACTTCACCGGCTCGACCGCGACCTTCCAACACCTGTGGTCCGAGGTCGGCTCCAACATCACCCGGTACAAGAGCTACCCGCGCATCGTCGGGGAGACCGGCGGCAAGGACTTCGTCGTGGCCCACCCCACCGCCGACCGGGACATGCTCGTCACCGCGCTCGTCCGGGGCGCGTTCGAGTACCAGGGCCAGAAGTGCTCGGCCGCGTCGCGGGCCTACATCCCGCGCTCGGTCTGGTCCGCGATCAAGGACGAGCTCGTCTCGACGACCGAGTCGATCTCGCAGGGCGACGTCACCGACCTGTCGAACTTCATGGGCGCCGTCATCGACGACCGCTCGTTCGCGAAGAACAAGGCCGCGATCGACCGGGCCCACGCGACCGACGGCATCGAGGTCGTCGCGGGCGGCACGTACGACGACTCGGAGGGCTACTTCATCCGGCCCACCGTGCTCGAGGTCAGCGACCCCACCGACGAGTCGCTGACGACGGAGTACTTCGGCCCGATCCTCGCCGTCCACGTCTACGAGGACGAGGACTGGAGCGCGATGCTCGACCAGATGGAGAGCGCGACCGCCTACGCGCTCACCGGGGCGGTCATCGCCCAGGACCGGTACGCGGTCGCCGAGGCGAGCCACCGGCTGCGCTTCGCCGCCGGCAACTTCTACGTCAACGACAAGCCCACCGGCTCGATCGTCGGCCAGCAGCCGTTCGGCGGGGCCCGCGCGTCGGGCACCAACGACAAGGCCGGCAGCATCCTCAACATGCTCCGGTGGACCTCGCCGCGGTCGATCAAGGAGACCTTCGTGCCGCCGACGGACCACACCTACCCCCACATGGGCTGACGGGGCCCACGGGTCGAGGTGCCAGAAGGGGGCCCGCGCCGGTACGCCGGCGCGGACCCCCGTCCCGCTCAGCCGAGCCGCTCGTGGGCCATGCGGGTCTCGATCGTGATCGCCTGCTGCACGACCGGGGCCGCCGCCCTCTCGATCCGGCCCCCGACGAGCGGCACCGACGCGCTGAGGTTCGCCTCGATCTCCTCCCGCGTCCCCGGACCGTCGGGCAGCAGCGCGATGGTGCCGCGCATCGTGATCGGGGCGCCGCGCACGCCGATCTCGATGGACGCGCGTCGGGACCCGTCCGGGCCCGCCGGCCCCCAGTCGTGGGTCTCGGTGACCCGCAGGGTGTCGCCGACGAACGAGCGGGCCACGTCCGGCAGGCCCGTCGCGGGCAGCTCCCGCTCGGTGCGCACCCGGGTGCGGCCGTCGCGGGCGGTCACCTCCACGGTGTGGCTCATCGCGTGGGTCGCCTCGCACTTGGCGTCCTGGAAGTCCTCGTCGGCGAGGACGGCGAACACCTCCTCCGGCGGGGCGGGGTACCGGGCGGTCTCGGCGATCCTCATGGCCTCACCGTAGCGAGCCGGTACCGAACGACCCCCGCGGACCATCGGTCCGCGGGGGTCGTGTGGGTCCCGTCCGGGGCGGCGCCCCGGGCGGGGCCGTCAGTACCAGTGCTTCCTTCCTCCGACCGCGTTCCCCATGGCGCCCAGGATGTAGAGGACGACCCCGACGACGGCGAGGATGACCCCGATCCACGTGAGGACGGGGACACCGGCGAAGATGCCGATGAGCAGGAGGATGACCCCCAGGATGATCATGGCTGTCCTTTCCCTGTGCTGGCGCGTCGTGTGCCAGATGTGAGAACTGTGTCACACCGTGACCATCGGTGCTGGTGGGACCGGGGGTTTCCGAGGGCGCCGAGGCGTCGTCCCGGGCGGCCCGCGGGCCGGGTCCTCGCTGCGGGGTCGCCGGCCCCCGCCGGGGCGCTATGGTTCGCCCGTGCCCGACCACGACGCGACCGCTCCCGGCCCCGGTGACCGCCAGTTCGGCGAGGAGGGCGCCCGGCTGACCTACGGCAGCTACCTGCACGTCCCCGGCCTGCTGGCCCAGCAGGTCCCGCAGACCCCGGCCCACGACGAGCTGCTCTTCATCACCATCCACCAGGTCTACGAGCTCTGGTTCCAGCAGGTGCTCCACGAGCTCGAGGCGGCGCGGGACGCGATGGTCGCCGGTCGGCTGTGGTGGGCCCGGCACCTGCTGCGCAGGGTCGCGACGATCGAGGACGTCCTGGTCCACCAGATCGACGTCCTGGAGACGATGACCCCGCAGGACTTCCTCGAGTTCCGGCACATGCTCGCGCCCGCGAGCGGGTTCCAGTCCGTCCAGTTCCGCGAGGTCGAGTTCCTCTCCGGGGCCAAGGACCCGGCCTTCCTCGACCGCTTCCGCGGCCTGAGCGACGCCGAGCGGGAGCGGCTGCACCGCCGGCTCGACGAGCCGAGCCTCTGGGACGGGTTCATCGCCGTCCTGCGCCGCGCCGGGTTCACCGTCGGGGACCCCGTCGACGACGCCCGCGTCACGACGGCCCTGGTCACCGTGGCCCGGGACCGGGCGACCCACGGCGAGGTCTGGGAGCTCGCCGAGACCCTGCTGGAGCACGACGAGCAGCAGGCCGCCTGGCGGGCCCGGCACGTCGCGATGGTCGAGCGGCAGATCGGGACGAAGTCCGGCACCGGTGGCTCCACGGGCGCGCCGTACCTGCGCAGCCGCCTCTCCCTGCGCTTCTACCCGCTGCTGTGGGAGATGCGCGACGGACTCTGACCTGCCCGGACCCGGTGCGCCGCCACCGCCCGGGACCGGCGGCCACGCCTTGCGCGCGCCGCGTGCAGGACTACGGTGAGGGAGATGGCCCGCAACGTCGCCCAGAAGCTCATCGCCTCCCACCTCGAGTCGGGGGAGATGACCCCGGGGGAGGAGATCGCGGTCCGGATCGACCAGACCCTCACCCAGGACGCGACCGGCACCCTCGTCATGCTCGAGCTCGAGGCGCTCGGGCTCGAGCGGGCGCGGACGAAGGTCTCGGTGCAGTACGTCGACCACAACCTGCTCCAGACCGGCAGCGAGAACGCCGAGGACCACGAGTTCCTCCGCTCGGCGTGCCGCCGCTTCGGGCTCTGGTACTCCGGCCCCGGCAACGGGGTCTCCCACCCGACGCACATGCAGCGGTTCGGGGTGCCCGGGGCGACGATGGTCGGCTCCGACAGCCACACCCCGGCGGCCGGGTCGCTCGGCATGCTCGCGATCGGCGTCGGCGGCATCGAGGTCGCCCGCGTCATCGCCGGGGAGCCGCTGCGGCTGCGGATGCCGGAGGTGTGGGGGGTGCGGCTCACCGGTGAGCTCGGGCCGTGGGTGAGCGCGAAGGACGTCATCCTCGAGATGCTCCGCAGGCACGGGGTCTCCGGCGGCGTCGGGCGGATCATCGAGTACCACGGCCCCGGCCTGGAGACGCTCACCGCGATGGACCGCCACGTCATCGCGAACATGGGCGCCGAGCTCGGCGCGACGACCTCGGTCTTCCCCGCCGACGACGCCGTCCGGGCCTTCCTCGCCGCCGAGGACCGGGAGGACGACTTCAGCCCGCTCGAGGCCGACGCGGGCGCCGGCTACGACGTCACCGAGGAGATCGACCTCTCGCAGGTCGAGCCGCTCATCGCGCTGCCGAGCTCCCCGGGCAACGTCGTCCCCGTGCGCGAGGTCGCCGGGGACGAGGTCGAGCAGGTCGTCATCGGCAGCTCGGCCAACCCGGGCCTGCGCGACTTCGCGGTCGTCGCCGCCATGGTCGCCGGTCGCCGCGTCGCGCCGGGGGTCTCGCTCGACGTCAACCCGAGCTCGCGCCAGATCCTCCAGGACCTCACCCGGACGGGGGGCACGTTCGACCTCGTCGCCGCGGGCGCCCGGCTGCACCAGTCCGGGTGCATGGGCTGCATCGGGATGGGCCAGGCGCCGACGAGCACCGGGCGGAGCCTGCGGACCACGCCGCGGAACTTCCCCGGGCGGTCCGGCACCGCCGACGACCACGTCTACCTGTGCTCCCCGGAGACCGGGGCGGCCGCCGCGCTCACCGGGAGGATCACCGACCCGCGCGACCTGCCCGACCTCATCGGGCTCGAGCTTCCCGAGCTCGACCTGCCCGAGCACTCCAGCGTCAACACCGGCATGCTCCAGCCGCCCCTGCCGGCCGAGGAGGCCGCGCAGGTCGAGCTCGTCAAGGGCGACAACATCGCGGGGATGCCGGACTTCGACCCGTTGCCGGAGCGGCTCGAGCTCGAGGTGGCCCTCGTGCTCGGCGACGACGTCTCGACCGACACGATCCTGCCCGCAGGCGCCAAGGTCCTGCCGTTCCGCAGCAACGTCCCCAAGCTTGCCGAGTTCGCCTTCACCGAGGCCGACGAGGGCTACCCGGAGCGGGCCGCCGCCATCGAGGGCGGCCACGCCGTCGTCGGCGGGAGCAACTACGGCCAGGGCTCCTCCCGGGAACACGCCGCGATCGCGCCGCGCCACCTCGGACTGCGGCTCGTCCTCGCCACCTCGTTCGCCCGGATCCACTGGGAGAACCTCGCCAACTTCGGGATCCTCGCCCTCGAGCTCGACGACGAGGGCGACCACGACCGGGTCGAGCAGGGCGACGTCCTCGTCGTCGAGGAGGTCCGGGAGGCCCTGCGGTCCGGCGCCGAGCTCACCGTGCGGAACGCGACCAGGGACGAGGAGTACCCGGCGCGGCACCGGCTGTCCGAGCGCCAGGTGTCCATGGTGCTCGCCGGGGGACTCATCCCCTGGCTGAGGTCCGAGCAGCAGGCCGAGGGCTAGGCTGCCGGACGAGGAACACGACGAGGTGGCCCCAGCGAGAGATGAGGAACGCGCGCAGTCATGTCCGAGTCACTGGAACAGTCCCGTCAGCAGCGACTGCGTGAGGCCGCCGAGCACGGCCGGCGGGCCGGTGTCGAGGGCGCCGGCAACCTCGAGGAGTTCCTCCTCAGCTACTACCGGCACGTCGCCGCCGAGGACGTCCTCTCCCGCGCCCCCGAGGACCTGCTCGGTGCCGCCCTGTCGCACCGGTCGGTCGCGCGGCACCGGCCGAGCGGCACCGCCAACGTCGAGGTGTTCAACCCGGACGCGGTCGACGAGGGCTGGTCGAGCGGCCACACCGTCATCCAGGTCGTCACCGACGACATGCCGTTCCTCGTCGACTCGCTCTCGGTCGAGCTGACCCGGCAGGGGCGGGCGGTCCACCTCGTCGTCCACCCCCAGCTCCGGGTCCGGCGCTCCGCGACCGGCGACCTCGAGGAGGTCATGAGCACCGGGAGCAGCTCCGGCACGGAGGGCAAGGACGGCACCGCCGGCACGGAGGGCAAGGCCGGCAAGGGCGAGCGCTCGTTCGGCGAGGGCGTCGAGTCGTGGATGCACCTGGAGGTCGACCGCGACAGCGACGCCGAGTCCCGCGCCGAGCTCGCCTCCCGTCTCCGGCGGGTCCTCACCGACGTCCGCGAGGCCGTCGAGGACTGGCGGAAGATGCGCGACCGGGCCCGCGAGGTCGCCGACGAGCTCGCCGCGAGCCCCCCGGCGAAGGTCGGGTCCGAGGACGTCGAGCAGACCGTCGAGTTCCTCCGCTGGATGGCCGAGAACCACTTCACGTTCCTCGGCTTCCGCGAGTACGAGCTGCGGCGCGAGGAGCGGGGCGACGTCATCAGCGCCGAGCCCGGCACCGGCCTCGGCATCCTCCGGCGGGACCCGTCGATGCGCGGGGACCGCCCCGCCCTGAGCCAGGCGGCCAGCCGGAAGGCCCGGGAGCGCGAGCTGCTCATCGTCACCAAGGCCAACTCCCGAGCGACGGTCCACCGCTCCACCTACCTCGACTACGTCGGGGTGAAGACCTTCGACGCCGACGGCACGGTCACCGGCGAGCACCGGTTCCTCGGGCTGTTCACCTCCAGCGCCTACACCGAGTCGGTGCTGCGCGTGCCGATCGTCAAGGACAAGGTCCGCAAGGTGCTCGACGCGTCCGGCTTCTCACCGGACAGCCACTCCGGCAAGGACCTGCTCGAGGTCCTGGAGAACTTTCCCCGGGACGAGCTGCTGCAGACCAGCGTCGACCGGCTCCTGGAGGTGTCCACCTCCGTGGTCCACCTGCAGGAGCGCCGCCGGACCAAGCTCTACCTGCGCACCGACGACTTCCTCCGGTTCGTCTCGTGCCTGGTCTACATCCCCCGGGACCGGTACAACACGACCGTCCGGCTGAAGATGCAGGCCATCCTCAAGGACGCGTTCGACGGGGCGACGGTCGACTACACGACCCGGGTGTCGGAGTCCAGCCTCGCCCAGCTCCACTTCGTCGTCCGGGTGCCCCAGGGGGAGGCGATCCCCGAGGTCGACACCGAGGCCCTCGAGAAGCGCCTCGTCGACGCCAGCCGCACGTGGGACGAGGACCTCGCCGAGGCCGCCCGGGCCGAGCACGGGGAGGAGGAGGCGGCCCGCCTCGCGGGCGTCTACGGCCGGGGGTTCCCCGAGGCGTACAAGGAGTCCTTCACCGTCCGGCAGGCGATCGCCGACCTCGTCAACATGGAGGAGCTCTCCGACGCCCACCCCACCGGGCTCGCGCTCTACCAGCCCACGGGCGGCCGGGCGACCGACCGCCGGTTCAAGCTCTACCGGCGCGAGCCGATCACGCTGACCGAGGTGCTGCCGCTGTTCACCCACATGGGCGTCGAGGTCGTCGACGAGCGTCCCTACGAGATCCGCCGCGGGGACGGCGGCGCGGTCTACGTCTACGACTTCGGCCTTCGGGTCCACGACGACCGGGTGTGGAGCTCGATGAGCCGCGAGCGGGTCCGCGAGCTCTTCGAGGGCGCGGTCGGTGCGGTCTGGGACGGCCGCGCCGAGTCCGACGGGTTCAACGCGCTCGTCCTCGGCGCCCACCTCGACTTCCGGCAGGTCGTCATCCTCCGGGCGATCGCGAAGTACCTGCGCCAGGGACGCCAGACCTTCAGCCAGCACTACCTCCAGGACGCCCTCATCCACAACCTCGACATCGCGGCCAAGCTCGTCGAGCTGTTCGAGACCCGGTTCGACCCCGACCGCTTCGACAGCGACGAGGGCGCCCGGGCCGAGGCCGAGGAGAAGGTCGCCACCGCGGTCACCACCGCCCTCGACGAGGTGTCCTCGCTCGACGAGGACCGCATCGTCCGTGCCTTCCTCGGGGTCATCCGCGCCACGCTCCGGACGAACTACTTCCAGACCGGGGAGGACGGCCAGCCCAAGAGCTACGTCTCGTTCAAGATCGACCCGAAGAAGGTTCCCGACCTGCCGGCCCCGCGGCCCGCCTTCGAGATCTGGGTCTACAGCCCCCGCGTCGAGGGGGTCCACCTACGCTTCGGCGCGGTCGCCCGCGGTGGGCTGCGCTGGAGCGACCGCCGGGAGGACTTCCGCACCGAGGTGCTCGGGCTCGTCAAGGCGCAGATGGTCAAGAACGCCGTCATCGTCCCGACCGGCTCCAAGGGCGGGTTCTTCGCCAAGCAGCTGCCCGACCCGACCGCGGACCGGGACGCCTGGCTGAAGGAGGGCGTCGCGGCGTACACGGTGTTCATCTCCGCGATGCTCGACGTCACCGACAACCGCGACGGCACCGAGATCGTCCCCCCGGACCGGGTCGTGCGGCACGACGGCGACGACTCCTACCTCGTCGTCGCCGCCGACAAGGGCACCGCGACCTTCTCCGACATCGCCAACGGGATCTCCCGGGACTACGGGTTCTGGCTCGACGACGCGTTCGCCTCCGGCGGGTCCGAGGGCTACGACCACAAGGCGATGGGCATCACGGCGCGGGGGGCCTGGGAGGCGGTCAAGCGGCACTTCCGCGAGCTCGGCGTCGACACCCAGAACGAGGAGTTCACCGTCGTCGGCGTCGGCGACATGAGCGGCGACGTGTTCGGCAACGGGATGCTCCTCTCCGAGCACATCCGGCTCGTCGCGGCCTTCGACCACCGGCACATCTTCGTCGACCCCACCCCCGACGCGAAGACCTCCTACGACGAGCGCCGGCGGCTGTTCGACCTCGACCGCTCGTCGTGGGCGGACTACGACACCTCCCTCATCAGCGAGGGCGGCGGGGTGTTCTCCCGCTCGGCGAAGTCGGTCAAGGTGACCCCGCAGATGGTCGAGGCCCTCGGGCTCGAGGAGGGCACCGAGAAGCTCACCCCGGCCGAGCTGCTCCGCGGCATCCTGCTCTCCCCGGTCGACCTGCTCTGGAACGGCGGCATCGGCACGTACGTGAAGTCGGCGCGGGAGTCCCACGGGGACGTCGGCGACCGGGCCAACGACGCGATCCGCGTCGACGGGGCGGACCTGCGGGTCAAGGTCGTCGGCGAGGGCGGCAACCTCGGGCTCACCCAGCTCGGCCGCATCGAGGCCTCGCTCCACGGCGTCGCGGTCAACACCGACGCCATCGACAACTCCGCGGGGGTCGACACCTCCGACCACGAGGTCAACATCAAGATCCTCCTCGGCCAGCTCGTGCGTGACGGCGACCTGACGATGAAGCAGCGCAACTCGCTGCTCGCGTCGATGACCGACGAGGTCGCCGCCCAGGTGCTGCGGGACAACTACGAGCAGAACGTGCTCCTCGGCAACGCCCGCGCCCAGGAGCACGACATGGTCAGCGTGCACGAGCGGTTCATCCACTGGCTCGAGGAGAACGGCGAGCTCGACCGCTCCCTGGAGTACCTCCCCGGGGACCCCGAGCTGCACCACCGCGCCGAGGACGGCATCGGGCTGCGCTCGCCCGAGGTCTCGGTGATGGTCGCCTACGCCAAGCTCGCGCTCAAGGACGCGCTGCTGCCCTCGGACCTGCCCGACGACCCGTGGTTCCGGGCGACGCTGACCGACTACTTCCCCGAGGAGGTCCGCGACCGGTTCGGGGACGAGCTGTCGGCGCACCCGCTGCGGCGCGAGATCATCACCAACTCCGTGGCCAACTCGATGGTCAACCGGGGCGGCATCACGTTCGCCTTCCGGGCGGCCGAGGAGACCGGCGCGTCCGCCGTGCAGATCGCCCGCGCCTTCGTCATCTGCCGCGAGGTGTTCAACCTGCAGGACTTCGTCGCCGAGGTCGAGGAGCTCGACAACGTCGTCTCCACCGGGACCCAGACCCGGCTCTACCTCGAGTTCCGCCGGTTGCTCGACCGGGGGGTGCGGTGGTTCCTCGGGTCCCGGCCGAGCACCCTGGACGTGGCGAGCGAGGTCGAGCGGTTCCGCCCCACGGTGGTCGAGTACGGTCCGAAGATGGACGAGCTGCTCGTCGGCTCCGAGCGGGAGCGACTGGAGCGCAACGCGGCCTCGCTGACCGAGCAGGGCGTCCCCGAGCGCCTCGCGGTCCAGTCCGCGAGCCTGCTCGACCGGTTCTCGCTGCTCGACGTCGTCGACGTCTGCCACGACACCGGGGAGCCCGCGGAGGAGATCGCCCCGCTGTACTTCGCGATGTCGGAGAAGTTCCACGTCGACTCGATGCTCGGCAAGGTCACCCGGCTGCCCCGGGAGGACCGCTGGGACTCCCTCGCCCGGGGGGCGCTGCGCGACGACCTGTACTCCGTGCTCGAGTCGCTCGTCCGCTCGGTGCTCGAGACGACCCCCGAGTCGGACGGCCTGACGATGGCGCAGCGGTACCGGGCCTGGGAGGAGGCCAACCACGACGCGCTCGAGCGGATGCGGCGGTCGCTGTCCGGCATCGAACGGCTCGAGAACCCGAACATCGCCGCGCTGTCGGTGGCGCTGCGGACCCTCCGGTCGGTGGTGAAGTCGGGCTCGGCGACCTGACTCGGGCCTCGCCCGGGCAGCACCCATAGGGTGGCTCCGTGGCGACGATGAACGAGGTCCTCAAGACCGAGACCGCGCTGGCGCCGGCCGAGGTCGAGTGGCTCCACCTGCTCGTCGGGGACTGGCAGCTCATCGCCGACCTGTCCTTCGCCGACCTCATCCTCTGGGCGCCCACCCACGACGGGGACTGGCTCGCGGTCGCCCACGTGCGCCCCAACACCGGTCAGATGGTCTTCTTCGACGACATCGTCGGCGAGTGCGCCACGGGGCAGCGCGCCGAGCGGCTCCACCGGACGTACCGGACGCGGGAGCTCACCGTCGCCGAGGGCACCCGCGTCGGCAGCGACGCCGAGGTCCGGGAGGAGTGTGTCCCCGTGACCCGGTTCGGCACGGTCGCCGGGGTGCTCAGCCGGCACACGAACCTGCTGACGATGCGCTCGCGGAGCCGGCTCGAGGTCACCTACCTCGAGCTGTCCGACGCCCTGCTGCGGATGATCAGCACGGGGGAGTGGCCGACGACCGCTGCGCCGACCGGCATGCGCCGCGGGGCACCCCGGGTCGGGGACGGCGTGGTCCACCTCGACACGGAGGGCGTCGTCCGGTACGCGAGCCCGAACGCGATGAGCGCGATCCACCGCCTCGGCCACAAGGGCGAGGTCATCACAGAGGTGCTCGCCCAGGTCGTCGCCGACCTCCTCCGGGACGAGTCACCCGTCGACGAGTCCCTCGCCCTCGTCGTCACCGGGCGGGCGCCGTGGTGGGCCGAGGTGCGCACCCGCAGCGCGAGCCTGTCGCTGCGGGCGATCCCGCTGACCGAGCGCGGCACGAGGGTGGGGGCGCTGCTGCTCCTCCGGGACGTCTCCGAGCTGCGCCACCGCGAGCGGGAGATGCTCACCAAGGACGCGACGATCCGCGAGATCCACCACCGCGTGAAGAACAACCTCCAGACGGTGGCGGCGCTGCTGCGGCTCCAAGCGCGCCGGCTCGACGACGGCGTCGGCCGCGGCGCGCTCGACGAGGCGGTCCGCCGGGTGGGGACGATCGCGCTGGTCCACGAGACCCTGAGCCAGGGATTCGACGAGACCGTCAGCTTCGACGACGTCGCCGTGCGCGGGCTGCGCAACGTCGTCGAGGTGGCCACGAGCGAACACCGGATCGAGTCCGAGGTGCACGGCAGCTTCGGGCGGATGCGGGCCGAGGACGCGACCCCGCTGGCGATGATCATCTCCGAGCTCGTGCAGAACGCCGCCGAGCACGGTCTCGCCGAGCGGGGCGGGTCGATCGTCCTCGACGTCGAGCGGGTGAGGGAGCCCGACGGCACCGAGATCCTCCACGTCGACGTCACCGACGACGGCGGCGGCCTGCCGCGGGGGTTCCGGCCGCAGCGCGCCGGCCTGGGCACCCGGATCGTCAACTCCCTCGTGCAGGACCTGCGGGGGGCGATCCGGTGGGAGGACGTCGAGCCGCACGGCACGCGGGTGCGGTTCTACGCCCGCCTGCGACCGCTGCAGCGGGAGGCGGGCCGCTCCTGAGCGTGCTGGGCTCGGTGCGGGGTGGGTGCGGGTGGTTCCTTCGGGTTCCGGCGTGGTCGGGTCAGCCGGCGCGCCGGGCGCGGGCGTTGCGCCGCTTGAGGGCCCGGCGCTCGTCCTCGGACAGGCCGCCCCAGACGCCGGCGTCCTGGCCGCTCTCGAGGGCCCACTTCAGGCAGGTGTCGATGACCTCACAGCGTCGGCACACAGCCTTCGCCTCTTCGATCTGGAGGAGGGCGGGGCCGGTGTTCCCGATCGGGAAGAACAGCTCCGGGTCCTCGTCCAGGCAGGCAGCGCGGTCGCGCCAGTCCATGAAGTTCTGCTCCTTGGGGTCAGGGGTCGTACGGGAGCGTCGGCCCACCGGGGGTGGGGCGGGCTCGCGACGCGTCGGTGCGTCTCGTGACGGGGGGCGTGGGCGCGCGGAGAACGGCGCCCGAACCACACACGATATCGGTTCGCGCCTGATTTGTAACCGGTAGATGGCACACGCGTCGTCGATGACACCAGAGCCAACGGGCGGCCGGCCCCACTTGTTCCGCCCTCCTCCCGTTCTGCCCACCCGCCGGCCCCGGCCTGCGGCGGACTACGCTGCGGCGTCGTGACCGAGTCCCCCCACGAGCCGGCGCGCCGGCGCCCCGGCCGTCGCGTCGCGGCGGCCGCGGTGTGCGCGGTGCAGGGGCTGGTGCTCCTCGCGTTCTGCGTCTACTACCTCGTCGAGCTCGGCCGGGGGTCCTCGCAGGACGCCGTCCGCGTCGTCATGTCGGCCCTGCTCATCGCCGTGTTCGGCGGCGCGCTCCTCGCCCTGGCGCGGGCGTGGCTGACCCCGGCCGGGTGGCCCCGGACCCCGACGCTGGTCTGGGACGTCCTGCTGCTGCCGGTCGCCTGGGGGCTGCACCAGAGCGGGCAGGACCTCGTCGCCGTCGCGGTGGGGGCGAGCGCCCTCGCCGGGGTCGTCAGCGCGGCAGGGGCGTCCTCGTCGAGCGGCTGACGGCGGGCCCGGAACTCGGGCGACGGACGGACGGCTCCTCCCACCTCGCGACCTGGACCTCGGTGACCCGCCCGGAGCGGACGAGCACCCCGTGGCCCGGGTGGTGGGTCGCGACCTCCACCCGGGTGCCGAGGACCTCCCCGTCGAGGGCGGACCGGGGGCAGAGCAGCACCCCCGTCCGGTGACGGGCGACCTCGACGGCGGGGCCCCGGAACTGGCCGGCGAGCACGTCCGTCGTCGCCGCGACCACGACCCCGGGGCCGTCGCCCCCCGGGCCCCGGGCGGCCGTGCCGTCGAGGTCGTCGAGCACGCTGCCCAGCGCGGCGGCGACGGGGGCGTCGACCAGGCGGTCGGCGTCGTCGACGAGGAGGAGGAGGCGGGGGTGGGCGGCCCGGAGGTCGGCCAGCGGCTGCGCGTCACGGGGCCCGAGGACGGCGCTGAGCCCGGGGACCCGGGAGAGCGGGCCGTCCCGGTCACGGGTGACGACGGCGACGGTCGTGCCCGACCCGAGCGCGCCGACCGCGAGCGTGGCCAGGGTGGTGGTCCGCCCGCTGCCCGGCGGGCCGCAGACGAGCACCCGCCGCCCGTCCCGGGCGAGGTCGAGGCGGATCGGTCCGGCGTCGTCGCCGCCCGCTCCGAGGAGCAGTCCCGGTGCGGTGGCGCGGCCACCTGCTCCGGCCGCCCGGGCGACGAGGGCGGCGTGGTCGACCTCGTCGGGGATCGGCTCGACCCGGAACGGGCCCGGTCCCGGCGCGCGGTCGCCCGGGGCCGGGGGCAGCGGGCCGGGGAGGGCGAGCTGGACCTCTAGTCCGTCGGTGGCGCGCACCGCCCGCCCCGGCGGGGCCTGCGCAGGAAGGTCGCGGAGACGCAGCCCCGCGAGCACGACGTCGCCGGGGTCGGCGAGCGGCAGGACGAGCCGGTCGCCGAGCAGGGCGGCCACCCGCCCGGTGAGCAGCGCGCGGCCCCCCGTCGCGACGAGCCGGAGCCCGGCGCCGGCGGCGTCACGGGCGAGGGCGAGCACCCGGTCCTCGACGCGGCCGCGACCGGCCCGGTCGTCGAGGTCGCGCAGGCGTTCCCAGCCGTCCACGACGAGCAGCAGGGCGGGCTGCGCCGTGATCGCGGGCTCGTGCCGGCGGCGGGCGACCTCGGACTCGAGGCGGGCGACGAGGCGGAGCAGCCGGGAGGCGTCGTCGACCGGCACGACCGCGCCCGTGGTCGGCAGCCGGGCGAGGTCGGCGAGGCCGCCGCCGCCGTCGACGACGTGGACGTGGACCTGCTGCGTGGTCCAGGTCCGCGCCACGGACGCGACGAGGGCGGCGGCAGCGCTGGTCCGCCCACTGCCGGGGCCTCCGACGACGGCGACGTGACGGGCCGGGTCCGGGGACCACGTGAGCACCGACCGCCGCTGCCGGGCGGGCTCGTCGAGCAGGCCCCACGGCGCCCCCGCGGTGGGGCCGGTGCCGGGGTCGAGGTCGGCGAGCCGGACGACCTCGGGAAGCGGCGGGAGCCACGGCACGTGGGGCGGGGGTGTCTCCGCGGCCGAGGCCGCGCGGCCCAGCGTCGCGGCGAGCCGGTCGAGGTCGCTGGGCAGGTCGGGGGCATCGGCGCCCGCCGGCCGACCGGAGCCGGCCGGCGGCCCGCCGGCGACGCGGACGTGGACCCGGCTCCGGCGACCCCCCTCCTCGTCCGCGCGCGGCCCGTGCCCGGACACCCGGGCGACCTGGAAGGCCCGGAGCGCGGCCGCCCCGGTCCGGGCGAACCCGCGCCCGGGCAGCCCGTCGCGCAGGGCGGCGGCGTCCGGGGCCTCGACGACGTCCTCGGAGTCGGCCCGGTCCCGGACCCGCAGCGCGATGCGGAGGTTGACGTTCGCCCGGAGGTCGGCCGAGACCACCCCGGCCGGCCGCTGGGTCGCGAGGACGAGGTGCACCCCGAGGGAGCGCCCGGTGGCGGCGAGCCTGACCAGCCCGGACAGGACCTCCGGCAGCTCCTCGGCGAGCACCCGGAACTCGTCGACGACGACGACGAGCCGTCCCGGGGCCTCCCGCCCTCGCCGGGCACGGAGGTCGGCGAGGTCGATCGCCCCGGCGGCGCGCAGGAGCTCCTCGCGTCGGGCCAGCTCGGCCCGGAGCGAGGCGAGCACCCGCTCGCCGAGGTGACCGTCGAGGTCGGTGACCACGCCCACGGTGTGCGGGAGGCGCGCGCACGACGCCAACGCGGACCCGCCCTTGTAGTCGACGAGGACGAACGAGATCTCGGTCGGTGGGCACGCGGTGGCGAGGGCGAGGACGAGGGTCTGGAGCAGCTCGGACTTGCCCGACCCGGTCGTCCCGCCGACGAGGACGTGGGGCCCGTCCCGGACGAGGTCGACGACGTACGGCCCGTCCACGGTGACGCCGAGCACGGCCGTGGGCCCGCTGCCCTCCTCCCAGCGCCGCCGCGCCGCCTCGGCGTCGTCGGGGTCGACACCCGTCAGGTCGAGCCAGCGGACCAGGCCGGGAAGGCCGCCGCCGTCCCCGGAGCCGGAGGGGTCGCGCAGCGGCGCGAGTGCGCGCGCGAGGCGACCGGCCCACCACTCGCCCACGAGGTCCGCGACGAGGTCGCCGCTCCCGGCAGCGCCAGGGGCCTCGAGCGCGGCCTGTCCTCCGGGGGCGAGGGTGAGCACCGCCCCGCATTCCGGCGGCAGGCGGGCCGGGTCCGGGGCGAGGCAGACCACGTGCACGCCGCGGGAGGAACCGCGCGCGAGCAGGGTACGGACGGCCGTCTGGGTCGCGGGGTCGGTGGTGCCTGTTTCCGCAGCGAGGGCGCCGGCGAGCAGGACGACGTGCCGGAGCGAGTCGGCCTCCGCCGGCCCGGGGGACCGCTCGAGCGCGGCGGCCAGCGCGGCGAGCCGGTGGGCGAGGGTCCGACCGGCGGCCCGGCCGGCGTGGGGGAGCAGGTCGACCCACGCCCACTGGCTCCCCGGGCCCGGAGCGTCGGGAGCGAGCACCCACAGCGCGAGGTGGGCGGGGGAGTGGGTGGTGGCGAGCTGCCCGAGGACGAAGCGGGCCGCTCCGGCTCGGGTCGGGGCGGAGCCGGCGATGCCGAGGACGCCCACCTCGGCGAGGGGGACGGTGACGGGGACCTCGCGCAGGACGGGGTGGGTGCGGGCCCCGCCCGGCTGGTGCAGCGTGGTCAGCGACGGCGCGGTCCCCGTGCCCACCCGCACCAGGAGGTCGCCGGGCCCGTCCGGCCGGCGCTCCCAGAGTCGGTCCCCCGGGGTCGCGGCCGTCGCGAGGAGGGCGGCGGCGTCGGGGGCCTCGCGGCGGCGACGGCGGTGCTCCTCCTCCAGCGCGGCCGCGAGCTCCGCCCGGGCCGCGGCGAGGTCCGCGGCATGGCGCGCCCGGTCCTCCCGCTCGGTGCGTCGGGCGCCGACCCGGTCCGCGAGCACGGTGCCGAGGAGGACGACCGGGCCCATGAGGGCGAACAGGAGCAGGTGCGGGCCGAGGACGAGAGCCAGGACGACGGCGACCGGCAGCGGCAGCAGTACCGCGGGCCAGGGGATGCGGACCGGCCGGGTGGGGACGGGCGGCTCCGGGAGCCGGACGACGACGGGCGGGTCGGGCGAGGCGCACCGCGGGGACCGGTTCACCGCCACCGTCCCGTCCCCGGCCGGTCGGGTGGCGGCCGGGGGCGTCTGCCCGGTCCGCAGCTCGAAGCGGGTGCTGCCGGCGGCGACGACGCTCCCCGGGCCGAGGGTTTCGCCGGCGGGGCCCACCGGGTGCCCGTCCACGCGGGTGCCGTTCGTCGACCCGGCGTCGCCGACCACGACGCCGTCAGGCCCGACGTCGAGCACGAGGTGTGTCCGGGAGAGTGCCTCGTCGAGGACCGTGACGTCCGCGTCGTCGTCCCGCCCGACCCGGTGGCGACCCGGAGGCAGCGGGACGCGGCGGCCCGAGTCGGGGCCGGAGACGGTGGCCAGGTGCAGCGGCGCCGTCGGCCGAGGGGGAGCGGGCGGGGCCGTCGCCGTGGGGGAGCGGGCGAGCGTGAGCACGACCCCGTCGAGCAGCGGGGGCCACCCGAGCGGCGCGTCGACGTCCACCGGCAGCCCGCCGACGAACAGGCACAGCGGCCCGACGTCCCCGGCGCCCCGGTCGGGGACGACGCGCCCGGCCAGCGCGGCGACGAGGTCACGGGCCCGCGCGCCGGGCGCCGCCTCGACGAGCACGTCGAGCTCGGTCCCGGGCCGGTCCGGGGTGACCACCGTGGCGCGCAGCCGCATGGCAGGACGCTAGGCGGACACCGTCGCCTCCCGCTCGCGTCGTCCACAGGGGCGCAGGGAGCAGGGGCCGTCCTCTCTCCCGGCGGGTGCCGGTCAGCCGGCGGCGGGCAGGCGGACGTCGACGACGACCATGTTGTGGTCCGATGCGCGGTCGGGGTCGTTGACCTTCATGACGTTCTGCCAGCGCAGCGCCCCGCGGAAGCCCTTGACGGCGACCACGTCGAGCCGCGACCCCCAGCCGGCCGCGGCCCGCGGCATGGTCCGGGCGAAGTGGTTCATCGTCGTCCAGCGGACCCGGATCTGCCGGGCCGCGGCGGCGGTGTCGTAGTAGCCCGCGCCCATGAGGGCCCGGTGGGCGTCGTAGCCGTGGAGCCGGTTCTGGTAGGTGTTGATGTCGCCGCCGAACACGACCGGCAGGCCCGCGGTGTTGAGCCGGTCGACGCGCGTGGTGATCGCCCGGACCTGGGACGCGCGCAGGGCCTCGTAGCGCCGCTCGGTGGCGGCGTTCCCGCTGTGCCGCTGGTCGAGGTGGGCCGAGACGACGACGAAGCGCTCGCCGGTGGACCAGTCGGCGAGGAAGGCGTAGGTGGCGTGGCGCCGCAGCCGCTGGGGGTCCCCCGAGAGCAGCGGCAGCCTGATCGTGCACGAGCTGCTGTACGCGGGGCCCTTGTACCCGGGGGTGGAGTCCGGGCAGCTGCGCACGAGCCGGTACCGGGAGGTGTCGACCAGGATGCGGGCCCCCTGGATCGCCTCCGGCGTGCCCGGCTTGACGAACCGGGTCTCGCGGACGAGCTCGTAGCGGCCGGCGCCCTGCGCGCGGAGGGTGTTGACCAGGCTCGTCGCCTGGCTCGTCGACCGACCGGTGGCCCGGGCGTTGCCGTCGGCGCGCCCGCTGCCGAGTTCCTGGAGGGTGACCACACCCGGGTGGCGCGCGGCGATCGTCGAGGCGACCCGCCCCACGCGGCCGAGCCAGGCATGGCCGCTGGTGTCGTAGGAGGTGCGCACGTTGAAGCTCGCCACCCGGAGCCGGGTGCCCGAGGACGCCGGCCTCACCGGCTGGACTGCGACGTTCTTCAGGTAGCCGTACCGGCGGACCGCCGTCCCGGCCCGGGTCCGGTTGACGGCCCGGAACCGGTAGTAGAGGTGGTTGGCCGACCCGACCTTGGCGCCGGCGGCCGCGGTCTGCGCGGAGGTGAGGGTCACCGAGCGGCGTCCCGCCGGGATGGTGAACGTCTTCGCGTGGCGGCCGTGGTCCGGCAGGGAGGCCCAGTTCGGCCGGAACGTGCTCAGCCCGGTCTCGAGCGCGAACGCGGTCGTGTGCCTCCCGTCCTGGGCCCACCGGAAGGTCACCTGCCCCGGCTTCGGGCCGGGGACCGCGGTGACCGAGGTGATCCGCCCCGGGGTCGGGACGCTCCCGGCCCGGGCCGGGGTCGCGACGGCGATGCAGGGGAGGGTCGCGGCGGCGACCATGGCCACGGCGAGGGGTCGCTTCATCAGTGCTCCTACCGAACGGGTCTGCGCGCTCCACGGATCGGCGGCCGGTCCGGCGGCCTGAAGATTTCCGTGCCGCCAATCGCAAGTGGGACTAACCGGACTAGTTCCGACTCGACATGCGCCGGACCCTGCGCTGCGCGCCGACAGCGACGTCCCTGGTCCCCGAAAGTGACGCGGCGGGGCGAAGGTGTGATTTTTACCCCGTAGCGCCGATTTCGATGGTGTTTTTTGTGGATGACGCCCACATGCGTACGGTCAGCGCTCTTACCATCGACTCCGGCTCGGTAGGTGCCCGGGAGGGGGTGGTCGCGTGGATGCCGTCGGGACCGTGGAGAGCGAGGTCCGCGAGCTGATCCGCCGCACCGGCGTCGACCCCGCCCACGACCGGGCGAGCGTCGCGCGGCTGGTCCGGGAGGCGGTCGCCGACTACGACGACCGGTCGGTGCACGGCGGCCTACCCGCGCTCGGCGACCTCGACGCGGCGACCAGGGCGGTCCTCGACAACGTCGCCGGCTTCGGTCCGCTGCAGCAGTACTTCGACGACCCCGAGGTGGAGGAGATCTGGGTCAACGAGCCCTCGCGGGTGTTCGTCGCGCGCGGCGGCGTGGCGGAGCTGACGACGACGATCCTCACCGACGACGCGGTGCGCGACCTCGTCGAGAAGATGCTGCGCTCCTCCGGGCGCCGCGTCGACCTGTCCTCCCCGTTCGTCGACGCCGTCCTGCCCGACGGGTCGCGACTGCACGTCGTCATCCCCGACATCTCGCGTCGGCACTGGTACGTCAACGTGCGCAAGTTCGTCGTGCGCGCCGACCGCGTGGACGACCTCGTCCGGCTGGGGACGCTCACCCGCCAGTCCGCGCGGTTCCTCGAGGCCGCGGTCGCCTCGGGGCTCAACGTGCTCGTCGCCGGCGGGACCCAGGCGGGCAAGACGACGATGCTCAACTGCCTCGCGTCCGCGATCCCCGCCCGGGAACGGGTCGTCACGTGCGAGGAGGTCTTCGAGCTGAAGATCCCGCTGCGGGACGTCGCCTCGATGCAGTGCCGCCAGGCCGGGCTCGAGGGTACCGGCGAGATCCCCCTGCGCCGCCTGGTCAAGGAGGCGCTGCGGATGCGCCCGTCGCGCATCATCGTCGGCGAGGTCCGGCAGGCCGAGAGCCTCGACCTGCTCATCGCGCTCAACAGCGGGCTGCCGGGCATGTGCACGATCCATGCCAACAGCGCCCGCGAGGCGGTGACGAAGATGTGCACCCTGCCGCTGCTGGCCGGTGAGAACGTCGGCTCCCGCTTCGTCGTGCCGACCGTCGCGGCCTCGGTCGACATCGTGGTCCACGCCGCCCTCGAACGGGACGGGGTGCGCCGGGTCCGGGAGGTCGCGGCGGTGCCCGGACGGGTCGAGGGTGACGTCGTCGAGATCGCCGACCTGTTCCACCGCCGCGGCGGCGAGCTCGTTCGCGGGGACGGCTTCCCGCCGCACGCGGACCGCTTCGAGGCGGCAGGGTACGACCTGCCGGCCCTGCTCGGGCAGGCCGCGCCGTGACCGGGCTCGCCCTCGGGGCCGTGCTCGGGGTCGGCCTGTTCTGCATCTGGTGGTCGTTCTGGCCGCGGGAGCCGAGCGCCGGGCGCGCCCCCCGCCCCGGCGGCCCGGTGTCACGGCTGCGCGACGAGCTGGTCCAGGCGGGCTACCCCTCGGTGGGGCCGTACGCGCTGCTCGCCGCCTGCGCGGTCGCCGCTCTCGCCGCGTTCGCGGGCTTCCTCGCGCTCGCCGGGGTGGTCTCCATCGCGGTCGCGTTCGCGGTCGTGGCCGGGTACGGCCCGATCGCCCTCGTCCGGGTCCGGGCCCGGCAGCGCCGCTCGTCGCTGCGCGAGCTCTGGCCGGACGCCGTCGACAACATCACCTCCGCCGTCCGGGCCGGCCTCGCACTCCCGGAGGCCCTGGCCCAGCTCGCCCACCGCGGCCCCGAGGAGCTGCGCCCCGCCTTCCACGACTTCGCGGAGGACTACCGGACCACCGGACGGTTCCACGACTGCCTCGACCGGCTCAAGGTCAGGCTCAGCGACCCGGTCGGGGACCGGCTCGTCGAGTCGCTCCGGATCGCCCGGGACGTCGGTGGCAGCGACCTGGGACACCTCCTGCGGACGCTGTCGCGCTTCCTCCGGGAGGACGCCCGCACCCGCAGCGAGCTCGAGACCCGGCAGGGATGGACCGTCAACGCCGCCCGGCTCGCCGTGGCCGCGCCGTGGATCGTCCTCGCGATGCTGTCCACGCGCGGCGAGTCCGTGCAGGCGTACGCGACCTCCACCGGGACCGCGGTGCTCGCCTCCGGCGCCGCGGTGACGCTCGTCGCCTACCGGCTCATGGTCCGGATCGGGCGGCTGCCCGAGGAGGAGCGGGTGCTGCGGTGACCGACCTCGTCCACGACATCGGCCTGCTCCGCACCGGGGCGGTGCTCGGCCTGGTCCTCGGGTGGGGGCTCGTCCTCGTCGTGCGCGGCGTGCCCACGCGCCGCCGGCTGACCCTCGAGGCCCGCGTGCTGCCCTACCTCCGGGACACCCCGAGGCCCTCCCGGCTCCTCGAGGTGCCCCGGGTCGGCAGCGCGGGCGTGCTCGCCGTGCTCGCCCGGCCGGTGGTCGCCGACCTCGCCCGGGGCGTCGAGCGGCTGCTCGGGGGCAGCGCGTCCGTCCGGCGCCGTCTGCTGCGCGCCGGCCGCGCCCCGGACGTGGAGCGCTTCCGGGCCGAGCAGGTGCTCTGGGGCGCCGCCGGTGGCGCCGCGGGCGCGGCGCTCGGCTCGGCGACCGCGATCACCCGCGGGGGTGGCGTCGTCGCCCTGGTGCTCACCACCCTCTGCGCCGTCGGCGCCGGGCTCGTCGCGAAGGACCAGTGGCTCAGCCGCCGGGCCCGGGTCCGCGAGTCCCGGATGCTCGCCGAGTTCCCCACCGTCGCCGAGCTCCTCGCGCTCTCGGTGGGTGCCGGCGAGGGCGCGGTCGGGGCGCTCGAGCGGGTGTGCCGGCTCTCCGGTGGCGAGCTCGCCGCGGAGCTGCGACGCTGCCTCGCCGACGCCCGCGCCGGCGCCAGCCTGCCGGCGGCCCTGCACGGCCTCGCCGACCGGACCGGGCTGGTCAGCCTCGCCCGGTTCGTCGACGGGATCGTCGTCGCCGTCGAGCGCGGGACCCCGCTCGCGGAGGTCCTGCGCGCCCAGGCCCAGGACGTCCGGGAGGAGGGCCGCCGGCTCGTGCTCGAGGCCGGGGGGAAGAAGGAGATCGCGATGATGGTCCCGGTCGTCTTCCTCGTCCTCCCGGTCACCGTCCTGTTCGCCGTGTACCCCGGGTTCGCGTTCCTCAGCTTCCGCATGTGACACCTCGAGAGGGAGACAGACAGATGCACGTCCTCCACGCAGCGCACCAGCGTGCCCGGGCCGCCGCCGAGCGGCTCCTCACCGCACCCCGCGAACGGGGCGACGTCCCCGGCTGGGTGCTCGTCACGCTCATGACCGCCGGCCTCGTCACCGTGCTCTGGGCGGTCGCCGGGGTCCGGCTCGAGGCGCTGTTCACCGAGGCCCTCGACGGGGTCACCGGGCCCGGCCGGTAGTGGGCCGGCGCGACCGGGGCGCCGCGGTCGTCGAGTTCGCCCTCGTCTCCGCGCTCGTCGTGTTCCTCTTCGTCGCGGTCCTCCAGCTCGGCTTCGCGCTGCACATCCGCAACACCCTCATCTCGTGCGCCTCGGAGGGGGCCCGCCTCGGTGCCCGCGCGGACGCCGTTCCGGCCGACGGGACGGCCAGGACCCGTGAGCTGATCGCCGGCGCGCTCTCCCCCGCCTACGCCCGGGACGTCACCGCAGGTCTCGGGCAGGTCGACGGGGTCGAGGTCGTCGTCGTCCGGGTCCGGGCGCCGCTGCCGGTGATCGGTCCGTTCGGCCCCGGCGGCCGGCTCGACGTCGTCGGGCGGGCGTTCCGGGAACGGCAGTGATGCGGCTCGCCCGGGGCGGGGAGGAGCGGGGGAGCGCGCTCGTCGAGTTCGTCACGATCGGGGTGCTCGTGCTCGTCCCGCTCGTCTACCTCGTGCTCACGCTCGCCCGCGTGCAGGCCGGTGCCTACGCAGCGAGCCAGGCCGCCCGCGAGGCGGGGCGCGCTTTCGTCACCGCCGAGTCGGAGGGCGATGCGGCCGCCCGGGCCCACGCCGCGGCGGGGGTCGCCTTCGCCGACTTCGCGTTCGGGAACTCCGGGAGGGTCAGCGTGGCCTGCGACGCGAGCCCCTGCCTGCGGCCGGAGGGCCGGGTCACGACGACGGCGACCGTCGTCGTCCCGCTGCCGCTCGTGCCGGGCTTCGCCCGCTCCGTCGTGCCGCTGCAGGTGCCGGTGAGCGCGACCCACCTCTCCACCGTGGACCGGTTCCGGGGGACGCCGTGAGCCGGGGTCGGGCGCCGTGGTGGCTGCGCGGGCGGAAGCTGCTGCGCGCACGGCTCGGCGGGGAGCCGGAGCGCGGATCGGTGGCGCTGCTCGTGCTCGGGGTCGCCGTGGTCGCCCTGACCCTGGTCGTCGGCGGGGTCGCGGTGACCTCGGCCCAGCTCTCGCGGATCCACCTGCTCGACGCCGCGGACGGCGCCGCGCTGGACGCGGCGGACGCCCTCGACGACGCCGCCTACCACGCCGGCCTCGGCGGAGCGGTCGCCCTGACGGACGCGTCGGTGCGACACTCCGCGTCCGGCTACCTCGCGGCGCGGCCGCTGCCGGGACGGGTGCGCGCTTGGCGGCTCGCTCCCGGGACGGGCGCCTCCGACGGCCGCACCGCCGTCGTCCGGCTCACCGGCGAGGCGGACCTCCCGCTCGTCGGCGGTGCCCTCCAGGCGCTCGGGGGGTCGGTGACGATCACCGTCGAGTCCCGCGCCCGGGCCGAGCTCGTGCGCTGAGACGGTCCCGCCCCCGGGTAAGCGTCGCCCCCACACCGTCCACCCGCCACCCCGGGGCCCGTACACCGCACTTCGTGCCCAGTTGACCGCGTGCGGCCCTCGATTTTGTCCGTTTCCTACGGCCAACCGGGCACGAAGTGCGGGCTACGGCGGCGGCGCTACGACGTGGCGGCTGGGGTCGGCGGCCACGGGCAGGAGTGCCACGGCGGCTCCTCACGAGAGCCTCGGACCTGTGTCACGCTGTGGACGTGACTTTCGCGGACCAGTTGTGTGCCGACATCAACGCCCGGATGGACACGCTCTCGTTCTCCTTCGCGGAGGGCGAGAGGTCCCACTCGCTCACTCTCGAGGGCAAGGACCCCATCCGATTCCCGCTCGACGCCGGCGGCGACGTCCAAGGCGGTTCGGCCGCCTGGGTGGCCAAGAAGCACGCGGGTGGCCAGATCCACGAGCCGGGGATGATCGCGGCCCTGCTCGCCATCTCGGACCACAGACCGGATGTCCGGACGATCCTCGACATCGGGGCGCTCTACGGCTACGTCTCGCTCGTGGCGGGTGCGCTTTTCCCCGGTGCCGGGGTCCACGCGTTCGAGGCCAACCCTGGCTCGTTCCACGCGCTGTGCCGCAACATCGAGGCCAATCGGCCAGCCGCCGCGCACGCGGCCCAGGCGCACTTGTGTGTGCTCTCCGATGCATCGCAGCGAAGCACGCCCTTGCGCATCCACTGGATGCAGGTCGCGGATCCGAACGGCGCCGCAGGTTCCGGTCCGGGCAGAGTGGTCGAGCTCGATGTCTGGTCACTGGACGACTACTGCCGTGACGAGGGCCTGTCGCCCGATCTGATCAAGATCGACGTCGAGGGGTACCAGGCGAAGATCGTGCCGGGCGCCGCAGCCACGATCTCGCGCACCCGGCCGATCATCCTGCTGGAGTTCGACAGTCCCCGCTCGGTCAACTACTTCGGGATGACCAACCGCGACGTCGTCGCACCGCTCCTCCGCGACGGCTACCAGCTGGTGTGGGGTCAACACCGGTCCACCGACGTGCCGTTCCGCACGCTCGAACTCGACGATCTGACGGACGAGCACGAGATGAACTCGCTCGGCATCCTCGTCCCCTGAGACCTGCAACGGTCAAGAGCCATGGGCGGTCCGCGTCTGCGGGTGGACGTTCGCGATGGGTCGACCTCTCAACCCTCCCCCGCCCGCCGGGCCCGTACACCGCACTTCGTGCCCAGTTGACCGCGTGCGGCCCTCGATTTTGTCCGTTTCCTACGGCCAAGCGGGCACGAAGTGCGGGCTACGGCAGGGGACCCGCTCGCCAGGGGGACCGGCGTGGCGGCCCGGGGGCGGTGCGGAAGTGGCCGTTCGGACGGTGCTGCAGCGGCGGGGGGCGCGGCCACAATCCGTGTCATGAGCGTCATCCCCTTCCCCGGGCCGGGCGACGATGGTCCGCGGCGTCGGCAGGGGGCCGACGGCGCCGACGCGGCCGGCGCGGAGGACGCCGGGGCGACTGTCCTGCCGATGGCCGAGCACGTGGCCCGGCGTGCTGCTGAGGACGCGGCCGCCCTCGCCGAGCTCGATGCCCACCTGAGCCCGCAGCGGCGCGCGGACATCGCGTGGATCGAGGCTGTCGCGGCGAGGATCGCGGCCGAGTTCGGGGCCCGACCGCGCGGCGGGGCGCCGCGGGACGGCGCACCGCCCGGCCCGGCCGGCGGTCCGCCTGCCGGTCGCGGCTGACGCCGGCCGGTCGGTCCGGCTCGCACCCCCTCGTGCCCGCCACCGCTTGTCGAGTGTGACGACGAGGGAGGCGAGCGCTGCCGCGGCGAGGATCCGCAGCCAGACCCCGGGCCCGATCGGCGCCGTGCCGAACCACGCGTTGAGCACGGGGAGGACGTCGCCGACCGCTTCGCCGGTCGACGAGGTGTCCCCGCTGCTATAGCGCCCTCTCGAGCGCGAGCTCTGATCCAGAGAGTGCGAGCCCGTACCACCCAACGCCGTCACGGTCGGGGTATCCTCCGAGCGGCGCCATCACGGTGTGCTGACCAAAGGAGTGCCAAGTGCGCAGGTCAAGACTCATTGCCGCCGTCGGGGTGACCGTCGCAATCCTCACATCGCTACTCATCTCCCCGTCTCCGAGCTTCGCCGGGCAGCCCGCTCCAGAAGTGCGGAGCGCTGAGTTGAGTCATCTGCAGCAAGTGGCCAGCAGGGCGTCCAGCCGCAGCACGAACCCGGTGATGGGCAGCCTCATGTCCATCATCAGGATCACTCACCATAAGGACAGGTCGTTCACTGTAACCGTGCGCAAGAAGCGCGCGATTCCAGAGCTGGCCGCCGTGAGCCTGTCCTGGAAGTACTCGAGCGCGTCGCGCAGTACTTATCCCTACAGTCGAAAATCGATCTGGGGCAAGAAGGGAAAGGCGTCATACAAGATCAGTGCGCCGCCGAGAAAACTCATGGTGGTCCGGATCGTGACGGAACTTCACCTGCCCGAGATCAACGAGACGTCCTCAAGGTACTTTCTGAACGCTCGAGGGCGGTACTCTAGGGCCCACGTCGTAAGCACCGAGGAAGCCGTCGTCAACAGGGTGGCAAGCCACGTCCCGGGATTGGTTCTCTCTTTCGCCCCGCAGGGGCGAGCGCTCAAGATCGCCGGGAGACTCATCCTCGGTTGGCAGGTATTCTCGGACGTGAAGGCTTCACTGTCCTCAAGCGCCAACAAGGCCTGTCCGAGACTAAGAGCCGGCCAAGTTGTCAGGTACACCCACTGGACGTCCTTGAGCAGGGGCAGGACCGCGGCCAAGGCCAACATCCGCTACCAGATCTGGAGATCGAAAGAGCAGTACTCGGACCACAGGAAGCCCGCATGCTCAGCCATCTTCTCGCACTTGTACCGGTAGACATGCGATCGGGTCATCATGTGCCGAACGGCCTCCTCCGGGTCGTTGGAGGTGCTCTCGGAGTGGTGATTGCACTCAGTGGAGCCGCCGCGCTGAAGACTCCTCTGAACGCCTCGAGCTGGTCAACGGGCTACTCTGCCCTTGCGGCTTTGCTGGCTCTGGCTCTCGGCGCGTTCTTGTCACGACTGATGGAACACCACTACGGAGCACGGCGCCATCAGGCTGGCTCCGGACGGCCTAACTGGCGCCGGCGGTGAGCTGACCCGTGACCGGGGGGCGGCGGGGAAGTGGCCGTTCGGACGGTGCTGCAGCGGCGGGGGGCGCGGCCACAATCCGTGTCATGAGCGTCATCCCCTTCCCCGGGCCGGGCGACGATGGTCCGCGGCGTCGGCAGGGGGCCGACGGCGCCGACGCGGCCGGCGCGGAGGACGCCGGGGCGACTGTCCTGCCGATGGCCGAGCACGTGGCCCGGCGTGCTGCTGAGGACGCGGCCGCCCTCGCCGAGCTCGATGCCCACCTGAGCCCGCAGCGGCGCGCGGACATCGCGTGGATCGAGGCTGTCGCGGCGAGGATCGCGGCCGAGTTCGGGGCCCGACCGCGCGGCGGGGCGCCGCGGGACGGCTCACCGCCCGGCCCGGCCGGCGGTCCGCCTGCCGGTCGCGGCTGACGCCGGCCGGTCGGTCCGGCCCGCGCCCCCTCGCGCCCGCCACCGCTTGTCGAGTGTGACGACGAGGGAGGCGAGCGCTGCCGCGGCGAGGATCCGCAGCCAGACCCCGGGCCCGATCGGCGCCGTGCCGAACCAGGCGTTGAGCGCGGGGACGTAGGTGATCGCCAGCTGGGCCGCCGCCTGGACCGCGACCCCACCGAGGACCCACCGGTTGCCGAACGGGCCGAGCCGCCAGGCCGACCGGGTGAGGGAGCGGCAGCTGAACAGGTAGGCCGCCTCGACGGCGACGAAGAGGTTGACCGCTGCGGTCCGGGCCGCGGCGAGACCGGACCCGGCGCCGAGCTCCCAGCGGAACAGCCACCACGCCCCGCCGACCAGCAGCGCCGACACGAGCAGGATCCGCACGACGAGCGCGCGCGTCAGCAGCGGCTCGTCCGGGTCCCGCGGTGGCCGCGACATGATGCCCGCCTCCTTGGGCTCGAAGGCGAGCATGAGCCCGAGGGCGACGGCGGTCGTCATGTTGATCCAGAGGATCTGCACCGGGAGGATCGGCAACGCCGTGCCGAGCAGGATCGCGACGAGGATGACCAGGCCCTCGGCCATGTTCGTCGGCAGCGTCCAGGTGATGAACTTCGTGAGGTTGTCGAAGACCCCGCGGCCCTCCTCGACGGCGCTCTCGATGATCGCGAAGTCGTCCTCGAGGAGCACCATGTCGGCCGCCTCCTTCGCGACCTCGGTGCCGCCGGCACCCATCGCGACGCCGATGTCGGCCTGCCGCAGTGCGGGGGCGTCGTTGACCCCGTCGCCGGTCATGGCGACGACGTGGCCGCGCTGCTGCAGCGCGCGGACGAGGCGGAGCTTGGTCTCGGGGGAGACCCGCGCGAGGACCGTGGCACGCTCGACGGCGGCCTCGTAGCCGCCCGCCCCGTGGTCCTCGTCCCTGGTGAGCGCGGCGAGCTCGGTCCCGGTGACGACCCGGCCCTCGCCGTCGCCGGCGTCGAGAAGCCCCACCCGTCGGGCGATGCTGCGCGCCGTGCCGGCGTGGTCGCCGGTGATCATCTTCACCTCGACCCCCGCCGCGCGGCACGCCCGGACGGCGGCCGCGGCGCTCTCGCGGGGCGGGTCGAGGACGGCGTGCAGCCCGGTGAGCAGGAGCGGCCCGCCGAACCGGCCGTCCCCGAACGTGACGTCGACCCCCGTGCCGACCGCCGTGCCGACCGCCGTGCCGACCGCCGTGTCGACGTCGGTGACGACCGCGGTCGCCAGCACCCGCAGCCCGTCGGCGGCATACGCCTCGGCGACCGCGGCGACGGGCACCCGGTCCAGCGGGAGGACGCCGCCGTCGGCGGTCATGACCCCGCTCGACAGTGCGAGCACGCGCTCCGCGGCCCCCTTGAGCAGGACGACGTCGGGCCCGCCGGGTGCGTCCCGCCGTTCGTGCCGGGTCGCCATGTACCGCCGCTGCGAGCTGAACGGGACGACGTCGCGCCGGGGCAGCTCGGCGGCGAGGGCGTCGGGGTCGAGCCCGCCGCGGACGGCCGCGCCGAGCAGCGCCACCTCCGTCGGCTCCCCGCTCGGCTCCGTCCCGCCGCCGGCGCCGTCATCGCCGCCGCCGTCCCCACCGCCGTCGCCTCCGGGGTGGCCCAGTGCGGCGTCGGTGCAGCGGGCCGCGGCAACGAGCGACCACCACAGTGCCCGGTCCCGGGCCGGGTCCCGCTGCCCCGGCGCACCCGACCCGGAGGCGGTCCACACCTCCTGGACCGTCATCCGGTTCTGCGTGAGCGTGCCGGTCTTGTCCGAGCAGATCACCGTCGTGCTGCCGAGCGTCTCCACCGCGGGCAGCCGGCGCACGACCGCCCGGCGCCGTGCCATCCGGCTCACGCCGATCGCGAGGGTGATCGTCACCGCCGCCGGCAGGCCCTCCGGGATCGCCCCGACGGCGAGGGCCACCGCGGCGGTGAACATCTCCGCGGCCGGCTCGCCCCGCAGCGTCCCGACCGCGAACGTGACCACGGCGAGCCCGAGGATCGCCACGGTGAGCACCCGGCTGAACCAGGCGAGCTTGCGGGTCAGCGGGGTCGCGAGCCGGTCCGCGGTCCCCACGAGGCGGTGGATCTCACCCACCTCGGTCTCGCCGCCGGTGGCGACGACGATGCCCGCCCCGGTGCCCGCGGTGACGAGCGTGCCCGACCAGGCCATGTCGAGCCGGTCCGGCACCTCGGCCGGCCCACCCAGCACGAGGGCCTGCTTGGGGACCGGCTCCGACTCCCCGGTGAGCGCCGACTCGTCGGTCGCGAGCTCGGCGACCCGGACCAGCCGCAGGTCCGCCGGCACCCGGTCACCGCTCTCGAGGAGGACGAGGTCGCCGGGGACGAGGTCGCGGGACTCGACGCTGCGTCGCCGTCCGTCCCGCACCGTGACGGCGCGGGTGCGGACCATCGCGTGGAGTGCGTCGAGCGCGGCCTCGGCCCGTGACTCCTGGACGAAGCCGAACGCGGCGTTGAGCAGCACGACGGCGAGGATGACGCCGGAGTCCACGCGCTGGCCCAGCGCGGCGGTGACCGCTGCGGAGACGAGCAGGACGTAGACCAGCGGGTTGTGGAACTGCCGCAGCAGGCGCCGCACCGGCCCCGCGCCCGGGTCCCGCGGGAGCTCGTTCGGCCCCAACCGGTCGAGTCGGGCCGCGGCCTCGGACGCGGTCAGCCCGCGGCGGGCGTCGGTGCCGAGCAGGAGGGCGACCTCGTGGACCGGGAGCAGGTGGTGGTCAGCACGGCCTTCCATGGCAACCACCCTGCTCGGACTCGGCACGTCGGGACAGGGTCGAAGGGCCGCACGACGCGATGGACCCGTTACGGTGGTCCCCAGCCGCGCACCGACGAGCCGGGAGGTGACCCCCTCGGGGACACGTCGTGACTGACTCCAGCAACAGCCGCCCGCTCTCCGAACCCGGCCAGAGCCAGGTCGTCGCCCACAGCTGGCGAGAGACCGACCGGTTCGTCCCCCGGGTCATCGTCCGGCCGATCCAGCGGCTCCTCCAGCTCGAGACGACGGGTGCCCTCGTCGTCCTCGGGGCCGCGGCCCTCGCCCTCGTCGTCGCGAACACGCCGCTGCTCGACGCGTACGAGGGTTTCTGGGAGGCCGAGCTCTCCCTCCACGCCGGCAGCTTCCACATCATCGACCTCACGTTCCGCGAGTTCGTCAACGACGGCCTCATGGCGATCTTCTTCTTCGTCGTCGCCATCGAGATCAAGCGGGAGTGGATCTTCGGCGAGCTCCGCGACCGCAAGGCCGCGGCGATGCCGATCATCGCCGCGGTCGGCGGGATGGTCGTGCCCGCGCTGATCTACCTCTCCTTCAACGCCGGCAGCGACGTGCAGCACGGCTGGGGGATCCCGATGGCGACCGACATCGCCTTCGCCCTCGCCGTGCTCTCCGCGGCCGGGCCCAAGGTGCCCAACGGCGCACGGGTGTTCCTCCTCACCCTCGCGATCGTCGACGACCTCGGGGCCATCACCGTGATCGCGGTGTTCTACACCAGCGACCTCAACTTCATCTACCTCGGGCTCGCCCTCGCGATGTGCGCGGTCGTCTGGGGCATGCAGCGGGTCAACGTGCGCTCGACCGGGGTGTTCGTCGTCGTCGCCGTGCTCTGCTGGTGGTTCCTCCACGAGTCCGGGGTGCACTCCACGCTCGCCGGGGTCGCCATGGGCTTCCTCGCGTCGCCGTGGTCCTTCCTCTCGCCGACGGACTACCCGAAGGTCGCGCGGCGGCTCGTCGACGACATCGACGACCGGGTCAGCGACGGCATCACGCACGATGAGATGGGGCTCAACCACGGCACCCTCCGGGAGATCCGGCGGCTGACGAAGGAGACGATGTCACCGCTGGACCGGGCCGAGTGGCAGGTCTCGCCGTGGTCGGCCTACGTCGTCGTGCCCATCTTCGCCTTCGCCAACGCCGGCGTCCGGATCCCGCGGGAGAACCCGCTCATCTGGCTCCAGGACCCGCTCATCCTCGGCATCATGCTCGGTCTCGTCGTCGGCAAGACGGTGGGCGTCTTCGGGTCCGGGTGGCTCGCGGTGCGGTTCGGCATCGCCCGGATGTCCACCGGGCTCCAGAACGTCCACCTGCTCGCGGTGGCGATCTGCGCGGGGGTCGGCTTCACGGTGGCGATCTTCGTCTCGACCCTCGCCTTCCCCGGGGAGCCGGAGCAGATCGAGTACGCCAAGCTCGCGATCATCGTCGCGAGCACCGCCGCGGGGTTGCTCGGCTTCCTCAGCCTGAAGCTCTCCCCCGACGCGCCGCCCGAGCTCGCCGTGGGGACCGTGGACGTCGAGGAGTCCGGTGCTCAGGCCGGTCAGGGCTCGGACGACCGGGCGGAGACCGCGACCTGAGGCGCGGTTCCGGCCGGGGGCGTGCTCAGAGGTCGAGGACCTCGACGGCGAGGGCGTGCTCGGACCCGGCGAGCCGTCCGCCGCCGCCGAGGATCGAGCCGAGCAGCTCCTCCGGGCTCGGGTAGTCGGCGGGCAGGCCGCCGAGGTAGCGCCGGTGCGCCGCGAGCGAGGCGACCGCGGCCGCGAGGTGCCCGGTGACGTCGATCGCGTGGGTGGCCTCCGGGGAGGCCGCGAACGCGAGCCGCCTCACGCCCTGCCAGGGTTCCAGGCCTTCCGCGACCAGCTCGGGGAAGACCCAGCGGTTGCCGGCGTCCCGGCAGGCGTCGAGCGCGGCGAGTCCGAGGACGCGGTGGTCGGCCATGTTCGTCCCGCCGCCGGCGAAGCGCTCCCGGTGGGTGAGGGTGAGGACGAGGTCGGGCCGGCGGACCCGGATCTCGCGGGCGATGCCACGGCGCAGGGGCAGCCCGTACTCGAGCACCCCGTCCGGGTGACCGAGGAACTCGACGACGTCGACCCCGACCTCGGCCGCCCCGTCGCGCTCCTCCTGCTCGCGGACCGGCCCGGCCTCCTCCGGGTGCATCCCGTCGATCCCCGCCTCCCCCCGGGTGGCGAGCAGGTAGGTCACCGAGACCCCGGCGCGCCGCCACTTGTCCACGGCGGCGGCGGCCCCGTACTCGAGGTCGTCGGGGTGGGCGGCCACGCAGAGGACGGTGGCGAAGGACTCTTCGAGCAGCGGCAGGGTGTCGGCCATGCGCCGAGGCTACGGCGTCGCCGGTGCCGCCGGCACCCTCGTGCGGTCCGGGGCGCGGGTCCGGTCCGGGTCGTCGCCGCAGGTCCGTGCGAGCATCAGCGCGTACGTCCGGGCCGCGGCCACGAGGTCGTCGACCGCGACGTGCTCACCGGCCGCGTGCGCCTGGCGGACCTCGCCTGCGCCGTACTGCAGCGCCGGGACCCCGTGGGCGACGTAGTGGCGCAGGTCCGAGCCGTACGGGGCGCCGTAGCGCTCGGGCCGCACGCCGGTCAGGTCCTCGGCGGCGGTGACGGTCGCCTCGACGAGCGGGTGGTCGGCCGGGATCGCACCGGGCTCGAAGCACCCTCCGGGCCAGGTGACGGTGGCAGGCCGGTCCACGAGGAACGGGTGCTCGGCACAGCTGAGCGCGACGGTGCGCTCGAACACCTCCCGGGCCGCGGCCGCGGTCTCGCCGACCCGGACGCCGTAGCGGCCCTCGGCGACGAGGAGGTCGGGGACCGTGCTCGCCCAGTCGCCCGCCCGGACGATCCCGACGGCGAGGGCGAAGGGGAGCGGCAGGTGCCCGAACAGGTCGGGGGCGGCGTCGTTGCGCTCTGCCTCGAGCTCGCGCAGCGCGGTGTGGACGTGCTCGAAGGCGCTCACCGCGCTGACCCCCTCCAGCCGGCTCGACCCGTGGGTCGCGATCCCGGGCACCTCGAGCCGGAACGTCAGGGAGCCGGCGTTCGCGGGGATGACGGCGCCGTCGGTGGGCTCGGCGATCACGACCCCGTCGGCGCGGTGCCCCCGGCGGAGCAGGTCGAATGCCCCCGCGCCGCCGTCCTCCTCCGCGCTGACGCAGTGGATCGCGGCGGGGCGGCGCAGGGTCATCCCCCCGGCCCGGAGCTGTTCGAGCGCCGAGACGGCGGCGAGGGAGGCGGCGACCCCGCCGAGCATGTCGCAGGCCCCCCGCGCGCGGGCGATCCCCTCGGTGACGGTGAGCTCGAACGGGGACCGGCCCTGCCAGGCCTCGTGGGCGGCTGCGGGGACGACGTCGGTGTGCCCGCAGAGCGCGAGCGCCGGGGAGGCGAGGCCGGGGTCCGCCGGGCCCCCGAGGACGCCGACACAGCCGGTGAGCGCCGAGCGCTCCACCTCGGCGCCGGGGAAGCCGTCGGCCGGCTCCAGCCGGCTCATGGGCGTGCGCCACGTGTCGACGGCGAGCCCCGAGGCGGCGAGCCGGTCGGCGCACCACGCCTGGACGGCCTCCTCGCCGGGGGTGCCGTCGACCGGGGCTGTGGCGACGAGATCGGCGAGGTCGCGGACGAGCGCGTCGGCGTCGACGGCGGCGACGAGCTCCTGCTCGAGCGGGGTGAGGGACGACATTCGTCCTATCGTGCCCGCTGTGGCCGCCGCCTGCAGCAGCGCGCGTGCTCCGGGTCGCCTCCTCAGCCCGCGAGCAGCTCGACCAGGTGCCGCTCGAGTGGCGACAGCGCGGCCGGTGGCTCCCACCCCGGGAGCGGGGGAGCGGTCGCGTCGTAGGCGTGCCCGGTCGGCGTCGCGACCCGCCGGGTGTGGGGTCGTTCGCTGACGACCTCGGCGCGCCATCCGGGCAGCTCCTTGGTCTGGTTGCACGCCCGACACACCGCGGCTGAGTTGGCGAGCGTGGTGACCCCGCCGGAGCGGATGGGCTCGGTGTGGTCGACCTCGCGGACCGGTGCGTCGCACCAGGGGGTGCGGCACCCGTCGTCCCGGAGCTCGACGAGTGCCCGCAGCGCGCCGTCGACGCGGCGGCGCCTGCGCTCAGCGGTGACGAGCGTCCCCGTCGCCGGGTCCGCCCAGACCCGGCGCAGCCAGGCCTCACCGGCGGCGAGGACGAGGTGCCGGGCGAGCGGCGCGGGCAGCGGGCCGTGGCCCGGCAGACGCGCCGCCTCCTCCTGCGCGGGCGGGAGCAGCGCGGTGTCGGTCATGACGAGCGCGACCTCGACCGGGACGGCGTCCGCCCGCGCCTGGCCGGTGACCCGCTCGACGAGCGTGTCGGCGAGCACCTGGCCCCGCCTGCGCGGGTCGCCGGCCGCGGTGGCCGACCTCGCGGCGGCGGTGAGTGCGGCGAAGGCCGCGACCCCCTGCTCGACGGGCAGCAGCGCGGTGAGCCTGGCCATGGTGTCCGGCGCCGGGCGGAGGGTGACGCGACGGTCGGCGCGGACGCGACGGGCGCGCGCGACGGCCCCGGCCGGGTCGAGACCCTGCGCGATCGCCCGCGCCTCCCGCTCGAGGGCGAGGTCGCCGAGCCGGGTCAGCCGGCTCGCGAGCCGCGCGTCGACCTCCCTGCGCTCGTCCGCGGTCAGCCACGCGGTCTCCCGGCAGACGAGGGTGGCCCGCCACTCGCTGAGCAGACCGGCCGTGAGCGCCGCGGCGGTGTGCGGCAGCTCCTCGTGCAGGGCTCGGGCGAGCCCGACGTGCCGGGACCCGCGGGAGGGCGCGTCCCGACGGGCCAGGGCCACCATCGCCGCGACCCCGCGCCCGCGCGAGCGGGCCGGGACGCCGCGTGCCGCCTCCTCGACCGTGACCGAGTCCTCGAGGGCGACGGTGACCCGGGCCTGCGCAGCCGCGCAGGCGCCCTTGACCTGCTCCAGCAGCGCGAGCTGGTCGACCCGCCCGGCGTCGTCCGCCGCGGGCACGAGCCGTCCGAGCGCCTCGACGAGGCCTCGCAGGTCAGCGGTGTCGAACACGTGTTCGAGTCTAGCCGGGTGCACCGACAGCCGCCGGCCCCGCGCGGCTGCCGTAGGCTGTCCCATCGTGGCTGTCGACTTCGCGCAAGAGATCAAGCACCTGCGCACGACCATGGAGTCCGTGCGCGAGGTGACGAACCTGTCGCGTCTCGAGGCGCAGATCGCCGACCTGGAGCAGCAGTCGGCCGCGCCGGACCTGTGGGACGACGTCGAGCACGCCCAGGAGCTCACCGCGACCCTCGCCCGCGCCAAGGCCGAGTACGACCGGGTCACCGGGATGGACCGCCGGGTCGAGGACCTCGAGGTGCTCGTCGAGATGGGCCGCGAGGAGGACGACGCCGAGACCCTCGCCGAGGCCGAGCAGGAGCTCGAGGCCCTGCGGAAGGCGGTCAGCGAGCTCGAGGTGCGCACCCTGCTCTCGGGGGAGTACGACGAGCGCGAGGCGGTCGTGACCATCCGGTCCGGAGCCGGCGGCGTCGACGCCGCGGACTTCGCCGAGATGCTCATGCGGATGTACCTGCGCTGGGCCGAGCGGCACGGCTACCCCACCAAGGTGCTCGACACCTCCTACGCCGAGGAGGCCGGGCTGAAGTCGGCGACGTTCGAGGTCAAGGTGCCCTACGCGTTCGGCAACCTCTCCGTCGAGGGCGGCACCCACCGGCTCGTGCGGATCAGCCCGTTCGACAACCAGGGCCGGCGGCAGACCAGCTTCGCCGCCGTCGAGGTGGTCCCGCTCATCGAGTCGACCGACCACATCGAGATCCCCGAGAACGACATCAAGGTGGACGTGTTCCGCTCCTCCGGTCCCGGCGGGCAGAGCGTCAACACGACCGACTCCGCGGTCCGGATGACCCACATCCCGACCGGGACCGTCGTCTCGATGCAGAACGAGAAGTCCCAGATCCAGAACCGCGCGGCGGCCCTGCGGGTGCTCCAGTCCCGGCTGCTGCTGCTGAAGCAGGCCGAGGAGGCCGCGACGAAGCGGGAGATGGCGGGGGACGTCAAGGCCTCGTGGGGCGAGCAGATGCGCTCCTACGTGCTCCACCCGTACCAGATGGTCAAGGACCTGCGGACCGGCCACGAGGTCGGCAACACCTCCGGGGTCTTCGACGGCGACATCGACGGCTTCATCGAGGCCGGGATCCGCTGGCGGCTCGGCCAGGACGGCGACCAGGAGCCCGCGTGAGCCAGTGGGAGCGGTGGCGTGGCGACCTCGCGGCGCGCGTGCTCGCCCTCGCGGACGGCGAGCGGGTCCACGTCGACGTCACCGGGGTGCCGGAGCGGAGCGCGGTCACCCGGCCGAGGCGGATGTTCGGGCTCGTCGCCCCGCGGACCCGTTCGGAGCGTCCGTGGGTGGAGCTGGTCCGGGTCGAGCAGCACCTGCGCGGGCAGCTCGTCGGCGCCACCGCCGTCGGCGGGCCCTACCCGATGACCGAGGACGAGCGCGACCGCGTCGCCGACCTCGGGTGGCACGCCCCGCTCTCGCAGGGGACCACCCACTACGAGCGGTGGTGGCCCGACGACGTCGCCGAGGAGGCCTACCTGCCCCCGGCGCTCGCCGACCGGGCCGCGGAGGCCGTCGTCCTCGCCGTCCGCGAGGTCCTCGGCGCCCAGGGGCCCGCCGACGTCGAGATCGCCGCGGCCCGGCGCGGCTGAGTGCAGGCCGGGCGCCGCTGCACCTATCCTCGGCGTGGCGCCCACGACCGTTTCCTCCTATTCCGACACGTGAGGCATCCCGGAACCGAATGATCCGCTTCGAGAACGTCACCAAGGTCTACCCCCGGTCGACCCGTCCCGCGCTCGACGACATCTCGCTCGAGGTCGGGCGGGGGGAGTTCGTCTTCGTCGTCGGCCAGTCCGGGTCGGGGAAGTCGACCCTGCTGCGGCTGACGATCAAGGAGGAGCAGGCGACCTCCGGCATCGTCCTCGTCGCCGGGGCCGACCTCGGCAGGCTCCCGCTGCGCAAGGTACCGAGGCTGCGCCGCCAGATCGGCACGGTCTTCCAGGACTTCCGCCTGCTGCCGAACAAGTCGGTCTACCAGAACGTCGCGTTCGCCCTGCAGGTCATCGGCCGGCCGACGCGGGAGGTGCGCCAGCTCGTCCCCGAGACCCTCGACCTCGTCGGCCTCGGGGGGAAGGAGAAGCGGCTGCCGCACGAGCTGTCCGGCGGCGAGCAGCAGCGGGTCGCGATCGCCCGGGCCGTCGTCAACAAGCCGATGATCCTCATCTGCGACGAGCCCACCGGCAACCTCGACCCGTCGACGAGCCGGGACATCGTCACCCTGCTGGACCGGATCAACCGGTCCGGCACCACCGTCGTCATGGCCACCCACGACGACACGATCGTCGACGCGTTCCGCAAGCGCGTCGTCGAGCTCTCCGACGGCGTCGTCGTCCGCGACGACGCCGAGGGCACCTACGAGACCGGCACGCTGCCGGCCGTCGCCCCCGACGGGCCGGCGACCGAGACGACCCCACCCGAGACGACGTCACCCGAGACGAGCCCCGCACGCGACGACATCCGAGGACGCGAAGCACTGATGCGACCCCAGTTCCTGCTCGGCGACATCTGGAACGGCCTGCGGCGCAACAAGTCGATGGCGGTCTCGGTCGTGCTCGTCACCATGGTCTCGATGTACCTCCTCGGCCTCGGCCTGCTCGCCCAGCGGCAGGCCGACGCGATGAAGGGCTACTGGTACGACCGCGTCCAGGTCTCGATCTACCTCTGCCCGGACAACGCGCTCCAGCAGAACTGCGACGGCAAGGGCGTCAGCGACGCCGAGCGGGAGACCATCCGCTCCCAGCTGAACCAGATGAAGCCGCTCGTCGAGCACGTGTACCACGAGACCGAGAAGCAGGCCTACGACCGGTTCCAGCAGTACTACAAGAACTCGCCGGTCGCCGGCAACGTCAAGGTCGGCGACATCCCGGAGAGCTTCCGGGTCCAGCTGTCCGACCCGACGAAGTACGAGGTCGTCGTCAGCTCCTTCGAGGGCGCGCCCGGGGTGGCGAGCGTCCAGGACCAGGAGAAGGTCCTCAAGAAGTTCTTCACCGTCATCAACTACGTGACGTTCTTCGCGGTCCTGCTCGCCGCGCTCATGGTCCTCTGTGCCGCCCTGCTCATGGCGACGACGATCCGGCAGGCGGCGTTCTCGAGACGCCGGGAGATCGGGATCATGCGGCTCGTCGGCGCCTCGAACTTCACGATCCGCACGCCGTTCGTCGTCGAGACGGTCGTCGCCGGCGCCCTCGGGGTCGCGCTCGCCGTGGGGCTGCTGTGGTCGACCGTCCACTACGTCTTCAACCGCTACCTCAACCGGATCGTGCTCGACAAGGCGCTCATCTCCGACGCCGACGTCTGGGTGGTGGCCCCCTGGCTGCTGCTCTCGGTCGTCGCCCTGTCCGTCGTCACCGCCACGGTGACCCTCTGGCGCTACCTGCGCGTCTGAGTCCGCCGACGTCCCGAGACCCGAGGCTCCGCATCGCGCGCCGGGGCGCGACCACGACGGGAGACCACGGCGGGAGACCCCGCGTCCGCATCTCCCCCCGGAGCCCAGAAGACGCTACATTGGGGCCAATGGTGCAGATGTTACGAATGGGACAGAAGGGACGGCGCCCCGTGGTCACGGGGGGTGCGGTCGTGCTGTCCCTGGGGCTGGCGGCCGGGGTCGTCGGCTCGGGGGCCGTCACCGCCCCGGACGCGGCGGCGGACACGAAGGACCGCAAGCAGCGGGTCGACGGCAGGATCGACTTGCTCGAGGGCGATCTCGGTGAGACGTCCGCGGCACTGAGCACGGCGGTCTCGCGGCTGGAGGAGACGCGCGCCGAGGTCCCCGCCGCCCAGCGGGCGCTCGACGGCGCCCGCGCCGAGGAGGAGGCCGCGCACCAGCGCTACGAGGACCTCAGCGCCCGGCTCCGGGTCGCCAGGGCGGACGAGGCCCGCGCCGAGCGGCGGATCCGGTCGACGAGCGGGCAGATCCACGACACCCGCAGGCAGGTGGCCGGGTTCGCCTCGCAGATGTACCAGGAGCAGGGCATGGAGGAGCTCAGCGTCGCGATGAGCGCCGAGTCCCCCGACGAGCTCGCCTCCCGCCTCGCGATGGCGAGCACCGTCATGACCGTCCAGGACCAGTCCCTCGCCGAGCTCGCGACCGCGCGGGCCAGCCTGACCGCGACCCAGGACCGGCTCCGGGCGCTGCGCGCCGAGGTCGCCCGCGCCCAGCAGCAGGCGAAGGCGGCGCTGCAGGAGGCCTCACAGGCCCGGGCCGCCGCGGCGTCGGCCAAGGCCCGGCTCGTCGACCTCACCGCCACCCTCTCGCAGCGGTCGGCGGCGCTGAAGCAGGAGAAGGCCGCCGAGCGGTCCCGCCTGAAGAGCATGAGGGCCGAGTCCCGCCGCCTCGAGGAGGTGCTGCGGGAGCGGGCGAGGCGTGCCGCCGCCCGCCGTGCCGCCGCCCGCCGGGCCAAGGCGGCACGCGAGGCGGCCGCCCGCGCGGCGCGTCGGGCCCAGCAGCGACGCGCCGCCCAGTCGCACGCACGGTCGCAGACCCAGCCGCAGACCCAGTCGCCACCGTCGCAGCCGCCCAGCACGTCCGGGGGGTACCTGTCCCGACCCTCCTCGGCGGGGACGTCGTCGGAGTTCGGCTACCGCTACCACCCGGTCCTGCACTACCGCCGGCTGCACGCCGGGCTCGACTTCGCGGCCGCCTGCGGCACCCCGGTGGTCGCGGCCGCCTCCGGAACCGTGGTCTCGGCCGGTGCCGCGGGCGGGGCGGGCAACCAGGTGGTCATCGACCACGGCGTCGTGCGGGGGGTCGACCTCGCGACCGTGTACGACCACCTGTCGAGCATCAGCGTCTCCGGTCGCGTCTCCCGCGGCCAGGTCATCGGCGCGGTCGGCACGACCGGGCTCTCGACCGGGTGCCACCTGCACTTCGAGACCCGTGAGAACGGCGTCCCGGTCAACCCCCGGACATGGCTCTGACCCTCGGGCTCGGGAACGCGCGGCGCGGCCGGTAACGTTGCCCCCTCGACAGCCACACCACCTGACCGGGGGAGGAGGAGAGGCCACCGTGGCCACGAAGCAGGCACGCGCCGGGGCGGGCCGCAAGGTCATCGCCTCGAACCGGAAGGCGCGCCACGACTACCTCATCGAGGACACCTACGAGGCGGGCGTCGCGCTCACCGGGACCGAGGTCAAGGCCCTCCGGATGGGCCGGGCCTCCCTGGCCGACGGGTTCGCCATCTTCTACGGCGACGAGCTCTGGCTCGAGGGGGTCCACATCCCCGAGTATGTGCAGGGCACGTGGACCAACCACACCCCGCGCCGGCGCCGCAAGCTGCTGCTCCACCGGGCCGAGCTCGACAAGCTCATCGGCAAGACGCGCGAGAGCGGGCGGACCCTCGTCCCGCTGTCGCTGTACTTCGTCGACGGCAAGGTCAAGGTCGAGATCGCCCTGGCGACCGGCAAGAAGGCGCACGACAAGCGCGAGGCCCTGCGCGAGAAGCAGGACCGCCGCGAGACCGAGCGGGTCCTCAGCGCCATGCGCCGCCGCAGCGGGGGGCGGGCCCGCGGGGGCGCCTGACGCGACGGCCGCGGCGGGCGGGGCGCCCGCCGCGGCCCCGGGTCACTTCTTGAAGGCGTCCTTGACGTTCTCCCCGGCCTTCTTCAGGTCGGCTCGGCTCTGGTCGGCCTGGCCCTCGGCGCGCAGCTCCTCGTCCCCGCGTGCCTCGCCGGTGGCCTCCTTGGCCTTCCCGGTCAGATCGTCCTTGGCGTTGTCCATCTTGTCCGACAGGCCCATGTCTCCTCCTCCAGCCCGCGGTGGCGTGGTCGGGCGGCCCGCGGTCGGCCGGTCCCTGCGGCCACACTACGTCGGCCCCGCCGAAGCCGCAGGTCAGCGGGACGCCGTCAGGAGGCGACGACGAGGATGAGGTCACCGCCCTCGACCTGCTGCTGGGTGCCGATGGCGAGCCGGGCCACGGTGCCGCCGACGGGGGCGGTGATGTTCGCCTCCATCTTCATGGCCTCGATCGTCGCGACGACGCCGCCGGGCTCGACCGTGTCTCCCTCGGCGACGGCGACGCTGACGACCCCGGCGAACGGCGCCGGCACCTGGCTCTTGTCCTTCGGGTCCGCCTTCTCGGCGACCTTGACGTCGACCTTGACCGACTCGTCCCGCACGTGCACCGGCCTGAGCTGGCCGTTGAGGGTGCACATCACGGTCCGGTAGCCGCGCTCGTCCGGCTCCGAGATCGACTGCAGCCCGATGATGAGCTTCTTGCCCGGCTCGAGGTCGATCTCGTGCTCGACGCCGAGGTCGATGCCGTGGAGGAACTCGCGGGTGCCGAGGACCGACAGGTCGGAGTAGTCCTCCCGCGAGGCGAGGAAGTCCTCGGTCGGCCCGGGGAAGAGCAGCCGGTTCAGCGTCGGACGCGGGTCGGCGAGCAGTGCCGCCTCGTCCTCCTCCGACAGGTCGGTCACCCGGGTGCGGGGGGTGCGCCCCTCCAGGGCCCGGGTGCGGAACGGCTCCGGCCAGCCTCCCGGCGGGTCGCCGAGCTCGCCCTTGAGGAAGCCGATGACCGAGTCGGGGATGTCGTAGGCGGTCGGGTCGGCCTCGAAGTCGTCCGGGTCGGCGTTCGCGCCCACGAGCGCGAGGGCAAGGTCCCCGACGACCTTGCTGCTCGGGGTCACCTTGACGATGTTGCCGAGGATCCGGTTGGCCGCGGCGTACATGTCCTCGATCGCCTCGAACCGCTCGCCGAGGCCGAGCGCGATCGCCTGCTGACGCAGGTTCGACAGCTGACCACCCGGGATCTCGTGGGTGTACACCCGCCCGGTGGGGGAGCGCAGCCCGGACTCGAACGGGTGGTAGAGCGCCCGGACCCCCTCCCAGTACGGCTCGAGGTCGCAGACCGTCTGAAGGTCCAGTCCGGTCTCGCGCTCGGTGCCGTTCGTCGCGGCGACGAGGGCCGACAGCGGCGGCTGGCTCGTCGTCCCGGCCATGGACGCGCTCGCCGCGTCGACGGCGTCGACCCCGGCGTCGACGGCAGCGAGCAGCGTGGCGAGCTGGCCCCCGGCGGTGTCGTGGGTGTGCAGGTGCACCGGGAGGTCGAAGCGCTCGCGGAGGGCGCGGACGAGCGTGCGGGCAGCCGGTGCCCGCAGCAGGCCCGCCATGTCCTTGATCGCGAGCACGTGGGCCCCGGCGTCGACGATCCGCTCGGCGAGCGCGAGGTAGTAGTCGAGGGTGTAGAGCCGCTCGTCGGGGCTGGTCAGGTCGCCGGTGTAGCACAGCGCGACCTCGGCGACGGCGGTGCCGGTGGCGCGCACGGCCGCGATGGCCGGGCGCATCTGGTCGACGTCGTTGAGGGCGTCGAAGATCCGGAACACGTCGATGCCGGTGCGGGCGGCCTCGGTGACGAACGCGTCGGTGACCTTCGTCGGGTACGGGGTGTACCCGACGGTGTTGCGGCCCCGCAGCAGCATCTGCAACGGGATGTTCGGCATCGCCTCGCGGAGCGCGGACAGCCGCTCCCACGGGTCCTCGGAGAGGAACCGGAGCGCGACGTCGTAGGTCGCCCCGCCCCAGCACTCGACGCTGAGCAGCTGCGGGGTCAGCCGGGAGACGTGCGGGGCGACGTGGAGCAGGTCACGGGTGCGCACCCGGGTCGCGAGCAGCGACTGGTGGGCGTCCCGGAACGTCGTGTCGGTGACCCCGACGCCGACCTGCTCGCGCAGGTCCCGCGCGAACTGCTCCGGGCCGAGGCGCAGCAGCCGGTCCCGGGCCCCGGGCGGCGCGGGGGCGTCGGTGTCGAGGGCGGGCAGCTTCGCCCGCGGCGAGATCCGGGTGCGTCCCGGCCCGTGCGGCTGGTTGACGGTGACGTTCGCGATGTACGTCAACAGCCGGGTGCCGCGGTCGGAGGGGATGCGGGCGGTGCGCAGCTGCGGGCGCTCGTCGATGAACGACGTCGTCACCTTGCCGGCGAGGAAGTCGGGCTCCTCGAGCAGGGCCTGCAGGAAGGGGATGTTCGTCGTCACCCCGCGGATGCGGAACTCGGCCAGGGCACGGCGCGCCCGGCGCACCGCGGTCGGGAAGTCCCGGCCGCGGCAGGTGAGCTTGACGAGCATCGAGTCGAAGTGCGCGCCGACCTCGGCGCCGACGAAGATCGTGCCGCCGTCGAGCCGGACGCCGGCGCCGCCGGCGGAGCGGTAGGTGCTGATGGTCCCGGTGTCGGGGCGGAACCCGTTGGCCGGGTCCTCGGTCGTGATCCGGCACTGCAGCGCCGCGCCGCGGATCCACATGTCCTCCTGCGACAGGCCGAGGTCCTCCAGCGACTCCCCGCTGGCGATCCGCAGCTGGGAGGAGACGAGGTCGACGTCGGTGATCTCCTCGGTGACGGTGTGCTCGACCTGGATGCGCGGGTTCATCTCGATGAACACGTACCGCCCGTCCGGGGCGAGGAGGAACTCGACCGTGCCGGCGTTGACGTACCCGATCTCGCGGGCGAACGCGACCGCGTGGTTGCAGATCTCCTCGCGCAGCTCCGGGGACAGGTTCGGGGCGGGCGCGATCTCGACGACCTTCTGGTGACGGCGCTGGACCGAGCAGTCCCGCTCGAACAGGTGCATCAGGCCGCCCTGACCGTCGGCGAGGACCTGGACCTCGATGTGCCGGGGGTCGACGACCGCCTCCTCGAGGAAGACGGTGGCGTCCCCGAACGCGGACTCGGCCTCGCGCATCGCGGCCTGGAGGGAGTCGCGCAGGTCCTCGGGGCGCTCGACCCGACGCATCCCGCGACCGCCGCCGCCGGCCACGGCCTTGACGAACACCGGGAAGCCCACCTCCTCGGCACCGGCGACGAGCTCCTCGACGTCGGTGCTCGGCGGGGCGCTGCGCAGCGTCGGCAGCCCGGCGCGCTTGGCCGCCTCGATCGCCCGGGCCTTGTTCCCGGTCAGGTGGAGCACGTCGGTCGGCGGCCCGACGAAGGTGATGCCGGCGTTCGCGCACGCCTCGGCGAGGTCGGGGTTCTCGGAGAGGAACCCGTACCCCGGGTAGACCGCGTCCGCCCCGGCCTCCAGGGCGGTCCGGACGATGCCCTCCGGGTCGAGGTAGGCCCGCACCGCGTGCCCGGGCTCCCCGATCTGGTAGGCCTCGTCGGCCTTGAGGCGGTGCTCGGACTTGCGGTCCTCGTAGGGGAACACGGCGACGGTCTTCGCGCCCAGCTCGTGGGCGGCGCGGAAGGCGCGAACGGCGATCTCGCCGCGGTTGGCTACCAGGACCTTGCTGAACACGGGACCTCCCGGGGTGGGCGTCGAGGAGTCCCCACCCTAGTGAGGGCCGTGCGGCCCACGTCCGGCGTGCCGCATGCCGGACGGAGCGGTCAGAGGCGCACGAGCATCTTGCCGGTGTTGCCGCCGGTCATCAGCCGGTGGAACCCCTCGACCGCGCGGTCGATGCCCTCGACGGTGCTCTCCCGCCAGACGATGCGCCCCTCGCGCAGCCACGCGCCCACCTCGGCCTCGAAGGTCGGGGTGAGGTCGGCGTGGTCGAACTGGAGGAACCCACGCAGCGTGATCCGCTTGCCCACGAGCATCGCGAGGTTGCGCGGCGCGCACGGCGGCTCGGTCGCGTTGTACTGCGAGATCATCCCGCAGATCGCGGCGCGGCCCCCGACGCGCATCGCGCCGATCGCCGCCTCGAGGTGGTCGCCGCCGACGTTGTCGAAGTAGACGTCGATCCCGTCCGGGGCCGCGTCCGCCAGGCCCTCGGCGATCGGGGCGGCCTTGTAGTCGACGGCGGCGTCGAACCCGAGGTCCTCGGTGATCCACTGGCACTTCTCGGGGCCGCCGGCGCTGCCGACGACCCGGGCGGCGCCCTTGAGCCGGGCGAGCTGGCCGACGAGGGACCCGACCGCCCCGGCCGCGGCGGAGACGAACACCGTCTCGCCCTCGGCCATCCCGGCGGTGCGCAGCAGACCGGCGTACGCGGTCCGCCCCGGCATCCCGAGCACGCCGAGGTAGGCCTGGGCGGGGGCGAGGTCGGTGTCGACCACCCGGGTCGACGCGGCGTCGAGGACGGCGGCGGTGCGCCACCCGAGCCGGTGCAGCACGGTGTCGCCGGTCCGGACCGGGGCCCCGGTGGCGTCGGTGGCCTCGCCGCGGACCTCGACGACCTCGCCGACGGCGTCGCCGGTCATGGCCTCCCCGAGACCGAACGGCGGCACGTAGGAGGGCCGGTCGTCCATGCGCCCGCGCATGTACGGGTCGACGGACAGGAAGGTGTTGCGCACGCGCACCTGGCCCTCGCCCGGCTCGGGCAGACTCGCCTCGACCAGGGCGAAGTCGTCGTCGACGGGGGCGCCGTCGGGGCGTCGGACGAGGTGCCACTCGCGGGTGGTGGTCATGCGGGGTGCTCCTGTGGGCCGGGGACGGGTGGGGGGACGACGGGGGAGGGAGCCGCCGGGCGGTCGCGAAGCGGCGGTGCCATCATGACGCACGTGGAGGCCGCCACCGCGTCCGCCTGGCCCGAGGAGCCCCCGGCCCCCGGCCGGGTCGTCCTGCGCGCGTTCCGGGAGTCCGACGCCCGGCTCGCCGAGGAGCTCGCCGAGGACCCGTACGTCCCCCTCATCGGCACGCTCGAGCCGCACGCCAGTGGCGAGCAGGCTCGGGCGTGGCTCGAGCGCCAGCGCGACCGGTCCGCCCAGGGGGACGCGTTCTCGTTCGCGGTCGCCGAGCGCCCCGGAGGTCCCGCGGTCGGGCAGGTCGGGCTGTCGCTGCGCGACCTCGACCAGGGGCGCGCCGTCGCCGGCTACGCCGTCGTGCCGTCGGCACGCGGGCGGGGGGTGGGCACCGCGGCCCTGGTCGCCATCACGAGGTTCGCGTGGTCGACCCGGACGATCCACCGGGTCGAGCTGTACATCGAGCCGTGGAACCGCGCGTCCGTCCGGGTGGCCGAGCGGGCCGGGTACGACCGGGAGGGGCTGCTGCGCAGCCACCAGGTGATCGGTGGCCGCCGGCGCGACATGCTGCTCTACGCCGCGGTGCGGGACCGGGCGGCCTCACGGGAGGTGACTCGCGGGAAATGATTTGGCCACGGGCGGCGTTGGCAGGGATACTGGGAGGCGCGCCGGCCACCGGCGCGCCCCAGCCCGGCCCCGGTCGGGACAACTCAACAGCGTGACAGGGACACCACCACGGGGGTGATCGGTTTCGACACTGACCGGTGACCCAGGGGAAGCGGGCCGAGAATGCACGGTCATCTCGATAACGTCCCGTGCAAACCAATAGGTGCCAATAACAAGCGCACCGACTTCGCCCTCGCCGCCTGAGCGAGCCCCGAAGTCCGTCAGCCTGAGCTCGCTCCCGACTCAGTGACTGGCGTCAGCGAGGGAGCTGGCCGCGTCGTCACGCCGAGGGGCGACGCGGGACTCTGAACTCGGCTGGGCCTGTCAGGGGACGTCGTGCGCGCGAGCCCTGAGGCCGAGAAAAGCCGTAGCGCACTGCGCCCGGAGAAGCCCTGGCTCTCCGTCAGTGGACGCGGGTTCGATTCCCGCCACCTCCACCACCGTGCCCGTCACGCCGCCTCGAGGGGCCCGCTCGGACCGAGCGGGCCCCTCGTCGTCGGGCAGGCCCTGTCACGGCTGTCAGCCCCGGCGCAGCACCCGGGCCTCCCAGGCGCGCAGCGGACCGGCCGTCGCCCCCGGCTCCGGGTGCGTGCCGAGGACGAGCTCGGCGTCCTCCCAGCCGGCGGTGACCTCCGCGACGTCGAGGTCGTCGGAGGAGAAGTTCGCGACGACGAGCAGCTCTCGTCCCGCCAGGGCACGGGTGAACGCGTAGAGCGTCGGGTGCTCGGGCGCGAGCATCGTGAAGTCGCCGTCGGCGACGACCGGCTCGCGGTGCCGCAGCTCGATGAGCCGCCGGTAGTGGTGGAACACCGAGTCCGGGTCGGCCCGGGCGGCCTCGGCGTTGACGGAGCGGTGGTCGGGCGCGAGCGGGATCCAGGGCGTCCCGGTGGTGAACCCACCGCCCGGGCCGGCGTCCCACGGCACCGGGGTGCGCGCGTTGTCGCGGCTCATCGCGCGCAGTCCGGCGAGGACGGTCTCCTCCGGGACGCCCGCGGCGACCTGCTCGTCCCAGTAGTTCAGGGACTCGATGTCGCGGAGGTCCTCCCGGGAGCCGAAGCCGGGGTTGGCCAGGCCGAGCTCCTCCCCCTGGTAGACGTAGGGCGTGCCGCGGTGGAGGTGGAGCACGGTGCCGAGGAGCTTCGCCGAGGCCACCCGGTGCTCGCCGTCGTCTCCGAAGCGGGAGACCACCCGCGGCTGGTCGTGGTTGTTCCAGTACAGGCTGTTCCATCCCCGCTGGGCGAGCCCGGCCTGCCACCGTCCCAGGCTCGCCTTGAGGTCGCGCAGGTCCAGCGGGCGGGCGTCGAACTTGTCCTCCGCGGCCTGGTCGAGCTGGACGTGCTCGAACTGGAAGACCATGTCGACCTCGCGACGCTCCGGGTCGGTGAAGTCGACCGCCTCCTCGACCGTCACCCCGGGCATCTCGCCGACGGTCAGGAGCGGGCCCGGGCGTCCCTCGAACACCTCGCGGTGCATCTCGTGGAGGAACTCGTGGATCCGCGGCCCGCAGACGTAGGCCGCGCTGCCGTCGCCGAGCGGCCCCGAGCCGAGCGGGCGGCCGTCGGGCAGGGAGGGGTCCTTGGAGATGAAGTTGATGACGTCCATCCGGAACCCGTCGACCCCGCGGTCGAGCCACCAGCGCATCATCGCGTAGACCGCCTCGCGCACCTGCGGGTTCTCCCAGTTCAGGTCCGGCTGCTTGCGGGAGAACAGGTGGAGGTAGTACTCGCCGCTCGCCTCGTCCAGCTCCCAGGCGGGCCCGCCGAAGAACGAGCGCCAGTTCGTCGGCTCGGCGCCGGGCTCGCCCGGCGCGAGCCCCTCCCGCGCCGGTCGCCACCAGTACCAGTCCCGCTTGGGGCTGTCGGGGGAGGAGCGGGACTCCACGAACCACGGGTGCTCGTCGCTGGTGTGGTTGACCACGAGGTCCATGACGACCTTGATGCCGCGCTCGTGCGCGGCGTCGAGCAGGGCGTCCATGTCCGCGAGCGTGCCGAACACCGGATCGATGTCCTGGTAGTCGCTGATGTCGTAGCCGTTGTCGTCGTGCGGGGAGGCGTAGACCGGAGACAGCCAGACGACGTCGACCCCGAGGGCGGCGAGGTGGTCCAGCCGGCTGATGACGCCGGGGAGGTCGCCGACGCCGTCGCCGTCGGAGTCGGAGAAGCTGCGGGGATAGACCTGGTAGACGACGGCGGAGTGGAACCAGCCCCCGTCGGTCATGCCGTCGGTCCGCCGCGTGCGCCCTCGTCGGTCGGAGCCGCCTGCGCCTGCTGCGCCTGCTGCTCGGCCTGGGCGGCGACCTGGGTGCGGACCTCCTCCATGTCGAGACCCCGGACGCCGTCGATGACCTGCTCGAGCGCGCTCGCGGGCAGCGCACCCGCCTGGGCGAAGACGAGGATGCCCTCGCGGAAGGCCATGATCGTGGGGATCGAGGACACCTGCGCGGCGGCGGCGAGCTCGTGCTCGGCCTCGGTGTCGACCTTGCCGAAGACGATGTCGGCGTGCTGCTCGGACGCGGCGTCGTACACGGGGGCGAACTGGGTGCACGGTCCGCACCACGAGGCCCAGAAGTCGACGAGGACGATGTCGTTGCCCTCGACGGTCTGCGCGAAGTTGTCCATGCCGAGTGTTGTCGTGGCCATTGCGGCCTCTCCCGTCGGTGGGGGACTGGCGTACGGCCCCCATTGTCCCCCACGCCCGCGCCGCACCGAGAGCCACCGGTGGCAGAGTGGGTGCCGTGGAGGGCACCGGACGGGTCGTGCGGGCGGTCGGTTGGGTGTTCGCGACGTGCTCGCTGGTGCTCGTCCCCTGGACCGTCTGGCTGTGGGCGACGCTGCCGACCCGGGCCACCGCGGCGCACTACGACCTCGCCTGGGGCGGCTTCGACGTCGGCCTCCTGCTCGCCCTCGGCTGGACCGCGTGGACCGCGCTGCGTGGCAGCCGCTGGCTCCCGGTGGCGGCGTCCTCGACCGCGGCCCTGCTCCTCGTGGACGCCTGGTTCGACGTCGTCACCTCGACGGACGGGGACCGGGTCACCGCCCTCGTGCTCGCCCTGCTCGCCGAGCTGCCGCTCGCCCTCGCGTGCGTCTGGCTCGCCGTCAACGGGCAGGTGCTGCACGAGCGAAGGCTCGTCCACCGAGCCCGAGGAGCCCGCGGGGTGGCTCCCCGGTGACCGTGTCCCCCGCCGCCGGTGCGCCGTACTCGGCAACCGCGGCTGTTCTTGGTTGACTGTCCCCATGGCCGCCGTCCCGTCCGTATCCAACTCGATCACCGCACGACTCACGCTGCCGGCCCGGGCGACCGCGGTCAGTGACCTCAGCTCGGTCATCGAGCGCGAGGGCGGGCTCGTCACCGCCCTCGACGTCACCGCCTCCGGCCACGACCGGCTGCGGGTCGACGTCACGGTCGCCGGACGCGACACCGCGCACACCGAGGACCTCGTCGCGGCCATGCGCACCGTCGAGGGCGTCGAGATCGAGAAGGTCTCGGACCGGACCTTCCTCGCCCACCTCGGCGGCAAGCTGTCCATCGAGTCCAAGGTGCCGATCCGCAACCGCGACGACCTGTCGCTGGTCTACACCCCCGGGGTCGCCCGGGTCAGCCTCGCGATCGCCGAGAACCCCGAGGACGCCCGGCGCCTGACGATCAAGCGCAACACCGTCGCGGTCGTCACCGACGGCACCGCCGTCCTCGGCCTGGGCGACCTCGGCCCGCTCGCCGCGATGCCGGTCATGGAGGGCAAGGCCGCCCTCTTCAAGCGCTTCGCGGGCATCGACGCGTTCCCGATCTGCCTCGACACCACCGACACCGAGCAGATCATCGCCACGGTCAAGGCGATCTCGCCGGTGTTCGCGGGGATCAACCTCGAGGACATCTCGGCGCCGCGCTGCTTCGAGATCGAGGAGCGGCTGCGGGCCGAGCTCGACATCCCGGTCTTCCACGACGACCAGCACGGCACCGCGATCGTCGCGCTCGCCGCCCTGAAGAACGCCCTGCGGGTCGTGGACAAGCGGCTCGAGGACGTCCGGATCGTCATGAGCGGCGCCGGGGCCGCGGGGACGGCGATCCTCAAGCTGTTCGTCGCCGCCGGCGCCCGCAACGTCATGGTCACCGACGTCGACGGCATCATCCACGGTGCGCGGGAGGACGTCGGCCTCGCGGACCGGCCGAACATCACGTGGATCGCCGAGCACACCAACCCCGAGGGACGGACCGGGACGCTGACCGACGCCCTCGCCGGGGCCGACGTCTTCGTCGGGGTGTCCGCACCCGACCTGCTCACCGGCGACGACATCGCGACGATGGCCGACGACGCCATCGTGTTCGCGCTCGCCAACCCGACCCCGGAGGTCGACCCCAACGAGGCCGCCCGGCACGCCACCGTCGTCGCCACCGGCCGCTCGGACTTCGCCAACCAGATCAACAACGTCCTCGTCTTCCCCGGGGTCTTCCGGGGGCTGCTGGACGCGAGCTCGCGGACGGTGACGACCGACATCATGCTCGCCGCGGCCGACGCGCTCGCGGCCGTCGTCACCGAGGACGAGCTCAACCCGACGTACATCGTCCCGAGCGTGTTCAACGCCGACGTGACGAAGGTCGTCGCCCGGGCGGTCGCCGAGGCAGCGCGCGAGGACGGGGTCGCCGGGGGTGTGTGACGGTGCCGCGTGACGGTGTGCCGCATGACGGTGTGCCGGATGACGGCGGGGCGCGTGACGCCGGGCCGCGGGGGCGGGGTGCCTGACCGGCGCCGAGGACTGCGCGTCGTCCTGGCGGTCGTCTTCGTCGCGAGCCTGCTGCTCAACCTCGACGCGATCTACAGCCCGCACGCCGCGGTCGAGCCGCCGTTCGCGCACGCGGACACGGTGGCCCACGTGCTCCTGTTCGCCGTGCCCGCCGCCAGCGGGCTGCTCGCCGGGCTCCGGGGGGCCGTCGTCGTGCCGCTGCTGCTGCTCGACGCGGTCGGCAGCGAGGTCGTCCAGGGCCTCCTGCTGCCGGACCGGACCGGGGACGTGCTCGACCTCGCCGCGGACGTCGCCGGGGTGGCCCTGGGGTGGGCCTTCGCCCGCGCCGTCCGCGTGGACGGCAGGGTGCCGGCGCGCTGGTAGGGTGGGAGGTCGTGCGCCGGCGCCGGCAGCGCCCGCGGTCACCCAGCAGGAGGCCGCGCCCAGTGGACGTCACCGCAGAGGTCCCCGCACGTCCCTCCCAAGAGACCCGTCTCGGTGTCCCCTCGCCAGTGGCACGAGCCGTGTCTGCTCGAGCCCGAAGTGAGTTGGTCCCCCCGTGTCCGCCCCTGCCCTGACCCATCCCCGCGCGTCCGCCCCGACCGGTGACGGCGCCTCGTCCCCCGACCCCACTGCCGACGCCGCCCCGGCGGCGGACGGCTTCGCCGCGCTCGGCGTGCCGCGCACGCTCGTGCGCGCGCTCGACCGGTCCGGGATCGCGACCCCGTTCCCGATCCAGCGCTCGACCATCCCGGACGCGCTCGCCGGCCGGGACGTCCTCGGCCGCGGCCGCACCGGCTCGGGCAAGACCCTCGCGTTCGGCCTGCCCACCCTCGCCCGCCTCGCCGACGGCCGCGGCGCCTCGTCGCGCCGGCCGCGCGCCCTCGTCCTCGTCCCCACCCGGGAGCTCGCCCAGCAGGTCCGGGACGCGCTCGCACCGCTCGCCGCCGCCGTGGGCGCCCGGACCGTCCTCGTCGCCGGGGGACTGCCGTACGGCCCGCAGACCAGCGCGCTCGAGAAGGGCGTCGACGTCGTCGTCGCGACTCCCGGCCGGCTCTCGGACCTGATCGACCGCGGTGCGGTCGGCCTCGACGCCGTCGAGGTCACCGTGCTCGACGAGGCCGACCACATGGCCGACCTCGGGTTCCTCCCGGAGGTCACCGCGCTGCTCGACCTCGTCCCGGCGGGCGGGCAGCGCCTGCTGTTCTCCGCCACCCTCGACCGCGGCGTCGACACCCTCGTCGCCCGGTACCTCACCGACCCGGTCACCCACTCCACCGACGACGCCACCGCCTCGGTCCCGACGATGGACCACCACGTGCTCGTCGTCGAGCCCGCCGACAAGAAGGTCCTCACCGCCGAGCTCGCCGGTCGCCCGGGCCGGACGGTCGTCTTCGTGCGCACCAAGCTCGGCGCGGACCGGGTGGCCGCGCAGCTGCGCGAGGTCGGCGTGCTCGCCGCCTCGCTCCACGGCGGGCTCGGCCAGTCCGTTCGCGGCCGCGTCCTCGGAGCGTTCCGCGACGGCCGCCTCCCGGTCCTCGTCGCGACCGACGTCGCGGCCCGGGGAATCCACGTCGACGACGTCTCCCTGGTGCTCCAGGTCGACCCGCCGAACGACCACAAGGACTACCTCCACCGCGCCGGCCGGACCGCCCGCGCGGGCGGCACGGGGGTCGTCGCGACGCTCGCCCTGCCCCACCAGCGCCGAACGGTGCAGCGCATGCTGCGCGAGGTCGACCTCGGCGTCCGCCCGACGCGGGTCCGGCCCGGCGACGACCTCGTCGACGACCTCGGCGGCGCCGCGCCGAGCGGTCAGCCCGTCTCCCAGGCGGCCTACCGCGCGGTCGTCGACGCGCCCCGCAGTCCCCGTCGTGGCGGTCAGGGCACCGGTGGGCGCAAGGGCCCGGGTGGCCAGGGCGGCGGCCGGCGTCGCCAGCCCGGTCGCGGCCGACCCGCTGCCGGCAGGAGCGGCGGAGGCCACCGCGGCCCGCGCCGGGGCTGACCGGCCGGCCGAACCCGGCGCGCCCCGCCGTCGACGGCGGGGCGCGCCGGAGCCGGGTGGGCGCAGGGCACAATGAACCCGTGGACGCGCCGTACCTGACCGGGCAGCTGCTCGTGGCCACCCCACAGATCGAGTCCGGGGTCTTCCACCGCAGCGTCGTCCTCCTGCTCCACCACAGCGAGGAGGGCGCCCAGGGGCTCGTCCTCAACCACCCGCTCGACGCCGACGTCGACTCCGTGCTGCCCGGCTGGCAGGAGGTGGCCACGCACCCTCGACGGGTGTTCCAGGGCGGCCCCGTGGGGCTGGACTCCGCGCTCGGCCTGGTCGTGGTCCCCGGCAGCGGCGAGGAGCCGATGGGGGTCCGCCGCCTCTTCGGGGGCGTGGGCCTGGTCGACCTCGACGCCCCGCCGGTGCTCGTCCGCGCCGAGATCGCGGGCCTGCGGATCTTCGCCGGGTACGCCGGCTGGGCCGGCGAGCAGCTCGAGTCCGAGATCACCGAGGGCAGCTGGTACGTCGTCGACGCCGAGAGCCGGGACGCCTTCACCGACGACCCCGCCGAGCTGTGGGGCGAGGTGCTGCGCCGCCAGCGGGGACGGCTCGCGCTCGTCGCGACCTACCCCGAGGACCCCTCGTTGAACTGAGGTCGTCCTACACTGGAGCGCCATGAGCGAGCCGCAGACCCCCTTGGACGACCCGAATGCCCCGTCGGCTGCGCCGACGACGGCCACCCTCGAGCGCACCGAGGTCGAGCGCGAGCTCCAGGAGCCGGGGGACCACGAGCGCTTCGCCCACTACGTCCGCAAGGAGAAGATCCTCGAGAGCGCGGTGTCCGGGGAGCCGGTGACCGCGCTCTGCGGCAAGGTGTGGATCCCGGGGCGGAACCCGGACCGGTTCCCCGTCTGCCCGGTGTGCAAGGAGATCTACGACGGGCTGCGCGAGCCGATGGACGGCGGCGACGCCGACGGCTGACCCGCCCGCCGGACCACCTGCGCGGAGGCGGCGGGCGCCTCGATTATCGTGGCGCCCCTATGAGTACCTCCGCGGCCTCGCACCTGCCCCCGGCGTTCCCCGGACGGGCCGCCTGGGGGACCGCGTCGAAGCTGCGCGCCTGGCAGGCCCGGGCGCTGGAGCGCTACCTCGACTCCGGCACCCGCGACTTCCTCGCCGTCGCCACGCCCGGGGCGGGCAAGACGACGTACGCCCTCCGCGTCGCCACCGAGCTGCTCGGTCGGGGGCTCGTCCGGTCGATCACCGTCGTCGCGCCGACCGAGCACCTGAAGACCCAGTGGGCCGACGCGGCTGCCCGGGTCGGCATCGACATCGACCCGGGGTTCTCCAACTCCGCCGGGGCGCACTCGAGCGACTACCACGGGGTCGCCGTCACCTACGCCCAGGTCGCGAGCCGGCCCGAGCTGCACCGCCGTCGCACCGAGGCCGAGCCCACGCTCGTCATCCTCGACGAGATCCACCACGGCGGCGACGCCAAGTCGTGGGGTGACGCGATCCGGATCGCCTTCGAGGACGCCACCCGCCGGCTGGCCCTCACCGGCACCCCGTTCCGCTCCGACACCAACCCGATCCCGTTCGTGCGCTACGAGCTCGACGAGGACGCGATCCTGCGCTCCGCCTCGGACTACACCTACGGCTACGCCGAGGCGCTGCGCGACGGGGTGGTCCGCCCGGTCCTCTTCCTCGCCTACGGCGGCGCGATGCGCTGGCGCACGCGGGCGGGGGACGAGGTCGCCACCCGGCTCGGCGAGCCGATGACCAAGGACGTCACCGCGGCCGCCTGGCGGACCGCGCTCGACCCCAAGGGGGAGTGGATCCCCGCCGTGCTCGCGGCCGCCGACCGGCGGCTCAGCGAGGTCCGCCGGCACGTGGAGGACGCCGGCGGGCTCGTCATCGCCTCGAACCAGACCACCGCCCGGGCCTACGCCCGGATCCTCGACGAGCTCACCGGGGAGGCGACCACGGTCGTCGTCTCCGACGACCCCGGCTCCTCGGAGCGGATCGAAGCCTTCGCCACCGGGCGCTCGCGGTGGATGGTCGCGGTGCGGATGGTCTCCGAGGGGGTCGACGTCCCCCGGCTCTGCGTCGGGGTCTACGCCACCTCGACCTCGACGCCGCTCTTCTTCGCCCAGGCCGTCGGCAGGTTCGTCCGCGCCCGCAAGCGCGGGGAGACCGCGTCGGTGTTCCTGCCGAGCATCCCGGTGATCCTCCAGCACGCGGCGACCCTGGAGGAGGAGCGCGACCACGCCCTCGACCGGGAGCCGCCGCCCGACGGCGAGGCCGACCTGTGGTCGCAGGAGGAGGGGTTGCTCGCGGCGGCGAACCGCTCCGAGGGCGCCTCGGACGAGCTCGAGGGCACGTTCGAGGCGCTCGAGTCCGACGCCCACTTCGACCACGTGCTCTTCGACGCCCAGCAGTACGGCCTCCACGCCGAGGTGGGCTCCGAGGACGAACAGGACTACCTCGGCCTGCCCGGGCTGCTCGAGCCGGACCAGGTCAGCGCCCTGCTCCACGAGCGCCAGACCAAGCAGTCGACCCGCCGGCCGCGCCGGACACCGGCGCCGGAGGCGCCCCCGGTGGCCGCGCACCGCGCGCTTGCCGCGCAGCGCAAGGAGCTGAACAAGCTCGTCGCCGCCTACGCGCGCAAGACCGGCACCCGGCACGCCTCGGTCCACCTCGAGCTGCGGGACGCCTGCGGCGGCCCCGAGCTGGCCTCGGCGACCTCCGAGCAGGTCACCGAGCGGATCGAGCGGATCCGCAACTGGTTCGTGGGACGCCGGTGAGCGGCCCCGCGGTCCCGCCCGACGGGGTCCCCACGCGCGCGGACGTCGAGGACGCCGCCCGGACGGTCGGCCCCCATGTGCGCCGCACCCCGGTCCTGGAGGTCGAGCTCCCCACCCCCGCGGGGGTCCGCGACGTCGTGCTCAAGCTCGAGCTGCTCCAGCACACCGGGTCGTTCAAGCCGCGCGGGGCGTTCCGGAACGTGCTCGCCACCCGCGAGGCCGGCACCGAGGTCACGAGCCTCGTCGCGGCCTCCGGCGGGAACCACGGCCTCGCCGTCGCCCACGTCGGCTCCCGGCTCGGGCTCCCCGTCCGGGTGTTCGTCCCGGAGGGCGCGCCCGCCGTGAAGGTCAGCCGGCTGCGCTCGCTCGGGGCGGAGGTCACCCTCGCGGGGGAGCGGTACGCCGACGCGCTCGCGGCGAGCGCCGCCGCCGCCACCGAGCCGGGCGCGCTCGCCGTGCACGCCTACGACGGCCTCGGCACCCTCGCCGGGCAGGGGACGCTCGCGCGCGAGCTCGAGGAGCAGGCGGGCGTGCCCGACACCGTCCTCGTCGCCGTCGGCGGTGGCGGGCTCGTCGGCGGGGTCGCCGCGTGGTGGGCCGGCCGGGTCAAGGTCGTCGCGGTCGAGCCGGCCGGCTGCCCGACGATGCACGCCGCCCTCGAGGCGGGCGAGCCCGTCGACGTCGCCCCGGGCGGTCTCGCCTCGGACGCCCTCGGGGCGAGCCGGGTGGGACGCAGCGGCTTCGCGGCGCTCCGCCGGGCCGAGCACGGCTCCGTCCTCGTCGAGGCCGAGGACGTCACCGCCGCCCGCGAGCTGCTCTGGCGCGAGACCCGGCTCGCGGCCGAACCGGGGGGCGCGACCGCGCTCGCCGCGCTCACCAGCGGCCGGTACCGGCCCGCCCCCGGCGAGCGCGTCGCCGCCGTCGTCTGCGGCGGCAACGCCGACCCCTCCGGGCTCCCGCTCGACTGACGGCGCCGGTCCGACGAGACACCCCGGGTTGTGTGAGGGTGTCCCCGTGAACGGCTCCCTCTTCGACCTCACCGGAAAGACCGCCCTCGTCACCGGGTCCAGCCGGGGCATCGGACGCGCCCTCGCGCGCGGGCTGCTCCGGGCGGGCGCGACCGTCGTGCTCAACGGCCGCGGCGGGACGCGCCTCGCCGAGGCCGCCGACGAGCTCACCGTCGAGACCGGCGGCAGGGTCCTCACCGCCGCCTTCGACGTCACCTCCTCGGCGGACGTCGACGCCGGGGTGCGCGACGTCCTGGACCGGGTGGGCGACCTCGACGTCCTGGTCAACAACACCGGGATGCAGCAGCGCGCGCCGGTCACCGAGTTCTCCGACGCCGACTGGCACCGGATGCTCGAGACCAACCTCACCTCGGCCTTCCTCGTCAGCCGCGCGCTCGCCCCGCACCTGACCGCGCGCGGCAGCGGGAAGATCATCAACGTCTGCTCGGTGCAGAGCGAGCTCGCCCGGCCGGGGATCGCCCCGTACTCGGCGACCAAGGGCGGGCTGAAGATGCTCACCCGCGGCCTCGCCGCCGATCTCGGCCCCGCCGGGGTGCAGGTCAACGCCCTCGCCCCCGGGTACATCGACACCGAGCTCACCTCCGCCCTCGTCGCGGACGAGGACTTCACCCGCTGGCTCTCCGGGCGGACCCCTGCGGGCCGCTGGGGGCGCACGGAGGACCTCGAGGGGGCCGTCGTCTTCCTCGCCGCGCCCGCCTCGGACTTCGTCTCGGGCCAGGTGCTCTACGTCGACGGCGGGATGACCGCCGTCGTCTGACGTCCAACCGCAGGTCACGCTCTGGTCACGACCACAAATCGGATGGGTCGTGCGACGACACACCGCCCCGGAGGTGTGGCACTGTGAGTGGATGCTCCCACGAACGGCACCGGTGCCGGACTCGCGGGTGACGGAGACCGTGCCATCCAACGACAGTCCCGCGGGTCATCAGCGGCTCGGGTAGCCCCCGCCCCCGCCGGCCACCCCCGGGCACAGGGAGGAACACGTGACCAGTACGGACGACGCGCCGGCTGAGAACTACGAGGTCGACGACGCAACCCTCCACCGCGCCATCGGCGCATCCGCCATCGGGAACGCCGTCGAGTGGTTCGACTACGGCGTCTACACCTACCTGACGACCCACATCGCCAGGGCCCTCTTCCCCGACGACACGAACGCGGTGCTCTACACCCTGCTCGGGTTCGCGCTGTCGTTCCTCATCCGCCCGCTCGGCGGGTTCTTCTGGGGGCCGCTCGGGGACAAGATCGGCCGCAAGCGCGTCCTCGCCATGACGATCATCCTCATGGCGACCGCGACCGTCCTCGTCGGCGTGCTGCCGAGCTACGCCGCGATCGGCATCTGGGCGCCGATCCTGCTCTACGCCCTCCGCATGATCCAGGGCTTCTCCGCCGGCGGCGAGTACGGCGGGGCCGCGACCTTCATGGCCGAGTACGCCCCGGACAAGAAGCGCGGGTTCTACGGCAGCTTCCTGGAGGTCGGCACCCTGACCGGGTTCACCCTGGGCAACCTCATCGCCCTCGGCCTCGTCGCGTGGCTCAGCGACGACCAGATGCAGTCCTGGGGCTGGCGGATCCCGTTCTACGTCGCCGCCCCGCTCGGCCTCATCGGGCTCTACCTGCGGTCGAGGATGGAGGACACCCCGGTCTTCCGGGAGCTGGAGACCAAGCACGAGACCGAGTCCACCGGCGGGGAGGTCTTCAAGGACCTGATGACGAAGTACCTCAAGTGCGTCGCGATCCTGTTCGGCCTCGTCGTCGCCCTCAACGTCGTCAACTACACCCTGCTGGCCTACACCAAGACCTACCTGCAGACGACCCTCGACATGAGCGAGGAGAGCTCGCTCATCGTGCCGCTCGTCGGACAGATCGTCATGCTCGTCCTGCTGCCGTTCTTCGGGAGGTTGTCCGACCGGGTCGGGCGAAGGCCGATGTGGATGTTCTCCTGCGGGAGCCTGATCATCCTCGCGATCCCCATGTACCTGCTGATGTCGACGAGCCTGCTCGGCGGGATCATCGGGTTCGCGGTGCTCGGGCTCGTCTACGCGCCGCAGCTCGCGACCATCTCGGCGACGTTCCCGGCGATGTTCCCGACCATCGTCCGGTTCGCCGGGGTGGCGATCGGGTACAACGTCGCGACCTCGATCTTCGGGGGCACGGCGGCGCCGATCAACGAGTGGCTCATCGAGCAGACCGGGAGCAACCTCGTCCCGGCGTACTACCTCATCGGCGCCTGCCTCGTCGGGCTCGTGTCCGCGTACTTCCTCATCGAGACCAAGGGGCTCTCACTCCGGGGCACCCACGTCCCGGGCACTCCCGAGGCCATCGCGGAGCAGAAGCAGCTCGTCGAGTCCTGAGCCGGGCTCCCCGCACGCGAACGGGGCGCCGGTCCGATCGGACCGGCGCCCCGTTCGCGAGTGCGCGCGGTGGCTGGTGGGGTGTCAGAGCACGGACGCCACGGAGTCCGCCCAGATCGAGGCGGCCTCGTCGACCTGGGCCTCGTCGACGACGAGCGCCGGGATGAAGCGGACCACCTGACCCCAGGCCCCGCACGTCAGCAGCAGCAGCCCGCGGCGGGCGGCCTCCTGCTGGGCGGCGGAGGCGGTCGTGCCGTCCGGGTTGCCCTCGGCGTCCCGGAACTCGTTGCCGATCATGAGGCCGAGCCCGCGCACGTCGGTGATCGCCCCGTGCTTGTCGGCCACCTGCTGCAGCGCCGACTTCAGCTGCGCGCCCCGGTTGGCCGAGTTCTCGACCAGCCTCTCGTCCTCGATGACGTCGAGCGTCGCGATCGCGGCGGCGCAGGCGACGGCATTCGCGCCGTACGTGCCGCCCTGCGAGCCCGGCCACGCCTTGCTCATCAGCTCCTCCGACGCGGCGATCCCCGAGAGCGGGAACCCGGACGCGAGCCCCTTCGCGGTGACGAGGACGTCCGGGCGGCCGTCGAAGTGCTCGTGGCCCCAGAACCGCCCGGTGCGTCCCCAGCCGGTCTGGACCTCGTCGAGCACGAGCAGGATGCCGTGCTTGTCGGCCCGCTCGCGCAGCCCGGCGAGGAACCGCGTGTTCGCCGGGACGTAGCCGCCCTCGCCGAGGACCGGCTCGACGACGAACGCCGCGGTGTCCGCCGGCGCGCTCAGGGTCGCCAGCGTGTAGTCGAGCTGCTTGAGCGCGAAGTCGGTCGCCTCGTCCTGGCTCCACCCGAAGTGGGTGGGGTCCGGGAACGGGGAGACGTGGACCCCGGCCATCAGCGGCGAGAAGCCGGAGCGGAACTTCGTGCCGGAGGTCGTCATCGACGCCGCCGCCACGGTCCGGCCGTGGAAGCCGCCGTGGAAGACGACCACGTTCGGCCGTCCGGTGGCCTGCCGGGCGAGCCGCAGCGCCGACTCGACCGCCTCGGAGCCGGAGTTGGCGAAGAACATCCGGTCCAGGCCGCTCGGGAGGACCTCGCCCATCCGCTCCACGAGGGTGAGCAGCGGACGGTGCATCACCGTCGTGTACTGGGCGTGGATGATCTTGCCGATCTGCTCCTGGGCCGCCGCGACGACCCGCGGGTGGCAGTGCCCGGTGCTCGTCACGCCGATGCCCGCGGTGAAGTCGAGGTAGCGACGCTCGTCCTCGTCCCAGATCTGCGCGCCCTCGCCGCGGGCCGCGATGACCGGCGTCGCCTGCTTGAGCACGGGGGAGAGCTCAGCCATGTCCTGCTCCTCTTGGTAGATTGTCGACAATCGCGATCCAGCGTAACGCAGCGCAGCCGGGCCGTCGTGCCCCGCGGGCCGCGGTGTGGTTACGTGATCGTGTACCGATGGTGCCGCCCCAGGGCGGTACCGAGACCACCTGTGACCACCTTCGAGGAGGACCCGTGAGCACCGATGTCGAGCGCGTCGTCGCGAGCGCACCCAAGCAGCTGTTCGTCGCCGGCCAGTGGGTCGACGCCACCGGGGGCGGGACGTTCGACGTCCTGGACCCCGCCACCGGGGACGTCCTCTGCGCCGTCGCCGACGGCAGCGCCGAGGACGGGGCGCGGGCCATCGACGCCGCCGCCGCCGCCCAGGCCGAGTTCGGCCGGACCACCGGGATCGAGCGGCACAACATCCTCATGAAGGCGTTCGAGCTCATGCACGAGCGGATCGACGACCTCGCCCTCCTCATGACCGCGGAGATGGGCAAGCCGGTCGCCGAGGCCAGGGGCGAGATCACCTACGCCGCCGAGTTCTTCCGCCACTTCGCCGGTGAGGCCCTGCGGATCGACGGCGGCTACCAGGCCTCGCCGCAGGGCGGGTCCCGGTTCATCGTCACCAAGCAGCCCGTCGGCCCGTGCATCCTCATCACCCCGTGGAACTTCCCGGCGGCGATGGGCACCCGCAAGCTCGGCCCCGCGATCGCGGCCGGGTGCACCAGCGTCCTCAAGCCCGCCCACCAGACCCCGCTGTCGATGCTCGCGCTCGTCGACATCCTCCGCGAGGCCGGCCTGCCCGACGGCGCCGTCAACATCGTCACCGCGATGTCGGCCGGCGAGGTCATGGAGCCGATGATCCGCTCCGGCAAGGCCCGCAAGCTCTCCTTCACCGGGTCGACGAAGGTCGGCAAGATCCTTCTCGAGCAGTGCGCCTCGACCGTCATGCGGACCTCGATGGAGCTCGGCGGGAACGCCCCGTTCATCGTCTTCGAGGACGCCGACCTCGAGGAGGCCGTCAAGGGCTGCATGCTCGCGAAGATGCGCAACATGGGCGAGGCGTGCACCGCCGCGAACCGGATCTACGTCCACGAGTCCGTCATCGACGAGTTCGGCGAGCGGCTCGCCAAGGCGATGGCCGCCCTCCCGGTCGGGCCCGGGGCAGCCGACGGGTCCAAGGTGGGTCCGCTCATCGACGAGGCCGCCCAGGACAAGGTCGTCGACCTCGTCGCCGACGCCGTCGACCGGGGCGCGAAGGTCCTCACGGGTGGCGAGAAGCCCGAGGGCCGGGGCTACTTCTACCCGCCCACCGTCCTCACCGGCGTCCCCGGCGAGGCCCGGATGGCGAGTGAGGAGATCTTCGGACCCGTCGCGCCGCTCACCCCGTTCAGCGGCGAGGACGAGGTCGTCGCCGCGGCCAACGACACCCCGTACGGCCTGGTGTCCTACGTCTACACCAACGACCTGCGCCGGGCGGTCCGGGTGGCCGAGTCCCTCGAGGCCGGGATGGTGGGCCTGAACCAGGGCGTCGTGTCCAACCCGTACGCCCCGTTCGGCGGGATCAAGGAGTCCGGCCTCGGCCGCGAGGGCGGGTCGGTCGGCATCGACGAGTTCCTCGAGGTCAAGTACATCGGGATCTCGATGGCCTGACCGGCGCGACCGCACCGATCCCCGACCGGCGCGACCGCACCGACCGCCTCGCCGACCCGCTCAGGAGCGGGGGGCGAGGCGGTCGAGGGCGTCCTGCATGTGCGCGACGATGAGCCGGTCGGTGCGCTCGGCGTCGCCGGCGGCGAACGCCTCGACGATCGCCTCGTGCTCCTCGACGCGGATGTCGCCGGCCGCGAAGCTGTCCGCGAGCGCGCGCAGGCACATCCGCGTCTCGGTGAGCAGCGTGGTGTGCATCCGGCTCAGGCGCGGGCTGCGGGCGACGGCGACGAGCCGGGCGTGGAAGTCGAAGTCGGCCTCCTCGACTCCGCTCTCGTCGCCGAGCTCGTGGGCCCGGGCCATGACCTGCGTGGTCTCCGCGAGGGTCTGGGCCGCCGCGAGCGGGTCGACGCGGTGGGCCTCGGCGGCCGCGGCCCGCTCGACCGCCTCGCGGGCGAGGTAGACGTCGCGGATCGTCTCGGGGGTCAGCTCGATGACGAACAGCCCGCGGTTGCGGATCGAGACGAGCAGCCCCTCCTGCGTCAGCCGCTGCATCCCCTCCCGCAACGGGCCGCGGCTCACCCCGAGCGCCCGGGCGAGCTCAGCCTCGCCGAGCTGGCTGCCGGGGGCGATCTCGCCGTGTCCGATGGCCTCGCGGAGCTTCGCGGCGATCATGCTCGGCGTCGACTCGCGGACCACCGGCTCCAGGCCCTGCAGCCGCGGCGCCCCGCTGCGGGGTCGTCGGGCGGAGGCCGCCCCCTGCGGTCCGTCGGCCGTCGCCACGGGCTAGGGCCTCCCCCGGAAGAGGGTTCCCAGTCCGGGGAGCTCGGGGACGCCGCCGAGCAGGCTCAGCCCCTCCCAGATCGTCACCTGGTTGGCCGTGAGCACCGGCATCCCGGCGACGCGCTCGAGCTCCTCGACGTGGGCGAGGGTGTGCATCGCCGTGTCGGGGACGAGGACCGCCTCCGCGCCGGACCGGTCGGCGCCGGCGACCACCGCCGCGACCCGGTCCCGGTCCAGCGTGCCGACCTCGGCGGCGGTGACGATGCCGTGGCTGCCCATCGCGGTCACCTCGATGCCGCCGCGGCCGAGGAAGGAGACGAAGTGCTCGGCGACGTCGTGGGGGTAGGACGCCGCGACACTGACCTTGGACAGGCCGAGGGCCTGCACGGCCCGGACGAACGCGATCGACGTCGACGACGTCGGCAGCCCGGTCACCTCGCCGAGCCGGCGCACCTGCTCGTGGGCACCCTCCCAGCCGAAGACGAAGCTGCCGGAGGTGCACGCCCACATCACCGAGTCCGGGTCGTGGTCGGCGACGAGCTGCTTCGCGCCGTGGGCGAGGTGGTCCGCGCCCCCGATGTCGAGGAGCGCGTCGACCCGGTGGGCGTCCTCCGGCATCGCGGTGTGCACCACGGGCAGGCGCAGGTCGCCCCCGAGCCGGCGCTCGAGGGCGGGGTAGTCGTCCTCGGCGCTGTAGCCGGGGTAGAGCAGTCCGACGGTGGCCATGGTGTCCTCTCAGACGACGACGTCGTAGATTGTCGACAATAGTAGGCACGTTCAGCGTGAAGTGAAGGGTGACGATGGCGGACTACGACGTGGCGGCCCTGGTGGGCCGCATCGAGGGCGAGACCCGCGCCCGGGCCCGGGCGGACGCGGGCACCCGGGCCCTCTACGCCACCGACGCCTCGAACTACCGCATCCCCCCCGACCTCGTCGTCACCCCCACCGACGAGGACGACCTCGTCACCACCCTCGCGCTGGCGCGCGAGGCCGGGGCGCCGGTCGCGATGCGCGGCGGGGGCACGTCGATGGCGGGCAACTCGATGGGCGGGGTCCTCGTCGACGTGTCCCGGCACCTGAACCGGGTGCTCGACCTGGACCCGAGCCGCCGCACCGCGCGGGTCCAGCCCGGGCTCATCCTCACCCACCTCATGGCCGCCGCCCGGCCGCACCGGCTGACCTTCGGCGCGGACCCGTCCTCGGCGAGCCGGGCCACGCTCGGCGGGATGATCGGCAACAACGCCTGCGGGGCCCACTCGGTCGCGTGGGGCACGACCGCCTCGAACGTCCTCGGGCTCGACGTCGTCACCGGCGCTGGGGACCGGTTGGCGCTCACCGCTCCCGAGCTCGACGGTGGGGCTGCGGCTCACGCCGAGCGGATGCGCGGGCTCGGCGGCGCCCACGGCGACCTGTGGCGCCGGATGGCCGCGCTCGGCGAGGACCACCGGAGGCTGATCGAGCGCCAGTTCGGCACCTTCAGCCGGCAGATCAGCGGCTACTCCCTCGAGCACCTGCTGCCCGGGCACGGGGTCGACCTGACCCGGCTGCTCTGCGGCAGCGAGGGCACGCTCGCGACCACCCTGTCGGCGACCGTGCGGCTCGTCGAGCTGCCCCCGGCCAAGGTGCTGCTCGCGCTCGGGTTCGACGACTCGGCCTCGGCGGCGGACTCGGTGCCGATCGCCCGGCCCTACCGCCCCTACACCATCGAGTCGATCAACGCGACCCTGGTCGACCGGCTCCCCGCCGACGTGCGGGCCGCCGCGGAGCGGGCGGGGCTGCCCGCCGGCCGGGTGTGGCTGCTCCTCGAGGTCGGCGGGGACGACGTCGAGCAGGCCCGGCGGAGCGCTGCCGAGCTCGCCGACGCCGTCCGCGACGGGGTCCCCGGCTCGACCGCGTCGGTCGTCACCGACCCGGCCGCCCAGGACGTGCTCTGGCGGTGCCGCCGGGACGGCACGGGACTGGCGACCCGGCGCGCCGACGGCGCGGAGGCGTGGGCCGGCTGGGAGGACGCCGCGGTCCCGCCCGAGCACCTCGGCACCTACCTGCGCTCGCTCGACGAGCTGCTCGCGCGGTACGGCTACTCCGGGGCCTCCTACGGCCACTTCGGCGAGGGCTGCATGCACATGCGCATCGACTTCGACCTCGTCACCGACGCCGGCGTGGCGCGCTACCGCTCGTTCATCGAGGAGGGCACCGACCTCGTGCTCTCCCTCGGCGGGTCGGTGTCGGGCGAGCACGGCGACGGCCGGGCGCGTTCGGAGATGGTCCGCCGGATGTACGGCGAGGAGGCGTACGGCCTCTTCGAGGACGTCAAGGCGGCCTGGGACCCCCGGGGCGCGCTCAACCCGAACGTCATCGTCGACCCGCCGCCCATCGACGCCGACCTGCGCCACCACGGCGCCCACTCACGCCGGCACGTGGCGACGCTGTTCGGCTTCCCCGAGGACGGCGGGAGCTTCGCCCAGGCCACCCGCCGGTGCGTCGGCGTCGGCAAGTGCCGCCAGACCGGCGGCGGGGTGATGTGCCCGAGCTTCCAGGTCACCCGGGAGGAGCAGCACTCGACCCGCGGACGGGCGCACATGCTGTTCGAGATGCTCGAGGGCGACGTCGTCACCGACGGCTGGCGCTCGGAGGAGGTGCGCGAGACCCTCGACCTCTGCCTGTCGTGCAAGGGGTGCCTCAGCGACTGCCCGGTCAACGTCGACATGGCCACGTACAAGGCCGAGTTCACCCACCACCACTACAAGGGCCGGCCGTGGGCCCGGCCTCGCTCGCACTGGTCGATGGGCTGGCTGCCCGCCGCCGCGCGGGTCGTCGCCCGGGCACCGCGGCTCGTCAACGCCCTGACGGCATCACCGCTCGCGCCGCTGCTGAAGCGGGCCGGCGGGATCGCCCCCAGCCGGGAGATCCCCCGCTTCGCCGACGAGACCTTCCTGCAGTGGTTCGGCCGGCGCATCCCCACCGGTGACGGCCACCGCGGACCGGTGCTGCTCTGGCCGGACACGTTCACGACCCACCTGTCCCCGGAGGTCGGGAAGGCCGCGGTGGCCGTCCTCGAGGCCGCCGGCTTCGAGGTGCGGGTCCCCAGCGGCCCGGTGTGCTGCGGCCTGACGTGGGTCTCGACCGGGCAGCTCGGCGTGGCCCGCCGGGTGCTGCGCCGCTCGCTGCGCACCATCGCGCCCGCGCTGGAGGCGGGCGCACCCGTCGTCGGCCTCGAGCCGAGCTGCACCGCGATGCTGCGGCACGACGCGCCGGACCTGCTCGGTGCGGCCGGCGACGGGGGGGACGACGGGTCCGCCGACGGCCGTGGCGGCGAGGGAAGCCTCGCCGCCCGGGCCCGGGACCAGGTCGTCACGCTCGCCGAGCTGCTGCGCGACCGTGCCCCGGACTGGGAGCCGCCGCAGGTCGGGGGCGAGGCCCTCGTCCAGGTCCACTGCCACCAGCACGCCGTCATGGGCTTCGCCGCCGACGAGGCGCTCATGCGCGCCGCCGGGGTGGAGGTGACGGTGCCCGACTCCGGCTGCTGCGGCCTCGCCGGCAACTTCGGCTTCGAGGACGGTCACGAGGAGATCTCCCGGGCCGTCGGCGAGCGGGTCATCCTGCCGGCGGTGCGGGCCGCGGACGCCTCGACGGCCGTCGTCGCGGACGGGTTCAGCTGCCGCACCCAGATCGACCAGGGTGCCTCCCGCCGGCCGCTGCACCTCGCCGAGCTGCTCGCCGGGGGCCTCGACCGCTGACCCCACCCGTGGCGACGCAGGCGGCTCAGTCCGAGGCGACGACGTCGGCCAGGAGTCGGCCGTAGTCGATGAGGTGCCGGTCGCCGAGGTAGCAGTCACGCACGCGTTCCCGGGCCGCGCGGCCCATGGCCTCGGCCCGGTCGGTGTCCTCCAGGAGCCGGCACACGCGCTCGGCGAAGCCCGCCAGGTCCTGCGGGTCGGGCAGGAGGAGTCCCTCCCGGCCGTCGTGGACCTGGTCCTGGATGCCGCCGACGGCGCTCGCGACGACCGGGCGGGACTTCCACATCGCCTCGGTGACGGTGAGCCCGAAGCCCTCGGCGATGCTCTTCTGGGTGACGACGGCGGCGCCCCGCTGGACGGCGTTGACGAGGACGGCGTTCTCGTCGACGTCCTCCATCGGCAGCTCGACGAGGTGGCAGCGACGCCGGACGTCCTCGGCCAGCCGCTGCCGCGTGTCGCGGCACTCCGCGAGGACCTCGGCGCCCTCGGGGTCGTCGCTGACCGAGGTGACGTCGGGCCCGACGAGCATGAGGTGCGCCTCCGGGTGCCGGGGCGCGACGTGCTCGGCGAACGCGGTGAGGACGCCCGCCATGTCCTTCAGGCGGTCCCACCGGCTCACCTGCGCGACGACGGGCGCGTCCGGCGGCGGGGGAGGGGAGTCGCCGAGCAGCCCCGAGCGTCGGCGGACCTCGCCGCGGGTGCCGTCCCGGCGGTCGAACGTCACCGGCGCCTCGTCGTGGCCGTCCGCCACGAGTCCGGCGCAGCGCAGCACCCGCCCGACGACCTCGGGGTCCAGGTCCATGTTCTTGCGTGCCCACGGGTCGATCGAGGGCGGGATGACCCGGACCCGCTCCGACGGCATCCAGTCCGGGACGTACTCGCTGCGGGAGAACACGTGGGCGTCGACGTGCCCGAGGTAGCCGCGCAGGAACTCCCACCCGCGGTCCGTGGTCTCGTCCGGGGTGTCCCGGCCGATGTGGCAGCGCCACACCACCCGGGCGCCGAGCCCGCGGACGCCCTCGGCGAGGCCGGCGGTCTGCGGGTCGTGGAGGATGACGACGTCGCCCTCCCGGACGAGTTCGCGCAGGTCGGCGAGGTTGGCCGCGAGCACCTGCTCGTAGTGGTCGTGCTCCGCGGGCCCGAGCCCGTCCGGTGGGGCGCTGCCGTGGATGGCGTTGTGGACCCGCTTGGTCACCGCGAAGAACTCCGGGTCGCCGTCGAGGGTGAGCCACCGGGTGTCGACCCCGGCCCCGCGGCCGTAGGCGAGCAGGGCCTGGAGCATCTCGGCGACCCCGCCGCCGTGCGCGGTCGCGTTGACGTTCCACACGACCCGGTCGCCGAGCACCGCGCGCGTGCGCGCGGCCGCCTCCGCCAGGAGCCGCGCCCGGTCCGGCGCGAGCAGGCTCCCCAGCCTCTCCAGCGGGGTCGGCTCGATCGCCACGGTCTGCATGGCGTCATCGTGCCATCCCGGGTCGGCGGGGGCAGACTGGTCGGGTGATCCGCACCCTCGTGCTGCTGCGCCACGGCAAGTCGGACTGGTCCGGAGGGGAGGCCGACGTCGACCGCCCGCTCGCCCCCCGCGGCCGCCGTCAGGCGCCCGAGGCGGGGCGCTGGATCGCGGCCAACCTCCCGCGCCTCGACCTCGCCGTGGTGTCCCCGGCGGCGCGGGCCCGGGCCACGTGGGACCTCGCCGCCGCCGAGCTCGACCAGCCGCCCCCGGTGACCGTCGAGCCGGCGGTCTACGCCGCCGGCGCGGACCGCCTCCTCGAGGTGCTCACCGCCCTCGAGGACGACCTCGCCACCGTGGTCCTCGTCGGGCACAACCCCGGCCTGGAGGACCTCGCCGGGGCCCTCGCCGACCCGGCCGGCGACGCGGCGCGGATGACGACCGCCGCGCTCGCGGTGCTCGCCCTGCCCGGCCGGTGGGCCGACCTGGCGCCGGGGAGCGCGACGCTGCGCGTGGCGGGCCGGCCGCCCGGGCCCGTGGGGAGCTGAGGAGCGGACCTCAGCCGAGCAGGCGCAGGGCGGCGAGCGCGTACGTCCGCGCCGCGACGACGAGCTCGTCGACGCCGACCGACTCGTCGGCCCGGTGGGCCTGGGTGCCGACCGAGCCGGGCCCGAGGACGACGACGGGCGCGCCCCACTGCGCGGCGACGAACCCGCCGTCGCAGGCGGCGGTCCAGCCGGCCAGTGGCAGGCCCGGTCCGCCACCGTCGGCGAGGGCCCCGTCCACCGCGCGGACGAAGGGGTGGCCGGCCGGGGTCTCGAACCCCGGCATGTCCATGGGCGACTCGACGGTCCACGTCAGGCCCCGCTCCTCGAGGCCGAGCCCGGCGATCCGGTCGGCGATCGCGGAGAGGACACCGGCGGCGTCCTCGCCGGGCATGAGGCGGCGGTCGACCTCGAGGCGGCACTCGGCCGGGACGATGGAGGCGCCCTGGCCGCCGGCGACGAGGCCGACGTTGAACGTCGGGGCCCCGACGAGCGGGTGGGGGTCGGAGGCGTACTCGGCGTGCCAGCGCTCGAACTCGGCGATGACCGCGGCCGCCCCGTGGACGGCGTTGCGGCCGTCGTCGGGACGACCCGAGTGCGCCGCGACCCCGCGGATCGTGACGACGACGTAGCAGTCGCCCCGGGCGGCGACGATCGTCTGCAGGTCGGTGGGCTCGGCGACGATGCACCCGGCGAGCGCGGGCGGCTCGGGGCGGTCGATCCACGACCGGACCCCGATCCCGTTCTGCTCCTCGTCGGCGAGCGCCGCGAGCTGGACCGGGCCGGCGAGCGGCACGCCCGCGCGGCGCAGCGCGGACATCGCGACGACCGCGGCCGCGAGCCCGCCCTTCATGTCGGTGCTGCCGCGCCCGAACAGGCGGCCGCCGGAGACCTCCCCGCCGAACGGGTCGACCGTCCAGCCCTCGCCGACCGGGACGACGTCGGTGTGCCCGAGCAGCAGCAGCCCGGGACCGTCGCCGCCGGGGAGGGTGAGGGTGGCGTTGGGTCGGCCCGGCTCGACGTCGACCGACTCCGCCCGCAGCCCGTGCTCCTCGGCGAGCTCGGTGAGCACCCGCGCGGTCGCCTCCTCCTCACCGGGCGGGTTCTGGCCGGGGGCGCGGACGAGCCGTCGGGTCGCCTCGACGAGGACCTGCTCGTCGACGAGGTCGAGGACCTCCCGCTCGCGCCGGTCGAGGTCGGCCGAGTCGACGAGTGGGCCGGTCACGCGACCGCGTCCACGGCGCGGCGCAGCCGGGCCACGCCCTCGCGGATCCGGTCCGGGGGAGTGGAGGCGAAGCACAGCCGCAGCGCGTCGGGGAACCGCGCGCTCGGCGAGAACGCGTTGCCGGGGATGTAGGCCACGCCCTCCTCGAGCGCCACCTCGAACAGCTTCTCGGTGTCGACCCCGGCGGCCTCGCCCTCGAACGTCACCCAGAGGAAGAAGCCGCCCTCGGGGTCGGTCCACCGCGCGATCCCGTCGAAGTGCTCGGTGAGCGCGTCCTGCATGGCCTCCTTGCGCCGCCGGTACTCCGGGAGGATGCGCTCGAGGTGCTCGGCGAGGTGGCCCTCCCGCAGGAAGCCGGCCACGAGCCGCTGGGCGGGCAGGTTGGTGCACGTGTCCATGGCCTGCTTGGCGCTGATGAGCAGCGGCTGCAGGGCGGGGTCGGTGTCGACCCAGCCGACCCGGAGGCCGGGCGCGATGATCTTGCTGAACGTGCGGACCGAGAAGACGTGCGGGTCGCCGTCGGCGATCTCGTGCAGCGTCGGGACGCGCTCGCCGGTGAAGCGCAGCATCGCGTACGGGTCGTCGTCGACGAGGACCGAGCCCCACTCGGCCGCGATGCCGACGAGGCGTTCGCGCCGCTCGCGGGACATGGTCGTCCCGGACGGGTTCTGGAACGTCGGGACGGTGTAGATCAGCTTCGGCCGGCGCCCGGCCCTCGTCACCGCCTCGACGAGCGCGTCGACGTCCATCCCCTGCGAGTCGACCGGGACCTCGAGCAGCTGGGCCTGGTAGGACAGCGCGGTCGCACTGCCGTTGGTGTACGTCGGGGACTCCACGACGACGAGGTCGCCCGGGTCGACGAAGAGCTTGTTGACCAGGTCCAGGCCCTGCATGCCGCCCGCGGTGATGGTCAGCCGCTCTGGCGTCGTCTCGTCGCTCGTGCCCGCGAGCATGTCCAGGACCGCCGCCCGCAGGGCCGGGTCACCCTCGGTCGCGGCGTAGTCGAACGCGTCCGGGGAGGCCTCGCCCATCGTCGTCGCCCCGACGTCGGCCAGCGCCTTGGTCGGGATCGCCTCGGCGGCCGGGCTGCCCATCGCGAACCGGACGATGTCGTGGGTCTTCCCGGCGAGCAGGGACGTGCTGGAGTCGATGACCGAGCCGACGAGGAAGTCGGCACGCGATGCGAGCGGGAGAGAGCGGGGGGAGGTCATGGGATCACCTTCTCGGCGTGGTGGGCGGGGTGGGGCCGTGCGCTGACGGCGCTGAGGGTGCGGGGGTGTCGGGGGGTGCTGGGGTCGGGGCGGCTGCGGTCACGGCTTCACGCTCAGGCCCTGGGGGACGTCGGTGAGGCGCTCGACGCCGCTCTTCTGGACCAGGACCGACTCCGAGGTCTCGTACCCCCAGCCGTCCATCCACATGCCCAGGATGACGTGGAAGGCCATGCCCTCGGCGAGGACGGTGTCCTCCTCGGCGCGCAGGCTGACGGTCCGCTCGCCCCAGTCCGGCGGGTAGCCGATCCCGATGGAGTAGCCGATCCGCGACTCCTTGTGGAGGCCGTAGCGGTTGATCTCCCGGGTGAAGGCCTGGTGCACCTCACGGCCGGTGGCGCCCGGCCGCATCACCGTCAGCGCGGAGTCCAGGCCCTCGGCGACGGCCTCGGCGCAGGCGGCGAGCCTGCGCGGCGGACTGCCCAGGCTCACCGTGCGGGCGAGCGGGGCGTGGTAGCGGTGGTGGACCCCGGCGAGCTCGATCGTCGTCGCCTCGCCGTTGACGAGCGGCACGTCGCTCCACGTCAGGTGCGGCGTGCCCGCGGTCTCCCCGGTCGGGAGCATCGGCACGATCGCCGGGTAGTCCCCGCCCAGGCCGCGGGCGCCGAGCGCCTGGGCGTACTGGATCTCGGCGACGATGTCGCACTGCCGCCGCCCGGCCTCGGTGTGCTCGATCGCGATCGACATCACCCGCTCGGCGATGCTCCCGGCGACCCGCAGCTTCTCCTGCTCGCTCTCCGACTTCACGACCCGCACCCAGTTGACGAGCTCCCGGCTGTCCTCGATGGTCACCCGGGTCAGCCGGTCGGAGAGGGCGAGGAACCCGCGCGGGGAGAAGTAGTGCGCGTCGAGCTCGGCCGCCACCCGCGCCCCGCTCCGGTCCGGCAGGATCCCCAGCCCGACCGCGGTCTCGGTGATCCAGTGGTACGGGTGGACGTCCGCCCGGTGGACCAGGTGCTCGGGGTAGCCGTGGACGAGGTCCCGGTCGAGGTAGGAGGTGTAGTGGGCGCCGTTGGCGTCCATCGCCCGGGTGAACAGGTGCGGCTGTCCGTAGGCCGGGACGACGAGGCACTGCGGGGTGTAGAACGACCACGCGTTGTACCCGCTGAGGTAGTACAGGTTCGCCGGGTCGACCACGACGAGGGCGTCGAGCTCGCGCCCGCGCATGACCTCCTGCACGCGCGCGACGCGCTGGCGGTACTCCGCGGTGGGGAACGCGTGCGGCGTCTCCTTGCCCAAGACCGTGGAGTCGGGGATCTCCACGTCCTCCCAGAGGTCCTCGCGGTCGAGGTGGTAGTAGTCCGTCCCGGTCGTCGTCGGGCTCGCCTCCCGGACGACGGTCTCGGCCGCGGGCCGCTCGGACGTGACGGCGGGGCGCCCGCCGGGAGCGGCACCGTCGAGGCCGTCGACGCCCCGCCCCTCGATGAGCCGCTGGCCCGGGCCGACCGGGGTCAGGCCCATCTCCGCCAGGGCCGACCACATCGTCACCTGGTTCGCCGTGAGCACCGGCACCCCGAGCTCCTCCTCGAGCTCGGTGATGACGTCGTACGTCGGCAGGTTCGTGCACGAGACGAACACCGCGTCGGTGTCCTCGTCGCACACCCTCCGGACGAGGTCCTTGGTCTCCTCGGCCGGCACCCGCCAGATGTGGTGGTGCAGCCCGAGGTGGGCCGTCCGGCTCACCTCGAACCCGGCCTCGCCGAGGAAGCGCGAGAGCGCGCCGGTGATGTCCTCGTCGTACGGGGTGGCCACGCCGACCCGCCTCGCCCCGAGGTGGTGCAGCGCACGGACGAGCGCACCGCTGGTGGTCACCGCGGCCGGGAGCCCGGCGAGGGTGATCGCGTCCCTGATCGCCTGCTCGCCCTCGACCCCGCCGACGAAGCTGCCCGACGTGCACGCGTAGGCGACCACCTCCGGCTCGACCGCGGACAGGTCGAGCGCCCGGTGGGCCACGGCGTGCGGCTCGCCGACGATCTCGACCATCTCGTAGGTGACGTCCAGCGGGGCGAACGCGGTGCGCGCGGCGTGGATCGTCACCCCGGGCGGCGCCCACCGCCACAGCTCGTGGTCGAGGGCGAAGTCGTAGGGGGCGACGACACCCAGTCCGCGGGGGATGCTCATCCCGACATCGTGCACTGCCGGGCGGATTGTTGACAATCAAACACGGCGATTCCTACGTTGTGGACGTGACCGAGCGCGCAACCGCCGTAAACCCATCCGACGCCGGCGGCAGGACACCGGTGCTCGCCGTCCTCGGCGCCACCCCCGAGGACCGTCCGCCGCAGCTGGGCGAGCTGGGGGAGGCGGTCGAGGTCCGGGTCGCCGACGAGGCCGGGCTCGCGGACGCGGTCCGCGGCGCCGACGCCCTCCTGCTCTGGGACTTCTTCTCCTCCGCCGTCCGCGACGTCTGGGACTCGTGCGACCGGCTGCGGTGGATCCACGTCGCCGCCGCCGGGGTCGACACCCTGATGTTCCCCGGGCTGCGCGACTCCGACGTCGTCGTGACGAACGCGCGGGGGACCTTCGACCGCCCGATCGCCGAGTTCGTCCTCGCGTCCGTGCTCGCCCACGCCAAGCTCGTCCACTCCAGCCACGACCTGCAGCGGCGCCACGAGTGGCGCCACCGGGAGACGCACAGCGTCGCGGGCGCCCGCGCCCTCGTCGTCGGCACCGGCGCCATCGCCCGCGAGACCGCCCGGCTGCTCGCCGCGGTCGGGCTCGAGGTCCGCGGCGCGGGGCGGCGTCCCACCGAGGACGACCCCGACTTCGGCGTCGTCGTCGACAGCGGCGACCTGGCCGCGCACGTCGGCTGGGCGGACTACGTCGTCGGCGCGCTCCCGCTCACCCCCCAGACGCGCGGCATCTTCGGCGCCGACGTCTTCGGCGCGATGGCCGCCGGCGCGCACTTCGTCAACATCGGCCGCGGGCCGAGCGTCGACGAGGACGCGCTGCTGGCCGCCCTCACCTCGGGCGGCATCGACGGCGCCTCCCTGGACGTGTTCGCCACCGAGCCGCTTCCCGAGGACTCCCCGCTCTGGGACGCCCCCGGGCTCGTCGTGTCGGCGCACATGTCCGGGGACGTCCTCGGCTGGCGCGACACCCTCGCCCGCCAGTTCGTCGCCAACGCCCACCGCTGGTTGGCGGGCGAGGAGCTGGACAACGTCGTCGACAAGCACCTCGGCTACGTCTCGGGGAGGACCGCGTGAGCGCCGGTGCGCCCACCTCGGGCGACCTCAGCCGCGCGAGCGCCGTCGAGCTCGTCGAGGGGTACCGGTCCGGGGCCTTCTCCCCGGTGGACGCGCTCGACGCGGCCCTCGCCGCCGTCGAGGCCCACGACGGCGACGTCAACGCCGTCGTCCTGCTCGACCGGGAGGCCGGGTACGCCGACGCGCGCGCCTCGGAGCGCCGGTGGCGCGAGGACGCCCCGGTCGGGCCGGCCGACGGGGTGCCGTGCTCGATCAAGGACATGTTCCTCACCCGGGGCTGGCCGACGCTGCGGGGGAGCACCCTCGTCGACGAGGCCGGCCCGTGGGAGGCCGACGCGCCGCCGGTGGCGCGGCTGCGGGAGAGCGGCGCGGTGCTGTTCGGGAAGAACGCGACGCCCGAGTTCGCGTGGAAGGGCGTCACCGACTCCCGACGCCACGGCGTGACCGGGAACCCGTGGGGGGCCGGACTGACCAGCGGCGGATCCAGCGGGGGCGCGGCGACGGCGGTCGGGCTCGGCATGGGCACGTGGTCGATCGGGACCGACGGCGGCGGGTCGGTGCGCATCCCGGCCTCGTTCACCGGGACGGTGGCCCTGAAGCCCACGTTCGGGCTCGTCCCCACGTGGCCGCCGAGCCCCTACGGCACCCTGAGCCACGCCGGCCCGATGACGAGGTCGGTGACCGACGCCGCGCTCATGATGGACCTGCTGACCGGGTCCGACTCCCGGGACTGGTTCGCGATGCCGACGCCCCGGGGCTCGTTCCGCGACGGGCTCGAGGACGGCGTCGCCGGGCTGCGGGTCGCGTTCTCCCCGACGCTCGGGATCGCCGCGAACGACCCCGAGGTCGAGCAGGCGGTCCGGACCGCGGTGGGTGTCCTCGCCGACCTCGGCGCCGACGTCGAGGAGGTCGACCCCCAGATCGCCGACCCCACCGACGCCTTCCACGTGCTGTGGTTCACCGGCGCCGGGAAGGTCCTCGCGGGCTACGGCGAGGGGGCGCTGGCGGAGGTCGACCCCGGCCTGGCCGCCGGGGTCCGCGCCCACGCGGGGGACTCGGCGCAGGACTACCTCGACGCGATGGCCGAGCGGATGGCGCTCGGCGTCACGATGGGCGCCTTCCACGAGCGCTACGACCTGCTGCTGACCCCGACGATGCCGGTGGCGGCCTTCCCGGCCGGGCAGCCCGCGCCCGACGGCTGGCCGTCCTCGCTCTGGACGTCCTGGACGCCGTACACCTATCCCTTCAACCTCACGATGCAGCCCGCCCTGTCGGTGCCGTGCGGCCTCACCGCGGACGGGCGGCCGGTCGGCCTCCAGGTCGTCGGGCCCCGGCACGCCGACGCGCTCGTCCTGCGCGCCGGCCGGGCGTACGAGCGCGCGACCGACTGGCACACCGCCACCCCGGCGCTCCTCGCCGGGGGCTGAGCGCCACCGCCCGGCCGCCGCAGCCCAGGACCCCGCCCCCAGACCCGAGAGGACCCCCGTGGCCCGACACATCACCATCAGCCTCGACTCCCGCGGCGTGAGCTGCACCGCCCGTCTCCTCGAGGAGGCACCACGGACCGCGGACGCGGTGTGGAACGCCCTGCCGCTCACCGCACCGGTGTTCCACGGCAAGTACGCGCGCAACGAGATCTACGCCCTCTTCCCGCCGATGTCCGAGGCCGACCCGGGCAAGGAGAACACGACGATCACCCCGATCCCCGGGGACGTCTGCTGGTTCACCTTCGACGGCGACGACCTGGGCAACCCCGCCTACGGCTACGAGGACGAGCACCGTGCCATGGGGGGGATCATCGACCTCGCCGTGTTCTACGGCCGGAACAACCTGCTCATCAACGGCGACCAGGGCTGGGTCCCGGGCAACGTCTTCGCGACGATCACCGAGGGCCTGCCCGAGATGGCGGCGGCCTGCCAGGACGTGTGGATGGGCGGCGCCCGCGGGGAGACGCTGACGTTCGCCAGGCTGGGGGACTGACCGGCCCGGGCCGCCAGCCCCCGGGGACCAGCATGACATCCTCGGGCCATGGAGACCCCCAACCGGCCCGGGTGGTACGACGACCCCGAGGACCCCGAGCGCCTGCGCTACTTCGACGGCGTCGTGTGGACCTCGCACACCACCCCCCGCCGCACGCGGTGGGAGGCCCCCGCGCCGCGGACCGGTGAGGGCCCGCCCACCGGGACCGGGCCGGGGCAGCCGGGCCCGCCCCCGGCGGGCGGCCAGCCGGGCGGCCGCCCCGCGCCGGGTGGCTGGCGCGGCCCGGGAGGGCCTCCTCCCGGGTGGGGCCCCGGACCGGGCGGACCCGGCGAGCGCCGGGTGCCGACCACCGAGGACGGCCAGCAGCTGTCGAGCTACGGGCGGCGCGTCGGGGCCTACCTCGTCGACGGGATCATCAAGGCCGTGCTCACCTCGCTCGTCGGGATCTACTGGACGCTGCAGCTCGTGCAGGACTCGATGGACCAGATGCGGACCGCCCTCGAGCGGGGCGACACCAGCGTCGTGCCGGGCGTCGCGTTCGGCTCCGCCGTCGAGCAGTACGTCCTGCCGCTCACGCTCGTCTCGGTCGCGGTCAACCTCGTCTACAACGCCGTGTTCCTCACCCGGGTCGCGGCGACCCCGGGCAAGCTCGCGTTCGGGATCAGCGTCCGGTCGGTCCACCGACCCGGGCCGGTCGGCCTGGGTGACGCGCTGCGGCGCTATGCCCTCCAGACGGTCCTCGACATCGCCGGCATCGTGCCGGCCCTCGCGCTCGTCTCGAGCGTCGTCACGCTCCTCGACCTCGCCTGGCCGCTCGGGGACTCCCGGCGACAGGCCCTCCACGACAAGATCGCCGACACCCAGGTCGTCCGGGGGCGCTGGCCCGCGCCCGACTCAGCGCAGGTCCCCCCGGGACCGACGGGCTGAGCCGCCGCCGGCCCCACGCTCCTCGAGGGCGAGCCGGTAGCCCTGCCGGACGACCGTGGTGACGAGGTCGGGGCAGTGGGAGTCCTCCCTCAGGCGGGCGACGGCCACCTCCGCGGCGCGGCTGTCGCTGGCGAACCCCGGGAGGGTCTCCAGCACCTCCTCCCGGGTGACGACCTGCCCGCGGGCGCCGACGAGCAGGCGGAGCAGCTCGTGCCCGCCCGGGTGGAGCGGCAGCACGTGCCCGTCGAGCAGGGCCACCTTGGGCCGCACCTCGAGATGTCCGCACACCGTGTCGGCCGCGACGGTCGTGTCCTGCTCGAAGTGGGCGACCACGGCCTGGAGCAGACGCCCCATCCGCGCCCGCTCCGGAACCACCGGCGTGACGCCGAGCGCGAGCAGCGGCTCCGCCGGCACGCCGCCCAGCGTGGCCGCGACGAGCGCGCCGCTGCGCATCCGGCCGAGGACCGCGCCGAGGACGTGCGCGCCCTCGGCGGCGTCCAGCCACGCCAGCGTCGCGCGCCGGGTCGTGAGGACCACGGCGTCGACGTCGCCGTCGGCGGCGGCGCGCACCCCCGCCTCGACGACCGCGGGAGCCGGCGCGGGACCCCAGCGGTGCACGACGACCCCGACGACGTCGGCGCCCGCCGCCGCGAGCTCGGTGTCGAGGCCGCTGGTGCCGCCGCCGTGGTGGACGAGCGCGACCCGTCGACCGGCGACGCCCTCGCTGAGGAGGACCTCGAGGACCTCCTCGCTCGTCTCGGCGTCCGCGACCCAGTCCGGGGTGAGGCCGGCGGCCCGTGACGCCCCCCGTGCGGAGGGGCCCTGCGCGACCACCCGGCAGGTCGCGAGGACGTCGAGGAGGTCCTCCGCCAGGCCGGCCGCCCGCGCGACGTCGACCCAGGCCCGCAGCCCGGCCCCGGACAGCACGATCGCCACGTCGGGGGGACGGGCGAGCAGGTCCTTGGTCGTCACGAGCAGGGCGGACTCGTCGGCCCGGACGAGGGAGTGCAGCGGGACGTGCCGGACGGTGGCGCCCCGGCGGGCGAGCGCCGGGCCGAGGTCGTGCACCCGGCCGTGGGCGGCGACCACGACGACACGGCCGGCGAGCGCCTGACCCAGCCTCGCCCGGTGCCCGTCCACGAGGCGACGGTAGGCACGCGAGGTTTCGCCCGTGTGCGGGCGGCGTTTCCTCCCGGTTACGGCGCCGCCGGTGGGTCAGCCGGCCGTGGTGACACCCGCCGCGGCCAGCTCCTCCAGGGCGCCGGCGGTGGTGTCGGGGGCCACCCCGGCGGTGAGCCGGGGCAGCAGCCTCGTCGAGAAGCCCTCGGCGAGCGCGTCGAGCGCGGTCGCGCGCACGCAGTAGTCGGTCGCGATCCCGCAGACGTCGACCTCGCGCACACCCCGGGCCCGGAGCCAGTCGCCGAGTCCGACCCGGTCGGGGCCGTCGCCGGTGAAGCCCTCGAACCCGCTGTAGGCCGCGGTGTGCTCACCCTTGCGGAACACCGCGGCGACGTGCTCGAGCGCGCCCGCGAGCCCGGGGTGGAACTCCTCGCCTCCCCGGCCGACCTCGCAGTGCACCGGCCACGTCGTCGAGAAGTTCGGCTGCTCGCCGGGCGCGGCCCAGTGGTCGCCGGGGTCGATGTGCCAGTCCGCGGTGGCGACCACGGCGTCGTAGTCGCCGCCGTGCTCGCGGACGTGGGCGCTGATCGCCTCCGCGACGGCCCCGCCGCCCGGGACCCCCAGCGAGCCCCCCTCGCAGAAGTCGTTCTGGACGTCGACGATGACCAGGGCGCGGGTGCTCATGGGGCCACGGTAGGACGCCGGGCCCTCAGACGACGAGCACCCGGGGACGTGCGAGGGCCTCGGGTGCCCCGCCGCGGCGGCCCCGGAGCCGGTCGACCCAGCGGCACACGGTCGCGTCGGCGACCGGGTCCCCGGTGGCGGGGACGACGAGCCAGGCCCGGTCGAGGTCGGCCGCCGCCGGGGAGCGCTTCTCCCACGTCACGGAGCGCTCGAGGAGGAGGTCGAGCAGCCCGTCGCAGATCGTCGGCGCGACGACCGTGACCTCGACCCCGTCCCGGGCGAACGTCGCCGCCCGGCGGGCGGCGGTCGTGCCGCCCCCGACGACGAGGACGTGCGAGCCCGACCTCCGGACGCCGAGGAGCCTGGTCTGCCACTCCGAGGTCGCGGGTGTCATCGCTGGGTGCTCCTTCCCCGGCGCCGGGGCCCGGCGCGCGTGCTCGCCGTCGGGGAGATCATCCCAGCACCGTGTCACGTCCGTCGACACCGCGTGTGACGTCCGTGTGACGGACCGGCCGCGGAGGGAGGCGACGTCAGTCCCCGGACGGGCGCTCGTAGAGGGTCGGCAGGGCGGGATCGCCCCGCTGGAGCCGGGTCGCGACCTTGGGCAGCTCGGCCAGCGAGGCCTCGTGCCGGGACCGCGCGGTCTCGACCTCGCAGTGGTCCCGGCCGACGACCTTCCCACCCTCGACGAGCGGGACCAGCAGGTCCCGACCCTCTCCGGCCGGGGGGCCCCCGATGCCGACGACCTCGGCGTCGGCGACGCCGTCGACGAGCCGGCGCCGGGGGAACTTCCGTCCCCCGACCGACGCCTTCGACGCGCTCCGCTTCGCCACCCCGACCACCCGGCCGGTGGCGTCCGCCCGTGCGACGAGCTTGTAGACCATGTTCGCCGTCGGGGCCCCGGACCCGGTGACCAGCCGGGTCCCCACGCCGTAGGCGTCGACCGGGGCGACCGCGAGCGCGGCGATGGCGTACTCGTCGAGGTCGGAGGTCACGACGATCCGCGTCGAGGTGGCGCCGAGCTCGTCGAGCTGGGCCCGCACCTCGACCGCCTGGCTGAGCAGGTCGCCGGAGTCGAGCCGCACCGCGCCGAGTCCGGTGCCCGCGGCCTCGACCGCGCGCTCGACCCCCTCGGCGACGTCGTAGGTGTCGACGAGCAGCGTCGTCCCCGGGCCGAGGGAGGCGACCTGGGCGGCGAACGCCTCGCGCTCGGTGTCGTGCAGCAGGGTGAACGCGTGGGCCGCGGTCCCCGCGGTCGGGATCCCGTGACGGCGGCCCGCCTCGAGGTTGGACGAGGCCGAGAAGCCGGAGATGTACGCCGCGCGGGCCGCGGCCACCGCCGACTCCTCCTGGGTGCGCCGGGAGCCCATCTCGATGCACGGCCTGCCCGCCGCGGCGGAGGTCATCCGGCTCGCGGCGCTCGCGACCGCGGCGTCGTGGTTGAGGATGCTCAGCGCGAGGGTCTCGAGGACGACCGCGTGCGCGAAGTCCGCCTCGACGACGAGGACGGGGGAGCCGGGGAAGTACACCTCGCCCTCCGGGTAGCCCCACACATCGCCCTCGAAGCGGAACCCGGCGAGGAAGTCGAGGGTGGCCTCGTCGACGGTCCCCCGGGAGCGGAGGTGGTCGATCTCCTCGGCGCCGAACCGGAACCGCTCGAGCGCGTCGAGCAGCCGGCCGGTGCCGGCGACCACGCCGTAGCGCCGGCCCGCGGGGAGGCTGCGGCTGAACAGCTCGAAGACGCACTTCCGGTTCGCGGTCCCGGCCCGCAGCGCGGCCTCGACCATGGTGAGCTCGTAGTGGTCGGTGAGCAGGGCGGTGGAGGGCTCGTTCGCGATCACACCCGGCACCCTATTGTGGTGAGGGTGTCGATCGCCCCAGTGGAGGAGCGCCGTGCCTCGACCGAGGAGGACCTGCGCCCGGACGTGCCGTGGGTGACGATCGTCTGGAACGACCCCGTCAACCTCATGTCGTACGTTACGTTCGTCTTCCAGAGCTACTTCGGCTACGGCCGGGAGAAGGCCGAGCGGCTGATGATGGACGTCCACACCAAGGGGCGCGCCGTCGTCTCCACCGGCCCCCGGGAGAAGATGGAGATCGACACCGAGGCCCTGCAGGGGTACGGCCTCTGGGCGACGTTCCAGAAGGACGACTGAGTGGCACGGGGGTTCAGGCGCAGGGGGAGCCGGTACACGGCCCGACTCGACCCGACCGAGCGGGACGTCGTCGTCGGGCTCATGGCGCAGGTCCTCGAGCTCGTCCGCCCCGGGGACGGGGCCGAGCGGGCGAAACCGGCCGGCGGTGACGCCTTCGAGGACATCGTCGCCGGCCTCGCCGACGAGCTCGACGGCCCGGAGACCGAGGAGGTGCCCGACACCCCCGAGGGCCTGGCCGGCCGCGGGTTCGGCTCCGGGACCCGCCGCGACCCGGCGCTGGACCGGCTGCTGCCCGCGGGCAACCGCGAGGACGAGCAGGCCGCGGCCGAGTACCGCCGGCTGACCGAGCCCACGCTGCGGACCGGGAAGGCCGAGAAGCTGCGCACCGCGATGACGGCCCTGGAGCGCGCCCGGGGGGACCGGGTCGAGCTCGAGGGAGGGGAGGCGCTCGCCACCGTCGTCGCGCTGACCGACGTCCGGCTCGTGCTCGGCGAGCGGCTCGGGCTGCGCACCGACGAGGACGCCGCCCGCGTCGAGCAGCTCGTCGCCGAGCTCGGGCCCGACGACCCGATGCTCTACGCGCTCGCGGTCTACGACTTCCTCACCTGGCTGCAGGAGACCCTCACCCAGGCCATGCTGCCCGGCGCCGACACCTCGGGGGGCGGGCGGTGAGGGCGACCGACCGGCTGGCGCGCATCGTCCTCGTCGGCTACCTCGTCCTCCTCGCCGGCATCCTGCTCTGGCCCGACGGGCACGAGGTGGGCCTCGCCAACACCGGGCTGCACCGGCTCGTGATCGACCTCGGCGCCCCCGCGTGGGTCGGGCCGAACCTGTCCGGCTTCGCCGCCAACATCGTGTTGCTGGTCCCCCTCGGCCTCGCCGGGGCCCTCGCGCGGCCGAGGGTGCCGGCGCTCGGGTGGGCCGCGGTCGGGCTGCTCGTGGGGTCCGCCGCCGAGGTCACCCAGGCGCTGCTGCTCCCGACCCGGACCCCGTCCGTGGCCGACGTCGTCGCGAACGCCCTCGGGGTGGTCCTCGGCGCACTCCTGGCGCGGGTCGTCGCCCGCGTCACCGCGGGTGCCGGTGTGCCCCGCAGGCGGCGTCCCCGGAGGTCACTAGGCTGACCGGCGTGGGTGACGCACCGATCGGGATCTTCGACTCCGGCTACGGCGGCCTCACCGTCGCACGCTCGGTCCTGGACCAGATGCCGCACGAGTCGATCGCCTACCTCGGTGACACCGCGCGGGCGCCGTACGGTCCCCGGCCGATCGCGCAGACCCGGCAGTTCGCCCTGGAGTGCCTCGACCGGCTCGTCGACCACGGGGTCAAGGCGCTCGTCATCGCGTGCAACACCGCGAGCGCCGCCGTGCTCCACGACGCCCGCGAGCGCTACGACGTCCCCCTGGTCGAGGTGATCCGTCCCGCGGTCCGGCGGGCCGCGGCCGCGTCGCGCACCCACCGGGTCGGGGTGATCTCGACCTCGGGGACCCACCAGTCGCAGGCCTACGTCGACGCGTTCGCCGCCGCGCCGCACCTGGAGGTCACCAGCGTGCCCTGCCCCCGGTTCGTCGAGTTCGTCGAGGCCGGCGTCACCAGCGGCCCCGAGCTGCTCGAGACCGCGACCGAGTACCTCGCCCCGCTGCAGCGGCGCGACGTCGACACCCTCGTCCTCGGCTGCACCCACTACCCGCTGCTGACCGGGGTCATCTCCTACGTCATGGGGGAGGGCGTGACCCTGGTCTCCTCGGCGGAGGAGACCGCCAAGGACCTCTACCGGGTCCTCGCCGACGCCGGGGCACTGCGACCGGACCACCTGCCCCCACCCGGGCACAGCTTCACCACGACCGGCGACCCCGACGAGTTCCGCCGGCTCGCGCGGCGGTTCCTCGGCCTCGGCCCCGACGTCGAGCACGTCTTCGGCGGCGTCGCGACGGGCGCGGGAGCGGGCGCCCGGTGAGGGTCACCGTCCTCGGCTGCTCGGGCTCCTTCGCGGGGCCGCGGTCGCCCGCGTCCGGCTACCTCGTGCGCGCCACCGCCCCGGACGGTCGCGAGCGCGCCGTCGTCCTCGACCTCGGCAACGGCGCCCTCGGGGCCCTGCAGCGCCACCTCGACCCCGCGGACCTCGACGCCGTCGTCCTCAGCCACCTCCACCCGGACCACTGCATCGACGTCACCGGGCTCTGGGTGACCCGCCGCTACCGTCCCGACGGTCCCCCCGAGGACCCGCTGCCGGTGCACGGCCCCGCCGGGGCCGCGGAGCGTCTCGCCGCCGCCTACGAGGGCATGGTCCCGGACGGCATGCGCGCCGAGCTGGAGTTCCACGACCTCGCCGACGGGACGCCGATCCGGGTCGGCCCACTGACGATCACCCCCGTCGCGGTGAGCCACCCCGTCGAGGCGTACGGCTTCCGGGTCGAGGCCGACGGGGCCGCGCTCGCCTACACCGGCGACACCGACACGTGCGACGCCCTCGGACCGCTGCTCGCCGGCGCCGACCTCGCCCTCGTCGACTCCGCCTTCGTCGAGGGCCGCGACCCCTCCCGCGGCATCCACCTCACGGGCCGACGGGCCGCCGAGGCCGCCGTCGCCGCGGGCGGCGTGCGACGGCTCGTGCTCACCCACATCCCGCCGTGGAACGACCCCGAGGCCTGCCGGGCCGAGGCGGCCGAGATCTGGCCCGGCGCGGTCGAGCTCGCAGCCCCCGACACGACCTACGAGCTGCCCGCTCGTCGCGACGCCCCGGGCGGGGCGCCGACGCCGGACCGGGTCGCCGCGGCCCGGATGTGGGCGGCCTGCCGGCGAGGGCTCTCCCTGGCCCCCGAGGACCCGCCCGCCGAGTGCTTCGGGGACAGTCCCGAGCTCGCCGACGAGCTGCTCGGCCTCGTGCTCGACGGGCGGAAGCGGGCCACCGCCGGCCTCGTCGCGCAGTTCGTCGCCGACGGGGAGCCGCTGCCGCGGGTCGGCGGTCACTGGGTCGCGTGCGACGGCCGGGGCGCCCCGCGGGCGGTGCTGCGCTCGACCGAGCTGCGCGTCGGCACGCTGGGCAGCGTCGACGCGGCGTTCGCCCACGACGAGGGGGAGGGCGACCGCAGCGTCGAGGGCTGGCTCGAGGCCCACCGGGCCTGGGCCGGCCGGGTGGGGCCCGGCATCGGCGTCGACGCCGCGGGAGACGACCTCGAGGTCGTCTTCGAGCGGTTCACCGTCGTCTGGCCGCCGGAGGTCGCCGACGGCCCGCCGGCGCCGTCTCGGTAGCCTGCGGCCATGGCGACGCAGACCCCCGGCACGCACCCGAGCCCGACGGCGACCACGCGGCACGACGGTCGCGCCGACGACGAGACCCGCGAGGTCCGGCTCACCCGCAACTGGCTCGACCACGCCGAGGGCAGCGTGCTCGTCGAGTTCGGCCGGACCCGGGTGCTCTGCGCCGCCTCCTTCACCGCCGGGGTGCCCCGGTGGCTCAAGGGCCGCGGCACCGGCTGGGTGACCGCGGAGTACGAGATGCTGCCGCGGTCCACCAACACCCGCGGGGACCGTGAGTCCCGCAAGGGCAAGGTCGGCGGTCGCACCCACGAGATCTCCCGGCTCATCGGGCGCAGCCTGCGTGCGGTCATCGACACCTCCGCCCTCGGCGAGAACACCGTCGTCCTCGACTGCGACGTCCTCCAGGCCGACGGCGGCACCCGCACCGCCGCCGTCACCGGGGCGTGGGTCGCGCTCGCCGACGCCGTCGAGGACGCCCGGGCCCGGGGCCTCATCGCCGCCGGCGCGGCCCCGTTGACCGGGTCGGTCTCCGCCGTCAGCGTCGGCGTCGTCGACGGGCGCCCGGTGCTCGACCTCGACTACCCGGAGGACTCGACCGCCCAGACCGACATGAACGTCGTCATGACCGGCGACGGCCGGTTCGTCGAGGTGCAGGGCACCGCCGAGGGCGCGGACTGCGCGTTCGACCGTGGCCTGCTCGACGCCCTGCTCGACCTCGCCACCTCCGGCTGCGCCACCCTCGCCGACCACCAGCAGTCCGCGCTCGCGGCGCCCGCCCGGGAGCGGGTGCGGTGACCAGGCTCGTCCTCGCCACCCGCAACGAGCACAAGGTCCGCGAGCTGCGCCAGATCCTCGGCGCGGTCGCCGACGAGCTCGACCTCGAGGTCGTCGGCGCCGGGGACGTCGCCGGGGCCCCCGAGGTCGCCGAGACCGAGGTGACCTTCGTCGGGAACGCGACGCTGAAGGCGCGCGCGCTCGCCGAGGCGACCGGACTGCCGAGCCTCGCCGACGACTCCGGTCTCGCCGTCGAGGTCCTCGGCGGCTCCCCGGGCGTCTTCAGCGCCCGCTGGTCCGGCCGCCACGCCGGCGAGGACCTGGACCGCGGCGAGGTCGACCGGCGCAACACCACGCTCCTGCTCGACCAGGTCGCCGACGTGCCCGACGTCCACCGGGGAGCCGCGTTCGTCTGCGCCGCCGTCCTCGCCCTCCCCGACGGCCGGACCGTCGCCGTCGAGGGGCGGGTGACCGGCCGGCTGACCCGCCACCCCCGGGGGGAGAACGGCTTCGGCTACGACCCGGTGTTCCAGGTCGAGGGGGACTCCCGGACCCTCGCGGAGTACGCCGACGACGAGAAGAACGCGATCTCCCACCGGGGACGCGCCTTCCGGGCGATGGTGCCCCACCTGCGCGAGGTGCTCGCGCCGGCGCGCTGACCTGCGCGACCAGCCCGTCCGGCCCGCTCGGCTAGCCTGTGCCGACGCGCAAGTGGCGGAACTGGCAGACGCGCAGGATTTAGGTTCCTGTGCCCACGGGCGTGGGGGTTCGAGTCCCCCCTTGCGCACCGCTCGTCAGGGCCGACCGGACCCCGGGAGGAGGTCCCGCAGGAGGCGGGCCCAGTGGGCGAGGGGGCGCGGCAGCGGCCGCCTCGTCGAGTACCGGGCCACGTTGCGGGGCAGGTCGTGCTCCTCGAGCCACGGTCCGGGGTCCACGCCGTGCTCCATCATGCGGCGCACGACGTGCCCGTTGGCCGTGCGACGCAGGTGACCCGGCTCGTAGACGCTGCCTGTGGCGTGCTCGTCGGGGTCGACGGGCTCGCCGGCCGACCGGCGCCGTTCGATGTCGGCCTCGGTCGCCCGCAGGCACGTCTTGTACTCGCGCCTGGTGTCGAACGCCGCGACGAGGACAAGGCGTCGCTGGTGCCGCTCGGGGTCGTAGCGGTGGTGGTGCACCACGAAGCGGCGGATGCCGTCGTCCTCCACGTCGACCCTGGCCACGGCACGAGGCTAGACCGCGCGAGCCTGCCCCGGCACCCGGCTTCTGCCGCGGGTCAGCGTCTCGAGGCGACCACGACGATGACCACGATCGCCGCCACGACGGCGAGGAGCATGAGCAGCAGGACGAGGAGCTCGGTCCCCCCGAGGGTGCCGTCCATCAGCGGGTCCCGCGGCTGCGGTGCTGGGTCACGTTCCGGATCGTACGCTGCCGCAACGGCATTCGGGCCCGTTGGACGCTCGTCACCTCGGCGGGCGCTTTCCCCTGCCCCCTACCCCCTGCCCCCTGCCGCCGGCCCCCTGCCCCTGCCGGCGGCCCGTCGAACTAGGGCGCCCGGACGGTGCGGGGGTCGAACCCGAACGGCAGCTCGAGCCGGTGCGCGGCCATGAGCGCCTCGTCGGTGAGGACCTCGCGGGTCCCGCCGTCGGCGACGACGACCCCGTCGGACAGCACGACCGAGCGCTCGCAGAGCTCGAGGGCGTAGGGCAGGTCGTGGGTGACCATGAGCACGGTGACGTCGAGCCCGCGGAGGATGTCGGCGAGCTCGCGACGGGACGCCGGGTCCAGGTTGGACGAGGGCTCGTCGAGCACGAGCACCTCCGGCTCCATCGCGAGCACGGTCGCCACCGCCACCCGGCGCCGCTGCCCGTAGGAGAGGTGGTGAGGCGGCCGGTCGGCGTAGTCGGCCATCCCGACCTGGGCCAGGGCGCGCTCCACGCGTCGGTCGAGCTCGGCCCCGCGCAGCCCGAGGTTCGCCGGGCCGAAGGCGACGTCGTCGCGGACCGAGGGCATGAACAGCTGGTCGTCCGGGTCCTGGAAGACGATGCCGACGCGCCGGCGCACCTCGGCCGTCGTGTCCTTGCCGACCGGCAGCCCCGACACGTGGACCGAGCCCGCCCCCGCGGTGAGGATGCCGTTGAGGTGGAGCACGAGCGTCGTCTTGCCCGCCCCGTTCGGGCCGAGGAGGGCGACCCGCTCGCCCCGGTGGACGCGCAGGTCGACGCCGTAGAGCGCCTGGTGGCCGTCGGCGTAGGCGTAGGCCAGCCCGCGCACCTCGAGGACGGGATCGCTCACGCGAGCACCCCCGCCGCCAGCGCCACGGCCGCCGCGAGCGCGGGAACCGCGGCGGCGACGACCCGCTGTGGCGGGGTCGTCGCGCTCGCGGCGGCGACCGGCAGCGCCCCGGTGTAGCCCCGGGAGAGCATCGCGAGGTGGACCCGCTCGCCACGCTCGTAGCTGCGGATGAACAGCGCCGCCGCGGACGACGCGAGCGCCGGCCACTGCCGGACCGACCGGGCGGTGAACCCCCGGGAGACGCGGGCGACGTGCATCCGGCGCATCTCCTCGGTGACCACCTCGAGGTAGCGGATCATGAACGCGAGGATCTCCACGAGCGTCGCGGGCAGCCGGAGGCGCTGCAGGCCCGTGACGACCTCGCGTGGCTCCGTGGTGGTCGCGAGCACGAGCGAGGCGAGGACGCCCAGGGTGCCCTTGACGAGCAGGGCCCACCCGCCGAGCAGCCCGGCCTCCGACAGGCTGACCGGGCCGAGGTCCACCCGGGGACCGGTCGCGACGACGGGCATGAGGAGCGCGAAGACGACGAACGGGAGCTCGACGACCATGCGGGCGGCGACGTACCCGGCCGGCACCCGGGAGGCCCGCTGCACCGCGAGCAGGAGCGCCGCGTCGAGGGCGAAGGCCCACCACGCGGTCGCCGGGGTCGCGACGACGGCGAGGACGAACGCGAGCAGCGCGAGCATCTTCAGGTGGGCCGGGAACCGGTGCACCGGGGAGTGGCCGTGGTAGTGCAGGCCGTGGCCGTGGGTGGCGCCCACCCGTCAGTCGTCCCGGTCCGAGCGCCGGGCGAGCAGGCGCATCAGCCCGAAGGCGAGGACCGCGACGACGAGCACGCCCACGACCCCCGCGAGTCCCCCGGCCAGACGTCCGTCGGCGATGCCGTGGACCGAGTAGCCGGCGAGCGGGGAGCGCTCGGCCGCCGAGGCGTGCTGGCTGCCGCCGAAGCCGGCGTGCGCCGCGACGTACTCCAGCCCGTCGGGGTGGGTCGAGGCGTAGAACGAGACCACCCCGGCGAGGAGCACCGCGAGCGCGAGCCCGACCAGGACGAGCGCGCGGGTCGAGGGCCGCCTCACGAGCCCACCCCCGTCCGGATGACCAGCTCGCGCCGCGCGAGCAGGTCGCGGGCACCGCGCACGAGGTCCGGACGGACGGCGAGCACCGCCGAGACGGTCAGGCCGGTGATGACCGCCTCCCCGAGGCCGATGAGGACGTGCCACCCGACCATGGCGGTCGCGAGCGTGTCGAGCGGGATCGGGGCCTGGCCGCCGACGGCGTAGAGCAGGACGAACCCGAGCGCCGCCACCGGCACCGAGACCAGCGCCCCGGTGAACGCGGCCGCGGCGACCGAGGTCGCGGTCCGGGGCAGGACGGAGCGCACGGCGCGGAAGACGAGCCACCCCGCCCACACCCCGACGATGCCCATGAGCGTGATGTTCGTCCCGAGGGCGGTGAGCCCGCCGTCGGCGAACAGCAGCCCCTGGACGAGCAGGACGACGGTCAGGCACAGGGTTGCGGTCCAGGGCCCGACGAGCACGGCGGCGAGGGTGCCGCCGAGGAGGTGGCCGGAGGTGCCGGCCCCGACGGGGAAGTTGAGCATCTGCGCGGCGAAGACGAACACCGCGACGAGCCCGGCCAGGGGCGCGGTGCGGTCGTCGAGCTCGTGGCGCGCGCCCCGCAGCGACAGGGCGATGCCGGTGGCGGCGACGACCCCGGTGGCAACCGACGTCGGCGCGTCGAGGAACCCGTCGGGAACGTGCACGCTGGTCCTCCTCGGTCGGCGGGGGTCGCGCTGGGATAGGTTGGCGGGACGACGCCGCCGGACCGCGACCGCTTGTTGCAAACGATTCGCAATAAGCATAGCCCGAAGGGAGATGGCATGACCGACCGCCTGTCGCCGGGAGACCCCGCGCCCGACTTCACGCTGCCCTCGGACGCCGGGTCGAGCGTGACCCTGTCCGCGCGGCGGGGCCGCAAGGTCATCGTCTACTTCTACCCGGCCGCGATGACCCCGGGCTGCACGAAGGAGGCCTGCGACTTCAGTGACAGCCTCGAGTCGTTGCGCGCCGACGGCTACGAGGTGCTCGGGATCTCCCCGGACGCCCCGGAGAAGCTCGCCCGGTTCCGCGACAAGGAGGGCCTGACCGTCACCCTCCTCTCCGACGCCGACCGCTCCGTCATGACCCGGTGGGGCGCCTTCGGCGAGAAGAAGCTCTACGGCAAGGTCGTCGAGGGAGTCATCCGCTCGACCGTCGTCGTCGACGAGGACGGCGCCGTGAGCCACGCCTGGTACAACGTGAAGGCCACCGGTCACGTCGCCAAGGTGCGACGGGACCTCGGCCTCGACGAGAGGGGACCCCGATGACCACCGACAGCTCGAGCACCCCCACCATCGAGCGTCTCGAGGCCGACCTCGAGACCGCCCGGCGCCACCTTGCCGGGACCATCGACGAGCTGACCCGCAAGGCCGCGCCGAAGGCGGTCATCCGGCGCCAGGTCGAGATGCTGCGCGCGAAGTTCGACGAGGCCACCCGCACCCCGGACGGACAGCTGCGCACCGAGCGGGTCGCCGCTCTCGCCGCGGCGGGCGTGGCCCTGGTCGCGCTCGGCGTCTGGCGGCGCACCCGGCACTGACCCGCGCGCGACCCGATCGAGCGGTCGACGAGCCTGCGCGGGTCGTCGGTCGCGGAATCCCTTGTGGGACATCTGCGGCCGATCCGGACCGACCTCTGGCACGTCGGGTCGCGGTGTGGTTCGGTGAGGTCATGAAGAAGCTCATCAACGACCCCGCCGACGTGGTCCGCGACGCGCTCCTCGGCATCGAGGCAGCGCACGGCGACCGGGTCCGGGTCGACCACGAGAACCGCGTCGTCCTGCGCAAGGACGCTCCGCGTCAGGGGAAGGTCGGCCTCGTCTCCGGGGGCGGCTCCGGCCACGAGCCCATGCACGGCGGCTACGTCGGGCTCGGGATGCTCGACGCCGCCTGCGCCGGTGAGGTGTTCACCTCCCCGGTGCCCGACCAGATGATGGCCGCGACGACCGCCGTGGACGGGGGCGCCGGGGTGCTCCACATCGTCAAGAACTACACCGGCGACGTCATGAACTTCGAGATGGCCGCCGAGATGGCGGCCGCCGACACCGGCACCGAGGTCCTCTCGGTGGTCACCAACGACGACGTCGCCGTCCAGGACTCGCTCTTCACCGCGGGCCGGCGCGGGGTGGGGGTGACGGTCCTGCTGGAGAAGATCGTCGGCGCCGCCGCCGAGGCCGGCCGCTCCCTGCAGGAGTGCGCCGACCTCGCCCGCACCGTCAACGAGCGCGGCCGGAGCATGGGCATGGCGCTCACCTCGTGCACGGTGCCGAGCGCCGGCAAGCCGACATTCGAGCTCGGCGAGACCGAGATGGAGCTCGGCATCGGCATCCACGGCGAGCCCGGGCGCGAGCGACGGCAGGTCGCGACCGCCGCGGAGGTCGCCGGGATGCTGCTCGACCCGGTGCTCGAGGACCTCCCGGACGGGGGCGGGGCCCCGGTGATCGCGATGGTCAACGGCATGGGCGGCACCCCGCTCATCGAGCTCTACGTCATGTACCACGAGGTCGCGCGCATCCTCGAGCTCAAGGGCGTCCAGGTCGCCCGGTGCCTCGTCGGCAACTACATCACCTCGCTGGAGATGGCCGGCTGCTCGGTCACCCTGCTGCGCGCCGACGACGACACCCTGGCGCTCTGGGACGCGCCGGTGAACACCCCCGGCCTGCGGTGGGGGGTCTGAGCCGGTGGCGGGAACCGAGCAGTTCGAGGCCTGGCTGCGCGACTACGCGGCCGTCGTCGGTGAGAACGCCGCGTGGCTGACCGAGCTCGACTCGGCGATCGGTGACGCCGACCACGGCAGCAACATGGACCGCGGGATGCGCGCCGTCGTCGGACAGCTCGACAAGGGCGTGTTCGACTCCGCCGAGGCGATGCTGAAGAAGACGGGCATGACGCTCGTCAGCACGGTCGGCGGGGCGAGCGGCCCGCTGTACGGCACGTTCTTCCTCCGCGCCGCCGGGGTCCTCACCGACGTCGAGGACGCCGACGCCGCCGCCGTGGGCGCCGCGCTCCGGGCGGGGGTGGAGGGCATCGTCCAGCGCGGCCACGCCGAGCTCGAGGACAAGACGATGTACGACGCCTGGGCGCCGGCGCTCGAGGCCTTCGACGCGGCCGGTGACGACCTCGCCGCGGCGCTCACCGCCGCGGCGGAGGCCGCGGCCAAGGGCCGGGACGCGACCGTTCCCCTCGTGGCCCGCAAGGGCCGGGCGAGCTACCTCGGCGAGCGGAGCGCCGGCCACCTCGACCCGGGCGCCGCCAGCACGACGCTGCTGCTGGAGTCCGCGGCCCGGACCCTGGCCTGAGGAGGCGACGTGATCGGGATCGTCGTCGTCGCCCACAGCCGTCCGCTCGCCGAGGCCGCCGTCGCCCTCGCCGGGGAGATGACCCCCGGGTCCACCGGGCCGCCGGTGCGGGTCGCCGCCGGCCTCGACGCGGACACCCTCGGCACCGACGCGGCCGCCGTCGCGGAGGCGATCACCGAGGCGGACGCGGCGTCGGAGGGGGAGGGCGTCCTCGTCCTGCTCGACCTCGGCAGCGCCGTGCTCAGCGCCGACATGGCGCTCGAGATGCTCGACCCGGACGTCGCCGGGCGGGTCCGGCTCAGCGGGGCGCCGCTCGTCGAGGGCCTCGTCATCGCGGTGCTCACCGCGGCCGGCGGGCGTCCCCTGGACAAGGTCGCCTCGGAGGCCGAGAACGCACTGCTCGTGAAGGGGGCGAAGCTCTCTCAGCGCAGCGCGCCGTAGGCGCGCTGCGGGTGGAGTCGGAGCACGACGCGCCGGTCGGCGACCATCGACGCGCGGTAGGCGTGCCAGTCGTCGTGCTCGCCGGCGAGCGCCCGGTAGAGGCCGACGAGCTCCTCGACGGCCGCGTCCCCCGGCTCGGCGGCCACGTCGGAGAAGGTGACGTCGCACTCGAGGACGGCGTAGGAGAAGAACGACCCCCCGTTGACGTGGAGCGCCGCCCACGGGGTGCGCACGAGGTTGGCGTACTTCGCCCGGTCGGCGGTCGTCGAGACCCGCAGCACCGCGTCCTCGCCCACGGCGTGCAGCACGTTCGACAGCTGCGGACGACCACTGCGGCGGATCGTCGTGAGGACCGAGTGGGTCGTGGCGCGGGCGGCGGCGACGGCGTCGGCGAGCTCCATGACGGGACAAGGCGCACCGACCGCACGGTATTCCCGGCCCGGGCGCAGGGACGTAGGTCACTGTCGGGTCAGCCGCGTGGCGGACGAGGATCAGGACTCTCGCCCGTGCCAGGAGGTGGCCAGCCGTGGCCGACACCGTCCTCGTCTCCGTTCCCGTCGCGTTCGCCCTCGTCGCGCTCGCCGGCATCCAGCTCGTCCCGGGCCGGCGTGAACGGGCGGGGGTGCTCGTCGGGCTCGGCGCGGGACTCGCGCTCCTGCTCGGCCTCGGGATCGGGGTCGTGCTCACCGTCGACCAGCTCGACGCCCCCGGCGGGGCGGCCGGGGTCGCCCTCGTCGCGGCCTGGGCGGTGCCGCTGGCCGCGCTCGTCGCCCTGGCCCGTCGGCGTCCCGCGCTCGCCCTCCCGGTCCTCGCGGTCACGGCGACGGCGCCCGTGCTGCTGGCGGGGTGGGCGGCACTGGAGCCCACGGCGTGGCGGACCTGGTCCGGTGCCCACGGCCCGGTGCTCGAGGTCACGGTGCTCGTCGTCGGGGTCGCGGTCGCAGTCCTCGGCCTCGCCCGACCCCTGGCGGCGACCCTGCTCCTGCTCGTCACGACCGTCGCCCCGGTGCTCCTCCTTGGCGTCGCCGCAGGGACGCAGTGGCCGACGATGACCGGCACGACCGTCGTCGCGCTCCCGCTCGCGGTCGTCGCGCTGCTCGACCTCTGGGCGGGGCTGCTCCTCGGGCTGCCGCGCCCGGCGCTGCGGAGGCCGGGACTCCTACCCCACAGGGCCCAACTGCGGCCGGTGCCCCCGACGAGCTAGGGCCGACGAACGAACCAGGGCCGACGAACCGAGCGCGGCGAACCTTGCGCGCTCGGCCGGCCCCTCCCCGGGGCCCTGCTCGGGGTCGTCCTCGTCCCCGTCGTCCTCGTCACCCTCGTCGTCGTCACCGTCGTCCTCGTCACCGGGCGCGCGGTCCCCGCCGTCGCCGGAGCCCGCGGGTCCCTGCCCGTCGTCCTCCCGGCCGGGTTCCTCCTCGCCGAACCTGGCGGCGAGGTGCTCGCGCCGACGGCGCGCGGCGCGCCCCCCGGCAGCGGCGTCCTCGTCGTCCTCGTACGGTCCCCGGGCCACGTCCCCATCCTCGCGCGCGGGCGACGTCGGCACCAGTGGGGGCGGCGTCGGGGACCGGTGACGTGGTGGTGACGCGAGGGTGACCGCGGGACCGTCACGATCGGGTGTCGACGTGGCACGGGTCGAGTCGACGTGGCACGGCACGGGGAGGTCGCGATGCAGGGTCCGGCGGACGACGGCGCGGCACCCGGGACCGTGGTCGAGGCCGAGGAGGCCCCGACACGGCCCCCGGGCGGCAAGGCCCTGCTGCGACTGCTCCAGGTGCTCGAGAGCGCCGGGCTGCGGTCGGTGGCGGACGAGGTGGTCGCCCGCGCGGTGGCCGACGACGTGGCCGGTGAGGTCACGGCCGCCGCCGAGCGCGCCGGGCTGCGGTCTCCGGGGTCGACCCCCCGTGGGCGCTCGCGCCGGGCCGCGGCGCCCGAGGACGACGCGGCGTCGACGACCGCGGCCGACCTCGCCCAGGCCTACGTCGATGCCGCGGACGCGCGGACCGGGCCGCCGACCCCGACCGGACCCCAGTGGCGCTCGCTCGGGCCGTGGACGATCACCAACGGCCAGACCTACGGCAGCAGTCGGGTCAACGTCTCGGGGCGCGTCTCCGCGATCGCCACCGACCCGGCCAACGCCGCCCACGTGCTCGCCGGCGCCGCCAACGGCGGGGTCTGGGAGAGCTTCGACCGCGGCGGGTCGTGGTGGCCGCGGACCGACTACCAGGCCACGACCACCGTCGGGGCGCTCGCGTTCGACCCCTCCAGCCCGAGCACCGTGTACTGCGGCACCGGCGAGGGGGACTGGTGGAGCTGGCTCGGGGTCGGGGTCCTCGTCTCGACCAACGGGGGGACCACGTGGGCCACCCGGGCCCGGGCCCCGTTCCTCGGGCAGGGCTTCTACAGCCTCGTCGTCGACCCCGCCGACGGCCACAAGCTCTACGCCGGCACCACCGGCGGCCTCTACACCTCGACCGACTCCGGCTCGACGTGGACCCGGCGCCGCAGCTCGACGACGTGGTCGGTCGCGCGGGCCCGGACCGGCTCGGAGATCCTCGCGGCCTGCCAGGACGGGCTGTTCCGCTCGACCACCGGCACGAGCTGGACGGCGGTCACCCTCCCCGGGGCACCGTCCGGGTTCGACCGCCTCGCCGTCGCCATCGCCCCCTCGAACCGCCGGGTCGCCTACGCGTGGGGGGCGCGGGGGAGCACGGCCTACCTCTGGCGCCGTCCGGCCGGCGGCCGGTGGCGGGCCATCCCCACCCCGCCCGGGGCGAGCACCGGACAGGCCTGGTACGACTGGTACCTCGCGGTCGCCCCCGACCGCTCCGCGGAGATCTACTGCGGCGCCATCGACGTGCACCGCGGCAACGGGTCGACCGGGACCTGGACGTGGGTCAACCTGTCCAGCAAGGGCGCCGGGGCGAGCTCGATCCACCCCGACCAGCACTCGATCGCGTTCGAGTCGGGCGCCCCGGCGACGGTGTACGCGGGCAACGACGGCGGGCTGTTCCGCTCGGCCGACCGGGGCATCACGTGGACCCACTGCAACAACGGCCTCCAGGTCAGCGAGTTCGAGTACCTCACCCAGGACTGGGGGAGCTCGCGCTGGCTCCTCGGCGGCACCCAGGACAACGGCACGAACCGGTGGACCGGCCCGGCGGCGTGGGAGCACGTCCAGGACGGCGACGGCGGGGACTGCGGGACCGACCGCGCCAACCCCCAGACCGTCTTCCACACCTTCCAGAACGGCTTCGTCGAGCGCTCGACCGCGAAGGGCAACTGGGGGTCGTGGAGCAACATCACCCCGACCCGCCCGTCCGGAGAGGGAGCCGGCCTGTTCTACGTGCCCTTCGAGGCGAGCGCGACGACCGGCGACAGCGTCGGTGTCGGCGGTCAGGCCCTCTACCTGTCCCGCAACACCGGCACCACCTGGACCCGGCTCGCCTACCCCGGCGGTGCGGGCACCGCGAGCGCGCTGCACATGCCGGACTCCGACACCGCACTCGTCGGGCTCACCGACGGCCGGGTCATGCGGGCCCGCTGGTCGGGCGGGTCGTGGTCGATCACGGCCCTGACCACCCCGCGTGCCGGGGCGTGGGTGAGCGACCTGTACTCCGAGGCCGGGGGCACCGGACGGATCTGGGCGACGAGCACGCGGGTCGGCGGGGGTCGGGTCTACCGCTCCGACGACGGCGGGTCGACGTGGACCGACCGGTCGCCCGGACTGCCGGCGCTGCCGGTCAACGCGGTCACCGTCGACGACGGCAACCGCAACCGGGTGTGGGTCGCCCTCGACCTCGGGGTGTGGCAGAGCTGGGACGCGGGCGCGACCTGGCACGACTTCTCGGCGACGCTGCCCAACGCCTACGTCGGCGACCTCGTCTTCCACCCGCACGCGCGGGTCCTGCGGGCCGGCACCCGCAACCGCGGCGTGTGGGAGGTGCCCGTCGACGGCTGGATGACCCAGCCGGTCTGCGGGGTGCAGTGGACGGGAACGCTGCAGGCGAAGCAGAGCGCCCGGTGGTTCACGTTCAACTGGCCGGCGACGTGGCACATGCTCTGGACCGTCATGCCGACGACGGTGGCGCCGGGGGCGCCGCAGATCACGTGGAACACCCAGGTCGAGCGGGCCGACGCCGAGCACGCGACCTACTGGATCACCGTCACCAACCTCACCTCGCAGCCCGTGACCTTCGAAGGGCGCTACTGCATCCTCAGTCGCTACTGACACCCCACGGACCCGCGAGCAGACCCGCGCAGACAAGGAGCACGCCATGTGGACGAACGTCCAGTTCACCGGGACGCTGGGGCCGGGGGCCTCGGCCCGGTGGTTCACCTTCAACTGGCCCCCGCAGTGGCACGTGGTCTGGTACATGATGCCGACCTCCGTGCGCAACGGCGCCCCGCAGGTCGACTGGGACGTCGCCGTCGAGCGCGCGAGCGCGACCGGGACCACGTACTGGATCACCGTGAAGAACCTCACGACGGCGACGGTGACGTTCGAGGGCCGCTACGCGGTCCTGAACTGAGGGGGAGCGATGGACGTCAGCATCACCATCAGCGACGCCGGGGACTCGGGGATCGCGACGACCCCGGGTGCGCCCGTGACCTCCGCGGCGACGCCCTCGGGGGGCGGGGCCGCCGCGGCCGAGTCCGCCGGTCCCGCTGCCGGAGGCGGCGAGGACGTGCCGGCGGACCTGCTCGCCCGCGCGGCGGCGGTCGGGGCGATCTCGGCCGGGCCGGCCCCCACCGGCCCCCCCGGCACCGGGACCGGGCCGCTCGGCCCGGCGACCACCGCCGCCGAGGGGCCGGGGCCGGGCGGCGCCGACCTGTCCGCCGGCCCGGCGGCCGCGGTCGCGGCGGAGACCGTCGAGGTCGTCGTCGCCGACGAGGGCGAGAACGGTGGCACCGACGACGAGATCGAGGACGAGCAGTAGCCCGCGGCGGCCCGGTCCCGACGACCTGGCCGCCGCACCTCGGTCCCCACCACCAGGAAAGTCCCCAACACCGTGAAGGCGGGACGACATGCACGAACTGCTCCCCATCATCAGCGGCCTCGTCACGGGTCTGCTCCTCGGGCTCGCCCGTCCCCGGACGCGGCTCCCGCTCGGGATCGGTGCCGCCGTCGCGCTCGGCCTGCTGGCCACGGTCGCCAGCGGCGAGTTCCGCATCAGCTGGGCCTTCCTCCTGGTGGACATCCCGGTGGTCGGGATGTCCTCCGCGGCCGCCCTCGTGCTCGGCAAGCGGCTGCGGGGAGTGCCGATCCGACCCGGCAGGGGACCGCTCAGCCCCTAGGTCTGGTCCCGCCGCCAGCCTGGCCTGCGAGGATGGCTGCTCCCGGTCCGCGACGAAGGGTGCGGCAGCAGCATGAGCAGCAGGTCCAGCAGGAGCAGGCTCGTCGTCGTGGGCGGGGACGCCGCAGGCATGAGCGCCGCCGCCACCGCGCGCAGGCACAGAGGCCCGGACGACCTCGAGATCATCGCCTTCGAGCGGGGGAGGTTCACGTCGTACTCCGCGTGCGGCATCCCCTACTTCGTCGGGGGCGGCGTCCCCGACGTCGACGACCTCGTCGCGCGGTCCCCGGAGGAGTTCCGGGAGTCGTTGTCGGTCGACGCCCGCACCCGTCACGAGGTCACCGAGATCGACCTCGACCGGCGCGCGGTGCACGTGCGCGACCTCGAGGACGGCGCCCAGGGGTGGGAGGGCTTCGACGACCTCGTGGTCGGTACCGGCGCCAGCCCGATCCGGCCGGACGTGCCCGGCGTCGACGCCGACGGGGTGTTCGGGGTGCAGACCCTCGACGACGGCTGCGCGGTCCGCGCCGCCCTCGAGGGGCGGCCGCGCCGGGCCGTGGTCGTCGGGGCCGGGTACATCGGGCTCGAGCTCGCCGAGGCGCTCCTCGCGCGGGGACTCGAGGTGACCCTCGTCGAGCAGCGTCCCGTGCCGATGTCGACCCTCGACGAGGACATGGGGAGCATGCTCGCCGACGCGATGACGGGCTTCGGCCTCACGCTCCGGCTCGGGGAGGGGGTCACCGGCTTCGAGACCGAGGGCGGCCGGGTCCGCGCCGTGGTCACCGAGGACGCCACCGTGCCCGCCGACCTCGTCGTCCTCGGGATGGGCGTGCGCCCGGAGGTCCGGCTCGCCGAGGCCGCGGGGATCCCGCTCGGGCCGAGCGGGGCGGTCGCCGTCGACCGCCGCATGCGGACCGGCGTCGAGGGGGTCTGGTCGGCGGGGGACTGCGCCGAGAAGTACCACCGGGTCTCCCGGCGGCACGTGTCGATCCCGCTGGGGACCCACGCGAACAAGGAGGGACGCGCGGCCGGCACGAACATCGGTGGCGGTTACGCCACGTTCCCCGGCGTCCTCGGGACGGCGGTGACGAAGGTCTGCGACATCGAGGTCGGCCGCACCGGGCTCGGGGAGGTCGAGGCCCGGGACGTCGGCTTCGACGTCGTCACCGAGACCGTGGAGTCGACCACGCGTGCGGGCTACTACCCGGGTGCCAAGCCGATCCGCACCAAGCTCGTCGCCGAGCGCGGCACCGGCCGGCTCCTCGGCGCGCAGATCGTCGGCGAGGAGGGCGCCGCCAAGCGGATCGACGTGCTCGCGATGGCGCTCTGGCACGGCACGACGGTCTCCGACATCGTCGACACCGACATCTCGTACGCGCCCCCGTTCTCCCCGTTGTGGGACCCGGTCCTCATCGCGGCGCGGAAGACGTGGGAGCTCGTCGAGCGCGACCGCTGCAGCCGGTGACACGGGCCGCCTGCGAGACTCGCGGCATGGAGACCGCCGCTCAGGGCCACGGGGGAGGCCCCCGCAGCCACACCCGCAGCCACACCCGCAGCCACAGGGAGTCCATCCACGTCGACGCCGCCCCGGAGCAGGTGTACGCCCTCGTCTCCGACGTCACCCGGACGGGGGAGTGGAGCCCGGTCTGCACCGGCTGCTCGTGGGACGAGGGCAGCGGTCCGCGGGTCGGGTCGTGGTTCACCGGTCACAACGACAAGGACGGCCGGGAGTGGGACACCCGCTCGCAGGTCGTCGCCGCCGGCCCGGGCGAGGAGTTCGCGTGGGTCGTCGGGGGCTCCTACGTCCGTTGGGGCTTCACCATGGCACCGGAGGACGGTGGCACCCGGCTCACCGAGTCCTGGCGCTTCCTTCCCGACGGGATCGCGATGTTCCACGACCGGTACGGCGACCGCGCCCCGGACCAGATCGAGGAGCGCACCCGGGACGCCCACGCCGGGATCCCGGCGACGCTGCGCGCGGTGAAGCGCATCGTCGAGGACACCGCACCCTGAGGACACCGCACCCTGAGGACACCCCCGCCGGGTCGCGGGACGTCCCCTCCGGGACGTTCAGCACTGGTCGTGGTTCGCGCCGCACCGGGACGCTGGAGCCGGGTGAGGGGGCGCGATGACGGCGGTGCAGGACGTGCGGCGTCGGGCCGTGCTGCCCGCCGGTCGGGTGCCGCCGCTCGCGACCTGGGTCGCCCTGTGCGCCGCTGCGGAGGGCATCGGCATGACGGCGGCCGCGGCGGCGTCCCGGGCCGCGCAGCAGGTCGCCGTGGGGCCCCTGGGTGCGGCGGAGGCGGTGGCCGGCCTCGGGCTCGTCGTCGCCGGAGGGCTCGTCGAGGGCCTCGCCCTCGGGGGTCTGCAGGCGTTCGCGCTCGGTCGCTGGCTGCCCGGCCTGAGCCGGGTCCGCTGGGTCGCGGTGACGGTCCTCGTCGCCGGGCTCGGCTGGGCGCTGGCGTCGGCCCCGTCGGCGCTGTCCGGTGACACCGCAGCCTCCCAGGCGCCCCCGACGGGGTTCGTGCTCGTCGGCGCCGCCGCGCTCGGCGCGCTCATGGGCGCAGTGCTCGGCGGGGCGCAGTGGACCGTGCTGCGCCGCCACGTCCGCCGCTCCGGGCTGTGGGTCGTGGCCAACGTCCTCGGGTGGGCGGCGGCGATGGTGCTCGTGTTCGCCGGCGCGACCGCCCCCGGGGTGGGCTGGCCCACAGGCGGCGTCGTCGCGCTCGGCGCCGGGACCGGCCTCGTGGCCGGCGCCGTGCTCGGTCTGGTGACCGGGTGGTACCTGCCCTCGCTCGACGGGGCGCCCCAGCAGGAACCGGTCCGGAGGAGGGATCGCGATGCAGGTCACCAGTAGGGTCTTCGTCGTCACCGGCGGTGGCGGCGGCATCGGCCGGGAGGTGGTCCTCGAGCTGCTGAGGCGCGGGGCCCGCGTGGCCGCGGTCGACCTGCGCGGCGGCGGCCTGGCGGAGACCGCCCGGATCTCGGGGGCCACCGGCGGTCGGCTCACGTGCCACGAGGTCGACGTCGCCGACGCCGAGCGGGTCACGGCCCTCCGGGAGGAGGTCGTCGCCGCCCACGGCGCCGTCGACGGGCTGCTCAACGTCGCCGGCATCATCCAGCGGTTCGTGCCGTTCGCCGACCTGGCCCCCGCGGACGCCGAGACCGTCATGGCGGTGAACTTCTGGGGCGTGGTCAACACCGTGCGGGCGTTCCTGCCGGACCTGCTGGCGCGTCCCGAGGCCGCTCTCGTCAACGTCTCGAGCATGGGGGCCTTCGTCCCGGTCCCCGGGCAGACGGTCTACGGCGCGAGCAAGGCGGCGGTCCAGCTGCTCACCGAGGGGCTCTGGGCGGAGCTGCGGGAGACCTCCGTCGCGGTCACCGTCGTCCACCCCGGCGCGGTCGCGACCCACATCGCCGAGAACAGCGGGGTGGAGGTCCCCGGGGGCTCCGACCCGGCCGCCGACCGGCAGGCGGCCCGGACGACGACCGCCGAGGACGCCGCCCGACAGGTCGTCCGGGGGATGGAGCGGGGACGGTTCCGCGTGCTCGTCGGCCGGGACGCGTCCGTGCTCGACCTGCTCTCACGCCTCAGCCGCCGGCGGGCCACCGCCATGGTCGCTGCCCGCATGGCGAACCTGCTCGACACGCGCGCCCGCTCGACCGACGCCGGCTGAGCGGGGGCGGCCGGGAGCAGGTCCCGGCCGTCGTCGTCCCCGAGGCCGCCGAGCACGTGCTCGGCCGCCTCGTCGAGATCGGGGTGGACCGGCGCGGGCAGGTCAGCCTGCAGCCGATCGACCTCATCCTCTCGGCCGCCGGCGACGCCGCGAGGCGCGACGTCGGCGGGGACGGGGACGACGCCCTGATCTGGGACGAGCTGGTCGAGACCACGGGGGAGGATGCCGAGCTCACGCCGACGTTCCTCGCGTTCCTCGTCATCGCGTGCCTGCTCGCGGCGGTCGGGGTGATCACCGGCTCCGCCGTCACCATCGTCGGGGCGATGGTGGTCAGCCCGGACTTCGGGCCACTGGCCGCGCTCGCGGTCGCCGTCCTCGGGCGGCGCCCGGACCTCGCCCGGCGGGCGGTCCTCGCACTCGGTGTCGGGTTCCCCTTGGCCATCGCCGCCACCGCGCTCTGCGCAGCGCTCGCCCGGGTGGCCGGGCTGCTCGACCCCGGCGACCTCACCGACCTCGGGGACGTGGCGTTCGTCTACCGGGTCGGGCCCTACTCCGTGGTCGTCGCGCTGCTCGCCGGCGCCGCGGGGATGCTCGCCCTGACGCGCCGGAAGTCCGGCGCCCTCGTCGGGGGGTTCATCTCGGTCACCACGGTGCCGGCCGCCGGGTTCGCCGCCCTCGCCGCGGTCTCCGGCGACTGGGCACGGTGCGGCGAGGCGGTGGGTCAGCTCGCCGTCAACCTCGCCGGCGTCGCCGTGGCGGGGACCGTCGCCCTCTGGCTGCGCCGACGCCATGTCCCGCCCCCGACCGGACGCCGGGTCGCGAACCGGCGCGGCCGGGCAGTGGCGTCGTGACGGACGGGACCGGGCTGCGCCCCTGACGGCTCGTTCGGCGGTCAGCGGCTGTCCCAGGCGTCGGGCTCCTCGACGAGCCGGCGCACGTGCCGGGGCAGGTTCCCCGTGCGCAGCTGCTCCAACGAGGTCTCGTCGAGCACGTGCCGCAGGCTCGCCCGGACCGCCACCCAGAGCTCGGGAAGGTGCCCGGCCACCCCGCTGTACGTCGTCTCGTGGGGACGCAGTCCGCGCACCTCCGCCAGGGGTCCCGCGACGGCGCGGAACACCGCGCCCACGCTCGTCTCCGCGGCCGGCCGGGTCAGGGCGTACCCCCCGGCCGGGCCGCGCTGGCTGACGACGACCCCGGCGCGCCGGAGGTCGGCGAGGATCGCCTCGAGGAACTTGCGCGGCAGGTCCTGGATCCGCGCCAGCTCCTCCGTGGACGCCGGGCCGAGCCCGGCGGCCTGCCGGTCGGCGAGGGTGAGCGCGGCACGGACCGCGTAGTCGGTGCGGGCTGAGATGTCCACGCCGTCATCCTGTCGCACTTGACGACCGCAGGCGGTCCCCGCATACGCTATAAAGCCTAGCGATTTAGTAGGTTTCCTGAGGGAGTCACATGCGCAATCTCGTCCTTCTCGCCCTCGTCGGGCTCGCCGCTCAGCTCGTCGACGGCAGCCTCGGCATGGCCTACGGGGTCACGACGACGACCCTGCTGCTCGCCGTCGGGACCAGCCCCGCGGCAGCGTCCGCGACCGTCCACCTCGCCGAGATCGGGACGACGCTGGCCTCGGGCGCCTCCCACTGGAGGTTCGGGAACGTCGACTGGCGTGTCGTCCTGCGCATCGGCCTCCCCGGAGCCGCCGGCGCGTTCCTCGGCGCCACGGCCCTCAGCTCGCTCGACACCACGGTCGCGGCACCGCTGATGTCGCTGATCCTGCTCGGGCTCGGCGTGTACCTCCTCACTCGGTTCACCGCGCGGGGGCTGCGGACCGACCGGCTCGGCCAGCCGCTTCGGAAGCGCTTTCTCGCCCCGCTCGGTCTCGTCGCCGGATTCCTCGACGCCACCGGCGGTGGGGGCTGGGGCCCGGTCGGAACGCCCGCGATCCTCGCCAGCGGACGCCTCGAGCCCCGACGGGTCATCGGCTCGATCGACACCAGCGAGTTCCTCGTCTCGCTCGCCGCGAGCGCGGGGTTCCTGCTCGCGCTCGGGTCCCAGGGCATCGACGTCGTGTGGGTGCTCGCCCTGCTCGCCGGGGGGCTCGTCGCCGCGCCGGTGGCCGCCTGGCTCGTCCGTCACGTCCCGCCGCGGGTGCTCGGCTCGGCCGTCGGTGGCCTCATCGTGCTGACGAACGCCCGGACCCTGCTGACCAGCGACTGGATCGCCGCGCCGGCACCGGTCCGCTGGGCGGCCTACGTTGCGGTCCTGCTCGTCTGGGCCTCCGCGGTCGGGTACTCGGTCCGCGCGCACCGGCGCGAGTCGGCCCTCGGGTCGGGGGAGCGCCGCGTGGTCGCGAGCACCTGAGCCGCGACCGGCGTCTCGCCACTGCGCCCGGAGGGAATTTCCTCCGATCTGCCACGAAACGTTCGGTCTTGACGAACACTGTGACCGTTCGTGGTGGGTCAACGGTGGGGGTGACCGTGCGTCTCGTGTTCGACCGTCCGCTGTGGCGCGACCCCATCCTGCGATGCTGGGGCGTCCTCAATCTGGTCCTCGCGGCCTTCTCCCTGAACCGACACACCACGTGGTCGGGGTCCCTCGACTGGCACAGGGTGGGTGGCTTCCTCGACGAGGTGGCGACCAACCTCATGCTGTCCTACCTCCTCCTCGCGTTGCTTCCCGCTCTCGTGCGCTGGTGGTGGCGGGGGAGGGGGATGCCGCGACACAGCGAACCCACCGCGCGGCGCTCCGGCCTGGGCGTGGGCTACGGAGTGCCACTTGCCTGGTCGGGCCCGGCGTCGTGGGAAGGCCCGGTCGCCCCCGAGCAGGTCGGCACCGGACCCGGGGGATCGGGCACGACGTCGTGGTCGGAGTCGACCGAGTGGGCCGCCCGCAGGAGCGGGGCTCGCCCGGCGGCGCCCAGACCCACGTTCGACTGGGTTCACCTGCCCGCTCCGCCCCACGTGGTGGGGCGGCCCACGCGGGTGTGGTGGTCCGTCCGTCACGCGGACTCGGTCTCCGTCAACGGTCGCCCCGGGTACCCGCCGACCGGGTCCGCGGAGGTCCTGCTCGACGACTCGGGAAGCTGCGTGCTCGTCGCGCACGCCGTGGGTGTCACCACCACCGCGAGAACGGCCCCAGCGCCCGTGGTCCTACCGCCCAGCCTCAACGTCACGCTTCCTCCCGGACCCGAGATGGCCTTTGACACGAGCGTGCATCTGGGGGAGCGCCGTGAGGGCCTGAGCCAGGCCGTGGCCCGCCTCACGGCACCACGTCTCCTGCTCAGCGTCGACGAGGGAATGGCGGACCTGCCCTCCTCGCTCCGCGGTCGCCCACGCCCTCGCAACGTCCTTGCATCCGGTCCGTCACAGCCGGCCGACACCGACCACCCGGAAGTGCGATGAGACTCAACACTGCCACCCGCTTCATGATCTGGGTCGCCGGTGCCGACCAGGAGATCCTGGCCCGCGCCCCGGGCGACGTGCCCAAGCAGGTCTCCTTGGCCGGCGTGATACTCACGACCTCGGGCCTGGCCATGTTGTCCAGCGCATTCGCGATCCGAATGGCGCTCCACGCACCTGCGGTGGTGGCTCTGGCGATCGGGATCGCGTGGGGCGTGGCGATCGCGAACCTCGACCGGTGGCTCATCACGGCGACCCTGCGGCAACCGACCATCTGGGGCAACCTCCGGCTGGCTCTCCCACGCCTCGGACTTGCTGTGATCATCGGAGCGGTTGTCTCGACGCCCTTGACGCTGCAGATCTTCTCGAGCGAGATCGAGAACGAGCTGACCGTCATGCAGGCCGAGGAGAAGGCATCCTTCGCCGGGGCGCTCGCGCACGACGAGCGCTACCGCCGGCTCCCGGCCGACCGCGCGAAGATCGTCCGGCTCGAAGCCGCCTCGACGAAGGGCTACGACGAGAGCGCGGTCTTCGGCAGCCCTCAGGTGGCCGACCTTCGTCAACAGCTCGACGGCGTCGACAAGCGACTGAACGCCGCCGAGCAGGCGGTCGTCTGCGAGAAGGAGGGCACCTGCGGCAGCGGCAAGGCGGGCGCGGGGCCGGCGTTCGAGGAGAAGGTCGCGCTGCGCAACCGTCTCCGTGCCGAGGACGCTGCCGTGGCAGCGTCGTTGGCGAAGGCGACCGCGGCGGCCACCTCCCAGGAGAAGAAGACCGCGAGTGAGCACCGCGCGAACGCCAAGACGCAGCTCGCCGAGCTGAGGACCGATGTCGGCCGCACCCAGGCCGCGCTCGACGACGAACTGGCGAAGCACGAGGCGGCGGTCGACAACGGTGACGGCCTGCTCGCCCGGCTCACTGCCTTGGGTCGGGTCAGCGGTCGCGACACGACCCTCATGACGGCCCATCTCGCGCTCTTCGGGTTCTTCACGGCCATCGAGTGCCTTCCCGTGCTCGTGAAGCTGCTTCTCATGCTCGGGAAGCCGTCGCTGTACGAGCAGTTGTGCACGATCCGCGACGAGGCCACCTACGCCGACGCCGTGCGCGGGTTTCGTGCCGAGCACGAGCAGCAGGAGATCGAGGTCAGGACCGCTCTCGACGCCCACGAGGCGCAGCGACGCAACCACTTCCAGACCGAGGTCGACGCCGCGCAGCTCGTGCTGGACGCGCAGAAGGAGCTCGCGGCGAAGGCAGTCGCAGCGTGGAAGGCGCGCCACGAGACCCTGCTCGAGGACGACCTGGACCGCTACATCGGGGAGCCCGGGGCCGTCTGAGCACGGGGTCGGGTGGTTCCGGCTCGAGTGCCGGGCCGCTGAGCCGGACGCCGGTCCCGGAACGGGCGGGCCCGCCCCTGAGCCCGGGGTCTACCCTCGGGCGGAGGGCGCCGTCCGTCGCGCCCGGAACCGTCAGGCCAGCGAGAGGTGTCCCCGCCCATGAGCTCCCCGTTCTCCCTGCAGGGGCGTACCGCCCTCGTCACCGGCGGCAACCAGGGCCTCGGGAAGGCGTTCGCCCTCGGGCTCGCCGAGGCCGGGGCCCGGGTCGCGATCTGCGGCCGCCGCGAGCAGGCCAACCGCGAGGCGGCGGCGGAGGCGAGCCGGGCCGGCCACGAGCTCGTGGCCATCACCGCGGACCTCACCGACGACGACCAGGTGGCCCGGATGACCGACGAGGCGCTCGAGGCCTTCGACGGCAGCATCGACGTCCTCGTCAACAACGCCGGCACCTGCTACCACGCGCCCTCCTTCGAGGTGACCGACGAGGAGTGGTCCTCGGTGTTCGACCTCAACGTCCGGGCGCTGTGGAAGACCTCCCTCGCCGTCGGGGCCGGGATGTGCGAGCGCGGCTCCGGCTCGGTCGTCAACATCGGCAGCATGTCCGGCGTCATCGTCAACCGGCCGCAGTGGCAGCCGGCCTACAACGCGTCCAAGGCGGCCGTACACCACCTGACCCGCTCGCTCGCGGTGGAGTGGGCGCAGTACGGGGTGCGGGTCAACGCCGTCGCCCCCGGCTACGTCCGCACCGACATGGCCCCCGTGGACCGACCCGAGTTCCAGCGGCACTGGATCGAGGACTGCCCCCAGCAGCGGGCGGCGCTGCCCGAGGAGATCGCGCCGAGCGTCGTCTTCCTCGCCAGCGACGCGGCCTCCTTCGTCACCGGCTCGGTCCTCGTCGCCGACGGCGGCTACACGGCGGTCTGACCGGGCCGGGTGGCGACCACGACCTGCGAGGTCACCGCCCACGCGGTCACGGTCGCGACGTGCCCGGCCCGCCACCGACCCTCCAGCAGCGGCAGCAGGTCCACCGGTCGGCAGCCGCCGACGAGCGCGGGCGAGAGGTTCCAGACCCTGGTCCACGCGGCGCAGAGCGCGCGCGAGGCGGCCGTGCGGCCGGCGGTCAGGCTCACCAGGCACAGTCGCCCGTCGTCGGCGAGCAGCCGGTCGGCCTCGGCGAGCAGGTCGGCGGCGAGGCCGACGGAGAGCAGGTCGACGACGTAGACCGCGACGAAGCGGTCGTAGGCCCCGCTCCTGCCGGGCAGCGGCGGGACTCCGTCCACCCGGTCCACCCGCGCACGAGCCCCGAACCGGGCCACGCGTGCCGTGGCGAGCCGGCACATCGTCCGGCTGACGTCGACCCCGTGGTAGTCGGCCCCCGGGGCCAGCAGCCCGTCGAGGAGGCGCTCGGCGAACGCGCCGGTGCCGCAGCCCAGCTCGTAGACCGCCCGGGCGCCGGCGAAGTCCGCGTGGGCGACGAGGTCCGCGACCGCCGGGCCCTCGTAGAACCGCTGCCAGTCCTGGGCGCGCCCGATGCGGTCGTAGGCCCGTCCGGCCTGCTCCGGCGTCAGCGGCTCGGCCACGACACCACCCTAGCCGCCCCTCCGACCGCATGTCAGGACAATCTGTCGAGGGAGAGCCCTATTCCCTCGACGTCGGGCCGGTTCCGGTGCATGCTGACACCACGCGGCGGGTAGCGCCGGAGGTGGATCAGAGATGACCGCCGGTCCCTCTGCGGGCCGCCGTCGCCGAGGGAGAGGAACGGTCGACCATGAGGGACCCGGGACCGGAGCCACACAGCTTCGACATCGAGGGCGGGACGCTCGAGAACACCAACTACCGCACGGTGGCCTGGTCGGGCAGGTACCTGCAGGTGACGCTGATGTCGATCCCCGTCGGCGGGGACATCGGGTTGGAGGCGCACCCGGAGACCGACCAGTTCCTCCGCCTCGACGGGGGACGCGGCCGGGTCCAGATGGGTCCCGAGCGGGACCGGCTCGAGTTCGACCGAGAGGTCGAGGACGGCTTCGCCGTCTGCGTCCCCGCCGGGACGTGGCACAACGTCACCAACACCGGGGACGAGCCGATGAAGCTCTACGCGGTCTACGCGCCGGTCCACCACGCCGCGGGCAGGGTGCACGCGACCGCGGCGGATGCAGAGCGGGACGAGGAGGCCGGGAGCGACGAGCCGCCGAGCTGGTCGGTCCAGCCCGTCGCCCAGCCCTCGGACGAGCACGCCTGACTGCATCGCTGCTGCGGGAGCAGGACGCGCGGAGGCAGCCGCCTACGGCGGCGTGAGCAGCGCCCGGGACGTCATCCCGACGGTGTGCCCGAGCGCGGCGAGGAACCGGTCGCGCAGGAGCTCGGTCCGGCGCAGCGTCCAGAGGGTCTCCACCGTCACCCACGACAGGTCGCGGGCGGCGTCGATGTTCCACACGCTGAGCAGGTGGACCACGGCCCCGATGCGGTCGTCGACCTCTCGCCCGAGGGCGTCGAGGAAGGACCGGCGCACCCGGGACTCCACCCGGGCGAGCACGTCGTTCACGGCCTCGTAGTCGGCGTGCAGGTCCTCCGGCTCCAGGCCGTGGGCCCGGCAGGTGGCGACCACCGCGACCGGGAGGTCGTGCTCGATGTGGGTGTTCATCCCGGCGACCGCGTACTGCACGGGCAGGCACCCCGCGGCCCGCAGCTCGAACAACGGCCGCCACGGCGGCGCGACCCGCCTGCCAGTCGCGTCGGCGTCGTGCGCGGCCAGCCACAGCCCGGCGAACCTGACGTCGAGGTCGGCCATGACGACCGGGTCGCGGAACGTCCCCGGCGGCTCGCCCCGGGCCTCCTCGCGGTCGGCGTCGTCGCGGTCGGCGTCGTCGCGGTCGGCGTCGAGGAGGGTGGCGATGCTCTCGGTGACGGTGAGGTACATCCGGTTGAAGACGGCGACCCCGTCGGTGGCCGACGCGTCCGCCGCCCGGTCGATCGCCCGCATCCGGGCGAGGACCTCCCCGACGTCCGCCGACGGGCTCACCCCCCGAGTATGGCGCGGCCCCGGGGCGCCCGTCACCGGGTGACCGCCAGCGTGCCCCGGACGTCGTCCTGCTCGACCGCGAGCTCGACCCGACCCCCGGTCGGGTCCTCGCTGACGTCGAAGCCGACGGCGGCCCGGCCGCGCTCACCGGGCACCACCTGCTCGGGGACCGCCGCGAAGCACGCCGCCCCGTCCGACGTCGGGTAGCCGTCGACGACGAGCGCCGGGTAGTCCCACTCGCCGTGGTACGTCTCGGGGTGGTCGAGGTTCCGCTTGACCGTGCGGACGACGACGCGCCAAGTCCCGCCGCCCCGGGCGCGGGCGAAGGCGTCGGTGACCGCGTACCCGACCCGGCCGCTCGGGGTGGTGAGGACGACCTCGGTGCCCGCCCGGACGTCGATGGCGCCCCGCCGGGTCCGCTCCCGGAGGTCCTCGACGAGCGCGGCGACGTCGTCGTGCCAGGACTCGTCGTGCAACCGCACCGCCTGGCGGGAGAGCAGCGGCGCGAGCTCCGGGGGGAGGTCGGAGTCCCCGGGCAGGTCGGCGCCCCGGACGAGGACGGGCACCACCGGGATCCCGCGCGCGAGGGCCCGCAGGACCTCCCGGCGCACGTAGTCGCCGGCGCCATCCAGACGGGACCCGCCGTCGGCGCGGCGGGCGAGCCACCCGGGACCGATGACGACGAGCTCGACGTCGGCTTCGTCCAGTGCCCGGGCCGTCGCGCTCTCGAAGTCCTCGCCCACCCGGATCGTGCTTACGTCGAGGAACGCGTTGTCCGCGCCGAGACGGGCGACGAGGGCGTCGCGGAGGCGGCCGGAGGAGGCGGCGCTGTCCTCGCGACGGTAGGAGAGGAACACCCTCACGGCACACCTCGTCTTCTCCACGCCTCGTCTTCCCCACGCCTCGTCTTCCCGACGCCGGCAGGCGCATCCATCATCCACCGCCGGGGCCCCGGCGGGCGACGGACGTGGCCACGCGGCGAGCCCGCCGGGCGCGCGGGCCCTGGAGGAGCGCCTGCCGGCCTCGCCGTACTGGCGGGCCGAGTGGTGGGCACTCGGCGAGGGACGCGACCCGCGCCGGTACTGGCCGCTGAGCCACATCGAGCGGGCCGTGCCGGTCTTCTTCGGCCTCACCTACCTCGCGGGCTTCCTCGCCCTCGTGGCCGGTGGGTGATCCCCGCGCCTCGATCTCGGCCCTCACCCCGGCCGCCGAGGACCACGGCGGACTCCGCGCGCCACGGTGCCGGGGCACCGCCTCCGGTAGCGTGGCCCGCCCGCCACCCACTGAACGGAGGGAGCGCATGGACGCGCGCGACGACCGCCGCCCGGCACGGGCCGTGGTCCTCACCCGGCCGGGGACCCTGGAGACCGCCGAGGTCCTCGTGGACGCGCCCGGCCCGGAGGAGGTCCGCGTCCGGCCCCTCCACGTCGGCGTCTGCCACAGCGACCTGCACTACGTCGACGGGACCCACACGACCGACCTGCCCGAGGTCCTCGGGCACGAGGCCGCGGGAGTCGTCGAGGCGGTCGGCGAGCGCGTCACCGGCGTCGCCGTGGGCGACCACGTCGTCACGAGCCTGACGATGTTCTGCGGCCGGTGCCGGTACTGCGTCACCGGCCGGATGTCGCTCTGCGCGCGCCGGGCCGAGCTGCGCCGGCGTCCCCGGCCCGCCCTCGTCACCCCCGACGGGACCGCCGTGGGCACGATGGGCGGGATCGGCGCCTTCGCCGAGCTGCTCCTCGTCCACGAGAACGGGGTCGCGACCGTCCCGAAGGAGCTTCCGCTCGACGTCGCCTCCCTGTTCGGGTGCGCGGTGCTCACCGGCACCGGGGCGGTCGTCCACGCGGCCCGGGTCGCCGTCGGTGACCACGTGGCCGTCGTCGGCTGCGGCGGCATCGGGATGGCGGCGATCCAGGGCGCGCGGCTCGCCGGCGCGACCCGCATCGTCGCGGTGGACACCTCGCCGGCCAAGCTCGAGCTCGCCGAGCGGTTCGGCGCCACCGACGTCGTTCCGGGCGACGGCGACGTCGCCGACCGTGTGCGGCGGCTGCTGCCGGACGGGGTGGACCACGCGCTCGAGGCGGTCGGGCGGCGGGAGACCGTCGAGCTCGCCTGGTCCCTGCTCGCCCCCGGCGGGGTGTGCACCGTCCTGGGCATGGTCCCCGACGACACCCCGATCCGCGTCCCGGCCTCGACGCTGTACTTCGGGGAGCGGCGGCTGCAGGGAGCCTTCATCGGGTCGAGCCGGTTCCCCGTCGACATCCCCCGCCTCACCGAGGCCTACCTGCAGGGACGGCTCGCGCTCGCCGAGATGATCACCCACCGGTTCCCGCTGGACGACCTCGCCGACGCCTTCGACGCGCTCGCCGCCGGCCGGGTGCTGCGGGCCGTCGTCGACGTCTGAGGTGCCCGGCCCGACGTCCCGGTGGGCATCCGAACCGGCGGTGGAACCGGCGACGGAACCGACGTCGGGGCGGTCTTGACCGAGCCCCCGACACCAAATACGTTAGGCCCCTAACGATTAGGAGGGCCGATGTCACCGGAGCACACCGCCGTCGTCGAGGACGTCCCCGTCGACACCCGCCACTGGATCGGCGGCGAGCGCGTCGCCTCCGCCGCGACCTTCGCCGACGTCTCGCCGATCGACGAGGCCGAGATCGCGCAGGTCTCCGCGGGCGGGGCTGCCGAGGTGGACGCCGCGGTGGCGGCGGCCCGGGCGGCGTTCCCCGGGTGGGCCGGGATGCCGGTCGCCGAGCGCTCGGCCCTCCTGCGCCGCGTCGCCGACGGTGTCGAGGCCCGCGTCGAGGAGCTCTCCCGCGTCGAGACCCGGGACAACGGCTCCCTGATCCGCAGCCACCGGCGCGGCGTCATGCCCCGGGTCGCGAGCAACTTCCGCTACTTCGCCGACTTCGCCGAGCACGAGCTCGGCCACCCGGACATGGAGGTCCGCGGGCACCGGGAGCGGATCACCTACGACCCGGCCGGCGTCGCCGCGATCATCACGCCGTGGAACGCTCCGCTCATGCTCGCCACGTGGCGCATCGGCCCGGCGCTCGCCGCGGGCAACACGGTGGTGCTCAAGCCGCCGGAGTGGGCCCCGCTGACGGCGTCCCTGCTCGCCGACATCACCGCCGAGGCCGGCCTTCCGCCCGGGGTCCTCAACGTCGTCCAGGGGACCGGCGCGGACGCCGGGGCGCCGCTGACCGCGCACCCCGGCATCGACCGGCTCGCCTTCACCGGCTCGGTGCCCACCGCCGGCCGGGTCGCGGCGGCCGCGGCGCCGAACATCGTCCCGCTCTCGTTCGAGCTCGGCGGGAAGTCCCCGCTGCTCGTGTTCGACGACGCCGACCTCGACCTCGCCGTGGACCTCGCCGTCGAGCAGTTCGACAACGCCGGCCAGGTCTGCCTCGGCGCGTTCCGGATCCTCGTGCAGGAGGGCGTCGCCGATGCGTTCCTCGAGCGGGTCGTCGCCAAGGCCGCCACCCTCGTCCAGGGGGACCCGCGCGCGGAGTCCACGGACGTCTCCGCGCTCGTCTCGCGGGCGCACTTCGAGCGGGTCGACGGCTTCGTCTCCCGGGCCCTCGCCGACGGGGCGCAGGTCCTCCTCGGCGGTGGCCCCGACACGGAGCTCGGTGGGCTCTACTACGCCCCGACCATCCTCGCCGGAGCCCGTCCCGGCTGCGAGATCCTCACCGAGGAGGTCTTCGGCCCGGTGCTCACCGTGCAGACCTTCGCCGACGAGGAGGAGGGTGTCGCCATGGCCAACGACACCCGGTTCGGGCTCGCCGCGACCCTCGCCACCGGCGACCGCGACCGCGCCGAGCGCGTCTCGGACCGGCTCGAGGCCGGCACCGTCTGGGTCAACTGCTTCTTCGTCCGCGACCTCGGGGCGCCGTTCGGCGGCAGCGGCCGCTCCGGCATCGGCCGCGAGGGCGGGATCTGGTCCTTCGACTTCTACACCGACATCAAGAACACCGTGTTCGCGCCCGGCGCCTGGAACGGCTGACCGGGCGGGGAACCCGAGCACGACGACCCGCACCGACGACCCGCCCCAGGAGGACGGGCCAGACAAGGAGGACGACCATGGGCGAGGTGGTGGGCGCCGGGCTGCTGGCGCACGTACCGACGATGATGCTGCCGGAGACCACCCGGCGCGAGCTCAACGGGGGCGAGGACTTCACGCTCGGCGGCGCGCTGCACCAGCTGCGCCGCGACGTCTTCGAGACCCTGGACTACGACACCGTCGTCGTCCTCGACTCGCACTGGTTCACGACGGTCGAGTTCGTCGTGACGGCGCAGGACCGGCGGGCCGGGCTGTTCACCGCCGAGGAGCTCCCGCGAGGGATGTGCCGGATCCCCTACGACTGGCGCGGCGACCCCGAGCTCGCCCACGCGATGGCCGCCCGGCAGGCCGACCACTCGACGTGGGTGACCGCGATCGACGACCCCTACCTGCCGATCTACTACGCCACGCTCAACCTGTGGAAGTTCCTCGGCGAGGGCCTGGACAAGCGGTGGGTCTCGCTCTCGGTGGCCCAGACCGGGGAGATGGAGGACTTCCTCCGGGTCGGGCGCGTCCTCGGGGACGCGATCGCCGCGACCGACCGCAAGGTGCTCCTCATCGCCTCCGGCGCGCTGTCCCACACGTTCTGGAAGCTGCGCCAGCTGCGCGACCACGAGGCCGCCGACCTCGGCCACATCCGCACCCCCGAGGCGCGGGCCGCCGACGAGGAGCGGATCGGCTGGTTCACCGCCGGGGACCACGCCCGGGTGCTGGAGACCATGCCGGAGTTCATGCGCTACCGGCCCGAGTCGATGTTCGCCCACTACCTCATGCTCGCCGGTGCGGTCGGCGAGGAGGCCAACCGCGCGGCCGGGCGCCAGTACGGCGAGTACGAGAACTCGATCGGCACCGGTCAGGTCCACGTGTGGTTCGACCGGCCCGAGGGCGGCTTCCCCGTCCCGAAGCGCACCCCCGACGACCCCGACTACACCCGCCAGACGGGTGGGCCCGACCTCCCCGCCGCGGGCTGAGAGGAAGCTGATGACGCTGCGAGAGACCCGACGGATCCTGCTCGACGGCTACCCGGTCGACGTCGTCCGCGACGGCGACGTCCTGCGGGCCGGCGACGGCCGCCAGGTGCCGGTCGCCGAGGCCGCGCACCTGCCCCCGGTGACGCCGAGCAAGATCGTGTGCGTCCACCTCAACTACATCTCCCGGGTGCGGGAGATGATGACGACGCTCCCGCCGGCCCCGACCTACTTCCACAAGCCCGTGTCCGCGCTGAGCTCGCACGAGGCCGCGGTCGTCCGGCCCGAGGGCTGCAAGTGGCTCAACTACGAGGGCGAGATCGCCATCGTCATCGGCCGCACCGCCCGGAACGTCTCCCCGGCCGAGGCGGGGGAGTACATCCGCGGGTACACCGTCGCCAACGACTACGGCCTGCACGACTTCCGGGACACCGACGCCGGGTCGATGCTGCGGGTCAAGGGCTCGGACACGCTGTGCCCGGTCGGCCCGGGGATCGTCGAGGGGTGGGACTTCCGTGGCAAGCGGATCCGCACCCTCGTCAACGGCGAGGTGCGCCAGGACGGGTCCACCGACGAGATGGAGTGGGACATGCACTACCTCGTCGCCGACATCGCCCGGACGATCACGCTCCAGCCCGGGGACCTGCTGCTGTCGGGCACCCCGGCGATCTCGCGGACCGTCTACCCCGGCGACGTCGTCGAGGTCGAGGTCGAGGGCCTCGGGACGCTGCGAAACCACGTCGTCAACGGCCCCACCCCGGTCCGCACCGACGTCGGCGCCCAGCCCACGGAGTCCGAGGAGGTCCTCTCCACCGCCCAGGGCGGGGACTGGGAGTTCCGCGGCGTCCGCAAGCCCAAGCCCGCAGGGAGCTGACGTGACCGACACCGACACCACCGCCGCCGTCACGGACCCCGTCGCCGCGACCGACTGGGTCGCCCGCGCCGCGAGCCAGCCGCTGCCGACCGGCCTCGTCATCGGCGGCGAGAGCCGGACCGCGCAGACGACCCGGGCCCACGTCACCCCCCGGGACGGGAGCGTGCTCGGGCAGGTGCCCTGGGGCGGCGCCGACGACGCCGACGCCGCGGTCGCGGCCGCCCGGCGGGCGTTCGACGCCGGTCCCTGGCCCCGGATGCACCCGCGCGAGCGCGGGCGGGTGCTCCAGCGCCTCGCCGAGGTCGTCGAGGCCCGCCGCGACGAGCTCGCCCTGCTCGTCTCCCTCGAGATGGGCAAGCCCATCCGGGTCGCCCACGAGATCGAGCTCCGGGCGCTCGCCGGGACGCTGCGGTACTACGGCGAGATCGCCGACAAGGAGCACGGGGAGGTCACCCCGACGGTCGAGGGCGAGCTGTCGCTCGTCACCCGCGAGCCGGCCGGGGTCGTCGCCGCGGTCGTCCCGTGGAACTTCCCCCTGACGATCGCCGGGTGGAAGCTCGCGCCGGCGCTCGCCGCCGGGTGCAGCGTCGTGCTCAAGACCGCCGAGCAGTCGCCGCTGTCGATGCTCCGGGTGGCCGAGCTCGCCCTCGAGGCCGGACTCCCGCCGGGGGTGCTCAACGTCGTCACCGGCGACGGCGCCGAGGTCGGCCGCCGGCTCGGCGAGCACATGGACGTGGACGTGCTCACCTTCACCGGGTCGACCGCCGTGGGGCGGCACTTCCTGCGCTACGCCGCCGACTCCAACCTCAAGCGGGTCCACCTCGAGCTCGGCGGGAAGTCGCCGAACATCGTCTTCCCGGACGCGCCGGACCTCGACGCCGCGGCCGCCTCCGCGGCGTGGGCGGTCTTCTTCAACTCGGGCGAGATGTGCACCGCCGGCTCCCGGCTCGTCCTCCACCGCGACGTCGCCGACCGGGTCCTGGAGACGGTGGTCTCCTCGTCCGCCGACTGGGCTCCGGGCGACCCGCTCGACCCCGTGACCCGGATGGGTCCGCTCGTCGACCAGCGCTCGATGGACCGGGTCCTCGGCCAGCTCGAGGCCGGCGTCGCCGCGGGCGCCGACGTCCTCGCCGGGGGTGGTCGGGCCGGCGGCGACCGGCCCGGTCCCTACCTCGCGCCCACGGTCGTCGCCGGGCTCGCCCCCGACAACGTCCTCGTCCGCGAGGAGCTGTTCGCGCCGGTGCTCTCGGTCGTCGTCGTCGACGACGAGGACGAGGCGCTGCGGGTCGCGGGCGACACCCCGTACGGCCTCGCGGCGGGCGTGTGGACCGCCGACCTCGGGCGCGCGCTGCGGGTCTCGCGCCGGCTCAAGGCCGGGACGGTGTGGGTCAACTGCTACGAGGAGGGCGACGTGTCGGTGCCGTTCGGCGGGGTCAAGATGTCCGGCTCCGCCCGTGACAAGTCCCGGCACGCGCTCGCCGAGTACTCCGACCTGAAGACGACGTGGATCAGCTATGGCTGACCGTCCGCTCATCGCGGTCCCGGCGCGGTTCTCGGCGTCCACGTCGGCGCTGCGGTACGCCGCGGACGTCAACGCCCGGGCACTCGTCGCGGCCGTCCACGCCGCCGGCGGCGAGCCGCTGTCGGTGCACCCCTCCGCGCCGGGCGGGGTCGTCGACGACGCCGAGGTCGCCGACCGGCTCGCGTGGGCCGACGGGGTCCTGCTGCCGGGCGGCGGGGACGTCGCCGGCCGGTGGGCCGGCCAGGGCGAGCACCCCGCGCTCTACGACGTCGACCTCGAACAGGACGCGTTCGACCTCGCGGTCGCCCGCGTCGCGCTCGGGTCGGGGGTCCCGCTGCTCGCGGTGTGCCGCGGCACCCAGGTCGTCAACGTCGCCCTCGGCGGGACCCTCGTGCAGGACATGGACGAGCAGGGCGGCCCGGTCGGGCACCACCGCGACCGGGTCCACCACGTCCGGGTCGACCCCGCCACCCTGACCAGCGCGGTCGTCGGCGAGGCCGTGGACGTGTCCTGCTACCACCACCAGGCGCTCGACCGTCTCGGCGACGGCCTCGTCGTCGTCGCGCGGGCCGAGGAGGGAGTCGTCGAGGCGGTGGAGCTCCCCGGCGCGGCCGGGTGGTTCCTCGGCGTGCAGTGGCACCCTGAGGACCGGTGGGAGTCCGACCCCCGGCACCTCGCCCTGTTCGAGGCCCTCGTCCGCGCCGCCGCCGAGCACCGGGCGGCCACCGGCGGGCCGGCCGCCCGGAGGCGGCCGGTCAGCCGCCCCGGCTGAGCCGGTCCCCGAGCTCCGCGGCGACGGCGAGCACGAGCCCGACCGCCTCCGGGGTCGTGCGGAAGTTGACGAAGCACGCCCGCAGGCACGTCCGCCCGTCGACGACCGCGGGGGCGAGGAACACCCGCCCATCGCGCTGCATCTCCCGGGCCAGCCGCTCGTTGTGCTCGTCGAGGTCCTCCTCGGCGACCCCGTCCGGGACGTGGCGGAAGCAGACCGTCGAGAGCATCGGCTCGGCCAGCAGCTCGAACGCCGGGTCGGCCCGGACGGCGTCGGTGAGCAGGGCCGCGTTGGCCAGCGTGCCCTCGACCCACGACCGGAACCGGGCGGCCCCGTGGATCCGCAGCGACAGCCAGAGCCGCAGCGACCGGAACGGCCTGGAGTACTCGAAGGTGTGGTCGACCGGGTTGCCGGCGTCCTCGTCGTGGAGCATGTAGTGCTCCTCGTGGCCGAACGCGGCCTGCAGCGGGCCCCGGCGCCGCAGCAGGACGAGGCTGCAGCTCTTCTGCATCCCGAACCACTTGTGGGCGTCGACGGTGACCGAGTCGGCCCGGTCGAGGCCCACGAACAGGTGCCCGGCCGTCCTCGTCGCCGCGGCCGGGAGGCCGTAGGCGCCGTCGACGTGGAGCCACACGCCCTCGCGCTCGCAGACCTCGGCGACCTCGTCGAGCGGGTCCACGGCGCCGGTGAGGGTCGTGCCGGCGGTGGCGACCACGGCGATCGGGGTGATGCCGTCGGCGCGGTCGCGGGCCACGGCCTCGGCGAGCGCGTCGGCCCGCATGCGCCGGCGCGCGTCGGTGGGGACGCGGCGCACCGAGCGGCGCCCGAGGCCGGCTGCCTCCACCGCCCGGACGATCGAGTGGTGCGCCTCCTCGGAGCAGTACACCGCCGCCGGGTGCCCGGCGACCCCGTCCTCCCGGCTGCCGGGAAGGGCGTGCTCGCGGGCCGCCAGCAGCGCGGTCAGGTTCGAGGTCTGCCCCCCGCTGGTGAAGTGGCCCTCGCCGAGCGGGAACCCGACGAAGTCGGCCACCCAACGCACCGCCTGCTGGTCGAGCTGGTCGGCCGCCCCGGCGGCCGTGGCGAGGTTGGCGTCGTAGGCGGCCGACAGCGCGGAGCCCAGCACCCCGGTCTCCAGACCGGTGGAGCCGACGTAGGCGAGGAAGAGCGGGCGGGCGGGGGAGACGCTGGCCTCGAGGATGTGGACCGCGTCGTCGAGCGCGGCCTGGGGGTCGCTCGGGTCGTCCGGCAGCGCCGCCCGCAGGCGGTCGGCGAGGTCGGCGTCGACGGTGGGCTCGGTCGGTCTCGGCTGGTCGAACGAGGCCCACGCACTGGCGAGGTGGCGGCTGAGGTCGCGCAGGACGGCCTGCCGGTCGACGAGCGAGGCACCGGCGACGCCATCGGGAAGTGGTTCGGGCATGCGTGCAGGATGACAGACGCCGCGAGCGTCCACCCGGGGCGCCCCGGGCCCCGCGCCCGGTCCCTCAGGCCTCTTCGAGCGCCTCGACACGGGTGACGAACCGGCGCAGGGCCTCGGTCATGCCGGCGAGCTCGTCGTCGGCGAAACCGGCGACCATCGCGGACTCGGCCCGGTTGAACTCCGGGTAGAGCCGGTCGAGCAGCTCGACCCCGGCGGGGGTGAGCTCGAGGCTGACGAGGCGGCGGTCCTCGGTGCTGGGGATGCGCCGGACCCACCCCCGGTCGGTGAGGGTCTTGGTCACCCCGGTCAGGGTCGCCTTGGAGATGCCGACCGACTCCGCGATGCGCCGGGTCTCCATCCGCTCCCAGATCCACAGCGTCCAGAGCACGAGGAACCCGGTCCAGGTCAGGTCGTGCGGGCGCAGCACGGTGCTCGTCAGGTACGCCCTCGCGGCGTTCGCCGCCCGGTAGACGCTGAGCACGCCCTGGGCGGCGGGGAAGTCGAGGTCGAGGTGGGCGAGGCGGTCGCCGGTGATCCGCTCGGTCTCCTCGAGGGTGTGACGGTCGGGCATGCGGTCAACCCTAGACGCCGGTGGGCCTCCGACCTGCGCCGGAGCGCCCGGGCCGGCCGTCACACGAGACGCTCGAGCGTCGTGCCGCCGTCCCAGACGACCCCGACCTGGCGGTAGTAGCCACCGATGACCTCCTCGACCGAGAGCCGGGAGAGCTCCTCGGTCGGGGAGTCGAACAGCCGCACGTCGACGTCGCCGCGCCAGGCCTGGCCGCCCTCGAACTCGGCGCCGCCGGAGGCGATGAGCTCGGAGAAGGCGTCGCCCTCGCCGGCGATGTCGTGGAGGAAGCGGTGGTGCGCCATCGGGTGGGCGTTGACGAACCCGGTGGTCTCGCTCGGCTCGCGGAGGGTGAGCACCGCCTCGGCGAGCCGGCGGTCGCCGGCGGCGAGAGTGGCGCCGAACGTGCCACCCTCGGCGACCTGCGGGGCCGCCTGGGCGAAGGGGTGGGGGCGGGTCTGCCACATCGACCCGAGCTTCTTGGGGTAGCCCTGGTGCAGTCCCCGGGCGACGGCGAAGTCCTTGTCGACCCAGATGTAGACGCACCGGGAGTACGTCTGTCCGCGGTAGGAGCAGCGGACGACGACGAAGGCCTCCTTGTACTGCGCGCGCACCGGGTCCAGCAGCTCCTCGCGCGAGCCCCCGCACGACTGCCAGTCGGCCCAGATCAGCGCGACCGCGCCCGGGTCCTCCGCGGCGGGCTCGAGCGGCGCGGGGAGCAGCTCGGCGACCCGGGCGGGGTCGGTGCGGTACTCGACGGTGAGCAGGTCGCCGGAGTAGTACCAGGGCGGTCTCGGGATGATCGACGAGCGGCCCGAGGCGGTCCTCGGGTAGAAGAAGCCGGTCGGCGCGGGGTGCTGCGGCATGGGTGGTGTCCTCCCGAGGGTCGGATCGTTCGCACCCGTACGGTATAGCGAACCGGGCCCGGAGGGAACCCTTGTCCCCCCGGGGCGGGTCCGTTACTGTTTGGGTCCGAACGATCAAGGAGGATCTGCATGGCCCACTTCGACACCTCCGGGCTCCAGCCCGCCGCCGACGCCCTCCAGGCGCAGGGAATCGACGTGGTCCGGCTCGGCTACGCCGACCTCATCGGCGCCGACCGCGGCCGGGACCTGCTCGTCAACCGGTTCGCCCGGACCACCGGCAGCGGCGTGGCGTTCTGCCGCTCGGTCTACGGCACGACGCCGCGCGGAGACGTCGTCGACATCGAGGGGGGCCTCAGCGCGGGGCTGCCGGACATCATCGCGTTCCCGGACCTGGCGACCATGCAGCCGGTGCCGTGGGAGCCGGGCGTGGCCCACTGCATCGCCGACCTCTACAACCCGGACGGGTCGCCGTCGGGGGAGAGCCCGCGGCGGGTGCTCCGCTCGGTCGTCGAGCGCTTCGCCGAGCTCGGCATGGCCCCGGTCGTCGGTCCCGAGCTCGAGTTCTACGTCCTCGAGGAGCACCCCGGGTCGCCGTCGGGCTGGCGCCGCTACGGCGAGGGCACCGGCAACGTCTACACCGCCGGCCGCAAGGGCGACCCGGAGAACGTCCTGCTCTCCTCGCTGCGCGAGCTCGGTGGCTACGGCCTCGAGGTCGTCGCGGCGAACCACGAGTTCTCCTCCGGACAGTTCGAGATCAACATGTGGCACGGCGAGGCCCTCGACGCCGCGGACCGGGCCCACCGCTTCAAGGTCGCGGTCCAGGAGCTCGCCCTGCGGCTCGGCAAGCTCGCGACGTTCATGGCCAAGCCCTTCAACGACGAGGGGGGCTCGGGCTACCACCTGCACTTCTCGACGTGGGACGCGGACGGCACCCCGCTCTTCGACGACCCGTCCTCCCCGGACGGACTCTCCGAGATCGGCCGCAGCGCCATCGCCGGCGTGCTCGCGCACGCGCCCGCCCTCGCCGCCGTGGCCAACCCGACGGTCAACTCCTACAAGCGCTTCGGGCCGGACACGCTCGCGCCGTGGCTGATCGACTGGGGCCTGGACAACCGCTCGGCGATGGTCCGGGTGCCCCCGGAGCGAGGCGGGGCCTCCCGGCTGGAGCTGCGGCTGGGCGACGCCTCGGCCAACTCCTACCTCGTCGTCGCCGCGCTCCTCGCCGGGGCCTACCTCGGCATCCGCGACAAGCTCACCCCGCCGGCCCCGCTGGAGGGGTACGGCTACGACGTCTCCAAGGCGGAGCTGCTGCCGCAGACCCTCGGGGACGCGCTCGACGCGCTCGAGGCCGACACCGAGGTCCGGGAGGTGCTCGGCGAGCCGTTCGTCCAGGCGTACCTGACCTACAAGCGCGACGAGATCAACCGCTTCAACTCCTGGATCACCGACTGGGAGTTCGCCGAGTACACGTACCACATCTGAACCAGCGATCCCCCTCTGGACCAGCGAACCACCCGAACCCGCGACCACCGGAAGGAGGCGCCATGCCGCGCCACGACCCCGTCCCGCTCGAGGACGTCGACCTCTCGAACATCGACGGCTTCGTCGACCTGGGCGGCTTCGCCCAGCTCGACACGCTGCGCACCGAGGACCCGGTGCACTGGAACCCCGAGGCGGCGCCGAACCACGGCTTCTGGGCCGTGACGCGGTACGAGGACATCTGGACGGTCGACAAGGACCCGGAGACGTTCACGTCCGAGAAGTTCGTCAACCTCGAGGAGGTCGACGACGACCTCATGGACATCCGCCGGTCGATGCTCGAGACCGACGGCAGCCGGCACCAGGCGCTGCGTCGGCTCGTCCAGCGCGAGTTCACGCCGCGGAACCTGTCGAAGAACTACGAGGACTTCCTGCGGTACCTGACCCGCACCACCGTCGACGAGGCCCTCCGGGAGGCCGCAGAGAACGACGGGGAGATCGACTTCGTCACGAAGATCTCCGCCGACTTCCCCATCCAGGTCCTCGCCCGGCTGCTCGACGTGCCGCGGGAGGACACACCGCAGCTCATCGCGTGGGGCAACGAGATGGTCGCCAACACCGACCCCGACTACGCCAAGGTCCGCGCCGACCTCGCCGAGTCCGACGCCTACCGGCACCTGCCCTTCCGGTCCCCGACGGTCCAAGAGGTCTGGGACTACGGCAACGACCTGCGGGTCAAGCGCGAGGGCGGCGACGGCAAGGACCTCGTCTCGATCCTCGCGAACAAGATGCCCGACGACGGGGTGCCGCTCAGCCAGGGCGACTTCAACCAGTACTTCTCGCTGCTCGTCATCGCCGGCAACGAGACGACCCGACACGCGATCAGCAACTCGATGATCGGGCTCATCGAGCAGAAGGACCAGATGCGGGCCCTGCAGGAGGACCCCTCGCTCATCGGCCCGGCCGTCGAGGAGCTGCTGCGGTGGGCCTCGCCGGTCTACCACTTCCGGCGGACCGCCACCCGGGACGTCGAGCTCGGTGGCAAGCAGGTCCGTGAGGGCGACAAGGTCGTCATGTGGTTCGCCTCCGGCAACCGCGACGAGTCGGTCTTCCCCGACCCGTACACGATCGACGTGCGGCGCGAGAACGTCGACCACATGACCTTCGGCAAGGGCAGCCCGCACCTGTGCCTGGGCAACGCCCTGGCCCGGCTGGAGATCCGGCTCATGTTCGAGGAGCTGCTGCCGCGGCTGGCGGACATCGAGTTCGCCGGCGACGTCAAGCGGGTGCGGAGCAACTTCGTCAACGGCGTCAAGCGCTTCCCGGTGCGCCTCACGCCCGCCTGAGCCCCCCGCTCCGCGCGAGAGAGGGCCCCGCCCCGGGTGACCGGGGCGGGGCCCTCTCTCGCGTTCCTCAGGGCCGGGTGCCGACCTCGTCCGCGACGAGCCGGTCCATGATCCGGCGCACCTGGGACCCGGCCGCGTCCGCGGCGACCCGGACCTCGCGGGACGGGCCGTCGTCGTCGACCATCCGCTGCATCCCCTCCAGCAGGCCCCGGACCCGCCCGTAGTACCGGGAGAACAGCGGGACGAGCGTGCCGTCGGCCGCCGGGCCGGGGGAGAAGTCCCGGCTCACCCGCCACACGTGCCGGGTGGAGCGCGCGGTGACCGGGGTCAGGGCGTGGGTGAAGACGAACCGGGCGACCCCGCCGTCGGTGAGGTCGGCGGTCCACCGGTCCACCCAGAGCCCCGGGGCGACGAACTGCCCCTCCTCGCGCTGCGGCAGCGGCTGGGACGCGGGCAGTCCCATGACGGTGCACTGCCACGCCGGCAGCGGGGCCGGCGGGTAGTCCCGCCGGAACGAGACCGAGGTCTCGCTCACCTGGACCTCCAGCGGCGGCGGCGGCCCCTCGCGGACCGCGGGCGGGGCGATGACCGGGTCGACCTGGGCGACGTGGGTGATGTCGGCGAAGTTGTCCTGCATGAGACGTACCGAGGCCTCGGTCTCCCAGGCCTCGCCGAACGTCGTCCAGCTCGGGTCGCGCAGCCACGCCGTCGACGGCGGCCGGCGCAGTCCCGCGAGCCGGGCCTCGCCGGGCCAGACCCACACGAAGGAGCCGTCGTCGTGGACCGGGTAGGAGCGGACGGACGCGTCGAACGGCACGTGGCTCTGGGTCGGCACCGACGTGCACTGCCCGTCCGGGCCGTACCGGAAGCCGCTGTAGGGGGCGACGACGTCGTCGCCGTCGACCCGACCGTCGCTGAGCGCGACCGGGGCGTGGACGCAGCGGTCGGCGAGCGCGACCGGGGTCCCCGTCGTCGTGCGGTAGAGGACCACGCGCTGCCCGAGCACCTGCCGGGCGAGCGGGAAGTTGCCGACCTCGTCGGAGACGGCGGCGGCGTACCAGGCGTCGTGCGGGACGTCACCCACCCGGCGCGGCGTCGCCGGCACCGAGTGGCTCGAGTGGCCGGGGTGGCCGTGCTTGCCGGGGTGGCCCGAACGGCCTGCGGGGCTGTCACTGCGCATCATCGGTCTCCTCAGACGTCCAGGACCAGGCGGTCGCCGCGGCAGCGCGACACGCAGATCATCATGGCGTCCATCGCCTCCTGCTCCTCCGGGTCGAGCACCGAGTCACGGTGGTCGACCTCACCCTCGAGGACGCCGGTCTCGCACGTGCCGCAGATGCCCTCGAGGCACGAGCCGAGCACGGAGACGCCGGCGCCGCGGACGGCGTCGAAGACGCTCTTGTCCGGTGGCACGGTCACGGTGATCCCGGAGCGCTGGAGGACGACCTCGAAGGAGTGCTCCTCGCCCTCGTGGGCCACGTCCTTCGCGGCGAAGCGCTCGAGGTGGAGCGCTCCCGGGTGCCATCCGGCGCAGCGCTCCTCCGCGGCGGCGAGCAGGGGCTCCGGCCCGCAGCAGTAGACGAGGGTCCGGCCGTCCGGGGAGCCGAGGATGCTCTCGAGGTCGAGCACGCCGGCCTCGTCCTGCGGGACGACGTGGACGCGATCGCCGTGGCCGGCGAGGTCGTCGAGGTAGGCCATCGAGGTCCGCGTCCTGCCGCCGTAGTACAGCGTCCAGTCCGCGCCGGAGGCCTCGGCCTCCTCGATCATCGGCAGCAGCGGCGTGATGCCGATTCCGCCCGCGACGAACACGTACCTCGGCGCGTGGACGAGCGGAAAGTTGTTCCGGGGGCCGCGGATCGTCAGGGTGGCGCCCTCGGCCAGGGCGTGGACGGCGTCCGAGCCGCCCTTGCTGTCGGGGGAGTGGAGCACGGCCACCCGGTAGGCGTCCTCGTCGGCGGGGCTGCCGCACAGCGAGTACTGCCGCACGAGGTCCGGCCCGAGGATGAGGTCGACGTGCGCCCCCGGGGTCCACGGTGGGAGGCTGCTGCCGTCGGCGGGGGCGAGCGTGAGCTCGACGACGTCGTCGGCGACGGCACGTCGGCGGCGGACGACGACGTCGCACTCCCGCTCCGTCACGTGGGTGGGGGTGGGCTCGCTCATGACACCTCCGTTGAAATCATTCGGACACGAACGATAGTGTGTCCGAAGCCCCCCGGCAAGAGAGGATCCCCGCCCTTCGGGAGGCGGGTGTGCCGGCCCTGAGCCCAGGAAGGTGACCATGCGAGCGCTCGTCGTCCAGCACGACCACGTCTCCCCGCCCGGACCGGTGGGGGAGCGCCTCGTCGATCGCGGCTACGACCTGGACCTGCACACCGTCGTCGAGCAGGACAACTTCCACACCCCGCACGTGCACAACCCGTTCCCGACCCTCGAGGGCGTCGACCTCGTCGTCACGATGGGCGCGGTGTGGTCGGCCTACGACGTCACCACGATCGGGTCCTGGGTCGGCACGGAGCTCGACCTGCTCCGCGAGGCCGACCGGACCGGCGTGCCCGTCCTCGGCATCTGCTTCGGCGGGCAGCTCCTCGCCGCGGCCCACGGCGGCCGGGTCGAGCGCAGCGACGAGCCCGAGATCGGCTGGGTCACGGTCCAGAGCGAGGACGACGTGCTCGCGCCGCCCGGCCCCTGGTTCCAGTGGCACTTCGACCGGTGGGTCACTCCACCCGGAGCCGTCGAGCTCGCCCGCAACGCCGTCGCGCCGCAGGCGTTCGCGCTCCGCCGCAACCTCGCCGTCCAGTTCCACCCCGAGCTGACCCCCGCCATGCTCGACGGCTGGCTCGGCAACGGGGGAGCCGAGAGCGCGACGGCCCACGGCCGGGACCCCGACGGGCTGCGGCGGGAGACCGCCGTCGAGGGGCCCGCCGCGGCCCGGCGGGCGAAGGCGCTGGTCGACGCCTTCCTCGACCTCGTCGCGACCGTCCCGGCCGCCCCCGGACGCTCGGGGACCATGGCGACCGAGCGCCCGCAGCGCTATGCCCGGCAGCTGGCCCGGCACTGGTCGGACAAGGCCACGACCTGGGAGGCCGGCGAGGAGACCGTCATCTGCTTCGACGGGGGCAGCACCGTGCGGATGGTCCCGGCGGCGGGGGAGCTGGTCATCCGGGTCGAGGTCCCGTCCGGCGAGGGCGTCGCCGGGTTCGCCGACGTCGTCGCGCGGCACCTGGTGCGGTTCGGGCGGCGCCATGAGCTCGAGGTCGTGTGGGGGCCCGCCGAGACGTCGTGAGCCTCCCGGCGCTCGCCCGGGCCGACCCGGTCGTGGCCCGGGGCCCGCGAGACCGGGGGTGACGCCGAAGGCGGCCCACCTCGCTCGCGAGGTGGGCCGCCGGGGTCGGCCCGGGGAGCGTGCGCACGGTTGGTGGTGCCCGTCTGCCCTCCGAGATTGCCTGTGACCGCATCCGGTGCCCGAGACGAGGCTGCCCCTGAGGTGCGCTCTCCCGGGCCGAGTCCACCATCGACCGGAGGGGGTCGGCGCTGAGGGGTTCGGGCGCCGTCGAGCCCTCCCGGCGGGGGTATCGGCCGTTCGGCTGAGGGGCCGGTCGACGTTCGGCCGGAACGTCCCGGCCGAACGGGCCGAAGCCCGCCACAGGTCTGGAATGTCCGAAATGCCCGGACATAACTTCGGCGACGTGACCGCGACTGCCGCCCCTGAGGCCCCCACCGCTCCCGTTGACGTCGACAGCCTCTGCCGAGACAACATCGCCCTCGTCCACTACGAGGTGCGTGCCCTGGCCACCCGGCTTCCCGCCCACGTCGCCACCGACGACCTCACCTCCGCCGGCATGGCCGCCCTCGCCGCCGCCGCCCTGTCCTACGACCCCGACCGCGGGGTCCCCTTCGCCCGCTACGCCGCCCGCCGCATCAAGGGCGCCCTCCTGGACGAGCTGCGCGCCATGGACTGGGCCAGCCGCTCGGTGCGCACCCGCGCCCGCGAACGCGACGCCGCCCACGACACCCTCGCCGCCCGGCTGCGCCGCGAGCCCACCCCCACCGAGGTCGCCGACCACCTCGGCGTCGAGGCCGACCAGCTCGCCCGGCTCACCCGCGACGTCCACCAGTCCACCGTGCTGCGCCTGGACGCCCTCGTCGAGGACGGCGCCCTGGACGCCCTCGCCCCCGCCACCACCACCACCCCCGAGACCGCCCTGCTCGCCGCCGAACGCGAGACCTACCTCGCCGCCGCCGTCGCCGCCCTCCCCGACCGGCTGCGCACCGTCATCACCGCCACCTTCTACCACGACCGCCCCCTGCGCGAGGTCGCCGACGACCTCGGCGTCACCGAGTCCCGCATCTCCCAGATGCGCACCGAAGCCCTCACCCTCCTGCGCGACGGCATCAACACCCACCTCGACCCCGCCCTCGCCCCCACCCTCCCCACCGGCGTCACCGGCCGCCGCCGCGCCACCTACTACGCCGACATCGCCACCCGCGCCACCCACACCACCCGACGCCCCACCCCCACCACCCCCGCCGCCCACGCCACCGCCCACACCGGCCCCCTCCACACCGCCACCGCCTGACCCCCACCCCCACCACACAGCGGCACCCACGTCACACCAGCGGCGCCGGCCCGGGACACCCCCGGCCGGCGCCGCCGCCACGTTCCCGACAGGCTCCTCGGGAGCAGCGAGGTTGTGTGCCGAGGCCGGCGTCGCGGTGTCCACCGTGAGCGTGGTCCTCAACGACACCCCCGGCGCGCGGGTCGCAGACCCGACCAGGGCGCGGGTCGTCGAGGCCGCCCGCCGGCTCGGCCACACCGCGAACCAGCACGCCCGGATGCTCCGCGCGCGCGGGCGGTCCCGGCCCCTGCTGCTCGTCGTCGACGACCACGTCGCGTGCGGGCCGTACGCCGGTCAGATCCTCGCCGGCCTGCGGGACGGCGCCGAGGCGGCCGGGGCCGACGTCGTCGTCGTGCCGACCGACGCCCAGCCCGGCCGGGTGGACGCCGTCCTGGCCACGGCCGGCCGGCTCGCCGCCGCGGGCGTCGTGCTCGCGGGGGTCACCCCGAAGCGCTGCACCGCCCCGGACTCCGTCTCGGTCCTGGCCAACCTCACTCCCTCCGACCCCGAGGTCACCCACGTCCTGGCCGACACCCGCACCGGTGGGCGGCTCGCGGCCGAGCACCTGCGCGCCCACGGCCACACCAGGGTCGGCCACCTCGCGCTCGAGGGCGGCGCCGAGTCCGACGCGCGGCTCGCCGGCGCCCTCGCCGCCCTGCCCGAGGCCGGTCACCGCGCCGACCCCGTCGTGCGGGCCGAGAGCGTCGACGCGACCGCGGCCGGCGGACGCGAGCTCGCCGAGCGTCTGCTCCGCCTCCCGGACCCCCCGACCGCGATCATCTGCTTCAACGACCGCATGGCGATGGGCGCCTACCAGGCCGCGGCCGCACTGGGGCTGCGGGTGCCCGACGAGGTCTCGGTCGTCGGCTTCGAGAACCAGGAGCCGATCGCCGAGTCGGTGCTGCCCGGCCTCACCACGGTCGTCGTCCCGTTCGCCGAGGTGGGGGAGGAGGCGGCCCGGCTCGCGCTCGCCCCCGACGGGTCGCGGCGCGGCCGCGTCGAGGTCACCTGCGAGCTGCTCGAGCGCGGGTCGGTCGCCCGGCCGGCGCCGGCCACCCGCCGGGGCCGACGGGAGGCCGCCGTGTAGTCCGGCCTCGCGCGTGACCGCCCGCCTCCCCCCGCGGACGAGACGACCCCCCCACCACCGAAGGACCGCCTCATGCCCGATGTGCCCCCGACCACCCCGCTCCTGGTTCACCTGCGCTCCGCGGGGTGCTCCGTGCTCGTCGACCTCTCCGAGGGTCGCCTCCCGGTGGTCCTCCACTGGGGCGCCGACCTCGGGGACCTCACCGCCGAGGACGCCGCGGCGCTGCGCACCGCCCGCCAGCCCCACCCCGGGCAGAACGGGATCGACGACCCCGTCCGGGTGGCCGTGGTCCCCGAGCCGTGGACCGGCTGGTCCGGCCGGCCCGGGTTGCGCGGCTCCCGCGCCGGCCGCGACTGGTCCCCGGCCTTCCACCGCACCCACGCCGAGGTGGACGGGGACGCGCCCGAGGGGACGTTCGTCGCGTCGGGGCCGGGCCTGCTCGCGGTCCACTGTGCCGACCGCGAGGCGGGGCTCGGTCTCGAGGTCACCCTCGAGCTGCTCCCGTCCGGACTGCTGCGCGGCCGCGCCCGGCCGACGAACGAGGGCGAGGACGGGTACGCCGTCGAGGACCTCGTGCTCGCCCTCCCGGTGCCCGACCACGCCGAGGACATCCTCGGGGTCGGCTTCGAGGCAGGCGAGACCTGGGGGGTGCACACGGCGTGGAGCGGCAACCACACCCACTACGCCGAGCGCACCTCCACCGGCGCCCGCGTCGTCGGCGGCGGCGAGCTGCTCCTGACCGGGGAGGTCGTCCTCGCCTCCGGCGAGTCGTACACGACGCCGTGGGTCTACGGCTCGTGGGGCGACGGCCTCGACGCGGTCGCCCACCGCTTCCACCGCTACCTGCGCTCGCGCAGCGGGCACGTCGGGCCGGACCGCCCCGTGACGCTCAACGTGTGGGAGGCGGTCTACTTCGACCACGACACCACCGGCTCCTCGAGCTCGCCCGGGTCGCCGCCGACGTCGGCGTCGAGCGCTACGTCCTCGACGACGGCTGGTTCGGCTCCCGGCGGGACGACACCTCCGGGCTCGGGGACTGGGTCGTCTCGCCCGATGCGTGGCCCGAGGGACTGCACCCCCTCGTCGACGCCGTCACCGGCCTGGGGATGCAGTTCGGGCTGTGGGTCGAGCCGGAGATGGTCAACCTCGACTCCGACGTCGCCCGGGCCCACCCGGAGTGGGTGATGTCCGCCCGGGGCGAGCTTCCCAAGGAGGCCCGCCACCAGCAGGTGCTCAACCTCTCGGTCCCCGAGTGCTACGACCACGTCCTCGGCCAGCTCCTCGCGGTGCTGGAGGAGTACGACATCTCGTACCTGAAGTGGGACCACAACCGCGACCTCGTCGAGGCCGGCAGCCGGCCCTCCGGCGGCGTCCCCGCCGTGCACGCCCAGACCGCCGCGGTCTACCGGATGCTGGACGCGATCAGGGCCCGCCACCCGGACCTGGAGATCGAGTCGTGCTCCTCCGGCGGCGCCCGCGTCGACCTCGGGATCCTCGAGCGCACCGACCGGGTGTGGGTCTCGGACTGCATCGACCCGCTGGAGCGCCAGCGGATGATGCGCTGGACCGGGCAGCTCCTCCCGCCCGAGCTCATGGGCTCCCACATCGCCTCCCCCCGCTCGCACACCACCGGACGGCGGCACGACCTCGCGTTCCGCGCGGCCACGGCGGTGTTCGGCCACCTCGGGATCGAGTGGGACGTCACCGACACGACGCCGCAGGAGCGCGCCGACCTCGCCGCGTGGGTCTCCCTGTTCAAGACCCACCGCCGGCTGTTGCTCACCGGCGACGTCGTCCGCGGGCCCGACCCGAGCGAGGAGGTCTGGGTGCACGGGGTCGTCGCACGCGACGGGTCGGAGGCACTGTTCTCGCTCGCCGCCGTGCGGTGGACGACGCAGGTGCCGGCCCCGACCGTCCGACTTCGCGGTCTCGACCCCGACCGCCGCTACGCGCTCACCCCGCTGACCCCGACCGGCGAGCCCTCGGGGCTGACCAGACCCGCCTGGTGGCCCGCCGACGCCACCGGCCCCGGTGGTCTGCACCTCACCGGGCGCGTGCTCGCGCGCGCCGGCATCCAGCCGCCGACGACCCACCCCGAGCAGGCGGTCCTCCTCCACGTCGTCGCCGACGACTGACCCGCCGCCGGCCACGGTCGGGTCCCGGGAGAACCCGGGACCAAGGTCCCGGGTCGGCCACTGCGTCACCGGCCAGAGTTGGCTACGTTCCGAAGCGCCGTCCCAGCCCCGGACGCCCCGTCCGTTGGCCCGGGATCTGGAGGGGCAAGGCCCCCGCTCGACCGCCACGGGGGGGAATGGCGGGAGCGGGGGCCTCGGGCACCCCGGGCGCTCGGTGGTGCGATCACCCGGTCCTGTCACCACCCTAGGGGGTATCCATCCCGGGGCATACCCCCCGAGCAGCGGATGTTTCTTTCGTGCGTGCGCGGCGGCCGTTGGACGGCTGGACGGCCTCGTCCCGCGGCTACCCGGCCGGTCCGCGCGGCCCGAGCACCCACGTCACCGGGCGCGCGGGATCGGGGTCGTAGCGGCAGAGGGCCCCGGTCCGGACGTCGTCGCGCAGCCGCCTCGCGAGTCCCTCGTCGGCGTCGGCGATCCGGTCGATGGCCGCCGCGAGGGACTTGCGGACCGCGACCCGGGCGCGCTCCTGGGCGGTGCCGAACCGTCGGCGGCGTCCCCCGAGGCCCGTGGCCGACCGGACCTCGGCGAGGATGAGCTCCCGTTCCACGCTGAGCCGGTTCGCGCGTCCGCTGTCGGCCCACCGGTCGGCCTCGGCGAGCTGGGCGTCGAGGTCGGCGAGCCGGTCCCGGTAGGCCGCCAGGGCGACGTCGTCGACCACCTCGCCGGTGCTCGTCTCGCGGACGGCCACCCCGGCGTGCCCGGCCGCGGCGGCCGCGAGGTCCGCGGACGGCACGTCCTGACCGGGCTGCTCCAGCAGCCGCCGCAGGTGGTGCAGGCCCCTGAGGGCCGGGAGGGTCACCGTGCTCCCCTCACGTCCGACCGTCCATCCCCCGGCTCCGTCCGGGTGGAGGTGGACGACGAGCGGGGACTCCGCCACCTCCTCGGCCGCGTCGGCGCGGACCCGGTCGCGCCACCAGGGCGCGCCGACCTGCTCGTACGCAGCGGCCGCGGCCACCCGCCACCGGTTCGCCTCCTCGGGGGCCGCACGCCGCCGGGCCCGGTAGAGGTAGTCGTCGACGACGCCGTGGAAGGCGACGGCCCCGGCGTTGAGGACCACCCGACCCCGGTAGGGCTCGAGGAGACGGGCGCCCTGGGTGGCGAGGGCCCGGTCGTCGAGCGCCGCGGCCACATCGACGACGAGGGCGACGGTGAGAAGGAAGTCGACGTCCCGGGGGACCGAGGTCAGGCCGGGGGCCGCCACCCGACGGGCGAGGGTGCCCGCTCGGTCGGGGTGGCCCGCCGCGAGCCAGAGGACGCCGGCCTCGGCGACCACCGACGCGATGCCGGTCGCGGCGCCGTAGTCCTCGTACTCGCTGGCCTCGGCGGCGAGGGCGGCCTCGTCCCGGGCCCGGCGCGCCCTGCCCGAGCGCAGGCTGTGGACGACCGCGGCCGCGTCCGGCTCTCCGGACGCCGCGGCCGCGTCCTCGGCGTCGGCGAGGACGCGGTCGGCCTCCTCGAGGCCGGAGAGCACCAGGGCCGCCATCGCGCGGCGCGAGGCCGCGAAGAACGCGACCCTGGCCGAGCCCGACTCCTCGGCGAGGACCGCGAGCGCGTGGAGCTGGCGCTGGACGGTGACGACGTCGAGGCACTCCCACGCAGTCGTGAGGCGCCACAGGTGGCCCGCGAGACGGGCCTCGGTATCGGCGAGGTGGGCCGTGGTGTCGGTGAGGCGCTTCGCGAGGGCCACCCGTTCGGCCAGGTCGTCGGGACCCCAGCGGGTGAGCAGGGCGGCGTCGAGGGCGTCGGCGAGCGCGTCCGGCTCCCCGGACCGGGTGGCGTGCTCGAGGGCCTCCCGGGCGAATGCCCGTGCCCGGCGCGCGTCGCCGCCGTAGGCCCACGTCCGGGCGAGCGCGGCGGCGAGCCGGCCCCGGGCGCCTGGGAGCCGGGCCTGCGCGTACGCCTCGTGGATCAGGGAGGGGAGCAGGCCCGGGTCGGCCCCGAACTGTTGGGTCGCGGCGAGCCGGCGTGCGGCGGAGACCATCCCGGGAACGTCCGAGACCTCCCGGGCCGCGCAGAAGGCCTCGACCGCTGCGGCCCGGGAGCGGTCCAGCGAGCCGGGCTGCGACCCCACCTCCCGATGCTACTGCGCCGGGGCGCCGGTCACGGGACGATGAGCTCGACCTCCTCGCGGTGGCGGGCGACCCGGGCCCGGTCCCAGTCGCCGGTGCAGTACACGGACAGCCGGCGGACCGCGCCGTCGGTGACGTCGGCGCGGAACAGCTCCCGGCAGTACCACGACTCGCCGGCGTCGTCCCACTCCTCCTCGACCTCGAGGACGAACCCGGTGGGGGTGGGGTCGAACCGCGAGCGGGGGACCCGGCCGGGGCCCGGGTGCCCCGCTCGGCGGAGCGCGACGAGCCCCTCGACGCCCCGGGCCTGGAGTCGCCACCGGGGCATCGTGAAGTCGCAGACGACGTCGGGGGTGAACAGGCCGGAGGGGGCGCTGCCGGTCTCCAGGAAGACGACGAGCCGGTCGGCGGCGGCACGTGCCCCTCGTGCGCGCACCGTCATCGCCCGCCCGCATCGGCCGTGAGTGCGCCCGCGAGGTGCGCCATCGTCTCCCGCAGCCGGTCGGTGGGGCTGAACTCCACCGTCTCGGTGCCCGCCGTGACGACGGGCACGTGCCCCGGAGGGGCGTAGTAGGCGTCGCCCGCCTCGTAGCTCTCGTCGTGGTCGCCGAACCGGAGCAGGAGCCGGCCCGCGACGACCAGGCCCCAGTGCGGGCACTGGCAGCGGTCGTCGGGCAGGCCCCGGAAGAGCTCGGAGGCGTCGGCGTCGACGGGGAAGTGCTCGTACGCGACGGTGTAGTCGTCGATCTCGGCGTAGCGACCTCGGATGACCGGGTCGTCGACGAGGACGGGAGCCTCGGTCTTGGTCGTGCGGGGCATGGTGACCTCCTCGGGTCGGGGTGGAACCGCTGACACGGGGAGGGCGTGACTCCGGGGCGTCACATCGTGACCTCGGGGTGGGTGCGCTGGGCGAGGGCGGCGAGGGCCCCCCGGGACTGCACGAGCCCGAGCGCCTCGTAGCCGTTGCCCCGCAGCCGGTCGGGGGAGGGTCACGGCCACTCCTCGAGGAGCGCCAGTTCGCGCTGGCCGACACCCGGGACCCGCCACGAGCCGTGGTCCCGGCCCAGCACGTTCCAGCAGCCCGTGCCCTGCGGGACGGCCTCCACCGGGCCGAGGCCGGGCGCGAGGTCGTGGAGCAGGAGCCGGTTGACGACGTCGTTGGCGACGAGGACCAGGACGGGCTCCCCGGTGCCCCCGTCACACACGGCGGCGGTGCCGACCGCGAGCGCGGTCTGCCGTGCCCGCGTGAGCGGGCTGGTGACCACCAGCGCAGGACCCAGGCGGGCCATGCACGCCGCGGTCGCGGACCTCACCCAGCCCCACACCTCGTCCAGGGCAGCGTCGAGGCGTCCCCGCAGTCGGCCGTCGGCGTCGAGCACGGTCCGTCCGCGCCGGACGAGCACGTCGGCGCTCACCCCTGACCCTGTGCCGACACGTCGGGCCGCCAGAGGTTCCCCGGGTACGGCGCGCCCGCGGAGCGCCCGCGGCGACCGGCGGCGCGCAGGTGGCCGGCGATCGGGGGCCGCAGTCCCAACCTCGGCAGGTCGGCGAGGTCGACGAAGCGGGCGTACCGGTCCGGCTCCAAGCTCTCCGGTTCGCGCCCCGGGGCGGCGATCCCCTCGAAGACGAGCTCGACCGCCGGGCAGGACCCAGTCCCCGTGGCCGGGATCGTGGGGCCGGTCGGTGCGGTGGAGCAGCAGTACCCTGCCGTCGCGGATCACGGCGACCGAGCAGCGCAGGTCGACGAGGGAGTCGTCGGCGGCCCGGGTCTCGGCCGCCCGGGGCGGGGGCGTGGGCATCGTGCCTCCTCAGGGACGGGGTCGCGGGTCGGCGGCCCGGGCGAGGGCGGCGAGGACGGCGAGGACCATCCACGCCGCGACGTAGACGAAGGCGGCGGTGGGGGAGAGGAGGGACCAGATGGCCCCGGCGACGAGCGAGGCGGCGAGGGCCCCGACGGACTGCACGAGCCCGAGCACCCCGTAGCCGTTGCCCCGCAGCCGGTCGGGGAGGGTCAGGGCCACCGTGGCGCCCTCCGAGGTCTCGGCGAGCCCGATGCCGGCGCCGGCGAGGAGGAAGCCGCCGAGCAGGACCGGCCACGCGTGCTGGGTCCACGCGAAGGTCGCGTAGGCGAGCACGTAGCAGCCCGCACCGGCCGCCAGCACCCGCCGGGGCCCGATCCGGTCGACGAGGTGCCCCCCGGTGAGCGCGGCCCCGGCGGCGGCCGCGTTGTGGCCGGCGTAGAGCAGGATCGCGAGGCTCGTCGCGGCGGCGGCGTCCCGGCCGCCGGTCTCGAGCAGCCCGGTGGCCCGCAGCACGAGCAGGCTGGCCGCGAGGTTGCCGACCTCGAACGGGACCACCGGGGCCAGGTTGCGGTTCAGGCCGGCGGCCCGCAGCTCGCCCAGCCTGAGGGAGAGCCGGGCGCGGCCGGCCGGCCGGGCGAGGCCTCGCCCCGCCTCGCGTGCCGCGACCGTGATCGCGCCCGCGGCGAGCAGTCCCGGCACCACGGCCAGCACGAGCGTGGTCCGGATGCCGAGGAGCCCGACGAGGCCCGCGGCGAGGAGTGGGCCGACGACGGCGCCGGCGTTGTCACCGGCGCGCTCGACCCCGCTGGCCCGGCCGAACGCGTGCCGCGGCACGAGGGAGACCAGGAGGGCGTCCCGCGCGGGCGAGCGCAGGCCCCGGGCCGACCAGGCGAGCGCGCGGAGCGCGGCGACCTGCCAGACCGCGACCGCGAGGCCGACGGTCGCGGTCGCCGCCGCGGTGACCAGGTAGCCGGCCGCGGCGAGCCGGCCGCGGCGTCCGCCGTCCGCCGCGAGAGGCCCCCCGGCGAGCTTGCTCAGCCCGACGAGGGCGTCCGAGACCCCCTCGACCGCGCCGAGTGCGGACGGCCCCGCGTGGAGCACCGACGTGAGGAACGTCGGCAGCAGGCTCGTGGTCATCTCGTGGCCCGCGTCGCTGCCGAACGACGCCACGCCCACCGCCGCGACGCCGGGCGTCAGCCACCGCTCGGGTTCGCCGCCGGCCGGCTCGGGGCCGGGACGCGGATCGCCGTCGTCGGGCGCGGGCACGGGGCAGCCTCCTACCGCTCGGGTAGGGACTGTCGGCGTCCGCCCCCTGCACGGGCCGAACCACGGTTGTCGGCGAGCCCCACCGCCGTAACGGTGAGCCTACTCCCGAGCGCCGGCGTGTGAGACTGGTCGCCGTGACGCCGGCGTACATGGACGCAGGGTCCCTCGCCGGCGCGGTGCTCCGGGTGACCGCCGTCGCCTTCGCCGCCGGTGAGGCGGTGCAGGGGTGGCGGGGCCGCACGTCGAGCGCCGGTGCCGCCACCGGGGTCGCGGCGCGTGACGAGTGGACGTTCCGGCTCCTCTTCGCGTGCGGGATCCTGGCCCTTCTCGTCGCCCCCGTGCTGGCCCCGGGGGCGACCCTCGGTGGTGACGGGGCCGCGTTCGCGCTCGGTGCCGTGGCCACGTGGCTGGGGCTCGGGTTGCGCTGGTGGTCGTTCGCGGAGCTGGGGGAGTCCTTCACCTTCGTCGTGCGGGTCCGTGCCGACCAGCGGGTCGTCGCCACCGGTCCCTACCGGGCGGTGCGGCATCCCGGCTACGCCGGGCTGCTGCTCGCCTTCGGGGGGGTCGGGGTCATGCTCGGCAGCTGGGTGGGGCTGTTGACCTCGCTCGCCCTGCTCGTGGCGGCGCTCGTGGTACGGATCCGGGCCGAGGAGGCTGTCCTCGTCGCGGCACTCGGGGACGCCTACGCCTCGTTCGCCCGGGGGCGGGCACGGCTCGTGCCGCACCTGTGGTGAGGCCGGCCCGTCGCCGGGGGGTCAGTCAGGGGGTCAGGGGGTCAGGGGGTCAGTGGGTCTCGGCGAGGCTCCACATCGTCCACAGCTCGGTGCGCATCCGCCGCGGCTGCCGCAGGGTGTGCACCACGGCGCCCGCGATGTCGCTCGGGTCCATGAACGGCCCCTCCGACGGGTCGGTGCTCCCGAACCGCCCGTCCGCGGCCGCGAAGGGGGTGTTCACGCCGGCCGGTGCGATGACCGTCGTCCGGATGCCCTCGCCCCTCAGCTCGCGGTCGAGCGCGTAGCCGAGGTTGATCTGGGCGCCCTTCGTCGCGGCGTAGACCGCCTCCTGGCCGCCGCCGACGAGCAGCCCGGCGACGGACCCGAGGATGACGATGTCCCCGCCGTCGCCCTGCTCGCGGAAGCTCCTGACCGCGGCACGGGCCAGCCAGACGGTGCCCTTGACGTTGACGTCGACCATGAGCTCGACCTGCTCGGCCGTGGCGTCGAGGACCCCGCCGTAGAAGCCGACCGCGGCGTTGGCGACGACGGAGTCGACCCGGCCGAAGCGGTCGACGCCGGCCGCGAGGAGCGCCTGCGCCGTCGACTCCTCGCGCACGTCGCCCGCGACCGTCACCACTCGGTCGGGGCCGAGCTCGTCGACGAGCGCGGTCAGGGCCTCCTCCCGGACGTCGCCGGCGACGACCCGGGCACCGGCTTCCGCGGCGAGGCGCACCGTCGCGCCCCCGATGCCGCCACCGGCCCCGGTGACGACGACGACGGTGTTCTCCAGGCTGCGGGACGGCGCGGGCATCGGGACTCCTCCGGGGTGGGGTGCACGGCCCACGGTACCGCCGGAGCACCGGCTCCGGCGGGACCCGGCCCCCGCGTCAGGCCCGGAGCGACTCCGGGATGAGGTCGCCGTGGGCGGCGAGCATCTCGTCGCACATCTCGGCCGTCTGGGCGGTGGTCAGGGTCGCCGCCGTGTTCGGGTCGAGCAGCGCCGCGTGGTGGACGTGGCGCGGGTCGCCCTCGAGGACGGCCTTGACGGTGAGCTCCACGACGTTGAGGAAGGTGCGGTTGAGCGCCGCGAGCTGGGGCGGCAACGCCCCCACGTGCTGCGGGTGGATGCCGGCCGCGTCGACGACCGCGGGCACCTCGACGCAGCACTCGTCGGGCAGGTTGCTGATCCGGCCCTCGTTGGGGACGTTGACGTAGAGCTCGGCGGGCTCGCCGGACTGGTGGGCGCGGATGATCTCGGAGGCCAGCTCCGAGGTGGGGGTGAGGTCGAGCTCCCCCGCCCGGCCGAGGGCCTGGCGGGTGGTCTCGTACTCCTCCATGTTCCGCTCCGAGCGGGTCAGGTACTCCCCGACCGGGACGCGGAAGCGCTCGAGCTGGTCGTCGTGCCGCATGATCCACGGCACGTACTCGGCGCTGTGCTCGCTGGACTCGGTCGGGAAGTAGCCGAACCGCCGGAAGATCTCGACGCGCACCCGCCGCTGGAGCTCGGGGTCGGCCTCCACGACCTCCCGCAGCCGGGGGTAGAGGTCGCGTCCCTCGTGCTCGAACCGCAGCACGAACGCCTGGTGGTTGAAGCCCGCGGTCACGAAGTCGACCTCCGACCGGGGCACGCCGACGAGCTCGGCGAGCTGGGCGTGGGTGTCCCGCACGGAGTGGCAGAGCCCGTAGACGTTCCGGAACGGGGTCCCGGCGGTCACCGCCCACGGGAGCATCGCCATCGGGTTGCTGTAGTTGAGCAGGTAGGAGTCCGGGGCCACCTCGGCCAGGTCCTCGCCGATCTCCATGAGCACCGGGATCGTCCGCAGCCCGCGGAAGATGCCGCCGATGCCGATGGTGTCGGAGATGGTCTGGCGCACGCCGTAGCGCGCGGGGATGTCGAAGTCGACCCGGGTGGCCGCGTAGCCGCCGACCTGGATCTCGTTGAGCACGTAGTCGCTGCCCTCGAGGGCAGCCCGGCGGTCCAGGTCCGAGGTGACCTTCGCCCCGGCTCCCGACTGCTCGCTGATGCGCCGCACCAGCGCGTCGGCGTACTGGAGCCGCTCGCCGTCGACGTCGTGGAGCGACAGCTCCAGCCGTCCGTGCAGCTCCGGGTAGCTGCAGAGGTCGGTCACGGTGTTCCGGGTGAACTCGACGCTCCCGGCGCCGACGATCGCTACTTTGGCCATGTCGGTGAGTCAACCACCGACTGCGCACAACGATCAATGCGTGCGGCGAAACGCGCAATAATCACTCAAATTGTGCGCGGCCGGATCAGACGCAGATCACCTCGCACCCGCGGCGCCGGATCGCCTCGACCGCCGCGCGGTCGGCCCGGTCGTCGGTGATGAGCACGTCGACCTCCGACATCGCGCAGACCGGGGCGAGCGCGACGCGCGTGATCTTGGTGGAGTCCGCGAGCACCGCGGCGACCTTGGCGCGCTCGTGGAGCACGGCGTTGACGCGGGCGCCGACCGGGTCGTAGTTCGTGCAGCCGGCCTCGGCGTCGACCCCGTCGACGCCGATGAAGGCGACGTCGATGTTGTAGCCCCCGAGGAAGGTCTCGGCGGAGGGCCCGACCGCCTCCTGGCTGCTGCCCCGCACCTCGCCCCCGGCCGCGAACACCCGCAGCCGAGGGTTTCCCGACAGCTCGACCGCGATGTTCAACGCGTTCGTCACGACGGTCAGCCCCTCGGTGCCGCCCAGCAGGCGGGCGAACTCGGTCACCGTGGTCCCTCCGGTCATGCCGATGACGCGGGCGTTCTCGAGCAGGCCGCGGGCCCGCTGCGCGATGCGCCGCTTCTCGAGGAGGTCCTGCGCCGTCTTGTAGCTCAGCGGCATGTCGTGGAACCCGGCGTGGGTCGTGGCGCCGCCGTGGGTGCGGTGCACGAGCTGCTGCTGTTCGAGGGTCTCGAGGTCGCGGCGCACCGTCGCCTCGGACACCCCGAACATCGTCGACAGCGACGCGACGTCGAGGGAGGTGTTCTCGACGATCGCCGCGACCATCTGGTTGAGCCGGGCTTTGCGCTGCACGTCGCGACCCTAGCAGGCTTCACATCCAGTCGGTGAATGTAACGAGCATGAACAGTGAGCGAAACGAACATCCGAGAGTCAAGTTGTGCGCATATCGGTGATCCCACGGGGGTTTCCGCGCGAACTGCCTTGACCGGGTGCACGTTGCGTGCAAGTGTCGACGCCGTCCAGCCCCGTGGTGAGCGTTCCGCCACCACCGCGCGGCCCCGGGGCCGCGCCGTCACCTGCACTCGCAGACGAGGCGCCACAGGAAGGCACAGGCACATGGTTCACAGGCGAACACTCACGCGAGGAGCCGCGGCCACCGCGGCGGTCACCTCCCTGGCCCTCGCGGCCGGCTGCTCCAGCGGCGGCGACAGCACGGGGTCGGAGAAGACCGAGGGAGTCACGATCACCGTGGCGCTGGGGAGCGAGCCGCCGCCGAAGGCCTCGCTCGCGGCCTTCACGAAGAAGACCGGGATCAAGGTCAAGTGGGTGACCCTGGACTGGGACAGCCTGCAGACCAAGATCTCGGCCGCCGCCTCGTCCAACACGTTCTTCGCCGACGCCACCGACGTCGACTGGTCCCGCGTGGGCCAGCTCGGCCAGCTCGGCTGGTTCCAGCCGCTCGAGGACGAGCTCGACACCAAGGCCATGGGCAAGGACATGCCCCAGCTGACGTCGTTCACCTCCGACGGCCACGTCATCGGCATCCCCTACGACGCGTCGTTCATGGTCACGACCGTCAACACGAAGATGTTCCACCAGGCCGGGATCGACCAGATGCCGAGCACGCTCGACGCGTACACCCGGGACCTGCGGAAGGTGAAGCAGAAGGGGGTCGTGAAGTACCCGCTCAACATCCCCTTCGCCGCGGCCGAGGGGCTGTCGACGTACTGGTACCAGACCACCGGCGCGATGGGCGGCACGATCCTCGACGGCCAGGGCAAGCCCCAGTTCTCGAGCAGGTCCTCGGCGGGCTACAAGGCCGCCCAGTGGATGGTGAGCGCCCTGGAGGACGGACTCGTCCCGCCCGGCAACATCAACGTCAGCGACAGCCAGGGCCAGCAGACGCTCATGGCCAAGGGGCAGGTGGCGAGCACGTTCAGCGACTACTCCGGCAACGTCGGCACGCTCTACGACCTGCCCGACTCCTCCAGCGTCGTCGACGAGGTCGACTACCTCGCCACCCCGGGCACCGACGGGCCCGGCCCGAACCTGAGCAACCCGGACGGCATCGGCATCCCGACCGAGGCGAAGTACCCCGCCGCCGCCGCGAAGTTCATCGACTGGTTCACCTCCACGGACAACCAGGTCGACTTCGCCGGGGTCAACGGGCCGAAGAAGGCGCTGAAGAACTACAACATGCCCTCGAGGGTCACGGCGCTGCAGACGATGACCGCCAAGGGCAAGCTCGTGTCCGGCAAGCAGCTCACCTCGATGCTGGAGGACTCCTCCAAGCCGGTGTTCCCGCAGGGCGCCCCGTCGTGGTACCCGGAGTTCTCGCGGTCGGTGTACACCAACCTGCACGCCGCCGCGACCGGGTCCAAGAGCGTCGACGCCGCGGTCTCGGCGATCGCCGACACCGCCACGAAGCTGTCCGACGGCTCGTGACCGCCTCGACCGACGCCGGCCGGGAGGTGGGCCGATCCGTGCCCACCTCCCGGGCGGGGCGTCGCCGGTTCGACCTGCTGCCGTACGCCCTCGTGGCGCCGCTCGCGGTGTTCATCATCGGGCTGGCGCTCTTCCCGGCGGGCCTGGCGCTCGTGCAGTCCTTCTACCGGGTGCAGGAGCTCAACCCGCCGGTGCGCTTCGCCGGGCTCGACAACTTCCGCCGCCTCTTCGCCGACGACGCGGTGGTCGCGAGCATGGGCAACACGGTGCTCTACGTCCTCGTCGGCGTCACCCTGTCCACCGTGCTCGGCGTCGCCATGGCGATGACGCTGCGCCACCCCTTCCGGGGCCGGTCGGTCCTCATCGCGATCGCCGTGCTGCCGTGGGCGCTGCCCGGCGTCGTCGAGGGCATCGTCTGGACGGGGATCTGGGACGCCAACTCCGGACTGCTCAACAGCGTGCTGACCTCGCTGCACCTCATCGGCGACTACCACGTGTTCCTCGGGACCAACCGGTTCCTGACCATCGTCGCCATCGAGCTCGTGCAGGTCTGGCAGATCACGCCGCTGTCGACGCTGCTCATCCTCGCCGCGCTGCAGAACGTGCCGGGCGACCTCGACGAGGCGGCCCAGCTCGACGGCTGCGGCCCGTGGACGGCGTTCCGGCGGATCACCCTCCCGCTGATCCGTCCGGGCATCACGATCGCGATGGTGCAGGCGCTCGTCCAGACCCTCAACGTCTTCGACCAGCCCTACGTCCTCAACGGGTCGGCCTCCACCGGGGTGTCGGTGACCATGCAGACCTACTTCGTCAGCTTCCAGAACCTCGACTTCGGCGAGGGCTACGCGCTCTCCCTCCTGCTCACCCTCACCACGCTCGTGGTCTCGCTCGCGATCCTCAAGCTCGTCTACCGGCCCGTGGAGTTCTGACCGCCATGCCCACCATGCCCACCATTCCCCGTCCGTCGCTGCGCACCGCCGGGATCGTGTTCATCCTGGCGTGGACCCTCGTGCCGCTCTACTGGGCGCTCAACAGCAGCCTGCAGACCGACGCCCAGATCACCTCCAAGCCCGCCAACTACCTGCCGCCGACGCCGAGCCTGAAGCACTACGCCTCGTTGCTGACCGGCTCCGGCGACGTCGCGACCGCGATCCGGCGCTCGACGCTGAACATCACCGTCGAGTGCGCGGCGGCGACGATCGTGACCGTGGCCCTGGCGACCCTCGCGGCGTACGCGTTCGCCCGGATGGAGTTCCGCTTCGGCACGGTGCTGTTCGCCGCCGTGCTGCTGACGATGGCCTTCCCGCCGTACACCACCCTCATCCCGCTGTACCGGATCATGACCGAGCTCCGGCTGGTCAACACCTACGCCGGCATCGTGCTCGTGTACGTCTCCGGCTTCCTTCCGCTGGCCACGTGGATCCTCTACAACTACATGCGCAGCCTGCCGGTCTCGATCGAGGAGGCGTGCCGGGTCGACGGCGCCAGCCGGCTGCAGGTGCTCCGGCTCGTCGTGCTGCCGCTGTCGCTGCCCGGTGTGATATCCACGGCGATCATCACCTTCCTCTTCGCCTGGGCGCAGTTCCTGTTCCCGCTCGTGCTCTCCAGCGACCTGTCGACGCAGCCGCTCACCGTGGTCATCGCGTCGTTGCAGGGCCGGCACACGGTCCCGTTCACGCTGATGAGCGCCGCCGGCGTCATCGCCATCGTCGTCCCCGCCGTCATCGCGCTGACGCTCAACCGCTACATCGTCAGCGGGCTGCTCAGCGGAAGCGTCAAGTAGGGCGCCGTGACCGACACCGTCTTCGTCCTCATCGGCGCCGGCAGCACCGTGTTCACCCCCGGTCTGCTGCGCGACCTCGCCCGCTCCCCGCTCTCGGCCGGACTCGACGTCCGCCTCGTCGACCTCGACCCCGACGCCGCCGAGACGATGGCCCGGCTGGGCCGCCGCATCGCGGCGGACGCCGGCTCGGCGATGCGGGTCTCGGCGACCACCGAGCGCCGGGCCGCACTGGCCGGGGCGGCGTTCGTCGTGACGACGATCGCGGTCGGGTCCGCCGACGGGTGGCGGGCCGACCTCGACGTCCCCGCCCGGCACGGTGTCCACCAGACCGTCGGCGACTCCGTCGGCCCCGGCGGCGTGCTCCGCGCGCTGCGGCACGTGCCCGAGGTCGTCGCGATCGCGCGCGACGTCGAGGAGCTCGCGCCGCAGGCGTGGCTGGTCAACTACAGCAACCCGCTCACCGCGAACGTCCGGGCGGTCTGCCGCGAGACGACCGTCACAGCGGTCGGGCTCTGCCACGGCACGATGCACACCCGCGCCGCGCTCGCCGCCGAGCTCGGGGTCCCCGGCGAGGAGCTGCGCGCCGTGTTCGCCGGCCTGAACCACCTGTGCTGGCTGCTCGACCTCCGTGCCGGCTCCACCGACCTCTACCCGCGGCTGCGCGAGCTCGCGCTGCGGCGTGGTGGCACGGGCCGGCAGGCGCCCTCCGACCCCCGGGAGGGACTGCACCAGCCCGTCTCCGCGGACCTGCTCGCCACCTTCGGTCGCTATCCCGCACCCGGGGACCGGCACGTGTCGGAGTTCTTCGGCGACTACCTGCGCGAGCCGGCCGCCGACGGCACCCTCGCGTGGGGTCTGCAGGGCGGCCAGGACATGACCCGGCACTACATCGGGGACAAGAGCGACCTGTGGGACCGGCTGCACGCCCAGGCCCGCGGGGAGGCCGGCCTCGACGGCGGGCCCCGGGAGGCCGAGCGGCTCGTCGCGATCGCCGAGGCGATCCTCACCGGCACGGCCCTGCACGAGCTCGCGGTCAACGTCCCCAACCGGGGGGCCATCCGCAACCTGCCGGACGAGGCGGTGGTCGAGGTGCCCGCGGTCGTCGACGGCAGCGGCATCACGCCGCTCGCGGTCGGCGACCTCCCGACGGGCATCGCCGCGGTCCTGGCCGCCCGGTCCCGTCAGCAGGAGGTCACCGTCGAGGCCGCCCTGACCGGTGACGTCGCGCTCGCCGTCGAGGCGCTGGTGCTCGACCCGCTCGTGCCCGACTCCGCGACCGCCCGCGCGATCCTGCGCGATGCCGCGCGCGCCCGGCCCGAGACCCTCGGGGCGTTCGCGTGAGCCCCGCCGGGGGGGACGGGGCCGCCGTCGTCGCGCCCGTCGTCGTCGCCCTCGATGTCGGCGGCACCCAGATGAAGGGGGCCGTGGTCGAGCCCGACACCCGGCTGCGCGAGGTCCGCCGCTTCGACACCCCGCGGGCGTCCGGCCCGGCCGCCGTCGTCGAGCAGGCGCTCGCCGCCGTCGACGAGCTCGTGGCCGCCGCGCCCGACGCGCGCGCGGTCGGGCTCGTCGTGCCGGGCGTCGTCGACGAGCACGCCGGCGTCGCGGTGTACTCCGAGAACATCGAGTGGCACGACGTCGAGTTCGTGCGCCTCGTCGGTGAGCGCACCGGCCTGCCGGTCGGCTTCGGGCACGACGTCCGCGCCGGGGGGCTCGCCGAGCGCGAGCTCGGGGCCGCCCGGGGCAGCGACGACGTGCTGTTCGTGCCGATCGGCACCGGCATCGCCGGCGCCATGGTCGTCGGCGGTCACCTCGTGCTCAACCCGTACGCCGGCGAGATCGGCCACGTCGACGCGGGCTTCGACGACCCCTGCGCCTGCGGCGCCCGCGGCTGCCTCGAGGCCGTCGCCTCCGGGGCCTCGGTCGCCCGGCGCTACACGCGGCTGACGGGCGAGGTCGTGCCCGGCGCCCGCGAGGTGCTCGCGCGTGCGGAGGCGGGCGACACCGCCGCCGCATCGGTGTGGGGCGACGCCCTCGAGGCCCTGGCCCGCGTGCTCGCCACCTACGTCTCGATCCTGGCGCCGGAGCGCATCGTCGTCGGCGGCGGCGTCTCCCACGCCGGGGAGGCCCTCCTCGGGCCGCTCCGGCAGCGGCTGCGTCGCCGGCTCGTGTGGCAGCAGGAGCCTGAGATCGTGGCTGCCGTGCTCGCCGACGAGGCCGGCTGCCTCGGGGCCGCGCTCCTCGCACGGCGCGCGCTCCGTCAGGGGGCCCCCGACGACCCACCCACCCAAGGAAGGTAAGGACCGACCGTGGCACAGAAGGACACCACCGACAGGCTCGGCAGGATCACCTCGGAGGAGGTGGCCAGCCAGCCCGCGTGCTGGAAGACCGCGATCCAGCAGGGCCTCAGCGCCCCCGCCGGACTGCCCGAGCGGGGGGAGCGGGTGCTCCTCCTCGGCTGCGGCACGTCGTACTACCTCGGCGCCGCCTACGCCCGCCTGCGGGAGGACGCCGGGCACGGCGTGACCGACGCCCTCATCGCCTCCGAGGTCCCCGACCGGCTCCGGGACTACGACCGGGTCGTCGTGATCAGCCGGTCCGGCACCACCAAGGAGGTGCTCCAGGCGATGGAGCGGGTGCCGGCCGGCACGCCGGTCGTCGCCATCGCCGGCGAGCTCGGGACCCCGGTGCCCGACGCCGCGACCGACGTCGTCGACCTCTCCTACGCCGACGAGCGCAGCGTCGTGCAGACCCGGTTCCCCACCTCCCTGCTGACCATGCTCCGGGCGCACCTCGGCGAGGACCCGGGCCGGCTCGACCGCCTCGGTGAGGACGCGACCGCGGTCATCGCCGACCCGGCGCTCGAGCCGGCACCGCGCCAGCTCGTCGTCCTCGGGACCGGGTGGGCCGCCGCCCTCGCCGAGGAGGGGGCCCTGAAGTGCCGTGAGTCCGCGGGGATGTGGGCCGAGGCGTACGCGGCCGGGGAGTACCGGCACGGCCCGATCAGCGTCGCCGGGGCCGGGACCCTCGTGTGGGCGATGACCCCGCTCGGCGAGACGCTCACCGACGCCGTCCGCGACACCGGCGCCACCATCCACCAGGGGGGCCGCGACCCGCAGGTCGAGCTCGTCCACCTCCAGCTCCACGCGGTCGACTGGGCGACCGCGGCCGGACGCGACCCGGACGTGCCGGCCCACCTCACCCGGTCGGTCGTGACGCCGTGAGCACCGCCGCCGCCGCTGCCGTCGCGACCGTCGCCACCGCCGCCGGGGAAGAGGGATGATCCTCGCGGTCTGCCTCAACCCCGCACTCGACGTGACCTACGACGTCGACGCCCTCGTCCCCGGCGCCTCGCACCGGGTGCGGTCGGTCCGGGAGCGGGCCGGGGGGAAGGCGGTCAACACCGCCCGGGTCCTCGCCCAGCTCTCCGTCGAGGTCGGCCTCTGCGGGCTCGCCGGGGGCTCGCGCGGGTCCCGGCTGCGTGCTGGCCTCGCCGGCACCGGCATCGAGGACCGACTCACCCCGGTCGCGGGCGAGACACGGCAGACGGTGGCGGTCGTCGCCGGCGACGTCGTCACCGTCCTCAACGAGCCCGGGCCCCGGGTCTCGGCGCAGGAGTGGCAGTCGCTGCTCGCCGACGTCGAGCGTGCCCTGCCGGGTGCCCGGGCTCTCGTGGTCTCCGGCAGCGTGCCCCCGGGGGTGCCGGGTGACGGGTACGCCCTGCTCGTCCGGCTCGCCCGCGGCCACGGGGTGCCCTGCGTCCTCGACGCCGGGGGCGAGCAGCTGGGGGCGGCGCTGGACGAGGGCCCCGCGGTCGCCGCGCCCAACGACACCGAGGCCGCCGAGGCGGTGGGCGCGCCCCTGACGTCCCCGGAGGAGGCCCTCGAGGCCGCGACCCGCCTCAGCGCCCGCAGCGGCGGTGCCGTCGTCGTCTCCACCGGCCGCGACGGCCTCGTCGCGGCCGCCGGCGGGCGGCGATGGCGGGTGGCACCGCCGCGTGTCCTCGAGGGCAACCCGACCGGGGCCGGGGACGCGCTCACGGCTGCCCTCGCGCTCGGGCTGGCCGAGGGTCGGGCCCTGCCCGAGACCCTCGCCGACGCGGTCGGCCTCGCCGGCGCCGCCGTCGTCCGTCCGGTCGCCGGCGAGGTCGACGTGCACGTCTACCGGGAGCTCCGGGCGGCCTGCACGGTGGAGGAGGTCGCATGAGCCTGTGCAGCACCGGCGAGCTGGTCGCGGCCGCCCGCGAGGGCGGCCACGCGGTCGGCTCCTTCAACGTCGTCACCCTCGAGCACGTCGAGGCGGTCGTCGCCGGCGCCGAGGCCGCCGGCCGGCCCGCGGTGATCCAGGTCAGCGAGAACGCCGTCCGCTTCCACGGCGGCCGCCTGCTCCCGCTCGCCCGCGCCGCCGCCGCGGCGGCCGAGGAGTCGTCGACGCGGATCGCGCTGCACCTGGACCACGTCACCGACACGGGCCTGCTCCACCGGTCCCGCGACGCCGGCTTCTCCTCGGTGATGTTCGACGCCGGGGCCGCCCCGTACGAGGACAACGTGGCGGCCACCCGGGAGGCGGCGGCGTGGGCACACTCCCAGGGGCTGTGGCTCGAGGCCGAGCTCGGGTACGTCGGGGGCAAGCCGGACGCCCCCGCGAGTGCGCACGCCGCGGGGGTGCGCACCGACCCGGACGAGGCGGCGGCGTTCGTCGCCGCGACGGGCGTCGACGCGCTCGCGGTCGCGGTCGGCAGCTCGCACGCGATGACCGAGCGGACCGCGAGCCTCGACCACGACCTCGTCCGCCGGCTCGCCGGCCGGGTCCCGGTGCCGCTGGTGCTGCACGGCTCCTCCGGCGTGCCGGACGAGCAGCTCGCCGCGGCGGTGGCCGCCGGCATGGCGAAGGTCAACGTCGGCACGGCGCTGAACGTCGCCTACACCCGGCAGGTGCGCCGGCGGCTCGCCGAGGACCCGGGGGTCAGCGACCCCCGGACGTACCTCGTCGACGCCCGGCGGGGCATGGCGGAGACGGTCGCGACGCTCGTCGCGCTCGTGGCCGGGAGAACCGGAGCCGCCGGCTCGGCCGCGCCCCCCGGGGGCTGAGGCGGCGCTCAGAACAGATCGGTGGTCAGACCAGATCGTGCTCGTGGGCGAAGGCGGCGGCCGCGGTCCGCGACCCGACGTCGAGCTTGACGAAGATGTTCGACAGGTGCCGGGCGACCGTCTTCTCCGACAGGGTCAGCTCGTCGGCGATGGCGGCGTTGCTCAGTCCCCCTGCGACGAGCCGGAGCACCTCGACCTCGCGGGGGCTGAGCCCGCCGGGCGCCGCCGGCGCCCCGAGCAGCGTCGCGACCTCCCGCTCGGCCGGGACCGCGCCGAGCTCGGCGAACACCGCGCGGGCCCCGGCGAGCTCGGCGAACGCCGACTCCTCGTCACCGAGTCCGCGCAGTGCCCGGCCGCCCAGGACCCGGCTGCGCCCGACCTCGTACGGGGCGGCGAGCCGGGTCCACGCCTCCTGGGACCGGCGCGCCGCCTCGAGGGCGGCCCCGGGCCTGCCTCGGGCCAGCTCGACGGCGGCGAGGGCCTGCTGTCCGGCGGCCCGCAGCGCCGTGCAGCCGAACGCGTCCGCGACCCCGGAGAGCTCCTCGGCCAGTGACGCCGCCTCGTCGGTGTCGCCGACGCCGAGCAGGACCTCGATCGCGGCCGGGAGGACCTGGGAGCGCTGGACCGGACCCCGGCGTTCGGCGAGCAGTCGGCGGACCGCCGCGGTGGCCGTGTCGCGTCGCCCCCGGGCGAGCCGCAGCAGGGCACGGCCGGGCTGGGCGGGGTGGCCGTGCGCGCCGGCGGCGTCGTACGCGGACTCGGCCGCGTCGAGGTCCCCCCGGAGGCGGTGGACCTCGCCGCGCTCGTAGTGCGCGAGCCCGAGCGCGGGGTCGCCGCCGACGCCGAGGTAGCGCTCGACGGCCCGGTCCAGCTCGCGGAGGGCGTCGGCGTAGGCGCCGTGCAGCCGCAGCAGCTGGCCCCGGTGGGTCGCGCACTGGCCGGTGTAGGCGACGAGCCCGGGCTGGGCCCCGCACCAGGTGATGAGGGCGTGGGTCCACTCGCCGGCCCGGCCGAGGTCGGAGACCTCCTGGCAGGCCTCGATCGTCGAGCAGTAGATCCGGCCGGCGCTCACCGTGCCCACCTCGCCGGCCACCACGCCGACGAGGGCCTCGTCCATCCGCTCCAGTCCCTCGGCGACCCTCCCGGAGGACAGCGCGAGCCGGCCCTCGGCGTGGAGGCCGAGGGCGACCAGCTCCGGCTCGGCGAACCGGCGGCCGTAGTCGGTGACCCGGGGCGCCAGGGGGAAGGCCTCGGCGAACTCGCCGGCATGCACGTGCCCCATCATCTGCGCCTCGAGCACGTAGCCCCGCTCGACGACGTCCCCTCCCAGCTCGTCCAGGAGCCGCTCGGCCCGGGCGAGCCAGCCGTGGCCGACCGCCAGCTCACCCGTCTGCCACAGGGTGAGCACCAGCAGGTACGTGGCGCGCACGGCCGCGGGGCGGTCGCCGGCGGCGACGCTGGCCAGGTGGGCGCGCTGCAGCGCCTGGATGCAGTCGTTCCGCCGGCCGAGCAGGTAGGCCGTCGTCGCCAGCGCGACGAAGTCGCGCGCCTCCAGCTCGCTGTCGTCGACGTCGGACAGTGCCCTGTAGGCCGCCACCCACTCCCGACGCTCGTACGCCTCGTGGGCCTGCCGGAGGTCCTCGACGACACCCATCCCGACCACCTCTCCGTGCTGTCGAGGGTAGTCGCGCGGGGCCGGCGGCGAGGCGGGTCGTGCGGGCGCCTGTCGTCGCCGTGCCGGTGCTCAGGCCGCCGCGGTGGCCCGCGCCCGGGCGTGCCGCTCGATGCGCGAGGCGATGTACGCGGCGTCGCGCCCGACGCCGGGCAGGACCATGGAGCTGAACGCGAACTGGAACGAGAGCCCGCAGAAGAACAGCCCGGGCACCTTCTCGACCACGCCCCGGTACTCCCGCGGCCAGCCGTCCTCGCCGGTGATCTCCGCCTCGATCCAGCCGAAGTCCGGCCGGAACCCCGTCGCCCAGACGACGTTGGCGACGTCGAGGACCCGGCCGTCGTCGAGCTGCGGCCTGCCCTCGGGGGACGCCCCGGTGACCTTGTGCTCGGTGCGCTCGACCCCGCGGGCGAGCAGGTGGTGCCGCTTCACCCGGGTGGTCGGCGCCCCCTGGTGGCGGACCTTGTCCATCTCCCGGCGACCCATCGGTGTCCGGCGGGTCAGCACGTGCTTCCAGGCGAACACGATGACCGGCATGGCCACCTTCACCCGGGGCGAGTCCCAGTCGAGGGGGATGTTCCCCCGGTCCGGACCCGCCAACGTCGTGGGACGCTCCGCCGCGAGCTCGTACGCGATGTCGCACCCGGAGTGCGACGCCCCGACGACGAGGACCGCTCCCGGCTGCAGCTGGGACGGGTTGTGGTACTGCGTCGAGTGCAGCTGGGTGATCCCGGGGTCCAGCGAGGCGGCGACGTCCGGGACGTGCGGGCGGCGGCCGAAGGTCCCGGTGGCGACGACGACGGTGTCGCACTCGATGGTGTCCGGTCCGACGTGGGCCGTGAAGCCGTCGCCGTGGGGGAGGAGCCGGTCGATCCGGGTCTGCATCCGCACGGGCAGGCCCATCGCCACGGCGTACTCCTCGAGGAAGTCCGCGACCTCGTCCTTGCCGGGGAAGTGCCACGGGTCCCCCGGGAAGTCCATGCCCGGCAGCCCGTCGAACTTCGCGGGGGAGTAGAGCCGGAGCGAGTCGTAGTGGCAGCGCCAGTTGTCGCCGACCCGGGCGTTGCCGTCGACGACGAGGACCTCGCGGCCGCGCCGCCCGAGCTCGTAGCCGGTGGCCAGGCCCGCCTGTCCGGCACCGATGACGAGGGTCTCGACGTGTTGGGTGGTCATGGGTCTCTCCTTCGCCCGGCGGCCCGCGTGCCGGTCCGCATGCCGTCGACGCTAGGAGCGCGGACGGGCGCCCACATCGGGCCGGATACCCATCCCCGTCAGGGGTCGTGGGTGTTCCTCACCACGCCCGGGTCACGGCAGGCGCCCGGCGACGACGCGCAGGTGGCCGCCCCGCAGCCGCTCCCGGAGGACGACGTCGCACTCTCGCTCCAGCGCCTGCCACGGGTGGGCCTGCGGGTCGGCCCCGCCGAGCCAGCACGCGACCCGGGCGGCCGGGGTGAGCAGTCGCGCCGTCCCGTCCGGGAGGGCCATGTCGACGACCGCGACCCTCGTGCCGGACGGGAGGTGGGTCGTCGTGGCCCGCCACGCCTCCTGCCAGGGGCGCATCACCGACAGCGAGTACGTGAACAGGACCGCGGTGGGTCCCAGCTCGGCTGCGCGCGTCCACGCCGGGTCGCCGGCGTCGGTGGCGTCGCCGCGCAGGAGGGTCACGGTGGGCTCGGCGGCCCGGGCTCGGCGGTCCGCGACGTCGAGCATGGCCGCGGACCGGTCGATCCCGACGACGTGCCCCCGCGGGCCGACGCCGGCGGCGAGGAGGGGCACGTCGAGGCCGGTGCCGCAGCCGACGTCGAGGACGGTCTCCCCGGCCCGCAGTCCCAGGGCGGCGATGCCGCGCTCCCGGCCGGCCCGGTAGAGGAGCCCCTCTCCGGAGAGCCGGTCGTAGAACGGGGCGCCCAGGCCGTACACGGCGGGCTCGCGCAGCGTCACGGCCGGTCGGCCACGGCGGCCGGGGCCCGCGGCCCGGAGTCGGGGCCCGCTCGGTGGAGGAGCAGGAACTCGTCGATGCCGAACAGGCGCTGCACGCGGCGCTCCCCGGGGGAGGAGGTCGTCTCCACCCGGCCCCGGCCCACGAGCTCGGGGGTGTCGACGTGCACGGTCTCGCCCTCGTGCTCCACGGTGGCCGTGCCCGCGGCGAGGACGTTGCTCACCCAGTCGGTGTGGCGGACGAGCCGCCGGGCCGGTGGGTACCGGCTGCGCATCGCCGCGACGAACCCGGCGGCGACGAGCCCGGCGAAGCCGGCCATCCCGAGCACGGCCCTGGCGGTCCTGGCGAGCACGGGGACTCCTCGGGTCGGGTCCGGGGCGGCGCCGGGAGCGCGGCCCTCCTCGCATCATTCGACACCGTCGGCCCGCGCGGCGACAAGGGGTGACCCCGCCGGCCGGGTGTCCCGTTTGTACGGTGTGCAGGTCGTTGCCCACCCGAACGCACGCCGAACCGGGGGACCACCGTTGCGCCTGCGCCACCTCACCGGAGCGATCGCCGCCTCCGTCCTGCCCGCTCTGCTGCTCGCCGGCTGCGCCGACAGCCCCGACCGTGCCCAGACCATCGGTGGCTCGGGGAGCGGGACGAGCACCGCTGCGTCGTCGTCGTCGCAGGCGAAGCCGGCGCGCGCCGGTGACGAGCTGACCGCGGCGCAGGCGAAGAAGGCCCTGCTCGACGTCTCCGACATGCCGACCGGGTGGTCCCCGGTCCCGGCGAGCCCCTCCTCCTCCTCCTCCTCGTCCTCGGCCTCGAGCAGCGGGACGATCAAGCCGGCCTCGTGCCAGAAGCTCTTCGACGAGATGGACAACGACTCCGGGCCGGAGGCGAAGGTGAGTCAGGAGGTGTCGTTCACCAGCGGCGGCGCCCTGGGCTCGCAGCTGACCGAGACGGTGTCCTCCTTCGAGGCCGGCGACCAGCAGGACAAGGTCGGGCGGCTCGCCGACCTGCTGACGAGCTGCCCGACGATCACCACCGTCGACTCGGGCGAGAAGACGAAGCTGACCCTGACCGGGCTCTCCTTCCCCAACCTCGGCGACCAGACCCTCGCCTTCCGGGCCGCGAGCACGGTCCAGGGCATCGACGTCACCCTCGACGCGGTGTTCGTCGCGACCGACCACAACGTCGTCTCCATCACGGTCGGCGGGCTGAAGTCCGTGGACGGGGCGGAGCTGGAGAAGATCGTCCGCGCGGGCGTCGCGAAGGTCGCCGCCGTCGCCGAGGGCTGAGCCGACCGTACCGGCAGGGGTGGGGGGCCTCACGCGTCGCTCGGCGCCGAGCGGCCCTCCGGGAGCATCAGCAGCGAGGCGGCGAGGAAGCACACCGCCCCGAGGAACGTGCCGCCGTTGGCCCACGTCGCGTCGAGGAGGTCGCCGCTGGGCTCGACCCAGGCGCCGACGGCGGAGACGCCGAAGAAGACCGAGCCCCACATGTTGAGCGCCGTGATGTGCCAGTCCCGCTGCCCGGGCCGCCACGACCACCACCGGTGGCCGGCCTCGGCGAAGGCGACCGCGGAGGCGACGAGGAAGCAGACGGTGCCGACGGCGTCCGGTCGCCAGATGACACGACGGGCCATCTCGGGCGAGACGTCGAGGAACGCCGCGAACGTCGTGACGTTGAAGTAGACCGTGCCGACCAGCTGGACCAGGGCGGCCCAGAACCCCATGTCGTGCGGCACCCACGCGAACCATCGCCGGCCGGAGTCCCGGACCACCTGCAGGTAGGACAGGTAGGCGGCCGCGGTGAAGAACACGGACCCGACGAAGAACGTCATCGCCGTCGCGTGCGCGCCCACCGCCGCGGCATAGAACGGCAGGGGGCCGAGGACGAAGCACGTGGAGCCGACGGCGAAGAGCACGCCGATGACCGGCGTCAGCCCGCGCCCCCGACCGATGCCCTTGCGGTGGGCACGTGCCCGCCAACGCACCCGCCCGCCCCCGGGCAGCGAGTACGTCACCGCGGTGACGAACGGCTGCGGACCCGAACGCACGACCTCCGTCGCCCCGCTCGGGATCCGCGGGTCCTCGACGACCCCCATCCCGACCACCTCCCCCGCCATCGAGAGCGGCCCTCCTCGAGGGTAGTCGCGGCCGCCCCGACTCGGTTCCCTCGTCGGCGGGCGGACCGGTCGGACCTCGGCGGCTCTTCGCAGAATCAACATGCTCACTCTCATCATGTTGATTCGATTTGTTGCTTGCACTGAGCATGTAGGACTGGCACAGTGGCGCACCGACACCCGCCCCTGGAAGGAACCCTGCCCGTGGACCTGCAACTTCTCGCAGCGCTGGTCGTCGGCATCGCCACGATCGTCGTGCTCGTGCTGCGCACCAGACTGGACGCGTTCGCCGCGCTGCTCATCGCCGCGCTCGTCACCGGCTCGATCGCCGGCAGCGCGCCGAGCGACACCATCGCCTCGATCACGACGGGCTTCGGCAACACCCTCGGCAGCATCGGCATCGTCATCGGCCTCGGCGTCGCCGTCGGGAAGATCCTCGAGGTCTCCGGCGGCGCCGACGCCCTGGCCCAGGCGTTCCTGCGCGCCTTCGGCAAGGGCCGGGAGGAGTGGGCCATGGGCTCGACCGGTGCCCTGGTGTCCATCCCGGTCTTCTGCGACTCCGGCTACGTCATCATGAACCCCCTCGCCCGCTCGATCGCCCGGGTCAAGCGGGGCGGCTACGTCGCCCTCGCCCTCGCGCTCGGGTGCGGCATGACCCTGACCCACCACCTCGTCCCGCCGACGCCCGGGCCGCTGGCCGTCGCCGGGATCCTCGGCGCCGACCTCGGCGGGCTCATCCTCGCCGGTCTCGTGTTCGCGATCCTGCTGCTGCCGGTCGTCGTCGCCTACGCCCGCTGGATCGGCCCCAAGCTGGAGTCCGAGGTCGTCCCGCAGGTGCGCGAGGTCGTCTACCAGTCCGCCGCCGTCGGCGGCGGACCTGCACGCGGCTCCGAGGGGGCCGGCGGCTCGACGGCCACGGCCACCGAGACCGCCGAGGGCCCGGGCGCCGGCGCGGAGGAGGACCTCGCCTCGTGGGGCGGGGAGCGCCGCCGCATCGGCGCCCTGGTCGCCTCCCTGCCGCTGCTCGTCCCGCTCGTCCTCATCGTCCTCAACACCGCCGCCTCGGCGATCGACCAGAGCCGGCAGGACGCCCTCGGCCAGGACGACTACGAGCCCTCGACGTGGGCCTCGGTCCTCGGCTTCATCGGCAACCCCGCCGTGGCGCTGCTCATCGGCCTCGTCCTCGCCGTGTACGTCCTCCTGCCCCGCTGGACGCCGCGGGCGAAGGTGACCGGGTGGCTCTCCGACGCCGCCGCCTCGGCCGGCCTGATCCTCCTCATCACCGGCGCCGGCGGCGCCCTCGGCCAGGTGCTGCGCGACACCGGGGTCGGCGACGCCCTCGCGTCCGCGGTCGCCGACATCGGCCTGCCCGGCGTGCTCGTGCCGTTCATCATCGCGAGCCTCGTGCGCATCGCGCAGGGCTCGGGGACCGTCGCCATGATCACCGGCGCCTCGGTCGCCGCCCCGATCATCGGCGGCCTGGGCATCTCGGCGCTGGCCGCGGCGCTCGCCTGCTGCGCGGGCTCGATGGTCTTCAGCTACTTCAACGACTCCTACTTCTGGGTCGTCACGCGGTTCACCGGCCTGGACGGCACCGCGGCCCTGAAGGGCTGGTCCGGCATCACCACGGTCGCCTGGCTCGGCTCCCTCCCGCTCGTCCTGCTCAGCGGCTGGCTGCTGTGAGCGGACCCGCGGGCGGCCGGGGCCCGGTCCTGGTCATCGCGGACGACCTCACCGGCGGCAACGCCACCGCGGCGGGCCTGGCCCGCGCCGGCCTCCGGGCGGTCACGGTCACCGACGCCGGGCAGCCCGAGGTCGTCGCGGAGTTCGTCTCCCGCTTCGACGCGGTCGTCGTCTCGGTCAACAACCGCCACGAGGACCCGGCCCGGGCCGCCGACCAGGTCCGCCGCGCCCTCCGCGCGGGGTGGCCGGCGTCGGTGGTGAGCAACCGGGTCGACTCCACCCTGCGGGGCAACGTCGGTGCGACGACCGAGGCGCTGCTCGAGGAGCTCGCCGAGCTCTCCGGGGCCCGGACCGTGGCCCTCTGCGTCCCGGCCCACCCCGGTGCGGCGCGCCAGACCGTCGGCGGGGTCCAGCTGCTGGGCGGCCTGCGCCTGGAGGAGACCGAGCTCGCCCGGGATCCCCGCTCGCCCGTCCGGGACTCCCGTGTCGCGGACCTGCTCGCCCGGCAGACCGACCTGCCGGTGCTCGAGGTCCCCCTGGCCCGCGTCACCGGCCCCGAGGAGGACCTCGTCGGCGCGCTGCGCGACGCGGCGGACGGCGGGGCCCGCATCGTCGTCGTCGACGCCCTCACCGACGAGCACGTGACCCGGGTCGCACGGGCGGCGGCCCGGGTCGCGGAGGACGTCGCCGGGGGCGGCGACCCCCTCCGGTGGCTCTGCGTCGACCCGGGACCGGCCACGCTCGCGGCCGCGCTCGCCGACGACGCCGTCCGTCCCGCGTCGAGCTCGCCCTACCTCGCCGTCTCCGGCTCAGCGACCGAGCTCACCCGCCGCCAGCTCGACCGGCTGTGTGCGGCACGCGCGGTCCGCGTCGTCCGCCTCGCCCTCGACGGCTCCGGCTCGCCGGACGTCGACGCCACCGCTCGGGCCCTGCGCGAGGCCCTCGCGTCCGCGACCGGGCCGGAGGTCGTCCTCCTCGCGTCCGCGCTCACGGGCGAGGACCTCCTCGGTGGGGACGCCGGGGAGCGGGTGCCGGCCGCGCTCGCCCACGCGGCGCGCCGGGCCCTCGAGGAGGCGAGGATCGACGGCCTCTACGCCACGGGCGGTGACGTCGCCGCCGCCTGCTTCGGCGAGCTCGGGGCCGACGGCCTCGAGGTCGCCGACGAGGTCGTCCCGCTCGCCGTCGGCGGCAGCCTCGTCGGCGGGCCCTGGTCGGGCCTGCCGGTGGTGACCAAGGGCGGGCTCATCGGCGACGACGAGACGGCCGTGGCCTGCCTGGCCTTCCTCGAGCGCGCCGCCGAGGCGGCCCGTCGCCACGTCCAGCCCGCCCGGTCCCGGGAGCGCTGAGGCCCCCGGGAGAGCATGAACCCACCACCCCCCCAGCACGACACCGCACCCGCTACGACTGGAGCACCGATGACCGCGAACGCCGCGACCCGTGAGACCGCTGACACGACCGCCCCGCCCGTCCTCGCCCTCACCCTCGGCGACCCCGTCGGGATCGGCCCCGAGATCGTCGTCCGCACCCTCGCCGAGCACGCGGGGGACCCCAGCGCCCACGGTGTGGCCGTCGGGGACGCCTCCGCGGTCCGGCGCGCGGTCGCCGCGACGGGGCTCGACGTGACCGTCCGCGAGATCCGCGACTTCGCCACCCCGGCCGAGGGCGAGGGCGTCATCGACGTCTACGACATCGACGTGCTCGGCGACGAGGAGCTCCCGTGGGGCGAGGTCGACGCCCGCGCCGGGAAGGCCGCCGTCACCGCGATCGAGGTCGCGACCCGCGCCGCGATGGAGGAGCGGGTGCAGGGCGTCGTCACCGGCCCGATCCACAAGGAGGCCGTCTGGGCCTCCGGCAGCACCCACCTCGGGCACACCGAGATGCTCGGCGAGCTCACCGGCGTGACCCAGCAGGACACGATGTTCGTCGTCCGCTCCGAGCAGGGTGGCACGCCGCACCACCTGCGGATCTTCTTCGCCACCCGGCACGTCTCGCTGCGCAGGGCCCTCGACCAGCTCACCTCCGACAAGCAGCAGGAGTCGATCCGCCGGGCACTGCAGGCGCTGGAGGTCTACGGCGTCGACGACGCCACCCTCGCCGTCGCCGCGGTCAACCCGCACGGCGGCGAGAACGGCAACTTCGGGCGGGAGGAGCTCGACGAGATCATCCCGGCGTGCGAGGCGCTGCGCGAGGAGGGCCTGCCGGTCCTCGGCCCGATCCCCGCGGACTCGGTCTTCCACCAGGGCCTGCAGGGCCGCTTCGACGGGGTGCTCTCGCAGTACCACGACCAGGGCCACATCGCCGCGAAGACCTACGACTTCGACGGCACGGTCTCGGTCACCGTCGGCCTGCCGATCCTGCGCACCTCCGTCGACCACGGCACCGCCTTCGACATCGCCGGCACCGGCAGGGCAGACCACGGCACGATGCGCTCGGCCTTCCTCGCCGCCGTCGACTACGCCCCCTTCGTACCCCGGATGCGCGCGACCTACGGTTCGTGACATGAGCACGCCACGGGCGGGCACCCGCGCACGGCAGGCGGTCCTGCTGCGCCTGCTCCACGAGGACGTCACCTCGGTCGACGCGCTCGCGGAGCGGCTCGGGGTGTCCACCTCGACCGTCCGGCGCGACCTGGAGCGACTGCGCGACGCCGGGACGATCGCGCGCACCTACGGCGGCGCCATCGTCCCGGAGCGCTTCCACGAGCGCTCGTACGCGGAGTCCTCCGAACGCGGCCGGGCGGCCAAGCAGGCGATCGCCCGGGCCGCGGCCGGGCTCGTCCCGCCCTCCGGTCAGGTCTTCGTCGACGCCGGCACCACCTGCGCCGCACTCGCCGAGCTCATCGCCGCGGGCCCCGAGCAAGCGCCCGCGCCCGGCGAGGACGAGCCGGGCCGCGACGCCGGGCCGGGCGAGCCGGCCCTGACGGTCGTGACGCGGGGGCTGGAGACGGCGCTGGCGCTCGCCGGCTGCGAGCACGTCGCCGTCGAGGTCATCGGGGGACGCGTCCGTCCCCTCAGCCACGGCCTCGTCGGTCCGCTCGGGTTCCTCGCCGTGAGCCGGATGCGGTTCGACGTCGCCTTCCTCGGCGCTGACGTCGTCAGCCCCGAGCGCGGGGTCGGCGAGCCCTCCCAGGAGGAGACCGCCGTCAAGGAGCAGGTGGCCGCGCGCGCCGCCCGTACGGTCGTGCTCGCGGACGCCGCCAAGCTCACCGCGCCGCCCGCGCCGGCGTGGACCGGCTTCGCGGGCCCGTGGACCCTCGTCACCGACGCCGACGAGGAGACCGTCCCCGGTCTCGCGGCGCGGTGCGCGGCCAACGGCGTCGAGCTGCTCCGGCCCGGCGCGCCGTAGCCGTCGCGCCCGGGGCCGAGCCCGGTGCCCCACCGCGCGCGGTCTACGTCCCGCTCGGGGTCAGCGCCTCCACGTCCTCCCACCCCGGACCCGCCAGGGCGATGGCGGCCGCGGGGAACAGGCCGTTCTCCTCACGGTCGATGTGCGCTCTCAGGGCCCGCTCGAACGGGCCGACCGCCTCCCACCGCCCGCAGCGGATCTCCTGGAGCAGCCCGTCGAGGCTGCCGTGCTCGGCGCACAGGGAGCGGACGTGCTCCGTGAACTCCGGGTCGGCCGCGAGGACGGCGAACAGTCCCACCTCCTCGGCGTGGGTGTGGGGCTCGAGCAGGTCCCGCAGACGGTCGACCGCGGGCCCGACGTCGTCCCCGTCCCCGACGCACGCGCGCCGGAGTGCGCCGCACGCGTTGATGATGGCCACGTGCTCGGCCATGAAGCGGCCGACCACGCGGATGCTTTCGCAGCCGCAGTACGAGCACATGACGGTCTCTCCTCGGGTGGTCGTCCTAGGCTTCTGCCGTGGGTACCGGTCTCCGGCGGGTGGGCGCCGCATGACGCCGCGGGGGCGTCCGCGCTCGGGGGCGGACCTCACCGTCGCGGTGCTCGCCGGGGGTGCTTCCTCGCGCTTCGGTGGGGACAAGCTGGCCGCCGAGCTCGACGGGGTCACCGTCCTGGACCGTCTCCTCACCGGGCTGCCCGCCGGTCCCGTCATCGCGGTCGGATCGCCCCGTCAGACCGACCGGTCCGTCTCCTGGGTCCGCGAGGAGCCCCCCGACGGCGGTCCGCTCGCCGGGGTCGACGCGGCGCTGCGGGCGGTGGCGACCGAGCTCGTCGCGGTCGTCGCGGGCGACATGCCCTACGCGGGGCCGGCGGTCCCCGTCCTGCGGGAGGCCCTCGACGCCGCAGGGTCCGGCGTCGGGGCCGCCGTGGGCGTGGACGACGAGGGGCACGTCAACCCGCTGCTCGCCGTCTACCGCGCAGCGGCGGTCCGCGCGGTGCTCACGGGGGGATCCCGAGGGCGGGCGGCCCGCCGGCTGCTCGACGTTCCCCACGTCGGCGTCCGGGTGCCCGGCGTCGCGAGCCGGGACGTCGACACGCGGGAGGACCTGCACTCCCTGCGGCGACACCGAGGCGGCGCCTGAGGCGTCGCCTGCTGCCGGTCGGGTGCGACGCCGGCCCGGCCCCCGGCCACCGCGCTCACCGGTCAGCTCGGCTTCGCGGCACCCGGGCGGGCGTAGCGCCACCACGTGATCGCGATGCAGAGGATCCCGTAGGCGACGCCGATGGCGTAGAACGTCGACGGGCTCATCAGGGTCAGACCCACCCCGAAGATGAAGGGCCCGAAGGCGGCGAGGGCCGCCGTCCACCCGATGACGCCTCCGGCCTGCCGTCGCTCGAAGATCATCGGCATCTGCTTGAAGGTCGAGGCGTTGCCGATCCCCGAGAACAGGAAGATCGCGAGCATGCCCCACAGGAACCGGGTGAACCCGGACTGCAGCGCCTCGGCGGAGGAGGTGTCGGGCACGAGCGCGGTCATCGTGAACGCGATGGAGGCGACGAGGCCGATGCCGGAGACCAGGGTCCACACGGCCCCTCCCATCCGGTCGGTCAGCGGGGAGAAGAGGACGCGGGCGCCTGCTCCGACGAGCGCGCCGAGGAAGACGTAGCTGACGGGGTCGGGCACGGAGTACCCGGAGACGAGGACCTGTGCCGAGGCCCCGGTGCCCCGGACGATGTCGGCGTTCCCGGCGCCGTAGAGGTTCTGCAGGAGCAGCCCGAACTGTGCGGCGAGACCGGAGAAGGTGCCGAACGTCATGATGTAGAGCAGCGTCATCCACCACGTGTCCTGGTTGCGGAAGATGTCGAACTGCTGCTTGATGTTCGCCTTGACCGGCACCGAGCGCAGGAACACCCACGCGATGACGGCGCCGAGCAGCATGAGCGGGATCCACGTGAAGGCGGCGTTCTGGTACCAGACCTCGCGCGCCGGCTTGCCCGGCAGCTGCATCTGCTGGCTGCCTCCGAGGAAGCCGATCATGCCGAACCCGATGAGCCACGGCGTGAGGAGCTGGACGAGGGAGACCCCGAAGTTGCCGATCCCGGCCTGGAGGCCCAGCGCGGTCCCCTGCTTGGCGCGGGGGAAGAAGTACGAGGTGCTCGGCATGAAGCCCGAGAACGCTCCGCCGCCGATGCCGGCGAGGAAGGCGAGGGTGAGCAGCTCCCAGTAGGGGGCCGTCGGGCTGTGCACCCGCACCCCCCACCCCAGGGTCGGGAAGACGAGGAGCAGCGTGGTCAGGGTGACCATCTTGCGGGTTCCCACGATCGGGGGCAGCACCATCCACACCAGGCGAAGGAGACCGCCGGCGAGCCCGGGCATCGCGGCCAGCCAGTAGAGCTGGTCCTTGGAGAAGTCGTACCCGATCGCGTTGAGCTTGGGCACGATCGCGCTGGGGAGGAACCAGGAGACGAAGCACAGGGTGAGGGTGAAGGTCGTGATCCACAGGGTGCGCCAGGCGAGCCCCGTGTCCCAGCTCGCGGTGTCCTCGGGGTCCCAGGCCTGCAGCCAGTCACCCCTGCGCTCGCGGGTCGTGGTGCCCATGTGCGCTGCTCCTCGTGCGACGGGAGGCGCCTGCGCCTCCATTGGTGGGATTTCGTTCCTCCAAATGAACCTGAGTGGACTGTAGGTTCCGCGCCCTCCCTGCTCCGAGGACCTTCGTCCCTAGGTCCGTTCGCCCACTGCGGCAACGATTTCGGGGTGTCCACACCGCGTCTCGCAGGGTTCCCGTCGAGTGGGTGCGTGTGCTTCTATACAGCAATGCGGTCCCGCAAAGGTGCGCCGCCGTGGGGAGGAGGGTGATGGCCGCCGAAACCCGCCCCGGCGCGGCCGCGCTCCTGGCGTCACCCGTCCGGCGTGCTCTCCTGGACGCCCTGGAGCGGCGAGCGATCGAGGTGCCGGGCGACCCGGGCATGACCGCCGCCGAGCTCGCCCCTCGCGTCGAGCTGCACGTGACGACGGTGCGGTTCCACCTCGACCAGCTCGTCACCGCCGGGGTCCTGCGCTCGGAGTTCCACCGGCACCCGGGGGTCGGCCGGCCACGCAAGGTCTACCTCGTCGACGAGGGGGCCCCGACGACCCGCGACCGCGACCCCCTGCGGCTGCTCACCGGACTGCTCGTGGTGGCGATGGCCACCTCGCTCCACGGCGAGGCCGTCTCGCCGGTCGAGGCCGGTCGGCGGTGGGCCCGGGAGCACCTGCCGGACCATCCGGACCGCTCTCCCGCTGACACGGCCGGCACCTGGCTCGCCCGGGTCGGCGAGGTGGTCGACGTCCTCGAGAGCTGGGGCTACCACCCCGACCTGTCGACCTCCGAGGGCGGCAGGGCCGTGCGGATCGAGCTCGCCGGCTGCCCCTTCCGCGAGTTCGCGCGCGCCGACCCCGCCGTCGTCTGCGGGGTGCACCAGGGCCTCGTGGCTGAGTCGCTGCGCCAGTTCGGTGAGACCGACACCGGGGTCTCGCTCGAGCCGTTCGTGACCCCGGACCACTGCCTGGCCCGCCTGCGAACCGGCACCCCGTTCCGTTCCCCGTAGCCCCCGCCCCCCCGGCCACCCCCCGCCCCCCCGGCCACCCCCCGCCCCCGCCCGCTCCCACACCCGAGGAGACCCATGACACCCCCAGGACTCGACGGTCCCCTGGCCGACGCCCTCGTCGGAACTCGGCGCTTCTTCACCTCCGGAGAGGTGTCCGAGGACAAGCGTGCCCTGCACCACCGGGGCGGCCGGTCCGGCGACGCCTTCTATCGGGACCGGTGGGCCCACGACAAGGTCGTGCGCAGCACGCACGGGGTCAACTGCACCGGGTCGTGCTCGTGGAAGGTCTACGTCAAGGACGGCATCATCACGTGGGAGGCCCAGCAGACCGACTACCCGTCCACGGGAGCCGACCGACCGGAGTACGAGCCCCGCGGATGCCCGCGGGGCGCGGCCTTCAGCTGGTACACGTACTCGCCCACCCGCGTCCGCTACCCCTACGTCCGCGGCGTCCTGCTCGAGATGTTCCGGGAGGCCAGGCGCGCCGTCGGGGGCGACCCGGTGGTCGCGTGGGCCACCATCGTCCAGGACCCGGAGCGGGCGCGCCGGTACAAGTCGGCCCGCGGCAAGGGCGGACTCGTGCGCGCGACGTGGGAGGAGGCCGTCGAGATCATCGCCGCCGCCCACGTCTACACCGTCAAGCGGTGGGGCCCGGACCGGATCGCCGGCTTCTCCCCGATCCCGGCGATGTCGCCGGTGTCGTACTCCTCGGGCGCCCGGTTCCTCGAGCTCGTCGGAGCGCCGATGCTCTCGTTCTACGACTGGTACGCCGACCTGCCCAACGCCTCGCCGCAGATGTTCGGCGACCAGACCGACGTCCCGGAGTCGGGTGACTGGTGGGACGCCGGGTACCTCATCATGTGGGGCTCCAACGTCCCGATGACCCGTACCCCCGACGCGCACTGGATGACCGAGGCGCGCTACCGCGGTCAGAAGGTCGTCGCCGTGGCGCCCGACTACGCCGAGAACGTCAAGTTCGCCGACGAGTGGGTGCCCGCCCAACCCGGCACCGACGGCGCGCTCGCCCTCGCCCTCGGGCACGTCATCCTCAAGGAGTTCTTCGTCGACCGGCAGACCCCGTTCTTCGTCGACTACAACCAGCGCTACACCGACCTGCCGTTCCTCGTCGCGCTCGACGAGGAGCCGGGCGGGGCGGCGGACGAGGGCGGTGCGGCCTATCGGCCCGGCAAGTACGTCGTCGCCGGCGACCTCGAGGTCCCCGAGAGCGACTCGGAGAACGCGATGTGGAAGCCGGTCGTGCTCGACGCCCGGACCGGCGAGGTCGCCGTGCCGCAGGGGTCGCTCGGGTTCCGGTACGGGGAGGAGGGCCGGGGGAGGTGGAACCTCGACCTGGGCGACGTCGAGCCCGTCCTCAGCCTGCACGAGAGCGCCGGCGAGTCGGTCCCCGTCGTGCTGCCCCGCTTCGACACCGCCGACGGCACGGTCGACCACGTCGTGCGCGGGGTCCCCGTGCGCGACGTCGGCGGCAGGCTCGTCACCACCGTGCTCGACCTCATGCTCGCCCAGTACGGCGTCCGCCGCGACGGGCTGCCCGGCGACTGGCCGGCCGGGTACGACGACCCCAGCACGCCCGCCACGCCGGCGTGGCAGGAGGAGATCACCAGCGTCCCCGCAGAGCAGGTCGTCCGCCTCGCGCGCGAGTGGGCCGAGAACGCCGTCGCCACGCAGGGCCGGGGCATGATCCTCATGGGCGCCGGGACCAACCACTGGTTCCACTCGGACCAGATCTACCGGGCCATGCTCGTGCTGACGACCATCACGGGGTGCCAGGGCCGCAACGGCGGCGGATGGGCGCACTACGTGGGCCAGGAGAAGATCCGCCCGCTCATGGGCTTCCAGCACATGGCGTTCGCGCTCGACTGGCACCGCCCGCCGCGGCACATGAACCAGACCGCGTACTGGTACGTCAACACGAGCCAGTACCGCTACGACACCTTCACCGCCGACGACGTGGACGCCGGCACGGGTGTGTTCGCGGGCAAGGGGGTCATGGACCTGCTCGCCCAGTCGGTGCGTCTGGGCTGGACGCCGAGCTACCCCACGTTCGACCGCAGCAGCCTCGCGCTCGCCGACGAGGCCGAGGCCGCAGGGATGGCCCCCGCCGACTACGTCGTCGACCAGCTCAGGTCGGGGGCGCTGAAGTTCGCGATCGAGGACCCCGAGGCGGAGGAGAACCACCCGCGCGTCCTCAGCCTCTGGCGGGCCAACCTGCTCGGCTCGAGCGCGAAGGGCAACGAGTACTTCCTCAAGCACCTCCTCGGCACCGACAGCGCGGTGACCGCCGCCGAGGCACCCCCGCAGAAGCGGCCGTCCGGGATCGCCTGGCCCGAGGAGGTGCCCGAGGGCAAGCTCGACCTGCTGACGACGATCGACTTCCGGATGACGAGCAGCACCCTGTTCTCCGACGTCGTCCTGCCCGCGGCGACCTGGTACGAGAAGCACGACCTCAACACCACGGACATGCACCCGTTCGTGCACTCGTTCAACCCCGCGATTGCCCCGCCGTGGCAGTCCCGGACCGACTGGGAGGCGTGGAAGGCCGTCGCCAAGCGCTTCTCCGAGCTCGCCGCCGACCACCTCGGCACGAGGCGCGACGTCGTCGCCAAGCCGTTGTGGCACGACACCCCGGAGGCGATGGCGACCCCGCACGGAGTCGTGAGGGACTGGCGGGCCGGTGAGGTCGACCCGGTCCCCGGCAGGACCCTGCCCGTGCTCGCGGTCGTCGAGCGCGACTACGCCGCCGTCTACGACAAGATGACCTCGATCGGCCCCCTGCTGGAGACGGCGGGGATGGTCACCAAGGGCGTGCCGTACGACGCCGGGCGCGAGGTCGACGTCCTCCGCCGCCGCAACGGCGTCACCCGCGGGGGAGTCGGCGACGGTCAGCCGCGGCTCGAGACCGACATCCACGTCGCCGACGCGATGCTCCACCTGTCGGGGGTGTCCAACGGACACCTCGCCACCCAGGGGTTCCGGAACCTCGAGCAGCGCACCGGCACCGACCTGCACGACCTCGCCGCCGAGCACGAGGGCAAGCAGATCACCTTCGCCGACACCCAGGTCGCCCCCGTGCCGGTCATCACCTCGCCCGAGTGGTCGGGCTCGGAGTCCGGTGGGCGCCGGTACAGCCCGTTCACCATCAACATCGAGCGCCACAAGCCGTTCCACACCCTCACGGGTCGCCAGCAGTTCTACCTCGACCACGACTGGATCCTCGGCATGGGTGAGGCCCTGCCCGTCTACCGGCCACCACTGAACATGACCCGCCTCTTCGGCGAGGCCGGCATCGGCGAGCGCACCGAGCTCGGTGTCTCGGTCCGCTACCTCACGCCCCACAACAAGTGGTCGATCCACTCCGAGTACCAGGACAACCTCTTCATGCTGAGCCTCTCCCGCGGCGGCCAGACGATCTGGATGTCGGACCGGGACGCGGAGAAGATCGGCGTGCGGGACAACGACTGGATCGAGGCGGTCAACCGCAACGGGGTCGTGGCCGCGCGTGCGGTGGTCTCGCACCGGATGCCGGAGGGCACGGTCTACATGCACCACGCGCAGGACCGGCTGGTGGACGTCCCGCTCACCGAGAGGGACCGCAAGCGCGGCGGGATCCACAACTCGCTCACGCGGATCCTCATCAAGCCGAGCCACATCATCGGCGGCTACGCCCAGCTCTCGTACTTCTTCAACTACATCGGGCCGACGGGCAACAACCGCGACGAGGTCACGATGATCCGCAAGCGGACCACCCCGGTCGAGTACTGACCCGCGACGAGACGAGAGGCACCAACGACATGCGCGTCATGGCTCAGATGGCGATGGTCATGAACCTCGACAAGTGCATCGGATGCCACACCTGCTCGGTCACGTGCAAGCAGGCCTGGACCAACCGGGCGGGCACCGAGTACGTGTGGTTCAACAACGTCGAGACCCGGCCCGGGCTCGGGTACCCGCGCGAGTACGAGGACCAGGACCGGTGGCAGGGCGGATGGGTCCTGAGGAACGGGCGGCTGCGACTTCGGGCCGGGGGCCGGTTCACCAAGCTCGCGACGATCTTCAGCAACCCGAAGATGCCCTCGATCGAGGACTACTACGAACCCTGGACCTACGACTACGAGACCCTGCTCGAGGCGCCCGTGCAGAAGAACTTCCCGGTGGCGCGCCCGCACTCCCTCATCTCGGGCAAGCCCATGAACATCTCGTGGAGCGCCAACTGGGACGACGACCTCGGCGGCTCCCGCGAGCACGCCGCCAAGGACCCCGCCCTGAAGGGCATCGAGGACAAGGTCAAGCTCGAGTTCGAGCAGACCTTCATGTTCTACCTCCCCCGGATCTGCGAGCACTGCCTCAACCCGTCCTGTGCGGCCTCCTGCCCCAGCGGCGCGATCTACAAGCGCAGCGAGGACGGAATCGTGCTCGTCGACCAGGACCGGTGCCGCGGCTGGCGGATGTGCATCACCGGCTGTCCGTACAAGAAGATCTACTTCAACCACAAGACCGGCAAGGCGGAGAAGTGCACCTTCTGCTACCCGCGGGTCGAGGTGGGCATCCCGACCGTGTGCTCCGAGACCTGCGTGGGGCGGCTGCGCTACATCGGCCTCATGCTCTACGACGCCGACAAGGTCCTCGAGGCCGCGAGCGCGGGTGACGACACCGACCTCTACGAGTCCCAGCTCGGCGTCTTCCTCGATCCCGAGGACCCCGAGGTCCGACGGGAGGCCGAGCGCGCCGGCATCCCGGGGGACTGGGTGGAGGCTGCCCGCCGCAGCCCGGTCAAGCGCCTCATCATGGACCACAAGGTCGCCCTGCCCCTGCACCCGGAGTACCGCACCATGCCGATGGTCTGGTACATCCCGCCGCTGTCGCCCGTGGTGGACGCCATCAAGGACTCGCGCGGCGACGCCGAGGACCGGGACAACCTGTTCGGCGCCATCGACGCCCTCCGGATCCCCGTCGAGTACCTCGCCAACCTCTTCACCGCGGGCGACGTGGCCCCCGTCGACCGCGTGCTGCGCAAGCTCGCGGCGATGCGCTCGTACATGCGCGACATCAACCTCGGTCGCGACCCGCGCGACGAGATCCCGGCCTCGGTCGGCATGGAGGGGGAGGAGATGTACGAGATGTTCCGTCTCCTCGCCCTCGCGAAGTACGACGAGCGCTACGTCATCCCGAGCGCTCACGCCGAGCAGGCCCACGCCCTCGAGGAGCTCGCGACGGACTGCCCCGTCGGCTCCTACGACGACCAGCCGGACGCGGTGTTCGGCGAGGGCTCCGGGCGCCCCGTCCCCGTGGCTGTCGAGAACTTCCAGATGCTGCGCAACCGGCAGGAGTCCGACCGGCTCGACAACCAGCTCATCGGGGGCGGGAGGAAGCAGGGCCGGGTCAACCTCCTCAACTGGGACGGGGTCGGGGTGCCCGAGGGCCTCTTCCCCGAGCGTGGGGAGTCCTCGCCCGACGCCGACGGGGTCGAGGGGGTGGAGCCGCGATGAGGTGGCGACGGCACCGCGACGCGACCCCGACGCTGGACGAGGCGGCGCTCGCCACGACGTGGCAGGTCGTCTCCCTGCTGCTCGACTACCCGGACGAGGTCCTCCTCTCCCGGGTGCCGATGCTGCACGAGGTCGTCCACGGCCTCCCGGGGGGACCCCGCGAGCCCCTCCTGGCCGGGCTGGCGAGCCTGGAGTCGACAGACCTCGGGGACCTGCAGCGGGAGTACGTCGACACGTTCGACGTGACGCGGCGGTGCTCGCTCCACCTGACCTACGTCACCCACGGGGACACCCGGCGTCGCGGGGTCGCGCTCATCGAGTTCAAGCAGGCCTACCGGAGGGCCGGGGTCGAGTTCGACACCGACACCGAGCTGCCCGACCACCTCTGCGTCGTCCTCGAGTTCGGGGCCGCGCACGACAGCGACACCGCGTGGACGCTGCTGACCAGGCACCGCGTGTCCATCGAGCTGCTCCGCGCCGCCCTCGAACGCCGCGCCTCGTCGTGGCTGCCCGCGCTCGAGGCGCTCCGCAGCACCCTGCCGCAGCTCGACGGCGACGACGAGCAGGCCCTTCTCCGGCTCGTCGCCGAGGGACCCCCGCAGGAGGACGTCGGGCTCGAGCCCTACGCCATGGACCCCCGTCTCAACCCCCGTCCCGAGCCGGCCGACACCAGCGCCCTGCTCGGACCGACCATCCCCGTTGGAGGCCCCCGGTGACCACGTTCCTGTGGGTGATCGTGCCCTACGTCTGCCTGGCGGTCTTCGTCGTCGGCCACGTCTGGCGCTACCGATACGACAAGTTCGGGTGGACGACCCGGTCGAGCCAGCTCTACGAGCGCCGGCTGCTGCGGCTCGGCAGCCCGCTGTTCCACTACGGGATGCTCGGCGTCGTCCTCGGTCACGTCATCGGGCTCGGCATCCCCGAGCTCTGGACGAACGCGCTGGGCCTGAGCCCGCACGCCTACCACGTGCTCGCCCTCGCGGGAGGGATCCCCGCGGGCCTCGCAGCCGTGGCCGGCCTCGTCATCCTCGTCTACCGGCGCCGCACGACCGGGCCGGTGTTCAGCGCGACCACCGTCAACGACAAGGTCATGTACGCCGTTCTCGGTGCCGTCATCCTCCTCGGCATGTGGAACACCGTCGCCGGGAGCCTGCTCCAGTTCGGGGGGGAGTACAGCTACCGCGAGGGCGTCAGCCCGTGGTTCCGCAGCATCTTCCTCCTCCAGCCGCGGCCGGAGCTCATGGCCGAGGCGCCGCTGGGCTTCCAGCTGCACGCCCTGCTGGCCACCATCCTGTTCGCGATGTGGCCGTTCACCCGCCTCGTGCACGTCTTCTCCGCGCCCGTCGGGTACCTGACCCGCCCCTACCTCGTCTACCGGTCCCGCGACGAGCGTCCGGGCGCGGCTCCGGGGAGCCGCGCGCCGGGGCGAGGGTGGGACCGGCCCGAGCTCCAGCGGCGATGACCGCCGGGCGGACAGTCCGTCACCACCACCCACGAGAGGACCGCACGCGATGACTGATCTCGGCGCCGCCGAGCAGGAGTGGCACGACTGGATCGTCGAGGCGTGCCGCGCCGTCGACGTCGACCCCGACGACGTGGACGTGACCGGCATCCACGCCCTCACCAAGGAGATCGCCCACGGATTCGCCCGGCCCATGGCCCCGGTCGGCTCCTACATCCTCGGGCTCGCCGTCGGGGCCCGGGCCGCGCAGGGCCGCGAGGTGTCGCAGAGCGAGCTGCACGGCGCCATCGCGTCGACGTTCCGGGCGGCGCCCTGAGCGCACCGGCACCAGCCCCGCGTCATCCGTCGGTGACCGGCACCGACGGTCGCTGCTGGTAGACCTCCCGCCAGGGCTGGTCGCCCTGGGAGACCTTCACCCAGCCGTCCGCGGCGAGCTCGGCGCGAAGCTCCTCGAGCGCGCGGTCCATGTCGGGGGCCCACTCGCGCCTCGGTCGCATCGTCCTCCCGAGCGGGAGCGTGCCCCAGCTGTAGGGGGCGGCGAACGTGGGACTGCGGTAGGCGGCCCTGCCGCCGACCTGGCCGACGAAGTGCCACTGCTGCGTCTGCGACGACAGCAGCCCGAGCACCGAGGTCCACAGCGACCTCGCCGCAGCGTCCTCCAGCTCGACGGTCAACAGCCCCTCGCGGGCACCCCGCTCCCGTGTCCCCATGCGGCGACGATTCCGCCCCCCGCAGCCGCGGGGTAGAGCCCAACGTCACTGCCGTCCACCGGGCGCCGCGCGGGAGACTGGTGGAGTCGGCGGGCCGTGGGCACGGTCCGCACGTGACGGGGGAGGAGCAGGGTGATGGCGCCGTCCGAGGGGGAGCGGGAGGGACGCACGGGCCGTGTCCTCGCGGTGGTCATGGCACTCGTCGGTGCCGGCGCCGTGGCGGTCGCGCTGCTCGGGCCGCTGGGTGTCGGGGCCATCGAGTACCACGTGTCCGAGGGGGCGGCCCAGCAGGTGCGTGGCGGGGACGTGGCCGGCCTCCTGCTGGTCGGGCCACTGGCCTGGGCGTCGGCGTGGCTGGTGCAGCGCGGTCAGCCGGGGGGACCGTCGCTGGCGCTGGCGCCGGCCTCCTACGGCCTCTACACGTACAGCCAGCTCGCGCTCGCGGGCGACCCCCTCAGGTACGGCGGCACCAGCGAGCGGTACTTCCCGCTGTTCTGGGCGATGACCACGCTCAGCGGCACCGCCGTCGTCCTCGCCGGCGTGCGTCTCGCCCGCGCTCCGGCGCCGCCCCACCCCCGTCGTCTGGTGCGAGTGACCGGGGGGTACCTGCTCGCGGTCGCGGCCTTCCTCACGTTCGGGCTGCACCTGCCCGGTCTGCTCGACGCCTGGCGCGCCGCACCCACCAGTGCCGAGTACCTCGCCGACCCGGGCCTGTTCTGGGTGGTCAAGGTCATGGACCTCGCGGTCGTCGTGCCGGTGGCCGTGGGCGTCGGCCTCGGCCTGCTCACCCACCGGGACTGGGCCGTACGACTCCTGGCCCCCGTCACCGGGTGGTGCGCCCTGCTCGCCGCCTCGGTCGCCGGGATGGCGCTGAGCATGCTGGCGACCGGCGCGCCCGGCGCCTCGGCCCCGCTCGCGGCGGGGGTCGGAGGGGTCGCCCTGGCGGCGACGGCGTTGGCGGTCGCCGCCTACGGGGTCCTGCTGCGGTCGACGCCCACCTCCGTCGGCGTCCGGCCGACGGCGCCCCCGGCCGGGCTCACCGGCATGTGAGGCGCGGGATCGTCGACGCCGCCCGAGCTCCGGGTCGCCCTGCCTGTTCAGGGCCCTTCGCCTCTGCGGCCGGGGCGCGGCGCGCAGCAGGCTGGCGCAGCAGGCCGGAGGTACGGCGAGCGGGAGGTGGTCATGGGCAGTCGAGGTCCCTCGTCGGCGACAGGACCGCGCGTGCTGGCGGCGGTGCTGCCTGCGACCGCGTTCGGGGCGCTCGCGGGGTGGTGGGTCCCGCGCGGCCCGGTGACGAGCACCCAGGCGGTCCTCGCGGTCCTCCTCGCCGTCGCGGCCGGGGCCCTCGGCGGGTGGCGGATGCGGTCGCGATGGGCCCTGCTGGTCACCCCGGTGGCCTTCGCGCTGGTCTTCGAGGTCGCGCGGATGCGGGTCGACGGGCCGACCGTGGACGGGATCCGGCTCGACGGGGTGTACGGCGTGATCGCCCTCGTCGCGGGCCGGGGGGTCGACGCGCTCCTCATGGTCGTACCGATGGTGGTGGGGGCGGCGTGGGGCGCGATGCTCGCCCGACGGCGTCGAGGGAAGGTCGTCGCACGTCGACGCGTGACGGTTCGCGGGGTCGCGCTCGGCGCGGCCACGGCCGGCGTGCTCGTGCTCGTGGCCGGGCTGGTGCGGCCCGCGTCGACCGCGCCGGTCGTCGACGCCGCCGGCGCGCCGGTCCCCGGCAGCATCGCCGAGCTCGTCGAGGTCCCCGCCGGCGGCCACGACCAGGCCGTCATGCTGCGCGGGGTCTCCGAGGACGCCCCCGTGCTGCTCTACCTCGAGGGCGGCCCGGGCGGAACCGGGATCGGTCGCATCCGGGGCGCCGGCACGGACCTGGAGCGCTCGTTCGTCGTCGCGACGTGGGACCAGCGCGGCGCGGGCAAGTCCTACGACGCCCTGGAACCGACCTCGACGTTGACGGTCGAGCAGGTGGTCGAGGACACCCTGGCGGTGACGGACTACCTGCGCACCCGGTTCGGCGAGGAGAAGATCTACCTCGTCGGCAGCTCGTGGGGCACCGTCGTCGGCACCCTCGCGGTGCAGCGGTCCCCCGAGCGGTTCCACGCCTACGTCGGCACCGGGCAGATGGTCGACCCGTTCGAGACCGACCGGCTCATGTATGCCGAGAGCATCTCCGACGCGCTCGCCCGTGGGGACGAGGCGACCGCCGAGTCGCTGCGGGAGCAGGGTCCGCCGCCCTACGAGAACACCCTCGACTACCCCCCGGCGATCGCCTCCGACCCGAAGTGGCTCGACTTCGAGCACGGCAGCGACTACGAGCCCGCCTCCGAGTACCCCGCGAGCCTGTTCGTTCCGGAGTACACCCTCATCGAGCAGCTGCGCGGCATGGCCGCGATCGCCGAGACCTACGCGGTCCTCTACCCCCAGCTCGCCGGCACCGACTTCCGAACCCAGGTCCCTCGGCTCGACGTCCCGGTCCACCTCGTCGAGGGGCGCTACGAGGCCGCCGGACGGGAGCGACTGGCCCGGCAGTGGTTCGACACGCTGAGCGCGCCGACGAAGCGCTACGTCCGCTTCCCCCACTCCGGGCACACCCCGCCCTTCGACGAGCCCGGCCGGTTCGCCGACCTCATGGAGGAGGTCCTCGCGCCTGCCCGGCGACCCGGGTGAACCGGGCGAACCGGGCCGTCACTGCTGCCGCGCCCTGAGCCGCGTGGGTCGCGCGGGTGTCGCGTGGGTGTTGTGGCAGGTGCCCTCGGCGGTTGCGACGGTCGCGTCCCACCAGGCGGCGAAGCCGCGCTCGGCTCGGCATGCGTGGCCATGGCTCGCTTCATCGTGTCCGGCGGCTGGATGTCCTTGGGCTCCACGGGGTGACCTCGATGGCCCCCACTCCAACGTCGCGACGTCGAGGATGCCGCGGATGTCACGGACGTGGGGACCGCAGCCGTGAGGGGGCGCCCCGTGGGGCCCGACGGGCCGGCTCCGGGCTCACTGGCGTGGCTCCCGTCGGGGAGCCAGACCCTCGGGGGCGTCTCGGGCGTCTCGTCCGAGGCCTTGCAGGGCGAGCCAACCCTGGTACCCGTCGATGAGGTCGGTGGCTCGGCGCAGGCCGATCCGGCGCAGCGTCGCGGCGGCCAGGCTCGAGCTGTACCCCTCGTTGCACACGACGATGACCCGTGTCTCCGTGCCCACCTCGATGGTTCTCAACCGGTGCGAGGAGGTCGGGTCGAGCCGCCACTCGAGCACGTTGCGGTCGATCGTCACCGCGTGCGGCAACTTGCCGTCACGCCGGCGTTGCTCCGCGGGCCGGGTGTCGATCACGACTGCGCCGGCTCTGACTTCCTCCTCCAACCGCTCAGGAGGCACCCGATCGAGCTCCCTCCGGGCCTCCTGCAGGAGGCGGTCGATGCCGGCACAGGCGGGCTCCACGTCGGACAGGTGCGTGAGGTCCCCTCGGATGCGCTCGCCGGTTCCGTGGCGGCCTACCCGTCGGCGGGGTCGTCCACGGCCGGGGCTGGCGGCAGCGAACACGAGGTCAGAGGGCGACGGTGACGCCGAGCAGCGTGGCTCGGGCCAGTCGGGTGAGGAGTGCGGGGTCGACGGCTCGGTGTCCACCGGCCATCGATTCCAGCACGCCGAGGGTCGGCCGCGCGCCGCTGCGGGCCTGCGTGACGCCGACTCCCGAGCCGCCGGCGATGCGCCAACCGAGGTCGGTCAGCGTGTGTGCCACGCCGACGTGGAGGGTCTCGTCGGGCTCGCCGGCGGCCAGACCCAGCAGCGTCAGCCACCCCGCCTCGGCCTCGAACCCCTTGCCGAGCGGCAGGCGAGCCAGCACCGCGCCGACGAGCTGGCCCGGACGGTCGGCGACGGCACGGGCGCGAGCGGTCGGGGCCAGCGTGCCCTTGGCCTTGCGGAGCAGCCCGAGCTGTTGCGCGTTCTGCCGGAGGGCGGCGACGGGGTAGGTGAGGTCCTCCCGGTTGGCCTTGCCGATCCACCAGCCCGTCACGCCGGTGGCCCGGGCGATCCGCTCCACCAGGACCGGCGGTAGGTAACCGGCCGCCGTCAACGTCGTTCCCGCTCCGACGGCTTCCAGCACCGCCTGCCACGGCCGCGCGGCGAGGGCCACGTCGTCCGCGTCCAGCGCGACCGCCGTGCGTGGCCCGAGTGCCGCGAGCCACGCGTCCGCGACCGGCCATCCCTCCCCGCGTAGGCGCTTGACGAGGTCGGCCAGGGGTGCCGGGAGCCCGTGCCACGGCACGTGCCCACCGGCCGCCCAGGTCCGCATTGCCGCGGTGGTCCCGGCCGCGTCGAACGCGTCCGGGTCGTAGTCGACGGGGAGCCAGTCGTGGGCGTGGTCGGCGTCGTCGAACGGCTCGGGCACGTCGTCGGCAGGGGCCCCCGCACGCAGCCACGCAGCGAGCTCGTGATGTCCGTGGATCCCGCCGACGTCCTCCGGCGGGCAGGCCCTTGCGCCGCCCAGGCACACCGGCTCCCGGTTGTCCTCGGTCAGCGGCGCCATCGACTCCAGCGTGACCCGGTGCTCCCAGCCGTCGCCGAAGTCGTATTCGTAGGTCAGTCGGTCTCCGGGCACGCGGAGGACCTGGTCGAGGCGGACGCCGTCCTCGCGAGTGCCCTCCTCGCCCTCCTCCTCGTCGAAGTCCGTGATGAAGTACGGCTCGCGGTCGTCCTGGCCCGAGCCGGGCTGGAAGCGGTGCAGGTGGGAGTCCGTCCAGCCCATCGCCGCCTGGAACAGCGTGTGCACCGCGTCCAGCGTGAGGTCGCCCGGCAGCGCCAGCCGCCGCCAGATCCGGGGCCTGGAGCCCCGCAGCTCGATCGTGAGCGTGAGCAGGCTCGGTTCGTCCGGAGGGGGTGCGAGGTGGATCTCGCGGTTGCGGGGGCCGCTGTCGCCGAACTCCGCGAGGTGGGAGGTCAACGCGCCCCCGGACACCTGCTGTGTCAGTGCCGTGAGCTCTTCCCTGCTCAGGCTGGCGACCCACTTCCGCAGGTCCGCGGGATCCGAGGGCAGCGGCGGCATACTCACCCGGAACAGTGAACCAGTCGAGGCCCGCCGGCCGCCATCGCCGGTCCCCAACCCCCCAGGGGCACATCAGGCGTCGACGGGCCTACCTCGAGCCCACCACACGGGACGCCGTGTCCTCCGACGCACGGTCTCCCGAAGCGGCGTCGCCAGGGGGGCGGGAAGGCCGCATACTGGCAGGACGATGGCAACCTCCCCAGGGAAGCGGCGCCCGCATCTCGCCAGCAGTCCTTTCGCACCGCACGCCGACCCGGTCGTCGAGCAGTACGCACTCGACGACCGCGTCTCACACGACGCACACGGGTTGGGTCGTGTCGTCCGGGTCGACCCCGGTGGGGTGACCGTCGACTTCAACGGCGTGGTGGCCAGGATCGCCTCGCCGTTCCGGAAGCTGACCAAGCTGTAGCAGGTCCCCCGCGCGACCGAACTGCCTTCTCCTCGATCTCGGGGGCGCGGCGGGGCTCACTCCGGTCGAGCGCCATGTGCTGGCGGTGACCTTCACCGTGGGGGTGGCGGGAACGCTGCCGCACCTGGATCGTGCCGATGACCCGTGGACGTGGTCAGCCGTAGGCTTCGCCCGTGGGCGGCACTCCGACGCGGGGCAACAGGCGCCGCGTCGTACCGGCTGAAGACGTGGTCGACGTCTTGGTCTACGTCGTCGTCCTGAACATCGCGGCGGAGTACTTCCCGCAGGTCGTCGCTGAGTCGTTCACCGTGTCGATCTTGACCGCCATCATGCTGAAGGTCGCGCTCGAGGCAGTCCTGAGGGTCAAGAGGCGTGCGAGGGGGCGTCTCGAGGCGGCCTCGGGTGCGCTCGGGAAGGTCGTCGGTGGTCTGTCGCTGTGGGTCGTCCTGGCCGGCAGCAAGTTCGTGGTGCTCAAGATCGAGGACCTGCTGTTCGGGGACCGGGTCGAACTCGGTGGCTTCTTCGCCGTCACCGGCCTGATCGTCGTCCTCATGCTCGCTCGGGAAGGGGTGCGCAGGCTCTTGACCCGGCAGCCCGGATGACTGGGGCCGGCGAGGGGGACGGTCAGGGCGGCCCGACGCCAGTCTCTCCACGACGACGCTGCCGGTTGAGGTGAGGGGGCGAACGGCGCCCCGCCCGGTGGGCCTTCCGCCGTCCACGGCCTCGTCCTCGGGGCCGCGATCCGCCGAGGTCGGCGGGTCGCGGGGGAGCAGCAGGGCGACCACCGCCACCACCGTGGAGGTCGCGGACATCGCGGTGAACGCCGCGGCGGTGTCGGTGAGGACGTGCGGGCGGCCGGCGGCGTCGACGCCGGCGGTGAGGGTGACCAGGCCCGCCAGCCCGAGGACCCCGCCGACCTGCTTGGCGGTGTTCATCAGGCCGGAGGCCGCGCCGTGCTCGGTCGGTTCCGCGCCGGAGAGGGCGACCGAGGTGAGCGGGGTGTTGACGAGGCTGCCACCGACGGCGATGACGACCGCCGCGGGCGCGACGGAGGACAGGTAGGTCGCTCCCGCGGAGACGTGGCTCTGCAGGAGGAAGCCTCCCGCGCAGACCAGCGAGCCGAGCACGACGAGCGTCCGGTTGGGGACGCGGTCCATCAGCCGCGGGGTCACCCAGGCGCCGAACAGGACGGTGAGCACGGTGTGGGGCAGGAAGCCGAGGCCCGCGTGCAGCGCGTCCAGGCCGAGCCCCTGTTGCATGTAGAGCGACAGGAAGTACCACATCGGCATCAGGCAGGCTCCCTCGACGACCATGAGGAGGTTGCCCAGCGCGATGCCGGGGCGCCGCAGCAGTGCCAACGGCAGGAGCGGCTCGGGCGACCACCGCGTCTCGGTCCACACGAGTGCGGCCAGCAGGACCGCGGCCGCGGCCAGTGCCGCGGTCGTGACCGGGTCGCTCCATCCCCGTTCGGAGCCGGAGACCAGGCCGAACGTCAACGAGCCGACACCCAAGGTCGCCGCGGACGCGCCGGGCACGTCGAGCGGGAGCCGGCGACGTGCGGGGGCGGGGCCGGCCGTGGCACGCACCGCGAGCCCGGCGAGGACCGCTCCCACGGGCCCGTTGACCAGCAGGGTCGACCGCCAGCCGAGCCAGGCGGTGAGGCTCCCACCGAGGAGGCTGCCGGCCGCACCACCGGCGGAGGCCACCGCCGCCCAGAGGGCCAGTGCGCGACGCCGTGCCGGGCCGTCGGGGAACGTCGCGGTGAGCAGGGCCAGACCCGCAGGCATGAGCACGGCCGCCCCGGCGGCCTGGACGGCGCGGGCGGCCACGAGCAGTGGTGCCGTCGGCGCGAGCCCCCCGGCCACGCTCCCGGCCATGAACCCGGCCAGCCCGGCGAGCGAGGCACGCCGGACACCCCAGACGTCGCTGACCCGTCCCCCGAGCAGCAGCCCACCGGCGAAGACGAGCAGATAGGCGTTGACGACCCACGTCAGGTCCTGCGCGCCGAAGCCCAGCCCGCGCCGGATCGCGGGCAGGGCCACGTTCACCACCGAGGAGTCGAGCACGACCATGAACTCGGTGGCGCACGCGACGGCGAGGACGAGCCGCGGTCGGCGCGCCCGCGGCCCGGGTGTCGCGCGGAGATCCGCCCACGACCCAACGCGATGAGTTCCCATTGGTTTGACCGTAGATGCGTCCGGGCTCGCCGGTCAATACGATGGACCTCCATCGACGTGACCGACGACAGGGGAGGGCGCGTGCCGCGACCCCGCGGGGTGGGAGCCCACCACGACGCTCGCCGCGAGCACATACTCGGCGCGGTGCAGGCGGTGGCCGCCCGTGCCGGCATCGGGGCGGTGTCCCAGTCGGCCGTGGCGGCGCAGGCCGGTGTCTCGCCCGGGCGGGTGCAGCACTACTTCCCGACCAAGGACGCCCTCCTCGAGGCGACGTTCACGATGCTCAACGAGCAGTCCTCGGAGCGGATCGAAGAACTGGTCGACACGGTCGACGAGCCCGGTCGCCCTCGGCGGGTCCTCGAGGTCGTGCTCACCGAGCTCATCCCCCACGACGAGGCCACGCGGGCCCACCTCCAGTTCCGCCAGGCGTACACCGGGCTGGCCCTGCACCACCGGGGGGTCGCCGACGAGCTCCGGTCCGCCTACCGGCGCCTGCACCACGACGACCTCGCCGGTCAGCTGGCGACGGACCAGCACGCCGGTCTGCTCCCGCGGGACCTGGACCGCGTGGCCGCGGCCGTGCGGCTCACCGCCCTGGCCGAGGGGCTGGCGTACTACGTCCTCATCGACGTCGTGGACCCCGACGACGCCCGTGCCCAGGTCCTCGACGAGATCGCGCGGCTCTACCGGGCACCCTCCTGACGTGGCGCCCGGTCCGGCGGGCCTGCTCCGGGGCCCGTCCCGCACCGGGGCCCACACCCAAGGACATCCCGAGGAGAGCGTGGCGGGTCGCCGCACCGACGACGTCCCGCCTCGCAGCCGGACGCCTGTGGTGTGAGACTGGACCGGTGGAGGGTCCACGGTCCGGTGTGCTGCAGATGACGTGGGTGCTTCGCGCCCGGCCAGAACGGGTCTTCGAGGCGCTGACGGACCCTCGTCAGCTGCCGAGGTGGTGGGGTCCCACGGGGTTCACGCTGCCGGAGGTCGACCTCGACCCCACCGTGGGTGGGCGGTACCGCTTCGGCATGCAGCCGCCGGACGGCGCGTTGTTCCACCTCACCGGCGAGTTTCTCGAGGTCCGTCGGCCACGCCTGCTCGTCTTCACCTTCCGCTGGGAGGAGCCCGACCCCGACGACCGGGAGACGACTGTGAGGATCTCCTTGGACGACCTCGACGGCTCGACGCGGCTGACGCTCTCCCACAGCGAGTTCGTCACCGCCTCCCGGACGACGCTGCACCGGGACGGCTGGGCGGACAGCCTTGCCAGGCTCCGTCCGCTCGTCGAGTCCGCGGATATCGCACCGGGCGGGTAGCGCCCCCGGTCGACTGCTGGGGCCCGCGGTCCTCGGGTTCACCACCGACACGACGTCATCGGCGGACCCGGTAGCGCAGGTGCAGGACGCGGCGGCCGCGGACCACGATGTCGGGGTCCTCCAGCAGGTGCTGGGCGTCCACGGAGCCGAAGTACCTCTTGCCCCGACCGAGGACGACGGGCGCGATGTCGATCGCCACGTCGTCGACGAGCCCGAGGGCAAGGGCCTGGCCACCGACGTCACCGGCGGTCAGGGCGACCACCCGCTCCCCGGCAAGCGCCCGGGCCGTCTCCACGGCCCGGGCCACGTCATTCAGGAACGTGTAGGACGCCTCGGGGTGCCATCCCTCCGGTCGCGGCCGGTGCGTCACGACCACCACGTGGTCACCGGCCGGGGGCGACCCCTCCCACCCGTTGGTGAGGTCGAACAGGTGCCGGCCCATGATGGTCGCCCCGATCGAGTCCCACATGGGACGGACGTAGTCGGCGGACTCTTGGGAGATCCGCAGCCCGATGCCCTCACCCAACGGCACGTCGCCGTTGCCGTACCACTCGAAGAGTGGCCCCACCTCGTCGTGCTCGTCGGCGATGTAGCCGTCGAGCGACGCGACCGCATGCATCATCACCCTGGCCATGCGCACTCCCTCCTCGGGTACCCGGCGCGGGAACGTCCTCCGCCGGAGCCGGGCTCGCCGGCGACCACTGCGTGCCGGGACCGGTCGTGCTCAGAGCCGGGCCACACGTGCCGCCACCTCGCCGAGCAGTCCTCGTCCGCGGCCACCGCCACGGGCGTGAGGTGGTCGGCGAGGTCCGCGGGGTCGGCGGACCACGTGAAGCTGGTGACCGAGATGCTGACTCGCACGTCCCCCCTCAGTAGTCCTCCTGCGCACGACGCCGGCGGCCGAGCACCGCAGCGGCCTCGACGAGGCTCGCGGCTCCAGGAGCGTCCTCCGCCACGTTAGGGCTCAGGTCGTGTGTTCGACAGGTCCACGTCAGCCCTGACGGATAGCGCAGGTGACGCAGGTAGCGCTCGGGGGCATGGAGGAAGCGTCGGTAGTGCTCCACGACGTCGAGATCGTCCCACGCTCGGTGGTGGAGGCCTTCCGCGTCGAACTCGAGGATCCGTGCGCCCGGGAGGCTTGCGACGATCGGAGAATGTGTCGCGACCAGCACTTGCACACCTGGCTGCGACACGAGCTGGATGAGCGCCCCGACCAGGGCGAGCTGCGCAGTGAAGGAGAGACCGGCCTCGGGCTCGTCCATGACGAAGAAGCCCTCCCCGGTGAAGCGGTTGCTGTTGAGCATCGCGATGAACGACTCGCCGTGGCTCAGCTCGTGGACGCGGGTCTCCCCACGCGGCGACGGGTTCTGCTCCAGGTAGGTGAACAGGCCGTGCATGGTCTCGGCTCGCACGAAGTGCCCCCACCGCGACGCACCGGGACCCCGCACGAGCGAGATCGACTCGCCCAGGGGCGACTCCGTCGGTCGTGTCGAGTGTCGGGCACCCGTCGAGCCGCCCTCGCCGGACAAGCCGTAGGCCATCGCCACGGCTTCGACGAACGTCGACTTCCCGGTGCCGTTCTCGCCGACGACGACGGTGGCCTGCGCGAGGTCGAGTCCGCGCTCGAGAGCGTGGGCGATCGGTGCAAGCGTCGCCGGCCACTGCTGCGAGGTCAGCGTGGCGTGCCGCGACCGCACCACACGACGGACCGGCCTCGGCGCCGTCCATTCGTCCACAGGGCCGAATATCGGACCAGAGTGCGGAGCCGGCCGACCCACAACATCTGCGTCGTCGAGCTGCGCCTATCCGCCGTGTGACCCGAGTAGCAGCCGGCGCGACAGCGTGCCGTCCGACGATTCGCCTTCAACAGATCCGGCTCGGTCCGCACCGGCAAGGCCAAATGCGTTCGATGAGTACCGACGGAGGCGCAGCAACCCCTGTGACCGCATCGCGGGAGACCTGGCCCCCGGGCTCTTGGTGGGATGGAACGCGTCTGTCCCCCGCCTGTCCCCTGTCCCGCTCGGCGACCGTTCGGGACATCCTACGAGGGGCCCGTATGCCGTACTCCGGTGCGACGACCCCGCGCCGTCTCTCATGGCCCAGAGGTGAGGCGTTCGGCGAGCTCCCAGAAGCGCTGGCTCTGTTCGGTGTCTCGGGACTGCGGGCTGGACTCGATCGGGTGCCGCTCACCGAAGAACTTGCCCCCGACGCCCTCGAGGGAGGGGTCGAGCGCCATGAAGACGAACGAGTCCGTTGCCTCTTCGACGGAGGTCGCGAACGGCATGTGCGGCATGACGGCGGACATCACCACCCGCATCACACCGCTGGTGCTCGCGGCCGCGGTGGCCGGCACGAAACCAGGGCAGACGGCGTTGGCCGTGATCGGCCGAGGGGCCAGTCGGCGCTGGAGCTCGTAGGTGAACCACAACACGGCGAGCTTGGAGTTCTTGTATGCCCGGTCCGGGTGGTACCGGTGCTCGAGCTGGGGGTCGTCGAAGCCGAAGTCGACCGGTTCCCCGCGCGAGCCCGGAAGATGCAACCGGGAACTGACCGTCACCACCCGCGCCGACACGGAACGTTCGAGCGCCGGCAGCAGCCTCGCGGTGAGCATGAACGGTGCGAGAACGTTCACCCCCAACGTCTCCTCGTAGCCATCGACGGTGAGCCGAGGTCGAAGGATTCCGGCGCCCGGGCCACCGAGTCGGGCTGCCTGCGGCCGGTGTCGGCGCTCAGCTCCCCCCGTCGCTGGCTGGCACCGCCGGTTTCGCCCCGCCCTCGGGCAGGGCGACGATGCGGGCGCGGCGGTAGTTGAACACACCGCCCAGCAGGAACAGGACGCTGCCGATGACGTACTGACCTGCGAGGAAGGCATCGACGGTGCGTTGATCGGTGGCGCTCTGCAGGGTGAACAGGTACGGGATGGATGCGACAGCGAACAGCATCGACCCCGTCACGAAGGTGACGGCCGTGAGGTTCATGAGCTGGAGGGTGCGCATGTCCGGGGCCCGGACGACTTCGAGAACGTTGATCACCGCCCCGAAGACGAACAGCATGCCGCCGATGATGAAGGTCCAGGAGCCGGCCGCGTACCACCCGACTGCATCCAGGAAGAAGACGCTGCCGACGGCGAACAGCACGCTGCCCACCAGGTAGCTGAGCGCGGCCCATGCCTCGTACCGGTCCCAGAGGGTGAGTTCGCGCTGGAGCATGGCCCGATAGCGGATCACTTCGAGCAGGTCGTGGCCCGTGACCACGATGTACATCAGGGAGGCGAAGAAGAAGACCCAGGCCCCGCGATCGGACACGCTCTGGGGCTGCGGGAAGAACAGCACGCTGCCCCAGACGAACATCACCCCACCGGCGAGGTAGACGGCGGTGTTGATGGTCTCCCACGTGAGGTTGTCGCGCCCACCCGGGCGTCGGCTGGCCAAGGCGTGCTGTCTCGTGCGGTTGACGAACAGGTGGGGCACGGGCGACAACCTATCACCGGCCAAACCCGCCTTTCCGCAGGTCAACCCGGCATTCCGGGCACCTGCCCGACACCACAGCCTCCGACGTCGGAACTGTCCGCCTCGACGCTTGTCCGGTCCTGGTCCCTGCCACGGCTCGACCGAGAACCCTCCGCGCCCTCGAGGCGGCACAGAACGAGGGCGAACCGCCAAGAGAGGCAGTTCGGGATGACCGCGGGCGCACGCTACGGGGCAGTCCTGTTCGGCCGGGTGGCCGTGCCGGCACGTCGCGGCGTCGTCACCGACCGTCAGGCATCGGACACCTCGAGCACGACCTTGCCCAGACTCTCGCCCGCGGCGAGTCGGGCGAAGGCTGCGGAGGCATCACGAAGGGGGTAGACCTTGTCGATCCTCGGCGTGACGGCGCCCTGGGCTACGAGGGCGATCACCGCCTCGAGCTCTGTTCGCGACTGCGGGACGATCAGCACCCCGACCTTCTTTCCGGTGGCCCGTCCGACCAGCGGGCCGGCGACGGCGGTCCCCAGCAGGATCCTGGCCAAGCCGCCCACCATCGCGTAGCGGCCGCCGGGCCGCAGGGCGCGGTGCACGCGGAACGGCGAGCGCCGGGCCACGAGATCGATGACCAGGTCGAAGCTTCTTCGCTCGTCGGCCCAGTCGTCGGTGGCGAAGTCGATGGTGTGGTCGGCCCCGATCTCGCGCAGAAATCCGGCCTTGTCTGCCCGATCGACCGCCGTCACCTCGGCACCGGCGTGCTTGGCCAGTGCGACGACGAACACCCCGCCAGCGCCACCCGCGCCGTTGACGAGAACCCTGTCTCCCGGCTGGACACCGGCGGTGGCCCTGCGCGCGATGCCGCCGGCCTGCGGGAGGGTCGAGGCCTCCGCGAACGACAGCCCGTGGGGCTTACGGGCCAGCAGCCCGGGTCGCGTGCAGACGAGCTCGGCCAGCCCGTCACGGTATCCGGCCAGCTCGCCGACGAGCTCGTCTCCCACGGCGTACTCCGTGACCGCGCTGCCGACCGCGTCGACGACGCCCGCGACGTCGGACCCGGGCACCGGGCGCCGGGGTCGGCGCACGCCGTTCGCCCACCGTGCATACGCCGGATGCCCCGCCAGGTTCTCGCGGTCCGAGCCGTTCAAGGAGACCGCACGCACCCGCAGCCGCAGCTCGTCGGCGGCGGGGACGGGTTCCGGGAGCTCGCCCAACCGGAGGACGTCCGGACCGCCGTACCTGTCCTGGATGACAGCCTGCATCGAGACCCCTGCCTGCGACCGACGCCGCTCCGGTCGCACCCACGCTACGGGTCCGGGGCAGCCGCTGGGAGGTCTTCTCGTCCGTCCCCCGAGATACCGGGCCCGTCGATGACCCAGGACGTCTACATGGGCCGCCGGTCACGGAACCCGGGGGCCGCCCGCGCCCTCGAAGGCGCCCTCGGCGAGGGCGTACCGCCAAGAATGGGGGGTAAAAAGGGGGGTGGCCGAGATCGGCGAGGTGGCACGCAGACCTGACCTGCGGTGATGGTGCGCCATCAGGGACTCGAACCCCGAACCCGCTGATTTCCCGGAAGGGGTTCTCGTCCGTATGCATGGCCTCACGAAAGTGACTACTGACCTGCAGGGATGCATGGTAGGACCGCTCGACGCTCGTCGTGCTCCTGCGCCCTTCTCGGTTCGAAATGTGGGGCATAGATGGGGGAGTGGCAGCGGACGCCGACGTCGCTGACGACGTCGACCGAAGGCTGGTCAGGTCTGGCTGGGGCTCAGCAGATGGGGACCTGCTCGTCGACGAATGGCGTGCCCCTCAGGGTCCCGGAGCTGTGCCCGTTGTTATAGAAGGCGTCCGCGGAGACCCAGAACCGGTTGTCCCAGCCGGGGAGGCGATCCGGTACAACACGTGTTGCCGTCGGCGACCTTGAACCCGTGCCGCCGGCAGGAGACGGTCACGGTCTGGTGGGAGGCGATGACGGGGCCGTCGGCGCCGCCGGCGTTGGCCGGGTCGGCGTGGGTGGGGGCGACGCTGCCGGTGGTCTCCCGCCGCCCGGAGGCGCTCGTTGTACTCGAGCTGGCCGTGCTGGTGGGGGACGAAGCGCCGTTCGCGGACCAGCGGACGCGGTTGGACGTGGTGCCGCCGGCAGTGACCCAGTGGTCGAGGCCGTCAGCGGAGTAGCAGCTGCGCGTGGTGGTCGCGGCGCCGGAGGAGTTCGTCGCCAGGGTGAAGGCGCGGAACCCGCCCGGGTCGACGCTGTCGGCGCAGGTGACTGTCACCCATGCCGACGAGGGGTAGCCGCGGAGGTGGATGTCGTACCACGAGGCGCCGCCGCGGGCGTCTCCGCGGGAGAGCTGCAGTGCCTGGGGGCGGACGGGCGCCGGCGGCGTCGAGCTGGTGCTCGCCGACGCGCCGGTGCTCGACGAGGGCGCGCTGCGGAGCGAGGAGCCGGTCGACGTGGCCGAGGTGGCGGACTGCGCGGTCCATGTCGCATGGCTGGAGGTGGTGCCGTCGGCGACGACCCAGTGGTCGGGGCCGCCGGCGGAGTAGCACTGGGAGGTGGTGGCTGCGTACCCGTCGGACTCGATGGTGAAGGTGCGGAACCCGCCCGGGTTGGCGCTGTCGGCGCACGTGACCTCCACCCGGCTGGCCTGTCCCGCAACGCGCCTGGCTCAGCGGGCGTGGAGCACCCACGGCTCACGGCCGTGGACGTCGTCGCGGGCGGTGAAGAAGACGTCCGTGCCGACGCGGGTGAACGCGGTGTTCCAGGAGACGGAGTTGCCGCGGCGGCGGAGGTCGTGCTGGACCGGGTGGGCCCGGGGGCCGGCGAGGGTCCACGGGTCCCGGTCGGTGGCCTTGTCCAGGGCGGAGAAGACCAGGTGGCCGCGGACGCACGTCGGGATCCCCGGGTGGGACCCGGCGGGGCCGGGGACGATGTCGATGCGGCGCACGCGGGCCGGGTGGCCGGAGCGGACCCACAGCTCGCGTCCGTGGGCGTCGTCGCGGGCGATGAAGTACAGCGCGCCGCCGCAGCTGGTGAGGTCGTGGATCGCGGTGGCGTGGATCGCGGTCAGCCGCGTGGTGCCGCGGGCGGTGCCGTCGGTGCGCCAGATCTGGCGGCCGTGGATGCGGTCCCCGCCGATGAAGACCGACCACCTCCCGTGGCGGGTGAATTCGGTCGGCGCCAGTCTGTAGTCGGTGTCGAGGCCGGCGTAGGTCTTCTTCACGAGGTGGGTCCCGGCCCGGGTGCCGTCGCTGGTCCACACGGTTCCCCCGAGTCCGTCGGTGTAGACGCCGAAGTCGACGCGCCGGCCGACGGTGCTCAGGTAGGCGAGGTCGCCCCTGGGGGCCCACGTGTGCAGCATCCGGGTCCCGGCGGTGGTGGCGTCGGTTCGCCACAGGCTCGGGCCGCGGTAGAAGTAGGCGAACCGGCCGACCGGCCGAAGCTCGTCGGGCCACCAGTAGTCCTGGCCTCCGGTCCACCGCCGGAACGTCGTGGTGCCGGCCACGGTCCCGTCGGTGCGCAGCAGCGTGTCGGGGACGGGGGCGTCGGCCGAGATGACGGCGTAGCGGCCGACCCGGGCCCCGTCCACCCAGTAGAACGGACGCGTCGGGACGGGCAGCTCGCGCACCGTGCGGGCGCCGTGGGCGCCGGTGGTCGTCGACCACAGCGTCCACCGCGGGCGGCTCTGGGCGTCCCTGGCGGTGATGAACACGGTGGCCCGCCGCGTCGGGACGACCAGCTCCGGGCGTGACCCGCGGCGGCCGCGGACGAGGTCGCCGATCATCGTGGTGCCGCGCCGGGTGCCGTCGCTGATCCACGGCTCGATGCCGTGGACGCCGTCGTCGGCGGGGAAGAACAGCCGCCCGTGGGAGGGCGTGAACCACCAGGCGTTCTTCGAGGAGGACGGGCCCCCGGGTCGCAGGTCGGCGAGCATGACCACCCGCGGGTGCCAACCCGTACTCCGTTGCGCCCCGGGGGAGACGCCCGGCGACACCGCTTCCGCGCCGGTCCCGCCGGCGAGGACGAGCAGCCCGGCCGCGGCGAGTGCGACGATCTGACCCCTCCAGCCCGGACCTGTCCGCTGCGACCGTCCCATCACGCCCCCAAACCCCGCTGGTTCATCGTCGTCCCACCCGGCGGACGGGGCGCAGGGTCCTAGGTCCCCAGCGCCCAGGGCGCGTCATCCGAGGGGGTGTCGGGCACCCGGCGCGCACGAGGGGCCTGCTCCCCGCGGCTGCTGGTCCCACCCGACGCGGCACCGGGCCGCGAGGCCCACGGGCAGGCTGGTTGCGTTTCGGCCCGCGGCCGGACCGTCGCGCGGCATGCCACCCAACCCGAGACCGACCGCCGTCCGCCGGCCCGCCGCCGCCGCAGCTCCGGGGGAGCCCGATGAGGACCCGCCGGCCCCGCCTCGACGTCCGCCTCGTGCTCACCGAGGCCGGCCGCGGACTCCGCCGCCACGTTGGGATGACCCTCGCGGTCGTCCTCACCGTCGCAGTCTCCCTCGGCCTGCTCGGCGCCGCCCTGCTCGTCAGCCGGCAGGTGGAGACCCTCAAGGGGTACTGGTACGACAAGGTGGAGGTCTCGGTGTTCCTCTGCGCGTCCTCCTCGGACCCGGCGGCGTGCCCGCACCCGGTCACCGCCGCCGAGCGCGTCCGGATCCGGGCGACGCTCACCGCGCTCCCGGTGACCGAGCACGTCTTCCACGAGTCCTCCGCGCAGGCGTACGCCAGGTTCGCCGAGCAGTACCGCGGCTCGGCAGTCGCCGCCCAGGTCGACCCGTCCTCGCTGCCGGAGTCGTTCCGGGTGAAGCTGGTCGACCCGACCCGACCCGGTTCGGCGACGTCGCCGGCGCCGTCGGGCCACTGCCGGGCGTGGAGTCGGTCACCGACCAGCGCGCCCTGCTCGAGCGGTTCTTCGCCGTCGTCTCCGGGCTGCAGAACGCGGCGCTCGCGATCGCCCTGGTCCAGGTCGTCGTCGCCGCGCTGCTCGTCGCGAGCACCGTGCGCACCGCCGTGTTCGTGCGGCGCAAGGAGGTCGCGATCATGCGGCTCGTCGGCGCGCCCGCGTCGATGGTCCGGGCCCCGTTCCTCGCCGAGTCCGCGCTCGCGGACCTCGCCGGCGCCGCCCTCGCGTGCGGCGCGCTCGCGGCCGGAAAGGCGATCCTCGTCGGCCGGCTCGCCGAGTCCGCGTCCTACCTGCGCTACATCACCTGGGGCGACTACTGGGCGGTCGTCCCGGTGCTCCTCGCCGCCGGGTTCGTCCTCGCCGCCGCGCCGCCGCCGGCGCCCTGCGCCGCCACCTGCGGGTCTGACCCGGCCCCGGGCAGGGCAGGTAGCCGCGTCCGGTCACTCGACCTTCCGGCCGCAGTGGGAGCAGGTGTCGGCGGAGATCGCCACGCGCTTCCTGCAGTGCGGGCACTCCAGGACCACGTCGTCGTTGAAGACGGCGGCGAGCCACGTCAGGCCCATCACGACGAACATCACCGGCATCTGGAGGGACTCGGAGACCAGGGCGGCGAGGACGCCGGCGACGAGACCGACGACGGCCGCGAGGAAGATGACGCGGACGCTGAGCGCCCGGGTCAGCCGCCCCCACCACAGCTGCCCGCTGCTCCGCTCCGGGGGCGCCTCGGTCGCGGCCGCGGCCTGGGACCCCGGGCGGGCGTACGCGCCGGCATTGGCCTGCACCCACTGCGGCGTCCCGACCTGCGGCGGGGTCCCCTGACGGACCGGCGGCGTCGCCCGCGCGGGCGCGGGCGACGCGACGCCGGTGCCGGCCGGTGGGGAGGCGGGGGCACCGCAGTGGCTGCAGAACGGGCCGGTCAGGGCGCTCCCGCACTGCGCGCAGTACCCGCCCTGGCCCGCGGCGGCGCTCACCGGGGACGTTGACTAGAACCCGCCCCGTCGTTGACAAAGATCAACTCCGCAGCTCGCCCGGATGCGCGTCCTCCCACACGCCGAACGTGTGGAGGAAGTCCTCGGTAAGCTCCAGCGCCTCGCGGGTTGAGGCGACCCGCCGGGGGCGGGACACGAACATGCGCTGCGCGCTGGCATCGAACGCCCGACTCGTCGTGATCGTGATGAGGAGGTGCTCGGGCTGCACCTCGACACGCAGCGTGCATACGCCGAAAACGGCTTCAGGTGTCACGGAGGAGCTCCCTACCCGATCGGATTCTCGCTCTGTCCGAGAAGGAGGATGATCATCTCGTCGTCGTTCTCGTGCACATGGATCGGAAGCGGCGGCATCGCCGAGTCGACCGACATCCACAGCAGCCCGGCACGGACGGCGGCGAGTTCACGCTGCTCGGCCGTCAGCGCGAGGATCCCCCGCGGCGGGTTGTCGGACTTGTTCAGGTATTCGAGGATGCGGTCGGCGATCGATTGGTGTGGGCACTCCCACGAACCGATCGGATACTGAACGATGCCGAGTTCCTTCCCGGGCTCGGGGCGAAGCTTCTCGGCCAGTTCAGAGACGTCCACGTCGCTGAACTGGATCTCTCCGACGTCCTGCACGTAGACATGGACGCTCTCGTACTCGACCGTCGAGCGCTCGGGCTGGGGGCCCCGTCTGACGAACGCGACCCAGTCGTAGGCGGGGGTGTGCAGCGCGGGCAGATCCGCGGGGTCGGCGGGGACGAGGATGTCGACCTTCACCTTCGTCTTCCCGCCGTCCATCGGATGCAGGGGGATTCGGTCGCGGTGCTGTGCGGCCAGCACTTCGTCGGCTACCTGGTCGGCGCGCAGCCTGCGGATGTCGAGATCGACCTGGTCGCCGAAGAAGTCGGCGAGCACCTCTTCGGTCGCGCCGCGCACTGGAACCGGCAGATACCCCGCGGGTGGGAGCTCGCCGATGCCGAGGATCGCCGGGATGGCGTAGTCCTCGGCGGCGTGGGCGGCGGCATCCTGCGCCTTCTCGTACGCGCCCTGGACCTTCTTGACGCCCGCGTAGTTCGCGACCGACTTGTTGTGCAGGTTCTCGAACATGTCGGCGACGGCGCTGTGCACCTCGAGGAGACTGGCGATCTTCTCGTGCGTGGCGGCGAGGTCCACCTGGATCGACGCGTCGAGCTTCGCCACCGCGCGCACCGCCGCGATCAGCTCGGTCTCGAACTGCAGGATCTGGGCGAGGAACACCGGCCAGGGGCGCATGGCGAGCCGCGCCTTCCACTGCGCAGAGGCCGCGGGGCCGTCGATGAGCCGGCGCGCCGTCCACACCTGCAGAAGGATGCCGCTCGCCTCGGACGTGTCGCTGGGGTACAGGACCGCCAGGGGGACCCCGGCTTCGTCGGGCAGCGGTGTCGCGTCCATCCAGTCGCGCGAGGCGAGCGGGGCGATGGCCGCATCGGGCGTCCCGGGAACCAGCCAGGGACGGCCATTCGACCGTTCACGTTCGAAGTAGGCCGACGACAGCCAATTCGCACGCTGCAGCCCGCCGGAGATCGCGCCGAGCCCGGCCAGCGAATCCGCGACGATCCGGATCGCCACTCCCTCATCCCGCCACGGGCGGATCATCCCGCCGTCCGTGCTGCAGTCGCTTGCGCAGAGGCTTCCGAACGCGGGCGAGGAGCCCGAGGTCTGCCAGGCCCAGTGGAGTTCGACCCTCCAGAAGCCGTCGGCCGTCACGGCGGGCAGGTGCGCGTCGTCGAGCGGAACGGTGACCGCGCGCGAGAGCATCAGAAGGCGCCCGTGCGGGCTGATCGCCAGGCCCGGCGAGATGACGAGTCCGTCGTCGGTGAGAGCGACGCCGAGCCCGTGCACGATGCCCGTCCCGCTCGCCGTCGCGAGGGTCGAGGTGAGAGCGCGGGAGTAGTCCTGGATGGCGGCGAGGTGCTCGCCGCGCAGGAACAGGCCGTCCTGCGGGTTGAGGCCGCGGAAGCCGCCGAACACGGTCGTGCCCCCGTCGCTCGCCGCGGGGGCGCCGGCTGCATAGCCGACCGCATCACGCGGCACGAACACCGTGTGGGCTGACGCGCCCGATGCCGAAGGCGTGCTCGAGCCGGGTGCGCCGGCGTCGTGGCACCCGCAGTCACTCTTCGCCGTCGCCACCGTGATCATCTCCTTCGTGGTCGGAGGACTTCGGGCCGTGGGGCTCGCCCGGCCGCCCGTGGTGCTCGTGCTTCTCGTGCTCGTGCTCGTGCTCGTGTTCGTCGTGCCCGTCGGGCCCGTGGTGCCTGCCACGATCGGGCGGCATCTCGCGGTACGGGTTGTCGGCGGTCAGCACGGCGTCCCTGCCCTGTCCCGTCGTGCCCGGATCGTCGCCGACCACTCCCGCGAACGGCACCTGGGGCTCGGCGCCGTACACGGGTGTCGCCCCCGTCCCGGTGACGAGAACCCGGATGAGGGGGTGCGCGGGTCGGTCGGCCAACCGGACGATGATCCGCTTCTCGTGGGCGTCGTAGCGGGGACGTTGATCGAGATCCTCGACGACCCACCCGGCGGGCGAGAGCGAGCTGACCAGGACGGAGTCTCGGGTCAGCGTCGCCGGCAGCACATCGGCGGTGACGCGGAACGAGAGCTCGCGCGGGTGGTGGCCCCACTCGATGCTCCCCGGCACCGCCTGCGGCCCGACGCCCGTGAGCGGGTCGCCGGTGCCGATCAGCCCCGGCGCGAGCGCGCACACCAGATCCTGGATCACGGTCGTCGGCAGGAGTGCGCGGCGGCAGCAGTCGTCGATGGACATGTCGCCGTCGATCTCGGCGCAGCCAGATTGGTTGCGCACCTTCACGCGAATGCAGGCGAGGCAGATCCCGGCATCCGCGTCGTCGACGGGGAAGAGATCGGGCTCGCACACGTCGCCGGTCGGGCTCAGATCGGCCGCGGCGCGCGCCGCGAGGCAGCGGAACCACCGCAGCAGCTGGGGCGCGCGATCGTGCGCAGGGGCGGCCATGACCTCGTTGCGTGCGGCGAGGGCCTCTTTGCCGGCCTCGTCGCCGTCGCGAACGTGGTCGAGACCCAGCAGCACCCGCACGGGGCGATACGAGCGGGGTGCTCGGTGGTGTCCGCGAGCGAGGTGCAGGTGCGCCCGTTCGTTGATGCGCGAGTACTCCTGGCTCTCGCGCGTCACGTCGCACGGGTCGGCCAGGGCGGGCACGGGCCGGTCGAGGCACGCATCGAAGCTGAGCATCAGACAGAACTCAACGGTGCTCTCTCTGCAGTCCTCGACGGCCTTGTCGAGCATCTCCTGCACCGAGATGCAGCGAACGGCGTCGAGGTGGAGTTCGCGTCCGATGCCGTCGAGGCCGAGTCCCGGCGACACCTTGAGCTCCCACTCGCCGCTGGTCTCGACCGAGAACCCCCATACGACTCCGCTGCCGTGCAGCCAGGCGTTGTGGAGCATGTGCTTGCCGCGCGGATTGCCCAGCATGACATCGAAGTCGTCGCTGTCGAGCAACATCCCTCTCGCGGGGCGGAGCGCGTTCCAGGGCCAACGCGAGAGCTGCGCGGACGCGTCGGAGACTCCGTCTGTGCGGGCGGTGCCTGCTTGCTCATCGATCGTGGACATCACGTCTCCTTGGTGGCTCCCCGGGGAACGGGGTCGAGGCTTTCTGGTACTCGCGGCGCACGGCCTCGATGAGGCGGCGCTGCGTGACGATCCCTCCGTCGGATGCCGCTGCGAACGCCGCGGCGACCGCCGCGTTGCGGATCCAGCCGCCGGGAACGGGGTAGATGCGGGCCAGGGCGTCGAGCTCGACGTCGGCGCCGCGCACCGACCCGAGCTCTTCGGGCAGCAGGTGATCCCAGAGCGCTCGCCGGGCGGGAAGGTCGGGCAGCGGGAACTCGACGACGAAGTCGAGGCGCCGCGTGAAGGCGGGATCGATGTTCTGACGGAGGTTGCTGGTCAGAACGACGAGCCCTTCGAACTGCTCGACGCGCTGCAGCAGGTAGGCGGTCTCGAGATTCGCGTAGCGGTCGTGAGAGTCCGAGAGCTCGGTGCGGGTGCCGAACAGCGCATCCGCCTCATCGAGCAGCAGCACGGCCCGCGTGCGTTCGGCGGCGTCGAACGTGGCCGAGAGGTTCTTCTCGGTCTCGCCGAGCCACTTCGAGACGAGCCGCGCGACGTCGACGATCATGAGGTCGGTGCCGATCGCCGTCGCGAGCGCGGCCGCCGCGAGCGACTTGCCGGTGCCCGGCAGTCCCGTGAAGAGCAGCCGCACCCCACGGGTCGCCTGGGCGACCTTCGCGAGGCGCCAGTCGTCGAGGACGGTCGCCTGCGTCGCGAGCCGATCGACCGCGGCGTGCAGCTGCACCATCGCCTCGGTCGGCAGGACGAGCTGCTCCCAGGCGATGTCGGGAACGACAAGCCGCGTTCCAGGGGGCAGGTTCACGGCCGCCCGGCTGCGCACCGCCCTCGAGATGTTCTCGGTGCTTGGCGGCTCGCTCGACAGGCCGAGGTCGCGCGCCACCTGCGCGGTGAGCGCGGGGTCGAGCGGATGCCGCCCGGCGAGCGTGTCGGCATCGTCGGCGAGACCGGGCACGGCGGCCGCCCACGCGTCGCGGATCGCCGTGAGGGGCGCGGGGTCCGACCCGACGCGAGCGAGGGCGCGGTCGCGGGGCGGCGCGAGCGCACCGGGCGCGGCTGAGACGAGAACCGCCCCGGCGAAGTCGCCGAGCGGCACATCGACGGGCTGCTCGGTGCGGTCGATGTCGACGAGGGGGACCGAGCCGCGCGCGACGGCGTGCGCGACGAGGAGCGACACCGCCGCGGCGCTGCTCGCCGAGAGCGTCGCTCCCACGAGACCGCGTCCCGCCGCTGTCGCGATCGTCTCGCATCGGCCGCGTGCGACGATAGGGTCGTCGTCGAGGACGGCGACCAGCGCGCGCTCGTCGTTGCTCACGATCCGCACGCCGGCCGCGGCATCCGGCAGCATCAGCCACGACGCCATTCCCGCCGGACCACCGGTGGTCGCCACGCGGCGAAGGCTGGCGGGCCACGCGTCGTAGCCGTGCAGCGCCGGCCACAGCTCATCGGCGAGGACGACCGAGCGCTCGAAGTACGGCCGGTTCCCGTCGAGCCCCACCAGGCCGTGCTGCACCGCGGCCCCGCTGGTCAAGGTCTCGCGCAGGTGCGCACGGGTGGTGGTGTCGCCGCCGAGCACGAGGGCCGCGAGCCCGACGGTGGGTCGCGGTTCGCCGGTCGGATGCAGCGTGCGCAGCGTCGCCGCGAGCCCCTCGTGCTCTTCGGGCACTCCGGCGAGGACCAGCAGGTCGATCTCGAGGTCGGTGAGGGAGAATCCGCGCACGATCCGGGCGAGCGGCGTCTCGGCGCCCGAAGAGGCGTGCACGCCCCGGTCATCAGCGGCGTCGGCCCAGTCGCGCAGGAAGCCGACGGCCTCGGCCGCGCCGGATTCGGACGTGCAGTTCTTGTCGACGACGGCGGCGATGCGTCGGCACATCTGGCCCACGCGAGCGGTGAGGTATCTGCGATCACTCATAGCGGAAACTCACGACATGCCCCAGCCAGGGCACCCAGCCCGGATCGAGGTCGAGCCCGGCCCGGCGCACGTCGATGTCGACGTCATCGAGGCGGAACGTCGCCTCGATCCAGCCGGGTCGGCGCTCGATGATCGCGTCGCGGCGCGCGATGCGCCGGACGAGTTCGGCATCCTCTGTAGCGGCGGCCGCGTCGCCCCGGAGGAGTTCGGCCGTCCGCGCCGCCCAGCGGTGCCCGAGGGCGTCGAGCGCCAGGGTGTCCTCCTCGTCCTCGTCGTCCACCGGGATGTCGGCGGCCGCGGCGAAGGCGAGGAGCGCGGGGTCGTCGGCGGCGAGGGGCGCGAGCCGCAGGCCGAGCCGGTGCAGCACCCAGCCGACGGCGCGATCGACGAGGGGTCGGGCCTCGAGCGCGTCGGGCAACGCGGCGGCCGTTGCGGTGTTCAGCAGGAACAGCAGCCCGCCCCATTCGGACGCCGGCCCCTCGGCCGCGTGCACCCCGTCATGCGACTCCGCATCGGCGTCGACCTCGCGGGGCGACCCCGCCCCGCTCACGGATGCCGGCCTCGTGGCGCTTCGTGCCGCGTCGGCGCGCGGGCCGCGTGCGCCCAACCCGAGGCCGGAGGCTGTCTCGGGCTGCAGCCGATCCGCGACCGCGTCGAGGAGTTGTTCGAGGCGCTCCGCCGACCGTCGAAGCTGTGCGGGATCCGTGGCCGCGAGGGTGAGCACGCTCCACGACCGCAGGGTGTCGGCGTCGACCCGCAGACCCGAGGCGCGGAAGGCCGCCGCGACCTCCGACCGCGCCACCACCGAGGTGCTCAGCCGTGCGAGGGCCGCCGCAGCAGACTTCTGTCGCTCGTCGGCACGGTCGCGAGCGACACCCGCATCGGCATCATCCCCGCGGCTTTCGCGGGCCGCAGGAAGGGGGTGGTCACCCCGCCCGCCCGCCGGCGCGGCAGGATCCCACGGGCTCTGCGCCTCGGTGGCGACGAGCCTCGCGAGCCTCTGCCACCCGGCGCTCCCCAGCATCCGGTGCACCCGCGCGACGCCCGCGTGCGCGATCAGCCGGGCGATCGCACCGGTGACCCCGGCCGTGAGGCGGCCCAGCACGAGAAGCAGCAGCTCGGGCGGGTCCGCCGCCGGGTCGGGGTCGCCCGGTCGCACGAGCCCGACCTGGCGCCACGCCCAGACATGACCGTGGTCGCCCGCCACGAGCCCGCCCAGCATGTCGTCGACCGCATCCTCGGGGCGCCGGTAGTGCACGACGTCGGTCGACCCGTCCACCAGCGACTGGCGCAGCGCCGTCAGCACGCGATCGGCCCAACTGGTCTCGAGGGCGCTCAGCGGCCGATCGGGGTCCAGTTCGACGGCGACGTCGAGGCACTGCACGCACCACTCCCCGTCGGGGAGGGGATGCTGCCGCAGAGCGTCATCGAGCCTCTCGTCGACGATGCGCCGGAGCATCGACGGCACCTGATCCGGATCGGGCCACTCGGTGACGGACGTGGTCATGCGTCCGATGCGCAGTTCGGTCATCCGACACGCACCCCCCCGAGCCTGGCCTCGCTCACGGGTGTTCCGAGGGACTTCTCGCCGAGGGTGGTGCCGTAGCCGAGCCGCGTGCGACCCGTGACGCTGACCGGTCGCCCGCGCAGCGGCGCGACGTACGCGGTGAGGCCGAGACGCAGCCGACCCACCGGTATCCCGTCTCCGAGCTCGCACACGTCGCCGAGGGTGTGCGAAGGCTTGTGGGCGCGGATCAGATCGTCGACGACCTCGCGCTGCTCGTCGTCGAGACAGCCGGGAACGAGCACGGTGAACCGGTGGGCGAGGCGTTCGTACGAGCTCGTGTCGGGCAGCTCCCCGCCGATCGTGAAGTGGCCGAGCATGCCGGTCGTGACGGTCGTGCCGGCCACGGTGGGCGAGTGGAGCCGGCCGTCGGGGTCGAACCCGAGGAACCCGCCACCCAGGCCCCGCAGCCGCCAGCGTTCGATGATCCGCGCGTCGCGGCCGAGATAGAGGCGCAGCATCCGC
>CAWDAQ010000002.1:0-576986 GCA_963800325.1 uncultured Actinomycetota bacterium | reverse complement strand
GTAGAACTCGTAGAGGCGATGTCGGATCCGGTGCTCGTCGGTCTCGGTGAGCAGCATCCGTAGGCGTTCCTTGACGCCCCAGGCGGCGCCGATCTCGCCGGTGGGGTCCTCGGACGCGAACGTCGCCTTGAGGCGGGCGCGCTGCTTGGTGGACAGGTGCTCGTAGCCGGTCAGGAGCAGCTGCCGGTTGACCCACACCCGCTCGGCGGTCGTGCCGCGCCGGCCGTAGCGCTCACGGGTGACCCGCTGGCGCACCTCGGTGACGACCTGGTTGGCCAGGGCCACCAGGTGCCACTTGTCGACAGCGATCCGCGCACCCGGTAGGGCCGCGCGGATCCCGGAGGCGTACGGCGTGGAGGTGTCGATCACGACGACCTCGATCGCGTCCCGGAACTCGGCGCTCTGTTCGGAGAGCCAGTCCTTGACGCACGCCCCGGACCGGCCGGGCGCCAACCCGAGCATCCGGCCGGGGCCGGTGGTGTCGGCGTCGACGAAGCTGGTCAGCCACGGGTCGGTGCGGCGCCAGCCGGCGTCGGCCAGGACCCACCGTACCGAGCGGGCTCGGGTCTCATCGATCCCGAGCACCCGCACCGGCTCCGGGGCCGGTAGCCACCTGGCCGCGGCGGCGACCAACGCCCGGTGCGCCGTCGGCCACGACACCCGATGGGGCCGGGCGACCTCGTCGACCGCCCGGTTCCCGGAGGCGATCTCGGTCGCGATCGCCTCGCGCAGCCGGCAGGTCAGCCGCGCCCGCGCGGGGATCGCCTCCGACTGCTGCGTGAACGAGCCTGTCGCGCACAGCGGCTCGGGCAGGTCAGGCGCCGCTTTCGCCACCACAGCTCGATCACCTGCCCGCACGCGTCCAGGTCCTTGATCCGCACCAGCGGGCGGTCCTTGACCCGGGTCGTGAGGACACCGCACGCCGGGCAGGGCGCCTCCCGGTCCCGCTGCTCGATGACGACCCTCAGGTCGCTGCTGCTCAGCCGCTCGAGACTGGTGACGGCGAACTCGTCTTCCAGCCCGAACAGCACTGACGTACTGTCGATCATGCTCGTGGCCTCGTGCCGCTGTAGGAGTAGAGACCAACAGCATGACCGGGGCCACGAGCCCTCTCAGGTCAGGGCACCCCGCTCAAAGTCGGAGAGCCCCTGAAGGTTGCCGGGGCGACGGGGTTCCCTGCGTGGGTGGGCTACTCCGCGCCGTCCCTCGGCTCCACGCCGTGGTGGGTGATCGCGATGGCGGTGGCGCCCGCGCTCCTGCTCTTCGCCGCACCGTTCCTGGTGACGGTCCACTTCAGCCGCAAGGCGGTGGCCGAGGGTGAACAGGCTGGACGTCTCCCGCTGGCCGTCGCGGCCGTGGTGGTGGGCGGCTTCGTGGCCACGAATCTCGTCGCCGGTCTCGCGCAACTGGTCCTCCGGTAGCTCTCCCAGGTGCCAATACCGGTATCGCGACACTGCGCGGTGACACGTCCAGCCAGGGCGACCAGAACGCGCGACTCGCACGAACGGGTGGTCGCCTCGGTGCGTCGGGCTCACCAGAACGCGCTGAACGGCCCGAGGAGGAAGAAGGCGACCATCCCGATGGTGTTGCTCACCCCGTGCGCCACGATGGGCGCCCACACGGAGCCGTAGGCGTAGCGCAGCGCGCCGTAGAAGGTCGCATCCACGAACACCAACACCATGCCGACCACGCCTTGCTCGTCGTGGATCAGCGCGAACAGCAGCGCCACCGCCACGACCGCGCAACCGCGTGCCCAGACCGAGTCACCGATCACCTCCGTGAGGCGGGTGAGGAGGTACCCGCGGAATGCGAACTCCTCGACCAGCGCGGCCAGCGTCCAGCTCAACGTCACGAGCACCAGGAGCCTGCCGACGTCGCCCTCCACGTCGGCGAACTCGCCGACGTCCTGCCTCGATCCCGTCAGGTGCTCGGCCACCGGCATGACCAGCCCGAACACCACCACGGTCCACGCAGCCGTGAGAGCCACCACCTGCGCCAGCTGACGGCCCGGGCGGGGAAGCCGGTGAAAGCCCAGTGCGGCGAGGTCCTGCCGGCGCAGGAGGAGCGAGAGGACGGCCATCCCGCTCAGCACCACGGCCGGCAGGAACAGGTCGGACACCACCGCCACCGCCGCGAGCAGCACCTCGACCGCACTCACCGTCACCTCGAGCTGCCGTCGGCGGTCGGCACCCTCGCCTCCCGGTCGTCGCCGCCGACCGAAAGGCAGGGGCTCCTCCTCGGCGGATGGGGATCCGCTTCCGACCTTCATGACGACCTCGATGCTTCGCTCGATCTGCTTCGAGGATCCCTCCCGCGCGATCGAAGCGGAAGGACACGGGCTGTCAATGGCCGGGTCGAGGCGTCGGTCGGAGGGTCACGCCGCCACCTACTCGTCCGGAGGGCGCCGCCCCCACTGGACGGCGAGCTGGACGGCGAGCCTCCACCGGGCGTGCTCGGCCCTGCGACGGTCGTCGTCGATGGTGGGCTGCCACTGCGCGGCCCTGAGCCAGTTGTTCCGCAGAACCTTCCGGTCGGGCCAGTACCCGGCGGTGATCCCGGCGGCGTAGGCGGCTCCCAGGGCGACCGTCTCGGCCATCATCGGTCGGACCACGGGCAGGTCGAGGACGTCGGCGACCGTCTGCATGAGGAGGTTGTTGGCCGTCATGCCGCCGTCGACGAGGAGGAGTCGGAACGCTGTTCCGCCGTCGTCCTGCATCGCGTCGACGACGTCCCGGACGCGCCATGCCGTCGCCTCGAGGACGGCGCGGGCGATGTGTCCGCGCTCGGCGTACTGCGTCAGCCCGACGAAGACCCCCTGGGCCCGGCCCTCCCAGTGGGGGGCGTGCAACCCGGAGAACGCGGGCACGAGGTAGCACCCGCCGTTGTCCTCGACGGTGAGGGCGAGGGTCTCGATCTCGGGGATGGAGCGGATGAGCCCGAGGCTGTCTCGGCACCACCGCACGAGACCGCCGCTGACGGCGATGCTGCCCTCGAGGGCGTACACCGGCGCCTCGCCCTCGGCGGTGTGGGCGATCGTGGTGACGAGACCGTGCCGGGACCGGACGACCTCGGTCCCGGTGTTGAGCAGGAGGAAGCTGCCGGTCCCGAACGTGCACTTCGCCTCGCCCGGTTCGAGGGCGGTCTGACCGAACAGGGAGGCCTGCTGGTCGCCGAGCAGGGCGGTGACGGGGATCCCGGCGACGGGGTCGGTCGTCGTTCCGTGTGCGCCCATGCTCGGCTCGATCCGCGGAAGCACCGCCCTCGGCACGCGCATGGAGGCGAGCAGGTCGTCGTCCCACTCGAGGGTCTCCAGGTCCATGAGCATCGTGCGACTGGCATTCGTGGGGTCGGTGACGTGCACCCCGCCGTCGGTGCCGCCGGTGAGGTTCCACAGCAGCCACGTGTCCATCGTCCCGACCATGAGCTCGCCGGCCTCGGCGCGTTCGGCGAGCCGGGGCTCCTGCTCGAGGACCCATCGCAGCTTGGGGCCGGAGAAGTAGCTCGTCAGCGGCAGCCCGGTCCGTCGGTGGATGAGATCGGGGTCCATCTCCTCGGCGATCGCGGGAAGCAGCGCCTGGGCCCGGGTGTCCTGCCAGACGACGGCGGGGTGGACCGGCTCACCGGTGGCGCGGTCCCACAGGACCGTGGTCTCGCGTTGGTTCGTGATCCCCAGGCCGATGATGTCGCTCGCCCCGACGCCGGCGTCCCGGAGCGCCTCCGGCAGGACCCGCTGCACCAGGCTCCAGATCTCGGCGGCGTCGTGCTCGACCCAGCCTGCGCGCGGGTAGCGCTGCTCGTGGAGCCGCTGCGCGACGGACACCAGCCGGCCCTGGTGGTCGAAGACGATGCAGCGGGTCGAGGTGGTGCCCTGGTCGATGGCGGCGACGTACCGGGCGGTCATGCCACCCGCCCGTGGCCGAACTCCCGGGAGATCGCGCGGGCGACGTGGAGGACCTCGGTCACCATCTCCGTCCGGGGGTGTCCGGCCGTGTCGCACAGCTCCTGGCTGCGGCCGGCGATGCCGACGGCGCCGATGACGTAGCCACCGCGGTCCCGGAGGGGGGCGGCGATGCCGGCGAGGTCGGCGTCGAACTCGCCCACGGAGGCGGCCCAGCCGGCGTCCCGGATGTCGGCGAGCTCCGGGACGAGGTGGGCCCGGTCGGTGAGGGTGCGGTAGGTGTACGAGGTCAGGGTCGCCCCGGCCACGCTCCGTGCGGCGCCGGGGTCGAAGGCGAGCAGGACCTTGCCCAGGGCGCTGGCGTGCAACGGGAGCCGGGTGCCGATCTCGATCTCCTGGGCCCGGGCGTCGGGGCGGAAGACGTGGTGGGCGACGACCGCGGCGCCGTCGCGGAATGCGGCGACCCGAGCCGCCTCGCCGGTCCGCGCGGCCAGGGCGTCGGTCCAGTTGATCGCCCGGGACTTCAGCTCGTTGAGGTCGAGACGCACGGTGCCGATGTGGAGCAGGTCGTCCCCCGGCCGGTAGCGACCGGCGGGGTCCTGCGCGACGAGCCCGACGCCCACGAGGGTGGCCAGGAGCCCGTGGGCGGTCCCCTTGGGCAGACCCGTGGCGGCGGCGATCTCGCCGAGCGCGAGCGGGTCGCTCTCGCTCGCGAGCAGCTGCAGCATGGCCGCGGCTCGCTCCACCGACTGGACGGGCTTGACCATCTCGACAACCTACCCGCGGAAAGTACGTCCCACCAGTGTCGATGGGTCGGCATTGCCGAACGAGAGCGTGTTCGGCGATGCCGACCCTCAGGCGTTGTCGGGGCCCGCGGCCCTCCGTAGTTTCGCTCTCGGCGAACCCCAGCGGTTCCCTGGGCGTAGCCCGTCGTGTCCCCCGTCGCCGCCGGTCGTGCCACCCCCACGGCCGGCGGGGACGGGGGTTCGATCTCCGCTCACACCCCGGAGACCCTTCGGGCCCCGGTCAACGGCGACGAGGAGGGGGCGATGGCATCACCGACGTCGTCGGCGCCCTCGGCGAGGGGACGGCCGGGACGTCGCGGACGCGACGGAGACGGACTCCAAGGGAGCCTCGACGTGCTCCGCGTGGACGGCGGGGTGATCGCGAACGAGATGGGCACGCAGATCCGGGCCGACGTGCTCGGGGTGCCGGCGAGTCGCCCGGTGGTCGCCAAGACCAGACCGTCTCACGGACCCTCGACCGGGTCACGGTGTGACCCCGCGGCACCCACCGGAACCCACGACGACAGCACCCGACCCACCCCGCAGGAGAGCCATGACCCCGCACGAGCAGGACACCGCGGACCCCACCCGACCCGACCCCGACCGCAACCTGGCCCTCGAGCTCATCCGGGCGACGGAGGCGGCGGCCATGGCGTGCGCCCGCCAGCTCGGACGGGGCGACAAGAACAGCGTCGACGGCGCCGCCGTCGACGCGATGCGACCGGTGCTGGGCACCGTCGGCATGAGGGGTGTCGTCGTCATCGGGGAGGGGGAGAAGGACAACGCCCCGATGCTCTACAACGGCGAGGAGGTCGGCGACGGCACCGGTCCCGAGGTCGACATCGCCGTGGACCCCGTCGACGGGACGACCCTCGCCGCGAAGACGCTGCCGGACGCCCTGAGCGTCGTCGCGCTCTCCGAGCGGGGGACGATGTTCGACCCGGGACCGTGCGTGTACATGCACAAGGTCGTCGTGCCACCGGCAGCGGTCGGGACCGTCGACCCCGAGGCCCCCGTGGCCGAGATCATCGCCTCGGTCGCCGCCGCCCTCGGTCGCACCCCGGACGACGTCTCGGTCGCGATCCTGGACCGGCCCCGGCACGCCGAGATCGTCGAGCAGGTCCACGCGACCGGCGCCAAGGTGCGATTCCTCCCCGACGGGGACGTCGCCGGCGCGATCATGGTCGCCTCCGAGGACTCCGACGTCGACCTCCTCCTCGGCACCGGCGGCACCCCCGAGGGGGTCCTCGCGGCCGCCGCCCTCCGGTGCCTCGGTGGCGAGCTCCACGGCCGGCTCGCACCCCGCGACGAGGACGAGCGGCGCGCTGCCCTGGACCTCGGCTACCGGCTCGAGGAGCCGCTGACCGCGAGGGACCTCGTCAGCGGCGACGACGTCTACTTCGCCGCCACCGGCGTCACCGACGGCGCCATCCTCCGCGGCGTCCGCTTCACCGCCGCGGGGGCGCGGACCCAGTCCCTCTCGATGCGGTCCCGCTCGGGCACGGTCCGGCTCATCGACACGCGTCACGACCGCGCCCGGTCCGGTCTGGTCGCGTACGCCAACGCGGGCATCGCCCCGACCCGGCCGACCACTCCCCAGATCCCCCAGAGGTGACCACGTGACCCACCCCGCCCACGGCCCGCTCTCCCCGTCCGCCCGCTCCAACGCCCTGTCAGAGATGGCCGCCGGCGAGCTCGACGTCCTCGTCATCGGCGGTGGAGTGACCGGCGCCGGTGCCGCGCTCGACGCCGTCACCCGTGGGCTGCGCGTCGGCCTGGTCGAAGCCCGCGACTACGCCGCCGGCACCTCGAGCCGGTCGAGCAAGCTCATCCACGGCGGCCTGCGCTACCTCGAGCAGCTCAACTTCGGGCTCGTCCGTGAGGCGCTACGCGAGCGGGCTCTCATCCTCACCGAGCTCGCCCCCCACCTCGCCCGGCCGGTGCCGTTCCTCTACCCCCTGCAGCACCGGCTCTGGGAGCGGCTCTACGTGGGCAGCGGCGTCCTCCTCTACGACACCATGGGGGGACGCACGCGCGGAGTGCCGGCCCATCGCCACCTGAGCCGGCGCCGCGCGCGCCGGGAGTTCTCCTCCCTGCGCAAGGACGCGCTCGTCGGGGCCATCCAGTACTACGACGGGCAGGTCGACGACGCCCGGCACACGATGATGATCGCCCGGACCGCGGCGGCCAACGGAGCGCTCTGCGCGACGAGCGCCCGGGTGACCGGGTTCCTCCGGGAGGGGGACCGGGTCGTCGGGGCTCGGGTCACCGACCTCGAGACCGGCCACGCGCACGAGGTCCGCGCCCGGCAGACCATCAACGCCGCCGGGGTGTGGACCGACGAGATCCAGGCCATGGTGGGGGGCCGCGGCCAGTTCCGGGTCCGTGCCTCCAAGGGCGTCCACGTCCTCGTGCCCAAGGACCGCATCCACGCCAGCACCGGCATCATCTCCCGGACCGAGAAGAGCGTGCTGTTCATCATCCCGTGGGACCGGCACTGGATCATCGGGACCACCGACACCGACTGGAACCTCGACCTGGCCCACCCCGCCGCGAGCGGGTCCGACATCGACTACCTGCTCGACCACGCCAACCGCCTGCTGGCGACCCCGCTGACCCACGAGGACGTCGTGGGCGTGTACGCGGGCCTGCGCCCGCTGCTGGCCGGCGAGTCGGATGCGACGAGCCAGCTCTCCCGGGAGCACGCCGTCGTCAGCCCGGTGGCCGGACTGGTCATGGTCGCCGGTGGCAAGTACACGACGTACCGGGTCATGGCCGAGGACGCCGTCGACCACGCCGTCCACGGCCTGCCGGGACGCGTGCCACCGTCCTGCACCGCGACCACGCCGCTCGTCGGCGCCGACGGCTTCACCGCGGCGTGGAACCAGCGGGAGCTCATCGCCGAGCGCAGCGGTCTTCACGTCTCCCGCATCGAGCACCTGCTCCGCCGGTACGGGACGCTGATCCACGAGCTGCTCGACCTCATCCTCGAGGACCCGTCCCTCGGGGAGCCGCTGAAGAGTGCGCCCGACTACCTCAAGGTGGAGGCGTACTACGCGGCCGCAGCCGAGGGGGCCCTCCACCTCGACGACATCCTCACCCGACGGACGCGGATCTCGATCGACACGTGGGACCGGGGCGCGGAGTGCGCCGAGGAGGTCGCCCGGATCGTGGCCCCGGTGCTCGGCTGGGACGAGCCGACGTCGCAGCGGGAGGTCGAGCACTACCGCGCCCGGGTCCGGGCCGAGCTCGAGTCCCAGCGGCAGGACGACGACCAGACCGCCGACGCCGCCCGCCTCGGCGCCGCCGACGTCCGAACCGGAGCCGGCTGACCGGCGCCGGGTCTCCCCGATGTGGCGGGGCCGCGGGACGGGCACGAGCGGCCCACTCGGGCGGACCAGGGCATCTGATGGTCGAAGGGCCGACTACGGCGAGTCCGGAGGCTTTGCCCGCTGCGGGTAGATCGTCTCCTGGCGGGCCAGCATGGCGACGAACTCGCCGATCTTCCGCTCCCGGGTCTGCGCCCGTTTGACGGCATTGACCCGGTAGATGAGAGCGAACCGGTTGGTCTTGGTGAGGACGTCGAACATGGCCTGGGCCGCCGGGACGGCGACGATGGCAGCGAGGAGGTCGGCTGGTGCCTCGGCCTCCGACGGCGGGGCGTAGGCCGACGCCCACCGCCCGTCAGCCTTCGCGGCGTCCACCGCGGCGCGTCCCGGGGCCCGCAGTCGCCCCTGTGCTTCCAGCCGGGCCACGTGGGCGACGTTGCGCTGTGACCACGGGCTGCGGGGTCGACGAGGGGTGAACCGGATCCAGGAGCTCTCGTGGTCCCGTTTGCGGGTCTGCCCGTCGATCCAGCCGAAGCACAGGGCCTCGTCGACCGCCTGCTGCCAGGTCAGCGTGGTGACCGCGCCGCCCTTCCTGGTCAGGGCCAGCCAGACGCCGGGCGACGTGGCGTGGTTGGACGACAACCACGCGCGGAGTGCCTCCGCGTCCGCGACGATCAGCTCATCCAGCTCGGCGCCGGCCACGAGGTCAGGCTAACCGAGGCGACGTGGCCGCAGCCTCTGCCTGGTGCCCAGCTCGCCGGCGCCGTCGGCGATCACGAGTTGGGCACGCGAACCGGCGAATCGACACACACACGTTCCGCGCGGGCGTGACCCGGGAGACGATGACCCGGTGCGGCTCCTCCTCGCGGTACTCGCTCTCGGCGTCGGCCCTACGCTGCCTGCCGGCGCCCCCGTGGGATCGGTCGAGCGCTTCATCGACGCCGAGATGCCCGCCTCCGGGGTGCCGGGCCTGGCCTACGCCGTCGTCGAGGACGGCGAGGTCACCTCGGTGGGCGCGCGCGGTGTGGTCGAGACCGGTGGCGGCACGAAGGTCACCCCGCAGACCCCCTTCCTGACCGGGTCGGTCTCCAAGAGCTTCACGGCGCTGTCCGTGATGCAGTTGGTCGAGGCGGGCCGGGTCGACCTCGACGCCGGGGTCGCGGACTACCTGGACGGCTTCTCGGGGCGTCCGGCCGGGGCCATCACGATCCGCCAGCTCCTCAGCCACACCAGCGGCTTCTCCACGCTGCAGGGAAACGACTCCCGCGCCGACGACGCGCGCGGGACGGACGAGCTCGAACGGCGCGTCGACGGGATCGCCGCGCAGATCCCGGCGCACCGGCCCGGCGAGAGGTGGGAGTACTCGAACACCAACTACGAGGTGCTCGGGCGCGTGGTCGAGGTCAGGAGCGGGCAGGACTACCAGACCTACGTCGCCGACCACGTCCTCGCACCCATCGGCATGGAGCACAGCTTCGTCGCCGACGGCGAGGTCCACGAGTCGATGGCGACCGGGCACCGGCCGTGGTTCGGCACCAAGCGGCCGCTGCCGGCGAAGCGCCCCTCCCGCGCAACGGCGCCGCAGGGCGGGGTCGTCGCGAGTGCCCGCGACCTGGCGCTCTACCTGGGGACGATGATGAACGGCCGGGGCGACGTCCTGAGCTCCGCCGGCAAGGCCCGGATGATGCGCGCCGCCGGCCCCGCGTCGCCGTTCTACGGCTTCGGCTGGTTCGTGGACCCGGACGACGGGAGCGTCTGGCACTCGGGGTCGAGCCCCGGCTACGAGTCCCTCGCGATGATGCTTCCCGGGCAGCGGAAGGGCGTCGTCGTCCTGGTCAACGGGGGGAGCGGGGTGGGCTTCGGGGAGACCGCCGAGCTCCGCAACGGCCTGGCGGCCAGGGCGTTGGACCTCGAGTACGACGGGGAGGGCCCCCGTCTGGCGCAGAAGGGCCTCTTCGTCGCGCTGCTGCTCCTGCCGGTCCTCTACCTTCTCAGCATGGTCTGGGCGTGGCGACACCGAGGTGCGATCCGGGCCAAGTCCGGGGCGTTCGGCCTGTTCAGCCTCTGGTTCCCCCTGCTCACCACGCTGCTCGCGGCCTGGGTCGTCCTCCGCCTCGCGCCGAACCTGCTCGGCTCGCCCCTGCGCACGATCGCCCTGTTCCAGCCCGACCTCGCGGTGGCGCTCGTCGCCACCGCAGCGACCGGGGTCATCTGGGCCGTCTTCCGGCTCGGGGTGGCGTACACGGGACGGTCAGGAGGCGCCTAGCGTGCGATGACGGCGGCCCTGGGACGGCGCAGGCTGTCGGGTCATCGGCGGGTCGGGGCCACGGGCTCGAGCTTGGTCCACCCGGTCCAGCCGCGAGTCTCGAGCAGGTGCATCAGCTCGCGGGCGACCGGAACCTGGTCGAGGAACATCGAGTCGAGCAGCGCCGCGAGGTCCTCGGAGATCCCGCCCCGGGCGAAGTCGTCCCAGTCCGCGTCCTCCACCGCCTCCAGCTGGGCGACGAGTCGGTCGGCCAGGGCCGGGAGCCTCGGGTCGCCCGGCTGCCAGTCGATCATGTCGTCCATCTCGCGGTAGAACTCGGCGACGGACGGGTCCTCGATCTGCGCGCGCTTGTTCCGGATGAACATCTCCATGCGCTCGGGCAGCTGGGCCGCGACGACGATCCAGGCGTCCCGCTCCCCGTCGATGATCCGCTGCGAGATCCCGACCTCCCGGAGCCGCTCCAGGTAGGCGACCGCCTCCGGCGGAAGGGCCAGGCTCTGGCCGGACGCGAGCTTCGCGATCCGAGCCCGGTGCCGTTGCAGCTGCCGGATCTCGGCGCGCAGTCGGCGGTCGATGTCCGCGACGGCAGCGGCGAAGTCGTCGGGATCGGCCGCCAACAGCTCACGCACCCGTGACAGGGGCACCCCGGCGTCGGCCAGTGTCCGGATCCGGATCAGCTCCACGACGGCGCCGGCGTCGTACCGCCGGTAGCCCGAGTGGTCGCGCGGGGGCTCCGGCAGGAGCCCCATCGCGTGGTAGTGCCGCACGGCCCGGACGGTGACGCCGGCGTACGACGCCAGGCTGCTGATCGTGAGCACGGACCAAGCCTGCCTCAGGCGGTCCTGCGGTGGTATGTCGCCATGGCAAGGCCGTATGCGGCGACGAGGAGCCCGCCACACCAGCCGAGGGCGACCCACAGGTCGGTTCCGACCGGTTGCCCCACGGACAGCTCTCGGACGGTGTCGACGATCGACGTGACCGGCTGGTGTTCGGCGAACGCGCGAACGGGGCCGGGCATGGTGTCGGTGGGCACGAACGCCGAGCTGATGAACGGGAGCAGGATGAGCGGGTAGGAGAACGCGCTCGCGCCGTCGATGGTCTTCGCGGTGAGGCCCGGGATGACGGCGAGCCACGTCAGCGCGAGCGTGAACAGCACCAGGAGCCCGACGACCGCGAGCCAGGCCAGCACGCCCGCCCCCGAGCGGAAGCCCATGAGGAGGGCGACGAGCACGACGACCCCGAGCGAGACGAGGTTGGCGACGAGCGAGGTCAGCACGTGCGCCCACAGCACGGACGAGCGGGCGACCGGCATGGACTGGAACCGCTCGAAGATGCCGCTCTGCATGTCGAGGAAGAGCCGGTAGGCGGTGTAGGAGACCCCGGAGGCGATGGTGATGACGAGGATGCCGGGGAGGAGGTAGGCCACGTAGGAGTCGGTTCCGGTCCGGATCGCGCCGCCGAGCACGTAGACGAAGAGCAGCATGAACGCGATCGGCATCAGCGCGGTCGTGATGATGGTGTCCGGGCTGCGGGCGACGTGCCGCAGGGACCGTCCCAGCAGGGCGGTGGTGTTGCCCACCACGTGCGTGCTCATCGTCGCTCCTCACCCGTCGGTGCGGGCATCCTCGCCGTGTCCGTGCCGACCACCGCGAGGAAGACGTCCTCGAGCGTCGGCTGCCTCTCGACGTACTCGACCTCCGCCGGCGGGAGCAGCTCCCGCAGCTGGCCGAGGGTGCCGTCGACGATGATCCGGTGGCGGTGCAGGATCGCGATCCGGTCGGCGAGGTGCTCGGCCTCCTCGAGCTGCTGCGTCGTCAGCAGGATCGTCGTGCCGCCGTCGGCCATCTCCCTCACGGCCCGCCACACCTCGCGGCGTGCCTCGGGGTCGAGCCCGGTCGTGGGCTCGTCGAGGAAGATCACCGGGGGGCTGCCGACGAGGCTCATCGCGATGTCGAGGCGGCGCCGCATCCCACCGGAGTACGTCGCCACCCGCCGGTGGCCCGCGTCGGTGAGCAGGAAGCGAGCGAGCAGCCCGTCGGCGACCCCGCCCGGGTCCCCGAGACGCCGCAGCCGGGCCACCAGCACGAGGTTCTCCCTCCCGGTGAGGACCTCGTCGACCGCCGCGAACTGCCCGGTGAGGCTGATCGTCTCGCGCACCCTCGCCGCCTGGGCGGAGACGTCGAAGCCGCCCACCGTGGCGGTTCCCCCGTCGGCGCCGAGCAGGGTCGCCAGGATCTTGACCAGCGTGGTCTTGCCGGCACCGTTGGCGCCGAGCAGGGCGACGATGCTGCCCTCGGCCACGGTCAGGTCGACGCCGGTCAGGACCGGGGTGTCACCGAAGGACTTGGTCAGGCCGCGAACCCGGATCGCGGGTGCTCTCTCGCTCATGCGCCCATCGTGGAACCCTGACGCTGCGTCAAGGTCAAGACTCGGCGCCGCGGGTCGGTAGCGTGGCTCCGACAGTGCTCGGCCACGACGGGGAGGGACATGGACACGGGCTCGCGGGCGACGACCGCCGAGGCAGCCACGACTGCGCGGGGCCGGGACCGAGGCGAGGCCATCGGCGCGGCGGTCCTGGCACTGGCAGGCGTCGCCTGGTTCGGCTGGGCCCAGGACGACCCGCCTCCCTCGTGGGTGCCCTACCTGGCCGTGGGCTCGGTGGTCTCGGCGCTCCTGCTCGTGGCCCTCGTCGTGGTGATCGTGTGGGGCCGGACCCCGGCCGGATCGCCGATGGCCGACCCGTGGGTCCGTCGCGGGTACTGGGGGACGGTGGCGGTCGAGGTGGCGCTGATCGTCGGGGGCAACCTGCTCCTGGCCGCCGTCGGCCACGCGGACTACGACGCGGCGTGGACCCTGTTCGTCGTCGGTGTCCACTTCGTCCCGCTCGGCAGGCTCTTCCGCTCGCCCGGCCTGGAGGTCGTCGGCGTCGTGACCGCGGCGGTGGCGGCCGCCGCGGCGGGGCTCGGGCTCGCCACCGAGCTCCCGCCGAGCGCTTCTGCCGGCGCCGGCGGCGGCCTCGTGTTCGTCGGCTACGCCGCGTGGGTGCTCGCGCGGCGCCGGTCCGGCGCCGGTCAGGGGCCGGTCGGCTCGCTCATTCGGCGAGGTCGTGGTCGAGGCGGTTGAGCAGGGACTCCAGCGCCATCTCGAACTCGGCGTCCGCGTCGTGGCTGCGCAGCGCCGGGCCGAGTCGCCGGACGGTGGGGTAGTCGTCGAGGCTGAGGGTGCCGTGCCGGTTGGGAAGGTCGGCGTCGCCCTCGTCGAGAGGCTCGGCGTCCGGGCCGGTGTCGGCGCCGGCCTCGGTGACCTCGAGGAGGAGGTGGCCGAGGAGGAAGCTGGTGAAGCGCTTGTAGATGCCCGCCGCGTCCGCCTCGGCGACGCCGCGGGCGAGGAGGCCGTCGAGGAAGTCCTCGACGAGCGCGAGGCTGCGCAACGGCGGGCGCAGCCAGGGGGCGGCCGGGGGGCGGGCGGCGACGAGGGGGAACAGGTTGGGGTGGTCGACGGCCACGGAGCGCACACCGTGGGCGACGTGCTGGAGGAAGGCCTGCCAGCCGTCGCTGGGTCCGATCGGCTCGCGGGGCGGGACGCGAACCCCGGCGACGAGGTGGTCGACGATGCTCTCGAGCAGGTCCTCGCGGCCGTTGACGTGGTGGTAGATCGCCATCGCCTCCACGCCGAGCACCCCACCGAGCTGACGCATGGTCAGGTCCTTCATGCCGTACTGGTCCACGTAGGAGATGGCGGCGTCGACGATGACCCGACGCGACAGCCCACCCCCGGAGCGGTCGCTCGGGGGGTGGGCCATGCCGTCCACGGTACGCGTGAAGGGGGTCGGGGAGGGTTCGCTCGCTCGGAGGTCAGTCGCCCGGCCACTCACCCGTGGCGCGTTCGAAGGCGCGGGCGCCGCCGCGCGCGACGACGGTGCGGACCACGGCGAACAGTGCGCCCTGCAGGGCCGTCGCGAGGAGGATCTCGGGGAGGGGGTACTCGGTCTGCAGGGCGCCCGGTGGGTCGGCGTCCTCGCCCGCGGAGACCCGCTTCCAGGCCAGGTCGAAGAGGCGTCCGGCGATGACGCCGGCGAGGACACTGCTGGCGAGGCCGACCGGACGGTAGAGGATCTTGGCGGACGTGCTGGTGGGCTGCTCGCGGGTGCTCATCGGTGCTCCGCTTCTCGGGGGTGGGTGGCGGTGTCGGGGTCGGGCTCCTCGCCGTGGGTCTGCCTGAGCCGGCGGCCGCGGCGGACGTCCTCGGCCTGCTTCTCGCGGTCCTTCTCGATCTTGGCGGTGTCACGCAGCGGGAGCTGGACCTGTTCCTCCGCGGCGATGCCGGCCTCGAGCTCCCTGCCGCGTTCGAGCTCGGAGTCGAGCTCGGCACCGAAGAGCAGCGCGAGGTTGGTGATCCACAGCCACAGGAGGAAGACGATCACCCCGGCGAGGGAGCCGTAGGTCTTGTTGTAGCTGGAGAAGTTGGCGACGTAGAAGCCGAAGGCGAGGGAGGCGAGGATCCACACCACGACGGCCACGGCGGCGCCGACGCTGAGCCACCGGAACTTCGGCTGCCGCAGGTTCGGAGTGGCCCAGTAGAGCAGGGCGACGATGAGGACCACCACGCCGAGGATGACCGGCCACTTCGCGAACGCCCAGACGGTCACGACCGTCGAGCCGAGCCCGAGCGCGCTGCCCACGGCGTCGGCGGCGGGACCGGTCAGCACCAGGCCGACGAGCACGAGCGCCGCCAGCACGACGACGACGGCGGTCACCAGCAGCATGGCCGGCCGGAACTTCCAGAACGGACGTCCCTCGTCGACCTCGTACATGCGGTTGAGTGCCCGGCCGAAGGCGCTGACGTACCCCGAGGCCGACCACAGCGCCGCCGCCAGGCCGAGCACGAGGGCGAAGCCGGCTCCGGGGGTCGAGGCCAGCTTGCTGAGTGTGGGCTGCAGGGTCGAGGCCACCGACCCGGCACCGACGTCGCGCAGGATGCCGAGGATGGTGTCGACGGTCTGCTGGCTCTGTCCCACGAGGCCGACGAGGGAGAGCAGGGCGATCAGGGCCGGGAAGAGCGCGAGGACCGCGTAGTAGGTGAGCGCGGCGGCGATGTCGGTGCACTCGTCCTTGGTGAACTCGCGCGCCGTCTTGCGGGCCACGTAGACCCACGACCGCTTGGGCAGGTCGGTGGGGGAGTCCGGCTTGTCGGCCTCGTGCTCCGCGGTGGTCATCCGTCCGCCCTCGGCGGCTTGGGTGTCGCGGCTCATCGTCGCCGCGCTCCCCACACCGCGACGGCCACCAGGGCCACCAGGACGGCCGCTCCGGCCGCGGCGAGCTCCCGCCCGCGGGTGTCGACGAGCTCCTGGGTCCGGTGACGGGCACGCTGCGTCGTCCGGTCCGCCCAGTCCTTGGTTCGCCGCTTGACGTCGAGGTGATCGGTGAGGGCCTCGACGGTGTCCCCGAGCTGCTCCCGCGTCCGCTCCAGGTCGCGCTCGATCTCGTCGGGAGAGCGGGTGTCGTCCGGCGTCGCGGCGTCGGGTGCGGTCATGACCTGCTCCTCTTCACGGTGTCCACGTCACGCTGCACGTTGACCTTGGTCGACTCCATCGGCGGGGTGGCGTCCGAGACCTTCTTGCGCCCGAGGAGAGCCGCCACTGCCGCCACGACGAACAGGACCGCGCCGACGAGAACAGCGGACAGCCAGGGCGCGAGCACGAGCGAGAGCGCGAGGATGGCCGCCGCCACGAGACATCCGGCTCCGTAGAGGGCGACCACGCCGGCGGTGCCGAAGAAGCCGGCACCCAGCCCGACGCTCCGGACCGTCTGCTGGATCTCCGCCTTGGCGAGCGCCACCTCGCTGCGCACGAGCTCCGAGGTCTGGTCCATCGCACGGGTGAGCAGCTGCCCGGTCGACATGTGGTCCAGCTCGGGCGAGGAGCGTTCCTGGCCGGTGTCGGTCACGGCTGGCCACCCTGGGCCGTCGTCGACCCGTCGACGCTCGTGTCGCCGGCCTCGGCCGGCGCGGACGGAGCCGCGCGGTCCACCTTGCGACCGGCCGCCGTCTTTGCGTGGTCCACCTGCCGTTGTACCTGCGGGTTCCGCGCCACGCGTTCGGTGCCCTCCGCGAGCTTCTCGTAGGGACCCCGACCTGCGCGCGAACCGAGGACGTACCCCACCCCGCCGGCAATGAGCAAGCCAATCATCTTCATTCCGCCTCCACTCGTCCGTGCCCCGGCTGGTGCCGATCCCGGTCGGGACGCCCTCGGGGGCACGCGCTTTACAACGTAAAGCGGGGTGTGTTTACCACCGGGGCGCCGCGCGCAAACCTGCCCGAGCACGGAAACCGACAAGAGGGCCGAAGCAGAAACGGGCATAAAGGAAGGAACAAGACGATCCCGGCAGGGTCCCGAGGTCGGAACCCTGCCGGGAAGGTCGCGTGCCGCGCCCGCAGAGGGGGAGGGGGGCCGTCAGGCCCCGGGCTACGGCCGGAGCACGACCTTGACGGTGCCGTCCTCCTTCTTCTGGAAGCGCTCGTAGGCTCCCGGCGCCTCGTCCAGGGGGAGGCGGTGGGTGGCGAAGTCGTCGACGCCGAGCGGGTCGTCGTCGGTGAGCAACGGCATGATGTCGTCGACCCAGCGCTTGACGTTGGCCTGGCCCATGCGCAGCTGGATCTGCTTGTCGAACATGGTGACCATCGGCAGGGGATCGGCCGCGCCGCCGTAGACCCCCGAGAGCGAGATGGTCCCGCCCCGACGCACGATGTCGATGGCGGAGTGCAGGGCCGCAAGGCGGTCCACCCCCGCGGCCTGCATGACCGGTGCGGCGACGGCGTCCGGCAGCCTCGCCGCGACCTTCTGCGCGATGCCGGCGGCCGGGGACCCGTGGGCCTCGAGCCCGACCGCGTCGACGACCGAGTCCGGCCCCCGTCCGTCGGTGAGGTCCCGGAGGGCGTCACCGACGTCGTCGACGCTGCGCAGGTCCAGCACCTCGATGCCGCGGTCGCGCACGCGCTGCAGCCGCTCCGGGACGAGGTCGACCCCGATGACGCGGTCGGTGCCGAGGTGCCGGGCGATGCGGCAGGCCATGTCGCCGATGGGGCCGAGTCCGAGGACGACGAGGGTGCCGTCCTTGGGGACGTCGGCGTAGGCCACCGCCTGCCAGGCGGTGGGGAGGACGTCGGAGAGGTAGACGAACCGCTCGTCCGGGGCCCCGGCGGGGACCTTGATGTGGGTGAACTGGGCCTGCGGGACCCGCAGGTACTCCGCCTGCCCCCCGGGGACCTGGCCGTAGAGCGAGGAGTAGCCGAAGAGGGCGGCGCCGGTCCCCTTCTCCCGGACCTGGGTGGTCTCGCACTGGGTGTAGAGCTGCCGGTCGCACATGAAGCACGCGCCGCAGCTGATCTGGAAGGGGATGACGACCCGGTCGCCGGGGGTGAGCGAGTCGACCCCTGAGCCGACCTCCTCGACGACGCCCATCGGCTCGTGCCCGATGATGTCCCCCTCGCTCATGAAGGGCGAGAGCGCCTCGTAGAGGTGGAGGTCGGAGCCGCAGATGTTCGTCGAGGTGACCCGGATGACCGCGTCGGTGGGCTCCTGGATCACCGGGTCGGGGACGGTGTCGACCCTCACGTCGTGGGCTCCGTGCCACGTGACTGCCTTCACTGCTGTTCTCCTGTCTCGCCGGCGGCGCCGGCGTCTGGATGTCGTGTCTGTTGGTGTCTGTCGTGTTTGTCGGTGTCGTGGTGCGTTGGTGGTGCGTTCGGGGTGCGTCCGGGGTACGGGTCAGCCCACGGGGAAGCGGTCCCAGACGCGGTGCTGCTCCAGGAGCTCCAGGACCGTGTCGCCGACCTCGTCGGCGGTGCCGCCGACGACGCCCGGGACGGTGTCGTCGAGTCCCAGCGACGCGGCGAGCCGCGCCGCCCCGTCCCCGAGGACGGCGACCGGCTTGGCGTGCCGGAAGACGTCCGTCATCAGGGTCGTGAGCCGGGGGTCGGCCCCCGAGCCGTCCCCGGCTGCGCGGGCGTCCCGGGGCTGGATCGCGTCCGGCCCGGGCGGGGGCGCCGCCAGCACGACGAGCCCGTCGAGCTCCACCGAGCGCGCGGTCAGCAGCGAGCGCTGGACGGTGAGGGCGTCCTCGCCCTCGCCGACGACGCCACCGGTCGGGGCGATCACGAGCGGGGTGGTGCCGGCGGCGTCGAGCCGTTCGACGAGCGACCGTGCCGCCGCGAGGTCCCCACCGTCGTCGACGACGACGCCGACCAACCGGCCGTCAGCAGGCCAGCGGCCCCCGACCTGGGACAGCGCGGGGCTCGTCTCGTCGCCCGCGACCTGCTCCTCGTCCGGCACGGGCAGGCCCAGCCCGGTGGCGACCTGCTCGGCCAGCCCCCGGTCGATCCGCGCCAGCGACCTGAGCTGCCGCTCCTTGACGGCCTGCTCGTAGCACTTGCCGAGCTCGAAGGTGTACGCCCGGACGATGTGCTCCTGCTCGACGGGTGTCATGCTCAGCCAGAACAGGCGGGCCTGGGCGTGGTGGTCGGAGAAGGAGAGCGGGGACTCGCGGACCTTCCGGGCCTCCGGGAGGGCCTGGGGGACGTCGATGAGCGCCGAGACGTCGCCGCCGGCGGTGAAGGGGCAGCCCCCGTCGAGCGAGTTCGGCCGGTACGGCGCCACGCCGGTGTGGACCCCGTCCTGGTGGAAGCCGTCCCGGAGCATGTCGTTGACGGGCGCGTGCGGCCGGTTGACGGGGATCTGGGCGAAGTTGGGTCCGCCGAGTCGCGTGATCTGGGTGTCGACGTAGGAGAACAGGCGGGCCTGCATGAGGGCGTCGTTCGTGACGTCGATGCCGGGGACGAGGTTCCCGACGTGGAAGGCGACCTGCTCGACCTCGGCGAAGAAGTTCGTCGGGTTCGCCGTCAGCGTGAGCAGCCCGACCGGCTGCACCGGGGCGAGCTCCTCGGGCACGATCTTGGTCGGGTCGAGCAGGTCGATCCCCTCGAACGTCTCCTCGGGCGTGTCCGGGAACACCTGCACGCCGAGCTCCCACTGCGGGTGGGCACCGGCCTCGATGGCGTCGTAGAGGTCGCGCCGGTGGAAGTCCGGGTCGTTCCCCGCGATGCTCTGCGCCTCCTCCCACAGCAGCGAGTGCACACCGAGCCGGGGCTTCCAGTGGAACTTCACCAGGGAGGTCCCGCCGTCGGCGGCGACCAGCCGGAAGGTGTGCACCCCGAAGCCCTCCATCATCCGGTACGAGCGGGGGATGCCGCGGTCGGACATGTTCCAGATGGTGTGGTGCTGGGCCTCGGTGTGCAGCGAGACGAAGTCCCAGAACGTGTCGTGGGCGCTCTGGGCCTGCGGGATCTCCCGGTCGGGGTGGGGCTTGCCCGCGTGGATGACGTCGGGGAACTTGATGCCGTCCTGGATGAAGAAGACCGGCATGTTGTTCCCGACGAGGTCGAAGGTGCCCTCCTCGGTGTAGAACTTCGTCGCGAACCCCCGGGTGTCGCGCACCGTGTCCGCCGAGCCCCGCGAGCCGAGGACGGTGGAGAAGCGGGTGAACACCGGGGTCCGCACGTCCTTGCCGAGGAACTGGGCCCGGCAGATCCCGGCCGCGGTGCCGTAGCCGACGAACACCCCGTGCGCCCCGGCGCCCCGGGCGTGTACGACCCGCTCCGGGATGCGCTCGTGGTCGAAGTGGGTGATCTTCTCCCGCAGGTGGTGGTCCTGCAGCAGGGTCGGTCCCCGGGAGCCGGCCTTGAGCGAGTGGTCGGTGTCGCGCAGTCGCGCGCCCTGGGCGGTGGTGAGGTGTGCCCCGTCCTGCGCGCGGGCGTCGGGCGGACCGCCGGGGACGCCGGTCGCGCTGCGCGTCCCGGGTGCCTCCTGGTCCGACCTGGGGGGCAGCGGGCCCCGGGGGTCCGTCGGCTCCTCCACCGGGGGAGGCTCCGGCGCGGGCGCCCCGGGGACGGGGTCCCGCCCCTCGGGACGGAGGGTCTGACCTGCGGCGTCTCGGTGTCGGCTCATGTGCGACAGATACCCCCACCTGCGGGTCTCATGCGCACCGACCGGCACTCAGCCGCGCGCGGCACCCAGCCGGCGGCCGCGACCGCGCGCGTCGACGCCGCCGAGACCGGCGCTCCTCAGCCGTACCGGCGCAGCTCGGTGAAGAAGTCGTCGATCTCGTGCAGCCCCCCGGAGCGCGCGACCGCGTCGTAGACGAACTTGCCGACCGCGAGGTCGAGCACCCCGAGGCCGAAGGGGGAGAAGACGACCGGCCGGTCACCCGGCAGCGTCACCTGCCCGGTCATCACGTCGGCGAGAGTGCCGTCGACGAAGTCCCGGCTTCCGCAGAGCTGCTCGGCCAGGTGTGCGGAGGTGCCCGCCCGCAGGCAGTGGTCGACGTCGTCGACGACGTTGGCGGAGCCGAGCAGGATCTCCGGCGCGAGGTCGCGCAGCGAGACGTGCAGCACGAGCGGGTTGTGGGCGAACCACGACGGGTCGTGCACATGCGGCTCCCCGGCGACCGTGGCGAACACGACGAGGTCGCTGGAGCGGACGAGCTGTTCGGGACTCTCGTGGACGGTGACCCGCGCGTCGGCTCCCGTCTGCTCCACGTACCCCCGGAAGCCGGCCGCGCTGTCGGGGGAGAGGTCGTACACCCCGACCTCGTCGAAGGACCACCCCGAGGCGTCGAGGAACGTGTGCACGTACCGCGCGATCAGGCCGACACCGAAGAAGCCGACCCGGGACCCCCGGCCACGCGCCCGGCTGAGCCAGTCGGCCGCCGCGGCCGCCGACGCCGCGGTCCTCGTCGCGTTGATGATCGAGCTCTCCAGGCAGGCGAACGGGTAGCCGGTCTCGGGGTCGTTGAGGATGAGCACCGCCGAGGCGCGCGGGATCCCGGCGGCCACGTTGTCGGGGAAGCTGGACACCCACTTGATGCCGTCGACCCGGATCCCACCCCCGATCGAGGCGGGCAGCGCGATGATCCGCGAGGTCGGACGGTCGGGGAAGCGCAGGAAGTGCGACGGCGGGTTCACCGACTCGCCCGCGTCGTGGAGGAGGTAGGTCTGCTCGACGAGCTCGATCACCTCCTTCTCCCGGCCCCGGAGCGCGTCGCTGACCTGGCCGCCGGGGACGACGGCGAAGCCCGGGACGGCCGCGCCCGAGCCCGCCCTCTGGGTGGTCGTGTCGGCGGTCACCGGGGCCCACCCCGCCCGGGGCCGGCGAGCTCGGCGGTGCCGACCGGCTCCGCCATCCCGACGAGCACCTCGCGCTGGCCGAGGTACGCCTCGCGGCTGTGCGCGGTGGCGACGTTGTCGACGAGCATGAGGTCTCCGGGCTGCCACGGTTCCCGCAGCGTTTGGGCCTCGTAGACGTCGTTGAGCAGGGCGACCACGTCCTCGCCTATCGGGTCGCCGTTGCCGAAGAGGGTGTTGAACGGCAGCCCGTCGACGCCGTACACGTCGACGAGGTACTCGTGGACCTCGGGGGCCATCGTCCACTCGTTGAGGAACGCGACCTGGTTGAACCAGCACCGCCGGCCGCTGACGGGGTGGCGCACGACGGCAGGCCGGCGCTGCCTGGTGCGCAGCCCCCCGTCCGGCTGCCACTCGAGCTCGATGCCGTGGGTGCGGCAGTAGTCCTCGACCGCCGCACGGTCGTCGCTGCCGAACGCCTCCTGCCACGACGCGCCGATCTCGCCGTTGAAGCTGCGGGCCAGGACCCAGCCCTCCCGGTCGAACCGGTCGACGAGGTCCGCCGGCAGGGCGTCGAGGACGGCCGCGGCGTCGGCGACCCCGGTCGCACCGCCGTCGGCCGCCGCCCGGAGACAGGCGAGCAGCAGCAGGCCCGGTGGCCTCTCGGTGTAGCTGAGCTCGTGGTGCATGCACATCGGCTGGTTCGCCGGCCACGCCAGGGAGGAGTAGACCCCGCCCGGGTGGCTCTCCCGGCTGGCGAAGCCCTCCCGGTCGGGCAGGAGGCCGCCCGGGGCGAGCTCGGCGAAGACGTCGGCGACCTGCGCGACGTCCCGCAGGCCGAGGCCGCGGACGAGGATGGCCCCGTGCTCGGCGACCGCCGCGCGGACGGCGTCGCGGTGCGCGGCGCTCCACCCGACCGGGTCGGAGGCGGTGACCTGCACCATCGCGGGACGACCGGCCTGTCGGGTCACGTCGCGGTCGAGGGCGGGGGAGGGGGTCGACATACCGGTGTCCTCTCGGTTCTCGGGTCGGGTGGGGGACGCGGGGCGCGTCACCCGGAGGAGCTGCAGGTCCCGGTCGCCCGCACGGGCTCGGCCGGGGCGGACCGGGGGAGCGCGGGGGCCGGGTCGCCGGGCCCGGCGGCGGCGTCGACGAGGCCGGCGAGGTCCGCCAGCACCGGGGCGGCGACGATGTCCTTCAGGGACACCGCCCGGTCGAGGGCCACGGCGAGCTTGACCGCGGACAGCGAGGTCCCCCCGAGCGCGAAGAACGAGTCGAGCCGGCCGATGCGGTCCACGGGCACGCCGAGAACCCCGGACCACGCGCTCGCCAGCCGCTCCTCCGTCGCCGTCGCGGGCGGTGCGTAGCCCGCCTCGGCCTGCGCCAGCTCGTCCGCCCGGGCGGTCAGGCCCTTCCGGTCGATCTTCCCGTTGCCGGTCAGCGGCAGGGTCGGCTGCCACTCGCACGCCGACGGGACCATGTACTCCGGGATCCGCTCGGCGAGCGCGTCCCGCAGCGTCCCGGCGCCCGGGGCCTCGTCCCCGGAGTAGAAGGCGACGAGGCGGGCGCCGCGGTCCGGTCCGTCGGCGACGACCACCGCGCCGTCCCGGACCCCCGGCACCCCGAGGAGGGCGTTCTCGACGTCCCCGAGCTCGACCCGGAAGCCGCGGACCTTCACCTGGTTGTCGCGCCGGCCGAGGAACTCGACCCTGCCGTCCGGCCGCCACCGGCCGTAGTCCCCGGTCCAGCAGATCCGCTGTCCGGGACGGTTCGGGTCGGCCATGAACATCCCCCGGGTCCGCTCCGGGTCGCCCACGTAGCCACGGCCGACGCAGACCCCGGAGAACGCGATGACGCCGGGGGCGCCGAGCGGGACCGGCGCGAGGTTCTCGTCGAGGATGTCGACGCACGTGTTGATGACGGGGCGACCGACCGGGACGCGATCCCCGTCCGGGACGGCGGTCATGACCTCGTGGAGCGCGTCGTCGGAGGTCTCGGTGAGCCCGTAGGCGTTGACGAGGGGCACGTCGGGCTGCACGGCGAACCAGCGCTGGACGAGCTCCTTCTTCAGCAGGTCCCCGGTGGGGGAGACGCAGTGCAGGTCCGGAAGGCTCCGCGGCCGGTGCTCGAGGTAGGACACGACGACGTCGAGGTAGGACGGGACCACCTGGAGCACGCCGACCCGCTGCTCGGCGAGGGTGTCGACGAACCGTTCGACGTCGAGGACGGCCTCCTGCTCGACGATCACGGTGCGGCCCCCGACGAGCAGGGCGGAGACGAGCTGCCAGACGGAGATGTCGAAGCACTGGGGCGCGGTCTGCGCGACGGCCTCGCCCTCACCGATGCCGAGGTCCGAGATCTTGGCGAACAGGTGGTTGAGCATCCCGGCGTGCTCGAGCATCGCCCCCTTCGGCTCGCCCGTCGAGCCGGAGGTGAACAGCACGTAGGCGAGCTGGTCGCCGGCGACGTCGACCCCGAGGTCCGACCCGTCGTGGTCCTCCGCGGCGAGCGCGGCGACGTGCACCGCCGACGCGCCGGGCAGGGTCGCGATCGCCGGACCGAGCGTGGCGGTGTTGCCCGCCTCGGTGAGGACGAGGCGGCAGCCGGACCGCGTGAGCGCCGCCTCGATGCGCGCCGTGGGGAAGTGCGGCTCGAGCGGAAGGTAGGCCAGCCCCGCCTTCCAGATCGCGAGCACCGAGACCAGCCAGTCCGGGCCCCGCTCCATGACGACGGCGACGACGTCCTCGCGCCGCAGGCCGCGCGAGAGCAGGGCCCGGGCGACCCGGTTGGCGCGCGCGTTGAGCTCGCCGTAGCTCCACCGGCGCCCGAGGTGGACGACGGCGGGCGCGTCCGGCTGTGCCGCGACCCGCTCTTCGAAGAGCTCGTGCATCCGGCGGTCGGGGAGGTCGCGCCGGGGGCCTGCGAGCCCGCGGACCTGGTGGTGGCGCTCCTCGTCCGAGAGGAGGCACGCGCGTGCGGGGTCGGTGTCGGGCCCGGCGGCCGCCAGGGTGAGGGCGGTGACGTGGTAGCCCGCGACCCGGGCGGCGGCGTCCGCGTCGAGGGCGTCCGTGCGGTAGCGCAGCCAGACCGCGGCCAGCCCACGGTCGTCGACGAGGGTCACCTGGAAGACGGTCGCGGGGAGGGCCTCGGGGTCGGCGCCGTCGGCCGCGAGCACGGCGTCGAACCCGGGCTCGGCGGCTCCGGGCTCCCGGCGGACGCCCGCCGGCTCCGCCGGGTCGAGGCCCTCGAGCCGGGCGCGCACCTCCGCCTCGGCGCGGGCGGCCGCCTCGACGAGGGCCCGCCACGAGCCCGTCGTCGTCCGCAGGCGCAGCGGGACGGGGGGAGCGCCGGCGCAGGCGTACCCCACGACGACCTCGGCCTCCCCGGACAGGCTCGCCAGCACGCGGGCGTGGGCGGCGAGAAGGACCGAGCCCACCGGGACGTCGAGCTCGCCGGCGAGCCGTCGCACCGCCCCGGCCACGTCGCCCGGGACCGCGGCCAGGCGCTCGGCGACCCCCGGCCGGGGGCGGTGGGTCCACCGAGGAACGGCGGTCGCCCCGCCCGGGGCGGGCAGGGCTCGCAGGGTCTGCCGGTCCGGAGCGGTGCGGACGTCCATGCGTGGTCCCTCCGTGGTGCTGGCCTGCCCGCGCCCGGTCATCGGGGGCCGGGCGCGGTGGCGCGGGTGCTGGTCGTGCTGGTCGTGCTGGACGGGGTGCTGGTGGCCGCTGCGGCCCCGCCGGCCGGACCGGCCGGGCGCGTCGGCGGCGGTGTCGCGCTCATGGCCTCGGCGGGGTTGCCCCCCCAGAGCTCACCGGCGGGGACCTCCTCGCCCTTCATGAGGAACGAGTCCGCGGCGAGGACCGAGCCGTCGTGCATGGTCACCCCGTAGTGGACGAGGGCGTTCGTGCCGAGGGTGCAGTACGAGCCGAGCCGCGAGTGCTCGGACTTGAAGGCGTAGTCCTCCTGGGAGTGGCACTGGATGTGGCTCGCGACGTTGAGCGTGACGTGGTCGCCGAGCGTGACGAGGTTCTTCTCCGACATCGACGCGCCGTCGTCGAAGAGCTGCCGGCCCACCCGGACGCCGACGAGCCGCCAGACCAGGCCGCGGAACGGTGTGCCGGCGGTGAGGCGGTGGACCGCGGGCGGGACGACGAGCTTCCAGAACCGCTCGGTGCGCCAGAACGTCGGGTCGTAGATCGAGCAGTAGGTGGGTCGGCAGCCGCGGAACAGCGTTGCGAGGCGCTCCACGAGGGAGAAGTAGAGGATCGAGAACACGACGAGCGCGACCTGGAGGCCGGCGATGGCCACTCCGCCGGCTCGGGGGTAGAGGTCGACGGTGGAGAAGGTGAACACCAGGAGGGCGAAGGTGTAGACCCAGCGCGAGAGCACGAGCAGGCCGATGCTGACGCGGTTGTGCCGGTTCTTCGCGGCGAGCCGCCGCGGGAACTCCTCGTCGTGGGCCATGCGGACGAAGACGCTGTCACGCCGGACGGTGCGGGGGATCTCGAATGCGGGGGAGCCGAGCAGGCCGACGTCCTGGCGAACCGGCCCGTCGAGCGGGACCAGGGCCTTGGTCGCGATGAGGCAGTTGTCGCCGGTGCGCCCCTGGGAGGGGTAGACGACCCGGTTGCCGAGGAAGTTGTTCGCCCCGATGGCCGCCGGGGAGACGGAGAAGGAGGTGTTGGAGTAGTTGGTCGTCACGAACGACATGCCGCTCGCGATGACCGTGCCCGGGCCGACGGTGGACAGGAAGGGGTTGTCGTGCTTGAAGTCCTCGCCGAAGTTGGAGCCGGTCTGCACGACCGGCGCGAGCCGGTAGCCCAGCGCCTGGACGTAGGGCACGACGTAGGAGGTGTCCCCGAGCGCGAGGTGGAAGAGCTTGCGGTTCGTGATCCGCTCGACCGCCCGGTGGCAGGCGAAGCGGATGCCGAACAGCGGGTAGGTCCGCCCGGGCGCGAGCGCGCGGTTCAGCAGCCGGGGGACCGTCATCACGACGAGCATCCCGATGAGGGGCCCGATGAGGACCAGCACGAGGGAGGAGATGAGCGCGGTGAGCCAGAAGCGGGCGTTCATGACGTGCAGCTCCGGCGTCGACACCAGCTTCGAGAGCCACGGCAGGCCCTCCAGGACCAGGGCGATCCCTCCGAACGCCGCCGGGAGGACCCCGCCGAGGAGGACGAGCAGCTGGAGGCTCGCGTACCGCAGCCGTCGCCAGGTGCTGCACGGCGCCGGGTCGACGAGGCGGTAGTCCGACTCGGTGCGCTGCCCCGGGGACCCGTGCCAGTGCTCCCCGGGCGGGACGGTCTGGCCGGCGTGCAGCGCCGAGGCGTGCCCGAGCTGGGCCCCGTCCCCGATCGAGGTGTGGATGTCGAGCACGACCTGGTCCCCGACGAACACGTCCGCCCCGATGGTGACCGGCCCGGTCTGGACCACCCCGTTCACCGCCCGGTAGCAGTTGAGGTAGGTGTCCTTCTCGATGACCGTGCCGTCGCCGATGGTCAGCAGGTCGGTGCAGACCGGCGCGTGCCGGCTGAACACGACGACGTCGCGTCCCACCTTCGCCCCGAGCGCCCGCAGGTACAGCGAGTACAGCGGCGACCCGGCGAACAGGACGAGCGGGTTCGCGATGACCAGGGTCCGCACCAGCCAGAAGCGGATGTAGGCCGGGCTCCAGACCGCGACCTCACCGGCCTTCCACCGGCCGACGAGGACCCACTTGACGATGATGGGCAGGGCCGCCGTCGTGACGAGGACCGCCGCCCCCCAGGCGACCGACCGGGCGTAGGTCCCGAGCAGGCCGTGCGCGGCCCACACGAGGGTGAGCCCCTTCTCGAACACGATGCCGATGACGTAGGCGTAGGCGCAGAAGATCGCGAGCTGGATCCCCCCGCACAGCAGGTACTGCCGGCGCGTGGCCGGCGTGGCTCGGGGGAGCGGCACCGGGTCGGGGGTGGCGGGCGCGGTCTCGACGGGCGCGGACCCGGCGGTCGCGGACCCGACGGTGAGCGAGCTCGCCAGGCCCGCCAGCGTCCGGTGCTCGTAGACGTCCTTGATCGAGACCGGCGGCAGGTCGGGCTGCTTGCGGACCCGGGCGCAGAACTGTGCCATGACCATCGAGTCCGCGCCGAGGTCGGCGAAGAAGTCGGCCTCGGGCGGGACGTCGTCGACGTGGAGCACCCCGGCCAGCACCTCCGACAGCCGTGCCCCGACCGGTGGCGCGGCGGGGGGTGCCAGGGCGGCGGCGAGGGCGGCGACCGTCGGGTGCCGGTAGACGTCCTTGATCGTGACGGCCGGGAGTCCGGGCTGCTTGCGGACCCGGGCGCAGAACCGGGCCATGACCATCGAGTCGGCTCCGAGGTCGGCGAAGAAGTTCGCCCCCAGGGGGACGTCGTCCCGCTCGACGACGGCGGCCAGGACGTCGGCGAGCCTGGCCGCGAGGGGGTCGCCCGGGTACGGCGCCGGTCCGGCGGGGGCACCTCCCCCGGAGGCGGGTGCAGGAGCGATCAGGTGGTCCACGGCGGTGTCGTCCTCGAGGTCGTGAAGGCTGTCGTTCTCACCGGCTGGTCAGACCTGCGAGGAGGTGTCGACGAGGAGCCCGTCGCCGTCGCCGACGTGGGCTCCGAAGTGGTCCAGGACCCAGTCGGGGTCGTAGACCGTGTCGAGGTAGGCGGCGCCGAGGTCGGGGGAGATCGCGACGGCCGTGCCGCCCTCGCCCGGGTGGTCCGCGAGCCACCGCGTCGCGCCGTGCACGACCGTGCCGGTGGAGCCGCCGAAGAGGAACCCCCGGCTGGCGAGCGCGTGACAGGTGCGGATGGTGTCGTCCTCATCGACCCGGACGACGTCGTCGACGAGCGAGGTGTCCACCTGGGCGGGGCGCACGCTCATCCCGAGACCGGGGATGAGTCGCGGCGCCGCCCGCCCGCCGAACGTCACCGAGCCAGCGGCGTCGACCGCGACGACCCGCACCGAGGGTCGGTGGTCCTGGAGGTAGCGGGCGCAGCCCATGAGGGTCCCCGTCGTCCCGGCGCCGACGAACAGGACGTCGAGGTCCGGGAAGGCCCGGAGGATCTCGGGGCCGGTGCGTCGGTAGTGGGCTCCCCAGTTGGCGGGGTTGACGTACTGGTTGAGCCACACGTAGCGGTCGTCGGAGTCGCAGAGCGCACGGACCCGGTTGATCCGGGCCCCGAGCAGCCCGTGCTCGGGGTCGGGCTCGGTGACGAGCTCGACCCGGACGCCGAGTGCGGCCATGCGCTGGCGGGTGGCCCGGCTGCACCGGCGGTCGGTGACGCAGACGAAGGCGTAGCCCCGGCTGGCCGCGATCGTGCCCAGGGCGACGCCGAGGTTGCCGGACGAGGACTCGACGATGGTCGACCCGGCCCGGAGGAGACCGTCGCGCTCGGCGGCCTCGACCATCTCCAGCGCCGTCTTCAGCTTGATCGACCCCGCGAAGTTGAGGCCCTCCACCTTCAGGTAGAGCGACTGCCCGAGGGTCGACGTGAGATCGACGAACAGTGCCTCTTCGTTGAACAGATGCGGCTCGGTGATGACGCGCACACTGATCTCCCCCTCGCCGCCGAATCCGGTGTCGACTCCTTTGACGATCCGGAGAACCTCGGTGTGATACGAGATCGACGGAGATTGCACGGTACGAATTTCCGTCGACGCCCGTCAACCCCACCAGAAGGGTAGATCCGATTAATCCGTTACATAGAGATTAGGGCTTTAGTCTCATTCTTGAAGACGGGCGCCAATTCCTTTTCGTGCTGGTCATCCCGCCTGGAACGGCGGGATGTGGCCGAGGCGGGCGGCCCGGGTCCGACGCACCGCGGAGCGGGGCGGAATGCGACGTGGATGCCCGCGAATGCGCTCGATGGGCACCGCGACCGATTTCTGGGCAGACCAACCGAAATGACCGGCGACCCAAGGTTCTCCGTGGGGGAAGGAATGACGGTCGCGGTGGCTCAGCGCGGTCGGGTGCGCGTGGCCGTCAGGTGAGTCGCACAGCGAAGGTCTCCACGGTGCTCAGGGGAGAGGTGGTCGCGAGGGCGGCGACGTATCCGTCGGCGGGCACGACGTCGCGGAGGTGGAACACCCGCGACTCGCCGGGCACCACCACGCGGTCCCCCCGGACGTCCACCCGGGCGCAGTCGGCGCTCAAGCCCTCGCCGTGGGCCTTCAGGGCCGCCTCCTTGCGCACCCAGGCCCGCAGGAGCCACTCCGCCCGCCGGCTTTCGGGCTGGGCGCCGTAGGAGGCGCTCTCCTGCGGGGTCAGGACGATCTCGGCGAGCGCGTCGGGGTCCTCGACGGCACCCTCGGCCTCGACGTCCACGCCGACCGACCCGGCGCCGACGGCGGCGACGAGGACACGTCCGGCGCTGTGCGAGACAGAGACCGCGAGGCCGTCGCCGCCGGCGACCTCCGGCGGGCCGTGACCGTTCCGGCCGCAGACGCGGCAGCGCCGGTCGATGCGCACCAGGTCCGGGGCGCGGCCGAGGTAGTGCGCCGCCACGAGGCGCACGAGCGAGCGGGACACCGTGGTCAGGCGGCGGTCCGCCGGGTGCCGGTGGCCGTCGACGTACCGGGAGTCATCGGGTGTGAGGAACGCTCGCCACCCCGCGACGATCGGGGCACCGTCGGCGGTCCCCGCGTGCCCGGTGTCCGGGGCGACCACCCACAGGTGCCCGGCGCCGGGTGGGGGCGGCTCCCCCGCCGGAGGCAGGGCCACCCCGACCGGTCGCAGGCCGGCCGGGGGGGCGTCGCGACCCCACCACGTCACCTCGTCGCCGGCCTCTGTGGGCACCCCGCGAGTCTCCCACGCCGGTGGAGCAGGAAGACGGACGAGGACGCGAGGCGACGTTCGAGAAGTGATCGAGGAGGGTAAGGCGCCTTCCAGCGAGGCTCCCGCACGCCCCCGCGTCGGCCGGTCCCGGGCGTTGCACCGGACCACCGACCACGACCACGACCGTCGACCACGAGGAGAACGTCATGAAGTCGCGTCTGGCCCTGGCATCAGTGGCGCTCGTCGCCCTCGCCGGATGTGCCCACGGGTCGGACGAAGGAGGTGGACAGCGGTCCGGCGAGTTCGACAGCGCCGCGAGCTACAGCGGGCGGATCAGCGTGATGGGGTTCGGCGCGGCCGACGAGGTGGCTCGCGCACGGTTGAAGGTCGCGAGGAAGTCGCTCGATCCGGCGAAGGTCAAGCTCATCGAGGGCGACCTCGACGTCCAGCAGTTCCTCACCGCGATCGCCTCCGGCGAGGCGCCCGACGTCATCTACGCCAACCGCGACCAGGTCGGGACGTTCGCGAGCCGCGGCGCGATCGTCCCCCTGACGGACTGCATCGACGGTGAGGGCATCGACACGAGCCAGTACGACGACGCCGCGTTGGCGCAGGTCACCTTCGGCGGTGACGTCTACGGGATCCCCGAGTTCAACCAGGTCCAGATCATCCAGGCGAACCAGGACCTCCTCGACAAGGCCGGGTACTCGGTCGAGGACGTCGACGGGCACGACTGGGACAGCATCACGGCCGCGGCGAAGAAGATCCACCGGGCCCCGGGGGGCAAGCTCGAGGTCATCGGCTACGACACCAAGCTGCCGGAGTTCCTGCCCCTGTGGGCCCACGCGAACGGCGTCGACCTGCTCTCCGAGGATGGCCGGACGGCGCACCTGAACGATCCCGCGGTCGTCCAGGCGCTCGACTGGGCCGTCGGGGTCTACGACGAGCAGGGGGGCTTCGCCAAGGTCAAGGCGCTGCGCGACTCGGCAGACTTCTTCGGCAAGGGGAACCAGTACGCCACGGGTGTGCTGGGGGCCATGCCGATGGAGCAGTGGTACGTCAACGTGCTCAACGACACCTCACCCGAGGCGCCCATGGCCTTCACCACGGTCAAGGACCACTCGGGCAGTCCCGTCGCCTACTCCTCCGGCTCCGCGTGGGCGATCCCGAAGTCCTCGCCGCATCCCGGGGCCGCCTGCCGGTTCGCCAAGGAGATGACGACGACGAAGGCGTGGGTCGCCGCCGGCCGCGCGCGGCTGGGCGCGCGGACCAAGGACGGCAAGCCGTTCACCGGCATCCTCACCGGCAACGACGCGGCCGACGCCAAGCTCCAGGCCATGACCACGGCGGACTCCGCTCCCTGGTCGGACGGCGTCACGGCGATGTACACCGCCGCGCGGAACACCTTCTCGTTCCCGGCCAACCCGGCCGGCGCTGCGTTCACGACGGCGTGGCAGGACGGGGTCAACCGTGTTCTCAACGGTCAGCAGAGCCCGCAGAAGTCGCTCGACCAGGCACAGAAGGAGGCGCAGGAGGCTCTGGACGCCGCCTGGGCCAAGTGGGACGACAAGTCCTGACCCCGACCACACGATCAGGCGGTAGACCATGTCGTCCTCTCGACTCCTGACCCGCTCCGGTACCCGCGACCCGGGTCCCCCGGCGGCGGGCGCGAGGCTTCTCCCTCGACGGCGTCCGGGCAGCCGGCGCAGGTCCGACACCCGGGCGGCGCTGCTCTTCGTCAGCCCGTGGATCATCGGCTTCGCCGTGTTCACGCTCTGGCCCGTCCTCTACAGCGGCTACCTCTCCCTCACCGACTACGACGTCATCAACGACCCCTCCTTCGTCGGCCTCGACAACTACCGGGAGATGTTCCACGACCCCAAGGTCGCCCTGTCGCTGCGGAACACCTTCGTGTTCACGCTCATGCTCGTTCCGGCGAAGGTCGTGACGTCGCTGCTGCTCGCGCTGCTCCTGCAGCAGGCGGCTCGCGCCACGGGGTTCTTCCGCACCGCGTTCTTCATGCCCAAGATGACGCCGCCCGTTGCCGTCGGCGTCCTCCTGCTGCTGCTGTTCAACGGCCAGCAGGGCCTGGTCAACGAGTTCCTGGGGATGTTCGGGATCAACGGCCCGGCATGGACGACCGACCCGCACTGGATCAAGCCCGGTCTGGTCCTCATGAGCCTGTGGACGGTCGGCTCGACGGTCATCATCTTCCTCGCGGCCCTGCAGAACGTGCCGACCGACCTGCACGACGCCGCCAGGGTCGACGGCGCCAGCTCCACGCAGCGCTTCCTGCACGTCACGGTGCCGTTGATCAGCCCGGCGATCTTCTTCGTCGTCATCATCGACACCATCGCCTCGCTGCAGTCCTTCACCGAGGCCTACACGGCGTACTTCGGATCGGGCAACACCACGTACAGCAACGACGCCGCCCTGTTCTACGCCATCTACCTCTTCCAGCAGGCGTTCGAGAACCTGCACATGGGGTACGCCTCGGCGCTGGCCTGGCTCATGTTCGGTCTCATCATGGTCGTCACCGCCGTGCAGTTCTGGGGCAGCAGGCGACTCGTCCACTACGAAGGGCAGAGCCGATGACCACGACCTCCAGGCCTCCCTCGACCGTCGTGGAGGCCCCCCGCGCCACCGCGGCACCCCGGCCGCGACGCCGACGACGGCTCACCCTGCGCCACGCCGCCGTCTGGCTCGCGCTGACCGCGTTCGCCGTGGTCTTCCTCTACCCCTTCGTCTGGCTCGTGAGCGCGTCGTTCAAGCCCCGAGGGGAGGTCTTCGACAACCGCCTCATCCCTCGGACGTTCACGCTGGAGAACTACGTCGAGGTGTGGCAACAGGCGCCGCTCGCGCTCTGGCTCCTCAACACGGTCATCGTCACCGTCCTCGCGGCGGTGACCGTGACCCTGTCGAGCGCCATGGTCGCCTGGGGCTTCAGCCACTACCGCTTCCGGGGCCAAGGGGTCATGTTCGGGCTCGTCCTCGCGACGATGATGCTGCCCGGGGCCGTGACCATGGTGCCGACGTTCCTCATCTGGGACGCCCTCGGGCAGGTCGGCACCCTGAACCCCCTGTGGGCGCAGAACCTGTTCGGCAGCGCGTTCTACATCTTCCTGCTCCGCCAGTTCTTCCTCGGGCTGCCGCGTGACGTCTTCGACGCCGCGAAGGTGGACGGTGCGGGACACTGGACGGTCTTCTGGCGGATCGCGCTGCCGTTGTGCCGGCCGGCTCTCGTCGTCACCCTGCTCTTCGAGTTCCAAGCAGCGTGGACCGACCTCATGCGCCCCCTGATCTACCTGCGCGACTCGGACTCCTTCACGGTGCCGCGCGGTCTGAAGGCCCTCGTGGACCAGTTCGGGTTCGGGGGCAACTGGCACTGGGAGATCATCGTGACCGCGAGCGTGATCACGACGCTGCCGATGATCGTCCTGTTCTTCGTCGGCCAGCGCCAGTTCATCGCGGGGATCGCGACCACCGGCACCCGGGGGTGAGTCCTCGGCTCCCGGGGGCGGCACCGTCGCACTGCGACACGCGTCCGCCACCCCCCTGCCGGCGCGGGCGGGGGTGGCGGACGCGGATCAGGCCGCGAAGTCCAGGGCCCGGAGTTCAGGCCCCGGAGTTCAGGAGGAGTCCCTGGCCAGGGCGTCCCGGACTCTGTCGACCATCGCGACGAAGGGCCCGACGGCCATCTGCGTCCCGGCGCCGGAGCCCGCGGTCGAGGGGTGGGGATGAGTCGGAGCCAGCCGCTCGGCCGTGCGCAGCCGCTTCCCCAGCTTCTGGCGCTCGTCCTCGTCGACCGCGTCGAGGACCCGGCTGAACTCGACCGACTCCTCCTCGTCGGCGTGCTCGGTGACCGACCGCTTGAACTCTCGGATCAGCGCCTCGAAGTCGGTGCTGTCGGGCTCCAGCTCCTCGAGGCGCGAGAGCACCTTGTTGGCCTCCTCCTCCTCGTGGTTGCGGGCATCCGTGATCCCCTGGCCGACGACCCTGCTCGTGACCGGACGCAGCACCTCCTCCTCAGCGGTCTCGTGGACCGCGAGGAGGACCCGCAGCTCGTCGAATGCCCGGGCCCGCTCGGTGCCGGTGGTGGTCTCGATCGTCTCGAAGCAGTCGTGGACCCGGGCGTGCTGCTCGAGGAGGATCCTGATGACGTCGCCCTCGGGAAGGTCTGCGGCCTTCGCGCGGGCCTCGGCGGCGTTTCCCATGGTGTTCCCCTTTCCCCGGGACTCTTCCCGGATCGTGCCGTCACCTCTGGCTACCCGCCACGGCGCACCGGAAACCCGGGGATCGGCGGGTACGGCCGCCACGGCGGCAGCGGGAGGCGTTCGTCGCGGCAGCAGGTGGCGACCCGGCGGTGCGGCGGGGTCCTCGCCCATGGGGCCCACCCCGTTCGCGGGGGCCCCGGCCCCGCCTGTCGCGGACGTCGTGGTCCTTCCACCGCTCGCCCACGGTTCCCCGGGGGACCGGCCGTGGGCAGTGACCAAGGTCGCGGCCACGACTCCCCGGCTCAGGCGGTTCCCGTCGTCGCGGGGCCGCCGGACGGGGGGACCACGCCTGCCCGCTGCCGGCCGCGCGCCGTGACGACGTAGGTGCCCCCCTCCTCCCGGCGGACGAGACCGAGGTCGTCGAGCTCCTCGAGCCACCCGTGCATCGGCCACCACCCCCAGCGGGCGGCGAAGCGGTTGGCGTTGGCGACCACGTCCACGACGTGCCGAACCGGCGGGGACTGGCTCTCGTGGTGCTGGTGGTAGGCGAGGGCGCCGCCCACCCAGAACATCGCCCCGTCGGCGTGCCGCAGTCGCTGGCCGAAGTCGGTGTCCTCGCCGCCGTAGCCGAGGTAGCCCTCGTCGAACCCCCCGAGCCGGGTCCACGAGCGGGGCGTGGTCGCGAACGACAGCGACCAGAACAGCCGTTCGTCCTCGGCGCGGGTCACCCCCGCGGGCACCGCGGGCCGGGCTGGGTGGACGCGGCTGCCCCGGTCCAGCGCGTGCCACGTGCGCAGGCCCGGTCCGAGACGGCTCGTCCCGGCGTCGAGGTAGCGGACCTCCCCGCAGGCGAGCACCGGGCGGTCCGGTTCGCGCCCGGCCAGGTCGGCGACGACCTCGGCGTAGCGGGCGACCAGACCGGGAGCCGGGATGCAGTCAACGTCGAGGACGACGAGCACGGTCGCTCCCTGCGTCGCGGCGACCGCTGCCCCGGCGTTGCGTGCCGCGGAGAGCGGCAGCCGGCCGTCCGGAGCGGCCAGCGGCACGACCCGGGTGGGCCACGGGGTGTCCTCGAGCGCGAGGACGCCGGGCACCTGCGGGTCGTCCATCGCGACGACGACGTGCAGGTCCGGGACACGGGTCTGGCGCCGCAGCCCCCACAGCTGTCCCCGCAGGTGGTCGTGCCGCCCCCGGACGATGGTGACGACCGCGACCCGGGGTGCCTCGAGGGGTGAGGGCGTCACCGCGCACCCCCGCCCGCGGCCAGCCGGTCCGTGAGCTCGTCGAGGCGCCGTGCGGCGAGGACCGCGCCGGAGCCCGAGCTCCACCGAGACCACCCGGCCCCGCCGAGCGACCGGGCGCGGGTGAGCAGGGCGGGCCAGCGGTCCGGCTCCGGCCACTCCTGAAGTCCCACCGCGACGCCGAGCCGGTCGAGCTCGCGGGCGGTGGCGAGCTGCTCGTCGAACGGTCGGGGCTGGGCCACGACGACCGCGGGGCGGCGGGCGGCGGCGACCTCGGCGACGGCGTTCTGCCCGCCGTGGGTGACCACGACGTCGGCGTCGGCGAGGTCCTGCCACACGTCGTCCCCGGAGCCGGGAGCCCGCTCGACCCACTCCCAGCCCGGCGTCGCCTCCCGGGCACGCCGCACCTGCTCGGACGAGGTCGCCCGGCCCCCGGCCCCCCACAGGAGCAGGACCCGGGGGGTGCCGCGAGGGCGGGCCGGCGGGACGGCCCACCCGTCGTGGCGGCTGATGCCGCCGACGGTCCACGTCTTCTCCCGCCACCGGCGTGGCCAGCCGGTCTCGTGCGTCCCGGCAGGCCACGGGGCGAGCAGGGCGTCGGCGACGTCGTAGGCGAGGACGTGGGCGCGGTCCTCACGGCAGCCCGGGAGGGCGACGACGGCCACCGGGATCCCGCACAGCCGGGCGAGGAGGGTGACCTCGACGGAGACGTCGACGACGAGGAGCTCGGGACGGCACGCCGCGGCCCAGCGGGCGAGCCTGGCGTGTCTCGCGGCGAGCCCGAGGTCGTGGCGGGGGACCCAGTGCAGCGCCCCACCGGCGGTGACGTCGGCGTCGACCATGGTCGTCCCCTGCGCCCTCCCCTGGTCGTCCCGCTCCAGCGCGATCCACGTGCCGGGCCAGCCGGGCGGAGCCGGGCCGGACCCGAGGCCGGTGACCGGCGTGCGCAGGTGGGAGGCCACGGCCGCGGCCCGGGTCGCGTGCCCGCGTCCGACGTGGTGGACGTACCAGCCGATCACGCCGCCACCTGCCCGGAGAGCTCCGCGTACAGCCGCAGGTACCGCTCGACCATGGCCTCGACCGAGCAGTGCCGCTCGGCCCGGAGCCGGCAGGCCCGCCGGTCGAGCCGGACCGCCCGCGCGACGGCCGCCGGGCCGGCGGCCACCGCGGCCTCGGGGTCGGCGGGGAGGAGGACACCGGTGGCGTCGTCGACGACGTCGACGAGCCCGCCGCGGGCGATGGCGACCACCGGCGTGCCGCACGCGAGGGACTCGGCGGCGACGAGTCCGTACGGCTCGTCCCACGCCGGGGTGACGAGGGTGGCCGCGCTCGCGGCGAACAGCGCGGCGAGCTCGTCGGTGGTCAGGTGGCCGACGTGGCGGACGTCGCCGCCGAGGAGCGGACGGACCTCCCGCTCGTAGTAGTCGCGGTCCCCGACGGGCCCGGCGAGGCGGAGCGGCCGGCCGGCCGCCCGAGCCATGCGGACGGCGAGGTGAGGGGCCTTCTCGGGGACGATCCGGCCCGCCCACGCCAGGCCGGCACCCCCCGCGCCGGGACGCCACCGGGTGACGTCGACCCCGTTGGGCACCACGTCGGCGTCGGCGACGTGGGACCACGACCTCGCGGTGTGCGCGCTCACCGCCACGTGCCGGCTCGGGCCCGGGCCCGCCCCGGCCCGTCCCCCGGTGAGGGCCGCGGAGCCGGCGATCGAGATCGCGGGCTCCAGCCACGGGGTCGGCGGCGTGTGGAGGGTGGTCAGCATCGGCATGGGCAGCGACGGCGCCATCGCGACCGGCAGGTGGTGGAGGCTGTTGTTGTGGACGACGTCGACGTCGCGCCGGGACTGGAGGTCGACCATGACCTGCAGGTAGGCGTGGTGCTCGCGCAGCCATCCCTCGGGGGCCATCGAGACGTCGGCGCGGGCGGCGTCGCTCAGCCGCAGCGGACGGGTCCGCAGGACCTCGGCGCCCAGGGCCGGGTCGCTGCCCTCCCCGGCGAAGACGGTCACGCGCACGCCGCGGCGCCGCAGTCCTTGCACGAGGTGCCACGTCAGCGACTCCAGGCCGCCGGCGAAGGGCTCCGCGACCGGGTGGCGGGCCGCGGCGACGATCACGACGTGCACGCGACCTCCTCGCCGAGCACGGCCGCGTAGATGTCCTCGTGGGCGGTCGCGAGCGACCGGCGCTCGGCGACCCGTCCCGCGACGGACGCGCGCCACGTCATCCGCTCCCGGTGGGCGCACGTCAGGGCGGCGGCGAGCGAGCGCCCGTCCCCGGCGGTGTAGCCCAGGCACGGCCGCTGCTCGGCGTAGTAGCCGCAGTCCGGGGCGAGGACCGTGGTGCCGAGGTCGTGGCACGCCTCGAGCCACCCGGAGTGGGTGCCGAACCGGTAGGGCAGCACGGACACGTCGAGGGAGGAGAGGTAGTCGAACAGCTCGTCGTCGGTGAAGTAGTCGTGCACCGCGAGCTCGAGTCGTCCGCGCCGGTCGAGGTCGCGCAGGCGCCCCGCGAGCACCGGGTCGTGGCGTCGCGTGCCCGCGGTCATGACGTCGGTGTGCACGTCGACCCGGAGCCGCGCGTCGCCGAGGCCCGCGACGGTGACCGCGGCGGTCTCGATGACGGGGAGGGGGTCCATGCCGGCGCGGAGGGACTTGCAGTGCACGCCGACGACGAAGCCGTCCCGGTCCGGGCGAGGCCGGGCGACCCGGTCGAGCGGAACGACGTGCGGGTGGGGGAGCACCGTGGCCTCCCGTCCCCAGCGTCGTCGGATCTCGGCCGCCGCGCCGGGGCTGAGGGTGACGACCTCGGCGGCCGCCCGCAGGAGCACGGTGAGCTGGGCGTCGTGGAGGCCCGGCTCGGGGTGGTGCGGGTTGCGCAGGTCGTGGACGGTGACGACGAGGGGCTTGCCGAGCGCGCGCAGCGTGTCCGTCCAGCGCCGGAGCGCCTCGGGGGACTCCGCGTCGAAGCCGAAGTGGACGTGGACGACGTCGAACTCGTCCGCGTGAGCGCGCAGCCAGTCCGGTTCGAGGACGCGCGGCGGCCACCAGGGGGCGCCGGTGACGTGGCGTCGCGGGCGCGGGTCGCGCAGCCGCACGACGCGTCCGCCACCGTCGGCGGGAGCGAGATGGCGGACGTAGACGTGGTCGGTCGGGACGGACGCGATGCGGATGGTCACGTCCTGCACCTGGGGGATGTCATCCGCTCACCCTGACAAGAGGCACCGGGCCCGCGCTGCACCCTTAGGGGTGAGATCCGGCGGGTCCGGCGGCCCCGGAGGTCCTGCCCCGGGCCGTCGCACGGGCTGTTCCCGGCACGTGCGCATGATCCGGGGCCGACGGGGTAGAGGGTCCTCCTCACACCCGGAGGGAAGGAAGTGGATGGGATGAGCACTCGGATCGGGTCCCGTCCGGCCCGTGGACCAGCCGGTCGGACCACCGCGGAGGGCGCGCCGTGACCGCCGAGGGGTCCGACGGGCTCGGGAGCGGTCCTCCTCCGCAGGAGCAGGCCTGGCCCGGGTCGGAGGCGGCACTGGAGCCCGTGGCCGACCACGGCGTCGAGTCCTGGGTCGGCCGGGGCCGGCTCACGGACCGGCGCGTCCTCGTCACCGGCGGCGACTCCGGCATCGGCCGTGCGGTCGCGGTCGTCTGCGCGCGGGAGGGGGCGGACGTGCTCGTCGCCCACCTGCCCGAGGAGCGGGAGGACGCGCGGACGACGGCGGAGCTCGTGGGGGCCGAGGGGCGGCTGGCGGTGCTGCACGAGTGCGACCTGCGCACCGAGGAGGCCGTCCGGGAGCTGGCCGAGCGAGCGCGCACGGACCTCGGCGGGGTCGACGTCCTGGTCTCGAACGCGTCCTACCAGATGACGCACGACCGGCTCGAGGACTTCCCGCCGGGTCAGGTCGAGCGCACGTTCGCCACGAACGTGTTCGCCACGTTCTGGCTCGTCCGTGAGCTGGTGGGCGACCTCGAGCGCGCGGGCGGCAACGTCGTGGTCACCACGTCGGTGCAGGCCTACCAGCCGGCCGACCACCTGCTCGACTACGCCGCGAGCAAGAGCGCCCTGACCAACCTCGTCGTCAACCTCGCCCAGGAGCTGGGGCCGCGGGGGATCCGGGTCAACGCCGTGGCGCCGGGCCCGATCTGGACGCCGCTGATCCCGGCGACGATGTCGGCCGACAAGGTCGAGTCCTTCGGCACGACGACGCCGCTCGGGCGGCCCGGGCAGCCGGTCGAGGTGGCGGCCGCCTTCGTCTTCCTCGCCTCCGACGAGGCCCGGTACGTGTCCGGGACGGTTCTCGGGGTGACGGGCGGCAAGCCGGTGTTCTGAGGCCTTCCCGGTGGTGCCCCGGCCACGCCTCGTCGGGCGCGTCCGACCGCGTCCCGGCGACGTCGCCGTGGACTACCGTGGGCGCCATGCCCGAGTCTCCCGGTGAGCCCGTGCGGATCGCCCTCATGAACGACTACGAGATCGTCGTCGAGGGGCTGGCGCGGCTGCTCGAGCCGTACCGGGACCGCATCGCCCTGGTCGAGTTCGACTCCGGACGTTCGGTGGCACGGCCGGTAGACCTCGTGCTCTACGACACGTTCGCCCAGGAGCAGGGACACCGGGTCGCCGCGCGCGAGCTCCTCGCCGAGGGAGGGGCCGGCAAGGTCGTCCTCTACAGCTGGAACCTCCACGACGAGCTCGTGCGCGCCGCCCTCGACCGCGGCGCCTCGGGCTACCTGTCCAAGGGCATGACCGCCGCGCAGCTCGTGGCGGCGCTGGAGCGGGTGCACGCGGGCGAGGTCGTCACCGACACCTCCCCGACGCGGTCCGAGAGCACCGGGGACTGGCCGGGCAGGCGGGAGGGCCTCTCGGCGCGCGAGGCGGAGGTCCTCGCCCTCATCACCCAGGGCCTGCGCAACGACGAGATCGCCCGGCGGACCTACCTCTCGATCAACTCCGTCAAGACCTACATCCGGTCGGCGTACCGGAAGATCGGCGTCACCCGCAGGCCGGAGGCCGTCCTGTGGGGAGTCCGGCACGGGTTCGAACCGGACACCTTGCGCCGGCGAGGACCCGACGCGGACGGGGTGGACGCCGTCGGCGCACGCCGCTGACCGGCCCGGGCCTCACGCCACGACGAACTGCTTCAGGTCGACCCCGCTCAGCTGCTCGTAGGTGCGCAGCCGCATCCGGAAGTACCCGGCGTCGCCCCACCCGGTGCTCCAGCTGTTGGCGTAGACCAGGACGCTGCTGAACGCGTCCTGCTCGTCGACCTCGACGCCGACCGCCTCGACCTCGTGGCCGCCGGCGAGTCCGCTGGCGGTCCAGCGCGGGTCGGCGTCGATGAACCCGTCGGCGTCGGGCTCGAAGAAGGCGGTGTACCAGGGCATGCCCTGCAGCACCGGGCCCTTCTGGAGCAGGCGCAGCAGGCCGTAGGCGGTCCGGGCCCACCGGTAGCCGGTGATGGTCCCGCGGGTCCTGAGCACCTTGCAGATCGCGAGCCCGGAGGACCCGGTGTCCTCCGGGGGGTAGGTGCCCGGGTAGCCGTCGACGACCGTCGCGTCCTTGTAGAGCTGGACGGCGAAGTCCTCGCCGGCGGCGGTGTCGTCCGGTGCGCCGAGGACCGAGCTGCCCACGGCGTCGAAGAAGGGCTGGGTCCCGAGCGCGCCGGTGCCGGCGTTGCCGGTGCAGGAGCCGAGGTGACCCTGGTCGAGGATCGCGAGGACCCGCTCCCAGTGCTGGTCGCCGAGGCCACCGGACATCTCCCGGACGTCGTTCTCGACCATGTACGCGAGGCTGCGTCCGTCGAGCCACTGGTTGCGGCCGAGACGCATGCCCTCGTGCTGGTCCTCGTCGAACTTGTGGTAGACGAACCCGGTGTCGAGCAGTCCGCTGAACATGTGTGCTCCTCCCCGGAGCCGTGCTCCGGTTCCGTCGCCCGACGCCCTCCGGGGCGGCGGCGCGTGTGCGACGCTGGCTGTGGTGGACCGGCACGCCCTCGTCGCGGGGGCGGCGATCGTGAAGGGGGCCGGCGTGGGGACCGAGCTGGACGAGTCCGACGCGGGGAGCCGGCACCGGGTGCGGCTGGGGGAGCGGGTGACGGTCCGGCTGCCGGAGACCCCGACGACCGGCTACCGCTGGGAGGTTCTCGACCCCGACCCGCGCCTGGAGCTCGTCGACGACCGGTTCGAGGGGACCGCGGAGCCTCGCGGCGCCGCCGGGGTGCGCGTGCTCGTCTTCGAGCCCGCCGCCACAGGCGTGCTGGGCCTGCGGCTGGTCCGGCGCCGCCGGTGGGGCGGCGGGGAGTCGGTCGACGACTTCACCGTGGAGGTGGACGCGCGGGACTGACCCGCGGCACCCCCGGCTCGACCTGCACGCCTCAGGCTCACCCGCGCGGCGTCACCACCGCGTCACGGGCACGGACGACGCCGGGGCGGCGTCACCGACCGCCGCCCGCCTCCTGCGCGACCTCGCCGCCGGGCTCCTCGGCCGGGGCCGCCTCGCCCGCCTCGGTCGCGTGGATCGCGTGCCCGCCGCGCCGGTTGATCCGCGCCTCGACCTTGCCCGCGACCCACGTGAGGAGGTTGTTGAGGACGATGAACATGAGCCCGACGACGACGAACGCCGGGATGACGTTCGAGTTCAGCGAGGCGAGGTTGTTCGCCTGCTGGAGCAGCTCGGGGAAGGTGATGATGTAGCCGAGCGCGGTGTCCTTGGTGATGACGACGAGCTGGCTGACCAGCGCGGGGAGCATCGCCGTCAGGGCCTGCGGCAGCTGGATCGCGCGCATCGTCTGGCCGCGGGTGAGCCCGACCGACAGCCCCGCCTCGGCCTGCCCCTTCGGCAGCGAGTGCACCCCGGACCGGACGAGCTCGGCGATGACGGACCCGTTGTAGAGCGTCAGCCCGGTGACGACCGCGGCGAACGGGTTGGTCTCGGCCGAGAACACCTGGTTGTTCGCGTACACCCCGAAGAAGAAGATCATCATGATCAGCACGGGCACGGACCGGAAGAACTCGACGACGATCCCGCTGGCCCAGCGGACGCCCCGGTTGTCCGAGAGCCGCCCGACGCCGAAGACGATCCCGAACACGAGCGCGAGCACGATCGAGAGCGCCGCGGCCTTGAGGGTGTTGGCCAGGCCGAGCAGCAGGTAGTAGCGCCACGTGCTCCACTCGAGGAAGGGGCTCCACTTCGCGGCCGTGAGCTCCCCGTTCCTGCCGAGGGCGACGAGGACGTAGGCGAGCACGCCGGCGAGCACGAGGCCGCCGCCGACGGCGATGAGCCGGTGCCGGGCCCGGGCGCGTGGCCCCGGGGCGTCGAAGAGGACCGAGGAGGAGCTCATCGCTTCACCGCCAGGCGCCGGGAGAGGTGGGTGAACAGGAAGCCCACGGGGAGGGTGAGGACGACGAAGATCCCGGCGACGAGCGCGAAGATCAGCGTGTTGAGGTCGGTCCGGATCTCGATGGCGTCCTTCATGAACCCGGCGAGCTCGGCCACCCCGATCGCGGAGGCGACCGTCGTGTTCTTCGTCAGCGCGATGAGGACCGATCCCAGGGGCGCGATGGCGCCCCGGAACGCCTGGGGGAGGACGACGAAGCGCAGGCTCTGGGTGAAGGTGAGCCCGATCGAGCGCGCCGCCTCGGCCTGGCCGGCCGGCACCGTGTTGATGCCGCTGCGCAGCGCCTCGCAGACGAACGAGGCGTGGTAGATGGACAGCCCGATGATCGCCCAGCGCACGGCGTTGTCCCGGATGTAGGTCGAGGACTCCGGGGAGGCCATGTTGAGCTGCAGGACCGACCAGAGCCCGAGCAGCGTGAACACGATGATGAGCGTGAGCGGGGTGTTGCGGAAGGTGTTGACGTACGCGGACCCGGCGAGGTTGAAGATCCGGACCGGGCCGACGCGCATGACCGCGATGATCGTGCCGAGGACGAGCGAGCCGATGGCCGACGTGACCGTGAGGTAGATCGTCAGCCAGATCGCGCCCCAGACGTCGAACTGCGAGAAGAGGTCACCCATGTGTGCTGGCTCCTGGGAGTGGTCCCGCCCGCGCGGCCCGGGCCGTTGCCGGGCCGCGCGGGCCGGTCACCGCGCGGCGCTCGTGCTCAGGAGCACTCGTCCGGCGTCGGCGGGTTCTGCTTCGGGTCGGGGGTGAAGTCGGCCGGGCCGAAGTTGTCGTCGACGAACTGCTTCCACTTGCCGTCGTCGATCATCTTCTGCAGCGAGTCGTTGATCTTCTTGCAGAGCGCGGTGTCGCCCTTCTTGATGCCGACCCCGTAGCGCTCCTCGGAGAACGTCTTGCCGACGACCTTGAGCTTGCCCTGGTAGGCGTCCTGCGAGGCGTACCCGGCGAGGATCGTGTTGTCCGTCGTCATCGCGTCGAGCTGGCCGTTGGCGACGAGGTCGACGCACTTGGAGTAGGTGTCGAAGTTCTGCAGCTGGACGCCGGGGTAGTCGTCCTTGACGTTCTGCGCCGACGTCGAGCCGGTGACCGAGCACAGCTTCTTCCCCTCGAGGTCCTGCGGCCCGGTGATGTCGCTGTCCTTGGCCACGAGGAGGTCCTGCCCGGCGATGAGGTACGGGCCGGCGAAGGAGACCTTCTGCTTGCGCTCGTCGGTGATCGAGTACGTGGCGAAGATCATGTCGACCTGCCCGGACTGGATCAGCGTCTCGCGCTGCGGGCTGGGGGCCTGGACGAACTGGACGTCGGTGTAGCCGAGGTCCTTCGCGACGTAGTTGGCGACGTCGACGTCGAAGCCGGTGTACTCGTTGCCGTTCTTCAGGCCGAGGCCGGGCTGGTCGAACTTGATCCCGATCTTCACCGAGTCCCCGCCGCCCCCGGACCCGCCGGAGTCCCCCGAGTCCCCGCCGCCGCACGCGGCGAGGGTGAGGCCGAGGGCCGCGGCTGCGGCCACGGCACCCATGCGTCGAGTGTTCATGCTGTTCCTCCTCGTGTGCTGGCCCGGCGGGTTGGCGCCGGGGTGGAGCTGGGTGTCAGTGGGTGAGGATCTTGCCGAGGAAGTCCTTGGCCCGGTCGGACTTGGGGTGGTGGAAGAACTCCTCGGGGGTCGCCTCCTCGACGATCTGCCCGTCGGCCATGAACACGACCCGGTTGGCGACCTTACGGGCGAACCCCATCTCGTGGGTGACGACGATCATCGTCATCCCCGACTTCGCGAGCTCGGTCATGACGTCGAGCACCTCGGTGATCATCTCCGGGTCGAGCGCCGAGGTGGGCTCGTCGAACAGCATGACCTTGGGGTCCATCGCCAGCGAGCGGGCGATCGCGACCCGCTGCTGCTGCCCCCCGGAGAGCTGGGCGGGGTACTTGTTCGCCTGGGCCTCGACCCCGACCCGGCGCAGCAGCTCCATCGCGCGCTTCTCGGCCTCGGCCTTCTTGACCTTGCGCACCCGGATCGGCCCGAGCGTGACGTTCTCGAGGATCGTCTTGTGCGCGAACAGGTTGAAGGACTGGAAGACCATCCCGACGTCGGCGCGCAGGCCGGCGAGCGCCTTGCCCTCCTCGGGCAGCGGCTCGCCGTCGATGCTGATCCGGCCCTGCTCGTAGGTCTCGAGCCGGTTGATCGTGCGGCACAGCGTCGACTTGCCCGACCCCGACGGGCCGATGACGATGACGACCTCGCCGCGGTCGACGGTGAGGTTGATGTCCTTGAGGACGTGGAGCTCACCGAAGTGCTTCTGTACGTCCTCGAGGACGACGAGGTGCTGGCTCATGGAGGGAACCTACCGCCGTCCGGAGGTGGCGGCGTCCCTACGACACCCAGCGTGTCCGAACCGAGACGACGCCTCACCGACCGGTTGCGTCCGCACGGATGGTCGCCGGGGCGCCGACCCTGCGGACGCAACCGGAGGGGTGCTGCTTGCGTCCGCACGGATGGTCGCGGGGGTGCTGACCCTGCGGACGCAACCGGAGGGGGCTCCGCGGTCACCGCCCCCGGCGGGCGAGCACGCCGCTGGCCGCCGCGAACACCGAGGCGGCGCCGGCGCTGACGAGGCCCGGTCGGCGGTGGGCGGGGCTCACCGCGGCGAGCGCGACCATGCTCGCGGCGTGCAGCGCGTCGACACCCGCACCGAGCCCGAGGACGGTCTCGGTGGGCCGGACCAGCGTGACGAGCCCCTGGGCGGCGTGACGGGCGCCGAGGACCCGGACCACTGGAGGGACCGCCGGGTCCCGGGTGTCACCGAGGAGGACCTCCGGCGACCTCTCGGGGCGGACCAGCAGGAGCAGGCCGTAGCCGGCGCGGACCGCCGACAGCACCCGGGCCGCACGCACGGCGCTCACCGGGGGGACTCCCACGGCGTGCTGAGCCGGACCGCGCTCTCCAGCAGCAGCGCGTGGACGAACGCCTGCGGGATGTTCCCGCGCAGCTGCCGCTGGGCGACGTCGAACTCCTCGGAGAACAGCCCCGGCGGGCCGCACGCGGTCCGGGTCGTGTCGAACCACCGGACCGCCTCCTGGCCCCGGCCCTGCTGGTGCAGCGAGAGCGCCGTGACGAACCCGCAGAGCAGGAAGGCCCCCTCGGCCCGGCCGAGCGGCTCCCCGTCGTGCCGGAAGCGGTACATGAAGTGGTCCTCGGTGAGGTCGCTCAACGCCGCCTCGAGGGTGGCCATCGACCGGGGGTCGTCGGCCGGGACGGCGCCGCGGACCGACGCGAGCAGCAGCGAGCCGTCGAGACGCTCGTCGTCGGGCGCCCGCTGCCAGCGGCCGGACGGGTGGAGGCAGTCGGTCGTGGTCGACAGCATGTCGTCGGCGAGGGCGATCCACTCGGTGCCCTGCGGCGTGGGGGCGTACGCGGCGATCGCCCGGAGACCGGCGACGCAGATCAGGCGCGAGTGGGTCCACCGCCGGTCGCTCAGCTCCCAGATCCCCGCCCCGGAGTCCTGACCGCGCTTGCGGATCGCCTCGACGGCCCGCTCGACGGCCTTCCACGCCTGCCCGTCGAGGTGGTCGTGACGGGCCGCGGCGGCGAACAGCAGCAGCGACTCCCCGAACGCGTCGAGCTGGAACTGCTTGTTGACCCAGTTGCCGACCTTGTCCCAGCCGCCCGGGTAGCCGGCCAGGTCGAGGGTCCGCTCGTCCGGGACGGCGCCCCCGCCGATCGTGTAGGCCGGCATGAGGTTGGACCCGTCCTCGAGCAGGCGGTCGCCGATGAACGTCACCGCCTCGTCGAGCAGCGGGTGGGGTCCGAGGGCGGCGACGGCCTGTCCGGCGAAGGCCTGGTCGCGGATCCACGCGTACCGGTAATCGTAGTTGCGGCCCGAGTTCGCCCGCTCGGGGAGGGACATGGTCGCGCTCGCGACCATGCCGCCCTGGCCGCCGGTGAGGCCGCGCATGACCGCGTAGGCGTGCGTGGCGTCCCGGTCGGCGAGCGTGCCCGAGATGTGCGGGACCGCCCGGGTCCACGCCGCCCGGGTCGCCGCCCACGCCCGGTCGGGGTCGACGGGGGCGTCCTGGAAGGGGGAGTCGGAGATCTCGAGCACGAGGTCGCGCCGCTCGCCCGCGGGAACCGTCAGCTCCCCCTGCAGGCACCCCCTCGAGCGGGACACCTCGGTGCCGGCGCCGGACCAGCGCACGTGCAGCCCACCGGTCCTCGCGGTCCACACGTCCCCGTGCCGGTGGATGTCGGTCATCGGCTCGGCCCCGAACCCGGCCCGCGGGTCGAGGATGACCCGCACCGTGGTGTCCCCGTCGAGCGCGTGCACCTGGCGGAGCACGACGGCGGTGTGCGGGTCGCCGGGGTAGGCGAGCGCCTCCCGGCACTCGATGACCTGGTGGCGGCTGACCCACCGGCTGCGCCAGATCAGGCTGTTCTCCTCGTAGCTGCCGCCCCAGACGAACGGCCGGTCCATCGGGGTGACGGCGTACCCGCCACCCCCGCCGATGAGCGCGGAGAAGACGGCGTCGGAGTCCCAGCGCGGGGCGCACATGAAGCCGAACTCACCGCGCGGGCCGACGAGGATGCCGCGCTCGCCGTCCCCGAGGAAGGCGTACTGCCGCAGCACCTCGGGGGGGAACTGCGAGTCCCAGTCGATGGGGTCGTGCTGGGGGGCCATGGTTCGCATCTCCTCCTCGGCCGGGGCGGTCGTCGTCCGCCAGTCAATACCCACGTGGTTGACCGCTGCAACAACCGGGTAGGACTCGGGGTGGTCCGGGAGCCCGGGGCGGGGCCCGGCGGCCGAGTCGGCGCGTCGCACCGCCCGGACCTGCACGAACGCGGGGCGAGCCGTAGGGTCGGCACCCGACACGCACGAGCGTGGTCGGACCCTGCGCCCCCGGACCGACCACTGGAGAGGACACAGATGAGTACTCCGAGGACCGTCGTCGTGACGGGCGCGAGCGCCGGCATCGGCCGGGCCGCGGCGATCGAGTTCGCCAAGCAGGGCGACCGGGTGGCCCTGATCGCCCGGGGCGAGACCGGGCTGGCCGGTGCGGCGGCGGACGTCGAGGCCGCCGGCGGCCGGGCGCTCGTGCTCCCGCTCGACGTCGCAGACCACGCCGCCGTCGAGGAGGCGGCCGACCGCGTCGAGCGCGAGCTCGGGCCCATCGACGTGTGGGTCAACGTCGCGTTCACGTCCGTGTTCGCGCCGTTCAGCGAGATCGCGCCGGAGGAGTACAAGCGCGTCACCGAGGTCAACTACCTCGGCTTCGTCTACGGCACGATGTCGGCGCTGAAGCGGATGCGCGAGCGCGACCGGGGCGCCGTCGTCCAGGTCGGCTCGGCACTGGGCTACCGCGGCATCCCACTGCAGAGCGCCTACTGCGGCTCCAAGCACGCGATCGTCGGGTTCTGCGAGTCGCTGCGCGCGGAGCTGCTGCACGAGGGCAGCAACGTCGGGCTGTCGGTGGTCGTCATGCCGGCGCTCAACACGCCGCAGTTCGACTGGGTCCTCTCCCGGCTGCCCCGGCGGCCCCAGCCGGTGCCGCCGATCTACCAGCCGGAGGTCGCGGCCCGGGCCATCGTCCACGCCGCGGCGCACCCGCGCCGCCGGGCGTACTGGGTCGGGGGCAGCACGGTCGGGGTCATGGTCGGCCAGGCCCTCGCGCCGGGGCTGCTCGACCGCTACCTCGCCCGCACCGGGTACGACTCCCAGCAGACGAGCGAGCGCCAGCCCGAGGACCAGACGGCGAACCTCTGGGAGCCCGCCGACGGCGAGGGCGGCAAGGACTACGGCGCGCACGGACGGTTCGACGACCAGTCCGCCTCCCGCAGCTACCAGCTCGCCGCGAGCCAGCACCACGGGCTCGTCGGGGCCGGCGCCGCGGGGCTGCTCGCCGCCGCGGCCCTGCTCGCGCGCCGGGCGGCACGGTGACGGCGGCCGTCGTCCGGCGCGGCCGGGCCGGGTCCGCTGCGGCCCGGCCCGGCCGCGCCGGGGGGCGGCGATGAGCTGGCAGTGCCGGGTGCTCGGTCACCGTTTCGCGTTCCGGGCCGAGGGTAGATCGCTCGTGTGGGAGTGCACGCGCGACTGCGGCACCCGGCACAGCAAGGAGTACGCCACGGCGGCGGAGGCCAGCCGCTACGCCAGGGCGTTCCAGACCAGGCCGGGGGAGAACCTCGGTGAGCGGGCCCCGCTCATCGGCATGTTCCCCCTGCGCCTGTGGCACCGGCTCCGCCGAGGTGGTCGGCAAGGACGGTGACGGGCGGCCGGGGAGGACCCGGCCGGAACGACGCGGGTCCAGCACCCGCGCAACGGAGGAGGAAGAATGGACGACGACGTCCAGACGGGGACCATCACGACCAAGGTCCCCTCCCGGCTCGACAGGCTCCCGTGGTCACGGTTCCACTGGAAGATCGTCGTCGGCCTCGGCAGCGTGTGGATCCTCGACGGGCTCGAGGTCACCATGGTCGGCAGCGTCGCCGCCCGGCTGACCGAGTCCGGGTCCGGGATCGACATCTCAGCCGGCCAGATCGGGCTGGCGGCCAGCATCTACATCGTGGGCGCCTGTCTGGGCGCCCTGTTCTTCGGCCAGCTGACCGATCGGTGGGGCCGCAAGCGGCTCTTCATGCTCACGCTGGCGGTGTACATCATCGCGACCGTCGCGACCGCGTTCGCGTTCGCACCCTGGTACTTCTACCTCGCGAGGTTCTTCACCGGAGCCGGCATCGGAGGGGAGTACGCGGCCATCAACTCCGCGATCGACGAGCTCATCCCGGCCCGGGTCCGGGGCCGCACCGACCTCGCGATCAACGGCTCGTACTGGATCGGCTCGGCCGGTGGCGGCCTGCTCGCGCTGCTCCTGCTCGACACCAGCATCTTCGCGTCCGACATCGGCTGGCGGTTCGCCTTCGGCCTCGGCGCCATCCTCGGCCTGCTCGTGCTCCTCGTCCGGCGCAACGTCCCCGAGAGCCCGCGCTGGCTGTTCATCCACGGACAGGAGGAGGAGGCCGAACGGATCGTCTCCTCCATCGAGGACGAGGTCGAGGACGACGTCCAGGAGGAGCTGCCCGAGCCCGAGGACGAGCTCACCGTGCGGCAGCGCGAGTCGATCCCGTTCCGGGAGATCGCCAAGGTCGCGTTCACCATGTACCCGCGCCGGGCGTTCCTCGGACTCGCCCTGTTCGTCGGGCAGGCGTTCATCTACAACGGTGTGACGTTCAACCTCGGCACCCTGCTCAACGGCTTCTACGACGTCGCCTCCGGCCTCGTCCCGTTCTTCATCGCCGTCTGGGCGCTGTCGAACTTCCTCGGTCCGGTCACCCTCGGGCGGCTGTTCGACACCGTCGGGCGCAAGCCGATGATCTCGATGACCTACATCGGCTCGGCGGCGGTCGCCGTGCTGCTCGGTCTCGTCCTCGTCGGCGACGTCGGCGGGACGTGGCTGTTCATGGCGCTCCTGCTCGTGTGCTTCTTCCTCGCCTCCTCCGGGGCGAGCGCGGCCTACCTGACCGTGAGCGAGGTCTTCCCGATGGAGACCCGGGCCCTGGCGATCGCGTTCTTCTACGCCGTCGGGACCGCGGTCGGTGGGATCAGCGGCCCCCTGCTGTTCGGGTCGCTCATCAACTCGGGCAACGCGGGCGCGGTCGCGCTCGCGTTCTACATCGGGGCCGGTGTCATGGCCCTCGGCGGGATCGCCGAGATCTTCCTCGGGGTCAAGGCCGAGCAGGCCAACCTCGAGGACCTCGCCCAGCCGCTGACGAGCGCCGAGGCCGAGGAGGAGCAGCAGGACGGGTCCGGCGAGGGCCGCGAGGAGCACGACGGGCCCGAGCGTGAGCCGGTCCCCGCGGGCTCCGGCGGTTCGGCTGGTTCGTCCGGTTCGTCCGGGGACGACCCTCGGCGCGCGGCCCGCGACCGGATCGCCGCCCGGGGCGAGCGCCGGCGCGCCGAGGCGAGCCGGACCCGGTTCCGTCCCGGCCCGGGCAGGGCGATGTACGCCCCGTGGATGCTCACGGCCACCCACGCCGACCGGGCCGAGGAGGACCTCGACCGCGAGGTCGAGGCGATCGTCGCGGCGGTCGAGAACCACGGGCGGGTCCGCACCGACGCCCTCGCCCGGGCGCTCGGGGCCCGGCGCTGGGGGCCGGGCAGGTTCCGGGAGGCCCTGCGCGAGGCGGTCGCCGACGGCCGCGTCACCCGCGTCTCGGGGCGGGAGGTCGAGCCGGCGCACCGGCGCTGACCACCCGCCGAGGTCGCCCGCGGGCCCCGTCCGCCGCTCAGGCGGGCGGGGCCTGCGCCTGTCCGGTCCCGGGCCGGGACCCGGCCAGCTCGGCCCGCAGGTGCGGTCCCGGCCACCCGCTCGCCGCGCCGGCGAGGGTGAGCAGGCAGGGCACGAGCACGGACCGGACGACGAGGACGTCGAGCGCGATCCCGACCGCCATCGCGAAGGCGATCTCCCGGAACGGGGTCAGCGGGATGATCGCGAGCATGCCGAAGCTCACGGCGAGGGTCAGCCCGGCGGTGCTGATCGCCCGCGTCGACTCGGGCATCGCGGTGCGGATCGCCTCCCGCAGCGGCAGTCGTGCGGCCTCGTCCCACACCCGGCCGACTCCGAAGATGTTGTAGTCCGAGCCGAGCGACACCAGCAGCACGGCCGCCGCGAACGGCACGTAGAACGTCAGGCCCTCGGTCCCGCCGAGGTCCATGAACGTCGTCACCGTCAGCCCGAGCGACGCGGTGAGGGCGAGCACGCTCGAGGCGAGCAGGAGGACGGGCGCGACGAGCGCCCGGAGGAACAGCACGAGCAGGAGCAGGTTCACCAGCACCGCGGCGACGGCGATCCGGCCCAGGTCCGCGGTCGTCGAGGAGACCAGCCCCTCGGCGAGCGCGGAGTCCCCGGCGACGCTGATCCGGGCGTCGCCGAGGCCAGCCTCCTGCGCGAGGCCGGGCAACCGTTGCCGCAGCCGTGCGACGTTGCCGATGGCGGTCGCGTCGAGCGGGTCGGTGTCGAGCACGACGAGCATGCGGGCCGCGTCCCCGGAGCGCGACATGACGACCCCGAGGTTGCGCCGGGTGAAGTTCTGGGCCGGGCCGATGACGCTCGCGACGCCCGGCTGGTCGGCGACGCGCTGCTGCAACCGCGCCAGCGCGCCGGCCTCGGTGCCGACCCCGTGGCCCTCGACGAGGACGGTCGTCGGCGACGTGATGCCGGGCGAGAAGGCCTTCGCGGCCGCCCGGGACGCCTGTGCGACCGGGTTGTCGCGGGGGAGCGAGCTCGTGAACCCGACGCCGAGGTCCACGTGCCGCAGGCTCAGGGAGGCGGTGACCAGCCCCCCGACGCACAGCAGCAGCACCGGGGCGGCCACCCAGCGCCGCGTGAGCAGCGCGAGGACCCGTCCCCGGGGTCCGCCCGCGTCGTCGGCCCCGCCGACCCTGGTCTGGGGGAGGCTCCGGCGGGGCCGGGGCCAGAACGCCCAGGGGCCGAGGATCGCGAGCAGCGCCGGCACGAGCGTCACCGAGACGGCGAGCCCGACGACGACGGCGAGGGCCATGGCCGGGCCGAGCCCGCGGAAGAACTCGGACGTGGCCGCGAGCAGCGACGCCGTGCCCGCCGCGACGGTGATGCCCGCGACGAGGATGATGGGGGAGTAGGACGCCACGGCCGCCCGGACCGCCTCGCGCCAGTCCCCGGACTGCCGTACCCGGGTCTGCAGTGCGGTGAGGTAGAAGATCGTGTAGTCGGTGACGACGCCGAGCAGGAGCGCGACGAGCAGCGGCTCGAGCTCGGCGGGCGTGGACACCCCGAGCGCCCCGCCGATGACCGCCGAGAGGTGGATCGTGACGAGGAACGCGACCGCGGACGCGGCGAGCGCGATGAGCGGTGCCACGACCGACCGGAAGGTCAGGCCGACGATCAGGACGATCGCGAGCACGGTGAGCAGCTCCAACCGCGGCAGGTAGGTCGAGACGATCCCGGCCTGTTCGGCCCGGGCCGGCACGGACCCGGCGACCCCGACGACGTGGTCGGTCGGGTGGTCGAGGTTGGCGTCGATGTACTCCAGCGCCGACTCGCGCTGGCTCGCGAAGCTGCTGCCCGGCTTCATGAACAGGTACGTCAGCACGCTGGTGTTCGTCTCGTCCGCGCCCCGGCCGAGCCGGACGGTGTTCGTCAGCGGGAGCGCTCCGAGCAGGGGCGGGTGCGGCGGGGACTGGTCGACGGCGATGGCGTCGAGGACGGACTCGGCCTGGGTCCACACCGACAGCCCGTCCGGGTCGCGCTGGACCACGACCGTGCGGCTCGAGAGCGGGAACCCGAACGCCTGCACCGAGCGGGCCTCCGCCTTCAGGGCGGGGCTGTCGAGCGGGATGACGCTCGCGAGCTGGTCCCCGCCGGTGCCCACCGCGGGCATGAGGACGAGGGCGAGCAGGCCCGCGGCCCAGCCCAGGACGATGACCCAGCGCCCGCGGACGGTCAGGTCGGCGTACCGCCGCGCCCAGCGTCCCCGTGACCGCGGCCACGCCGGCCGCCCCCGTGGGGAGCGTTCGTCCGGTCCGCCGGCGCGGCGCCCACGCAGGCGGTCCCGGAGGCGGGTCACGGTCCGGCTGCCGGGCGCTGGGGGAGGCCGAGCCGGGCCAGCTCGGCGCGGGCGAGCGCGTCGTGCCGTCCGGCGGCGAGGTCCCCCATGGGGTCGTCGCTCACGGCCCGCAGCTCGGCGAAGCCGAGGGTGGCGACCGCGCGGCTGGCCAGGTGGGCGTCGAGAACCCGGCTGCGGCCCTCGTCGGCGAGGATGCGGCCGATCTGGGCGACCTCGCGCTCGAAGCTGCGCCGCGAGGGCAGGTAGAACAGCAGGACCGGGCCGATCGGGGCCACGCCGACGGCGACCCCGATGAGGACGCTGAGCGCGCGGATGCTCTGGTCGGCCTGCTGGCCGCTGCGGACGATCCCGGTCGCGGTCTCGACGACGTTGCGGCCGACCTCCGCGGTCTTGTCCCCGATGACCGGCAGGTCGGCCATGTTCACCAGCGCCTCCCCGGCCGACCGCAGCGCCCGGCCCGACTCCACCGTGCTCGTGCTCAGACCGGTCAGCTGCCACAGCTGGTAGCCCGTCCACGCCCCGACGACGAGCCAGAACACGACCCAGAAGCCCATGATCCCGTCCCACGTCCGCAGGGACCTGGCGTCGGCGTTCCAGAGTCTGATGCGCATGGGGACTCTGTACCCCACTCGGGGACCCGATGCCACCCAAACGGGCCGGGTCGGGGTGGCTGCGCCGCAGGTGAACCGGTAGTTTCGGGGCAACGGAGGTGGCCTGCATGGCGGAGAACGAGCAGACGGCGTCCCGGGGCGGCAGCAGGTTCTGGATCGTCCCCGCGCTGACGTTCCTCATCGGTGTCGTCCTCGGGGGGGCGGTGATCTGGGCGACGCAGACCGGCGGCGGGGGCGGCGCGGCGGCCGGTGGCGCGTCGAGCACGACGACGTCGACGTCGACGAGCACGACCCAGACCAGCCCGGACACGACGATCACCGTGCCCGGCGAGTGCCTCCAGGTCGCCGACGACTCGCAGAGGCTGCTCGGCCTCGTCAACGACGCCGTGGGGGCGGTTCGGGACCTCGACGCCTCCAAGCTCAGCGACGTCGTCCAGCAGATGCGCGACGCCCAGGAGGCGCTGCGCGCGAGCACCTCGGCGTGCCGGGAGGCCACCGGCGCGACGACGAGCGGGACGTCCAGCCCGACGTCGACCTCCTGACCGGACGCCGGACGGACGCCGGGTCGTCCGCCACCGGACACCGGCAGTTCACCCGCGCTGGCTTGGCTGGTGACGTTCGACGTCGCCCCCGATGGAGGTTCCCAGCATGCCCCTGTCCCGTCGCCAGCTCATGTCCACCTCGGCCGTCTCCGGCGCCGGCCTCGTCGTCGGCGCCGGCGTCGGCGTGCCCGCAGCCGCGTCCGAGCGCGAGGACCGCGGCCACGGCCACGACGAGCACCACCGCCGCTCCCGCCCCCGCCTGTTCCCGCCGCTGCAGTCCTCCCCGGGTGACAAGCTCGCCCTCCCGGCCGGCTTCTCCTACCGGGTCGTCGCGGTCGCCGGCGAGACCGACGTCCACGACGGCACCGGGAAGGTCGTCGGCACCTCCCCGGAGCGCCCGGACGGCACCCTCGCGGTACGGGGGCGGCACGGCTACCGCCTGATCCAGAACCACGAGGCCCGGCCCGACACCGACCTCCCGGTGCCGTTCGTCGACGGCACCGTCTACGACCGCGGGGCCCCCGGCGGCGGCTGCACCGTCATCGACGTCGACGGCAGCGGCGGCCGCCGCTCGGAGTGGGTCGGTCTCTCCGGGACCGTGAGCAACTGCGCCGGCGGTCCCACCCCGTGGGGGTCCTGGCTCACCTGCGAGGAGGCCGAGGCCACCGCCGGGTCCACGGTCGGGTCGGCCACCCTCGAGGAGGACCACGGCTTCGTCTTCGAGGTGTTCGCCTCCGGCCCCGACCACCAGGTCCCGACGCCGATCCGCGCGTGGGGACGGGCGCCGCACGAGGCCGTCGTCGTCGAGCCGAACCGGCGCCGGGTCTACCTCACCGAGGACGCGAGCGACCCGACGGGCCTGGTCTACCGGTGGACCGCCCCGCACGGGTACCGGCTGCGGCCGCGGATCGCCGAGCACCTCGGCGCCGACGACGGCACGCTCGAGGCGCTCGCCGTGCTCGCCCCGGACGGCGGCGTGCTGCCCGACCTCGCCTACGTCACCGCCGCGCAGATCGGCCGGCCCTTCCGGACCACGTGGCGTCGGGTCCCGGAACGCCACGCGCGGGACACCTCGCTGCGCTCCCAGCTCGGCGACGGCGAGGTCACCCGGAGCAAGAAGCTCGAGGGCGCCTGGGGCGACGAGCGCGGGATGTACTTCGTCGCGAGCTTCGCGTTCGCCGAGGGCGACCTGCCCGCCGACGCGACCCCGCACGACGGACAGCTCTGGTACTACGCCTACGACGAGCAGACCCTCACCCTCGTGGCGTACTTCCCGTACAACGCCCTGCTGCACCGCGACGACGTCGACCCGCTCACCGACCTCGGTCCGACCCTCGACCTCGGCTTCGACGGCCCGGACGGCTGCCACGTCTCGCCGTACGGCAGCCTCGTCCTCAGCGAGGACGGCAACACGGCCAACCACCTGCTCAGCTGGTCGCGCGAGCACGGCGCGCAGGCGATCGCCCGCAACCTCGTCGTCGCCGAGCAGAACGACGCCGGACGCGACGTCTACAGCGAGATGACCGGTCCGTGCTTCTCCCCGGACGGGCAGGTCCTGTTCGGCAACGTCCAGGAGCCCGGCCACGTGTTCGCCATCACGGGCCCTTGGCGGCGCTACCTCGGCTGACTGGCCGTCCCCAGCCCGCTGCGTCCGCAGGGTCGGCGCCCCGGCGACCATCCGTGCGGACGCACGGGCCCCCGCGGGCGTTGCGTCCGCAGGGTCGGCGCTGCGGCGACCATCCGTGCGGACGCACGGGGTCTGTGGGGCGGCTACAGCGCCCGCACGCGCTGGAGGTGGTTGACCGCGAGCCAGCCGGCCGGGATCGGCGCCCAGTACGTCGCGAGCCGGTACAGCACCACCGCGGACACGGCGACGCCGCTGCCGGTGCCCACGGCGACCAGCCCCGCGGTCAGCGCCGCCTCCACCCCGCCGAGCCCGCCGGGGGTCGGGACCGCGGAGCCGATGACCGCCCCGGCGAAGTAGGTGACCGCCACCGCGGCGAGCGGGGTGTCGGCGCCGAAGGCGCGGGTCGCGCAGAACAGGGCGGCGACGAACGACGCGTCGAGCAGCAGCGCCCCGCCGAGGAGCTCGGCGAGCTTGCCGGGGCGGCGGACCACGCCCAGCAGGTTGGGGACGACCCCGCGGACGTGGTCCAGCAGCCGGTCCGAGACCAGTCTGCGGACCGGCGGCAGCGTGGCGAGCGCGGCGACGACGAGGACGAGCGCCGTCACCCCGACGACGGCGCCGGCGGGCGGGGCGAACGAGGCCCGCGGTCCGATGCCGGCCGCGACCGCGGAGAGGACGAACAGAGTCACGTAGCTGGAGAACTGCGCGACCTGCCCGAGGCCGATGCTGCCCGCCGCCACCGCGGGCGGGACCCCCTGCTTGGTCAGGTAGCGGGTGTTGACGGCGACGGTGCCGACGAGGCCCGGGGCCACGAGTCCGCTGAAGGCGACGGCGAGCTGGGCGAGGTAGGTCCGCCGGAAGCGCAGCGGCGCCAGCACCGCACCCGTGAGGGCGAGGGTCGCACCGGTGAACGTCAGCAGGACGAGCACGGGCAGCACGACCGCCCACCGCCAGTCGGCGCCGCGCAGGACCTGGCCCAGGTCCGCGCCGGTGAGCTGGCCGAGGAGGAAGTACGCGGCGACGGTCCCGCCCGCGAGCGTGAGGGCGAACCGGGGCGTGACCCGGCGCAGCTCGACCGGCTCGGGGACCCGCTGCGGCGGGGCGAGCGCGAGGACCGCCTGCTGGAGCTCGGTGAGGGTGTCCGGACGCTCGCGGAGCGCGGCGCGGGTGACGGCGTCGAGCCCGACCGGCTGCAGCAGCGGCAGGGCGTCGACGACGTCGTCCTCGCCCAGGGCCCGGGTCGCCGCCGCGAGCGCCCGCGCCGGGTCCGCGGCGAGGGCGCCGGTGACGAGGGCCTGGGCCAGGTCGAGCCGGAGCGCGAGGTCCGCGGCGGCGACGTCGCCCTGGCCCAGGTCGGCGAGCGCGAGACCGCCGGTCTCGTCGACGACGAGGCTCGACGGGTTCAGGCCCCGGTGGGCGATGCCGGACCGGCGCAGCCGGGCCACGGTCTCGTACAGCTCGTCGAGCGCCTCGTCGCCGACCGGCTCCGCCCGGGCGCCGAGCGGTCTCCCCCGAGGAACCTCCCACGCCACGACCGCCGCCCCCGTGCCCACGGCGGCGACGGCGGCGGGGACCGGGGCGCGCACGCCGGCTCGCTCGAGGGCGAGGGCGACGAGGGTCCGGTGCTCGACACCGGCCCGCACGGACAGGGTGGGACGGCGGGTCGAGGGGCCCCGCAGCCGCAGGCGGCGCAGGATCTGGCGGGCGGTGAGGCTGCCGAACGCGTCGACGTCGAAGACCTCGACCTCGACCGGCTCCCGGCTGAGGACTCCGGAGCGCAGCCCGGTGTAGCGGCGGCCGTACTGGCCGCTGCCGGCGTACTCCAGCCTCCGCAGCGGCACCCCCGCGCGGACCAGGGCCGCCGCGACGGCCGAGCCGTCGGGTCGGTCGGAGGCCACCCCCACCAGGAGCCGGGGGAGGAGCCCGAGGGCCCACCCGAGGAGCAGACTGACGATCATGGCCAGGGCCGTCGTCGTCCCGCCGAGGAAGCCGGTGACGACCGAGCCCGCCACGACGACCACACCCAGGGGGCGAAGACCCCTCGAGAGCGTGCTCGCGGTCAGCAGGGCCACCGTCGCGACGACGACCTCCGAGACGGGCGAGGTCCGGCCCCCGCCGGTGAGCGGCCGGGTGAGCGCGACCGTCACCTCGTCCCCCAGGTACCCGCTGGCCGCGAGCCATTCCAGGGTGCTGCCGAGGGTGGCACCCAGGGCGGCCGCCCCGACGGCGAGGAGGAGGTCGGCCACCCGGCCACGGCGGCCGAGGTCGGCGACGGTGAGCAGGAGCAGCAGGACGACGCCGACGCCCCCGGCGTACGCGAGCACACCGAGCAGCAGGCGGGGGAGCCCGCTCGCGGCGAGCGACAGGTCGTGCTCGAGGGCGCCCGCGGTCCCGGCTGCGGCGGCGCCGAGCGTGACGACGAGCAGCAGGAGGACCACCGCGAGGACGAGCCGGACCGCGTCCGTGGGGCGCCGCACCCGGGAGGAGCGACGCGGCTCGACGACCACCGCACCGGTCGGGGCGGGGACGGCCGTCACTCGTCGAGCGTAACCGCCCCCACCGACCGCAGGGTCGCGACCCGGCGACACGCGGTCGCGACCCGGTGACAGACGGCGGGCGGGCGCGCGACGCGGCCGGGTCCACGGGTCGGGACGAGCAGGTGCCGCTTTCGGGTCCGGCAGCCGCCCCTGAGACACTGCGGCTTGTGAGAGCCCTGCTGCTGGAGAACCTGCACCCGCTCGCCCCCACCATCCTCGGCGAGGCCGGGTTCGAGATCGAGAGCCGGTCCTCGGCCCTCGACGAGTCCGAGCTCGTCGAGGCGCTCGAGGGGGTCGACGTCCTCGGCATCAGGTCCAAGACCCAGGTGACCCGCTCGGTCCTCGAGGCCCGCCCGGACCTCGTCGCGATCGGGGCGTTCTGCATCGGCACGAACCAGGTCGACCTCAGCGCCGCGACCCGGGCCGGCACGGCCGTGTTCAACGCGCCCTACTCCAACACCCGCTCAGTCGTCGAGCTCGCCGTCGCCAACATCATCGCGATGGCCCGGCGGCTCACGGAGCGGGACAAGGCGCTCCACGGCGGTGTCTGGGACAAGTCGGCCAGCGGCAGCCACGAGATCCGTGGCCGCACGCTCGGGATCGTCGGCTACGGCAACATCGGCTCCCAGCTGTCGGTGATCGCCGAGATGCTCGGCATGCAGGTGTACTTCTACGACGTCGAGGACAAGCTCGCGCTCGGCAACGCCAAGCGCTGCTCCTCCCTCGAGGAGCTGCTCGACACCGTGGAGACCGTGACCCTGCACGTCGACGGCCGTGGTGGCAACGCCGGCATCTTCGGCGCCGAGCAGTTCGCCCGGATGCGGCCGCGCTCGCTGTTCCTCAACCTCTCCCGCGGCTTCGTCGTCGACGACCGGGCGCTCCGGGACGCCGTCCTGTCCGGCCACGTGGCCGGGGCGGCGGTCGACGTGTTCCCCACCGAGCCCAAGCGGCGCGGGGAGGCGTTCGAGTCGCCGCTGCGCGGCCTGCCCAACGTCATCCTCACCCCGCACGTCGGCGGGTCCACGGAGGAGGCGCAGGAGGACATCGGCCGGTTCGTCGGCGGCAAGCTGCGCGACTACGTCACCCAGGGCACGACCTCGCTGTCGGTGAACCTGCCCAACCTCACCCCGGGCCGGGTCTCGCACGCCCAGCGCATCGCGCACATCCACGACAACACCCCGGGCGTGCTCGCGCACCTGAACCAGGTGCTCGCCGAGCACGACGTGAACATCGGGGGACAGGTGCTCGCCACCGGCGGCGGCACCGGCTACGTCGTCACCGACACCGACTCGGCCGTGTCCGGGGAGATGCTCGACGACCTGCGGTCGGTGCCGGGCACGATCCGGCTGAGGGTCATCGACTGACGGCCACCGGGGCCGGTGCCTGCCTGAGGGGCTCGTGCCGCTGGTGGCCCCGGAGCAGCGCGCGCCGGGAGCGAAGCTCGGCGACGATCGACCGCTGCTGCGCGACGATCCGGCGCCGGAGCGGGTTCACGACGGTCCGTCCCTGGACGACGGAGAGGGCCGGCGCGTCCCGAAGGGCGTCCTCGGTGTCGGTGAGCTCGACGAGGAGCTCCCTGACGGACATCCCGGTGACGTGCTCGTCCCGGTCCGCGGTGGACGGCAGTCCGCCGCTCGCGGGGGTGGTGTCGGGGTGGTTGGCGATGGTCATGGCGGCTCCCAGAGCGGACGGCCCCGAGCGCGTCGGGACGTCCGGGACAGCGGGCGGTCGGACCGGGACCGGGTCCGGGGCCCCAACGGGCTTCGAGGGTAGGCGGGTGAGAGGTGGTGGCGACAGGGACCTTGGGCCCTGTCGCCACCACCCCCGGTCCCCCCGTGCCGACGGCGGAGCGGCGGCACGGCCCCCTCAGGCCGGTCCAGGCAGGTTCAGTGGTGCTCAGGCAGGCGACGTCCGGGCGTCGCCGTCGTCGGCGACGAGGCTGAGCCGCGGTCGCTGCGCGACATGCCGTGAGCGCAGGGCCTCGCGGACGGCGCGTTGTCGCGCGGCGAGGCGTCGGCGGTCGGGGTTGACGACGAGGCGTCCGCGCAGCGCGACGAGCGGTGGTAGCGGACGGATGGCGTCCTCGAGGAAGGCGAGCAGGGCCACGAGCTCCCGGACGGACATGCCGTCCAGGCTGCTCGCCGCCGGGCGCTCAGCGTCGGTCGTGGTCATTGGCTCCTCCGGTGGCGTTCTCCCGCGGAGGCGGGGGCTGCCGTGTGGTCCAGAGCAGCGGGTCACGTGGTGAGCGCTGGTGAGCGGGGTCTCGGGTCCCCAGCGGAACCAGAGTAACGGAACGGTCACAACCGGGCAATGGGGTTTTCACCCCGCCCGGACGGTGGACCCGCTTTGACCCCACCCGCGCGCCGGTGGTTGTCTGCGGGAGGTCGACGGTCGCGGGAGGTCAGGAGGGCGGATGCTCGGTCGTGACCCCCGTGAGGTGGGGGCGATCTTCGTCGGCGGCGCGGTCGGGGCCCTGCTGCGCGCCGGCCTCGGGCTCGCCGTACCCGTCGGGCCGGGGGAGTGGCCGTGGGCGACGTTCCTGCCCAACCTCGTCGCCGCCTTCGGCCTCGGCTACGTCACGACGCGGCTGCTCGAGCGCCTGCCCGTGTCGAGCTACCGGCGCCCGCTGCTCGGCACCGGCCTCGCCGGCGGGCTGAGCACGTTCTCCACGATGCAGGTCGAGACCGTCCGGCTGCTCGAGGTCGAGGCGTACGCGACCGCGGTCGGGTACACGCTCGCCAGCGTCGTGGCGGGCGTGGCCGCCGTCCACGTCGCGAGCGCGCTCGTGCGCCGGTCCGGGGTGCGCCGGTGACCGTGATCGTGCTGCTCGGGGTCATGCTCCTCGGCGGGGTCGGGGCGGTGGCGCGGTTCCTCGTCGACGGCGGGGTGAGCCGCCGCCGACCGGGCCGGGTCCCCACCGGGACTCTCGCGGTCAACCTCTCCGGAGCGCTCGGACTCGGTCTGCTCGACGGGCTCGCGCTGCCGAAGGACCTCGCCCTCCTGCTCGGCACCGGCGCGATCGGGGCGTACACGACCTTCAGCACGTGGATGCTCGAGACCCAGCGGCTGGTCGAGGAGCGCCAGCTCGGGCCCGCGGTGGTCAACGTCGTGGGCAGCGTCGCCGTCGGGGTCGTCGCCGCGGCGGCCGGGCTCTGGCTCGGGGGGCGGCTGTGATCGCCGACGGGCTGAAGCTGACGAGCTGGTTCGGGGAGCGCCAGCGGGTCGACGGCAGGTTCTTCTCGGACGTGCTCATCGACGCCTTCGCCGAGCACGAGGTGTCCTCGAGCATCCTGCTGCGGGCGAGCGCCGGCTACGGTCTCCACCACCACCTGCGCTCCGACGCCCAGCTGACGCTGTCGGAGGACCCGTCGGTCGTGGCGGTGGCGGTCGACGCCCGGGAGCGGATGGACCGCCTCGTGCCCCGGGTCGCCGCGCTGCAACCCCAGGGCATGCTCACCGTCGAGCGTGTCCGCACGATGAGCGACCACCTCGACCCGGGGCCGCTCGCCGTGAGCGACGGGGACGCGACGAAGCTGACGATCCACCTCGGCCGTCGAGAGCGGGTCTACCGGGTGCCGGCCCACGTGGCGGTCTGCGACCTGCTCAAGCGCCGCGAGGTCGCCGGCGCCTCCGTGCTCGTCGGTGTCGACGGGACGGTGCGCGGGTCGCGGGAGCGCGCGCGGTTCCTCGACCGCAACCAGGCGGTGCCGACCATGGTCCACGCGGTCGGGGACGACGACCGCATCCGGCGGGTGCTGCCCGAGCTCGGCGGGCTGCTCGAGCGGGCGACCGTCACCGTCGAGCGGGTCACCGTCTGCAAGCGGGACGGGCGCGAGTACACCCGGCCGCCCCGGCTGCCCGCCACCGACGGTGACGGGCTCGGGCTCTGGCAGAAGCTCACCGTGTACAGCTCCGAGTCCCACCTGCACGACGGGGAGCCGGTCCACCGGGGCATCGTCCGACGGTTGCGAGCGTCCTCGGCGGCCCGCGGGGCCACCGCCCTGCGAGGGGTGTGGGGCTTCCACGGCGACCACCCCCCGCACGGGGACCGCCTGCTCCAGCTCGGGCGCCGGGTGCCGGTCCTCACCGTCGTCGTCGACACCCCCGACCGGATCCAGCGGGCCTACGACGTCGTCGACGAGATGACCCGCGAGCACGGCCTCGTCACCTGCGAGATGGTGCCGGCGATGACCTACCTGACCGGCCGGGGCGAGGAGGGCGGGCTCGACCTCGCGAGCCACCGCTACTGACCCCATGATGGGTCGATGACCACCTACGACCTCGAGAGGTTCGTCGCCGCCCAGGACGAGGGCGGCACCTACGAGACGGCGCTCGCCGAGCTGCGGGCGGGCCGCAAGCGCAGCCACTGGGTGTGGTTCGTCCTGCCGCAGCTCGTCGGGCTGGGGCAGAGCCCCACCGCGCGGCGGTACGGCATCGACGGCCTCGGGGAGGCCAGGGCCTATCTGCGCCACCCGGTCCTCGGGCCGCGGCTGGTGACCTGCGCCGACGTGCTCGCCGGGCTGCCGCAGACCGACCCCGCCCAGGTCCTCGGTGCGGTCGACGCGATGAAGCTGCGGTCCTCGATGACCCTGTTCGCCCGCGCCGCGGACGATCCCGGCACCGAGCGGTCCTTCCGGGCGGTGCTCGACCACTTCTTCGACGGCGCCGAGGACGAGCGCACCCTCGAGCTCATCTGACCATCCGGTCCCCGCCGACGGCGGGAACTGGCGGGTCCCGGTGGGTTTGGCGGGGTCGCGCGGCGGGCACAGAGTCCCGTGATCGGTAGTTCCCCGTGACCGTCGACCAGGAGGGGCCCGTCATGCCCAACACGAAGAACCTGCCCCGCCCCCTTCTCGAGTCCTACGAGTGGCAGCAGGAGGGCAGGTGCCGCGGAGTCGACGCCGAGTGGTTCTTCGAGCCCCCGGCCGAGCGGGGCACGAAGAAGCGCCGCCGGGAGGCCACGGCCAAGGCGGTCTGCGAGCAGTGCCCGGTCATCGCCGCCTGCCGGGCGCACGCCCTGAGCGCCGACGAGCCGTACGGCGTGTGGGGCGGTCTGACCCCCGCCGAGCGCCAGCAGCTGAAGGCCCAGCTGGCGAGCTGAGGCGCCGGCCACAGCGCGGACGTCCGCAGGGTCGGCGCCGGGGCGACCGTCCTCGCGGACACAAGGTCGGCCACAGCGCGGACGTCCGCAGGGTCGGCGCCGGGGCGACCGTCCTCGCGGACGCAACCGGCGTCAGGGGCGGGTGCCGGTGACGACGCGGCCGACGAGCGGGGCCACGAACCCGCCCGCGGTGTGCGAACCCCGCCGGCGTCCGCACACCGGGCAGCCGACCCATCCGGGTTCCCCGGTCCGGCACCGGTGACGGGAGGGCCGCTTCGCGGGACCATGAGCAGGTGTCCGCCGCACGTCGAGCCAGCGTGGGCGCCCGGCGCCCGACGGCGTCCTCCGGGGACGCGCTGCTGTGGGCCGGCAGCGCCGGGTTCGCGCTCGCCCTGCTCGGGACGAGCGGGTTCGTCACGTTCCGCACGTGGGGCCGGCTGGCGGGACCGGCCTACCTGGTTGCGGCGGCGCTGGCGCTGGCGGCCGCACGGGCAGACCGGCTCCTCGACGAGAGCCCCCGCCACCGGGACCCGCGGGTGGCCCTCCGGGCGGCCGCGACCGGCGTCGTGCTCGTCGGCGCCGTGCTGCTGCCCCTGCTCGTCCTCGTCCGGCTCCGGGCCGCGGGAGGGCCGGGCGCAGCGGACCATGCCCAGTCCGACGTCGTCGTCCTCGAGCGGGCCGCCGACCTGCTCGGGCACGGCCACGTGCCCTATGACCGGCCCCTCGGCTCCGACGAGCTCGCCGGGCGGCTGCCCGGCATCGCCCTCCACGTTCCCTACCTCCCAGTGCTGCTCCTTGCCGGTCTGCCGGCGGCCCTGCTGCCCGGGACGTGGTGGACCGACCCGCGGCTGGTCCTCCTCGCCGTGGCCGTCGCCGCTCTCGTCGCCGCGGCCCGGGTCGGCGGGTGGCCCCCGCGGACCCGGAGCGGCATGGCCCGGCTGCTCGTCCTCGCCCCGACCGGGGCGCTGCCCCTGGCCGCCGGCGGCACCGACGTCGCGCTGGCCGCTGCGCTCGTCCTCGTCCTCACCCTGCTCGCCCGGGGACGCCCGAGCGGTCGGTGGGTGCTGGCTCTCGCCGCCGCCGCGAAGGCGACGGTGTGGCCGGTCCTCCTCGCGGCGGTCGCCGAGACCGACCCGCGGCGCCACCCGGCACGGGCGGCGCGGCTCCTCGCGCCGACCGTGCTGCTGCTGCCGGTTGCGCTCCTGCTGCCCGGGGCGGCCGTCGACGTCCTCGGCTACCCCGCCGGGCTCACCGGGGACGCGTCCCCGGTCACCACCCCCACCCCCGGGACCGCCCTGCTCGCCGGGCTCACGGCCGCCGGGCTCCCGGTCGCCGGTCCGGCACGCGCCGCCGGGGTCGCGGCCCTCCTCCTCGGAGGGCTCCTCGCGGGGGACCGGGTGGCCCGGCTCGCCGGCCTCCGGTGGCCGCCCGGGCCCTCGACCGGCGTGGGCCGGGTCGCGGTCCGGGCCGCCGGTGGCTGGGTCGGTGTGCTGCTCGCGGCGCCCGCGATCCGCCCCGGCTACGTCATCTACCCGCTCGCGCTGCTCGGGTGGGCCGTGCTCGCGGCGGGCGCCCGGGTCGGCCGCCCGCGGGCGCCGGCCGCCTCGCCGCCGCCCCGGGCCGTTCCACCGGTGGTTCCCCGTGGCTGACGACACGGGCGACCGGCGCGGGCCCGCCCTGTTCGACACCCTCCGCGGCAGCGTCATCACGAGCATCCCGGCGCTGACGTCGCTCGTGTTCGTCATCGTCGCGGTCAAGGTGTTCCGGGTCTCCGGGATGGAGGCGACGACGACGGTCGCGATCGTCAGCACCGCCGACGTCGTCGCCCTCCTGAAAGGGGTGACCCTCACCCTGCTGCCGGGGTTCCTCACCGCCGTCGCCGCGACCGGGCTGTGGTGGTGGGCCGGGCGGGTCCCGGCGACCCTTCCCGGCACCTCGACCCGGGCCGCCCGCCGGGCGCTGCTGTCCACCGAGGCCGGGTTCGCCTGGGCGATGGTCGTCGTCGCGTTCTTCACCGTCTCCTGGCCGCTGTTCCTCCTCCTGCTGGCCCCCGCCGCCTACGCGACCGTCGTGCTCGCCCGCACCGCCCGGGGCCGGGGGGCCGCCGCCGACGTCGCGCCGCGGCTGAGGTTCGCGCTGCGGGGTGTCGGCGGCGGGGCGGCCGCGGTCGCGCTGGGGTTCCTCGCGCTCGCCCCGACGGTGTGGCTGCCGCTGCGGACGATCACCGTCACCCCCGGGCACACCGTCACCGCGAACGGCACCGCCCTGCCGTCGCCGTTCGCCGCGTACGTCCTCGACCGCTCCGCGGACGGCGCGAGCCTCCTACTGGCCGAGCCGCGCGCCGTCGTCACCGTCGGTCCCGGCGACATCGCGCCGGTCGCCCCGTTGTGCGTCACCCCGGAGGCCCCGACCCGGGCGTTCTACCTCCGACCCTCCCAGGTGCTCGGGCTGGACGAGGACCTCCACTCGCCCTACCCGCTCTGCCCCCGGCTGCCCTACCAGACCATCTTCGGCACCCAGGGGTCCCCGTCCCCGTCGGACGCCCCCGGCTCGAGGTAGGCGGCGAGCCGCTCCCCGGCGCGGTCCCAGCCCCACGCCTCCCTCGCCCAGGCGGCGCCCGCGGCACCCATCCGGTCGGCGCGGACGGGGTCGAGGAGCAGACCGGCCACGGCGTCGGCGAGCGCGTCCGGCTCGAAGGTGTCGACGAGGAGTCCCGTCCTGCCCGGGACCAGGGCGGCGCCGCTGCCGCCGGAGTCCCCGACCACCACGGGCAGCCCGGTGGCGGACGCCTCGAGCACCGACAGTCCGAGCCCCTCGAGCAGGCGGCCCCCGCAGAGCGTCGTCGACGGGCTGACGAAGACGCGTGCCCGGTGCAGCAGCGCGACGTGGGCGGCGTGCGGGAGCCGGCCGACGAGCCTGACGCCGTCGCGCAGGCCGAGCGCGTCCCGCAGCCCCGTCAGGACCGGGCCCAGCGGGCCGGCGCCGGCGACGACGAGGACCGCCCCCGGCACCCGGGCCCGCACGGCGGGCCAGCACCGGAGCAGGCCGACCAGGCCCTTGCGCGGGGTGAGCCTCGACGTCGTCACCGCGGTCGGCGGTCCCGGGACCCCTCGGGAGGGACGTCGCGGGAAGCGACGCGGGTCGACGCCGCCGGCGAGGGGGCGGAGCACGCAGCGCGGTGCCGCGTGCCCCGTGAGCCCCGCGACGAGCGCGTCCCGGGTGGCCGGGCCGAGGTAGGTGAGCACGTCGACGGCCGCGGCGAGCGCCGCGATCCGCCCGGCGAGGGCCGGGGTGCGCAGCCAGCCGACCTCCTGGCCGTGGGTGGAGGCGACGACGTGCTCGACCCCCGCGTCGCGCAACCTCGGGGCGAGCAGCCCCCAGGGGGCGGCGGCCGGCATCCACGCCCGGCGGCAGCCGAGCTCGCGGGCGAGCCGCGGGGCGGCGACGGGCATCGCGGCCCGGGGGACCCGGACCACCGGGTACGGCAGCCCGCGGTCGTGCCGGGCGGCGCCCCGGGTGCTCGGGGCGAGGACGACGAGCGAGGCCGGGTCCAGCGTGTCGAGCAGCCCGGCGGTGAACGTCGCGACGCCTCCCACCGCCGGTGGGAGGTGCGCCGCGAGGACGAGGGTGCGGCCGGGGAGCGGACGGACCCGCCGGCGGCTCACGCCGGCGCCGGGTCCCGGTTCCGGCGCAGCCTCCGCACCACGGGCACGGCCGCGGCGACGAGGACGGCGCCGGCGACGGCGTCGACGGTGTAGTGGTTCGCGGTGGCCGTGACGACGACCCACACCGCCACGGGGTAGGCCCACACGACTGCGGTCCACCGGGCCGGCGTGGTGGAGGCCACGGCCCACGAGCACCAGCAGGCCCAGGCGATGTGCAGGCTCGGGAACGCCGCGTAGTCGTTGACGAAGCCCCGCTGGGCGCCGCCGTAGCCGAACCTCACGCCTCCGACGGTCGCCGTGGGCTCGACCGCGTCCGGGAGGGCGAGCCGGGGAGGGGCGACCGGGTAGAGCCAGAAGAAGACGAGCGCGACGAGCGTCACCAGGAGCAGGACGGTGCGCGCCTCGCCGTACCGTCCGCGTCGGCGGACCCAGAGCCAGACGAGCACGGCGAGGGTGACGTAGAGGTGCGGCACGTGGTACATCAGGGCGGCCACCGCGCCGAGCGTCGGGTGCGAGACGGTGAGCGCGTTGAGCGCGAGGTCGGCGCGGTTGACGAGGTCGGGGGAGACGTCGAGGAGCCGCCGGCCGTGCCGGAGGGCGGCATCCGTTCGGCCCTGGACGAGGGCGCGGACCACGACGTAGCCGAAGTACACGAGCCCGACGAGGACCACCTCGCCCACCCAGTCCGGGACCCTGCGGACGGTCGCGCGGAGCGTCCGGGGACGAGCGCTCTCCTCCCGCGCGCGGGTCCGGACGTCATCGGGCACAGCGGGAATCTACCCCCGGGCACCGACGGCAACCCGTCGGCCGGGTCCAGCAGGGTCAGTCGGCGGGCAGCGCCGCCGCCAGGCAGGTCAGGGCGGTCTCCCGGGCCCGGCGCAGTCCCTCCGCGAGCGGGAGCGACCGGTGCTCGTCGGACAGGATCTCCACCCCCCACGGGCCCCGGAACCCGACCTCGTGCAGGACCCGGACGAACCCCACGACGTCGAGCTCCCCCTCACCGCAGTACCGGCGGCGGTCCCGGGTGTCCTCGAACAGCGTGCCCACCACGTCGGCGTCGGCGTCGTCGAGCTCGACCGCGACGACGACGTCGGCGGTCAGCGACTCCCGGAGGGCCTCCGGGCTCGTGCCGGCGCGGGCGACGTGCCAGAGGTCGACCGCGAGCCCGCACGCCGGGTGGTCGACCGCGCGGACGAGGTCGGCGCCCCGGGGGAGGGACTCGACCTCCGCGAACGGCAACGGCTCGAGGGCCACCCGGGTCCCCACCGAGGCGGCCTCCTCGGCGAGGCGTCGCAGCGGCGCGACGAGCGGTCCGAGGTCCGGCAGCGGCGCCCCGACGGCCGGACCGGCCTTGACCAGCGGCGCGTCGAGCGCCTCCGCGGCCTCGAGCAGCACCTCCCAGCGGGGTCGCCAGGCTCGCTCCGGTCCCCACCACCCGGAGGCGAGCTCGACCTCGACGTGGTCGAGGCCCGCGGCGTCGGTGAGCCGGCGCAGGGCACCGAAGCCGATCGTGTCGCGCACCTCGACGAGGTCGTCGTGGGCGAGCCCGAGTCCGGCCCAGCCGCCGTCGGCGACGGCCCGGACCCGGTCGGCGACGGGAATCGGGCTGGTCTCCGGGACGTCGAGCGGGCGGACGTTCCCCGCGCTCGTCCAGCACGTCGCGACGAGCGGCGGCGCCGCGGTCACTGCGCGGAGTCGGCCGGGGCGGCGGGCCCGGCGAGGTCGACAGCCACGGCGCGGCCCTCGCGGGCCGAGGCCTCGGCCGCGTCGGCGAGCAGGAGGGCGGCCCTGCCGTCCTCGAACCCGGGCACCTCGACCTGCTCGCCCCGGGCGGCGGCGAGGAAGGCCGCCAGCTCGCCGGCGTACGCCGCGCGGTAGCGCTCGAGGAAGAAGCGCTGGTAGGGCTCGCCGGCGTCGACGTGGGCGGCGGTCGTCGCGCGCACCAGCGTGTCGCTGACGTTGCCGACGCTGAGCATCCCGTCGGCGCCGAACGCCTCGAGCCGCTGGTCGTAGCCGGAGGCCGAGTGGCGCGAGTTGGTGATGACGACCGACTCGCCGCCCGCGCCGGTGAGCGTGACCACCGCGGCGTCGAAGTCACCCGCCTCGCGGATGCCCGGGCTGAACTGGTGCAGCCCCACGGCGGTGACCGACACGACGTCCGGGACGAAGAAGCGGGCCATGTCGAAGTCGTGGATCGTCATGTCCCGGAAGATCCCGCCCGAGGTCGCGACGTAGTCCGCGGGGGGCGGCTCCGGGTCCCGGCTCGTGATCGCGAGGTGCTCGAGCCGGCCGACCTCGCCGGCCCGGACGCGGCGGTGCACCTCGGCGAAGTGGGGGTCGAAGCGCCGGTTGAAGCCGAGGACGACCGGGCTCGGGGCCGCTGCCGCCTGCGCCCGGACCGCGTCGACCCGGGTGATGTCGAGGTCGATCGGCTTCTCGCACAGGACCGGCAGCCCGGCACCGAGCGCAGCCTCGAGCAGTCCCACGTGCGTCGGCGTCGGGGTGGCGACGACGACGGCGTCGACGTCCTCGGCGGCCATCGCCTCGGCGGGGTCCGCGACCACCCGGCCGCCGTGGGCGGCGGCGACGGCCTCGGCGGAGGCCGGCACCGCGTCGCAGACGACCTGGAGGACGGCCTCGGTGGAGTCCGCGACGGCCGCCGCGTGGACCCGGCCGATGCGGCCGGTGCCGAGCAGGGCGACGCGGAGGGGGGCGGGGGGCATGTCGGCCTCCTGTCGTGGGGTGGTCCGAGCCGGGCGAGGACGGACGCGGGGCCCCCACGCTAGGGCCCGAGATGCCCCCGCAGGACGCTGCCGGACCTCAGAAACACCTCAGCCCACGAGAGCGGCCCCGGGAGGGCGGGAACGCGTGGGCCCACCGGGCCGTGGGCCCGCGTGCGCCCGCGTGGACACGCGTGGACAGCAGGCCGTCGCCGCACGACACTGGGGACCGACTGCCCGTCCCGTCCCACCCGTCCCACCCGTCCCATCCCGTCCCGTCCCCGGGAGGTCCCGGTGCCGCTGCCTGACTACGGCGTCCTCGTCGGAGCGGTCGTCGGGACCCGTGCCGAGGGCGACCGCGGCAGCCCCCACTTCCAGGTGCGCGTGCGCGCCGGGGGGACCGACTACCGGGTGGCGGTCAACGTGCTGTCCCGCCAGGCTCCCTCCGAGCTGCTCTACCTCGCCGACGAGCACTTCGATCACCCGCTGACCGAGGCCCTCGCCGGCCTCCCCGAGGGCTTCACCGCGCTCCCCGGCCCGCCGGCCGAGGGCGGGCTCGACTACGTGCGCGGAGAGCTGTTCGACCCCTCCGCGATGCGGCCGGTCCCCGCGGCCGAGCCCGGACCCGACAACGACCTGGCCGACCTGCTCGGCCACCACCTCGACCGGGCCGCGGCCGACCCGGGCGCCCGGGTGCTCGCGTTCGGGCAGCGGTGGGGACCCGAACCCTCGGCGACCGACCCGGTGTTCGGCTTCGAGCCCGGCAACGGCGTCCACGACGTCCACATGAACCAGGGCAACGACCCCCGGTTCGCGGGCGACGACGGAGTGTGGCAGGACGGCGGCCTGCTCGTCCACCACCCCCGCGAGGACCAGTGGGTCGCGGTCTTCCTCGCGTTCCAGAGCCAGGCCTGGCACACCGACGACGAGACCGGACACGCCCTCCTCCGGCTGGCCCGCCGGCTGCGGGCCCTCACCGCCGTCCTCCGGTCGTGGTCGCCGAGGAGCCGTCCCTGACGGCAGCCGCCGGGCGGCGGTACCGTGCCAGCGTGTCCTCCTCGGAGGAGCCGGGCCTGCCGGCCACGGAGCTGTACTCGGCGCTCGCGCTCGCGACGGACCTCGGCACCGGGGCCCGGCTCGAGCACGCCTTCCGGACCTGCCTGCTCGCCGTCGCGCTCGCGCGCTCCCTCGCGGCCGACCCCGACACCGTCACCGACGTCCACGAGCTCGCCCTGCTCCGGTTCATCGGATGCACCGGCGACGCACCCGAGACCGCCGCGGCGACCGGCACCCCGGTGCCGCCCTTCTTCGCGAGCATGGCCCCGTCGGTCATGGGAGGGCGGACCGAGCAGGCGGCGGCCCTGCTGGCGGCCGTCGCACCCGACCGTCCCTGGCACGTGCGCGCCGCACGGCTCGGACCGCTGCTCGCCTCCCCGGCCGGAGCGCGGCGGGCGCTCGCGACCCACTGCGAGGTCGCCGCCCGGCTCGCGCCCCGGGTCGGCAGCCGTCCCGGGGTGGTCGCCTCGCTCGCCCACGCCTACGAACGGTGGGACGGGAACGGGGTGCCGGCAGGGCTTCGCGGCGAGCAGGTCCCACTGCCGGTCCGGGTCGTCGTCGTGGCGGCCGACGCCGACCGCGCCGCCGTCGACGGCGGCCCCGAGGCCGCGACCGCCGTGCTCCGATCCCGGCGGGGACGGGCCTACGACCCGCAGGTCGTCGACGCCTGGCTCGACGTGGGGGCGGTCGAGCACGACCGGCTGCGTGGAGCGGCCCTGCGCGAGGAGGTGCTCGCGGCCGAGCCGGAGCCGAGGCGGGTGCTGGCGGGCCCGGCCCTCGACACCGCCCTCGTCGCGGTGGCGGACTTCGCCGACCTCGCGACGGCCGGGCTGCGAGGACACTCGCGCCGGGTGGCCGCGCTCGCCGAGGACGCCGGTCGCTGGTGCGGGCTGGCCGCGCCCGACCGGGCCCTGCTCCGCAGGGCCGGGTTGCTGCACGACCTCGGCAGGGTCGGCGCCCCGGTCCCACCCGGGGGTGGACGCCCGACGGCGTTGGAGGAGGAGCGGGTCCGCCTCCACCCGTACCTGACGGGTCGCGTCCTGACGGCCTGTCCGGGCCTCGCGCCGGTCGCCGCCGTCGCGGTCACCCACCACGAGCGGGTCGACGGCAGCGGGTTCCCCCTCGGTCTGGGAGCCGGGCGGCTGGGCGTCGCGGACCGGATCCTCGCGGCGGCGGACGCGCTGGACCTCCTCGCCGCGGGAGCCGGGACGGCTCGGGCCGAGGACGCCGGGCAGGTCCTGGCGGCCCAGGCCGACGCGGGGCACCTGGACCCGGCGGCGGTCGAGGCCGTCCTCGGGGTCCGGTGCGGCCGCTCCCGCCGGGGGCACCACCGACTCCCCGACGGCCTGACCGGCCGCGAGGTCGAGGTGCTCACGCTGCTCGCGCGCGGGGGGACCAACCGGGAGATCGCGGCCCGGCTCCACCTGTCCCCGAAGACCGTCGGACGACACGTCGAGAACGTCTACGCCAAGACCGGGGTCCACAGCCGGGCGGCCGCCACGGTCCTCGCCCTCGAGGCCGGCCTGCTGTCGTAGCCCGGCGACCACGATGGGGCGTCCACCCGATGCGTCACCGTCGTCCGCGGCGCCACGGTGGTGGCAGCGGACGGACCGCGAGGTGAGGGCACCGGGAGGACGCCATGACGACGACATCGAGCAGCCAGAGCAGCACGGGCGGCACCAGCACCACCAGCGGCGCGAGCACCCCGACCGTCACGAGCAGGGTGCCGGTGCGCGACGCCACGCTGCACGTGGAGCGCACCGGCGCCGGACCGGCGCTCGTGTTCGTCCACGGCATGATGGGCGACGCCCGCGGCTGGCAGGGCCAGGTCGACCGGCTCGCCGACGACTTCACGTGCATCGCCTACGACCGCCGCGGGCACAGCCGCAGCACCGCCGGGACCCGCGACCAGTCCCCGATGACCCACGCGGACGACCTCGCCGCCCTCGTCGAGGGTCTCGGCGTCGGGGGATGCCTGCTCGTCGGGTCCAGCGGCGGGGCCGCCGTCGGGGTCGAGGTGCTGCGTCGCCACCCCGGGCTCGTCGCAGGTGCGGTGCTGTCCGAGCCCCCGCTGCTGGGACTCGACCCCGAGGCCGGCGGGCGCGTCGTCGCCGACATCCGCGCCGCGGCCGGTCCCGCGCTCGAGCGCGGCGACCTCGGCGCGGCGGCGGACGCGTTCATGGGGGTCATGTGCCCCCGGATGTGGGAACGGCTCCCCGAGGAGCGGCGCGCGCACTTCCGAGCCAACGCGGGGCTGCTGCTGCCGACGCTGCAGGCCCCCAGCAACCCGCTGGGCGAGGCGGACCTCGCCCGGGTCACCACCCCGGTGTGGGTCGTCACCGGGGCCCTCAGCCACCCGGGGGCCCGGCGCATCAGCCGCCGGCTCGCCGAGGCGCTGGCCCGTGCCGAGCTCGTCGAGCTACCCGCCAGCGGGCACGTCACCTACGCCGAGCAGCCCGACGCGTTCGCCGCCGTCGTGCGCACGGCCGCCGGGACGCTCGCCCGGGCGTGACCCGGGCGGGGTCTGGGTCCGGGCCACGCGGTCGGGACGTCGTGGGGGAGGAGGCCGGGACGTCGGGCCGGTCGGCGATCTGGTCGGGTCGTGCACAGCGTGGGCCCGGGACCACCGCCCGGCCACGGACCTAGGTCCCGAACGGCGCACCGCGGACGGCGGGCACGCGACCAGCGGGGCCGGCGTCGGCTCCGGATGCCGAGGTCGGCGGCTGCTGTTACGTTTTCAGCCGCCCCAACCGCCGAGGCCCAGGAGGCCCGATGCGCCGTCCGAGTCCCGCCGCGCTCCTCGCCCTCCCGGTCGCCCTCGCCCTCCTCGTCCCGGCGACGGCCGCCCGGGCGGACCCCGGGCCGCAGGGACACCACCACGGCGGCCACGGGAACCATGGTGACCACGGAAACCATGATGACCACGGGGACCGGCCCTCCACCGGAGGCCACCGCGGGCACCACGGAGACCACGGAGGACACCGCCCGGGGCACCACCACGGGGGCCCGGGAGCCCGGCACTCGCTGCGCGGACCGGTCACCGACGAGGACTTCTACTTCGTCATGGCCGACCGGTTCGACAACGGCGACACCGCCAACGACACCGGGGGCCACCCCGCCGGAAAGCCACTCGTCAGCGGCTTCGACCCGACGAACAAGGGGTTCTACAACGGCGGCGACCTCACCGGCCTCCGCTCCCGCCTCGACTACATCAAGGGGCTGGGCACCGACTCGATCTGGCTCACGCCGAGCTTCACGAACAAGCCGGTCCAGCTCGCGGACGGCCCGTCGGCCGGGTACCACGGCTACTGGATCACCGACTTCACCCACATCGACCCGCACCTGGGGACCAACGCCGACCTGTCTGCCCTCATCGAGGCGGCGCACGAGAAGGGGATGAAGGTCTACTTCGACATCATCACCAACCACACCGCCGACGTCATCGGCTACGAGCAGGGCGACCGCCCGGCGTACGTCTCCAAGGACGAGAAGCCGTACCGCACCGCCGGCGGCACGCCCTTCGACGACCGGGACTACGCCGGAACCGGCACCTTCCCCCCGCTCTCGGCGACGACGTCGTTCCCCTACACCCCGGTCCTGGAGCCCGGGGAGGAACACGCGAAGACCCCCGAGTGGCTCAACGACGTCACGCTGTACCACAACCGCGGGAACACGACCTACACCGGCGAGAACTCCCAGTACGGCGACTTCGCCGGCCTGGACGACCTCTTCACCGAGAACCCGGAGGTCGTCCACGGCATGGTCGACATCTACCGGACCTGGGTGAAGGACTTCGGGGTCGACGGCTTCCGGATCGACACGATGAAGCACGTCGACGACAAGTTCTGGCAGGCGTTCGTCCCCGGCATCCTCGACTACGCCCACGGGCACGGCAAGCCGGACTTCTTCATGTTCGGCGAGGTCTACGACACGACGAAGAGCTTCACCTCGCACTACACCACCCACGACGACGTCCAGGCGATCCTCGACTTCCCGTTCCAGGACGCGGCCCGGCGGTTCGCCTCGAAGAGCGAGGGCAACGGCCAGCTCGCGACCTTCTTCGCAGGGGACGACTGGTACACCGACGCCGACTCCAACGTGTACGAGCTGCCGACGTTCCTCGGCAACCACGACATGGGCCGAATCGGCTGGTTCGTCAGCAGCGACAACCCCGGGGAGTCCGACTCCCGGCTCCTGCGCCGCGACGAGCTCGCACACGAGCTCATGTACCTCTCCCGCGGCAACCCGGTCGTCTACTACGGCGACGAGCAGGGCTTCACCGGCACCGGCGGGGACCAGCTCGCCCGCCAGACGATGTTCCCCAGCCAGGTCCCCGAGTACCGGGACGACGACGACCTCGGCTCCGACGTCACCCCGGCCGCGGACAACTTCGACCCCGCACACCCCCTCTACCGGGCCATCACCCGGCTCGCGGCGGTCACCGCCGCTCACCCTGCGCTGCGCGACGGGGCCCAGCAGGTGCGGTACGCCTCGGACGGTCCCGGCGTCTTCGCGTTCTCCCGCATCGACCGGCACGAGCGACGGGAGTACGTCGTCGCCCTGAACAACTCGACCGAAAAGGCCCACGCGTCAGTGCCGACGTGGGTGCCGCACGGGTCCTTCCGGCGGGTGTACGGGGGCGGTGAGCACCACCTCCGCACCGACGGGCAGCGGCGGCTGCAGGTCAGCGTCCCGGCCCTGTCGACGGTCGTCTACGAGTCCGCCGGCCGAATCCCCAGGTCCCGCCGCGCCCCCGGGGTCTCGCTGGAGCAGCCGGAGCCCGCGAGCGCCAGCCACGGCCGGATGCACGTCGCGGCCGACGTCGACGGCTCCTCCTTCTCCGAGGTCACCTTCCAGGTCCGCACCGGCCACGGCGGGTGGCGCGCGATCGGGACCGACGACTCGGCCCCCTACCAGGTGTTCCACGACACGAGCGCCCTCCCGACCGGGCAGCGACTGCAGTACCGCGCCGTCGTCCTCGACGACGCCGGTCACACCCGGGTCAGCCGCCCGCGCCGCACCCGGGTCCCGGCCCCGGCGGTGACGATGAGCTCGCCCGCGGACGGCACCACCGCCACACGGGTCGCGCCGGTCACCGTCGCAGCCACGGTCGACCCGGAGCGGGCGACCCAGTCCGTCACCTTCGAGCGCAGCGTCGCCGGCGGTGACTGGGAGGCCGTCGGCACCGACACCTCCTCACCGGCCTACACCGTCACCGACGACGTGTCCGACCTCGCCCTCGGGACCGAGGTCCGCTACCGGGCGGTGCTGTCCGAGGAGGGCACCACGGTGACCAGCGAGCCCGTGGCCGTCACCGTCGCCGGACCCGAGCCCGCGTACGACTCGGTCACCCTCGCCGGGGACCTGCAGAGCGAGCTCGGGTGCCGCGGCGACTGGCAGCCCGGCTGCGCCGCCACCCACCTGGCGTTCGACGACGGCGACGGCACCTGGCACGGGACGTTCACGCTTCCGCCCGGCGACTACCAGTGGAAGGTCGCCGTCGACGACTCCTGGGACACCAGCTACGGCGCCGACGGCGGCGGGGACAACATCCCGCTCACCGTGCCGGCCGGAGGCGGCAGCTACCGGTTCACGTTCGACCAGTACTCGCACGTGCCGACGGTGGCCCCCGCGCCCTGAGCCCCGCGTCCCCTGCGCGCGTCCGGTTGCGTCCGCAGCCTCGGGCGCCGGCGCGACCACACCCGCAGACGTCACCGGCTGGACCCCGGTTGCGTCCGCAGGCTCGGCCGCCGGCGCGACCACACCCGCAGACGTCACCGGCTGGACCCCGGTTGCGTCCGCAGGCTCGGCCGCCGGGACGACCGAACCTGCGGACGCAGGCGGGTGGTGGCGTGTCGCGTGTCCGGGTCGTCATGATGAGTGCCTCGCCCTCGTCGGCGACGCGCGGGCGCCGCGCCCCCGCGTCCCGGCCGACCAGCGGGGGAGCGGGACCGAGCACCCACGGGAGGAACCCATGTCCAACCCCGGACAGCCCACCATCGGACCCGGCGCCACCGGCGACGTCGTCCGCCGGCTCCAACGCGCCCTGCGCCGCACCCCGAACCTCGGGCTCGTCGTCGACGGGGTCTTCGGGCCCCAGACCGAGTCGGCGGTCACGACGTTCCAGGAGGGCGCGGGCCTGACGGTCGACGGGGTCGTCGGGCCGCACACGTGGGCGGCGCTGCCGGACGGCGGGCCGATGCCGCTGCTCGACGAGGGCTCCAGCGGACCGGTCGTGCGCCGGCTGCAGGAGGTGCTCACGACCGGGGCTCCGGGTCAGTGGGTCACGACCCCGCAGGGCGTCGACGGCGACTTCGGTCCGCACACCCGGGCCTCGGTCGAGGCCTTCCAGCGCTGGGGTGGGGTCGCCGCCGACGGCGTCGTCGGCGACCAGACGTGGTCGGTCTCGCTGCACGCCGCGAGCGCGACGCTGGAGAGCGTCGTCGGACTCCAGTACGTCGTCGGCTGACCGGCAGGCGCGCTCAGCCGCGTCGCTCGTCCCCGCCCCCCGCCGGGACGGTGGCGTCGTCGCCCTCGTCGAAGGCCATCTCCGGGGGCGGGACGCGCAGGCCCCGGGTGAGGAAGAGCAGGACGACGAAGCCGACGACCACCCAGCAGACGCCCAGGACGAGGGCGTTGCGGTCGAGGTGGAACAGCAGCCACACGATGACCGCGAGTCCCACCAGCGGCTGCACCACCCACGAGAGCACGCTGCGCTCGTGGGTGCCGCGGTCGCGCAGGTACTGGGCGATGACCGCGATGTTGACGAACGCGAACGCCGTGAACGCGCCGAAGTTGATGAACGACGTCGAGGTCGACACGGTGAGCCCGAGGGCGACGAGCCCGACGACCCCGGTGAGCACGAGGTTGAACACCGGGGTGTGGAATCGGGGGTGCACCATCGCGAACAGCCGCCGCGGCAGGACGTTGTCCCGGCCCATGGCGTACATCAGCCGGGCGCCGGCCGCCTGGATCGGGATCCCGGCGGTGAACTGGGCGACGATGACCGTGGCGAGGAAGATCGCGCCGAAGAGGTCCCCGGCGATCTGCCTGGCGATGTCGAGCGCGGCGCTGTCCGGGCTCTCGAAGCTGCCGCCGGGGTGGGTGAGCTGGACGACGTAGGCGACGACGACGAAGATCAGGCCGGCGAGGGTCGCGGTGAGCACGATCGCCCGGGGGACGGTGCGGCTGGGGTCGACGGCCTCCTCGGCGAACGTGCTCACCGCGTCGAACCCGATGAAGCTGTACGCCGTCAGGGCCGCGCCCGCCGACACCGCACCGATGGTCGAGGTCGAGTTCCAGAACGGCTCGAGGGTCACCCCGCCACCGCCGGCGCCGAGGACGTCGGCGAGGCAGAAGACGACGAAGAACAGCAGGACGAGCATCTGGAACGAGATGAGGGCGATGTTGACGCGGGTCGCCATCCGGATGCCGACGACGTTGAGCGTGGTCGTCAGCACGATGAACAGCAGCAGGAACACCCACGCCGGGACGGCAGGGAACTGGTCGGTGAGGTAGGCCGTGCCGATGAGCCACACGACCATCGGGAGGAAGAAGTAGTCGAGCAGGACCGCCCAGCCGACCATGAACCCGACCCGGGCGTCGATGGCCCGTCGGCTGTAGGTGTAGGCCGACCCGGCCATCGGGTAGATCCGCGCGAGCTTGCCGTAGCTGACGGCCGTGAAGAACATCGCCACCGTCGTCACGGCGTAGGCGGTCGCGAGGGTGCCGCTGCTCGCCTCGGAGAAGACCCCGAAAGTGGTCAGGACGATGAACGGGGTCACGTAGGCGATCCCGAAGAGGACCAGCGGCCACAGGGTCAGGGTCCGGTCCAGGTGCTCGGTGTCGCTGCTCACGCGTCGTCTCCCGTCTCGTGGGGGTCCGGCGCGGGGACGGCCGGTCCGCCGGGTGTCCTCGGGTGCCACCGGGCGGGGTCGAAGGTGCCGTCGTAGACGGGGAGGGGGACGACCGGGTCCCCGGGGCGGGTCTGGGACCACATCCGGTTCAGTCCGCACGTGCCGTGCTCCCGCACCCGCGTGACGGTGTCGAGGTCGAGCACGTCGGTGAGCAGGGCGGGTGCCTCGCTGGGCGCCTGGAACCGGACGATGCCCTCCGGGTCGACGAGGATGCTCTGCCCGGTGCCGGCGGGTGCCGCCGCGTTGACGCTGAGCACGAACACCTGGTTGGCGATGGCGGCGGCCCGGGCGAGCACGAGCTCCTGCTCGCGGTCCCGGGTCGAGGTCTGCGTCGGGAGGATGACGAGCTCGGCGCCCAGCCAGGCCAGCTGCCGGATGACCTCCGGGAACCACAGGTCGTAGCACACGCACAGTGCCACCCGGCCGACGCCGGGCACGTCGAAGGTGTCGAACCCGTCCCCGGGGGTGAACGGCTCGAACGGACGCCACGGGAAGAGCTTGCGGTAGGCGCTGGCCACCCCACCGTCGGGGGTGAGGGCGAGAGCGGTGTTGTAGAGCTCCCCGGCGGGCCCTCGCTCGATGACCGTCCCGGGGACGAGCCACGTGCCGAGCTCCCGGGCGAGGTCGCGCAGGGCGGCGACCCGCGGACCGTCGAGGGGCTCGGCGAGGGCGTCGTAGCGCTCGCGCAGCTCCTCGGGGGTCCCGTCCACGCCGCAGCAGTGGTACTCGGGGTGGACGACGAGCCGGGTGGCGGGCACGTCCGCCAGGGCGCGGCGCAGCTCGTCGCGCAGGCCGGCGACGGCGCCGTCGGGCTCGCGTGGTGGCACCTGGGCGGCGAGCAGCGGGAGCAGGCGGCTCATGACGCATCCTCCTTCCGTGGGGTCGCCGGGAGCCGGTGGGTGGCCCGGGCGACGCCCCACGCGGGTCAGAGCTGGGTGTTGAGGTAGCGCTGGAGGAGCAGGACCGTGCGATGGTTCCACGTGCGGGCTCCGTCGGTGGAGGCCCCGAGGTAGCGCTGCAGCGCGGCGACGGAGGCCGGGCCCCAGATGCCGTCGGCGACGGTGCCGACCCGGTGCTGGAGGGCCACGGTCGTCCGCCGGTCCAGCCGCCCGGTCTGCGGGATCCTCAGCCAGCGCTGGAGCAGGGTCGTCGTCCGGCGGCCGAGCGCCCCGTCCGTGGCGAGCCGGCTGCGGAGCATGCCGGTCTCGGCCTTGAGCGTGAGCACCCGCAGCGCGGCGGCGTCGACGGTGTGCCGCATCGCCTGGTGGTGCGTGGCGCGGGAGACGACCGCGGAGACCATCGCGTGGACGGTGGAGGGGTCGACGGTGAGGACGATGTCACCGCCGGCGCGCAGGAACATCACGGCCCGGGCCCCGGGGGACCACTTCCTGACCTGTGCGGCGGCGCCGAGGTCGTCGCTGACGACGACGCCGTCGAAGCCGAGGTCCCCGCGGAGCACGTCGGTGACGATCTTGTGGGAGAACACCGCGGGCCGGTGGCCGTCGATGCGGCTGTACGCCGCGGAGGACATCATGACCGCCTCGGTCCCGGCGCGGACCGCGCGCCGGAAGGGGTCGAGGCGGTCGGACTTCCTGCCCGTGAGGGTGTCGGTGACGCCGCTGGTGGTGTCGGTGTTGCCCCGGACCCGGCCGAGACCGGGGAAGTGCTTCGCGGTCGTCGCGAGGTCCTGGGAGCGGAAGGCGCCGATGACCGCGGCGCCCTTGCGGGAGACGACGGCGGGGGTGTGGCCGTACTCGCGCTGGTAGTGGCCGATGGGGGCGTTGTTCGCGGCGAACCTCTTCGTGACGGTGCCCATGACCGGGGCGAGGTCGAGGTTCACCCCGGCCCAGCGAACGCTGCGGCCCCAGTGCCGGGCGTGCCGGGCGAGGGTCCGGTCGCTCCACCTGCCCTGGCGCAGGGCCGTGGGCATGTCCTCGAAGCCGGGACCGCGCAGCACCTGCACGTAGCCGCCCTCCTGGTCGGTCGCGACGAGCAGGGGCACGCGGTCGGTCGCCGCGGACGTCGTGAGGTGGTCCAGTCCGGCGGCCACCGCACGGACCGGCGCGGCGCCGGCGGTCGTGCGGCCGGTGAGGACGACGTTGCCCACGTGATCGCGGGTGACGGCCCGGCGGGTCGCGGACCCCGGGCCGGTCACCGACCCGCCGACCATGAAGAGCTGGCCGACCCGCTGGCGCAGCGTCATCCCCGACAGGACCGACCGCGCCACCGACTCCGGCGACCGGCCGGGCAGCGACGACGGCGCCGCGGCGCCCGGGCGGGCGACGGGTGCCGCGGCCGCCGGGCCCGCGGGGCCGGCGGACAGGGCGGCGGCGAGGGCGGCGACGAGGCCGGCGGCGGCAGGGGTGGTGGCGATGCGTCTCACGGCCGCGATCGTACGCCCGAGCCCCGGACTCGGCGCGGGTCAGCGGTACCCGGGTTCGTCGCGGGTCAGCGGTACTCGGGGTTCGGGTGGTCGGGGTCGGACAGGTCCCAGTTCGTCGCGACGTTGCCGTGGGCGGGCACGCCGCCGGCGTCCTTGGTCCTCCGCGCGGTGTGGAGCAGGTTCCAGGCGGCGAACACCGCGTTCCGGGTGGTCCAGTGGTTCCGGGCGCCCCGGTCGTCGTCGAGGTAGGACGGGCCCGGCCCGGCCTCGCCGACCCAGTAGGCGTCGACCTGTGGCGGGATCGTGAACCCCATGTGGGAGAGCGCGTACAGCACCTGCGCGGCGCAGTGCTTGCCGCCGTCCTCGTTGCCGGTGACGACGACGGCGCCGACCTTGCCGTAGTAGGCCCACTGCCCGGCGGCGCCCAGGACCCCGCTCCACCCGTAGAGCCGCTCGATCGCCAGGCGGGTCATCGAGGACTGGTCGCCGAGCCAGATCGGGGTCGCGACGACGACGATGTCCGCGGGCTCGACGAGCCGGTGGTAGAGGTCGGGGAAGTCATCCCGCTCCCAGCCGTGCTCGCGCATGTCCGGCTGGACCCCCGGCGGGATGACGTGGTCGACCGTGCGGATCTCCTCGACGGTGACGCCCACCCCCTCGAGGACGTGCCGGCCGACCGACGCGAGCCCCGCGGTGTGGCTCACCTCGGGGGAGCGCTTGAGGGTGCCGTTGAGGTAGACCGCCCGCAGGTCGGTGTAGTCGGTCTCCGACGCGGCGATCTCGGCGTCGACGAAGGCCTGGACGGAGGACGGGAGCACGGTGACCTCCTTGCGGCGTGGCACTGTCGTCCAGTCTGCTCCGGAGCGGGCTCGGGCGACAGGCCCCGTCCCGGGTCTCCTATGCGGTGGACCCGGTCCCTGCGGTCGGCCCGGTCTCGACGACCCCGGACAGCTGCGCGGCGAGCAGCGCGGCGACCCGCCGCTGCTCGGCGGTGGGCCGGACGATCCGGGTCGCGGCGACGACGACGAAGTGCGCGCCGCCACCGTCCGCGGTGCGCAGGGGGAGCACGATGGTCGAGTCCGTCGGCAGCCCGTCGCGGTCCGCGCGCAACGGGCAGCCGCCGCGGGTCAGTGAGCCGTCGGGCAACAGCGTGGCCGCGTGCTCGTCGTCCGCGGGCCCGGGGACGAGCACGCAGGAGTCCGCGCCGAGGACCTCGCGGATCCGGTCGGCGGCGACGTCGGCGACCCGGGCGTCCGCTTCGCCGCTCACGCTCGCGGCGGTGGCGGCGACGCCGTCGAGGTAGCCCCGGGAGCGGGCGAGCGCGGTCCGCTGGCGCTGGCCCCACAGCGCCAGCTCGGTCACGGCGGCCCCGACGAGGAGGATGAGCACGGTGCCCTGCAGGTCCGCCGGGCCCGTGACGACGAGGCGGCCGTGGGGCTCGGTGAGGAGCAGGTCGTACGACAGGGCCCCGGAGGCGGCCGCGAGGAGCCCGGCGAGCCGGTCCCCGGTGGCGGCCGCCGCGACGACGAGCACCACGAGGACGAGCTCGGCGGGCGCCCGCGGGACGGCGGCGTGGACCGGGACCAGGACGGCGCACGCGAGCAGGGGGACGAGCACCGCGGCGACGAGGAGCTGTCGGCGCCGGCGTTCAAGCAGGGGGATCAGGTCCACGTGCGGCTCCTGGGTCGCGTCGTCTTCCGGTCAGCGCTGCAGGAGGGCCGCGCCTGCACGATGATGGGCGCGTGCCTGTTCACCCGGACGCCTGCGGGGGCCGCGCGGCCCCCGCAGCCCGGCGGTGCGGTCACGGCTGGCTGTCTGGGCGTCGTCGACCTCCTTCACCGGCGCCGCCGGCGAGGGCGGCGACGGGCCCCATGCTCCTCGGGTCGGCTGGGAGCCGGACCGACATCGCATGGGAGTTCGCTGGGTGCCGCCCCGGCCCGGACCCTGACCGCCCCGGACCGGCGGGGCCGCGGGGGTGAGCGCCGTCGCAGCACCGGGCGGGTCCCGGCGGGATCGGGTCCGGGGGGCCCTCCTCGGCGCCGCGCTCGGCGACGGTGTCGGCGCGGCGTTCGAGGGTCGTGCCCTCGTGGGCCCCGACGAGGTGGCGCTCGTCGTGGCCGGGACGGCGCCGCTGGCCTGGACCGACGACACCGCCCTCGCGGTGGCGCTGGGCGAGCATCTCGCCGGCTGCCTCGGCGGCGGTGCCGACCTCGACGAGGGGGGCCTGGCTCGGGCCCTCGCCCGGGCCTGGGCCGAGGACCCCGGCCGCGGCTACGGGAGCCTCCCCCCGCGCGTGTTCGACGCCGTCCTGTCGGGCCGGGACTGGCGTGCCGTCACGGCCTCGGCGTTCGGCGGTGCAGGGTCGCTGGGCAACGGCGGGGCGATGCGGGTGGTGCCGGTGGCCTGCGCAGCGCCCGATTCCGGCCGCGTCGCCGAGCTCGCCCGGCGCAGCGCGGCGGTGACCCACGCCCACCCGCTCGGTAGGTCGGGTGCGGCCGTGCAGGCGCTCGCGGTCCACGACGCCCTCCTCTCGGACACCGGGGTCCCTCCGGACGCGGCGGCGACCCTGGCCGCCGCAGCGGTGGGTGCGACCCGGCCGGAGGAGGCAGAGCTCGCGTCCGCTCTGTCCACGGTCTCGGACCTCGTCGAGGGCAACGCGGCGCCTCGGGAGGCCGCGGCCGTGCTCGGGGCGGGTGTGGCGGCCGCGGAGTCGGTCCCCATGGCCCTGTTCGCCGCCCTGGGGGCGCCCGCCTCGGTCGTGGCGACCATCGAGCGGGCGGTCCTCGGAGGCGGCGACACCGACACGATCGCCGCCATGGCCGGCGCGGTCACCGGTGCCCGGTGCGGGGCGTCGACGATCCCGACCGGCCTCGTGAGCCGCTTGGAGCAGTCCGACCGGCTCCTCGCGCTCGCCGACGCGCTGGCCGACCTGCCCGGGAGCCCGTGAGGGGAATAGCCGCGGCGCCGGGGCGATTGTCCGGGGGAGGGCGGCGCGCCGGGCCGGCGGCCGCCGAGGTCGAGCGGAGGGAGACGACGTGCGCGCCGTGCAGTACCGAACCCACGGGGACGAGGACGCTCTCGAGTGGGCCGAGGTCCCCGAGCCCCATGCCGGGCCGGGACAGGTCCGGGTCGCGGTCCGGGCCGCGAGCGTCAACCCGAGCGACTGGAAGCAGCTCTCGGGGGCGATGTCCGGTGGTGAGCCGCTGACCGAGCCCGGGCGGCCCGGCTTCGACGCCGCCGGAGTCGTCGACGAGGTCGGCGAGGGGGTGAGCGGGGTGTCCGTCGGCGACGACGTGTTCGGGCGCGGCACCGCCACCCAGGCCGAGTACGCCGTCCTCGACGCCTGGGCGCCCAAGCCCGCGCGGGTCGACTGGGCGGTGGCCGCGGCGACCGGCGTGGCCGGTGAGACGGCCGAGCGCTGCCTGCGACTGCTCGGCACCGGGCAGGGGCAGACCCTGTTCGTCGACGGCGGCGCCGGAGGGGTGGGCGCGATCGTCGCGCAGATGGCCGTGGCCCGGGGCGTGCGGGTGCTGGCCTCGGCGAGCGAGGAGAACCAGGGCTACCTCGTCGAGATCGGGGCGACCCCGGTGCGTCACGGCGACGGCGTGGTCGACCGGGTCCGGGCCGCGGCCGGCGGACCGGTCGACGCGGTGCTCGACGTCGCGGGCAAGACGCCCGCCGCGGACCTCGTGGGGCTCGTCGCGGATCCCCGGCAGGTGCTGTCCATCGCGAACTTCGGTGCCGCCGAGGTCGGCGCCAGAGTCACCGGGGGCGGCGCCGACAGCCGCCCGGTAGAGGCGCTCGAACTCGTCGCCCGGCTCCTGGAGGACGACGCCCTCGTCGTGAAGGTCCAGACCTTCCCGTTCGCCCGGGCCGCCGAGGCCTACCGCATCAGCCGGAGCGGCCACGTGCGCGGCAAGCTCGTCCTCGTCCCCTGAGGTCCTCTGCCGTCCTCGGGAACCACGGTCGGCCTCGCCGGCAGCGGAGACGTCGGGCCCCCGCTCGACCGCCAGGAGGGGGGACGGGAGCGGGGGCCACGGGCGCCCGCGGTCGGGGGGTGGGGACCGGGTCGCTGCCGCCGAGGATAGAGGCCTACCTCGCAGGGCGATAGACCTACGCGGCGGTAGGGTTGCGGGCCGTCCGTGGGCTGCTCGGGAGCCATCCTCAGTAGTCGGCGCCGGCGACGGGCACGAACAGCCCCCCGGAGTCGGCACGGGCACGCGCCTCGGCGAGCACGAGGTCGATGTCGGCATTGAACCGGTCGACCCCCTCGGCGAGGCAGATGAGCAGCTTGTCGACGGAGTCGACCGGGTGGGTCCACTTCAACCGGACTCCCGGGGGCAGCGCGGCGCGCATGAGGTGCACGTGCGCCAGGCGGGTGCGGCTGCCGCGCCACGAGCCGCCCTGGAGCAGCCACGCGCCGGTCCTCCCGAGACGGGCGCAGGCCGACCGGACGCCGGCGCAGTCGAGACCGTCGGTGTCGAGGATCACCCGCACCCTCGCCCCGGCGCCGCCCGCGACGTCGGCGACCCGCTCGACCTGCTCCGCGGCCTGCCGGCCGTCGTCGACGAGGAGGCGGCGACCGGTGACCGCCACGGCGAGGTCCGTGGCCCCGGCCCGCGCCAGGTCGTCGGCCTCGGTGAGGAGGTCGTCGGTCGCGAGCGGGCCGTACTCGTCCCGGTGCCAGGCCAGTGCCGTGACGACCGCGACCGCCGAGCCCGCGACGGCCGCCGCGGCGACCTCGACGTGCTCGGGCCGGCAGATCACCGCCGCCAGCCCACGCCCGACCGCCTCCTCGCAGCCTGCCGCCACCGACGCCGGGGACGGCTCCCCGAGGTAGAGACGGTGCTCGAGGGTGCGGGCCAGCCACCTCGGGCTGAGCTCCCTGCGTGGCCCCTGCTGCCCGTGCATCGGCGTGCGGCTCCTTCGTCTCGACGTCCGGTCGCCTGCCCATCGGCACCGACCGCCGGCTGCTGAACCGCCACGCCGGACGGTCCTCGGCCCGCGTGCGGCTCAGGTCCGGAGGCGGGGGACCGATAGGGGCCGCGGCGACCGGCGCCTCGCGTCGCCTGCACCGACGGAACGAGGAGACGATGACCGAGACGAACACCCGCGGACCGCGCGGCGGCACCACGAGGGCCTCGACCGTCGTCACCGCCGCGGCCACGACCGCCGCGGCAGTGGTCACCGGGGTCGCGACTGCGCCCGGGGCCCGCGCCGAGACGGTGACGGTCCCGACGAGCTCGGCGACCGTCGTGACGGGGCACGGCTACGGCCACGGTCACGGCATGTCCCAGTGGGGGGCGTACGGGGCCGCGAAGAAGGGCCTGACGTGGTCCCGGATCGTCCACTTCTACTACCCGGGGACCACCGTCGGCTCCTACGGCAACCCGATCCTGCGGATCCGGCTCAGCGGGCTGCCGAGCTCGGGCGTCACCGTGAAGATGGCGACGGGACTGAAGCTGCAGACCTCGTCGGGCTACACCAACCTCGGCAGCAAGGCGGGGGGCAAGGCCATCGACGGCTGGCGGATCGTGCGGGACGGCCCCGGGCAGAGCCTGCAGTACCACGCGGGCGGCCGCTGGTCGACGAACGCGTCCTACCGCCGCACCACCCGCAACCTCGGCTTCGCCCACGTCGGGGGAGCGGTCCGGGTGCAGCTGTCCTCCGGTGGGTACCGCGACTACCCCGACCGGGTCCGCAGCATCGTCACCTCCGGTGGCCTGATGCCGCTCAACGTCACCCGCCTCGACTCCTACCTGCGCGGTGTCGTGCCGAACGAGATGCCCTCCTCCTGGCCGACGCAGGCGCTGCGCAGCCAGGCCGTCGTCGCCCGCACCTACGCCGCCAACGGCCGGCACAGCGGCAGCTACGACCTGTGTGACTCCACGGCCTGCCAGGTGTACAAGGGCCTTGCCGACTACACCTCGAGCGGAACGCTCGTGCGCTCGAACACCGCGGCGAGCACCGACGCCGCGGTCTCCGCGACCAGCGGCAAGGTCGTCGACTACCACGGCTCGCCGGCGTTCACCCAGTTCTCGGCGAGCAACGGCGGCTGGGTCGTCGCCGGCAACCAGCCCTACCTCGTCGCCAAGGCCGACCCGTACGACGGCGTCCCCACCGACTCCTGGAGCCCCCACGCGTGGACCCTCTCGGGCGGCGCCCTGCGCAGCTCGCTGCAGCGGGCCTACTCGTCGGTCGGGACGGTCAAGAGCCTGTCCCTCACCCGCGACGGCCACGGGGACTGGGGCGGCCGCGTCGAGAGGGCGACCGTGATCGGCAGCAGCGGGCGGGTCACCGTGACCGGGGACCAGCTCCGCTGGGCGATCGGGCTCCGATCGACGTGGTTCACCGTGCCCTCGGAGGCTCCCGCGGCCCCGAAGCCGGTCGCGAAGGTCTCCGGCCGGGACACCCTCTCCCGGGACACCAGCGGGGACGGGCGACCCGACGTGTACGGACGTGCCAGCGGGGGCGTGCTGTGGCGCATGTCCTTCACCGGGTCCCGGTTGGGGGCGAAGACCGCGCTCGGGCACGCACTGGAGTCCGCGACCGCGATCAGCTACGGCGGGGACCTCGACGGCACCGCGGGCACCGAGATGCTGGCGCGTGCCCCGCACGGCCGGCTCTACTGCTACCGCGTCCACGCCTCCGGGCCGGTGGGCAGCCGCCGCTGGGTCCGGGGGATCCCTGCCCGGTTCACCCGGGTGACCGGCATCGGCGACGCCACCGGCGACGGCAACGGCGACATCGTCGCCATCGACAAGAACTCCGGCTACCTCTACCTCTGGGCCGGGAACGGTGCGTGCGGCACCAGCAAGCGCATCCGGCTGGGCACCACGGGCTGGAACGAGATGAACAAGCTGGTCGGGGCGGGAGACGTGACCGGCGACGGCAAGGTCGACCTCCTCGCCCGGCAGCGGCACACCGGCAAGTTGTTCACCTACCGCCTGGACGGGCACGGCAGGATCACCGGCCGGCGGGTCACCGTCGGGACCGGATGGGCCGTGATGCGCGACTTCGTCGGCCTCGGCGACGTCGACGGGGACCAGAACGGTGACCTCCTCACCCGCGACCGCAAGGGACGGGTGTGGTTCTACCGCGGGACCGGGTCGGGCACGTTCGAGCACCGCACCAGCGTCGGCGGGCACGTCGGGGGGATGCGACTGCTGCGCTGAGCGCCGACCGGGCCACCCCCCGGCCGCCGGAGGACCCTGAGCCCCGGCGGCCGGGCGTCGCTCGACTCTCCGGGCAGGAGCCGCCTGCCGTTTTCCCCCGCCGTGGAGGGAGGTGTGACATCGTGGGACGCGTGTCGGTGGGACGCCGCGAGGAGCGCGCACGGCGCCGGGGGGCCGGAGACGACCGGGGGACCCCCTGCGCCCGTCCCGTCGTGCCCCCGGGCCCGTCCGCGCCCCGGCGCGGCCCTCGCTCCGGGCGGCACCGCGTCGGGGTCGGCGAGCCGCCGGCGCCGCCGCTGCCGTGGGGCCGGTACCTCTTCCGGGCCGTCATGGCGAGCGTCGTGACGGCCGTGGTCGGTGCCGCCGGGACCGTCGCCGACCCGGGTGTCGGCCGGGCCGCGACCGAGACCCGCCTCGGCGACGGCCCAGGCGTGGCCCAGAGCACCCTCCCGCGTGCCGCCTACGTCCTCGCCGGCGAACCAGAGCCCGCGCCGAGCGCGAGCACCGACCCGACCCGACCGGCGACCTCCACCCCGAGCCCGCCCGTGACGGTCGTCGTCGGCACGCGGAACGGGTCCCGGACCCTGGTCGAGACCGGTGCCACGGGGGACATCCCCGCGACCGCTCTGCGGGCCTACCGGCACGCCGCCGCCGTGGTCGCGGCGGAGGACCCGGCCTGCGGGATCCGGTGGACCCTGCTCGCCGGGATCGGCCGGGTCGAGTCCGACCACGGCAGGTACGCGGGCTCGGTGCTCGGGTCGGACGGGTACTCGCTCCCCTCCATCCAAGGGCCGCCTCTGAACGGCGTGGGACCGGTCGCGACGATCCACGACACCGACGGCGGCGCCGTCGACGGGGACGCCACGTGGGACCGCGCGGTCGGTCCCATGCAGTTCCTCCCGACGACGTGGGCGATCGTCGGCGCGGACGGCGACGGCGACGGGGTCCGCTCACCCAACGACATCAACGACGCGGCCCTCGGCGCGGCCCGCTACCTCTGCGCGGCCTCGACCGGGCTCGCCTCAGGGACGGGCGCCCGGGAGGCGCTGTTCGCCTACAACCCGTCGAGCTCGTACGCCGACCTCGTGCTCGCCTACGCCCGTGCCTACGGCCGCGGGACGCCCGTCACCCTCCCACCGGACACCGTCGTGCGGCCGACCCTGCGGGTCGCCACCGTCCTCGCCGGCGGGGTGCCGACGAGCGGGACGCGAGCGACCACCGGTGCCTCCCCCGCGCCCGGGCACGGCGCCAGGCCGACGACCCACCCGTCGAGACCGGCGCCACGGCCGTCATCGAAGAGCACGACCACGAGCACGACGGAGAGCACGACGAAGAGCACGGGCCCGACCACGGGTACCACCCCGACGAGGAGCACCACCTCGACGTCGTCGTCGTCGTCGTCGTCCTCGTCGTCCTCGTCGTCCTCGTCGTCCTCGTCGTCCTCGTCGTCCTCGTCGTCCTCGTCGTCCTCGTCCACGAGGACGAGCTCGTCCACGAGCACGACCACGTCCACGACAGCCCCGACGTCATCGACCAGCACGTCGAGCGGCACCTCGCCGGGGGGCGCGGGCACCTCGACCTCCTCCAGCTCGACGACCTCGACCTCCTCCAGCTCGACGACCTCCAGCTCGACCTCGACGTCGACGAGCACGTCGTCCACGAGCACGAGCCCCTCGTCGAGCACATCCTCGAGCAGCACGAGCCCCTCGTCGAGCACATCCTCGAGCACCACGTCGTCGAGCACCACGTCGTCCAGCACCACCCCGCCCCCCGCGACCGTCACCGGGCTCCTGCACACCTGCGGCCAGGACCGCTGCCTCGGTGACCACGTGCTCGACGTCGGCACCGCGGACACGCTCGCCCGCCGGGAGGGTGACTACGACGCCGACGGGGCCGTCGAGACCCACGCGGACGAGCTCGACGGCCTGCTCGGGCGACAGGTCGAGGTGACCGTCGCCCGCGACGGCGACCACTGGCTCGTCACCGCGATCGACGGGCTGCCCTACGACGCCCGGACCGCCGCGTCCTGAGCCGCCGGTCGGCGCCCCGCCGATTCATCCGGCGGGGGTGACGTCCCCGCCGGGTGGCGCGGCCGATCGTGGGCGGCATGGCCGAGACGGTGAACATCCTCGACGGCAGCACCTTCGTCGTCAGCGACGAGCGCGGTGACCTCGACGGCTCCCCGGTCGAACCCCACGGGTTCTTCCGGGCCGACACCCGGTTCCTCTCCCGGTGGGTACTCACCGTCGACGGCGAGAGGCCGGGGTCGCTGTCGGTGGACACGACGCGGTACTACGCCGCCCAGTTCTTCCTCGCCCCGGGGACCGGTTCGGCGTACGTCAACGCCAAGCTGTCGGTCATCCGTCGCCGCACCGTGCAGGAGGGCTTCCACGAGTCGGTGACGATCGCCAACCACGACGCGACCCCGGTCACGGTCGCGGTGGCCCTCGACGCCGACGCCGACTTCGCCGACCTGTTCGAGGTCAAGGACGCGGTGCGCGAGAAGAAGGGGCGGCCCTACCGGCGGGTCGATGGGGACCGGCTCGTCCTGGGCTACGAGCGCGAGTCCTACCGCCGCGAGACGTGGGTGCGGGCCACCGGCGAGCCCGAGGTCACGCAGGAGGGGCTGCGCTTCACGGTCGCCCTCGACCCGCAGCAGTCCTGGACGTGCGAGGTCGACGTCGTGCCCGTCGAGCACGTCGACGAGGTGCCTGCGGAGGCCGCCGGCGGGGCCGCCTCCGGTGGCGGCGAGCGGCTCGGGCTGAGGCTCGAGCCCGCCGGCGCCCCGGTCCTCACGTGCGACTGGGCACCGCTGGTCGAGATCTACGACCAGAGCCTGCGGGACCTCACCTCCCTCCGGTTCGACCTGCGCGCCCGTCCCGGCCACTACCTCCCCGCTGCCGGGCTGCCGTGGTTCATGGCGGCCTTCGGCCGGGACAGCATCATCACCAGCCTCCAGGCGCTGCCGTTCATGCCCGAGCTCGCCCAGACCACCCTCGAGACGCTCGGGATGCTCCAGGCGGTGCAGCGCGACGACTTCCGGGACGCCGAGCCCGGCAAGATCATGCACGAGCTGCGGTTCGGCGAGCTCACCGCGTTCGAGGAGCGCCCGCACTCGCCGTACTACGGGGCCGCCGACAGCACCCAGCTCTGGCTCGTCCTGCTCGATGAGTACGAGCGCTGGACCGGGCGAACCGACGTGGTGCGCCGCCTCGAGCGCCCGGCCCGGGCGGCGTTGCGCTGGATCGACGAGTACGGCGACCGGGACGGCGACGGCTACGTCGAGTACGAGCGCCGCAACACCGCGACGGGGCTGGAGAACCAGTGCTGGAAGGACTCCTGGGACTCGATCCAGTGGGCCGACGGGACGCTCGCGTCCTTCCCCCGGGCCACGTGCGAGCTGCAGGGCTACGCCTACGACGCGAAGGTCCGCTGCGCCCGCCTGGCCCGCGAGGTGTGGGACGACCGCGGCCTCGCCGACCGCCTCGAGGAGGAGGCCGCCGACCTCAAGGCGCGCTTCGACCGGGACTTCTGGCTCGAGGACCGGGGGTACTACGCCGTCGCGCTCGACGGCGAGAAGCGACCCGTCGACAGCCTCGCCTCGAACGTCGGCCACCTGCTGTGGAGCGGCATCGTGCCCGACGAGCGGGTCCCCGCCGTCGTCGACCTGCTCACCGGTGACCGGCTCGACTCGGGGTGGGGCATCCGGACCTTCGCGACCGGCCAGACCGGCTACAACCCCATCGGGTACCACCTGGGCACGGTGTGGCCGCACGACACGGCCATCGCCGTGCAGGGCCTCGTGCGGCACGGCTACCGCGACGAGGCCGCCCGAATCGCGATGAGCATGCTCCAGGCCGCCGACCTCCTCGGCGGACGCCTCCCCGAGGCCTTCGCCGGGTTCGGGCGCGCCGAGACCGCGTTCCCGGCCAAGTACCCGACGGCCTGCTCCCCCCAGGCGTGGGCGTCCGGGGCGCCGCTGATGCTCATCAGCGCCCTCCTCGGCCTGCACGTCGACGGGGTCATCCTCAGGTCGGACCCGCACCTGCCGGTGGAGATGCGCGAGCTCGAGCTGATCGGGGTCCCCGGGCGCTGGGGGGCCGCCGACGTCGGCGCCGACCTCAGCCACCAGGTGCTGCGCGTCGGGGTCGGGGCGAGCGAGGTCGCCGACCTCGTCGCCGCGTCGGTCACCGCCCTCGACCGACGCGAGTGGCGTGGCCGGCAGGTGTCGATCGGGTTCGACCTCGGCTCCGGCGGCCGCTACCGGGCGGTCGTCGAGGACGGCGAGGCCACGATCGACACCGACGCCGAGCACGCCGACTGCGTCGTGCGGACCGACGAGTCGACCCTGGTCGAGGTGCTGCGCGGGCAGCGCAACTTCGCCACCGCGATGATGTCGGACCGGCTCCAGGTCCACGGCGACCGGCTCGTCGCCCTCGCCTTCCTCGGCGGCGCGGGCGCCGCGGCCCGTCCCGGGGCCTAGCCGGACGCGTCGAGGCGGCGGTCGAGCTCGATCGCCGCGTCGACGAGCGCCAGGTGGGTGAAGGCCTGCGGGAAGTTGCCGATCTGCTCGCCGGTGAGCGCGATCTCCTCGGAGTACAGGCCGAGGTGGTTGCCGTAGGTGAGCATCTTCTCGAACACGACCCGCGCCTCGTCGAGCCGTCCCGCCCGCGCGAGCGACTCGACGTAGGCGAACGTGCACAGCGAGAACGTCCCCTCCGCGCCGCGCAGCCCGTCCGGGGACGCCGCGGGGTCGTACCGGTAGACGAGGCTGTCGGTGACGAGCTCGTCCTCCATCGCGTCCAGGGTCGAGAGCCACATCGGGTCGGTGGGGGAGACGAAGCCCACGGTCGGCATCCGCAGCAGCGCGGAGTCGAGCACGTCGGTGCCGTAGTGCTGCCGGAACGCCCGCCGTTTCGGGCTCCACCCCCGGTCCATGACCTGGGAGTAGATCGCGTCCCGTGCGGCCCGCCACGACTCCACGGGTGCCGGCCGGCCGTGCTCGGTCGCGAGCCGGATGCCCCGGTCCAGCGCCACCCAGTTCATGAGCCGGCCGTAGGTGAAGTCCTGCCGCCCGCCGCGGGTCTCCCAGATCCCCTCCTCGGGCTGGTCCCAGTTCTGGCTGACCCAGTCGAGCATCTCCCGCATCCGGGTCCAGCCGCGGTGGCCGGCCTCGAGGCCGTGCCGGTCGGCGACGTAGAGGCTGTCCATGGCCTCGCCGTAGATGTCGAGCTGCAGCTGTCCGGCGGCCCCGTTCCCGATCCGCACCGGGGCGGACTTGCGGTACCCCTCCCAGTGGTCGAGGACCTCCTCGCGCAGGTCGCTGGACCCGTCGACGCGGTACATGATCGCGAGCGGACCCGACCCGTCGTCGGCGGCCTCGTCGACCCGGTCGCGCAACCAGCGTCCCAGGGCCGCGGCCTCGGAGCGGAACCCCATCCCGAGGAGGGCGTACACCGAGAAGGAGGCGTCCCGGACCCAGGTGTAGCGGTAGTCCCAGTTCCGCTCCCCGCCGACCTGCTCCGGCAGGGCCGCGGTCGGGGCGGCGACGAGACCGCCGCTCGGGGCGTAGGTCATGAGCTTGAGCGTGATCGCCGAGCGGGCGAGCACCTCCCGCCACCGGCCGCGGTAGGTGGACTGCGCGAGCCAGGACTCCCAGAACCGCCTCGTCTCGTCGAGCAGCCCCATCGCCTCCGGCACCGACACCCGGCGGACCGGCCCGGCGGTGCCCGTCTCGAGCAGGAGCCCGCGGACCGCGCCCGCGGACAGCGTGATCTGGGCGTGGACGTCCCCGGAGGCGTCGACGGACGCGCCCGCCAGTCGTGGGTCCCCCGGCTCGGCCACCCGGTGCACCGTCATCGACGTCCCGGACCGCCCGGTGAACACGGCCCCGTCCTCGGTCAGGTGGGTCTCGTGCGGCTCCCGGCCGTAGTCGAAGCGCGGCGCGAGCTCGACGTCGAAGGTCATCTCGCCGCGCACGCAGCGGACGAGCCGGACGAGGCGGTGGACGTCGGTGGCGACCGTGGGAAGCGAGACGGGCATGAAGTCGAGCACCTCGCCGACCCCCGCCTCGGTCAGGAACCGGGTGACGAGGACGGCGGTGTCGGGCAGGTAGAGCTGCTTGCGGGTGAACGCCGGGGCGGTCGGGCGCACCCGGAACCGGCCCCCGCGGGTGTGGTCGAGCAGGGCGCCGAACGTGCTCGGCGAGTCGAACCGCGGGGCGCAGAACCAGTCGACCGACCCGTCGGTGGCGACGAGGGCCGCGGTTTGGAGGTCCCCGACGAGACCGTGGTCGGCGATGAGCGGGTAGTCGGACACCGCCACAGCGTTCGCCGGCGCGGCGGCCGGCGCATCATGCGCAGCGGACGAAGCCGACCCACGTCCCCGCCCACGGCCGCCAATCACCCCGGCGGGATGAGGACCGACCCCCCGGGTGGCACGAGCGTGGGTGGTGTCCATCGCCGCACCAGGTCCGGGAGCCCACCATGTCCGACACGAGAGCGGGAGCGGGGCGCTACGTCCCCACGTCGACCGGGAGGGACGACTCCAGTCCGGTCACCTACCCCCAGGAGCCCACGGCGTGGACGGGCTGGATCGCCTTCGCCGGGACCCTCATGCTGCTCCTCGGCGTGTTCCACGCCATCCAGGGGCTCGTCGCGATCTTCAACGACCAGTACTTCGTCGTGGGCTCGAGCGGGTTGATCGTCTCGGTCGACTACACCGCGTGGGGCTGGGTCCACCTGCTGTTCGGGCTCGTCGTCATCGCCGCCGGGGCCGGGCTGCTCGTCGGCCAGATGTGGGCCCGCGTCGTCGGGGTGGTCGTCGCCTTCCTCAGCGCCGTCCTCAACATCGCGTTCCTCTCGGCCTACCCGGTGTGGTCCGCGATCATGATCGCGATCGACGTCCTCGCGATCTGGGCCATCACGGTTCACGGCCGCGAGATGAAGGCGGTCAGAGGTAACCGCTGAGCTCGCACAACCGCCGCACGGCGGCGCCCGTCCCGGTCCCGACGAGCGCACCGACGAGGACGTCCCCCGGGTAGTGCACCCCGACGTGGACCCGGGAGTACCCCACCGCGGCCGCGGCGGCGCGTAGCGCCGGCGCGGCCGCGGGGAGCGCGCCCCCGGCCGCCGCGGCGAACGCGAACGCCGACGCCGCGTGACCCGACGGGTGCGCTCCCGATGCCGGCATCGGCACCGCGTGGGCAGCCCGGGGGGCCCTGGCCCGAGCGCCGAGCGTGCCGATCTCCCGGTCTGGCCGCTCCCGTCCGACGAGCCGCTTCAGCCCGAGGTTGACCAGCGCCGAGGTGACCGCGACCGCCCCGAGGCCGACGAGGCCGGCCCGGCGCCCCCGCGGACCTGCCAGGTTCATCCCGGCGGCGGCCACCACCCAGATCAGGGAGTGGTCGGCGGCACGGGAGATCGCGGCCGCGGCCGGGTCGAGCGCGTCCAGCAGGGGTACCGGACGCGTCTGCAGGCCCGTGAACGCCGCCCGGTCGAGCCGGGCCGCGGCGGCACCGAGCCCGCGGAGGAGGTCGGCGGCGCCGGGGGCGATGCGCCGCGGCGCAGCGCCGGAGGCGGTGTGCCTCGGCGCCGTCCTCACCGGCCGGCCTCGGACCGGCGGGGGGCCGGGGCGGCGAGTCGGGCGAGCCGGGCGAGGCTCCACGCCGGGCGGTGGGCGGGGACCCCGGGGCGGTCCCGGGGAACGCGCACGCGCAGCGCCCCTGGCCGGATCCTGACGCGGACGGGAGTGGGGAGCAGGAGCGACTCGCCGTCGACCCCGGCCGGGACGCGGGGCGCGTCCGCGGAGATGACGGCCTCGGCGCAGGTCAGGGACACCACGCCCGGTTCCCGGCCCGTCAGGGCGCCGCGCAGCAGGCCGACGGCCTCGCGAGCGCCGTCCACGGTGACCGTGACGAGTCCGAGCACACCGCCGTCGAGCCGGGCGCGCCGTCCGATGCCGGCCACGTCTCCCATGCCGTACGGGTTGTTGCTCACGAGCACCGCCTGTGGTCCGTCGACGACGTACCCGCCGGCGTGGACCGTCAACCGTGGACCGCGGTGCCCGCCGAGCAGGTCCGGCAGCAGGTCGAGCGTGGTGCCGCGCTTGTCGTCACGGTAGGCCGGGCTCTGGACGACGGCGGCGTAGGCTCCGAACGAGGCGTTGTTGACGAACGTCCGGCCGCCGACCGTGCCGAGGTCGACGCGGAGCTCGACGGCGTCCGGCGAGAGCGCCGCCAGCCCCGCGACCGGGTCCTCCCGGTCCAGCCCGAGGTCGAGGGCGAAGTGGTTGCGGGTCCCGGCGCTGAGGACGACGAAGGGGACGTCGAGGTCGGCGGCGACGCCGGCGACGAGTGCCTGGGTCCCGTCGCCGCCGGCGACGCCGAGGAGGTTGGCGCCTCCGGTGACGGCCTCCCGGGCGAGTGCCGCCACGTCCACCGGGTGGGCGGGGTCGAGCAGGACGACCTCGGCCCCCAGCCGGCGGGCGCGATCGTCCAGCCGGAAGCGGCCCACCTTGCCGTCCCCCGACCGGGGGTTCATCACGAGCCACGGCCGGGCCGGGACGGGAGTGGGACGCTCGGGCATGCCCTGCTCGTCCGCGGTCGCCAACGCGGCCCACCCCGCGGGGACGGCCAGGGCGAGCAGACCCGCCGCGGCGACGACCTCGAGCAGGAGCCCGGCGCCGACGAGGCCCGCGACGAGGGCGACGGGGATCGCCACGAGCAGGACGGCGGCGCCCCGGCGGGCCCAGCCGCGGCGGGCGAGGAACCAGTAGGCGGCTGCGGCGAACACCACGGCGGCGAGCGCGACCTCGACGAGCAGGCGGATGCCGCGGGCGGAGGCGGCGGCGACGACGACACCGGCGGAGGCGACCACCAGCAGCAGCGCCACCCGGGCCCACCGGCGGCGGACGAGCGGACTCCCGGCGGGCGCCGTCCCGGTCAGTCGGAGCCGTCGCCGTCGGGTGTGAGCGACCACGTGAACTCGACCTCGACCTCCACCTCGTCGCCGTCGACCTCCACCTCGAACTCGGCCCTCACCTGCGCCGGCATGCGCAGCTCGACCGTGGTCCCCCCCATGGGAAAGGTGACGTGGCCCCCCTTGGCGAAGGCCGCGGAGAGGGCGTGCAGCCACTGCGCAGCCTCCTCGCTCGACAGTGTCTGCTTCTGCTCGACCTTGACGTCGCTCATCGTCGCTGCCTTTCCGGAGCCGTCGGGCACTCGGGCCCACTGTCGCCTCGGTCCGGCGCGGCCGCGTCACCCCGACGGGATGAGGCCCCCCGCCCGCCTCCGCGGGGCCGGCCGGGTGGTCCCCCAGGGCTTGTACCAACCGAGCCACGCCGCGGCCAGCAGCGTCGTCGTCGACACCAGGGGCGGGAAGACGAGGTCGACCCTGACCCGGGCCAGCCGCCCGGGCAGCGAGGGGTCGACGGTGGCGGCCTGTGCCGTCGCCTCGGCGAGCACGGGACGGAGCGCGACGACGACGAGCACGGTCAGGACGAGGTTGGCGACGAGCTTGACCACGACCCACCAGTGGCGCAGCAGTCCGTACCGCGTGCCGAGGGAGAGCGTCACGCCGGTGGCGAGGGTGAGCAGGCCGAGCGCGAGCATGAGGGGCACGGCGAACATGCCGATGGCGGTGTAGGCGGTCGCCATGGTGCGCGGGTCCTCGGTTCTCAGCCCCGTGAGCGAGAGGGCGCCGACGACGAGGTCGACCCCGACCCAGGCGATCGCCACGAGGACGTGGACGAACACGGTGGCACGGCGGACGCGGCGGGGGAGCCTCACGGACCCTCCCTGAGGTGGCGGAGGTCGGCGAAGGTCATCGCCGCGCCCGGCAGGGGCGCGCGGGGTCCCGGCCGCGGGTCCAGGGCACGGAGGAAGAGCTCGAGGTGGCGGCGGGCGAGGTCGTCCTTGACCTCGGGCGGGAGCGGTCCGGGCAGGGGACGGGAGATCCGGACGAGCATGGTGCCCACGTCGGCGACGGTGACGTCCGGCGCGAGGAGGCCCGCAGCGTGCGCGGCGGCGACGAGGTCCTCGACGGCGGCGGCCGAGCGGGCCCGGGCCGCCGCGACGTCCTCGCCGTCGAGGTCGAGGACGTCGAGGACGGCGGGCAGGACGGCCGAGACCCGCAGCTCGAGCGCCTCGCGCAGGTAGCGGGCCAGGGCCGTGAACGGGTCGGCCTCCTCGGCGCCCGCCCGCTCGGCCGCCTCGGCGGTCGACGTCAGGGCGCGGTGGACCACGGCCGTCAGCAGCGCCCGTCGGTCGGGGAAGTGGCGGTAGAGGGTGCCGACCCCGACGCCCGCGGTGTCGGCGACCTCCTCCAGGGGCACCGCGGGGCCCCGCTCGAGGACGAGGTCCCGCGCGGCGAGCAGGACCCGGTCCCGGTTCCGTCGTGCATCGGCGCGCACCGCGTCCACCTCCGTCCTGTCCTCCGACGGGCGCCAGCCTACACCTAAGCGGAGGAAATGTCTCCGATTAGTGGTTCAGGACGTGACCGGGGCTCCTCGGGTTCGCCCGGCGACGCTCCGGCGGCCCGCCGACCCTGGTCGCGATCGGTCGCCCGCCGACTGCGCTCGTCGGCGACGGGGCCGGGGGCGTGGGCACCGTCCGCCTCCGCCGCGTCGTGCGAGGATCGCGCCATGCCCGCGCTCGCCCCAGCCCTGTCCGCGGCCTCCGGCGTGCTCCCCGGAGGGGTCGAGCCCTGGGACTGGGTGCGCGCCGGGATCGTGCTCGTCGTCACCCTCGTCCTCGCCGCCGCCGCGAGGAGGGCCGTCGAGCGGCTCTTCGGACGGCAGGGCGGGGATCCGGGCGGAGGGCGGGTCGCGGGCCGGTTCCTCTCGCTCGTCGTCGTCGCGGTCGGGCTCGTCTACGTCCTCGTGGTCCTCGGCGTGCGGATCGGCCCGCTCGTCGGCGCGCTCGGCCTCGGCGGGATCGCCCTCGCCTTCGCCCTCCAGGACATCCTGCAGAACTTCGTCGCGGGGCTGCTGATCCAGCTCCGGCGCCCCTTCCGCCGCGGTGAGCAAGTGCAGCTCGGTGACTACGAGGGCGTCGTCGAGGACGTCAACCTGCGCACCGTGCAGCTGCACACCTACGACGGGCTCGTCGTGTACCTGCCGAACGCGACGGTGCTCCAGGGCGCGATCGTCAACTACACCCGCACCCCGCTGAGCCGGACCGAGCTCGAGGTCGGTGTGGCCTACGACACCGACCTGCCCACCGCGCAGCGGGTGCTCCTCGAGGCGGTCACGGGCGCTGCCGAGGTGGTCGGCAGTCCTCCGCCGGAGGTCTGGGCGTGGAGGTTCGACGACTCCGCGATCGTCTTCGCGGTCCGGTACTGGCACTCGGCCGACATCGCGAGCCGCTGGCGGGTGCGCAGCCAGGTCGCGGTCGACGTCAAGGCGGCCCTGGACCGCGCGGGCATCACGATCCCGTTCCCGCAGGTCACCCTCTGGCACGGCGCCCCGACCCGCGACTGACACCCGGCTGACACCCACCCACACCCCCCACCCACACGTTGAGTGAGCAGCAACTGTCCTCTTCCGCGCCTCTGAGGAGCACTTGGTGCTCACTCAACGGGGGGACGGGAGCAGGTGGTGCTCACTCACCGGGGGCCGGGGGCGCTGGGGCTCACCGGGCGAGGGCGGCGTCCCGGCGCAGGGCGCGGACGGCGACCTGGGAGTGGAACAGGGCCCCGTCGGCGAGGACGGAGTCGTCGAACGCGGCCCGGGGGCTGTGGTTGTCCGGTCCGTCGGTGCGGTCGCCGACGTGCGCGCCGAGGAAGGTGTAGCACCCCGGCACGTCCTCCAGGACGCGCGAGAAGTCCTCCGCGCCGGCCACCGGGTGCTCCATCGGGGTGTACCGGTCCTCGCCGAACACGTCAGCGACGATCCCGGCCGTGAAGTCCACGTGCTCCGCGTGGTTGATCGTCGGCGGGTACTCGGTGCGGTACTCCGCCTCCACCTCGAGTCCGTGCGCCGCGCCGATCCGTTCGCAGAGCCGGGGGGCCTGCTCGGTCATCTGCTCGCGGGCGGCGGGGGAGAAGGTGCGCACCGTCGCCTGGAACCGGGCGTCGTCGGGGATGATGTTGTACCGGCTCCCGGCGTGGAAGCTGCCCACGGTGACCACGACCGGGTCGAACGCGTCGAAGCGCCTCGTGACGAGGGACTGCAGCGCGGTGACCATCTCGGCCCCGGCGTTGACCGGGTCGAGACCGAGGTGAGGTGCGGAGCCGTGCCCGCCGCGCCCGTGGACGGTGACGAACAGCGCGTCGCTGGCCGCCATCTGGGTGCCGGGGCGCGAGGCGAACGAGCCGCGGGGCCACCGGGAGGAGAACACGTGGATGCCGTAGGCGGAGCTGACCCGCTGTCCGGACGCGTCGAGCACGCCCTCGCGGAGCATGTGACCGGCGCCGTCCCAGCCCTCCTCGCCGGGCTGGAACATGAAGACGACGTCGCCCTCGAGCTCGTCGCGGTGGGCGGCGAGCAGCCGGGCCGCTCCGACGAGCATCGCGGTGTGCAGGTCGTGCCCGCAGGCGTGCATGGCGCCGTCGATCGTGCTCGCGAACTCGACCCCGCTGGCCTCCTGGACCGGCAGGGCGTCCATGTCGGCACGCAGCAGCACCGCCGGGCCGGGGCGGCCGCCGCGCAGTACCGCCGTCACCGACGACACCGACTCCCCGGTGGTCACCTCGAGGCCGAGTCCCTCGAGCTCGGCGAGCACGGCGGCCTGGGTGCGGGGCAGCTCGAGACCGATCTCGGGGATCCCGTGGAGCGTGTGCCGCAGCCGGGTCAGGTCGTCCGCGAGTTCACCGGCGTCGGCCCGGAGCCTGTCGTCGAGTGCCATGGAACCTCCTGCAATGAACGATGCTCAGGCAACGTAGCAGAGATTGACCGTCATGGCGTTTTGTGCGCGAACTCCTTACAGACACAACAAAACTGCACGTCATGACCGTGGAAGCACCGACGAAATGGGATGCTCGACCCGTTGACGAGGCTGGGAGTTGGTGGCAATCTTCGCTGCACCTTGCCGCCCACCCAGAGGATTGACGCATGCCGGCGAACCCGTCCACCCAAGGCGCGCCCACGGGGTCAGGCCCCCGCCGAGGCGGGCACTCCCGCCGGGACCCGGTCCGAGCGCCGCGATCCGCCCGGGGGGTGTCCGTCGCGGTGGCCGCGCTCGGCGTCGTCGCGCTCGCAGCCTGCACGACGTCCTCGGGCGCCTCCGGGTCCGGCGACGGGGGCGGTGGGGGGTCCGCCTCCGGCGGCGGCGGGACCTTCACCATCGGGATCGGGGTCGACCTCGACACCGTCGACCCGGCGCAGCAGACGACGACCACCGTGCAGAACGTCATCGACTACGGCCTGGAGACCCTCACCGAGCTCGACCAGGACGGCCAGCCGACCCCGGGCCTGGCGACGTCGTGGGACACCTCCCAGGACGGCACGCAGCTGACCCTGCACCTGCGCAAGGACGTCACCTTCCAGGACGGCACCGACTTCGACGCCAAGGCGGTCAAGTTCAACCTCGACCGGATCCGCGACCCCAAGGTCAAGGTGCCCATCGGCGGGTCGTTCCAGGTCATCAAGAAGGTCACGGTCCTCGACCCGTCGACCGTCCGGCTCGACCTGAAGTACCCCGACCCCTCGCTGCTGAACAACCTCGGCATCACGACGTCCGCGATCATCTCGCCGGCGTCGGCGACCAAGGACGGCAACACGTACACGAACATCGTCACGCCGGTCGGCACCGGGCCCTACACGTTCCAGGAGTTCGACAAGGGCGACAAGGCGGTCTTCCAGCGCTACGAGGGCTACTGGGGCGACAAGCCGTACTACTCCAAGGTCGTCTTCAGCATCATCCCCGAGGGCAACTCCCGGGAGGCCGCGCTCCGGTCGGGGCAGGCGCAGATGATCATGAACCCGCCGGTGACCGACCTGAAGTCGCTCGACGCCGACCCCGGGATCAACGTCCTCAAGGCCCCGAGCGATCGCTCGATCTACGTCGCGTTCAACAACTCCACGCCGCCGTTCGACGACCCCGAGGTGCGCCGGGCGGTCAACTACGCCGTCGACAAGAAGAGCATCGCCAAGAACGTGCTGTTCGGCACGGTGGACGTCATGGACTCCCCGCTCGCGGCGAGCCTCAACGGCTACTGCAAGGTCGGCTCCTACGACTACGACCCGCAGAAGGCGAAGAAGATGCTCGCCGACGCCGGGGCGTCCGACCTGTCGGTGACCTTCGGGACCCCGAGCGGGCGGTACCTGCAGGACAAGCAGGCCGCCCAGGCGATCGCGTCCAACCTGCGCGACGTCGGGGTCAAGGCCACGGTGCGCACGACGGACTGGCCGTCCTACCTGGCCGCCGCCGAGGACAAGAACGGCCCGTACGACATGCACCTGCTGGGCTGGGCCCCGGGGGCGCTCGACGCCGCGACGCAGTTCCAGATGTTCCAGAAGTCGCAGTGGCCCCCGAACGGGCTCGCCGACGCCTTCTTCACCGACCCCGCGGTCGAGAAGCTCATCGCCAAGGGGAACCGGGAGCTCGACGACAGCACCCGGCAGGACCTGTACTGCAAGGCCCAGAAGCAGATCTGGAAGGACGCCCCGTGGGTCTTCCTCTGGAGCCAGACCCTCGAGCTCGCCTACTCCAGCGACGTCACGGGCATCTCGTACGTGCCGAACGAGAAGTTCGACACGATCGGCGCCCACCCGGCGGAGTAGCCCGGTGAACCGGCTCTCCAGCGCGCCCGGACCCGGTCCCGCCCCCGAGGGGGTGGGCCGGTGAAGGGCCTCACCGGCTACCTCGTAGGGCGGCTCGCGGCCTCGGTCGTCACCCTCCTCGGGGTGGTGCTCGTCCTCGTCGGGCTCATCCAGCTCCTCCCCGGCGACCCCGCCCGGGTGATCGCCGGACTGCGCGCGACGCCCGAGCAGGTCGAGCGGGTCCGTGAGCAGATGGGCCTGGACGACTCCGTGGTCGTGCAGTACCTGCGCTTCGTCGACCACCTCGTCCACGGCAACCTCGGTGTCTCCGCCCGGACCGGCGACTCCGTCGTCTCCGAGATCGCGGCCCGGCTGCCGTTCACCCTCGAGCTGGCGTTCTTCGGCACCGTCATCGGGGTGGTCGCCGGGATCAGCCTCGGCGTCGTCGCGGCGACCCACAAGGACACCTGGACCGACAGCCTCGTCTCCGTCCTCGGGGTCATGGGCATCTCGATGCCGGTGTACTGGCTCGGGATCCTCCTCATCGTCCTGTTCGCCGTGAACCTCCAGGTGCTGCCGGCCGCGGGGGCGTCGAGCCTGTCGAGCCTGGTGCTGCCCTCGCTCACCCTCGGGGTGTTCTCGATGGCCGTGGTCGCCCGGATGACCCGGTCGACGATGATCGACGAGCTCGGCCAGGACTACGTGCGCACAGTGCGCTCCAAGGGGGTGCTCGACCGCGTCGTGGTCTACAAGCACGCGCTGCGGAACGCGTTCGTGCCGATCCTGACCGTCATCGGCCTCCAGTTCGGCACCCTCCTCGGCGGGGCGGTGCTCACCGAGACCGTGTTCTCGTGGCCCGGCATCGGGCGCCTGCTCGTCGACTCGATCAGCGCGCGGGACTACCCGATGGTGCAGGGCATCATCTTCGTCTTCGCCGCGATGTTCATCGTCGTCAACATCGTCACCGACCTGCTCTACACCGTCGTCGACCCGAGGGTGAGGCTCTATGGCTGACGTGACCGCCACCGGACAGGCCCCCGTCTCCACGCGGGACGGCTCGCGGCTGCGCGGGCTGCGCACCCTGGCGCGGAACAAGTCGGCGCTGGTCGGGATCGCCGTCCTCGTCGTGTTCGTCCTGCTCGCCGTCGCGGCGCCGCTGCTGACGCCGTACGACCCGACCGAGCAGTCCCTGTCGGAGGCCCTGCGCCCGCCCTCGCCGTCCCACCCCCTCGGCACCGACAACCTCGGCCGCGACATCCTCTCCCGGATCATGTTCGGCGGCCGCTACACGCTGATGATCGGCGTGCTCGCGGTCGCGCTCGCGACGGTCATCGGGGTCCCGGTCGGTCTCGTCTCGGGCTACCTCGGCGGGTGGGTCGACATGACCATCCAGCGGGTCGCCGACATCATGCTGTCCTTCAACCCGTTCCTGCTCGCCCTGCTCCTCGTCGCGGTCATCGGGGTCGGGCTCAAGAGCGTCATCATCGCCGCCGGGATCGGCGTCGTGCCGCAGTTCATCCGGCTCGCCCGGGGCCAGGCGCTGGCGCTGCGGGAGGAGGTCTACGTCCAGGCGAGCGAGGCGTTCGGCGCGACCCGGCTGGACATCCTCCGCAGGCACGTCCTGCGCAACTCGCTGACCCCGATCGTCGTCTTCGCCACCCTCAACATCGGCCTGACGATCCTCGTCGCCGCCGGGCTGGGCTTCCTCGGCCTCGGCGTCCAACCACCGTCGCCGGAGTGGGGGACCATGCTCGGCGAGGGGCGCGAGTACATCTTCTACGCCTCCTACACCTCGACCTTCCCCGGCCTCGCGATCTTCCTCGTCGTCCTCGGCTTCAACCTCGCCGGCGACGGGCTCCGCGACGCCCTCGACCCGAGCCTGAGAGCGTGAGGGACCCCATGAGCGAACCCGTGCTGTCGATCGAGGACCTGTCGGTGACCTTCCGCACCCACTCCAGCGTCGTCCGTGCCGTCGACGGGGTGAGCTTCGAGGTCCGCCCCGGCGAGACCCTCGGCGTCGTCGGGGAGTCCGGGTCCGGCAAGAGCGTCACCATGCTCTCCCTGCTCCGGCTCATCGCGCAGACCTCGCGCACCGAGGTCACCGGCCGCGCCCTCTTCAAGGGGCGCGACCTCCTGCGGCTGTCGGCGAAGGAGCTGCGCTCGCTCCGGGGGCGCGACATCGCGCTCGTCCCGCAGGACCCCATGACGTGCCTCGACCCGGTCTTCACCGTCGGCAACCAGGTCGGCGAGGCGGTCCGGGCCCACGAGCGCGCCGGCCGGGGCGACCTGCGCCGGCGGGCGGTCGATCTCCTCGGCCGGGTCGGGCTGCCCCAGCCGGACCGGCGCCACGACCAGTACCCGCACGAGTACTCCGGGGGCATGCGCCAGCGGGCGATGATCGCCATGGGGATCGCCAACGACCCGTCCCTCATCATCGCCGACGAGCCGACGACGGCCCTCGACGTGACGATCCAGGCCCAGATCATGGACGTCCTGCGCGAGGCCCAGCAGGCCTCCGGCGCGAGCCTGGTGCTCATCACCCACGACCTCGGGCTCGTCGCCGAGATGGCCGACCGGGTCGTGGTCATGTACGCCGGCCACGTCGTCGAGACCGGGCGGGTCGAGACGATCTTCTCCGAGCCCCGCCACCCCTACACGCTCGGGCTCATGGCGAGCCTGCCGCAGACCGGGGGCGACGAGCGGTGGCTGAAGCCGATCCCGGGCAGTCCGCCCGACCCCGCCCACGTACCGCCCGGGTGCCCGTTCCACCCCCGCTGCCTGCTCGCGGGGGACCGGGAGGTCTGCCGGACCGAGCAGCCCCGGCTCGAGGAGACCGGGGCCGCCGGGCACCTGTCGGCCTGCCACTTCCGGGACGAGGTCGAGACCGAGGCGCCCCGCATCCTCGACCGGGCGAGCGAGGTGTCATGACCACCGACCCGGTCCTGAGGGTGCGGGACCTGACCAAGCACTTCCCGGTCACGAGCGGACCGCTGCGCCGGCAGGTCGGCGCTGTGCACGCCGTCGACGGGGTCGACCTCGACCTGCACGCCGGCGCGACCCACGGCCTGGTCGGGGAGTCCGGGTGCGGGAAGACCACCCTCGGACGCAGCGTCGTCCGCCTGCTGGAGCCCACCGGCGGGACCGTCGAGCTCAAGGGCCGAGACATCACCCACACCGGGCGGAACGCGCTGCGTCCGGTCCGCCGCGACATCCAGATCGTCTTCCAGGACCCGTACGCCTCGCTCGACCCGCGGATGACCGTCCGCGAGCTCATCGCGGAGCCGCTGCGCGTCCAGGGCCTGCACGGCGAGAGCGGCGGTCGGGAGCGGATCGCGGAGCTGATGTCCCTGGTGGGACTCAGCCCGGACCACGACACCCGCTACCCGCACGAGTTCTCCGGGGGCCAGCGCCAGCGCATCGGCATCGCCCGCGCGCTCGCCCTCGGCCCCGAGGTCCTCGTCCTCGACGAGCCCGTCTCGGCCCTCGACGTCTCGATCCAGGCCCAGGTGGTCAACCTGCTCCGCCGGCTGCAGGAGGAGCTCGGGCTGGCCTACCTGTTCATCGCGCACGACCTCACCGTCGTCCGGCACATCTCCGACGTCGTCTCGGTGATGTACCTCGGCAAGGTCGTCGAGACCGGGACCCGCGACCAGGTGTACGGCGCGCCGAGCCACCCCTACACCCAGGCGCTCCTGTCGGCGGCGCCGCTGCCCGACCCGGGACGCAGGCGCGGCCGGGAGCGGATCGTCCTCGAGGGGGACGTGCCGAGCCCGGTGGACCCGCCGTCGGGCTGCCGGTTCCGGACCCGGTGCTGGAAGGCCCAGGACATCTGTGCGACCGAGGAGCCGGCGCTCGTCGACCGCGGGCAGGAGCACCCGGTCGCCTGCCACTTCGCCGACCCCGACACCCGGGTCGCGTTCGCCACGACAGCGCGCTCGGACACCTCCGGGCTGAGAGGAACCCCATGACCCGCGTTCTGCTCCACGGCGGCGACGTCTTCGACGGGACGGGGTCGCCGCCCGTGCGCGCCGACGTCGTCCTCGAGGAGGGGACGGTCGCCGAGGTCGGCACGGGCCTGGACGGGGACGTCGCGGTCGACGTCTCGGGGGCCACCGTGATGCCGGGGATCATCGACTGCCACGTCCACGTGACCGCCTCGGGGACCGACCTGATGCAGCGGATCAACCAGCCGTTCTCGTACCAGTTCTACGCCGCCGCGGCCAACCTCGAGGCGACCCTCAAGGCCGGGGTGACGACGGTGCGGGACGCCGGCGGGGCCGACCTCGGGATCCAGCAGGCGGTCGCGGACGGACTCATCCCCGGGCCCCGGCTCCTCATCGCCGTCAACATCATCGGCCAGACCGGCGGCCACACGGACGGCTGGTTCCCCTCCGGCGTCGAGGCGCCCCTGAGCCAGCCCCACCCGGGCCGGCCGCCGGCGGTGGCCGACGGCGCCGACGAGCTGCGCAAGGTCGTCCGCAGCCTACTGCGCGCCGGAGCCGACGTCATCAAGATGTGCACGACGGGCGGGGTGCTCTCCCCGCGGGACGACCCCCGCCACACCCAGTTCAGCCCCGAGGAGGTCGAGGTCGTCGTCGCCGAGGCCGCCGCCGCGGGGCGACCGGTCATGGCGCACGCCCAGGGCAGCGAGGGGATCAAGAACGCGGTCCGGGCCGGGGTGCGCTCGGTCGAGCACGGCATCTACCTCGACGAGGAGGCGATCGGGCTCATGCTCGAGCGCGGCACCTACCTGGTGCCCACCCTCGTCGCGCCGCGCGCGGTCCTGGCCGCGGCCGACGCGGGCGCGAGCATGCCGCAGGCCGTCGTCGACAAGGCCGCCGAGGTCGTCGACGTCCACACCGCGTCCGTCGCCGCCGCGGTCGAGGCCGGCGTGCGCATCGCGATGGGGACCGACTCCGGGGTCGGGCCGCACGGGAACAACCTCGACGAGCTCGCGCTGATGGCCGGGTGCGGCATGTCGCCGGAGGCGGTGCTCGCCTCCGCGACATCGGTGGCGGCGCGGCTGTGCGGTGTCGGGGAGCGGACCGGGACCGTCCGCGAGGGACTCGCGGCCGACCTGCTCGTCGTCGACGGCGACCCACGCCGGCTCACCGACCTGCGCGGCCGCATCAGACAGGTCTGGCAGGGTGGCCGCACGGTCGTCGGCGCCGGCGAGGTCGCCTGAGGAGCGGTTCGGGCCCCGCGGCGTCGCGCGGGGGATCGGGGGATGACATGAGCGCCACGGTGGCGGGGGCGCCCGGGTGGGTGGCCGACCTGCTGGGGCCGCGCGAGCCCGGGTCCGGGGTGGCCAGGGTCCTGCGGGCCCTGGCGTCCCACCCGCGGGAGATGTCGTACGCGAGCACGTCCGTGGCCGCGGGCCTCGCCGACGTCAACGTCGCGACCGTGGTCCGGGCGGCGCAGGTGCTCGGCTACCCGGGGTGGCCGGCGCTGCGGGCCGAGGCGCGCGGACGCTACCTCGCCGGGCTGAGCACGTCGCAGGTGCTCGACGAGCACGCGGGCTCGAGCGAGCGGCCGACGTGGGCGGCGCTGGGCCGGGACGTGCGCAACCTCCGCGAGCTCGCCCAGGTGCTCGACCCCGACCAGGTCGCCCGGATCGCCCGGATCGTCGCCGACACCCGGGTCACGCTCGTGCTCGGCTCGGGGACGTTCGCCGCCCCGGGGCTGCAGCTGGCCCACCTCGCCCAGACCCTCGGCCACGACGTCCGGCTGCAGCGGGTCGGCGGCACCGCACTGCTCAACGCCGCGTCCCTGCTCACCGAGCAGGACGGGGTCGTGGTCTTCCACCTGTGGCGCTCCCCGCAGGAGGTGCTGCGGGCCGTCCTCGTCGCCGCCGAGCGGGGCGCCCGGGTCGTCGCCGTCAGCGACCAGTCGACGGCGGAGCTCGTCGAGGCCGCGGAGGAGCTCGTCCTCGTCCCGTCGGAGGGCGCGAGCGTCTTCCCGTCGGTGACCGCCTCCACGGCCGTCGTCCACGCCGTCCTCGCCGAGCTCGTCGCCCTCGACGAGGACGCCGCCCGGGCCGCCGCGCAGGCCGCCATCGACCTCTGGACCCGCTCGGGCATCTTCCCCCCGGACTCCTCCACCCACTGACCCCCACCACCGGGCACGTCCACCCCCCGGGTTGAGTGAGCCCTTCCTGTCCTCCGGAGCGTCCCGGGAGGACAGGAAGGGCTCACTCAACGGGTGGGGTGGACGGGCCGGACCGGGTGGGGTGGACGGGGTGGCTGGGACGCGCGGGAGCGAGCGGACGACGCGGAACGCTGCCGGGTCGGTCGCGCGCGCGTACGCTGGCGGGTGCCGTCGACACCGCGACGACGCTGTGGGGCCGGGGGGCGGCTGGTCGCCCGGCGGGGCGATGGGAGCGAGCCGTGCCGCGTTACGTCTACGACTTCAGTGAGGGCGACAAGGACCAGAAGGACCTGCTCGGCGGCAAGGGGGCCAACCTCGCCGAGATGACGCGGCTCGGGCTGCCGGTGCCGCCGGGGTTCACCATCACGACCGAGGCCTGCCGCCACTACCTCGAGCAGGGGTCGCTCCCGTCGGACCTGCGGGTGCAGGTCACCCGGGCCCTGCGGGCCCTCGAGGACTCCGTGGGACGCCAGCTCGGCGATCCCGAGGACCCGCTGCTGGTCTCGGTGCGCTCCGGGGCGAAGTTCTCGATGCCGGGGATGATGGAGACCGTCCTCAACGTCGGGCTCAACGACGCCTCGGTCCACGGGCTCGCCCGGATCTCGGGGGACGAGCGGTTCGCGTGGGACTCCTACCGCCGCCTCGTCCAGATGTTCGGCCGCACCGTGCTGGGCATCCCGGGCGAGCGGTTCTCCGGCCCCCTGGAGGACATGAAGCAGGCCCGGGGCGTCGCCGCCGACGTCGAGCTGTCGGCCGCCGACCTCGAGGAGCTCGTGCAGACCTTCCAGAAGGTCGTCCAGGCCGAGACCGGGCGGCCGTTCCCGCAGCACCCCCGCCAGCAGCTCGACGACGCCATCCGGGCGGTGTTCGACTCGTGGAACACCGAGCGGGCCCGGCTGTACCGGCGTCGCGAGCGGATCCCGCACGACCTCGGCACCGCGGTCAACGTGTGCACGATGGTGTTCGGCAACCTCGGGGAGACCTCGGGGACCGGGGTGTGCTTCACCCGGGACCCCTCCACCGGGAAGCAGGGCGTGTACGGCGACTACCTGCCCAACGCCCAGGGCGAGGACGTCGTCGCCGGCATCCGCAACACCCTCAGCCTCGAGGACTTCGCGCGGCTCGACCCCGACAGCGCCTCCCGGCTGCGCACCGTCATGCGCCGCCTCGAGACCCACTACCGGGACCTGTGCGACATCGAGTTCACCGTCGAGCAGGGCACGCTCTGGATGCTCCAGACCCGCATCGGCAAGCGGACCGCCGCAGCCGCGTTCCGGATCGCGGTCCAGCTCGTCCACGAGCAGCTCATCACCCTCGACGAGGCGCTGCAGCGGGTGACGGGGGAGCAGCTCGCCCAGCTGATGTTCCCCCAGTTCGACCCGGCCGTCGAGCGGCGCCTCCTCGCCCGGGGGATGGCGGCCTCGCCGGGGGCCGCGATCGGGCACGTCGTGTTCGACAGCGCAGGGGCGGTGGCCCGTGCGGCGCGGGGCGAGCAGGCCATCCTCGTGCGCCGGGAGACCACCCCGGACGACCTCGAGGGCATGATCGCCGCGACCGGGGTCCTGACCAGCAGGGGCGGCAAGACCTCCCACGCCGCGGTCGTCGCCCGCGGCATGGGCCGGACCTGCGTCTGCGGGGCCGAGTCCCTCGAGGTCGACCCGCAACGGCGCACGGTCCGCGTCGGGGACGTCACCGTCGCCGAGGGCGACCTGCTCGCGATCGACGGCTCGACCGGCGAGGTGTTCCTCGGGGACGTCCCCGTCGTCGACTCGCCCGTCGCGCAGTACCTCGCCGAGGGGCTCGACGCCGCCCTCGACTGCGCCGACGACGAGACCGCCGAGCTCGTGCGCGCCGTCGACGTCCTGCTCACCCACGCCGACGAGGTGCGGCGGCTGCGGATCCGGGCCAACGCCGACACCGGGGAGGACGCCCGCCGGGCCCGGCGCATGGGGGCCGAGGGCATCGGGCTCTGCCGCACCGAGCACATGTTCCTCGGCGAGCGGCGCCGCCTCGTCGAGCGGGTCATCCTCGCCGACGAGGCCGACGAGCGCGAGGACGCGCTCGCCGCGCTGCTGCCGCTGCAGCGGGAGGACGTCACCGAGCTGCTCCAGGTCATGGACGGGCTGCCGGTGACGATCCGGCTGCTCGACCCCCCGCTGCACGAGTTCCTCCCGGACCTGACCGAGCTCGCGGTGCGGGTGGCGCTCGCCCGGGAGCGCGGGGAGGACTCCCCGGAGGCGGAGCGGGACGCCCGGCTGCTCGTGGCCGTCGAGGGGCTGCACGAGTCGAACCCGATGCTCGGCCTGCGCGGGGTCCGGCTCGGCCTCGTGGTCCCCGGGCTGTTCGCCGTCCAGGTGCGCGCGGTCGCCGAGGCGGCAGCGGCGCACCTGGCCGCGGGCGGCGCCGCCCGGGTCGAGATCATGGTCCCGCTCGTCGGGTCGGTCATGGAGCTCTTCCTCGTCCGGGACGAGATCGACGGGGTCGTCGCGGCGGTCGCGGAGGAGACCGGCACGAGGCTCGACATCCCGGTCGGCACGATGATCGAGCTGCCCCGGGCGGCCCTGACCGCGTTCCGGATCGCGGAGGCGGCCGACTTCTTCTCGTTCGGCACCAACGACCTCACCCAGACGACGTGGGGTTTCAGCCGGGACGACGTCGAGGCCGCGTTCTTCGCCGCCTACCTCGACAAGGGGGTCTTCACCGTGTCCCCGTTCGAGACCCTCGACCAGGACGGTGCCGGCCGGCTCGTCGGGATCGCCGCGGAGGAGGGACGGCGGGCCAAGCCGGGCCTGAAGCTCGGGATCTGCGGCGAGCACGGCGGCGACCCGGAGTCGATCCACTTCTTCCACGACACCGGGCTGGACTACGTCTCCTGCTCCCCGTTCCGGGTTCCGGTGGCCCGGCTCGAGGCGGGACGGGCCACGACGAAGGGCGGTGACTCCTCGACCGCGTGACGTCCGGCGGCGGGAGACGTCGGGGCACCCGGAGCCGGCGGAGCGGGCGCCCCGTCCGCGGCCAGCGCCGCGACCGGCAGCAGGAACCAGTGACGACGCAGGCACGTCACGCGGGCGTGCTCGACGGGTCCGTCGGTGCTCTCCAGGACGGCTCGGTCGGTGACCTCCGCGAGGCTTCCGCACTCCGGGCACCGGGTCGTCTCGACCACGACGGACCTCCCTCCGCGCGCTGGGACAGGGAGTGGAGGCACGGCGGTGCCGTGCTGATACCTGCCCGGACGCGCATCATGGGATCGTGCGCGGAGTCCTGCTCGACCTCGACGGCGTCGTCTACGTCGGTGACGAGGCCGTGCCCGGGGCGGCGGACGCGGTCGGGTGGCTCGGCGAGCAGGGTGTCCCGTTCCGCTACGTGACGAACACGACCTCCCGTCCCCGCAGCGCCGTCGTGGAGCGCCTGGCGCGTCTGGGACTGCCCGTCGCCGAGGAGGACGCCGTCCTCACCCCGGCCGTCGCGGCGCGCGACTGGATGGTGGAGCGGGGCGTCACCCGACCGGCGCTGTTCGTCCCGGACGCGACGGGCGCCGAGCTCGCCGGCCTCGACCCGCTCCCGGCCGACAGCGACGAGGCGCCGGGGGCCGTCGTCGTCGGTGACCTCGGCCCGGGATGGGACTTCGTGACGCTCAACCGGGCCTTCCGACTGCTCGTGACCGACCCCGCGCCCCCGCTGCTCGCCCTCGGGATGACCAGGTACTGGCGGGCCGAGGACGGGCTCCGGCTCGACGCGGGCGCCTTCGTCCGCGCGCTGGAGTACGCGACCGGGCGGGAGGCCGTCGTCCTCGGCAAGCCCGACCCGGCCTTCTTCCGCGCCGGCGTCGGCGCCCTCGGGCTCGCGCCGGAGGAGGTCGCCATGGTCGGCGACGACGTCCGCACCGACGTCGGGGGCGCTCAGCGGTCGGGGCTGGTGGGCGTGCTGGTGCGGACGGGCAAGTTCTCCCCGGCCGACCTGGACGGCGACGTCACCCCGGACGCGGTGCTCGACTCGCTCGCCGACCTGCCGGTGTGGTGGGAACGGGCCCGAGCGGGCTGAGCGTCGTCGCGGGCAGCCGCTCGGGCCCCGTGGGCCGGCGGGAGCGGGCAGAGTGGAGCCATGATCGACCACCTCGGCATCAACTGCTCCGACCTCGCTGCAGCCGCCGCGTTCTACGACCGTGTCCTCGGGGTGCTCGGGCACCGCCGGCTCATGGACGTCGGCGTGGCCATAGGTTACGGCAGCACCACCCCGGCGTTCTGGCTGGCCGCCCAGCCGGACGAGGGCCCGGCTTCGGGGCCGAACCGGGAGATCCACGTCGCGTTCACGGCCGGGGACGCCGCCACCGTGCGCGCCTTCTTCGAGGCCGCGACCGAGGCGGGGGCGGAGGTGCTGCACGAGCCGAGGCTCTGGCCGGAGTACCACGAGCACTACTACGGCGCGTTCGTCCGCGACCCCGACGGCAACAACGTCGAGGCGGTCTGCCACACCGCGTCGCCGGGGGACTGACCGGCCCGGGTCAGCCCACGGCCGCCGGCTCCTCCTCGTCGAGCCCCTCCGAGCCTCCCCCGGCCTCGGGGCCGTCCCCGGCGCCGTGGTGTGACTCGAAGTCCCGCGCGCGGATGAGCACGAGGCAGAGCAGGCCCGCGACGAGCGCGATCACCGCGGCGATCGTCGTGATGTGGTTCAGCGCGTCGACGAAGCTGCTCGTCGCCGCCCGGGCGATCGTGTCGCGCGCGGCGGCCGGGGCCTGCTGGAGCGCCTGCCCGACCGCGCCGTTGGTGGCCGCCTCGGCGATCCGCCCGGCCTGACCGGCGACGGGGGTCCCCGCGAGGGAGGACTCGATGCCCGAGGTCACCTGGTTGCTGAAGATCGACCCGAGGGCCGCGATGCCCGTGGCGATGCCGACCTGTCGGAAGGTCGAGTTCACCCCCGAGGCCATGCCGGCGCGCTCCGGGCGGACGACCCCGACCGCGGTCGAGGCGAGCGGGACGTTGACCAGCCCGATGCCGAGGCCGGCGACCGTGAGGCCGGGGATGAGGTGGGTCCAGTCCGACTCCGGGGTGATGCCGCGCATGAGGAACAGCCCGAGGGCCGCGATGAGGAACCCGGGGGCGATGAGCCACTTCGTCGGCACCCTGCTCGTCAGCCGGCCCGCCACCGAGGCGGACACGAACGCCATCCCCGAGAGGAAGAGGAAGCGCACCCCGGCCTGGACGGCGGAGTACCCGAGCACGTTCTGGACGTAGATGATCAGGTACGTCAGCATCGAGAACACCGACGCCGACACCCCGACCGCGGCGACGAGCCCGCCGACGAAGGTCGGCTTGCGCAGCAGCGTCAGGTCGAACATGGGGGAGTCCTGGACGACCTCGGCCACGACGAAGAGCACGAGCAGCACCCCGGCGGCGACGAAGCTGCCCACGACGACGGGCGCGCCCCAGCCGTCGACGCCGCCGCGGATGAGGCCGAGGACGAGCAGGGCGAGCGCCGAGCTGAACGTCGCGAACCCGACGAGGTCGAGCCGGCCCGGGTGCGGGTCGCGGGTCTCGGCGACCTTGGTCAGGGTCACCGCGAGCGCGAAGAAGCACAGCGGGATGTTGACCCAGAAGATCCAGTGCCAGGACAGGCCGCTGGTGAGGACCCCGCCGAGCACCGGTCCGACCGCGACCGCGACCCCGGTGGTCGCGCCGAAGAAGCCGAACGCGGTCCCGCGGTCCCGGCCCCGGTAGGCCCCGGAGAGGAGGGCGAGGGCGGTCGCGAACATGATCGCCCCGCCGACGCCCTGGCCGGCCCGGGCGAGGGTGAGGGTGAGCACCGTGGGCGCGAGGCCGCAGAAGAGGGACCCGACGGTGAACACGACGATGCCGATCGCGAACAACGTCCGCCGTCCGTACCGGTCGGCGAGCGACCCCGCGGTGAGCTGGAGGGCGGCGAGGGTGAGGGCGTAGGCGTCGATGACCCACTGCAGGTCCGACAGGGACGCACCGAGGTCCCGCTGGATGTCGGGAAGCGCGACGTTCACGATCGTGATGTCGAGCAGGAGCATGAAAACCCCGGTGCACACCGCGACGAGGGTCCACCACTTGCCTGTCATGAGGTCTCCGTCGAAATCGCCAATAAGTAAATGATTGCTTGCTGTACCATAAACCGCGATGGATGAGTCGGCAAAGGCGGCGGCGTCGGCCGAGCTCCACGACCTGCCGGGACACCTGCTCTGGCGGGCGCGCGCGCGGGTCGCCGCGGCGGCCGGTGAGGTCCTCGGGCGTCCGACCGACCTGCACGCCGCCGCGGCGCTGCTCGCGCTCGCCCACCGGGAGCCGCAGTCCCAGGAGGGCTTGGCGCGCGCGTGCGGCGTGAGCAGCACGACGATGACCTCGGTGCTCGGGCCGCTGCGACGGGCCGGGCTCGTCACCAAGGTCCGCAACCCCGACGACCGCCGCTCCTACGCGCTCGGGTTGACCGAGACCGGCGTCGCGGCCGCGGGGGACCGCCGCGTGGACGTCGACCTGCTCGAGGACCGGCTCACGGCCGGGCTCGGGCAGCGGGGGACCTCCCGGCTCCGCGGCCTCCTCCTCGTCCTCGTGGCGCCGGAGGTCGAGCCGGGGACCGCGCCGGTGCTGCTCGAGCGCGTCTGCCTCCTCCTCGTCCGGGCCCACCAGCGCGTCCACCGCGACTTCGCCGCGACGCTGCGGCCGCTCGGCCTCGAGCCCCGTGACGTCGGGGCGCTCAGGGTCCTGCGGGTCGCCCCCGGCATCACCCAGGGCGAGCTCGCGCGACTGCTGCAGGTCAGCCCGGCGACGGTGGTCCAGGTCGTCGACCACCTGCAGGAGGGGGGACTCGTCGCCCGGGGGCGCCACCCCGGCGACCGGCGAGCCCACCGCCTGTTCCTGCGGCCGGGGGCCGAGGCCGTGCTCTCCGAGGCCGCCGGACTCTCGGTCGCCGTGGTCGAGCGGCCGCTCGGGGGGCCGTCCGCGTCCGACCGGGCCGACCTGGTGCGCCTGCTCGGGGCCTTCCTCGCGGGGGGCGACGGTCAGCGCGCGCCGGCGAGCGCGAGCCAGGCGGCGAGCGCGGTGGCGTCGGCGTCGTCGTAGCGCAGCCCGACGTACCCGTCGGGCCGCACCACGAGCCCCTCGTGCCCCGGGACGGACTCGATGCGGTGCACCCGCACGTGCGGGCCGAGCACGCTCCGGGACGGCGGGGTCGCGTCCCGGGCGAGGAGCACGTGGAGGCCGGGGGTGGCGAGCAGGTCGTGCAGACGGACGCTCCGCCCGCCGCAGGTGACCGGCCCGTCCGGGAGCCGGTCCCCCGGGCGCGCACCGCCCGGGCGCCGGACGGTGTCCACCGACAGCGGGCTCGTCCGGTAGCGGACCCAGCCCTGGGAGAGGACGCGGACCACCTGGGCCACGAGCCCGGGCCGGTGCAGGAGCCAGGGGAGGGCCGGGGCGAGGGCCGGCACCAGGGTGCCGCGCAGCAGCCGCGCCGGCGGGGCGGTCGAGGCCTCGGCGAGGAAGACCACGTGGGTGAGGGCGAGCACGAGGCGGTCCGCGGGGCGCCGCTCGGCCTCGTAGGAGTCCAGCAGCGCCGGGTGGGGGTCCGTCCCGGCGGCGAGCGCGAGCTTCCAGCCGAGGTTCGTCGCGTCGAGCAGACCGGTGTTCATGCCCTGGGCGGCGGCGGGGGAGTGGACGTGGGCAGCGTCCCCCGCGAGGAAGACCGCCCCGGCCCGGAAGGCTCCCGCGAGCCGGTGCTGCAGCGGCACCGACGCCGACCACGCCACGCGGGAGACCGTGGCGGGCAGCCCGGCCGCGTCGAGGAGGCGCTGCACCTCGGTCCGGCCGACCGCCCCGGCTCCCGTCGGCCCCCGGGGTCCCGGACGCCCTGTCGCCGGGCGGGTGGCGAGCAGCCGCCACGGCGCGCCCTCGCCGAGGGCGAAGAGGAACACGAGCCCGTCACGGCCGACGGTGACGTGGAGCCCGCGACCACCGAGGTCGCCGCTCGCGACCGGACTCGCGCCCGGACCCGCGAGCGGGTGGTGGCCGGGTGCGAGCTCGACGTCGGCGAGGACGACCTCCTCGCGGTAGGAGCCGCCCCGCCACGGCACGCCCACCGCGGACCGGACGGTGCTGCCCGAGCCGTCGCACCCGGCGAGGTACCGGGCCGCGACCCGCTCCCGGCCCGATCCGGAGTGCAGCGTCGCGACGACACCGCCCCAGGCGTCCCGGCCTGTGCCGGACCCGAGGCCGACGAGCTCGGTCCCCCGCTCGACGACGACGCCGTGCTCGGCGAGGGCGCCCGCGAGCACGGCCTCGACGTCCATCTGGCGCACCAGCGTCAGGTGGGGGTAGGGGGTGTCGGCGAGGGCGACGTCGCCGAGAGCGGCCCGGACCCGGCGGCCCCGCACGTGGAGCTGGGCGGTCGGCGACCGGTCGCCCCGGGCGAGCAGGGCCTCGGCCACCCCGAGCGGACGGAGGACCTCCAGCGTCCTGGGGTGGACGAGCATCGCGCGGGACCGGCGGAACGCCTCGGGTCTCCGCTCGACGACCCGGACCACCGCGCCGTGCGCCGCGGCCTGCAGCGCGGTCGCGAGCCCGGTGGGACCGGCCCCGGCGACGAGGACGTCCGGGGTCAGGCCGCGACGAGGCGCCACCACGCCTCCGCGTCCTCCGGGGTGGCGGTCATGGACCTGGCCGGGTCGGCGAGGACCTCGTCCCGGCGCACCCCGGGCAGCACCCGGTGGGTCACCGACCCCGGCACGCTGACCCGGCCGAGCACCCGGCTGAGCGCGGCGACGTACTCCTCCGCCCGGTCCGCGCCGTCCCACTCGTAGAGGCCCCGGTAGCAGCCGGCGTCGTCGTGACCGATCCAGAGCTTGGAGACGAACCCGGGGAAGCCGGCGAAGAGGAGCGTGTTGAGCAGGCTCACCCGCTCGAACAGCAGGTGCCCGCGGCCGCGCACGGCACGCAGCCGGAAGGTCACGAGCAGGACGCACGGCTCGAGCGGCGCGGCGCCGGCGACACGGGTCTCGCGGAACACCCGCGCCGCCGTCCCGTCCGCGAAACCGAGGATCCGGCCGCGGTGCCGGAGGGGTTGGCGGAGCCGGCCGTGGGAGAGCAGGGTCAGGGTGGCGGCCACGCAGCGGGCCATCGCCCCGACCGTTGCGAGCGCGGGGCTGCTCGTTCCCGCCACGGCTCCTCCTTCGACGCTCCCCGGGAACCAGACTGGCGCGCCGGCGGGTGCTCGCCAGTGCCGTTGGTCCCGCGGTCAGCGCGTTGGCCCGCGCTGGGCGTGGGCGGGCTCCTCGGCCCGGGCGGCCGCCTCGAGCCCGTCGAGGAGGAGGTCGAGCCCGAACTCGAAGGAGTCGCCGAAGTCGTAGCCGGTGCGGAGCACGTGCTCGGTGGCGAGCTCGACCAGGTGGGGGTACTCGCCCGCGGGCAGCGGCTCGATGAGGCGCTCCGCGGTCTCGGCGATCTCACCACGGCCACCGACGGGAAGGTTCGCCTCCTCGAGCGCGAAGCCGTACAGGTAGCTGTCGAGCACGGCGTAGGCGTGCGCGGTCAGTTGCAGCGACAGCCCGCCCCCGCGCAGGCAGCCGAGCACGGCGTCGTGGTGGCGCAGCGTCTCGGGCCCCGGCGTCGAGCGGGACTCCATGAGCGGCGGCGCCCAGGGGTGGCGCCGGAGGACCGTCCGCGCCGAGACGCACCGCACCCTCACGGCGTCCTTCCACCGCAGGCCCTCGGGCGGGGGGTCGATCTCGCTGAAGACGAGGTCGACCATGCCGTCGAGGATCGCCTCCTTGTTCGGCACGTGGTGGTAGATCGACATCGGCCCGACGCCGAGCGCGTCGGCGAGGCGCCGGATCGTGAACGGCTCGATGCCGATCCGGTCGGCGAGGGCGACGGCCTCGGCGAGGACCGTGGCGCGGCTCAGCGCTCGGGGCGCGCGGTCGGTGTCGCCGGCGGGGTGGGGGGTGCTCACCGCGGGGTCGCTCCGTCCTGTGGGAGGGGGTCTTGACGCACCGTACTAAGTACGAATACGCTGCCGCAAGTTGGGTCGTACTTAGTACGAACCCCGGAGCGCCACAGGAGGCCGGCATGACCGAGACCGAGGACCATCAGACCCGCACCCCGGGCGCGCCGGCCGGGCGACCGGTGCCGACGCGGATGCGGGCCGCCGTGCACCCGAGGTACGGCCCGGTGGAGGAGATCCGCCTGCGCGAGGTGGACGTCCCGGCGCCGGGCGCGGGCCAGGTCCTCCTCGAGGTCCACGCCGCCGGCGTCGACCGCGGGGTGTGGCACCTCACGACCGGTCGGCCCCACCTCATCCGGCTCGCCGGGTTCGGGCTGCGGGCCCCCCACCAGCCCGTGCCCGGGATGGACGTCTCCGGCCGGGTCGTCGCGCTCGGCCCCGGCGTGAGCGGCCTGCGGGTCGGCGACGAGGTCTTCGGCATCGGCACCGGCACCTACGCGGAGTACGCGCTCGCCCGGGAGGACCGGCTCGTCACCCGCCCCGCGGGTCTCGGGTGCCTCGAGGCGGCGGCGGTCGGCGTCTCCGGGCTCGCCGCCCTCCAGGCCGTGCACGACGTCGGCCGGGTGCGTGCCGGCCAGCGCGTCCTCGTCCTCGGCGCGTCGGGCGGGGTCGGGGCCTTCGCGGTCCAGCTCGCCGTCGCCGCCGGTGCCGACGTCACCGGTGTCGCGAGCGCCGCCAAGCTCGACCTCGTGCGCTCGCTCGGCGCGGGCCGGGCGGTGGACTACGCCACCGAGGACCCGACCGGCGGCGACCGGCGCTACGACCTCGTCATCGACGTCGGTGGCCGCAGGCCGTTGCGCCGGCTCCGCCGAGTCCTGGCCGCCGACGGGACCCTCGTCATCGTCGGCGGCGAGGACGGCGGCTCCTGGACCGGCGGCGTCGGACGCCAGCTGCGCGCCGCCGTGTGGTCGCGGCTGGGCCGGCGGCGGATGACGAGCTTCATCTCCTCGGAGAGCCGCGAGGACCTGCAGCGGCTCCGCTCGGCGCTGGAGGCCGGCGACGTCCTCGTCCCGCTCGACCGCGTCCACCCGCTCGCCGAGGCGCCGGCCGCGCTCGTCCGGCTCGCCGCGGGGCGGGTGCGCGGCAAGTCCGTCGTCGTGCCCCGGTCCGACGGCCCGCACACCGGCTGAGCTGCCCCCACACCCACCCGGCCGTCACGCCCGGCCCGTCCACCGGGCCAGCACCCACCGAGCCGGCGCCCGCCGAGCCACCACCCGCACGAACCAGCACCCGAGAGGACCACCCCGTGCCCACCATCGCCTCCAGCACCACGCCCCGGCCCCCGGCCGGCTCCACCGCCCCCGCCACCCCCACGACCGTGAGGGACGCGGCGCGGACCGCCGGACTCGCCTACGCGGCCATCTTCGTCCTCGCGATCTTCGCCAACTTCGGCGTCAGGATGCGCCTGGTGGACCCCGAGGACGCCCGGGCCACCGTCAGCGGCCTCGCCGGGAACGAGGTGCTCGTCCGTGCCGGGATCGCGGCCTTCGTCGTCGTCTTCCTCCTCGACGTCGCCGTCGCTTGGGGACTGTTCGTGGTCTTCCGCGACGCCGGGAGGTCCCGGGCGCTCCTCATGGCCTGGTTCCGGCTCACGTACACGGCCTTCCTCGGGGTCGCGGTGGTCTTCCTCGTCCTCGCCCTCGAGATGTCGACCGCTGGGAAGGCGTGGTCCCCCACGGGTGCCGGGCGGGAGGCCGGGGTCATGCTCGCCCTCACCGCCTTCGAGGCCACCTGGCTCGTCGGCCTCGCCGCGTTCGGGGTCCACCTCGTCCTCGTGGGGCGCCTCGTCCTCACCTCGGACCTCGCGCCCCGGGCCCTCGGGATCGTCCTCGCGGTGGCCGGCGCCGCCTACCTCGCCGACACGCTGGCCCACCTGCTGCTGCCGGACTACGCCGCGGTCGCCGACGTGATGCTCGTCGTCGTCGCCCTTCCCTCCGTCGTCGGCGAGCTCGCCTTCACGGCGTGGCTCCTCGCGCGGGCGGGCCGCGGCGCCGCGCACCCGACGCCGGTGGCGGGCGCCGACAGCCTGCCCCCCACCCCGGTCCAGGCCGGATGACGGACGCCGCGGCCCGACCGAGCCCAGCGGTGCCACGATCACGGGCGTGACCCCACCCGCGCACCGCTACACCCACGGGCACGCGGAGCCGGTGCTCCGCTCGCACCGCTGGCGAACCGTCGAGAACTCGGCCGCCTACCTGGTGCCCCACCTGCGGGCGGGCGCCCGCGTTCTCGACGTCGGGTGCGGCCCCGGGTCGGTGACCGTCGACCTCGCCCGCCGCGTGGCACCCGGCACCGTCCTCGGCGTCGACGCCGCCGAGGACGTCGTCGCCGGGGCCCGGGACGCGGCCGGAGCCGCCGGCGTCGACAACGTCGACTTCGAGGTCGGGGACGCGCTCGGGCTCGGGCTCGAGGACGACTCGTTCGACGTCGTCCACGCCCACCAGGTCCTCCAGCACCTCGACGACCCGGTGGGAGCACTGCGCGAGATGGCCCGGGTGTGCCGACCCGGCGGAGTCGTGGCGGCCCGCGAGAGCGACTACTCGGGGTTCACCTGGTGGCCGGTGGTGCCCGAGCTCGACGAGTGGCTCGACCTCTACGGCACCGTGGCGCGCTCCAACGGCGGCGAACCCGACGCCGGGCGCCGCCTGAAGGGGTGGGCGCTCGAGGCGGGGCTCGACGTGCTGTCCGCGACGGCAGGGGTCTGGTGCCACGCCTCACCGGAGGACGCGGCGTGGTGGGGAGGCCTGTGGGCCGACCGCATCGTCGGCTCGGCGATGGCCGAACAGGTCCTTCGCGACGGCCTGGCCACCCCCGCCGACCTCGAGCGGCTCGCCCGGGGGTGGCGGCGCTGGGCGGCCGCGCCGGACGCGTGGTTCGTCCTCGTGCACGGCGAGGTCGTCTGCCGGCCGGCGTGACACGGACCCGCGGCGGCACGGCACCGGCCCGCCCCGGGTCCGCTTCCCCGCGGCCGGCGACCGGCGTCACCGGGAGCGCTACCGTGGGAGCGTGGCGGACAACGAGGTCCTCGAGTTCGAGGACGAGCCCGGGTCGCGGGTGCCGCACGGGGTGTACGACCACGGCAGCGAGCCCGACCCGCTGTACACGCTCGCCAACGAGCGCACCTACCTGGCCTGGCTCCGGCTCGCCGTGACCCTCCTCGCCTCGGCGGTCGCCATCGACCGGCTCTTCCTCGAGCACCCCTCCTTCGGGAGCGAGCTCCTCGCGCTCGGGCTGGTCGTCGCCGCCGTCGGCGCCTGCGCCCTCGGGGTGCGGCGGTGGTGGGCCACGGAGCGGGCGATCCGGGTGCGCCGGCCGCTGCCGGGCTTCGGCGCCCCGCTGCTCGGCTCGCTCGCCGTCGGTCTCGTCGGCGCCGGCGTCGTCCTCCTCGTGCTCACCCCGCGCGCATGACGTCGCGGCCGCCCGGGCCCGCCCGGCTCTGGGGCCGCCAGTACGCGTTCGAGCGCAACCACCTCCAGCGGGTCATGGTGCTCGCCGGGCTCGTCGCGACGTTCGGGGTGGCGACGATCCTGCTGGTCCACACCGACGCCACCGGCATCCTCGGAACGAGCCTCGTCTGCGGCGGCCTGGTCGCGGGACTGGCGGCGTGGTCCCGGGCGAGGTACGTCCGCGAGACCCGCACGGGCTACGCCGTCCTGGCGCGACGGGACGGTCGGTTCGTCCTCACCTCGGCGGCGGGGTTCGTCGCGGTGGCCGGCTACGTCGCCGTCCTGGTCCTGCGCTGAGCCTCACGGGGGACCCGGGCGGGGCCGCCAGTCGTCGGGAGGGTCCTCGCCGACGAGGCCGTCGACCGACTCCCGGATGAGGTCGGCGTGACCGGTGTGGCGGCCGTACTCCTCGACGAGGTCGAAGACGAGGCGGCGGGCGCTGGCGTGCCGGCCGTCCGGGGCCGAGACGTGGGCCGGGGCGTCGAGTCCCCCCGCCTCCACCGCCGCCGCGAACCGCACCCGCGACCGCTCGACGGCGGCGTCCCAGAGCGCGTAGAGCTCCTCCGGGGAGTCCTCGGCCGCGGACGTGAAGGGCCACTCGGGGTGAACCTCCCAGTCGACCGAGTTCCACGGCTCACCCGGTGGCTCCCCGCTCAGCTTCACGGCCGAGTAGAAGTCCTCCGCGAACGCGAGGTGCTTCAGCAGCGACCCCAGGGTGAGGGGGGAGGCGCCGATCGTCACCCGCAGGGCGCCCGTGTCGAGGCCGTCGGCCTTCCAGCGGAACGTCGTGCGGAGCCGGTCGAGGGCCCCGAACAGGTGCTCGGTCTCGGACCCTGCGATCGGCGGCTCCCACGGCGGCTCTGACCCGGACATGCCGACACCGTAGCCGCCCGGAACCCGTTCGGGGTGCCGTTGCAGGTCGGTCGCCGGCGTGGCCGACGGCGACCGGCCGGTGGGTCGGGGGCCACGGCGCCGTCGCGACAGAATCGTCGGTGCTCCGCGGATTGGGACTTTTGTCCTATGGAGCGGGGGGTGGGCGTCGGTATCGTGGCACGGTGTCGCCTGGATCCCCTGTCGCACCAGCGCGCCGGCACACCGCGGTCTTCCACGACGGTGGCCACGAGTTCGTCTCTGCCGTGGGTCACTTCGTGCGGGAGGGGCTCGAACGGGGCGAGGACGTCGTCGTGGTCGCGACCGCCGACCGCCTCGCGGCGCTGGAGGACGAGCTGCCCGCGGACCTCCGCGGCAGCGCGGGCGGGGGGCGCGGCACGCGGCGCCACGTCGCGGTGGAGTCCGCGGAGGTCCTCGCCGCGTCCGAGACCGACGGCCGGCTCGACCTCGACCGGTTCGCCGCCGCGGTGGACCGACTCCTCGCCCCTCACGGCCGGACGCGGCCCGTGCGGGTCTTCGGCGAGGTCGTGAGCCTGCTCTGGGACCGCGGCGACGTCGACGACGCCCTGCGCCTCGAGCGGTGGTGGGACCGGGCCCACCCCGGACTCGTGAGCGCGGTGCTGTGCGGCTACCCCGCCCGAGCCGTCACCGACGGGGGACTCGGGGACCTCCGCGAGGTCTGTCGCGTCCACGACCTCCTCGTGCCGCCCCACCCACGGCCCCCGGAGGCCCCCGACGGCACCGGCGAGAACCAGCGCTCCGAGGCCTTCCTCCCCGTCCCGGACGCCGTCGCCGCGGCGCGGAGCTTCGTCACGGCCGTCCTCATCGACTGGGGGCAGGGGGAGCTGGCGGGTGACGCCGCCCTCGTGGTGTCCGAGATGGCGACGAACGCGGTGGTGCACGCCGCCTCGCCCTTCCGGGCCTTCGTGCGCAGGTCGGGAGGGACCGTGCTCGTCGCGGTCAAGGACGCGGGGCTGGGATCTGCGGTCCGTCACCCTGCCTCGCAGGAGGACATGCACGGACGGGGGGTGGCGATCGTCGAGGCGTTCTCCCACCGGTGGGGCTGCGAACCGCTCCCCGAGGGAAAGATCGTCTGGGCCGAGCTCGTCACCGAGGGGCACCCCGGCCACGACCGGATACCGGCCGGGCCCGCCTGACCGGCACCCGGGACATTCGTTCCGGGTTTTCGCTCGCCCGTGGCGAGGCCGGACGGAAATCTCTCGCCGCACATTAGTCGCGAAAGCGACGAAAGCCGCCCGACCTGGGAGGTCGGGCGGCTTCCGGAATGGGTCAGTGAGCCGCCCGGTAGGCGTCCTTGACCGACTGGCTGATCCGGCCGCGGTCGGAGACCTCGTACCCCTTCGAGCGGGCCCACTCACGGATCGCCTGCAGGTCCTCACGGTTGGCCCGAGGGCGCGCGGGGCGGGAGGGGGCACCGCGCCGCGGGGCCTTGCGGCCGGCGGTGGTGTAGGGCTCGAGGGCCTTGACGAACTTCTCGACGTTCTTCTTGCTCAGGTCGATCTCGTAGGTCGTCCCCTGGAAGCCGAACGTCACGGTCTGGTCGGCGTCGCCGCCGTCGATATCGTCCTCGAGAATGACCTGGGTCCGCTGCGCCATGTGCTGTCTCCTCCGAGAAAAGAACTACTGGTCCCCACAATGAAAACACATGCGGGCCCCATTCCGGAAAGGGGCGGGCGGGGGTGTCCCACGAAAGGCGCGGCGTCGTGCCGCCCCATTTGTGGGACACCATTCTCGGAGGTGCTGCGGCCGGTGCCCTCCCGGCTCCGGACCCCTGCGCCCCCGGGACCGGAGCGGCCGTTTGGACGAGCCGGCGACGGGTAAGCCGCACCCGGGGACGCGCCGACCTCCTCGCCGTCCCCGACCCCTGCCTTCGACGAACCGCCCAGGAGCACGCATGCCCCAGCCCGACCAGATCGTCCACGAGCTCGACGCCCTCATCGACCGGGAGGGGAGCGCCCTCGCCGGACGCATCGAGCAGTCGCTGACCACCGCCCGGGAACGGGCCCGGGAGGGCCTGGACCCGGACCTGTACGAGGCGCTCGAGTGGCCGACGGACCTCGCGGGCTACACGGAGTACCTGCGCCGCTTCATCCGGTGGGTTCCCCGCCAGAGCGCGGCGAAGGCGTGGCGGGTCTCGGCGCCCGAGGACCGGTACGCCAAGGAGGTCAGCGACCGGCTCGCGCACTTCTACTGGCTGGTCGACCAGGACACCGACGGCGGTGTCCTCCAGGACTCCACCGCGTTCCGGGACTGGCTCACCGAGTTCGCCCGCCAGTGGGGGAGCTACCTCGACACCCCCGAGTCCTTCAGCCAGGAGGTGCTCGACTCCTTCGTCGACGAGGCACCGGAGTACCACGTCGAGGAGTCCCTCGTCGGGGGCCGGCCGAACATGCCGAGCGGATGGCTGACGTTCAACCAGTTCTTCGCCCGGCAGCTCAACGCCGGCCTGCGGCCGGTGGAGCACCCCACCGACAACCGCGTCGTCACCTCCCCGGCGGACTGCAGCTTCCGGGGCTGCTTCGACGTCGACGCCGAGTCGAACATCCCGGCGACCACGGTCAAGGGCACCCACCGGTACGGCAACATCACCCAGCTCCTCGAGGGGAGCCGCTACGCCGATGCCTTCGCCGGCGGCACGTTCGTCCACTACATGCTCCCGCCGTCGGCCTACCACCGCTACCACCTGCCCGTCGCGGGACGCGTCGAGGAGTCGTTCGTGGTCACCGGTCGGGTCTACGTGCAGGTCGACCTCGAGGACGGCTCCCTGGTCGCCCGGGACAGCGCCCGCACCGGGTACGAGTTCTCCCAGACCCGCGGGGTCGTCACGCTCGACACCGCCGCCTCCGGTCAGGGGGACCTCGGGGTCGTCGCCGTCGTCCCCGTCGGGATGTCCCACGTCGCGTCCGTGACCCTGAGCACCGTGGTCGGCACGCACGCGGCCAAGGGGGAGGAGTTCGGGTACTTCCAGTTCGGCGGCTCGGACATCATCGTGCTCTTCCAGGAGGGGGTCGACCCGCAGGTCGACAGCGATGGGGGCATGCGGCACGTCGGCTCCCTCATCGCCCGGGCCGGCGCCACGGACTGACCCCCGGCGACGGTGCCCCGCCCGCGGGGCTACCGGACAAGACGGCGCAGCAGGGCAGCGCTCGCGACGTGACCCCCCGACTCGGCGAGCCGGACCGCCTCGTCGACGGCCTCGGCGGCGCCGGCGTCGCCCGTGGCGACGAGGAGCTCACAGCGCGCGAGCCGGGCCTCGTACCGGCCCAGCGCCGGGCCACTCGTCAGGGCGGCGTCGACGAGCGGGCCGGCCCCTCCCACCTCGCCCTGCCGGACCAGCACGCGGGCGAGCCGGGCCCGCGCCCAGCACGCGAAGAGGGGCAGGTGGAGGCTCTCGTCGAGGGCGCGGCGGTAGCTCTCGGCGGCCGCGTCGAGGTCGCCTGAGCCTTCGAGCGCGAGGCCCCGGCCGAGGAGCGCGGTCGCGGTCCAGCCGCGGTGCCCGAGGTGCCGGGCGAGGGCCAGCGCCTCGTCGGCCACCGCGCGGGCGAGGTCGGCCTCCCCGGTGGCCGTGAGGGCCTCGCTCGTGTGCCAGAGAGCCATCGCCTCACCGTCGGCGTCCGCGAGCGAGCGCGCGAGGTCCACGGCGGCCTCGGCGTCCTCGAGGCCCCGCTCGGGGCGGCCGGCGAAGACGTGGGCGTGGCCCCGGGTCGAGCGGGGCACGACGACCCGGAGCAGGGCGCCCGCGTCGTGGAAGACGGCCACGGCGCGGTGAACGCGGTGACGGCGCCGGCGACGTCACCGTCCATGAACCGTGCCATGGCCCGTGCGTCGAGGACGTCGGCGACGCCGGCCTCGTCGCCGACCTGCTGGAAGAGCGCGAGGGCGTCGGAGAACCGGGAGCGCGCCCGCTCCGGCCGTTCGAGGTTCATGTCCACGAGGGCGCCCACGTGCAGGGCCCGGGCCCGGGACGCGGGGTCCCCGCGCGCGGCGGCGAGGGCGAGCTCGACGAGGCCGTCCGCCGCGAGCAGGTCCTCCGATCCCGAGCGCAGGGCGGCGAGCCGCGACAGCAGCCGCGACCGGGTACTGCCCGCGCGCACGAGCGTCAGGGCCTCGCGCAGGTCCGCGGCGGCGGAGGGCAGGTCGCCCCGACGCGCTCGGGCGCGGGCACGGACCTCGAGGAGCCCGGCGCGGGGAGCTCCGTGGGGCTCGAGGGCGAGCGCCGCGTCCGCCAGGCCCTCCGCCTCCGCGGCCGCGTCGCGTTCCAGGCGGTCGAGCGCCGCGGCGTGGTAGGCATCGACGGCCGCGTTCGGCTCGCCGGCGCCGACGAGGTGGCGCGCGACCTCCTCGCCGGGAGCGCCGGCGGCGCGGAGGGCGGTCGCCAGGAGCCCGTGGAGCCGGCACCGTTCCGAGGCCACCAGCCCGTCGCCGACGGTGTCCCCGACGATGTCGTGGGCCGCGGTGACCCCGCTGGGGTCCTGCCGCACGAGGTCGGCGCGGGCCAGGGCACCCACGTCGTCCGCGACCGCGTGCCGAGGACGTCCGGTGGCGTCGGCGAGCAGGGCGACGGACACCGGCCTTCCGAGGAGGCAGACCAGTCCGAGGAGCTCGCGTCGCTCGGGTACGGCCGCGCTGGCGCGGGCGTGCACGCGCGAGCGCAGTCCTGCGCGCGCGGCCCGGCGCGCCTCGTCCTGCAGGCCGGAGCGGCCCGACGGACGCCAGCCACCCTCGCCGGCGGACACCAGCCATCCGCGCTCGACGAGGTGCCGGACCACCTCGAGGACCGAGAACGGGGTGGCCTCGGTCTCCGCGGCGAGGACGGCGGCGAGGGCGCGATCGCCGACCAGCCGGTGGATGGCGTCCCGGTCGAGCGCCCCGAGGTCGACCTCGACCGGCGCGTGGGCCGCGCGCACGTCGGCGAGGAAGGCGGACGCGGCGACCTCCTCCGGCCGGTGGGCGAGCACGAGCGTGAGGCCCTCGTCCCGGGCCGCGAGGAGACGCAGCATCCCCAGCGAGCTCGGGTCGGCCCAGTGCACGTCGTCGACGAGGAGGGTCAGGGGCCCGGCCGCCCGGACGAGGCCGAGGACGGCCTGTGCGGCGAGCGCCCGCCGGGTGCTCGCGTCGACGGCACCCACCGCGCCGGGCACCGTGCCGACCCAGGGGACGACGTCGGCCAGCGCGGCCGCGGCACGGTCGGTCAGGGCCTGCGCCGGGTCGACGCCCAGGCGCACGACCCGGTCGACCACGGCGCCGGCCAGGCTCCACGGTGTCGCCCGCTCGGGCGAGACCGCGCAGACGGTCACGACCGGCCCGGGCACGCGGGCGGCGACCTCGGCGAGCAGGCGGCTCTTGCCCGACCCCGGGCGCCCGGAGACCAGACCCACACGCCGGTCGCGGCCGAGACCGGCGAGGGCCGCGACCTGCTGGTCCCGTCCGACGAAGACCGGACCGGGACCGGGGCCCGGGGAGCCGTCCGGGACGAGCAGGCGGCGCAGGACCCGCTCGGCCTCCGGCGACGGGTCGACCCCGAGCTCCTCGGCGAGCAGCCGGCGCATGGCGTCGTACGCCTCGAGGGCGGCGGCGACGTCGCCGGCCGCCACGTGTGCGCGGACGAGGGCGAGGTACGCCGACTCGTGGACCGGCCCGGCGGCGACGGCCTCGGCGGCCCAGTCCAGGGCGGTGGCGACGTCGTCGGTCCCGAGCGCCGCCCTGGCGCCCTGCTCGAGCACGTCGCGGTGGTGGCGAGCGAGGCGGTCCCGCGGACCGGCCGCCCACCCCTCGTAGGCGTCCTCCGGCAGGGGCGGGCCCGACCAGGCCCGGAGCGCCTCACCCGCCGCGGCCCGGGCCGCGGCAGGGTCGCCCGCGTCGAGGGCCGAGCGGACCCGGGCGGCGGCGGCCTCGAAGACGTCGGCGTCGACGACGACGTCGGGCCCCTCACGGAGCGCGTAGCCACCGGCGACGGTCTCGATCGCCCCCGGGTCCCCGAGGCCGCGACGAGCCCGGTTGACGAGCACGTTGAGGTTCGCGTCGGGGTCCTTCGGTGGCCGGTTCCCCCAGAGGGCCTCGGCGAGGACGTCGCGGGCAACGGTCTGCCCGTGGTGGGTCGCGAGCACGCGCACGATCCGGCGGGGCATCCGTCCCCCGAACCGTGCGAGGTCCACCTCGCGACCCTCCCGGGTCACGACGAACCGTCCGAGGAGGCGGATCTCCACCTGTCCATGGTGTCGCCGACCGCAACCCCGCCGCTAGGAGGTCGCAACGCGCGCTGCCTAGCGTCGCCGGTGTCACGAGTCGGCACGACACCAGGGACGGTGGAGGGAAGCATGGACACCACGGACACGAGCACGGACACGGAGACGACCACGGCCACGGACCGGGGAACGACGACGGACACGAGTGGGACGGGCACCACGGCGGACCGCGCGGCCGCGACCCGAGAGGTCGACGAGACGCTCCTGGAGGAGTTCGTCGGCCGCTTCGCGGGCGACCTCGGCGCGATCATGCACGCCGCGACCGTCCTCGTCGGCGACCGGCTCGGTCTCTACCGGGCCATGGCCGACGGTGAGCCGGTGACGGCCTCGACCCTCTCGGAGCGGACCGGGTGCGACGAGCGGTGGCTGGCCGAGTGGCTCGCTGCCCAGGCCGCGAGCGGGTACGCCGAGCACGACCCGGGCTCGGGCGCCTACCACCTGACGCCCGAGCAGGCCTTCGCGCTCTCCAGCGAGGACAACCCGCTCTTCGCGCCGGGCGGCCTCCAGGTGGCCGCCTCGACGATGAAGGACGCCGCGCTCATCGCCGAGGCCGGGCGGACCGGTGCCGGCATCGACTGGGGCCGGCACGACCCGGATCTCTTCGCCGGGACCGACCGGTTCTTCAGGCCGACCTACATCGGCAGCCTCGTCCAGGACTGGCTGCCGGCGCTCGACGGCGTCGTCGAGGTCCTCGAGCAGGGGGCCCGGGTGGTCGACGTCGGCTGCGGCTACGGGTCCTCCACGGTCCTCATGGCCCGCGCCTTCCCCCGGTCGACGTTCCTCGGGGTCGACGCCCACGGCCCGTCGGTCGCCCACGCCACGGAGGCCGCACGGGAGCGCGGTGTCGCCGACCGGTGCGACTTCGAGGTGGCGACCGCCACCGAGTACGCCGCCAGGGACGCCGACCTCGTCACCTCGTTCGACTGCTTTCACGACATGGGCGACCCGGGTGCGGTCGCGGCGCACGTCCGGGAGAGCCTCACCCCCGAGGGCACGTGGATGCTCGTGGAGCCGAACGCCGGGGACCGGGTCGCGGACAACCTCGGCCCGGTGGGCCGGATCTTCTACGCCGCCTCGACCCTGATCTGCGTCCCGTCGGCGATGAGCCAGGGCGGTCGGGACCCGCTCGGCGCCCAGGCCGGGCCACGGCGTACCGAGTCGGTCGTCCGGGAGGGTGGGTTCACCCGGTTCCGACGAGCGGCCGAGACCCCCTTCAACCTCGTCTACGAGGCCCGGCCGTGAGCGTCGCACCGACCGCGGCCGCGGCGGAGCGGGTCACCCTCGATGTGGTCCGGCGGTTGGGCGCTGCGGTCGACCGCCACGACGTCCGCGCGGTCGTCGCGCTCCTCGCGCCGGACTGCCGGTTCGAGAGCACGACGCCGCCGGACGGGGAGACCGTCCTCGGTGCGCAGGCCGTGGGGGAGGTGTTCGCCGCGCTGTTCCGGTCGGCGCGCGAGCGCCGGTTCGACACCGAGGAGATCGTGCCGGCGGGGGAGCGGGCGACGGTGCTGTGGACCCACCGGTGGACCGACCCGGACGGCCGGACGGGACACGTCCGCGGCGTCGACGTCTTCCGCGTCCGGAACGGCCTCGTGGCGGAGAAGCTGTCCTACGTCAAGGGCTGAGAGCCCGCCCGGCCCGCCGTCCCGGGGACTCGGGGACGGCGGGCCGGCGGGCCGGCGGGTGGGTGCTACTTCGTGCAGTGGTCCACCGCGGCGCCCACGAGACCGCCGATGGCGCCACCGACGGCGGCGCCCCCGGTCCCCCAGAGGGACCCGATGATGGCGCCGGCGGCGGCGCCCCGGTGCTCCCACTCCCCGGCGCTCTTGGCGAACACGACGGTGCCCGAGCCGTCCTCGCCGGAGGTCATCGTGTACGAGCCCACCGACGAGGAGGCGATGACGAGCGCCACCGGGCTCGCATCGCCACCGGCGAGCAGGCCGTTGTACAGCCCGCGCGCGGTGAAGTAGGCCTCCTGCGGGCGCCGCCGGCCGGCGGCCGCCTCCGACCCGGTCTCGGCGAGCCTGGTGAGCACCTCGACCTCGTGGTCGGTGACGAGCCCGAGCTCGCGCAGCCGGTGGTGCAGCACCCTGGTCTCCGCGAGCGGGTCGCCCTTGGTCTCGGTGAGGATCCTCTCGATCTCCGCCCGCATGGCGTGCTGGAGGTCGCCGACCCCCACCCCGAAGCCGGCGGTCGCCGGGAGGCTCCCGGTGTGTGCGACCGTCCCGTCCGTCGTCATCATGTCCTGCATCCCCTGTCTCCTTCTTCCCTCGTCCCCGCGCCGGCCCCGTGCCGGCGCAGGTGGTCAGTGGTCCGCCAGGGGGCTAGGCCGCGAGCTGGGTGGAGTGCACGAGCGCGGCGACGACGACGGCGTGCCAGCTGTCCGGCACCGGGTCGGTCCACCTGGTCCGGCCGCCGCAGGAGCAGGACCATGCCCACCCGCGGCGCGGGTCGTGGCTGACCCGGGGGTGGTGGTGGGCCTGGTCGACGCGGCGGTTCGGCAGGCCGGCCGTGCTGCCGGGCGTGAGGGTGACGGTGCTCATGGCGGTTCCGATCTCGCGGTGCGGACGAGAGGAGGAGCCGCCGGAGGGTCCCCGCGATACACCGCGCACACATCCGCACTTCGTGCCCACTTGGCCGCGCCCGGACGCCGGTTGTGCCCGGTTCGCGCGGCCAACCGGGCACGAAGTGCGGATGTGACGGCCTCGGCGCCCCGGGCACGACGAGAGGCCGCCGACCCCGTTGGGGGTCGACGGCCTCGACTGCTCGCCGGGTGGGGGTCAGCCCGCCGCGGGAGCGACGGCGGCGCCGCCGAGACGGACCTCCTGCTCGGTCGGGACCCGCCGGAGGTGCCAGAAGCCGAGGAAGCTGAGCAGGAACATCAGCCCCGCCCCGACGAAGCTGGCGATGGCCCCGTAGAGGGCGATGGTCCCCATCGTGCCGAAGGCGTAGGCGTCGAGCAGCATGCTCCGCAGGGTGTTGCCCATGAAGAGGGTCTGGCGCAGCTGGGCGAGCTCGGCGACCTTGGCCTGGTCGGCGCCCGGGTCCTGGGAGAGCGCCATGTACGCGCCGGAGACCTCCTCGTAGGTGCGGCCCCCGCTGGCCTTGTCCATGTGGACCTGGATGTAGTGGTCGGCGTAGGCCTTGGCCTGCTCCCCGGTCGTCATCTGCTGGCCGGCGTACGGCTCGAGGTACGGCTTGATGGCCGGGTCGGAGATCGCGTCGCCCGAGGGCATGGTGATCTTCTGCGCGGCGAGCTGGCTGTGCACGTTGTCGGCGACGAAGCTGCTGCCCCAGGCGAGCAGCCCCCCGGCGACGAGGAGGACGGTGGCGACGATCAGGCCGCCGGTGGTGAGGAGGGCGTCAAGGGTGCGACGTCGCATGGTGTCTCCAGCTGTCGGTGGGGCGGTCCGCCCCGATCGGTGTCCTGCGCTTGCACGGAAATAATCACCGCCGGAACCCCTTGCCCGACAGGGACTTTCGTCCCCGACGGCCGCAGTCCTGCACTTCGTGCCCGGTTGGCCGCGCGAACCGGACAGAGCAGACGCCAGACCGCGGCCAAGCGGGCACGAAGTGCGGATACGGGGGCGAGCCTTCCGGGGTGGCGGTCGTCGTCCCGCAGGGCTGGGTCAGTGCTCGCCGTGGTCAGTGCTCGTCGTGGTCAGTGCTCGTCGTGGTCAGTGCTCGCCGTGGTCAGTGCTCGTCGTGGTCAGTGCTCGCCGTGGTCAGTGCTCGCCGTGGTCAGTGCTCGTCGTGGTGGGCGAACGTGCCCGGGCGGTCCTGGTGGCTCCAGCCGCCGTCGTGGCCGAGCACCCAGCCCGCCGCTCCCGCCGAGAGGACGAGCGTGGTCGCGAGCACCCCCACCCGCAGGAGCCGGCCCGGGGTCGGGACCGGGGCGCGCCGGACCGCCGTCCACGCCGGGAGCAGCCTGCCGAGGACGTGGACGCCGGTCACGACGGCCCAGACGGCGAAGAACGCCTGGTGGAGCGTCACCGCGTCGGCACGTTGTCCCAGCAGGGAGACGAGCGTCCGGTGGCTCGTCTCCTCGCCGAGCAGGACGAGCACGAGCCCGGTGCCGATCAGGCCCAGGGTTGCGGCGACGACCAGGGGTCCGAGGGCGCGCAGGACCAGCGGGGGCGGCCCCGCGCGGTGGTACGGCCCGTGCCCGGAGTAGTACCGCAGGATCCGCCAGCCCGTGGTCGCCGTCTTCAGCAGCGCCGGCGGCCCGAGCACGACCCCGATGGCCAGGTGCCAGCCGATGAGCCCCCGCACGTCGACGAGCGTGACGAGCTCCGCGAGGAACAGCACGAGCAGGACCATTCCGGTCCACGCGGTCAGGTCGGCGTTGCCGGCGGGGCCGCCGGAGCGGGGGAGGACCGGGTCGTCCCGGTGGGTCCGGGCCAGGGCCGCGTCGAGGGCCTCCGTCCCGGCCGTGCGCAGGGCCTCCCGTCGTCGCCCGGCGTCCGACCACGGGGTCACCACCGCGCTCCCGCCACACTCGACCCGGTGCTCACGTCGGAGGAGGCTGGCACGGAAGGCTGTGTGTCCGCTGTGGGGTCGGATGTCCGTCGCACCAGACGTGTCCCTCGTCCGGCGCGTCCGGCGGGTCCGACGCGCCGGCTCACAGGCCGGGGGTGCCGTAGACCGGGAACCAGCGCTCGAGGTCCGGCTCGACGGGCAGGTCGGAGCCGAGGGCGGAGCGGACCTGCAGCTCGAGCGCGGAGTCCCGGTCCCGCTCGCCCCGGGGCGCGAACGGGTACCAGGTGCCCCGCTTGTAGAGGTAGACCAGCCCGACGCGGCGGTCGGCGTCGGCGAAGCCGATGACGGTGCACAGCAGCGCCGACCCGAAACCGGCGTCGGCGAGGCTCGTGTTGACGCCGTGGAGGTCGGTGACGAGGTCCGCGAGCGCGGTGGGGTCGGTGGTGCGGACGAGCCACGTGTAGCCGTAGTCGTCGCGCTCGGTGCGGTAGCGGCCCCCGTCGAGGGTGAGCAGCCGGTCGATCTCGCGCTCCAGTGCCGCGAAGCCGGCGCCCTCGGCCGCCCGGAAGCACACCGAGCCGGTGCCGGTCGGCCGCAGCCCGGTGACGCTCTGGAGGGTGACGGCCGCGGCGGGCACCGCGAAGAGGCGGTCGAGGTCCGGCGGTGGCTGCCTGCTCCGGCCGAGGATCGCGTCGAGGAGGCCCACCGCTACGCCTCCTGGCCGAGCTGGCGGGCGATGTCCCCGAGCTGGTCGAGGCGCCGCTGGAGGGGCGGGTGGGTGGCGAAGAGGGTGGTGAGGCTGAAGCCGGACGAGATCGCCGGCGCGAAGAAGAAGGAGTTGAACGCCTCCGCCTCGCGCAGGTCCTTGGTCGGCATCCGGGAGATCTCACCCGTGACCTTGGTCAGCGCGGCGGCGAGCGCCGACGGGTGGCCGGTGAGCAGGGCCCCCGCCCGGTCCGCGGAGAGCTCGCGGTAGCGCGACAGGGCCCGGGTCAGCAGGAAGGAGAGGGCGTACACGACGACGGAGACGAGGACGACGGTCACGACGACGAGCGCCGTGTTGTCCGAACCCCGGCCCCGGCCGCGTCCCATCCCGGACCACATCCCGAACCGGGTGATGAACCCGGCGAGCACCCCGAGGAAGGACGCGATCGTCATGACCGCGACGTCCCGGTGGGCGACGTGGGAGAGCTCGTGCGCGAGGACCCCCTCCAGCTCCTCCCGGTCGAGCCGGCGGAGCAGGCCGGTGGTGGCGCAGACGACGGCGCGGTCGGGACTGCGGCCGGTCGCGAACGCGTTCGGCACGTCGAGGTCCGCCACGGCGACCTCGGGCTTGGGCATCCCGGCGAGCGCGCACAGCCGGTCGATGACCGCGTGCAGCTCGGGGGCCTCGGCAGGGGTGACCACCCGGCCGCCGAGGGCGCGCAGCGCGATCCGGTCCGAGAACCAGTACTGGGCGAACAGCAGGGCGGCGACGATGACGACCGCGAGGACGGCGCTGCGCATGAGCGCGACGAGCACCGCGCCGAAGACGACGTAGAGCAGCCCGAGGACGAACATCGTCGTCACCATCCGCCGGGTCAGGCCGCGGTCCGGGATGAACCTGCTCCGCACCGTCGCTCCCTCACCCCGGGATGAGGCCCTCGTCGCCGAGGAGCGCAGACACCTCGGCGAGGCTGCTGTCCGGGCCGGGCAGGACGAGGTCCGAGGCCTGCAGCGCCTCGTCCGGCAGCGGCGTGCCCGTGGCGCGCACCCGGTCGAGCAGCCGTGACAGCGCGACGGTGAAGGCCGGCTCGTCCCCGGCGTCCACGGCCGAGGCGACGTCGTCGTCGAGGCGGTTGAGCTCGTCGAGGTGTCCGGCGTCGACCTCGAGCTGGCCCTCGCCCATGATCCGCACGATCACCGTGGTCCCCCTCGCTCGTCGGTGCCGTCTCCGCCGGCACTCCCGCTGCCGTCCCCGGCCCCGGTGCCCCCGGGGACGGGCGGACCGGCCCCGATCGCCGCGGCGCCCCCGCCCGCGGGCAGGCCCTGGCGCAGCCGGGCGAGGTCGGCCTCGACGTCGGCGCTCGAGGAGAGCCGGTCGAGCTCGACCTGGATGTCGTCACCCGAGGAGCGGGTCGCGTCCTCGAGCGCCCCGGACGCGAGCAGCTCGTCGATGGCACCCGCCCGGGCCTCCATCTGGGCCGTCTTGTCCTCGGCCCGCTGCATCGCGAGGCCGACGTCGCTCATCTCCTCGCTGATCCCGGAGACCGCCTCGCCGACCCGGGTCTGTGCCTCGGCTGCGGTGTACGTGGCCTTGATCGTCTCCTTCCGGGTCCGGAACGCCTCGACCTTGATCTCGAGCCGCTGGAGGGCCGCGGTCAGCTTGTCCTCCTGGGCCTGCAGCGAGGCCTCCTGCTCGCCGAGGCCGGCGATCTCCTGCTGTGCCGCCGAGCGCCGGGTCAGCGCCTGCCGGGCGAGGTCCTCACGACCGGCCCCGACCGCGGTGGCGGCCTGCTGCTCGAGCTTGCCCACCCGGGCCTCGAGCTGCTGGCGCTGCAGCTCGACCCGCTTGCGGCTCGTCGCCACGTCGGCGAGCGACCGCCGGACCTGCTGCAGCATCTCGACCTGCCGTTGGTAGGAGTAGTCCAACGTCTCGCGCGGGTCCTCCGCGCGGTCCAGCAGGCGCGAGGCCTTCGAACGGAAGATGAGCGACAGGCGCTTGCTCAGGCTCATGCGATCTCCTCGGTGCGTCCCCTGCCCTCATCATCCCTCGCGGGACGCGTCACCGGGAGGGGGTGGCTCGAGATGCTCGTCACCCCCGTCGGGTACGGTGCCCGCATGGCTGATTCGTACACACATTCGAACGCGTCCGGCGCGGGTCCGGAGGGCCTCCCCGGCGAGCAGGAAACCACCGGGCAGGACACCACCGGGCAGGACACCACCGGGCAGGACACCACCGGGCAGGACGTCATCGGAGCGGGCGCCGGCAACTCCACGGAGAAGGACCCCGCCGCCTGGGCCACCGGCGAGGAGCCGATGACGGGCGCGCAGCGCAGCTACCTCGACACCCTCGCCCGGGAGGCCGGCGAGACCCTCCCGGCGGACCTGACGAAGGCGCAGGCGTCCGAGCACATCGACCGGCTGCAGGACGCCACCGGCCGGGGCGAGGCTCCCGACCGCCGGGCCGGCTGAGCACCCCCGGCGTGCGGGCCGACCGTGCCGCCCCGGTGCGCGCTCCCGGCAGCACCCCCGGCGCCCTCCCCGCCACCACGATGCGCGCGGTGGTCGCGCTGCTGTGTGCGTCCGTCCTCGCGGCGTGCGCCGCGAGCGGTGGAGGCGGCGACGCCCCCGGGGACGGCACGCGGGGGAGCACGGCATCGACCCCGTCCTCCGAGTCCCCGTCCTCCACCTCGTCCGCCCCCCGCCCCGGGTCCGCCGGCCGGGCTGCCCGGGCACTCGCTGCGCTCCCGGTCAAGGGACGCGCACCGATGACCGGCTACTCCCGGGAGGCGTTCGGACCGGCCTGGGCGGACGTCGACGGCAACGGCTGCGACACCCGCGACGACGTCCTGCGCCGGGACCTCACCGTCCTCGGCTTGGCCCGGGACGACGACTGCGTCGTCACCTCCGGCATGCTCACCGGCCCCTACACCGGCGCCACGATCCGCTTCGTGCGGGGCCGGTCGACCTCGGCCCGGGTCCAGGTCGACCACGTCGTCGCCCTCGCCAACGCCTGGGTGACCGGCGCGTGGCGGTGGCCGGCCACCGAGCGGGTGCAGTTCGCCAACGACCCGCTCAACCTGCTCGCCGTCGACGGGCCGGTCAACGAGGCCAAGGGAGCGGGCGACGCCGCCACGTGGCTCCCACCGGACCGTTCCTTCCGGTGCGCCTACGTCGCCCGCCAGACCGCGGTCAAGCGGCGCTACCACCTCTGGCTCACCCCGGCGGAGAAGGCGGCGATCACGCGGGTGCTGCGGGGCTGCCCGGGCCAGTCGCTCCCCACGTCCCCGCAGCCGCCCCGCCCGGCGGCGGCCCCGTCCCCGAGGTCGTCCACCCTGTCCTCCACGGCGTCGTCGTCGGGACCGGTGACCTCCGGCGGCGACGCGGTGACCTACGACAACTGCACCGCCGCCCGGGCCGCGGGCGCCGCACCGCTCCGACGCGGCGAGCCCGGGTACCGGCCCGGCCTCGACGGTGACGGTGACGGCACCGCCTGTGAGTGACGGCCCCCGGCCGTCCCAAGCGCGGTCTCAGGTCCCGGTGCGATGCTGACGCCCCCGTCCCGCGCCCGTCGGCGCCCGACCCCTGGAGCGGACATGGCCCGACCGTCCCGGCGTCGCCGTGTCGTCGCGGGCGTGCTCCTCGCCGCGGTCGTCGCCGGGCTGCTCGCCTGGCGGGTCGTCGCGACCCACACGACCCACTACCGGACCCAGGACGCGGTCGTGCAGAGCCGCACGCCGACGGGGACCGTCGCGATCGACACCCGGCTGTACCTGCCGGACGGGGTCTCCTCGGCCTCGCCGGCACCCGCGATCCTCCTCGCGCACGGCTTCGGCGGCTCGAAGCGGTCCGTGGCCCCGGAGGCGGCCGACCTCGCCGACCGCGGCTACGTCGTCCTCACCTGGAGCGCCCGCGGGTTCGGCCGCAGCACGGGGCGGATCGGCATCGACGCCCGCGACGGGGAGGTCGCCGACGCGCGCAACCTCGTCGGCCTCCTCGCCCGGCGCGACGACGTCGTCCACGACGCGCCGGGTGACCCCCGCGTCGGGGTCACTGGGGCCTCGTACGGCGGTGCCCTCGCGCTCATGCTCGCCGGCACCGACCACCGGGTCGACGCGGTGGTCCCCGAGATCACCTGGAACCGCCTCTCGCGGGTCTTCTTCCCCGACGGCGCCGGACGTCCCCGCGCGGGCGGGCCGGCCGCCCCGGCGGCCGGCGCCGGAGGTGGCGTGTTCAAGCGCGAGTGGGCGGGCATCTTCTTCGGGGTCGGCCGGAGCCCCGGGGCCTCCGCGTCCGGGGCCAGCGGCCTCCTCCCGACGCCCGGGTCGGCCGCCGGTCCCGCCGCGACCCGGGAGCGGCCGGGCGCGGGCGCCGACACCGCCGGGGACCTGGAGTGCGGCCGGTTCACCGCCGGCGTGTGCCGGGTCTACACCCGGGCCGCCGAGAGCGGCCGGCTCGACGCCTCCGGACGGCGGCTGCTCGACGCCTCGAGCCCCTGGAGCGTCGCCGGGGAGGTCACCGCCCCGACCCTGCTCGTCCAGGGTGAGGCCGACACCCTGTTCCCGCTCTCCGAGGCCGACGTCACGGCCGACCAGGTCCGGGGGAACGGCACGCCGGTCGCGGTGCGCTGGACCGCCGGCGGTCACGACGCCGGCGGCGTCGCGACCGGTGACGGCGCGACCGCGCGGCTGCGCGACGACGTCGCCGCATGGTTCGACCACTACCTGCGCGGCGCCGGCCCCGCCCCCGGGACCGACTTCGGCTTCGACCTCGAGACCGGCCTCGCGACCACCTCCGCCCGGCCCCCGTCCGGGGCGGAGACCCGCACCCAGACCGCGCCCGCCTACCCGCTCGGCGCCGCTGTGGGCTCGCGCGTCGTGGCGCTCCACGGCAGCGAGCAGGCCGTCGTCCGGCCCGCCGGCGGCGTGCCCGCGTCGCTGACCGGGCTGCCCGGGATCGGGGCGCTGGCGTCGGCGCTCGCGTTCGACCCACCCGGCCAGGCAGCCTCCTTCGCCTCCGAGCCCCTGGCCCGCCCGGTCGACGTCGTCGGCAGCCCCACCGTCCGGGTCCGCGTCTCGGGCGCCCCGGCCGGCACCGTGCTGTTCGCGAAGGTCTACGACGCCCCGCCGGACGGGAGGCCCCAGCTGCCCCAGTCCCAGGTCGTCCCGGTCCGCGTGCCTGCCGGAGCCGGGACGCGGGACGTCCCGGTCGTCCTCCCCGCCCTCGCGCACCGGTTCGAGGCGGGCCACCGGCTCGTGGTCACGCTCGCGACCACCGACCGCGCCTACGCCACGCCGACGACCGAGCAGGTCGTCCGGATCGGGCTCGCCGGCCGTGGTGTCACCGTTCCGGCGGTACCCGCCCGGGCCGCCGGGTCCGACACCTCGGCGTGGGTGTGGCTGACCGCGGGCCTGCTCGCCGCCCTCGCCCTCGGCCTCCTCGCGCTCGTCGTCGCCCGCCGCGTCGGGCCGCGCCGCACCGCCGCCGGCACCGACCCGGCGCTGGCCGACACCCCGGTGCTCGTCGAGGGTGTCGGCAAGGAGTACGACGACGGCTTCGTCGCGGTCCGCTCGGCCGACCTCACCCTCGAACGCGAACAGGTCCTCGGGCTGCTCGGTCCGAACGGTGCGGGCAAGACCACGACCCTGCGGATGCTCATGGGACTCATCCGCCCCAGCCGCGGCAGCATCCGGGTGTTCGGTCACCCCGTCACCCCCGGGGCTCCCGTGCTCAGCCGGATGGGGTGCTTCGTCGAGGGCGTCGGGTTCCTGCCCCACCTGAGCGGGCGGGCGAACCTCACCCTGTTCTGGGCGAGCACCGGCCGGCCCGAGGCCGACGCCGGCCTCGACGAGGTCCTCCGGATCGCCGGCCTGGGCGACGCGATCGACCGCCCCGTGCGCACCTACAGCCAGGGCATGCGCCAGCGCCTGGCCATCGCCCAGGCGATGCTCGGCACCCCCGAGCTCCTCGTCCTCGACGAGCCCACCAACGGCCTCGACCCGCCCCAGATCGCCGAGATGCGCGAGGTCCTGCGCCGCTACGCCGTCGACGGCCGGTCGGTCCTCGTCTCCAGCCACCAGCTCGCCGAGGTCGAGCAGACCTGCACCCACGTCGCCGTCATGGACCGGGGCCTCGTCGTCGCCTCGGGCACCGTCGAGGAGGTCTCGGCGGCCGTCCCGGAGGACGCGCGCCACCGGCTGGAGACCGCGTTCCTCGCCCTCATCGGCGGGGAGGGTGACGCGTGAGCCGCACCGACGACCTCGCGGCCGAGGGGGCCGCCCCGGGGTACGACCCCGGACGCACGCTGCGGGTGGCGGTCGAGCTGCGCCGGCAGCTGCGTCGACGCCGGACCATCGGGATCTTCGCCTTCCTCCTCGCGCTCCCGCTGCTGCTCGTCCTCGCGTTCGCCGTCGGCGACCAGGGCGACGGCGGCGGCGCCGTGACCCTCATCGACGTCGCCACGGACGGCGCCCTCAACTTCGTCCTGTTCGTGCTGTTCGTCAGCACCGGGTTCCTCCTCGTCGTCGTGTTCGCGCTCTTCTTCGGGGACACCGTCGCCAGCGAGGCCAGCTGGGGGAGCCTGCGCTACCTCCTGGCCCTCCCGGTGCCCCGGCCCCGGTTGCTCGCCAGCAAGCTGCTCGTCGCGCTCGGCCTCTCGATCGCCGCGCTGCTCACCCTCGTGCTCGCCTCGCTCGCCGTCGGCGCCGCCTTCTACGGGTGGGGGCCGGTCACGACACCTGTGGGCTCCGAGATCGCGGCCGGCGACGCGCTCGTCCGGCTCGCCGGGATCGTCGCCTACCTCGTCGCGACCATGCTCATGGTCGGGGCGCTCGCCTTCACGCTCTCGGTGCGCACCGACGCGCCGCTCGCCGCGGTCGGCGGGACGGTGCTCATCGTCATCGTCTCGAGCATCCTCGACCAGATCGACGCCCTCGGCGCGCTGCGCGACTGGCTGCCGACCCGGTACACCCTCGCGTGGATCGGGATGCTCGGCGACCCCCTCGACACCGCCGACATGCTCCGCGGCGTCCTCACCGCGCTCGCGTACGCCGCGGTGCTCCTCGCGGTCGGCTTCCGCCACTTCCAGCGCAAGGACGTCGTCTCCTGAGGCGGGGCGGCCTGCCCGGAACGCCCTCGGACACCGGCGGCCGCCGGTAGGCTCGCCCCGGACACCGGGAGGGACCCGGAGTCACCTGAGGGGGGTCTCAGACGTGTCGTTCACCGATGCCGTCAGCACGTGCCTGACGACCAAGTTCGCGACGTTCTCCGGCCGGGCGCGGCGATCCGAGTACTGGTGGTTCGCCCTGTTCACTGTCCTGGTCTCGCTCGTCGCCAACGTCCTGGACCGGGCGATCGGGGGCCAGTGGATCAGCCTCGTCGTCAGCCTCGCCCTCCTCGTGCCGTCCCTCGCCGTCGCGTGGCGACGGCTCCACGACACCGGGCGCACCGGGGCGTGGTACTTCCTCGTCCTCATCCCGCTCATCGGGGCCATCGTCCTGATCGTGTTCTTCGTCCAGGACAGCCAGCCGGGCGCGAACCAGTACGGGCCGTCCCCGAAGGGGGAAGGGTCGCACGTCGCGGCCTGACGGCCGACCCCCGACGAACCGCAGGGAGGCGTCGTGACCGGCCGCCGCTGCCGCCGGTCACGACGCCTTCCGCCGGTTGGCGAGCTCAGCCGTCGATCCGCCCGCGTCCGGCGACGCGGGCGGCGAGCTCGGTGCGCCGGCTCACGCCGAGCTTCTGGCAGGCGTGCGCCAGGTGGGTCTCGACGGTCCGGCTCGAGACGAACAGCCGGGCCCCGGCCTCCCGGTTCGTCAGCCCGGTCGCGACGAGATCGACCACCCTCACCTCGGCGTCGGTGAGCGCCGCCCACCCCGACGACGGACGCTCCCGCCGGACGTCCCGGGCCGGGGGAGCGTCCCCCGCCTGCTCCCGGGCCCGGGCCGCGTCCCGGACCGCCCCGTGGCGCCGGTAGACCGCCGCCGCCCGCGTCAGCACGCGGCGGCGCTCGGGGCCCGCCTCGAGGACCCCGGCGAGGTCCTCGAGGGTCGCCGCCGCGAGCATCGGCCGGGGGGAGCGCGCCGCGAGGTCGGACGCCCCGCGGAGCAGGTCCGCATCCCGTGAGACCAGCCCGCGGCACCGCAGAGCGAGGGCCTGCACCCCGGGGGCGTTGGACCCGAGCAGCGCCGCAAGCGTGTCGACCTCGGCGGTCACGGCGCCGGCGACGTCGGGATGCCGGGCCGCCGTCAGCCGGACCACGTCCCCGGCCACGAGCCAGGGCCCGTACAGGTCGTGCAAGCCGGGCAGCAGCAGCCAGGCGTCCCGGGCGAGCCCCGCGGCGCGGTCGGGGTCGTCGTGCTCGGCGAGCAGCGCCCGGACCCAGAGCAGCCAGTCGGCGCCGAACTCGTCGGGCCGGTGCGGTCCGTCGCCGCTCACCCGCGCCTCCACGACCCGGGTCGCCTCCGGCGCGCGGTCGTGGTGCAGCAGGACGCGGGCGAGCAGGGCGGCGAGGGCCGCGTCCCCGTCGCTGCCCTCCCGCAGCCCCGCTCGCGCGACGCGCCCGACGTCGTCGAGCCGGCCGGCGAGGTAGTCGCCACAGGCCCGGGGCCACGCCGGGCCTCCGTGCCCCCTGAGGGGGCCGGCGGCGGTCTGCACCGGGAGGGCGCCACGTGTGGATGGCACGGGTTCTGGAGCGCGAGCGCGCGGGAAAGATACGCCGTCCGGCACGGCGACGGCGTTCCCGAAGTATCCGGGAAGTACCGGATGTCGGAGTGGGTCGCCCTCTGTCACCTTCGACACCGCAGCAGCACGCTGCAGCCACCGGATGCGGGCGCGGCCCAGGGGACGGCCGGCGCCGGGGGTCCCGGTCCAGCAAGGGAGCAGTACGTCATGTCACGACGCCAGATCGGAGCCGCCGCGGTCGCGGGGGTGGTGGGCGCGCTGTCGCTCGCCACCACCTCGACGGCCACGGCCCAGCCGACATCAGCCTCGGCGAGGAGCCCGCAGCTCGTCGCCGACTTCAACCGAGACGGGTACGCCGACCTCGTGGTCGGGGTACCCGGGGAGGACCTGCCCGGGGCGTCCAACGCCGGGGCGGTCAACGTCATCTACGGCTCGGCCGCCGGACTCCGGTCGCCGGGCAACCAGCTGTGGACCCAGAACAGTCCCGGCATCGCCGGCCACGCCGAGTCCGGGGACCAGTTCGGGTTCAGCGTCGCCGCGCAGGACTTCAACGGCGACGGCTACACCGACCTCGCCGTCGGGGTCCCGTACGAGGACCTCGCGCACAGCAACGACGGGGCCGTCAACGTCATCTACGGGTCGCCGTCCGGTCTCCGGGCCGCCGGCAACGAGCTGTGGACCCAGAACAGCCCGGGGATCGGCGGGGTGTCCGAGGCCGGGGACCTGTTCGGGTACAGCCTGGCCGCGGCGAACTTCGGACGCGGTGGGTACGCCGACCTCGCCGTCGGAGTGCCCGGGGAGGACCAGGCGCGCAGCAACGACGGCGCGGTCAACGTCATCTACGGCTCGTCGACCGGGCTGACCCAGGTCGGGGACCAGGTCTGGTGGCAGAACAGCCCCGGGATCGGCGGGGTCGCCGAGGCCGGGGACGAGTTCGGCTACAGCCTCGCCGCGGGCAACCTGGGACGGAACGGCTACGCCGACCTCGCCGTCGGGGTGCCGTTCGAGGACCAGGCGGCCAGGAACGACGGCGCCGTCAACGTCATCTACGGCTCGTCGACCGGGCTGACCCAGGTCGGGGACCAGGTCTGGTGGCAGAACAGCCCCGGGATCGGCGGGGTCGCCGAGGCCTACGACGAGTTCGGCTACAGCCTCGCGATCGACAACCTGGGACGGAACGGCTACGCCGACCTCGCGGTCGGGGTGCCGTTCGAGGACCAGGCCGGCAAGACCAACAGCGGCGCCGTCAACGTCATCTACGGCGGGTCGAACGGCCTGACCTGGGTGGGGAACCAGGTCTGGTGGCAGGACAGCCCCGGCGTCCTCGGGGTCGCCGAGTCCTACGACTCCTTCGGGTACAGCCTCGCGGCGGCGAACTTCGGCCGGGGCGGCTATGCCGACCTCGCGGTCGGGGTCCCGTTCGAGGACCAGGCCGGCAAGACCAACAGCGGCGCCGTCAACGTCATCTACGGCGGGTCGAACGGCCTGACCCAGGTCGGGGACCAGGTCTGGTGGCAGGACAGCCCCGGCGTCCTCGGGGTCGCCGAGTCCTACGACGAGTTCGGGTACAGCCTCACTGCGGCGAACTTCGGCCGGGGCGGCTACGCCGACCTCGCGGTCGGGGTGCCGTTCGAGGACCAGGCCGGCAAGACCAACAGCGGCGCCGTCAACGTCCTCTACGGCGCCTTCGCCGGGCTGACCCAGGTGGGCGACCAGGTCTGGTGGCAGGACAGCCCCGGCATCCTCGGGGCCGCCCAGGCAGGTGACACGTTCGGGAAGTCGGTCGGAGCCCGGCACCCGTGACACCGCGTGACACCCCGTGACATGTGAGCGAGCCCCACGACGTCACGACACCGGCGCGGCCGGCGGGACCCTCCCCGCCGGCCGCGCTCGTCGTGTGGCCGGACCCCGGCCCCCCGGGCGCCCCTTGCCCCGCCCCACCTACGAGAGCAGACTGCTGGGTCCGCGCCCGCCCGTCACCCGGAGCCGTCATGTCGACCTGCGGCACCCGCCTCCCGCGACGCGAGGACGAGCCCCTCGTGACGGGCCGTGCCGCCTTCACCGACGACCTCACCGCCGACCTCACCGACGGGCGGCTGGCCGACGCCGCCCACGTCGCGTTCGTCCGGTCCCCGCACGCGCACGCCCGGGTCCTCGGCGTGGACGTCACCGCCGCCGCGCGCCACCCCGGCGTCCTCGCCGTCGTCACGGCCGGGGACCTCACCGGGCTCACCGGCTGCTCGCCCACCGACGGCACCCCCGCGGCGATGAGCCAGCCCGCGCTCGCGGACCGGGTCGTCCGCTTCGTCGGTGAGGCCGTCGCCGCGGTCGTCGGCCGAACCCGGGCGGACGCCGCCGACGCGGTCGAGCTCGTCGACGTCGACTACGACCCCCTCGAGGCGCTGGTCGACGTCGCCGCCTCCGCCCGGGACGAGACCCTGCTCTACCCCGAGGTGGGGACGAACACCGCGCTGGAGACCGGAGACCTCATCCCCTCGCCCGACCTCTTCGCCGGGTGCGACGTGGTCGTCACCCGGCGGCTGGTCAACCAGCGGGTCGCACCGCTGCCCACCGAGGTCCGGTGCGCGGCCGTCGCTCCCGGCGCCGACGGGGACATCCTCGTGTGGATGCCCACGCAGCGGCCGCACCGGGCCCGCGACGAGCTCGCCGCCGGCCTCGGCCTGCCGGTCGAGGACGTCCGCGTGGTCGCGCCCCACGTCGGCGGGGCCTTCGGTGCCCGGCAGGAGCTCGATCCCGAGCCCCTCGTCGTGGCCTGGCTGGCGCGGCGCCTCGACCGTCCGGTGCGGTGGGTCGAGACCCGGTCCGAGAACCTCCTGGCGATGGTCCACGGCCGCGGCCAGGTGCAGCGGGTGACGATCGGCGGCACTCGGGACGGACGCGTCCTCGCCTACCGGCTCGACGTGCTCCAGGACTGCGGCGCCCACCCCAGGGTCGGCGCCCTGCTGCCGGGGCTCACCCGGCTCATGGCACCCGGCCCGTACGACATCGCCCGGGTCGAGTGCGCAGGCCGCAGCGTCGTGACGACGACCACCCCCGTCGGCGCCTACCGCGGCGCGGGCCGACCCGAGGCGACCGCCGCGGTCGAGCGGGCCATGGACCTCTTCGCCGACGAGATCGGCGCCGACCCGCTTCAGGTCAGGAGGCTCAACCTCGTGCCCGCGTTCACCCGGCCGCGCACGACCTCGACCGGGGCGGTGTACGACAGCGGGGACTACGGCGGAGCGCTCGACCGGGTCCTCGCCGCGGTGGACCTCGACCGCGTCCGGGACGAGCAGGAGGCCCGGCGGGCTCGGCGGGACGCGGTCCGCGTCGGGCTCGGGGTCAGCGTGTACGTCGAGATCACGGGCATGGCACTCGACGCCGCCGGACCGTGCGAGGACGCCGAGGTGCGCGTGACCGCCGACGGCTCGGTCGAGCTGCTCACCGGCACGAGCCCGCAGGGTCAGGGCCACGAGACGGCCCTGGCCATGGTCGTCGCCGACGAGGTCGGGGTCCCGCTGGACCGGGTGCGCGTCGTCCACGGTGACACCGGCCTCGTCCGGTCCGGACGGGGCACCGCCGGCTCGCGCAGCATCCAGCTCGGCGGGAGCGCCGCGCGCCGGGCCGGTCGCGACCTCGTCCACCGGCTGCTCGAGCGCGGGGCCGAGCACCTCGAGGTCGACCCGGCCGACCTCGTGCTCGACGGGCACCGGGGGCGGCTGCACGTGCGGGGAGCGCCCCGGACGGGCGTGACGCTGGCCGACCTCGTCGCCTCCGCACCGCTGGTCGCGGCGGCCCGGTTCGTCTCCGGGGGACCCACCTACCCGTTCGGGGCCCACGCCGCGGTGGTCGAGGTCGACACCGAGACCGGGCGCGTGGTGCTCCGGCGCCTCGTCGCGGTCGACGACGCCGGAACGCTCGTCAACCCGCTGCTCGCGGACGGGCAGCGGCACGGCGGCCTCGCCCAGGGCGTCGGACAGGCGCTCTGCGAGGAGGTGGCCCACGACCGGGCCGGTACCCCGCTGACCTCGAGCCTGGCGACCTACCCCTACCCGACGGCGTCGGACCTGCCGTCGTTCGAGCTCCTTCCGATGGCGACCCCGACCGACCACAACCCGCTCGGGGCCAAGGGCATCGGGGAGTCCGGTGCCGTCGGGGCCACCCCGGCGGTGCAGAGCGCCGTCGTGGACGCGGTGCGCCCCTTCGGGGTCCGGCACGTCGACCTGCCGCTCGCACCGCACCGGGTCTGGTCGGCACTTCGCGAGGCGGGTGCCTGAGCCGGGCCCCCGCGACGAGCGCCGCCTCCGGGCGCCGCGTAGCGTCGACGGGCATGAGCGTCATGCCACGCGAGTCCGAGGTCGTCGTCGTCGGGGCCGGGATCCTCGGCCTGTCCACCGCCTACGCCCTCCTCGAACGGGGGGTCGACGTCGTCGTCTACGAGCAGGGGGCGCCGGGGGGAGGCCAGTCCGGGGGAGTGTCCCGGATCTTCCGGCACGCGCACGACGACCCGCGGCTCGTCGCCGCCGCGGTCGACAGCCGCACGGTGTACGACGAGTGGGGCGAGCGGCTCGGCGTGGAGCTGGTCTCCGGGGACGGCGCGGTGGCCATCGGCCCGGCCGCGCTGGACCGGCTGCCCGCGCTCGAGCGGGCGGGGGTGCCCGCCCGGCGCGTCGACCCGGACGAGCTCGCCCGACGGCTGCCGGTGCTCGCCGGGTTCGACGGTCCGGCGGTGCTCGACGAGCAGGGTGGCTCGATTCGGACCACCGCGGCCGTCCGGGCCCTGGCCGGTGCCCTCGGCGACCGGCTCGTCACCGACGAGGTCCTCGCGCTCCGCCCCGTCGGCGACGACGTCGAGGTCCGCACCGGCGGGGAGACCCACCGCTGCCACCGGGCCGTCGTGTGCGCCGGCCGGGGGACCGCCCACCTGGCGCGGTCGGTCGGGGTTGTCCTGCCGGTCCACGAGGGCGCCCACGTCCGGCTGACGTTCGACGTCCGCGGCCCCGCTCCGACGTGCCTGTCGACCCTGCAGGACTCCAGCGGAAGGTTCGGGGAGACGGGCGTCTACGCCGCCGCGGCGCCCGGCAACACCGCGTACGCCGTCGGCCTCAGCGCCAGCACGGCTGCCCGGGACGACGCCAGCCTCGTCGCGCCCGGCGAGCTCGCCGACCTCGCCGAGCGGGCGGCCGGCTACGTCCGCCGCGCCCTGACCGGGCTCGACCCCACCCCGGTCGACGTGCGTCACTGCTGGGTCACCGAGCTGCCCTGGGGGCCGGACGGGGTCGCGGTGTGGGAGCACGGGGGCATCCTGTTCCCCGCGGGGCACAACCTGTTCAAGCAGGCGCCCGGGCTCGGCAGGCGGCTCGCGGCGCGGGCCGCGGGCGGACCCGTCGATCAGGAGCTGGACCCGGCCGCGCGGCTCGGCGCGCCCTGATCGGGCTCGAGGACGAACACCCGGATCCGGCGGCCGGTGACCCGGCCCCGGTAGGCGAGGAACCCCGGGTAGGCCTCCCGGGCGGCCTGCCACGCGGCCGGCTCCTCGACCGGGGTCACCGGCCGCGCCCGCACGGCGCGGGTCCGCCCGCCGTGGGTCACGAGCGCCCGGGGGTCGGCCTCGAGGTTGCGGACCCAGTCCGGGGTGGACGGGCGCCCGAAGCTCGTGCCGAAGACCACCAGCGCCTCCCCGAGCGGGAGAGCGGACAGGTGGGTGCGTCGCGGCAGCCCGGACCGTCGTCCGGTCGTCGTCAGCACGAGCACCGGCAGGCCCGCGGCGAGGGGCATCAGCGGGCTGACCCGGCCCCGCGAGAGCCTCGCGACGACGCGGTCGGCCCGCGGCAGCGTGCGGGCGAACACGGCGGCGCCGGCGCGCGTCGCGGCAACGGACTGCAACGTCCTGCGCGCGCCGCCGGCGGGTGGGACGACGTAGCCGAGGTCCTCGACCAGACCCATGCCACGACGGTAGCGCCGGACCGCCTCGACGGGCGTGACCAGCGCTTCTGTGTCACAGTGCTCGGGGGTCGCAACGGCGCGACCCGCACCGGACTGGGGGTCTGACACATGCTCCACACGACCTTGAGCGACCCTGATCCGCTGCCGCTCGGCGGCGACGACATCCCGTCACCGCGGTGCTGCGGGGAGGAGATGATCTGCTACCCGGGGGTCGCCCACGAGTGCGCGGTCGCGTACTTCGACCTCCTCGACGACGGCGTGCTCGACAGCATCAGCTGCTCCCCGCCCCAGCTCGACGACGAGATCGCCACCGACGAGCACCGCCGAAGGCTCGCCCACCTGCGCGAGACCCGGATACCGTTGGCGGGGTGACCCCCGTGGACGGCCCGCGACCGTGAAGGCGGCGGTGACGGACCGCTACGGCCCTCCCGAGGTGGTCCGGGTCGAGGAGGCGCCCATCCCGGAGCCCGGCCCCCACGAGGTGCTCGTCCGGGTCGCCTTCAGCACCGTCAACCGCACCGACTGCGGCTACCGAGCCGCTCGGCCGTCCCTCATCCGCCTGGTCGCCGGGCTCCGCGCACCGCGCCGGACCGTCCTCGGCACCGAGCTGGCCGGCGACGTGGTGGCCGTCGGGTCCGCCGTGGCGTCCCTCGCGGTGGGCGACCGCGTGTTCGGCTACGTCGAGGGGACCTTCGGGGCGCACGCCGAGTACTGCGCCGTCGCCGAGGACGCGCCGGTGGCCCTGGTGCCCGACGGGGTGGCCCTCGAGGCGGCCGCGGCGGCGACCGAGGGCGCCCACTACGCGCTGTCGTTCATCCGCACCGCCCGGGTGGCACCCGGTCAGCGGGTGCTCGTCCACGGCGCGACCGGGGGCATCGGCTCGGCGGCGGTCCAGCTCCTCGTCGGGCAGGGGGTCCGCGTGACGGCCACGTCCGACACCGCCCACCTCGACCTCGTCCGGGGCCTGGGGCCGGACCGGGTGGTCGACTGGCAGGCCACGGACTTCACCCGCGACGCGGAGGTCTACGACGCGGTCCTCGACGCGGTGGGCAAGTCGACGTTCGGCCGCTGCCGGCGGCTGCTCGCGCCCGGGGGGACCTACCTCTCCTCCGACCTCGGACCCTTCGCCCAGAACCCGCTGCTCGCGGTCACCACACCGCTGCTGCGGCGGCGCACGGTCCGCTTTCCCCTGCCGCGCCAGGACCGGGCGATGGTCCGCCGCCTCGCGGCGCTGCTCGCCGACGGCACCTTCCGGCCCGTCATCGACCGCCGCTACCCGCTGGAGGAGATCGCCGAGGCATACCGGTACGTCGAGAGCGGGCGGAAGGTCGGCAACGTGCTCCTCACGATGCCCGGCGAGAGCACGGCGGGCCCCGGCCCGACCGGGTGAGCGTCCCGGGGCGTCGACGGGCGGGCGCGACCCGAGGGCTCAGGTCCCGACCGAGTCGACGACCTCGAACGCGTGGACCCGACGCACCCGCGCGGTCGTCGGCAACCCGTCGACGAACCCGATCCACACCTCGAGGTGGGCCGCGCCGGCGTCGTCGAACCCCACCCACTGGACCCCGGTCGCGGGCACGTGCTCCTCCTCCCGCAGCGACAGCTCCCCGGCGACCACCTCGGGGTAGGCCCGCTCGGCGACGTCGCGGGCGCGGGCGACGGCGGCGTCGTGCCCGAGCTCCTCCGCCTCCGGCGAGCCCGCGAGGTCGAGGACGGCGCGGAACACCTCCCGGGCCGCCTCCACCCGGGCGTCGGGCAGCCACTCCCTCCCCGGCCAGAGGTCGAGCCGGACCTCGACCTCACCGGCGTCGGACCAGCTCGCGTGCCGCCGCAGCACCTCGACCGCCCAGCGGCGCACGGTGGTGGCGCCGCTGGCGAGCAGTGGCTCGAGGAGGTCGAGGTAGGCGTCGGTGTCGAGGTCGGTCGGGGCGGTGGGCAGCGCCGCCTCGAGGAGGAAGACGTCGTGCGCCGGGACACCGGGCTCGTGTCCGACGGCGACGGTGACCCGCAGCCGTTCCAGGGGGCCGGGTCGCAGCGGGGTCGACATGGGGACAGCCTCGCGGGGCGGGGGTCCGGGGTCAAACACCGGCGGCCGCGGCGGTTCGCGCCGGCGGCCGGCCGGGGGGAGGCGCGGGGCCAGGCGTCGGGGCAGGCGTCGGGTCAGGTGCCACGGGGGCGCTGGCGCACCCGGGGCAACTGCGGGACCATGGCCCTGACGGAGCGCCCGAGCCGGACCTTTCGGTCGTGACGGGGCGGACGCCGTGAGAGGGGCGTGGCGGCCATGGCGGAGCTCGACGCGGACCTGGTCCTCGAGGGGGGCGGCGTCAAGGGGATCGCCCTCGCCGGTGCCTACAGCGTCCTCGAGGAGCGCGGGTACACCGTGCGCCGGGTCGCGGGCACCTCGGCCGGGTCGATCGTCGGCGCGCTCATCGCGGCCGGCATGAGCGCCGCCGAGCTCGAGGACGAGATGCGCCGCGTCGACTACGCCGCGTTCCAGGACGAGAGCGCCCTCGACAAGGTGCCCCTCCTCGGCAAGGCGATCTCGCTGCTGCTCGAGCAGGGGCTCTTCGAGGGGCGCTTCGCCCGCGAGTGGATTGCGGGACTGCTCGCCCGCAAGGGGGTGCGCACCTTCGCCGACCTCGCCTACGACGACGCCGAGCACCCGCTGCCGGCCGAGCGGCGCTTCCGCCTCGTCGTCATGGCCTCCGACGTCACCCGGGGCCGGCTGCGCCGGCTGCCGTGGGAGTACGACCGCTACGGCTGCCCGCCGGGGGAGCAACCGGTCGCGGACGCGGTCCGGGCGTCGATGTCGATCCCGTTCTTCTTCGAGCCCGTCCGGCTCAAGGACCGCGAGACCGGCACGGACTCGACGATCGTCGACGGCGGGATGCTGTCGAACTTCCCCGTCGACGTCTTCGACGCCCAGGGCCGGACGCCCCGCTGGCCGACGTTCGGGATCAAGCTGTCCGCCCGGCCCGGCGACGAGCGGGAGGCGCCGGACACCAAGGGGACCCTCGGTCTCACGCTCGCGATGATCCGCACCCTCACCGGTTTCTACGACCAGATGCACATCGACGACCCCGCGGTGCAGGCGCGCACGATCTTCGTCGACACCGGCGGCGTCAAGGGAACGGACTTCCACCTCGGCGACGCCGAACGGGACATGCTGTTCGAGAAGGGACGGCGTGCGGCGACGAGGTTCTTCGACGGCGGGGACGGCCAGGCGGCCTGGGACTGGCAGGCCTACCTGGACACGTACCGTCGCCCCGAGGGTCAGCCGTTGGGCAGCGCCCCGCAGTAGAGCCAGCCGCTCGGGGCGTGGACGAACCGGGCGACGACGGTCGGGTTCGGCTGGCCGTCACCGGAGGCCCGGTAGCTCACCCACGCCTCGTCGTCGACGTCGACACCGGGCGAGCCGAGCTCGGCGACGTCCTGCGAGGACGGGGCCGGCTCACTGACGCCGTCGAACGTCAGGTCCTGGCGCGGGCTGCCGGCGAGCGCGTCGGCGTACTCCTTGACGCTCAGGCCGCGCAGCATCCCCGGGCAGGACAGGGTCGCCACGTCGGCGTAGCGCGCCTGGCTCGTCGCCAGACCGTAGGCCTCGGCCTGCGCCTGCAGTGCCGCGTCGACGGGCGCCTCGCCCGCGCTCACCTCGCCCGCGCTCACCTCGTCCGCGCTCACCTCCTCCGCGGGCGCCGTCTCCGCGGTCGCACCGCCCGCGGTGGTCGGGGACCCGCTCTCGGCCGCGGGGGAGGACACCGGGGCCGAGGACGTCGAGGACTGGGTCGGCAGCGAGGACGTCACCGCCGCCGGGGAGGAGGAGTGCGAGCTGCAGCCGGCGACGGCGGCCCCGACGAGCAGGGCGAGCGCGACGGGACGGACGGTGGTGGTCTTCACGGTGCCTCACAGGTGTCGACGGTCGGTGACGTCCGCATCGGCCGGTCCGTGCCACACCTGAGGAGAACCGCCGGTCCCGTGGTGCGCCCGCCGGGCCGGCGTCGGCGCGGGCTCCTAGAGTGTCGCCACGACGCCGCGACACGACGGGGGGAGCGCATGTTGCACGTGCACCGGGCCGAGCGCGCGGACGCGCTCGTCCCGCCGCTCGCCGGTGTGCTCGCCGACCCGCCCGAGGACCCGCTCGCCCCGGACGTCGTCGCCGTCCCCACCCGCGGGGTCGAGCGGTGGCTGGCGCAGCGGCTCTCGCACCACCTCGGCGCCGGCCCCGCGGACGAGGCCGGGGTGTGCGCGAACGTCGCGTTCCCGCCGCCGGCCGACCTCGTGGCGACCGTGCTCGGGGCCTTCGCGGCGGGCGCGGGCGCCGACGAGACCGCCGCGACCGACGGCGACGACGACCCGTGGGACCCCGCGCGCCTCACGTGGCCGCTGCTCGACGTCATCGACGACTGCGCCGGCGAGCCGTGGTGCGTCGCGCTCGGGCACCACCTCGGTGTCGTCGGCGCGGACGTCAACGACGACGACACCGCCGCCGGCGAGGCAGCCGACCTCGCGGAGGTCCGGCGCGGCCGGAGGCTCGCGGTCGCCGACCGGCTCGCCCGCCGGTTCACCCGGTACGGCACCGAGCGGCCGGAGATGCTGCGCGCGTGGGCCGCCGGGACCGACGGGGACGGCGCGGGCGCCCCGGTCCCCGAGGACCTCGCCTGGCAGCCCGAGCTGTGGCGGCGGCTCCGGACCCGGGTGGGCCGCCCGAGCCCCGCGGAGCGGCTGGACGCGGCGATCGCCGCGCTCACCGCCGACCCGCGCTCGGTGGACCTGCCCGGCCGTCTCTCGGTGTTCGGCCCGACCCGGCTGCCCACCGACCAGCTCGAGGTGCTCCGCGCCCTCGCCGGCGCCCGAGAGGTCCACCTCTGGCTCCCGCACCCCTCGCCGGCCCTGTGGGAGCAGGTGGCCGGCCGGGCACCCGCCTCCACGCCGACCCGCCGCGCCGACGTGGCCGTCCCCGGCGGCCACCCGCTGCTGAGGTCCATGGCCCGCGACGCCACCGAGCTCGAGGTGCGGCTGCTCACCGGGGACGGTGTCGAGGACACCCACCACCCGGCGCCGCCGCCGCCGGGAACGCTGCTCGGCGCCCTGCAGCAGCGCCTCCGCGACAACGACCCCGGGCGCGGGCCCGCTGCGAGGCACCGGCTCGCCGAGGACGACCGCAGCGTCGCGGTGCACGCCTGCCACGGGCGGTGGCGCCAGGTCGAGGTCCTGCGCGAGGTCCTCGTCGGCCTCTTCGAGGACGACCCGACGCTCGAGCCGCGTGACGTGCTCGTCATGTGCCCCGACGTCGAGGCGTTCGCGCCGCTGGTCACCGCGACCTTCGGGGTGCCCGCGGACCGGGAGGCCGACACCCACCCGGGCCAGCGGCTGCGGGTGCGGCTGGCCGACCGGTCGTTGCGCGAGACCAACCCCGTCCTCGAGCTGCTGAGCAGCCTGCTCGAGCTCGCCGACGGCCGGGTCACCGCCTCCGACGTCCTCGACCTCGCCGGCTCGGACCCGGTGCGTCGCCGCTTCCGCCTCGGCGAGGACGACCTCGCCCGGCTGCGGGAGTGGACGGTCTCCGCCGGCGTCCACTGGGGCGAGGACCTGGCGCGGCGCGAGCGGTTCGGCCTCGCCGCACTCCGGCAGGGCACGTGGGACACCGGGCTCGACCGCCTCCTCCTCGGGGTGGCGATGGCCGAGGAGGGAGAGCGCTACGTCGGCACCGCCCTGCCGCTCGACGACGTCGACAGCACCGACGTCGACCTCGCCGGCCGCTTCGCCGAGCTCGTCGAGCGGCTCTCCGACGTCCTGCGCCACCTGAACGGGTCCCAGCCGGTCTCCGCGTGGGCCGACCACCTCGAACGGGCCCTCGGACTGCTCGCCGAGCCACCCGCGAGCCAGCCGTGGCAGGAGGGACAGGCTCGGGGGGTCCTCGCGGACGTACGCACCGGCAGCGCCGGGCACGCCGGCACCCCGCTCCGGCTCGGCGACGTCCGGGCCCTGCTCGCCGACCGGCTCCGGGGCCGTCCCACCCGTGCCGGGTTCCGCACCGGGGCGCTCACGGTCTGCTCGCTGGAGCCGATGCGGGCCGTCCCACACCGGGTCGTCTGCCTCCTCGGGCTCGACGACGGGGCCTTCCCCCGCGCCCGGTCCCGTGACGGCGACGACGCCCTGCTCCGCGCGCCGCTCGTGGGGGAGCGGGACGCCCGCAGCGAGGACCGGGAGCTGTTCCTCGACGCCGTCACCGCGGCCACCGACCACCTCGTCGTCGTCCACACCGGCGCGGACGAGCGGACCGGGGCCCTGCGACCACCCGCGGTGCCGGTCGGGGAGCTCCTCGACGCCCTCGACCTCGCCGCGGACACCACCGGCGGGCCGGTGCGGGACCGGGTGCTGGTGCGCCACCCGCTGCAGGACCTCGACGAGCGCAACTTCGCCGCCGGCGGCCTCGGCCGGCCCGGGCCGTTCAGCTTCGACGCGGTCGCCCACCGCGCGGCCGAGGCCGCCCGGACGGGCGCGCGACCGGTCGCGCCGTTCCTCGACGGGCCCCTGCCGGCGGGGGACCCCGAGCCCGAGGTCGACCTCGACGACCTCGTCGCCAGCCTCGAGCACCCCGTCCGGTGGTTCCTGCGGACCTGCCTCGGGATCTCCCTCGCCGGCGAGGTCGAGGGTGTCGAGGACCGGATCCCGCTCGAGCTGGCCGGCCTGGACGGCTGGCACGTCGGGGACCGTCTGCTGCGGGCGCGGCTCGCCGGGGTCCCCGAGAACCGCGCGGTCGCCGCGGAGTGGCGCCGCGGGCTCGTCCCGCCCAAGGCGCTCGGGGGGACCGCGCTCCGCCACGTCAGCGAGCGGGTCGAGCCGATCGCCCGGGCCGCCGAGCGGCTGCACACCGGGGCCGCGCGCTTGGCCGACGTCACCGTGACGCTCCCGTCCGGGACCCTGCTCACCGGCTCCGTCCCCGGCGTCCACGGCGACGTCGTCGTCCGGACGACCTACTCCCGCCTCGGCGGGAAGCACCGGCTGCGGGCCTGGGTCCAGCTGCTCGCGCTCGCCGCCGCCGGCCCCGACCGGGCCTGGCGCGCCGCCACCGTGGGCCGGGCCCCGGGATCCCGCCCCCGCGCCGCGGTGTCGGCGATGACGGCCCCGGACCCGGCCACGGCGGGCCGGGTGCTCGGGGAGCTGCTCCGGGTCCGGGAGGCCGCCCGCCGCGAGCCCCTGCCGCTCCCGGTCGAGACCGCACGGGCGTACGCGAGCAGCCGGCACGCCGGCGACGAGGTGGTCCAGGCCCTCGTCGCCACCCGCCGGGAGTGGGACGGGGGCTTCGAGCGCAGCGAGCCCCACCACGTGCTCTGCTGGGGCGAGGACGCCGAGCTCGACGCCTTCGCCGGGCGACCCACCGCGGAGGACTCCCGCGCGTGGCCCGCCGAGGACACCCGGCTCGGGGCCCTGGCCCGGACGGTCTGGGAGCCGGTCCTCGCCCACGAGCAGGCAGGCACGACGTGACGGCCGGACCGCAGAAGGGGCAGGCGTCCCCCGGCGACGTGCCCGTCTTCGACGTGCCCGTCTTCGACGTGCTCGGCGAGCTGCCCACCGGCACGACCGTGCTCGAGGCGAGCGCCGGCACCGGCAAGACGACGACGATCGCCGACCTCGCCACCCGCTACGTCGCCGAGGGCCACGCCCGGCTGCCCGAGCTGCTGCTCGTCACGTTCGGCAGGGCGGCCACGTCCGAGCTGCGCGACCGGGTCCGGGAGCGGCTCGTGCGCACGCACCGCGCGCTCGCCGACGCCGACGCCGCCGAGTCCCGCGACCCGCTCGTCGCCCACCTCGCTGCGGTCGACCCGCCCGAACTGGCACGCCGCCGGGAGCGACTCGGCCTCGCGCTCGCCGAGTTCGACGCCGCCACCATCGCGACGACCCACGGGTTCTGCCAGCAGCTGCTGACCTCGCTCGGGGTGGTGGGCGACGTCGACCCGGAGGCCGTGCTCGTCCCGGACATCGCCGACCTCGTCGACGAGGTCGTCGACGACCTCTACATCGCCCGGTACGCCGAGCTCCCCACCCCCCCGCTCACCGTCGCCGACGCCCGCGAGGTCGCCCGCGCCGCGGTCTCGGACCCCCGCGCCGTCCTCGAACCCACCCTGGCCCCGGGGGACACCCTCCCCGGGCACCGCTACGCCTTCGCCCGCGCCGCCGCCGAGGAGGTCGCCGCGCGCAAGCGCCGCCGCCGGGTGCTCGACTACGACGACCTGCTCGGCCTCCTCGACGACGCCCTCCGGGACGAGGCGCGCGGCGCAGCCGTCGCCGAGCGGGTCCGGGCCGACGTCGAGGTCGTCCTCGTCGACGAGTTCCAGGACACCGACCCGGTCCAGTGGCGGATCCTCGACGCCGCGTTCCGGGGTCACCGCACCCTCGTGCTCATCGGGGACCCGAAGCAGGCGATCTACGCCTTCCGCGGGGGCGACGTCGTCACCTACCTCGGCGCCCGCCGGCACGCCGCCACGCGCACCCTCGGCCGGAGCTGGCGCAGCGACGAGTCCCTCGTCCGGGCGCTCGGCGACCTGTTCCACGGCGTCGCCCTCGGGGACGAGGCCATCACGGTGCGCCCGCTCGAGGCGGCCCACACCGGCAGGCGGCTCGACGGCGGGCCCCCGCTCCGGCTGCGGCAGGTCACCCGCCGCGCCCTGGGCACCCGCGGCCGCGACCGTCCCCGGGTCGGGCCCGTCCGGGAGCTCGTCGCCGCGGACGTCGCCCGCGACGTCGTCGAGCAGCTCGGCAGCACCCGGCTGGAGGACGCCGGCGGCTGGCGACCGCTCCGTCCCGGCGACGTCGCCGTCCTCACCCGCCGCAACGCCGACGCAGCCGCCGTCCGCGACGCGCTCGTCGCCGCCGGGGTGCCCGCCGTCGTCTCCGGGCTCGCGAGCGTCTTCGCCGGCCCGGCCGCCACCGACTGGCTCACGCTGCTCACCGCGCTCGACCAGCCGACCCACCGGGGCCGGACCGCGGCACTCGCGCTGACGCCGTTCGTCGGGTGGGACGCCGCCCGGCTCGCGAGCGCCACCGAGGGGGAGTGGCAGGACGTGTCCGACGAGGTCCGGCGGTGGTCGCGCGTCCTCGCCGAGCGGGGGGTCGCCGCACTGCTGGAGACGGTCCGCGCGACCGGTCTCGTCGAGCGGCTCGCGACGACCGCCGGCGGCGAGCGCACCCTCACCGACCTCCGACACGTCGGGCACACCCTCCACCTCGCGGCGACCGAGGACCACCTCGGGGCGGCCGCGCTCGTCGACTGGCTCCGGCGGCGGGTCGACGACGCCCCCACGGACTACGCCGAGGAACGCAGCAGACGGCTCGAGACCGACGCCGCGGCGGTCCAGGTCGTGACGATCCACGCGAGCAAGGGGCTGGAGTTCCCCGTCGTCTACGTCCCCTTCGAGTGGGACCGGTTCCTGCCCCGCACCCCGAAGGTCCTCCGGTTCCACGACGACGCCGGGGAGCGGTACCTCCACGTCGGGGGGTCCGAGGACGGGGGCTACCGGGCGGCCCTGACCCGCCACCGCGCGGACGAGCAGGGAGAGGACCTCAGGCTGCTCTACGTCGCGCTCACCCGTGCCAGCTCGCAGGTCGTCGCCTGGTGGGCCCCGTCGAGCAACTCCCCGGGCGGCCCGCTCAGCCGGCTCCTGCTCGGCGACCGCCAGGGCGGCACCCCACCGGCCACGGTGGGCACCCCCGGGGACGACGAGGTCGCGGCCCGGCTCGCCGAGCTCGCCGGACGGTCGGACGGTGCCGTGGTCGTCGAGAGGGTCGACGAGCGGCCCCCGCGCCGGACGTGGTCCCCGCAGGCCGTTCCGGGACCGCCGCTGCGCCTCGCGACCCTCGGGCGCAGGCTCGACGCCTCGTGGGGACGGACGTCGTACTCCGCACTCACCCTCGCCGCGCACGCCGAGCCCGGACCGGGGGTCGTCGCGAGCGAGCCGGAGAGCCCCGGCGTCGTCGACGAGGAGGACGTCACCCCGGCCGCCGCCGCCCTCCCCGCCCCCGAGGCGCCCGGGACGCAGGTCACGTCACCGTGGAGCGACCTGCCCGCCGGCGCCGCGTTCGGCACCGCCGTCCACGAGGTCCTCGAACGGGTCGACTTCGCCGCGCCCGGGCTGGAGGAGGACCTGCGCGCCGCCTGCCGGGAGCGCGCCGCCGGCCGGGCCGCCGACCCGGACGCGCTCGCCGGGGCGCTCCTGACCACGCTCACCACGCCGCTCGGCCCGCTCGCCGGGGGGCGGACGCTGACCGAGGTGTCGGCCGCGGACCGGCTCGCCGAGCTCGCCTTCGAGCTCCCCCTCGCCGGCGGCGACCGGCCCCGCGGACGCGGGGGGACCACCGCCGACGTCGCGGACGTCCTGCGCGCCCACCTCGGTGCCGACGACCCGTTCGCCGGCTACCCGGACCGGCTGGAGGCCGCCGGCCTCGACGACGCCCGGCTGAGGGGCTACCTCACCGGCAGCCTCGACGCCGTCCTGCGGGTACCCGGGGACGCCGGCCCCCGCTACCTCGTCGTCGACTACAAGACCAACCGCCTCGGACCGGAGGGGGAGCCCCTCACGGCCTGGCACTACCGGCCCGCCGCGACCGTCGCGGCCATGGAGCGCGCCCACTACCCGCTCCAGCTCCTGCTCTACCTCGTCGCGCTCCACCGGTACCTGAGGTGGCGCCAGCCCCGCTACGACCCCGACACCCACCTGGGCGGCGGGCTCTACCTCTTCGTCCGCGGCATGTGCGGACCCGGGACGCCCGTGCTCGGCGACGGCCCGTGCGGCGTCCTCGGCTGGCGCCCCCCGGGCGGGCTCGTGACCAGCCTGTCCGACCTGCTCGACGGGCGGACCCCGTGAGTGCGCCCGGTGGACGGCTTCCGCCCGGTCCGGCGCTGCACGCGCCGGCCCTGCTCGCCCGCTTCGACGCCGCCGGGGTCATCGCCGCCGCCGACGTGCAGGTCGCGCGACGGCTCGGGCGGCTCACGGGCGAGGACGACGAGCGGGTCCTGCTCGCGGTCGCCCTCGCCGTGCGGGCCGTGCGCTCCGGCTCGGTCTGCGTCGACCTCGACGACCGCGAGCCCCTGGCCGCCGCCGAGGGGGAGGGGACCGTGCCGGCCGCCGACCTTCCCTGGCCCGAGGACGACGGGTGGGAGGCGGCCCTGCGCGACAGCCCCCTCGTCGCGTCCGGTCCCGACGACGGCGAGCACGACGAGGGCCAGCGCGACGACGGCGAGCACGACGGCGAGCGGGGGCAGCGCGGCGAGCAGGACGGCGGGCACGACGACCGGCCGGTCCGCCGGGTCGGCCGCCGCCTCTACCTCGACCGGTACTGGCGCGACGAGCGGCTCGTGCGCTCGGAGGTCGACGGGCGGCTGCGCGCCGAGCCCTTCGGTGTCGACGCCGGCCGCCTCCGGTCGGTCCTGGACGACCTGCTCCCGCCCGGGGCGAACCCGCGCCAGCGTCTCGCCGCCGCCGCGGTCGCACTCGGTCGCGTCACCGTCCTCACCGGGGGACCGGGGACGGGCAAGACGACGACGGTCGCGCGGGTCCTCGCCGTCCTCGACACCGTCGCGGGTCCCGGTCTGCGGGTCGCCCTCGCCGCCCCGACCGGAAAGGCCGCGGCCCGGCTCGAGGAGGCCGTGCGCGCCGAGGCGCGCTCGGCGTCCCCGGGGTCCCCGCAGTCCCTGCCCTCCCTGCCGTCGGCGAGCACGATCCACCGCCTGCTCGGCTGGCGACCGGGGAGCAGCACCCGGTTCCGGCACGACCGGGACCACCACCTGCCGCACGACGTCGTCGTCGTCGACGAGACCTCGATGGTCTCGCTGCCGCTCATGGCACGCCTGCTCGAGGCGCTGCGCCCGGACGCCCGGCTGCTCCTCGTCGGGGACCCCGACCAGCTCGCCTCGGTCGAGGCCGGAGCCGTGCTCGGGGACCTCGTCGCCCGGCCCGCGGTGGGCGGCACCCTGCCGGCGGCCCTCGACGAGGTCCTCCCCGGCGAGGTCCCCGCCGAGCCGGACGAGCGCGCCGTGCTCGGCAACGGCGTGGTCCGGCTCACCCGCGGCTACCGGTTCGGTGGGGCCATCGACCGGCTCGCCACGGCCGTGCGGGCCGGCGACCCCGACGCGGTGCTGGCGACCCTGCGCTCCGGCGACCCCTCCGTCTCCCTCGTCGAGACGGTGGCCGAGTGGCCCTCCCCGGACGAGACCGCCGACCTGCACGCCGACGCCGTCGCGGCGGGCTCGGCGCTCGTGGCGGCCGCCCGGGGCGGGGACGCCCGCGCCGCCCTCGCCGCGCTGGGCTCGCACCGGCTGCTGCTCGCCCACCGCCGCGGCCCGGCCGGCGCCGCCCACTGGGCCCGGGTCGTCGAGGAGTGGGTCACCGAGGCGGTCGGCCCCGCCCCCGTCGGGGCAGGCCGGGGCGAGCGGTCCGGGCCGCCGGGCGAGTGGTACCCGGGCCGGCCCCTCCTCGTGACCCGCAACGACCGCGCCACCGGGCTCTACAACGGTGACACCGGGGTCGTCGTCGCCCGGCCCGGCGGCGGGGACCGCGACGTCGTCGCGGTGTTCGGGGACGCCGACCAGCCCTCCGACCCGGTCCGCCCCCACCGGCTGCCCGAGGTCGAGACCGTGCACGCGATGACGGTCCACCGCAGCCAGGGCAGCCAGTTCGGGCGCGTCACCCTGCTCCTGCCGCCGGCGACGTCCCCCCTGCTGACCCGTGAGCTGCTCTACACCGCCGTCACCCGGGCCGGGGACGCGGTCCGGGTCATCGGGTCGGCCGAGGCCGTGGCCGCCGCCGTGACCCGTCCGGTGCGGCGCGCGAGCGGTCTGCGCGACCCCCTCTGAGGGCTGTCGGGGCCCGTCCGTACAGTGACGCCGACGCCCGACCCCGGGCGCCCGCACCCGGGGCAGCGGAGTCGGCAACGCAGTCACGACCGGACCCGGACCGCGACCGAGGAGGAGACATGGACCTCGAGGCGGCCCGCGACCTCGCGACGACGCTCATGCACCGGCACGGGCTCGGGGACTGGGCCTTCGACTTCGACCGGGCCAGGACGCGCGCCGGGTCGTGCCGCTACGCCCGCCGCGCGATCACCCTCTCCCGACCGCTGACGCTGCTGCACGAGCCGGACGTCGTCCGGGACACCGTCCTGCACGAGATCGGCCACGCGCTCACCGGACCGGGCCACGGCCACGACGCCGAGTGGCGCCGGGTCGTGACGGGTCTCGGCGGGAGCCCCGCGCGGTGCCTCCCGGCGGATGCGCCGCAGCTGCCGGCGCGCTGGGTCGGCACCTGCCCGGCCGGGCACGAGCGCCGGGCGCACCGGCGCCCCACCCGCGTCAGCTCCTGCCCCGTGTGCTCCCCGGCGTTCGACCCGGACGCGGTCTACACCTGGACCCGCGACGGAGGACCGGTCGACCTCGGCCCGGCGTACGAGGAGGAGCTCGCCGCGGCGCGCGCGCCCGGCGTCGCCGCGGACCCCCCGGCGGCGCGGCTCGCCCCGGGACACCCCGTCGTCCTCCTCGGACAGGGCCGCTACGCGGGGATGCACGGCACCGTCGTCAGCCGCGGGCGCACCCGCTACCGCGTCCGCACCGGCTCCGGGACGGTGACGGCGCCCTTCGCGCTCGTCCGGTCGCTCGCGCCGGCGGCCGTGGCCGGCCGCTGACGGTTGGCAGCCACCGCCCGCCCGGCTAGGCTCGAGAGGTCGGGGGGGCACGCGCCGTCCGGCACACACTGGCCCTGTGGAGAAGGGGACTCGACGATGAGCGAGCACACAGGAGACGCATCCGGCGGGTCGCACTCGGTCCCGGCGCCGCACGGGATCTCGGGGACGCCGGTCCCGTTCCCCCACGGCCGACGGTCCCGGGACGGGATCATCGTCGACGTGCCGGGGGTGGAGCTGGACGACCAGGTCGGACAGCTCACGGTGCGCCAGCTCGTGGAGGTCATGGCCCAGGTCGACAGCCAGCTCCCGAAGCGGCTCGCCTCGCCCGGGGACGTCCACCAGCTCGAGTGGGAGTGATCCGCCCTCGTTGAGTGAGCGGTAGCTGTCCCCGGAAGCCGCCCGGAAGGACAGTTGGTGCTCACTCGGCGGGCGCGGGGCGGGACACTTGGGGGGTGGGGGCGAGAGGAGTCCCGGGAGTCCTGCCCGGCGCGCGTGAGATCGCCGGGTACGAGCGCGCCTGGCTGCGCGGGGACGTCCTCGCCGGGCTCACCGTCGCCGCGTACCTCGTGCCGCAGGTCATGGCCTACGCCGGCGTCGCCGGCCTCAACCCGATCGTCGGGCTCTGGGCCGCCGTGCCGTCGATGCTGCTCTACGCGGTGCTCGGCTCCTGCCGCCAGCTGTCCGTGGGCCCGGAGTCGACCACCGCGCTGATGTCCGCCGTCGTCGTCGCCCCGCTCGCCGCCGGCGACGCCGCGCGCTACGTCGTCCTGTCCGCGGGGCTCGCCGTCCTCGTCGGTCTCGTCTGCGTCGTCGGCTGGATCGTCCGGGTCGGGTTCCTCTCGGACCTGCTGTCCGGGCCCGTCCTCGTGGGCTACATGGCCGGGGTCGCGGTCATCATGATCATCAGCCAGCTCGGTCGGACGACGGGCGTCGAGGTCGGGGCCGGGTCCCTCCCGGCGCAGGTGGCCGACTTCGCCCGGGGGATCGGCGAGGTCCAGTGGCCGACGCTGCTGCTCGCGCTCACCACCCTCGGCTTCCTCCTGCTCGTCCAGTCCCGCTACCCACGCCTGCCCGGGCCGCTGCTCGCGGTGCTGCTCGCCTCGGGGGCCGTCGCCGTCCTCGGGCTCGACCGGCACGGGATCGCGGTCGTCGGGGCCCTGCCCGGGGGCCTGCCCGGCGCGGTGGCCCCGGCCCTGGGCGTCGACGACGTGCGCCACATGCTCCTCCCCGCGGTCGGGGTCGCCGTCGTCGGCTACTCCGACACCGTGCTCACCGCCCGCGCGTTCGCCGCGCGGAACGGGTACGCCGTCGACCCCAACGCCGAGCTCCTCGCCCTCGGCGCGGCCAACCTCGGCGCGGGCCTGCTGCAGGGGTTCCCGGTCAGCAGCAGCGCGAGCCGGACGGCGCTCGGGGACTCCGCGGGCAGCCGGACCCAGCTGTTCAGCCTCGTCGGGCTCGTCGTCGTCGTCCTCACCCTCGTCCTCGGCGGCGGGCTGCTCGCCACGTTCCCGCAGGCCGCCCTCGGCGCGCTCATCGTCTACGCCGCACTCCGGCTCGTCGACGCGGCGGAGTTCCGCAGGATCCTCGCCTTCCGGCGCAGCGAGGCCCTGCTCGCGGTCGCCGCGTTCGCCGGCGTCCTGCTCGTCGACATCCTCTACGGCGTCCTCATCGCCGTCGGGCTCTCCGTCGCCGACATGCTCCGCCGGGTCGCGCGCCCGCACGACGCGGTGCTCGGCCGGGTCGCCGGGCTCGCGGGCATGCACGACGTGGACGACTACCCCGGCGCGCAGACCGTCCCCGGGCTCGTGGTCTACCGCTACGACGCCCCGCTCTTCTTCGCCGACGCCGAGGACTTCAAGAGGCGGGCCCTCGCCGCCGCCGACTCGACCACCCCGTTGCGGTGGTTCGTCATCAACGCCGAGGCGATGGTCGAGGTCGACATCACCGGCCTCGACGCTGTCGAGTCGCTCCGGCGGGAGCTCACCGGCCGGGGGGTCGTCGTCGGACTCGCCCGGGTCAAGCAGGAGCTGCTCGCCGACCTGCGCGCCTACGGGCTCGTGGACCGCATCGGGGAGGAGCGGATCTACCCGACCCTGCCGACCGCGGTCGAGGGGTACGAGCACTGGTGCACCGAGCACCTGTGACCCACCCGGGCCGCCGCCGGCGGGTACCGGTGTTGCCCGGCGCCGCAGGACGCGGGACGCTGGTGGGTGGCCCGCCCCGGCGCCCGCCGTGGCGGCCCGGAGGGGGCGGACGCCCGATGAGCACCCGATGAGCACCCGATGAGCACCCACGACGGTCCCGGGGTGCCCGCCCGGGAGCCCGACACCGCCCCCTCGCCCCGGATGGTCACGGAGGTCGTCCCGATCGAGGTGCCCGAGGGGGTCGGCGTCATCCTCGGGCAGGCGCACTTCATCAAGACGGTCGAGGACCTGCACGAGGCCCTCGTCACCGCCTCGGCGACCCTCCGCTTCGGGGTGGCGTTCTGCGAGGCGTCCGGGCCGCGGCTCGTGCGCCGCAGCGGCAACGACGAGGAGCTGGTCGACCTCGCCGTCCGGAGCGCGTCGGCCGTCGGCGCCGGACACTGCTTCGTCGTCGCGCTCCGGGACGGCTACCCCGTCAACGTGCTCGGGCAGGTCAAGGCGGTGCCCGAGGTGTGCCGTGTCCTCTGCGCCACCTCCAACCCGCTGCAGGTCCTCGTCGCCGTCACCGGTCAGGGACGCGGCGTCATCGGGGTCGTCGACGGTGGCGCGCCGCTGGGGGTGGAGGGGGACCGCGAGGAGCGGGAGCGACGGGACCTGCTGCGCCGCATCGGCTACAAGCTCTGACGCAGGCCCCCGCCTCCCAGGAGGGGCCGCCCCGAGGGGCGGCGGCCGGCGGATCCCGTTGACCCCCGACCCGTCTGGTCGGAAGATGGTCGGGAGGGGCCTGGAGCCCGTGGGACCCCGGGCGGGAAGGACGACGATGCCTGGTTCCGTGAGCCCGTGGCCACTCTCGCGCCGGGGGGACCTCGGCCACACCGTGCGCACGCTGCAGGACCTGCTGCGCGCCCGCGGCCTCGTCGTCGGGGTCGACGGCATCTTCGGACCGCAGACCGACGAGGCGGTGCGCACCTTCCAGCGCGCCAAGGGCCTCGTCGTCGACGGGACCGTCGGCCCGCTCACGTGGTCGGCCCTGACGATCGTCGTCCACCTCGGCAACGCCGGCGACGCGGTCCGCGCCGTGCAGGAGGAGATCCACCACCGGGACCTCTCGGGCGACCCCACCCGCGCGCTCGAGGTGGACGGGATCTTCGGCCCGAAGACCGACGCCGCGGTCCGCGGTTTCCAGCGGGCGCTGCACGCCGACGACCCCGAGCTCCGCGTCGACGGGGTGGTCGGGCCCGTGACGTGGCAGGCCCTCGTCAGCGGCATGCTCGCCGGCTGACGCGCCGCACCGGACCGCGTCCACGGCCCCCGGCGGCGATCCGCGACACTGGGGCCATGGACGAGCGCTTCCGCCTGCCGACCAGTCCCCGCGCCCATCCCGAGGCCGTCCTCACCGGGGACCGCTGGCGCATCACCGTCCTCACCGACGGCCTCGTCCGGCTCGAGTGGGCCGAGGACGGCCGGTTCGAGGACCGTGCCTCGACGTTCGCCCTGCACCGCGACCTGCCGGTCCCGGACTTCGCGGTCGCCGAGACCGACGCGGTCGTGCAGGTCACCACCGACCGGTTCGTGCTCACCTACGACCGCGGCCCGTTCACGCCGTCCGGGCTGAGCCTGCAGGTCCGGGGGAACGTCTCGACGTACCACAGCGTCTGGCGGTTCGGGGAGCCCGTCGACGACCTGCGCGGCACCGGTCGGACGCTCGACAACGTCGACGGGCGGATGCCGCTCGAGCCCGGCGTCGTCTCCCGGTGGGGCTTCGCCGAGGTCGACGACTCGCGCTCCTTCCTCCTCGAGGACGACGGCTGGGTCGCCCCGCGCGACGGCGCCCGCACCGACGTCTACGTGTTCGCCTACGGCCACGACCACGCCGAGGCGCTGCGGGCGTTCTACGACCTCTCCGGCCGGCCCCCGGTCCTGCCCCGGTGGGCGCTCGGGAACTGGTGGAGCCGGTACTACGCCTACTCCGCGCCGGAGTACCTCTCCCTGCTCGACCGGTTCCAGGAGGAGCGGCTCCCGTTCTCGGTCGCCGTGCTCGACATGGACTGGCACCCGGTCTCGACCGTCGACCCGGTGCACGGGTCCGGCTGGACGGGCTACAGCTGGAACCGGGAGCTGTTCCCCGACCCGCCCGGGTTCCTCGCCGAGCTCCACGAGCGCGGCTACCGGGCGACCCTCAACGTCCACCCCGCCGACGGGGTGCGCTCGTTCGAGGACGCCTACCCGGACATGGCCCGCGCCCTCGGGCGCGACGCCGGGTCGGGCGAGCCGATCCCGTTCGACGTCACCGACCCGGAGTTCCTCACCGCCTACTTCGACGTGCTCCACCACGGCCTCGAGGAGGACGGAGTCGACTTCTGGTGGATCGACTGGCAGTCCGGCCCGTACTCCCGGGTGCCCGGCATCGACCCGCTGTGGATGCTCAACCACTTCCACCTCCTCGACTCCGCCCGCGACGGCCGGAGACCGCTGACGTTCTCCCGGTACGCCGGCCCGGGCAGCCACCGCTACCCGGTCGGGTTCTCCGGTGACACCGTCATCTCGTGGGCGTCACTGGAGTTCCAGCCCGAGTTCACCGCCACCGCGTCCAACATCGGGTACGGCTGGTGGAGCCACGACGTCGGCGGCCACTTCGGCGGCAGCCGGGACGACGAGCTGTTCCTGCGCTGGGTCCAGCTCGGCGTGTTCTCCCCCGTGCTGCGGCTGCACTCCTCCCGCAACCCGTTCCTCGTCAAGGAGCCGTGGCTCTACGGCCCGGAGACCGGGGCCGCGGTCGGGGACGCCCTGCGGTTCCGCCACCGGCTGGTGCCGTACCTGCACACGATGAACCACCGGGCCGCGGCGGGCACCCCGCTCGTGCGCCCGATGTACCACGTGTGGCCGGACCGGCAGGTGGCCTACGACGTCCCGAACGAGTTCGTCTTCGGCACCGAGCTCGTCGTCGCGCCGGTCACCTCCCCCCGGGACCCGGCGAGCCTGCACGGCTCGGTGCGCGCGTGGCTCCCCCCGGGCACGTGGGTCGACGTCTTCACCGGCCTCGTCTACGAGGGGGACCACACCCTCGAGCTGCACCGGGACGAGCAGTCGGTGCCGGTACTGCTGCGCGCCGGGGGGATCCTGCCCCTGGCCGGTCCCGACGACCTCGACGCCACCCGCAACCCCGAGGCCCTCGAGGTCCTCCTCGCACCGGGCGCCGACGGCGGCTTCGAGCTCGTCGAGGACGACGGCACCGGCGCGACCCCCGACGACGTCCCCACCGCGTCGACCCCGCTCGCCTGGGAGCAGTCGACCGGGACGTTCACCGTCGGCGCCACCACGGGTGACGACGCGGCAACCGCCGCCGTCCCGCAGCAGCGGACGTGGGTGCTCACCCTCCTCGGCGTCGCTGCCGCCGACCTCGACGTCCCCGAGGGGACGCTGGTGACCGAGGACGGCACCCGGGTGAGCCTCACCCTCGCCGACGTGCCGAGCGCGACCGGGACCAGCGTCAGCCTCGGCGGCGGCCTCACCCCGACCAGCGGCGACGTGTCCGCCCGCCTGCTCGACCTGCTCGAGCGGGCCCAGTACGGCTTCGAGGAGAAGGTCGCGATCTGGGACGTGCTGACCTCCGAGCGGACCCCCGCCGCGCGGCTCGCGGCCCTGCACGCCCAGCACGTCCACGGGCCACTGTTCTCCGCGATCGCCGAGCTCCTCACCGTCCGGGCCTGACCGGTCCGTCGCCGGGGTGCTCGCGGCCCTCGGCGGGCTCGAGGTCAGCGAGCCAGCGCCCGAGCACCGCGAGGACCTCGGCCGCCCCGGCGGCGTGGACCGTCGCCGGGTGGCGAGGGGCGGCGCCGGTCGGGTCCGACAGCGTCAGGCGCGCCCGCAGCCCGCCGGACGGCTCGGTCCAGACCCGCAGCACGGCCAGCCCCTCACGCCCCGAGGGGTCGTCCACGCCTCCAGTTGTCCCCCGGCCGCGTCACAGCGGTGTCAACGCCCCGGAGCGACGGGGCAGCAACCGCAGCAGGGCGGGGGAGGGCTCGAGGCCCAGCTCCCGGCCCAGCAGCTCGCGGAACGAGCCGAGCTGGTGGACCGCGTCGGCGGTGTTGCCCTCGGCGAGGAAGACCTCGACCAGCACGACGCGGGCGCTCTCGCGCAGCGGCTCGGCACGGACCGCCTCGAGGGCCAGGCGGAGGGCGAGGTCGAGCTCGCCGGCCCGGGTCAACGCGCGGGCCGCGCCCTCGAGGGCGTGCAGCCGCAGCTGGCCGAGCCGTTCCCGCTCGAAGACGACCCAGTCGTCGTACCAACCCGGCAGCAGCTCTCCCGCCCAGAGGACGTCGGTGGCGGCGACGACCCGGGCGAGGTCCCCCCGGTGCCGCGGGGCGCGGCCGGCGCCCATCAGGGCCACCGCGGCGTGCTCGAGCCGGAGGATGTCCACCTCGAGCGCGTCGGACACCCCGAGGGAGGCCCCGTCGACGCGCAGCATCCCGGGAAGAAGCTTGTTGAGGCGCCACACCCCGGTGCGCAGGCTCGCGAGCGCCTGCTGCTCGGGCACCTCCGGCCACAGCGACCCCGCGACCAGGCACCGGTGGCTCGCGCCGCGGACGGCGAGGAACGCGAGCAGCCGCTGGGTCCCCTGCGGCAGGACGACGACGTCGCCCCGACGGTCGCAGCCGAAGCCCCCCAGAAGCCGCAGTCGCGCCGCGGCACCTCGATCCGACATCTCGCCCCCTGGAGACAGCGGCCCGGCGGCCCTGCCGGGGAACCCGTCGTGGGTGGGTGCTGGTGGCCTCCCACGAGCATAGGAGCGCCCGGCCGTGGTGGCCATAGTCCGGGTGGCCCCATTCGTCACTTTCCCGCGGACCGTCCGGTCTCCTCGCAGGTGGGGTCGGCCGACGTCTCGCGCACGAGGGACGCGGCGATCTCCCTCAGCGGGACGTTCGAGTCCTGCGAGACCCGCACGAGCGCGGCGAACGCCTCGTCCGGGCCGCAGCGTCGCTGCGCCATGATGATGCCCTTGGCCTGGTCGATCGTCGGGCGGGAGGCCAGGGCGCAACGGAGGTGGTCGTGCTGGGCGGCGAGCTCGCGGTGGCTGCGCGCCACGCCCCGCACCGTCGCGGTGAGGACGCCGAGGAGGTCCTCGGCGTCCCCGGCGGGGTCGCAGGACCCCGCATGGCCGTCGGTCCCGGCATCCTCCGACCGCAGCTCGGCGGGCAGCTCGGTCCACAGCTCGGTCACGTCGAGGACGTGGTGGAGGACCCCGGCCACCCGGCCGTCCCCGTCGCGGACCGGCAGGTGCCGCAACGTCCAGGTGCGCCGGACGAACCCTCCGGTCCGGCGCGGGTCCGGGATGTCGTAGCGCAAGCCGAGCAGGGTGTGCGGCTCGCCGCGTTCCAGGACGTGGGCGAGCGATGCCCGCACCCGGTCGGCGCTCCCGGGCAGCCCGGGGCCCTCGGGGAAGGCGTCGAACAGCGGCCTTTCGTCGAGCTCGGCCGGGGCCCGGAGCGTGGCGTCCCGGAACGCCGCGTTCGCGGCGACGACCCGCAGGTCGGGGTCGACGAGCGCGTAGGGGGTCGGGGCCACCTCGAAGAACGTCTCCCGGCCGAGCGACCGGAGCCTCTCGACGCCCACGGGCCTCCCCCTTCCCTGTGCCGAACGCGGCCCGGAGCGGGTCTCGGCGGACTGACGTGCTGGAGGGCTCGCTGCTGAACCGGAACGGGATTGTAGCCGAGCCCACCCACCCTGCCGAGGGGGCCGGACCGGGTGTGCGGATTTCCCTCTTGACGCAGGCTCATGGGTATAGCATCATAGCTAATCACATTAGCCATAGGAGGTCGCGATGACACCCACCCACATGCTCGACCGGCCCGAGGGCCGCCTCGCCTACGACGTGACCGGTGACGGACCGCTCGTCGTCTGCCTGCCCGGGATGGGGGAGCTGCGCTCCTCGTACCGCATCACCGCGCCCGCGCTGGTCGCGGCCGGCTTCCGCGTCGCGACCGTGGACCTGCGGGGCCACGGCGAGAGCGACGCGACGTTCACCCGGTACGACGACGTCGCCGCGGGCACGGACGCCGTCGCGCTCGTGGAGCACCTCGGGGGCGGACCCGCCGTGCTCGTCGGGAACTCGATGTCGGCCGGGGCGTCGGTGTGGGCCGCGGCCGAGCGTCCCGAGCTCGTCGCGGGGCTCGTGCTCGTCGGCCCGTTCGTGCGGAACCCGCCGATGAACCCGCTGCTCGCCCTCGCGTTCCGGGCCATGATGAGCGGCCCGTGGGCCCCCCGCGTGTGGGCCTCCTACCTTCCGCGGCTCTACCCGGGGCACCGCCCGGACGACCTGGACGAGCACGTCGGCCGGATCCGGGAGAGCATGCGCCGACCCGGCCACGCCCGGGCCTTCGTCCGGACCACCCGCACCAGCCACGCCCCGGCCGAGGAGCGTCTGGGCGAGGTCGGCGCCCCGGCGCTCGTCGTCATGGGAACCGCCGACCCCGACTTCCCCGACGCCGAGGCCGAGGCGCGGTGGGTCCACGAACGACTCCCGGGCGACCTCGTCCTCGTCCCGGGCGCCGGCCACTACCCGCACGTCGAGGACCCGGAGGCCGTGACCCCCGCGGTCGTCGAGTTCTGCCGCTCCGCGCTCGTCCGTGGCTAGGGCCGGCCTGACCCCGGACCGGGTCGTCTCCGAGGCAGCCCGCCTCGCCGACGAGGCAGGCTGGGAGCGCCTGTCCGCGGCCGCCGTCGCCGACCGGCTCGGGGTGCGCCAGCCGAGCCTGTACAAGCACGTCGCATCGCTCGACGCGCTCCGGGACGGCGTCGCCGTGCTCGCCGTCGGCGAGCTCGGGGACCGCCTCGCCGACGCGGTCCTCGGCCGCTCCGGCAGCCAGGCCCTCACCGCCCTGGCCGAGGCCTACCGCAGGTACGCCCGCGAGCACCCGGGCCGCTACGCCGCGACGGTGCGGGCCCCTCGCGCCGGGGACACCGCCCACGTCGAGGCGAGCAACCGGGTCCTGCGGGTCGTCGTCGCCGTCCTCGCCGGCTACGGGCTCGAGGGCAGCGACGCCGTCGACGCCGCCCGGGCCCTCCGGGCCGCGATGCACGGATTCGTCGCGCTCGAGACGAGCGACGGGTTCGGCCTGCCCGAGGACGTCGACCGCAGCTACCGCCGCCTCGTCGACGGCCTCGACGCGAGCCTGCCCCGGTGGCGGACCGCCCCCTGAGGGCCGTCCGCCACCGGTCGTCCGCGAGCCGGGGCTTAGGTCCCTGTCGCCGTGCCGGCAGGGCCGCGAGCCTCGCTGCAACGACCCACCGGCGCCCTCGGGAGGTCCGATGCCACTGCCCGCCCGGGTGACGCGCGACCCGCTGCCTTCACCCGACCCCCCGTCCATCCCCCCGCCCGGCACGGACGCGGGGACGCCCACGCTCGTCGTCGGGCTCGGCGACCCCCGCCGCGGCGACGACGGGGTCGGCCTCGCCGTCGCTCGCGTGGTCGCGGCGCTGGGACTGCCCACGACCGCCGTCGCCGAGGTGGAGGACCCCACCGTCCTGCTCGACCTCTGGCGCGACTGCGACCTCGCCGTCGTCGTCGACGCGGTCCACGCCGGGGGCCGCCCGGGGAGCGTGGTCCGGCTCGACACCGGCTCGGCCGGCCGGCCGGTCCCGGTCTCGGCGTGGGCGGCGACCGGCCGGGGCGGCACCCACGCGCTCGGGCTCGCCGCGGCCGTGGGGCTCGGGCGCGCGCTGGGGCGGCTGCCCCGCCACGTCGTCCTCCTCGGCGTCGAGGGCGCCTGCTACGAGCGCGACCACGGCCTCTCGCCCGACCTCGCCGCGGCCGTCGAGGACGTCGTCGCGGTGGTGCTCGGCGTGGTCGACGAGAGGGCGGCCACGGCCGCGCGGTGACCCGGGTCAGCGTGGCGGCGGCAGGACGACGCCGAAGCCGGCGACCGCGAGCCGCAGCAGCACCGGGCCCGGCCGGACGAGGTCGGCCACCCGTGCCGCGGCGAGCACCTCGAGCTCACCGACCCGCTCGGCGAGGACCCCGGGGCCCGCGGCGCGGGCGGCCGCGAGCTCGAGCGTGTTGTGCCACACCTTGACCCGGGCCTCGCGGAGGAACCGCCGGGACGCGAGACGGTTCAGCGGGGTCAGCACCCGGTCGAGCAGGGAGCGCGGGCCGCTCGCGGCGAGCTCGGAGTCCTCGGCCGCGACGCGGGCCGCGAGGACCCCGTCGATGCGCTCGTGGTCGCGTCGGCGACGATCCATGACGCCCGGGTCGTCGAGCTCGGAGGCGGACAGCACGGCGAGCAGGGCCTGCGGGAGGTCGAAGTTGACGTGCGCGTTGACCCCGACGAGCACGTGCTGCAGCGGGTGCCGGCCGGGCGGGACGGCGAACGCGAGTCGCCACGGTCGGGGGACCGCCCGAGCGGCGTCGTCGGCGAGGTGGGCGTCGAGGGCGGTGAGGTAGAGGTCGGCGAACACGGCGTCCCACCGGCCCACCCAGGCGGGATCCTCGAACCGGCCCTCGGCGACGGCGTCCCCGACCGCGAGCGTCGTGCGCAGGTAGGTCGCGAGGAAGGGGCGCAGCGCGGAGCCGGTCGGCAGCGCCGCGAGCCGCCGGCGCATCGCGCTCGCGGCCCCCTCGACCTCGGCGGCGCCGGCTTCGGTGTCGTCCACCCACACATCGTGCCCGCCCGCGACGACATACTTGGCCATGCGTCGCGCCGGTAGCACCGTGGTGTTCGTCCTCGCCGCCGTCCTCGCCGTCCTGTCGACAGCCGTCGGCACGGTCAACCGGGAGGTGCTCGACGGCCCGACGTTCGTCGCCAACGCCGATGCGCTGCGGACCGACCCCGACGTGGCGGCGGCGGTGGGCGCCCGGGTGGCGGACTCCGTCGTGGCCGCGCGCCCCGACCTCGTCGCCGTCAAGCCGCTCGTCGCGTCGGTGGGGAGCGCCGTCGCCTCCAGTGCTGCCGCGGGCCCGCTGTTCCGCCTCGCCGCCGCCCAGGTCCACGAGGCGATGACGACGTCCGAGTCCGACCAGCTCGTCCTGCGCCTCGCCGACGTGGGTGCGGTGGTCTCCGCCGCGCTGAGGTCGACCTCGCCGGAGGCTGCCGCGGCGATCCCGCCCGAGCTGCCGGTCACCCTGACCTCCCTCGGCGGGCAGGGAGGGGTGATGGGCACCGTCATCGGGTGGGCCGACCTGGTCGGCGTGCTCGCGTGGCTGGTGCCGATGCTCACCCTGGCCGCCCTCGTGGGGGGCGTCGCCCTCCACCCCGAGCCCCGCCGGGGGTTCCTCCGCGCCGGGCTGGCCGTCGTCGCCGGCGGCGCCGCCGTGCTCCTCCTCGCCGTCGTGGGCGAGGTGTGGGCGGCGGCGGCGGACGCCGCGACCCTCGGCGGCGCCGTCCGGCACGCCCTCTGGGCCCAGCTCGGACGTCCGCTGTACACCCGGGCCGGGCTGCTGCTCGTGCTGGGCGCTCTCGTCGTCGTCCTCGCCGCCCCCACGAGGACGGCCGGGACGCCGGTGGGGCCCGCCCTCGCCTCCCTCGGAGCCCGTCTCCGCAGACGGCCCGTGCGCAGGTGGGCGGCCGTGGGACGGGCCCTGGCGGTGGGCAGCGCGGGGCTCGGCGTCGTGCTCTGGCCCGAGTCGGTGCTCCGGGCGCTGACCGTCGTCGCGGGGCTGGGGGCGCTGCTGTGGGGGTTGCTCGAGCTGGACCGGGTCCTGGGGCGCGTCGAGGCCCCGGCGAGGCAGGAGCCGCCGCGGTCGGTCGCCGGCGGCGACGGCCCCCCGGCACCCGCGGGCGCGCGGAGGCGAGCGGGCGTCGTCCGGATCGGCCTGCTGTCCGCGACCGCGCTGGTGGTCCTGGGGGTGCTCGGGGCGGCGGCGCGCCCCGCCGCCCCCGTCCCCCCCGTCGCCGCGGGCGGCTGCAACGGGCACACCGAGCTCTGCGACCGGCCCTACGACGAGGTCGCCTACCCCGCTGCCCACAACGCGATGTCCGCCGAGGACGCCGGCTTCTACCTCGCCGAGCAGCCGACCGGGATGGTCGGGCTGCTCGAGCAGGGGGTGGGCGTCCTCCTCGTCGACACCTGGTACGGGCAGCCGGTCGCCTCGGGCGGCGCGGTGACCGCCGAGCGCAGCCTCGCCGGCGTCCGCAGCCTCGCGCAGGAGACCTTCGGCCCCGACGTCATGCCCTCCGTGGAGCGGCTCGTGGCCCGGGTGCAGCGCAGCGGCGGCGACCCCACCGGACCGGTCGCGCCCTACCTCTGCCACACGTTCTGCGAGATCGGCGCGACGCCGCTGCTCCCCGAGCTCGAGGGGGTGCGTGCGTGGATGCAGGCCCACCCGTCCGAGGTCGTGACGATCTTCGTCCAGGACGGGGTGACACCGGCCGACACCGCTGAGGTGTTCGACGAGGCCGGGCTCACCCCGATGACGTACACCCCGGGAGGAGTCCACGCCCCGTGGCCGACGCTGGGCGAGATGGTCGACAGCGGCCGCCGCCTCGTCGTCCTCATGGAGAACCACGCGGGTGGCCGGGCGCACCCGTGGCTGCTGCCGGGGTTCGACTACGTCCAGGACACCGGTTACGCCTACCCCACGGCGGCCGACTTCGACTGCCGCCGCAACCGTGGCGGGGCGCAGGCCCCGCTGCTGCTCGTCAACCACTGGCTCAGCGGCTTCTCCTCGCTCCGCAGCGACGCGGCCGAGGTCAACGCGGCGGACGTGCTCGGCCCGCGGCTGCGCGAGTGCGAGCGGCGGCGCGACCGGGTCCCGAACTACGTGGCCGTCGACTGGGTCGACGTCGGCGACCTGTACGAGGTCGTCGACGAGGTCAACGGGCTGACCCGCTGAGGCGTCTGCTGCGGCGCCGAGGCACCTTGCGCCTCGCGCGGCGGGGGGAGGACGCTGTGGGCAGAGGTCTCGCCGAGGAGGGGCCGATGGTGGCAAGGCGCCGGACCATCTGGGTCCAGCAGGTCGCGGTCGACGCGAGCGTGCTCCAGACGCGGCTCGAGGTCGCGCGCGCCGGGACGCTCACCCCGGCCCAGCGCGCCGCCGCCGACGGCGTCCAGGTCTTCCTCGACCGGGCCCGTTCCGCGGCCGACCGGACCGACCCGGTGCCCGGGCGGCTCGTCAACTGGTGGCGGGGCGTGCTCGTCGAGGCGGCGTACCGCAACACCCACGCCGCCCGCGCCCAGCTCGTCGACCTCTACGACGAGGCCGACGTCGACGCCGAGCTGCCCGGAGCGGTCGCGCGGGTCCACACGGTGCTCGGGCGCGACGACCCGCGACTGGTGAGCCAGACCGCCATCCACCGGCTCGGGCTGGCGCAGAAGCGGGCCTGGCTGCGCCGGCTCATCGAGGACGGCTACGAGGCGGCCGACCTCAAGCACGCCCAGCTGCGCAGCTTCCGCAACATCCTCCTCATGGCCGCGGCGGTGACGATCCTCCTCGTCGGGCTCACCGTGGCGCTGGTCTCGCTCAACCCGGCGATCATGCCGCTGTGCTTCCCGCACGACGCGAGCGGCGCGGCCGCGGGCGCGGCGACACGGTTCAACTGCCCGACGCGCAGCGACACCGCCGGTCCCTCGGGCGGGGACGTCGGTGTCGTCGGGTTGCTCGGGTTGCTCGGCGGGGCGCTCGCCGCGTCGGTCGCGATCCGCAACATCCGGGGAACGTCCACCCCGTACGACGTCCCCGTGGCCCTCGCCTGGCTCAAGGTCCCGCTCGGGGCGTTCACCGCGATCCTCGGCCTCGTCGCGGTCCAGGGCGGGTTCGTCCCGGGCCTGTCCGCGCTGGACTCCCAGGAGCAGATCCTCGCCTGGGCCCTGCTGCTCGGGTTCGGCCAGCAGGTCTTCACCGGCGTGCTCGACCGGCGGGCCCAGAGCCTGCTCGACGACGTCCCGAGCAAGGACGCGCTCACCGAGCACCCCGCGGCCACGGCGCCGGGGCCGATCGGACCCGCCGACGCCACGGACGTCCCCGACGGCGTCCGGCCGGTGCCCCCGCCCCCGGCGGGCTGACACGCCGGCGGGCCCGGCAGGGGGCCGTCAGGGACGGACGACCTCCCGCGCGACGACGAGGTCGACCTCGTCGTCGGGGGCGTCCATGAGCCGGAACATCCGCAGCGGGCGCCGTGGGCTGCGAGGGACGAGGACGGCGATCGACCCGAGCTGCTCGCCGCCGTCGGCGAGGACCGACCCGGTCAGGTGGATGCCGAGCTCGGTGTCGGGACGGCGGTCCTCGCCGCTGTCCGTGGTGGCCTGCCGCGCCTCCCGGGCCGCCTCGACGGCGAGCTCGTGCGGGAACCGGTACCGGCCGTCCCCGTCGGTCGCGGAGATCAGGGTGACGGCCGCGCCGACGCGCTCGAGCAGCTCGAGGTTGATGCCGTGCTTCGAGGCGTGGTGGGAGAGCTTGAACACGTCGGCCGACAGCTGGTCGCGGCCCACCGCGGCCCGCAGCTCCCGGGCGAGGACCGGGTTGTAGGCCTGCGCGAGGTCGGGGAAGTCGATCGTCGCCTGGGCCCAGGAGGTGAACTGCGCGTCGGCCCCGAGCAGCAGGCGCCTGCTGCGGCGCGGCGCGGCGCGGCGGTTCTCCCGGCCCGGGTGGGCGGCGTCGCGCTCGGCGTAGATCGTCGCCGCCGGGAAGTCGAGCATGAGCGTGATCGAGGCGTCGTTGACCCCGACGCCGTAGGTGTCGAAGCGGCTGCGCAGCCCCACGCCCGGGCCGACGACGGTGACCCGGACGGCGTCGAGGTACGTCGTCGTGCCGCTCGTCGGCTGGAGCCGGAGGCGAACCACGGGGGTGTCCTCCAGCAGCCGCATGAGGGTGTGGAACGTCGCGCCCGGCACGTAGTAGCCCGGGTCCCAGAACTGGTCGACCCAGCCGGGGGCGTCGACGTGGGCGGTGAGCAGGTCGGGCATGCCTCCGATGTGGTCGGCGTGCGGGTGGGTCGCGACGAGGAGCGCCACCTGTCCCGGGGTCCCCGTCGGGTCGGTGAGCGCACCGGCGGCGTGGAGGCTCTCCAGCAGGGCGGGCAGCTTCCCCGCGGTGGCGACGTCGACGACGACGACGCGGCGCCGTCCCCCGGGGTCGGGGGGCAGGAGCACGAGCTGGGTGTCGCCGTCGCCGACGTTGAGCACGAGGTGGACCAGGGCGTCCGGGTCGTCCCGGATCGCGGTGACGAGGCTGCCGGGGTCGGGGGTGGGGTCGGCGACGCTGTCGCGGGGGACCGGGCCCATGACCCTCTCGTCGCGGGCGGCGGACGCCGGCCGGTCGGTCCCGGCCGTCACGGGGTGGCCCGCGGCGAGGGTGGCGGGGGTGCCGGGGACGGCGAGGACAGGAGCGGGTGGGCGGCGAGCCGTCGGCGCTCGGCGGTGGCCTCGCCCACGAGCTCGGGATCGACCGCCGGCCGGGGCAGGACCGAGACCATCGACCCCTGGTAGGCCAGCCGCGCGGCGGCGCGGGCGTCGGCCGAGACGTCGAGGACCGCACCGGGGAAGAGGGCGCGCACCTCCCGGACGAGCCCGGGCGCGGACCACCCGGTGGCGCCGGGGCCGTCCTCGGCGGCGAAGGTGTCGCCGGTCCGCGGGGAGCGCGCGAGCCTTCCGGGCCGGTAGAGCTGGTCCCGGAGGACCTCGACGGGGACCGCGGCGTCCCGGGGCGCGCGCTCCTCGCCGTCGGGCCAGACGAGCCGTCCGCGGGCGTCGGCCAGGGGCCACGGCCAGCTGAGGAGCAGCGCCACGCCGTCGACGACCTCCTCGACGACGACGTAGCGCCAGCCGGCGCGCAGCGCGGCGGGGGAGGGGACGTGGCGGGAGGCACCACGCGGCAGCCACGGCACGTCGGGCACCGGCGCCCCCCGCCCACGGGGTCCACCGGGTCCCTGGGCGCCTCCGGAGGCGGGGTCAGCCGCAGTGGCCACGCCGGTGCACCCTGCCGTGGGCGCGCGGCTGCGCGTGGCGCGCGCCGCGGACGTGGGCGAGGGCGCGCACGTCCTCCTCGAGGGCGGCGAGACGGCCGGTGAGGTCCCGCTCGTGCGCCTCGACGGCCTCGCAGTCGTGCCGCAGGCCGCGGAGCTGCTCGGCGAGCACCGCGAGGGCGTCCCCGCGGGTCTCGGGGCCCACCGTGGCGCCGGGGGAGCCGTCCTCGTGGGCCGGGGGAGGGGACGGCGCGCGGGTGAAGTCCTGCGGCATCATCGCGGGTCACCTCCTCGAGCCGTTCCACCTCCAGCATCCCGCGGCGGCGCCCCGGGCGGAAGCCCCGACCCGCGAGTCGCCACCCGTAAACGGCACTTCGTGCCCGTTTGACCGCCCGGAGTGGGCCTCCGCGCCCGGTTTGCGCGGCCGGACGGGCACGAAGTGCGGTTACCGGTGGGAGCGGCGGGCGTCAGGAGCGGCGGCCCCCCGACATGCTCTCGGCGACGCCGATGAGCAGCACGGCTGCGACGACGGCGACGACGAAGCCGAGGACGTTGAGCTCCATGACGCTGCCGGTGCCGAGGAGGTTCGCGACGACCCCGCCGATGACGGAGCCGACGAGGCCGAGCAGGAGCGTGGCGATGATGCCGAGGTTCTGCTTGCCCGGCTTGACGAGGCGCGCGAGCGCGCCGATGACGAGGCCGGCGACGATGAAGCCGATCACGGTGGTCCCCCTGGGGTGCTGGCGTGGACACGGGGCGGGTGGACCCGCCCCGGCAGCGGGCGCGGTCGGTCGCGACCCGCGCCCCCAAATCTAGGTCATTCCGACCCGCGCCCCGTGCCGGCCCGTACCCCGCACTCCGTGCCGGCCCGTAACCCCCACACACCGTGCCGGTCCCTAACCCGCACTTCGTGCCCGAGACGCCGCGTCGACCGGGCATTTTGCCCGATCGACGCGGCCAGACGGGCACGAAGTGCGGGTTGCCGGGTCAGCGGATGACGCGGAGGGTGAGCTGGGAGGTGCCCCCGGTGACCTTGCCGACGGCGGCGGAGGACCGGCGGTGGACCGCGCCGGCGCCCCCGAGGATGCGGAAGTCCCGGTAGACGCGGCCGGTGTGCGGGGCGCGCCGGGTGTCGGCGAGGACCCGGTCGACGACGTTGCCGCCCCGGGCGGGCGGGACGCTCGCGGACGAGCCCCCGGTGAACCGGACTGCGCCGGTCCGCCCGGCGGCCTTCTTCGGGATGCTCACGTCCCACGCGACCGTGCGGGTGGGCAGGTCCTTCGAGACGAGCCGGGCGCGCAGGTGCTGGACGCTGCCGGCGCGGACCGTCAGCACCCGGGACAGGGACAGCTCGTGCCAGCCCGTCGAGCTGCGGCGCTGGATGCCCTTGACCCGGTACACCCCGTAGCGGGTGCTGAGCGTGGACCAGGTGCGGGTCCCGGTGAAGGTGATGTTCTCGGCCCCGTTGTACTGCAGCTGGGCGAGGATCCCGAGGACCCGGGCCGCGGCGGCGTACTCGACGTCGAACTCGTCGGCGATCGCGTCGGTGCGCGAGAGCGTGAAGGCCCTGCCGTCACCGCGCTTGCCGGTGACGCGGTAGCGGAAGGTCCCGGCGCCCTTGCCCTCGCCGTCCATGGCGCGCACGGCGTCGGTGAGGACGTGGGTCGAGGCCAGGTCGGTGTACCACTCGGGGTCGGTCACGTGGGTGCTCCCGGTGCGGGTGCCCGAGGGCCCGGTGAACGTCGACGTCACCGGGACGGTCTTCGGCAGCGGGCCGAGCGGGCCCGCGATCCCGGTGAGGCCGTCGTGGGTGATGGAGCCCACCCTCCCGGTGAGGTTGCTGACGACGAAGGGCGCCCAGGCCGGGTCCTCCTGGACGTAGAGCGCGCTCGCGGTGTGGAGCGTCATCCGGGCCGGGCCCGTGAGGTTGAACGGGTGGCCGAAGGCGATGACGGTGCCGTTGCAGATCGCGGTGACGGTTCCGAAGCCGGCCGCGCTGACGTCGCCGTAGGACATCGAGGCCCCCATGTTGCCGCCCGGGACGATCGTGTTCGGGTCGCCGACCGCGCCCGGGTTGCGCGCGCCCCCGGTGGAGGCGCCGAGGCGGCGGACCGTCGCCCCGAGGCGCAGGTGCGGGGTGAGCCGGTCGACCTTCGCCCGCGACCCGGACGTGGTCAGGGTGAAGGGGGTCCGCAGCGGGCTCAGCCCGGAGTCCGCCTCGGCCGGGGACGCGCCGGCCGCGACCGCGGCGCGCTGCAGCCGCGTGGGCAGGTCCGCGGCGGTCGGCGTCCCGGTGGACTTCGCGGGCGAGGTCGCCACCTTCTTCGCGGCGAGGGTCTCCATGTCCTCGGCCGGGGTGATGCCGGCGACCGGCGACGGGCCGAGCGAGAGGCCGTAGGAGACGGCCCCGATGAGGGACCCGTCCGAGGCGTAGACCGGCGAGCCGGACATGCCCTGCCAGATGCCGACCCGGTCGATCTCCGGGGAGGTCAGCCGGGCCATGATCAGCGGGATGCCCGGGGCGATGCCGTTGTCGAGGACCCCGAGGATGCTCCCGGTGAATCCGGTCGGGGTGGTGCCCTGGGTGACGGTGCGCCCGGTGACGGCGTCACCGGCGGAGACGTTGGCGGCACCCGTCGGGTCCGGGCACGTGTCGGGTGCGGCCTGTGCGGGAGCCGCGGAGAGGACGGCGCCCAGCGTCGCGGTCGCCGCGAGTGCGGCGACGAGGCGGGCCGGGGCGGCTGCACGCGCGCGCGCAGCAGGAGAGGGACGGACCATGGACGTGCTCCGATCGAGAAACGCCGGGCCCCCTTGGCACACCGGCACGAGCGAATCAAACACCCGTCCGAGACGGAAAAGGACGATACGGCTGAAGGTCAAGGTCACAGTTTGGTCACGGCCCGTCGGAAGGGGCCGCGGGGACGACGAGGACGGGTTCGTCGGCGAACTCGACGAGCTGGAGGGCGTACCCACCGAGCGTGGGCTCGCCGAACCCCGGACGGGCCGCCCGGCCGATGACGACGAGGTCGGCGTGCCACCGGCGGGCGACGTCGAGGACGGCGGCGACGACGTCGCCCTCGACGAGCTCGGTCTCGACGTCGACCCCGGCCGCCGCCCCCATCGCGACGACCCGGTCGAGCAGGGCGGCGCCGGCGCGCAGCCACCGGGGGCGCGTGGCGGGGTGCGGCGAGCCGGTCGCGATCGCCGAGGCGAGGTGTCCGTCGGCGCGCACGTGGACCACGCGCAACCGGGCGCCGAGGTCCCGGCTGAGGGCGATCGCCGCGCGTGCCGCGGCGAGCGAGCCGGGCGAGTCGTCGACCGCGACGAGGACCCGGGTCGTCACGGGACCCTCCCCGCCCGTCCCGCGTCCCCGCCGCCGGGGGGCCCCGGCGGACCGTGCGCGCCGCCGCCGGTGCCGATCGCGAGGCGCAGCCGGGCGGCGTCCTCCTGCTCCTGCTGCTCGAGGGCGAGGTCGAGGTCGTGCAGCGACGCCTGCAGACCGGGCAGCAGGACGGTGTCGAGGGCGCGCAGCCGCCGCCGCGTCAGCGCGACCTCGGCGTCGACCCGCCGGACCGCCTCCTGCGCGACGGCCGCGCGGGCACCGGCCGCCGTCACGGCGAGCGCCGCCGCCCGTGCCGGGTGCAGCGCGGCGGTCCCGGCGAGCGGGGACCGAGCCGGGACCGGGCCCAGTCGCGCCTCGACCGGGTAGGTCAGCCCCATCCGGCTGCGCCACGCCACCTCGACCAGGGCCGGTGCCGGCTCGGCCGCGCGCCGTAGCGCGTCCTGGCCGGCGAGGAGCGCGGCTCTTTCCAGCCACAGCCGGGCCTCGTCGCAGGCCCGCCGGAGCTCGTCGTCGCGTGCCCGGGCGAGGGTGCGGGCCCGCCGTTGCTCCGGCAGCAGCACCCGCAGCTTCCGGTCGAGCTGCTCACGTCCGCGCGTCGCCGCGGCGAGGCGTCGGCGCAGCCAGTTCCGTCCCGCCCGCCCCGGCGGGACCCGCCCCGCCCCCGCTGCACTCGTCACGTCGGCTCCCCTCCGGCTCGCCGCACCCGGAGCAGGTCCGGCGGCAGCATCGTCAGCTCCCGGTCGGGCAGCATGCCCACGACGTCCCAGCAGCGGTCGAGCGTGTCGTCGAGGCTTCTGACCTCGTCCCGGCCCTGACCCACGAGGCGCTCCTCGAACGCGGCGGCGAGGTCGAGGTAGCGGACGTCGGTGCCGCTGAGGGAGCCGGACCCGACGACCTCCGCGAGCTCGCGCACCTGTCGGGCGCGGGCGAGCGCCGCGAGCAGCTGGGCGGCGACCTCGAGGTGCCCGGGGCGGGTGCGTCCCTCACCGGCCCCGTGCCGCATGAGCCGGGAGAGCGACGCGAGCGGGTCCACCGGCGGGTAGACCCCGCGGGCGGCGACCTCCGCGGACAGCACGACCTGGCCCTCGGTGATGTAGCCGGTGAGGTCGGGGACGGGGTGGGTGATGTCGCCCGCGGGCATGGTCAGCACCGGCAGCACGGTCACCGACCCCGGCAGCCCGCGCACCCGGCCGCAGCGCTCGTAGAGGCTCGCGAGGTCGCTGTAGAGGTATCCGGGGTAGGCCCGTCGGCCGGGGAGCTCGCCCCGGGCGGAGGAGACCTCCCGGACGGCCTCGGCGTAGCTCGTCATGTCGGCGAGCACGACGAGGACGTGGCGGCCCAGCGCGAACGCGAGGTGCTCGGCGACGGTGAGGGCGATCCGGGGGGTCAGCACCCGCTCGAGGACCGGGTCGTCGGCGTGGTTGAGCAGGAGCACGAGCTCGCCCGCGGCGAGCCGGCCCTCCAGGGTGTCCCGGACCGTGGCCGCGTCGGCGTGGGTGAGCCCCATCGCGGCGAAGACGACGCTGAACGGCTCGCCGCCGGCGCTGGCCTGGGCGGCGACCTGCGCGGCGAGCTCGAGGTGGGGCAGCCCGGCGGCGGAGAAGATCGGCAGCTTCTGGCCCCGCACGAGCGTGGTCAGCGCGTCGAGGGCGGAGACGCCGGTGAGCACCGGGTCGCTCGGCGGGGCCCGGTGGACCGGGTTGAGCGGGGTGCCGGCGACGGTCGCGCTGCGCGGCCCGGTGACCGGGGGACCGCCGTCGAGCGGGTCCCCCCGGCCGTCGCAGACCCGGCCGAGCCAGCCGCGACCCACCGGGACCCGCACCGGGCTCCCGGTGAACGACACCGCGGTCCGACCCGGGGCGAGGCCGGCGGTGCCCTCGAGGACCTGGACGACGGCGAGGTCCCGGTCGACCTCGAGCACGACGCCGTGCCGGACGGTCCCCTCGGGGCGCTCGCTACCGTCTGAGCCCTCGCCGGCTGAGCCCTCGACGTCGGCGCCCGGTCCGCCGATGCGCAGGACGGCGTCCTCGTCCCACCCCACCCGGGACAGGCCACGGACGACGACGAGCGGCCCGCGGACCTCGGTCACGGAGGTGTGGGCGACCGCCAGCCCGGGCAGGTCGGCGGCCCGACCGGCGGGGGGCCTCACCGTCGCCGGGCTCACCGGAGGGCCTCCAGCCCGGCGACGGTGGCGTCGCGGCGCGCGCGCACCCCGGCGGCGTCGTCCGCCGGGGTGTCCGCGGCGGCACGCAGCACCAGCGAGTAGTCCGCCTCGTCGAGCTCGGCGGCGGTCACCCCCTGGTCCACGAGGCCGGAGGCGGTCTCGACGACGTCGAGGACGGCGTCGACGAGCGCCGCCGTCTTCTCCGGCGTGCAGTGGGCGTCGTTGGTGGAGAGCGCGTTCTGTTGGAGCACCCCCTCGCGCACGAGCCGGCCCCCGAGGAGGGTGACCCGCTCGTGGCCGGGCAGGGAGCCGACCCCGACGAGCGCGGCGAGGTCCGCGAGCCGGTCGGCCTCGGCGAGCAGGCCGGTGACGCGGCCCTGACGGCGGCTCCAGTCCGGGTCGCCGGACCGGGCGTGCCACCGGCCGACGCGGGCGAGGTCACGGGAGAAGGACCCGGTCCACGCGACCGCGGGGTAGTGCCGGGCGTAGGCGAGGTCGCGGTCCAGGGTCCACACCGCCCGGACGAACCGCTCCGTGTGCGCCGTCACCGGCTCGGTGGTGTCACCGCCCGGCGGCGACACCGCGCCGATGACCGACACCGAGCCGGTCCGGCCGCCGAGGGTGCGCACCCGGCCGGCACGCTCGTAGAACGCCGCGAGCGCCGACGCGAGCTCGGCGGGGTAGCCCTCCTCGGCCGGCAGGGCCCCGGACCGGGACCCGAACTCCCGCAGCGCCTCCGCCCAGCGGGAGGTGGAGTCGGCGATGACGACGCTGTCCAGACCCGCGTCCCGGAAGTACTCCGCGACCGTGACGCCGGTGTAGATGCTCGCCTCCCGGGCCATCATCGGCATGTTCGAGGTGTTCGCGATGACGACGGTGCGTTCCCGCAGCGGACGCCCGGTGCGGGGGTCGGTGAGCTCGGCGAGCTCGCCGAGGACGTCGGCCATCTCGTTGCCCCGCTCTCCGCAGCCGACGTAGACGATGACGTCGGCCGCGGCCCACTTCGCGACCTGCTGCAGGAGCATCGTCTTGCCGGTGCCGAAGCCGCCGGGGACCGCGGCGCTGCTGCCGCGGGCGATCGGGTACACCGCGTCGAGCACGCGTTGACCGGTCAGCAGCGGCTCGGCGACCTCGAGCCGCTCCGCGACGGGCCGGGCCCGGCGCACCGGCCAGTCCTGGACCATCCCGACGGGCGTCCCGCCGACGGTGGCGACGGGCGCGTCGGGGTGGTGCGGGCCGGCCCGGGCCAGGTCCTCGACGCTGCCTCCGGCCCCGGGTGGGACGAGGACGAGGTGGTCGGTCCCCCCCGGTCCCCGGCCGGGGACGACGCCGAGGACGTCCCCGGCACCCGCCGTGGCGCCGGGGGAGGTCGCCGGGCGCCAGGGCACGGTCGCGGCGCCGACCGTCCCGGGCGCGCCGTCGTCGTGGTCCCGGGCGCGCGCGCCCTCGCTGCCGGGCATGAGCCACGTCCCCGCCGAGGACAGGGGTCGCAGCAGCCCGTCGAAGGCGCCGCCGAGAAGGTGCGGGCCCAGGGTCGCCGAGAGCGGCCGACCGAGTGCCCTGACCGGGTCCCCGGCCGCGAGGCCGCCGGTGTACTCGTACGCCTGGACGGTCAGGACGTCATCCCGGATCGCGACGACCTCCCCGGGCAGCCCCCGGTCGCCGAGCGCGACGAGGTCGGACATCGCGACCGGCCGCAGGCCCTCGACCTCGACGAGCGGTCCGCTGACCCGGGTGACGGCCCCGGTCACGACGGGTCCCACAGCAGGTCGAGGTCGAGGCGGGCGACCGCGTCGTCGACGAGCGCGGCCACCGACGCCTCGACCGTGCGCCCGTCCGGGGTCGTGGCCCGCAGGCCACCGTCCCCGGTGGGGGAGACCTGCGCCCGCGCGCCGAGCCGGGAGCGCAGGGCCGCGGCGAGGTCATCGCGGACGGCGGGGTCGGCCAGGAGCCGGGCGACCTCGCCGCGGGCCCGGGCACGGATCTCGTCGAACACCTCGCGCCGGGCCCGGAGCAGCTCGGCCCGTGCCCGTCGCGCGGCGGCCGCGCGGTCGGCGGCCGCGAGCGCGGCGCCGTCGCGCTCCCCGGCACGCCGGGCGCCCTCGAGCAGGGCGTCGGCCTCGGTCCGTGCCCCGGTCTCGGTCCGGCGAGCCTCGTCCCGCGCGGCGGCGACGAGCGCGCGGGCCTGCGCGGCCGCGTCCCGGGTGAGGGTGTCCCGCAGCGGGGCGAGCGTGGCCGGGTCGGGCAGGGTCTCGCGGTGGCGGGTCGGGGTCGTCACGGGAGCACCGCCGTCAGCGGCGCCCCGCGCGCCCACCGGTCCTCCCCGAGGGCGTCGGCGGCGGCCCGGGTGAGCAGGACGACCCCGGCGCCGGCGGTGCCGTGCCACGCGGCCCGGACGGCCTCGGGGTCGGCGGCCTCGACGACGCGCACCCCCGCCAGGCGGAGTCCGGTCACCAGCGGTCCGGTCCCGAGCGCGACGACGGCTGTGGCTGGGCCCGGCATGCTCAGGCCCGGCCGATGAGGATGACGGAGACGATGAGGCCGTAGATGGCGATGCCCTCGGCCAGGCCGACGATGACCATGGCCCGCCCGAACAGCTCCGGTCGTTCGCTCATCGCGGCGAGGGCGGCCGAGCCGGTGTAGGCCACCGCGATGGCCGCCCCGATCGAGGAGCCCGCGACCGCGATGGCGGCTCCGATGAGCGCCGACCCGCTGCTGGAGCTGGCCGCGGCGGACGCCACCGCGGCGGTCGCAGCCGGGTGGGCCGACGCCGCGGCGGCCGGGGAGGCCGCCCAGGCGAGCACGAGGGCCCCGAGCGCGAGGGCGAGGAGCACCCCGTCGGCGGTGAGCAGCGCGGCGAGGGCGGCGCCGCGGCGCTCCCGGCCGGCGCGGCGCGCCACGAGCAGCACCGCGCCCACGACGACCAGTGCCGCGGGGAGGGCGAGCAGCCACGTGAGGACGGTCATGGTCGGACCTCCGTCGACTCGAGCGGAACGTGCCAGGGACGGAACGGCTCGCCCACGGTGTCGAACACCCGGGAGAACAGCTCGTAGTACTCCAGCCGCATCGCCTGGATGGCGGCCACGAGGCCCTCGAGGGCGAACGTCACCGCGTTCCCCGCGAGGAAGACGAGGGCGGCCCCGACCACCCCGGCGGCGCCGTGGCCCGCCAGGGCGGTGGTGGCCTCCCACACGACGGCCCCGAGTGCGGCGTGGGTCAGTCCGAAGGCGGCCAGGCGGGCGAAGCTGACGACGTTGGTCCCGGTCCGGACGACGACGTCGACGAGCTCGACGCTCGCGACGCCCGCGGCGCCACCGCCCCCACCGGCGGCGGCGTAGAGCCCGACCCACGCGGTGGCCAGACCGGCCGTGGTGAGCAGGGTCCCGGTCACGGCCAGCCACCCGGCGCCGAGGTACAGGCCCGCGAGGAGGACGCCCAGGCCGAGGAACAGGGCTCCCCCGGCCAACCCGGACGGGGCGTACAGCGCTCGGCGCCAGCCGCCCTCGCGCACCCGGTTGACCGTCCCGAGGGCGTAGGCGCCGGCGAGCAGGACCGCACCCGCCGCGACCCCGGCCACGAGGAGCTCCACCGGGTGCTCCAGCGGGGCGAGCCACAGGACCGGCAGGACCCCCGTCGGGCCGAAGAACTCGCCGTAGAGGATCCCCATGACCGTGCTCGTCACCCCGGCGCCGGCGAGGAACAGCCACACCGGCCGCAGCGGCTCCAGCCGCGGCCACCGGCCGCTGCGGACCGCGAGCGCGCCGAGCAGGAGCAGCAGCCCCTGTCCGGCGTCGGCGAACATCATCCCGAACATGACGACGTACGCCAGCCCCGCCAGGAGCGAGGGGTTGACGTCGGCGTACGGCACGGTCGCGTAGGTCTCGACGAGGGGCGCGAGCTCGCGGGCCGGCCCGGACCGGCTGAGCAGGGTCGGCGGCTGCGAGCCCGCGGGGCGGGGGAGGACGACGACGACGCCGCCGTGCCGCCCGACCCGGTCCGAGAGCGCGGGCAGGTCCCCGTCGGGCACCCAGCCGGTGAGGGCGTCCACGCGGCCCCGCGGGACCGCCTCGCCCGAGCGGCGCTCGAGCTCGGCCTCCCCGGCGATGAGGTCGACCCGTCCCGCGGTCTCCCACCCCGGGACGTCGGGCCCGTCGGCCGCGAGAAGCGGCTGTGCCTGCTCCCCGGCCCGCAGACGCTGCAAGGCCGCGGTCGCCGGCCCGGGAGGCGTGGCGGGCTCCTGCCCGGCGCCCCCGGAGGCCGCGGGGACGTCGTCGAGGGCCGCGGTCCCCTCCTCGGCGACCGCGGCCAGCACCTCGCGCAGCCGGGTCCGTGGGGCGAGCACCGCGACCCGCCGCATCACGGCCGGCGCCAGGGCCTCACGCCACGGCACCGAGGGCTCCCGTACCCGTCACGCTGCCCGTCGGGGTGCTCGTGCTGTCCGTCCCGCCCCGGTCCGCGAGCTCGAGGGCGCCCCGGACCCGCCAGGCGTCGACCGCGCCGAGGGCGGCGGCCCCCACGAGCACCTGCCGTCCCGGTGTCGGGTGGCGCAGCAGCCGGGCGGCCTCGTCCTCGACCGTCTGCCACCAGTGGCGCTCGCCGCGCCACAGGTCGGCCGGGTCGTCCGAGGCGGGAAGTGCCCACCGCGCGGCCGTGGGCAGCACCCGGCGCAGGTCCGCCAGCGTCGCGGCCTCGGGCGCGGCCGGGCCGAGCACCCGGCCGACGAGGGTGCGCGCGACCGCGGGCACGGGCCGTCCGTCGAGCAGGATCTCGCGGGCGAGGACGAGGGCGGCCTGTCCGGCGGCCCAGGCGGCGGCCTCCGGGACGAGCGCGACGACCCGGTCGGCGGCGGCGGCCCCCATGGTCAGCGCAACCGCCCGCGGCGTGACGTCCCCGGGGTCCCCCCACGACGAGCGCGCCAGCGCCCGGCGCAGGTCGTCCGGGGAGCCCGCGGCCCGGACGTCCGGGCCGGTGCCGGCGAGGGCGCCGAGCGCGTACGGGGCGGGGGCGGGCCGTCCGGCCATCGCCTCCGCCCGGTCGACGACGTCGCCGACCTCCACCGGCGCGGCGAGCACCCGGAGGACGGTGACCCCCTCGCGCGGGCACCACCCGGCGAGCACCCGCAGGTTCCACACGAGGGTCGCGACCACGGCACGCTGGGCCTCACCGAGACCGGTCCCGGGCCGGACGTCGTGGCCGTACGTCGACCCCGCGAGCACGCCGAGCGCGGCGTCGAGGCCCGGTGCGGTCGCGAGCCGCCGGGCCCCGTCCGGGCCGAGCCGCCGCCGGGCCATGGCCCGGGCGCGCACGGAGGCGGCGACCCACCCCGCGCTCACGTCCCGCCCTCCGCCCCGTCCGCCTCCCCGGTGGCCAGTCCTCGCCGCACCGCGGCGAGCACCGCCTCGACGTGAACGGGCACCACGTCGGCGGCCCGGACCCGCAGCGCGGCGACCTCGGCCGCGACGGCGCGCTCCTCGTCCCGGGCGACGTCGAGGCCGGCGTCCCTGACGGCCGCGCCCGCGGCGGCCCGCTCGGCGGCCACGCAGGCCCTGGCGTCGGCGAGCGCCGCCCCGGCGCGTGCCCGGGCCTCCTGCCGGAGGCGGTCGGCCTCGGCGCGGGCCCCGGCGACGACGTCGTCGCAGGCCCGCTCGGTCGGCTCCAGCAGGGCGAACACCGGTTCGAGCTCCTGCTCGCGGTCCCGGGAGGCCTGAGAGGGCACCCCGGCCGCGGTCGCGGCCCCGGGCGCCCCGGCCGGCCGGAGCCGGTAGAGCAGGTCACGAACCCGCGGCACGATGCCCTCCCCACCGGCTCTGACGTCCCACGACCAGCCTCGCTTCCCACCCGTCCCCGGTCACCGTACGGCGGCTCGCGCGGGCGACGGCGGGGCTTTGGTCCCGGCGGGGAACGCTCAGCGGCCGACGGGCCTGCCGGCCCCGTCGAGCACCCACCAGACCCCGCCGCTGCCCTGCCCGGTGGCCCGGCCGGGGGCGGTGTCGCCGGCGAAGTAGTACAGCGGCCAGCCGCCGTAGGTCGCCTGGGCGGTGCCGTCCCTGCGGTCGACGGTACCGAGTCGGGCGGCCGCCACGCCGGGGCCGGCGGTCACCGGCCCGGCGAGCGGGGGCCAGGCGGTGGCACACGCGTCGTAGCACGTGCTGGGCCCGCCGTGGTCCGGGTCGTACCGGTACACGGCGTTTCCGTCGGGTCCCACGAGGACCCTCCCGAGCGAGGTCCTCCCCAGTGCGAGCGTGCGGCCGGCCCCTGCGGCGGACGCACCCGCGGACGTGCTTGCGGAGGTGCGCGCGGACGACCCGGCGGTGCCGGCGCCCTTCGTGCCGGTCGCCGGCGCGGAGGCCGACTGCCGGCTGCTCGGCCCCGACCCGTACGCGGAGCCGGTGGTGGTGCCGCCTCCCGACCCGCAGGCGGCGGACCCGAGGAGGACGGCGAGCGAGGCGAGCACGGGTGCGGTTCGACGGACGTTCATGGTGGGTCCCTCCACGTTCGGTGCCCGGGCGGCACCTCCACCCGGTCCTACGGACGCGGTCGGTCGCGGGTTCAGCGCGAAGCGCCCCCCGACGGGCCGGGCGCCCAGGGGCGGCCGCGGAGGACTGCCGGGCCGTCCCCGCCACCGGCGCGCACCTCGACGGCGGCGATCCGTGCCAGCGGCAGCGCGGTCGCGGCCTCGACGTGGACCGTCCGGCCGGGAACGGCCTGCCACGTCGCGACCTGCTCCCGGTCCCCGGACGGCGAGCGCACGACCAGGGCGTAGGAGGGGGCGGCGTAGGCGGCGCCGCCGGCGCCGGGGGAGGCGGTGTACCGGCAGGTCAGCCGGATGCGGGTTCCCCAGGCGACCGGGTCGAGCCGGGCGTCGACGGCGAGGGGGCCGGGGGTCAGCGCCGCCAGCGGCACCTCCACCCGTGCCGCGGGACCGGTCGCGGTCGGGGGAGGTGACGCCGGCCCCCCGCCCGGCCCGGGGACGCCCGGGCCGAGGAGGAGGACGAGAGCGACCGCGGCTGCGACGAGCACGGCCGCGGAGGCCCCCGTCTTGCGGCGACGGCGACGGCGCAGCTCCGAGGCGCGCCGCAGCACCCCGTCGAGCATCCGCGCCGGCGGCTCCGGCAGCGGATCCGCCGTGGGTGGGGCCTGCGCGCGACGCGGGGCGTCGGGGACGTCGCCGAGACCGGCCACGACGTCCCCCGGGACCCGGGCGAGCAGCCGCGGCAGCCCGGACAGCTCGTCGACCTCGCGGCGGCAGCGGGGGCAGGAGCGCAGGTGCTCCTCGAACCGCTCGTCCTCGGACGGCGAGAGCGCCCCGAGGACGTAGGCGCCCGCCCCGTGGCCGTGGAGGTCGTCGCCGCCGGCGCCGTCGGCCGACCGGTCGTGGCCCGGTCCGGTGGTGCTCACGTCGTCATCCCCATCTCCTCGAGCGCGAGCCGCAGGGCCCGCAGCGCGTAGTGCGTGCGGGACTTCACCGTGCCCGGCGGGATCCCGAGGTGGCCGGCCGCCTCGGCCACCGACCGTCCCCGGTAGTAGCACTCGAGCAGCACCTGGCGGTGCTCGGGCGAGAGGCGCGAGAGCGCCTCGGCCACGACCCACGACTCCAGCGCCGCCTCGGTCGCGTCCGCGCTGGTGACCTCCGGGGGCACGGCGGCGACGACCTCGTGGCGCGAGCGCCCGGAGCGCCACTCGTCGATGACGAGCCGACGCGCCACCGTGTGCAGCCACGCCCGCTGCGCCCGCTCCGTCGCCTCGAGCACCCCCGGGGTCTGCCACGCCCGCAGCAGCGCCTCCTGGACGACGTCCTCGGCACGGGCCCGGTCCCCGCCGGTGAGGCGCACGACGAACCGCCACAGCTGCGGGGCGTGCCCGTCGTGCAGGCCCCGGAGCAGCTCGCCGCGGTCGGTCGTCGTCACCGCACCTCCTCACCGGCTCCCGTCACCGGTGGTACGTCGCGGCGGCCCGCACGGTTCACCCGGTCCGGGCCGGCCCCGCACGACTGCAGCATCGCACCGGTGAACCGGCGGCGTCGGCGCTCCGTACGTGGGGGCATGACAAGCACCGCTCGGCTCCTGCGCGGTCTGCTCGCCGCGAGCGTCCTGCTCTCCGCCGTCGTCCACCTCGACCTGTGGGCCGACGAGGGGTTCCGCGACATCCCGGGCATCGGCCCGGCGTTCCTGCTCAACGCGGTCGCCGGGCTCCTCATCGGCCTCGCCGTCCTCACCCTCCCCGGCCGGCTGCCGCTGCTCGCCGCGGCGGCGTTCGGGGCCGCCACCCTCGGCGCGTTCGTCGTCTCGGCGACCGTCGGGCTGCTCGGGGTCCACGAGACGTGGTCGGGGGCCCCGCAGGTCCTCGCCGCCGTCTCCGAGGCCGGGGCGCTCGTGCTGGCGGCCGCCGTCGCGCTCGTCGAGCGGGTTGAGCGCGGGGGGTCGGTCGCACCCGGTCCCACCCGGTCAGCCGGACGGGGCCCTGGGCTCACCACCCGTGGTGGCCGCGCCCGAGAGCGATGACGACGTCCCGCGCCACTGGCGCGCGCTCGGGCTGCCCGGGCTCGTCGACGTCCACGTCCACGTCATGCCACCCCGACTGCTGGAGCGGGTGTGGGCGTACTTCGACGCCGCCGGCCCGCTCGTCGGGCGGGAGTGGCCCATCCGGTACCGGTGGTCGCAGGAGCGACGGCTCGCCCACCTGCGGGCGATGGGGGTGCGGGCCTTCCCGACGCTGTGCTACGCCCACAAGCCGGGCATGGCCGCCTCGCTCAACGCCTGGACGCGCGACCTCGCCCGCGAGCAGCGGGCCGCCGGGCACGACGACGTCGTCCAGAGCGCGACCTTCCACGCCGAGCCCGAGGCGCCGGAGTACGTCGACACGGCGTTGCGGGAGGGCGCCCGGGTCGTCAAGGTGCACGTGCAGGTCGGGGGCTTCGACCCGCGCGAGGAGGTGCTCGACCCGGTGTGGGGGATGCTCGCCGACGCCGGCACGCCGGTCGTCGTCCACGCCGGCAGCGGGCCGGCTCCGGGACCCTTCACCGGGCCGGGTCCCTTCGGCGAGGTGCTCGCGCGGCACCCCCGGCTGACGGCCGTGATCGCCCACCTCGGGATGCCCGAGCACGCCGCGTTCCTCGACCTCGCCGACCGCTACCCCCGGGTGCACCTCGACACGACGATGGCCTTCACCGACTTCCTCGACGGCCCGCGAGCCCAGGCCCGTCTGGCCCGGGTGCTCGCCCCCCGGCTGCGGGCGCTGCGGGACCGCGTCCTGCTCGGCACCGACTTCCCCAACATCCCCTACCCGTACGCCCACCAGCTCGAGGTGCTCCAGCGAACCGGCCTCGACGACGACTGGCTCCGTGCGGTGCTCTGGGACAACGGCGCCCGGCTGCTCGGCGTGCGCGGCGGGGGTCGGTGACGGGCGGTCGGCGCCCCCGCATACGGTTGAAGCATGGACTACAGGTACCTCGGCAACAGCGGACTCAAGATCTCCGAGATCACGTACGGCAACTGGCTCACCCACGGCTCGCAGGTCGAGAACGACATGGCGACCCGGTGCGTCCGGGCCGCCCTCGACGCCGGGATCTCGACGTTCGACACCGCCGACGTCTACGCGAACACCGCCGCCGAGCAGGTGCTGGGGGAGGCCCTCAAGGGCGAGCGGCGCGAGTCGCTCGAGATCTTCACGAAGGTGTACTGGCCGACCGGGCCGAAGGGCAAGAACGACTGCGGACTGTCCCGCAAGCACATCATGGAGTCGGTCGAGGGGTCGCTGCGGCGGCTGCAGACCGACTACGTCGACCTCTACCAGGCGCACCGGTTCGACACCGAGACCCCGCTCGAGGAGACGATGCAGGCCTTCGCCGACGTCATCCGGCAGGGCAAGGCGCTCTACATCGGGGTCAGCGAGTGGACCGCCGACCAGATCCGCGAGGGGGTCCGCCTCGCCCGCGACCTCGGGATCCAGCTCGTGTCGAGCCAGCCGCAGTACTCGATGCTGTGGCGCGTCATCGAGGACGAGGTCGTCCCGGTCAGCCGCGAGCTCGGGGTCTCCCAGATCGTCTGGTCCCCGATCGCCCAGGGCGTGCTCACCGGCAAGTACACGCCGGGCCAGGCCCCGCCGGCCGGCTCCCGCGCCACCGACGAGAAGGGCGGCGCGGACATGATCCAGCGGTTCATGAACGACGACGTCCTCACCCGAGTCCAGGACCTCGAGCCCGTCGCGGCCGAGCTCGACCTGACGATGGCCCAGCTCGCGGTCGCGTGGGTCCTGCAGAACGACAACGTCGCCGCCGCGCTCGTCGGCGCCTCCCGCCCCGAGCAGGTCACCGAGAACGTCAAGGCCTCCGGGGTGCGCATCCCCGACGAGCTCATGGCCAAGGTCGACGACGCACTCGGGGACGTCGTCGAGCGGGACCCGGGCAAGACCGCCGAGACCGCCCCGAAGCAGCGTCCCGCCTGAGCCGCCACCCCGCGACGCCGCTCCCCTGAGCGGCCACCGGGCCCCGGCTCGGGCGGAGTAGGGTGGCAGCAGTGGCCGGGCCTCCCCTCGGCCCGGGGAACCACGGAGGAGGCCCGCGTGAGCGATGCGAACGACCCTCGCGCGCACGTCCTCAGACTGGTGCTCGAACAGGCGCGGGGGACCACCGACGGGGACGGGTCGCCGCGCTGGCTGCGAGCGCTCTGCCGGGCCGCGGTTCCCCTCGTGCCGGTGTCCGGTGCCGGGGTCATCGTCTCGGGGGACCTGGGGATGCTCGCCGTGGGCGCCGCATCGGACGAGGAGGCACACGCCCTGGAACGGCGGCAGGTCGAGCTCGGCGAAGGACCCGCCGTGGAGGCCGTGCGGACCCAGAGCGCCGTCCTCGAGCCCGACCTGTCGGTCGCGGCGGCGACCCGGCGCTGGCCGGTGTTCGCCGCCGCCGCGAGGGAGTCCGGCATCGCCGCGGTGTTCGCCTTCCCGCTCCAGGTGGGCGCCGCGCGCCTCGGCACCATCGACCTCTACCGCAGGCAGGCCGGCGTCCTCGCCGGCCCCCAGCTCGCGATTGCGCTGAGCCTCGCCGACGTGGCGGTCGAGGTCCTCCTCGAGCAGCAGGACCGCGCCGGGGAGGACGGCACCGCCGCCGAGCTCCAGGGGATGCTCGACCACGACGCCGTCGTCCACCAGGCACAGGGGATGGTCATGGTCGACCTCGCGGTGGGGATCCAGGACGCGGCGTCCCTGCTCCGCGCCTTCGCCTTCGGCCGGGGCGAGAGCCTGACCGAGGTCTCGCGGCAGATCGTCGACGGCTCCCTCCGGCTCCACCGGGACGGGGACCGGGATGGCCCGGGTCGATAGGCTCGGGGGAACTTGGAGGTCGTGATGGAGGAGATCAGAGAAGAACGTCTCGCAGAGGTGTTCGTCGAACTCGCGGACACGCTCGTCGACGACTTCGACCTCATCGAGTTCCTGCAGACGGTCACGATGCGGGCCGTCGAGGTCGCCGGGGTGGGCGCCGCCGGGGTGCTGCTCGCCGACCAGCGGGGGCGGCTGCAGTTCGCCGCCGCCTCGAACGAGGCCACCCGCCTGCTCGAGCTCTTCCAGCTGCAACGGGGCGAGGGACCCTGCTTCGACGCCTTCCGCAACCGCACGCCCGTGGTCGAGCCCGACCTCAGCGCCGCCGCCACCACCTGGCCGCGGTTCGTCGAGCACGCCGAGCGCGCCGGCATCCGATCCGTGCACGCCCTGCCGCTCCGGCTGCGGCGGGAGGTCATCGGCGCCCTCAACCTCTTCGGGTGGGAGCCGGGCTCGTTGAGCGCGGAGCAGGTCCGTGTCGTCCAGGCCCTGGCCGACATCGCCGCCATCGGACTGATCCAGGAGCGCGCGTTGCGCCGGGCCGAGACCCTCACCACCCAGCTCCAGTCGGCCCTGACCAGCCGCGTCGTCATCGAGCAGGCCAAGGGCGCCATCGCCCGCACCCACGGCGTCGGCGTCGACGACGCCTTCGAGCTGCTGCGGGCCTCGGCGCGCAGCTCGAACCGCAAGCTCGTCGACCTCGCCCGGGACGTCGTCGAGGGCGGCGCCGCCGCCTGGACGACCGACTCCCCGCAGCGGGACTGACGGCACCCCACCCCGCGACGGCGATCCGACGACCCGGCCCGAGGTCCGGACCCGGCGACCCGACAGCACACCCGGTCGGGGGCCCTGCGACCTCGCGCCCGCTCGCGCCACTGGCGTCGGGGGCCCGGGGCCGTCTAGTCTGAGGGCGTCCCGCGATCGCGGGACGGCCCTGGACCCAGGCTGTACGAGACGTCAGCAGGAGGTCCAGTGGTGAACCGCTCGTCGCCTCGGTCCGGGGAACGCCTCGTGTCCGCGTGCCGCGACGCCCGTCCCGTCCCGCGCGGTGCCGCCGGGCGCGGGGACGAACCCCGCCCGGACCGACCGCGCCGGTGCCGCCACGCCCGGGTGCCGCTCGGAGGCCTCGGGTGAACCCCGGCCCGGAGGAGCTGCGCGGGACCCGCCCGGTGGGGGTGGCGCCCCCGGCCCGGTTCGAGTGGGCGCACCGCGCGCAGGGCGGCCCTGCCGGCGAGGTCGACGCGTGGTGGTGGCCCCGCTCGCGTGACCTCGCCGCCGAGCTGGGTGTGTTGCTGCCCGCCCTGATGGGCGACGTCGTCGACGTCGACCGGGTCGCCTACAGCGCGGGCGCCTGGGACCCGGCGCCGTCGTCGGTGGGCATCCGCGGCCGGCCCGTCCCGCTGTACCGGTGGCTCAGCCTCGACGCCGACGTCGTCCGCGTCGTCGACGCCGCGGCGGGCGTGATCCGGGTCGGCGTGCGCCGGGACGGTGCCCGTCCGGGGCGCGACGACCGCTGACGACCGCTGATCGACGCTGCCGACCCCGTCACCGCTCCCTCGTGGTGTTCTTCGCCCTCCAGAAGCAGTTCGTCGCCGGGCTCACCCTCGGCGCCACCAAGGGGTGACGCGCCGGGCGGGTCAGCGCCGCCCGGTGCCGTCGACGAGCAGGCCGAGGCCGATCCCGAGCATCCAGACGTCCTTGCTCACGGCGAGGCCCTGCTCACTCGGCCAGACGCTGTTCGGCTTGCGCAGCCCCGGGGTGCGCGCGTAGAGCCCCATGAGGCCGCCGGAGAAGGCGGTCAGCGCGGCGCCGGCCACCGCGGTCGGCACCACGGGCGTGAGCAGCAGGGCCCCGGTCGCGACCTCGCCGGCCGCGAGGGCGCGCAGGAAGGTCCGGGGGCTGACCGACTTCAGCACGGGGAACGCCTGGCTCGCGAAGCCGTGCAGTCCCTCGGCCTGCTCGTCGCCGCCGTTCCACTTCGAGATCCCGGAGTGGAGGATGTAGGCGCCGGTACTCACCCGGGTGGGCACGTTGCGGGGCTTCATCGGGGTCTCCTCACGTCTCGGTGCCGGTCCGCCGCGACTGGTTGAGCGCTCAACCGGTCCGGCCAGTCAACCAGACGTCGTCGGAGTGGGCGACCCGGCCGGGCCGGCCGCCGCGCGGACGGCCAGCACCTCGACCGGAACCCGAACGGTTGGGCGCACCCGGGGGTGGGTACGTCGCGGACGAGACCGCAGCGCGAGGGAGGACGCCACCGATGACGCAGCGCGAGACCGTCCGCCGCCTGCTCGACGAGCACGGACGCACCTTCGCCGGCGAGGCGGGGATCACGATGCGGAGCACCCCGTCCCCGCTCTACCGGCTCCTGGTGCTCGCGACGCTCCTGTCGACGAGGATCTCGGCGGACATCGCCGTCGCGGCGGCCCGGGAGCTCTCACGGAGCGGGTGGCGCACCGCCGAGCGGATGGCCGGCTCGTCGTGGCAGGAGCGGGTCGACGCGCTCGGACGCGCGCACTACCGCCGCTACGACGAGCGCACCTCGGAGCAGCTCGGCCGGGGCGCCGAGCTCGTCCTCGAGCGCTACCGCGGCGACCTGCGCCGCCTGCGCGCGGAGGCGGACGGCCGGACCGGGCGGGTGCGGTCGCTGCTGACCGAGTTCCCGGGGATCGGACCCACCGGTGCCGCGATCTTCTGCCGCGAGGCGCAGGCGGTCTGGCCCGAGCTGCGCCCGTTCCTCGACGAGCGCGCCCTGCGCCGCGCGGGGGAGCTGGGGCTGCCCGGCGAGCCGGAGCAGCTGGCCCGGCTCGTGGACGGCGACGACGTCGCCCGGTTGGCCGCCGCGCTGCTCAGGTCCGCCCGGGCGCGGTGAGCCGCACCGACGCCCGGTCGCGCCGCCGTGGGCGGGTCAGCGCCACCCGATGAGGCGGACCCGCGCGGACTCCCGGACGAGGAACTCCGCCGCCGCATCGAGGGTGGAGAGGGCGTCGACGTCGTCCCGGTCCAGGGGGAGCCCGGTCTGGCGGGCGAGCTCCTCGACGAGGGCGACGAGATCCGCGTCGTCGAGCCGGTAGCCCTTGCGCAGCGGCACGTCGCCGGGAACCTCCCGCCGGGGCGGCGCGGCGCCCTCCTCGAGCACCTCGTGGAGGAGTGTTCGTGCCGAGTCGACGTCCATCGTTCCTGCCCTCGTCGGGTCGCCCCCGCGGCGCGGGGCCCGTGCGGCGCGGGGCCCGTGCGGGCCGCGCCGCGGTTCGTGCCGTGGGTCACCGCGTGGGAGGCGGGTCCCACTGCCCTCCTCCAGCGTGCTCGCGCCGGGGCGGCGCGGGCAGGGACCTACGTCCCCCGGCCGGCCGCACGGGGGACGGTCCGGCCGCCGGCGGCGGCGACGAGACGCACGAGCGCGGCCACGGTCCCGATGACACCCCCGACGAGCGCGACGACGAGGGCGACCCGGGCGATGGTCTCCCAGCCGGCCGGGAGGTCGAACGGGAAGACCTGCCAGACGCGCAGCGTCGCGACGACCCCCACGGCCCCGGTCAGGACGTCACCGAGCGCGACGGACCACGGCGGGTCGGCGACCACCCGGAGCAGGTTGACGACCGCACCGGCGAGCAGGGAGGCGGTCACCCAGCCGAGCACGAGGGTGGTGTCGGCCGTGAGCACCGGGACCGCCTCCCAGCCGGGGGAGCCGAGCAGGAGGACGAGCACGACCGCGTCGACGATCGCGGCGAGGACGTAGCCCGCGCGCCGCGCCGCCGGTCCCCGTCGGGTCGCCACGGTCACCACCTCCACCGGCCGGCGGGGGAGGACCGAGCCCGTCCCCCGTCGCCCGCCTCGCTTCCCACGCTGCCCCGCGCCCCCGGCGCAGGGGCAGGGCCCAAGGTCACCGCACCCGGAGTCGCGCCGGCGACGGTTGTGTGCCACGTGCGCCACCGGGTACTCATGGGTCATGAGCGAGGAGCTGGGGGAGTACCGGGCCAAACGGGACCTGCACCGGTCGGGGGAGCCGTCGGGCGGGTCCGCCGGGGAGCAGCCCCGGTTCGTGGTCCAGCGGCACGACGCGTCGAGCCTGCACTTCGACGTCCGGCTCGAGGTCGACGGGGTCCTCGTCTCCTGGGCCGTGCCCAAGGGTCCCTCGACCGACCCGCGCGAGAAGCGCCTGGCCACCCGCACCGAGGACCACCCCCTCGACTACGCCGACTTCGAGGGCGTCATCCCCGAGGGGTACGGCGCCGGCTCGGTGGTCGTCTGGGACCGGGGCACGTGGCACCCGCTGGCCACGGACGACGACGGCGAGGTGGTCCCCGCCGGCCGGGCCCTCGCCGACGGCCACCTGACGGCGTGGCTCGAGGGCGACAAGCTCCGCGGGGGCTACGCCTTCACCCACGCCCGGATGGGCGGGGACGACCAGGCCTGGCTCATGGTCAAGATGGACGACGAGGGCGCCGACCGTCGCCGGGCGCCGGCCCGCACCCAACCCGAGTCGGTGCTCAGCGGCCGCACCAACGCCGAGGTGGCCGCCGACGAGGACGACGGCACCGACGGCGCGTCCGGCGAGGGGGCGGGGGAGTGAGCGGGTCGCCCGCCGACCTGCTCACCGAGCAGGAGGCGCGCGCCCTGCGGCCGGCACCGGAGGACCTCCGGCTGGACCCCATGCTCGCCACCCTCCACGACCGGGCCTTCAGCGACGACGACTGGGTGTTCGAGCGCAAGCTCGACGGCGTCCGCGCGGTCGCCGTGGTCGAGGACGGCGCCGCCCACCTGTGGTCCCGCAACCGCAAGCCGATGGACGCCAGCTACCCCGAGCTCGTCGAGGCCCTCGCCGGCCAGTCCCCGTCCCGCTGGGTCGCCGACGGCGAGGTCGTCGCCTTCGACGGCGCCCGGACCAGCTTCGAGCGCCTCCAACGCCGCATCCACGTCACCCGTCCCCGGGACGTCGCCGCCTCCGGGGTGGAGGTCTACCTCTACCTGTTCGACCTGCTCGTCCTCGACGGGGTCGACCTGCGGGGGCTGCCGCTGCGGGCCCGCAAGCGGCTGCTCGGGCAGGCGCTCACGTTCACCGACCCGCTGCGACTCAGCCGGCACCGCAACGGCGACGGCGAGGAGCTCCTCGCGCAGGCGTGCGCGAAGGGCTGGGAGGGTCTGATCGCCAAGCGGGCCGACGCGCCCTACCGCACCGGCCGGTCACGGGACTGGCTCAAGCTCAAGTGCGCCCGCGGACAGGAGCTCGTCGTCGGCGGGTTCACCGAGCCCGCCGGGTCCCGCACCGGGTTCGGCGCCCTGCTGCTCGGCTACCACGAGCACGGCCGGCTGCGGTACGCCGGGAAGGTCGGCACCGGGTACGACGCCGACACCCTCCGCCGGCTCCGAGCCCGCCTCGACGACCTCGCCACCGACCGGTCCCCCTTCGCCGACGAGGTCCACGAACGAGGGGTCACGTGGGTCGAGCCCCGCCTCGTCGCCCAGATCGGGTTCTCGGAGTGGACCCGGGACGGCCGGCTGCGCCACCCCCGCTTCCAGGGCCTGCGCACCGACAAGGACCCCGCCGACGTGGTCCGGGAGGAGGCCCCCTCGTGAGCGACCGGCTCGAGGTCGAGGTCGACGGCCGCACCGTGGTCGTGGCCCGCCCGGACAAGGTCATGTTCCCCGGGGCCGGCCACACCAAGGCCGACGTCGTCGACTTCTACCGTCGCGTCTCCGGACACCTGCTGCCCCACCTACGCGACCGTCCGCTGACGCTGCGGCGCTTCCCCGACGGCGCCGGCGAGGCCGGGTTCTTCCAGAAGGAGGCCTCCGACCACTTCCCGGACTGGATCGAGCGAGTCGCCGTCGACGCCCCCCACAGCCGCGGCGGGGTCGTTCACCACGTGCTCTGCCAGGACGCCGCCACCCTGGTCTACCTCGCCGGCCAGGCCGCCCTCGAGCTCCACCCGTGGCTCTCCCGCGCCGACGCGCCCGACCGGCCCGACCGGATGGTCGTCGACCTCGACCCCGCCGACGGCACCCCGCTCGCCGAGGTGCGCAGGGCCGCCCGCGCGGTCCGGGACGTCCTCCGCCCGCTCGGGCTGGCCGCGTACCTGCAGGCCAGCGGCGGCCGGGGCTACCACGTCGTCGCCCCCCTCGACGCCACCTCCGACACCGACGTCGTCCTCGCCCTCGCCCGCCGGGTCGCGCAGCTCCTCACCGACCGCGAGCCGGAGCGGTACACCACGGCCCAGCGCACCTCCGAGCGCGGGGACCGCATCCTGCTCGACGTCGGCCGGAACGGGCGGGGCCAGACCACCGTGGCGCCCTACAGCCTCCGGGCCCGCGACGGCGCACCCGCCGCCACCCCGATCGACTGGGACGAGCTCGGCCGGGTCCGACCCGACCGGTACACCCTCACCAGCCTGCCCCGCCGCGTGGCCCGCAAACCCGACCCGTGGTCGACGATGGACCGGGACGCCGCCTCGGCCGCCGCCGCGCTCGAGCGCGCGACGACGTAGCCGGGTGGCCGGGGCCACGCCGGCCGGTAGGGTCTGCGGCGTGACAGGGGTCCAGCTCGTTGCCTACGCCGACCGGTTCGGCGGTTCGCTCGCCGGCCTGCGCGCGCTGCTCGACGGGCCGCTCGCCGGCCTGTTCGACGGGGTGCACGTGCTGCCGTTCTACACCCCGTACGACGGCGCCGACGCCGGCTTCGACCCGGTCGACCACACCGCCGTCGACCCGCGGCTCGGCTCCTGGGACGACGTGCGTGCCCTCGCCGCCACGCGCCGTGTCATGGCCGACCTCATCGTCAACCACGTCTCGGCCGACTCCGCGCAGTTCCGGGACGTGCGCGCCCGCGGGTCGGACTCGCCGTACGCGGGGATGTTCCTGACGATGTCCGACGTCTACCCCGACGGGGCCGACGAGGAGGAGCTCGTCGGGATCTACCGGCCCCGCCCCGGCCTGCCGTTCACCCCGATGACCCTCGGCGGGCGCCGCCGGCTCGTGTGGACGACCTTCACCTCCTCCCAGGTCGACATCGACGTCCGCGACCCCGCGGGCCGGGCCCACGTGGACCGGGTCGTCGAGGTACTCCTGCGGGGCGGGGTGTCCATGCTGCGGCTCGACGCCGTGGGGTACGCCGTCAAGACGCCCGGGACGTCGTCCTTCATGACCGAGGACACGTTCGGGTTCGTCGACGACCTCGCGGCCTCCGCCCGCGCCCGCGGCGCACAGGTCCTCGTCGAGGTCCACTCCCACTTCGAGCGCCAGGTCGCGATCGCCGAGCGGGTCGACCTCGTCTACGACTTCGCGCTGCCTCCGCTGCTGCTGCACTCGCTGTTCACCGGCGACGCCGGGGCGCTGCGGCACTGGCTGCGGGTGCGTCCGGGCAACGCCGTCACCGTCCTCGACACCCACGACGGCATCGGGGTCGTCGACGTCGGACCGGAGCAGGGCGGCTCGGGCCGGCCCGGGCTGCTCAGCCCGACCGAGGTCGACGCGCTCGTCGAGGGGATCCACGCCCGCTCCGGTGGAGGGTCCCGGCAGGCGACCGGCTGGGCCGCCTCGAACGTCGACGTCTACCAGGTCAACTGCACCTACTACGACGCCCTCGGCCGCGACGAGGACTCCTACCTGCTCGCGCGCGCCGTCCAGCTGTTCACGCCCGGGGTCCCGCAGGTCTACTACGTCGGACTGCTCGCGGGGGGCAACGACATGGACCTGCTCGCCCGCACCGGCGTCGGCCGCGACATCAACCGTCACCACTACACCGCCGACGAGGTCGCCGAGGCGCTGGAGCGACCGGTCGTCACCGCGCTGCTCGACCTCGTGCGGCTGCGGGGGCGCCACCCGGCGTTCGACGGCACGTGCGTCGCCGGCGGCGACGGGAGCCGGGTCACGCTCGAGTGGAGCGCGGGCGAGCACCGAGCCCGCCTCGAGGCCGACGTCGCCGCCCGGACGATGACCGTCACGGCCACCGGGGAGCCCGCGCTCAGCCGTGGAGGACGAGGCTGACCGCGTCGAGGACGGCGATCGCGACCGCCGCACCGAACGGCACCCGGCCACGACCGGCGACCGCGACCCCGGCCAGGGCAAGGCACGCGGCGAACAGCGCCCCCGCCACCACCCCGCCTCCGGCACCGAGGGCAGCGACCCCGGAGGCAGCCGTGAGCACGACCGGAGCCACCCAGCGCACCCGGCGGGCCCCGAGCCGCTGCGGCCAGCCCTGCACCCCGGTCGCGGCGTCGCCGGCCAGGTCGGGCAGGGCGTTGAGCAGGTGGGCGCCGACCCCGAGCAGGGCGCCGGCGAGCACGACCCACGCCGCCGGCAGGTGCGGGGAGGGACGGGTCAGGGTGACCACCGCCGGGAGCGCCCCGAACGCCACCGCGTACGCCGCCCACGACCACACGGTGCGCTTCAGCCCGAGGTTGTAGGCCCACCCGGCGCCGACGACGAGGGCGAGGTGGACGGCGCCCGCGGCGACCCCGCACGCGAGCGAGAGCCCGACACAGCCCGCCGCCGCCAGCGCGAGCGCGGCGACGACCGCCTGCCGAGGGACCTCCCCGCGGGCGAGCGGCTTGTCCGCCCGCCCCACGAGGAGGTCCCGCTCGGCGTCGAGCAGGTCGTTGGACCATCCGATCGTCAGCTGCCCCGTCGCGACCGCGGAGGTGACGAGGACCGTGGAGCCCGGGCCGAGCCCGTCGGCGACCGCGAGCAGCGCGGTGAGGGCCGTGACCGCCGCCACCGGTCCCGGGTGGCACGACCTCCCGAGGCCCACCGCCACCTCGCTCGTCGTCGGCACGGCTCGAGCGTACGACCGGACGCGGGGGAGACCGGGCAGGCACGGCGCACTCGCTCCCGCGCCGCCGTCACCGGGAGTGCCTAGGCTGAGGGGGTGAGCCACATCGCCGCGGTCCGGGGGGTCCTGCCCGAGCACCGCTACCCGCAGGCCCAGGTCACCGGCCTCTTCGCCGACGTCCTCGGTGCCCCCGGCACCGACCGCGCCCTGCTCGAGCGGATCCACGCGAACTCGGGCGTGGGGCACCGCCACCTCGCCCTGCCGCTGGAGCGCTACGCCGGGCTGCGCGACTTCGGCGAGGCCAACGACGAGTTCATCCGGGTCGGGGTCGACCTCGCCGCCCGCGCGGTCACCGACGCGGTGAAGGCCGCGGGCCTCACCCCGGAGGACGTCGACCTCGTCGTCTCGACGACGGTCACGGGCCTCGCCGTCCCCTCGGTCGACGCCCGCATCGCGCCGCTCGTCGGGTTCCGCGACGACGTCAAGCGGGTCCCCCTCGTCGGGCTGGGCTGCGTCGCCGGGGCCGCCGGGCTCGCCCGGGTGCACGACCACCTGCTCGGCCACCCCGGCGACGTCGCGGTCCTCGTCGCCGTCGAGCTGTGCAGCCTCACGGTGCAGCGCGAGGACGCATCCCGGGCCAACCTCGTCGCGAGCGGCCTGTTCGGGGACGGCGCCGCGGCCGTCGTGCTCGTCGGCGAGGCCCTGGCGGCGGAGCGGTCGGTCCCCGCGGTCCTGTCCGGGCCCACGGGCCCGACGGTCCGGGCGACCCGGAGCCGGCTCTACCCGGAGACCGAGCGGGCCATGGGCTGGGACGTGGGCTCCACGGGCCTGCGGATCGTGCTCGGCGTCGAGGTGCCCGACCTCGTGCGCGCCCACGTCCGCGAGGACGTCGACCGGTTCCTCGCCGGCGAGGGGCTGACCAGGGCCGACATCGGGTGGTACGTCGCCCACCCGGGCGGCCCTCGGGTGCTCGACGCGCTCGCCGACGCCCTCGAGGTCCCGGCGTCGGCGCTCGGGGTGACCTGGCGGTCCCTGGAGCGCATCGGCAACCTCTCGTCCGCGTCGGTGCTCCACGTCCTCCAGGACACCCTGCGCGACCACCCGCCGGAGCCGGGGACACCCGGGCTGCTGCTCGCGATGGGTCCCGGCTTCTGCCTCGAGATGGTCCTGCTCGAGGCGGGCGGGGCCTGAGTCGTGCCGGTGGCCTACACCGTCCTCGTGCTCGCGGTCGCCGCCGAGCGGGTCGTCGAGCTCGTCGTGTCCCGCCGGCACGTGGCGTGGGCCCTCGCCCGGGGCGGCGTGGAGAGCGGGCGCGGGCACTACCCCGTGATGGTGGCGCTCCACACCGGGCTGCTCGTCGGCGCGCTCGTCGAGGTCGCGTGGGCCTCGCGCCCGTTCCTGCCACTGCTCGGCTGGCCGATGCTCGCCGTGGTCCTCCTCAGCCAGGGACTGCGGTGGTGGTGCATCGCGACCCTGGGCCGGCAGTGGTCGACCCGGGTCGTCGTCGTGCCCGGGATGCCCCGCGTCCGTTCGGGGCCGTACCGGCTCCTGCCGCACCCGAACTACGTGGCGGTCGTCGCCGAGGGCGTGGCGCTGCCGCTGGTCCACACCGCGTGGGTGACCGCGGTCGTGTTCACCGCCGCGAACGCGTGCGTCCTCGCCGTCCGGGTCCGCGCGGAGGACCGGGCCCTCGCGCGGCTCGCCGAGGCCCCGCGGTGACGCCGACGGCGCCTGCCGGGCCGCACCGGGTGCCCCACGCCGACGTCGCCGTCGTCGGCGGTGGCCCGGTGGGGCTCGCCGCCGCGGTGCTCGCGCGCCGGAGCGGGATGACCGTCGTCGTGCTCGAGCCCCGGCAGGCGCCGGTCGACAAGGCGTGCGGCGAGGGCGTCATGCCCGGCGGGGTCGCGGCCCTGCGCGCCCTCGGCGTCCTCCCGGCCGGTCGGCCGCTCGCCGGGATCAGGTACCTCGCCGCGGGTTGCAGCGCCGAGGCCGCCTTCCGCGACGGGACCGGGCTCGGGGTCCGCCGGACCGTGCTGCACGCCGCGCTCCTGGAGGAGGCGAACCGCGCCGGTGCGGACCTGCGCGGCCTCACCGTCGACGGCCTGCGGCAGGACGGGGACGGGGTCACCCTCGAGGGGCACGAGCCCGGCCGGTCCCGGCGGCACGAGGTGCACGCACGGCACGTCCTCGCCGCGGACGGGCTCCACTCGACGGTCCGGCGCCGGCTCGGGCTGCAGGCGCGTCCCCACGGTCCGGTCCGCTACGGCCAGCGGCGCCACGTCGCCGCCCCGCCGTGGACCGACCACGTCGAGGTGCACTGGGCACCGCACGCCGAGGCCTACGTCACCCCGGTCGCCGCGGACACCGTCGGCGTCGCCGTGCTCTCGGCCGCCCGCGTCCCCTTCCCGGACCTCCTCGCGGGGTTCCCGACCCTCACCGACCGCCTGACCGGGGCGGAGCCGGTCTCCGCGGTGCGCGGGGCCGGGCCGCTGCGCCAGCGCACCCGCGCCCGGGTCGCCGGGCGCACACTGCTCGTCGGGGACGCCGCCGGGTACGTCGACGCGCTCACCGGCGAGGGGATCGCGCTGGGTCTGGCGCAGGCGGCCGCCGCGGTGGCCGCGCTCGACGTGGGCCGGCCCGGGAACTATGAGGGCGAGTGGGCCCGGATTGGACGCAGGTACGGTGTCCTCACCCACGCGCTCGTCGAGGGCACCCGTCCCCGGTGGGCCCGCCGGGCGGTGGTCCCGACGGCCGCCGCGCTGCCGCGGGTCTTCTCCGCCGCAGTCCACCAGCTCGGGAGGTCACCGTGAACCCAGCCGCACCCGTCGAGTCCGCCGAGTCCACCGAGCGGGTCGAGTCGGTCGTGCTCCTCGACAGCGGCGGCGAGGCGGTGGGCACGATGCCCAAGCGCGAGGTCCACCACGCCGACACCCCGCTGCACCTGGCGTTCTCCGCGTACCTGTTCACCGACGACGGCGACCTGCTGCTCACCCGCCGGGCCGGCCACAAGGCGACGTTCCCCGGGCTGGTCACCAACTCGGTCTGCGGGCACCCGGCACCGGGGGAGGACCTGGCCTCCGCGGTGCGGCGACGCGCCCGGGACGAGCTCGGCGTCGACGTGGACCTGCTGCGCCTCGTCCTGCCGGACTTCGCCTACCGCGCCGAGATGGACGGCGTGGTCGAGCACGAGATGTGCCCGGTGTTCGTCGGCCGGGTGGCCCGGGAGCCCGGTGCCGCACCGGACCCGGACGAGGTCGACGAGGTCGCGTGGCGCCCGTGGGCGGAGGTCGTCGGCGACGTCCGCGACGGGCGGCTCCCGGTGAGCCCGTGGTGCCGCGAGCAGGTCGAGCTCCTCGTCGACCTCGGCCCCGATCCGGCCCGCTGGCCCGACGCCGACCCCGCACTGCTGCCGCCGGCCGCACGCCCCGCCACCCCGTAGCGCCCGGGTCTGCGTGACCCCCGTGCGTCCGCACGGATGGTCGCGGGGGCGCCGACCCCGCGGACGCCGCCGTCGGTGGCCCCGTGGGGACCTTGGGCCCGCGGGCGCGGGGACCCGCACGGCTAGCGTCAGGAGTGGAGCACCCGGCGGCGGCACCGCGGGTGCCCACAGGAGGTGGCCGCCGTGAGCCGCGCCGTCGTCGTGGTCGAGTCCATGTTCGGCAACACCGAGGCCGTCGCCCGTGCCGTGGCGGACGGGCTCGCCGACACCCTGCCCACGGAGGTCGTGCCGGTCGCGGACGCCCTGCCCCGGCTGCCGGACGACGTCGCGCTCGTGGTCGTCGGCGGACCGACGCACGCGTTCGGGATGAGCCGCCGGTCCACCCGCGACTCGGCCGTCGACCAGGGCGCCCACCCGGGCGACGGGGCCCGCGCCGGGATCCGGGAGTGGCTCGCCGGCCTGGACCGGGCCCACCGCGACGTGCTCGCCGCCGCGTTCGACACCCGCGTGCGCCGGCGCGGAGTCCCCGGGTCCGCCGCGAAGGGTGCCGACCGGCGGCTGCGCCACCTGCGCTACGCCGTCGTCGCCGCCCCGGAGACGTTCTGGGTGGGCGGCACCGAGGGCCCCCTCCTCGCCGGCGAGCTCGACCGGGCCCGGTCGTGGGGGGCCGAGCTCGGGACCGCCCTCGGTGCCGCGGACGACGGCCGGGACGGGGCGGCGGTCTGAGCCACCGCCCCCGGCCCGGCGTCGTCCCCCGGGGTTCTCCCCGGGACCACCGGTCAGCGGGCGAGCGGGACGTGCCGGGCGACCGCGCCGTTGCCGGTGGGCAGGTCACCGCGGAAGTAGAGGCCGCCGTACCGGACGAGGTGGCACTGGGTCAGTGGCGAGCAGGACGGGATGGAGCGGGCGTCGACCCTCCCGTTGCCGGGGTCGATGAGCGCCGACGCGGGCAGCTGGAGCAGGAGGGTCGCGGCGGCCGCGGCGGTGGCCGCGGCGGCCGCACGGGTGGTGAGGTGTGTGGCGAGGTGTCGCATGGTCGTGCCCCCTTGGGTGCGGCGCCCCGGGCCGGGTGCCCGGGACGGCTTCCGTGCTGGTCCCTCCACGCTCCCGCCGGCGGGGGGAGGCCCACATCGGGCGCGACTCCTGAGAACCGGGGCCGAAAACCCTCAGACCCCCCTCTGGCCTGCCAGAATCGGAGCGTGTCCGGGGGCACCAGCAGCAGCCTCGACTTCGTCGGTCGCGCCACCGAGTGGGCGCGGGTCCGCGCCGTCGTGGACGACGCGGCGGCCGGGCGCGCGGGCGCGCTCCTCGTCGACGGGGAGGCCGGCGTCGGCAAGACGCGGCTCGTCGAGGAGGTCGTCGCCGGGCTCGGGCGGGCCCCCGGAACGCATCCCGGGGAGGACGAGGACGATCCCGGGCTCCCGGGTGGCCGTGCCGGCACCGTCGTGCTCGCCGGGGCGGCCCTGCCGCTGACGTCGATGACCGTGCCCTTCCTGCCGGTCCGCTCGGCGCTGCGCCGGGCCGCGCGCGGTGCGGTGCCGCTCGACGCGGCGGTCCTCACGGCCGGGGAGCGCGCGACCACGTCGCCGCTGGACTTCGACGCCTGGCTCGGCGACCTGTGCGCCGACCACCCGGTCGTGCTCGCCGTCGACGACCTCCACTGGGCCGACCAGAGCACCCTCGACCTGCTCACGTACGTCCTCGCCGGTCCGCGCGACCGGCGGCTCGCGGTGCTCCTCACCCTCCGTCGGGGGGAGGTCGGGGAGGGACACCCGCTCAACCGCTGGTTGGCGGACGTTCGGCGGCTGCCGGGATTCGCCCGCCTCACGGTCGGGCCACTGGACCGGCTCGAGACCGAGCTGCAGATCGCCGGGGTGCTCGGCCGGCCGCCGCACCAGTCCCTCGTCGACGAGGTCTTCGACCACACGCGTGGCAACTGCTACCTCACCCGACTCGCGGTGAGCGGACTCGACCCGGACGCCCGGCACCTGCCCGGGGCGCTGCCCGGCGACCTCGAGACGGCCCTGCTCGCGACGTGGCACCGCCTGTCCCCGCCGGCTCGACACCTCACGCGGGTCATCGCCGTCGGCGGGGTCGGCGTGACGTCCACCACGCTCGCCGACGTCGTCGCCCGGGCCGGCGACGAGCAGGGCGAGGACCGGACCGACGACGTCGCCGGCCTGGAGTCCCTGCTGGCCGAGGCGCGCCGGGGCGGGCTGCTCGACCTCGGTCCGGACGGCACGTACTGGTTCCAGCACCCGCTGCAGGCCGAGGCGCTGGCCGACCACCTCGCCCGGGACGAGCGGCGGCGTTGGCACGCGGCGTACGCCGCACACCTCGAGGCCGCCGCGTCCGGCGGCGCCGATGTCGAGCTGCTCGCCGCGGTCGCCGACCACCACGACCGGGCCGGTCAGGTGGAATCGGCCTACCGCTGGGCGCTGACCGCGGCCGACGCCGCCCGGGACGGGGGCGGCACGAGCGAGGCCGTCCGCCTCATGGGCCGGGCGCTCCGGCTGCGCGACCGGGTGGAGGGCGCCCCCGAGTCGAGACTGGAGCTGCTGACGCGCTACCGGGAGGCGGCCGCGGCGGGCGGGGACCACGCCTCCGAGCTCGCCGCCGTCGAGGCCCTCCTCGAGGAGCGTGCCGACGACCCCGCCTGCCTGGCCGAGCTCATCGTCGCCCGGACCCACATCGGGTTCATGCTCGGCTCGGGGTTCATCGACTCCGCATCCCTCCAACCCGCGGTCGAGGCCGGGGCCCGGACCCCCGGGTCGTGGCAGCACGCCCTCGCCGTGGCCGAGCTCGCCCACGCGGGGTCGTGGGAGCTCGACCCGGACCAGCCCGCGCGCGCCGACGAGGCGCTCGCCCTCGCCGAGGCCTGCGGCGACCCGCGGGCGCTGACCTACGCCTACACCGCCAAGGCCATGGCGATGGTGCTCTTCCGCGAGGACTGGGTCGAGGCCGCCGGGTGGGCCCGACGGGGGCAGACGGCCGCGGCGCGGGCGGGGGACTGGTGGGCGTTCGGGCACGCCACGCTGTGGGAGGCCAACTCCACGGGCAACTGGTGCAGCCGGACGTACGCCGAGCTGCTCGCGCGCCGCCGCCGAGAGCTCGAGGCCCATCGGGCCCCGCACCCGTACGTCGCGTGGATCGCCTCCGTCGAGGCGAGCGGGTGGATCGCGACCGGGGCGGTGGACACCGGCGCCCGCCTGCTCCGGCTCTGCCTGGGCTCGAGCCCCGGAAGCCTCGTCGACGTCCACACCCGGATCCTGTCGGCGCGGTTCGCGGCGCTGCAGGGACGGGTCGCGGAGGCCGGGGCCCACCTGGCCCGGGCCGAGGAGGTCTTCGCCATCCTCAGCGGCTTCAAAGCCTTCGAGTTCGACGCCGTGCGCGCCGAGGTCCGGCTCGCCGAGGGCAACCCGCGGGCGGCCGTCCGGGCCGCGCTCTCGGCGCTCGACGAGCCCGGGGCGACCCCGACGATGTCGGAGTGGCTGCTGCCCCTGGCCGCCCGGGGCCTCGCCGACCTCGCCGAGGAGTGTCGCCACGACCGCGACGACCCGGGGCCGGTGCTCGCCGAGCTCGACGACGTCACCCGGCGGTACCCGGTCGACGGTCCGGACGGTCCCGCCGTCGTCCCCGACGGCTTCGAGACCACGCCCTACTACACCCGTCAGCTCACCGGCTTCGGTGCCTGGTACGCCGCTGAGGTCGCCCGCGCTCGACGCGCCGACGACGAGGGCGCGGCGTGGGACCGCGCCGCCACCGCCCTCGGTGCCGCGAGCCTGCCCTGGGAGGCCGCGTACGCGGCCTCCCGCGCCGGGGAGGCCCACCTCGCCCGGGGCCACGCCGACCGCCCGGCGGCGACCCGGGCGCTGCGCGAGGCGGCCCGGCTCGCCGCCGAGCTCGGGGCCGCCCCCGTCGCCGCGCGGGTCGCCTCCCTCGCGCGCGCGGCCCGGGTCGACGTCAGCCCGGTCACCGCCCCGACCGGGACCGGCGGCCCGTCGCTGCCCGGCCTCACACGTCGGGAGCGGGAGGTCCTCGCCCACGTCGTCGCGGGGCGCACGTACGCCGAGATCGCCGAGGCCCTCGTCGTCAGCGAGAAGACGGTCAGCTCGCACATCTCGAACCTGCTGCGCAAGGCGGGCGCGGCCAACCGGGTCGAGCTGGCCCGGATCGCCGCGGGCGGGGGACAGGCCCCGCCGCGCCGCCGCTAGTCCTTGTCCCCGTCCTTGTCCCCGTCCTTGTCCCCGTCCTTGTCCCCGTCCTTGTCCCCGTCCGTGGCAGCGGGACGCTCCTGCTCCCAGCCGTGGAGCACGGCGTCCCGGATGTCACGGATGCCCGCGTCGAGCAGCTCGACCGACGCGAGCACGCGGTCGCGGGCCGCGGGCTCGAGGGAGCCGGCGACCCCCTCGAGCGTCATCCCGGCGCTGAACAGCCGGCGCACCACGGTGTCGTGCAGGTCGGCAGCGATCCGGTCCCGGTCCGCCCGGGCGCGCACGTCCTCGCGGGTGAGCTCCCCCGACCGGAGCGCGAGCGCGAGCGCGGCCTGACCCGCGACGGTCTCCAGGACCGCGAGGGGGGAGGAGGCCGGCGTGCTTCCCGACGTGTCCGCGGCGCCGGAGGGTCCGGTGACGAGGACCGCGCCGCCGGTCCCGTCGGCGACGAGGAGCGGGACGGCGACGAGGTCCGGGTCGCCGTGCCCGTTCCCGTCCGCGGACACCGGCTCGCTCGTCGCCACGACGTGTCCGACGGGTCCGTCGAGCCGGGCGACCCCGTCCGCCCAGCAGGCGGCGTCCTCCCCGAGGGCGGCGCGGACCTCGACGGCGGTCGGCCCGCGGTCGCCGTCGCCGGTGGGGACGAGCACCGCTGCCTGCGAGGCCCCGGTGAGCCGCCGGACGACGGCCAGGACCGCGAGCAGGGGCGCCTGCTCGTCGGGTGCGGCGAGGAGGTCGTCGAGGATCTCGGTGAACAGGCTGAGCGGGGGCGAGGACGCGGCCGGGGTGCCGGGGTCCGTCGCCGGCGGGGCCTGGCGGGGGACGAGGACCCCGTCGGCGTGCCGGCGGGCGACGGTCACCCGCGCCCCGACCGGCTCGCCGCGCTCGCCGTACCGGCTCGACACCCCGATGTCGAACCACCGGGGCCCGGTCGGGCCGTGGCACGGTGCGGTGACGGTCACCGGGGACCGCACCCGCCCGTCGGTGGCCAGCCGTATCGCGGTGGACACGACCGCGGCCCACGGGTCGGTGCCCGCGCCCTCACAGGCGGCGAGCCACGAGGACCCCGGGCCCGCCCGCTCCGGGTCACCGCCGTTGGCGAGGCAGAACCTGACCCAGGCGTCGTTGACCGACGTCACCGTGCCGGCGCGGTCGAGGTCGGCGACCTCGGTGTCCCCGGCGTCCGCGTCCGCTGCCGGGAGTACGCCACCCCCGCCGCCTGAGCTCGTCATCGTGCCCGGTGGTCCGGGCTGGGGGGACCCACCAGTCATCACACCCTTCTCCCCGGGGGCCCGGGGTCCTGGGTGCCTCCCGTGCTCGTGGCCGGCTGTGCCCGACCGGGCCTCCACTCTACGCCTTCGAGCAGGGCGGACGCCCCTCGCCGACACACCGGCGACCGACGCGACAGGGACCTAGGTCCTTGTCCCCCGGCCGCGGGAGGTCGTTGACTCGGGCCAGGAGACCGGGCCCCCCGATCGTCCCGGCGAGGTGCGCCGGGTCGGGCCTCCGGCTCCCGAAGGAGGGTGAGGACGTGCTCGCCGACCCGCTGCTGACCCAGCTCCGCGCGCTGACCGACCGCGGGCTCCTCCACGAGCTCGCGCGCACCGAGGACGCCCTGCGCGAGGACCGCCTGGCCCGGGTGGGCGAGCACACGGTCCGCCCCCCGGGCCGGGAGCGAATGGCGCTGCTGGCCCACCAGCAGCAGGTCATCGACGAGCTCACGCGCCGGCGATCCGCCCGGCTCGCGCGCAGCCGCGCCTGAGCTGCGCCTCAGCCGGCCCTGACCGGCGCCTCAGCCGGCAGCGACCAGGCCGCCGGCGGCGCCCCGGTCCAACCCGCCCGACGTGGCGGCCCCGACGGCATCGACCCGGTGCACCGAGCGGCACGTCGCGCACAGCAGGACCGTGCCCGCCGGGTGGTGGACCACCCGCGGCGCGCGGACCGATCCGCAGTCCGGGCAGACGAAGGTCAGGGGCGCGGAGTCGTGCAGGTCATCGAGGTCGCGGCGCGGTTCCATGCACGTCAGGCTCGCCGACCCCCGTCCTGGTCGGCAGGGTCGGAGGTCCCGAACGGGACGGTGACCGGGCGCGGTGACCTTTGACCCTGTGCCCGCGACGTGAGCTCGCGCCACCGTGGCGAGAGGGCCGGTACCGCGCCGGACCACGATGCCGGACCACCGCCACCGGAGGCGACCATGGGCAGCGAACAGCTCGACACGCTCACGCAGACCAGCACGCCGACCAGCGGCGTGGGGGAGGCCCTGGAGGAGACCGCGCGGGCGATGACCGCCGCGGGCAAGGGTCTCCTCGCGGCGGACGAGTCGACCCCGACGATCCGCAAGCGCCTCGCGGCGGTCGGGGTGGAGTCGACCGAGGACTCCCGGCGGCGCTACCGGGAGCTGCTGCTGACCACCCCGGGTCTCGCCGACAGCATCAGCGGGGTGATCCTGTTCGACGAGACGATCCGGCAGTCCACGGCGGCCGGGGTCCCCTTCACCGAGGTGCTGGCCGGGCAGGGGATCCTGCCCGGGATCAAGGTCGACCGGGGGACCGGGCCGCTCGCGGGATTCCCCGGCGAGACGGTCACCCAGGGGCTCGACGGCCTCCGGGAGCGGCTGGAGGAGTACCGCGGCCTCGGAGCCCGGTTCGCCAAGTGGCGGGCCGTGGTCCGTATCGGCCCCGGCACGCCGACTCCGACCGGGGTCGCCACGGCCGCCCACGGGCTCGCGCGGTACGCGGCACTGTGCCAGGAGGCCGGGCTGGTTCCGGTCGTCGAGCCGGAGGTCCTCATGGACGGCCCGCACACGCTGGCCCGCTGCGAGGAGGTGACCGGTGCCGTCCTCACCGAGGTCTTCGCGGCGCTCGGCCGGCACCGGGTCAGGCTCGAGGGGATGGTCCTGAAGCCGAACATGGTCCTCAGCGGCAGCGAGTGCCCCGAGCAGGCGGCCCCGGAGGAGGTGGTCGAGGCGACCGTACGGTGCTTCCGGCGCCACGTCCCCGCGGCGGTGCCGGGGGTGGCGTTCCTCTCGGGCGGCCAGAGCGAGGCCGCGGCGACCCACCACCTGGCCCTGCTCAACCGGGTGCCGGGCCTGCCCTGGCAGATGAGCTTCAGCTTCGGGCGGGCACTGCAGCACTCGGCGCTCGTGGCGTGGTCGGGACAGGACCCCCGGGTGGGCGAGGCGCAGGCCGCGCTCGCCCTGCGGGCCCGGCTCAACGGGGCCGCACGGCGCGGCGAGGACGTCCCGGCCTGAGCAGGGCGAGGGGGCGTCCACCGGGCCCGGGGCCGAGGTCCGGCGCGGGTCCGCGGACCCCTCAGGGCCTGACCGGCGCGGACCCCCGGGCCCCGGTGAGGTAGGCCACCGCGCCGTCGAGGGTGCGCAGGCGCTCGGTGTCCTCCTCCTCGATGCGGAACCCGGCGCGCTTGCTCAGCCGCTCGACGAGCTCGACCATGTCGAGCGAGTCCAGCTCGTACTCCGCGCGCAGGTCCCGGTCGGGCGGCAGGGCGAGCGGGTCGGCGTCGGGCACGATCTCGCGCAGCGTGGTCGCGAGCATGTCGCGGGCCTCGTCAGGACTCATGGCGGGCTTCCTCTTGGTGGGGGTGCGGGTGCGTCGTGTCGCTGGTGGGTGTCGGTGCGGGGGCGTCGTCCCGCGGGCGGGGGTCGTCGACAGGGGCGTCGAGGGCCTCCGGGTCGGCGAGCAGGTCCGCGAGGACCCGGAGCATCCGGGCGCCGGTGTCGGCGTCCGTGGCACGGTGGTCGGCGGCGAGGGTGACGGTGACGACCGGGCGCACCCCGAGCAGCCCTTCGACCGCCCAGGGACGGTCGGCGACCCGACCGAACCCGAGGAGGGCTACCTGGGGCGGGTGGATGACCCCGTGGACGGTGTCGACGCCCTGGTCGCCGAGGTTGGTCACGGTGATGCTCGGCTCTGCCAGGTCGGCGCCGGTCAGCCGGCCCCGTCGCGCGCGGGCGACGAGGTCGCGCAGTGCCGCCATGAGGTCGGTGACGGGCAGCCGGTGGGCGCCTCTGATGACCGGGACGAGCAGCCCCTGGCCCTTGAGCGACACGACGACGCCGAGGTCGACGTCGGCGGCGGGGGAGAACCCCCGCCCGAGCCAGTGCCCGTTGAGCTCGGGCACCGCGGCCGCGGCACGGGCGCCGGCGGCGAGGAGGAGGGCCACGGGCACGATCCGGGCCCCGACGTCGAGCCGGCGGTTGCGCTCGTGCATCCACTCGACGCCGCGGTGGACGTCGACGGCGAGCGAGAGGTGGTAGTGCGGGATCTCCCGGTTCGCGCGGGTCATCAGCGCCGCGATGCTCCCGCGCATCGTCGGCGCGGGCCCGACTGCGCCTGTCGGCGCCGTGCCCGGGAGGACGGTCGCAGGGCGTGCGGCGGGCGACGACGGGGGCGCTGCGGGCGGGTGGAACACCCCCGTCGCGCCGTCGGCGGCGGCAGAGGCGCGCCGGACGTCGGCGGCGTGCACCGCGCCGTCCGCACCGACGGCGGCGCGGAGGACCGCCGGGTCCAACCCGGCCTCCGCCGCCAGCCGCCGGGCCAGCGGGGAGACGCGCGCCCGGGCGCCCGCCGGCACGGCGCGGACCGTCTGCTCGTCGGGGGCCGTCTGCGTCTGCTCGTCGTGGGCCGTCTGCTCGTCGTGGGCAGCCGCGGCCCGGTCGACGTCCCCGCGGGTGACGCGGCCGTCCGGGCCCGTGCCGGCAACCGCGGTGACGTCGACCCCGAGCTCGGCGGCCCGGTGTCGCACGACCGGGGTCGGCGGCCGTGGCTCGGGCTGCCCCGCCGCGGCGATCCGGGCGAGGACGCCACCGACCTCGACGACGTCGCCCGGGCTCGCGGTGAGCTCGCTGACCACCCCGTCCTCGAAGCACTCGACGTCGACGGCCGCCTTGGGGGTCTCGACGACGGCGACCACGTCCCCGCGGTGGACCTCGTCCCCGGGGGCGACGAGCCACTCGAGCAGGGTGCCCCGCTCCATGTCCGCGCCGAGCGCCGGCATCGTGAAGTCGCCCACTCAGGCCCCCGTCGTCCGGACGAGCCCGAGGCAGCGGCGGGCGGCCGTGGCCACGTCGTCCACCCCGGGCAGGCACGCCCGCTCCATGTGCGCCGCATAGGGCACCGGGACCTCGACGCCGCCGAGGCGCTCCACCGGGGCGTCGAGCTCGTAGAAGGCCTCCTCCGCCACCCGCGCCGAGACCTCGGCCGCGAGGCTGCCGGTGCGCCACGCCTCGTCGACGACGACGACCCGGTGGGTGCGGACGACCGAGGCGAGCAGGGTCGAGGTGTCGAGCGGGCGGAGCACCCGCAGGTCGACGACCTCGGCCTCGACCCCCTCGCCGGCGAGGACCTCCGCGGCCTCGAGCACGACCGGCAGCATGCCCCCGTACCCGACGAGGGTGACGTCCCGGCCCGGCCGGCGGACCGCTGCCCGGTCGATGTCGACGGGGGTGGGGTCCGCGGGCAGCGTGCCGGTGGCGTTGTACAGCGACCCGTGCTCGAACAGCAGGACCGGGTCGGGGTCGGCGAGGGCCGGGGCGAGCATCCCGCGTGCGTCCTCGAGGGTGGCCGGGGCCAGCACCCGCAGTCCCGGGACGTGGGCGTACCAGCCCTCGAGGCTGTGCGAGTGCTGCGCGGCGAGCTGCCGCCCCGCCCCGGTGGTCATCCGGATGACGATCGGGACGGAGAGCTGGCCCCCGGACATGTGCTGGAGGGTGGCGGCGTTGTTGACGATCTGGTCCATCGCCAGGAGGCTGAAGTTGACGGTCATGATCTCGACGATCGGGCGCAGGCCCCGAATCGCCGCCCCGATCCCGGCGCCGGTGAACCCGGACTCGGACAGCGGGGTGTCGCGGACCCGATCCTCGCCGAACTCCTCGACGAGGCCGAGGCTGACGGCGAAGGAGCCGCCGTACCGCCCGACGTCCTCGCCGAGCAGGACGACCCGCGGGTCGCTGCGCAGCGCCTCCCGGTGCGCCTCCCGGAGCGCCTCGCGGTAGGTCGTCGTGACGGTCGGGGTGTCCGTCGTCCCCGTCACCGTGCTGCTCGTCGTCACGGCTGCCTCCCCGAGGGCGGGGTCGTGACGAACCGGGTGAGGTCGTCGACCGGCTCGACCGGGGCGGCGTCGGCGTCGGCGACCGCCTGCTCGATCTCGGCGGCGACCTCGCGCTCCCACTGCTCGACCTCCGAGGTCGTCAGACTGCCCTCGGCCACCAGCCGGGAGGTCAGACCGGTCACCGGGTCCGAGGCCTTCCACCGCTGGACCTCCTCCCGGCTGCGGTAGCGGTCCGGGTCGTACATCGAGTGGGCCCGGAACCGGTACGTGCGCAGCTCGAGGAAGCACGGCCGCCCGCTCTCGCGGACCAGGCTGATCGCGCGCTCGGCGGCCTCGCGCACGGCGACCGCGTCCATCCCGTCCACCGACCACGCGACCATGCCGTAGGACGCGGCCCGGGTGGCGAGGTCGGTCTGCGCGTGCTCCCGGGCGAGGGCGGTCCCCATGGCGTACCGGTTGTTCTCGCAGCACAGCAGCACCGGCAGACCCCACAGGGCCGCGAGGTTGGCGCTCTCATGGAACTCGCCCTCGGCGAAGGCGCCGTCGCCGAACAGGCACGCCGTCACCGCGTCGCTGCCGGTGACGTGGTCCGCGAGCGCCATGCCGACCGCCAGCGGGATCCCGCCGGCGACGATGGCGTTGCCGCCGTAGAACCGCCGGTTCACGTCGAACAGGTGCATCGACCCGCCCCGTCCCCGGCTGCAGCCGGTGACCTTCCCGAACATCTCGGCCATGACGGCGCCGGTCGGGATCCCCCGGGCCAGCGCGTGGCCGTGCTCCCGGTAGGTCGCGACGACCGCGTCCCCGGGGCCGAGGGCGCCGACGACGCCGACGGCGACGGCCTCCTGCCCGATGCACAGGTGGACGAAGCCTCGGATCCGGCTGGCGCTGTAGAGCTCGACGCACGCCTCCTCGAACCGGCGGATCCGGATCATCTCGCGCAGCATCGCCCGGCGGGTCGAGGTCTCGCCGGCGCCACCCGCGAGCGGGGACCCCGCGGTCTCCGCTCGGGTGCCGCCCGAGGTGTCCCCGACGCTGTCTCCCGCGGTGCCGGCTGTCGCCCGTGGACGGGGGGAGACGGTGGTCATGACGGGGTCTCCACGGTGGACAGGTCGCCCTCGGCGAGCCCGAGCTCACGGGCCTTGAGCAGGCGGCGCATCACCTTGCCGCTGCGCGTGTGCGGCAGCGAGCCCTCGAAGACGACCGCACGGGGCGCGACCGACCCGAGCCGGCGACGTCCGAACGAGACCAGGTCCCGCCGCAGGGCCTCGTCCGGCTCGTGGCCCGGTCGGAGGGCGACGAAGGCCTTGACGACCTCCCCGGCCACCGGGTCGGGGACCCCGATGACGCCGACCTCGGCGACCGCAGGGTGCTCCATGAGCGCGCTCTCCACCTCGAACGGGCCGATGAGGTGGCCGGCGGACTTGATGACGTCGTCGGCGCGGCCGACGAACCAGAGGTAGCCGTCGTCGTCGGCCTGGGCGAGGTCCCCGGTGAGGTACCAGCCCGCCGCGAAGCACCGGCGGTACCGCTCGACGTCCCCGAGGTAGCCGCGGAACATCGACGGCCACCGCGTCCGCACCGCGAGCTCGCCGACCTCCCCGGGTGGTGCCGGGTGGACCCGTCCGTCGGTGACCTCGGCACGCCCGTCCCGGCCGCGTCGCAGCACGGCCACGTCGACGCCGGGGAAGGGCCGTCCCATGGACCCCGGACGGATCGTGACGCCCGGGAAGTTGCCCACCATGATCGCGCCGGTCTCGGTCTGCCACCACGTGTCGTGCACCGGGACCTCGAAGGTCTCCGTGCCCCAGACGACGACCGCGCCGTTCAGCGGCTCCCCGACGCTGGCGACGTGCCTCAGGGCGGACAGGTCGACGCCCGCCCCGGGCCCGGGACCGGCCCGTCGCAGCAGCCGCAGCGCCGTCGGCGCCGTGTACCAGACCGCGACCTGCTCCTCCTGCAGGATCCGGTACCACCGGCGGGCGTCGAAGTCGGCGGTGTCGGTCACGACCGTGGCACCGCAGGTGAGCGGGCCGATGATGCCGTAGGAGGTTCCGGTGACCCAGCCGGGGTCGGCCGTGCACCAGTAGACGTCCCCGGGCCGCACGTCGAGCGCGAGGCGGGTCGTCGCGTGGTGGGCCACGACGGCGGCGTGGACGTGCACCGCCCCCTTGGGCGCCCCGGTCGTCCCGCTGGTGAAGTGCAACAGCGCCGGGTCCTCCGGGCCGGTCGCGGCGACGGAGAACCCGTCCCGGGCGAGGACCTGCCCCGCGGCCGCCGTCCAGTCGTCCCACCCCTCCGTCACCGGGGCGCCGTCGCCGGTCCCGGACACCTCCCCGTCCCCGCCGACGAGGACGACGAGCCGCAGGTCCGGAAGCGAGTCGACCGCCGGAGCCACCTTGCGGGTCCACGAGGTGGGATCGGTGACGAGCACCCGGACCCGGCCCCGGCGCAGTCGCTCCTGGACCGGCCCCGGCCCGAAGGCCGGGAAGAGCGGGCAGTACACCGCGCCCGCCTTGAGCGTGCCGAGCGCGGTGACGTAGAGCGGCAGCGAGCGCTCCAGCAGGGTGCACACCGCATCGCCGGGCGAGAGGCCCGCCTGCTGGAGGGCGACGGCGAGGGTGTCGGTGAGCTCGGCCAGCTCGGCGTAGGTGACCTCGACCGTCGGACCGGTCCGGGACAGCACCCGCAGCGCCGGCGCGTCGGCGGCCGGGCCCCGCGCCCACCGGTCGACCGCGACCTCGGCGATGTTGAGGTGCTCGGGCGTCGCCCCGAGGGTGTTCCACGCCTCCCGCCACGAGAACGTCTCCCGGAACCGCTCGTAGTCGGTGAGCAGCGGCGTGCGCCGCGGGACCCGGGTGATGGGGGCCCAGACCCTGGTCGGCTCGGTGGTGACGGAGTCCATCTCCTCACCGTGACCGGGCCGGGATGGACCTGACAGGGACCAAAGGCACTTCTCGCGTCCGCCGCGTGGCCCGAGGTTTGCGGCCGTGGCGACGATGCACGCGTGGGAGGTCGCCCGCCCCGGCCCGGTCGACACCCGGCCGCTGCGGGCGGTGCAGAGGGCGGTGCCGGAGCCGGGCGACGGCGAGGTCCTGGTCCGCGTGCGCGCGTGCGGGGTCTGCCGCACCGACCTCCACCTCGCCGAGGGCGACCTGCCGCCACGCCGCCCCGGCACGGTCCCCGGTCACGAGGTCGTCGGGGAGGTCGTCGCCCTCGGCGCCGGCGCCGGCAGGTGGGCGGAGGGGGACCGGGTCGGTGTCGCGTGGCTGCGCCGGACCTGCGGCACCTGCCGGTTCTGCCGAGCCGGGCGGGAGAACCTGTGCCCGGAGTCCCGGTACACCGGCTGGGACGCCGACGGCGGGTACGCCGAGTACGTGGTCGTGCCCGCCGCGTACGCCTACCGGGTCCCGGACGGGTTCGACGACGTCCACGCCGCGCCGCTGCTCTGCGCCGGGATCATCGGCTACCGCGCGCTGCGGCTGGCCGAGGTGCCCCCCGGTGGCCGGCTGGGCATCTACGGCTTCGGCGGCAGCGCCCACATCACCGCCCAGGTCGCCCTCCGCCAGGGCGCCGAGGTCCACGTGCTCACCCGGGGGGAGGGAGCCCGCGCCCTGGCCCGCGACCTCGGCGCGGCGTCGGTGGGCGGCCCGCGCGACGCACCGCCGGTCGAGCTCGACGCCGCGATCCTGTTCGCCCCGGCGGGCGACCTCGTGCCCGTGGCCCTCGCCGCGCTCGGCCCCGGAGGCACCCTCGCGGTCGCCGGGATCCACCTCAGCGACGTGCCCGGGCTGGACTACCAGCGCCACCTGTTCCGGGAGCGCGCCCTGCGCAGCGTGACGAGCAACACCCGCCGGGACGGGGAGGAGCTGCTGCTCCTCGCCGACCGGCTCGGCGTGGAGGTCACCGCCCGACCGCGGTCGCTCGCCGAGGCCGACCGGGCGCTGGCCGACCTCGCCGCCGGGGACGTGCGCGGCGCCACCGTCCTGGTGCCCGAGGAGGCCTCGTGACGGCCGAGGACGCGCGGGACCACCGGCGCGGTCGCCGCCACCCCGCGGTCGTGGCGTCCGTCGACCAGCGCGCTGGTGACGTCCACCTCCGCGTCGCCGACGCGGTCACCGCCTTCGCCGGCTCGATGCCCTTCGTCTACGTCCACGCCGCCGTGTTCGCGGTGTGGATGCTCCTGCTCGAGCGCAGCCCGTGGCCCACCCTGACGCTCGTCGTCTCGCTCGAGGCGATCTTCCTCTCCACGTTCGTCCTCATCGGGCAGAACCGCCAGGCGGCCTTCCAGCAGGCCAAGGCCGACCACGACTTCGTCGAGTCCGAGCTCGAGCTGAAGGCCAACACGGAGATCACCCGCCAGATCCACACCCTCACCGCCGAGCTCCACCGCAGGCTGCTCGACGGACAGGACCCGGCCCCCGGGCCCCCGAACCAGGCCGTCTGACCTGCGGGATCGGCTGTCGGGACCGGCGGCTACCGTGACGGCATGGAGTTTCGGACACTGGGCAACAGCGGGACGGTCGTCTCCGCGCAGGCACTCGGCACGATGACGTTCGGGGCCGAGGCCGACGAGGAGACCTCCGGGGCGATCCTCGAGGCGTTCGTCGAGAACGGCGGCACGTTCGTCGACACCGCGGACGTCTACGGACAGGGCGGCGCCTCCGAGACGATCCTCGGGCGCTGGCTCGCCTCCCACCCCACCGACGCCGCCCAGCTCGTCGTCGCGACGAAGGGCCGGTTCCCGATGGGCCCGGGTCCCAACGACCTCGGCCTCTCCCGCCGGCACCTGCGCGACGCGCTCGACGCCTCGCTGCGACGCCTCGGGGTGGAGCACGTCGACCTGTACCAGATGCACGCGTGGGACGCCCACACCCCGCTCGAGGAGACGCTGCGCTTCCTCGACGACGCCGTCGCGGCCGGCAAGATCTCCTACTACGGCTTCTCGAACTACCTCGGCTGGCAGCTGACGAAGGCGGTCCACGTCGCCGCCGCGCACGGCTGGGCGGCCCCGGTGACGCTGCAGCCGCAGTACAACCTCCTCGTGCGCGACATCGAGCACGAGATCGTCCCCGCCAGCCTCGACGCCGGCGTCGGGCTGCTGCCGTGGTCCCCGCTCGGGGGCGGGTGGCTGACCGGCAAGTACGAGCGCGACCGCCGCCCGACGGGCGCCAGCCGGCTCGGTGAGGACCCGGAGCGGGGCATGGAGGCCTGGGAGGCGCGCAACGCCGACGAGCGCACCTGGACGGTCGTCGACGCCGTCCGGGAGGTCGCCGACGCCCGCGGGGTCACCGCGAGCCAGGTCGCGCTGGCCTGGGTGCAGGCCCAGCCCGCGGTGACCTCGGTCATCATCGGCGCCCGCACCGTCGACCAGCTGCACGACAACATGGCCGCCGCCGACCTCGAGCTCGGCGCGGACGACCTCGACCGTCTCGGCGCCGCGAGCGCCCCCCGCGTCGACGACTACCCGTACGGCCCGGCCGGGGTGGCCCAGCGCGGTCGGTCGCTCGCCGGGGGCCGCTGAGCCGCACCGGCCCGCAGGGCCCCCGAGCCGCCGGGCGGGGGGCGGGTCGGCCGGTCACCAGCCCCGGCTGCCCGGCCCGCCCTTGAACGGCCCGGTGACCCGGGAGGTGACCCAGCCGCCGTAGAAGCCGCCCTCCTGGGGACGGACGACCTCCCCGTCGACGGAGCACCGCTCGACCGCGCCCGGCATGACGGCGACGTGCCCACGCAGGGCCGCGTAGCCGGCCGTTGGCTCCGGGTAGGACCACGCCGCCCGGCGGGCCGTGGCGTCGCCGGCGACGAGGTCGTACCAGGCTGCCCGACCCTTCCACTCGCACCAGCTCGCGCCCCCGACCGGGACGAGGCAGCCGGGCACGAACGCGGACGCGGGCAGGTAGTACGTCGGCGGGTGGCTGGTCTCGAGGACCCGCAGGGCGGACTGCGTGGCGGCGAGCACGAGACCGGCGAGCACGACTTCGACCCGCTCCCTGGTCGGCACGACGGCCGGAGGTCTCGGGTAGTCCCACACCGACTCCTGACCGGGGCCGGGCGGGATCGGCTGGGGACGCGCCACGAAGGGTGAGGCTACCGTGGCGCCATGGACGAGGCCGAGGCGAGGAGCCGGTTCGCCGCGGCGCGGGTCGCGCGCCTCGCGACCGTGACGCCGCGCAGCAGGCCGCGGCTGGTCCCGGCCGTCTTCGCGGTCGACGGCGACGTCCTCGCGACCGCCGTGGACCGCAAGCCGAAGACCACCCGCGCGCTGCGTCGCCTCGACGACATCCACGCCAACCCCCGGGTGTCCCTGCTCGTCGACCACTACGAGGACGACTGGGACGAGCTGTGGTGGGTGCGCGCGGACGGGGTCGCCCACGTCGTCGAGGCCGGCACGACCGGGGGCACCGCGGGCCTGGCGCTCCTGCGCGCGAAGTACGAGCGGTACCGGACCGAGCCGCCCCCCGGCCCGGTCGTCCTCGTCGAGCTCGACGCCTGGCGGTGGTGGAGCGCCTCGGGGAGCTGACCGCCCGGTCCGCCGCCGTGGACCCGGGCGGCGTCGCACGGCCCGGGACCAACAGCCCTCCCCCCAACGGGCACGGTGGTGGTGTCATGGAGGGGTGATCGACCGGACGGTCGCCGCGGTCGTCCTCGCCACGGACGTCAGCCAAGGCCTCGACCACCGCTCCGCCCGGCGGATCCGTCGCCGGGTGGAGACGCTGTGCGCCCTCGGCGGCCACGTCGTCCTCGTCGCCCGGGGCGGCGTACGCGCCCTCGACGGGGTCCTCGCCGCCCGCCCCGACGGGCCGGGCGCGCTCCTGCTCGTCGTCCACGACGGCGCCGAGACCTACGAGGTCGGGCCCGGGGGACCCCACCTGCTCCGGCGGCACGTGACCCGGCGGCCCCCCCGCGCCGACGAGGTCTCCTCCGTCGACGGCCCCTCCGACGGCATGCGCGCCACGATGCGCCGGCTCGCCGCCGACGGCATCGGTCCGGGACTCGTCCTCGTCGTCACGCACGGGGCCCAGGTCCCCCGGGAGCACCGCAGGCCCGTCACGGGACGCGCGCCGCAGCCGCCGGCGGACGAGCGCCCGCCGTCCCCGGACGGTGACCGCCACCCCGCGCCCCCGGCGCGGCCGGACCTGCCCGTGCCGCCTCCGGGCTGGGAGCGGCTCACCGTCGTCTCGACCGCGGACGACCCGGGCGAGGGGCCGGACTGGCTGGTCCACCTCGGCGGGGGAGACGCGACGCTGCTCGCCCTCCTCGACGAGCAGGTCCACCGACGACGGGCCGGCCGGGTGCCCGTCGTCGACGAGGACCCGGGCTGGACCGTCCGCGAGGTCGGCCGCGACCCCGTCCGCCACCGCGTCACCGAGACCCTCATGCTCCTCGCCGAGGGCGGCATCGCGACCCGGGGGGCCGTCGAGGAGGAGCCGTCCGGCTCGGTTCCCCTCGTCCTCGCCGCCGGCGTCTACGACGGCACCGGCTCCGGGACCCACCTGCTGCCCGCTCCGCCGTGGACCGGGATCGACGTCGCGCCACCCCCGGTCGAGGACGTCCGCGTCCTCGACCTGCGCACCGGGGTGCTCGTCCGCGAGGAGGTGGACCCCACGGGTCCGCCACTGCGCAGCGCGCGGTTCGCCTCCGCCGACCTCCACGGGGTGGTGGCCCTGCGGACCGAGGGCGGTCCGGAGCGGCTCCGCCCCGGACCGGTGTTCCGGCGACCTCCGCAGGACCGGGCGGCGCACGGCCACGTCGAGGACGTCGAGTGGGTCCGGGCCCGGGGGAGCGCCGGCGGCATCGGCGCGGTGGCCCGGCAGCGCCGGCGCCGGGACGGCCGCAACGTCACCCTCGAGCGGCTCGCCGCGTACGTCTCCGACACCCGTCGGCAGCCGTCCCTGGCCCGTGCGACCGCTCGGCTGCGTCGCGCGCAGGAGGAGGGGTTCGACGCGATGCTCGTCCGCCAGCGGCGAGCCTGGGCCGAACGCTGGGAGACCGTCGGTGTGGACCTGCCCGGCGACCCCGACGCCGAGCTCGCGCTCCGGTTCGCCCTGTTCCACCTGTGGGGTCACACCACCCACGCCGCCGAGCTCGCGGTGGGCGCGCGCGGGATCTCCGGGCCGGCGTACTCCGGGCACGTCTTCTGGGACGCCGACGTCCACGTCCTGCCCGCCGTGGTCACGGTGGATCCGCAGACGGCGGCGGCGATGGTGCGCTACCGCAGCGCCCGGCTCGCGGCGGCCGCCGCCCGGGCGAGGTCGACCGGGTACGACGGGGCCCGGTTCCCCTGGGAGTCCGCCGCGACCGGGGAGGACGTCACCCCCGCCACCGCCCCGATGCTCGGCCGCACGATGCCCGTCCGGACCGGGGAGCTCGAGGAGCACGTCACCGCGGACGTCGCCTGGGGTGCCCTGCGGTGGGCCACGTGGGCCGGGGTCGGCGCCGGTCCCGAGGTCGTCGAGCTCGTCACCGAGACCGCCCGGTACTGGGCCTCCCGGTGCGAGGTCGACCCCGACGGCTCGGCACACCTGCGCCGGGTCATCGGCCCGGACGAGTACCACGAGGGGGTCGACGACAACGCGTTCACCAACGTCATGGCCCGCTGGAACCTGCGCGCCGCCGCGCGGCTGCGCGAGTCCGCCGGGTCCCCGGACGCCGAGACCGGCCGGTGGCGCCGCCTCGCGGACTCCCTCGTCGACGGGCTCGACCCCGCCACCGGGGTCTACGAGCAGTTCCGCGGCTACGACGGCCTCGAGCCCCTGCTGGTGCGGGACGTCGCTCCGCCACCCGTGGCCGCCGACGTGCTCCTCGGCCGGGAGCGCGTGGCGCGCACCCGGCTGCTGAAGCAGGCCGACGTCCTCATGCTCCACCGGCTCGTCCCCGAGGAGACCGCCCCCGGCTCGCTCGCGCCGAACCTCGACCGCTACGAGCCATACACCGCGCACGGGTCCTCGCTCTCGCCCGGGGTCACGGCCGGCCTGCTCGCCCGCGCGGGGAGGGCGGAGGAGGGACTGGACATGCTCCACACCGCGCTGCGGCTCGACCTCGACGACCTCACGGGCACCACCGCGGCCGGGCTCCACCTCGCCACGCTCGCCGGGTCCTGGTCCGCGCTCGTCCAGGGGTTCCTCGGCGCCCGCGTCGTCGCCGGCACGCTCGAGCTCGACCCCCACCTCCCGGAGCGCTGGGACGACCTCGAGGTCCGGTTCCGCTGCCTCGGCCGTCACGTCTCGGTGCGGGTCACCGGCCGGGAGCTCGCGGTGCACACGAGCCGGCCGGTGACGGTCCGGGTCGCCGGCGGCCCGGCCCGGCTCGTCGGGCGGTCCGCGGTGGTCCCGCTGCACCCGGCGCCGGCCGGGACGAGAGGCTGAGAGGAGAGAGCCATGGCGCACGTGCTCGCCGTGCTCGACGACCCGGGGCCCGGGCACACCGGCCCACGGGTCCCGGGGGCACCGGCCCCCGGAGCGGAGTCCGCGTCGGCCCAGGCGGCCCGCGCCCAGGCCCTCGACCTCGTCGCCGCGGCCCTCGGGGACGCCCTCGGGGCCCGGGTGGAACGGATGTGGGTCGACGGCACCGGTCGGACGCACGTGGCTGCCGCGCCCGGTCCTCCCGGCGCACCCGGTGCGCCGGGGACCGCCGCGACCTCCGAGGACGTCGACCGGGTCGCCGCCGCCGTCGACGACCCGGACTGCCTCGCGCTCGTCGTCGGGGACGGGCAGTCGGTCAGCGGGCTCGACTGGGACCTCGTCCGGGTCTCGGACAAGCCGGTGGTCCTCGTCCCCGAACGCGTCCGGCCGCCGATGCACCCGGTGGGGCGGGTGCTGCTGCCGCTGGACGGCTCGCCCGAGGCGGCCGCGGCCGTCTCGGGGGCGGCGCGACTGTTCGCCGGCGCCGGCGTGGACCTCGTCGCGCTGCACGTGTTCGGGGAGGCGGGCGTCCCCCGGTTCTGGGACCAGGCCGCCCACGCCGGCCCGGCCTGGTCGGAGGAGTTCCTCTCCCGCAACCTCCCCGTCGGGGCGCCCCGGCTCGAGCTGCGCTGCGGCCCGCCCGGGGAGCACGTCATCGACGTGGCCGAGGGCGAGGACATCGACCTCATCGGTCTGGGCTGGTCCCGGGACCTCACCGCGGGGCGTGCCCGGACGGTGCGCGAGACGGTGGCGCGCAGCCGGGTCCCGGTGCTGCTCTGCCCGGTCCTCGGGCACCACCGTCCCGCGGGTCCCGCCCCTCCGGCGCCCGGGGACCTAGGTCACTAGCCGACCGGCCGGCCCGCGCGTTGGCTGAGGCCATGACCCCCACCCCACCGGCGCGCTGCCCCGGCGCCGGGGAGTCGGGCGGGGCAGAGGGCCCCGGGACGCCGTCCGGCCCGATGCACGTCGGCCTCCTCGCGCCGCCGTGGGTGTCGGTTCCCCCGGACTCCTACGGTGGCACGGAGGTCGTCGTCGACAACCTCGCCCGCGGCCTGCGGGCCCGGGGCCACGACGTCACGCTGTTCACCGTCGGCAGCTCGACCTGCCCGGTGCGGCGCCGCAGCCTCTTCCCGGCCCCGGCGGAGCCGATGGGGGAGAGCACCCTCGAGGCGGCCCACGTGCTCGCCGGCCTCGACGCCCTCGCGGGGTGCGACGTCATCCACGACCACACCGCGCTCGGGGCGCTGCTCGCGGGTCTGCCGAGACGCCGCGTGCCACCGATGGTGACCACCCACCACAACCTGTTCACCCCCGCAGCCCAGCGCGTGCTCGCCACCGCGTCCGCGCGCACGGCGGTCGTGGCCATCTCCCGCTCCCACGCCCGCCGCGCCGGGCGGGTCCCGGTCACCGAGGTGGTCCCCCACGGCATCGACCTCGACCTGTACCGCGCCGGTCCGGGGGACGGCGGCTACCTGCTCTTCGTCGGCCGGATGTCACCGGACAAGGGCGTGCACCGCGCGGCCCGGATCGCCCGGCTCGCGGGGCTGGCGCTGGTCGTCGTCGCGAAGATGTGGGACCGGTCCGAGCGGGAGTACTGGGAGCAGGTGGTCCGCCCGCTGCTCGGACCCGGCGCGCCCGAGCCGCGGGAGGAGCCGGTGGAGAACCGCATCGAGCTGCTGCGGCACGCCACCGCGCTGCTGAACCCGGTCGACTGGCCCGAGCCGTTCGGTCTGGTCATGGCCGAGGCCCTCGCCTGCGGCACCCCGGTGGTCACCCGTCCGTGCGGGGCCGCCCCGGAGATCGTCGACGACGGGGTCACCGGGTTCGTCACCGCCGACGACGAGGCCGCGGCCGAGGCCGTCGCGCGCATCCCGGACCTGGACCGCGGGGCGTGCCGACGGCGGGCCGTGGAGCTGTTCTCCCTCGACCGGATGGTCGGGGCCTACGACCGGCTCTACCGCCGCACCGTCGCGGCCCGGCAGCCAGGAGCCCGGCAGCGGCCCCACGTGCTGCCCCGCGCGAATGCCGGCACGAGCGCGGGCACGGCCCGGGCGCTGCCCTGAGGCGCGTCCACGCCGACGGCCCGCCCCCGGAGGGAGGGGGCGGGCCGTCCGCGAGGGTCGGTCAGCCCTTCTCGTGCGAGACGGGGATCGAGACCGCCTCGGACTGTGCGGCGGCCCGTGGGACGCGCACCTCGAGGACCCCGTCGGTGTAGCTCGCGGTGACCTCGTCCGGGGAGGTCTCCCGCGGCAGCGGGATGGTCCGCGTGAAGGACCCGTAGTGCAGCTCGTGGCGGTTCTTCTCCCGCTCCTCCTCGCGACGCTCCCCGCGGATGGTCAGCATCCCGTTCTCGATGCTCAGGCTGACGTCCTTGTCCGGGTCGATCCCCGGCAGCTCCGCCCGCACGACGTACGTGCCCTCGTCCACGTAGTCCTCGACCCGGACGTAGGACGTGAGCCCGAACCCGCGGGAGGCCCACGGGGCCCCGCTGTCGAGCCACTCGAGCATGTCCGCCACCGGGTTCGTCGACCGCCTCGTCACCGTCGTCGCCATGACGCCACTTCCCTGTCTCTCGTGTCCTTGTCCCTCGTGCCGGTGCTGGGGACCTCGCGGCGGTGCCGGGCCCCCCGGCCCCGTCCCGTCGTCCCCGCTCCACGCTGTTCCCGTGGCCGGCGGCTCCCAAGGGCCCAAGGTCCCACGGTCACGCCGGAGCGTCGTGGAGCCTCAGCCGGCCGACAGCGACAGCCGTCGGGGGCTGGGCGCCACGACCCGGACCTCGCACGCTGCGTCGTGGAGGCAGAGGCGCGCGGTCCCGGGCGGGACGGCGTCCTCGGGCAGGCAGGGCCGGTCGGACCCGACGACGAGCGCCCGGGCGGTCCGGCTCCGCTCGAGGAGCACCGCCACGGGGTGCCCGGGGACGACCTCGAACGTGGCGGGGACGTCGTGCCGGACCAGGGCGTGGGTGGCGGCCCGGAAGATGATCCCGTCGGACTCGTCGTCGGCGTCGAAGGGCGCGGTCTCCACGTGGACGAACCGCACCCGGGTCCCGAGCTCGGCCGCGAGCGCCACGGCCTCCTCGGCGACCGCGAACGCCCGGTCGTCGTTGACGAGGCCGGCGACCACCTCGGGCTGCGCGGTGGGCGGGGTCAGGGGGCGCACGGTGCTCATGCCTCCATGCTCGGCGCGGGGGCCCGGGTCCGCGAGGGTCCAAGGTCCCCCGGACACCGACGGCGACCCGGGGCGACTCGAGGCCCGGGGTCGCCGGGCCCCGGCTCCCGACCCCGGACCGGACCCGGGATCAGGCGAGTCCGAGCCCGTGGGCCTCCTCCCACAGCTCCTCCCGCACCCGCGGGTGGGCGGCGCGTTCGATGAGCTCGGCGGCCTGGGCGCGCTCGTCGAGGCCCCAGACCGGGGCGACGCCCTGCTCGGTGACGACGGCGGTCGGCTGGAACGACGTCACCGGCTCGTCGACGAGCGGGACGATCGTGGAGCAGTCCGCCTTCGGGTGCCACGACCGGAGCGCGAGGAGCGCCTGCCCTCCGCGGGCGTGGAGCGCGCCGACGAGGAAGTCCGGCTGGCCGCCGAACCCGGAGTGGATGCGTCCGCGGATCCGGGAGGCGTTCGCCTGGCCGAAGAGGTCGATCTGCAGCGCCGTGTTGATGCTCGTCATACCGGCGTTGCCGGCGATGACCTCCGGCGCGTTCGTCAGCTCGGTGCGCATCATCCGCAGCCGCTCGTTGCCGTCCATCCAGGCGTACAGCCGGGGCGTGCCGAGCGCGAACGACGACGTCACCTGCCGGTCCGGGTCGAGGGCGCCGGCCTCGTCGAGCGCGAGGAGCCCGTCGGAGACCATCTCGGTCCAGATCCCGAGGCAGCGCCTGCGGAGCAGACCGGGCAGGACGGCGTCCGGCACGAGGCCGATGCCCATCTGCAGCGTGGCGCCGTCCCCGATCCGCTCCGAGACCAGCGAGCCGATGCGGGCGACCTCGGGCGGGGTCCGCGCGGCGCGGGCCTCGGCGGCGCCACCGTGCTGGACGGCGGGCGAGGACGGTGGCGGACCGCCCTCGACGACCCCGTCGAGGTCGGCGAGCTCGAGCTCGGCGTCGCCGAACGTGTACGGCATCGCGGGGTCGAGCTGGGCGAGGACCACCCCGCCCCGCGCCCGGGCCGCCTCGACGGCCGCGGGGAGGACGTTCACCTCGGTCCCGAGCGACACGCGTCCACCGCGGGGGAGGGAGGTGTGGAGCAGCACGACGTCCGGCGGTCGGGTGGTGCCGAAGAGGTCGGGCACCTGGGACAGCCGGGAGGGGATGTAGCGCAGGCCATCCCGGCCGCGCATGCCCGGGCCGACGAACGGGGTCTCGAGCAGCACCCCGGGGCGGTCCGGGACGCCCGCCGGCGCGTTGAGGACGAACAGGGCGTACCGCTCGAGCGTCTGCTCGACGACGTCGAGCAGCGTCCACGGGACCGCGCCGTTGCCGCTCGCGACGACCCGGGGGACCCCGTCCGCGCGGGCCGCCGCCGCCCGCACCGCCGCGGCGACGTCGGCGTGGTGGGCACCCGGGCTCGCGGAGCGGTCAGGCGGGCCGGACGAGCCGGACCGGGGGGAGGGGTGGGACGTCATCGGGTGTCCACCGTAGCGGTCACCCGGGAACCGTCGAGGTCGCGGACCACCGCCGACCGGCCGGCCTCGAGGCGGGCCACCGGCACCCTCGGCGGGGAGCACGAGACGTAGTCGAGCCCGAGGCCGTCGAAGAAGCGGATCGACGTCGGGTCGCCGCCCTGCTCGCCGCACACCCCGAGCTCGAGGCCGGGACGGGCGGCGCGGCCACGCTCGACGGCGATCTGGACGAGCTCGCCGACCCCGTCGACGTCGATCGTGACGAACGGGTCCCGGTCGATGAGCCCGTCCGTGCGGTACCGGTCGAGGAACCCGGTCTCGGCGTCGTCCCGTGACACCCCCCACGTGGTCTGCGTGAGGTCGTTCGTGCCGAACGAGAAGAAGTCCGCGCAGGTCGCGAGCTCGTCCGCCGTGAGCGCGGCGCGGGGGAGCTCGACCATGACCCCGATCGGCGGCAGGGTCGGCGCCCCGGCGGCACCGAGCGCCCCGGGCGCGACCGCGTCGGGGTCGACGTCCCGGCGGCGCAGTGCCTCGCGGGCGGCGCCGAGGACGTGCTCCCGGGCGTCGGCGAGCTCGCTGCGGGTCGCGACGAGCGGCACCATCACCTCCGGGCGTGGGTCCAGCCCCCGCTCGCGCAGGTCGAGGGCGGCGTCGACGACGGCCCGGACCTGGGCCTGCAGGAGGGTGGGGACGACGGTGAGCAGGCGCACCCCCCGCAGCCCGAGCATGGGGTTCGCCTCGTGCCAGTGGCGCACCGCCTCGAGCCGGTGGTGCAGCCTCGCGTCGAGGTGGCCGTCCCGCTCGGCCAGCGCCGCCTCGACCGAGAGCTCGACGAGGTCGGGCAGGAACTCGTGCAGCGGTGGGTCGAGCAGTCGGACCACGACCGGCAGGCCGTCCATCTCGGCGAGGACGTCGGTGAGGTCGGCGCGGGTGAGCCGCTCGATCTCGGCGACCGCGTCCTCGCGGTCCTCGTCGAGCACGACGCGCTCGACGAGCTCGCGCCGGGCGCCGAGGAGCATGTGCTCCGTTCGGCACAGCCCGATGCCCCGCGCACCGAGCCGCCTCGCGGTGCGGGCGTCGTGGACGGTCTCGGCGTTCGCCCGGACCCCGAGCCGGGCCCGGGTGTCGGCGTGCCGCAGGAGCGCGGTCGCCGCCGCGACGACCGGCTCCGCGGTCCTCGCCCCGCTCGCCGTCGTGCCCGCCGTCTCCCCGGTGTCCTCGGTGTCCCCGGTGGTCCCTGCGTCCCCGGTCAGGGCCGACCACAGCGGGCTCGGGCGGACCGGGACGGCGCCGGCGAGCACCCGGCCGCCGGTCCCGTCCACCGAGACCACGTCGCCCTCCCGGATGACGAGGCCGTCCTCGCGCCGGGCCTCGTGGCGGGCGGGGTCGACCTCGAGGGACTCGACGCCCGTGACGCACGTGCGCCCCAGGCCGCGGGCGACGACCGCGGCGTGCGAGGTGAGCCCGCCGCGGGCGGTGACGACGGCGACCGCCGCGAGCATCCCGTCGAAGTCGTCCGGGCTCGTCTCCTCCCGGACGAGGACCACCGCGGCGCCCTCCCGGGCGCGCCGGACCGCCGTGGCGGGGTCGAACACGACCTCACCGACGGCCGCGCCCGGGCTCGCGGCGAGCCCGGTGGCGATGACGTCGTGGCCGGACTCGTCCGCGAACCCGCCGTGGAGGAGGGCGTCGAGCTGCTCCGGGGTCACCCGCAGCAGCGCCTCGTCGAGGTCGATGACCCCCTCGGCGACGAGCGCGGCCGCGATCGTGAACGCCGCCGCGGGGCTGCGCTTGCCGACCCGGGTCTGCAGGATCCACAGCCGGCCGTCCTCGACGGTGAACTCGACGTCGCAGAGGTCCCGGTAGTGCCGTTCGAGGGTCGCGAGGTGGCCGACCAGCTCGTCGTGGGCGCGGGGCTCGAGCCGGGCCAGCTCGGAGACCGGCACGGTGACCCGGCCCCCGGCGACGACGTCCTCTCCCTGGGCGTTGCGCAGGTAGTCCCCGTAGATCCCGGGCGCCCCGGTGGCCGGGTCCCGGGTGAAGCAGACGCCGCTGCCCGAGTGCGCGCCGGTGTTCCCGTACACCATCTCGACGACGTTGACCGCGGTGCCGAGCTCGTCCGGGATGCCCTCGTGGCGGCGGTAGAGGCGGGCGCGGGTGCCGTTCCACGACGCGAACACGGCCCGCACCGCGCGATCCAGCTGCACGCGGGGGTCCTGCGGCAGGTCCTCCCCGGTCTCCCGGCGCAGGATCGCCCGGTAGTCGGCGACGAGCGCACGCAGCGAGTCGGTCCCGAGCCGGGTGTCGTCGCCGACGCCGGCGTCGGCGCGCTCCCGGGCCAGCCGGTCCTCGAAGAGGGCGCCGTCGACGCCGAGGACGGTGCGGCCGTACATCTGGACGAGGCGGCGGTAGCAGTCCCAGGCGAACCGCAGGCCCCCCCGGCGGGCGAGTCCCTCGACGGAGGCGTCGGTGAGACCGACGTCGAGGACGGTCTCCATCATCCCCGGCATGGAGAACCGGGCCCCGGAGCGCACCGAGACCAGCAGCGGGTCGGCGGGGTCCCCGAGGCGTCGACCGCTGCTGTCCTCCAGACGGGTGAGCATCTGCTGGACCTGCTCGTCGAGGCCCGGGGGCATGCCACCGGTGGTCAGGTAGGCCCGGCAGGCCTCGGTGGTGATGACGAACCCGGCCGGCACGGGCAGCCCGAGGCGGGTCATCTCCGCGAGGTTCGCGCCCTTGCCCCCGAGCAGGTCCGCCATGCCGCGGTCGCCGTCCGCGAACGCCAGGACGAGGGGAGCGGTCGGGGTGGACGGGGTGGTGGTGTCGGTCGTTCCTGTCACGCTGGTCATGGCGTCATCGTCGGTGCACGTCCGAGGGCGGCCAAGGGCCCAATGGCCCGGGTCGGCGCCGTGCCGCGCCGCCCCCGAGGCTGTCGCCGCTGGTGTCCTGCGCCTCCTGCCGGGACCTACTGCCCTGTCCCTCGTCGGCACCCGGCGAGAGCGTGGGAACGGCCCGACGGCACGGCAGGCAGGCCGTGGCCGGGGACGGCCGAGCAGGAGGTGGCGTCGATGACCCCGGAACCCAGCACCCGCCCGGAGGGGTCTGCCGGCGGACCGGAGCCCACCCCGGACCCGTCCTCGGACACGCACGCGGCGTCCGCCCCGTCGGGGGCGGAGTCCCGCGGGACCGTGGTCGTCGGGTGCGACGGCTCGTGGGAGAGCCTCGTCGCCGTCGAGGCCGCGGCGACCGAGGCGTCGGTGCGCGGCAGCGAGCTCGTGCTCCTCGCCGTCGCCGACGTCGAGAGCGCGTGGGCCGGGCCGTTGGGCCGGGTCGCCGACGCCGAGGCCGAGGCGCTGCAGTCGGCGATGTCGACCGCGGTCGCCGCGCAGCAACGAGCCCACTGGACCGACCCCGAGGTCCCGACCCGGGTCGTGGTCACCTCCGGGGCGCAGCAGCGGGACCTCGGCGACCTCGTCGACGCCGCGGACCTCCTCGTCGTCGGGGGTCACGGAGGGCACGGCCAGATCGCGTTCGCGATGGGCTCGACGAGCGCAGAGCTCGGCCGCGCGCTCGCGTGCCCGGTCCTCGTGCCCCGGCTCGAGCGCCGGCCGGAGACCCCGCCCGGGCGTCCGCCCGGCGTCGTCGTCGCGGTCCGCGGCGGCACCGAGGACCAGGGGCTCGTCGCCCTCGCGGCGCGGGAGGCGGTGCTCCACCGGTGCGGGCTCGTCGTCGTCCACGTCGCCACCGGGACCGGGGAGCCCCGGGGGCCCCGCGACCACGCCTCCCGACTCGGCTGGGAGCAGACGTGGGAGACGGTGCGCAGCGTTCCCGAGAGCGCCGGGGTGCCGGCCCGGGTCGTGGTGACCCGCGGGGACGCGGCCACGGCCCTCGTCGCCGAGACCCGCCACCACGACCTGCTCGTCGTCGGGACCCGGGGGCAAGGACGCCTCGCCGGGCTCGTCGAGGAGTCCGTGGCGCGCCGGGTCGTCCACGAGCTCCCGTGCGACGTCATGGTCGTCCCTCCGGGACGGGCCCGCGTGCCGCGGCTGCCCGTGGCCGCACACCGGGCGACCCGTCCCGCGGCCACCTCCGACGCGGCCGCCCACCTCTGAGCGCCACCCACCCGTATCAGCCGTAGCCGCGCAGCGTCCGCAGGGTCGGCGCCGGGGCGACCACCCGTGCGGACGCACCGGCTGTCCACGCGCAGCGTCCGCAGGGTCGGCGCCGGAGCGACCACCCGTGCGGACGCACCCGCCGTACTCGCGCCGTACTCGCCAGGCGGTGACCCAGCGGGTCAGGCGGTGGGTCGGGTGGTGGGTCGGGCGGTGGGTCAGGCGGTGGGCACCGGCCCCGCGGAGGCGCGGGCCTCGGGCGCCTCGCGCGCCTCGGGCCTGGCCTGGTGGTGGCTCTCGTCGGCGCCGCGGACCCGCGGGTGGACGATGGCGACGGGGGAGCGGGAGGAGTGCAGCAGGCCCTGCCCGACCGACCCCAGCAGCAGCCCCGTGAACCCGCCCCGGCCCCGGCTGCCGAGGACGACGAGGTCGGCCCCCTCGGACGCCGACGAGAGCGCCTCGACCGGGTGGGCGCTGATGACGACCTCGCGCACCTCCACCTCCGGGTGCCGTTCGCGCGACCGCGTCAGGGACGCGCTCGCCAGCTCCCGCTCCCGCTCGCGTACCGCCGCCCGCAGCGTCGATGCGCTCTCGGAGGAGTAGGTCCCGTCCTGGACGACGAACCACGACGCGTGCAGGGCGGTCAGCAGCGCCCCGTACGCCGCGGCCTCCTCGAACGCGAACTCCACCGCGTCCGCCGACGCGGCCGACCCGTCGATCCCGACGACCACCTGCGGGGTGGCGGCGGGCTCCCTGACGGGGCCGCGGACGACGACGACGGGGCAGCGGGCGTGCGTGCTGACCTGGGTGCTCGTCGACCCCAGCAGGGCCGCCGGCAGGATCCGGTGTCCGCGGACGCCGAGGACGACGCAGTCCGCGGAGTGCGAGTCGGCGAGCAGCGCCCGGGCGGGCGTGGTCCGCGGCGACTCCGCGGTGACCTCGAGGTCGGGGGCCATGCTGTGCACCCGCTCGACCGCGGCCCGGGCGATGCCGCTGAGCCCCGGCTCGGGGTCGGTGTACGCGGCGAGGAAGCGGGGGTCGCCGAAGGGGATGCCGCGCGCGTGCACGAGGCGCAGCGGCAGGCTCCGTCGCCGCGCGTCCGTCACCGCCCAGTCGAGGGCGTACTCGCTCGAGGGCGACCCGTCGACCCCGACGACGATGGGACGCTCGCTGTCCATGGTGCTCATGGCCCTCACCTCCGCGCCAGTGGTGGCGGCCCCCGCCACCCGACTGCCAGCGTCCACCGCGCCCGAAACCGCAGGTAGGGGAGAAGGTCCCCCGCGGGGTCCCCGCCAAGGCCCCCGGCCCGGGCCGTGCCCGCCGACCGTCACCGGCCCTCCCCACGGGGCGGGTGGGCCACGTAGGATCATCGGCCGTGGACCTCGCACGGTTCGGCCGGACCGCGTGGCGGCGGGTCCTCGAGGTCACCGACTCCCCGGACGCGCTCCGCCGGGGCTTCTGGGCGGTCGTCGTCACCTTCGAGGGGACGTTCACCGGCGTCCGGCTCGCCGACCCGGTGAGCAACCGCGGTGGAGGCGCCGGGGGCGACCTCGGGGCTGGGGCCGGCCACCCCGACGAGGATCCCGCCCGGTGGAGGCTGTCGCCGGGGGAGTGGAGCACGAGCCTGGACCGGGACGGGTACGAGCGGGGGGTCGCCGAGGTCCGGTCCCGGGTCGCCGCGGGGACGGTGTACCAGGTCAACCTCTGCCGCGTGCTCTCCCGGCCGCTCGACGACGAGGCCCACCTGCCCGATCTCGCCGCCCTGCTCGCGGCCGGCAACCCCGCGCCCTACGCCGCGGTCGTCCACGTCCCCGCTGCGGGGCTGGACGTCGTCTGCGCCTCCCCGGAGGCCTTCCTCGTCCGCGACGGCGACCGGGTGCTGTCCCGCCCGGTCAAGGGGACCGCGCCGCCGGGTGTCGGCATGCCTGCCAAGGACCACGCCGAGAACGTCATGATCACCGACCTCGTCCGCAACGACCTCGCCCGCGTGTGCCGTCCCGGGACCGTCGTCACCGAGCGGCTCTGCGCCACCGAGCGCCATCCCGGTCTCGACCACCTCGTCAGCGACGTCGCCGGCCGGCTCCGCCCGGGCACCGGGTGGGAGGAGGTCCTCGCGGCCACGTTCCCGCCCGGCTCGGTGTCCGGCGCACCGAAGTCGAGCGCGCTCGCGACGATCCGGGACCTCGAGCCGGTCCCGCGCGGGCCGTACTGCGGCGCGGTCGGGTGGGTCGACGCCGACGCCGACCGCGCGGTCCTCGCGGTCGGGATCCGCACGTTCTGGGGCGCCACGGACCTCGCCGGGCGCCGCCGGCTCCTCTTCGGCGCGGGCGCGGGGATCACCTGGGGCTCGGACCCGGCACTGGAGTGGGAGGAGACCGAGCTGAAGTCGCGGCGGCTCGTCGGGCTCGCATCTGGGAGGGTGGTCTCGTGAGCAGCGCGACACGGCGGCCGGGGACGAACACCGGGACGGACACCGGGGACAGGGCCGCGGACGACGGCGGGCAGACGGTCGGGGACGACGCCACCGGCGGCGTCCGGGTCTGGGTGGACGGCCGGCTCGTCGGGGCCGGCGAGCCCGCCGTGGCCGCCCTCGACCACGGGGTGACCGTCGGCGACGGCGCCTTCGAGACGTGCAAGGTCACCGGCGGGCGGGTGTTCGCCGCGACCCGGCACGCCCGCCGGCTCGACCGGACCCTCGCCGGGCTCGGGCTGCCGGCGGCCGACCACGACCGGATCGCCGAGGGTGTCGAGGCCGTCCTCGCGGCCGGACCCCCCATCGCGCTCGGCCGGCTGCGCTACACCGTGACGGGCGGGGCGGGACCGCTCGGCAGCGACCGCGCCGGGTCACCGCTGACCTACATCGTCACCGCGGGACCGCAGCCGCCCGCCCCCGCCGCCGGCGGCCTCGCGGTCGTGCCGTGGGTGCGCAACGAGCGGTCCGCGGTCGCCGGGCTGAAGACGACGTCGTACGCCGAGAACGTCGTCGCGCTCGCCCGGGCCCAGCAGGCCGGCGCGGTCGAGGCGATCTTCGGCAACAGCCGCGGCGAGCTCTGCGAGGGCACCGGCAGCAACGTCTTCGTCGCGCTCGACGGCACCCTGTACACGCCGCCGCTCGTGTCCGGGTGCCTCGCCGGGGTCACGCGCGCGCTCGTGCTCGAGTGGTGCCGCGAGGAGGGGGTGCCGGTCGTCGAGGAGACGCTGCCGCTGGAGGTCCTCGAGCGCGCCGACGAGGTGTTCCTCACCTCCTCCACGAAGGACGTCCTCCCGGTGGACGCCGTCGACGGTCGCCGCCTGACCGCCCCCGGTCCGCTGACCGCGCGCGCCGCGGAGGTGTTCACCCGCCGCTCGACGGAGCAGGCCGACCCGTGAGCGCCCACCCGCGGACCTGGCGCCACGCGCTCCGGCGCAACCCGACGACCCGGGCGGCCTACCGGGTCACGGTGTTCCTCCTCGGGCTGCTCGTCGTCGCGGTCGGGCTGCTGCTCGTCCCGCTCCCGGGCCCGGGGTGGTTCATCGTCCTCTTCGGGATCGCGATCTGGGCCTCGGAGTTCGACCGCGCCCACCGGCTGCTGCACTGGGTCCGGGAGCGCCTCCACGAGTGGCACGAGTGGGTCCGTCCCCGTCCGCCGTGGGTCAAGGCGGCGGCGGGGCTCGCCGTCCTGGCCGCCGTCCTCGCCCTGTTCTGGGTGTGGTTCCGGCTGACCGGGATCCCGGCCTACCTGCCCGAGCCGGTGCGCTCCCTCATGGCCGCCGTCGGCCTGTGACCCGGATTTCGTCGACCCCGCCGCCTGCGGGTATCCTCGGCGAGCCGTACCGCACGGACGTGTAGCTCAGCTGGTTAGAGCGCTCGCTTCACACGCGAGAGGTCAGGGGTTCGAGTCCCTTCACGTCCACCGACTCACCGCGCCGGTCGCCCCCCTCTCCCTATGCTCGCTGCGTGACTCCCGCACCCGTTGGCACTCCCGGAGCCGCAGTGGTCGTCGCGGACGGTGGCCCGTGAGCGGGCCGCCCACCGCACCCGCGTGGGTCGCGGACCGGCTCGCCGGGCGCAGGCCCGGGCAGGGCGTCGCGAAGGTCCTCGCACTGCTCGGCACGAGCCCGCGCGAGCTGTCGTTCGCGAGCACCTCCGCGGCCGCCGACCTCGCCGGCGTCAACGTCGCGACCGTGGTGCGCGCGGCCCAGCTCCTCGGCTTCAGCGGCTGGCCCGCCCTGCGGGCGGAGGTGCGCTCGCGCTACCTGTCGGGGCTCTCGGCCTCCGAGATCCTCAGCGAGCACGTCACCTCGGCGGACGGGCCGGTCTGGGCGACCGTGCGCCGCGACCTGCTCAACCTCCAGGAGCTGTCCCAGCTCATCGACGAGGAGCAGCTCGCCCGGACGGCCCGGCTCGTCGCGCGCGCCGGCGTGACGCTCGTCCTCGGCTCGGGGAGCTTCGCCGCCCCCGGGGTGCAGCTGGCCCACCTCGCCCAGACCCTCGGCCACGACGTCCGCCTCCACCGGGCCGGGGGCACCGCCCTGGTCAACGCGGTCCGCCTGCTCGGGCCCGGGGACTGTCTCGTCGTCTTCCAGCTGTGGCGCACCCCGACCGAGATCCTCAACGCCGTCGACCTCGCCACCCGGAGCGGCTGCCCGGTCGTGCTCATCGGCGACCAGACGCCGGTCCAGCAGGCCGACGAGGTGATCCTCATGCCGAGCGAGGGAGCGAGCATGTTCCCCTCGCTCGTCGGCGCCATCACCGTGGTCGAGGCGCTCGTCGCGTGCCTCGTCGCCGAGGACCAGGTCGGGGCCGCCCGCGCGAGCGACGAGGCCGAGCGACTCTGGCGGCGGTACGAGCTCTTCCCGCCCCCCGAATAGCGCACCCCGACCCGGTTGCGTCCGCACGGATGGCCGCCGGAGCGCCGACCCTGCGGACGCGACGGGACCGCCCCGGCTGCGTCCGCACGGATGGCCGCCGGGGCGCCGACCCTGCGGACGCGACGCGGACCTCGCGGGACCTGCGCGGACCGTGTCACGGGGTGGGGCGGCGCTAGCGTGGACCCATGGCGGCCGTGACCCACATCGAGATCCACCCGGCCAAGGGGGAGCCCGGCCGCGCGCTCACCGAGTGCGCCGTCGGACCGGACGGGCTCGCCGGCAGCCGGCGCAAGCGCGCCGCGGTGCACCTCGTCGCGGCCGAGGAGGCCGCCGGGGTGCGCGCCAACCTCGTCGTCGACCTGACCGCCCGGGACCTCGCCGCGAGCGTCGGACGGGTCCTCGCGGTCGGCGAGGTCGTCCTCGAGATCGGCGCGACGTCCGGCACGTGCCCGGGGGTGTACGCGGACGTGCGCATCCCCGGCACGGTCCGCGTGGGCGACCCCGTGACGGTCACCGACGGGGAGTAGCGTCTGCGCCATGGAGCAGCGCCTGAGCCTCGTCACCCTCGGGGTCACCGACCTGACCCGTGCCCGCACCTTCTACGAGGACCTCGGCTGGGTGTGCGACGACGACGTCGACGACGACGCCGTCTTCTTCAGCTGCGGCGGGATGGTCCTCGCGCTGTGGGACCGCGACCAGCTCGCCGAGGACAGCGTCGTCGAGGACGACGGCGGGTGGGGCGGGATCACCCTGGCGCACAACGTCCGCAGCCCCGACGAGGTCGATGCCGTCCTCGCCGAGGCCGAGGAGGCCGGGGCCACGATCGGTCGCTCCGGCGCCCCGACGTTCTGGGGCGGCTACTCGGGGGTGTTCATCGACCCCGACGGCCACCCGTGGGAGGTCGCTCACAACCCGCTCTGGATCGTCGAGGACGACGGGACCGTCCGGCGCGGCGACTGAGTCCCGTCAGGCCGAGCGTCGCTCCGGCCCCACCCCGACCCCACCCGCGGCCGCGCCGGCGTCCACCGGGTCGGTGTCGCCGAGCATCTCCGTGGCCAGCCACGGGTCCGGGATCCCGAACGCGTCGACGAGGGTGGCCGCGTGCGGACGGAGGTCGGCGCACGCCTGCGCGACGAGGGCGTGGACCTGCTTGGACCGGCCCGGCGTGAGCCGACCGTGCTCGAGGTACCAGGCGCAGTGGGCCTCGACCGTGCTCAGCGCGTGGAGGTCGCAGACCCGGGCGAGCAGGCCCGCCGCGGAGGGGCCGACGTCACCGGCGCCGTCCCCATCCCGAGCGTCCCCACCCGGGCCGTCCCCACCCCGGCCGCCCCCACCGCCGACGTCCTCGACGGCCGAGACGAAGGCCTCGAGGACCACCCGGTCGACGTGGGCCCGGGCGGCCTCGACGAGGTGGTCCTGGGTCTGGGTCAGCGTGGTCAGCGGGTCCTCCGACTCCCGGCCGCGCAGCCGGGCGGCGAGCGTCTCGGTCAGGTGGCGCTCGCGGTCCTCGACGAGCCCGAGGAGGGTGCCCCGGTCCCGGAGCGCCTGCGGGGAGTCCCGGCCGGGGGCGGCGGCGACGAGCCGTTGCAGCGTCGCGCCCCCGACGGTCCGCTCGACCACGGCCTCGATGAGGACGCGGGCGCCGAACCTGACCGTGCCGAGCGCGTCGAGCTCGTGGAAGGCCTCGGCGTAGTTCGTCAGCATCCCCTTCGCGACGAGCTGGAGCAGCACGGTGTTGTCGCCCTCGAACGTCGTGAAGACGTCGGTGTCGGCCTTGAGGTCGGCGAGCCGGTTCACCGAGAGGTACCCGGCGCCGCCGCACGCCTCCCGGCACGCCTGGATCGTCGCGGTCGCGTGCGCCGTCGTCACCGCCTTCAGCCCGGCGGCCCGGGCCTCGAGCTCACGTTGCGCGGTGTCGTCGGCCTCGCCGCGGGTCACCACGTCGAGCCGCTCGACGAGCCGGTTCTGCGCCAGCGCGAGGGCGTAGGACGTCGCCAGCGCGGGGAGCAGGCGCCGCTGGTGGGTGCCGTAGTCGAGCAGGGCGACCTCCTCACCCGTTCCCGGGGCCCGGAACTGGCGCCGGTGGAGGGCGTAGCGGACCGCGAGCGTCAGGGCCGACCGGGTGGCGGCGCCCGCCCCGGCGGCGACGGAGACCCGCCCCCGGACGAGGGTGCCGAGCATCGTGAAGAACCGGCGCGAAGGGTTCTCGATGGGAGAGGTGTAGCGGCCCTCGTCGTCGATGGAGCCGTAGCGGTCGAGCAGGGCCGAGCGGGGGACGCGCACGCCGTCGAAGGACAGCCGTCCGTTGTCGACCCCGCGCAGCCCGGCCTTGGGGCCGCAGTCCTCGATGGTCACCCCGGGGCACGGCTCGCCGGACCCGTCGCGGACGGGGACGAGCACGCAGTGGACGCCGTGGTCCTCGCCGCCCACGACGAGCTGGGCGAACACCGCGGCCACCCGGGCGTCCCGGGCCGCCCCGCCGATGTAGTCCTTGCGCGCCGACGGGCCGGGGGTGGCGATGACGAGCTCGTCGGTCGCCGGGTCGTAGGTCGCGGTCGTCTCCAGGGACTGCACGTCCGAGCCGTGGCCCGTCTCGGTCATGGCGAAGCAGCCGGGCAGGCTGGCGTCGAGGGCCGGCCCGAGGTAGCGCTCGTGGTGGGCGCGGGTGCCCAGCCCCGCGATCGCGCCGCCGAACAGGCCGAACTGGACGCCGGTCTTGACGAACAGGGACAGGTCGGCGTGGCCGAGCACCTCGAAGGCGGTCAGCTGCGCGCCGAGGTCCCCGGCGCCCCCGAGCTCGGCCGGCAGTCCGAGGCCGGCGTAGTCGAACCCGGCGAGGACCTGGAGCCGCTCGAGCGTGCGGGCCCGGTGCTCCTCGATCGTCAGCTCCCGGACCGGAGGGGAGTACCACTCCGGCGGCACCTCGCTCCGGACCCGGTCGCGGACCTCGGCCCACCGGCCGTCGAGGACGGCCCGCAGCGCGTCGGCGGTCGTCATCGCCCCTCCTCCCTCGGGGAGTCCCCCGCCCCTGCGGTGTCGCTCCCGCCGGTCGGCCAGGCCGGGGACAGGCCGGACCACGCGAGCGCCGTCAGGTGCGCGGTCAGCTCCTCCCGCGTCACCCGGGCGGGCGTCCCACCCGACCGGTCGGGCCCGGCGACGCGCTCGTCCACCACCCCGTCGTCCACCACCCCGTCCACCAACCCGTCCACCAACCATGCGTCCGCGGCGGCACGCACGAGCCCGACGACGCCGTGGCCCCAGGCCCGCGCGGGGGCCGGGTCGAGCCCGGCGGCGACGAGCGCCCCGCGGACGAGCCCCGCGATCTGCTCGGCGACGTGCCCGCTGACGACGCCGGCGGGGTCCCCGGTCTCGACGAGGTCGCCGCGGTCCAGCAGCGGTGCCGCGACGACGAACCGGTACACCTGCGGGTCCTTCTCGACGAGACCGAGGTAGGCGCCCACCGCGGCCGCGATGAGGTCGCGGGGGTGCCCCTCGAGGTCGGCGAGGTCGGTCCCGGTGACCCCGAGCGCACGCGCGAGGTCGCGCAGGATGATGCGGTCGACCCGCTCCGCGACGGCCCGGTAGAGGCCGGCGCGGTCGGTGAAGTGCCGGTAGAACACGGTCTTGCTGGTTCCCGCGGCGGCGGCGATCTCGTCCATCCCGACCCGGGGGCCGTGGGTGCGGATGGCCCGCAGGGTGGCCTCGACGAGCTCGCGCCGGCGCTGGCGCCGGTGCTCCTCCCAGCGCGTGCTGCGCCCGTCGGTCACCCCTGCCGCAGGCCCGTCCGGCCGATCGGGCCCGACGCCGGGGGGCGGCGTGGTGCTCGTCACGGGTTCCGTCGTGCTCGCCACCCTCCCGACGCTAGCAGGTACCCGGTGTACCTGCTACCTTCGGTACCGAATAGCGCCGACCGCCGGCGCCCGTGTCGAAGGGAGTGACCGTGGCAGGTTCCGCGCCGCGTCGTGCCGCCGTGCTCGGCGGCAACCGGATCCCGTTCGCCCGACAGTTCGGGCCGTACGCCGAGGCCTCGACCCAGGACATGCTCACCGCGGCCCTCGAGGGGCTCGTCGCCCGCTACGGGCTCGCCGGCCGAAGGCTCGGGGAGGTCGCCGGCGGGGCGGTCGTCAAGCACAGCCGCGACTTCAACCTCACCCGGGAGGCGGTCCTCGGCTCCAGCCTCGCCGCGACGACCCCCGCCTACGACGTGCAGCAGGCGTGCGCGACCGGGCTCGAGGCGACCGTGCTCGTCGCGAACAAGATCGCGCTCGGACAGGTCGACTGCGGCGTCGCCGGCGGCGCCGACAGCGCCTCGGACGCACCGATCGCGGTGGGGGAGGGCCTGCGGCGGACCCTGCTGCGGGCCGCGGGGGCCCGCAGCCTCCGGGAGCGGGCGGTCGCGCTCGCCGGCCTCCGGCCCGGGCACCTGGTCCCCGAGAGCCCGGCGAACGCCGAGCCGCGGACCGGCCTGTCGATGGGCGAGCACATGGCGATCACCGCGGCGAGGTGGGGCGTCAGCCGCGAGGCGCAGGACGAGCTCGCGATGACGAGCCACCACCGCCTCGCCGCCGCGTACGACCGCGGGTTCTTCGACGACCTCCTCACCCCCTACCTCGGGCTCACCCGGGACGCCACGCTCCGCCCGGACTCCTCGATGGAGCAGCTCGCCCGGCTGCGCCCGGTGTTCGGGCGGGACGGCCACGCGACGATGACCGCGGGGAACTCCACGCCGTTGACCGACGGCGCGTCCACCGTCCTGCTCGGCAGCGACGAGTGGGCCGCCGAGCACGGGCTCACCCCGCTCGCCCACGTCGTCGACGCCGAGACCGCCGCGGTGGACTACGTCCGTGGCGACGAGGGGCTGCTCACCGCGCCGGTGTACGCGCTGCCGCGCCTGCTGGACCGCGTCGGCATGCGGCTGGGGGACTTCGACCTCGTCGAGGTGCACGAGGCGTTCGCGGCGACGGTGCTCGTCACCCTCGCCGCGTGGGAGGACGAGGAGTTCTGCCGCGAGCGGCTCGGCCGCGACGGCCCGCTCGGGCACGTCGACCGGGACCGCCTCAACGTCACCGGCTCCTCGCTCGCCGCCGGGCACCCGTTCGCCGCGACCGGGGGACGCGTCGTCGCCACCCTCGCGAAGCTGCTCCACGAGCGCGGCAGCGGCGCCCGCGGAGTGGTCTCGGTGTGCGCCGCCGGCGGCCAGGGCGTCGTCGCCGTGCTCGAGGCCGCCTGACCCACCCACGCCCGGCGACACCGCCGAGGTGGTCCCCCCGTTCGAGAGGAAGCCCATGGCCGACACCTACGCCGACCTCGTCCGCTCCGGCCCCGGCCGGCGGATCGCGAGCGCCCTCGGCCTGCCCCGCCCCGCCCGGCTGCGACGGCACCGGCCGGGGGACCCGCTCGTCCCGGGGGAGGTCCTGCTCGCCGGCCACGGCGACGCGCCGTGCGCGGCGCACCTGCGCGGGGTCCTGCACGGCTGGGGCGTGCCGGTCGCGCAGTCGCCGTCGACGTCCGTGGGGGCGGTCGTCCTCGACCTCACCCGGGTCGCCTCGCCGGAGGACCTGGAGACGCTCCGGGCCGTCCTCGCCCCCGCGCTGCGCACCCTCGGGGCGGGCGGGCGCGTCGTCGTGCTCGGGCGGCCCCCGCACGACGGCACCGACGACACCGACGACACCCACGACACCCACGACACGGACGGCACCGAGGCGGTCGACCCGGCGCTCGCGGCGACCCGCCAGGCCCTCGAGGGCGTCGTCCGGTCGGTCGGGAAGGAGATGCGCGGCGGCGGGACCGCCAACCTCGTCCACGTCCCCCGGGGCGCCGAGACCGCGGTGGACGGCGTCGTGCGGTTCCTCCTCTCGGGACGCTCGGCGTTCGTGTCCGGGCAGGTCGTGCCGCTCACCGTCGACGACGGCCTGCGACCCGACCCGCCGGGGGACTGGGAGCGGCCCCTGGCCGGCCGCGTCGCCGTCGTCACCGGCGCCGCCCGGGGCATCGGGGCCGAGGTGGCCCGCACCCTCACGCGGGACGGGGCGAGCGTCGTCTGCGTCGACGTGCCCGCCGCGGGCGACCCGCTCGCCGCGGTCGCCAACGAGGTCGCCGGCACCGCACTCCAGCTCGACGTCACCGCCCCCGAGGCCGGCGCCCGGATCCTCGAGCACGCCCGGTCCCGCCACGGCGGCCTCGACGTCGTCGTGCACAACGCCGGGATCACCCGCGACAAGCTGCTCGCCAACACCGACGCCGACCGCTGGCGGTCCGTCATCGACGTCAACCTCGGCTCGGTGCTGCGGATGAACGAGACCCTCCTCGGACCGGACGGCGTCCGGGACGGTGGGCGCGTCGTCTGCCTGTCGTCGGTGTCCGGGATCGCCGGGAACCGTGGGCAGAGCAACTACGCCGCCTCCAAGGCCGGCCTCGCCGGGCTCGTGCGCGCGCTCGGCGAGGACGAGGGCCTGCGCGGCCGGGGCGTCACCGCGAACGCCGTCGCCCCCGGGTTCATCGAGACCGAGATGACCGCCCGCATCCCGCTGGCGACGAGGGAGGTGGGCCGGCGGCTGAACTCGCTCTCCCAGGGCGGCCTGCCGGTCGACGTCGCCGAGACGATCGGCTGGCTCGCGTGGGGCGCCAGCGCCCCGGTCACCGGGGCCGTGGTCCGGGTGTGCGGCCAGGGCCTCATGGGGGCCTGAGGTGGGTGCCCCCGAGCCCGTCCGGCCCGGCGAGCCCGGCGCGGGTGACGACCCCGCGGCGGCCGGCGGGCCCGTCGAGACCTTCGACTCCCCGCCCGGGGTCGCGCCGGTCCTCGCGAGGTCGGCCCTCGGCGCGTCCGTCGGCACCCTCCTCCGCGCCCGCGGGCGCGGGGACGCGCTGCCGCCGGCCCGGCTCCGGCTGGCGCCGCGGCCCGCCGACCGGGAGCGCCTGACCGCCTACCAACGGCTCGTCGGCGCCCCGGTCTCGGACGTCCTCCCGCCGGCCTGGCCGCACCTGGTCGGCTTCCCGCTCCAGGCCGAGCTCATGGCCCGGCGGGAGTTCCCGCTGCCCCTCCTCGGACTGGTCCACCTCGAGAACGCGATGACCGTCCACCGGGCCCTCACCGCGAGCGACCCCCTCGAGGTGACCGTGTCCGCCGCACACCTTCGGGACCACCCCCGGGGACGGCTCGTCGACCTCGTCACCGAGGCCCGGGTCGAGCACGACCTCGTGTGGGAGGGACGCAGCACCTACCTCTCCCGGGGGACCGGCGACCCGGACGCGCCGCGGGGCACGCCGGCCCCGACCGCCCCCTCCGGCCCGCCGTCGGCGCGCTGGCGGCTGCCCGGCGACCTCGGCCGCCGCTACGCCGCGGTCTCGGGGGACGTCAACCCCATCCACCTCCACCCGCTGAGCGCGCGGGCGCTCGGGTTCCCGCGGGCGATCGCGCACGGCATGTGGACCTGCGCGGCCACCCTCGCCGTGCTCGGGCCCCGCACGAGCGAGCCGGGCAGCGCCGCGGTGTGGTTCCGCGCACCGGTCCTGCTGCCGGGCACGGTCGACCTCGTCCTCGCCGCCGGCGACGGCGGCAGGGGCGGGGGCGGGGCGACGGTCGCCGCCCTCCGCTCCGGCCGCGACCGGGTCCACCTCGTCCTCCGGCACACGCCGCGAGCGCCCGGCTGACGGGGCGTCACCGCTGGTCCCGGTTCGTCACCGTTCGGCACCGGTTGTCCTCGGTTGTCCTCGGTGGTCATCGGCCGCCATCGGTGTGGGTCCGCGAGGTCGGCCCCCGGGCGACCACGCGTGCGGACACAACCTGCCGGGGTCCTCGGGCGTCCGAGGAGTCGGCGCCCCCGGCGACCGGACCCGCGCACGCTGCCGGCGGGGGCACCGCGGGTAGGAGGGGGTCGCCGGGGGGCCGATAGCATCGGTGCCGGCACGCCCCGCCCGGGGCGCGAGGAGCACACCGACCCCCGAGGAGCCTGACCCGTGTCTGCCGAGATCACCGTCCACGTCGCCGGGAGCGAGCGATCGGTGCCGGACGGGACGACGGCCGCGGAGCTGTTCGAGGCCGACCCGGCGGTCGTCGTCGCCCGCGTCGGCGGCGAGCTGCGCGACCTGAGCCACGTCGTCGCCGACGGCGACACCGTCGAGCCCGTCACCGTCCACGACGAGGACGGCCTCGCGGTGCTGCGCCACTCCGCCGCCCACGTCCTCGCGCAGGCGGTCCAGGAGCTCCACCCGGACGCGAGGCTCGGCATCGGCCCGCCGGTCCGCGACGGGTTCTACTACGACTTCGACGTCGCCGAGCCCTTCACCCCCGAGGACCTCAAGGCGCTCGAGAAGGTGATGCAGCGGATCGTCAACGAGGGCCAGCGCTTCGTCCGGCGCGAGGTCACCGACGCCGAGGCCCGGGAGGAGCTCTCGGACGAGCCGTACAAGCTCGAGCTCATCGGGCTCAAGGGCGGATCCGACGGTGCAGACGGCGGGGGCGCCGCCCTCGGCGACGTCGAGGGCGCCGCGGTCGAGGTCGGCGGCGGCCGTCTCACGGTGTACGACAACGTCCGCCGCGACGGCGAGCGGGCCTGGGGCGACCTCTGCCGCGGCCCGCACGTGCCGACGACCAAGGTCCTCGGCAACGCGTTCCGGCTCATGCGCAGCGCCGCCGCGTACTGGCGCGGCTCGGAGGCCAACCCGCAGCTGCAGCGGGTCTACGGGACGGCCTGGCCGACCAAGGACGACCTCAAGGCCTACCTGGAGCGGCTCGCCGAGGCCGAGCGCCGCGACCACCGCCGTCTCGGCGCCGAGCTCGACCTGTACTCCTTCCCCGACGAGCTCGGCTCCGGGCTCCCGGTCTTCCACCCCAAGGGCGGGATCATCCGCCGGGAGATGGAGGACTACGCCCGCGCCCGTCACATCGCCGAGGGCTTCGAGTTCGTCAACACCCCGCACATCACCAAGCAGGCGCTGTTCGAGACCAGCGGGCACCTGCCCTACTACGCCGAGACGATGTTCCCGCCCATGGAGATGGAGGGCGCGAACTACTACCTCAAGGCCATGAACTGCCCGATGCACAACCTCATCTACCGCTCCCGCGGCCGGTCCTACCGGGACCTGCCGCTGCGGCTGTTCGAGTTCGGGTCGGTGTACCGCTTCGAGAAGTCCGGCGTCGTCCACGGCCTGACCCGCGTGCGCGGGCTCACCATGGACGACTCGCACACCTACTGCACCCCGGAGCAGGCGCCGGGGGAGATCGCCAAGCTGCTCGAGTTCATCCTCGGTCTGCTGCGCGACTACGGCCTCGAGGACTTCTACCTCGAGCTGTCGACCCGCGACGACACCTCGGAGAAGTTCATCGGCTCCGACGAGGACTGGGCCGAGGCGACCGCGATCCTCGAGCGGGTCGCGACCGGCAGCGGCCTCGAGCTCGTCCCGGACCCCGGGGGCGCCGCCTACTACGGCCCGAAGATCTCGGTGCAGGCCCGGGACGCCATCGGGCGGAGCTGGCAGATGTCGACCATCCAGTACGACTTCAACCAGCCCGAGCGGTTCGGACTCGAGTACCAGGACGCCGACGGGGCCCGGCGCCGCCCGGTGATGATCCACTCGGCGAAGTTCGGGTCCATCGAGCGCTTCCTCGGGGTCCTCGTCGAGCACTACGCCGGCGCGTTCCCGCCGTGGCTCGCGCCGGTGCAGGTCCTCGGGGTCCCGGTCGCGGACGAGTACGTCGGCTACCTCGAGGACGTCGCGGAGCGGCTGCGCCGCCGCGGCGTCCGCGTCGAGCTCGACACCAGCGACGACCGGTTCCCGAAGAAGATCCGCAACGCGAGCAAGGCGAAGGTGCCGTTCGTGCTCATCGCCGGTGAGGACGACCGCTCGGCCGGGGCGGTGTCGTTCCGGTACCGGGGCGGGGAGCAGAAGAACGGGGTCCCGGTCGAGGAGGCCGTCGAGGAGGTCGTGGACGCGATCGAGCGGCACCTGCAGGTGTGACGCGCCGTGCCCGCCCGGTCCTCCCGCCCGTCCGGTCCACCCCCGGTCCGGGTGCGCCTCGCCGAGGACGCCGACGCGCTCGGCGTCGCCGCGCTGCACCTGCAGCACGAGCGCGAGCTCGGCGCTCCGCCGCGGGCGGGCTACCTCGACGAGCTCGCGGACGCCTGGCGGCGGGGGCGGGAGCGGCGCCGCACCTGGGTCGCGGTCCAGCCCGACGGCCGCCCGGTGGGCCTCGCCCACGGTGACCTCGTGCCCGGGCTGCCGGGGCTCGACCGGCCCGCGCGGGCGTGGCTGCACCTCGACCTCGTGTTCGTCAGCGCCGACCGGCGCGGCGAGGGCGTGGGGGAGCGGCTGGTCCGGGGGGTCGTCGGCTGGGCCCGTCGGGAGCGGCTGGCACGGGTGGAGCTCACGGCGGTCCCCGCCGCCCGGGACCTGTTCGCCCGGGTCGGGTTCGCCGACGCCCCGAGGGCCATGGCCCTCACCCTCGACGCCTGACCCGCCCGGAGACGACCGCCCGGTGGTCGGGACCGGGCCGCTGCGTAGGATCGGCGGCATGCCCGAGGAGCACCAGCCCCCTCCCGAGCCCGCGACGCAGCCCGTGGCAGAACCCCTGACCGAGCCCGTGACCCAGCCCGTGACCGACCCCGTGACGGAGGCCGCGGGCGAGTTCGCCGGGATCAGCGACGGCTTCGAGCGGCTCTGGACCCCGCACCGGATGGCCTACGTCAAGGGTGCGCGCCCCAGCAGCGAGGCCGGGGACGGGTGCCCGTTCTGCGCGGCGCCGGACAAGGACGACGAGACCGGCCTCGTGGTCCAGCGGGGCCGGACGTGCTACGTCGTGATGAACCTGTTCCCGTACAACCCCGGCCACGTCCTCGTCTGCCCCTACCGGCACGTGTCCTACTACCTCGACCTCACCGACGAGGAGACGGCCGAGTACACCGCCCTGACGAAGGCGAGCATCCGGGCCCTGCAGGACTCCTCCGCCCCGCACGGGTTCAACATCGGGATGAACCAGGGCGACGTCGCCGGGGCCGGTGTCGCCGCCCACCTCCACCAGCACGTCGTGCCCCGGTGGGGCGGGGACGCGAACTTCCTGCCCATCGTCGGGCAGACCAAGGCGCTGCCGATGCTGCTCGAGGACGTCCGCCGCGACCTCGTCGCCGCCTGGCCCACGGCCCCCACGGGACGGCCCGCGACGCACGCCACGACGCAGTCCGAGACACAGTCCGAGACACAGTCCGCGACACAGGCCAGGACGGGGTCCCGGACGTCCCCTTCGGGTGAGGAGGGCAGCGGCTGACGGCACGCCTCCCGGCGACGCGCCGGGGGCTGGCTAGTCTGGCTCCACCATGCTCAACCGATACGCCCGCGCCTTCTTCACCAAGGTGTTCACCCCGGTGGCCCGGCTGCTGCTGCGGCTCGGGGTCAGTCCCGACGTCGTCACGATCATCGGCACGGTCGGGGTCTGCACCGGGGCACTGGCGTTCTACCCCCGCGAGCAGTTCTTCTGGGGGACCGTCGTCATCACCTGCTTCGTCTTCTCCGACATGATCGACGGGACGATGGCGCGGATGTCGGACCGGTCGAGCCGGTGGGGGGCCTACCTCGACTCCACCCTGGACCGGATCGGGGACGCCGCGATCTTCGGCGGTCTCGTCCTCTGGTACGCCGGGGCCGGCGCGAACTCGCTCATGGCCGCGCTCGCCCTCGCCTGCCTCATCCTCGGCAGCGTCGTCTCCTACGCCAAGGCCCGCGCGGAGGGCCTCGGGATGACCGCGAACGTCGGCATCGCCGAGCGGGCCGACCGGCTCGTCGTCGTCCTGGCCACCACCGGGCTGGTCGGCCTCGGCCTGCCCGAGGTCGTGCTCACCGTGGTCCTCGTCCTGCTCGCCCTCGCCAGCCTCGTCACCGTGCTGCAGCGGATGCTCACCGTCCGGCGGCAGGCGCTCGCCGAGGTCGCGTGAGCAGGCTGGCCGACGCCCTGGCCCTCACGGGGTTCCGGGCCGGGTGGGCGGTCGTGCGCCGGCTCCCGGCCCGCGTGGCCTACCGCGTGTTCGACCTCGCCGCGGACCGGGTGGTCGCCCGGGGCGGCCGGGACGTCCAGCGGCTGCGCGGCAACTACGCCCGGGTCCGGCCCGAGCTCGACGACGTCGCGCTCGACGAGCTCGTCCGCGCCGGGATGCGCTCCTACCTGCGCTACTTCTGCGAGGCGTTCCGCCTGCCGGCGATGTCGACCGCGGAGGTCGACGCCTCGGTGCGGCTCGTCGGCGGCGGGCCGCTGCGCGACCACCTCGCCGCCGGTCGCTCGGTGGTCTGCTTCCTCGGACACATGGGCAACTGGGACCTCGCGGGGGCGTGGGGCCGGCGCCACCTCGGTCCGGTCGTCACCGTCGCCGAGCGGCTGCGCCCCGAGGAGCTGTTCACCGAGTTCGTCGAGTTCCGCGAGCGGCTCGGACTGACGATCCTGCCGCTGACCGGCGGCCGGGACCCGTTCGGCGAGCTCGCCCGGCACCTCTCCGGCGACGAGCCGGTCGTCATGCCGCTGCTCGCCGACCGGGACCTCACCTCCCGCGGGGTCACCGTCGACCTGTGCGGCCGCCCCGCACGGATGGCCGCCGGGCCGGCGGCGCTCGCGCTGCGCAGCGGGCTGCCGCTGCTGCCGGTGACGATCCGGTACGAGTCCCGGCCCCGGGGACGCTGGCGCACCGTCGTGACGATCCACGAGGAGGTCCCGGTACCGGCGGAGGGGGGCGCGGCCGAGCGGGCCCGGGCGATGACCCAGGTCTGCGCCGACCGGCTCTCCGAGGCGGTCACCGCGCACACGGAGGACTGGCACATGATCCAGCGGGTGTTCGTCGACGACGTGCCCGCGGCCGTGGCCGGCGGGGTGCCGCGGGCGGCCCCGCGAGGGGGCGGGCGATGAGGGTCGGTCTCGTGTGCCCGTACTCCTTCGACGTCCCCGGCGGGGTCCAGTTCCACGTCCGGGACCTCGCCGCGTGGCTCAACGAGCACGGCCACCACGCGGAGATCCTCGCCCCCGCCGACGAGGGGACCCCGCTGCCGCCCCACGTCACCTCGTGCGGCCGGGCGGTCCCGGTCCGGTACAACGGGTCGGTGGCCCGGCTCAACTTCGGTCCCGTCGCGGCGGCCCGCGTCAGCCGCTGGCTGGAGCGGGGCGACTTCGACGTCGTCCACCTCCACGAGCCGGTGACCCCGAGCATCGCGATCCTCGCGCTGTGGGCGGCGGCCCGGCCCGTGGTCGCGACCTTCCACACCTCCAACCTCCGCTCCCGCGCGATGCAGGCGGCCTACCCGCTGCTGCGGCCGTCGCTGGAGAAGATCCGCGCCCGGATCGCGGTGTCCGAGGACGCCCGCCGGACGGTGACGAGCCACATCGGCGGGGACGCGGTCGTCATCCCCAACGGCGTCGACGTCGACGCCTTCGCCCGGGCCCGGTCCGAGCCGCGCTGGCAGGGCACCCCGGACCGGCCGACGCTGGGGTTCCTCGGCCGGATCGACGAGGCCCGCAAGGGACTGCCGGTGCTCGGTGCGGCCCTGGACCGGGTGCTCGACACCCACCCCGGGGCCCGGGTCCTCGTCGCCGGCCCGGGGGACGCCGACGCGGCCCGGGGGCGGATGAGCCGGCGGGCGGCGGGTGCGTGCGAGTTCCTCGGGGCGGTCAGCGACGCCGAGAAGGCGGCCCTGCTCGCCTCCGTCGACCTGTACGTGGCCCCGCACACCGGCGGGGAGAGCTTCGGGATCGTCCTCGTCGAGGCGATGGCCGCCGGTGCGCCGGTGCTCGCGAGCAACCTGCCCGCCTTCGAGCGGGTCCTCGACGGCGGCCTCGCCGGGGCCACGTTCGTCACCAAGGACGACCGCGACCTCGCCGCCCAGCTCGAGCGGCTCCTCGGCGACCCCGGTGCCCGCGAGCGGCTCGAGGCCGCGGGCCGCCGCCGGGCGCGCGTGTTCGACTGGTCCGTCGTCGTCCAGGACATCCTCGCGGTCTACGAGACGGTGACCTACGAGCGCACGGGCAGCCCGGTCGCCGAGGAGGTCGACCGGATCGTCAGCGGCTGGCGACAACGTCCCGAGGAGGAGGATCGCCGGTGATGGAGGTGCTCACCTGGGTCGTCCTCGCCGTCGCGGTCGTCCTCGGTGCCGCGTGGTACCTGTCCTACAGCGCCGCCCGGCTCGACCGGCTCCACGCCAAGGTCGAGGGGGCCCTGTCGGCGCTCGACGCGGCCGTCGTCCGGCGCGCCGAGGCCGCGATCGAGCTCGCGAACTCCGGGAGCATCGACCCGGCGAGCGCGCTGCTCATCGCGGGCCCGGCGGCGGAGTCGCTCGAACGCTTCAACGAGCGGGCCGGGGAGGACCTGCTCGAGGGCCAGCACTTCGCCGGCCGCGAGGAGGTCGAGAGCGAGCTCACCGAGGCGCTCCGGCTCGCCCTGACCGAGGACGTCGTCGAGCGGCTGCGCACCGACGGCGGCCTCGCCGCGGGAGCGCTGGAGCGGGTCGAGGGCGCCGGGGTGCGGGTGCAGCTGGCCCGGAGGTTCCTCAACGCCGCGGTGCTCGAGGTCCGCCGGGTGCGGGGCAAGCTCGTCGTGCGGGTCTTCCGGCTCGCCGGGCACGCCGACATGCCGCCCGAGGTCCGGTTCGAGGACGACCTGCCCCCGGCGCTGCGGTCCTGACGCCACCGTCGGGTCCGGCGCCCCGGCGGACCTACACTGGGGACGAACACCCGCTCCCCACCACGTCCGAGGTCAGGTCCCGTCATGTCCACCACCCCCACGCCCGCCGAGCAGCCCCACGCCACCGGCACCGCCCGCGTCAAGCGCGGCATGGCCGAGATGCTCAAGGGCGGCGTCATCATGGACGTCGTCACGGCCGAGCAGGCGAAGATCGCCGAGGACGCCGGGGCGGTCGCCGTCATGGCGCTCGAGCGGGTCCCCGCCGACATCCGCGCCCAGGGCGGGGTGTCGCGGATGTCCGACCCGGACATGATCGACGGGATCATCGACGCCGTCTCGATCCCGGTCATGGCCAAGGCGAGGATCGGGCACTTCGTCGAGGCCCAGGTGCTGCAGAGCCTCGGGGTCGACTACGTCGACGAGTCCGAGGTGCTCACCCCGGCCGACTACGCGAACCACATCGACAAGTGGGCCTTCACCGTCCCCTTCGTCTGCGGCGCGACCAACCTCGGGGAGGCGCTGCGCCGGATCACCGAGGGCGCCGCGATGATCCGCTCCAAGGGCGAGGCCGGCACCGGTGACGTCTCGAACGCGACGACGCACATGCGCGCGATCCGCGCCGAGATCCGACGGCTGCAGAGCCTGCCCCAGGACGAGCTGTTCGTCGCCGCCAAGGAGCTCCAGGCCCCCTACGAGCTCGTCCGGGAGGTCGCCGAGGCCGGCAAGCTGCCCGTCGTCCTGTTCACCGCGGGCGGCATCGCGACCCCGGCCGACGCGGCGATGATGATGCAGCTCGGGGCCGAGGGCGTGTTCGTCGGGTCCGGCATCTTCAAGTCCGGCAACCCCGCGCAGCGGGCCGAGGCGATCGTCCGGGCGACGACGTTCTTCGACGACCCCGACGTCCTCGCCAAGGCCTCGCGCGGGCTCGGCGAGGCCATGGTCGGGCTCAACGTCGACGACATCCCGCAGCCGCACCGGCTCGCCGAGCGCGGCTGGTAGTCCGTCAGGTGACGGTGGCCCGGGTGGCGAACTCGGGCCGCCGGTGCTCCCCGCGGGCGAGCACCTGCGCGAGGTGGCCGGCGGCGTCGAGGACGTCCTCGTGCGAGAGGTAGAGCGGGGCGAAGCCGAGCCGCACGACGTCGGGCTCCCGGAAGTCGCCGATGACGCCGCGCGCGATGAGGGCCTGGACGACGCCGTAGGCCTCCGGGTGGCGCAGCGACACCTGTGAGCCCCGGCGTCCCGGGTCGCGCGGGGTGACGACGCCGACGTCGAGGCCGAGGACGTCGACGCACTCGAGGAAGAACCCGGTCAGCGACAGCGAGCGGTCGCGGACCTGGTCGATCGTGAGCCCGTCGAACGCGGCGAGCGCCCCCTCGAGCGCGAGCAGCGACAGCAGCGGCGGGGTGCCGGTCCGCCCGCGCGTGATCCCCGCGGCCGGCTCGTACCCGGGCACCATCGCGAACGGGCGCGCGTGGCCCTGCCAGCCGGGCAGCGGGTTGTCGAACGCGGCCTGGTGCCGGGCGGCGACGTAGAGGAACGCCGGCGCCCCCGGCCCGCCGCTGAGGTACTTGTAGCCGCACCCGACGGCGAGGTCGGCCCGGCCGGCCTCGAGCCCCACGGGCAGCGCCCCGGCGGAGTGGCACAGGTCCCAGCACGCGAGCGCGCCGACGTCGTGGGCGGCGGCGGTGAGGGCGGCGAGGTCCCACAGCTCGCCCGTGCGGTAGTCGACCTGGGAGTAGGAGGCCACCGCCAGCGACTCCCCGAGGTCGGCGACGGCGTCGGCCGCCTCACCCGGGGTCGCGAGCTCGACGGTGAGGCCGAGCAGGTCGGCGACCGACCGGGTGAGGTAGAGGTCGGTGGGGAAGGAGTCGGGGTCGGTGAGCACCGTGCTGCGCCCGGGACGCAGCCGCGAGGCGGCCACGAGTGCCTTGAACAGGTCCACCGACGTCGAGTCGGTGACGACGACCTCGCCGGGCCCGGCTCCGACGAGCCCGCCGACCCGGTCCCCGACCCGCTCGGGCGCGGACCACCAGCCGGAGTCGTTCCACGCCCGGATCAGCTGCTCGCCCCACTGCCGCTCGAGCACGTCGTGGGTGACGTCCCGGGCCTGCCGGGACAGCGCCCCGAGGGAGTTGCCGTCGAGGTAGACCACGCCCTCGGGCAGCAGGAACTGCTCGCGGCGGTCGGTGTGGACGTGGGTGGAGTCGAGCACCACGGCGCGGTGGCGCAGGTCGTCGGTCGGCATGGCCCCCACGGTATCGGCGCCTCGGTCGCCGCCTAGTCTGTCCGGTTGTGACCACGGCCGACCCCACCAGCCCGCCGACGGTCGGCGTCCTCGCCGTCCAGGGCGACTTCCGCGAGCACCTGCACGCCTTCACCGAGTGCGGGGCGGTCACGGTGCCGGTCCGTCGTCCCGAGGAGGTCGCCCGCATCGACGCCCTCGTCGTCCCGGGCGGGGAGTCGACGACGATGGACAAGCTCACCCGGGCGTTCGGGCTTCGGGACGTGCTGCGCGAGCGCATCGCCGCGGGGATGCCCGCGTACGGCTCCTGTGCCGGGATGATCATGCTCGCCGACGAGGTCCTCGACGGCCGCCCGGACCAGCTGACCCTCGGCGGGCTCGACGTCACCGTCCGGCGCAACGCGTTCGGCCGGCAGGTCGACAGCTTCGAGGACGACATCGAGGTGGCCGGGCTGACCGGCGGGCCGGTGCGGGCGGTGTTCATCCGGGCCCCGTGGGTCGAGCGCGCCGGCAGCGGGGTCGAGGTGCTCGCCTCGGTGCGCGCGGCCGGGGCGGACCGGCCCGTCGTCGTCCGGCAGGGCCCGCTGCTCGCGACGTCCTTCCACCCCGAGGTGACCGAGGACCTGCGCATCCACCGGCTCTTCCTCGACATGGTCGTCGCCGCCGGCTCGGGCGGGGCCGGCGCCCGGGCGTCGTCGGCGTCGCGGTGAGTCAGTAGGATCGGCTGGTCCGGACCGAAGCAGTGCAGCGAGGAGTCACCAGATGAGCGGCCACTCCAAGTGGGCGACGACGAAGCACAAGAAGGCGGCGATCGACGCCAAGCGCGGCAAGCTCTTCGCCAAGCTCATCAAGAACATCGAGGTCGCGGCCCGGACCGGCGGCGGCGACCCGACGGGCAACCCCACGCTCTACGACGCGATCCAGAAGGCGAAGAAGTCCTCGGTCCCCAACGACAACATCGACCGCGCCGTCAAGCGCGGCAGCGGCGCCGAGGGCGACGGCTCGGACTGGGAGACCATCACCTACGAGGGCTACGCCCCGGGCGGTGTCGCGGTCCTCATCGAGTGCCTCACCGACAACCGGAACCGGGCCGCGGCCGAGGTCCGCACCGCGCTGACCCGCAACGGCGGCACGCTCGCCGACCCCGGCAGCGTGTCCTACCTGTTCACCCGCAAGGGCGTCGTCATGGTCCCCAAGGCCGAGCAGAGCGAGGAGGACCTGCTCGAGGTCGTCCTGGACTCCGGGGCCGAGGAGATCAACGACTACGGCGACAGCTACCGGATCGTCTCCGAGGCCGGGGACTTCGTCGCGGTCCGCACCGCCCTGCAGGACGCCGGCGTCGACTACGACTCCGCGGAGGCCTCGTTCATCCCCAGCGTCGAGGTGCCGCTCGACCTGGACGGGGCGAAGAAGATGATCCGCGTCGTGGAGGCCCTCGAGGACTCCGACGACGTCCAGAACGTCTACGCCAACGGCGACATCCCCGACGACGTCCTCGCCCAGCTCGACGAGGACTGAGAGCGACCACCCACCGATCGCCCGCCCACCGACCGCCACGGCAGGGCGTGTTGCTCCGGAGCCGGGCCCGGGAGGGTGTGTAGCGTTTCTCCGAACACGTGTTCGGACCGCCGGCGGGAGGCCGACGGGTGTCGGGAGAGGAGCCCCGTGCGCGTACTCGGTGTCGACCCCGGGCTGACCCGGTGCGGGCTCGGTGTCGTCGAGCCCGTCGGGGGAGCCGGGAGCCTCCCCGGTGGCCGGCTGCGGATGGTCGCCGTCGGGGTCGTGCGCACCCCCTCCGGGAGCGACACCGGAGCCCGGCTGGCCTACCTCGCCGACCAGCTCGAGGTGTGGCTCGACCGGTTCGACCCGGACGCGGTCGCCCTCGAGCGGGTGTACGCCGCCGACCACGTCCCCACGGTGATGACGACGGCCCAGGCCGCGGCGGTGGCCCTCGTCGCCGCCGCCCGCCGCGGGCTGCCCCTGGTCCAGCACACCCCGACCGAGGTCAAGGCCTCGGTGACCGGGTCGGGGCGGGCCGCCAAGCCCCAGGTGACCGCGATGGTCACCCGGATCCTCTCCCTGGAGGACCCGCCGCGACCGGCGGACGCCGCCGACGCGCTCGCCCTCGCGATCTGCCACGTGTGGCGCGGCGGCGCCCAGCACCGCCTCGCGGTCGCGGCGGCGAGCGAGCGGGCCCGGCTGCGGGCGGGCCCGCGGTGATCGCCTCGGTCCGCGGCCGCGTCGAGCACGTCGGGCTCGACCGCGTCGTCGTCGAGGTCGGCGGCGTCGGGATGCTGCTGCACACCACCCCCGGCACCGCCGCCGGCTGCCACCGCGGGCGGGAGGCCGCCCTCGCGACGTCCCTCGTCGTCCGGGAGGACTCCCTCACCCTCTACGGGTTCGCCTCGGCGGAGGAGCGTGACACCTTCGAGGTCGTCCAGACCGTCTCCGGTGTCGGGCCCCGGCTCGCCCTCGCGATGCTGTCGGTCATGACCCCCGACGAGCTGGGCGCCGCCCTGTCCGGCGGGGACGTCGCGAGCCTGACCCGGGTCCCCGGCATCGGTCGCAAGGGCGCCGAGCGGATGGTCCTCGAGCTGCGCGACAAGGTCGGCGGCACGGCCGCGGCCGCCACCTCGCCGGCCGCGGCGGCGGCCGGCGGCGGCTGGCGCGACCAGGTGACCGAGGCCCTGGTCGGGCTCGGCTGGTCGGCCCGCCAGTCCGCGGACGCCGTCGAGACCGTCGCCCCGGGTCTCGGGCCCGCCCCGCAGGTCTCGGAGGTCCTCCGGGCCGCGCTGCAGGAGCTCGGCCGGTGACCGGGCCGGCGGACCGCGGCCCGGGTACCGGGTCGGGCACCGGGTCGGGCACCGGGTCGGGCTACGGGTCGGAGATCCGCGAGGGCACCCACCCCGACGGCTCGGTCGACGCGACGGCCCGCGTCGTCGACGCCACCGGCTCCGAGGACGAGCGGACCGTCGAGGCCGCGCTGCGCCCCCGCCGGCTCGAGGAGTTCCCCGGCCAGACCCGGGTGCGCCACCAGCTCGCCCTCGTCCTCGAGGCCGCCCGCCGACGGGGCACCCCACCGGACCACGTCCTGCTCTCCGGGCCGCCGGGGCTCGGCAAGACGACACTGGCGATGATCGTCGCCGCCGAGCTCGAGCGCCCCATCCGGGTCACCTCGGGGCCCGCGATCCAGCACGCGGGGGACCTCGCGGCGGTGCTGTCCTCGCTGACCGAGGGCGAGGTCCTCTTCCTCGACGAGATCCACCGGATGTCCCGGGCGGCCGAGGAGATGCTCTACCTCGCGATGGAGGACTTCCGCGTCGACGTCATCGTCGGGAAGGGTCCCGGGGCGACGGCGATCCCGCTCGAGCTGCCGCCGTTCACCGTCGTCGGCGCGACCACCCGCTCCGGCCTGCTCCCGGCGCCGCTGCGCGACCGGTTCGGGTTCACCGCCCACCTCGACTACTACGACAGCGCCGACCTCGTCACGATCCTCCACCGCTCGGCCCGGCTCCTCGACGTCGACGCCGACGGCGAGGGCGTGCGCGAGATCGCGGGCCGGTCCCGGGGGACCCCCCGGATCGCCAACCGGCTGCTGCGCCGGGTGCGCGACTGGGCCCAGGTCCACGGCGAGGGTCACGTCGACGTCCGTGCGGCCCGGGAGGCACTGGCCCTGTTCGACGTCGACAGCCGCGGCCTCGACCGGCTCGACCGCGGGGTCCTCGACGCGCTCTGCCGCCGGTTCGGCGGGGGTCCGGTCGGTCTCGGGACGCTCGCGGTCGCGGTCGGGGAGGAGACCGACACCGTCGAGACCGTCGCCGAGCCCTACCTCGTCCGCGAGGGGTTCATGAGCCGGTCCCCCCGGGGTCGGCTCGCGACCGCGCTCGCGTGGACCCACCTCGGGTTCACCCCGCCCGACGGGCTCGTCCAGCCCGCGCTCCCGCTCGAGGAGGGGGCCGGGGCCGACCCGGGCCGGTTCGAGACCTAGGGCTACGGCGCCGCCACCGGTGGCCGGGAGGCCAGCGACACGAAAATCCGGGCAAACCGGGGAACCCGGGGCCCGCGAGGCGCGTTGGCCCCCCGAGGGCACCTCGCCTAGACTCGCGCGGTGGTCCGGCTCGCCCGGACCCCGGGGGCGCCCGCGCGTCCGAACGAGGTCACCCGCGGCCCCCACCGACCAGCACCCGACAGCCCAAAGGACAGAGCCACCCATGAACTCCGGCGCAGCGCTGGCGAACCTCCTGATCATCGGGCTGCCCCTGCTGCTCATCGTGTTCCTCGTGATGTCGCAGCGTCGCCGGCAGCGGGACGCCCGGGCCCTCCAGTCCTCCCTCGAGGTCGGCGACGAGGTCGTGACGACGTCGGGGATGTACGGGGTCGTCGTGGGGCTCGACCAGGGCTCGATCGAGCTCGAGGTCGCCGACGGCGTCACCGTCCGCTTCGACCGGCGCGCCGTCGGGATGAAGGCCCCCGGGCGGTCCCCGGGCGCGCGGCGGGAGCACGACCCGGACGACACCGACGAGCCTGACGGCGACGGCTCCTCCACCTCCACCGCCTCCGACGAGGGCGAGTAAGGCAGCAACGTACGTGGCAGTCTCTGGACGCAACCGCACGCCGGTGCGCGTGCTCACCGGCTTCTTCGTCGTCGTCGCCGCGCTCGCGCTGGTACTCGGCGGCCTCAACGTGTGGGGGAGCGCGCAGCCGCACCCCCGGCTGGGGCTCGACCTCGAGGGAGGTACCCAGCTCGTCCTCACCCCGCGCCTGACGGGCAACGAGACGGTGACGACCGAGCAGATCACCCAGGCGCGCAACATCATCAGCCAGCGGGTCGACGCCCAGGGCGTCGCCGGCGCCGAGGTGACCACCCAGGGCGGGCGGAACATCGTCGTCAGCATGCCCGGGGTCCCGGACCGCCAGACCGAGGAGGCGATCCGCCGGTCCTCCCAGATGCAGTTCCGCCCGGTGCTCGCCGCCGGCCCCGGCTCGCCGCAGCCCACCCCGACGTCCACGAGCGGGGGCAACGGCAGCGGCTCCGGCAGCGCCACCTCGACGCCCGGCGGGTCCCAGAGCCCGTCCGCCACCTCCCCGAGCGGGTCGAGGACCTCGCCGGCGTCCACGTCCTCGAAGGCCGCGGACAGCGCCACGTCGACGGGCACCTCGACGCAGAAGTCGGGCCTGCCCGGCGCCCTCACGACCCGCGGTCCGGCCGCGTCCACCTCCTCCGGCTCCGCCACGGGCTCGTCGACGGCCCCCTCGACGGCCTCCCCGGCGGCCTCGTCGACGTCCTCCGGCGGCTCGAGCGCCACCGGCGGCGCGTCCGGGTCCGCCTCGCCCGCCGCGACCCCGGCGGCGTCACCGACCGGCCCCACCGACCCGAGCTGGATCACCCCGGCGGTGGCCAAGAGGTTCCAGCAGCTCGACTGCAACAAGCCCGGGGTGCTCGACACCGTCGACGACAACCCGAAGAAGCCGCTGGTCACCTGCAGCACCGACGGCACCGAGAAGTTCGTCCTCGGCCCCGTCGTCGTCCGCGGCGACCAGATCGCCGACGCCACCGCGGGCTACCAGACCGGCCAGACCGGCCAGCCGACGAACACCGTCGAGATCCGGCTGACGTTCACCGGCGACGCCAAGCAGGCCTACTTCGACATCAGCAAGAAGATGGTCACGCTGCCCTCGCCGCGCAACCGCCTCGCGTCCACCCTGGACTCCAAGGTCATCGTCGCGCCGCAGTTCAACGAGGCCATCCCGGGCGGGACCGCCTCCATCACCGGCGGGTTCACCATCGAGGAGGCCCGCAGCCTCGCCAACCAGCTCAAGTTCGGCGCGCTGCCGCTCTCGTTCGACCTCCAGACCCGCGACCAGATCAGCCCGACCCTCGGCGAGGAGCAGCTCCAGCTCGGCCTGCTCGCCGGCGTCATCGGCCTGCTCCTCGTCGTCGTCTACTCGCTCTTCCAGTACCGCGCCCTGGGGCTGGTGACCGTCGGCTCGCTCGTCATGGCAGCCGTCATCAGCTACCTCGCGATCACCCTGCTCGGCTGGGGGTACAACTACCGGCTCGACATGGCGGGGGTGACCGGGCTCATCGTCGCGATCGGCATCACCGCCGACTCGTTCATCGTCTACTTCGAACGGGTCCGTGACGAGGTGCGCTCGGGTCGGACCCTGCGGACCGCCGTCGACACCGGTTGGGCCCGGGCGCGGCGGACGATCCTCGCCGCCGACGGCGTGAGCTTCCTCGCCGCCGCGGTGCTCTACGTCCTCGCCTCCTCCAACGTGCGCGGGTTCGCGTTCACGCTCGGGCTGACGACCCTCATCGACGTGTTCATCGTCTTCGCCTTCACCCACCCGATCCTGACGGTCCTGTCGACGACGAGGTTCTTCGGCGGCGGTCACCCGTGGTCCGGGCTCGACCCGGACCGGCTCGGGTCGACCGCGGCCCGTGCCACCGGACGCGGACGCGTCGCGCCGAGCCCGCGAGGGGTCCACCCCCGCGCCGCCCGTGCCGGCGGGGCCGCCCCGCCGGGACGCGCCGGACGGGGACGGACCAGCGAGGGGAGCGCCTGATGCCCAGCTTCAGCAAGTTCGGCAACGACCTCTACACCGGGGACCGGTCGTTCGACATCGTCGGCCACCGCCGCCGGTTCTACGCCGTCTCCGCGGCCCTCATCGCGGTCGCGCTGCTCGGTCTCGGCCTGCGCGGGCTCAACCTCGGACTCGAGTTCACCGGCGGGTCGGAGTTCCGGGTCACGAGCCAGCAGGTCGGACCCGACTACGAGTCCATGGCACGCGCCGCCGTCGGCAGCGTCGGCGGCACGAGCGAGGCCCAGGTCACCCGCATCGGGGGGACCACGGTGCGGGTCCAGACCGAGAAGCTCGGCGACGCCGAGAGCGAGCAGGTGCGCACCGCGCTGGCCTCCGAGTTCGGCACCAAGCCGGCCGCGGTGAGCGCCACCTTCGTCGGGCCCTCCTGGGGCTCCTCGGTCAGCGCCCAGGCCCTGCGCGCGCTGCTGGTCTTCCTCGCGCTGGTCTCGGTGGCGATGGCGCTCTACTTCCGGACGTGGAAGATGGCGCTCGCGGCGCTCGTCGCGCTCGCCCACGACATGGTCTTCACCGTCGGGATCTACGCCCTGTCCGGGTTCGAGGTCTCGCCTGCGACGATGATCGGGTTCCTCACCGTCCTGGGGTACTCCCTGTACGACACCGTCGTCGTGTTCGACAAGGTCCGGGAGAACACGACGGAGGCGTTCGCCAACCGGCGGTCGAGCTACGCCCGGGCCGCGAACCTCGCGGTCAACCAGACCCTGGTGCGCTCGATCAACACCACGGTCGTCGCGCTGCTGCCGATCTCGGCGATCCTCGTCGTCGGGTTCGCCAAGCTCGGCCCCGGCACGCTGCTCGACCTCGCGCTCGCCCTGTTCGTCGGCATGGCCGTCGGCGCGTACTCCTCGATCTTCATCGCCACCCCGCTCCTGGTGAGCCTGCGCAGCCGGGAGGAGCGGGTCGTCGCCCTCGACAAGCACGTCGCCCGCCACCGCCCGGCGCCCGCCCCGAGGTCGTCGACGCCCTCGACGTCCCCGGCGCGCACCGGTCCCGCTGAGCCCGCTGGGGCCGACGGGCCCGGGCCGGCGACGGGAGCCGAGGCACCCGCAGCGGGCAGGGAGCAGGCGCAGGAGGCGCCCGTCGGAGGCCGGCCGGAGGATACCGGCGGCGAGGAGGCCACCCTGACCGGGCGGAAGGTGCACAAGTACGCCACGTCCGGTCCCCGCAACCAGCCCAAGCGTCCCCCGCGGTCGCGGCGGTAGCCCGTGGACGCCACGAGCCCCGCCCGCACCGACGGGGACCCGGCCGCGGCCGCGCAGGTCGTCGCCGACGTCGTCGCGTCCCGGATGCGCGACGTGCCCGACTTCCCCGAGCCCGGGGTCGTCTTCAAGGACATCACCCCGCTCATCGGCGACGGCCCGGCGTTCGGGACCGTCGTGCGCGACATCTGCTCCCGCCACCCCGACGTCGACGTCGTCGCCGGCATCGAGGCCCGCGGGTTCATCTTCGGCGCGGCCGTCGCGCACGAGCTCGGCGTCGGGTTCGTCCCGGTCCGCAAGGCCGGCAAGCTGCCGGGGGAGACCGTGGAGCTGTCCTACGACCTCGAGTACGGCAGCGCCACGATCGAGGTGCACGCCGACGGGGTGGCCCCCGGGGCCCGGGTGCTGCTCGTCGACGACGTGCTCGCCACCGGCGGGACGGCGGCCGCCGCGTGGGACCTGCTCGAGGGGACCGGCGCCGGCGTCGTCGGGTTCGAGGTCGTCCTCGAGCTCGGCTTCCTCCACGGGCGGGACCGTCTCGCCGGGCGCCCGGTGCACGCGCTCCTCACCGCCTGACCGGCCGCCCGGCACGCGCCGTCGACCCCGGGCGGCGGCACCGACCACGGCCGGCGATGATCTAGGCTCGATGCATGAGTGAGGAGCTCGCGCCGTCCGGGAGTGCCCCCGGGTTCTCCGCGCGCGGGCTCGCCCGGGCCAGGCTGGCCCGGTTCGGCGGGTCCCGCGGGACGACGAACCCCGTCCTCGACCCGCTGCTGCAGACGGTGCGCGCGACCCACCCCAAGGCCGACACCGCGGTCATCGAGCGGGCCTACGCCGTCGCCGAGCGCGCCCACGAGGGCCAGCTGCGCAAGAGCGGCGACGCCTACATCACCCACCCGCTCGCGGTGACGACGATCCTCGCCGAGCTCGGGATGACCCCGGCCACCCTGGCCGCGGCCCTGCTCCACGACACGGTCGAGGACACCGCGTACAGCCTCGAGACCCTCCGGAGCGACTTCGGCGACGAGATCGCGATGCTCGTCGACGGGGTCACCAAGCTCGACAAGGTCACCTACGGCGAGGCGGCGCAGGCCGAGACGGTCCGCAAGATGATCGTGGCGATGGCCCGGGACATCCGGGTGCTCGTCATCAAGCTCGCCGACCGGCTCCACAACGCCCGCACGTGGCGCTACGTCAGCAGGGAGTCGGCGCAGCGCAAGGCCCGCGAGACCCTCGAGATCTACGCCCCGCTCGCCCACCGCCTCGGGATGAACACGATCAAGTGGGAGCTGGAGGACCTCTCCTTCGCGACCCTCTACCCGAAGGTGTACGACGAGATCGTCCGCCTCGTCGCCGAGCGCGCCCCGGCGCGCGAGGAGTACCTCGCCGTCGTCCGGGAGCAGGTCGTCGCCGACCTCCACGAGGCCCGGATCAAGTCGACCGTCACCGGCCGGCCGAAGCACTACTACTCCGTGTACCAGAAGATGATCGTCGGCGGCCGCGACTTCGAGCAGATCTACGACCTCGTCGCCGTCCGGGTCCTCGTCGACACCGTCCGGGACTGCTACGCCGCCCTGGGGGCGCTGCACGCGCGGTGGAACCCGGTCCCGGGCCGGTTCAAGGACTACATCGCGATGCCGAAGTTCAACATGTACCAGTCGCTGCACACGACGGTCATCGGCCCCGAGGGCAAGCCGGTCGAGATCCAGATCCGCACGCACACGATGCACCGCCGCGCCGAGTACGGCGTCGCCGCGCACTGGAAGTACAAGGAGGACGGCACCGCGCCCCGCGGCGGCGACGACGGTCCCGTCAACGACATGGCCTGGCTGCGCCAGCTGCTGGACTGGCAGCGCGAGACCGAGGACCCGGGGGAGTTCCTCGAGAGCCTCCGGTTCGAGATCAACGCCAAGGAGGTCTACGTCTTCACCCCGAAGGGGCAGGTCGTCGCCCTGCCGTCGGGCTCGACGCCGGTCGACTTCGCCTACGCCGTCCACACCGAGGTGGGCCACCACTGCATCGGCGGCCGGGTCAACGGGCGCCTCGTGCCGCTCGAGAGCACCCTCGAGAACGGGGACGTCGTCGAGGTCCTCACCTCCAAGGCGGACGGCGCGGGGCCGTCCCGGGACTGGCTGACGTTCGTCAAGTCGCCCCGGGCGCGGAACAAGATCAAGCAGTGGTTCTCCAAGGAGCGCCGCGAGGAGATGATCGAGGGCGGCAAGGAGGCGATCGCCAAGGCGATGCGCAAGCAGAACCTGCCGCTGCAGCGCCTGATGTCCGCGCCGTCGCTGACCGGGGTCGCGAGCGACCTGCGCTACGCCGACATCGACGCCCTCTACGCCGCCGTGGGGGAGGGGCACGTCTCGGCGCAGCACGTCGTCGACCGGCTCGTCACCTCCGTCGGCGGGGAGGAGGGCGCGAGCGAGGACCTCGCCGAGGTGGCGACCCCGAACCGGTCGCCCCGCCGGCGGACCGGCGACCCCGGCGTCGTCGTCAAGGGCATGGCGGACGTGTGGATCAAGCTCGCCCGCTGCTGCACCCCCGTGCCCGGGGACCCGATCATGGGGTTCGTCACCCGTGGCAACGGGGTCTCGGTGCACCGGACCGACTGCACGAACATCGAGTCGCTGCGCTCCCAGCCCGAGCGGGTCATCGAGGTCGACTGGGCGCCCTCGGCGAGCAGCGTGTTCCTCGTCCAGCTCCAGGTCGAGGCGCTCGACCGCAGCCGGCTGCTCTCGGACGTCACCCGGGTGCTGTCCGACAGCGGCGTCAACATCCTCTCCGCGACCGTGCAGACCTCCCGGGACCGGGTCGCGATCTCGAAGTTCACCTTCGAGATGGGCGACCCCGCCCACCTGGACCACGTCATCCGCGCCGTCCGCAAGATCGACGGCGTCTTCGACGTCTACCGGCTCACCGGCGTCCGCACCCCCGGCTGACCCCCGACCCCGGTCCCGTAACCCGCACTTCGTGCCCGAAACGCAGACCCGTAGTCCGCACTTCGTGCCCGGTTGACCGCGTTTCACCCGCCGCTACGGGGGATGTGCGCGGCCGAACGGGCACGAAGTGCGGACTACGGCACCGGGCGGGAAGGCAGGACGGGCACGAAGTGCGGGGGTGCGGGGTGCGGGGTGCGGGTCGGGGGAGGGTCAGCCGCCGAACTCGTCGAGGCCGGAGCGGGCCTGGTCGAGCCACTGGCGCTGCGCCTCGAGCCTGCCGCGGGCGTCCCGCGCGCGCCGGCTGTCGCCGTCGGACTCGGCCTCCTCGACCTCGCCCTCGAGCGCCGAGACCGACGACTCGAGCTGGTCGACCATCGACTGCGCGCGGGCGGCCACCTCGGGGTTGGAGCGCTGCCAGCGCTTGTCCTCCGCGCCACGGACCTCGGCCTCGACCCGGCGCAGCGCCTTCTCCACCCGGTCGACGTCGCCCCGGGGGACCCGCCCCGCCGCGTCCCACCGCTCCTGCACCGAGCGCAGCCGGGCCCGGGCGGCGGCGACGTCGGTCACCGGCAGCAGGGCCCGGGCCTCGGCGAGCAGCTCCTCCTTGACGGCGAGGTTCGCCCGGTACTGCTCGTCCTCCTCGGCAGCGACGGCGTCCTTGGCGGCGAAGAACGCGTCCTGGGCGGCGCGGAACCGCTCCCAGAGCGCGTCGTCGTCGGCCCGCGCGGCCCTCCCGGCCGCACGCCACCGGTCCATGAGCCGCTTGAACGCGCCCGCGGTGGCGCCCCAGTCGGTGCTGTCGCGCAGCCGCTCCGCCTCGGCGACGAGCTCCTCCTTGACCGCCTTCGCGTCCGCGCGGGAGTGCTCGAGCTGGGCGAAGTGGACCCGCCGCGCCTTGTCGAACCCGTTCCGGGCCCGGCTGAAGCGCTGCCACAGCTCGTTCTCGACGGGCTTGTCGATCCGCGGCCCGCTGCGCTGGTGGGCCTTCCACTCCGCCAGCAGATCGCGCATCCGGGCGCTGCTCGCCTTCCACTGCACGCTCTGCTCCGGCTGGGCGGCGATCTCCTCGGCCTGGACGACGATCGCCTCGCGCTCGACGCGGGCGGCCTCCTTCGCGGCGGCCCGCTCGGCCGACTCCCGCTCCCGCTTCTCGGCCAGCTCGCTCTCGATCGAGTCCACGAGCGCGGTCAACGCGGCGAGGTCCCCGACGACGGCGGCGCCGTCGACGTGCTCGCGGACGGTGCGCAGCCCGTCGGCGACCTCCTTGCTCGGCACGTCCGGCGAGAGCACGCGCTGGTGGAGCAGGTCGGCGGTCGCGTACAGCTCGTCGTACTTCCGGGCGAAGTACTGCAGCGCCTCGTCCGGTCCGGCGCCCGGGTAGGACCCGACCTCCCGCTCGCCGTCCCCCTCCCGCACGAACACCCGGCCCTCGTCGTCGACGCGGCCGAACCGGGCCGAGTCGGACGGGGCGTGCGCCGGCGCCGGCGCCGGGGTCGGGTGTGCCGCCGCCAGGGCGGCCGGGGTCGGGACGGCGCTCCCGCCGCCCTCGCTCCTGCGCGGCGGTGCCGGCTTCGGCCCCGACGGGTTCGGCGGTGACGGGGTCGGGGTCTCGGGGACGTGGGACGGCTGGTCAGTCACGGTGAGGCCTTCTTCTCGGTCGCAGCAACCCGGAGGATGCTCATGGGCGCCGCGGGGGCGCCGTCCGTGCCCCCGCCGGCGACGCCGGCGGAGGCGATGTGGTCGACGACGTCCATTCCACCAGTCACGGTCCCGAAGATCGAGTACCCGCCCCCGTCGGTGGGCAGGTGGCTGTCCCTGGTGACGAGGAAGAACTGCCCGCCGTTGCTGTTCGGGTCGCTCGTGCGGGCCATCGCGACCGTGCCCCGCGGGTAGTCGCCGTCGGCGGGTGCGTTCTCGATCCCGAAGGAGTACCCCGGGGTGCCCTGACCGGTCCCGGTCGGGTCGCCGCACTGGAGGACGTGGATCCCCGACGTCACGAGCCGGTGGCACGGGGAGTCACGCCAGTAGCCGCGCCGGGCGAGGTCGACGAAGGACGCGACGGTCTGCGGGGCGTCGGTGCCCTCGAGCCGCAGCGTGATGTCCCCGCAGTTCGTCGTCAGCACCGCCGTGAACGTCCTCCCCTTCGCGGTCGAGGCGTCGGGCAGGTCCAGCTCGGCCTTCGTGCCCGGCACCGGCGGCGCGTCCCGGCAGGTCACGCCGTCGCCCGAGGACGAGGCCGCCGAGGAGGCGGCGCCGTCCTCACCCCCGGGGGAGCTCACCGCGGCGCTCACCCCGACGAGCAGCCCGACGACGGCGAGGACCGCGACGACGACCACCGCGACCCGCTTGTTCCGGTCCCGCTCGGCCACCCGCTCCGCCTGCCGGGCCACGCGCCGCTGGTACCGGCGCCGCTGCCTGGCGCGCTCCTGCTTCCTCGTCACCTGCCGTCCTCGCGATCTCCCGGCTCCGCCCACCCCCGGGCCGGGGGGACCCGAACGACCCCGGGCGCGGCCATTCTAGGAGGAAGCGGACGTCGGTAGGGTCGGGCCCGTGCTCACCGTCGCCTTCCCCGCCGCCGCGTTCGCCACGAACTGCTACGTGCTCGCCCCGGCCCCGGGCGAGGAGTGCCTCGTCGTCGACCCCGGGGTCGGGGTCGAGGACACCCTCCGCGACGTCCTCGCCGAGCACCGCCTGCGCCCGGCCGCGGTGCTCCTCACCCACGGCCACCTCGACCACGTCTACTCGGTCACCCCGGTCTGCGGCTCCGACACCGCCGCCTACCTCCACGCCGACGACCGCTACCGGCTCACCGACCCGCTCTCGACGCTCGAGCCGGGTCTGGTCGCGATGCTCGAGCACCAGTTCGGACGACGCGCCGCGTGGCGCGAGCCGGACCGGGTCGTCGAGCTCGCCGACCGCGACGAGCTCGAGCTCGCCGGGCTCGCGGTCCGGGTCCTCCACGCCCCCGGACACACCGAGGGGTCGGTCCTCTTCGCCCTCGACGAGACCCCTGACGGGGTCACCGGTGCCGGTGCCCTCGGCGCCGACGTCGACCGCACCGTCCTCTGCGGCGACGTCGTCTTCGCCGGCTCGATCGGACGGACCGACCTGCCCGGCGGGGACGCGGAGGCGATGACCCGCTCGCTCCGTGACGTCGTCCTCCCGCTCCCGGACCCGACCCTCCTGCTGCCGGGCCACGGCCCGGCGACGTCGATGGCCGCCGAACGCACCCGGAACCCCTACCTGCAAGGATTGACGTCGTGAACGATCGCCCCCGCCGCCAGCAACGGGTCCGGCCGATCTCGGGCTTCCCCGAGCTCCTCCCCACCGAGCGGATCGCCGAGCAGCACGTCCTCGACACCCTCCGCGAGGTGTTCGAGCTCCACGGCTTCTCGCCGGTGGAGACCCGGGCCGTCGAGCCGGTCGACCGGTTGGTCGGCACCGGCGGGGACACGGACAAGGAGATCTACGCGGTCTCCCGGCTCAGCGATGAGGACGGCGACGAGGCGCGGCTCGGGCTGCACTTCGACCTGACCGTCCCGTTCGCCCGGTACGTCCTCGAGAACGCCGGGAAGCTCGACTTCCCGTTCCGCCGCTACCAGATCCAGAAGGTCTGGCGGGGTGAGCGCCCCCAGGAGGGCCGGTTCCGGGAGTTCACCCAGGCCGACATCGACGTCATCGACGTCGACGAGCTCGCACCGCACTTCGAGGCGGAGATGCCGCTCGTCGTCGCCGAGGCGTTCGAGCGCGTCCCCGGACTCGGCGACTTCGTCATCCAGGTCAACAACCGGAAGATCCCCGAGGGCTTCTACACCGGCATCGGCCTCGACGACGTCGCCGGGACCCTGCGGGTGGTCGACAAGCTCGACAAGATCGGCCCGGACGCCGTCCGCGACCAGCTCGTCGAGGCCGGGGCGAGCCGGGAGCAGGCCGACCAGTGCCTCGCGCTCGCCCGGATCAGCTCCGACGGGCTCGACTTCGTCGACGAGGTGCGCGCCCTCGGCGTCGAGAGCGACACGCTCACCGAGGGGCTGGAGGCCCTCGCGGCGGTCGTTGCGGCCGGCATCGAGCTCGCCCCCGGGCGGATCCGCGCCGACCTGCGCATCGCCCGCGGGCTCGACTACTACACCGGGACCGTCTACGAGACCCAGGTCGTCGGCGAGGAGGACTTCGGGTCGGTCTGCTCCGGCGGGCGGTACGACGCCCTCGCCAGCGACGGTCGCCACACCTACCCCGGAGTCGGCATCTCGGTCGGGGTGACCCGGCTGGTCTCCCTCCTTCTCTCCCGGCGCGGCCTCACCGCCGACCGGAGCAGCCCGGCGACGGTCCTCGTCGCGCTCGCCGACGAGGACAGCCGCCCGGAGGCGATGACGTCGGCCACGCTGCTGCGCGCCCGGGGCATCGCGTGCGAGGTCGCCCCCACCGCGGCGAAGTTCGGCAAGCAGATCCGCTACGCCGACCGCCGCGGCATCCCGTACGTGTGGTTCGCCGGCGCGGGCCCCGACGGCGGCGACCAGGTCAAGGACATCCGCAGCGGCGAGCAGGTCGACGCCGAGGCGGGCCACTGGGAGCCCCCGGAGGAGGACCTCCACCCTCGTGTGGGCACCACGCCCGGGGGCTAGACTCGCGGGCGCAGCCGGCCGGCTGCCCTCCTGGCGGCAACGGCGCCGTCAGGAGCGCCCGACACCCCAGACGGACGGAGACATCGTGAAGGTCGGCATCCCCCGCGAGGTCAAGAACAACGAGTACCGGGTGGCGATCACGCCCGCCGGGGTCAACGAGCTCGTCGTCAACGGGCACGAGGTCTTCGTCGAGCGCGAGGCGGGGGTCGGCTCGTCGATCGCGGACGAGGACTTCGAGGCCGCCGGCGCGACGATCCTCGAGACCGCCGACGACGTCTGGGGGACCGGGGAGCTCATCCTCAAGGTCAAGGAGCCGGTCGCCGAGGAGTACCCGCGGATGCGGGAGGACCAGACGCTCTTCACCTACCTCCACCTTGCCGCCGACCGCCCGCTCACCGAGGAGCTCGTCAAGCGCAACGTCACCGGCATCGCCTACGAGACCGTCGAGCTGCCGGACCGCTCGCTGCCGCTGCTCGCCCCGATGTCCGAGGTCGCCGGACGGCTCGCGCCCCAGGTCGGCTCGCACACCCTCATGCGGGCCCAGGGCGGCCGGGGGATCCTCATGGGCGGGGTCTCCGGGGTCTACGCCGCGAAGGTCGTCGTCCTCGGTGCCGGCGTGTCCGGGATGAACGCCGCCGCCATCGCCCTCGGGATGCAGGCCGAGGTCCTCCTGCTCGACCTCAACGTCGGCAAGCTGCGCAACGCGGACGCGATCTACCAGGGCCACCTGCAGACCGTCGCCTCCAACGCCTACGAGGTCGAGAGGGCGATCTCCGACGCCGACCTCGTCATCGGGGCGGTCCTCGTCCCGGGCGCGAAGGCGCCGACCCTCGTCACGAACGAGCAGGTCTCGCGGATGAAGCCCGGCTCGGTCCTCGTCGACATCTCCATCGACCAGGGCGGCTGCTTCGAGGACTCCCGGCCCACCACCCACGCCGACCCCACCTACGCCGTGCACGACTCGGTGTTCTACTGCGTCGCGAACATGCCCGGGGCAGTCCCGCACACCTCGACGTACGCCCTGACCAACGTCACGCTGCCCTACGTCGTCGCCGTCGCGAACAAGGGGTGGAAGCAGGCCCTGCGCGACGACCGGTCGCTCGCGCTCGGGCTCAACACCCATGCCGGGCAGGTCACCAACGGCCCGGTCGCCCAGGCGCACGACCTCGAGTTCGCCAAGATCGACGAGGTCCTCAGCTGACCGACCCCACCGGCACGGCCCGCTCCACAGCGGTGGAGCGGGCCGTGCGCGCGTGGCTGACCCACCTCGACGTCGAGCGCGGCGTCTCGCCGCACACGCTGCGGGCCTACCGCCGGGACCTGCGCCGGTACGCCGACCACCTCGCCTCCCGCGGCGTCACCGACCCGGCGGTCGTCGACGAGGAGGCGGTCGCCTCCTTCCTGGCCCACCTGCGCGAGGGGGACGCCGACCACCCCCCGCTCGCGGCGAGCTCGGCGGCGCGCTCGCTCGTCGCCGTCCGCGGGTTCCACCGGTTCCTCGCGCTCGAGCAGGGCGCCGACAGCGACCCGGCCTCGCAGGTCCGCCCGCCCCGGCCACCCTCCCGCCTGCCGAAGGCCGTCCCGCTCGAGGACGTCGAGCGGCTGCTCGCCGCCGCGTCGGTGGGGGACACCCCCGCCTCGCTCCGCGACCGCGCCCTGCTCGAGGTGCTCTACGGCGCCGGGGCCCGGATCTCGGAGGCGGTCGGCCTCGACGTCGACGACCTCGACACCGGGGAGGGGGTCGTCCGGCTGCGGGGCAAGGGCCGCAAGGAGCGGCTCGTGCCGCTCGGCTCGTACGCCACCGCCGCCGTCGAGGCGTGGCTCGTCCGCGGCCGGCCCGCCCTGGCCGCCCCGGGCCACGGCGGTCCCGCGGTCTTCCTCAACCAGCGCGGCGGGCGCCTGTCCCGGCAGGGCGCCTGGGGCATCCTGCGCGCGGCCGCCGAGCGGGGCGGGCTCGGCGACCGGGTCTCTCCCCACACCCTCCGTCACTCGTTCGCCACCCACCTCCTCGACGGCGGCGCCGACGTCCGCGTCGTCCAGGAGCTGCTCGGACACGCGTCGGTGACGACGACGCAGGTCTACACCCTCGTCACGGTGCAGCGGCTGCGGGAGGTGTACGCGCAGGCCCACCCGAGGGCCCGCTGATAGGGTCGGCCTCGATCAGCGAGAGGCTGGACGACGCACGTACCGACCGAAAGTGACGCACCTGTGGAACCCGATGTGGACCCGAGCAGCGCCCAGCGGGTCCAGGACCGACTTCGCGGCATCGACGGGGGGGAGAGCTTCATCGGACCCACGGGACGGCCCCTGCCGGACTTCCCCGAGCCCAGCCCGCTGACCGGCCACGGACCGGCGCGGGTCATCGCCATGTGCAACCAGAAGGGCGGCGTCGGCAAGACGACCACGACGATCAACCTCGGCGCCGCGCTCGCCGAGTACGGCCGGCGGGTCCTGCTCGTCGACTTCGACCCGCAGGGCGCGCTGTCGGTCGGCCTCGGGGTCCCCACCCACGAGCTCGACGTGACGATCTACAACCTCCTCGTCGAACGCGGCCACGACGTGCGCGACATCGTCCAGACCACACGGGTGCCCGGCCTCGACGTCGTGCCCGCGAACATCGACCTGTCCGCGGCCGAGGTCCAGCTCGTCGGCGAGGTCGCCCGCGAACAGATCCTCGCGCGCGTGCTGCGCCCGGTGCTCGACGACTACGACGTCGTCCTCATCGACTGCCAGCCCTCGCTCGGGCTGCTCACCGTCAACGCGCTGACGGCCGCCCACGGCGTCATCATTCCGCTGGAGACCGAGTACTTCGCGATGCGCGGGGTCGCGCTGCTGGTCGAGACGATCGACAAGATCACCGACCGGCTCAACCCGCGGCTCCAGGTCGACGGGATCCTGCCGACGATGTTCGACGGCCGGACGCTGCACAGCAAGGAGGTCGTCGCCAGCGTCGTCGACCACTTCGGCGACCAGGTGTTCCACACCGTGATCTCCCGGACCGTGAAGTTCCCCGACGCCACCCTGGCGGCCGAGCCGATCACGAGCTACGCCCCGTCCCACCAGGGCGCCGGGGCCTACCGCCAGCTCGCCCGCGAGCTCGTCGCCCGCGGCGCAGCCGCCTGACCGGTGACCCGCGCTCCCGGCGAGGCCACACCCGGCGAGGCCACACCCGGCGGGGTCATCACCCGGCGGGCCGCCCCGTCGGCGTTCGAGGTCCACCTCGAGAACTTCGAGGGCCCGTTCGACCTGCTGCTCGGGCTGATCTCGAAGCACGAGCTCGACGTCACCGAGATCGCGCTGGCGAAGGTCACCGACGAGTTCCTCGCCCACACGCGGCGACTGCAGCAGGAGGACTCCGGCTGGGACCTGTCCCAGACCTCCGAGTTCCTCCTCGTCGCCGCGACCCTGCTCGACCTCAAGGCGTCCCGGCTGCTGCCCCAGCTCGACACCGACGACGAGGAGGACCTCGCCCTCATCGAGGCGCGCGACCTGCTGTTCGCCCGGCTGCTGCAGTACCGCGCGTTCAAGGACGTCGCCGCCGCGTTCGAGCAGCGGATGGAGACCGCCGGGCTGAGCACCCCCCGTCAGGCCGGGCTCGAGCCCCGCTACGCCGCGCTGCTGCCCGAGCTCGTGCTCGGGGTCACCCCCGACCAGCTCGCGCGGGTCGCCGCGCGGGCGCTGACGCCCAAGGCCCCGCCGACGGTCGGCCTGGACCACCTGCACGCACCGGCCGTCAGCGTCCGCGAGCAGGCCGTCGTCCTCGCCTCCCGGCTGCGCCGCGAGCGCACCGCCACCTTCCGCGACCTCGTGCAGGACGCCGGCGGGGGCCTCGTCGTCGTCGCCCGGTTCCTCGCGCTGCTCGAGCTCTTCCGCGACGGCGCGGTCGCGCTCGACCAGGCCGAGGCGCTCGGCGAGCTCACCGTGACGTGGACCGGGTCCGAGGAGGGCGAGGTCGACGTCGGCGACGAGTTCGACGAGCCCGCCCCGGACGTCCCCGCGCACGCACAGGAAGGAGCCTGACGTGGGCGAACCGCCCCGACCAGTCGCCATGCCACCCGATCGCGACGACGTCGCAGTGCCAGACCGCGACGACCTCGCAGTGCCAGACCGCGACGACGTCGCAGTGCCCGACCGCGACATCGCCGTCGACGTCGGCGCCCTGCCCGGCGGGGCCCGCGCCGCGCTCGAGGCGGTCCTCATGGTCGTCGACGAGCCGGTGCCCGAGGCCGCGCTCGCCGCCGTCCTCGAGCTGCCCTCGGCCGAGGTCCGCCGCCTCCTGGAGGACCTCGAGGAGGAGTACGCCGCCACCCCCCGCGGCTTCGCGCTGCGCGAGGTCGGCGGCGGCTGGCGCTTCTACAGCCGCGCCGAGCACGCGGCCGTCGTGGAGCGCTTCCTCGTCGGCGGGCAACGTGCCAAGCTCAGCCAGGCCGCCCTGGAGACCCTCGCGGTCGTCGCCTACCGGCAGCCGGTCTCCCGGGCCCGGGTGAGCTCGGTGCGGGGCGTCAACGTCGACGGCGTCGTCCGCACCCTCCTCAGCCGCGGTCTGATCGAGGAGAGCGGCACCGACCCCGAGACCGGTGCCGTCCTCTACGGCACGACCGGTTTCTTCCTCGAGCGGCTCGGTCTGCGCAGCCTCGAGGACCTGCCCGCCCTCGCCCCCTACCTCCCGGAGGTCGACGTGCTCGACGAGCTCGCCCAGAGGGGCCGGTCGTGACCCCGCCCCGCAAGCCCGCCCCCCGCGACGCCCGGGGTTCCGGCGGCACCCGGGGTGGCCGCGGCGGCCCCGGCCCGAGGTCCGCAGGCTCCGGCACGACGAAGCCGAGCCAGCCCACCCGCGTGCCCCGGGAGCCACGGGCCCGACGCACCGACGTCCACGACCCCGAGGGGGTTCGGCTGCAGAAGCTCCTCGCCGGTGCCGGCGTGGGCTCGCGGCGGGTGTGCGAGGGCCTCATCGCCGACGGCCGGGTCGAGGTCGACGGGCAGGTCGTCACCGAGCTCGGCACCCGTGTCGACCCGGACCGGCAGGTCGTCCACGTCGACGGGGTCCGCGTCCAGCTCGACGAGAGCCGGGTCTACCTCGCGTTCAACAAGCCCGCGGGCGTGGTCTCGACGATGAGCGACGACCGCGACCGTCCCTGCGTCGGCGACTACGTCGGGGGGCGCCGGGAGCGCCTGTTCCACGTGGGCCGCCTCGACGTCGACACCGAGGGACTGCTGCTGCTCACCAACGACGGCGAGCTCGCCCACCGGCTGCAGCACCCCTCCTACGGGGTCCTGAAGACCTACGTCGCCCAGGTGCCGGCGCCGCTGCCGCGCGACCTCGGGCGGACCCTGCGGGCCGGGGTCGAGCTCGAGGACGGACCGGTCGCGGTCGACTCGTTCCGGGTGCTGGACTCGCAGCCGGGCAAGGCGCTCGTCGAGGTCGTCCTCCACGAGGGGCGCAAGCACGTCGTGCGCCGGCTGCTCGAGGCCGTCGGCCACCCGGTCTCGAGCCTCGTGCGCACGCACGTCGGCCCCGTCGCCCTCGGCTCGACCAAGCCGGGCAGGACCCGTCCGCTGACCCGCGACGAGGTCGGGCGCCTCTACGCCGCCGCCGGGCTGTGACCGTCGGACGGACGCCGAGCCGGGTCCACGTCGTCGGGACCGGCCTGCTCGGCACGAGCCTCGGCATCGCCCTGACCCGCCGCGGCGCGGACGTCACCCTCGAGGACACCTCCCCGACCGCGGCGGCGCTCGCGAGCGACCTCGGCGCGGGGCGCCCGGCCGCGGCCGGGGACGGGGGGCCCGAGCTCGTCGTCGTCGCGACCCCGCCCGACGTCACCGCCGACGTCGTCGCGGACGCGCTGCGCCGCTGGCCGTCGGCGTACGTCACCGACGTCGCGTCCGTGAAGGGCGCCGTCCTCGGGGCCCTCACGGTCCGGGGGGTACCGACCGAGCGCTACGTCGGCGGCCACCCCATGGCCGGGCGGGAGCGCTCCGGCGCGGTGGCCGCCCGCGGAGACCTGTTCGAGGGCCGGGCCTGGGTCGTCACCCCGGGCCCGTCGACCGACGAGGCCGCCGTCGCGCTCGTCCGGCGCACCGCGGAGGCGGTCGGGGCCGCGGTCACGGTCCTCAGTCCGTCCGAGCACGACGACGCCGTGGCCGCGGTCTCGCACGTGCCTCAGGTGCTGGCGAGCCTCGCCGCCGCCCGGCTGGAGGACCTGCCCGACTCCGCCGTGGCCCTCGCGGGACAGGGCCTGCGGGACGTCACCCGGATCGCCGCGAGCGACCCCCAGCTGTGGACCCAGATCCTCGCGGGCAACGCGCCCGCGGTCGCGAAGGTCCTCCGCGCGGTCGCCGGCGACCTCACCGGCGTCGTCGACGCCCTCGAGCGGCTGGGGGCCGCCGGCGACGGCACGGGCGGGTCGGAGCCCGGAGCGGGGACGCCCCCCGCCCACGGCGCGCGGGCGGTGCTCGCCCGCGCCATCGCCAGCGGCAACGCGGGGCACGCCCGCATCCCCGGCAAGCACGGCTCCGCGCCGACGACGTACCGCGCCGTCGTCGTGCTCGTCCCGGACCGCCCGGGGGAGCTCGGCCGACTCTTCCAGGACGTCGGCGACGCCGGGGTGAACCTCGAGGACCTCCACCTCGAGCACGGCCTCGGCCAGCCCTTCGGGCTCGCCGAGATCTCCGTCCTCCCGACGGTCGCCGCCCACCTCGAGCAGGAGCTCACCCGCCGTGGCTGGCGCCTGCACGCCTGAGAGGGGGCGCCCGGCCAGCGTCCGCACGGGCGGTCGCCGGGGTGCTGACTCCGCGGACGCAACCGGCGGCGCCCGGCCAGCGTCCGCACGGACGGTCGCCGGGGTGCTGACTCCGCGGACGCAGGGCGGGCCGATAGGCTGAACCCCCATGACCTCCCCCCGCGTCATCGCCGTCGACGGTCCCTCCGGCTCCGGCAAGTCGAGCGTCTCCAAGGCCGTCGCCCGCACCCTCGGGTTCGGGTTCCTCGACACCGGCGCGATGTACCGGGCGCTGACCTGGTGGTGCCTCCACGAGGGCATCGACCTCGGCGACACCGAGGCGGTGGCGCGCGCCGCGCGCGCCCTCCCGCTCGTGCTCGGCACCGACCCGGACCACGCCGTCGTCATCGTCGGCACCCACGACGTCACCGGTGCCATCCGCACCACCGAGGTCTCCTCCCGGGTCTCGGAGGTCGCCACCAACCAGTCCGTCCGGCCGGTGCTCCAGCAGCGCCAGCGCGAGCTCATCGCGCAGATCGCCGGCGAGACCGGGGGAGTGGTCGCCGAGGGCCGCGACGTCACCACCGTCGTCGCCCCCGACGCCGACGTCCGGGTCCTGCTGACCGCCGACGAGCAGGCCCGGCTGCGGCGGCGCTCGACCGAGCTGCACGGCCACTCCGACCCGGCGGCCGTCGCGGCCGTCCGCGACCAGATCGTCCGGCGCGACCGGGACGACTCCACCGTGTCCCAGTTCACCGTGGCCGCCGACGGTGTCGTCACCCTCGACACCTCCGAGATGTCCTTCGACGAGAGCGTCGCGGCCGTCCTCACGCTCGTCGAGGCCCCGGACGTCGTCCGCGACGCCGCGCACGCGGGAGAATGACGCCATGAGCGAGTCCGAGACCGAGACCCCGTCCGTCGAGCGCGCCCTGCGCGCCGGCCTCGACGACTTCGAGCTGAGCGAGGAGGACCGGGCCCTCGTCGACGGCGCCGGGGAAGGCGCGGCGGTGAGCGAGCCGACCGGACCGGCCCCCGTCGTCGCCGTCATCGGCCGACCCAACGTCGGCAAGTCCACCCTCGTCAACCGCGTGCTGCGGCGCCGGGAGGCCGTCGTCGAGGACGTCCCCGGGGTCACCCGCGACCGGGTCAGCTACGAGGCGGAGTGGGCCGGGCGCCCGTTCACGCTCATCGACACCGGAGGCTGGGAGGTCGGACCCACCGGGATCCACCTCCGCGTCGCCGAGCAGGCCGAAGTGGCGGTCGAGCTCGCCGACGCCGTGCTGTTCGTCGTCGACGCCAAGGTCGGGGCCACCGACACCGACGAGGCGGTCGTGCGGCTCCTGCGGCGCTCGGGCAAGCCCGTCGTGCTCGTCGCGAACAAGGTCGACGACGAGCGCACCGAGGCCGACGCCGCCGCGCTGTGGAACCTCGGGCTCGGCCAGCCGTGGCCGGTGTCCGGGCTCCACGGCCGGGGGAGCGGCGACCTGCTCGACGCGCTGCTCGACGTCCTCCCCGGCTCCTCGCGCGTGGCCCCGGCCGCTCCCGGCGGCCCCCGGCGGGTCGCGCTCGTCGGCCGGCCGAACGTCGGCAAGTCGAGCATGCTCAACAAGCTGGCCCGGAGCGACCGGGTCGTCGTGGACGAGGTCGCCGGGACGACCCGGGACCCGGTCGACGAGCTCGTCGAGCTCGGCGGGAAGGTGTGGCGCTTCGTCGACACCGCGGGAATCCGCCGGCGCGTGCACCAGACCCGCGGCGCGGACTTCTACGCCTCGCTGCGCACCCAGACCGCGATCGAGAAGGCCGAGGTCGCCGTCGTCCTCGTCGACGCCGAGCAGTCGATCGCCGAGCAGGACGTCCGCGTGGTCCAGCAGGTCGTCGACGCCGGCCGCGCCCTGGTCATCGCGTACAACAAGTGGGACCTCCTCGACGAGGAGCGCCGCCACTACCTCGAGCGCGAGGTGGAGCGGAACCTCGGCCAGGTCTCCTGGGCCCCCCGGGTCAACGTCTCGGCGCGCACCGGACGCCACCTCGACCGGCTCGTGCCCGCCCTGGAGACCGCGCTGGGGTCCTGGGACAGCCGCGTCCCCACCGGGCGGCTCAACGCGTTCCTCGGCGAGGTCGTCGCCGGGCACCCCCACCCGGTCCGCGGGGGCCGGCAGCCGCGGATCCTGTTCGCCACCCAGGCGAGCACCCGGCCGCCGAGGTTCGTCGTGTTCGCCTCGGGCTTCATCGAGCACGGCTACCGGCGCTTCCTCGAGCGCCGGCTCCGGGAGGAGTTCGGCTTCGCCGGGTCGCCGATCGAGATCTCGGTCCGGGTCCGGGAGCGACGCCGCCGCTGACCCCCCAGGACCCTCCCGGGGCGATTCGGACGGCACTCGCCCCGTGCGCTAGGGTGGCGTCTCGCCGCGCCTGAGGGCGCGGCGCCGCCGCGTGGCGGACAACTGAACGATCGGGCTGTGGCGCAGCTTGGTAGCGCACTTGACTGGGGGTCAAGGGGTCGCAGGTTCAAATCCTGTCAGCCCGACCAAGGAACCGGCTCTGACCTGCGGAAACGCGAGTCAGAGCCGGTTCTGGCCTGGACGCGACCCACAGGTCACGTGAGCATGCGGGCTTCACCGACGGCGTCGTTCTCCGCGGGGATCATCATGGCGCCGTCGCACCGCTGCCGGCGGACGCCGGTCAGTGCCTGCTCCAGCCTGCGGGCTCGACGTCATCGTGCTCATCCCCCCCAGGTGATGTGCCCGGCGCCGCGGAGCGAGCCAATGGGGGAGACGTCTTCTCCGAAGTGGGTGGTGGGCATGGCCTTGACTGAATACGACCCGGGCTCGAGGTTCCCCGGAACCATCGGCCGGACGACGGACGAGTCGGCGGCCGCTTGGCCCAGGCCGACCCGGGCCGTGCCGGGGATGCCGAACGTGCTGTTCGTGGTCCTCGACGACACCGGTTTCGGGCAGCTCGGATGCTACGGCAGCCCGATCGCGACGCCGACGTTCGACGCGCTCGCCGCCGACGGGCTGCGGTTCACCAACATGCACACCACGGCCCTCTGCTCACCGAGCCGTTCCTGCATCGTCACCGGACGCAACCACCACAGCAACGGCATGGCCTGCATCACCGAGTTCGCCACCGGGTTCCCCGGCTACAACGGAGTCATCCCGTTCGAGAACGGCATGCTCTCGGAGATGCTGCTCGGCGAGGGTTACAGCACCTTCATGGTCGGCAAGTGGCACCTGACGCCGAGCAACCAGGAGACCGCCGCCGGCCCGTACGACCGTTGGCCCCTGGCTCGGGGATTCGAGCGCTTCTACGGCTTCCTCGGTGGCGACACCAGCCAGTGGTATCCCGACCTGGTCTACGACAACCACCAGGTCGAGCCGCCCGCCACCCCCGAGGAGGGCTACCACCTCACCGAGGACCTCGTGGACAGGTCGATCCAGTTCATCGCCGACGCCCGACAGGTCGACCCCGACAAGCCGTTCTACCTCCATCTGTGCTTCGGTGCCACGCACGCCCCTCACCACGCCCCGCGGGAGTGGATCGACAGGTACGCCGGCCGTTTCGACGACGGCTGGGACGCCTATCGCGAGGAGGTCTTCGCCCGGCAGAAGGAGCTGGGCGTCGTCCCGGCCGACGCCGAGCTCTCACGGCACGACCCGGACGTCCCCGACTGGGACGCGCAGCCGGCGGAGGGCCGGCGCTTGTACAGCCGGATGATGGAGGTCTTCGCCGGCTTCCTGAGCCACACCGACCACCACCTGGGCCGACTGCTGGACTTCCTGCGTGACCAGGGGGTGCTCGACAACACGATCGTGATGGTGATCTCCGACAACGGAGCCAGCGCCGAGGGTGGCCCGACCGGCACGACGAACGAGGCACAGTTCTTCAACAACGCCCAGGAACCGATGGAGGACAGCCTCGCCTTCATCGACGAGATCGGCGGACCCAACCACTTCAACCACTACCCGTGGGGCTGGACCTTCGCGGGCAACACACCGTTCCGGCGCTGGAAGCGGGAGACCTACCGCGGCGGGGCATCCGACCCGTTCATCGTCTCCTGGCCGGCCGGGACGAAGGCTCGCGGTGAGGTGCGCGGCCAGTACGCCCACATCATCGACATGGTGCCCACGGTCCTCGACCTGCTCGGGATCGAGCCGCCGGCGGCCATCCGCGGGGTCGTCCAGTCCCCGATCCACGGGGTGAGCTTCGCCGAGGCCCTCGACAACCCGGACGCGCTCAGCAAGCACCGGACGCAGTACTTCGAGATGCTGGGCCACCGCTCGATCTACCACGACGGCTGGCGTGCGGTCTGCCCGTGGCCCGGACCGTCCTTCACCGAGGCGGGGATCGGCTTCGGCCAGCCCATCTCGGCCGACAAGCTCACCGAGCTCGACGCCACCGGGTGGGAGCTCTACCACGTCGCCGACGACTTCGCCGAGACCCACGACCTTGCGGCCGAGCGCCGCGACAAGCTGATCGCACTGATCGGCCTGTGGTACGCCGAGGCCGGCAAGTACGACGTCCTGCCGGTCGACGGCAGCGGGGTCGCTCGCGTCGCTGTCGAGAAGCCCCTGGTCGCCGTGCCCCGCGACCGCTACGTCTACCGGCCGGACACGCAGTCGATTCCCTTCTTCGCCGCGCCACGCGTGCTCAACCGGCCGCACAGCATCACGGCCAGCGTGGAGCTGCCCGAGGGTGGCGCCGAGGGTGTGCTCCTGTGCCAGGGCGCCGCGGCCGGGGGCTACTCGCTGTTCATCAAGGACCAGCGCCTGCACTACGTGCACAACTACGTCGGACGCAGGCGCCACAAGGTCTCCATGACCGACCCGCTCCCGGCGGGCGCGCACGAGCTGCGCTTCGAGTTCGAGCCCACCGGAGAACCCGACACGGCACACGGCAAGGGGACCCCGGCCCACCTCCAGCTCTACGTCGACGGCTCGCTGGCCGCCGAGGCCGAGGCGCCGGAGACGACACCGTTCCTGATCAACCCGGGTGCACTCACGTGCGGCGCCAACCCCGGCTCACCGGTGACCCCGGACTACCCGTCCCCGTACCGGTTCACCGGCACCCTGCACTCGGTGACGGTGGACGTGTCCGGCGACCTCATCCTCGACAGCGAGAGCGAGATGCGCGCGGCGATGGCCCACCAGTAGCGCCCTCGGTGGGGACGACTTCTCCCGGCCGAGCCAGACGGGAGAGCTCCGTTGCTCTGCCACGGCCAGGGGCTCCGCGCCTGGTTCATGCCAGGCGTGAGGAAGGTGTACGTCCGAACCACCGCCGAGCCGGACGGTGTGCCGTGACCGTCTCGTGCCGCGTCGGTTCCTCACACCGGCCAGGGCGTTGACACGCTGGTCGCCCGGCGAGGACGCTGGGGGGCACGGGCGGGCCGTGCTCTCTCGGATGTGTTCCGAGGCCCCGGGCGTGTGGTCCGGCTGCTCCGCCCATCGTGGCGGCCGGCCTCGGGGGCACGGCATGGTAGAGGACCGAACGGTTCGGGTTCGACTTCGGCGCGCGCCGGCCGTGCTGGCCGCCGTCCTCGCCCTCCTCGGCCCCGACCACCACGGCCCGGTGCCGCGCCGCGCCGTCCGGGTCGAGAGGCCGCTCGGCCCCACCACCCTGAGGTGAGCACCCGGACCGCCGTGGAGGCACGATGAACGCGCTGCTGGAACGGCTCGGTGGGTTCGCCGGCCGCCACCGCTGGTGGGTCGTCGGGGTCTGGCTCGTCGTCCTCGTGGGGCTCACGACCGCCGACCGGGTCGTCGAGGGGACCTTCGTCAACAACTACTCGGTCCCCGGCAGCCAGTCCTCCCGGGGGCTGGACACCCTCCGCAGCGACTTCCGGGCCGCCAGCGGGTACAGCGGGCAGATCGTCTTCCACGCCCCGACCGGGACCGTGGCCGGACGGTCCGACGCCGTGGCCACCACGATGAAGGACGTCGGGGGCCTCCCCCACGTCTTGAGCGCCACCGACCCCCTCACCGCCCCCGGCACCCCCGCGGTGTCGAAGGACGGCACGATCGCGTACGGCAGCGTCTCCTGGGACGTCAACCCCGCCTCCCTCGACAGCGGCTACCTCGCCTCCCTCGACCGGGCGGTCCGCCCGGCCCGCTCGGCGGGACTGGTGGTGGAGTACGGCGGGGGAGCCGGACAGATCGGGCAGTCCCCGGACGACACCCTCTCCGAGCTCATCGGCATCGCGGCAGCCCTGCTCCTGCTGCTGGTCATGTTCGGCTCGGTCGTGGCCGCCCTCGTCCCACTCGTCGGCGCGGTGTTCAGCGTCGGGTCCGGGCTCGCCCTCGTCGGGCTTCTCGCCGCCGCCGTCCAGCTCCCGACCACCGCGCCCTCGGTCGGGACCCTGCTGGGGCTCGGCGTGGCCATCGACTACGGCCTCTTCCTCGTCGCCCGGCACCGGGAGCAGCTGGACCACGGCATGGACCTCGCGGAGTCCGTCGGCCGGGCCACGGGCTCCTCCGGCGCCGCCATCGTCGTCGCCGGCAGCACCGTCGTCATCGCCATCCTCGGCCTCTACGTCTCCGGGGTCCCGTTCGTCGGCGCCATGGGCCTCGCGGCGGCGATCGTCGTCGCGGTGACGATGGTCTCCGCGGTGACCCTCGTACCGGCGCTGCTCCGGCTGTCGGGACGTCGGATCCGCTCCCGCGCCGACCGGGCTGCGGGCAGGCCCGACCCCGCCGCGGCCGAGCGGGCCCACGAGCACAGCGCGTTCGCCCGCTGGGGGCGGCAGGTCAGCTACCACCCGTGGCCGTGGGCGGTCGCGAGCGTCGTCCTGCTCCTCGTGCTCGCGATCCCCGTGCTGTCACTGCGGCTCGGGCAGCTGGACGCCGGCACCGACCCGACGACGCAGAGCGACCGTCGCGCCTACGACCTCGTCACCGACGGCTTCGGGGTCGGGGCGAACGGGCCGCTGACGGCCGTGCTCGTGCTGCCGTCCCAGTCGCAGCAGCAGAACCAGCAGCTGCTCGACCGGGCGCAGCAGACCCTGGGCGGGGTCACCGACGTCGCCTCGGTCAGCCCGCCGACGCTCAACTCGGGGGGGTCCGTCGCGGTGTTCACGGTCGTCCCCCGGAGCGCACCCGACGACGAGGCGACGACGACGCTGGTGGACACCCTCGAGAACACCGTGCTGCCGGGGCTCGGGGCTCGGTCGACCTACCTCGTCGGCACCACCGCCGGCTACGCCGACTTCACCCAGCGGGTCGCCGACCGGATGGTCTGGCTCATCCTCGCCGTCGTGCTGCTCTCGCTCGTGCTGCTGACGATCGCGTTCCGCTCGATCGTCATCTCGGTCAAGGCCGCGGTGCTCAACCTGCTCTCGGTCGGCGCGGCGTACGGCGTCGTCGTCGCGGTGTTCCAGTGGGGCTGGGGCTCGCAGCTGCTCGGGATCGACCAGGACCTGCCGATCCCGGCCTACGTGCCGATGCTGATGTTCGCGATCGTCTTCGGGCTGTCGATGGACTACGAGGTCTTCCTGCTCTCCCGGGTGCGCGAGGCCTGGCACCGGACAGGGGACGCCCACCGGGCGGTGGCGATCGGGATCGGCAGCACGGCCCGAGTCATCACGACGGCCGCCGCGATCATGGTCGTGGTGTTCACGAGCTTCGTCCGCTCGCCCGACCCGGCGATCAAGATGCTCGCGATCGGGATGGCCGTCGCGGTCCTCGTCGACGCGAGCGTCGTGCGGATGGTCCTCGTCCCCGCGCTGATGTCGCTCCTCGGACGTCACGCCTGGTGGCTGCCGCGGTGGCTGGACCGGATCATTCCCGACCTCGAGCTGGAGGGCCCGGTGGAGGAGATTCCCCCCGAGCCCGAGCCCGGACCGGCGCTCCCGGCCCCCGCACCGACCCCCTGACCAGCCCTTCACGGTCCCTCGGACCAGCGGCGGGCCAGGGGCCCGGCGACACGCGCAGAGGGCACGTCGGGGGACCGAGGTCCCGGGCCCCGACGACCCGGCCGGGACGAGACTGGACGGGGGTGAGGCAGGTGGTGGCGGAGAGGCTGCGGACCCGGGTCGAGCACGGGCTCGACACCCGCTCGGTGGGCGCCGGTGTGTGGCTGTACCGGGTGACCCGCGGGCGGCTGACCCGCCTGCCCGCGGGTGTCAGTCCCCGGCGACGTGGGTCAGGACCCACTCCGTCAGCGGCCGGACCCGCCGCCACGTGTCGCGGACCTCGACGAGCGCCCGGCGGGTCGCCAGCCAGTCGGGGGTCCCGACCTGCCGGACCGCCATGAGCTCGGTGCGCCGGAGCAGCGCCAGGCGGGGGTGATCGGCCGGGTAGCCCCGCGGCCGGGTCTTCACCGCGGCCCCGACGAGGTCCAGGCGGGCACGCTCGAGGTCGGCGACGACCGCCTCCAGTGCCCGCCCCGAGTCCGGCGCGTCGACGGCGTGCCGGTACCGGGCGGTCTCGGCCGGGGAGTGGGCACGGAACCCGCCGCCGACGAGCAGGCCGTCCGCGCTGAGCTGGAGGTAGTAGCCGATCCCCTTGCCCGTGCCCACGAGGGCGCCCTGATGGGTCTTGTAGGGCGAGGTGTCCCGGCTGAACCGCAGGTCGCGGTGGGGCCGGAACATCCTCGCCTCGCCGAACTCGTCCTCGAGCTCGGCGAGCAGGGTCCGCATGGGGTCACGCACCGCCCGCTCCCACTCACCCCGCCGACGGGACCAGAACTCGCGGGAGTTGTCCTCCTCGAGGTCGCGGTAGAACTCCACCCCGGCGACGGGGAACCCCTCGAAGCGCTCGTCGTCCCCCGGGGCCCGCTCGCCGTCCCGTGCGTCTCCACCCACGACCACAGCGTGCCACGCCGGACCGGTCCGGCGAGGTCGTCGTCCACAGGGCTCCGGCCCGGCACCGGCCGCCGGACGGTGAGCGGCCGCCGCGTGGCCTCCTTATGCTGGCAGCGACCCCACGACCTGCCCCGAGCACCGGAGGAGCACCATGGACATCACCGAGCTGATCCTGTCCGACCACCACGAACAGCGCCGCATGTTCGCGATGCTCGACGAGGTCGACCGCGGCGACACGAGCACCCTCGCCGCGATCTGGGAGCGGCTGGCGATCCTCCTCGAGGTGCACGCCGACGCCGAGGAGGAGCTGTTCTACCCGCGGCTGCTCTCGGTCGGCACGGGCACCCGGATCGAGGGCGAGCCCGCGGACGAGACCGAGGACGCCGTGCACGACCACAACGAGATCCGCGACGCCGTCGCCAAGGTCGCCGACCACGAGGCCGGCAGCGAGGCGTGGTGGTCGGCGGTGGCGGAGGCCCGCGAGGCCAACAGCGACCACATGGCCGAGGAGGAGCGCGGGGCCCTCGCCGACTTCCGCAAGAGCGCGAGCCTGCAGGAGCGGCACGACCTCGCCGTGCAGTTCGCGGGGTTCGAGGCCTCCCACGCCGGCGGCATCACGACCAAGGACAAGGACCCCGAGCAGTACGTCGCCGAGAACTCCTGACCCGACCCGCACCTTCCCCCGTGGGGACCACCAGGGCCCACCGGACCGGTCCGGACCCGGGCTCCGGCGGCCACCCGCGGGGGGAGGCAGGGTGCGGCCGGGAGAGCCCCCGTCAGCCGCTGCCGGTGACGGCGGCCGCCGCGGACGCGAGGCGCTCGACGGCCTCGGTGAGCACCGCCGGGTTGGTCGCGTAGTTGAGCCGCGCGTGGCCGACGCCCTCGACGCCGAAGGACCGTCCGGGGTTGAGCGCGACCCGCCCGTGGTCGAGCGCCACCGCCGCCGGGTCGTCGCCGAGCCCGGCGCCGCGCAGGTCGAGCCACGCGAGGTAGGTCCCCTCCGGCGGACGCATCCGGGCCCCGGGCAGGCGCTCTGCGACGAGCTCGACGAGCAGGTCCCGGTTGTCGGCGAGGTCGGCCACGAGGTCGTCCAGCCAGTCCACGCCGCCGGTCAGCGCGGCGACGTGCCCCTGCACCCCGACGTGCCCGGCCCCGTGGCCGACGATCTCGGGGATGCGACGGACGTCCCCGCGCGCTCGTGGCCCGGGGACGGCGACCGCGGCCTTGAGCCCGGCGAGGTTCCACCCCTTCGACGCCGAGAACAGCGCGACCGCGTCCTCGCCCACGTCCAGGCTGAGGTAGGGGGTGAACTCGGCCCCGGGCAGGACGAGCGGGGCGTGGATCTCGTCGGCGACGACCCGCACCCCGTGACGGTGGGCGAGCTCGCCGAGCGCGGTGAGCTCGGCGGCGGTGTGGACCACACCGGTCGGGTTGTGCGGGTTGCACAGCAGGTAGGCGGCCGGGCGGCCCCCGGCCCGGGCCCTCGCGAACGCGTCCTCGAGCGCGCCGGGCTCGAGGCGGCCGTCGGCGCCGAGGGGGGCGTCGAGCACCTCGCGGCCGGCGTGCCGGACGAAGGAGCGGAACGGCGGGTAGACCGGGGAGCTGACGACGACCGTGTCGCCCGGGTCGGTGACGACCCGGAGCACCTCGGCGACGCCCGTCATGACGTCCGGGACGACCGTCGTCGACGCGACGTCCGGCTCCCACCCCCACCGGGCGTCCGCGAAGGCGGCGAAGGCCTCCGCGTAGGGACGCCCCCACACGTACCCGGTGTCGCCGCGGACCATCGCCGAGCGGACCGCCTCGACGACCGCCGGGGCCGGCTCGACGTCCATCTCCGCGACCCACAGCGGCAGCACGTCCGGGGGGTACCACGCCCACTTCACGCTCGTGCGGGTGCGCAGGTCGGCGAGGGACGGGGTGAGCACGCGCCGGTCCATCCCCCGACTCTAGACCGGCGGGTTCGGTCCCGGGGCGCCCGACGTCTTAGGCTTCGAGCGTGACCGAGCAGAGGGGACCCCAGGTCGTCCAGGTGCGCCGCACCGACCGCGTCCTCACCCTGCCCAACGCCCTGTCGGTCCTCCGGCTCGTCGGTGTCCCCGTCTTCCTCTGGGCCATCATCGCCCGGCACGACGCGCTGGCGCTCGCGGTCCTCACGGTCTCCGGCGTCAGCGACTACCTCGACGGCAAGATCGCCCGCCGGTTCGGGCTCGTCTCCCGGGTGGGGGAGCTGCTCGACCCGATCGCGGACCGGCTCTACATCTTCTCTACGCTGCTCGGCCTCGCCTGGCGGGACATCATCCCGTGGTGGCTCGTCGCGGTGCTCGTGCTGCGGGAGGTCTTCCTCGTCGGCATCATCGCCACCGCCCGGTGGGGCGGGCTGACGGAGATGCCGGTCCACTTCGTCGGGAAGGCGGCGACCTTCAACCTGCTGTACGCCTTCCCGCTGCTCCTGCTCGCCGGCGGCACCGGGGTCGTCGCCGAGCTCGCCCAGCCGATCGGGTGGGCGTTCGCGTGGTGGGGGATGGTCCTGTACTGGGGTGCGGGGGTGCTCTACGCCGTCCAGGTCGCGCTCACGCTCAGGCGTGAGCCCGCGTGAGCCCGCCGTCCCCGAAGCGGCGCGAGGAGGCCCGCAGGCGGCGTCCCGACGCGTCGATGACCCTCATCACCTCGATGATCGAGCGGCCGCTCGACCCGGGGTACGCGGCCGTCGCCGAGGCCCGGCAGCGTGAGGGCCTGCCCCGCTCCACGGGGACGGCCACCCCGCTGCTCGCCGTCACCGCGGTCGTGTTCGGCCTGCTCCTCGGCGTCGCGGCGGCGACGCTGCGGGACACCTCCCGGGGGGTCAACGACGCCAAGACCCAGCTGATCGAGCGCGTCCAGCGCCAGCAGGACGCCGCCGACGCGACCGCTGCCCGCGTCCGCCGGATCCAGGACGAGCTCTCGACGAGCGAGGCCGCCGGCGGGTCGGCCGCGCAGGCCGCCGAGCTCGAGCGACTCCGCGTGCTCGCGGACAGCAGCGCCGTCACCGGCCCGGGGATGACCATCACCCTCGACGACGCGCCGGGCCAAGGCGGCACGAGCCCGGACGGCAACCCGCGCACCACCCAGGACGACGACGGCCGGGTGCTCGCGCGGGACCTGCAGATCGTCGTCAACGCGCTGTGGCAGTCCGGGGCCGAGGCGATCGCCGTCAACGGCCACCGCCTCAACGCCCGCTCCGCGATCCGGTTCGCCGGGGACGCGATCCTCGTCAACTTCCGGCCGCTGACCCGGCCGTACACCATCGAGGCCATCGGCAGCCCGAACGACCTGCAGACCACGTTCGCCGCGGGTCTGGGCGGGTCCTACCTGACCTCGCTCCACGACAACTACGGGATCCAGACCGACCTCGCCGGGTCCGACGACCTGACGCTCCCGGGCGCGGTCACCGGCTCGTTGCGCTCGGCGACCGTCATCGGCCCGGCAGGCGCGGGCGGCGGCGCGGGCCCGTCGAGCCCCTCCACGCAGACCTCGACCCCCTCCGGAGGACCGACACCGTGATACCAGCCCTCGGACTGCTCGGCGGGATCCTCGTCGGCCTCCTGCTCAACCCGGAGGTGCCGCTGTGGATGCAGCCCTACCTGCCGATCGCCGTCATCGCGGCACTCGACGCGGTGTTCGGAGCCGTCCGGGCCGTGCTCGACGGCATCTTCTCGGACAAGGTCTTCGTCATCTCGTTCCTGTCCAACGTGGTCGTCGCGGCCTTCATCGTCTTCCTCGGGGACCAGCTCGGGGTGGGCTCCCAGCTGTCGACCGGGGTCGTCGTCGTGCTCGGCGTCCGGATCTTCTCCAACGTCGCCTCGATCCGGCGGCACCTGTTCAGCGCATGAGCGAGCCCAAGCCCCCACACCGCAGGCGCCCCGGCCCCCGCGGCGAGGACACCCGCGCCAACTGGCGGCACCTGCTGCGGATGGCCCGGCCGCGGGCGACGAAGGCGAACGCGCTCGCGCTCGTCCTCGCCGTCCTCCTCGGGTTCGCCATCGCGACGCAGGTGCGCCAGACCCAGGGCCAGGGGCTGGAGAACCTCCGCGAGGACGAGCTCGTGCGGATCCTCGACGACGTCACCCAGGACGGCAACCGGCTGCAGTCGGAGCTGCGGGACCTCCAGCGCACCCGGGACCAGCTCGCCTCCGGCGCGGGGGAGCAGGCCCAGAAGGCCGCCAAGAGCCGGCTGCGCACCCTCGAGGTCCTCGCCGGCACCGTCCCGGTCAAGGGACCGGGGATCACGGTGACGATCGCCGACCCCCGGCGGGAGGTCACGGCGCCGGTGCTGCTGGACGCCCTCGAGGAGCTGCGGGACGCCGGCGCCGAGGCCGTGCAGGTCGGCTCCGTGCGCGTGGTCGCGAGCACGTACTTCACCGACGGCGACACCGGCGTCTCGGTCTCCGGCACGAAGCTGGACCTGCCGTACACGATCACCGCGATCGGTGACCCCGCGACGATGGCGTCCGCGATGGACATCCCCGGCGGCGTGACCGAGTCGGTCCGCCGGCTCGGCGGGAAGGCCACCGTCGAGCAGCACGAGTCGCTCTCGATCACCGCATTGCACGACGTCACGGAGCCTCGTTACGCTCGGCCGGTGCCGGAGCCGTCGACCAGCCCCTCCGAGGGCTAGCCCGGCCCAGCCCCCCGACCCGGGCCGCCACGGCGGGCCCCACCGACGAGGAGAGTCATGAGCGACCTGGAGTACCCGGAGGACCTCAGCTACACCGCGGAGCACGAGTGGGTGCGTGTCGGTGACGGCGGTGTCGTCCGGGTCGGGATCACGGCCTACGCCCAGGAGGCGCTCGGGGACGTCGTCTACGTCAGCCTGCCCACCGTCGGCGACACGCTCGCCCCCGGCGACGCGTGCGGCGAGGTCGAGTCGACCAAGTCGGTCAGCGACCTCTACGCCCCGCTCGCGGGCGAGGTCACCGCCGTCAACGAGGGTCTCGACGCCTCCCCGGAGCTGGTCAACACCGACCCCTACGGCGAGGGCTGGATGTACGAGCTGCGGCTCGCCGACACCGGAGCGCTCTCGGGCCTGCTCGACGTCGCCGGGTACCGCGAGCAGCTCGACTGACCACGGGCTCCCCCTCCGGACCCGCCCCGCGGGGCCGGGGTGAACTACGCTGGCACCGCGAGGTGCCCGTGACGCACGTGGAAAGGGGAAGGCGCATGACCACCAATGGAGCCGGTTCCGACGAGTCGCCGCGTCAGGACCCGACGACACAGCACTTCGGTGGCCTGGGGGAGACCCACCCCGGCGAGCCCGTGCACGAGGGCGATCTCGGCCTGAGCCGCGAGAACCAGCAGACCGTCGAGGCCCTCCGCCCCGGCACCGCGCTCCTCATCGTCCTGCGGGGACCGAACACCGGCGCCCGGTTCCTGCTCGACGACGCGGAGGTCACCTCCGGCCGCAGCCCCTCCAGTGACATCTTCCTCGACGACGTCACGGTCTCCCGCAAGCACGCCGTCTTCCGCCGCGCGGGGGACACCTTCTCGGTGCGCGACGTCGGCTCCCTCAACGGCACCTACGTCAACCGCGAGCGGATCGACGACACCGTCCTCCACCGCGGCGACGAGGTGCAGATCGGCAAGTTCCGGCTCGTCTTCTATGCGGGCGGGTCCTGACCGGGGCCCCGCGTCCGGCCGGGGCGGCTCGTCCCGCCTGAGCATCGGTGCCGTGCTGGCACGGCTGCGCGAGGAGTTCCCGGACGTGACGGTCTCCAAGATCCGGTTCCTCGAGTCCGAGGGTCTGGTCACCCCCGAGCGCACGACGTCGGGCTACCGCTCGTTCGACACCGACGACGTCGAACGGCTGCGCTACGTCCTCGCGGCCCAGCGGGACCGGTTCTGGCCGCTGCGGGTCATCCGGGAGGCCCTGGACGCGATGGACCGCGGGCTCGACCCGGACGCGGTCGTCCCCGGCGCGTCCGGCGCGCCGGCGGGCCGCGCCGGTCCGTCGGCGCCGAGGGCACCCGTCCCCGGCGGCGGCGCGCCGCCCCCCGCCGGGCTGCTCGCCCGCACCCCGATGCGGCTGACCACGGCCGAGCTCGCGCGCTCCGAGGGGGTCGACGCGGAGGTCATCCAGGCCCTCGTCGCCTACGGCCTCGTCCACGCCGACGAGGACGGCTTCTTCGGGGCCGAGTCCCTCGACGTCGCCCGGGCGGCCTCGGTCCTCGTCGGACGGGGGATCGAGGTGCGCCACCTGCGTCAGTTCCGCACCGCCGCCGACCGCGAGGTGGGCCTCGCCGAGCACGTCCTGGCGCCCCTGCGGGGTCGCCGGGCCGCGCGGGCCGGGGAGGGCGGGGACGGCTCGGCGGCGCCCGTGGAGTCTCCTGCCGACGTCGCGGCCGAGGTGGCGCACTGGTGCCTGACGCTGCACACCGCGCTCGTCCGGGACGCGCTGCACCGGCTCGTGGGGACCGACGACGGCTGATGCATCCCCCCTGCTTCCGCGGGGTACGGTGGACCCGTGAAGCCGTTGGACGTGCTCGGTGTCCGGGTGGAGATGCCCACCAACCAGCCCATCGTGCTCCTGCGGGAGCGTGACGGGGAGCGCTACCTGCCGATCTGGATCGGAGCGGCGGAGGCGACCGCGATCGCGTACGCCCAGCAGGGCGTCAAGCCTCCCCGGCCGCTGACCCACGACCTCCTGAAGAACGTCATCGAGGGCCTCGGGCACACGCTGACGCGGGTGCGGATCGACGAGCTCAAGGACAACATCTTCTACGCCACCCTCGTCATCGACGGGGGCAGCGAGATCTCCTCCCGGTCCTCGGACGCCATCGCCCTCGCGCTGCGCACCGGCGCCGAGATCGTCACCTCCGAGGACCTGCTCGAGGCCGCCGGCGTCGCGATCGCCCCGGAGGAGGAGGACGAGGTCGAGAAGTTCAAGGAGTTCCTCGACCACGTCAGCCCCGAGGACTTCGAGAACCCCACCGAGCAGTGACCCGTCCGTCCCGGACGTGACGGGTGGCCGTGACACGCGCCGACGGTCGTTGACGGCGGGTACGCCCCGCCGTACCGTCCTAGGTGCGTCCCGGGTACGGGACGCGACCACCTCGAGGAGGCGACGTGGAGGCGACTGGGGATTCGCGACCGGGCGTGACCGCCCCGGCCGCGACGCAGGGCGTCCTCTTCGACGACGACCTCCCCGCGCTCAGCGAGGACGTCGGCTACCGCGGTCCCACCGCGTGCAAGGCCGCGGGCATCACCTACCGTCAGCTCGACTACTGGGCCCGGACCGGGCTCGTCGAGCCGTCCGTGCGGGGCGCGAGCGGCTCCGGCACGCAGCGGCTCTACGGCTTCCGGGACATCCTCGTGCTCAAGGTCGTCAAGCGCCTGCTCGACACCGGGGTCTCGCTGCAGCAGATCCGGGTCGCCATCGAGCACCTGCGCCGTCGCGGCGTCGACGACCTCGCCCAGATCACCCTCATGAGCGACGGCGCCTCGGTGTACGAGTGCACCTCCGCCGACGAGGTCGTCGACCTCGTCCAGGGCGGACAGGGCGTGTTCGGCATCGCCGTCGGACGGGTCTGGCGCGAGATCGAGGGGTCGCTCGCCGCGCTGCCCAGCGAGCGCGCCGAGGACGAGGTCCCCGCCCCCCACCCGGGGGACGAGCTCAGCGCCCGGCGCGAGGCCCGGCTCGCCTGACCGCACCCGCAGGGTCCGCGCCGCGACGCTCCGGCCAAGGACCAGCGGGAAACGTCGCGACCGGCGACAGCCGCCGCCGGTCGCGACCGCCTCCTCCGGCGGGCCGCGCGGCCCGGTCGCGACCAGGTCGTCGCAGGTCCGGCTGGTACCGTGAGTGGTGCCGTACACCCCGTGTGGGAGAGTCCCCGTCCTGTCGGCGGGGCGCCGAAGGGGCAAACTCCCCGGAACCTCTCAGGCGCGCAGGACCACGCGGATCAGGCACCTCTGGAACCGCCCTCGGCGGCGACAGAAGGGGAGGCGCCCGCAGTTGCCCGTGCCCTAGGAGCCTCATGAGCCTCGACCCCACCGCCCTGCCCGAGTTCGTCTCGCGCCACGTCGGTCCCGGCGAGAAGGACATCGCCGCGATGCTCGAGACCGTCGGTCGCCCCGACCTCGACGCCCTCACCGACGCGGCGATCCCCCGCGCGATCCGCATGACCGAGAGCCTCGACATCGAGCCGGCGGCGTCCGAGCACGCCGTGCTCACCGAGCTGCGCGGGTACGCCTCCCGCAACAGGGTCCTCACGAGCATGATCGGCCTCGGCTACCACGGCACCGTCACCCCGCCCGTCATCCAGCGCAACGTGCTCGAGAACCCGGGCTGGTACACCGCCTACACGCCCTACCAGGCCGAGATCTCCCAGGGCCGCCTCGAGGCGCTCCTGAACTTCCAGACCGTCGTCAGCGACCTCACCGGCCTGCCCACCTCGGGGGCCTCCCTGCTCGACGAGGCGACCGCCGTCGCCGAGGCGATGACGCTCATGCGGCGCGCGAGCAAGGTCGCGAAGGACGCCGTCGTCGTCCTCGACGAGCAGCTCCTGCCCCAGAACCTCGCCGTCACGACCACCCGGGCCCGCCCGCTCGGCCTCGACGTCGTCGTCGCCGCGCTCGACGACGTCATCACGCCCGAGCAGCTCACCGAGGCCGCCGGGGGCCGGGAGGTGTTCGGCGTCGTCGTGCAGTACCCGGGGGCAGACGGCCGGCTGCGGGACCTCGGCGCGCTCGCCGAGGCCGCGCACGGGCTCGGCGCCCTCGTCACCGCCTCCGCCGACCTGCTCGCGCTCACCATCGCCACGCCGCCGGGGGAGTGGGGCGCCGACGTCGCGGTGGGAACGAGCCAGCGGTTCGGCGTCCCCATGGGCTTCGGCGGCCCGCACGCCGGGTACATGAGCGTCCGCACCGGCCTCGAGCGCTCCCTGCCCGGCCGCCTCGTCGGGGTGTCGGTCGACACCGACGGCGCGTTGGCCTACCGGCTCGCGCTCCAGACCCGGGAGCAGCACATCCGCCGGGAGAAGGCGACGTCGAACATCTGCACCGCCCAGGTGCTGCTCGCCGTCATGGCCTCGATGTACGCCGTCTACCACGGTCCCGACGGGCTGCGCGCCATCGCGCTGCGCACCCACGCCCACGCCCGGGCCCTCGCCGACACGCTCACCGCGGGCGGGGTCGAGGTCGGCGCCGGGCCGTACTTCGACACCGTCCTCGCCCACGTGCCCGGCCGCGCCGACGCGGTCGTCGCCGCCGCCCTCGAGCACGGCGTGAACATCTGGCGCGTCGACGACGACCGGGTCTCGGTGACGACGGACGAGACCACCGACCTCGGCGACCTCGAGGACGTCTGCGCCGCGTTCGACGTCGCCGCCCCGTCCGCCGTCGAGGTCACCGAGCCGGACTGGCCGGCGGCCCTGCGGCGGAGGAGCTCCTACCTGGGCCACCCGACCTTCCACGCCCACCGGAGCGAGACCGCGATGCTGCGCTACCTGCGCCGGCTGTGCGACCGGGACTTCGCCCTCGACCGCGGCATGATCCCGCTCGGGTCGTGCACGATGAAGCTCAACGCCACGACCGAGATGGTCGCCGTCTCCTGGCCCGAGTTCGCCCACCTCCACCCCTTCGCCCCGGCCGACCAGAGTCGCGGGATCCGCGACCTCGTCGACGAGCTGAGCCGGTGGCTGTGCGACATCACCGGGTACGACGCGGTGTCCCTGCAGCCGAACGCCGGGTCGCAGGGGGAGCTGTCCGGGCTGCTCGCGATCCGCGCCTACCACGACGCCCGCGGCGACACCGACCGGACCGTCTGCCTCATCCCCGCCAGCGCCCACGGCACGAACGCCGCGAGCGCCGTCATGGCCGGGATGAAGGTCGTCGTCGTGGGGACCGGCAGCGGCGGCGACATCGACATGGACGACCTGCACGCCAAGATCGAGGCGCACGCGGACACGCTCGCGGCGATCATGGTGACCTACCCCTCGACACACGGCGTCTTCGAGGACACGATCGCCGACCTCTGCGCGGCGGTGCACGACGCCGGCGGGCAGGTGTACGTCGACGGCGCCAACCTCAACGCCCTCGTCGGGCTCGCCCGCCCGGGACGCTTCGGAGCCGACGTCTCCCACCTCAACCTCCACAAGACGTTCTGCATCCCCCACGGCGGCGGGGGGCCCGGGGTCGGACCGGTCGCGGTCCGCAGCCACCTCGCCGGCCACCTGCCGGGCCACCCGCTGGACCCCTCGTGCGGCCCGGCCACCGGGGTCGGCCCGGTCGCGGGGGCGCCGTTCGGGTCGGCGAGCATCCTCCCCATCTCGTGGGCGTACGTCCGCCTCATGGGCGGGGCCGGGCTCACGCGTGCCAGCCAGGTCGCCGTGCTCGGCGCGAACTACGTCGCCGCCCGGCTGCGGGACCACTACCCGGTCCTCTACACCGGGGCGGGCGACATGGTCGCCCACGAGTGCATCCTCGACCTGCGCGGCCTGACGAAGGAGACGGGTGTGACGGTCGACGACGTCGCCAAGCGCCTCATCGACTACGGCTTCCACGCCCCGACGATGTCCTTCCCGGTCGCCGGCACGCTCATGGTCGAGCCGACCGAGAGCGAGGACCGCGACGAGCTCGACCGCTTCTGCGACGCGATGATCGCGATCCGGGCCGAGATCCAGCAGGTCGCCGACGGGCAGGTGGACGTCGCCGACAGCGTCCTGCGCCACGCCCCGCACACCGCGGCCTCCCTCGCCGGGGACTGGGACCACCCGTACGACCGCGCAACCGCGGCGTTCCCGGTCGGGGTCGACGCGGCCGACAAGTACTGGCCGCCGGTCGGCCGGGTCGACGGCGCGTGGGGCGACCGGCACCTCGTCTGCTCGTGCCCGCCGCCGGAGGCGTTCGCGGACTGACGACGCGGCCGCCCGGGTCGCCGGTCAGCCGGCGACCCGGGCCCGCGTCCCGGGGGCGCCTCGAGCGTCGACGTCGCCGACCGGGCCCTCGGGCACGTCGTCCGGCACCTCGTCGGGAACGTCGTCGGGCATGCCGCCGGTCCGGGTGGTCACCGTCGACCCCGCGGGGGTCTTGGTGACCGCGACCCGGCTGGGGATCCGGCTGCGCAGGTCGGTGACGTGGCTGACGACCCCCACCGCACGACCGCCGTCGCGCAGGGAGTCCAGCACGCCCATGACCTCCTCGAGGCTCTCCTCGTCCAGCGTGCCGAACCCCTCGTCGACGAACAGGGTCTGCAGGTCCAGGCCGCCGGACTCCTCGCGGACCGCGTCGGCGAGGGCCAGCGCGAGGGCGAGCGAGGCCATGAACGACTCGCCCCCGGACAGGGTCGCGGTGTCCCGGGTCCGGCCGGTCCACAGGTCACGGACTGCGAGCCCGAGGCCGCTGCGGGCGCCGCGCGCGGCCGGACCGTCGTCGTGGAGCAGCTGGAACCTGCCGTCGCCGAGGACCGCGAGCCGCTCGTTGGCGATCTCGACGACCCGCTCGAGGCGGGCGGCGAGGACGAACGAGGACAGCCGCATCCGGTAGGTGTTCGCCGGGGACGTGCCGGCGACGAGGTCGGCGAGCTCGGCGACGGCGGCCTGCCGGCGGGCCGCCGGCCCGAGGTCGGCGCACGCGCCCCGGACGTCCGCCGCCACGCCGGCCGCGGCGGCGGCGGCGGTCTCGACGACGGCGTGCGACCGGCCGGCCCGGAGGGTCGCGGCCCGGGCGGACGCCGCGGCCTGCTCCGCGGCCTCGACGTCCGGCTCGTCCTCGTCCAGGGCGGCGGCGACGTCCGGGTCGTCGAGGGTGGCGCGGGCCCGGTCGGCGCGGGTGTCGTGGTCGGCGACGACCGCCCGCAGCCGCTCGCGCTCCTCCCGGGGCAGCGCGGCGCGCTCGACCGCCTCGAGGTCGGGGAAGCCGTGGGTGGTCGCCGCCTCCGCCGCGGCCGCTGCCGCCTGGTCCTGCCGCCGCCGCGCCTCCTCGTGCTGGCGCTCGGCGTCGACGAGGTCGCGCAGCGAGCGGGCCGCGTCCTCGTGGGCCTCGAGCTGCCCGGCCGGTCCGGCGCCGAGGAGCGCCCGGCAGGGGCACCGGTCGGCGTGCGTGGCGAGGACGGACGCCTCGGCCTCGGTGTCCTCCCGGTCGAGGTCGGCGTGCTCGTCGAGCACGCCCGAGAGGGCCCCCGACCTGGCCCGGACCTCCTCGGCGAGCGCGCGGAGCTCCTCGCGCCGGCGTTCGACGTGCGCGAGGCGCTGTTCGGCCTCGTCCGCGGCGGCGGCCCGGTCCCGGGCCTGCCGGAGCGCGGCCCGGGCGGTCGCGAGGGCGCCGGCGAGCGCGCCGGCGTCGCGCCGTTCGGGGCCGAGGTCGTCGGTCCGGGCGCGCAGCTCGGCCTCGACGCCGGCGACCTCGGTCGCGGACCGCTCCCGGGCCTGCGCGGCACGGCCGAGCGCGTCCTCGGCCGCGGCGACGTCCTCCGCGGTGGCGCCGCCCGCCGGCGCCGCCGGCTGCGGGTGCTCGCGGGCGCCGCAGACCGGGCAGGCCTCGCCGTCCGCGAGGTGCTCGGCGAGCTGCCCGGCGAGATCGGCCAGCCGGGCCTCGCGCAGGTCGAGGACACGGTCGCGGCGCACCTGCTCGGTGTCGACGGCGTCCCGGAGTCGCGCGCGGGCCTCCTCGAGCGTCGTGGTGAGCCGGTCGACCTCGGAGCGGAGGGCGAGCCGGGCGGCGAGGTCGGCGACGGCGGACTCCGCGGCCGGCAGGTCCGCGGCCACCTCCCGGGCGGCGGTGAGGTCGCTGCGGGCGCCGGTGACGTCGGCCTCCACCTGCCGCTGCTCCTCGGTGAGCCGGTCGGACTCGGTCGCCGCGGCGGCGAGGGCCTCCCGGGCCCCGGCCGCGCGCTCGGCCCGCACCCGTGCCGCCGCCCGGCGCCGGCGCAGGTCGGCGAGCTGCTCGTCGTGGCGTTCCAGGTCCGCGAGCAGCGCCGCCGGGACCGAGCTCTCACCGAGCCCGGGTAGGTGCGCCCGGGCCGTGGCGGCGCGGACGGCGGCGCCGTCGAGGTCGGCGCGGGCCCGGTCGAGCGCGGCGAGCTCGCCGCCGACCCCGGCGGCGCGATCGGCCGCCTCGACCCGGGACCGGTCACAGCGGACTTGCTCTGCCCGGGCCTCCAGCTCGACGAGCCGCTCCCGGGCGGTGAGCCCACGGCGGCGGCGTTCGGCGGTCGTCCGGGCGCGCTCCGCGGTCGCGGCGGCGGTACGCTCGCCACCCTGGGCGGCGTCGAGCTCGGCGAGCCGCTCGGCGAGGACCGACTCCAGGGCGGCGACGGAGGCCTCGACCTGCCCGGTCAGGGCCTCGGGGTCCTGCGGCGGACCGTCCCCGGGGCCCCCGCCGGGGCCCCCACCCGGAGCCGCGGCGAGCTCGAGGCCGGGGGCGTCGACTCCCGCGAGGACGTCGCGGAATCGGGCGAGCCCGGTCGCCACCTGCCCGCGGGCGACGTCCGCGGCGCGGCTCGCCGCCCGCCGCTCCTCGGCGAACCAGTGCTCGAGGGCGGTGAAGTCGGAGACGTCGAAGAGCCGCTCGAGCAGGCGGCGCCGCTCCTCGGCCGTCGTCCGCAGGAACGCGGCGAAGTCGCCCTGGGGGAGGAGGACGACGCGGGCGAACTGGGCGAGTCCCATGCCGAGGACGTCGTCGACGACCTCGGCGACCTCGTCGTTGCGCGTGCTGAGCACGTGCCAGCCCCCGCCGCGCCACTCCTCGAGGGCGACGGTGGCGGGCGAGGTGGTCTCGCCGGCGCCGCGCTTCTTCGGGCGCCGGAACTCCGGCGAGCGGGTGAGCCGCAGCCGCCGCGCCGCGGCGGTGAGCTCGAGCCGGACGGTGGGGACGGCGTCCCGGGGGGCGTGGTCGCTGCGCAGCGCCCGGCCCCCCGGTCGGGCGCCGGGGGTGGCCGCGAACAGGGCGAAGCAGACGGCGTCCAGCAGCGTCGTCTTGCCGGCCCCGGTCGGGCCGTGGACGAGGAACAGCCCGGCGCGGGCGACGTCGTCGAAGTCGACGCGCTCGGTTCCGGGGAACGGCCCGAACGCCGTCACCTCGAGGTGGTGCAGCCTCACGCCGCCCCCTCGCCGCGCTCCGGGGAGCCGGCGGCCCGGCCCTCCTCGCCACCGGCGGCCCCGCGCTTCCCGCCACCGGCGACCCGGACGGCCTCGACGGCCTCGGTGAGGAGGCCGTGCTCCTCCTCGCTCGCCGCGGTGCCGCCGCGGACGTGGCCGAGGAAGTCGCAGCAGACGTCCACCTCGTCGCGCGCCGTGACCCGGGAGGCGTAGCTGCGCACCGGGGTCGGTGCCCCCTGCGGGTCGAACTGGAGCGAGAGGGTGTGGGGGAACCGCGCCCGCACCCGGTCCATCGCGCCGAGGGGCCGGACGGGGTCGGTGAGGACGACCTGGCACCACGCCCGCTCCGCCGCGGCGTGCCGCTCGTCGGCGAGCAGGTCCTCCAGCTCGCCCCGGAGCACGGCCAGCGGCCGCTCGACCGGCGCCTCGACCGGCTCGACGCGCACCGTGCCGTCACCGCCGACGTCGACGAGGAGGGAGCCCTTGGTGTGGCGGTGCTCGCTGAAGGACATCGCGACGGGGGAGCCGCTGTAGCGGACGGTGTCGGCGACCTGCTGCCGGCCGTGGAGGTGACCGAGCGCGGCGTAGTCGGCGGCGGCGAACACCCCGGGCGGCACGGCGCTGGCCCCGCCGACGCTGATGTCCCGCTCGGAGTCGCTCCCGGCGCCCCCGGTCACGAACGCGTGCGCCATGACGACGCTCGGGCCGCGGCGCGGGGCGAGGTCGGTGGCGACCCGCCCCATCGCCGAGCGGAGCACCCCGGCGTGGGTGCGGTCCTCACAGCCGAGCGGGCCGGCGGCGAGCGACGGCTCGAGGTAGGGGATGGGGTGGACGACCCCGTCGCCGACGGGCACCGGGGTGCCGATGCCGGCGAGGCTGCTGCGCACGTGCACCCCGGCCCGGGCCAGGAGCCCCGAGGCGAACCCGAGCCGGATCGCGGAGTCGTGGTTGCCGCTGGAGAGGACGACGCCGACCCCGGCGTCCACGAGCCGCTCCAGGGTCTGCGACAGCAGCTCCACGGCGTCGGGAGGGGGCAGGGCGCGGTCGTAGACGTCACCGCTGACGAGCACCGCGTCGACCCGCTCGGCACGGGCGGTCTCGACGAGGTGGTCCAGGACCCGGGCCTGGGCCCCGAGCAGTCCCACGTGGTGGAACGACCGCCCGAGGTGCCAGTCGGAGGTGTGGATCAGCCGCACGCCCCCACCGTAGGAGCAGGCGGCGACAGTCCCGGGGACGCGCGCCGGTGACCCGGCAGCCGGCCCGGGGTCACCCGCGCGGAGGCGGTGGCATCCCGACGTGTCGTGTGGTTGGGTCGTCCCACCAGCGGCCACGCGCAGCCGTGATCGGACGGGAGACCGCGCCATGGGGAGCGAGACCAGGGCCCAGAGCTGGAGCCGCGAGGAGCGCCAGCGCTACCGGGAGAAGGTGCGCCAGGACCTGGACGTCTTCGAGCGGATGCTCGCCACGAGCCAGTTCGAGTTCGAGCGGCCGATGACCGGTCTCGAGATCGAGCTCAACCTCGTCGACGAGGACTACCAGCCGCACTTCGACAACGCCGAGGTCCTCGACGCGATCGCCGACCCGGACTACCAGACCGAGCTCGCGCGGTACAACATCGAGCTCAACGTCCGCCCCCGGCCGCTGCCCGGGGACGCGGCGCTCGACCTGGAGCGGGACCTGCGCGAGTCGCTCAACGTCGCCGAGAAGCGGGCCCGGCCCCTCGGGTCCCGGATCGTGTCGATCGGGATCCTCCCGACGATCCTGCCCGAGCACTTCTCGGGGGAGTGGATCAGCAACAACAACCGGTACTCCGCGCTCAACGACTCGATCTTCGTCGCCCGCGGCGAGGACATCCACCTCGACATCGAGGGGCCGACGGGGGAGCGGCTGTCGACCTACAGCGACTCGATCGCCCCGGAGTCGGCGTGCACCTCGGTCCAGCTCCACCTCCAGGTCGCGCCGCAGTCGTTCGCGGCCCACTGGAACGCCGCCCAGGCCCTGAGCGCCCCGCAGCTCGCGCTCGCCGCGAACTCGCCGTTCTTCTTCGGCCGCCGGCTGCACGCCGAGACCCGGATCGAGCTGTTCGCGCAGGCGACCGACACCCGGCCGGTCGAGCTGAAGAACCAGGGCGTGCGCCCCCGGGTGTTCTTCGGGGAGCGGTGGATCACGTCGATCTTCGACCTGTTCGAGGAGAACGTGCGCTACTTCCCCTCGCTGCTCGCCGAGCTCAGCGAGGAGGACCCGGTCGCCAAGCTCGAGGCGGGGCAGGCCCCCGAGCTGACCGAGCTGCGGCTGCACAACGGCACCGTCTACCGGTGGAACCGGCCGATCTACGACATCGTCGGCGGCACGCCGCACCTCCGGGTGGAGAACCGGGTGCTCCCGGCGGGGCCGACGATCGTCGACGTCCTCGCGAACGCCGCGTTCTACTACGGCGTGGTGCGCAAGCTCGCCGAGGAGGACCGGCCGATCTGGACGAAGATGAGCTTCGCCGCCGCCGAGGCCAACTTCCACGAGGCGGCCCGGGCCGGGATCGACGCCCGGCTCTACTGGCCGGGGCTGGGTGAGGTCGGCGCGGACGAGCTCGTGCTGCGCCGGCTGCTCCCGCTGGCCCACGCCGGGCTCGAGGAGTGGGGGGTCTCCCCGGCGGTGCGGGACCGCTACCTCGCCGTCATCGAGGGCCGCGCCACGAGCGGGGTCAACGGCGCCACGTGGCAGACCGCGGCGGTGCGCCACTTCGAGGACCGCGGCCAGGACCGGATCACCGCGCTGCGGAGCATGCTCGAGGCCTACGTCGAGCACATGCACAGCAACGAGCCGGTGCACACGTGGTCGATGCCGTGAGGCCGGGGGGGAGCTCCCGGCCCGCACGCGACGACCGAGCAAGCCCCCGACACCCGGACCCCCGACACCCGGACCCCCGACACCCGGACCCCCGACACCCGGACCCCCGACACCCGGACCCCCGAAGGCCCATCCAGGAGGACGACATGAGCGACGCCGCCGACAGCGGCACCCCGCAGGGCAGCACCCCGCAGACGGGCGGCAGCGGCACCGGGCACCGCGAGGTCTCGCTGCGCCGGGTGGGGCTGGGGACCTACGAGGTGACCAACCCCCGAGGCGGGACGATGACGATCGGCGGCGGCGGCACGACCGCCGACTTCACCCCCGTCGAGCTGCTGCTCGCGGCGATCGCCGGGTGCACCGCGACCGACGTCGACCACATCACGAGCCGCCGGGCCGTGCCCGAGGAGATGGTGCTCACGTGCTCCGGCGAGAAGGTGCGCAGCGACGAGCAGGGCAACCTGCTCTCCGGGCTCGAGGTCGAGTTCCGGGTCGCCTTCCCCGACGGCGAGGCGGGGGACCGGGCGCGCGAGATGCTGCCGAGGGCGGTTCAGCGCTCGCACGACCGGCTCTGCACGGTCTCGCGGACCGTCGAGGTCGGCACCCCGATCCGCAGCGTCGTCTCCGGTGGGCGCGACCGGGGCGTCTCCCCCTAGGGTTGGGTCATGGCGAGGTACTTCGACGTGCACCCGGTGGACCCGCAGCCGCGCTCGATCCGACAGGCCGTCCAGATCATCCGCGACGGTGGCCTGATCGCCTACCCCACCGACTCGTGCTTCGCGCTCGGCGGGCAGCTGGGCAACCAGTCGGTCAAGGACCGCATCCGTGACCTGCGGCGGCTCGACGACAAGCACCACTACACGCTCGTCTGCAGGGACTTCGCCCAGCTCGGTCAGTTCGTCCTGCTCGACAACCGGGTCTTCCGCGCGGTCAAGGCCGCGACGCCCGGCAGCTACACCTTCATCCTGCCCGCGACCAAGGAGGTCCCGCGGCGCCTCCTGCACCCGAAGAAGAAGACCGTCGGCGTGCGCATCCCCGACCACAAGGTCGTCCAGGCCCTGCTCGCCGAGCTCGGCGAGCCGATCCTGTCGAGCACGCTGCTGCTCCCCGGCGACGAGGACCCGATGACCGACGGCTGGGAGATCAAGGAGCGGCTCGACCACCAGGTCGACGCCGTCCTCGACGCCGGCGAGACCGGTGTCGAGCCCACGACGGTCGTCGACTTCTCCGGGGACGAGCCGGTCATCGAGCGCTACGGCGCGGGGGACCCCAGCCCCTTCGAGTAGGACGGTGCGCCGGCGGCCCGGAGGCCACCGGCGCACCGGGGGACCTACGCCGTGCTCAGCCGGCCACCTTGTCGAGGTAGCCGTTGGGGTTGAGCACGTACTTCTGGGCCGCGCCGGCGTCGAACTCGGCGTAGCCCCGCGGCGCCTCGGTGAGCGGGATCGCCGTGGCGTTCACCGCGTCGGCGATGTGGACCCGGTCGTGGAGGATCGCCATCATCAGGCCGCGGTGGTACTTCATCACCGGGCACTGGCCGGTCATGAAGTGCAGCGACTTGGCCCAGCCGAGCCCGAGCCGGATCGAGAGCGACCCCTCCTTCGCGGCGTCGTCGGCCGCCCCCGGGTCCCCGGTGACGTAGAGCCCGGGGATGCCGAGGCCGCCCCCGGCCCGGGTGATCGTCATCAGCGAGTTGAGCACGGTCGCCGGCATCTCGGTACCCGCCTGCGCGCCGTGGCCGCGGGCCTCGAACCCGACGGCGTCGACGCCGCAGTCCACCTCGGGGGTGCCGAGGATCTGCTCGATCTGGTCCCCGACGTCGGCCTTGGAGACGTCGACCGTCTCGCAGCCGAAGCTGCGGGCCTGGGCGAGCCGGTCCTCCTGGAGGTCGCCGACGATGACGACCGCCGCGCCGAGGAGCTGGGCGCTCGCGGCGGCCGCGAGCCCGACCGGGCCCGCGCCGGCGACGTACACGGTCGACCCGACGCCCACCCCCGCGGTCACGCAGCCGTGGAAGCCGGTGGGGAAGATGTCGGAGAGCATGGTCAGGTCCATGATCTTCTCGAGCGCCTGGTCCCTGTCGGGGAACTTCAGCAGGTTCCAGTCCGCGTAGGGGACCATGACGTACTCGGCCTGCCCGCCGACCCAGCCACCCATGTCGACGTAGCCGTAGGCCGACCCCGGGCGGTCGGGGTTGACGTTGAGACAGATCCCGGTCTTGCCCTCCTTGCAGTTGCGGCAGCGCCCGCAGGCGATGTTGAAGGGGACGGAGACCAGGTCGCCCTCCTTGATGAACTCCACGTCCCGGCCGACCTCGACGACCTCGCCGGTGATCTCGTGCCCGAGCACCAGCCCCTCGGGTGCCGTCGTGCGCCCGCGCACCATGTGCTGGTCGGAGCCGCAGATGTTCGTCGCGACCGTGCGGAGGATCACCCCGTGGTGACACTCGCGGCCCACGTTGTCGGGATTGACTCCCGGGCCGTCCTTGAGGACGAAGTCGGGGTAGTCGGTCTCGATGATCCCGACCTTGCCCGGCCCCTCGTATGCAACCGCCTTGTTGCTCGCCATCGGTTCTCCCTGTGTCGTTCCCCCGTGCGTCTCTCGGGGTCGGAGGCTCGGGGTCGTGCCCCCCACCTGCTTCGACCCTAATGGTCACGAGTCGATAACGCACTAGGCCACGGAATGGTCACAGGGAACGTGGAGGCTCCTCCCGGGCAGGACCCGGGGGAGGGTCACATCTCCTCGTGGGTCTCCGGGTCCCCGCCGAACAGGCGCCCGTCCGGACGGCCGAGCCCCGAGATCGCGTCCATCTCGGCGGCCGTGAGCTCGAAGCCGAAGACGTCGAGGTTCTCTCGCTGGCGCTCCGGGGTCGCGGACTTCGGCAGCGGCACCGAGCCGAGCTGGACCTGCCAGCGCAGGATCGCCTGGCCGGGGGTGACGTCGTGGGCGGCGGCCGCCGCGGCGACCGGCTCCTCCGCGAAGGGGGCGCTGCGCTTGCCGAGCGGGCTCCAGGACTGGGTGCGGATGCCGAGTCGGTCGTGGACGGCGCGCATCTCCTCCTGCGGGAACAGCGGGTGCAGCTCGATCTGGTTGACCGCGGGCGTGACGCCGGTGGCCTCGATGACCGTCTCCAGGTGGCGCTCGGTGAAGTTGCTGACCCCGATGGTGCGGACCATGCCCCGCTCGCGGACGTCGACCAGGGCCTGCCAGGCCTCGGTGAACAGCCCCACGCTCGGGTTCGGCCAGTGGATGAGGCAGACGTCGAGGTGGTCCAGCCGCATCCGGCGCAGGGAGTCCTCCACGGAGTTGACCGCGAGGTCGTGGGCGTGGAACCGGCCGGGGATCTTCGTCGCGACGGCCACCTCGTCGCGGTCGAGCCCGCTGCGGCGGACGGCCTCGCCGACCTCCTCCTCGTTCTCGTAGTTGACGGCGCTGTCGAGGTAGCGGTAACCCGCCTCGAGGGCGCTCACCATGGCCGAGACGCCGTCCTCGCCGCGGAGCGGGTGGGTGCCGAACCCGATCGCGGGGATGCGGGTGGAGTCGTTGAGCTCGTGGGTCGGGATCTCGCTCGTCATGGCGACCACGCTAGACGGTCGCGACGGCGGGGGCTCGGTCAGCCCGGGGAGGCGTCCGGATGCGGCGTGTGCTGGTGGAGCAGGAGCTTCCAGCCCTCGTCGGTGTGGAGGTACCGGCTGGTGAGCGTCGCGAGGTAGGTGTCCTCGCCGCGGCGCCCCTCGAAGGTGTAGACGAGGGTGGCGCCGTCGCCGTCCTCCAGGATCCGGGCGTCGCGCAGGTCGGCCTCGTCCCACCCGGGGGAGGAGTCCATCGCGGCGACGCAGCCGTCCCGGTCGAGCACCGCGCCGGGGACGACGACGACGGCGTGGTCGTGCAGCACCACGGCGTAGTCGCGCCCGGTCCCGGAGGCGAGCCGGCGGTCGATGTCGAGCAGCTCGTCGATCAGCCCCATCCGAGAACCGTAGATGCTCACCGGCCCACGCGCGAGGAGAACGCCCCGGGAAGACGCCGGAGCAGGGCGACCGCGTCGTGCGGCGCGCGCCCCTCGGCGTCGTTGTCGAAGTAGACGTGGACGTCCTGCCCGGCCGCGGCCCACTCCCGACACCGGGAGGCCCACCGGTCGAGGGAGACGGAGGAGTACCCGCTGGCGTACAGCCGGGTGTGGCCGTGGAGGCGGACGTAGCGCAGCGGTCCGGTGTCCTCGTCGAACGTCGGCCACCGGCCGGCGCCGTCCGAGGCGACGAGGGCCACCCCGTGCTCCCGGAGCAGCGCGAGGGCCTCGGGGGCGGCGAAGCTGTCGTGCCGGGGCTCGAGCGCGTGCCGGATCGGCGCGTCCACCGGGGCGGACGTCGACGGCTCCTTCACCCGCGCGTCGTGCCCGGCCGCGAGCCGGGCCGCCTCCCCGGTCGTCGTGGGGAGCAGGTCGAGGAAGTCGCCGAGCCGCCGGGCGTCGAACGCCGTCCGCTCGGGCAGCTGCCACAGGACGGGGCCGAGCTTGTCGCCGAGCTCGAGCGGTCCGGAGGCGAAGAAGTTCGCCAGGGGCACCTCGACGCCGGCGAGCCGCTTCATGTGGGTGATGAACCGGCTGCCCTTGACGGCGACGCGGAAGTCGGCCGGGGTCTCGTCGCGGCGGGCGGCGTACCACGACGGACGCAGCAGCGAGTAGAACGAGCCGTTGACCTCGACCGCGGTCGTCCGGTCGGCGAGGTGGGCCAGCTCGCGGCGCCGGGGGAGACCCGCGGGGTAGAAGTCCCCGCGCCACGAGTCGTACCGCCACCCGGACACGCCGACGAGGTAGCGGCCCGGACGGGGCGCCGCGGACACGCCCGCCGCCTACGGGGCCTCGGCCCGGAGGGTGGCGAGCACGCGGGTGTCGATGCCCCCCGGGACGATGCGCATCTCGACGTTGCGCACCGACGCCCAGGCCGCGAGCGCCCCGGAGGGGTCCTCGGCCTCGTCGGCGTACCCGATCGACTCCAGCCGGCGGCCGACCTCGGCGGCGAGGTCCCCGGTGAGCGCGAGGACCTCCTCGGGTCCGCCGTGGACGAGCTCGTGCTCGTCGAGCAGGCGGGCGAGCGCCGTGGGGGCGTTCGGGGCGTCGTCGACGCGGAGGTCGGCGAGGACCCCGCTGGCGTCGTAGCCCGCTCCGGGGGCCGCGGCGTAGAGGGCGGCGGCCTGTCGCCCGCGGGAGTCGCCGCCGGCCGCGTCCCCGGCGAGGAGCGAGGTGACCAGGCGACGGGGGAGCGGCTCCCCGGCCGAGGCGACCCACGCCCGCTCCATCGCCACGACCACCTCCTCGCCGGTGAGGATGTTGCCCTGGATGGCGTAGCCTCCACGCTCGTCCCGGCCCGAGCGGCCGCCGGCCCAGGCGAGGCAGGCCGAGCCGGTCCACGTCGACTGCGAGGCCGCGCCGACGACGCCGAGCTGGCGCACCGCCCGGTCCGGGTCCGCGCCGGTGACCTCGGCGACCGCCTCGTCGGCCGGGTCCCCGGCCCGGAGCAGGTCGAGCACCTCCCGCCGGGACGCGACCCGGGCCATCGCCTGGGTGGCGACCGCGCCGACCCCGGCCTCCGCCGCGGGGACCACCGCGCCGACGGCGAGGAACCTGCTGGCGACGGCGACGCCGAAGGCGTCCCCGTCCTGGCCGACGACGGAGAAGGTCATGGGGTCACCGTACGGGGCGCCTGTCGGACCGAAGGCCTAGGCTCGGACGCGTGGGAACGAACACTCGGGCGCTCGCGGTGGGCTACTGCACGGGGCTCGCGGTCCTCCTCGCCTGCGACCTCGTCTGGCTCGGGCTCGTGGCGGGGCCGCTGTACCGGGAGGAGCTCGGCGCGCTCGTCGCCGACCCCGTGCGGCCCGTTCCGGCGGTCCTGTTCTACGTGCTCTACGTCGCCGGCGTGGTCCACCTCGTCGTCCGGCCCGCGCTGCGTGCCGGCACCGGCCGCCGCCGGGTCGCGCTCGACGGCGCGGTCCTGGGGCTCGTCGCCTACGCGACCTGGGACCTGACGAACCTCGCGGTCATCGACGGCTTCCCCGCCGGCCTGGTCCCGGTCGACCTCGCGTGGGGGGCCGCGCTCACGGCCGTCACCGCGACCGCGGCCCTGCTCGTCGCCCGGCGCCTCGGCGGGGGGGACGGCCTGCCGGCGCCGGGCCGTCGGGGGAGCCGGGGGCCGTCGTGAGCGTGCCGTGGGGCAAGCGGGCGGACATGGTCGTCCACGAGCGCGACCCCTACAACGCGGAGCCGCCACCGGCCGTCCTCGCCGAGGCGGCCGTGACCCCGGTCGAGGCGTTCTACGTCCGCAACCACGGTCCGGTGCCGGAGGTCGACCCGGCGACGTGGGCGCTCGACGTCGACGGCCTCGTCGACACCGCGCTCCGGCTCGGCCTGACCGACCTGCGCGAGCGCTTCGACGTCGTCACCGTCACCGCGACCCTGCAGTGCGCCGGCAACCGGCGGGCCGGACTCGCCGCGGTCCGGGACGTCCCCGGGGAGGACCTCTGGGGCCCGGGGGCGACGTCGACGGCCCGGTGGACCGGGGTGCGGCTGGGTGACGTGCTGGACCGGGCCGGCGTCGCCGACGGCGCCCGGCACGTCGTCCTCGAGGCCCCCGACGTCTCCGACCTCGCCGACCCGCCCCAGGCCTACGCCGGCTCGGTCCCGCTGGAGGTCGCCCGCGCCGGTGACGTCCTGCTCGCCTGGGCGATGAACGACGAGGCCCTGCCGGCGGTGCACGGCGCCCCGGTGCGGGTCGTCGTCCCCGGCTACGTCGGCGCGCGGAGCGTGAAGTGGGTACGCCGGGTCGGCGTCCGGGCGGAGCCGTGCGACGGCTTCTTCCAGGCCCGGTCCTACCGCCTCCTGCCCGCCGACGCCGACCCGGACAGCGCCGGTCCCGGTGACGGGCTCCCGCTCGGCCCGGTCGGGGTGGGCTCGGCCGTGCTCGACCCGCAGGACGGGGCGGAGGTGACCGCGGGGCCGCTCACGGTCCGCGGGTACGCCCTCACCGGGCGGGACCGCTCGGTCGCCCGCGTCGACGTCTCCGCCGACGGCGGCGCGAGCTGGCACGCCGCCCGGCTGGCCGCGGACGGCGGCCCCGGGCTGTGGCGGCTCTGGGAGTGCGACGTCGAGGTCGCCGCCGGGACCCACGAGATCCTCGCGCGGGCCTGGGACTCCGCCGCGACGCTGCAGCCCGAGCGCCCGGAGCCGTTGTGGAACCCGAAGGGGTACGTCAACCACTCCTGGCCCCGCATCACCGTCCACGCCACCTGACCCGCCGGAGGAGACCTCGATGACGACGCTGCCCGACCGCACCGCCACCGCGCTCGTCGTCGTCGACGTCCAGAACGGCGTCGTCGCCGAGGCCCACCGCCGCGACGAGGTCGTCGCGGCGATCGCGGGGCTCGTCGACCGGGCCCGCGGGTCCGGGACGCCCGTGGTGTGGGTGCAGCACTCCGACGAGGGCCTGGCCCGGGGGAGCGAGGAGTGGCAGTACGTGCCCGAGCTCGTCCCGGGGCAGGACGAGCCACTGGTCCACAAGCGCTTCGGTGACTCCTTCGAGGGCACCGACCTCGAGGACGTGCTCGCGGCCGCGGGGGTCGGGCGGCTCGTCGTCGCGGGGGCCGAGACCGACGCGTGCATCCGCTCGACGATCCACGGCGCCTTCACCCGCGGCTACGACGTCACCCTCGTCGGCGACGCGCACACGACGAACGACAACAGCGCCTGGGGGGCGCCGCCGCCCGCCGGCGTCATCGCCCACACGAACCTGTACTGGACCTTCCAGTCCGCGCCGGGACGCACCGCGGCGGTCGCCGAGGCCGCCGACGTCACCTTCTCCGCGCCCGCGGCGGGGGACGACGGCGTCTGATCAGGACAACCCGGCGGGGCAGGGATGAGCGGGCCCTCTCCCGGGACGGACGAGGTCTACTTGACATAATGTCGCTTATCGGCGTTCTTGTTCAGACGTCGAACACCGACCAGCAGATGTCGTTGCGGCGTCGTTGGTCCTCGAGCACGAGCTCGCGGACCGCGTCCGGAAGCTGCGCGCGCTGCCAACGGCACTCGCGCCGTCCCGCGTCGTCGGCCTCCTCGGCCGGGACGGCGGCGCGGACGGCCTTGACGGCGTATGCGGCCGCACCGAGGTCGTGCTCGGGCACGTGCGCGACCGCGGCGGCCTGCCCGGCGGCGTAGGCCGCGTGCCGGGCCGCGCCCCGCAGGTCCCGGGCCGCGCCCATCGCGTGCCCGCCCGCGGCCCGGGACTCGGTCATGGTCACCCCGCCGCGCGCCCAGGCCCGGGCGTGCTCGACGGCCCGGCGCGGGCGCGGGTCCTCCGGCCGGGCGGCCTCGAAGAGGTCGAGCACGTGCTCCGCGCACGCCGCCGCCCACAGCGCGAGCAGGTGGTGGTCGGCGTCGGTGAGGGTGCCGCCGCGGCGGATCGTCACCAGGCGCGGGTCCCGGACCTCCGGGAGGATCATGGGTGGCCTCCTGTGACCTCGTCTACCCGTGAGGCTAGATTGGCGGGCGATGGCTGACCACCCCGACCTCGACCCCACGTCCACCGCGCTGCTCGTCATGGACTTCCAGAACGGCATCGTCGGCCGCCTCCCCGACCCGGACCCGCTGCTGGGGCGCGTCGGGGCGACCGTCGCCGACGTCCGGGCCCGTGGCGGGCACGTCGGCTGGGTCCGGGTCGGCGCCTTCGCCACGACCGACCTCGACCGGATGCTGCGCGAGCGCGGCGTCACCACGCCCGTCCTCGCGGGGATCAGCACGAGCGGCGTCGTCCTCAGCACGGTGCGCGAGGCGATGGACCGCGACTACCGGATCCTCGTCCTCCGGGACTGCTGCGCCGACCCCGACACCGAGGTCCACGACTTCCTCACCGGTCGGACCTTCCCCCGGCACACGACCGTCCTCGACGGCGCCGAGCTCGCCGGGGCGTGGCGGTAGCGCCCCGCGAGGCGCGTGGGCGGCCGAGCGGGGGTCACGCCCCGACGTAGCCGGCGAGGTGCTCCCCCGTCAGCGTCGACCGGGCCGCGACGAGCTCGGCCGGCGTGCCCTCGAAGACGACCCGCCCCCCGTCGTGGCCGGCGCCCGGCCCGAGGTCGACGACCCAGTCGGCGTGCGCGACGACCGCCTGGTGGTGCTCGATGACGACGACGGACCTGCCGGAGTCGACGATGCGGTCCAGCAGCGCGAGCAGCTGCTCGACGTCGGCGAGGTGGAGGCCGGTCGTCGGCTCGTCGAGGACGAGCACGCCGCCCGTGTCGACGAGGTGGGTCGCGAGCTTCAGGCGCTGGCGCTCGCCTCCGGAGAGCGTCGTCAGGGGCTGGCCGAGCCCGAGGTAGCCGAGTCCGACGTCGGCGAGCCGGGTGAGGACGCGGTGCGCCGCGGGCACGCGGGCCTCGCCGGTGGCGAAGAACCGCTCGGCCTCGGCGACGGACATCTCGAGGACCTGGGCGATGTCCCGGCCCGCGAGGGTGTACCGGAGCACGTCCGCCTGGAACCGGCGGCCCTCGCACTCCTCGCACGTCGTCGCGACCCCGGCCATCATCCCGAGGTCGGTGTAGACCACCCCGGCCCCGCTGCACGCCGGGCAGGCGCCCTCGGAGTTGGCGCTGAACAGCCCCGCCTTCACGCCGTTGGCCTTCGCGAACGCCGTCCGCACCGGGTCGAGCACCCCGGTGTAGGTCGCGGGGTTGCTGCGCCGCGACCCCCGGATCCCCCGTTGGTCGACCACGACGACGCCGTCCCGCCCGGCGAGCGAGCCGTCGACGAGCGAGGACTTGCCCGACCCGGCGACCCCGGTGACGACGAGGAGCACCCCGAGCGGGAGGTCGACGTCGACGTCGCGCAGGTTGTGGGTGCTCGCACCGCGGATCTCGAGCGTCCCCGACGGGGCGCGGACGGCCTCCTTCAGCCGGGTCCGGTCCCCCAGGTGCCGTCCGGTGGTCGTGGCGCTGGCCCGCAGCTGGTCGGGCGTGCCCTGGAACGTCACCGTCCCGCCGGCGGCGCCGGCGCCCGGTCCGAGGTCCACGACGTGGTCGGCGACCTCGATGGTCGCGGGCTTGTGCTCGACGACGAGCACGGTGTTGCCCTTGTCGCGCAGCCGCAGCAGCAGGTCGTTCAACCGCCGGATGTCGTGCGGGTGGAGCCCGACGGTGGGCTCGTCGAACACGTAGGTGGTGTCGGTGAGCGAGGACCCGAGGTGGCGGATCATCTTCGTCCGCTGCGCCTCCCCACCGGACAGGGAGCCGGCCGGGCGGTCCAGGGTGAGGTAGCCGAGCCCGATCTCGACGAACGACTCCAGGGTCGCGCCGAGGGCGGCGAGCAGCGGCGCGACCGACGGCTCCTCCAGCCCGCGGACCCACCCGGCGAGGTCGGTGACCTGCATCGCGCACGCGTCCGCGATCGAGGTCCCCCGGATCGTCGATGACCGGGCGGCCTCGCTCAGCCGGGTGCCGCCGCACTCCGGGCAGTGCTGGAACGTCACGGCCCGCTCGACGAACGCCCGGACGTGCGGCTGGAGCGACTCGACGTCCTTGGACAGCATCGACTTCTCGATCCGCGGGACCAGCCCCTCGTAGGTCAGGTTGATCCCGCTGACCCGGATCCTCGTCGGCTCCTTGTAGAGCAGGTCGTGCCGCTCCTTCTTCCGGTAGTCGCGGATGGGCTTGTCGGGGTCGAAGAACCCGCAGCCCCGGAAGATCCGCCCCCACCAGCCGTCCATCGAGTAGCCGGGGACCTTCAGCGCGCCGTCGTTGAGGGACAGGTCCTCCTCGAGCAGCGCGGACATGTCGATGTCGGAGACCGAGCCCAGCCCCTCGCACCGGGGGCACATGCCGCCGGTGACGTGGAAGCTGCGGCGCTCCCGCGTCGTCTCCCCCCGCCGCCGGCGCGTGAGCGCGCCCGCTCCCGAGACCGTGGCGACGTTGAACGAGAACGCCTGGGGCGAGCCGACGTGCGGCTGCCCGAGCCGGCTGAACAGGACGCGCAGCATGGCGTTCGCGTCGGTGACGGTCCCCACGGTCGAGCGCGCGTTGCCGCCCAACCGCTCCTGGTCGACGAGGATCGCCGTCGTCAGGCCCTCGAGGACGTCGACGTCCGGCCGGGCGAGCGTCGGCATGAACCCCTGGACGAACGCGCTGTAGGTCTCGTTGATCAGCCGCTGGGCCTCGGCCGCGATGGTGCCGAACACGAGCGAGCTCTTCCCCGAGCCGGACACGCCGGTGAACACCGTCAGGCGACGCTTGGGGATCTCGACGCTGACGTCGCGCAGGTTGTTGACGCGGGCGCCGACGATCCGCAGGAGGTCGTGGCTGTCGGCGACGTGGACCGGCGTCCCGCCGGTCGGGCCACCGCCCACGGGCTCAGCCCCTCCCGTCGAGGACGCTCTCGATGATCCCGGTGACCGTCTCGGCCTCGACCGGGGTCAGGGCGCCGAGCAGCCCGGCCTCGGCCTCGGCGAGCGCGGCGTCGGCGCGCTCGCCGAGGCGGCGGCCCCGCTCGGTCGGGACGACGCGCACCGTCCGGCGGTCGGCGTCGTCCCGGATCCGCTCGACGAGGCCGTTCTGCTCGAGGCGGGTGAGGCGCTGGCTCACCGCGCCGGGGGTGACGCCGCACGCGCGGGCCAGGTCCCCGGCGGTCAGGCCGACGTCGTCGGGCGTGCCGTCGTGGCCGGGCCGGCGCAGTGCGCTGAGCACGTCGTGCGAGGGCGCGTCGAGGTCGAGCTCGCGCAGCGCCGAGGCGCGCGCGCTCTCGACCCGCTCGGCCAGACGGGTCACCGACTCGGCGGTCCCCTCGAGGATCTCGGTGTGCTCCACGGACCGTTCCCCCGCTGCGTGGGCCGCTCCCCCACGGCCCGGTTCCCGACCAGCCATCCCGGCATTTTAGGCCTGAAGCACTACGGTCCCACGACCGGAGGCCGATTGGGCCGGTATCCAGCGGCCACCCCGGCACTCCGTCTAGGGTGACTGCACGAAACATGCGGGCTGCGAGGCCGGGGGGCGACCAGGTGACATCAGGTGGGGGGCCGCGTCGGGCCCGGGCAGGCACGGTGCTCGGGGCCCTGGTCGGCGCCGGCTGTGCCGCGGGAGTCGTCGTGGGCCTCGCCGGCCCCGCCGCCGCCACCGAGCGCGAGCCGGTCCCCGCCTCGACGGCCGCGCCCACCCCTCCTTCGGCGCGGTCCGGGGCCGGGCGCGCGCCGGGCTCCTCACCGGTCCCCACCTCCTCGGGGAGCCACGTCGTGGGCGGCGCCGCCAGGGCCACGAGGTCAACGACGCCGGCGAAGGCACCCGCGAAGGGGCCCGGCACGTCACCGGCCGCCACACCCGGCTCGACACCTGGCCAGACTCCGGGCTCGACTCCTGGCTCGACTCCTGGCTCGACTTCTGTCTCGACGCCCGCGCCGGACGCCGCCGGGGACGAGGGGCTCTCCAAGGACCAGGTCGCCGCGCAGGTCGCGCAGGCCGACAGGCTCCGCGCCCGGCTCGCGCGCTCCGACGCCGAGCTCGCCGCGGCGATGCAGACCCTCCACGAGCTCGCCGACCGCGCCAACACCCAGCTCCAGCTGCTCGGCGAGGCCCGTGCAGCGGAGCGGGCGGCCCACGCCGCCGCGCAGGAGGCGCGGGACCGCTCCGCCTCGGTCCGCGCCCGGCTGCGGGCCGCCCACGAGCAGATGCGGACGTGGGCGTTCGAGGTCTACACCCAGGGCGGGGACTACGCCGAGGCCCTCGGGGCGCTCGACTCGCTCGCGAGCAGCCCCGAGAAGGCCGGCAACCCGCTCGGTGACCTCGGGTACGTCACCGACCAGCGGCTGCGAACCGTCGAGCGGGTCCGCGCGCTCGCCGCCGAGCAGCGCAGCGCGACCGCCAGGGCCGAGAAGGCCGAGTCCGCGGCGAAGCAGGCCGCTCGCGACGCCGAGGCCGCCCAGGCCCGGGCGAACGAGGCCACCGCCGAACAGCAGAGCGTGCTCGCCGGGATCCGGGCCGACCAGGCGGCGACGATCGCCAAGGCGGGACCGGTCGCGATGACCCTGTTCGGCATCGCCTCCCCCACCGCCGCGGACGCGCGCGGCAGCCTCCGCGACGCGCTCGCCGAGGCCGGGGTCGACGTCTCCGGGCTGGACGGCACGGGCTCCCCGGGCTCGGGCGTCGGCACCTGGACCCCGCCCGGGGTCGCCGGGCTGGGGGTCCGCCCGTGCTCGAACCGCGACGAGGAGTACCCCAACGGCGCGGTCCCCCCGAGCGCGCTCTGCCCGCTCGTCGGCTCGCCGGACGAGGTGCTGCGCCCCGGCCCGGCCGCTGCGTTCAACGCGATGTCGGCCGCCTACGCCGAGGCCACCGGCCACCTGCTCTGCGTCGTCGACGGCTACCGCTCCTACCCCGAGCAGGTGACCCTCAAGGCCCAGAAGGGCAAGTGGGCCGCCACTCCGGGAACCAGCCAGCACGGCTTCGGCCGCGCCGTCGACCTCTGCGGTGGCGTCGAGGACTACGGCGCTCCCGCCCACCTGTGGCTCGTCGAGAACGCCGCCCGCTTCGGCTGGTACCTACCGGCGTGGGCCGCCGCCGGCGGCTCCCTCCCCGAGCCGTGGCACTGGCAGTACGCCGGCTGAGCGCGGCCGGGGGCGCGTCGAGGGCCGGCCGGCTCCGGGTGTGACAGGCTTCCCGGCATGACGAGCGAGGTCACCGGCTCCCCGCGCGCCGCCTCCCCCGGCACGCGCCACCAGCGGGCGTGGTACTGGTACGACTGGGCGAACTCGGCCTACGTCACGACGACCGCGACCGTCCTGCTCGGCCCGTACCTGACCGCCGTCGCGAAGGACGCCGCCTGCCCCGGGCTCGCCGACGGCGCGACGTGCCACGCCACGCTCGACCTGCTCGGCGTGCCCGTCGACCCCGGGTCGCTGTTCTTCTACACCGCGACGGCGGCGACGATCATCTCCGCCGTCGTCCTCGTGTTCGTCGGCGCCGTCGCCGACCGCTCCCCCCGGCCGAGCCGCCTGCTGGGCGGGTTCGCGTGGGCCGGCTCGGCGGCCGCGGCGGCGATGTTCTTCGTCACCGGCACGCGCTGGCAGCTCGGCGTCGCGCTGATGATCGTCGCGACCCTGAGCCTGGGCGCCTCGCTCGTGGTGTACGACTCCCTCCTGTGCCGCATCGCGGGGCCCGACGAGCGGGACCGGGTCTCCTCCCGCGGCTGGGCGCTGGGCTACCTCGGCGGCGGGATCCTGCTCGGGCTCAACCTCGCGCTCGTCAGCGCTCCCGGCGCGCTCGGGATCGGCACCGGGACGGCGGTGCGCATCAGCCTGCTGTCCGCCGGGGCGTGGTGGGCGGTCTTCACGCTCATCCCGGTCCTCGGGTTGTGGAACCTGCGGGGGGTGGAGCGTCCCGTCGTCGCGCGGGACGCCGGTGTCGTCGGCGGGTCGGTGCGGCAGCTGCGGGACACCTTCTCGGCCCTGCGGGCCTTCCCCGAGACGATGCTGTTCCTGCTCGCCTACCTGTTCTTCAACGACGGCATCCAGACGGTCATCACGTCCTCGAGCACATACGGCAGCGAGGAGCTCGGCTTCGGCCAGTCCCAGCTCATCGCGACGATCCTGCTCGTCCAGTTCGTCGCGTTCGCCGGTGCGCTGCTGTTCGGGGTCCTCGCCGGACGGTACGGGGCCCACCGCAGCGTCCTGCTCTCGCTCGCGCTCTGGACGGTCGTCGTCGTCATCGCCTTTCTCGTCCCCTCCGGACGGTTCGGCCTGTTCCTCGGGCTCGCGACCGTCATCGGGATCGTCCTCGGCGGCAGCCAGGCCCTCTCCCGCTCGCTGTACAGCCAGCTCGTCCCCCGCGGCCGGGAGGCGGAGTTCTTCAGCCTCTACCAGGCGATGGAGCGGGGCACGAGCTGGTTCGGCACCCTGACGTTCGGCCTCGTCCACCAGTTCACCCACTCCTACCGGTGGGCGATCATCGCGCTCATCGTGTTCTTCGTCGTCGGCGGGCTCCTGCTCGCCCGCGTCGACGTCCGCAAGGGCATCCTCGACGCCGGCAACGACCTCCCCGAGGTCGTCTGACCCTCCCCTCCCCCACCCGAGCCACCCCCGAAATCCGCACTTCGTGCCCGGTTGGCCGCGGGCAACCGGCGTTCCGCCCGGTTCGCGCGGCCAACCGGGCACGAAGTGCGGTTTGAGAAGGTGTGTGAGAGGCGTCACACTCGGGGGATCGACCGCAGGTGGGGCGGAACATTGTCGATGGACCTCTCGTTATCGCCATGTAGAAGCCCCGCGACGCCACCCGCGCGTCGGGGACGACATCGTTGGTTGGGAGATCCCCTCATGGCAGACCGCACACTTCGTGGCACGCGCATGGTCACGTTCAGCATGGAGACCGAGGAGAACGTGGTCCCCAGCGAGCGTCGCATCACGGCGTACGCGTGCCCGCAAGGCCACAAGACCGAGCTGCCGTTCTCGGTCGAGGCCGACGTCCCCTCGACGTGGGAGTGCCGCTGCGGCGCCGAGGCGAAGCTCGTCGACGGCCCGGAGCCGGAGAAGAAGGCCACCAAGCCGACCCGGACCCACTGGGACATGCTGCTCGAGCGCCGCTCGATCCCCGAGCTCGAGGAGCTCCTCGAGGAGCGGCTGACGCTGCTGCGCGCCTCCCGCGGCGAGCACCGCAAGAACAAGACCGCCTGACGCCGTTCGGCGCGCCGCGCCGACGCAGGGCGACCGCGCGGGGGACCACGTCCCCACCGACGCGCCCCGACCGACGGAGGCCGGACCCGAGTCATCGGGTCCGGCCTCCGTCGTGTCTCTCCGGGGTGTGCGTCGGGGGGAGGTGGCGGCCGCCCAAGCGCCTGTGAGCGGGCCCGGCCGGACCGCGGACGTCGCGTGACCCTCCTCCACTGACCCGCCTGCGTCCGCAGACTCAGCTCCCCTGCGACCGTCCCTGCGGACGCAAGCCGGGGGTGCCCCTCGGGGTGGGCCGCCGACCACCGGACGCGCTCAGATGACCTCGCCCTCGACGACGTCCCCGCCGTCGTCGTCCGGCCCGCGGCGGCTCCGGCCACCGCCTCCAGGACCTCCCGGACCGCCGGGCGGCGGCCCGCCCGGCCCCCAGAACACGCCGCCGAGCAGCCGGCGGCGCACCGCGCTCTCGAGCAGGCCGCGGGTCAGCGGGCGGGTGAAGGGCAGCACGAAGACGAACCCGACGGCGTCGGTGACGAAGCCGGGAGTGAGCAGGAGCGTCCCGCCCACGAGGACCAGCGCGGCGTCGGCGAGCTCCCGGCTCGGCATCTGCCCGGTGCGCAGCGCCGTCTGCAGCGCCTGCCAGGCGCGGGAGCCCTCGCGCCGGACCAGCCACGCGCCGAGCAGCGACTCGAGCAGGAGCAGCAGGAACGTCGGCCAGCCCCCGATGGCGCGGCCGACGGCGATGATGACGGCGATCTCGACCAGCGGCACCGTCAGCAGGCCCGCGAAGACCAGCGCGGGCCACCTCGGGCGTCGCCGGCGACGCGGCGGCGGTCCCCCGGCTACGTCCGGTGCCACGCGTTCCCTGGCAGGACGGCACGGCGCAGCTGGCCCAACCGGTGCTGCACCCCCCACACGAGGATGCGGGTCAGCGCCTCCCTGACGATGTCGTTGCTCATCTTCGACTGGCCCACGGTCCGCTCGACGAACGTGATCGGGACCTCGACGACCCGCAGCCCGGAGCGCACCGCCCTCCGGGTGAGGTCGACCTGGAAGCAGTACCCCTGCGACTCGACGTCCTCGAGCCCGATGTGCTGCAGCGCCGACATCCGGTAGACCCGGTAGCCGGCGGTCGCGTCGTGGACGTCGATGCCGAGCAGCACGCGGGCGTAGGCGTTCCCGCCGACGCTGAGCACCTTGCGGTACCAGGGCCAGTTGACGACCCGGCCGCCGGGGACCCACCGCGAGCCGATGACGAGGTCGGCGTCCTTCGCGGCCGCGAGCATGTCGGGCAGGTGCTCCGGCGGGTGCGACCCGTCGGCGTCGAGCTCGACGGCGACGTCGTAGCCGCGCTCGAGCGCCCACGCGAAGCCGGCGAGGTAGGCCGCGCCGAGGCCCTCCTTGCCCCTGCGGTGCAGGACGTGGACGGCAGGGTCGGAGACCGCCAGGGCGTCGGCGACCTCACCCGTCCCGTCCGGGGAGTTGTCGTCGAGCACGAGGACGTCGGCGTCCGGCACGGCCGCGCGCACCCGCCCCAGGGTGCCGGGCAGGTTCTCCCGCTCGTTGTACGTCGGCACCAGCACGAGGACGGAGTGCACCGGCGACCGGTCCACGGCCACCGGGGCCTGGCTGAGTTCAGACACGGAGCACTTCCTTGTCGGCGTCGTCGGAGGGAGCGTCGTCACCTCCGACGGTATCCGAGCGGACCCGCTTGGTTCCGGCGATTGCGAGAAGCAGCATCGCGAGGCCCGCGGCGGCCTCGGGCAGCCCGCCGAGCCTGTCGGCGAGCGTGAGCGAGCCGCGCACGACGGCGTCCCCGACGACCTGGTCGGGGGTGAAGAGGCTCGTCTTGCGCTGGTAGGTGCCGTCGGGGTCGATGATGGCGCTGACCCCGACCGTCGAGACGTGCGCGACGGTCCGGCCGTGCTCGATCGCGCGCAGCCGGGAGATCGCGAACTGCTGCTCGGACTCGGCCGAGTACCCGAACGTCGCGTTGTTCGTCTGGACGACGATGACGTTGTCGCGCCTGCCGGGCTGGGTGACCGAGTCCCGGACGAGGTCGTCGTAGGCCACCTCGAAGCAGATCGTCGGGACGGCCCACCAGGACGCGCTGCCGGAGCCGACCCGGAACGCCCCCGGGCCGCTGCCCGCCGCGAACCCCTCCCGGACGAGGTCGACCTTGTCCGTGAAGAGCCGGAAGAAGCTCTTGTAGGGGACGTACTCGGCGAACGGGACCGGGTGCTGCTTGACGTAGCGCTGCGGGGTGGCGGTGTGCCCGGGCCGGTAGAACAGCGAGGCGTTGGAGACCTTCGGCGACGGCTCGTCGAGGATCGCGCCGAGCAGGATGGGGGCGTGCACGGCCTGCACGGCCGCGGCGATCTCCGAGGCCGCGTCCGGGTTGCGCAGCGGGTCGATGTCCGAGGCGTTCTCGGGCCAGACGACGAGCGCGAACGGACCCCGGTCGCTGCGGGCCAGCCGGAAGGTCCCCGCGACGTGGTTGTCGAGCACCTTGCGGCGCTCGGCGTTGAAGTCGAGCCCGGGCCGGGGGACGTCCCCCTGGACCAGCGCGATCCGCTCGTGCCGGCCGGAGGTCGGCAGGGTGACCGCGAACCCGAGCAGCGGGGTCGCCACGGCCAGCGCGAGCGCGGTGGCGAGGGCACGCGGAGCGAGGGGGCGGGCGAACCAGACGAGCCCGAGCACCGCCGCGCCGGTCGCGGCCACGGCGAACGAGACCAGCGGGGCCCCGCCCCAGGCGGCGAGCCGGACGAGCGGCCCGTCGGCCTGGCTGAACGCGAGCCTGGCCCACGGGAACCCGCCGAACGGGACGGTGCCGCGGACCAGCTCCTGCAGCACCCAGCCGAGCGGGACCGCGAGGAGCCCGACCCCGGGGCGGCCGCGACGGGCGAGCCGGCGCCACACCCAGCCGACACCGACGGACATGACCGCGAGGTAGAGCGCCTCGGTCGTGGCGAGCGCGAACCACGGCAGGTCCCCGACGTAGATCCCCGACCACGACAGGGTGGGGACGAAGAACGCGAGCCCGCCGAGCAGCCCGAGCACGAACGCCCGCGGCAGGCTCGCGCCGAGGGTCGCCGCCGCGAACGCGGCGACCCCGAGCGGGGCGCACCACCACAGGTCGGGACCGGGGAAGGCGAGCCAGAGCAGCAGTCCCGCCCCGACGGCGAGCACGGCGCGCACGAGGAGCGGCGCGCCGAGCACGGCGGGCCGCACGGGCGCGCGGTCGGGGCGTCGATTCACCCGTCCACGGTATCCCGGCTGCCTCGGCGGCTGTCCCCGCCCGGGCCCCCCGGCCCGGGTCGCTCACGCGGGGACGACGACGACTCCGCGCGCGGTGGTCGCGACGACGGGCGGGTCGAGCACCTCGGCCGCGGACGCGCCCCGCTCGGGGGCCCCCCGGGCGACGACCCGGGCCTCGAACTCCATCTCCCGGCTGCGGCGGCCCACCCGGACGAGGGTCGCCTCGACCTCGAGGACGTCCCCGGCCCGGACGGGCGCGCGGAACTGGACGTCGGAGTAGGACGCGAACAGCCCCTCGTCCCCGTCGGTGCGGATGCACATCTCGGTGGCGACGTCGCCGAAGGCTGCGAGGGAGTACGCCCCGTCGACGAGGTCGCCGGCGTAGTGGGCGTGCGAGTACGGCACGTAGCGCCGGTGCGTCACCCGGGCCCCGACCTCCGCGGCGGTCATGCCGACCTCCGTCCCGGGGCGCCGGCCCCACCGGGGGCCCCGCGGTCACCACCGAGGATCGCGTGGACGAGGTAGCTCGCGACCTCCCCCGGGGTCGTGCCCCGGCCGAAGACCCGGTCGACGCCGAGGCGGGCGGCCGAGCCCTCCTCGAACCTCGGGCCGCCGACGACGAGGAGCGGCACCTTCCCGGCCGGGTAGGCCTCGCGGAACGCGGCCGACATCGCCGTCGTGTTGTGGACGTGGGCGTCGCGCTGGGTGACGACCTGGCTGGTGAGCACGGCGTCGGCCTGCTCGGCCCGGGCGCGCTCGACGAGCTCGGGGACGAGGACCTGGGCCCCGAGGTTGACCACCTTGATCTCGCGGTAGTACTCCAGCCCCTTCTCGCCGGCGAAGCCCTTGATGTTGAGGATCGCGTCGATGCCGACGGTGTGCGCGTCGGTCCCGATGCACGCGCCGACGACGACCAGCTTGCGGGCCAGCCGCGTCCGGATGGCGGCGTTGACCTCCTTGGGGGTGAGCAGCGGGTAGTCCCGCTCGGCGACCTCGACCGCGTCGAGGTCGACCAGGTGGGTGACGCTGCCGTAGACGACGAAGAACGTGTGCCGCTCCCCCACCGGCGCCGCGTGGACCAGCAGCGCGGGGTCGAGGCCCATCTTCGCGGCGAGCTGGAGCGCGGCGCCCTCGGCCCGCTTGTCGTGGGGCACCGGGAGGGTGAAGGAGGTCTGGACCATGCCGTCGCCGGTGGTGTCCCCGTAGGGCCGGACGAGGTGGGCGCTCATCGGGTCTCTCCCGTCTCGAGGAGGGTGCTCGCGGGGTTGTCGTAGTCCTCGGCCCGCCGGACGACCCCGTCCATGCCCTTGCCGGCGTCGGCGGGCCGGCGCATGAGCCCGAACGTGCCGTCCCCGATCGCGGACAGCAGCGGCGCCTGCCCGGGCACCGAGCGGTCCCCGACGATGTGCTCGAGCAGGTCGACGGCCTCGTCGAGGACCTGACGGGCCCGGGCCTGGATGAACCCGTCCCGGGGCGGGTGGAAGTCCTCGGTGAGCCCGCCCGCGGCGTCGAGGACGTAGCGGACGTTCTTCAGCGCGAGGTCCCGGTCGGACAGCCAGGGGGTCACGACCGCCTCGGTCATCATCCCGACCAGGAGGATGCTCTGGCCCGTCATCGCCCCGGCGAGGTTGAAGAAGCCGTCGAGCAGGTAGCCGCGGAAGACGTCGCCGGTCATGTGCTTCGTCGGCGGCATCCACTTCAGCGGCGCCTTCGGGAACAGCTGCCGGGCGAGGAGGGCGTGGGCCAGCTCCATCCGGAAGCTGTCGGGCAGCTCGGGGTTGATCTCGAACGCGTGCCCGAGCCCGAGCTGGTGGTCGGCGAGGCCGGCCTCCTTGGCGAAGTACTCGTTGAGCAGCTGGCTCACGGTCACCGTGTGGGCGGCCTCGACCGCGTCCGCGGTGGTGAGGTAGTTGTCCTCGCCGGTGTTGATGATGATCCCGGCCCGGGCGTGCACCTGCCGGGAGAAGCGCTGGTCGACGAACGTGCGCACCGGGTTGATGTCGCGGAAGAGGATCCCGTACATCGAGTCGTTGAGCATCATGTCGAGCCGCTCGAGCCCCGCGAGCGCGGCGATCTCGGGCATGCACAGCCCGCTGGCGTAGTTCGTCAGCCGGACGTACCTGCCGAGCTCGGCGCTGGTCTCGTCGAGTGCGGCCCGCATGAGCCGGAAGTTCTCCTGGGTGGCATAGGTGCCGGCGTACCCCTCCCGGGTCGCGCCCTCGGGGACGTAGTCGAGCAGCGACTGCCCGGTGCTGCGGATGACGGCGATGACGTCGGCCCCGGCCCGGGCGGCGGCCTGGGCCTGCGGGATGTCCTCGTGGATGTCGCCGGTCGCGACGATGAGGTAGACCCACGGCGTGCGCGGCGGGTCGCCGTGCCGGGCGACGAGCCGGTCCCGGGCGGCCCGCTGCCGGTCGAGCCGGCGGACCCCGGCGGCGACGGCCACCCGGGCCCGTCGCCGGGCCCGGGTGGCGTCCCGGCCCTCGGGGAGGCGGAAGGTGACCGAGCCGCTCGAGGCCTTCTGCGCGAGGGTGAGCAGGTCCGGGGCATCCTCGCGGGCGAGGGCGTCCCACACCGGCGTGGTCACCCCGTGCTCGAGGCCCACGTCGTCACGGACGGCGTCGACGAGGTGGTTCACCCACGGCACCCGCTCGTGGTCGGCCCCGGCGAGGCCGGCCAGGCGCAGCGTCGCGCGCTCGACCGAGACGGTGGTGTGGCTCCGGGCGAGGTCGACGACGGGTCGGCCCGCGCGGCGGGCGAGGGTGCGCGCCCGGCGGACGGTCGCCGGGTCGAGCTCGAGGAGGGGCTTGGGACGGCTGGCCACACCGTGACACTACCAACGACGGACGCCCGGGCGCCGACGATGTTCCGGCACGTCGGCGTGCGCACCGCAGATGATCCGGCGGATGCGGCGCTGCGATGCAGGATGTACGCCGCCCGGCGACCTCTTCGAGGCGGCTGGCTCACTGCGGCCCGAGGGGCCCGTCGCCCGCGGGCATCCCGGCGAGGACCCGGCGGACGGCGTCGAGCGCCGCGTCCACGTGCGCACTCGTCGTCGCCCGGTCGCACACCGACACCCGCAGCACCTCCCGGTCGTGCCAGCGCGACCCGGTCATCCACGTCGCGCCGTCGGCAAGGACGCCGGACACGACGCCGCGGGTGCGCTCGTCGCTGCCGAAGGAGGCACAGACCTGGGTGAACACGACCTCGTTGAGCACCTCGACCCCGGGCATCGCGGACAGGCCGGCGGCGAAGTCGGTGGCGTGGCGGCAGAAGCCCTCGACGAGGTCGGCGACGCCGGAGCGTCCCAGGCTACGCAGGACCGCCCAGACCGGGACCCCGCGGGCCCGGCGGGAGATCTCGGGCACCCGCTCGTAGGGGTCCCCCGCGTCGTCCGCGACGAGGTACTCCGCCGGGGCGCCCATGGCGCGCCGCAGGACCGTGGGGTCGGCGACGACGGCGATGCCGCAGTCGTAGGGGACGTTGAGGGTCTTGTGGGCGTCGGTGGCCCACGAGTCGGCACGGTCGATGCCCGTGACGAGGTGGGACAGCGCGGGCACGGCGCGGGCGAACAGGCCGAAGGCCCCGTCGACGTGGGCCCACGCGCCGTGGCGGTGGGCGACCTCGACCGCCTCCGCGACCGGGTCGAACGCCCCGGAGTGGATGTTCCCGGCCTGGAGCACGACGACGGTGGGGCGGGTCGAGGGGGCTCCGTCGGGCGGGGCGTCCAGCGCCTCGGCGAGCGCGTCGGCGCGGATGCGGCCGGCGGCGTCGGCCGGGACCCGCTCCGGGGCGCCGAGGCCGAGGACCCGCAGCGCGAGCTGGACGCTGGTGTGGCTCTCCTCGCCGACGAGGACCCGAACCGCGGGCCCGCCGGCGAGCCCGCGCCGCGAGACGTCCCAGCCGTGGCGTTCGAGGACGGCGTCGCGGGCCGCGGCGAGGCAGGTGAGGTTGGCGGTGGTCGCGCCGGTGGTGAACCCGAGCGCGGCGCCCCGAGGCAGGTCGAGCAGGTCGAGGACCCACCGGGCGGCGACGTCCTCGACGGCGGCGACGGCGGGGGTGACGGTGCGCAGCGCGCTGTTCTGGTCCCAGGTGGAGACGAGCCAGTCGGCGCCGAGCGCGGCCGGGTGGGTGCCACCGATGACGAACCCGAAGAAGCTGCCGCCGTTCATCGTCGTCAGCCCGGGCTCGGCGGCGACGGCGAGCGCGTCGACGACGTCGGCCGGGTCGCTCGGTCCCTCGGGCACGGGCCCGCCGAGCGCCCCGGCGACCTCCTCGGCGGTGACCCGCGCGGGCACCGGCCGGTCGCGGCGGCCCGAGAGCCACGCGCGTGCCGCGGCGGCCGCCTCGTCGAGGGCGCGCCAGTCCTCATCCGGCGCTGGTCCGGGCGCGCGTGGGTGGGTCGCCACGCGCTCAGTGTCCTCCCTCAGGGCACGGGGTGCACCGTCACGCCCCGCACGATCGTGCGGGTGCACTCCGGCGCGGGTGCCCCGCCGGCGAGCACCGGCAGGTCGCCCTCCAGCGCGGCGGGCTCCCCGACGTCCCACACGGCGAGGGTCGCGGGCCCGCCGACGGCGATCCGGCCGCCGGCCCGGTCCCCCGCGGCGGCGCACCCGCCCGCGGTGTGGGCGGCGACGGCGTCGGCCACGTCGAGCCGCTCGTCGGGGTCGTGGTGGGTCAGGCAGGCCCGCACCGCCTCCCAGGGCGCGAACGGGGTGACCGGGGAGTCCGAGCCCAGGGCGAGCACGAGCCCGCTGCGGCGCATCGTCGCGTAGGGGTTCATCGCGGCGGCCCGGGCCTCCCCGAGCCGGGTGGCGTACATGCCCCCCGGGCCGCCCCAGGCGGCGTCGAACGCCGGCTGGACGCTCGCGACGACGCCGAGGGCGCCGAGCCGCCGCAGTCCGGCGGCGTCGACCATCTCGAGGTGCTCCAGGCGCACCCCGGCGTGGCGCACCGCGTCGGCGCCGACGGCCCGGGCCGCGGCGACCACGCCCTCGACGACGGCGGCGGCGGCGGCGTCCCCGATGACGTGGAAGCCCGACTGCAGCCGGGCCCGCGCGCAGGCGGCGACGTGGTCGCGGACCCGGTCGGCGTCGAGGTAGGCGTTCCCGCGGCTGTCGGGGGCGTCGGCGTACGGCTGCCGCAGGTGCGCGGTGCGCGACCCGACCGAGCCGTCGACGTTGAGGTCGCCGGCGAGGCCGCCCACGCAGTGGAAGGTCGCGAGCTCGAGCGCGCGCTCGGGGTCCTCGACGAGCTCGCCCCAGTACCCGACGACGTCCGGCAGGTCGGGGCGCCGTCCGGCGGCCAGGGCGCGGTCGAGGTCCTCGGCGGAGCTGACGTGCGGGCCGCCGTTCTCGTGGACCGTCCCGATCCCGGCGGCGGCGGCCGACCGGAGCGCGAGCTCGATGTCCTCGGTGCGCTGCGCCGGGGTGACCAGCCCGGTGAAGGCCTCGCGGGCCGCGTCGTGGGCCTCCCGGGTGACCCGGCCCGCGCCGTGCCAGCCGGGAAGCCGGTCGGCGCCGCTCATCGTCGCGAGCCTCGTCGAGACGACCGCGGAGTGGCCGTCGACGCGGAGGCAGTACACGACGCCGTCGCCGCTCGCCCGGTCCAGCTCGGCCGCGGTCATGACCCGGGACCCGGGCCAGGACTCCTCGTCCCAGCTCGCGCCGTAGAGCGGGCGACCGCCGCCGCCCCGGGCCGCGGCCTCGATCCGCAGCAGCGCGTCCTCGGCGGACACCGCCGCGGCGAGCTCGACGCCCCGCAGGCCCGCACCGGTCTGGGAGAGGTGGGCGTGGGCGTCGACGAAGGCCGGGGTCACGAGGGAGCCGCCGAGGTCGACCACCGCGCCGGCGTCCCGGAGGCCGTCGGCCTCGGCGTCCGGACCGACCCACGCGACGGCGGGGCCGTCGACGAGCAGGGCCCCGGCGCCGGGATGGCCGTGGACGGTGCAGCGACGGTAGAGGGTGGTCACCGTCGCACCCTAGACGCGCGGGGCGCCCCCGGCGCGGTCCAGCAAGGTCAGACACGCGCGGGCGATCTCGAGCTCCTCGTTCGTCGGGACCACCCACGCCGGCACCCTGCTGCGCGGCGTCGTGACCCGGCGCTCCGGGGGGCCGGCCGCGTTCGCCGGCTCGTCGAGCTCGAGGCCGAGGCCGTGCAGGCCGCGCACGAGCGCGGACCGCACCTGGGGGCTGTGCTCGCCGATCCCGCCCGTGAACACGAGGCCGTCGAACCGGTCGAGGAGGACGGCGTAGCCGCCGACGTACTTGCGCAGCCGGTGGACCATGACGTCGAACGCGAGCGCGGCGTCCTCGTCGCCCGCCTCCCGTGCGGCGAGCAGGTCGCGCAGGTCGGCGTGCCCGCTGAGTCCCTTGAGCCCGCTGGCGTGGTTGAGCGCCGCGTCGTAGTCGTGGGGGTGGATGCCGGCGACCCGGTCGAGGTAGGCACCCAGGGCCGGGTCGACGTCCCCGGACCGGGTGCCCATGACGAGTCCCTCGAGGGGCGAGAACCCCATGGAGGTGTCGATGCTCGCCCCGCCCTGCACCGCGCACGCGCTGGCGCCGTTGCCGAGGTGGAGCACGACGAGCCCGAGGTCGGCGAGGTGCCGGCCGAGCCGGGTGGCTGCCCGGCGGGTGACGTGCGCGTAGGAGCTGCCGTGGAACCCGTACCGGCGCACGCCGTGCTGCGCGCGCCAGGCCTGGGGCACGGCGTAGGTCAGGGCCTCGGCGGGCAGCGTGTGGTGGAAGGCCGTGTCGAAGACCGCGACCTGCGGCAGGCCGGGGAAGGCCCGCCGCGCGGTCTCGATGCCGGCGACGTTGAACGGGTTGTGCAGTGGCGCCAGGGGCGCGAGCGCGGCGATGGCGGCGACGACGTCGTCGTCGACGAGGACGGGTCCGGTGAACCGCGTTCCGCCGTGGACGACGCGGTGCCCGACCGCGGCGAGACCGGCGTCGTCGAGCCGCGGCCCGAGGCGCTCGAACGCGCCGAGGGCGGCGGCGAGCGCGGCGTCGTGGTCGGCGAGCCCCCGCTCCCCCGGGCCGGGCGTGCCCGCGTCCGGCTCGACGTCGTGGTCGACGTCATGGTCGACGTCGCCGACCCGGTGGGTGTGCCGGGCGGCGGGTGAGCCGATGTGCTCGACGTGGCCGGCGGCGAGCGTCTCGCCGCCGGCCGGCTCGAGCAGCCGGTAGCGCACCGAGGACGAGCCGACGTTGAGGACGAGCACCCGGGGGGCGCTCACCTCGCCCGCCGGGTGCCCGGCAGCCCGCGCCAGGTCCACGAGGCGACGTCGGGCAGGTCGGCGAGGTGCTCGCGGATGTACCGGGCGTGCTCGGCCAGGCGTGCCTCGCAGTGCTCGCGCAGCCGCTCCCACCCGGGCCGGCGCGTCCCCGACCGCCGGAGCATCTCGATCGCGAGGTGGTACCGGCTCATCCGGTTGAGGACGACCATGTCGAACGGTGTGGTCGTCGTGCCCTGCTCGTTGAACCCCCGGACGTGGAACCGACCGGGGGTGCTCCGGCCGTGGACGAGCTCGTGGACGGCCCGGGGGTAGCCGTGGAAGGCGAACACGACGTGCCGGTCGGCGGTGAAGATGTCGTCGAACTGGCTGTCGGAGAACCCGTGGGGGTGGTCGTTCTCGGGGATCAGGGCCATGAGGTCGACGACGTTGACGAACCGCACGCGCAGCTCGGGCACGTGCTCGGCGACGAGCTCGACCGCGGCGAGCGCCTCCTGGGTGGGCACGTCCCCGGCGCAGGCGAGGACGATGTCGGGGTCCTCGTCCCGGCCGCACGTGCTCGCCCACTCCCACACCCCGACCCCGGCGGCGGCGTGCCGCCCCGCCTCCTCGAGGGTGAGGTACTGCAGGTGGACCTGCTTGTCGACGACGACGAGGTTGACGTGGTCGGTGCTGCGCAGGCAGTGGTCGGCCACGGAGAGCGCGGTGTTGCCGTCCGGCGGGAGCCAGACCCGGATCACCCCGGGCGCGAGCGGCAGCAGGGAGTCGATGAGGCCGGGGCCCTGGTGGGAGAAGCCGTTGTGATCGTTGCGCCAGCAGGTCGAGGTGAGCAGGACCGTCAGGGAGGACACCGACGCCCGCCAGGGCAGGTCCTCGGCGTGCTGGAGCCACTTGGCGTGCTGGACCGCCATGGAGGCGGACACCATCGCGAAGGCCTCGTAGGTCGCGAACATCCCGTGCCGGCCGGTGAGGAGGTAGCCCTCGAGCCACCCCTCGCAGAGGTGTTCGCTGAGGACCTCCATGACCCGGCCGTCCGGGCCCAGCTGGGTGTCGGTGTCGACCAGCGGACCCGTGAAGCACCGGTCGGTGACCTCGAACACGGCCTGGAGCCGGTTGCTCGCCGTCTCGTCGGGGCAGAACAGCCGGAAGCTGCCGCCGCCGTCCTCGCGGGCTGTCGCGGCGTAGAGGTCGCGCAGGAGCCCGCCGACCGGGGCGGTGTTGCCCGCCCACGTCGCGCCGCGGGCGGGCACCTCGACCTCGTGGCGGCCGAGGTCGACCGGCGGCAGCTCCTCGCGCAGCCGGCCGCCGTTGGCGTACGGCGTCGCCGACATCCGCCGGTCACCGTCGGGGGCGAGGGCGGCCAGCTCGGGGACGAGCCGGCCGGCCTCGTCGAACAGGGTCTCGGGGGCGTAGGAGCGCATCCACTCCTCGAGCATGCGCAGGTGCTCGGGGTTCTCGGCGAGACCCGCGAGCGGGACCTGGTGGCTGAGGTTGGTGCCCTCGACGGCGCGGCCGTCGACGACCGCGGGACCGGTCCAGCCCTTCGGGGTCCGCAGCACGAGGGCGGGCCAGCGCCACCGTCGCGGCTCGCTCGCACCGGACCGCCCCAGAGAGCGGGCGTCGTCCTGCATGGCCCGGATGCGGGCGTGGGCGTCCCGGAGTGCGGCGTGCACGGCGGGGAACACCTCGCGCGGGTCGTCCCCGGCGACGGTCACCGGGTCCCAGCCCTGGGCGCGCAGGTAGCCCTCGACCTCGGCGTCGTCGGTGCGGCCGAGGACCGTGGGGCCGGAGATCTTGTACCCGTTGAGGTGGAGGACCGGGAGGACGGCGCCGTCCCGTCGCGGGTTGAGGAAGCTCGGCAGTCGCCACGACGCCGAGAGCGGCCCGGTCTCGGCCTCGCCGTCGCCGACGACGCAGGCGACGGTGAGGTCGGGGTTGTCGAAGGCGGCGCCGGCGGCGTGGACGAGGGCGTAGCCGAGCTCGCCGCCCTCGTGGATGCTCCCGGGGGTCTGGACGCTGACGTGGCTGGGCACGCCGCCCGGGGTGGAGAACCGGCGGAACAGCCGGCGCAGCCCGGCCTCGTCCCGGGTGACGTCCGGGTAGACCTCGGTGCAGGTTCCCTCGAGGTAGCCGGCGGCGACGAGGGCGGGGCCGCCGTGGCCGGGGCCGGTCACGTAGAGCCAGTCGCTGTCGGTCTCGCGGATCACCCGGTTGAGCAGGGCGTAGAGCATCGACAGACCCGGGCTGGTGCCCCAGTGCCCGAGGAGCCGCGGCTTGACGTGCTCCAGCCGCAGCGGCTCGCGCAGCAGCGGGTTGTCCTGCAGGTAGATCTGGCCGACGGTGAGGTAGTTCGCGGCGGCCCACCACCGCAGGTCGAGCTCGAGGTCGGCGTCGGCGTAGTCCACGCCCCGCGTCCCTCCCGGCTCGGCCGCCTGCCCCGTCCTCGTCCGCCCCGCTCCGGTGTCCGGTCCCATGCGCCCATCGCAGCACACCCGCCCCGCCGCCCGCGAGGGCCCGACGCCGCTGGCGCTGGGCCGGGGCCGTGCGCTACGGCCCCGTGAGCCTGGCCTCGAACATCCTCCGCACCCCGGGGGTGGCGCGGAGGAGCCCGACGGCGTACTCGGCGTGCCCGGGCACGTAGCCGTTGCCGACGAGCATCGTGACGTCGGCGGCGAGCCCCTCGGCGCCCAGCGCGGCGCCCGCGAAGCTCGTCGCCATCGAGAAGAACACCACGGTCCCGCCCTGGGCGGTCGCGAGGATCGCCGGCTGCTCGCACCCGGGGACGTCGACGCAGACGACCGTGACGTCGGCCGGGCCGCCGACGGACTCGACCGCGGCGGGCAGGTCGACCGGGCTGGTCGCGTCCGCGACGACGACCTCGTCGGCGACTCCGGCGCCGAGCAGGGCCTCCCGCTCGGTCTCGTCGCGGACCACGGCCCGGCGGTGGTCGGCGCCGGCGTCTCCGGCCGCGGCGAGCGCGAGCGATCCGGACTTGCCCGCGCCACCGAGGACGAGCACGGACGTGGGGCGACCGGTGGCGGCCCGCTCGCGGACCACGCGGGCGACGAGTGCGGGGGCGCCGCACACGTCCATGACCATCAGGGACAGCTCCGGGTCGAGGTCGTCCGGCAGTCGGGCGGCGACCGACCGGCCGAACAGGATCGCGTGGCCACGGGCGGGGACCCGCTCCGACGTCCCGCCCACCGGGCGAGGCCGTCGGTGACAGCCAGCGGGGTGAGCGAGAGCGAGACCAGGGTCGCGACCCGGTCGCCGACGGACAGCCCCAGCGGGCTGTGCTCGCCGACCGCGTCGACGGTGCCGATGAGCATGCCGCCGGACCCGGTCACCGGGTTCTGCATCTTCCCCCGGGTCGCGATGATCTCGAGCACGCTCGCGCGCAGCGCCTCCCCGTCGAGCGTGCCGTCCGCCCGCCGGTGGGTGCCGGCGAGCTGGCGGTAGGACGCGGCGTCGAGGTTGAGCGTCTCGACCGCGACCCGCACCTCGTCCGGCCAGATCTCCGGACGGGCGTCGAGCCGGGCGGCCGCCTGCGGCAGCGCCGCACCGGCCGGGTCGGTCACCCGGTGGAGCCCCACGGGAGAGGATGCAGATTTTTCAGGCATGTAGGCCATTGAACCAAAATGCTGCGGCACGGTCCGGCAGTGCACGGGAGGATGTGCGTATCCTCGGTCCATGACGACGATCGAGCAGCCGTACGTGTACCGCCGTCGTGAGCTCGTCGAGCCGGACTGGACGCGGCTGCCGGGCTGGCGCGAGGTGACGTCGGCGGAGTGGGCGAGCGCGCAGTGGCAGCGCGCCCACTGCGTGAAGAACGTCCGCCAGCTGCGCGAGGTCATGGGGGACCTGCTCACCGACGACTTCTACGCCGACCTCGAGCACGACCAGGCCGCGCGGGCGACGATGTCGATGCTGCTGCCGCCGCAGATGCTCAACACGATGGTCTCCGAGCAGAGCTGGCCGCAGGGCCGGATGCCCTCGGCCGGCGCGGACTACACCGCGGCGTTCCGGGCCGACCCGGTGCGCCGGTACATGCTCCCGGTGTTCTCGGACCGACGCACCGACTGGCCCTCCCACCCGTACGCGACCCGCGACAGCCTCCACGAGCACGACATGTGGGTGGCCGAGGGGCTCACGCACCGCTACCCGACGAAGGTGCTCGCCGAGCTGCTGCCGACGTGCCCGCAGTACTGCGGGCACTGCACCCGCATGGACCTCGTCGGCAACTCGACCCCGCAGGTGGCCAAGCTCAAGCTGCGCGGCAAGCCGGTCGACCGGCACGAGGCGATCCTCGACTACCTCCGGCGCACGCCCGGGGTCCGGGACGTCGTCGTCTCGGGCGGGGACGTCGCGAACATGCCGTGGCGCAGCCTCGAGGGCTTCCTCGACAGGCTCCTCGAGGTCGAGAGCATCCGCGACGTCCGGCTCGCGTCGAAGGCGCTCATGGGCCTGCCCCAGCACTGGCTGCAGGACGACGTCGTCGCCGGCGTCGCCCGGGTGGCCGCGAAGGCCCGGGCGCGCGGGGTGTCGCTCGCGATCCACACCCATGTCAACGCGGCCGGCTCGGTCACCCCCCTCGTCGCCGACGCCGCCCGGGCGATGCTCGAGGCGGGCGTGCGCGACGTGCGCAACCAGGGCGTGCTCATGCGGGGGGTCAACGACACCCCCGAGCAGCTGCTCGACCTGTGCTTCGCCCTGCAGGACGAGGCGATGGTGACGCCGTACTACTTCTACATGTGCGACATGATCCCGTTCAGCGAGCACTGGCGGGTCTCGCTCGGCCACGCCCAGCACCTCCAGCACGCGATCATGGGCTACCTGCCCGGGTTCGCGACCCCGCGGATCGTCTGCGACGTCCCGTTCGTCGGGAAGCGCTGGGTCCACCAGGCCGAGGACTACGACCGCGAGCGGGGCATGTCGTTCTGGCGGAAGAACTACCGGACCTCCATCGAGGGTGACGACGAGGCGGCCCTGAGCCGGGACTACGTCTACTACGACCCGATCGACACCCTCCCGGAGTCGGGGCGGACGTGGTGGCACGAGCAGGGGGACGCCCTCGCGGCGCACGAGGAGGCCGTCAGCCGGGCCGCCGCGTCCCGGGAGGCGTCCGCGCGGGAGGCGCTCGTCCCGGTCCGCTGACGGGGGCGCGGCGAGCGCGTGACGAGGGCCTGACGAGGGCCTGACGAGGGCCTGACGAGGGCCTGACGAGGGCCTGACGAGGGCCCGGGCGCGGACGGCGGCCGCGCCGGTGTTTCGGCTGCCGGTCGACCCGTTGCCTTCCCTCCCGGGACCGGTACGGTGTCGGCCATGACCGCCACCGCACTCTCCCCCCGCCGCCGCGTCCTGGCCGACGTGGTCCCGGGGGGCCTCGCCCGCGACGTCACCCTCGTCCTCGGCGGCGCCGCCGTCATGGGCGTGCTCGGCCAGGTTGCCGTGCCGCTGCCGTTCACCCCGGTGCCCATCAGCCTCGGCACCCTCGCCGCGCTGCTCGTCGGCGCGTCGCTGGGCCCCGTCCGTGGCATGGCCAGCGCCGGGATCTACCTCGCGGCCGGTGTCGCCGGTCTCCCGTGGTTCGCCCAGCACGGCGCCGGGTGGCAGTTCGCCTCGTTCGGCTACATCATCGGCTTCGTCCTCGCCGCCGGGCTCGTCGGCGCCCTCGCGCGGCGCGGCGCCGACCGCGCGGTGCTGAGCACCGCCGGGACGATGGTGCTCGGCAACCTCGTCATCTACGCGTGCGGGCTCCCGTGGCTCATGGGGTTCCTCGGCGTCGGCCTGCGGGAGGGGCTCGCCCTCGGCGTGGTCCCGTTCCTCGTCGGGGACGCGGTCAAGATCGCGGTCGCCGCAGGCCTGCTGCCCGCGACCTGGCGGCTGGTCGACAAGGTCGGCTCCCGCTGAGCGGGCCCGTTCCCCGGCGCTGACGCCCGCCCCCCGTGGTGTCCCGGCGGCGGACCGGCTCGGCGGCGACCCCGGCCACGCTGGCGCTCGTCCGGGCCGGGGTCGAGTTCTCGCTGCACGACTACGAGCACGACCCGGCGGCGCCGTCGTTCGGCGCCGAGGCCGCCGAGGCGCTCGGGGTGCCGGCGGAGCGGGTGCTGAAGACGCTCGTCGTCGACACCGGCGACGGCCTCGCCGTCGGCGTCGTGCCGGTGTCCTCCTCGCTCGACCTCAAGGCGGTCGCCGCCGCCCTCGGGGTCAAGCGGGCCACCATGGCCGACCCGGGGGCCGCCGAGCGGGTGACCGGGTACGTCCGCGGCGGCATCTCCCCCGTCGGCCAGCGCCGGCGCCTGCCGACCGTGCTCGACGCCGCCGCCGCGAGCCACCCCGTGGTCTACGTCTCCGGGGGTCGGCGTGGGCTCGACGTCGGTCTCTCCCCCGCCGACCTCGTGGCCGTCACGGGGGCGACGACCGCGCCGATCGCCCGCTGACCCCGAGGCCCGCTCACCCTCGGCCCGCTCATTCCCAGGGCGTGGAGAGCACGATCGTCGTGCGGGTGGACACGCTCGCCGCGGCCCGGATGCGGGCGAGCAGGTCCTCGAGGTCGCGCGGCGCGCCCACCCGCACCTTGAGGATGTAGTTCTCGTCACCGGCGACCGAGTAGCAGGCCTCGATCTCGGGGACCCCCCGCAGCCGCTCGGGCACGTCGTCCGGCGCCGAGGGGTCGAACGGCGCCACCGAGATGAACGCGGTCAGGGGGAGGCCGACGGCCTCGTGGTCGATCCGTGCGGTGTACCCGGTGATGACCCCCCGCTCCTCGAGGCGGCGCACCCGCTGGTGGACCGCGGACGTCGACAGGCCCATGGCCCGACCGAGGTCGGTGTAGCTGGTCCTCCCGTCCGCACGGAGGAGGTCCACGAGGCGGCGATCGACGTCTTCCACGGGGCACACCCTACGCAGCGACGGCCCGGTATCGGGCCGGTCACGTCTCGATCAACTCCCCCTCCGGCGGTCCCGAGCGGTGCTAGCGTTCCGCGCATCATCTGCTGGACGCGGGAGCGGGGCGGCCGTCGTGGACGGACCGGGGCACCGCGGCGGCACCTGTCACACGAGGGAGTGGACATGCGAGTGAGGGCACGCGCGACGGCGGTCGGGATCACGACCGCGGCGGTGATGCTGGTTGCCGCCTGCGGCAGCAGCGACAGCGGGGGCGGCGGGAGCAGCTCCGAGAGCAGTTCCGGCGGCTCGGGCAGCAGCGCGACGGGCACGTTCAAGCTCGGGTACGTCCTGCCGGAGACCGGCGACCTCGCCTTCCTCGGTCCGCCGCAGATCCAGGCGACGAAGTACGCCGTCAGCGAGATCAACAAGGCCGGCGGCGTCCTCGGCAACGACGTCCCGACCGTCGTCGGGGGCGACGAGGCGAACGACCAGGCGATCGCGTCGCAGTCGGCCGACCGCGTCCTCAGCTCCGGCGTCAACGCCGTCATCGGGGCCGCGGCCTCGGGGATGTCGCTGGCGATCATCGACAAGATCACCGGCGCCGGGGTGGCCGAGTGCTCCGGGTCGAACACGGCGCCGACGTTCACCGACTACAAGGACAACGGGCTGTACTTCCGCACCGCCCCGTCCGACGCCCTGCAGGGACCGGTCCTCGCCGACGTCGTCGTCGGCGACGGTCACAGCAAGGTCGCCCTCGTCGCCCGCGCCGACGACTACGGCAAGGGCCTGGAGGACGCGACCGCGTCGTCCCTGGAGAACAGCGGCGCGACGGTGGCCGTCAAGGAGACCTACGACCCCAAGGCGACCAACTACGACAGCGTCGTGCAGAAGGTCGTCGCCGCCAAGCCCGACGCGGTCGTCGTCATCGCGTTCGAGGAGGGCAAGCAGATCCTCAAGGGCCTCATCGAGGCGGGCCTGAACCCGCCGAAGGTGGGCCTGTACGGCGCGGACGGCCTGCGCAACACCGACCTCGCCAAGCTGGTCGACCCCTCCAACCCGGGGGTGCTCGACGGGATGAAGGGCACCGCCCCGGCCTCGGCGGACAACCCGAAGTTCGTCAAGGACCTCAAGGCGTTCGCCCCGAAGCTGCAGGAGACCCAGTTCGCGCCCCAGGTGTTCGACTGCGTCAACCTCATGGCCCTGGCCGCCGAGCAGGCCAAGTCCACCGACGCGAACGTGTTCAAGGACGAGGTCGTCGGGCTCACCAAGGACGGGGAGAAGTGCACGACCTACGCCGACTGCAAGAAGCTCATCGACGACGGCAAGAACATCGACTACGACGGTGCGAGCGGCCCGCTCGACTTCACCGCGGCGGGTGAGCCCGGCTCGGCGACGATCGAGGTGTACGGGTTCGACAAGAACGGCAAGCTGAAGACCCTCTCGACGCAGAAGGCCCAGCCGGTCCAGTGACGGGGTGACGTCTCCCGCGGCCCCGGCAGGGGACCTCGCCGAGGACGGCGGGGGCCGCGGGAGCACCCCTCACGAGCACGAAGGGGGCGCCACCACGACGGGGCGCCCCCTTCGGTGCGGGACGGACCTTCGGTGCGTGCCCCCCCCCGCGACGGCCCCGACGGACGGCCTCTGGCCGGGTGGGGGCCTCAGATGCGGGCGAGCGTGCCGAGGTAGAGCTCGATGACCTTGGGGTCGGTGAGCAGCTCCCGGCCGGTGCCGGTGTAGGCATCCTTGCCCTGGTCGAGGACGTAGCCGCGGTGGCAGATCTCGAGACAGCGCGCGGCGTTCTGCTCGACCATGAGGATCGACACCCCGGCGGTGTTGATCCGCTTGACCGAGTCGAACACGGTGTCCTGCATGATCGGCGACAGTCCGGCCGACGGCTCGTCGAGGAAGAGCACCTGGGGGTCGGTCATGAGCGCCCGCCCCATCGCGACGACCTGCCGCTCACCGCCGGAGAGGGACCCGCACTTCTGGTCCCGCCGGTCGGCGAGCAGCGGGAAGAGCTCGGTGACGGCCGCGAACCGGTCCCCGAACTCCTTCGGGCGCAGGTAGAGGCCCATCTCGAGGTTCTCCTCGATGGTCAGCGACGGGAAGACGTTGTTGTTCTGCGGGACGTACCCCAGGCCCTGCGAGACCAGGCGGTGGGCCGGCAGCGCGGTGATGTCGCTGCCGCCGAGGACGACCCGGCCGCTGCGCACCGGGACCAGGCCGAACATCGCCTTGACGAGGGTCGACTTGCCGGCGCCGTTGGGGCCGATGATGCCGACGAGCTCGCCGTCGTCGACGTGGACGCTGCACCCGGTGAGGATGTCGACCTCGGGGATGTAGCCGGCCACGAGGTCCTCGGCGACGAGCAGGTGCTCCTCGACCGAGACCTTCTCCTCCGGCCCGGGGGCCGCGTGCTCCTGGTCAGCCATCGCGCTCCTCCTGCGTGCTCTCGACGTCCTGCTGCCGGTGGGTCTCGCTCACGGTCTCGTCCCGCTGGGCGGTCTCCGGCTCGGCGGTCTCCGGCTCGGCCGTCTCCTGCTGCCCGGCCTGCTGCTCGGCGGGCAGGGCCCGCGAGGTGCCGAGGTAGGCCTCGATGACGTGCTCGTCGCGGCGGATGTCGTCCGGACGGCCCTCGGCGATCAGGCGCCCCTCGGCGAAGCACGCGACCCAGTCGCTGATGCCCATGACGACGTCCATGTCGTGCTCGACGAGGACGATGGTCATCCCCTCGTCCCGCAGGGCCTGGATGTGGCCGAGCAGGGACTGGGTCAGCGCCGGGTTCACCCCCGCCATCGGCTCGTCGAGCATGACCATCGTCGGGCGCACCATGAGCGCCCGGGCCATCTCGAGCAGCTTGCGCTGGCCACCGGACATCGTCCCGGCGAACTCGTCGCGCATGTGGGAGAGGTTGAACCGCTCGAGCAGCTCGTCCGCCCGGGCACCGACGTCCTGCTCCTGGCGACGCCAGGGCAGGCGGAGCACGGCGGGCACGAACCGCTCCCCCAGCTGGTCGGTGGCCCCGAGCATGAGGTTCTCGCGCGCCGTGAGCCGGGTGAGGGCCTTGGTGAGCTGGAACGTGCGGACCATGCCGCGCCGGGCGATCCGGTAGGCCGACTGTCCGGAGATCTGCTCGCCCTGGAAGGACCACGTGCCCGAGTTCGGGGTGTCGAAGCCGGACACGAGGTTGAAGAACGTCGACTTCCCGGCGCCGTTCGGGCCGATGAGCGAGGTGATCGTCCCGCGCTGGACCTCGATGTGGTCGACGTCGACGGCGTGGAGACCGCCGAACCGGCGGACGACGTCGTCGGCGACGAAGATGGGGTCGGGCTTGGCGACGCCGGGCTCGGGCGGCACGCCGACGAGCGCGGCGGCGCCGCCGACCCCGGGGGTCTCAGCGGACATCGAGACGCATCTCCCTCGTGTCGCCGAGGATGCCGGCGGGCCGGAAGACCATGAGGACGATGAGGAACAGTCCGACGAACGCGAACCGCACCGCCCCGACGTCGCCTCCGGCGAGGATGCTCGACGGGATGAGCCCGCTCGAGGTGGCGTCCCGGAGGAAGGCGTCGAGGAAGGTGACGAGGAACCAGAAGATCACCGACCCGAGGACCGGGCCGAGGACCCGCCCGGCGCCGCCGAGGATGACGATCGTGTAGAGGTAGAACGTCACGACGGGGTTGTAGCTGTCCGGCTGGACGGACTGGACGTTGATCGCGAGCAGCGCGCCGGCGACCGCCCCGAGGACCCCGCCGAGGACGAGGCTCTGCACCTTGAACCCGTAGACGTTCTTGCCGAGGCTGCGGGCGGCGAGCTCGTCCTCCCGGACCGACCGGAGCACCCGGCCCCACGGGCTGTGGATGAGCAGCGCGACGAGGACGCAGGCGAGGGCGACCAGGGCCCACCCGACGATCATCACCCACAGGGAGCGGGAGTCGAAGAAGATCTGGCCGAACCCGTACTGGGCGGGTGGGAAGGGGCTGGCCTCGAAGAACCCGTCGGCGAACTGACGCAGCCCGTACACCCCGCCGGTGAGCGGCTCGAGGTAGCTGCTGCGGTAGAAGTACCGCAGCACCTCCCCGGCGGCGATCGTCGCGATCGCGAGGTAGTCCCCGCGCAACCGCAGAGTCGGGATGCCGAGGACGAGCGCGAGGACGACCGAGCAGGCGATGCCGAGCGCCACTCCCGCCCACAGCGACCACCCGAACGTCGCGACCCCCACGGCGACGCCGTAGGCGCCGACGAGCATGAACGCCACCTGCCCGAAGTTGAGCAGGCCGGTGTAGCCGAAGTGCACGTTGAGCCCGATCGCGGCGAGCGCGTAGATCGCCGCCTCCGGTCCGAACATGCCCCGGACGGCGTTCCCGAGGATCCCCAGCCAGTCCATGCCTCTCCTCCCTCCTCAGCCCGCCCGCTCGGCCTGTCCGAGGATGCCCTGCGGCCGGACGAGGAGGACGAGGATGAGCGCGAGCAGCGCCCACGCGTTCTGCAGCTCGGTGGGGAACCACAGCGTCGACAGCTGGGCGACGAGCCCGACGACGAGGCTGCCGACGACGGCGCCGTACGCGCTGCCGAGGCCGCCGAGGATGACCCCGGCGAACATGAGCAGCAGCAGGTTGAACCCCATGTCCCAGTACACGGCCTGCGTGAGCCCGTAGAACACCCCGCCGAGCGCGGCGAGGCCTCCGCCGACGAGCCAGACGACGAGCACGACCCGGTCGACGTCGATCCCCGAGGACTCGGCGAGGTCCCGGTTGTCCGCGACCGCGCGCATGGCCTTCCCGATGCGGGTGCGCTGGAGCATGTACGCGACCCCGAGGATCACCAGGCCCGACAGCAGGGTGACGACGAGGTCCCGGGGGGCGATCGTGATCGGGCCGAGGTCGAGGTCCTTCTGGACGGTGAACTCGCGATAGGTGTCGCGGCGGGACCCGAACAGGACCAGGAGCAGGTGGCGCAGCAGCAGCGACAGGCCGATCGAGACGATGAACATCTGGATCAGGCCGGCTCCCCGGCGGCGCAGCGGCCGCCACAGACCGCGCTCCATGGCCCCGCCGGCGAGGGCGCCGACGGCCACGGCGAGCACGGTCGCGAGGACCAGCGGCAGGCGCACCGGACTGACGGAGAAGAAGTACGCCGTCATCGCGCCGATGGTGACGAGCTCGCCGTGCGCGAAGTTGATCAGCCGGGTGGTACCGAAGACGAGGGAGAGGCCGACCGCGGTGATCGCGATGATCGCGCCGAGCTTGATGCCCTCGACGAACAGCTGGAGGAACCGGCTGAGGAACGAGGTGCCGCCGGACTCGGGCGGTCCGCCGCCCCCGGAGGAGGAGGTCGCCGTCGACGACGACGTCGCGGACGGGGTCGCCCCCTGCTGCGGGGTGCCCTTCGGCACGAGCGGGAAGATCACCGTCCTCGCCTGTCCCGGGCGGACGACGACCCCCGTGAGGGTCTCGCCGCCGACGGTGCGGGGCTTCATCCCGTTCGGGAGCGAGGCGACGTCGATCTTCACCGTGTAGGAGCCGGGGCCGGGGACGTCGACCTGCCAGGCGCCGTCCTTGGCGGTCGTCGCGGTGCCGACCGTCGACCCGCCCTCGGTGACCGTGAACGTCGCACCCTTGACGGGGTCGCCGGCAGCGCTGCGGAGGGTCCCCTTGATCGCCTCACCGTCGGCCGAGGCGACGCCGGGCACGAGAAGCAGCAGCACGAGACAGCCCAGCAGGGCCGCCCCCAGACGACTGCGCACACCCACCTCCCGCAGGTCTTTCAGGGGTTCCGATCGTTCGGAGCATATCGCCGCGACGCCCCTTCCACGGCCGGTTCGGCGCGTGCCGGGACCGGGTTGTTACCAGCGGCGCACCCCGGCCACCGGAACCGTCCCGCGAGCGCGAGGTCGCGCCGGTTCACGCGCGCGGTGGGCGCGGTGCACCCCGGCGTCGCGGTCGACGACGTCCGCGCCGCCGGCGACCGCCGGTCAGTCGAGCGGACCGTGGAAGTACCAGAGGTGCCCCTCGAGGTCCCGCGCGCCGTACTCGCGCACCCCGTAGGGCTGGTCCACCGGGGAGGTGAGGACGTCGGCGCCGTGCTCGCGGGCATAGGCGAAGTGCGCGTCCGCGTCGTCGACCGCGACGACGACCATGCTGCTGACCCCGCCGAGCCGCCGGGGGGACCGGTAGTCCTCGCCGCTGGGGTGCAGCCAGATCGCCTGGTCACCGGCGAACAGCTCGCCGTGCACGGCCCGGCCCCCGGGGTCGCGCTCGAGCTCCCCCGGGGTGAGGCCGAAGGTGGCGACGAGGTAGGCGTGGGCTGCGGGCAGGTCGTCGTAGACCAGCAGGGTCGTGGTGCTGCGGATCGGGGTGTCGAGCATGCTCATCTCCTCCAGGATCATGAACAGCGTCTCGGGCGAGGCGTCGCCGGACCGGGCGATCTCGCCGGCGATGACGCGCAGGTGCGCGCGCAGGCGCGTGGCCGCGACCACCCCGCGGTCGGTCTCCTCGGCGTGGCGGGCCACCATCGAGGCGAGGTCCCACTCCGGGTCGTCGAGCAGGGAGCGGATCTCGGCGACGCTGAACCGGAGCCGGCGCAGCGCCAGGATGCGGTAGAGCCTGACGACGTTGTCGCCGTCGTAGAGCCGGTGCCCGCCGGCGCTCTGGCCCGCGGGGCGCAGCAGGCCCACCCGGTCGTAGTGCTGCAGCGTGCGCACGGTGACCCCGCTCAGGTCGGCCAGCCGGCCGACCCGCCACGTGGGGCCGTGCCCGGGCTGGATCGTGTCCACGCACGTCACGCTAGGAGGTGACGCACGGTCACGTTCAACCCCTACTCGGCATCGCGCAGCTTCCCGCTCCGTGCGAGCTCGGGGTCGGTGCACGAGGACAGGTCGAAGCAGCACGGGCGGCGCTTCCCGCCGTCGATCTTCGAGATGCTCACCTCGACCCGGCGCCGCCGCGTCTGCGTGCTGCGGGTCGCGCCCACCCAGCGGACCCACTCCCACCGGGCCATGGGGGTGATGTCGTCCCACACCTCCCGGATGCGCTCGGGGGCCTCGGACAGGGCCGCCGCGAGGTCGTCGGGGACCTCGGGCTCCGGCCACTCGGCGGCCACCGCGAGGCTGATCTCGGCGGTGTCGCCCGGAGCAAGACCGGCGGCCCGCCGGAGCGCGTCGTCGACGCGGACCCAGTGCCCCCGCCGGCCGTCCGGCTCGACCACCGTGTCGAACTCGTGCCCGTCCAGCGAGGCGTGGGCGGCGACCTGACCGCGCGAGGGCAGCCGCCGGCTGGCGTCCTCCGGCAGCCGCACGAGCACCGTGTCGTCGATGCGGGAGAGCTCGCCGGAGAACGCGACCCGAGCCTGCTCGGTCGACCGGGTGTCGCTGGCCATTCGCCCTCCATCGGTGCCGACCCCGGCACTGGGCACGGACGTCGTGGCCGGGTTCGTCGTGGGTCCGAGCCTACTGCGGCCGACTCGCGAACGGGGTGGGACCAGCGGGGTACGGGGACCGATGAGGACCGGCGCCCCGCCGAGTCTGCACCGGCATGGACACACGCATCCTCGTCGGCGGACTGGGGTTCCCCGAGTCACCGCGCTGGCACGACGGACGGCTGTACTTCTCCGACTGGGCGGCGGGTCGGGTCCACGCCGTCTCCCCCGACGGCGTCGACGAGGTCGTCGCCACCGGGTCCTCGTTCCCGATGTGCATCGACTTCCTCCCGGACGGGCGGCTGCTCGTCGTCCACGGCAGGGAGCTGCGGGTGCTCGACGGCGGCGTGCTGGTCCCGTACGCGGACCTGTCCGGGGTGGCCCCGCACGACTTCAACGACATCACGGTCGGCCGCGACGGGACGGTGTACGTCAACTCCGTCGGCTTCGACTTCATGGACGGCGAGGAGCCCCGACCCGGCGTCGTCGCCGCGGTGACCGGGCCCGGACGGGCGCACGAGGCCGCCACCGGCGTGATGTTCCCCAACGGCATGGCGCTCCTCGGCGACACCCTGCTCGTCGCCGAGTCCTACGGCGAGCGCATCACCGCCTTCGACGTCGGACCGGGCGGCACCCTCGACCGAGGACGGCCGTGGGCGCAGACCCCGGGTCACCACCCCGACGGCATCTGCGTCACCCCGGAGGGCACGGTCTGGTACGCCGACGTGGCGACCGGGCAGTGCGTCGAGATCGCGGCGGGCGGTGCGCGCCGCCGGACCGTGCAGCTGGACCGCGGGGCCTTCGCCTGCGCCCTCGGGGACGGCGTCCTCTACGTCACGGCCAACACCTGGGGTGAGGGCTTCGACCCCTCCGCCGGGAACGGGACGCTCGTCGCCGTCACGCTGTAGGCCGGTCCGCGCCCGGTTGCCGCGGACGGCCCGGAGGTACCACCGCTCGTGGGGGTCCTCGCTCACGCGGCGGTCGTCCCGGCCAGGACGCGGGCGAGGGTGACGGCGAACTCCTCGGACCTGCCGTGCTGACCCGGCTGCCCGCCGCGGAAGCCGTCGTGGCCCCCGGGGAAGAGCACGGGGTCGGTCCCGAGCGCGGCGGCGACGGCGTACGCCGACCGGGCGGCGATCTCCCCGTCCGCCGGCCCGCCGGACTCCTCGCCGACCCCGATGACGATCCGGGTCGACGCGGCGCGCAGGGCCGCGACGTCGAGGACGGTCTCGATGCCGCCGCCGCTCAGGTTCGCGATGAGGGGGTCACCGCGGCCGCCGTCGTCCTCGGCGGGCAGCCCGAACTGCGCGGGGTCCGGTGCCGGGCGGGCCAGGTAGTCGTCGGTGACCTCACCGCGGTGCATGACGAGCGCGATGAACCTCGCCATCGCCGGTCCCCTACCGGACCGCTCGTACGCCGCGACGATGTCCGCGCCGGCGGCCGCCACCCGCTCGGCGTCGGGCAGGTGGGCCGCGGCCGGGGGCTCGTGGGCGACGAGGACGCGCACCAGCTCCGGGTGGTCGGCGACCAGGGCGAGCGCGTTGACGGCCCCGCCCGAGGTCGCGAAGACGTCGACCGACCCGGCGCCGAGGTCCTCGATCACCGCACGGAGGTCGGCGGCGTGCTGCGCCGGCGTCACCGGGGCCGTCGGGTCCTCCCGGCGGCTCGCGCCGGTGTTGCGGGGGTCGACGGTGACGACGACACGGGCCGGCACGTGGCCCGCGAGGCCCGTGAAGCCCGTGCTGTCCATGGGGGACCCGACCAGCAGCAGCGGGCGAGTCCGCCGGTCGGGGTCGGCGTCGCCGCGGACGAAGTAGGCGATGGTCGCCCCCGGGACGGCGACGTGGCAGGGCTCGCGGTTCTCGCTCATGTCCGTACCGACCACGGCCCCGCGCAGGACTCATCGCCGTGACTCGTCGCCGTGACCCGTCGCCGCGACCTGACGCCGTGACCCGTGGACACGGGGCGCGGGAAGTTCCCGACGGGTCGGGTGGTTGGGTGAACCATGCGCATCTTCTTCACCGGAGGCAGTGGCAAGGCCGGCAGGCACGTGGCGCCGTACCTCGCCGAGCAGGGTCACGACGTCACGAACGCCGACCTCGTCCCGCTGGGTCACCCGGGGGTGTCCGACCTGCGGGTCGACCTCACCGACGCGGGCGAGACGTACTCCGCCCTGGCCGGGCTCGCGTCGATGGACGAGCTGGACCGGGACGCCAAGCCGGAGTACGACGCGGTCGTGCACTTCGCCGCGATCCCGCGGATCCTGCTCGCCCCCGACGCGACGACCTACGCGACGAACGTGCTCAGCACGTACAACGTCCTCGAGGCCGCCACCCGGCTGGGTGTCGGCAAGGTCGTCTTCGCCTCGTCCGAGACGACCTACGGGATCTGCTTCGCCCAGGGCGAGCGGCGGCCGCGGTACGTCCCGGTCGACGAGGAGCACCCGACGGTTCCCGAGGACTCCTACGCGATGTCGAAGGTGGCGGGCGAGGTGACGGCACGCTCGTTCCAGGCGCGCACCGGCGCCGACGTCTACGGCCTGCGGATCAACAACGTCATCGAGCCGCACGAGTACGCCGAGATGTTCCCGGCCTTCCTCGAGGACCCGAGCCTGCGCCGTCGGAACGTGTTCGCCTACATCGACACACGCGACCTCGGCCAGATGGTCCGGCGCTGCCTGGCGACCGACGGCCTCGGCTACGAGGTCTTCAACGTCGCGGGCGCCGACATGTCCGTCGCCGCGACGACCGAGCAGGTCCGGGAGCGGTTCTACGACGGCGTGGAGGTGCGCCGCGAGATGGGCCGCGACGAGACGTTCTACGCCATCGACAAGGCGCGTGAGCTGCTCGGGTTCGAGCCGCAGCACTCCTGGCGGGACGTGCTCACCGACCCGGGGACGAACGGGTCCTGAGCGAGCCGCTCACCCGACCGCCGGCGGGCCGGGCCGCCCTGCCTGGTCGCGGACCGCGTCGAGGTCCACGAGGGACCACACGCGCTCGATGCGGCCGTCCCGGAAGCGGTAGAACACGTGCTCCGCGAACGCCACCGCTCCCCCACCCGGCTCGACCCCCGCGAACTCGAACCGGGCCCGGCAGTCGAACCACAGCCGACAGGCGAGCACGTCCTCGCTCGCGACGACGATCCGCGCGTCGAATCGCAGGTCGGGGATCCGGCGCACGTCGTCGGCGATCATCGCCGCGTACTGCGTCCGGCTCATCGTCCGGTCGTTGTAGATGACCTCGTCGTGGACGAACTGGTCAAGATCGCCCAGCCGCCGGTCGTTCAGTGCCGTCAGGTACCGTCCGTAGACCTCCTCCAGAGCGCTCACGGAACGGACTCTACGGGCGGCGCGCCGTGGGACGCGCCGGTCAGCCGGCGGGCGCCGTGTCGGCGATGAGCTGGATGAGGTTCCCGCAGGTGTCGTCGAACACGGCGATGACCGCGGGGCCGACGTCGGTGGGCGGCTGGGTGAAGGTCACGCCCAGGGCGGTCAGCCGCTCGTGCTCGGCCTCCACGTCGTCGACGGCGAACTGCGCCAGCGGGATCCCGTCGGCCACGAGGGCGTCGCGGTACGGCCTGACGGCGGGGTGCTCCGCGGGCTCCAGAAGGAGCTCGGGGCCGTCCGGGGAGCCGGGCGGGACGACGGTGAGCCAGGCGTGCTCGCCGAGGGGGACGTCGTGGTGCACCGTGAACCCGAGCACGTCGGTGTAGAAGTCGAGCGCCCTGCGCTGGTCGTCGACGTAGATGCTCGTCAGCTGGATCCTCATGGGTGGTCCTCTCGGGGGGTGGGCCAGCGCCGCGCGATGGCCGCCAGTGGTGTGGGGTCGAAGTGGTGGAGCTTGGTGCGGCCCTGGCGCCGGGTGGACACCAGGCCGGCCTCCTCGAGGACGGCCAGGTGCTGGGAGATCGCCTGCCGGCTCGAGCCGATCCCGTGGCGCCCGGCGAGCACCGAGCAGATCTCGAACAGGCTCTGGCCGTCCCTGGCCGCGAGCTCGTCGAGGACGAGACGTCGGGTCCGGTCGTCGAGGGCTTGGAAGAGGTCCGGCACGAACGGCACGATACGCAAGTAGCCACTTGCATATCAAGACCGGCCGCCTCCCCCGGGCCGGGGTGGCAGCATCGGTGCATGCGCGACGAGCAGCGGCTGCCCACCCGGACGCCGGAGTCCCGGGCGTTCGCCGAGCGCGTGCAGGTCGTCACGGGCCTGACGGCGCGGCTCAACGCGCTCCCGTTCGAGGACCTGACCGGCCGCCGGGCGCTGCTCGCCGAGATCTTCGGCGGGCCGGTGCCCGAGTCGCTGACCGTGCTGCCGCCGTTCTACTGCGACCACGGGCTGGGCGCCTCGTTCGGGGAGCGGGTGTTCGTCAACCAGGGGTGCTTCCTCCTCGACTTCGGCGGCATCACCATCGGGGACCGGGTCATGATCGGTCCCCGGGTGACCCTCACCACCGCCGGGCACCCCGTGGAGCCCGAGGAGCGCTTCGACTTCATCACCCACGCCCCGATCGTCATCGAGGACGACGTGTGGGTCGGCGCGGCCGCGACCATCACGCCGGGGGCGACGATCCGGCGGGGCTCGGTCGTCGGGGCCGGGGCCGCCGTCGCCAAGGACGTGCCGGCCCTGAGCGTGGTCACGGCGAGGAGCGCCGTCCGCAGGAAGCGCCTGCGATCGGGCACCGGTCGGTGAGCCGCGCACCGGGCGAGACGATCGCCGGCGACCGCCGGGGCGTCGGCCCTCGCGCGTCCTGGCAGGTGCCGGGCGCGGTCACCCCGCACGCGAGGTGCTCATGCCGCCCCCCTCCCGAGGTGCCGGAACCGGTGTCGGGCACCCTCCTCCCCCGCGGCGAGGACGTCCCCCGAGGACGCGGGGGCCTCGCCGGGTCGCCCTAGACTGCTCCGGTGCCTGATCCGGTGGTCGACGCCTACGCGACTGCCTTCGACGCGCGGTGCGAGGCCGCCGACGCTCCCGGGACCGAGCGCGTGGACGAGCCGGGCGTGCGCGGCCTGGTCTCGCGGGACGTTGCGGCTCCCACCCAGCTGCTGGTCCTCGACGACCGCGCCCTCCCGACGCTCGCCGCGCTCCTGCCGGGCGCCTCCGCCGGCACGGTCAGGGTCCGCGCCGCGGCGCCCCGGTGCACCGAGCTCCTCCGCCGGGACGGGTCGTGGACGTCGAAGGACGTCACGGCGATGGTGTGCCCGGACCTGGCGGCCGTCCCCGACCTCGCGCTGCCCGCCGGACTGGCCCTGCGCCCGGTGCGGCGCGGGCCCGGCGACCCCGCCGACGCGGTCCCGCTGCGGGACGCGGTCGTCGCCGCCTGCCGGGCGGCGCCGGAGGGAGAGCTGTCGGTCGACGAGCTCGCCGCGTACCTGCGCTCCCTGCCGGGGGGGCCGCGGATCTTCGCCGCCGTCGACACCGACGGTGTGGTGCGGGGCACCAGCGGCTCGCGGATGTTCGCGGCCGAGGCGTACGTGTTCCTCGTCAACACCGACCCGCGCTGGCGCCGCCGAGGTGTGGGGCTGTCGATGACGGCGGTCGCGCTGCGCTCCGCGCGTGACGCGGGCGCCAGGCACGCGTGCCTCGACGCCAGCGGGGCCGGGGTCCCCCTCTACCGACGGCTGGGGTTCACCCCGGTCGGACCGATGACCCAGTACTCGCGCTGACCCCGGGGAGGACGAATGAGGATCGCTGTCGCCGGCGGGACCGGCACCGTGGGCCGGCACGCCGTGGCCGCGGCCCGGAGCCGCGGGCACGCGGTCACCGTCCTGGCCCGGGCCGAGGGGGTGGACGTCACCACGGGGACGGGCCTTCCCGACGCGCTGGCGGGCGCCGACGCCGTCATCGACGTCACCAACCTGTCCACGCTCTCGGGCCGGAGGGCGAGGAGGTTCTTCGAGACCGCCACCCGCCACCTGCTCCGCGCCGAGGAGGAGGCCGGCGTCGGCCACCACGTCGTGCTCTCCATCGTCGGCATCGACGCCGTCGACGCCTCCTACTACGCCGCCAAGCTGGCGCAGGAGGCCGCGGTCGCGTCCGGCCGAGTGCCGTCGACGATCGCGCGGGCCGCGCAGTTCCACGAGTTCGCCGGTCAGCTCCTCTCGAGCACGAAGGGCCCGGTCGCCCTCCTGCCGACGATGCCCGTGCGGCCGGTGGCCGCCCGCGAGGTCGGCGACCACCTCGTGACCGTCGCCGAGGGCGGGCCGGTCGGGCGCGCCACCGACCTCGTGGGCCCCCGCGACGAACGGCTCGCCGACCTCGCCCGCCGCCAGCTCGCCCACGACGGCGTGCGCAGACGCGTCCTCGAGGTCAGGCTCCCGGGCGCCTACGGGAGAGGCCTGGCCTCCGGCTGCCTCCGCGGGGCCGGCCCCCGGCTCGAGGGCACGACGAGCTTCGACGACTGGCTCGACAGCCCCGACCACGGGAGCCCCCGAGAGTGAACCGACGGGTCTAGAGTGCAGTTCTCGCAGTGCGCCGACGAGGGGGAGGGGCCGTGCACGAGGATCCGATCGCCGAGTTCCACCGCCTGCACTCCTCGGGCTGCTTCGTCATGGCCAACCCGTGGGACGTGGGGAGCGCGCGTGCCCTGGAGCAGATGGGCTTCAAGGCGCTCGCCACGACCAGCGCCGGGCTGGCGTGGTCCTTGGGGCGACCGGACCGGGGTGTGACGCTCGAGGAGGCGCTGACGCACCTGAGCGTCGTGGCGGAGGCGGTCGAGGTGCCGGTGAACGCCGACTTCGAGGGCGGCTACGCGACGCGTCCCGCCCACGTCGCGGCGAACGTGAAGCGGGCGGCGGCGACGGGGATCGCCGGCCTCTCGATCGAGGACGCCTCGGGCGAGGAGTCCGCCCCGCTGCTGCCCTTCGACCTCGCCGTCGAGCGGGTCGCCGCCGCGCGCCAGGCGATCGACGAGAGCCGGACCGGGATCGTGCTCACCGGTCGGTCCGAGGGGTTCGTCGTCGGGCGACCCGACATCGACGAGACGATCCGACGGCTCCGTGCGTACGCCGAGGCGGGGGCCGACTGCCTCTACGCCCCCCGGGTCGACACGGTCGAGGACGTCGCCGCGATCGTCGCCGCGGTGGCACCCAAGCCGGTGAACCTGCTCGTCAACTCTCCGTTCACCACCGTCACGGAGGTGGCCCGGTTGGGCGTGCGACGGATCAGCGTGGGAGGAACCCTCGCGCGCACCGCGTGGGGCGCGTTCCTGCAGGCCGCCGAGGAGATCCTCGACGAGGGGACCTTCTCCGCGTTCGACCGGCTCCCGGACGTCGACGCGCTCTTCGGTGACCGCCACCCGTGACCCTGCGGGTGAGTCGAGAACCCGACGGCGGACCTCCTCCCCCGGCCGCGGGCCGGGGCGCGCAGAACGGGGTCGACGCGCCCACCTGAGGCAGCCCGGACGGGAGTAGCGTCGTGCCGTCGGGCAGGACCCGGGGAGGAGGGGCCATGGGCACCGACGCCACCTCGGCACCGCCGCCGTCCCTCCCCTACCCACCGGAGGGCAGGGGCGTCGTCCCCGCGCTCGCCCGCGCGGTGGCTCGGCTCGCGTCCTGGCGGGTCGTCCTCGCCACCGGGACGCTCTACGCCGCCTTCGCCGTCCTGCTCTTCGGCACCACCGCGGCGTTCGCGATCCCCACCGTCGCCTCGGCCTGCGGGCAGCCCGCGCCCGACGTCCGGTTCACCTCGAGCGCGGGGGACGTCCACGCCTTCCTCGACGCCTGCGGCCCGGCCGGGCGGGGGTCCTACCGGGCTCTGCAGCTGGCCGACCTGGCCTACCCCGCGGTCTTCGCCCTGTTCCTCGCGTCGTGCCTGGCCCTCGGCCTGCGGCTCCTCGCCCCGCACCGCGCCAACCTCGCGGCACTGGCCGCTCTGCCGCTTCTCGCGAGCGCCTTCGACTACGTCGAGAACGCCTGCGCGTGGCTCGCGCTCGCCGCGTATCCCGGGCGCGGGCCCACCGACGGGCTCCTCGGGCTCGCGTCGGCCGCCAAGTCGGGGACGTCCTGGGCCTCCGTCGCGCTGCTCGCCGGGGTCGTCCTCGCCCTGCTCGTCACCCGTGCCCGGGCTCTCGCGGGCAGGCTCGCACCGGGCGGCCGCCGGAGGGGGCCATGAGGGAGCCGTGGGAGCTGCTCACCGCGGGAGAACCGGATGCGGACCGATCGGTCCTGCTGCTCCCCGGAGGGGCCGACGCGGCGCGGTCCTACGGCCTCGTGATGGAGCAGCCCGCACTGTCCGGCGTCCGACTCGTGGCCACCACGCTGCCGGGCATGGCGGGCGCGCCGCTGTCCGGGGACGTGTCCGTGCCCGGACTCGCCCGCACGGCGGGCCAGCTGGCCGAGGCGTACGACTGCGACGTCGTCGCGGGCTTCTCGCACGGCGCCACGGTGGCGCTGGAGATGGTGCTGGCCGGGCACTTCCGGGGCCCCGCGGTGCTGCTCGGCATCAGCCTGACCACGGAGGACGAGGCGAGGTTCTTCCGGGCCGTCGTCCGAGCGTCGCAGAGGGGTCAGCAGCGCGTACCTCGGCCACATCGCTTCGGACCCGGACGTCGCGGCACGACTGGCCGCCTCGGGCACACCGGTGTGGCTGGTCCATGCCGAGAAGGGGGGGGCACGCGACTTCGTCGGTGCTGAGGCGTTGACGGCGAGGAGGACCCGTGGTGCACAGCGTGACGTACTCGACGGGCGCCTCCCTCGACCTCGTCGGGACCCGCACCTTCGCCTCGGGCGTGCTGGCCCTCCGCCACCGTGTGGCGCGGTGAGGCGTCGTCCCACCGAGGCGTCGTCCCACCGAGGCGTCGTCCCACCGAGGCGTCGTCCGCGCTCGTCCCGGCAGCGTCCTCCCCGCGTGGTCCCGCGTAGTCTCGGCGCATGGCCCCGGACCGCCCGCCCCGCCTGCTGCTGCTCGACGCGGCCTCGCTGTACTTCCGCGCCTTCCACGGGGTGCCCGACACCCGGACCGGGCACGGGCCGCCGACGAACGCCGTGCGCGGGTTCGTCGACATGGTCGCCACGCTCGTCGGGGCGCACTCCCCCACCCACCTCGTCGCGTGCTGGGACGACGACTGGCGCCCCGCGTTCCGGGTCGAGGCGCTGCCGACGTACAAGACCCACCGGCTCGCCGACGGCAGCGAGGCCGAGGAGTCGGTCCCGGACGACCTCGCCCCCCAGGTCCCGGTGATCGTCGAGGTGCTGGCGGCGGCCGGGATCGCCCGGGTCGGCGTCGCCGGGCACGAGGCCGACGACGTCATCGGCAGCTACGTCGAGGCCTACCGGGGGCGGATGCCGGTCGACGTCGTCACCGGTGACCGGGACCTGTTCCAGCTCGTCGACGACGACGCCGGGGTCCGGGTGCTCTACACCGCCAAGGGCGGGGTGCGGGAGCCGGACGTCGTCACCCAGGACGCCCTGCGCGAGCGGTACGGCGTCGCCAGCGGCGACCAGTACGCCGACATGGCGGTCCTGCGCGGCGACCCGAGCGACGGCCTGCCCGGGGTCCCGGGGATCGGGGAGAAGACCGCGGCCCGGCTCGTCACCAGGTACGGCGACCTCGCCGGGGTCCGGGCGGCCGTCGACGGCGGGGACCCGGCCGTCAAGGGCGCCCAGCGCGCCCGGCTGGAGGAGTCGGCCGGGTACCTCGACGCGGCGCCCCGCGTGGTCCGGGTCGTGCGGGACCTCCCGCTGCCCGACATCGACCCGGTCCTGCCCACCCGGGTCGCCGACCCCGACCGGCTCGATCGGCTCGCCGCCGACTACGGCCTCACCTCACCCCTGGGCCGGCTCCGCGCCGCGCTCGGCTCCTAGCTACTTGAGAGCGACCGTCACTCCGCCGCTGAACATCGAGTCGTGCAGCTCGATCTTCTGGGGGGTCACGTTGTTCGGGACGTCGAACACGACCACGCCGTTGACGGCATTACCGGGGTTGATGTCCTCCCAGAGCGTCTGCGCGCTCTGGTCGAGGTACACGGCGGCCCCCGAGTCGGCGGTGAACTTCCGCCCGCTCTTGTCGTAGACGTACTGGTTGTCCCCGAACAGGGACTGGGACTCCGAGCCGATGTTCTGGACCTTCATCGAAATGAGGCAGAACTTGCCCTGGGCCTTCTCGTTCAGGTACTGGTCACCGATCTGCTTCTTTCCGCAGTCGACCTTCTTGACGGTGAACTCGAACTTGCCGTCGCGAACCTTGTCGCCGAGCCCCTTGACCGACTGACCGTCGGAGGACTTCTGCGACGAGCCGTCTGGCGAGGCCTTGGCGGAGGCCGACGGAGACGACGAGTCGGACGCAGTGGGGCTGCTGGTGTCGGCGACGGCGGCCGTGTCGGGGGACCCGTCGTCGCCGCTGGTCCCGACGCTGATCGCCACGATGGCGGCCACGAGGCCGGCCGGCAGCACGAAGCGCTTCTTCGTGTACCAAGGCCTGCTCGCCTTTGCTGCAGCCTTCGCCTGGCGTGCCTGCGCCTTCGCTTCCTTGTGGCTCATGGGCGGCTGAGACTGGGCGTCCGGATCGGACATGGTGAATGCTCCCTGGTGCTTGGCTGGCTCGAGACCGGTTTCCATCCGGCTGCATATACCTCGGTATCGGGGAGCCAGACATGAGGAGAAACCACATGATGTAGGGGTGCTCCGGGCGACAGCAACAATGCGCCCTGCCTCGGCTCGCGGGAGCACACCGAAGCCGAGTTCCGCGACGCGGGAATTCACCTCACCCCTGGGCCGGCTCCGCGCCGCGCTCGGGACCGGCTGACCGGCGGCGCCGTCGCCTGGCGCGTAGGTCGAGGCCGCTGGCGAGCAGGCTGAGCAGGACGCTCAGGGTGGCCACGCGCAGCGCCCAGACCGCTCCCCCGGTCGGGTCGCCCGAGGAGGCGGCACCGAAGAACACGGCGCCGAGCACGGCGATGCCGGTGGCGGTGCCGATGCGCTGCCCGGTGGTGAGGACGCCCCCGGCCGTGCCGGCCCGCTCGACGGGGACCTCGGCGAGGGTGAGGGTGATGTTCGGCGAGATGACGAGACCGCTCCCCAGGCCCGCGACGAGCAGCGACGGGGCGAGCCGCCAGCCGACGTGGCCGGCGCCCGCGGCGGCACCGAGGACGACGTCGGTGACGACGAACCCGACGGCGACGGTCACGAGCCCGACGGTGACGAGGGACCGCCCCCACCGCTCGACGAGCCGGCCCCCGATGGCGGCGGTGACCGCCGACCCGGCCGCGAACGGGGTCACGGCGGCCCCCGCCTCGAGCGCGGAGTAGCCCAGCGACTGCTGGAGGTAGACCGAGAGCACGAACAGGACCCCGGTGAAGCCGGAGAAGTACACGGTCGCGACCGTCGCCCCGGAGGCGTAACCGGGGCGGGTGAACAGGGAGAGGTCGACCAGGGGACTGCGCCCGGTGGTGGCGTACCGGCGCTCCCAGAGCACGAACAACCCGACGAGTGCGGCTCCGACCGCGACGAGGCCGGTGACGAGCCCGACGCCGAACCCCTGCGAGGACTCCACGAGCGGCAGCAGGAGCGCGAGGACGGCCCCACCGAGCAGCACCACCCCGAGCGGGTCGTAGTCCGGACGCTCCCGGCCGGAGCGCTCCCGCAGCGGCACCCATCGTCGGGCGAGGACGACCGCGCCGACGGCGACGGGGAGGTTGACGGCGAAGATCCACCGCCACCCGCTCGCGGGCCCGAGAGCGCTGATGATGGTGCCGCCGACGATGGGACCGACCGCCGTCGACAGCCCGATCGTCGCGCCGAGCATGCCGAACGCCCGGCCGCGCTCCCGCCCGCGGAACATCTCCTGGATGAGCCCGGAGACCTGCGGGTTGATCAGGCCACCGCCGACGCCCTGGACGAGGCGGGCGGCGACGAGGAACCCGCTGTTCGGGGCCAGCCCGCACGCCAGGCTCGCGGCCCCGAACACGGCCACGCCGGCGATGAACACCGTCCGCCGGCCGGTCGCGTCGCCGAGCCGCCCGGCGGGGACCAGGACGAGCCCGAACGTGAGCGCGTACCCGGAGACGACCCACTGCAGGTCGCTCGCCGGGGCCTGCAGCCCGGACTGGATCGAGGGCAGGGCGACGTTGACGATGCTGACGTCGAGCAGCGTCATGAACCCCGCGACGAGGCAGACCGCGAGCGCCTTCCAGCGCCGCGGGTCGGGCCCCTCGCCCGACACCGGATCGACCGGTCCCGCTCGCCGGGGCTCAGTCAAGGCGGTCAGCGGCCACGACGCCCCTCATGACGGCGCCCACCGCCGCGCGGGCGTTGCGGCGCAGCTCCGGCTCGGGGGCGGCGTCGGCGACCTGCCCGAGCAGGTCGACGAGCTGCTTGCAGCGGCGGACGAAGTCGCCCGCGGCGAGGTCCCGGTCCCGCAGGACGACGTCGAGCCGCTGCCCGCTCGCCCACCGGTGCACCGCCCACGCGAGTCCCGCGTCCGGCTCGCCGGTGCCGGGCAGGGCGTGCTCCTCCTCCCGGTCCTGGATCGTGGACCAGATCCGCTCGACGTCGGCGACCGCGTCGCCGACCGGGCCGGTCGGCACCCGGGGGTGGAGCTCGGACTCGTCGCGCCGGGGCTCGTGGACGAGCGTGGACACGGCCGCAGCGAGCTCGGCCGGGTCGAGCCGGCGCCAGACCCCTTGGCGGAGGCACTCGGCGGCGAGCAGGTCCTTCTCGGTGTACAGCCGCCGCAGCCGCTCGCCCTCCGGGGTGACCTCGCTCCCGTCGTCGGACAGGTAGCCGGCCTCGGCGAGGAGGGCGCAGATCCGGTCGAAGGTCTTCGCGACCGAGTTCGTCCGGGACTCGACCCGCCGCTGCAGCCCGGTGGTCTCCCGGTGCAGCCGGTACCACCGGTCGGCCCAGCGGGCGTGCGTCTCCCGATCGGGGCAGCCGTGGCAGGGGTGGCGGCGCAGCTGGTCCCGCAGCTCGGCGGCCCGGCCCTCGTCACCGGCGGCGGCCTCGGCGCCGGCGCGGGCGGCCGGTCCCGGGGCGTCGAAGGGGGCCTTCGAGCGCAGCGTGGACGCGAGGTCCCGGCGGGAGCGCGGTGAGCGGAAGTCGAAGCTCTTCCCGAGCGGGATCCGGGTGACCGGCTCGACGGGCACCGGGACGTCGACGAGGGTGATCCGCCGCAGCTGGGAGTCCTCGGTGACGACGGACGGGGACGGGCTCTGCCCGCGTCCCCGGGCGGCCTGGACGACGACGGCCCACCCGGCGCGTCGACCCGACGGGACCCGGATGACGTCGCCGGGGCGGAGGGCCTCGAGGCTGAGGGCGGCCTCGGCGCGCCGGCTCGCCGACCGGGCCTTCGCGCCCTCCTTCTCCAAGCGGGTGAGGCGGTGGCGCAGCGCGGCGTACTCGCGGAAGTCACCGCGGTCGCAGCTCATCGCCTCCTCGTAGCCGGCGAGGGCGTCCTCGTTGCGCCGGATCGTGCTCGCGAGGCCGACGACGGCCCGGTCGGCCTGGAACTGCGCGAACGAGGTCTCGAGGACCTCGCGGGCGACGTGGCGGCCGACCTGGGCGACGAGGTTGACCGCCATGTTGTAGGTCGGGCGGAAGCTGGACCGGAGCGGGTAGGTCCGGGTCGAGGCGAGGCCGGCGACGGCGACCGGGTCGGTGCCCCGGCTCCACACCACGACGGCGTGGCCCTCGACGTCGATGCCGCGGCGTCCGGCGCGGCCCGTGAGCTGGGTGTACTCCGCCGGGGTGATGTCGACGTGGGTCTCGCCGTTGAACTTCACGAGCCGCTCGAGGACGACCGTCCGGGCGGGCATGTTGATCCCGAGCGCGAGGGTCTCGGTCGCGAACACGGCCTTGACCGACCCGGCGGTGAAGAGCTCCTCGACGATCTCCCGGAACGTCGGCAGCATCCCCGCGTGGTGGGCGGCGAAGCCGCGGCTGAGGCCCTCGACGAAGTCCCAGTAGCCGAGGACGGCCAGGTCCTCCTCGGCGAGCGCCTGGACCCGCTCCTCGACGGTGCGGCGGATGCGGCGTCCCTCGGCCTCGGTGACGAGGCGGGTGTCGGTGGCCAGCAGCTGGCCGACGGCCGCCTCGCAGCCGGCACGGCTGAAGATGAACGTGATCGCCGGGAGCAGTCCCTCGCGGTCGAGCTGGGCGATGACCTCGGCGCGGGACGCGCCGCCGCCCGGTCTGCCGCCGCGCGGGAACCGGGAGTCGGGCCCGCCCCGCGGGGCGCCCCCGGGGCCGCGTCCCCGCCGCCCTCTCGGCGGGCCGCCACGGCCCCGGCCCGGGCCGCCCCGGGTGCCCTCGACCTGCCGGATGGCGTCGAGCAGCCGCGGGTTGACGCGCAGGTCGGCGTCGCCGCCCCGGGTGGAGGACTCGGTGAACAGGTCGTACATCCGCCGGCCCACCTGCATGTGCTGCCACAGCGGGACGGGCCGGTGCTCGGTGACGACGACGGCGTGGTTGCCGCGGACCTGGGAGAGCCAGTCCCCGAACTCCTCGGCGTTGCTCACCGTCGCCGACAGCGACACGAGCTGGACGTGCTCGGGGAGGTGGATGATGACCTCCTCCCAGACCGGGCCCCGGAACCGGTCGGCGAGGTAGTGCACCTCGTCCATGACGACGAACCCGAGCCCGTCGAGCGTGCTCGACCCGGCGTACATCATGTTCCGCAGCACCTCGGTCGTCATGACGACGACCGGGGCCTCCCCGTTGACGGAGGAGTCGCCCGTGAGCAGCCCGACGTTGGCGCTGCCGTGCCGGGCGACGAGGTCGTGGTACTTCTGGTTCGACAGGGCCTTGATGGGGGTCGTGTAGAACGCCTTCGCCCCCCGGGCCAGGGCGAGCTCGACCGCGAACTCGCCGACGACGGTCTTGCCGGACCCGGTGGGGGCGGCCACGAGCACCCCCTGGCCGTCCTCGACGGCCTCGCAGGCCTGGACCTGGAAGTCGTCGAGCGGGAAGTCGAGCGTGGCCATGAAGGCGCCCAGGGCCGACCGGTCCCGGGCCCCGCGTCGGACTGCGGCTGAGTACCGCTCCGCGGGAGAGGTCATGGTCAGCAGGCTACGTCACGGCCTGCCGGCGACGTCCGACGCCGCCTCTCCCCCGGTGGCCGGCTGCGCTGCGTCCGAAGTGTTGGTCGCCGGGGCGCTGACCCTGCGGACGCGACGGTGGCCGGCTGCGCTGCGTCCGCTGGTTTGGTCGCCACGGCGCTGACCCCGCGGACGCGACGGGAAGCCCGACGCCCCTCAGCCCGCGGCCGGGGAGAGCACGGTCCACGCCCCGGGCGAGGCGTGGCACGTCAGCGGCAGCGGCGCGAACGGTTCCCCGTCGGCGTGGGCGAACACCCCTCGGGCTCGCAGCGAGACCCGGCGACCGCGGAGCACCTCGACGGCGGGGTGGTCGAGGTGGGTGCCGGAGTAGACCCGGGGCAGCACCCGCAACAGCTCGACCCGGTTGATGTCGTGCAGCACGAGCACGTCGAGGAGCCCGTCGTCGACGACGGCCTGCGGGCAGATCCGCATCCCGCCGCCGTAGCTGCTCGTGTTCGCGACGACGACGAGCATGGCCTCGGTGACGATCCGGGTCCCGTCGACCTCGACCTCGTACGGGATCGGGCGGAAGACCGGCAGCTCTCGGGCGAGCGCCAGCTGGTAGCGCAGCCCGCCGTGCGGCCACCGCCACCGGTTGGCCCGGGCGCCCACGAGCGAGTCGAAGCCGCCGTAGAGGGTCCCGGCGAACCACGTGCGCTCGGCGCCGCCCTGCCCCCGGTCCTCGACGCGGCCGGCGTCCAGGACGCGGGGCCGGCCGTGGTCGAGGAGGTCGAGCGCGGCGACGGGGTCGGCGACCGGCAGGCCGAGGTCGGCGGCGACGTCGTTCCCACTGCCCTGCGCGACGACGGCGACCGGGACTCCGCTGCGGGCGGTCGCGTTGAGCGCGAGGTGGACCATGCCGTCCCCGCCCGCCGCGACGAGGACGTCGATGCTCCCGGCGGCGACGGCGGATCGGGCCCGGTGCAGCGCCGCACCCGGGCTCGGACCGGACAGCGCGACGACGTCATGGCCGCGCTCACGGAGCATTCCCGTGAGCGTGGTCGCGTCCGCCCCGGCACCGACGCGACCGGCGGCGGGGTTGACCACGAGGCCGGCACGGATGCCCATGCCCCGGAACGTTACAGCTCGGAGGCCTCGTCGTCGGGGAGGCCGGCCCACTCGGGAGTGGCCTTGGCCCGTCTGCGGTCGATGGCCCACGCGATTCCGACCGCCCCGAAGTACAACGCGCAGAGGGGGCCGGCGAGCAGGAACATCGTGAACGGGTCCGGCGTGGGGGTCGCGACGGCGGCGAAGACGAAGATGAGCAGCACCGCGATGCGCCAGCCCCGCAGCATCGTCCGGGCGGGCATGACGCCGACCGCGTTGAGTGCGACGAGCAGCACCGGGAGCAGCCACGCGGCCCCGAAGACGAGGATGAACCGGGTGACGAACTGGAAGTAGTCGGCGGCCTGCTGGATGTTCGACGCCCCGGCAGGGGTGAAACCGAACAGGATGACGAGGGCCTTCGGGAGCATCTGGTAGCCGAACCAGCAGCCGGCGAGGAACAGCGGCACCGTCGCGCCGAAGAACGCCAGGCTGATCCGCCGCTCCCGGCGCGTGAGGCCGGGCAGCACGAACGCCCAGATCTGCCAGATCCACACCGGGCTGGACAGGATGACCCCGACGAAGATCGAGATCGTCAGGGTCTGGCTGAACGCGTCGGTCGCGTTCGCGAAGTTCAGGGTGGCGAGGCTGTCCGGGTTCTGCGCCTGGTAGACGCGGAACGGCCGGGTGAGGTGGTCGTAGACGGTGTCGAAGCTGAGCCATCCGACGACGGCACCGGCGACGAGGGAGAGCGCAGAGATGACGACCCGCCGGCGGAGCTCCAGGAGGTGCTCCTTGAGGGCCATCCTGCCCTCGGGGTCCCGCCGGCGGCGGCGGAGTCGAGCCATGGGTGGAGGGTGGACCCCCCGTCAGCGGATGGGGCCGGACTGGTTGTCCGTGCGGGGCGAGTCCTCCTGCACGGCGCTGCGATGCGGCTCGTCCCGGTGCTCGCGCGAGGTCGAGGACGCCCCGGTCGGTGACGACGAGGACGTCGAGGAGTCCGAGGACGTGCCCGACCCGGGGGCGTGGTCGTCGGGGCCGCGACTCCCACGCTCGTCGTCGACGGTCTCGCCGCGGACCGTCTCGTCCTTGTGGCCGTCCTCGCGCATCTCCTGCACCTCGGACTTGAAGACCCGGGCGGAGCGGCCGAGGCTCCGGGCGGCGTCGGGCAGGCGCTTCCAGCCGAAGATCAGGATGATGAGCACTCCGAGGATGATGATCTCGGGAGCGCCGATGTTACGGATCATGACGGGCCTCTCGAAGGGTTCGGTGCCCCTCCAGACTACGCCCCCGGCCCCTCGCCGTACGCCGAGAGTGCCTCCGCCGCGCCGTCCGCGACCGCGCGGACCAGCTCGGGTGGGTCCAGCACCTGCCCGAGGCCTCCGAGCCGCCACACCAGGCGGCGCACCCACGTCGTGTCCCCGGCCCGGAGGGTGACGACGAGGCCGTCCCCGTCCTCCTCCCGGGACTCGACCGGGTAGTAGTCGGCGACCCACTCGGCGCCGGGCTGGAGCCGCATCGTGACGACCGGGTCCTCCGGGCGCGGGCTGAACGTACCTGCGGACAGGTCGCGGGCGCGGGCCGTCGGCGGCGGGGTCCCGTCCTCGTCGAGGACGGTGAGCACCTCGACCCGGTCGAGCCGGAACAGCCGGGTGTCCCCGGCGCGGTGGCACCAGCCCTCGAGGTACCAGTGGCCCTCGAGGTTGAGCAGCCGCATCGGGTCGACGTCCCGCTCGGTGGTCTCGTCCCGGCTCGGGACGAGGTAGCGCAGGTGGAGCCGGCGGTGGCCCTCGACCGCGGACCGCGCGCGGGCGAGCACGTCGGCCTCGACGTCCTCGTCGATGGCGACCTCGACCCGGCTCGCGACGTGGCCGGTCGCGCCGGTGGCCTCCTCGAGCTTGGCGAGGGCGCGCTCGACGGCGCCGCGCTCGTCGAGCCCCGGGACGCTGAGCAGGGCGCGCAGGCCGACCATGAGGGTGATCGCCTCGTCGACGCCGAGCCGCAGCGGCCGGGCGATCGCCTCGGCGTTGCTGACGTAGACCTTCCCACCCTGCCACTCGACGTCGATGAGCTCGTCGGGCATGGAGCCGTAGCCGCAGAGGAAGAGCAGGTCGAGGTCGGCCTGGAGCTGGCTCGGGGTGACCCCGAGGCCCTCGGCGGCGTCGTCGAGCTCGATGCCCTGCCGGTTGAGGAGCCACGGGACCATCGTCAGCAGCCGGGAGAGCCGGTCGGTGGCGCTCTCCTGCGTCTGGCGGCGGGGGCTCACGACCGGCCTCCGTGGGCGGCCAGGGCACCGGCGAGGCGGTCTCGGACGAGGCCCGCGAGCTCGTCGGGGGCCTCGACGCGGACCGTCGGGCCGTACCAGGCGAGCTCGTCGGCCATCGCGGTGAGGCTGGCGAAGTCGACCTCGAGGACGGCCGAGCCGTCGGGTGCGTCCTCGACGGCGCGGGCGCGGCGGCGCAGCACATGACCGGCGCCGGGGCCGACCCGCAACCGGCTGGTGCGCTGCCGCTCGGGAGGCTCGCTCGTGCGGATCATGTCCCGCGGGTGGTGGTCCTCGGGGACGGTGAACGACCCCGGGGGGCCCTCCGCGGTGACGGTGGAGGCGATCCGGGACAGCCGGAACACCCGCGGGGCGTCCCGGTCGAGGTCGAACCCGGTGACGTACCAGCGCCCCCGCCACGACGCGAGGCCCCAGGGCTGGACGTGCCGGGTGCGGACCTCCCCCGCGCCGCGGGTGCGGTAGCCGAACGCGACCGGCACCTGCCGCAGCACCGCGTCCTTGACCGCGTCGAAGGCCGGCTCCGCCGTCCGCAGCCGCGGCTCGATGCCGATGAGCGCCTCGTCGTCCCGCTCGACCCCGGCGGCGGCGAGCTTGCGCAGCGCCTGCGCGGCCGGGCCCGCGAGCGACGCGTGGGTCCACGTCCGGCTGGCCAGCCCGAGGACGGCGAGCTCGTCGGGCTCGAACCGGATGTCCGGCAGCCCGTAGTCCCGCTCGTGGATGCGGTAGCCGGGCTCGTCGTCCCACACCGACCCCAGGTCCTCGGTGACGAGCGGGATACCGAGCTCGCGCAGCTCGTCCTTGTCCCGCTCGAACATCCGGTCGAAGGCCTCGTCGGACGCCGCGGACTGGTACTGCTCGACGATCTGCCGGATCCGCGACTTCGGCAGGGGACGGCGGGTGTAGAGCAGGCAGAGCGTGAGGTTCATCAGGCGCTCGGTCTTCGCGGCGGGGGTGGTGGGGGCCATCGGCGGTTCGACTCCGGTGGGGTGGTGGGCTGCTGGCAGGGCGTCCGGGCACCGACGCTACCCGACCCCCGCGGGGCCCCGGTACGCTCGCTCCGGTGAGGGGGGTGACACCGCCATGATGCACTGGCGCGAGGGGCGCGTCCTCGCCGAACGCGCCCGCTGGCGCGGGGCGGTGGAGTACCGGGTCGAGGTGCCCGCGGGCGTCGCCGAGGGCGAGGGACCGACGCAGGTGCGGGCACTGGCCTACCCCGACCTGACCGGGGAGCCCGCCGCCGGCGACGTCGTCCTGCTCAACACCGCGGCGCTCGCCCGCGGCCTCGGCACCGGCGGGTACGCCTTCGTCGTCGCCGTCCCGGACCGGCTGCCGGCGGACCCGCCGCCCGGCCCGGGCCACATCGTCAAGGCGCGGTACACCCCGTTGCAGCAGGTGGTGCTCGCGGTCGACGAGCAGGACAGCGCCCACCACGAGCGGCTCACCGGCGCCGACGACCTGGCGGGGATGCCCGTGGTCGTGGCGGACCTGCACTCCGCCCTGCCCGCGGTCGTCGCGGGCGTGCGCGCCGACCGCCCGGGCGCCCGGGTCGTCTACGTCATGACCGACGGCGGGGCGCTGCCCGCGGCGTTCTCCCGCGCGGCGGCCGGGCTCCGGGAGGCCGGGTGGCTCGCGGCGACGGTGACGACCGGCCAGGCCTTCGGGGGCGACCTCGAGGCGGTGTCGGTCCACACCGGGCTGCTCGCCGCCCGCGAGGTCGCCGGGGCCGACGTCGCGGTGGTCGCCCAGGGCCCGGGGAACGTCGGGACCGGGACCCGGTGGGGGTTCTCGGGGGTCGCCGCCGGGGAGGCGGTCAACGCCGCGGCGACCCTGGGCGGGCGTCCGGTCGCGGCGCTGCGGGTCTCCGGTGGCGACGTCCGCTCCCGCCACCGGGGCGTGTCGCACCACAGTCGGACCGCGTGGGGCCGGGTGGCCCTCGTCCCCGCGGACCTCCCGGTCCCCCGGCTCGTGGGCCTCGCCGACGCGCCGGTCCCGGCCGTCCTCTCCGGCACGGCCGACCCGGCTGACCTCGCCGCCCTGGGCGCCCTCGTCGACAGCCACGTCGGTGAGATCGTCGACGCGAGCGACGGCCGGATGCGCCCGGTCGAGGTGCCCCTCGACGGCCTCGGGGACGCCCTCGCCGCGAGCCCGGTGCCGTTGTCGACGATGGGGCGGGGGCTCGCCCAGGACCCGGCGGCGTTCCTCGCCTCAGCCGCTGCCGGTCGGCACGCCGCCGGCCTGCTGGCCTGAGACGCCGCCGGCCCCGCACCGGCGTGGGTGCGGGGCCGGGACGGGCGCGGCGGGCGCTAGTACGCGGCGAGGACGTCGATGACGAAGACGATCGTGTCGCTGCCCTTGATCGAGCCGTCCTGGCTGCCGCTCGCGCCGTAGCCGTCCTTGGGCGGGACGACGAGCAGGAGCCGGCTGCCGACCTTGTGCCCGACGAGGCCGGTGTCCCAGGCCTTGATGACCTGCCCCTGGCCGACGGTGAAGTCGAACGTGCCGCCGTGGTTGAAGCTGGAGTCGAACACCTTGCCGTTGCGGTACAGCGCGCCGGTGTAGGTCACCCGGACGGTGTCGCCCTTGGAGACCTTCGTGCCGTCGCCCTTGATCAGCGGCTGGACGACGGTGTTCTTCGGCGGGTCGCCCTGGGGCATGTCGAAGGACGCGGGCTTGCCGTCCTTCCACGTCACCTTCGGCAGTCCCGGCTTCGGGGCCACCTTGCTGCCCTGGGCCTTGTCGAGCGGGTTGACCGTCCCGCGCAGGTCGAGGACGAACAGCAGGGTGTCCTTGCCGCTGATCTTCAGCTGGGCGTTGCCCTGGTCACCGAACGCGTCCTTCGGGGGCACCGCGACGAGGAGCCGGGAGCCGATCTTCTGCCCGGTCAGGGCCTTCTTCAGCCCGGGCAGGAGGGTCTGCGAGGACAGGTCGAACCCGAGCGGCTTCTGGGGGTAGGTCGCGTCGAGGGTGCTGCCGTCCTTGCCGTTGAGGACGAGGTAGTCGGTGAGGACGACCTCGTCGCCGGTCGTCTTCTTCCCCTTCCCCTCCTTGAGGACCTCCGTCTGGGTGGAGTCCACCTTCAGCGGCGTCGAGTCGACCTTGACCTTCGGGCTCGCGTCGGCCGAACCGCCGGTGACGGTCACACCGGAGAGCGCGCCGCTGGCGGCGGTCGTGCTGCTGTCGCCGGACCCGGAGCCACCGGAGTCGCTGCTGCAGCCGGCGAGGGCGAGGGCGGCGGCCACGGCCACGGCGGGCAGGGCACGGCGGAGACGGGGGCGGAGCAGTGTCACAGGGGTTGACCTCGCGAGAACGGCGGGCAGGAGCGCGCCAACGATAACCCGCGCACCTGAACACCGGCTGCACGGTCCCGCGCGCCGGCGGGCCGGTCACGGACGCGGTGAGGCGGCGTCCATCCCCTCGATGAGCCGGTCGACCCGGGCGTCGACCGAGGCGAACGGGTCCTTGCACAGCACCGTCCGCTGCGCCTGGTCGTTGAGCTTGAGGTGGACCCAGTCGACGGTGAAGTCCCGGCGGTGGGCCTTGGCGGCCCGGATGAAGTCGCCACGGAGCTTGGCCCGGGTCGTCTGCGGCGGGACGTCCATCGCGTCCTCGATCTCGGTGTCGGTGCACAGCCGCTCGGCCCGGCCCCGGCGGGCGAGCAGGTGGTACAGCCCCCGCTGCCGGTTGATGTCGTGGTAGGCGAGGTCGAGCTGCGCGATCCGCGGGTGCTCCATGGGCAGCCCGTGCCGGGAGGCGTACTCCTCGATGAGGCGGTACTTGATGACCCAGTCGATCTCCCGCTCCACGAGGCCGAGGTTCCCGGTCGAGACCGCCTCCAGGGTGCGTGCCCACAGGTCGAGCGCCTGGCGCTGGGGCTTCTCGACCCCGACCCGGTCGGCGAACTCGAGCGCCCGCTCGAGGTACTCGGTCTGGATCTGCAGGGCCGACATCTCCTGGCCGTTGCTCAGCCGCACCGGTCGGCGCCCGGTGAGGTCGTGGCTCATCTCCCGGATCGCGCGGATCGGGTTCTCCAGGGTGAGGTCGCGCATGACGACCCCCTCCTCGATCATCCGCAGGACGACGTCGGTGGACCCGACCTTGAGCAGGGTCGTGGGCTCGCTCATGTTCGAGTCGCCGACGATGACGTGCAGCCGCCGGTAGCGTTCGGCGTCGGCGTGCGGCTCGTCGCGGGTGTTGATGATCGGGCGGCTGCGGGTCGTCGCCGACGACACGCCCTCCCAGATGTGGTCGGCCCGCTGGCTCAGGCTGTAGCTCGCGCCCTTCGACGTCGTCACGACACGGCCGGCGCCGCAGATCAGCTGTCGGCTGACGAGGAAGGGCAGCAGCACGTCGGAGAAGCCCTGGAAGTCTCCGGCCCGCCCGATGAGGTAGTTCTCGTGGCAGCCGTAGGAGTTGCCCGCCGAGTCGGTGTTGTTCTTGAAGACGTAGATCTCCCCGGTGACGCCCTCCTCCCCGAGCCGCTCCTGGGCGTCGGTGACGAGGTCCTCGACGACCCGCTCCCCGGCCTTGTCGTGGACCACGAGCTGGAGGAGGTCGTCGCACTCCGCCGTCGCGTACTCCGGGTGCGAGCCGACGTCGAGGTAGAGCCGGGCGCCGTTGGACAGGAAGACGTTGCTGGAGCGGCCCCACGAGACGACCTTGCGGAAGAGGTAGCGGGCAACCTCGTCCGGGGTGAGACTGCGCTGTCCGGCGGCGGTGCACGTGATGCCGAACTCGGTCTCGATGCCGAAGATGCGACGCTCCATGACCTGACCCTACGTGGCCGCGTCGCCGCTGTCCGGCGTCTCGCGGGTGAGGAGCGCCTCGAGCAGCGGGCCCGCCACCCGGCGGAAGGTCCGCCGGGGACGGTGCCGGTCGAGCACGGCGACCTCGAGCTGCCCGCCGGTCAGCGTCCGGGAGACCTCGCCGGTGGGGTCCTGGCCGAGCAGGTCGACCGCGAGCCGGAGCACCTCGGAGAGCGTCATGCCGGGGTGCCAGCGCTCCTTCAGCCCCGCCTCGATGTGCTCCGCGGCGCCGCCCATGACGACGAACCCGCGTTCGTCGGCGACCGAGCCGTCGTAGGTGAGCCGGTAGATCTGGTCCGCCTCGGGGTCGTCGGCGACCTCGGCGACGACGATCTCGACCTCGTAGGGCTTCGACTCCTGGGTGAACACCGTCCCGAGGGTCTGGGCGTAGGCGTTCGCGAGCCCGCGGGCGGTGACGTCGGACCGGTCGTAGGAGTAGCCGCGCAGGTCGGCGTAGCGCACCCCGGCCACCCGGAGGTTCTCGAACTCGTTGTACTTGCCGACCGCGGCGAACCCGATCCGGTCGTAGATCTCGGAGACCTTGTGCAGCGCCCGGGACGGGTTCTCGGCGACGAACGCGATCCCGCCGTCGTAGGCGACGACGACGACCGAGCGGCCGCGGGCGATGCCCTTGCGGGCGAAGTCCGCCCGGTCCTTCATCAGCTGCTCGGGCGAGACGTAGAACGGCATGCTCGTCATCGGCCGCCCCCCGGGGCCTCACGCCGCCTCGCGAGGACGGCGTCGACGACCTCCTCGACCCGCTCGGGGCCGACGAACCGGGCCCCGCCCGAGTCGACGACCGCGACGAGCGGCCAGATCCGGCGCTGCACGTCCGGCCCGCCGGTCGCGGAGTCGTCGTCGGCGGCGTCGTAGAGCGCCTCGACCGCGACCTCGACGGTCCGGTCGACGTCCTGGCCCGGCTGCCAGAGCTTCTTCAGCGCGCCGCGGGCGAACAGCGAGCCGGAGCCGATGCTGTGGTGGCCCTGCTCCTCGTAGCAGCCGCCGGTGACGTCGTAGGAGAAGATCCGGCCGGCGCCGGTCTCGAGGTCGTGGCCGGCGAACAGCGGCAGCACCGACAGGCCCTGCATCGCCATGCCCAGGTTGCCCCGGATCATCGTCGCGAGCCGGTTGGCCTTCCCCTCCAGGGACATCAGGGTCCCCTCGATCTTCTCGTAGTGCTCGAGCTCGACCTGGAACAGCCGCACGAGCTCGATCGCCAGGCCCGCGGTGCCGGCGATGCCGACGGTGGAGTACTCGTCGGCGGTGAAGACCTTGTCCATCTCCCGGTTGGCGATGATGTTGCCCATCGTCGCCCGCCGGTCCCCGGCCATGACGACGCCGTCGGCGGAGGTCACCGCGACGATCGTCGTCCCGTGCGGCGCCTCGAGGGTGGCGCCGTGGGGCAGCGGACGCCGGTGCGGGAGGAGCTGGGGCGCGTGGCTGGCGACGAACTCCGTGAAGGACGAGCTCCCCGTGGCGAGGAACGCCGCGGGGAGCCCGGGCGCCCCGGGGTCGCCCGTCACTGGCCGCCCTTCTGCACGAACCCGCGCACGAACTCCTCCGCGTTGGACTCCAGCACCCCGTCGATCTCGTCGAGGACGCTGTCGATGTCGGAGTCGAGGTCCTCCTTGTGGGCCGCGGCCTCGGGCGCCGGCGTGGGCTCCGGCGCCTCGTCCGGCTCGTCCTCGCGCCGCTGCGGCCGGATCTGCTCCTGACCTGCCATCGTTGACCTCCAAAGTCGGTCGACCTGTCCCGACCCTAGTCCACACCCGTCACGACGCGATGTCAGCCAGACCACGCAGGAGGGTCGCGACGTCGGGGCTCGCCTCGAGCAGCGGACCGACGCTGGCGCGGGTCCCGCGCAGCGGCTCGAGCATCGGCACCCGCTGCAGCGTGCGCTGGCCGGGGACCTCGAAGATGACCGAGTCCCACGACGCGGCGACGACGTCGTCGGGCCAGCGGGCGAGGCAGCCGCCGCGGAAGTAGGCCCGGGTGTCCTCGGGCGCGTCGCGGACCGCGCGGACGACGTCCTCCTCGCCGACGAGGGTGTCGTAGCGGCCGGCGGCGGCGAGCCGGTGGAAGATCCCCTTCTCGGCCCGCACGTCGGACCACTGGATGTCGACCGCGCGCAGCCGCGGGTCGTCCCAGCCGGTGCCGTCGCGCTCCCGGTAGCCGTTGAGCACGGCGAGCTTGGCGACCCAGTCGACCTGTCCGCGCGCCTCCATCGGGTCCCGCTCGAGCCGGTCCAGCACGGTCTCCCACCACCGCAGGACCTCGGCCGTGTCCTCGTCCGGGGTCTCCCCGTCACGCTCGCGCACGTGCGCCCGCGCCATCTCGAGGTAGCGCCAGAGCAGCTGGACCGCGGTCATCCGACGGCCGTCGGCGAGCTCGACGAGCTCGGTGAGCCCGGGGTCGTGCGAGACCGCGTGGAGCGCCGCCACCGGGTGGGCGAGGGTGAGGTCGTCGGTGACGGCCCGGTCCTCGATCATCGACAGCACGAGCGCGGTCGAGCCGAGCTTGAGCAGGTTCGCGACGTCGCAGTGGTTGGCGTCGCCGATGATGACGTGCAGCCGCCGGTAGAGGTCGGCGACGGCGTGCGGCTCGTCGCGGGTGTTGATGATGGGACGCTTCAGCGTCGTCTCCAGACCCACCTCGACCTCGAAGAAGTCGCTGCGCTGGGCGATCTGGTAGCCGGGACGCTGGGAGTCGGTCCCGATCCCGACCCGGCCGGAGCCGCACATCACCTGCCGGGCGACGAAGAACGGGATGAGGTGGCGGGCGATGTCGGAGAACGGGGTCTCCCGGCGCATGAGGTAGTTCTCGTGCGTGCCGTACGAGGCGCCCTTGCCGTCGGTGTTGTTCTTGTAGAGGTTGACGCCGGGCGGGAGGGCCGCGAGCCGCTCGACGGCCTCGCGCATCACGAGCTCGCCGGCCCGGTCCCACGTGACCGCGGCCCGGGGGGTGGTCACCTCGGGCGAGCTGTACTCCGGGTGGGCGTGGTCGACGTACAGCCGGGCGCCGTTGGTGAGGACGACGTTGGCCAGGGACGGGTCCTCCTCGTCGGTGAGCTGGGAGGGGTCGGCCCGGGACCGGCTGACCTCGAAGCCGCGGGCGTCGCGCAGCGGCGCCTCGTCGGAGTAGTCCCACGACCCGCGGGTCGCCCGCACGCCGTGGGCGGTCGCGTACGCGGTGACCACCCGGCCCGACTGCACCATGGGGTTCGCGGCCGGGTCCCCCGGCACCGAGATGCCGTACTCGGTCTCGATCCCCATCACGCGGTGCACCGTCATGACGTCAGCCTAGGTCAGCGGCCCACCCGCCCCCGGGAGCGCCTCCCGCGGCGCGCGGGACCGGCACCCGGACGCGGGGTGTGCCGCCCGGGTGGCGCCGCTAGGCTTCCGGGGACACGGTTACGTCGACCCGAGGGACCTGATGCGGGACATCGTCGTCTTCTCCGGAAGCGCCCACGAACAGCTCGCCCGGCGGGTCTGCTCCGAGCTCGGGGTCCCGCTCTCCCGGTCGGTGACGACCCGGTTCAGCAACGACTGCCTCCAGGCGCAGCTGCACGCGAACTGCCGGCAGCGGGACGTGTACATCATCCAGCCGCTCGTCCCGCCGACGCAGGAGTCGCTCATGGAGCTCCTGCTCATGGTCGACGCCGCGAAGGGCGCGTCCGCGTCGCAGATCACCGCGGTGATCCCCCACTACGCCTACGCCCGCTCGGACAAGAAGGACGCCTCGCGGATCTCGCTCGGCGGCCGCCTCGTCGCCGACATGCTCGTCGCCGCCGGGGTCCACCGGGTGCTGACGATGGCCCTGCACGCCCCGCAGGTCCACGGGTTCTTCTCGGTCCCGGTCGACCACCTCACCGCGATCGGGATCCTCGCCGACCACTTCCGCGGCACCGACCTGCGCGACACCGTCGTCGTCTCCCCCGACCTCGGCAACGCCAAGACCGCGACCCAGTTCGCCCGACTGCTCGGCCTGCCCGTCGCCGCCGGGTCCAAGCAGCGCAAGGGCGACGACACGGTCGTCATCGACGCCATCGTCGGGGACGTCGTCGGCAAGCGCGCCATCGTCCTCGACGACGAGATCGCCACCGGCGGCTCGATCGTCGAGTTGCTGACCCGGCTGCGGGAGTTCGGCTGCGACGAGGCGGCGGTCGCGTGCACCCACGGGCTGTTCACCGGCCGGGCCGTGGAGCGGCTGCGCGGGCACCCCATGCTCAGCCAGGTCGTGACGACCGACACGGTGCCCGCGCCCACCGGGTGGCCCGAGCTGCAGGTCCGCTCGGTGGCCGGCCTGTTCGCCGAGGCGATCGCCCGCATCCACGCCGGTGAGTCGGTCTCGAGCCTGTTCGACGGGGTCGACCCGCAGTACGCCCCGCCGCAGCCGTCGCTGTTCGACCGGCAGCGGTGACCGGCGTGGAGCGGATCCTGCGCCAGCGGGTCCCGGCTGCCCTCGCCGCGCCGCTGGACGCCCTCCTCGTGATCGTGTTCGCCGCGATCGGCCGGACCAGCCACGAGGAGTCGATGGCCGCCGGAGGCGTGCTCGCGACGGCGGCGCCGTTCCTCGTCGGGGCCGCCGCGGGCTGGGCCGCCGTCCGGGCGCTCTCCCACGCCTGGCCCTCCCGGGTCCGGCACGGGATCACGGTGTGGGCGGTGACCGTCGTCCTCGGGATGCTGCTGCGGGCCGTCACGGGGGCGGGCACCGCGTGGTCGTTCGTCGTCGTCGCCACGCTCGTCCTCGGGGTGTTCCTCGTCGGCTGGCGTCTGTTCGCGGGCGTCGTGCGGGTCCGTGCCACGGGGTGAGGGGGCGCCGCCGGTCGAGCTCGAGGCCGGCGGGCGGACGGTCCGGCTGACGAGCCCGGACCGGGTGTACTTCTCCGAGCGCGGGGAGACCAAGCTCGACCTCGCGCGGTACTACCTCGCCGTCGGCGACGGCATCGTGCGGGCGCTGCGGGAGCGTCCGTGCATGCTCCACCGGTTTCCCGACGGGGTGGACGGGGAGAAGGTCCACCAGAAGCGCCTCCCCCGCGGCGCCCCGGACTGGGTCGAGACGGTGAGCATCCACTTCCCCCGGTTCGACCGGGACGTCGACGAGCTGTGCGTCACCGAGGTCGGCAGCGTGCTCTGGGCGGTGCAGATGTCGACCGTCGAGTTCCACCCGTGGAACAGCCGACGGGCCGACACCGAGCGGCCCGACGAGTGGCGGATCGACCTCGACCCGATGCCGGACTGCCCGTTCGAGGTGGTCCGGGACGGCGCGGGCGTGGTCCGCGAGGTCCTGGGCGAGCTCGGGATGACCGGCTACCCGAAGACCTCCGGCGGCCGGGGGCTGCACGTCTACGTCCGGATCGAGCCGCGCTGGGGCTTCGAGGACGTCCGGCGGGCCGCGCACGCGTTCGCCCGGGAGGTGGCCCGCCGGATGCCGGGGGTGACGACCTCGTGGTGGCGCCGGGACCGCTCGCCGTCCGACCTGTTCGTCGACTGGAACCAGAACGCACGGGACCACACCATCGCCGCGGCCTACAGCGTCCGCGGCACCCCGCACGGGACCGTGTCGACCCCGGTGACGTGGGACGAGGTCGCCGACGTCGAGCCCCAGGACCTGACGATCGCGACCGTCCCGGAGCGCTTCGCCCGGCTCGGTGACCTCCACGCCGGGATCGACGACGTCGCGCACTCGCTCGAGCCGCTGCTGGAGTGGGCGGCCCGGGACGAGCGTGAGGGCGAGGAGACCCCTCCCGCGACCTCCTGATGCCGTACCCCGCACTTCGTGCCCGTTCGGCCAGTCCCGTACCTCGCACTTCGTGCCCGTTCGGCCGCGCGCACCCGGACGAATCGGGCGCTTGCCGCGGCCAAGCGGGCACGAAGTGCGGTTTTCGGGGCCGGGTCAGAGGTACTGGCCGGTGTTGGTGACCGTGTCGATGGTCCGGCCGGGCTCGGCGCCGGACTTGCCCGAGATGAGGGTGCGGACGTAGACGATCCGCTCCCCCTTCTTGCCGGAGATCCGGGCCCAGTCGTCCGGGTTCGTCGTGTTCGGCAGGTCCTCGTTCTCCTTGAACTCGTCGACGCAGCTCGCGAGCAGGTGGTCGACCCGGATCCCGAGCTGGCCCGTGGTCAGGTAGTCCTTGATCGCCATCTTCTTCGCGCGGTCGACGATGTTCTGGATCATCGCCCCGGAGTTGAAGTCCTTGAAGTAGAGGATCTCCTTGTCCCCGCCGGAGTAGGTGACCTCGAGGAACCGGTTCTCCTCCTGCTCGGAGTACATCCGCGCGACGACCGCGTCGATCATCGCCTCGACCGTCGCCAGCTCGGAGCCGCCGTTCTCGGCGACGTCGTCGGCGTGCAGCGGCAGGCCCTCGGTGAGGTACTTCGTGAAGATGTCCCGTGCGCTCTCGGCGTCCGGGCGCTCGATCTTGATCTTCACGTCGAGCCGGCCCGGGCGCAGGATCGCCGGGTCGATCATGTCCTCCCGGTTCGTCGCGCCGATGACGATGACGTTCTCCAGGCCCTCGACGCCGTCGATCTCCGCGAGGAGCTGGGGGACGATCGTCGTCTCCACGTCGGAGGAGACACCGGACCCGCGGGTGCGGAACAGGCTGTCCATCTCGTCGAAGAACACGACGACGGGGGTTCCGCCGCTGGCCTTCTCCCGGGCCCGCTGGAAGATGAGCCGGATGTGGCGCTCGGTCTCCCCGACGTACTTGTTGAGCAGCTCGGGGCCCTTGATGTTGAGGAAGTAGGACTTGCTCAGCGGCTTGCCCTCGCGCTCGGCGACCTTCCGGGCGAGCGAGGCCGCGACCGCCTTGGCGATCATCGTCTTGCCGCACCCGGGCGGGCCGTAGAGCAGCACCCCCTTGGGCGCCTTGAGCCGGTGGCTCTCGTAGAGGTCGGCGTGCAGGTACGGCAGCTCGACCGCGTCCCGGATCGCCTCGATCTGCCCGGCCAGGCCGCCGATGTCGTCGTAGGAGAGGTCCGGGACCTCCTCGAGGACGAGGTCGGCGACCTCGGCCTTGGGGATCCGCTCGTAGACGAAGCCGCTGCGGCTCTCGAGCAGCAGGGCGTCCCCCACCCGGATGGGCTCGCTGACGAGGCTGTCGGCGATCCGGCAGACCCGCTCCTCGTCGGCGTGCGCGACGACGAGCACCCGGTCCTCGCCGAGCAGCTCCTTGACGAGGACGAGCTCGCCGGTGCGCTCGAACCCGTGGGCGCTGACGACGTTCATCGCCTCGTTGAGCCGGACCTCGCGACCGGGCGCCAGCTCGGCCGCCGAGACCGTCGGGCTCACCGCGACCTGCATCTTCCGGCCGCCGGTGAGGATGTCGACGGTCCCCTCCTCGCGGACCTCGACGACGACCGCGTACGCCGCCGGCGGCTGGGCGAGCCGGTCGACCTCGGCCTTGAGGGAGACGATCTGCTCGCGGGCCTCCTTCAGGGTCCGCACGAGCCGTTCGTTCTGGGCCGAGATCGTCGCGACGTGGGACTGGAGCTGGAGGACCTTGTTCTCCAGCTCGCGGGAGCGGGGCGAGGTCCCGATCCGGTCGCGCAGCGCCGCGACCTCCGCCTGGAGCCGTTCGCGCTCCCGGGCGGCCTCGTGCTCCTCGTGCCGGTTCTCGTCGGTCATGGTCGGCTCCTTGCTCCGAAGGGTCCGCCCGCGCAGCGGTGGTCCACCGACGATAACCCGCTAGGCCTCGCCGCCGCCGGAGGTCTCGGTCACAGTCCGGCGAACCCGCCGGACCTTCTTCGCCGACGGCACCCGCTCGCCGAGGTCGTCCTCGGTCCACTCCTGCGCCGGGGCGGCCGGTGCGGTCCACCCCGGCACCGTCGCGGGATCGGTCCCGCCGCCGGGGCGACCCGCGTCCTCGACGCGCGCGGCGGGCGCCGGACGGCGCTTGCGCGGCGGCGGCGCCACGCCGGGGGCGAGCCGCCGGGTGCTGACGAGGAACCCGGTGTGTCCGTGCATCCGGTGCTGCGGGCGCACCGCGAGGCCCTCCAGGTGCCAGCCGCGCACGAGCGACTCCCACGCCTGCGGCTCGGTGTAGCCGCCGTGGTCGCGCACCGACTCCGCGACCCGGCTGAGCTGGGTGGCGGTCGCGACGTAGCAGACGAGCACCCCGCCCGGGGCGAGGGCGTCGCCGACGACCCCGAGGCAGTCCCAGGGCGCGAGCATGTCGAGGACGACACGGTCGACGGCGCCGGGCTCGACGTGCCGGGGCAGCTCCTCGACGAGGTCGCCGACGGTGACCGTCCACGCCGGGTGGTCCCCGCCGAAGAAGGTCCGGGCGTTGGCGCGGGCGATGTCGGCGAAGTCCTCGCGCCGCTCGAAGGAGTGCAGCGTGCCGTGCTCGCCGACCGCGCGCAGCAGGGACATCGACAGGGCCCCGGACCCCACCCCGGCCTCGACGACCCGGGCGCCGGGGAACACGTCGCCCATCGCGACGATCTGCCCGGAGTCCTTCGGGTAGACCACCGCGGCGCCGCGGGGCATCGACATGACGTAGTCGGCGAGCAGCGGCCGGAGCGCGAGGTAGGTCACCCCGGCGGTGTTGGTCACGGTCGAGCCGTCGGGGGCGCCGATGAGCTCGTCGTGGGCGACGTGGCCGCGGTGGGTGTGGAACTGCCGGCCCGGGTGCAGCGTGATCGTGTGCATCCGGCCCTTGGGGTCGGTCAGCTGGACCCGGTCCCCGGGCCGGAACGGTCCCCTGCGGTGCTCCTCGCCGGTCACGGTCATGGCGGGTGAGTCTAGTTCTCGGCGACGGCGGCGTTGACGTCGGCGGCGGTGACGACGCCGACGAGGCGTCCCTGCCAGGTGACCGCGCTGACCGCGCCCCGGGTGCCCTGCAGCGAGTGGACGACGGGCAGCACGTCGCCGGCCGGGTCGGCCTCGACCGCCCATCCGTCCGGCTGCGGCTGGGTGACCGCGTCCACGGGTGTGCTGGCCCGGGCCTCCTCCGGGACGGCGCCGACCGCCTCGGTGGCGAGCAGGCCGACCGGGCTCCCGGCCGCGTCGAGGACGACCGGCACGCCGGGCACCCGGATCGCGTCGGCGACGCTCGTGCCCGGGCCGACGCCGGTCGCGGGGTGCAGGACGCGCCCGAGCGCCACCCTGCTGATCCGGTCGAGCACCCGGCCCTGGCGGATCGCGGAGGAGGCCCCCATCCAGAGGAACCCGGCGATGAGGAGGAACCACACCGAGTACCCCGCGTCGAACCCCTGCCCCTGCAGCAGCGGCCGGCCGACGAACCACAGCACGACGAGCGCGGCGACGACCCGGCCGGCCCAGCCGGCGACGACCTTGCCGAGGTTGCGGTTGCGGGTCGCGCCCCACACCCCGGCCTCGAGCAGCTGGCCGCCGTCGAGCGGCAGCCCGGGCAGGAGGTTGAACACCGCGAGCGCGGCGTTGAGGAACGCGAACGCCTGCACCAGGCCCGCGGGCACCCCGGCCGGGACGACCGGCAGCGCGAGCCACGCGAGCAGCGCGAGCAGCCCGTTCGAGGCGGGTCCGACGACGGCGACCAGTGCGGTCGAGACCGCGCTGGACCCGGTCGGGTCGTAGGCGGTGTGCCCGCCCCAGAGGTCGGCGACGACCCGGTGCACCGGCAGCCCGTAGGCCCGGGCGACGAGGGCGTGGGCGGCCTCGTGGACGAGCACCGCGACGAGCAGCAGCACGGCGTAGAGCGCCGCGACGCCGTAGACGAGGACGCCGAGGTCGGGGCGGGTGTAGGACAGGTTGCCCCCGACGAGGACGACGATGAGGACGGCGAGGACGGCCCACCCCCCGCCGACGTAGACCGGCACCCCCGCGACGGTGGCGATCCGCAGCCCCGGGGACCGCTCGGCGCGCGCCCCGCCGGCCGGCGCGCTCGGGCTCGACGGGCTCGACATGACGCCGACCCTATCCGGGGCCGTCTGCCCGTCGGACGCCCCCGTCGGCGCAGGTCCGCTGCCGTCCATACTGGGAGGCGACCACCCCGGCGGCCACCGCGGACGCCCCTCCCACCCCCGCGCCACACTCGTGCCCGACACCGACCGCCGCCCCGACGCGACCGCGGAGCTCAGCGCGCTCCTGCGGGAGCGGATCCTCGTGCTCGACGGGGCGATGGGGACGATGATCCAGGCCCAGCAGCTCACCGAGGAGGACTTCCGCGGGGAGCGGTTCGCCGACGCCGACGCGGACCTGCGGGGCAACAACGACCTCCTCTGCCTCACCCGGCCCGACGTCGTCGCCGGCATCCACCGCACCTACCTCGAGGCCGGGGCCGACCTCGTCGGGACCAACACGTTCAGCGCGCAGGCGATCTCCCTGGCCGACTACGGCCTCGAGGACGCCGCCCGGGAGGTCAACCTCGCGGCGGCCCGGCTCGCCCGGGCCGCGTGCGACGAGATGACCGCGCGCACCCCCGAGCGGCCGCGGTACGTCCTCGGCGCGCTCGGCCCGACGACCCGGACCGCGTCGATCTCGCCCGACGTCAACGACCCCGCGCTGCGGAACGTCACGTGGGACGAGCTCGTCGCGGCCTACCTCGAGCAGGCCCGGGCGCTCGTCGACGGCGGGGTGGACGTCCTGCTCGTCGAGACCGTGTTCGACACCCTCAACGCCAAGGCCGCGATCTTCGCGATCGAGACCCTGTTCGAGGAGACGGGCCGGCGCTGGCCGGTCATCATCTCGGGGACGATCACGGACGCGTCGGGCCGGACCCTGTCCGGGCAGGTGCCCGAGGCCTTCTGGAACTCGGTCCGGCACGCCCGCCCGCTCGCGGTCGGGCTCAACTGCGCCCTCGGCGCGGCGGACCTGCGCCCGCACGTCGCCGAGCTGTCCCGCGTCGCGGACTGCTTCGTGTCCTGCTACCCCAACGCCGGCCTGCCGAACGAGTTCGGCGAGTACGACGAGGGCCCCGAGGACATGGCGCCGGTGCTCGGCGAGTTCGCCGGCAGCGGGCTGGTCAACCTCGTCGGCGGCTGCTGCGGCACGACCCCGGAGCACGTCGCGGCGATCGCCGCGGCCGCCGCCCGGGAGCGTCCCCGCGAGGTCCCGAGCATCCCGCCGGCGCTGCGGCTGTCGGGCCTGGAGCCGCTCGACGTCACCACCGAGTCGCTGTTCGTCAACATCGGTGAGCGCACGAACATCACCGGCTCGGCCCGGTTCCGCCGGCTGGTGCGCGACGGGGACTTCGCCGCGGCGCTCGCGGTCGCCCGGCAGCAGGTCGAGAACGGCGCCCAGGTCATCGACGTCAACATGGACGAGGGGATGATCGACGGGGTCGCCGCGATGGACCGCTTCCTCAAGCTCGTCGCGAGCGAGCCCGACATCTGCCGGGTGCCGGTCATGGTCGACTCCTCGAAGTGGGAGGTCATCGAGGCGGGTCTGAAGACCGTCCAGGGCAAGCCGGTCGTCAACTCGATCTCGATGAAGGAGGGCGAGGAGGCGTTCCTCGAGCGGGCCCGGACGTGCCGGCGCTACGGCGCGGCGGTCGTCGTCATGGCCTTCGACGAGACCGGGCAGGCCGACACGCTGCAGCGGCGCCGCGAGGTGTGCTCCCGCGCCTACGAGCTGCTGACCGAGCGGGTGGGCTTCCCCGCCGAGGACGTCATCTTCGACCCGAACGTGTTCGCGGTCGCGACCGGGATCGAGGAGCACGCCCGGTACGGGCTCGACTTCATCGAGGCGACCCGGTGGATCAAGGAGAGCCTCCCCGGGGCCCTGGTCTCCGGGGGGGTGTCCAACGTCTCGTTCTCGTTCCGGGGCAACGCCGCGGTCCGCGAGGCGATCCACGCGGTGTTCCTCTTCCACGCGATCCGCGCGGGCATGGACATGGGCATCGTCAACGCGGGCTCGCTCGCCGTGTACGACGAGGTCGACCCCGAGCTGCGCGAGCGGGTCGAGGACGTCGTCCTCGCCCGGCGCCCGGACGCGACCGAGCGGCTGCTCGAGGTCGCCGAGCGGTACCGCCGGGACGGGGCCGAGGAGGCGGCCTCGGAGGCGCACTGGCGGTCGCTGCCGCTCGAGGAGCGGATCACGCACGCCCTCGTCAAGGGCATCGACGACCACGTCGAGGAGGACACCGAGGCCCTCCGGGCGGCCATCGCCGCGCGCGGCGGACGCCCGCTGGAGGTCATCGAGGGGCCGCTGATGGACGGGATGGGCGTCGTCGGCGAGCTGTTCGGCTCGGGCCGGATGTTCCTGCCCCAGGTCGTGAAGTCCGCGCGGGTGATGAAGAAGGCCGTCGCCTACCTCATCCCGTTCATCGAGGCGGACAAGGCCGCGGACGGCGGCGGCGCGCCCACGGCGAAGGGCACCGTCGTGCTCGCGACCGTCAAGGGCGACGTCCACGACATCGGGAAGAACATCGTCGGCGTCGTGCTCCAGTGCAACAACTACGAGGTCATCGACCTCGGGGTCATGGTCCCGGGGCAGAAGATCCTCGCGACCGCGACCGAGGTCGGCGCCGACGTCGTCGGGCTGTCCGGCCTCATCACGCCCTCGCTCGACGAGATGGTCCAGGTCGCCGGGGAGATGGAGCGCCAGGGGTTCGAGGTCCCGCTGCTCGTCGGGGGCGCGACGACCTCCCGGGCCCACACCGCGGTGAAGATCGACGAGCAGTACCACGGCCCGGTGGTCTGGGTGAAGGACGCCTCCCGGTCGGTCCCCACGGTCGCGGGGCTGCTGTCCGAGACCCGCCGGCCCGCGCTCCTCGCCGACGTCGAGGCCGACTACGCCGCCCTGCGGGAGCGGCACGCCGCCAAGCAGACCGAGCGACCGCTGCTCGGCCACGCCGAGGCCCGCGGGAACCGCACCCCGATCGACTGGTCCTCCCACCGGCCGGTCCGGCCGCGGATGCTCGCCGGCGGCGAGGGCAGCGCGGACGGCTCCGGTGGCGGTGCCGGGGGGTCCGCGGCGAGCCCGGCGTCCCCGGTGCGGCAGTTCGAGGACTACCCGCTCGGGGAGCTCGTCGACTACATCGACTGGACCCCGTTCTTCGCCGCGTGGGAGATGCGGGGCCGCTACCCCGACATCCTCCACAACCCCGCCTCCGGCGAGGCCGCCCGGCGGCTCTACGACGACGCCCGCCGGATGCTGGACCGCGTGGTCTCCCAGCGTTGGCTGCGCGCGTCCGGGGTCGTCGGCCTGTTCCCCGCGAACACCGTCGGCGAGGACGACATCGAGGTCTACGCCGACGAGGACCGCACGCAGGTGCGGGCGACGCTGCGGATGCTGCGCCAGCAGGGCCGGCACCGGACCGGGGTGCCGAACCGGTCGCTCGCCGACTTCGTCGCGCCGCGGGAGACCGGGCTCGCGGACCACGTCGGCGCGTTCGCGGTCACCGCGGGGCTCGGCAGCGCCGAGAAGGTCGCGGAGTTCAAGGCCGCGGTCGACGACTACAGCGCGATCCTCCTCGAGTCGCTCGCGGACCGGCTCGCCGAGGCGTTCGCCGAGCGGCTCCACGAGCGGGTCCGCACCGAGCTGTGGGGATACGCGAGCGCCGAGCGGCTCGACAACGAGGCGCTCATCGCCGAGCGGTACGCCGGGATCCGTCCCGCGCCCGGCTACCCCGCCTGCCCGGACCACACCGAGAAGCAGACCCTGTGGGACCTGCTCGACGTCCGCCGCCGGACCGGGATCGAGCTCACCGAGTCGATGGCGATGTGGCCGGGGGCCGCGGTGTCCGGCTGGTACTTCGCCCACCCCGAGTCCCAGTACTTCGTCGTCGGACGCCTCGGGCGCGACCAGGTCGAGGACTACGCCGCCCGGAAGGGCTGGACGCTCGCCGAGGCCGAACGGTGGCTCGCCCCGAACCTCGGCTACCTCCCCGACGAGGACTGACTCCCCCCGCGCGCGTCACCCATGGGTGGCCACGAAGGGCCCACTGACAGGCCCGTTCGGGTGGATTCCGTGGCCACCCACGGGGGTGGGCTGGATGCCGTGGTCACCCATGGGTGGGTGGGGCTTCGTGGCCACTCACGGGGCCGGTCGGTGTGGGGTCGGTGGGCTGTGGGTGGGCGTCCCTAGAGTGGGGGCATGTCGCCGGCCCTCTCCCCCAGCCGCGCCGCGGACTTCAAGCAGTGCCCGCTGCTCTACCGGTTCCGGGCGGTGGACCGGATCCCGACCCCGCCGAGCCCGGCCGCGGCCCGCGGGACCCTCGTCCACGCGGTCCTCGAGCGGCTGTTCGACCTGCCTGCGGGGGAGCGCACCCCGGCGGCCGCGGCCGACCTGCTCGGCCCGGAGTGGGAGCGCCTGGTCGGGGAGGACCCGGAGCTCGCGGCGCTCGCGGCCCCGGAGGCGGGCGGGCTCGAGCAGTGGCTCGCCGAGGCCGAGGGCCTCCTCGGCCGGTGGTTCACCCTCGAGGACCCCACCCGGCTCGAGCCGGCCGAGCGCGAGCTGTACGTCGAGGCCGACGTCGCGGGGCTGACCCTGCGCGGGTACGTCGACCGGCTCGACGTCGCACCCGACGGGGCGATGCGGGTCGTGGACTACAAGACGGGCCGGTCGCCCTCGGAGCTGTTCGAGGGCAAGGCGCTGTTCCAGATGAAGTTCTACGCCCTCGTGCTCTGGCGGCTGCGCGGCGAGGTCCCCCGGCTGCTCCAGCTGGTCTACCTCGGCAACGAGGAGGTGGTCCGCTACGTCCCCGAGGAGCACGAGCTGCGTGCGCTCGAGCGCAACCTGCAGGCGGTGTGGGAGGCCATCGAGCGGGCCGCCCGGACCGGCGACTGGAGGCCGCGCCGGTCCCGGCTGTGCGACTGGTGCGACTACCGGCACCTGTGCCCGGAGTTCGGCGGCACGCCGCCTCCGGTGCCGGCCGACGCCGTCGAGCGGGCGCTCGCCCCGTCCGGGTCGGCGGCCGCCGCGGAGGACCTCAGCCCAGCAGGGCCCGCAGGTCGTGGGCCCGCAGCCCCCGCAGCGTCGGCACCTGCACCGCCCCCCGGGTGACCGGGACGGGCACCATGTGCGGCACGGCGAGGGTCGGCACGCCGGCGTCGACGGCCGAGCGCACCCCCGTCGGGGAGTCCTCGATGGCCACGCAGCGCGCCGCAGCGACCCCGAGCGCCCTGGCCGCGGTGAGGTAGGGCGCCGGGTGCGGCTTGCCGCGCTCGACCTCGTCGCCGGTGATGACCGCGGCGAACGTGCCCTCCGCGAGGGCGCCGACGACGCTCGTCGCGAGCGAGCGCCACGACATCGTCACGAGGGCACAGGGCACCCCGGACTCCGTCAGGTCCGCGAGGAGCTCCAGCGCGCCGGGGCGCCACGGGACGTGCTCGGCGACCCGCCGGACCACGCGCCCGAGCAGCGCCTCGACGATCTCCGCCGGCTCGAGGTCGACCGGGGAGTGCTCGCGGATGAAGCGGGCCGAGACGAGCAGGTCGTTCCCGACGAGCTCGTGGGCGAGCGCGTCGTCCCACCGACCGCCGTGGGCCTCGACGAGCTCGTACTCCGCCTCGACCCAGTACGGCTCGGTGTCGACGAGGGTCCCGTCCATGTCCCACAGGACGGCGGCGGGGAACCCGTCCCGGGAGGCGCTCGCCGCGGCTTCGGCGCGGGGGCTGCCGGCTGCGCTGTTGGCCACCCGGCGAGTCTACGCATCCCGGACGCGCGCGAGGTCGGCGGCTGCGTAGGCTGGTGGGAGACGGGTCGAGCGACCCTCGACGGCGTCCGCGCGGACCGCGACGAGACCGGAGGAGGAGGCACGTGATCGAGCTCGAGGACGTCCCCGAGCTGCGCGACCCCATCATGGTCGTCGCGTTCGAGGGATGGAACGACGCCGGCGAGGCCGCCACGTCTGCCGTGGAGCACCTCGCGACCATCTGGGCCGCGGAGCCGTTCGCGGCCTTCGACCCCGAGGACTACTACGACTTCCAGGTCAACCGCCCCCGCGTGGTCTCCGACGGCGGGCGCCGCCGGATCCAGTGGCGCACCACCCGGGTCATGCTCGCCACCGCGGCGCCGTTCGAGCGGGACGTCGTGCTCGTCAGCGGCATCGAGCCGTCGTTCCACTGGCGCGCCTTCACCGCCGAGCTCATGGAGCTCGCCGAGCAGCTGGGCACCACCGCCGTCTTCACCCTCGGCGCGCTCATGGCCGACGTCGCCCACACCCGGCCCATCCCCGTGACCGCGACGTCCGGGGACGAGGCGACGATCCGCCGGTTCGACCTCGAGGCGAGCACGTACGAGGGGCCCACGGGGATCATCGGGGTCATCGCGGACGCGGCCCAGCAGAGCGGGCTGACGTCGATCTCGTGCTGGGCGGCGGTGCCGCACTACGCCGCGCACTCCCCGTCCCCGAAGGCGACGCTCGCGCTGGTGTCCAAGCTCGAGGAGCTGCTCGACTCGCCGGTCGACCCGGCCGACCTGCCCGACGCGGCGCACGCCTGGGAACGCGGCATCAACGAGCTCGCGGACTCCGACGAGGAGGTCTCGGAGTACGTCGAGGCTCTCGAGCAGGCCCAGGACACCGCCGACCTGCCCGAGGCGAGCGGGGACGCGATCGCCCGGGAGTTCGAGCGCTACCTGCGTCGCCGCGGCACCGGTGACCAGAAGGGCTGACCGCCCCGCTCGAACCCGCCCGCTCAGGCCCGGACGCTCAGGCCCGCCCGCTCAGGCCCGCCCTCACACCCGGACGCCGAGGAGGCCGTCCACCAGCGCGGCCACCGTCGCCGGGGCGCCGGCGACCTGCGCCTCCACCCCGGGGCGTCCGCGACCGGCCCGCTCCACCCACGCGTCCACGGCCTCGAGGGCCGCGCAGGTGTCGAGGTCGTCCGCGACCGCCGACCGCACGGCCGCGAGGGTGGCGGACGGGTCCGGCCCGGCGTCGGCGGCGAACGCCTCCCGCCAGGCGGCGAGGCGCTTCTCGGCGCGGCAGAGACCCTCGGCGGTCCACTCCCACGCGGTCCGGTAGTGCTGCTCGAGCAGGACGAGCCGGACCGCCATCGGGTCGACGCCGTCGCGGCGCAGCGCGGAGACGAGGACGAGGTTGCCGCGGGACTTGCTGATCTTCTCGCCCTCGTAGCCCACCATCTCCTGGTGGACGTAGCACCGGGCGAAGTCGGTCCCGGGCCGCAGCCCCACCGCCTGGACCGCGGACATCTCGTGGTGGGGGAAGACGAGGTCGGTGCCCCCGCCCTGGATGTCGATCGGCACCCGGAGCCGATCGAGCGCGATCGCGGTGCACTCGACGTGCCAGCCGGGCCGGCCCCGACCGAGGACGCCGCCGTCCCACGCGGGCTCGCCCGGGCGGGCCGCCCGCCACAGCAGCGGGTCGAGCGCGTCCCGCTTGCCCTGCCGGTCGGGGTCGCCGCCGCGGTCGGCGTAGACCGCGAGCATCTCCTCGCGGGACCACGTGCTCACCGACCCGAACGAGGGAAGCGCGGCGAGGTCGAGGTAGACGTCCGCGCCGGGCGCGTCGTCGGCGTCGAGCCGGTAGGTCAGGCCGCGCTCGACCAGCCCCCGCACGGCGTCGACCACCGTGTCCATCGCCTCGACCACCCCGACGAACGCCGTCGGCGGGAGGACCCCGAGGGCGGCCATGTCCTCCCGGAACAGGTCGGTCTCCCGCTCCGCGAGGTCGGTCCACTCGATGCCGTCACGGGTGGCCCGCTCGAGCAGCGGGTCGTCGACGTCGGTGACGTTCTGGACGTAGGCGACCTCGTGCCCGGAGTCCAGCAGCGCCCGGGCCACGACGTCGAACGTGACGTACGTCGCGGCGTGCCCCATGTGGGTCGCGTCGTACGGGGTGATGCCACAGACGTACATCTGCGCCGTCGGCCCCGGCTCGACCGGGACGACCTCGCCCCGGGCGGTGTCGAACAGCCGCAGCGGCGGGCTCTGGCCGTTCACGGCGGGAATCGGCGGCGTGGGCCAAGATCTCACCGGCTCAGACTACGGGGTGGGCTCAGAGCGGCGGCCACGGGATCGCGGGCCAGCGCTCGTCCGGCGCGGGGTGGACCCCCCGGCGCAGCAGCCGCTCGGTCCGTCCGCGCAGCGCCGCGAGCTCGTCGTCGTCGAGCAGCCCGTGCAGGTCCGCGGCGAGCGAGCCGTCGCCGAGCGCCTCGAGGACCCGCCCGACCCGCTCGAGCTCGGCCGGCGGGACCGGTTCCCCCGCCCATCCCCAGAGGACGGTCCGCAGCTTCGGCGCGGCGTGGAAGCACACGCCGTGGTCGATCGCCCGGACCTCGCCGCCGTCGCGCAGCAGGTGCGAGCCCTTCCGGTCGGCGTTGTTGATCAGGACGTCGAGCACGGCCACGGCCCGCAGCGCGGGGTCGTCCCGGTGGGCGACGACGACGGGGCGGTCGCTGAGGTCGACCCCCTCGAACACCTCGATCCAGCCGCGGGGGACCTCGCCGCCCTCGAAGACGTCGACGACCGGGGTCGGATCGGGTTGGTCCGGGTCGGCTGCCTCGGCGGCGTCGAGCCCGCCGACCCACGCCTGCAGCGACCCGAGGCCGAGCGGCCCCTCCCGCAGGACGGTCGGCGGGACGAGGTCCCAGCCGCCGACGACGCTGACGAGGTGGGCCGCGACCTCCCGGGCGGCGAGGGTGCCGTCGGGGAAGTCCCACAGCGGCCGCTCCCCGCGGACCGGCTTGTACACCGCGAGCATCCCGCCGGACGGCCCGCGCACGACCCGCTCCCCCGGCGGCGGGCGCCAGTCGCCGGGGACGGCGACCTCGGCGAGCACCGCGAGGTTGGAGGCGTGCGGGATCCGCCCGAGCACGGAGACCTCCCCCCGCTCGAGCAGCGCGCCGCGGCTCAGCGCCGGTACCCGTTCGCCCGGGGACAGATGTGGCCCTCCTGGTCGATGGGGCCGCCGCAGAACGGGCACGCGGGGCGCCCGGCGGCGACGAGCGCCTGGCAGCGGGCGGCGAACGCCCGGGCCACCGACGCCGGGAGCACCACCCGCAGCGACTGGGTCTGCGCGGGCAGGCCCTGCTCGGCGAGGACCTCGGGGCTCTCGTCCTCGTCGGGGTCGCGGTCGTGGCACTCGATGACGACCACGGAGCGGTCCTGGTCCCACGCGAGCGAGACCGTCGTGACCCGGAACTCCTCCTCGATCGGAGTGTCGAGCGGGGCGGTGTCGGTGTCGTCGCCCGCGGGGGCGGCCTCGACCGTGTCGAGCAGCTCCTCGATGCGGTCGGCGAGGACGCTGACGTGCACCTTCTCGAGCGAGACCGTGCTCAGCCTCGCCCCGGCCCGGGCCTGGAGGAAGAACGTCCGCTGCCCGGGGGGACCGACGGTCCCCGCGACGAACCGCTCGGGGGGGTCGAACTCGCTCACCGGCATGCTCGCCACCCTAACCCGCTCCCCCACCGACGACGGCGTCCCCACGGGAGCCGCCGGAGGCCTCCCGACCGGGCCCCCCGCTCCCGGCCGTGCCCGCGGCGCCGGAGCCGCCCGCGGTCTCGGCGGCCGTCTCGGCGGTGGGCGCCGGGGGGACGAGTCGGCGCAGGTCGGCCCCGGTGTCGTTGGCGACGACGAGGAAGGGGCGCCGCGGGGTGTAGAGCACCGCGGACACCGAGGCCGGGTCGGCGCGGAAGCGCTGGAAGTGGTCGAGGTGGCAGCCGACGGCGTCCGCGAGGACGGCCTTGATGACGTCGCCGTGGGTGACCGCGACCCAGATCGCGTCCTCGCCGTGCTCGGCCCGGACCTCCTCGTCCCGGGCGCGGACGGCGGCGACGGCGCGGTGGGACATCGCCGCCAGCGACTCGCCGGGGTAGTCCTGCGAGGGCGGGAACGCCGCCCGGGAGGGGTGCTCCTGCACGGTGCGCCAGAGCTCCTCCCCGGCGAGGTCCTTCAGCGCCCGCCCGGTCCACGCGCCGTAACGGCACTCCCCGAGACCGTCCTCGACGGTGACGGGGGCGCCGTCGGCGAGCACGTCGGCGGTCTCCCGGCACCGGGTCAGCGGGCTCGAGACGACCGCGGCGAGGGTGAGCGGGCCGAGGCGCTCGGCGAGGCGGGAGGCCTGCTCCCGGCCGAGGTCGTCGAGGTGGACCCCGGGGGTCCAGCCGGCGAGGACCCCCTCGGTGTTCGCGGTCGAGCGGCCGTGACGGACGAGCAGGCAGGTGGGCACGGGGGCCACTCTAGGTCGCGGGCGCGTGAGGTTGGCCACGGCGTCGGGCGACGTGGTGGAGTAGCCCCGTGATCGTCGACCAGGCCCTCTACGAGAAGGGCGTGCGCCACCCCTGCACCGACCTCAGCCGTGAGCTCGCCCGGATCCGGGTCGAGACCGACGAGGGGGCCTTCATCTGGATCGGGCTCAAGGACCCGACCGACGAGGAGTTCGGCCTCGTCGACACCGAGCTCGGGCTGCACCCGCTCGCGGTCGAGGACGCCGTCAAGGGCAACCAGCGCGCGAAGATCGAGCGCTACGACCAGACCGTCTTCGTCGTGCTGAAGACGCTGCGCTACCTCGAGTCGACCTCGGACATCGAGACCGGCGAGCTCATGCTCTTCCTCGGCGACCGGTTCGTCGTCACGGTGCGCCGCGGCGAGGCCAGCCCGCTCACCCGGGTCCGGCAGGGCCTCGAGGCCGACCCCGACCGGATGGCGGCCGGGGCGAGCGCGGTGCTCCACGCCGTCGTCGACGCGGTCGTCGACACCTACACCGAGATCGACGTCGAGGTGCAGCGCGACCTCGACGAGATCGAGGAGGCGGTGTTCGCCGGGACCGCCCGGGTCGACACCTCGTCGATCTACCGGCTCAAGCGGGAGGTGCTCGAGTTCAAGCGCGCCGCGGTGCCGCTCGAGCGGCCGCTCGCCGCGATGCACGGGGACCGCTCCCCGGTGACCGACGTCGAGACCCGGCTGCTGTTCCGGGACGTCTCGGACCACCTGCTGCGGGTCATCGACCACATCGAGTCCTACGACCGGCTGCTCACGGACGTCCTCAGCGCCCACCTCGCGCAGATCTCGGTGCAGCAGAACGACGACATGCGCCGGATCTCGGCGTGGGTCGCGATCGTCGCGGTCCCGACGATGCTCGCCGGCATCTGGGGCATGAACTTCGACCACATGCCCGAGCTGCACTGGGCCTACGGGTACGTGTTCGCGCTCGGTCTCATGGGTCTGCTCGGCTACGTCCTCTACCGGATGCTGCGCCGCGCCGGGTGGTTGTGACCGAGCCCTGACCGCTCAGACGGCGCTCATCCACCCCGCGCCGAGGGCGACCGCGAGCAGCACGCCGAGGCCGACCCGGTACCAGACGAAGGACCGCAGCGAGTGGCCGGCGACGAACTGGAGCAGCCACGCGATCGAGGCGTAGGCGACGACGAACGCGACGACGATCCCGACGAGCATCTGCCCCACGCCGAGCGCGCCGAGGTCGTGCCGGGCCTCGTAGGCCTGGAACAGCCCGGCGGCGGTGAGCGCGGGGATGGCCATGAAGAACGACAGCTCGGTCGCGGTCACGCGGTCGATGCCGCGGAAGAGGCCGGCGGAGATCGTCGCCCCGGACCGGGAGACCCCCGGGATGAGCGCGAAGCACTGGACGAGCCCGATGGCCAGCCCGTCGGTGAGCGTGATGCTCCCCTCGCCGCGCTGTCGGCCCTGCCGGTCGACGACGTCGTGGCGCCGCTCGGCGAGGACCATGACCCCGCTCCAGAGGACGAGCGCGACCGCGACGACCCAGAGGCTGCGCAGCGGGCCCTCGATGACGCCGCGGAGGAAGAAGCCGACGAGGCCGACCGGGATCGAGCCGACGACGACCGCCCACGCGAGCTGGTAGTCGTGGTCCGCCCGCGCCCCGGCGTCGCGGAGGCCGTGGACCCAGGCGAGGAAGAGCCGGGCGATCTTGCGGGCGAAGTAGCCGAACGTGGCGACGATGGCGCCGATCTGGATGATCGCGGTGTACGCGGTCACCGCGGGCGCGTCCACCTCCAGCCCGAGGAGGTTCTCCGTGATCGTCAGGTGCCCGGTGGAGGACACCGGCAGGAACTCGGTCAGGCCTTCGACGACGCCGAGGATCAGGGCGTCGAGGTACGTCAGGGTCACGCGTCACCTCGGGGTCGGCCGGACGGCGTCGCCGCCCGGGTCAGCTTGTCGGTGCGCGCCGCGAGCTGGTGACGTCCCCGTGGGGCCCGTCGCCGAGCTCCGCGACGAGCTCGGCCATGGTGCGCACGACGTGCAGCCGCTCCTGCTGGGTTCGGGCGAACGGAGCGACGCCCAACGTTCCCACACCCGCCTGTGCGTAGCGTGGCAGCCGCTCCGCGACACGCTCCCGCGGCCCGATGAGCGCGGTCGCGTCGACGAACTCGAGCGGCACCTCGGCGGCGGCGTCCCGCGGGCGCCGGTCGAGGTAGAGGTCCTGGATCCGCGCCGCGGCCTCCTCGAACCCCATCCGACGGGCGAGGTTGGTGTAGAAGTTCTTCTCCCGGGAGCCCATGCCGCCGAGGTAGAGCGCGGTGTACGGGGCGATCGCGGCACGCGCGGCCTCGAGGTCGTCGGTGATGCAGACCGGCACGGTCGGGGCCACGTCGAAGCCGGCGAGCGGGTTCCCGGCGGTCCCGCGTCCGGCGCGGAGCGCGCCGCGCCGGACGTCGGCGAGCAGGGTCTCGGCGTGCTCGGGGGAGAAGAAGATCGCGAGCCAGCCGTCGGCGACCTCGCCGGCGAGCTCGAGGTTGCGCGGCCCGATCGCGGCGAGGTAGACGGGGATCTCCTCGCGGACGGGGTGGACGCTGAGCCGCAGGGCCTTCCCCGGGCCGTCGGGCAGCGGCAGGGTGTAGTGCTCGCCGTCGTAGCGCACCGTCTCCCGGCGCAGCGCCATCCGCACGATGTCGACGTACTCCCGGGTCCGTCCGAGCGGGCGGTCGAACCGCACGCCGTGCCAGCCCTCGCTGACCTGCGGTCCCGAGACCCCGAGCCCGAGCCGGACCCGTCCTCCGGACAGCGCGTCGAGGGTCGCTGCGGTCATCGCGGTCATCGCCGGGCTGCGTGCCGGGATCTGCATGACCGCGGCGCCGAGGTCGATGCGGGAGGTCCGGGCGCCCACCCACGACAGCACGGTGGGCGCGTCGGAGCCGTAGGCCTCCGCGACCCAGGCGACCCGGTAGCCGAGGCGGTCGGCCTCCCGGGCGACCTCGATGGTGTCCCCGACGTCGGAGGTGCCGTCGTAGCCGAGGTTGATCCCGAGGTCCACGCGGCCGCCCCCTCAGCGCCGGGCCCGGCCGGCGCGCTCCTCGTCGTCCTCCTCGTCCTCGGGCTCCTCCGAGTCGTCGGAGTCGACGTCCTCGTCGTCGAGGCCGGAGTAGGGCGACCCGTTCTCCTCGTCGTCGAGGTCGTCGTCGGAGAAGACCTCGAGCGGGGTGACCTCACCGTAGGCGTCCATCAGGGCCTCGTCGTAGCTCTCGAACGCGTCGGCGAGGTCGTCGTAGGCGGCGATGACCGTGGGGTCGTCCTCGCCCCGGCGGCCCGCCGACGCCTCGAGGTGGCGTTCGAAGGCGGCGAAGAGGGCGGTGAGTGCAGCGCGCGGGTCGGCGGTCATGCCCCGACGGTATCCGGTCGTGGGTCACAATGGGGATGATGGTCGAGTACGAGTACCGGGTGCTGAGGTTCACCCGCGAGACGTCCCGCGCCGAGATCCGCCGCGCTCTCGCCGACCAGGCCGAGTACGGCCACTGGGAGCTCCACCGGACCCGCGTCTACCTCGGCGGCGTGCAGCGGACCTGGCTGCGCCGCAAGATCATCCGGGTGCCGCGGCTGTCCGGCGTCTCCTGAGGGACGACCTCCTCGGGCCGCCCGGCGGCTCTCGTCAGCACGTCGCGATGAGCCGCCCGAGCACCCGGGTGCCGAACGTGAGGGCATCGACCGGGACCCGCTCGTCGACCCCGTGGAACATCGGGGCGAAGTCGAGGTCGGCCGGCAGGCGCAGCGGCGCGAAGCCGTAGCCGGTGATGCCGAGCAGGCTGAGCGCCTTGTTGTCCGTGCCACCGGACAGGCAGTAGGGCAGGATCTCCGCCTCCGGGTCCTCCGCCACCAGCGCCGCGCGCATCGCGTCGACGAGCGGCCCCTCGAAGGGTGCCTCGAGCGCGATGTCCCGGTGGAGGACCTCCACCTCGACGTGGGGGCCGGCCAGCTCGCGCAGCGTCGCGAGCAGGCTCTCGTCGTGGCCGGGCAGGAACCGGCAGTCGACCCGGGCGGTCGCGGTCTGCGGGATGACGTTGTGCTTGTAGCCCGCCGAGAGCATCGTCGGGTTCGCGGTGTCCTGGAGGGTGCCGCGGACGAAGCCCTGGGCGCCGCCGAGGTGGCCGAGGAGGTCGTCGAGGTCGTCGTCGGACCACGGCGTGCCGGTCAGGGCGCTCAGCTGGTCGAGCAGCTCGCGCACGACGGCGATGTACTCCCGCGGCCAGGCGTGGGCGTGGATGCGGGCGACGGCCTCCGCGAGGTGGGCGACGGCGTTGTCCTCGTTCGGGACCGACCCGTGCCCGGCCCGCCCCCGCGCGGTCAGCTGCACCCAGGCGATGCCCTTCTCGGCGCTCTGGACGAGATAGGCCCGGCGCGGCTCGCCGCCGTCGGCGGCGGGGACGGTCACGCTGTAGCCGCCGACCTCGCTGACCGCCTCCCCGACCCCGTCGAACAGCTCGGGCCGGTGGGCGACGAGGTGGTGCGAGCCGTGCACCCCGCCGGCCTCCTCGTCGGCGAAGAAGGCGATGACGAGGTCCCGCGGGGGCCGGGCCCCGGTCCGGGCGAGGTGGCGGACGTTCGCGAGGATCATCGCGTCCATGTCCTTCATGTCGACGGCGCCGCGACCCCAGATGCAGCCGTCGCGCTCCTCGCCGCCGAACGGGTCGACCTGCCAGTCCGGGGCGTGGGCGGGGACGACGTCGAGGTGGCCGTGCAGCGCGAGCCCCGGCCGGTCGCGGTCCTCCCCCTCGATCCGGACCACGACGCTCGCCCGGCCGGGCTCGCTCTCGACGACGGTGGGCTCGAGCCCGACCTCGCGCAGCAGCCCCACGACGTAATCCGCCGCCTCGGCCTCCCCCGGGCCGCTGCCGTCGCCGTAGTTCGTCGAGTCGATCCGGATCAGCTCCTGGCAGATCCGGACGACCTCGTCCTCGGGACGCAAGACGCTCCCCTGGGCGGGCGCGTCGGATGGGGTGCTCGGGGGGACGGGGCCGGGGCTGGCAGACATGCGAGCCACTGTAGGACCTCATCCTCGTCGGGCGATCCGTCCGCGCGGGTCGACCCGGACGATGGGGGGTGCCGGGCGGAGGGAGGGCGGCATGGACCTGACCGCGGTCGCCGTCGTCGCGGCGGCGATCTTCCTCTGGGGGCTCCTCTCGGCCCGGCTGGAGCGGGCCGACCTCACCGCGCCGATCGTCTTCGTCGTGACCGGCGCCGTCCTCGGCGGCCTCGGGCTGGTGCGAGCTCCCGGGGCACCCGAGACGCTCCGGCCGCTGCTCGAGGTCACCCTCGTCTGGGTGCTCTTCGCCGACGCGGCCCGGGTGGGGGCCCGCGACCTGCGCGGGGACACCGGGCTCTACCTGCGCCTGCTCGGGATCGGGCTGCCGCTGACGGTGCTCGCGGGCTGGGGCCTGGCGGTGGTGCTGTTCCCCGGTCTCGACCCGTGGCTCGCGCTGCTCGTCGGGGCGGCCCTCGCGCCGACCGACGCAGCGCTCGGGGTGCCGGTCGTGACCAACCCGGCGGTCCCGCGCCGGGTGCGGCGCCTGCTCACCGTCGAGAGCGGGCTCAACGACGGCGTCGTCACCCCGGTCGTCGCGCTCGCCGTCGTCGCCGCGGCCTCCGAGGAGGGCCTCACCGCGTCCGTCGGCCCGGCCCACGCCGCCTGGGAGCTCGTGCTCGGCGCCGCGCTCGGGCTCGCCGCCGGGGCCGCCGGCGGCCTGCTCCTGCGGCGCGCCCGGGCGCGCCGCTGGGCGGCGGAGGACTTCTCCGGGGTGGCGGTCCTCGCCCTCGCGGTGGGGGCGTGGGCGGTCGCGGTCGCGCTCGGTGGGAACGGCTTCGTCGCCGCCTTCTGCGGCGGGCTCGCCTTCGGGCCGGCCGCGGGACCCCGCAGCCGGCACGAGCTGGCGTTCATCGAGCAGACCAGCGGGCTGCTCTCCCTCCTGGTGTGGCTCGTCTTCGGCGCGGTCGCGGTCCCGCTCGTCGCCCGGGACCTCTCGCTCACCGAGGTCGGGTACGCGGTGGCCTCCCTGACGGTGGTGCGGATGGTGCCGGTGGCGCTCGCGACGCTCGGGTCCGGCATCGACCGGCGGACCACGGTGTTCGTCGGGTGGTTCGGTCCCCGCGGCCTGGCCTCCCTCGTCTTCGCGCTGCTCGCCCTCGAGGGCCTGGGCTCCGACGCCGACCCGGCGGTCTCCCTCGTCGCGGTGACCGTCCTGCTCAGCGTGCTCGCCCACGGGGCGAGTGCCCAGCCGTGGGCCGGCCGGTACGGCCGCGTCGAGGGCGCCGCAGCCGGCGAGCCGGACGTCCCCGTCCGGGGTCTTCCCCGGCGTCGCTGAGCGACCCGAGCGTCGCGGCACAGCGAGATCGACGATCTCTTGCCAGATTTGTACTTTTCATTGAGTTCAGACCGTCAAGAGGGACGAGAGTAGTTGAACATCGCTTTACCGAGCCATGGCATTCATGTTCTAGTGGGTGGCCGCAGGGGCACGGACACCCACTGCCACGGGAGGACTGTCCCCGGTCGGGGGGGTGAGTCGGTCACCGACTCGGCCGCTCGGCGGTGTCCGCTCGCGCATGCTTGAGATCACCAGGCACGCCGTCGGCGATGGCGCACCGTCGCGTCGCGCGCTCCTGCCCCGAAGACGACCCACGTGCAGGCGTGCTGCCCCCGGACGACTCCACATCTCGCTCCGGCACCTCGCCCTGCCCGACGCGCCACGACACCGGAAGAGGGCCCCTTGACCACGATCCACGCAGGCTCGCGCGAGACCACGTGCGCGTCCCCCGTAGCCGCCGACCCGACCGCCGCCCCCGAGCACGAGAGCCTGCGTCCCGCCACGGTCGCGGTCGTCGGCATGGGCTACGTCGGCCTGCCGACCGCGCTGTCCCTGCTCGACGCGGGCGCGGCCGTCATCGGTCTCGACCTGTCCGCCCAGCGGCTCGACGCCATCCGCGCCGGCGACGTCGACCTGCTCCCGCCCGACCTCGAGCGCCTGCGGGCCCACCTCGGCAGCTCCCGCTGGGAGCTGACCGACGCCCCCACCCGGCTGGCCGAGGCCGACGCGGTCATCGTGTGCGTCCCCACCCCGGTCACCGCGCAGCTCGTGCCCGACCTGGGCCCCCTGACCGGGGCCTGCCGCACCGTGGTCGCCGCCGCCCGGCCGGGCCAGACGATCGTGCTCACCTCGACCACCTACGTCGGCTGCACCCGCGCCCTGCTCGAGCAGCCGCTGCGCGACCGGGGGCTCACCCCGGGCGTCGACGTCCACGTCGCGTTCAGCCCGGAGCGCATCGACCCCGGTGTCGCGGACCACTCCCCCGCAACGACGCCGCGCGTCGTCGGCGGGCTCACCGCCGCCTGCCTCGACCGGGCCGTCGCCGCCCTGGAGCGGACCTGCCCGTCGCTGCACCCGGTCAGCTCCCCGGAGGCCGCGGAGCTGACGAAGCTGCTCGAGAACACGTTCCGGGCGGTCAACATCGCGTTCGCCAACGAGATCGCCGATGTGGCCGGGCACATGGGCCTGTCCGCCTCGGAGGTCATCGACGCCGCGGCCACCAAGCCCTACGGGTTCATGCGGTTCACCCCCGGCCCGGGCGTCGGCGGCCACTGCATCCCTTGCGACCCGCACTACCTCCTCTGGCAGCTGCGCGGCGAGCGGCTCACCGCCCCGGTGACCGACGCCGCGATGACCGGCATCGCGAACCGGCCCCGCCGCGTCGTCGTCCGGCTGCGCGAGGAGCTTGCCGAGCACGGGCGCAGCCTCCGCCACGCCCGCGTCCACGTCGTGGGCGTGGCGTACAAGCCCGGCGTCGCCGACCTGCGCGAGTCGCCCGCCCTCGAGGTCATCGAGGAGTGCGTCACCGAGGGGGCCCGGGTCAGCTTCTCCGACCCGCTCGTGGACACCGTCACGCTCCGCAGCGGTCAGCGCCTCCACTCCTCTCTGCCCGACGACGTCGACGCCGACATCGTCCTGGTCCACACCCGGCACCCCGCCGAGGACCTCGACTGGGTGGCCCGGCACCCAGTCGTGCTCGATGCGACCTACGGCCTGCACGAGGTGGCCCACCGTGCCGCCGTGTGAGGCCCGACGCGAAGGACGGACAGCAGGACCGGGAGTACCCACATGAGCGAGACCATGAGCCGACAGTCCCCACCGGAGACCGAGCAGTCGCTCGCCGACGAGCTGTTCGGCCCGGATCCGCAGCCGGCCAAGGGGGGGAGGCGCCGCCGCGCCCGGGGGGCGCCTCCGCGCACGGCCGCCACGCCGCCGCCGCCGGCAACTCCGTCGTCGCGGCCCACGCCCACCAGGGCCGGCACGCTCGGGCCCCCGGTGGGCTCGGCCGCCTACGCCGACGGTGAAGTGACCCGCGCCCCCCGCCTGGACCGCGTGGAGCCGGGGGTGCGCCGCGGGATCCGGCGCATCGCCGTCATCCTCGCGCTGCTGCCGCTCGTGGCGCTGCTCGCGCGCGAGATGCCGCGCTTCCTCGACCACCCGGTGCTGCTCGGGTACGGCGTGAGCGTCCTCAGCGCGACGATCATCCTGTTCTACCTCGCCTACACCCGCTACGAGGACCCGGCCGACCCGCGCTTCAGCCGGGTGCCGGACGAGGCCGGCGGCCCCCCGCTCCCGACAGTGCCGTCGGTGACCCTCCTCGTCGCCGTGAAGGACGAGCGGGAGGTCATCGACCGGTGCGTGCGCTCGATGGTCGGGTCCGACTACCCCGACCTGCAGATCGTCGTCGTCGACGACGGCTCCGAGGACGGCACCGCCGAGCGACTGGCCGAGCTGTCGGACGAGCTCGGGATCACGCTGCTGGCCCTCGAGCAGAACGTCGGCAAGAAGCACGCCCTCGTCCGCGGGGCGGAGCTCGCGACCGGCGAGGTCATCGCCTTCACCGACTCCGACTGCGTCCTGGCGCCGGACGCCCTGCGGCGCTGCGTCGCCGCGCTCGTCGCCCACCCCGGGCTGGGGGCGGTCTCCGGGCACGCGCGCGCCCTCAACGCCGACGCGACCCTGCTCACCAAGGTCCAGGACACGTGGTACGAGGGCTCGTTCCGGGTGACCAAGGCGGCCGAGTCGACCATGGGCTCGGTGACCTGCGTGTCGGGCCCGCTGGCCGTGTTCCGGCGTGACGCCGTCTGGAACTACCTGCCCGCCTGGGCCCACGACCGCTTCCTCGGCGGCGAGTTCCGGTTCGCCACCGACCGGCAGCTCACCGGGTACGTGCTCGGCCAGCGGTGGGTCGGCGCCGACCTGAAGGAGGCGAACCGCGGGTCCCATTTCGTCGACGAGGTCGACCACCCCGAGCGCCGCTGGCGGGTCGGGTACGTCCGGTCCGCCGCGGTGTGGACCAACGTGCCCGAGCGCCCGCGGGCGTTCCTGAAGCAGCAGATCCGGTGGAAGAAGAGCTTCATCCGCAACCTCTTCTTTACCGGCCGCTTCATGTGGCGCCGGGGCCCCGGACCCGCGTTCCTCTACTACGGACACGGCCTCTGGGTCCTCGCCGCCCCCGTCATGGCGGTGCGCCACCTGGTGTGGGCTCCCACGCACGCAGCGTGGATGCTCACGGCCCTCTACCTCGCCGGGGTCCTCGTCAAGGGCTGTGCCTGGGGGCTGGCCTACCTGGCCGACCACCCGGGCACCACGCGCTGGCGCTACCGGCCCCTGATGAGTTTGATCTCCTCGGTCGTTCTGAGCTGGCTGCTCGTCTACTCGATGTTCACGATCCGGCGCGGCATCTGGTCGAGGTCGGCATGAGGGGCCCGCAGCGCCATACCGCCTCCAGCCACCTCCTCGGCGTCCTCCTCGTGGTGGCCGTCGTCGCCCTGTACGTCTTCGTCCTCTCCCGGGGGGCCGTCCTGTGAGACACGACCGTCACCGACCGGCCCGGCACTCGCCGGGGACGGCCGCCGAGCAGCAGCGCGACCGGGCGATGGCCCTCCTGCCGGAGGTTGCCGACCGGGGCGTCCCCCGTCCCCGGCTGCGCCACCACCTCACCCGCGTGCTCACCGGCGCCGTCGCGCTGTCCCTGCTCGCCGCGGTCTTCGGCGGCTTCTGGGCCTACCACTGGTGGGACACGAACGTCGGCGACCAGCACCCGGTGCCGGCGCCGCAGTTCACCGACGCGCAGCAGGCGAGGTTCGCCTCGTCCGCCGAGCAGGCCGGCGACGCGCCGGCCGGCACCGGGGCGGAGCCCGTCGTCCTGACGTACCACGACATCAGCCCTGATGCCCACGGGAGCGACTACGTCGTCTCCCCGAAGCGCTTCGCCGCCGAGATGAAGATGCTCCACCGTGCGGGCTACCACACCCTCGGCGCCGCCGACGTGCTCCGCTACCGGCAGGGGGGCGACGTCCCGCCCCGGTCGGTGGTCATCACGTTCGACGACGGCACGAAGGGGCTGTGGACCTACGCCGACCCGGTTCTCGAACGGTACGGGTTCTCGGCCATCTCCTTCCTCATCACCGGCCGCGTCGGCACGCACCAGCCGTACTACCTCACCTGGCCGGAGGTGAGCCGGATGCAGGCCAGCGGCCGGTGGGACTTCGAGTCCCACACCCACGCCCTCCACCGCAAGATCGGCCCCGAGGGTGACCGGAGCTCGGTCCTGACGACCCGGCGAACCACGGACGGCCGACGGGAGGGCCTCGCGGGTTTTCGGGCGCGGATCTCCGGCGACCTGAACCGCTCCATCCGCGACTTCGCCGCCCACGATCTGCCCCGCCCGCGCCTCTTCGCCTGGCCCTACTCCGACATCCGGGGCGACCAGGGCGACCCAGCGGCCGCCCGCGCGGCCGCGAAGGAGGTCCACCGGCTGTTCCCGGTCGCCTTCGTCGACGCCTACCGGCCGGAGCCCGCGAGCCGCCAGGACGCGCGCAATGACACCGTCCAGCGTCTCGAGGTCTTCGCCGACGACACCGCCGAGAGCGTCTTCCGCGGACTCCAGCAGATGTCGACCCTGCCGGTGCAGCCCCTCAGCCCCGCGACGCGGGGGGCGGCCTGGCTCGAGGACGGCGGCCACCGGGCGCCCATCGACGCCAGCCGGCTCGAGGACGACGTGGTCACCCCGGAGGCGAGGTCGCTGACCTACCTCGCCGCCTACTGGGCCCCGCAGCGCACCGGAAGGTGGACCGGCTACCGGCTCGGCGCCACGGTGGTGCCGCCCGCGGACGGCGACGGCGCCCCGGGCGTCATCGTCCGCGGTGACGACAGCGGGCGGGTCGTCGTCCGGATCTCGGCGACCACGGCGTCCGTGAGCGCCCACGGCGACACCGTGGCCGCCCGCAACCTCGCCGACCACGGGGACACCGGCGCCGAGCACACCGTCGTAGCGACCGTGACCGGCACCGGCACCCGCGTCGTCGTCGACGGCACGCCGCTGACCACCGTGTCCGCGCCGGGGGGCAACGCCGCCCGCGGCGGCATCGGCGTCGTCTTCGGGCGGGACTCCCCCGACGACGCCTGGGGGTCCGTGCGGGACCTGAGGGTCCGGCCCGCCTCGTGACTCGGCGCCGGGTGGCGCTGCTCGTCATGCTCCTCGCGGTCATGGCCGCGGTCGGCCTGCACCCCGACGGACGGAACCGTGCTCTCTGGCAACCGTCCTTCCCGGCCGGGCGGAGCCTCGTGACGAACGAGCTCGCCCACCGCCACCCCGAGGCGCGCGGGGTCGCGGTCTCACCCGCGTGGAAGGTCACGAGCGGGTCGCTGTTCGCCGACCACACGACCGGCTGGAGCGGGCCGGTCGACGGCGAATCCCCGGACGCGGCGAGTCGCACCGCCACGGGTTCGGCGGTGCTGCGCGCGGTGAGTCGGCGGCAGGACTTCGGCGACGTCCGGGTCACCCTCCAGCTCGACGTCTCCCGGCTCACCACGACCCCACGGACGGGCAGGCGGGCCTGGGACGGGGTCCACCTCTTCCTGCGCTACACCACCCCCGACCGCCTGTACGCCGTGAGCCTCTGCCGGCGGGACGGCACCACGGCGGTGAAGCGCAAGGAGCCCGGGACCAACTCCGACGACGGGTTCTACGAGACCCTCGCGCAGGTCCGGATGCCCTGCCCGATCGGCCGCTGGGGGGACTACGCCGTGACGGTCCGCGACGAGCCGGGCGGGGTCCGGCTCACGCTCGCCCGCGGGGACCGGGTCGTCGTGTCGGTGCTCGACGACGGTCAGGGCGACGCGCCCCCGCTGCGGGGACGCGGCCGGGTCGGGGTGCGCGGCGACAACGCCGAGTTCCACTTCCGGCACCTCGTCGTCCGCCGGGCCCCCTGACTCGCCGCCCCCACGTCCCCGCCGCCCGAGCGCGTCACGGGGAGACCGCGACGTTGCTCAGCCCCCTGCCCGCGCCGGAGAGGCTGTTGCTGGCACGCACGACGTTGCCGGAGCCCTTGGTGTGGATGTTGATGCCGTAGCCCGCGGCGTCGACCGCGCCCGTGTTCGCGGCGAAGACGTTGTCCTCGCCCCAACCGGCCCGGATGACGTGGGTCTGGAAGCCGTCGAGCAGGACCCCGCCCGGGTTGAGCCCGGTGTTGCCCTCGACGCGGTAGCCGTTCCCGGCGACGTCGACCCAGGAGTCGGCGTAGTTGGCCCCGCTCAGGCCGGTGGCGTCGAAGGTGTTCCCCGCGACCACCCCGCCGGTCGTGCCCTCCTTGACGTCCACGCTCTCGGCCGTGGTGCGGACGATGTGGTTCCCGACGACCCGGTTCCGGTCGGAGGTGTCGGGGGCTCCCCCGGTGCGCGACTGGCTCGTAGAGGACCAGTTCGACGCCGACAGCCCGATGTAGACCCCCTCGCCGTAGCCGGGCGTGGCGAGTCCCGAGTCGTGGATCTCGTTGCCCTCGACCAGGTTGTCGCGGCTGAAGTTGCGCAGGAGAACGACCTCGCAGCCGGTGCGGCCGAGGTCGAGCCCGGTGAGCACGTCGTTGCTCGACTCGTCGATGACGACGGACTTCTGCCCGCCGCGCACCGTGAAGCCCTCGAGGCGGACGTGGTCCGCCCGGTCGAGGTGGAGGACGTAGCCGTTCGCGGTGGACCCGCCGTCGAGGACGGCACCGCGTCCGCCGACAACGCGGATCGGCGCGCTCGCCGTGCCCGAGCGCGACAGCGTGAACCGGCCGGAGTAGGTCCCGTCCGAGAGCGCGATCGTCGTGCCGGGCTCGGCCCTCGCCAGCGCCGAGGTCAGCTCGGACGACGTCGCGACCCGCACGGTAGCCGCCGGGTCGGTCGTCGGTGGCGGCGTCGACGGCGCCGGGGACTCCTCCGGGCCGCGGTCGACCATCGTGGCGTCGTCGACGAGCAGGCGCCCGGTCGAGGACACCGACGGCCCGAAGCTCAGTGCGGTGGCACCCGCCGGCACGGGGGCGGTCGTGAAGGACAGCTTCGTCCACGTGTCGGCGCGGGGGGAGGCCGACCCCTGGTCCCACCACCGCCAGCGGCCCGCGGCGTCGCGGTAGTAGAGGACCATGCGCGGACGGGTCGTCGCGCGGTAGTTCACGGACACCGTGTACTGGTGTCCCGGGGTGACGGACGGCGCGCAGGCGTGGTCGCGCTGGTCGACCACGACCTTCCGGTTCGCACCGCTCGCGAGGCTGGTGACCCGGAGCCGGCCCGCCCGGGACCCGCTGTGGGCGGTGCGGGTGCCGGTGAACCGGGAGGACCCGCTGCCGTAGTGCCCCCGCTGCCAGCACGTCGCCGGACCGCCGGTGGGCGGCTCGGACTCGAACGAGGGGTTGGCGAGGAGGACGCCGTTCGCCGCGGCGGCCGACCCGCCCGAGCCGACGGGCGCCACGGCCGACGACGCGGCGACCGCGACGACGACGAGCGCCGCGCGGCGTCGGGCGAGGGGGAGAGGACGACGGGCGGACGCTCGCGGGGTTCGGGACATGGCCTGCCTTCGGTGCTCGGGATCCGGGGACTGATCGCGGGCGTGGGCACGCCCCCGAGCACGTCGGCAGGATCGGCGGTCACCTGAGGAGGACCGCACGACGCGGGGTCGGGCGGGAGGAGCGGGCACCGGCACGGGTGCGGACGCGAGTGCGGGTGAGGTGCGCCGGGAGGGAACGACGAAGGTCCCGGGTGAGCACACCCGGGACCCTGCTGGTGTCCGAGGGGGGACTTGAACCCCCACCCCCTTGTACGGGGACTAGCACCTCAAGCTAGCGCGTCTGCCAATTCCGCCACCCGGACGAGGCGGCCACCGGGCCGTGTGGGAACGGCCCGTGACGACGGGAAGACTACACGCCCCGCGACGGTGGGCGAAATCGCCCGTGTGGGCCACCGGGGCCCTGTCGGGGCCCCCGGGCAGACTGGTGCCCGTGCTGTTCCAGGACGTCGTCGACACCTCCGGCCGGGTCGCCGCGACGAGCTCGCGCACCGCCAAGGTCGATGCCGTGGCGGCTGCCCTCTCGGCCGCCGCCGCCGAGTCGACGGCCACCCTGACGGCGGTCGCGTCCCACCTCGCGGGGGTCCTCCCCCAGGGCCGCGTCGGGGTCAGCTGGCGCTCGCTGACCGAGCTCCCCTCCCCCGCGTCCGGGCCGAGCCTCACGGTGGCCGACGTGGACGCGGCCGCGACCCGGCTCGCCGGGATGGCCGGGACCGGGGTGGCCGCCCGCCGCCGCGCCGAGCTCGCCGACCTGCTCGGCCGGGCCACGGCGGCCGAGCAGGCGTTCCTGCGCGGCCTGCTGACCGGGGAGCTGCGGCAGGGGGCCCAGGACGGCGTGATGCTCAAGGCGGTGGCGACCGCGTTCGAGGTCCCGGAGTCGGAGGTCCGGCGCGCGGTGACCCTGGCCGGCCACACCGCCGAGGTCGCCGCGGTCGCGGCGGAGCGAGGGCGCGCCGGGCTCGCCGCGGTCCGCCTCGAGGTCGGCCGGCCGCTCCGCCCGATGCTCGCGGCGTCGGCTTCCGACGTGGCGGCGGCCCTGGGGACCATCGGCACCGACCGGGTGGTCCTCGACGGCAAGCTCGACGGGATCCGCGTGCAGGCGCACAAGGACGGCGACGAGGTGCGACTGTTCACCCGCTCGCTCGACGACGTCACCACCCGGCTGCCCGAGGTCGTCGAGGTCGTCCGCGCGCTCACGCCCGCCAGCCTCGTCCTCGACGGCGAGGTCGTCGCCCTCGACCGCCGGGGCCGCCCCGAGCCGTTCCAGGTCACCGGCGCCCGGACCGCGAGCAGCACCGGCCCCGAGACCCTGCGCGCCGAGGTGCCCGTGACGCCGTTCTTCTTCGACGTGCTCCACCTCGACGGCCGTGACCTGACCGGCGCCCCGGCCGCCGAGCGCTTCGGGGTCCTCGCCGACGTCGTCCCCGCGGCGGCGCTCGTCCCCCGGGAGAGCGTCGGCGACCTCGACGCGGCCGAGTCGTTCTTCGCGGCCCAGGTCGAGGCCGGGCTCGAGGGCGTCGTCGCGAAGAGCCCGGACGCCCCGTACGCCGCCGGCCGTCGCGGCTCGGGCTGGGTCAAGGTCAAGCCGCGGCACACCCTCGACCTCGTCGTGCTCGCCGTCGAGTGGGGCAGCGGCCGGCGCCGCGGCTGGCTGTCGAACATCCACCTCGGTGCCCGCGACGCGGACGGGTTCGTCATGCTCGGCAAGACCTTCAAGGGGATGACCGACGAGGTCCTCGCCTGGCAGACCGAGCGCTTCCTCGGCCTCGAGACCCGCCGCGAGGGCCACGTCGTCCACGTCCGCCCGGAGCAGGTCGTCGAGGTCGCCGTCGACGGCGTGCAGCGCTCGACCCGCTACCCCGGCGGCGTCGCCCTCCGCTTCGCCCGCGTCCTGCGCTACCGCGACGACAAGGGCCCCGACGAGGCCGACACCCTCGAGACCGTCCGCGCCCTCGACCACTGACGACACCCGCTCGACCACTGACGACACCCGGCGGGTGGCCACGGAGGCGGGCTCGCAGGCCCACCGCGTGGGCGCTCGGGGCCGGCCACGGGCCCAGCGCCCCCGGCGGATTGGCAATAGATAGGTTGGCGAACTATATTGCCGGGCATGAGCGACCGCGTGCCCGACCCCACCGCCCTCGGCGACGACCTGCTCCGGGTCGTCGCCCGGGTCAACCGGTGGGCCAGTCACAGCGCCACCTTCGAGATCTCCCCCGCCCAGGGGCGGCTGCTGTCCCTGGTCGAGCAGCTCGGACCGAGCCGCATCAGCGCCCTCGCCGAGGCCGACCACTGCACGCAGCCGACGATGAGCGGCCAGGTCCAGCGCCTGGAGTCCCTCGGCTGGGTCCGGCGCACCGCCGACCCCGACGACGGACGGGCCTCGCTCGTCGAGCTCTCCCCGGCCGGCGCCGAGGCCCTCGCCGGGGCCCGCCAGGCCCGGGTGGACGCCGTCGCGCCGCTGCTGCGCGAGCTGCCCGCGGCCACGCTCGAACGCCTCTCCGACGCCGTGGAGGCCATGACCTTGCTCCTCGACGCCGCCGCCGCCCGCGGCGCCGTCCCCCGAAAGGACTGATCACCCCGTGCTCCGCCAACCCAAGACGGTGTGGACCGTCGCCTTCGCCTGCGTCATCGCGTTCATGGGGATCGGACTCGTCGACCCGATCCTCAAGCCGATCGCCGACAAGCTCGGTGCCACCCCCTCGCAGGTCTCCCTGCTCTTCACCAGCTACATGCTCGTCATGGGCGTCTCGATGCTCGTCACCGGCTGGGTGTCGAGCCGCATCGGGGCCAAGCGCACCCTCGTCTCCGGCCTCGTCGTCATCATCATCGGGTCGGCGCTGGCGGGGATGTCGTCCTCGATCGGCGGCATCGTCGGGTGGCGCGCCGTCTGGGGCCTCGGCAACGCCCTCTTCATCGCCACCGCGCTGGCGACCATCGTCCGCTCGGCCAAGGGCTCGGTCGGACAGGCGATCATCCTGTTCGAGGCCGCCCTCGGCCTGGGCATCGCGGCCGGCCCCCTCGTCGGGGGCGAGCTGGGCTCGATCTCGTGGCGCGCGCCGTTCTTCGGCGTCGCCGGCCTGATGACCATCGCCCTCGTCGGGACCGCGTTCGCGCTGCCACCGACCCGCCCCGAGGGCGCCCCGACGCCGATCTCGGCGCCGTTCCGGGCCCTGGGGCACCGCAGCCTGCTCATGGTCGGCCTCACCGCCATGCTCTACAACTTCGGGTTCTTCACCCTGCTCGCCTTCACCCCGTTCCCGCTCGACCTCGACGCGCACCGGGTCGGGCTCGTGTTCTTCGGGTGGGGCCTCCTGCTCGCGTTCACGTCGGTCGTCGTGGCCCCCTGGCTGCAGCGTCGCATCGGCACCGTCCCCGGGGTCATCGGCGCGCTCAGCGGCTTCGCGGTCATTCTCGCCGCCATGGCGCTGTGGACCGACAGCAAGGCGGTGCTCATCGTCGGGGTGGTCCTCGCCGGCGCCTTCCTCGGCATCAACAACACCCTCATCACCGAGACCGTCATGAAGGCGGCGCCGGTCGAGCGGGGCGTGGCCTCGGCGGCGTACAGCTTCGTCCGCTTCACCGGCGGCGCCGTCGCGCCGTGGCTGGCGGGCACGCTCGGCGAGAACGTCAGCGTCCACGCCCCGTTCTGGGTCGGCGCGGGCGCGGTCGCCGCCGCCACGCTGCTGCTGACCGCCTCCCGTCCGCTGCTGCGGGGCGTCGACGGCGCCCCGGGGCACGAGACCGCCCCGAGCCACTCCGTCGAGGAGGCCGAGTACGTCGGCGCCGGCGACGCCTGAGCCGACCACTACCCTGCCGGTGTGCCCGACAGCCCCCTCGACGGTGACCCCGGCAGCGGTTCCGACCCTGCCCTCGACACTGCGCCCGACACTGTCCTCGACCCCGTCGACGACCTCGCCCCCGACACGGTTCTCGAGCGTGTCCGGGCCACCCGGTACGTCACCCCGCTGAGGGAGGGCGGCTCGCTGCCGGGCGTGGTCGAGGCCGACGACTGCGGCACGTACGTCGTGAAGTTCCGCGGTGCCGGGCAGGGGGTGAAGGTCCTCGTCGCCGAGGTCGTCGTCGGCGAGCTCGCCCGCCGGCTCGGGATGGCGGTGCCGAGGCTCGTCGTCGTCGACCTCTCCGGGGCCATCGCCCGCTACGAGGCCGACGAGGAGGTCCAGGACCTGCTCACCGCGAGCCTCGGCGACAACCTCGGCGTCGACTTCCTCCCGGGCGCCTTCGGGTACGACGGGTCGCGGCCGCCGGAGGCGGGGCCGGCCGCCGACCTCCTCTGGCTCGACGCGTTCACCGCGAACGTCGACCGCACGTGGGCCAACCCGAACCTCCTCGTCTGGCACGGCCGGGTGTACGCGATCGACCACGGCGCCGCGCTCTACGTCCACCACGGCTGGCCGAACCGGGAGCCCGATCCCGAGCGGTTCGCCCGCCAGCCGTTCGACGCGTCGCGGCACGTGCTGGCCGACATCGCCGGGGACCCGGCCGGCGCCCACGCCCGGCTCGCTCCGCGGGTGACCGGGGAGGCGCTCGACGCCGTCCTCGGCGCGGTCCCGGACGCGTGGCTCGAGCCCACGCCGTGGCTCGCCGACCCGGACGCGGTGCGCGCGGCCTACCGCGAGCACCTGCTGGCCCGGCTGGACCGGCCCGCGGCGTGGCTGCCGGGAGGTGCCCGGTGACCGGGACCGGCGGTGGCGCCGAGGTCCCCTACCAGTACGTCGTGCTGCGGTGCGTGCCGCGCGTGGACCGGGAGGAGTTCCTCAACGTCGGGGTCGTCCTCCACTGCCAGGCGTCGGACTTCCTCGCCGCCCGGTGGAGGCTGCACCGGGACCGGCTCGCTCGCGCCTTCCCCGACCTCGACCTCGACGCCGTCGCCGCGACGCTGGAGACCGTCGAGGGTGTGTGCAGCGGCGAGCCCGCTCCGGGACGTCCGGTCATCGACGGGCTCGGACGGCGGTTCGGCTGGCTCAGCGCGCCCCGGAGCACCGTCGTCCAGCCGGGACCGGTCCACGGCGGGGTCTGCCTCGACCCCGCCGAGGAGCTCGCCCGCCTCTGCGACCGGCTCGTCGGCCGAGCGGCCTCCTGAGGACCCGGCAGACCTAGCGGGGGCGCATCGCCCACGCCGCGACCGCGGCCGCGGCGGCGACGTTGAGCGAGTCCACCCCACCCGCCATCGGGATCGTGACGGCGAGGTCGGCCCCGGCGAGCGTGCGCCGCGAGAGCCCGTCGCCCTCGGTGCCGAGGACGAGCGCGAGCCGGTCCGGCGGGTCGGCCGCGAGCTCGTCGAGCCCGACCGCGTCCGGCACGAGCGCGAGGGCGGCGACGGTGAGGCCGAGGTCGCGCAGCCGCTCCACTCCGGCCGGCCACGGCTCGATCCGCGTCCACGGCACCTGGAACACGGTGCCCATCGACACCCGGATCGAGCGCCGGTAGAGCGGGTCGGCGCACCGCGGGGTCACGAGCACCGCGTCGACCCCGAGGCCGGCGCAGCTGCGGAACGCGGCGCCGACGTTCGTGTGGTCGACGACGTCCTCGAGGACCATGACCCGACGGGCACCGGCGAGGACGTCCTCGAGGACGGGCAGGGCGGGGCGCTCCATCGAGGCGAGCGCCCCGCGGTGGAGGTGGAAGCCGGTGAGCTGCTCGATGACGTCGTGCTCGCCGACGTACACCGGCACCCCGGCGGCCTCGGCGTCCTCGACGACGTCGGCGAGGTCGTCGAGCCAGCGTCGGCCCATGAGGTAGGAGCGCGGGCGGTGGCCGGCGGCGAGGGCCCGGCGGATCACCTTCTCGGACTCGGCGACGTAGAGCCCGCGCTCGGGCTCGGCCCGGCGCCGGAGGGCGACGTCGGTGAGCCGGACGTAGTCGGTCAGCCTCGCGTCGTCCGGGTCGGTGATCGTCGTGGGCACCTCGAGACCCTAACCCGGTCCCCCGCCGCCCGGGGCGCCCGCAGGGGCTCACGCCGTGCCGAGCACCGCCCGGCCGATGACGCCGACGCTGGCGAGGACGGCGAGGGCGAGGACCCCCCGCCGCAGCAGCCGCCGGTCGAGGCGCCGGCGCAGCGGGGCCCCGGCGAGGTGGCCGAGGAGGAGGAAGGGCACCCACACCACCCCGGCGAGGAGCTGCCGGGTGTCGACCTCCCCGGCGACCGCGAGCGACAGGATCGCCGTGGAGGACCCGCCGACGAAGAAGGCGGCGAGGGTGCTGCGCACGCGAACCGGCTCCTCGTTCTGGAGGACGAGGGCGAAGAAGGGCCCGCCGACCGCGGCAGCCGTCCCCGACACCCCGGTGATGAGCCCGGAGGCGAACGCGGTCCGCGGCTCGGCGCGCACGTGCACCGCGACGACGGATGCGGCCACCGCGAGCAGCACGAGCACGCCCACCGTCACCGCGATGGCGTTCGCGGGGAGCACCGCGACGATCGCCACACCGACCGGGGTCAGCAGCAGTCGGCCGCCGTAGGCCCACCCGAACAGCCGCCACGAGATGTCCCGGGGTCCGTGGACGAGCTGGACCACCGGCAGGACGAAGCCGCAGACGAGGAGTGAGACCGGCATGAGCCCGGGGTCGAGGAGGATGACGACCGGCGCGGCGACGACCGCGAGGCCGAACCCGACCGAGGACTGGACGAGGGCGCCGAGGGTGACGACGAGCCCGAGGGCGAGGACCGTGTGCACTCAGAGGACCATGTTGACGACGGCGACGCCCCCGATGACGACGATGACGGCGCGGAGGACGACCGGCGGCAGCCGCCGCCCGACGGTGGCCCCGAGCCGGCCGCCGAGCAGCGCCCCGAGGGCGATCAGGCCCGCGACCGACCAGACGATCTCGTCCCGGGCGACGAGGACGAACACGAGCGCCGCGACGGCGTTGACGACCGTGCCGAGGATGTTCTTGTAGCCGTTGAGCCGCTGCAGCGCCTCGGTGCTCAGGGCGCTGAGGATGCCCATGAGGAGGACGCCCTGGGCCGCACCGAAGTATCCGCCGTACACCCCGGCGAGCAGCACCCCGGCCATCATCACCGGCACGTGCCACGCCGCTCCCCCGGTCTCGGAGTGCCGGGCGAACGCCGCCCGCTGGAGCCGGGGTCCGAGGACGACGAGGACGATCCCGAGGAGGATGAGCACCGGGACGATGGTCTCGAAGGCCGCGGCCGGGAGGACGAGCAGCAGCAGCGCCCCGGCGATCCCGCCGACGAGCGACATCGGCACGAGGCGGCGCACCGTCGGGCCGGCCCCGACGAGCTCGTGGCGGTAGCCGTGCACCCCCGAGATCCCGCCCGCGACGAGGCCCAGGGAGTTGGACATGTTCGCGGCGACCGGCGGGTAGCCGAAGAACAGCAGGGTCGGGAACGTGATGAGGGTCCCGGAGCCGACGATCGTGTTGATCATGCCCGCGCCGAGGCCCGCGAGGAAGATCGCGGAGGCGTCGAGGAGGGGCACCGCACCACCCTAGCCGCGCCCTGACCTGCGCCGACGCCGGCCCCGACGGCGGGCGGACGGGCCGCCGCCGCAGGGCCCGGGCGGGTGGGCCGGGCGGCGGGTCAGCCCCTCCCGGGGCCGCTCTCGTCGCCGGGGCCGCCCTCGTCGCCGCGCCCGCCGGTGTCGCGCGGACCGCCGGTGTCGCCCGGGTGCTCGCCGAGGCCGGGCGGCGGCGGTGGCGTCGCCGGCCCCCCGCCGGACGGGTCGCGCCGCGGGCGTGGCGGGACGACGTCGGCGGACGGCGCGATGCGGGGCTGGACGCGCGAGGTGGGGGTGGCGTGCTCGGTGGCCTCCTGGCTCGCCTTCCCCGCCTCCCCGCGGGCCTCTGCGAGGGCCGCGGCCGGGTCCTCGAGGACGGTCTCCTCGAACGGGTTCGCGACGTCCTCGCCGGGGTCGACCCAGTCCTCCTCCTCGTCGTGGCCCGGGCCGCCGCCGGGGCCGGGCTCGCCGCCGAGCGCGCCGCTGATGCCCCGCAGCGCGTCGGTGAGCTCGCTGGGGATGATCCACATCTTGTTCGAGTCCCCGGTCGCGATCTGCGGGAGCACCTGCAGGTACTGGTAGGCGAGGAGCTTCTGCGTCGGCCGGCCGCGGTGGATCGCGTCGAAGACCTGCTGGATGGCCCGCGCCTGCCCCTGGGCCTCGAGCACGCGGGCCTGGGCGGCGCCCTCGGCGTAGAGGATCGCGCTCTGCTTCTCACCCTCGGCGGTGAGGATCGCCGACTGCTTCGTGCCCTCCGCGTAGAGGATCTGCGCGCGGCGCTCCCGCTCGGCCTTCATCTGCTTCTCCATCGACTCCTGCACCGACATCGGCGGGTCGATGGCCTTGAGCTCGACGCGGTTGACGCGGATGCCCCACTTGCCGGTGGCCTCGTCGAGGACTCCCCGGAGCTGGCCGTTGATCTGGTCGCGGCTGGTGAGCGTCTGCTCGAGGTCGAGCGAGCCGATGACGTTGCGCAGCGTCGTGACCGTGAGCTGCTCGATGCCCTGGATGAAGTTCGCGATCTCGTACACGGCGGACTTCGCGTCGATGACCGAGTAGTAGATGACGGTGTCGATGTTGACGACGAGGTTGTCCGAGGTGATGACCGGCTGCGGCGGGAAGCTCACCACCTGCTCGCGCAGGTCCACGTTCGCCCGGACCTTGTCGACGAACGGCACGAGGAGGTGGATGCCCCCCTCGAGCGTGCGGCTGTAACGGCCGAGGCGCTCGATGATCAACGACGTCTGCTGCGGGACGATGCGCACCGTCCGGATGAGCAGGATGACGGCGAAGACGACGAGCAGCCCGAGCACGATGAGTCCGACCACGGGTTACCTCCCTCTCTGTGGCCCGCGCGGTGCGGACCGGCTCCTGGCTGGGCCACCGGGCGCGGCGGCTGCCCGGTGGGGTGTCACGACGGCTCCCCCGGCGGCGGCTCCGGGTCCTGCGGCAGCGGCTCCTTCGAGACGATCGCGATGGCGCCGCGGATCTCGACGACCCTTACCTCCTCGCCGGGATCGCACGGCCGCCCCCCGTCCGGCACCCGGGCCGACCAGACCTCGCCGGCGAGCTTGACCCGCCCGTCGGTCTCGCTGACCGGCTGCAGCACCCACGCCTGCCGACCGACGAGGCTCGGGGCCCCGATGCCGAGGCCGCCCTCCACCCGCAGGAACCGGCGCCGCAGGAACGGACGGACCAGGGAGAGCAGGAGCACCGCGACGACGACCCCGACGACGACCTGGAGCGCGTAGGGCAGCCCGACCGCCGCGCTGAGGCTCGCGGCGAGGGCACCCCCGGCGAGCATGACGAAGACGAAGTTGACCGTGAGCGTCTCGATGGCGGCGAGGACGATCGCGATGGCGAGCCACACCAGCCACTGGTCGCTCGTCAGGAACCCCATCGTCCTCCCCTCCGGTCGCTCTCCCCTCCGGTCCGTACGCCTCCACCCTATGCGAGCGTCACGACAGCGGTGGTGCGGCGCGCGCGCTCCAGCGGTCGCCGTGTCGCTCGAGCGTCAGCGGCATCCCGAAGGTCTCCGACAAGGTCTCCTCGGTCAGGCACATCTCGAGCGGCCCCTGCGCGACCACGTGACCGTCCCGCAGCAGGAGGACGTCGGTGAAGTTGGGCGGGATCTCCTCGACGTGGTGGGTGACGAGGACGAGCGCGGGCGCGGCGAGGTCGCCGGCGAGGTCCCCGAGCCGCCGCACGAGATCCTCCCGGCCTGCGAGGTCGAGCCCCGCGGCCGGCTCGTCGAGAAGCATGAGCTCGGGGTCGGTCATGAGCGCCCGGGCGATCTGGACCCGCTTGCGCTCGCCCTCCGAGAGGGTCCCGTACCGGCGGTCGGCGAGGTGGTCGGCGCCGAGGGCGGCGAGGAGCTCGCCGGCGCGGCCGTGGTCGAGCTCGTCGTAGCCCTCCCGCCAGCGCCCCACGACCCCGTAGGAGGCGGTGACGACGACGTCGCCGACGCGCTCCCCGGCGGGGATCCGGTCGGCGAGGGAGGCGGAGGCGAGGCCGATGCGGGGCCGCAGCTCGAACACGTCGACCGCGCCGAGGACCTCGCCGAGGACCCCGGCGACCCCGCGGGTCGGGTGCATCCGCCCGGCGGCGAGCTGCAGCAGCGTCGTCTTGCCGGCCCCGTTGGGACCGAGGACGACCCATCGCTGGCCCTCCTCGACCTCCCAGTCGATCTCGTTGAGCAGGTTCGAGCCGCCGCGCACGACGGTGACCCCGGCCAGGGCAAGGACGTCGCTCATGGCGAGCAACCCTAGTTCACGTCCCCGCCTACGATGACGGGGTGCCCGAGCTGCCCGCATCCGTCCGCATCGCCCTCTGGGTGACCGGTGCCTGGCGCCGCGGCGACGACGTCGCCGCCGCGCTCGCGTCCGCGCTGCCCGACGTCGACCACGTCGAGGGGGACCTCGCCCGCCTCGAGATCTGGCGCGACCTCGGCGAGTCGGCCCTCCTGGTCGCCCTGCCCGCCCCGGGGGACCTCGCCGGCCTGCCACCGGCCCCCGCCGAGGCGGTCGCCGCCGCGACGGGCGCCGGCGAGTGCGTCCTCGTGCCCGGGATCGGCGGGATGCTCGTCCCCCAGGTCGCCCGCTACGGCTCGGAGGCCGAGCCGGGCACCCTCGTGCGGCTGCGGGCCCACGACGCGGACCCGGTGCCCCGGCACCGGGTCGAGGCGCTCGACGGGGCCGACCTCGAGCGCCGGCTCCGGGAGGCCCTCGTCGAGGTCACCGAGGAGCTGACCCTGGCGGGCGGGAAGCCGTTCGCCTCGACCCTCGCACGGGACGTCGCCGACACCCGGCTCGGCGGGGACCGGTGGGGGCTGCCCCCCGGCCTGCCCGGTCGGGTCGCCCGCGTGGTCCAGCTCGCGGGGACCGCCGGTGCCGCCGCCCGGCTCGGGCTCGACGGCCCGGACGGTGCGCTCGACGCCGCCACCGCGAGCCGCCGGACCACCCTGCTGCGGGGACTGGCCCGCACCGCGGACCGGGTGCTCGCCGACGCGACGAACGCCGGCTGCGCCGCGCTCGCCGGGTGGACCGGGGACCGGGTGCGCTGAGGAGCGTCAGCTCGCCGGGCCCCGCTCGAGCACCGACCGGTACACCTCCAGCGTCGTGTCCCCGATCGCCGACCACGAGAAGTGCTCGACCGCCCGCTGCCGGCCGGCCAGGCCCATCCGACGGGCCCGGCCGGTGTCGCTCACGGCGTCGGTGAGGGCGGCGGCGAGGTCGGCGACGAAGCGCTCCTCGTCGACGGGCAGCCCGCTGCCGTCGGTGACCTGTTCGATCGGCACGAGCCACCCGGTGTCGCCGTCGACGACGACCTCCGGGATGCCGCCGGTCGCGGTCGCGACGACCGCCACCTCGCACGCCATCGCCTCGAGGTTGACGATCCCGAGGGGCTCGTAGACCGACGGGCACGCGAACACGGTGGCGGCGCTGAGGAGGGCGACCACCTCGTCCCGGGGCAGCATCTCCGCGATCCACACCACGCCGTCCCGGTGGGTGCGCAGCTCGGCCATGAGCTCCTCGACCTCGGCCTTGATCTCCGGGGTGTCCGGCTGCCCCGCGCAGAGCACGAGCTGGACCTCGGGAGGCAGCTCCCGGCAGGCGCGCAGCAGGAACGGCAGCCCCTTCTGCCGGGTGATCCGCCCGACGAAGACGACGGAGGGACGGTCGGGGTCGACGCCGTGCCGGCGGACGGTGTCCTCGTCGGGCCGGCGGGACCACAGCTGGCTGTCGATGCCGTTGTGGACGACGTGGACCTTGTCCGGGTCGATGTCGGGGTAGCTGCGCAGCACGTCCCGGCGCATGCCCTCACTGACGGCGATGACGCCGGCGGCGCCCTCGTAGGCGGTCTTCTCCACCCACGAGGAGAGCCGGTAGCCGCCGCCGAGCTGCTCGGCCTTCCACGGGCGCAGGGGCTCGAGGCTGTGCGCCGAGACCACGTGCGGCATCCCGCCGAGGAGGGAGGCGACGTGCCCGCCGAAGTTGGCGTACCACGTGTGGGAGTGGACGAGGTCGGCGCCGACGCAGTCGTCGGCCATGGACAGGTCGACCCCCATGGTGCGGACCGCGGCGTTGGCGCCGCCGAGCGCCGGCAGGTCGGGGTAGCCGGTCGTGCCGGCCTCGTCCCGCGGGTCGCCGAAGCAGCGGACGTTGACATCGACGTCCCCCCGCTCCCGGAGGGCGCGGACGAGCTCCGCGACGTGCACCCCCGCTCCCCCGTAGATGGCCGGCGGGTACTCCTTGCTGAGGATGTCGACGCGCACGACCCCGACAGTAGTGCGCGCGGGGGTCTCGCCGCGAGGCCCGATTGTCCCTAGGGTGCGGGCATGGCGTATCGATCGGGTGGTCCGAAGGTTCTCGCAGTCGTCCTGGCCGGTGGGGAGGGCAAGCGGCTCATGCCGCTCACGGCGGACCGGGCCAAACCGGCGGTCCCGTTCGGGGGGATCTACCGGCTCATCGACTTCGCGCTGAGCAACGTCGTCAACAGCGGCTACCTCAAGGTCGTCGTCCTCACCCAGTACAAGTCCCACAGCCTCGACACGCACATCACGAAGACGTGGCGGATGTCGACGATGCTCGGCAACTACATCGCCCCGATCCCGGCCCAGCAGCGGGTCGGCAAGCGCTGGTACCTCGGGAGCGCGGACGCGATCTTCCAGAGCCTCAACGTCTTCCGCGACGAGCGCCCCGACATCGTCGTCGTCGTCGGCGCCGACCACGTCTACCGGATGGACTTCTCGCAGATGGTCGCCCAGCACGTCGAGACCGACGCCGGGGTCACCGTGGCCGCGATCCGCCAGCCGATCGGGCTGTCGGACCAGTTCGGCGTCATCGAGGTCGACCGGTCCGACCCGCGCCGGATCGACGCCTTCCGGGAGAAGCCGACCGACGCCCAGGGGCTGCCGGACTCCCCCGGGGAGGTGCTGGCCTCGATGGGCAACTACGTCTTCGACGCCGACGTCCTCGCCGACGCGGTGACCACCGACCAGGAGCGCGAGGGCAGCAAGCACGACATGGGCGGGGACATCGTCCCGGCCTTCGTCGACAAGGGCGAGGGCTGGGTCTACGACTTCAAGGACAACGTCATGCCCGGCGCGACCGACCGGGACCGGGGCTACTGGCGCGACGTCGGGACGCTGGACTCGTACTACGACGCCCACATGGAGCTCGTGTCGGTCCACCCGGTGTTCAACCTCTACAACTACGACTGGCCGATCTACACCGACTACGGCCCCTACCCCCCGGCCAAGTTCGTCCACGGCCAGCAGGGGCGGTTCGGGGAGGCGCTCAACAGCGCCGTCTCCCCCGGCGTCGTCATCTCCGGAGCCCGGGTCACCGGCTCGGTCATCGCGCCGCAGGTGCACGTGCACAGCTACACGACCGTCGAGGACAGCGTCCTGCTCGACGGGGTCCAGGTCGGCCGGAACACCGAGATCCGCAAGGCGATCATCGACAAGAACGTCGTCGTCCCCGACGGGGCCCGCATCGGCGTCGACCCCGACCACGACCGGGAGCGCGGCTTCGTCGTCACCGAGTCCGGGCTGACCGTCATCGGCAAGGGCCAGGACGTCCCGCTGTGACCGGGCCGGCCGGAGGAGCCGACCGACCCACCCGGGTGGGGGTGCAGCTCCAGCCGCAGCACGCCGACTACCCCGCGATCCGGCGGGCCTGCGCCGCCGCCGAGGAGGCCGGCGCCGACGTCGTGTTCACGTGGGACCACTTCTTCCCGCTGTACGGCGACCCGGACGGGGCCCACTTCGAGTGCTGGACGACGCTCGGGGCCTGGGCGGAGGCGACCGAGCGCGTCGAGATCGGCGCCCTGGTGACGTGCAACAGCTACCGCAACCCGAACCTGCTCGCCGACATGGCCCGGACCGTCGACCACATCAGCGGCGGACGGCTCGTGCTCGGCATCGGGTCGGGCTGGTTCGAGCGGGACTACGAGGAGTACGGCTTCGAGTTCGGCACCGCCGGTGGCCGGCTCGACGCCCTCGCCCGGGACCTGCCGGTCGTCCGGGACCGGTGGTCCCGGCTCGTGCCGCCGCCCACCCGCGACATCCCGGTCCTCGTCGGCGGCGGCGGGGAGCGCAAGACCCTGCGGATCGTCGCCGAGCACGCCGACATCTGGCACGGCTTCGGCGACGCCGCGACGATCGCGCACAAGCACGAGGTGCTCGACACCTGGTGCGCCCGGGTGGGCCGCGACCCCGCCGCGGTCGAGCGCTCGGCCGGGGTGTCCCCGCGGGGGGACGTCGCGGCCTCCGCGCAGGCCCTGCACGACGTCGGCACCCGGCTGCTCACCGTCGGGGTCGGTGGCCCGGACTACGACCTCGGTCCGCTGCGGGACCTCATCGCATGGCGAGACCGGGCCGCGGTGGCGTGAGGCCGCCGTCTACCGTCGCCGGGTGACCACCTCACCCGCGCAGGACCCGGGCGCTCCCCGGCGACGGTCCGACGAGCCGGCCCGGCAGGCGCCGGCGGACCGGGAGCAGCCGGACGCGCCGACCCTCCTGGTCACGCTCACCGGCGACGACCGGCCCGGGGTGACGACGCGCCTGTTCGAGGCGGCCGGGACGCTCGGGGCGAGCGTCCTCGACGTCGAGCAGGTCGTCGTCCGCCGCCACCTGACCCTCGCCGTGCTCCTCGGGCCCGAGGGCGACCCGGAGCCCCTGCGCGCGGCGTGCGACGCAGTCGCCGCCGAGCTCGGGCTCGACGTCGTCACCGAGCTCGGGACCGGGGACGCGCGGCGCCGGCGCACCGGTCGGGCCGCCGTGGTCCTGCTCGGGGCGCCGCTGCTGGCCGCGGACGTCGCCGCGGTCACCGCCCACGTCGCGGCGCACGGCGCGAACATCGACCGGGTCCGGCGGCTCTCCCGGGCCCCGGTGACGACCGTCGAGCTCGACGTGTCCGGCGCGGACGTGACTCGGCTGCGCACCGAGCTCGCCCTCACCGCCGCCGCCCGCGGGGTCGACATCGCCGTGTCGCCCGCCGGGCTGGCGCGGCGGGGGCGGCGGCTGGTCGTCATGGACGTCGACTCCACCCTGATCCGGGACGAGGTCATCGAGCTGCTCGCCGCGCACGCCGGCACGCAGGCCGAGGTCGCCGACGTCACCGCCCGCGCGATGGCCGGTGAGCTCGACTTCGCCGAGAGCCTGCGCGAGCGCGTCGCCACCCTCGCCGGGCTGCCCGTCGAGGTGCTCGAGGACGTCCGGCGCTCGGTTCGCCTCACCCCGGGCGCGCGGACCCTCGTGCGCACCCTCAAGCGGCTCGGGTTCACCGTCGGCGTCGTCTCGGGCGGGTTCATCGAGGTCGTCGGGCCGCTCGCCCGCGACCTCGGCATCGACCACGCCCACGCCAACGCCCTCGAGGTCTCCGACGGCCGGCTCACCGGGCGGCTGCGCGGCGAGGTCGTCGACCGGCCGGGCAAGGCCGCCGCGCTGCGCCGCTTCGCCGCCGAGGCCGGGCTGCCGCTGTCGCGGACCGTCGCGGTCGGTGACGGGGCGAACGACCTCGACATGCTCGCCGTCGCCGGGCTCGGGGTCGCGTTCAACGCCAAGCCGGTCGTCCGCGCCCAGGCGCACACGTCGGTGAACGTCCCCTACCTCGACGCGGTGCTCTTCCTCCTCGGCATCAGCCGGGACGAGGTCGAGGAGGCCGACGACATCGACGCGCGGTCCTAGCCGGGGTGGGGCCCACGGCCCCGGGGCCCCCGCCCGGCGGGGCCCGGTGCCGGGACGCCCGGCTACTGCCCCATCGCGTGGACGCCGCCGTCGACGTGGACGATCTCCCCGGTCGTCGCCGGGAACCAGTCCGACATCAGCGCCACGCACGCCCGGGCCGCGGGCACGGCGTCGCTGACGTCCCAGCCGAGCGGGGCCCGGGTGTCCCAGACCTCCTCGAACGCCTCGAACCCGGGGATCGACTTCGCGGCGGTCGTGCGGATCGGGCCCGCGGCGACGAGGTTGCAGCGCACGCGGTTCGGGCCCAGGTCGCGGGCCAGGTAGCGGTTGGTCGACTCGAACGCGGCCTTCGCGACCCCCATCCAGTCGTAGACCGGCCAGGCGAACTTCGCGTCGAAGGTGAGCCCGACGATGCTGCCCCCGTCCCCCATGAGGGGCAGCGCGGCGGTGCCGAGCGCCTTGAGCGAGTACGCCGAGACGTGCAGCGCGGTCGAGACCTCCTCCCAGGTCCCGTCGAGGAACGAGAACGCCCCCGGCGGGGCGAAGCCGATCGAGTGGAGCACACCGTCGAGGCGGTCGACGTGCTCACCGAGGCGGTCGGCGAGGGTGGCGAGGTGGTCCTCGTCGGTGACGTCGAGCTCGACGACCGGCGGGGTCGTCGGCAACCGCCTCGCGATCGCCTGGGTGATCTTCGTCGTCCGCCCGAAGGAGGTGAGGACGACCTCGGCCCCCTCCTCCTGGGCGAGCTTGGCCACGTGGAAGGCGATCGAGGAGTCCATGAGGACACCCGTGATGAGCAGCTTCTTGTCCTTGAGCAGCATGTGTCCCTCGTCCTGTCCGGTCTGCGTGTCGTGTGCGGAGGCGCTCGCCCGTGGGCGGGCGCCGGTCAGTGCCCCATGCCGAGGCCGCCGTCGACGGGCAGCACGGCGCCGGTGACGTACGCGGCCTCGTCGGAGGCGAGGAAGCGCACCGCGCCGGCGACCTCCTCGGGCCTGGCGAACCGGCCCGCCGGGATCGTCGCCCGGTAGGCGTCCTGGCGGTCCTGGGGCAGCTCGGCGGTCATCTCGGTCTCGACGAAGCCGGGGGCGACGACGTTCGCGGTGATCCCCCGCCCACCGAGCTCGCGGGTGATCGAGCGGGCGAGGCCGACCAGGCCCGCCTTGCTCGAGGCGTAGTTCGTCTGGCCCGGAGAGCCGTAGAGGCCGACGACGCTGGAGATGAGGACGATCCGGCCGCGCCGCCGGCGGATCATGCCGGTGCTGGCCCGGCGGGCGCAGCGGAACGCCCCGGCGAGGTTGGTGTCGAGCACCGACTCGAACTCCTCGTCGGTCATCCGCATCAGCAGCGTGTCCTTGGTGATCCCCGCGTTCGCGACGAGCACCTCGACGGGGCCGCCGAGAGCCTCCTCGGCGGCGGTGAACGCGGCGTCGACCGAGGCGCTGTCGGTGACGTCGCACCGGACGGCGGTGAGCCCCTCGGGCGCCGTCCCGGACCGGCTGGTGACGACCACCCGGTCCCCCGCCTCGGCGAAGGCGCGGGCGATGGCCAGGCCGATCCCCCGGTTCCCCCCGGTGACGAGGACGTTCTGTGCGTCGGTCATGGCGCTCCTTGGGATCGGCGGACGGCTGGGCCCCGACGCTAGTGGACTACCGGCGGGTAGCGCGACGTCCCGGCGGTGCTCCGGGACGCCTCCCGGCCGCGCCGGGCGGCCCGACGCGGCGTATCGTGGCGGGATGAGCAGGCACGAGACGGAGACCGCGCAGTCGGTGACGTCCGTCCCGGAGAGCCCCCGGGGCGAGCAGTCGCACCGGATCCACCGCTACCTGCTGACCATGGGGATCCGCACCGCCTGCTTCGTCCTCGCGGTCGTCACCGACGGCTGGGTGCGCTGGGTGAGCGCCGCGCTCGCGATCGTCCTGCCCTACATCGCGGTCGTCATGGCGAACGCGGTCCGGCCCCGACGCTCCGAGGGCGCCGCGGCGGTGACCCCGGACCCCGCGGTGCGACGCCTCGAGGGCGGCCGGGACGCGGGATGACGGGGGGCGTGAGGGTGCCGTGACGGGGGCCGGGCTCCCGCTCCCACCCTCGGGTCGGCACGGCGCCGGGGACCGTCTCGTGTGCAGCGCGAAGGGGTGCCGGGCCGGGGCCAGCGACGCGCTGCTGTGGAACAACCCGCGGCTGCACACCGCCGACCGGCGCAAGGTCTGGCTCGCCTGCCCGGACCACCGGGGCAGCCTCGCGGACTTCCTCGACGTGCGCGGGTTCCTCCGGGGTGTCGTCCCCGTCGGGCAGATCCCCGCCGACGCCGGCTGACCCGGCTCAGCCGCCGATCGCCGACATCGGCCGGTCCGGCTGGGTGAACCCCGGCCGGCCGATGCCGTGCCCGGCGGCCTTGCGCCACACCTCGCCGCGGACGAGCGCGGCGAGGTCGGCGTCGGTCGCGCCGTCCCGGAGCGGGCCGCGCAGGTCGGTCTCGACCCGGGAGAACAGGCAGTTGCGGACCTGACCGTCGGCGGTGAGGCGCACCCGGTCGCAGGCGCCGCAGAACGGCTCGCTGACGCTCGCGATGATCCCGACCGTCTCCGGGCCGCCGTCGACGAGGAACCGCTCGGCGGGGGCGCTGCCGCGGTCGGCGGCCGGCAGCGGGTCGAGCCGGAACCGGGCCTGGAGCAGCTCGCGGACCTCGGCGGCGGTGACCATGTCACCGCGGTCCCAGCCGTGCTGGGCGTCCAGTGGCATCTGCTCGATGAACCGGAGCTCGTACCCGCGCTCGAGGCACCACGCGAGCAGGTCGACGACCGAGTGGTCGTTGACGCCCCGCATCGCGACCGCGTTGACCTTCACCGGCGCCAGGCCGCAGTCCCGGGCGGCCCGCAGCCCCGCCTCGACGTCGGCTAGACGGTCCCGCCGGGTGAGGGCGGCGAACTCGTCGGGGTCGACGGTGTCGAGGCTGACGTTGACCCGGTCCAGCCCGGCCTCCGCGAGCGGGGCGGCCAGACGGTCCAGCCCGACGGCGTTGGTCGTCATCGCGATCCGCGGTCGGGGCCGCAGCGCCGCGACCCGGCGGACGACGTCGACGAGGGAGCGGCGCAGCAGCGGCTCCCCGCCGGTGAGCCGGACCTGCTCGACGCCGAGGCCGACGAAGACCCCGACGACCCGGACGAGCTCGTCGTCGGTGAGCATCTCCGGCTTCGGCAGCCAGGGCAGCCCCTCGGCGGGCATGCAGTACGTGCACCGCAGGTTGCAGCGGTCGGTCACCGACACGCGCAGGTCCTTCGCGACCCGGCCGAACCGGTCGGGCAGCCCCTCCCCGGGGACCGCGGAAACGTCCCGGACCAGCGGGAACGGCAGGTTGGTCGTGCTGCTCACCAGCCCACCATAAGCCCCGGGTACCGTGATTCGGTGCTCTCGGTCCTCCTTTCGCGGCGGTGGCTGGGGGCGCTCGTCCTGGCGGCGGTGTACGCGACCGCGGCGTTCTTCCTCGGGCAGTGGCAGTGGGGGCGGTACGAGACCAAGCACGCCCGCGCCGAGCGGATCGACAGCCACTACTCGGCGCCCGCCCGGCCGGCCACGGACGTCCTCGCCGCGGGCCCGCTGCCGCTGGCCCGCGAGTGGACCCGGGTGCGGGCCACGGGCCACTACACCGGACGCGAGCTGCTCGTGCGCAACCGCCCGCTGCACGCGACCTACGGCTACGAGGTGCTCGCCCCGCTGCGCACCGCCGGCGGCGTCGACCTCCTCGTCGACCGCGGCTGGGTGCCGAACTCGCCGGAGGGCGCCGACGTCCGCCCGGACGTCCCCCCGCTGCCCGACGGGCGGGTGACCGTCACGGGCTGGGCGCGGCAGTCCGAGCCGTCGCTCGGGCGGGACCTGCCCCCCGGTCAGCTCGCGAGCGTCAACGTCCCCGAGGCCGAGTCGGCGCTCGGCCACGACGTGCTCGGCGGGTACGTCCTGCTGCAGCGGGAGCGGGCCGCCGACGGCAGCGCCCCACCCCGCCCGCGATCGCTGGAGCGGCCGAGCACCGACGAGGGACCGCACCAGGCGTACGCGTTCCAGTGGTGGGGCTCGATGCCGATCGGGTTCGTCCTCGTCGGCTTCGGGATCCGCCGCGAGCTGCGCGAGCGGGAGGACGAGCGGGAGCAGGTGCGCACCCCCCGTCCGAGGAAGGTCCGGATCTGGGACGAGGAGGACGCCTGACGACGCCCACCGCACGGGCCCGGCGGGGGGCGGCGGTCGGCCGGCGCGGCCGCCTCAGGCGCTCACGCCCTCCTCCTGGTCGGCGAACTGGGTGCGGTAGAGCTCGGCGTAGAGCCCGCCCCGGGCGAGCAGCTCGTGGTGGCGGCCGCGCTCGACGACCCTCCCGCCGTCGACGACGAGGATCTGGTCCGCGCCGCGGACCGTCGAGAGCCGGTGGGCGATGACGAGGGCGGTGCGTCCGCGCAGCGCGGTGTCGAGCGCCCGCTGCACCGCCACCTCCGACTCGCTGTCCAGGTGTGCGGTCGCCTCGTCGAGGACGACGATCCCGGGTGACTTCAGCAGCAGCCGGGCGATGGCGAGGCGCTGCTTCTCCCCGCCGGACAGCCGGTGCCCCCGGTCGCCGACGACCGTGTCGAGGCCCTCGGGCAGGGACTCCACCAGCGACCAGACCTGCGCCGCGCGCAACGCCTGCACCATCTCCGTCTCGCTCGTCCCGGGACGGGCGTAGGCGAGGTTCGCCCGGATCGTGTCGTGGAACAGGTGGGCCTCCTGGGTGACGACGCCGACCGACCCGCGCAGCGACTTCAGGTCGGCGTCGCGCAGGTCGACGCCACCGATCCGGACCGTGCCCTCGCTCGGGTCGTAGAGCCGGGCGACGAGGTTGGTGATCGTCGTCTTCCCGGCGCCGCTCGGCCCGACGAGCGCGACGAGCTGGCCCGCGTCCGCGTGGAGGGTGACGTCGTGCAGCACCGGCTCGCCCCGCCCCCGGTCCCCGCTCGCCGTCGCCTCGAGCGAGGCGAGCGAGACCTCGTCCGCGGACGGGTAGCGGAACCGGACGTGCTCGAGCTCGAGGTCGAGGGGCCCGTCCGGCAGCGGGGTGGGGTCCTGCGCCTCGGTGACGCTCGGGCGCAGGTCGAGCACCTCGAAGACCCGGGAGAAGGACACCAGGGCGGTCATGACGTCGACCCGGACGTTCGACAGCGACGTCAGCGGGCCGTAGAGCTGGCCGAGCAGGGCGGCGAGCGCGAGCAGGGTGCCGACGGTGAGACTCCCCGAGACGGCCATGACGCCGCCGAAGCCGTAGACCATCGCGGTCGCGAGCGACGCGACGAGGGTGAGGGCGACGGTGAACATCGCCCGGTTCGCGGCGATGTCGACGCCGATGTCCCGCACGCGGGAGGCGCGGTCGCGGTACTCCTCGACCTCGCGCCCGGGCTCGCCGAACAGCTTGACGAGCAGCGCGCCGCCGACGTTGAAGCGCTCGGTCATCCGCGAGCCCATGTCGGCGTTGAGCTGCATCTGGGTGTACGTCAGCGACGACAGCCGCCGGCCCATCCACCGGGCCGGCACGACGAAGAACGGCACGAGGACGAGCGCGCCGAGGGTGAGCTGCCAGGACAGGCTCAGCATCGCGACGATGATGAGGGTGAGCGAGACGACGTTGCTCACCACCGAGGAGAGCACCGTCGTGAAGGCCTGCTGTGCACCGAGGACGTCGCTGTTGAGCCGGGAGACGAGCGAGCCGGTCTGGGCGCGGGTGAAGAAGGCGATCGGCTGGCGCAGGACGTGCTCGAACACCTCGGTGCGCAGCGAGTAGATCAGCCCCTCCCCGATCCGCGCGGAGTACCAGCGCTGGCCGAGGGTGACCACGGCCTGCGCGACCGCGAGGCCGGCGATGACGAGCGCGAGCCGGACGACGACGCCCCGGTCCCCGGGGACGACGCCCTCGTCGACGATCTGCTTCAGCAGCAGGGGGGTCGCGACGACGAAGACGGAGCCGATGACGACGAGGACGAGGAACACGGTGATGAGCCGGGTCGTGCCCCTGGCGTAGCCGAGGACCCGGCGCGCGGTGCCGGCGGGCAGGGAGTGGTCGCGAACCGACGGGTCCTTCGTCATCGAGCGCATGACCTGCCAGCCGTGTGTGCTCATCCTGCTCCTCGCTCTCGTCCTGTGACCGCCGGGGTCAACAGCGCCCCGCCGCCGGGGATTCCCCGGCGGCCGGTCAGCAGGCCTCGGCGCGCAGCAGGGCGAGCCGCGCGAGCGCCTCGGTGTGCCCGAGGGCTCCGGGGACGAGCTCGACGCCGTGCTCGGCGCAGCGGTCCGCCATCCGGTCGCGCAGCACGCCCTCGGCGACGGTGAACGCGGCCGCGAGCACCCGGTCCGGGGGCGCGGTCCCGGACCGGAGCCCGGCGAGGACGGCGGGCAGGCGCCGGCCGCCGTCGAGGGCCGCGACCGCCCACGGCCCCCACCCGGGCGTCCCGGCCGGCGGGTGCTCGGCGAGGGTGCGCTCGACCGAGCCGACGGCGGCGCTCTCGGAGGACCCGGCGGCGTAGAGGACGACGGCAGCGGCGGGGTCGGGGACCCTCCCGGCGGCGGCGAGCAGCTCCGCCGCCGCGTCGAGCAGCATCGGGTGCGGGCCGAGGGGCGCCGCGGCGACGAAGTCGCGTCCGCGGGCGGCGCCCATGGCGGCGACGGCCTCGGGCACGTCGACGCGCGCGTGGTAGGCGGGGGTGAGGAGCACGGGCACGACGACGCCGCCGGGGAGGCTGCGCCCGACCTGGGCGGGCGTCGGGCCGTGGTGGTCGAGGTAGGCGGAGACGACCTCCCGGTCGGGGACGAGCGCGCCGAGCCGGGTCGCGAGCGCGTCGACGCCCTCCCCGTGGCGCGGGTCCGGGGAGCCGTGGGCGAGCAGGACCACGGGGGCGTCCGGCGCGGCCCGGGTGGCCCGCGCCCGCGAGGGCACGGCCGACGGGCCCGTCACGGCGCCGGCACCCGGGCCGCCGGGTCCGTGGACGCCGTCGCGCGCGTGGGGGGATCGCCGGCGATGGCGCGCCCCACCGAGACGACGTCGCCGACGACGACGACGGCGGGCGGGCGGACGCCCGCGGCAAGGACGTCCTCGCCGACTTCGGCGAGCGTGGACCACGTGGTGCGCTGCCGCGGGGTCCACCCGGACTCGACGACGGCGACCGGCGTGTCGGCGCGCCGCCCGGCGGCGACGAGCCCGGCGGCGGTGTCGGCGATCCGGGTCACCCCCATGAGGAGCACGAGCGTCGCCCCGGGCGGGGCGTCCCGGCACGCGTCGAGCACCTCGGCGGGACCGTCGTGTCCGGAGGCGACGACGAAGGAGGCGGTGACGCCACGGTGGGTGACGGGGATCCCGGCCGCCGCGGGCACCGAGACCGCGCTCGTCACGCCGGGGACGACCTCGACGGGCACGCCGTGGGCGGCGCAGTGCAGGGCCTCCTCGCCACCGCGGCCGAGGACGAAGGGGTCCCCGCCCTTGAGGCGGACGACGTCGCGGCCCCGGCGGGCGTGCTCGACGAGGATCTCGTTGATGCGGTGCTGCGGTACCGGGTGGTTGCCGGGCGTCTTGCCGACGTCGACGACCTCGACGTCGTCGCCGAGGCCGCTGACGACCGAGCGGGGCCCGAGCCGGTCGGTGACGACGACGTCGGCGGCCGCGAGCAGCTGCCGGCCGCGGACGGTGAGCAGACCCTCCTCGCCGGGCCCACCGCCGACGAGCGCCACGCGTCCGGGGCGACCCGCGCCCCGCGGGTCACGGCCCCGGACGCGACGCACCGGCAGGGTGCCGGCGTCGAGGCCGGCGAGGACGGCGTCGCGGACGGCGACCGCGCGCCGCGGGTCCCGGCCCGCGGTGACGGCGACGGTGACCCCCTCGGCCGCGGAGCCGTCCCGGCCGCGGGCGACCGCGGGGGTCCACGCGGTCGAGGCCGCCGCGTCGTCGGCCCGCACGCACCAGACCCGGGTGGCCTCGGCGTGCGCGGCGACCGCCGCGTCGACGTCCCGGTCCCCGGTCGCGGTGTGGACCAGCCAGGCGGGCTCGGGCTCGAGCAGGTCCGGAGGCAGGTAGTCGCGCGCGACGAGGGTGACCTCGCCGGCGTCGACGAGGTCGCGCAGGTCCTCGCAGACCGCGGGCGCGACCACGGTGACGGCGGCGCCGGCGTCGAGCAGGCCGCGGGCGCGCCGGGCGGCGACGGGACCGCCGCCGACGACGACCGTCCGGCGGCCGCGGACGTCGAGCGCGAGCGGGTAGCCGGGGGCGCTCACGTGTGCAACCCGCACTCGACCTTGGCCCGCCCCGACCAGCGGCCCGCGCGGGCGTCCTCGCCCTCGGCGACCGGGCGGGTGCACGGGGCGCAGCCGATCGAGGTGTAGCCGCTCTCGGTGAGCGGGTTCTGGAACACCCCGTGCTCGGCGACGTACCGCTCGACGTCGGCGTCGGTCCAGAACGCGATCGGGTTGACCTTGACCAGCCCGCGGCGCTCGTCCCACCCGACGACGTCGATCCCGCTGCGGCCGGCGGTGTCGGCGCGGCGCATCCCCGAGGCCCAGGCGTCGTAGCCCTCCAGGGCACGGTTGAGCGGCTCGACCTTCCGCATCGCGCAGCAGGCGTCCGGGTCCCGGTCGTGCAGCCGCGGCCCGTGGACCGCGTCCTGCTGGGGCACCGTCAGCCGCGGCAGGATCGTGCGGATCCGGACCGGGAGCATCGCGGCGTAGGCGTCCCGCGTGCCGAGGGTCTCGGCGAAGTGGTACCCGGTGTCGAGGAAGAAGACGTCGGCGTCGGACGTCGTGGTGCCGACGAGGTGGACGAGGACGACGTCCCCCATCGAGCTCGCGACGGTCCCCCGGTCGGCGAAGGCCTCGGCGAACCAGCGCAGCACGTCCCGGGTGAGCTCGACCCGCTGCTCGTGGGTGCGGGCCGCCGACTCCCGCTCGGCGAACCGGGCCGCGGCGTCGGCGACGACCTCGCGCAGCTCGGTGACCGTGGCGGTCACGGCTCCTCCCGTGCCGCCGACCCGGCGCCGGGGGTGGCGGCGACCCGGCCGGGGATCTGCTCCTCGGCGACCCGCACCAGGGAGACGGTGAAAACGCGCGCGCAGGCCTCGCAGGCCCAGGCGCCGTACGGCTCCTCGACCGGGCGCAGGTCCTCCTCGGCGCAGAACGGGCAGTGGTAGACGGGGGTGACGTGCCGGCTCACCGCAGGTCCCCTTCGTCGGCGCGGTGGGCCCAGTCGGCGAACGACTCGCCCTCGCCCCGCTGGTCGAGGTAGCGGTGGGCGAGCCGCTCGACGTAGTCGGGCAGCTCGGTCGCGGGGACCTTCAGGGCCCGGGTCTTGCGGGCCAGCGCCGGGGAGGCCCCGAGCCGTCCCCCGAGGTGGACCTGGAAGACCTCGACGAGCTCGCCGTCCTCGCCCTTGGTGACCATGCCCTTGAGGCCGACGTCGGCGACCTGGGTGCGGGCGCACGCGTTGGGGCAGCCGTTGACGTGGATGCTGAACGGGACGTCGAGGTCGGGCAGCCGGCGCTCGAGGTCCTCGACGACGGTGCGGGCGCGGGCCTTGGTCTCGACGAGCGCGAGCTTGCAGAACTCGATCCCCGTGCAGGCCATGACGCCGCGACGCCACTCGCTCGGCCGCGCCGGCAGGCCGGCCTCCTCGAGCCCGGCGACGAGCTGCTCGGCCTCCTCCGGGCGGACGTCGAGCACGAGGAGCTTCTGGTGGGCGGTGAGCCGGACCCGTCCGGAGCCGTGCCGCTCGGCGAGGTGGGCGACCCGGGTGAGGGTCGAGCCGCTGACGCGGCCGGCGAGCGGGGCGACGCCGACCCAGACGTTGCCGTCCTGCTGCGGGTGGACCCCGATGTGGTCCCGGCGGTGCGCGCTCGGCTCCTCGGGGGCCGGTCCGTCGACGAGCCCGCGGCCGAGGTAGTCCCGCTCGAGGACCTCACGGAACCGCTCGGGGCCCCAGTCGGCGAGCAGGAACTTCAGCCGGGCGCGGTTGCGCAGCCGCCGGTAGCCGTGGTCCCGGAAGATCCCGACGACGCCGGCCCACACCTCCGCGACCTCCTCCAGGGGGACCCAGGCGCCGAGGCGCTGGGCGAACTTCGGGTTCGTCGACAGCCCGCCGCCGACCCAGAGGTCGAAGCCCGGGCCGTGCTCGGGGTGGTGGACGCCGACGAAGGAGATGTCGTTGATCTCGTGGGCGACGTCGAGGCTCGGGGAGCCGGAGACGGCCGACTTGAACTTCCGCGGCAGGTTGGAGAACTCCGGGGAGCCGATGTGGCGCTCGACGATCTCCCGGATCGCGGGGGTGCCGTCGACCACCTCGTCCGCGGCGATGCCCGCCACCGGGGACCCGAGCACGACCCGGGGGGCGTCCCCGCAGGCCTCGGCCGTGGTGAGACCGACGTCCTCGAGCCGACGCCAGATCTCGGGGACGTCCTCGATCCGGACCCAGTGCAGCTGGATGTTCTGCCGGTCGGAGATGTCGGCGGTGTCCCGGGCGAACTCGGTGGAGATGCCGGCGACGGTGCGCAGCTGGGCGCCGGTCAGGGCCCCGCCGTCGCTGCGGACGCGCATCATGAAGTACTCGTCCTCGAGCTCGCCCGGCTCGAGGGTCGCGGTCTGGCCGCCGTCGATCCCGGGACGGCGCTGGGTGTACAGGCCCCACCACTTCATCCGCTGGCGCAGGTCGTCCGCGGGGATGGAGGCGAACCCCTCACGGGCGTACGTCTCGAGGATCCGGGCGCGGACGGTGAGGCCGTCGTCGCGCTGCTTGAGGGCCTCGGCGTCGTTGAGCGGACTGCGGTCGCCGTCCGCCCAGGCGCCGTTCGAGGTGGACCGGGTGGGGCGGGTGGTGGTCGTCGTCACGCGACCAGAGTAGTCGGTCGGTTATGCAATGCATAACGGTCCATTATGTGAGCGGTTTGTGTCCCCGAGTCCCGGTCCGGAGCCTACGCTCAGGGCGTGGAGCCACTGCGTCTCGGAGTCATGGGTCGCTCCCGCAAGGAGAACGAGCGCCGCCTCCCGATCCACCCGCTGCACCTGCACCGGGTCCCGGACCGGCTGCGGTCGCGGATCGTCCTCGAGCGGGGGTACGGCGAGCCGTTCGGGATGCCCGACGACGACCTCGCCCGGTGGGTCGCGGCCGTGCTCCCCCGGGAACGGGTGCTCGCCGGGTCCGACGTCGTGCTGCAGCCGAAGCCCACGCTGAGCGACGTCGAGGAGATGCGCGCGGGGCAGGTGCTCTGGGGCTGGCCGCACTGCGTCCAGGACCCCGAGCTGACCCAGCTCGCGATCGACCGGCGGCTCACCGTCATCGCGTTCGAGGCGATGCACCACTGGACCCGCGACGGTGCCTTCAGCCTCCACGTCTTCCACGCCAACAACGAGCTCGCCGGGTACTGCTCGGTCCTCCACGCGCTCACCCTCGCCGGGCAGACCGGGACCTATGGGCGACGGCTCAGCGCGGCGGTCCTCGGGTTCGGGGCGACCGCCCGGGGGGCGGTGACCGCGCTCACCGCGCTCGGGGTGCTCGACGTCGACGTGCTCACCCACCGCGAGGTGGCCGCGGTCGCGGCCCCGATCCACTCGGCACGGATCGTCCACCTCGAGGGCCCCGCCGGTCCCGACGACGACGGACAGGCGGGGCACGAGGGGCACACCGTGCTCCTCGGGGGCGGGCCGGTGCCGCTGGCGGAGTTCCTCGCCCGCCACGACGTCGTCGTCAACTGCGTCCTCCAGGACACCGCGGACCCGAAGATCTGGCTCACCGACGCCGACCTGGACGCGTTCGCCCCCGGCTCGGTGGTGGTCGACGTCTCGTGCGACCGCGGCATGGGGTTCAGCTGGGCGCAGCCGACGACGTTCGGGGACCCGACCTTCGTCGTCGGGGACGGCGTGCTCTACTACGCGGTCGACCACAGCCCGTCCTACCTGTGGAACTCGGCGACGTGGGAGAACAGCGAGGCCCTGCTGCCGTTCCTCCAGGCCGTCATGGACGGCCCCGACGCGTGGGCGGCGAGCCCGACCCTCTCCCGGGCGGTCGAGATCGAGGACGGGGTGGTACGCAACCCGGCGGTGCTCGCCTTCCAGGGCCGGGACGCCGCGTACCCGCACGAGGTCGTCCGCCCCGCGCCGGGCGGGCTCAGGCGAGCGCGATGAGGTCCCGGTAGGAGGGCCCCCAGAGGTCCTCGATGCCGTCCGGCAGCATGAGGATCCGCTCCGGCTCGAGCGCGTCCACGGCCCCCTCGTCGTGGGTGACGAGCACGACCGCGCCCTCGTAGCTGCGCAGCGCGCCGAGGATCTCCTCGCGGGAGGCCGGGTCGAGGTTGTTCGTCGGCTCGTCGAGGAGGAGGACGTTCGCCGAGGAGACGACGAGCATCGCCAGCGAGAGCCGGGTCTTCTCGCCCCCGGAGAGCACCCCGGCCGGCTTGTCGACGTCGTCGCCGGTGAAGAGGAAGGAGCCGAGCACCTTGCGGACCTCGGTCTCGCCGAGGTCGGGCGCGGCGGTCTTCATGTTCGCCAGGACCGTGCGCCCGACGTCGAGGTTCTCGTGCTCCTGCGCGTAGTAGCCGAGCTTGAGCCCGTGGCCGGGCTCGACCTGACCGGTGTCCGGCTCGTCGACCCCGGCGAGCATCCGCAGCAGCGTCGTCTTGCCCGCCCCGTTGAGGCCGAGCACGACGACCTTCGAGCCCCGGTCCACGGCGAGCTCGACGTCGGTGAACACCTCCTGCGAGCCGTAGGAGCGGGACAGCCCGGACGCGCGCAGCGGGGTGCGGCCGCACGAGGCGGGGGTGGGGAACCGCAGCCGGGCGACCTTCTCGGCCGACCGCTCCCCCTCGACGCCGGCCATCATCCGCTCGGCCCGGCGGATCATGTTCTGTGCGGCGGTCGCCTTGGTCGCCTTGGCGCGCATCTTGTCCGCCTGGGCCATGAGGGCCGACGCCTTCTTCTCGGCGTTGGCGTACTCCCGGTGGCGGCGTCGCTCGTCGGTCTCGCGCTGGGCGAGGTAGCGCTTCCAGTCCATGTTGTAGATGTCGAGCTCGGCCCGGTTGGCGTCGAGGTGGAAGACCCGGTTGACGACGACACCGAGCAGGTCGACGTCGTGGGAGATGACGACGAGGCCGCCGGCGTAGCTGCGCAGGTGGTCGCGCAGCCAGGCGATCGAGTCGGCGTCGAGGTGGTTGGTCGGCTCGTCGAGCAGCAGGGTCTCGGCCCCGGAGAACAGGATCCGGCTCAGCTCGACCCGACGTCGCTGGCCGCCCGAGAGGGTGGCCAGCTCCTGCCCGAGGACGCGCTCCTCGAGCCCGAGCGCGCTCGCGATGGAGGCCGCCTCGGCCTCGGCGGCGTACCCGCCGGCGGAGGTGAACTCCTCCTGGAGCCGGGCGTAGCGACCCATCGCCTTGTCCCGGACCGCGTCGTCGGCACTCGCCATCCGCTTCTCCGCGGTGACGAGGTTCTCCGAGATCGTGTCGAGGCCGCGCGCGGACAGGATCCGGGAGCGGGCGGTGACGTGGAGGTCACCGGTGCGGGGGTCCTGCGGGAGGTATCCCACCTCCCCCGAGGTCGTCACGTCCCCCGCGGCGGCCTGGCCCTGGCCGGCGAGGAACTTCGTCAGCGTCGTCTTGCCCGCGCCGTTCCGCCCGACGAGCCCGACCCGGTCGCCGGGGGCGATCCGGAACGTGCCGTCGTGGAGGAGGACGCGGGAGCCGACGCGCAGCTCGATGCCACTGGCGGAGATCACCGGGGACGGACGCTCCTCACGGGGTCTGGGGTCTGGTGCTGGTGTCCGGTTGCTGGGGCTGCCCGGGGTCGATCCGGTCCGACGATCCGGTCCGACACCGGACCGTCGGGGTCCGGCAGGGGCCGGGGCGGGGCCGGGCAGGGGGTCGCAACCCCCCACTCTAGGGCTCGGTGAGCTCGATCCTGACGGCCCTCCCCCGCCGGGCCGCCCGCTGGAGCACGGCGTGGCGGGGGTCGGGGACGTCGAACAGCTCCCGCCGCGGCAGCCCGACGAGCGGGGCGAGCCGTGGGTCGGCGACGAGCTCGGCGGCCAGCCCCCGGTCCCCGCCGAGCACGAGGCCGGCGGCGGCACCGGGAAGGCCGAGCCGGACGGCGTGGTCGGCGACGACCCGGACGAGCTCGGCCGCCTGGTTGCCACGACGGCGGGCGAACCGCTGCTGGGACCAGCCCCCGGCGGCGGTGCGGGACTGGACGTAGCGGGTGCCGCTCTTGTGGGCGGTGAGCCGGCCGGCGCTCGCGAGGCCGACGGCGTACCCGCCGCGCCGCACGAGGAGGACGGCGAGCGGGTCGTGGTCGAACCGGGAGCAGCGGGCGACGGCACCGTCGCCGCCGGTCGCGACGATCAGCGCCTCGCCGGGGCTGCCGCCGGTGTCGCCGGGGTTCCCGTCGACCGTCTCGACCTGCGCGCCGTCGTGCCGGTCGGCGAAGCCGGCGAGCCAGCCCTCGAGCCGCTCGGGGGCGACCTCGAGCGACCGGCGCGTCGGCGCGGGCTGCCGCCCGATCAGATGTTGAACCCGAGGGCGCGCAGCTGCTCCCGCCCGTCCTCGGTGATCTTGTCCGGGCCCCACGGCGGCATCCAGACCCAGTTGATCCGGTGCGTCGCGACGAGACCCTCGAGGGCCTGGGCGGTCTGGTCCTCGATGACGTCGGTGAGCGGGCACGCCGCGGACGTCAGCGTCATGTCGATGACGGCGTGGGCCTGCGGGTCGACGGTGATGCCGTAGACGAGCCCGAGGTCGACGACGTTGATGCCGAGCTCGGGATCGACGACGTCGCGCATCGCCTCCTCGACGTCGGCGACGTTCGGGGCGGACTGGGTGGCCGCGTCGGGGCCGGTCATGGTCGTGCTCCTTCGGTCGTGGTGCCTGCCTGCTGCAACGCGTCGGTGAACGCCATCCATCCCAGCAGGGCGCACTTGACCCGGGCCGGGTAGCGGGCGACCCCGGCGAGGGCGACCCCGTCGCCGAGGACCTCCTCGTCGCCGGGGTCCTCACCGCGGGAGGTGAGCATCGCGCGCATGGCGTCGTGGGTGGCGAGGGCCTCGGCGAGCGGGCGGCCGATGAGCTCCTCGGCGAGGACGGAGGTGGACGCCGTGGAGATCGAGCAGCCCATCGCGTCGTACGAGACGTCCTCGACGACGGCGCCCGCGCCCGCGCCCGCGATCCGGACGCGGAGGGTGACCTCGTCCCCGCACGTCGGGTTGACGTGGTGGACCTCGGCGTCGTACGGCTCGCGGAGCCCGGCGTGGCGGGGCCGCTTGCTGTGGTCGAGGATCAGCTCCTGGTAGAGGTCCATCAGGTGCCCACCTCCGCGGCCTGAGGGACGCCGCCGGTCTCGACGCCGAAGATGCCCGGCACGCGGTCGAGCGCCTCGAGGAGGGCGTCGACCTCCGCGGACGTGGTGTAGACGGCGAGGCTCGCGCGGACGGACGCGGCGACCCGGAACCGGCGGTGCAGCGGCCAGGCGCAGTGATGGCCGACGCGGACCGCGACGCCGGCGTCGTCGAGCACCTGCCCGACGTCGTGGGCGTGGACGCCGTCGACGACGAACGCGACGGCCGCGCCCCGGTGGACGAGGTCGGTCGGGCCGAGCACCGTCACCCACGGCCGGCGCGCGAGCCCGGCGAGGAGGCGCTCGGTGAGGACCATCTCGTGGGCGTGCACCCGCTCCAGTCCGATGTCGTCGACCCAGTCGAGCGCGGCGGCGAGCCCGACCGCCTGCGCCGCGGCGGGGACCCCCGCCTCGAACCGCTGCGGCGGCGGGGCGTACGTGCTGCCCTCCATCCGGACGGTCTCGATCATCGAGCCGCCGGTGAGGAAGGGCGGCATGTCGGCGAGGACGTCCGCGCGTCCCCAGAGCACGCCGACCCCGAGCGGCCCGTAGACCTTGTGCCCGGAGAACGCGAGCAGGTCGACGCCGAGCTCGCCGACGTCGATCGGCAGGTGGGGCGCGGACTGGCACGCGTCGAGGACGGTCAGCGCGCCGACCGCGCGGGCGGCGGCGGCGACCTCGGCGACCGGGGTGACCGTGCCGAGCACGTTCGAGGCGTGGGTGAACGCGACGACCCGGGTGCGCTCGGTGAGGAGCTCGGAGAGCGGGAGGTTGCCGGGCTCGGCGCCCTCGAGGTCGAGCCGGCCGGAGCCGGTGACCCCGACCCAGCGCAGGGTCGCGCCGGTCCGCCGGGCGAGCTCCTGCCACGGGACGAGGTTGGCGTGGTGCTCCATCTCGGTGACGAGCACCTCGTCGCCGGGCCCGAGCCGGAACCGCTCCCCCGCGTCCGGGTGCGTCGCCGCGGTCGAGAACGCGTGCGCGACGAGGTTGATCGCCTCGGTCGCGTTCTTGGTGAACACGACCTCCTCGGCGGGCGCGCCGAGGAAGGCCCCGACGCGGGCGCGGGCGCCCTCGTAGGCGTCGGTGGCCTCCTCGGACAGCGCGTGGGCGCCGCGGTGGACCGCGGAGTTGCACCGCTCGTAGAACCCGCGCTCGGCGTCGAGGACGCTCCTCGGCTTGTGGGACGTCGCGCCCGAGTCGAGGTAGACCAGGGGCGAGCCGTCGCGGACGGTGCGGCCCAGGATCGGGACGTCGGCGCGGACGCGCGCGACCTCCTCGTCGGTGAGCGGGGTGGCGGTCATCAGGCCTTCGTCAGGTAGCGGTCGTATCCCTCGTCCTCGAGCCGCTCGGCGAGCTCGGGGCCGCCCTCCTCGGCGACCCGGCCGTCGACGAACACGTGGACGAAGTCGGGCTCCACGTACCGGAGGATCCGGGTGTAGTGGGTGATGAGGAGGATCCCGAGGCCGGTCTTGCCCTTGGCCCGGTTGACCCCCTCGGAGACGACGCGGAGGGCGTCGACGTCGAGCCCGGAGTCGGTCTCGTCGAGGACGGCGATCTTCGGCTCGAGCAGCTCCATCTGGAGGATCTCGTGGCGCTTCTTCTCCCCGCCGGAGAAGCCCTCGTTGACGTTCCGCTCGGCGAACGCCGGGTCCATCCGGAGGTTGTCCATCGCCGCCTTGACGTCCTTGACCCAGTGGCGCACCTTCGGTGCCTCGCCGTCGATGGCGGTCTTCGCGGTGCGGAGGAAGTTCGAGACGGTGACGCCGGGGACCTCGACCGGGTACTGCATGGCGAGGAACAGCCCCGCCCGGGCGCGCTCGTCGACCGACATCGCGAGGACGTCCTCGCCGTCGAGGGTCACGGTGCCCGAGGTGACCTGGTACTTCGGGTGGCCGGCGACGGAGTAGGCGAGGGTCGACTTGCCCGAGCCGTTCGGGCCCATGATGGCGTGGGTCTCCCCGGAGCGGACGGTGAGGTCGACGCCGCGGAGGATCTCCTTGGGGCCGTCCTCGGTCTCGACGCTGACGTGCAGGTCGTGGATCTCGAGTGTCGTCATGTGGTTCAGCTCTCGCTCTCGGTGTGGCTGTCGTCGGTGGGGACGGCGACCCAGACCTCGTCGCCGTCGAGGTGCACGGGGTAGACCGCGATCGGGACGGTCGCCGGCGGGCCGGTCGGGTGGCCGTCGCGCAGGTCGAAGCGGGACCCGTGCAGCCAGCACTCGATCTGGCAGTCGTCGACCTCCCCCTCGGAGAGGGAGACGTTGGCGTGGCTGCACGTGTCGTCGACGGCGTGGACGCCGCCGTCCTCGTCGCGCACCATCGCGACCCGGCGGCCGTGGATCTGCGCGGCCGCGGCGCCGACCTCGGGCAGCTCGTCGAGCCGGCAGACGCGGGTGTACCCGGCCGGGGCGGCCGTCGCGCTGGACGCGCTCGTCGCCGTGGAGTGCTCGCTCACGCGGCCCCCTCCCCGGTGCGCGGCAGCAGGTGCTCCAGCGGCGCGCCGGCGAGCTCGGCGTCGACCGCCTGCATGAGGTGGTCGACGACCTCGGGGACGCCGATCCGGCCGATGATGCTCGCGAAGAACCCGCGCACGACGAGCCGTCGGGCGGTGTCCTCGGGCACCCCCCGCGAGCGGAGGTAGAACAGCTGCTCGTCGTCGAACCGGCCGGTCGCCGACGCGTGGCCGGCGCCGACGATCTCGCCGGTCTCGATCTCGAGGTTGGGCACCGAGTCGGCCCGGGCCCCGTCGGACAGCACGAGGTTGCGGTTGAGCTCGTAGGTGTCGGTGCCCTCGGCCTCGGCCCGGATGAGGACGTCGCCGATCCAGACCGTGCGGGCGGTCTCGCCCTGCAGGGCGCCCTTGTACTCGACGTTGCTCGTGCAGTGCGGCGCGGCGTGGTCGACGAACAGCCGGTGCTCCTGGTGCTGGCCGGAGTCGGCGAAGTACACCCCGAGCCCCTCGAACGACCCGCCGGGCCCGGTGTAGGAGGTGTTCGTCGACACCCGGACGATCCGGCCGCCGAGGGTGACGGCGATGTGCCGCACCCGGGCGTCCCGGCCGACGACGACGTCCTGCTCGGTGAGGTGGACCGCGTCGTCGTCCCACTCCTGGAGGGAGACGAGGGTGAGGTCCGCGCCGTCGTCGGCGACGACCGAGACCAGCTCGGCGAGCTCCGCGGACCCGGCGTGCTCGAGGATGACCGTCGCGCGGCTGTGCCGGCCGGCGGTGACGAGCACGTGGGCGTGCACGACCTCGTGGTCGGCGCCGGTCAGCCGGACCCGGACGGGCCGCTGGACGTCGGTGTCGGCGGGCACGTCGAGGTGCATGACGGAGTCGGCGTGCGCGGCCGCGAGCGCGGCGGGGCGGTCGCCGGGGACCATGACCTCCCGCTCCCGGGCCTGCGCCGGGGTGACGTCGGTGAGGGTGACCCCCTCGGGCAGGTCGGCGACCCGGTCCAGGCGGGCCGGGGTCGGCTCGTCCCGCAGCAGCCGGCCGAGCCGGTCGACCGGGCTGAAGCGCCACTCCTCCTCGCGCCCGTGCGGCACGGGGAAGTCCGCGGGCACCCACGAGGTGGGGCGCTCGCCGCGCGAGGAGTCGGGGATCGTCCCGACCCCGCGGCCGGTGACGTCGTCGTGCGTGGTGGCGGTGTCGGCCAGAAGGCTCATCAGCCAACGGCTCCTTCCATCTGAAGCTCGATGAGGCGGTTGAGCTCGAGGGCGTACTCCATGGGCAGCTCGCGCGCGATGGGCTCGACGAACCCGCGCACGATCATGGCCATGGCCTCCTCCTCGCTCATCCCGCGGGACCTGAGGTAGAACAGCTGGTCCTCGCTGACCTTCGAGACGGTGGCCTCGTGCCCCATCTGGACGTCGTCCTCGCGGACGTCGACGTACGGGTAGGTGTCGGACCGGCTGATGGTGTCGACGAGGAGCGCGTCGCAGACGACGCTGCTCCGGGCGTGGTGGGCGCCCTCCATGATCTGGACGAGCCCGCGGTAGGAGGTCCGCCCGCCGCCGCGCGCGACCGACTTGCTCACGATCGTCGAGCTCGTGTGCGGGGCGGCGTGGACCATCTTCGCGCCGGCGTCCTGGTGCTGGCCCTCGCCGGCGAACGCGACCGAGAGGGTCTCGCCCTTGGAGTGCTCGCCGAGGAGGAAGACGGCCGGGTACTTCATCGTCACCTTGGAGCCGATGTTGCCGTCGATCCACTCCATCGTCGCGCCCTCCGCGCACGTGGCGCGCTTGGTCACGAGGTTGTACACGTTGTTCGACCAGTTCTGGATCGTCGTGTACCGCACGCGGGCGTTCTTCTTCACGACGATCTCGACGACTGCCGAGTGGAGGCTGTCGGACTGGTAGATCGGCGCGGTGCAGCCCTCGACGTAGTGCACCGAGCTGCCCTCGTCGGCGATGATGAGGGTCCGCTCGAACTGGCCCATGTTCTCGGTGTTGATCCGGAAGTAGGCCTGCAGCGGGATGTCGACGTGGACGCCCGGCGGGACGTAGATGAACGAGCCCCCCGACCACACCGCGGTGTTGAGCGAGGCGAACTTGTTGTCCCCGGCGGGGATGACCGAGCCGAAGTACTCCCGGAAGAGGTCCTCGTGCTCGCGCAGCCCGCTGTCGGTGTCGACGAAGATGACGCCCTTCTCCTCCAGGTCCTCGCGGATCTGGTGGTAGACGACCTCGGACTCGTACTGCGCGGCGACACCCGCGATGAGGCGCTGCTTCTCCGCCTCGGGGATACCGAGCTTGTCGTAGGTCTTCTTGATGTCCGCGGGCAGGTCGTCCCAGCTCGTCGCCTGCTTCTCGGTGGACTTCACGAAGTACTTGATGTTCTGGAAGTCGATGCCGGTCAGGTCGCTGCCCCACGTCGGCATCGGCTTCTTGTCGAACAGCCGCAGCGCCTTCAGCCGCAGCTTCGTCATCCACTCCGGCTCGTCCTTGCGCCCGGAGATGTCACGCACGACCTCCTCGCTGAGGCCGCGCCGGGCCGAGGAACCGGCGGCGTCGGAGTCGGCCCAGCCGTACTCGTAGCGACCGAGGTCCTTCAGACCGGGGTTGAGGTCCTCGATCGTGCTCTTCTCGACTTCGGCGGTCATCGCGTGGACCTTTCCTTGGGAGCGTGGGCGTCGGGTCCCGGCCGGGCGGCGGGCGCCGCCCCCGGGGGGTCGTCGGGTCTGGAGTCGTCCTGACCGTCCGGCGGGTGCGCCGCCGTGGGGGCGGTCGGTGCCGTGGGGATGAACGTCGTGCAGACGTGGTCCCCGTGCGCCAGGGTGGCGAGCCGCTGGACGTGGACCCCGAGCAGCCGGGAGAACGCATCCGTTTCAGCGTCGCAGAACTGTGGAAATTCCCGGGCGGCGTGCTGGACCGGGCAGTGGCCCTGACAGAGCTGGACCCCGGCCAGCGGCGCGGGGGCCCCCTCGACGGGCCGGGCCGAGGCGGCGAAGCCGTCACGGGTGAGGGCGTCGACGAGGCGGTCGGCGCGCGCCGAGGGGTCCGGGCCGGCGGCCTCGACCTCGTCGGCGTACCGGCGCTCGAGCTCGCCGACGCGCTGCTCGGCGAACGCGCGCACGGCGCCCGGGCCCGCTGCCGCCTCGAGGAAGCGGAGCGCCTCGGTGGCCAGGTGGTCGTAGTCGGAGGTCAGCGCCGCGTGGCCGCGCTCGCTGACGACCCACGCCCGGGCGGGACGTCCGCGGCCCCGGTGGGCTCCCGGGCCGCCCTGCCCCGCGCGGTCCACCCGACGGGCGATGAGGCCGTCGTCGGCGAGCGCCTCGAGGTGCCGGCGGACCGCGGCGGCGGTGAGTCCGAGGCCGCGCGCGAGCTCGGCCGCCGTGACGGGGCCGTCCTCGCTGATCGCCCGCAGCACCCGGTCGCGGGTGCGCGACTCGGGCGTCGACGGGGCCTCGGTCATAAACACAACACCGATGTTACGTAAATGGCGCCGTGAGGGAAAAGGAAGGCCCCCCTAACGTGTCCCGCTCACCCGGACCCGAGCAGCCCCCGGTCCCGGGCGAGGGCGACCGCCTCCCCGCGCGATCCGGCCCCGAGCTTGGCGGGGATGTTCGAGACGTGGACGCTCGCGGTCTTGGTGCTGATGAACAGCTGGCGGCCGATGTCGCCGTTGGTCCTCCCGGCGTCGAGGAGGCGGAGCACCTCGAGCTCGCGTGCGGTGAGCCTGCCCGACTCCCTGCACGACTTGCTGCCCGACTTGCTGCCCGACTGGTAGGGGCCTCCCCGTCCGGCGCCGGGGCCACGGGCCCGGTCGAGCTCGGCGAGCAGCGGGCGGGCGCCGAGCCGGGAGGCGTGGGCGCGGGCCCGCGAGGCCTCGTCCGCGGCCGCGGCGGCGTCGCCGGTCACCCGGAGGGCCTCCGCGAGCCGGGCCCGGCTGCGGGCCTCCTCGTACGGGTCGCCGCGCCGGGCGAAGGCCGTCGCGGCCTCGCGCCACGCCGCGACGAGGTCGGCGGGGTCGACGTCGCCGACGCCGACGCGCTGCCGCAGCCGGAGGTTCTCGGCCCGCACCCGGGCGAGCCACGCCACGCCCTCGGTGCCGGGGGCGACGGGCCCGCCCGGTGGCCAGACGGCCCCGGCTGCCGCGAGGAGCTCGGCGGCCTCGGCGAGCAGGGCCTCCCGGTCCCGTGCCGGGACCCGGTCGGCGTGCTCGGCGAGGGGACCGAGGCGCAGCGCCGCTAGCCGGGCCTCGGCGTCGACCCGCTCCTCGCGCCACGTGCGGCGGAGGAAGGCGACGAGCTCGGCGTGCAGCCGGCCGGCCGCCCGGGTCTCGCCCCGGGTGCCGAGCGCGTCGAGCGCCGCGGAGCCGGACTGGATCGCGATGAGGCCGTCCGCGGGCCAGTACCGCCGGATCCGCTCGAGGTCGCCCGGGGAGAGCGGCCGTCCGGTCGCGGCGGCGACGTAGGCGCCGGCGGCGTCCAGGGACGCGGCCGCCGCCGGCGGCGGGTCCTCCCCGCGGTGGTCGGTGAGTCGGCGGGCGGTGTCCCAGTCCCCGGTCTCGTACGCCAGGACCGCCGCCATGACGCGGGCGTCGAGGCCGTAGGGCGCCCACGGCAGCCCGACCTCCCGGGCCCGGCCCGCGGCCCGGAGGAACGCCGCCAGGGCCTCGGGCAGCCGGTCCTGGCGGTGGTGCAGCGAGCCGATCTGGTGCAGGGTCCGCAGCAGCGCCAGGTCCGTGGCCCGTCCCGCGGTCGAGACGGACTCGAGACGGCGCAGCGACTCCTGCGGGTCGCCGCCCCGCTCGGCGAGCCGGGCGACCGTGCCGCCGACCTCGGACTGGAGGTCGCGCAGGTCGAGCCGGACGGCGAGGCCCATCGCGTCCTCGGCGACCCGGGCGGCCTCGGCCTCCCGGCCGGCGTCCATGAGGGCCTCGGCACGCAGCCCGAGCAGGCCGGCCCGGACCGGACCGTCCCGGTCGACGAGCGCGAGCGCCTCCTCGACGAGCGCGAGCCGGTCGACGTCCTCCTCCGTCATCCGCACCAGGGCCGCGACCCGCCCGAGGACCTCGGCGCGGCGCTCGGGGAGCATCGTGCCGCCGCGCCGGTCCAGGGCCTCGCGCAGCAGTGCCAGCGCGCGGTCGAGCCGGCCGACGGCCGTCGCGGCGGCCGCGGCCGCGAGGGTGGCCGCGTCGAGGTCGTCGTCGCCGGCGTCACCGCCGCCTCCGTCCGCCCGGATCTCCCCGAGCAGGGTCATCGCCGTCTCCGCGTGCCGGAGCGCCTCGGCGGGGCCGCCGACCCGCATCGCGTCCCGCGCGGCATCCAGGCTCGCCCGGGCGGCGAGCGCGCGCTCGCCCGCGGCCACGGCGTGCCGGGCGAGGTCGCCGGCGGTGCCGAGTGCGGGGTCGGCGCGGATCGCCTCGGCGAGCGCCCGGTGGGTGCCGAGGCGCTCACCGGGGAGCACGTCGTCGTGCACGGCCTCGGCGAGGAGGGCGTGCCGGAAGGCGTAGCCCGATCGGTCGACCGGGACGAGGACGTGCCGCTCGACGGCCTGGCGCAGCAGCACGTCGAGGTCGGCCGGGTCGCTCGCGAGGCCGAGCTCGAGGACGAGCCGAGCGAGCAGGTCGTGCCCGACCCGCCGGCCGGCGACGGCGGCGAGCCGGACGACCGCCTGGGCCCGGGCGTCGAGCCCCTCGACGCGGCTGAGGAGGAGGCGGGAGAGGTCCTCGCCCGTCCCCCCGCCGCGGGACGCGGCAGCCAGCTCCTCGGCGAAGAACGCGTTCCCCTCGGCCCGCCGCACGACTCCTCCGACCTCGGCGGGGGCGAGCCCGGGGTGGAGCCGGGCCACGAGGTCGGCGACGGCGGCGTCGCTGAGCGGTCCGAGCTCGAGCCGGCGCACCCCGACCAGCCGGGACCACGCGACGAGCGCGGGGCGCAGGGGGTGGCGGCGGTGCAGGTCGTCGCTGCGGTAGGACACGACCACGGAGACCGGGCCCCGGAACCCGCGGGTGAGCAGGAGGGTGACCAGGTCCCGGCTCGACGCATCGGCCCAGTGGACGTCCTCGAGGACGAGGAGCACGGGGCCGTGGGCGGCGACGGCCTCGAGGGCGGCGTGCACGCCGGCGTAGAGCGCGCCACGCTCGATGGTGGCCGCCGGTTCGGCGAGCCCGCTGCCGTCGGGCAGGAGGGCCGCGACCGCCGGAGCGGCCTCGAGCGCCGCCGTCCGCAGCCCGGGGTCGGCCGCGGCCTCGGCGAGGACCTCGGCGAAGGGGAGGTAGGGCAGGCTGGCGCCCACGTCGGCGACGCAGTGCCCGAGGAGCACGCGCCGTCCGGCCTCGCGCGCGGCCGCGGCCACCTCGGCGAGCAGCCGGGTCTTGCCGATGCCGGCGTCCCCGCCGAGGAGGGCCAGGCCGCCGTCGGAGAGCGCGACCGAGGTCAGCAGCGCGAGGTCCTCCTCGCGTCCCACCAGCGGCGGGAGGGTCGAGGCGTCGGGAACCACGTCGACCATTGTCGCCCTCCCCGGGCCCCCGGGCGGGACCGTCGGTGTGCTCACGCGGGGCGGGCGGCCCCGGCGGCCGGCCGGCGGCCAGGACGCAGGCCCCACCGGCGCCGTCGACGCGCCGCCGTCGGCGTCCGGACGGGGCCCCGCCCGGCGTGGGAGAGCCGCTCGCGGCGGTAGGCGACCTCGGCGGCGATGAACAGCGGGTCGGCTGTGGTGTGCATCGGTGCTCCTCTCGGGCGCGACCCCGGCGGGGCCGCTGACGCACCTCACGCTGCCGCCCTGAGGTGGGCGGGCACATCGGCAGATCGCCGTACCCGCACCGCCCCGCGGCCCCGGTCGACCCGCCTGAGGTACCTCACGCCCGCCCTCCTGTCCCACCCCCGTCTGACACCCCCCTGCCCCTCCTCCTCCCACCTGCCCCTCCTCCCACCTGCCCCTCCTCCCACCTGCTCCTCCCGCCCGCATCTGCCCACCGGTCCCCGCCTCCGCCGGGCACGGCCGGCACCCGGCCGACCCGTCACAGACGGCCGTCCTACACTCGGCGGACGTGCCCACCGCCCCCGTCGTCGTCTCCGAGCTGCGGAGGTCCTTCGGCGACGTGACCGCGCTCGACGGGGTCACGTGGTCCGCGGAGGCCGGCGCCGTCACCGCGGTCCTCGGCCCGAACGGGGCCGGGAAGACGACGATGGTCGAGTGCTGCGAGGGCCTGCAGCGGCCCGACTCCGGCACCGTGAGGGTGCTCGGCACCGACCCGTGGCGCGCGGGCCCCGACCACCGGTCCCGGGTGGGCGTGATGCTCCAGGACGGCGGGCTCCCCAACGGGTCCCGGCCCCTGCCGCTGCTGCGCCACCTCGCCGCGATGTACGCCGACCCCGAGCCGGTCGGGGAGCTCGCGGCCCGGCTCGGCATCGACGGCTTCTCGCGCACGACCGTCCGGCGGCTGTCCGGAGGCCAGCGCCAGCGGGTCGCGCTCGCCGCAGCGCTCGTGGGACGGCCCGAGGTCGTCTTCCTCGACGAGCCCACCGCCGGCCTCGACCCGCACGCCCGGCTCGACGTGTGGGACCTCGTGACGGAGGTCCGCGACCGCGGGGTCGCGGTCGTCGTGACCACCCACTCCTTCGAGGAGGCCGAGCGGCTCGCCGACCGGGTCGTCATCGTCGCCCGCGGCCGGGTCGTCGCCGACGGCGCCGTCCCCGAGCTCACCGGCTCCTCGACCCTCGAGGAGCTCTACTTCGACCGGACCCGGCGGAGGTCCGCGTGAGCGCCCCGGCACCGGCCCGGGACCGGGTGCGCGCACAGGCCCGGTTCGAGGCGACGACGGTGCTGCGCAACGGGGAGCAGCTGCTCGTGTCGGTGCTCCTGCCCGCGCTCGCGCTCCTCGCGCTCACCTACGCCTCGGTCCCCCACCTCGGCCCGGGCCCACGGGTCGACGTCGCCGTGCCCGGCGCCCTCGCGCTCGCCGTCGTCTCGACCGCGTTCACCGGGCAGGCGATCACCACCGGCTTCGACCGCCGCTACGGGGTGCTCCGCCTGCTCGGGGTCAGTCCCCTCGGCCGGTCCGGGCTCCTGCTCGGCAAGGCCCTCGCGGTCCTCGCCGTCGAGGTCGTCCAGACCGTCGCGCTCGTCGGGGTCGGCCTCGCCGTCGGCTGGGACCCCACGTGGCCCGGGGCGCCCGCCGCGGTGGTGACGGCCCTGCTCGGCAGCTGGGCGTTCGTCGCGCTCGCGATGCTGCTCGCCGGGAGCCTGCGCGCCGAGGCGGTGCTCGCCGTCGCCAACCTCGTGTGGGTGCTGTTGCTCGGGCTCGGGCTGCTGCTGCCGAGCAGCGAGCTGCCGACGCCCCTGGCCCACCTCGCCCGGCTGCTGCCGTCCGGCGCCCTCGGCGACGGGCTCCGGGCGACCCTCGACGGGGCGGCGCTCCCGCTGCACGCGTGGCTCGTCCTGCTCGCGTGGGGGGCGGTCGCGAGCGTCCTCGCCGCCCGGACGTTCCGGTGGAGTGACTGAGCCGGGCGAACCGGCGCCGGCCGTCGGGCGGAGGGCCGGCGACGTACCCTGCTGGGGTGACCGACACCGCCCGTCCCGCCGCCGGCAGCGACTCGCGGGACCCGAGCGTCTCCCCCGGCGGCGACGCGTCTCCCGCCCCCGGCGGCAGCACCGGGACGGCCCGGACCCCGCACCCGTGGCTGCGCGGCGTGCTGCTCGCCAACCTCCTCGTCGAGGTCGGGATCGTCCTCACCGGCGGCCTGGTCCGGCTCACCGGGAGCGGCCTGGGCTGCCCCGACTGGCCGCAGTGCGTCCCCGGGTCCTACGTGCCCGTCCGGGAGCAGGCCGAGGGCTTCCACAAGTACATCGAGTTCGGCAACCGCACCCTGACGTCGGTGGTCTCGATCGCCGCGATCCTCTCGGTCGTCGCGGTGTGGCGCTGGGGGGCCCGCCGGCGGGACCTGCTCGTGCCGGCCGCGGTCGTCCTCCTCGGCGTCGCGTCGCAGGCCGTCATCGGCGGTGTCGCCGTGCTCACCGGGCTCAGCCCGGTGATCGTCTCGGCCCACTTCCTCGTCTCGATGCTGCTCGTCGCGTCCGCGACGCTGCTCTGGCTCCGCTCCGGGGAACCTCCCGGCCCCCGGGAGCCCGTCGTCCCGATCCTCGTCCGGCGGGTCGCGCTCGTCTGCACGGGTCTCGGCGGCGTCGTCCTCGTCCTCGGGACGGTCGTCACCGGCTCGGGACCGCACTCCGGGGACGCCGACGCCCCCGCCCGGTTCGGCTTCGACCCCCGCACCATCTCGTGGCTCCACGCCGACGCCGTGATGCTCTTCGCCGGTCTCGTCACCGCGGTGTGGCTCGCCGCCCGCCTCACCGGTGCCACCGCGCGCCCGGCCCGGGCGTGGGGGCTCGTCCTCGGCGTCACCCTCGCCCAGGGGGCCGTCGGCTACACCCAGTACCTCACCGGGCTGCCCGAGCTGCTCGTGCTCGCCCACATGCTCGGGGCCTGCCTGCTCGTCGTCTCGCTCGTCGCCGGTCTCGTCGCGCTCGGGAGGCCCTCCCCCTCCACGCCGTCCACGCCGTCCTCGGCCGCCACGACGTAGAGGCGCGCCAACCACCCACAACGTCCGCAGGGTCGGCACCCCGGCGACCATCCGTGCGGACGCCACCGGTCACCTACCCACAACGTCCGCAGGGTCGGCACCCCGGCGACCATCCGTGCGGACGCAGGCGGGGCGCCTCAGGGGCGTGCTCAGCCGAGCGGCAGGTGGAGCAGCGGGTCGAGCGCGACCGCGAGGAAGACGAGCGTCACGTACGTGATCGAGTAGTGGAACAGCCGCATCGGCCGCAGCACCCGCTGCGGTGCGTCCGCCCGGGCGGCGCGCAGCAGCCGGTGGGCCTCGAGGAGGAAGGCGCCTCCGGCGAGCAGCGCGGTCGCGAGGTACAGCCAGCCCATCCCGGCCACCGGGACGAGGGCGAGCGAGGTCGCGACCATGACCCAGGAGTAGCGGGCGATCCGCCGGCCGACGGTGACGACCTCCTCGACGACCGGCAGCATCGGCACCCCGGCGCTGGCGTAGTCGTCACGGAACCGCATCGACAGCGGCCAGTAGTGCGGCGGGGTCCAGAAGAAGATGAGGAGGAACAGCACCCCGGCCGACCAGCTCAGCGACCCGGTCACGGCCGACCAGCCGATGAGGACCGGCATGCACCCGGCGGCGCCGCCCCAGACGATGTTCTGGGAGGTCCGCCGCTTGAGGAGCATCGTGTAGCCGAGGACGTAGAACAGCAGCGCGCCGAGGGCGAGCGCTCCCGACAGCGGGTTGACGAGGACCGCGAGCCAGGCGGTCGAGCCCGCGGCGAGCGCGATCCCGAACAGCAGCGCCGCACGCGGGCTCACCTCGCCGGTGACCAGCGGCCGCGAGCTCGTCCGGTGCATGACCGCGTCGATGTCCCGGTCGAGGTACATGTTGAGGGTGTTCGCGGCACCGGCGCTCAGCGTCCCGCCGACGAGGGTCGCGGCGATGAGGGCGAGCGAGGGGATGCCGCCCTCGGCGAGGAACATCACCGGCACGGTGGTGACGAGGAGGAGCTCGATGATCCTCGGCTTCGTCAGCGCGACGTAGGCCGCGAGCCGACCGCGCCAGCCCGGCCTCCTCGACGCCGCGAGGCCGCGCGTCGACTCGACTGTGGTCACGCGGGTCCCCTCGGTCGGCTCGGGTGGGTCCGGCTCCCCACGGGATCGGGTGGGCATCGGGTGGGTGACGGGCCGGACGGAATACGTCGCGGGCAGTCTATCGCTGACCGCAGAGGCATCAGCGCACCCCCGCCCCCACGTGGCGGGCGCCGGCGAGCGCGTGATCCGGGACCGGATCCGAGCCCGGCCCGCCGGGCCGCCCCGGCGGCACCGCACGCGGCCGGAGGCCCGCCCGGTGCCCGCGAAGGGTGCGATGCGACGTGGGTCACGGTCTTGGATAGTGTGGCCGACGTGCCGTGACACCCCCCGGTGGCCACGAGGTCGCCGAGCCGACAGAGAGGGCAGACGTGACCACGACGAACTCCCCGGACTCCGCTACAGCAGCCCGCTCCTCGACCCTCAGCCGACCCGTCGCCGACAAGGCCGGCTGGACCGACCTCGACGTCCGCGCCGTCGACACCGTCCGCGTCCTCGCGGCCGACGCGGTCCAGAAGTGCGGGAGCGGCCACCCCGGGACCGCGATGAGCCTCGCGCCGGCGGCGTACCTGCTCTACCAGCAGGTCATGCGCCACGACCCGGCCGACCCGACCTGGCTCGGCCGGGACCGGTTCGTCCTCTCCTGCGGGCACTCCAGCCTCACCCAGTACATCCAGCTCTACCTCTCGGGCTACGGCCTCGAGATCGACGACCTCGCGGCGCTGCGCACCTGGGGGTCGAAGACCCCCGGCCACCCCGAGGTCCACCACACCCCGGGCATCGAGATCACGACGGGCCCGCTCGGCTCGGGCATGGCCTCCGCGGTCGGCATGGCCATGGCCCAGCGCCGCCAGCGCGGCATGCTCGACCCCGACGCCGCCCCCGGCGAGAGCCCGTTCGACCACCACGTCTGGGTGGTCGCCTCCGACGGTGACCTCATGGAGGGCGTGAGCTCCGAGGCCTCCTCGCTCGCCGGTCACCAGGAGCTCGGCAACCTCACCGTCCTCTACGACGCGAACCAGATCTCGATCGAGGACGACACCGACATCTCCTTCAGCGAGGACGTCGGCAAGCGCTACGAGGCCTACGGCTGGAACGTCGTCGACGTCGACTGGCGCCACGGCGGCGACGGTGAGGGGTACGTCGAGGACGTCGACGCCCTCCTGGCCGCGCTCGAGGGGTCCCGCGGCTCGGACCGGCCCACCATGGTCGTGCTCCACACGATCATCGCCTGGCCCGCCCCGACCAAGCAGAACACCGGGTCGGCCCACGGCTCCGCGCTCGGCGAGGACGAGGTCGCCCAGACCAAGGAGCTGCTCGGGTTCGACCCCGAGAAGTCGTTCGCCGTCGAGGACGCGGTCATCGAGCACACCCGCGGTGTCGGCGAGCGCGGCGCCGCGGCGCACCGCGAGTGGGACTCCGCCCTGGCCACGTGGCAGGCGGCCAACCCCGAGCAGGCGAAGCTGCTCGAGCGGCTCCGCGCCGAGAGGCTCCCCGAGGGCCTGCACGACGCCATCCCCACCTTCGACACCGACCTCGAGAAGGGGATGGCGACCCGGGCCGCCTCCGGTGACGTCCTCAGCGCCCTCGCCGACGTGCTGCCCGAGCTGTGGGGCGGGTCCGCGGACCTCGCCGGCTCGAACAACACGACGATGGAGGGCGTCCCCTCCTTCGTCCCCACCTCGAAGCAGACCGAGAAGTTCCCCGGCAACCCCTACGGCCGCACGCTGCACTTCGGGATCCGCGAGCACGCGATGGGCATGACGCTCAACGGGATCGCCCTCGAGGGACTCACCCGCCCCTACGGCGGCACCTTCCTCGTCTTCTCGGACTACATGCGTCCCGCCGTCCGGCTCGCCGCGCTCCAGCAGCTGCCCGTCACCTACGTGTGGACCCACGACTCGATCGGACTCGGCGAGGACGGCCCGACCCACCAGCCGGTCGAGCACCTCGCGGCGCTGCGCGCGATCCCGGGCCTCGACGTCGTCCGCCCGGCCGACGCCAACGAGACCGCCGCCGCGTGGGAGGCCGTGCTCCGCAACCGGACCACCGCGGCGCTGGCGCTGACCCGGCAGAAGGTCCCGACGCTGGACCGGTCGAAGGTCGCCTCCACCGACGGGGTCGCCCGCGGGGCCTACGTCCTCGCCGACGGCTCCGGGGACTCGCTCGACGCGATCATCGTCGCCACCGGCTCCGAGGTCCCGATCGCGCTCGAGGCCCGCGAGCGCCTCGAGGCCGACGGCACCTCGACCCGGGTCGTCTCGATGCCGTGCCGCGAGTGGTTCGAGCAGCAGGACCCGTCCTACCAGGACGAGGTGCTGCCGCCCGAGGTCCGCGTCCGCGTCAGCGTCGAGGCGGGCGTCGCCATGGGCTGGCACGACGTCGTCGGCGACTCCGGCCGGTGCGTCAGCCTCGAGCACTTCGGCGCCTCCGCCGACTACGAGACGCTCTACCGCGAGTTCGGCATCACCGCGGAGGCGGTCGTCGAGGCCGTCGGCGCCTCCTCCGCCGCCGCGCGCGGCACCGGGGTCCCCGAGGTCACCGCGACCGCCCCCCGAAAGCGGACGACCCTCACCACCGACACCACCACCGACACCTCGACGGCGGCCAAGAGCGCCGCGCAGAAGGAGGACTGACATGACCGACCAGAAGGCACTCACCGCCCTCGCCGAGAACGGCGTCTCGATCTGGCTCGACGACCTCTCCCGTGACCGGATCCGGTCCGGCAAGCTGCAGGACGAGCTCGACAACTCCGGCGTCGTCGGCGTGACGACGAACCCGACGATCTTCCAGAGCGCCGTCTCCGAGGGGGACGCCTACGACGAGCAGCTGCGCGAGCTCGCCGCCGCGGGCGCGACCGTGGACGACGCCGTGTTCGACCTCACCACCGACGACGTCCGGGAGGCCTGCGACGTCCTCCGCCCGGTCTACGACCGGACCGACGGCGTCGACGGCCGGGTCTCGATCGAGGTCGACCCGCGGGCCGCCCACGACACGACCGAGACGATCGCCCAGGCGCGCAAGCTGTGGGAGGCCGTCGACCGGCCCAACCTGTTCATCAAGATCCCCGCGACCGTCGAGGGGCTGCCCGCGATCACGCAGGTCCTCTCCGAGGGCATCAGCGTCAACGTGACGCTGATCTTCTCCCTCGACCGCTACCGCGGGGTCATGAACGCCTTCCTCACCGGGCTCGAGCAGGCCCGCGAGGCCGGCCGGGACCTGTCCGCGATCGAGTCCGTCGCCTCGTTCTTCGTCTCCCGGGTCGACGCCGAGGTCGACAAGCGGCTGGACGCCATCGGCACCGACGAGGCCACCGCCCTCAAGGGTCGCGCGGCGATCGCGAACGCGCGGCTGGCCTACCAGGCGTCCGAGGAGGTCTTCTCCACCCCGCGCTGGACCAACCTCGCCGACGACGGCGCCCACGCCCAGCGCCCGCTCTGGGCCTCGACCGGCGTGAAGAACCCGGACTACCCGGACACGATGTACGTCGACGAGCTCGTCGCCCCGAACACGGTCAACACGATGCCGGAGAAGACGCTGCTCGCGGTCGCCGACCACGCCGACGTCACCGGTGACACCGTCACCGACCGCTACGCCGAGGCCGCCGAGCTCCTCGACGCGCTCGAGCAGATCGGGATCTCCTACGCCGACGTCACCGCGCAGCTCGAGAAGGAGGGCGTCGAGAAGTTCGAGGCCTCCTGGGAGGAGCTGCTCGACGGCGTGCGCAGCGAGCTCGCGAAGGCCCCCAGGTGACGGCCGTCTCCGTCGCCGCCTCCGGGGCGGCGGCCGACGCCGTCGCCGAGACCGTCCCCCGTCTCGTCGCCGACGGCGTCGCGGGCGGCATCTTCGCCCAGGACCCGACGCTGTGGGGTGAGGACGCCCAGTCCGAGGCCTCGGTCCGCCTCGGCTGGGTCGACCTCGCCGCCCGGGCCCGTCCGATCGCCGCCGAGGTCGCCGCGCTGCGCGCCGACCTGAGGGCGGACGGGATCACCCGCGTCGTGCTCTGCGGCATGGGCGGCTCCTCGCTCGCCCCCGAGGTCATCTGCGCGACCGACGGCGTGCCGCTCGTCGTGCTCGACTCCTCCCACCCCGACGTCGTCCGCGAGGCGGTCACCGACCTCGAGAAGACCGTGGTCGTCGTCTCGAGCAAGTCCGGCTCGACCGTCGAGACCGACAGCCAGCGCCGCGCGTTCGAGCAGGCGTTCGCCGACGCCGGGCTCGACACGGCCCGGCACGTCGTCGTCGTCACCGACCCGGGGAGCCCGCTGCAGTCCGACGCGAACGACAAGGGCTACCGGGTCTTCACCGCCGACTCCCACGTCGGCGGCCGGTACTCCGCGCTCACGGCCTTCGGGCTCGTCCCGTCCGGACTCGCCGGCGCCGACCTCGACGCCCTGCTCGACGACGCCGAGACCGCGGGCGAGGTGCTCACCGCCGACGACGAGGGCAACCCCGGGCTGCGCCTCGGTGCCGCCCTGGCCGGGACCACCCCGCTGCGGGACAAGACCTACCTCGTCGAGGCCGGGACCCCGATCCGCGGCTTCGGCGACTGGGCCGAGCAGCTCATCGCGGAGTCGACCGGCAAGCTCGGCACCGGCCTGCTGCCCGTCGTCGTCCCCTCCCCCGGCGCCGACTCCGTCCTCTCCGTCCCCGCCGACGCCACCCTCGTCCGGCTCGTCGCCGACGACGACGAGGCGACGGTCGACGGGAACGGCGACGGGTCCGGCGCCGACTCGCTCGTCGCGGTCTCCGGACCGCTCGGGGCGCAGTTCGTGCTGTGGGAGGTCGCCGTCGCGGTCGCCGGCCGGCTCCTCGGGATCAACCCGTTCGACCAGCCGGACGTCGAGTCCGCGAAGAAGGCCGCCCGGGACATGCTCGACGCCGGCGTCGGCAGCGGCGACTCCCCGGACGCGACCGACGGGGCCGTCGAGGTCCGCGCGCTCGGCGGGGACTGGCTCGGGTCCGCCGCGACGGTGCCGGAGGCCGTCGACGCGCTGCTCGCCCAGCTCGACCGGGACCACGGCTACGTCGCCGTCATGGCCTACCTCGACCGCGAGGGGGACGCGCCGCTCGCGGACGTCGCCGGCTCGCTCGCCGAGCGGACCGGTCGTCCCGTCACCTTCGGGTGGGGCCCCCGGTTCCTCCACTCGACCGGGCAGTACCACAAGGGCGGACCGGCCACGGGCGTCTACGTCCAGGTGACCGCCGCCCCCGCGCAGGACCTCCCGGTCCCCGGCCGAGACTTCACGTTCGGCGAGTTCATCGCGGCCCAGGCCGCGGGTGACGCCAAGGTGCTCGCCGACCACGGCCGTCCGGTGCTCCGGCTGCACCTGACCGACCACGACACCGGCCTCGAGGGCGTCCGCTCCGCCCTCGGCGCGGAAGGACGTGCATGAGGCCGGTCCGGGTCACCGAGGACTTCAACCCGCTCCGCGACCCGCGCGACAAGCGGCTTCCCCGCATCGCCGGGCCGTGCGGGATGGTCCTGTTCGGCGTCACCGGGGACCTCGCCCGCAAGAAGCTCCTGCCGGCGGTGTACGACCTCGCCAACCGGGGTCTGCTGCCGCCGGGGTTCTCCCTCGTCGGGTTCGCCCGACGGGACTGGGAGGACCAGGACTTCGGGAAGGTCGTCTACGACGCGGTCAAGCAGTACGCCCGGACCCCGTTCCGGGAGGAGGTGTGGCGCTCCCTCTCGGACGGGTTCCGCTTCGTCCCGGGGGTGTTCGACGACCCCGCGGCGTTCGACCTGCTCGCCGAGACCGTCCGCCAGCTCGACCGGGAGCGGGGGACGAGCGGGAACACCGCGTTCTACCTCTCGATCCCGCCCGCGTTCTTCGGTGACGTCTGCGAGCAGCTGGAGCGGTCCGGTCTCAGCGAGCCCAGCGACGGGTCGTGGCGGCGCGTCGTCATCGAGAAGCCGTTCGGGCGCGACCTCGCGACGGCGCGGGACCTCAACTCGGTCGTCGAGAGCGTGTTCCCCACCGACGCGATCTTCCGGATCGACCACTACCTCGGCAAGGAGACCGTCCAGAACCTCCTCGCGCTGCGGTTCGCCAACCAGCTGTTCGAGCCGGTGTGGAACGCCAACTACGTCGACCACGTCCAGATCACGATGGCCGAGGACATCGGCATCGGCGGCCGGGCGGGGTACTACGACGGGATCGGCGCCGCGCGCGACGTCATCCAGAACCACCTGCTCCAGCTGCTCGCGCTCACCGCGATGGAGGAGCCGGTCTCGTTCGGCGCGGACCACCTTCGTGCGGAGAAGGAGAAGGTCCTCTCCGCGGTGCGCCTTCCCGACGACCTGTCCGCCGCGACCGCCCGCGGGCAGTACGCCGCCGGCTGGCAGGGCGGGGAGAGCGTCACCGGCTACCTCGACGAGGACGGGGTCGACGCGCGCTCGCGCACCGAGACGTACGCGGCGATGAAGCTCGAGATCGACACCCGGCGCTGGGCCGGGGTGCCGTTCTACCTGCGCACCGGCAAGCGGCTCGGCAAGCGGGTCACCGAGATCGCGGTCGTCTTCAAGCGGGCGCCCCACCTGCCGTTCGCGGACACCGCGACCGAGGAGCTGGGGCAGAACGCGATCGTCATCCGGGTCCAGCCCGACGAGGGCATCACCATGCGCTTCGGCGCCAAGGTGCCAGGGGCCCAGATGGAGGTCCGGGACGTGACGATGGACTTCGGCTACGGCCAGTCGTTCACCGAGTCCTCGCCCGAGGCCTACGAGCGCCTCATCCTCGACGTCCTCCTCGGCGACCCGCCGCTGTTCCCCCGGCACGAGGAGGTCGAGCTGTCGTGGCAGATCCTCGACCCGGTCGAGGAGTACTGGGCCACCGAGGGGGCCGCGCCGGAGCCGTACACCGCCGGGACGTGGGGACCGCCGTCGGCGGAGGACATGATGGCCCGTGACGGGCGGGTCTGGAGGATGCCGTGATCATCGACCTGCCGAGCACGAGCACGGTCGCGGTGAGCAAGCGGCTCGTGAAGATCCGCAACGAGGTCGGCGCGATGGCCCTCGGGCGCGTGCTCACCCTCGTCATCGTCGTCGACGAGCAGCACGCCGAGGACGCGCTGAGCGCGGCCAACGACGCGAGCCGGCAGCACCCGTGCCGGATCGTCGCCGTCGTCATCGGGAACAAGCGCGGCCGGGCCCGGCTCGATGCCCAGATCCGCGTCGGCGGTGACGCCGGCGCGAGCGAGATCGTCGTGCTCCGCCTCTACGGCCCGCTCACCGGGCACGGCCGCAGCGTCGTCACGCCGCTGCTGCTGCCCGACTCCCCCGTCGTCGTGTGGTGGCCCAAGAGGGCGCCGAAGAACCCCTCGACCGACCCCGTCGGCGGGATGGCCCAGCGCAGGATCACCGACGCCGCCGAGCAGGACGACCCGGCGCGCGCCCTGCGCCGCCGGGCGAAGACCTACACCGGCGGCGACACCGACCTCGCGTGGACGCGGGTCACGCTGTGGCGGGGCCTGCTCGCCGCCGCACTGGACCAGCCGCCCTACGAACCGGTGACCGGGGCCACCGTCACCGGGGGCACCGACTCCCCGTCCACCGACCTGCTCGCCGCCTGGCTGGCGGTCACCCTCGGGTGCCCGGTCACCCGGGCCCGGGCCCGGGCGGGCAGCGGCATGGTCTCGGTCCGGCTCGACCGTCCGAGCGGGAGCATCGACCTCGTCCGCCCGGACGGCGAGACCGCGACCCTCGCCCAGCCGCGACAGCCCGACCGGAGGATCAGCCTGGCCCGGCGCGAGCTCGCCGACTGCCTCGCGGACGAGCTCCGCCGGCTCGACCCGGACGAGGTGTACGCCAAGGCCCTCATCGACGGTCTCCCGCTGGTGACGCGGACGACGACGCAGGCGTCCGCGGTCGCGAGCGGCAACGCACCCTCCCCCTCCGACGCCCACCGGGCGGCCGAGGAGGCCGAGACCGAGGCCGTCGGGTCCGCGGAGCTCGAGCGGCAGGAGCCGCCGTCGGGGGGCGGCGACACCGCCTCGGTCCGGCAGGCCGCCGCGGAGCGGCTGGCCGGCGACGTCCAGGAGACGACGGGAGGAACCCGGTGAGCGCCGACCCGACCCTCGTGGTCCACCCCACCAAGCAGGCGCTCGCCGAGGCGACCGCCGCCCGGCTCGTCGTCGCGGCGGTCGACGCCGTGGCCGAGCGGGGCCGTGCCCGTCTCGTGCTCACCGGCGGCTCGATGGGGTCGGCGGTCCTCGCGGCCGTCGGCAGCTGCCCGGCCGCGGCGGCGCTGGACTGGTCCCGGGTCGAGCTGTGGTGGGGCGACGAGCGCTTTCTGGCGGCCGGGGACCCGGACCGCAACGACACCCAGGCCGACGAGGCCCTGCTGGACTCGCTCGGGCTCGACTCCGCGCAGGTCCACCGGGTCGCGACGAGCGACGGGCCGGACGGCGACGACGTCGACGCGGCCGCGCGCCGCTACGCCGACGAGCTCGCCGCGGCCGGCGACGGAGGACTCGCCCCCGAGTTCGACGTCGTCCTGCTCGGCGTCGGCCCGGACTGCCACGTCGCCTCCCTCTTCCCCGGCCACCCCGGGACCGGGGAGGGCGGCACGGGAGCCATCGCCGTGCGGGACTCCCCCAAGCCGCCGCCGACGCGGGTGTCGATGACGTTCGACGCGCTCGGCCACGGCCGCGAGGTGTGGCTCGTCGTCGCGGGGGAGGACAAGGCCGAGGCGGTCGCGACCGCGTGGCGCCTCGCCGCCGAGGGCGGCGACGCCTCCCGGGCGCCCGCGTCGCTCGTCCGCGGGCGGACGGCCACCCGGTGGCTCGTCGACGCCCCTGCCGCAGCCGACCTGGGCTGACCCCGGCCCGAGCTCCCCCTCGTGCGTCCGCAGGGTCAGCGCCCCGGCGACCATCCGTGCGGACGTAGCGGGCGCTTCCCCCGTGCGTCCGCAGGGTCAGCGCCCCGGCGACCATCCGTGCGGACGTAGCGGGCGCTTCCCCCGTGCGTCCGCAGGGTCAGCGCCCCGGCGACCGTTGTCCGTGCAGACGTAGCGGGGACGAGTGCGCTCCTCCGCGGGTGTGTCCCTACTCGAGCCGAGGGACGAGTCCCGACTCGAGCTGCCGGGGGTGTCCCTACTGGATGAGGCCGCGGTCCCGGAGACTCGAGAGCGCCTCGTCGAGGATCGCCGCGCCGTCGGCGTCGGAGCGGCGCTCCTTCACGTAGGCGAGGTGGGTCTTGTACGGCTCGACCCTCGGCGGGGCCGGCGGGTTGTCCTGGTCCTGGCCGGCCGGGAAGCCGCAGCGGGGGCAGTCCCACTGGTCGGGGACGACGAGCCCGGGCTCCTGCGCGAAGCTCGGTCGGGTCTCGTGGCCGTTGGCGCACCAGTACGAGACGAACAGCCGCGGCGCACTCTCGCCCCGCTCCGCCTCGCCCATGGGTCCCGCTCCGACGCGGCTGCCCCGGATCGCGTTTGCTCCGGCCATGGTTGCTGCGTCCTTTCGCTGGTGGTCAGGCGGAGAACCGGTCGATGAGACCGATCCCCACGATCGAGGTGAACCAGATGAGCGCCATGACGACGGTGAAGCGGCTCAGGTTCCGCTCCGCCACCGAGGACGAGCCCAGCGAGGCGGACATCCCGCCCCCGAACATGTCCGACAGGCCTCCGCCCTTCCCCTTCTGCATGAGGATCATGAGGGTGAGGAAGAGCCCGGCGACCACCAGGAGGACCTGGAGTCCGATCCGAACGATGTCCAACTCGCGTCCTTCTCTCTCGCTTCGGCGCCGTCCCGCTTCAGCGGGCCGGGGTCAGGATACTCCCTGGGCCCCGCCCGGTCCGAGTCCGCGCCGCGCGGACCCCTCCGGGCCGGGTCAGCCGGCCTGGAGGTGCTCCCGGTAGCGGCAGATCGCGGCGAAGTCCTCGGGGACGATCGACGCGCCGCCGACGAGCGCGCCGTCGACGTCGTCCATGGCCATGGTCGCGGCGACGTTGCCCGGCTTGACCGAGCCGCCGTAGAGCACCCGGACGGTGTCGGCGGTGTCCGCGCCGAGCCGCTCGGCCAGGCGCGCGCGGATCGCGCCGCACACCTCCTGGGCGTCCTCCGGGGTGGCGACCTCGCCGGTGCCGATGGCCCACACGGGCTCGTACGCGACGACGAGCGAGGCGGCCTGCTCGTCGGTGAGCTCGCCGGTGGCCGCGTCGAGCTGGGCGAGGACGTGGGCGACGTGCCCGCCGGACCGGCGGACCTCGAGTCCCTCGCCGACGCAGAGGATCGGGGTGAGCCCGTGCCGGAACGCGGCCGCGAGCTTCGCGGCGACGAGGGCGTCGTCCTCGGCGTGCTGCTCCCGGCGCTCGCTGTGCCCGACGATGACGTAGGTGCACCCGAGCTTGGCGAGGAACGCGCCGGAGATCTCCCCGGTGCGGGCGCCGCTGTCGTGCGCGGACAGGTCCTGCGCCCCGACGCGCACCGCGAGACGGTCGCCCTCGACGAGGGTCTGCACGCTGCGCAGGTCGGTGAACGGCGGGATCACGGCGACCTCGACGGCGTCGTGGTCGTGCCGCGCGTCCTGCAGGGTCCAGTCGAGCTTCTGCACGAGGTGGGTGGCCTGGAGGTGGTCGAGGTTCATCTTCCAGTTGCCCGCCATGAGCGGGGTGCGTCCCCCGGCGGCTGCTGCGGCCATCGGTCAGTCCTCCTCGAGAACGGTGAGCCCGGGCAGCGGCGTGCCCTCGAGCAGCTCGAGGCTGGCGCCGCCCCCGGTGGAGATGTGGCTGAACCGCGAGTCCTCGAACCCGAGGCTGCGCACGGCGGCGGCGGAGTCCCCGCCGCCGACGACGGTGAGCGCCCCGTTCGCGGTGGCGTCCGCGAGCGCGCGCGCGATCGCCTCGGTCCCGGCGGCGTAGGGCGCCATCTCGAACGCGCCCATCGGGCCGTTCCAGAACACCGTCGCGCAGTCGGCGAGCCGGCTCGCGAACAGCTGGGAGGACTCCGGGCCGATGTCGAGGCCCATCCGGTCGGCGGGGATCGCGTCGGCCGGGACGACCGCGTGCTCGGCCTCCGCGGAGAAGGAGTCCGCGGCGACGACGTCGACCGGGAGCACGATCTCGACGCCCTCCTGCTCGGCCCGACGCAGGTATCCGGCGACGGTGTCGACCTGGTCGGCCTCGAGCAGGCTCGACCCGACCTCGTGGCCCTGGGCCTTGAGGAAGGTGAACACCATGCCGCCGCCGATGAGGAGCCGGTCGGCCGTGCCGAGCAGGTTGTCGATGACCCCGAGCTTGTCGGACACCTTCGCCCCGCCGAGGACGACGGCGTACGGCCGCTCCGGGTTCCCGGTGAGCCGGCCGAGGACGTCGACCTCGCGCTCGACGAGACCGCCCACCGCCGAGGGCAGCAGCCGGGCGACGTCGTAGACGGACGCCTGCTTGCGGTGGACCACGCCGAACCCGTCCGAGACGAACGCGTCGGCGAGGTCGGCGAGCTCGGCCGCGAACGCGGCCCGCTCCCCGTCGTCCTTCGCGGTCTCGCCCGGGTTGAACCGGAGGTTCTCGAGGAGGACGACGTCGCCGTCCCCGGCGGCGCCGACCGCCTCGTGCGCGGCGGGGCCGACGGTGTCGGCGGCGAAGGCGACGTCCCGGCCCAGCAGCTCGCCGAGGCGGCGGGCGACCGGCGCGAGCGAGTACCGCTCGTCCGGCTCCCCCTTCGGCCGGCCGAGGTGGGCGCACACGACGACGCGCGCGCCCGCCTCGGACAGCTGCCGGATCGTCGGCACCGACGCGCGGATCCGGCCGTCGTCGGTGATCGTCGTCCCGTCGAGGGGAACGTTGAGGTCGGACCGGACGAGGACGCGCGTGCCGCGCAGGTCGCCCAGGTCGGCAACGGTCTTCACGGTGCCAGCGCCCTCCCGGCTCAGAGCGAGCCGCCGACGAGCAGCGCCAGGTCGGCGAGGCGGTTGGAGTAGCCCCACTCGTTGTCGTACCAGCCGACGACCTTGACCTGGTTGCCGATGACCTTCGTCAGGCCGGCGTCGAAGATGCACGAGGCCGGGTCGGTGACGATGTCGCTGGAGACGATCGGGTCCTCGGTGTAGGTGAGGTAGCCCTTGAGCGGGCCCTCCGCCGCCGCCTTCATCGCGGCGTTGACCTCCTCGACCGTCGTCTCGCGGCTCGCCTCGAAGGTGAGGTCGGTCGCCGAGCCGGTCGGGGTGGGCACCCGCAGCGCGTACCCGTCGAGCCGGCCCTTGAGCTCGGGCAGGACGAGCGCGACGGCCTTCGCGGCACCGGTCGTCGTCGGGACGATGTTGATCGCGGCGGCCCGGGCGCGGCGCAGGTCCTTGTGCGGGCCGTCCTGGAGGTTCTGGTCGCCGGTGTAGGCGTGGATCGTCGTCATGAGCCCGCGGACGATGCCGAACTCGTCGTTGAGCGCCTTCGCCATCGGGGCGAGGCAGTTCGTCGTGCACGAGGCGTTCGAGATCACACTGTGCTGCGCCGCGTCGTACTGGCCGTCGTTGACGCCCATGACGATGGTGACGTCCTCGTTCTTCGCCGGGGCGGAGATGATGACCTTCTTCGCGCCGTTGTCGACGTGGACCTTGGCCTTGGTCGCGTCGGTGAACAGACCGGTCGACTCGATGACGACGTCGGCTCCCACCTCGCTCCACGGCAGCTTGCCCGGGTCGCGCTCGGCGAAGACCTTGAACGAGGCGCCGTCCACGGCGATCGCGTCCTCGCTCGAGGTGACCTCGCCCTCGAGCCGGCCGAGGACCGAGTCGTACTTGAGCAGGTGCGCGAGGGTCGCGTTGTCGGTGAGGTCGTTGACGGCCACGACCTCGATGTCCGCACCGCTGGCGTGGACGGCACGGTAGAAGTTCCGGCCGATCCGGCCGAAGCCGTTGATGCCCACACGAACTGTCACTGTCCAACCTCCACAGGATGAGTCGTCGTCGCCACGTCGCCGCGGCGCCGGGTTCCTCTCCGACCCTATTGGATCGGCTTCCGCGGCGGCACCCGGGTTCAGCCTTCGAGCATCTCCGCGGTGAGCGAGGCCTCGGTGTCGGGGACCCCGAGGTCGCTGGCACGCTTGTCGGCCATCGCCAGCAGCCGGCGGATGCGGCCGGCGACCGCGTCCTTGGTCATCGGGGGGTCGGCGAGCTGGCCGAGCTCCTCCAGGCTCGCCTGCTTGTGCTCGAGCCGGAGCTCCCCGGCCTCGCGCAGGTGGTCCGGGGTCTCCTCGCCGAGGATCTCCAGCGCACGGTGGACCCGGGCGCCGGCGGCGACCGCCGCGCGGGCCGACCGGCGCAGGTTGGCGTCGTCGAAGTTCGCGAGCCGGTTCGCGGTGGCCCTGACCTCCCGGCGCATGCGGCGCTCCTCCCACGCGAGCACCGCGTCGTGGGCGCCGAGCCGGGTGAGCATCGCGCCGATCGCGTCGCCGTCGCGGATGACGACGCGGTCGACACCGCGGACCTCCCGGGCCTTGGCCTGGATCCCGAGCCGGCGGGCGGCGCCGACGAGCGCGAGCGCGGCCTCGGGCCCGGGGCAGGTGACCTCGAGGGAGGACGACCGGCCGGGTTCGGTGAGCGACCCGTGGGCCAGGAACGCCCCCCGCCAGGCCGCCTCGGCGTCGCACGCGCTGCCGCCGACGACCTTCGGCGGGAGCCCGCGCACCGGGCGGCCGCGGGCGTCGACGAGCCCGGTCTGCCGCGCGAGGGCCTCGCCGTCCCGGGTGACCCGGAGGACGTAGCGGCTGCCGCGGCGCAGCCCCCCGGCCGCGAGGACGAGGACCTCGGAGGGGTGCCCGTAGAGGTCGGTGACGTCCCGGCGCAGCCTGCGGGCGGTGTTCGCCGCGTCCAGCTCGGCCTCGACGACGATCCTCCCGCCGACGATGTGCAGGCCGCCGGCGAACCGGAGCATGGCGGCCACCTCGGCCTTGCGGCAGCAGGTCTTGGTCACCTCGTGCCTGCTGAGCTCGTCCTTGACCTTCGCCGTCATCGCCATTCCGTCATCGCCGTTCCGTCATCGCCAGTTCGTCGCTCGCCGTCGTCCCCGGCTCCGGCCAGGTCCCCCGTCCGTGGGCTGGGCACCACGGCGCATGACCGGGTGCACGCCGGGGGGCATGACCGGGGCATGACCGGGGCATGACCGGGTACCCGGTCGGGGGTCCGTGGCCCGTGCTCACTCGAGCACGTCACGGTACGCCGCCGCGAGCCTCAACGAGTCATGGTGCCCCGGCTGGCCCTGCTTCGCCACCGGGCTCACGACGAGCTGGGCCCCCAGGGCCTCCGCCGCCCCCCGCAGGCCGGACTCGTCGTCGACGACCGACGGGTCCGCGAGGACGACGTCGAGCCGGAGCTCGGGCGCGTGCTCGGCGAGGGTCTCGAGGTGGCGGACCGCGGAGTAGCCCGCGGTCTCGTCGGTGTCGAGGTCGAGGTTGAGGGTGAGCATCCGCCGGGCGGGCGTGTCGATGAGGGCGGACCGGAGCGACGGGACGAGCAGGTGGGGCATGACCGAGGTGAACCACGACCCCGGCCCGAGGACGACCCACTCGGCGTCCCGCACGGCGTCGACGGTCTGCGGGCACGCGGGCGGCTCGGCGGGGTCGAGGGCGACGGTGAGGACCTCCCCCGCGGTCGTGGCGACCTCGGCCTGGCCGCGCACGGTGGTGACCTCGTCGGGGCGGGTCGGGTCGGCGCCGCGGACCCGCGCCTGGATCTCGAGCGGGACCGCGGCCATCGGCAGCACCCGCCCCCGGGCGCCGAGGAGCCGGCCGACGAGGTCGAGCCCGTCGACGGGGTCCGCGTGCAGCTCCCACAGCGCGACGATGAGGAGGTTGCCGAGGGCGTGCCCGCCGAGCTGGCCGTCGCCCTGGAACCGGTGCTGGAGGACGTCGCGCCACGTGTGGCCCCAGTCGCTGTCGTCGCAGAGCGCCGAGAGCGCCATCCGCAGGTCGCCGGGTGGCAGCACCCCGAACTCGTCGCGTAGCCGGCCGCTGGACCCGCCGTCGTCGGCCACGGTGACGACGGCGGTGATCTCGTCGCGGACGAGCCGCAGCGCCGACAGGGACGCCGACAGGCCGTGTCCGCCGCCGAGCGCGACGACCCGTCCCTGTCTCATTCGCGCCCCAGGTCGCGGTGGAGCACGAACGTGCCGACGTCCTCGGTGCGCAGGTCGCGCGCGAGCGCCTCGGCGACCGCGACGGAGCGGTGCTTGCCGCCGGTGCACCCGACGGCGACGGTGACGTAGCGCCGCCCCTCGCGGAGGTAGCCGTGGGCGACCGGCTCCATGAGGGCCCGGACCCGGTCGAGGAACGGCACCGCCTCCTCCTGGCCCATGACGTACTCCGCGACGGCGGCGTCCTGCCCGGTGAGGCCGCGCAGCTCGGGCACCCAGAACGGGTTGGGCAGGAAGCGCAGGTCGAACACGAAGTCCGCGTCGAGCGGCACCCCGTACTTGAAGCCGAACGAGAGCACGGCGAAGCGGAGCCGGGCGCCCTCGTCGCCGGCGAAGATCGGGGTGATCTTCCGGGCGAGCTGGTGGACGTTGATCCCGGAGGTGTCGATGACGACGTCGGCCTCGGAGCGCAGGTCGTCCAGCAGCGTCCGCTCGCGGAGGATGCCGTCGAGGAGCCGGCCGTCGCCCTGGAGCGGGTGCGGCCGGCGGACGCTCTCGAACCGCCGGACGAGTGCCTCGTCGGTGGAGTCGAGGAACAGCAGGCTCGGCGACCACCCCCGGGCCCGCATGGCGGCGATCGCCCCGCGGAGGTGGGCGAAGAACTCACGGGCCCGGACGTCGACGACCGCGGCGATCCGCAGCACGCTGCCCGGCGCGGCCGGCGAGGCCAGCTGGACGAGCTCGGCGAGCAGCTGCGGCGGGAGGTTGTCGACGACGTACCAGCCGTGGTCCTCGAGGACGTTCGCGACCGTCGAGCGGCCGGCGCCGCTCATCCCGGTCACGATGACGAACTCGACGCTGCTCCGCCCGTGGTCCTCCCCGCCGGCTCCCTCGGCCGGGGCCGTCCCCGCTGCGGTCGGCGGGGCCGTCGGCGCAGCGGTCGGCGGCAGGTGCGGGCCCGCGCTGTCGCTCATGCGTCCTCCTCCGGTGGCGCGTCCTGCGGGGTGGGCCGGGGCTCGGCCGGCGCCTCGTCGTCGAGGACCTCCCCGGTGGTGAGGTTGACCGAGGGACCGGGGCGGCTGGCCGCCACCCGGGAGGCGATCGTCGCGGCGAGGGAGGGACCGATGCCGGGGACCTCGGTGAGCTGCTCGGGGGTGGCGGCCCGGACCCGGGTGAGCGAGCCGAAGTGGGTGAGCAGCGCCCGGCGCCTGGTCTCCCCGAGGCCGGGGACGTCGTCGAGCTCGCTCGCGGTCATCGCCTTGCTGCGGCGCTGGCGGTGGAAGGTGATGGCGAACCGGTGCGCCTCGTCCCGCAGCCGCTGCAGCAGGTAGAGCCCCTCGCTGGTGCGGGGCAGCACGACGGGGAACTCCTGCCCGGGGACCCAGACCTCCTCGAGCCGCTTGGCGAGGCCGACGACGTCGACGTCCTCGATCCCGAGCGCGTCGAGCGCGCCGCGGGCGGCGTTCACCTGCGGCAGCCCGCCGTCGACGACGACGAGGTTGGGCGGGTAGGCGAACCGCTTCGGACGTCCGGTGTCGGGGTCGATCCCCGGCTGCGGCGGGCCGTCGACCTGACCCGTGACCTCGCCCCCGGGCCCGCCCGCGGCGGCGGGCGCGGACTCGGCGCGCAGCTCGACGTCCTCGGCGCCCTCACGCTCCTGGAGGTAGCGGGAGAAGCGGCGGGTGAGGACCTCGTGCATCGCCGCGGTGTCGTCGACGGACTCGCCGTCGCCGCGGCCCCGGACGATGAACCGCCGGTACTCCGACTTGCGGGCGAGCCCGTCCTCGAACACGACCATGCTGGCGACGACCTGGGTGCCCTGGACGTGGCTGACGTCGAAGCACTCGATCCGCAGCGGCGCCTCGGGCAGCTCCAGCGCCTCCTGCAGCTCCTGCAGGGCCTGTCCGCGGGCGGTGAGGTCCCCCGCGCGGGCCACCTTGTGCCGGGCGAGCGACTGGTCGGCGTTGCGCTTGACGGTCTCCATGAGGCGGCGCTTGTCACCCCGCCGGGGCACCCGGAGGTCGACCCGCGCGCCCCGCAGCCCGGTGAGCCACGCCGCGACGGCGTCGTCCTCGGGGGGCAGGACCGGCACGAGCACCTCCCGGGGGACGTTCTCCCCGCCCTGGCCCCCGTACACCTGCTGGAGCAGGTGGCCGACGATCTCGGGCACGCTCTCGGCGTCCTTCTCCGCGACCCAGCCCCGCTGGCCGCGGACCCGGCCGCCGCGGACGTGGAAGACCTGGACGGCCGCCTCGAGCTCGTCGTCGGAGAGCGCGAACACGTCGGCGTCCGTCCCGTCGGGCAGGACGACCGCGGACTTCTCCATCGCCTTGGTCAGCGCGGCGACGTCGTCGCGCAGCCGGGCGGCCTGCTCGAAGTCGAGGTCCTCGGCGGCCTCCTCCATCCGCCGCTCGAGCCGGCGCACGAAGCGGCCGGTGCTGCCGGCCATGAAGTCGCAGAAGTCCTCGGCGATCGCGCGGTGCTCCTCCGGGGTGACCCGGCCGACGCACGGCGCCGAGCACTTGTCGATGTACCCCAGCAGGCAGGGCCGCCCGACCTGGCTCGCCCGCTTGAACACCCCGGCCGAGCACGTCCGCAGCGGGAACACCCGCAGCAGCAGGTCGAGGGTCTCCCGGATCGCCCAGGCGTGGGTGTACGGGCCGAAGTAGCGCGTCCCCTTGCGCTTGGTGCCGCGGAGGACCTGCGCGCGGGGGAACTCCTCCCCCATGGTCACCGCGAGGTAGGGGTAGGACTTGTCGTCCCGGTACTTGACGTTGAACCGGGGGTCGAACTCCTTGATCCACGAGTACTCGAGCTGGAGCGCCTCGACCTCGGTCGCGACGACGGTCCACTCGACGCTGGCCCCGGTGCGGACCATGGTCGCGGTGCGCGGGTGGAGCCCCGCGACGTCCTGGAAGTAGGACGAGAGCCGCTGGCGGAGCGACTTGGCCTTGCCGACGTAGATGACCCGCCCGTCCTTGTCGCGGAAGCGGTAGACGCCCGGCTCGGTGGGGATCGAGCCCGGGGCGGGTCGGTAGGTCGAGGGGTCGGCCACGACGCCACTGTATGACGCGCCACCGTCGGCGCCGGTCCCCGGTCGGGGCACCTCAGCCGACGGTCAGGGTGCTCCCGTCCTTGCTCACCGGCATCGACGGCAGCGGCTTCGTCGCGGGCCCGCGGACGACGTCACCGGTGGCGACGTCGAACTCGCTGCCGTGGCACGGACACTGGATGACCCCGTCGCTGACGGTGTCGACGAGGCAGCCCTGGTGGGTGCAGACCGCGGAGAACGCCTTGAACGAGCCCTTGGTCGGCTGGGTGACCACGACCTGCGCGGAGGTCTTGATGACGCCCCCGCCGACCGGCACGTCGGCGACCTGGACGGTCGGGCCGCCGGAGCCCGAGCCGGTCGCGCCCGGCGAGTCGGTCACGCTGGCGGTCGACCCGTTGCCGGATGCGCCGGAGCCGTCGGAGCCTCCCGAGGCGCCGCCGGCGGCGCACCCGGCGAGGCCGCCCACGGCCGCGACGGACAGGGCGGCGACCCCGCCGGCGCGGAGCACCTGGCGCCGTCCGCAGCCGGCGGGCGGGTGCGTGGGCGGGCGGGTGGGCAGGTCGGCGGTGCGTGCGGTCCTGCCGGGGGTGTCGGGGCTCACGGGGCGGCTCCTTCTCGCGGGGTCGAGCACGGGGGACGGCGAGGTCCCCGAGCATGGCCGACCGACCTGTGGGCCACCTGAACGCCCTGACGCCCCGCCGCGGCCCCCGTCCGGCCGCAGCCGGGCCCCGACCCGGGCCGGCCGGGTCACGCCGAGCGGCGGCGCCCGGACGCGGGCTCCCGTGCGGGGATGCGGTCGACCTGCCGGGCGGTGCGGTCCAGGACGGGGGCGAGGAACCGGCCGGTGTGGCTCTCCTCGACCCGGGCGACCTGCTCGGGGGTGCCCTCGGCGACGAGCCGGCCGCCGCCGTTGCCGCCCTCCGGGCCGAGGTCGACGATCCAGTCCGCGTTCTTGATGACGTCGAGGTTGTGCTCGATGACGATGACGGTGTTGCCCTTGTCGACCAGGCCCTGGAGGACGACGAGGAGCTTGCGGATGTCCTCGAAGTGCAGCCCGGTCGTCGGCTCGTCGAGGACGTACACCGTCCGTCCGGTGGAGCGCTTCTGCAGCTCGCTCGCGAGCTTGACCCGCTGCGCCTCCCCGCCCGACAGCGTCGGCGCGGGCTGGCCCAGCCGGACGTAGCCCAGTCCGACCGCGTTGAGGGTGCGCATGTGGCGGGCGATCGCGGGGACCGCCCCGAAGAACTCCTCGGCCTCCTCGATCGGCATGTCGAGCACGTCCGCGATGGTCTTGCCCTTGAAGTGCACCTCGAGGGTCTCCCGGTTGTACCGGGCCCCGTGGCACACCTCGCACGGGACGTACACGTCCGGGAGGAAGTTCATCTCGATCTTGATGGTGCCGTCGCCGGAGCAGGCGTCGCAGCGGCCGCCCTTGACGTTGAACGAGAACCGTCCGGGCTGGTAGCCGCGGACCTTGGCCTCGGTGGTCTCGGCGAACAGCCGCCGGACGTGGTCGAAGACGCCGGTGTACGTCGCCGGGTTCGACCGCGGCGTCCGTCCGATCGGGCTCTGGTCGACGTGGACGACCTTGTCGAGGTGCTCGAGGCCGCGGACGGTCTTGTGCCGCCCGGGCACGTGCCGGGCGCCGTTGAGCTTGTTCGAGAGGACGTTGTAGAGGATCTCGTTGACGAGCGTCGACTTGCCCGACCCGGACACCCCCGTGACGCCGATGAGGGTCCCGAGGGGGAACGACACGTCGACCCCGGCGAGGTTGTGCTCCCGGGCGCCGACGACGGTGACCTGCCGGTCCGGGTCGACGGGACGCCGCTCCTGCGGCACCGGGATCTCCTCGCGGCCGGAGAGGTAGCGCCCGGTGATGGACGAGTCGTGCCGGAGCAGGCCCTCGACGGGCCCGGAGTGGACGACGTGCCCACCGTGCTCCCCCGCGCCCGGTCCGATGTCGACGACCCAGTCGGCGGTCGCGATGGTGTCCTCGTCGTGCTCGACGACGATGAGGGTGTTCCCGAGGTCGCGGAGCCGGGTGAGGGTCTCGATGAGCCGGTGGTTGTCCCGCTGGTGCAGCCCGATGCTCGGCTCGTCGAGGACGTAGAGCACCCCGACCAGCCCCGAGCCGATCTGGGTGGCGAGCCGGATCCGCTGCGCCTCGCCGCCGGACAGCGTGCCGGCGGGCCGGTCGAGGCTGAGGTAGTCGAGCCCGACGTCGAGGAGGAACCCGAGCCGGGCGTCGATCTCCTTGATGACCCGCTCGGCGATCTGCCGCTCCCGGGCGGTGAAGTCGACCCCGCCGAGGAACCCGGCCGCCTCGCCGATCGGCAGGGCGCACACGTCGGCGATGCTCCGGCCGCCGACGAGGACCGCCAGCGACTCCGGCTTCAGCCGGGCGCCCTTGCAGACCGGGCACGGCACCTGGCGCATGTAGCCCTCGTAGCGCTCCCGGCTCCAGTCCGACTCGGTCTCGGCGTGCCGCCGCTTGACGAACGGGATGACGCCCTCGAACCCGGTCGAGTACGACCGCTCCCGGCCGAACCGGTTGCGGTAGCGGACGTGGACCTTGTGGTTGCGGCCGTGGAGCAGCGCGGTGCGGGCCCGGGCGGGCAGCCCGGACCAGGGGGTGTCCATCGAGAACTTCAGCTCGTCCGCGAGCGCCGAGACGACCCGGGTGAAGTACTCCGCGGCCCCGCTGCCCTGGGCCCACGGGGCGATCGCGCCCTCGGCGAGGCTGAGGTCGCCGTCGGGGACGACGAGGTCCTCGTCGACCTCGAGCTCGGTGCCGATGCCGGTGCAGGCCGGGCAGGCGCCGAACGGGGAGTTGAACGAGAACGACCGGGGCTCGACCTCGTCGATGCCGAGCGGGTGGTCGTTCGGGCAGGCCATCTTCTCGGAGTAGCGCCGCTCGCGGACCGCGTCCTCGTCAGCGGGGTCGACGTCGACGAAGTCGACGAGGAGGATGCCGCCGGCGAGCGAGAGCGCGGTCTCGACCGAGTCGGTGAGCCGGCGCTTGGCGCGGCCGTCGTCGCCCTTGGCGACCAGCCGGTCGACGACCACCTCGATGGTGTGCTTGACCTGCTTCTCAAGCGTCGGCGGCTCGGCGAGCGAGACCACCTCCCCGTCGACGCGGGCGCGGGAGAAGCCCTTGGTCTGCAACTCGGCGAACAGGTCCTGGTACTCGCCCTTGCGGGCGCGGACCACGGGCGCCAGCACCTGGAACCGGGTCCGCTCGGGCAGCTCGAGCAGCTTGTCGACGATCTGCTGGGGGGTCTGCCGGGTGATCGGCTCGCCGCAGACGGGGCAGTGCGGGCGGCCCGCCCGCGCGAACAGCAGCCGGAGGTAGTCGTAGACCTCGGTGATGGTGCCGACCGTCGAACGGGGGTTGCGGTTGGTCGACTTCTGGTCGATGGACACCGCCGGGGACAGGCCCTCGATGAAGTCGACGTCGGGCTTGTCCATCTGGCCGAGGAACTGCCGGGCGTAGGCCGAGAGCGACTCGACGTACCGCCGCTGGCCCTCGGCGAAGATCGTGTCGAAGGCGAGCGAGGACTTGCCCGAGCCCGACAGTCCGGTGAAGACGATGAGGCTGTCCCGCGGCAGCTCGACGGAGATGTCGCGCAGGTTGTGCTCCCGGGCGCCGCGGACGACGAGGTGGTCGTGCGCGGACCGGGCGCGCTGGGCGGCCGTGGGGGCGGAGGTGGTGGTGACGTCGGGCACCCCGCCATGCTAAGCGGGGACGCCGACACCGCCCGACCGAGCCCGGAACCACGTCCGCAACCGCGCCGGGCCTCGTGCTCGCCCGGACGCCTATCCTCACCGCATGACCACCCCGATCGAGGACTACGCCGTCATCGGCGACACCGAGACCGTCGCCCTCGTCAGCCGGGGCGGCTCGCTCGACTGGCTGTGCCTGCCGAAGTTCGACTCCCCCTCGTGCTTCAGCGCCCTGCTCGGCGGCCCGGAGCACGGCCGGTGGCTGCTCGGCCCGGTCGGGCCGAGCCGGACCACGCGGCGGTACCGGGAGGACACGTTCGTCCTCGAGACCGTCCACGAGACCGACACCGGGGCGGTGCGGGTCACCGACCTCATGCCGCTCGGTGACGACCGCTCGGACGTGCTGCGGCAGGTCGAGGGCCTGGAGGGGCACGTGGAGATGGAGCACGAGTGGGTCGTCCGGTTCGACTACGGCCGGATCCGGCCGTGGGTGTACCGCTCCTCCGGGGCCGCCGGCGAGCAGGGCGTCATCGTCGCGACCGCGGGCCCGGACCGCCTCGTCCTGCGCGGGTCCCGGCTGCCGGAGCCCGCCGACGGACGCCACCGCGACACGTTCACCGTCGCCGCGGGCGAGCGCCACGACTTCTCCCTCACCCGCGTCGACAGCTGGGCCGGGCTGCCGCCCGCCCTCGAGGTCGACTCCCGGGTCCGGGAGACCGCCCTGTGGTCGGCGGACTGGGTGGGCCGGTGCACCTACGACGGTCCGTACCGGGACGAGGTGGTCCGGTCCCTGCTCGTGCTGCGGCTGCTCACCGACAGCCGCCGGGGCGGGATCGTCGCGGCGCCGACGACGAGCCTGCCGGAGGAGGTGGGCGGCTCCCGCAACTGGGACTACCGCTTCGTCTGGCTCCGCGACGCCGCGCTGACCCTCGGCTCGCTGCTGCGCTCGGGGCACCTGGAGACGACCCGGCTGTGGCGGGACTGGCTGGTGCGGGCGGTCGCCGGGGACCCCGAGGACCTGCAGATCATGTACCGGGTCGACGGCTCCCGCCGGCTGCCGGAGCGGACGCTGGACCACCTGCCCGGGTACGCCGGCTCCCGCCCGGTCCGGGTCGGCAACGACGCGGTCGGGCAGACCCAGACCGACGTGCTCGGCGAGGTGATGATCGCCCTGCACGACGCCCGCGACCTGGGCCTGGAGGAGGACCCGCAGGCCTGGGAGGTCCAGAAGGCGCTCGTCGAGGACCTCGCGGCGTCCTGGGACCGTCCGGACAACGGGCTCTGGGAGATCCGCGGTCCGGCCCGGCACTTCACCCACTCGCGGGTCATGGTGTGGGCCGCGTTCGACCGGGCCGTCCGCGCGGTCGAGGAGCACGGGCTCGACGGCCGGGTGGACCGGTGGCGCGAGGAGCGCGAGAAGGTCCGCGCCGCGGTGCTCCGGACCGGCTACGACGCGGCCCGGAACACCTTCACCCAGCACGACGAGACCACCGAGGTCGACGCCTCGCTGCTGCTCGTCCCGCTCGTCGGCTTCCTCCCCGGGGACGACCCCCGGGTGCTCGGCACCATTGCGGCGGTCGAGGAGGACCTGCTGCGCGACGGGCTGCTGCTGCGCTACCGGACCACCTCCGGGGTCGACGGCCTGCCCGGCGACGAGCACCCGTTCCTCGCGTGCTCGTTCTGGCTCGTCGCCGCCCTCGCGGCCTCCGGGCAGGCCGAGCGCGCCCGGGCCCTCATGGACCGGCTCACCGGACTCGTCAACGACGTCGGCCTGCTGTCCGAGGAGTACGACCCGGGCCGCGGCACGATGGTCGGCAACTTCCCGCAGGCGTTCTCCCACCTCACCCTCATCCAGGCGGCCTACCGGATCGCCGACGCCGAGGGCGGCCGGGGCTGGGAGGGGACGCGACGGCGCGGTGCCGGCGGCGCCCCGCGTCGGTAGGCTCGTCGAGCATGAGCGAACCCCTGCCACTCCTCGACCTCGTCGAGGCCCACACCGCCCGGATGGTGGCCACGACCCGGGCCCTGCGGGACACGGCCGCGCCGTCGCTCTGCGAGGGGTGGACCCGCTCCCACGTCGCGACCCACGTGGCCCGCAACGCCGAGGCGATCCACCGGCTCGCGGCGGGCGCGGCGCGCGGCGAGCCGGTGACGATGTACCCCGACGACGAGACCCGGGACGCCGAGGTCGAGGCCGGCTCGGGCCGGGACGCCGCGACCCTCGCCGAGGACCTCGAGCGGACCGCCGCCGACCTCGCCCCCGCCCTCGCGGCGCTGCCGGCCGAGCTCGCCGACACCGAGGTCGAGCGGACCCCGGGCGGGCGGCGGTTCCGCGTCGGGGCGCTGCCGTTCATGCGGCTGCGGGAGGTCGTCCTCCACCACGTCGACCTGGATGCCGGGTTCACGCTCGACGACGTGGAGGACGAGGCGCTGCTCGCCCTGCTGGAGGACGCCGTCGCCCGGCTGCGGGCGAGCGAGCGCGCCCCCTCGCTCACGATCCGCACCGACGCCGGGGACGTCTTCTCGCTCGGCGAGGGTGACGCCCACGTCACCGGCGGCCGGGCCGGGGTGCTGCTCTGGCTCGCCCGCCGGATCCCCGACCACGTCCGCAGCGACCGGCTGCCCGACCTGCCGAGAGGAACCTGATGCCCTCAGACGACCACACCACCGACGCCCACCCCACCGACGGCCACCCCCCCGACGGCCGTCCCACCGACGGCTACGACCCCGACGTCACCCCCGGCGGCCCGAGCGCGGTGCGCGAGCTCGCGCACCTGACGATCCGCAAGGCGGCGGTGTCGTCGATGAGCAACAACGTCTACCTGCTCACGTGCCGGTCGACCGGCGAGCAGCTCCTCGTCGACGCCGCGGACGACCCGGACCGGTGCCTCGCCCTCGTCGAGGAGGGCACCGGGCGGCTCGACCACGTCGTCACCACCCACCAGCACTGGGACCACGTGCGGGCGCTGGCCGAGGTCGCGCGCCGCACCGGGGCCGAGACCTGGGCGGGGGCGGACGACGCGGCCGCCCTGCCGGTCATCCCCGACCACAGCCTCCACCACGGCGACCGGGTGGGGGTCGGCGACGTCACCCTCGACGTCGTCCACCTGCGCGGTCACACCCCGGGCTCGATCGCGCTGGCCTACGACGACCCCGAGGGCGGGGTGCACCTCTTCAGCGGGGACAGCCTCTTCCCCGGCGGCGTGGGCGCGACGTCCAACCCCGGGCAGAGCTTCGCCTCGCTCATCGAGGACGTCACCACGCGGGTCTTCGACGTCTACGGGGACGACACGTGGGTCTACCCGGGCCACGGGAGCGACACCACGCTCGGGGCCGAGCGTCCCCACCTCGAGCAGTGGCGCGAACGCGGCTGGTGAGGAGCCGGGTGACCGCGCGCCGGTCCGTCCGCCGGCTGGTCGGCGCCACCGAGCACGTCAGGGGTGTCCTAGCCTGACGCCCATGTCCCACGAGAACGACGCCCCGGCGCTCGTCCTCGTCCTCGCGGCCATCGCCTCGGTCCAGTTCGGCGGCGCACTCGCCGCGACGCTCGTGCCGGTCATCGGCGCGACCGGCTCGGTGACGCTCCGGCTCGGGATCGCGACCGTGATCCTGCTGCTCGTCGCCCGGCCCCGGGTGCGGGGGTACCGGCGCTCGGACTGGCTGACGGTCGCCGGCTTCGGCCTCGCGCTCGGGTGCATGAACTGGGCGTTCTACGGCTCGCTCGGCCACCTGCCGATCGGCGTCGCCGTCACCGTCGAGTTCACCGGGCCGCTCGTGCTCGCCGCGGTCCTCTCGCGGACCCTGCGCGACCTCGCCGCGGTGGCCGCGGCCGCCGCCGGGGTGCTGCTCATCTCCCAGGCCCTCCAGGTCCCGCTCGGCGAGCTCGAGTGGACCGGCCTCGCACTCGCCGCCACCGCGGGGGCGTGCTGGGCGGGGTACATTCTCATGAGCGGGCGGACCGGAGCGCGGTTCCCCAGGCTCGACGGGCTCGCGCTCGCGCTCGTCGTCGCCACCGTCCTCGTCAGCCCGTTCGGGCTGCACACGGCCGGCGCGTGGGACCAGGCCGTCCTCGCCAAGGGCCTCGGCATCGCGGTGCTGTCCTCGGTGCTGCCGTACTCGCTCGAGATGCTCGCGCTGCGCCGGCTCTCCGCCGGGGTGTTCGGGATCCTCCTCAGCCTCGAGCCCGCGGTCGCCGCGCTCGCCGGGCTCCTCGTCCTGGGGCAGCGGCTCTCACCGGTCCAGCTGCTCGGCATGGGCCTCGTCGTCCTCGCCAGCGTCCTCGTCATGGGGCTCGGACGACGCTCCGGGAACCGCCGCCGCATCCGCGACGGCGAGCCGTCGAGCCAGCCCGCCGAGACCGGCGCCTGACGGCACGTCACGAGCTCTGACGCCGCAGGCCCCCGTTGCGTCCGCAGGGTCAGCGCCGGGGCGACCGTCCCTGCGGACGCCACGCGCAGGCACTCCTGGCGTCCGGCGCCTTCGGGTCGGCAGCCTCAGCGGCGGTCGCGTCCGGGACCGGGACCGAGCGGCTCGTCCTGCTCGTCCTGCTCGCCCGGCTCGGCCGGCTCGTCACCGCCCCCGTCGGCCCGGGTGCGCCAGAGACTCGCCGCGGCGGTGACGCCGAGGATGCCGACGATCGCGACGAGCGAGAGCCAGATCGGGACGTCCGGCACCGGCACGGGCCGGCCGCCGTTGACGAACGGGAGGTCGTTCTCGTGGAGGGCGTGGAGGACGAGCTTGACCCCGATGAACGCGAGCAGGACCGACAGCCCGAGGTTGAGGTAGACGAGCTTGCGCAGCAGCCCGCCGAGGAGGAAGTACAGCTGACGCAGCCCCATGAGGGCGAACAGGTTCGCCGTGAGGACGAGGTAGGGCTCCTTGGTCAGCCCGTAGATCGCGGGGATCGAGTCGAGCGCGAACAGCAGGTCGGTCGTGCCGAGCGCGAGGATGACGACGAACATCGGGGTGACGACCCGCGAGCCCGCCTCGACGACGGTCAGGTGGCTGCCGTTCCACTGCTGGGTCGCCGGGAACCGCCGCTCGAACCAGCGCAGGAACCGGTTCTCCTCGAACTCCTCGTCCTCCTTCTTCTCCCGGGCCAGGTGGACCGCGGTGTAGACGAGGAAGGCGCCGAAGACGTAGAAGACCCACGAGAAGCTGTTGATCGCGGCGGCGCCGAGGGCGATGAAGACGACCCGCAGGACGATCGCGATGACGATGCCGATCATCAGCGCGCTCTGCTGCAGCTCCTTGGGCACGCCGAACTTCGCCATGATGAGCAGGAAGATGAACAGGTTGTCGACCGACAGCGAGTACTCGGTCAGCCACCCGGCGTAGAACTCCCCCGCCGACTGGCCGCCGGCCAGCAGCCACACCCCCAGGCCGAACAGGGCGGCGGCGCCGACGTAGCCGCAGAGGGCGATCGACACCTCCCGGGTGGAGGGGACGTGCGGTCGGCGGGCGATGACGACGACGTCGACGACGAGCACCAGCGCGGCGACGCCGAGGGTGACGATCCAGGCCCACAGGGGGACGTTCACGGGCAGCCTTCCGGACAGCGAAGCGGTCCGGAGGTCTCTCCCACCCGGGGGCCGGCTCCCCGGGTCCGGCCCAGGGCCGTGACCGTGATGACGAGGTCGCCGCGCGGGGATACTCCCCTCCGTCGAACTGGCACAGTCTCCCAGACCCCACCCGGCCCCTCAACCGGACCCCGAACGTCCTGTGGGGCCCCGGCCGGTACCGCTGGGCCCCCGGCTCGAGGGACCCCGGCTCTCAGCCGGTGGCCCGGCCCATCTGGCGCAGCTCCTTCTTCAGGTCCCCGACCTCGTCGCGCAGCCGGGCGGCGAGCTCGAAGTGCAGGTCGCCGGCGGCCTGGTGCATCTGCACGGTGAGCTCCTGGATGAGGTCGGCGAGCTCGGTGGCGGGCAGGCTCCGGGCCCGGTCGACGTCGACGCCGCTGTCCGCGACGACGGCACCCCGGCCGCCGCGGCCGCCGTCGGCCCGTCCGCGGGACTGGTTCCGCCCTGAGCCGAGGAGGGCCTCGGTGTCGGCGTCCTCCCGCTCGAGCAGGTCCGTGATGTCCGCGATCCGCTTGCGCAGCGGGGTCGGGTCGATGCCCCGCTCGCGGTTGTAGGCCATCTGCTTCTCCCGCCGCCGCTGGGTCTCGTCGATGGCCTGCTGCATCGAGGGCGTCACCTTGTCGGCGTACATGTGGACCTGGCCGGACACGTTCCGGGCCGCCCGGCCGATGGTCTGGATCAGCGAGCGGGCCGAGCGGAGGAACCCCTCCTTGTCGGCGTCGAGGATGCTGACGAGCGAGACCTCGGGCAGGTCGAGCCCCTCCCGGAGCAGGTTGATCCCGACGAGGACGTCGAACTCCCCGAGCCGCAGCTCGCGGAGCAGCTCGACCCTGCGGAGGGTGTCGATGTCGGAGTGGAGGTAGCGGACCCGGACGCCCTTGTCGAGGAGGTAGTCGGTGAGGTCCTCGGCCATCTTCTTCGTCAGGGTCGTGACGAGGACCCGCTCGTCCTTGTCCGTGCGCAGCCGGATCTGCTCGAGCAGGTCGTCGATCTGCCCCTTGGTCGGCTTGAGCACGACCTCGGGGTCGACGAGCCCGGTGGGGCGGATGACCTGCTCGACGTAGCCGTCGGAGCGGGCGAGCTCGTAGTCCCCCGGCGTCGCCGAGAGGTAGACGGTCTGCCCGATCCGCCCGAGGAACTCCTCCCACTTCAGCGGCCGGTTGTCCATCGCCGACGGCAGCCGGAAGCCGTGGTCGACGAGGGTGCGCTTGCGGGACATGTCGCCCTCGTACATCGCCCCGATCTGCGGGACCGTCTGGTGGGACTCGTCGATGACGAGGAGGAAGTCCTCCGGGAAGTAGTCGAGCAGGCAGTTCGGCGCCGAGCCGGGCGAGCGCCCGTCGATGTGCATCGAGTAGTTCTCGATGCCGGAGCACGAGCCGACCTGACGCATCATCTCGATGTCGTAGGTCGTGCGCATCCTCAGCCGCTGGGCCTCGAGGAGCTTGCCCTGCCGCTCGAAGGTCTCCAGCTGCTCCCCGAGCTCGTGCTCGATCCCGACGATCGCCCGCTCCATCCGCTCCGGGCCGGCGACGTAGTGGGAGGCGGGGAAGACGTACATCTCGCTCTCCTCGCGCACCACCTCGCCGCTGAGCGGGTGGAGGGTGTAGAGCCGCTCGATCTCGTCGCCGAAGAACTCGATCCGGACGGCGAGCTCCTCGTAGACCGGGATGATCTCGACCGTGTCGCCGCGCACCCGGAACGTGCCGCGGGTGAAGGCGAGGTCGTTGCGGGTGTACTGCATGGTGACGAACCTGCGCAGCAGCTCGTCGCGGTCGATCTCGTCCCCGACCCGCAGCGGGACCATCCGGTCGACGTACTCCTGGGGCGTGCCGAGGCCGTAGATGCACGACACGGAGGCGACGACGATGACGTCGCGCCGGGTGAGCAGGGAGTTCGTCGCGCTGTGGCGCAGCCGCTCGACCTCGTCGTTGATCGAGGAGTCCTTCTCGATGTAGGTGTCGGTCTGCGGGACGTACGCCTCGGGCTGGTAGTAGTCGTAGTAGCTGACGAAGTACTCGACGGCGTTGTGCGGCAGCAGCTCGCGGAACTCGTTGGCGAGCTGTGCGGCGAGGGTCTTGTTCGGCGCCATGACGAGCGTCGGGCGCTGCACCTGCTCGACGAGCCACGCGGTGGTCGCCGACTTGCCCGTCCCGGTGGCGCCGAGGAGGACGACGTCCTGCTCACCGGAGTCGACGCGCCGCGCCAGGTCGGCGATCGCCGTCGGCTGGTCCCCGCTCGGGCTGAACTCGGAGACGACCTCGAACGGGGCGACGCTGCGCTGGATGTCGGTGCTCGGACGCATGAACCTACGGTATGCCGCCCCGCCGACAGCGACGAGCCGCGCCCACCCAGCCGCCGCGCCCGCAACCGCACTTCGTGCCCGGTTGGCCGCGCTGACACACCCGCTTCGCCCGTTTCACCCAGCCGACCGGGCACGAAGTCGGGTACCGCCGGCGCGGCTCACCCGGCGCGCAGCCGGACGCGGGCGGGCCGGCCCGGGTCCGCGCTGCCGTGGAGCCGGGCGGGGCCCCCGCCCCCGTCGCGGAGCCGGGGGAAGCCCGCGTCGGCGAGTCCGGTGAGCACGTCGGGGACGTCGAGGCAGGCCTGGTCGGCGACGGGTGCGTCGAGGTGGAGCACCCCGTCGGCGTCCGGTCCCCCCGTCACGTCGCCGAGCGCGTCGCCGAGCACGCGGCGCAGGCGGGCGCCGGTGCGGGCGGCCTGCGCGGCCCAGCCACCCGGTGGCTGCCCGGGGTCGCCGGGGCCGGGCGCGGGCTCGCGGCGGCGCAGGTTGGCCTCGAACGGCAGGACCCTGCCGGTCCAGAGCGCGTCGACGGCCCGCTCGAGCAGCTCCGGGGTCCCGGTGTTGTCGAGGAGGACGTCGGCCGCGGCCCGCCGCTCGGCGTCGCTCGCCTGGGCGCGCACCCGGGCCCGGGCGTCGTCCTCGTCCATCCCCCGGGCGCCCACGAGCCGGCGCACCCGGGTCTCCTCGTCGGTGTCGACGACGAGGACGAGGTGGTAGCCCGGACCGAGGTCCTGCTCGACGAGCAGGGGCATGTCGTGGACGACGACCGCGGCGGGGTCGGCGCGGACGGCGGCGGCCACCCGCTCGGCGGTCCGGGCCCGGATCGCCGGGTGGGTGATCGCCTCCAGGGCGCGCAGCGCCTCCCGGTCGGCGAACACGAGCCGGCCGAGGGCGGCCCGGTCGAGCGTGCCCTCGTCGGTGACGACGTCGTCGCCGAAGCGCTCCCGGACCTCCGCGAGCGCCCGCTCCCCGGGCTCGACGACCTCGCGGGCGATGCGGTCCGCGTCGACGACGACGGCACCGAGCCGGGCGAGCCGGGCGGCGACCGTCGACTTGCCCGAGCCGATCCCCCCGGACAGCCCGACCCGGAGCACCCAGTACACCCGGGTCAGTCGGCAAGCCGCGGCGGGAAGCCGCCGGTCGCGACCGGGCTCCACCGGGTGGGGGTCACCCGGATCAGGGACTTGCCCTGGTCCCGCATGGCCTGACGGTACTCGTCCCAGTCCGGGTGCTCCCCGGAGATGCTCCGGAAGTACTCGACGAGGGGCTCGAGCGACTCGGGCAGGTCGAGCACCTCGGCGTCCCCGTCGACCTGCACCCACGCGCCCCCGAAGTCGTCGGAGAGCACGACGACGCCCACCTCGCGCCGGCGGCGGACGTTGGCCGCCTTCGCCCGCTCGGGGTAGGTCGAGATGACGACCCGCCCCTGCCCGTCGACGCCGCCGGTGACCGGGGACGCCTGCGGCCGGCCGTCCCCGCGGGTCGTCATGAGGACCATGTTGTGGCGGGGCCGGACGAAGTCGAGCAGTCCGTCCCGGTCGACCCCGGTCGTCGTCGCGATCGTGCGTGGCATGGGGGCGATCCTGCCACGCACGACGGCCCGGCACCCCGTGGGGTGCCGGGCCGTGACGTGCTCTCGGCGCCGGTCCGGTCCCGGAGGACCCGCCCGGCGTCTCCCGGGTCAGCCGCCGGTGAGCTTCTCCCGCAGCGCGGCGAGCGCCTCGTCCGAGGCGAGCGTGCCCTCGTTCGCGGGGGCCGGCGCCGGGGTGGCGCCGCCGCCGCCGCCGCCGCCGCGGAGCCGGAGGAGCTGGGCTCACGCCGCGGCGTCGGCGAGCCGGAGTCGGAGGAGTACGAGGTGGACACCTCGGCGCCCGCGGCCGCGTCGGCGTCGGCCTTGAGCGCGGCCTCGACCTGCGCCCGGTGGGCCTCCCAGCGGGCGTGGGCCTCGGCGTACTGCTTCTCCCAGGCCTCGCGCTGGGTCTCGAAGCCCTCGAGCCACTCGTTGGTCTCCGGGTCGAAGCCCTCGGGGTACTTGTAGTTCCCCTGCTCGTCGTACTCGGCCGCCATGCCGTAGAGCGTGGGGTCGAAGTCCTCGCCGGTGGAGCCGACGTCGTTGGCCTGCTTCAGCGACAGGCTGATCCGGCGACGCTCGAGGTCGATGTCGATGACCTTGACGAAGATCTCCGCGCCGACCTGGACGACCTGCTCGGGCAGCTCGACGTGACGCTCGGCGAGCTCGGAGATGTGGACCAGGCCCTCGATGCCGTCGTCGACGCGGACGAACGCGCCGAACGGGACGAGCTTGGTGACCTTGCCCGGGACGACCTGGCCGATCGCGTGGGTCCGGGCGAAGTGCTGCCACGGGTCCTCCTGCGTCGCCTTCAGCGACAGCGAGACCCGCTCGCGGTCCATGTCGACGTCGAGCACCTCGACCGTGACCTCCTGGCCGACCTCGACGACCTCGGAGGGGTGGTCGATGTGCTTCCAGGACAGCTCGGAGACGTGGACCAGGCCGTCGACACCGCCGAGGTCGACGAAGGCGCCGAAGTTGACGATGCTGCTGACCGTCCCGGTGCGGACCTGCCCCTTCTGGAGCTCCTTGAGGAAGGAGGTGCGCACCTCGGACTGGGTCTGCTCGAGCCAGGCACGGCGGGAGAGCACGACGTTGTTGCGGTTCTTGTCGAGCTCGATGATCTTCGCCTCGATCTCCTTGCCCACGTACGGCTGGAGGTCGCGGACGCGACGCATCTCGACGAGGGAGGCGGGGAGGAAGCCGCGCAGGCCGATGTCGAGGATCAGGCCGCCCTTGACGACCTCGATGACGGTGCCGGTGACGACACCCTCCTCGTCCTTGATCTTCTCGATCGTGCCCCAGGCGCGCTCGTACTGGGCGCGCTTCTTGGACAGGATCAGCCGGCCTTCCTTGTCCTCCTTCTGGAGGACGAGGGCCTCGACCTCGTCGCCGACCTCGACGACCTCGGCGGGGTCGACGTCGTGCTTGATGGACAGCTCTCGCGAGGGGATGACGCCCTCGGTCTTGTAGCCGATGTCGAGCAGGACCTCGTCCCGGTCGACCTTGACGATGCGACCCTCGACGATGTCGCCGTCGTTGAAGTGCTTGATGGTCTCGTCGATCGCGGCGAGAAGCTCTTCCTCAGTACCGATGTCGTTGACAGCGATCTGGGAACCGGTCGTGTCGACCGTGCTGGCAGTCATGTAGTAGGAACTCCGTAGTGGACAGTGAACTCGTGCGGACAGTTACGACGCCGGGCGCACCCGGACACGGGTGCACACAGCAGGCGCCTCGTCATCCTATCGGCGCCCCCGACGAGGGTCAAAGAGTGGTCAAGACCGTGGAGGCGGGGCGACGTGACTGAGCCACGGGTGAGCCGGGACCCGGTCGGCCACGACGTCACCGCGGCCGCGAACCGGGGGTGGTGGGACGCGCAGGCCCGCTCCTACCACGCCGAGCACGGGGCCTTCCTCGGCGACGACGACCTCGTCTGGGGGCCCGAGGGCTGGAGCGAGGACGACCTGCACCTGCTCGGGCCGCTGGAGGGCCGGCGGGTCCTCGAGATCGGGGCCGGCGCCGGGCAGGGGTCGCGCTACGTCCGGGCCCACGGCGGCGAGGTCGTCGCAAGTGACCTCTCCGCCCGGATGCTCGCGACCGGTCGGGAGATCGCCGGGTCCGACCCCTCCCGGACGGTCCCGATGCTCCAGTGCGACGCCGCCCGGCTGCCGCTCGCCGACGGGTGCGTCGACCTCGTGTTCACCGCGTACGGGGCGGTGCCGTTCGTCGCCGACTCGGCCGCCGTCATGGCCGAGGCGGCCCGGGTGCTGCGCCCCGGCGGCCGGTTCGTGTTCTCCACGACCCACCCGGTCCGCTGGGCCTTCCCCGACTCCCCCGGCGAGGACGGCCTCACGGTCGCCCAGTCCTACTTCGACCGGCGGCCGTACGTCGAGGTCGACGCCGGCGGCGAGGTCGGCTACGTCGAGCACCACCGCACGCTCGGCGACCGGGTCCGCGAGCTCACCGCGGCAGGCCTGCGCCTGGTCGACCTCGTCGAGCCGGAGTGGCCGGAGCGGACGACGGCGACGTGGGGCGGGTGGTCGCCGCTGCGCGGCCGGCTGCTGCCCGGGACCGCGGTGTTCGTGTGCGTCGAGGACGGCTCCCCCGCCGGCTGACGGGGGGCGCCGACGTGCCGCGCTCAGTGCGCGGCGGCGTGCCAGGAGGCGCCGTGCCCGACGCTGACCTCGAGGGGCACGTCCATCCCGATCGCCCCGCCCATCTCGGCGCGGACGAGCTGCTCGACCTGCTCCCGCTCCCCCTGCGCGACCTCGAGGACGAGCTCGTCGTGGACCTGGAGCAGCATCCGCGAGCGCGCCCCGGCGGCCCGGAGCGCGGCGTCGACGCGGAGCATCGCGACCTTGATGACGTCGGCGGCCGAGCCCTGGATCGGGGCGTTGAGGGCCATTCGCTCGGCCATCTCCCGACGCTGCCGGTTGTCGCTGGTGAGGTCGGGCAGGTAGCGGCGCCGACCGAGCATGGTCTCGGTGTAGCCGGTGCTCCGGGCCCGGGCGACCACCTCGGCGAGGTAGTCCCGCACCCCGCCGAACCGGGCGAAGTAGTGGTCCATGAGCCCGCGGGCCTCCTCGACCGGGATCGTCAGCTGCCGGGACAGGCCGAACGCGGACAGCCCGTACGCCAGGCCGTACGACATGGCCTTGACCTTGCTCCGCATCGCCGGGGTGACCCCCTCGGGCTCGACCCCGAACACCCGGGCGCCGACGTACCGGTGGAGGTCCTCGCCACTGCGGAACGCCTCGATGAGGCCCTCGTCCCCGGACAGGTGCGCCATGATCCGCATCTCGATCTGGCTGTAGTCGGCCGAGGTCAGCTCCTCGAAGCCGGCGCCGACGACGAAGGCCTCGCGGATGCGGCGGCCCTCCTCGGTCCGGATCGGGATGTTCTGGAGGTTGGGGTCGGTCGAGGACAGCCGACCGGTCGCGGCGATGGTCTGCTGGTAGGTCGTGTGGATCCGTCCGTCGTCGGAGACGGACTTCATCAGCCCCTCGACGGTGACCCGGAGGCGGGTGGCGTCGCGGTGGCGCAGCAGCGCCTCGAGGAACGGGTGCTCGGTCTTGGTGTAGAGGTCGGCGAGCGCCTCGGCGTCGGTCGTCCAGCCGGTCTTGGTGCGCTTCGTCTTCGGCATCCCGAGCGTCTCGAAGAGGACCGTCTGCAGCTGCTTGGGCGAGCCGAGGTTGATCTCCTCGCCCCCGATCGCGTCGTAGGCGTCGGCCTGGGCGGCGGCGACCTTGTCGGCGAACCCGGACTCGAGCGCCTCGAGCGCGTCGAGGTCGACCGCGATCCCGACCCGCTCCATCTCGGCGAGCACGTCGACGAGCGGCAGCTCGACGCTGCCGAGCAGGTCGGCGCCGCCGCGATCCTCCAGCTGGGTCGCGAGCGCGTCGGCGAGGTCGATCACCGCCCGGGCGCGGACCATGGCGTCGTCCGCGGCGGCGGTGCCGTCCTCGCTGAGGTCGAGCAGCGGCTGGGCGGCGTCGGGCGACTCGCCCCGCAGCTCCCGGCCGAGGTTGCGCACGACGAGGTCCTCGAGGTCGTAGGAGCGCTGGTCGGGCCGGACGAGGTAGGCAGCGAGCGCGGTGTCGCTGACGACGCCCCGGACCGGCCAGCCGCGGGCGGAGAGGGCCTCCAGCGGTCCCTTGGCGTCGTGCAGGACCTTCCCCCGGTCGGGGTCGGCCAGCCACGCGGCGACCGCGGCGTCGGCCTCGGAAGAGAGGTCGGCGGCGTCGAACCACGCGGCCGGTCCGCCCGGGGTGGCGAGCGCGAGCGCCTCGACGTCGCCGGTCCCGCGGGACCACGAGCCGCCGACGACGACCCCGATCCGGGACCCGCTCGGCGCGTTCTCGGCGAGCCAGCCCGGCACCTCCTGCGAGGTGAGGACGGTCCCGTCGACCTCGAACCCGCCCTCGGTCTCGGTCTCGTCGGTCCCGAACGTGGAGAACAGCCGGTCCCGCAGGACGCGGAACTCGAGGCCGTCGAAGACGGTGTGGACCTGCTCGCGGTCCCACGCGGCCCGCTCGAGGTCGTCGACCCCGAGCGGCAGCGACAGGTCCCCGACGAGCTGGTTGAGCCGCCGGTTGCGCAGCACCCCGTCGACGTGGTCGCGCAGCGACTGGCCCGCCTTGCCGGTGATCTCGTCGACGTGGGCGACGACCCCGGTGAGGTCGCCGTACTTCGTCAGCCACTTCGCCGCGGTCTTCGGGCCGACCCCCGGCACGCCCGGGAGGTTGTCGCTGCTCTCGCCGACGAGGGCCGCGAGGTCGCTGTAGCGCTCCGGCGGGACGCCGTAGCGCTCCTCGACGGCGGCCGGGGTCATCCGCACCAGGTCCGAGACGCCCTTGCGGGGGTAGAGCAGGGTGACGTCGTCGCCGACGAGCTGGATCGCGTCCCGGTCCCCCGAGCAGATGAGGACCTCCATGCCCTCCGCGCGGGCCCGACCGGTGAGGGTGGCGATGACGTCGTCGGCCTCGTACCCCTCGACCCCCACGTGCCGGATGTTGAGGGCGTCGAGGACCTCCTGCAGCAGCGACAGCTGCCCCTGGAACTCCGCCGGGGTCGCGGACCGGCCGGCCTTGTACTCGCTGTACTGCTCGGTGCGGAACGTCTGCCGGGAGACGTCGAAGGCGACCCCGACGTGGGTGGGCTCCTCGTCCCGGAGGACGTTGATGAGCATCGACGTGAAGCCGTAGACGGCGTTGGTGTGCTGCCCCGTGCTCGTCGAGAAGTTCTCCACCGGGAGCGCGAAGAACGCGCGGTAGGCGAGGGAATGGCCGTCGAGGAGGAGCAGTCGGGTCACGCGGCGAAGCCTACTTCCCGGCTCCGACGCCACCCCCGACCGGCGCCCCCGGGCCGGGCGCGACAGGATGAGCCCCATGGCGGACGAGACGACCCCGGACCCCGAGGCCCCGACGGCGGTACCCACGGACTCCGCGGAGCACGCGGAGCTGCTGCGCGCCTCCGGCGCCGGCACGCTCATCGAGCGCATGGGCATCGACCTCGTCGAGCTCACCGTCGACCGGCTCGTCGCGACGATGCCGGTCGCGGGCAACACCCAGCCGTACGGGCTGCTCCACGGCGGCGCCTCGGTCGTGCTCGCCGAGACCCTCGGCTCGCTCGGCTCGGCGATGCACGCCGGTCCGGGGCGGATCGCCGTCGGGCTCGACATCAACGCCACCCACCACCGCGCCGCCCGCTCCGGGTTCGTCACCGGGGTCGCGACCCCGCTGTCGCTGGGCCGGACGCTCGCGAGCTACGACGTCGTCGTCTCCGACGAGGCGGGACGACGGGTGTGCACGTCCCGGATCACGTGCCTGCTGCGGGACGCCCCGCCCGGCGGCTGAGCGGTCCCCCCGCAGGTGGGCAGGACCGTCCACCTACAGTGACGCGGGTGCACCTCGACTTCACCGGCCTCGGGACGGCCATCAACGTCGTCACCGTCGTCGTCGGCAGCCTCGTCGGCATGGCGGTCGGTGGGCGCTTCCCCGACCACACCCGCTCCGTCGTCACCGACGCCCTCGGGCTGACGACGCTCCTCATCGCGGCGCTGTCGGCGGTCGCCGTCACCGACCCCGCGCTCGCCGAGGCGACCGGGACCGGAGCCCCCACCCTCATCGTGCTCGGGTCCCTCCTGGTCGGCGGTGTCGCCGGGTCGCTGCTCGGCATCGAGCGCCGGCTCGGGGGGCTCGCCGGCGCGGTGCACCGCTGGGTGGGCCGGATGGACGGCGGCCGGTCCGGCGGCGAGGGCCACGAGGCGGCCCACGAGGCGAGGGAGCGGTTCATCGAGGGCTGGCTCGGGGCGTCCCTGCTGTTCTGCGTCGGCCCGCTGACGATCCTCGGATCGCTCTCGGACGGCCTCGGCAACGGCATCGAGCAGCTGACCCTGAAGTCGGTGCTCGACGGGTTCGCGGCGATGGCGTTCGCGTCGACGTTCGGGATCGGGGTGCTGTTCTCCGCGGTGTCGGTCGCCGTCGTCCAGGGCAGCCTCACCGTCGTCGGCGTGGTGCTCGGCTCCGTGCTCCCCGACGCGCACATCGCCGCGCTCACCGCGACCGGCGGCCTCATGCTCGTCGGGATCGCGCTGCGGCTGCTCCGGCTGCGCGAGATCCCGGTCGGCGACCTGCTGCCCGCGCTCGTCGTGGCGCCCGTGCTCACCGAGCTCGTCGTCCGGCTGCGCTGAGCCCCGACGCTCGCGTCCGAGTCCCGCCTGCGCCGAGTCCCACCGGCGCGTCCCGGCGGCGTCCGGATGCGCTGAGCCCCGCCGGGTCCCGGCAGCGACCCGCGCGTCGGGTCAGGCGTTCTCCATGCCCGCGACGACGGCCTCGGCGACCTCGCGCATGCCCATCCGGCGGTCCATCGCGGTCTTCTGGATCCAGCGGAACGCGTCGGCCTCGCTCACCTTGAGCTTCTTCATGAGCACGCCCTTGGCGCGCTCGACCGCCTTGCGGGTGGCGAGCCGCTCGCCGAGGTCGGCGACCTCGCTCTCGAGGGCCTTCATCTCGCTCCACCGGGAGAGGGCGATGTCGATCGCGGGCGTGACGTCACCGGCGGTGAACGGCTTGACGACATAGGCCATGACCCCGGCGTCCCGGGCCCGCTCGACGAGCTCGGTCTGGCTGAACGCGGTGAGCATGACCACGGGGCAGATCCGCTTCTCGCCGATCTGCTCGGCGGCGGTGATGCCGTCCATGACCGGCATCTTGACGTCCATGATGACGAGGTCCGGCGCGAGGTCGGCGACCATCTGGACGGCCTGCTCCCCGTTGCTCGCCTGCCCGACCACGTCGTAGCCCGCCTCCCCCAGCATCTCGGCGAGGTCCATCCGGATCAGGGCCTCGTCCTCCGCGACGACGACGCGCCGCCTGGTCTCGTCGGTGCTGGTCGCGGAGTCGCTCATGCTGGGCCTCGCTCGTCGGACACGGTCGGTCTGGGGGGGCCGCCGGGTGGGATGGGTCACAGGTCGGTCACAGCCTATATGTCGCGTTGCTGGCGGTCAGCCCCGAGGTTGCCCGGCCCCCGCACGCACCCGCCCACCCCGCCACCCGGCTCGAGCCCCCTCCCCGTTGAGTGAGCAGAAAGTGCACCCACTCCCCGGTGAGTGAGCAGCAAGTGCACCCGATCCGGCCGAATCGGAGCACTTGGCGCTCACTCAACCGGGGTGCACGTGGCGCTCACTCAACCTCGGGCGAGTGCACAAGGCGCTCACTCAACCGGTGTCGTCGCGGTACTTCGTGCTCACTCGACCCCCTTGAGGGCCTGTCGGGTGCACAATCGGTCCCGCGAGGTCCGGGCGGACGAGGGGGCAGGGATGGACGAGAACTGGCGTCGGGTGCTCGCGGTGCTCGCCGGGGTGGCGACGTTCTTGCTGCTGCCGCCGCTGGTCCTTGGGACCTTGGGTGTGTTCGACGTCGCACGCAAGGTGGGCGCCCCGGAGATCATGGTCCTGTTCGTGGTCACCATCGTCGTCTCGGTGCTCGTGGCGCGCCGGGTCTGGACCGGGGGTCGACGGACGGGCACGGCCGGGTGACCGGAGCTGAGCCGGCCGCCGACGTGGCTCGTCGCGGCGCCTCGGTGCGGGCCCTCACCAGGGACTGGATCCGGGCCTGGTGCGTCGGCGCTGCCGTGGCGATGGCGGTGCCGAGCCTCCCCGTCCTCGGAGTTCTCGGCGGGGCGCTGATGGGAGGCGCCGCCTGCGTCGTCTTCCGCGGCGACCGATTCCCACGCGCGCTGCCCTGGATCGCGTCGGGTCTGCTCGTCACCGCGTGGGTCCCCGTCGTGCTCCTGACCCTCCTCCACCCCCACCAGGTGGGCTACTAGGACACGTGGGCTGGCACAGGAGCCGGGCCCGTCCGCGCCGGTCGCGCCACCTCAGGACTCCTTCTCGTCCGCGTTGAGTGAGCAACAAGTGTGCCCGCGTGGGCCGAATCGCAGCACTTGGCGCTCACTCAACCCGGGCCGGGAGCACTTGGCGCTCACTCAACTGGGGGCGGGTGGGTGCGGGTGACGCTCGACCCGGGACCGGGTCCTCGGGTGCCGGGGAAGGGATTCGAACCCTCACGCCCTTGCGGGCAGAGCATTTTGAGTGCTCCGTGTCTGCCGTTCCACCACCCCGGCGGGAGCGGCAAGCCTACCGGCGGGGGTTGCCGCCCACGCGGCGGGACGGCGGGCGCGCCTCAGTCGCGGAGCTCCTCGTAGGCGGGCGCGACGCGGTTGAGCGCGTCGCCCATCTTGTGGACCCGGAGGGCGTTCGTCGAACCCGGGATCCCGGGCGGGGAGCCGGCGACGATGACGACGAGGTCGCCCTCGCTGGCCATGCCCTCGCCGAGGAGGGTCCGGTCAACCTGGGCGGCCATCTGGTCGGTGTGCCTGGCCATCGGCACCTGGTAGGTCTCGATCCCCCACGTGAGGGCGAGCTGGGAGCGCGTGGCCGGCAGCGGCGTGAACGCGAGCATCGGGATCCGGGGGCGCACCCGCGACAGCCGGCGGGCGGAGTCCCCGGACTGGGTGAACGTGATGAGGTACTTCGCTCCCACGAGCTCGCCGATCTCGGCCGCGGCCTTGGTGACCGCCCCGCCCTTCGTGTGCGGCTTCGTCCCGAGCGGGCGGATCCGGTCCAGCCCGTGGTCCTCGGTGTTCTCGATGATCCGGGACATCGTCTCGACGGCCTCGACGGGATAGGACCCGACGCTGGTCTCGCCGGACAGCATGAGCGCGTCGGCGCCGTCGAGGACCGCGTTCGCGGCGTCGGAGGCCTCCGCGCGGGTCGGGCGGGAGGACTCGATCATCGACTCGAGAACCTGGGTCGCGACGATGACGGGCTTCGCCTGCTGCCGGGCGAGCTCGACGGCCCGCTTCTGTACGAGCGGCACCCGCTCGAGCGGCAGCTCGACGCCGAGGTCGCCGCGGGCGACCATGACCCCGTCGAACGCGTTGACGATCTCCCGGAGGTTCTCCACCGCCTGCGGCTTCTCGACCTTGGCGATGACCGGCAGCCGGCGCCCCTCCTGGTCCATGATCGCGTGGACGTCCTCGACGTCCTTCGCGGACCGGACGAACGACAGCGCGATCATGTCGGCGCCGGTCCGCAGCGCCCAGCGCAGGTCGTCCTCGTCCTTGTCCGACAGCGCGGGGACGCTCACCGCGACCCCGGGCAGGTTGATCCCCTTGTGGTCCGAGATCGTCCCGCCCTCGAGCACGGCGCAGACGACGTCGGTGTCGGTGACCTCGGTGGCCCGCAGGGCGACCTTGCCGTCGTCGATGAGGATCGTGTCGCCCGGGCTCACGTCCCCGGGCAGTCCGGGGTACGTCGTGCCGACGACGGTGGAGTCCCCGGCGACGTCCCGGGTCGTGATCGTGAACGTCCCACCGTCGACGACCTCGACGCTGCCGTCGGCGAACGTCCCGGTGCGGATCTTCGGACCCTGGAGGTCGGCGAGGACGCCGACCGCGTGGCCGCTGGCGTTGCTGGCGTCCCGGACCGCCGTGTAGGTGGCGGTGTGGTCCTCGTGGCTGCCGTGGGAGAGGTTGAACCGGGCCACGTCCATCCCGGCCGCGACGAGGCGGCGGAGCTGGTCCGGGGAGGAGGAGCTGGGGCCCAAGGTGCAGACGATCTTGGCGCGGCGCATGCCGTCACCCTATCCGTCGCCGCAGGGCGCTCGTGACCCGGGTCACAAGCGTCAGGCGGTGAGCGGGCGGTCGGTCGGGTTGACCGGCCGCGGCAGCGCGGAGTGCCCGCTGAGGTAGGCGTCGACCCCGTTCGCGGCGGCCCGCCCCTCGGCGATCGCCCAGACGATGAGCGACTGACCCCGTCCGGCGTCGCCGGCGACGAAGACCCCGGGCACGCTCGACATGAACGCCTGGTCCCGGGCGACGTTGCTCCGCTCGTCCCGCTCGACGCCGAGCTGGTCGACCAGCCCCTCGCCCTGCGGGCCGAGGAAGCCCATCGCGAGCAGCACCAGCTGCGCGGGCAGCTCCCGCTCGGTGCCCGGCACCGGGTCGAAGCCCTTCTCGCCCCGCTGGACCTCGGTGACGCGGATGCCGCTCACGCGGCCCTGCTCGTCGCCGACGACCTCGGTGGTGCTCACGGCGTAGAGCCGGTCCCCGCCCTCCTCGTGGGCGCTCGCCACCCGGAAGAGCATGGGGTAGGTCGGCCACGGCTGGTTCGGTGCCCGCTCCTCGGGGGGCCGGGGCATGATCTCGAGGCTGGTCACCGAGCGGGCGCCCTGCCGGAGCGCGGTGCCGAGGCAGTCCGCGCCGGTGTCGCCGCCGCCGATGATGATGACGTCCTTGCCCTCGGCGGTCACCTGCCCGGGGGCCTCCTCCCCCAGCGAGGCCCGGTTCGACGGCGGCAGGAACTCCATCGCCTGCACCACCCCGTCCAGCTCCCGGCCCTGCACGGGCAGGTCCCGGGGGACGGTCGCGCCGACCGCGAGGACGACGGCGTCGTACCGGTCCCGCAGCTGCTTTCCGGTGATGTCCTTGCCGACCTCGACGTCGCACCGGAACCGGGTGCCCTCGGCCTCCATCTGGCGCAGCCGCCGGTCGAGGACCGACTTCTCCATCTTGAACTCGGGGATGCCGTAGCGCATGAGGCCGCCCGGCTTGTCGGCGCGCTCGTACACCGCGACCGTGTGGCCGGCGCGGGTGAGCTGCTGCGCCGCGGCGAGACCGGCCGGGCCGGAGCCGACGACGGCGACCGTCTTGCCGCTGAGCCGCTCCGGCGGGCACGGGTGGACGTCGCCGCGGGCGAACGCCTCCTCGATCGTGGTCACCTCGACCTGCTTGATCGTCACCGCGGGCTGGTTGATGCCGAGCACGCAGGCGGTCTCGCACGGCGCCGGGCAGAGCCGGCCGGTGAACTCGGGGAAGTTGTTCGTCGCGTGGAGGCGCTCGATCGCGTCCTCCCAGTGCCCGCGCCAGGCGAGGTCGTTCCACTCCGGAATGAGGTTGCCCAGCGGGCAGCCGGAGTGGCAGAAGGGGATGCCGCAGTCCATGCAGCGGCCGGCCTGCCGTCGCAGCTCGGCGCTCTCCTGCTCCTCGTAGACCTCCTTCCAGTCCTTGATCCGGACCGGTACCGGTCGGCGGGTGGGGAGCTCGCGCTCCCGGGTCCGCAGAAAGCCCTTGGGGTCAGCCACCAGACGCCTCCATGATCCGCTCCCACACCTCGGGGCCGTCGATGTCGAGGCCCTCCTCCTCGGCCGCGGCCCGGACGTCGAGGACGCGCTGGAAGTCCCGCGGCAGGACGAGCGAGAAGCTCGCCCGCGCGGTCTCCCAGTCCTCGAGGTGGGCCGCGGCGACGGTCGAGCCGGTGAGCTCGACGTGCCGCTCCAGCAGGCGGCGGACGACGTCCTCGTCCTCCGGCCGCAGCGGCCGGACGTCGACGAGCTCCCGGTTGACCCTGCCCTGGTCGAGGTCGGCGACGTACGCGACGCCCCCGGACATCCCGGCGGCGAAGTTCCGCCCGGTGCTGCCGAGGACGAGCACGGTGCCGCCGGTCATGTACTCGCACCCGTGGTCGCCCACGCCCTCGACGACGGCGGTGACCCCGGAGTTGCGCACGCAGAACCGCTCGCCGACGACGCCGCGGAGGAACAGCTCCCCGGTCGTCGCGCCGTAGGCGATGACGTTCCCGGCGACGACGTTCTCCTCGGCCCGCAGCGCGGCGTCCTCGGGTGGCCGGACGATGATCCGCCCGCCCGAGAGCCCCTTGCCGACGTAGTCGTTGGCGTCCCCGACGAGCCGCAGGGTGACCCCGCGGGGCAGGAAGGCGCCGAAGGACTGCCCGGCGGTGCCGGTCAGGGTGAGGTCGATCGTGTCGTCCGGCAGCCCCTCGGGGTGCCGCTTGGTCACGTGGTGCCCGAGCAGGGTGCCGACGGTCCGGTTGACGTTGCGCACGGCGACGCTGCCGGTCACCGGGCTGCCCTCGTCGATCGCCTCCTGGGCGATCGCGATGAGCTGGTGGTCGAGCGCCTTCTCCAGCCCGTGGTCCTGGGCGACCGTGTTGTGCAGGTCGTCGCCGGGCAGCGGGTCCACCCGGGTGAGGACCGGCGCGAGGTCGAGGCCGGACGCCTTCCAGTGGGCGACCGCACGCGAGGTGTCGAGGGCGGCGACCTGGCCGACGGCCTCCTCGACCGAGCTGAAGCCGAGCGCGGCGAGGTGCTCGCGGACCTCCTCGGCGATGTACTCGAAGAAGGTCTCGACGAACTCGGGCCTGCCGGTGAACCGGGCCCGCAGCTCGGGGTTCTGGGTCGCGATGCCGACCGGGCAGGTGTCGAGGTGGCAGACGCGCATCATGATGCAGCCGGACACGACGAGCGGGGCGGTCGCGAAGCCGAACTCCTCGGCCCCGAGCAGGGCGGCGATGACGACGTCCCGGCCGGTCTTCAGCTGGCCGTCGACCTGGACGACGATCCGGTCGCGCAGCCCGTTCAGGACGAGGGTCTGCTGGGTCTCGGCGAGGCCGAGCTCCCACGGACCGCCGGCGTGCTTCAACGACGTCAGTGGGGAGGCGCCGGTGCCGCCGTCGTGCCCGGAGATGAGCACGACGTCGGAGTGCGCCTTGCTCACCCCGGCCGCGACGGTGCCGACGCCGACCTCGGCGACGAGCTTGACGTGGACCCGGGCGCCGGGGTTGGCGTTCTTCAGGTCGTGGATGAGCTGGGCGAGGTCCTCGATCGAGTAGATGTCGTGGTGCGGCGGGGGGCTGATGAGCCCGACCCCCGGCGTGCTGTGCCGGGTGTTCGCGATCCACGGGTAGACCTTGTGCCCGGGCAGCTGGCCGCCCTCGCCCGGCTTGGCCCCCTGCGCCATCTTGATCTGGATGTCGTCGGACTCGGTGAGGTAGACCGAGGTCACCCCGAACCGGCCGGAGGCGACCTGCTTGATCGCCGAGCGCCGCTCGGGGTCCTGCAGCCGCTCGAGGTCCTCGCCGCCCTCGCCGGTGTTGCTCCGGGCGCCGAGGTGGTTCATCGCCATCGCGAGGGTCTGGTGGGCCTCGCCGCTGATCGAGCCGTAGCTCATCGCGCCGGTGCTGAACCGCTTGACGATCTCGCTGACCGGCTCGACCTCCTCGACCGGGACCGGCTCGCGTCCCTCCAGCCCCTGCAGCCGGAACAGCCCGCGCAGGGTCATCAGCCGCTCGGCCTGCTCGTCGACCCGGCCGGTGTACTGCTTGAAGACGTCGTAGCGCCGCGAGCGGGTCGAGTGCTGGAGCCGGAAGACGGTCTCGGGGTCGAACAGGTGCGGCTCGCCCTCGCGCCGCCACTGGTACTCGCCGCCGACGGCGAGCTTGCGGTGCGGCAGCCGGACCCCGTCCGGCGGGTAGGCGGTCGCGTGCCGGGCGGCGGCCTCGGCGGCGATGACGTCGAGCCCGACCCCACCGAGCTGGGAGACCGTGCCGGTGAAGTACTCGTCGACGAGCTCGTGGGAGAGCCCGATCGCCTCGAACACCTGCGCGCCGCGGTAGGACGCCACGGTCGAGATGCCCATCTTGGACATCACCTTGAGCACGCCCTTGCCGAGCGCCTTGATGAGGTTGCGGACCGCCTGCTCGGCCTCGACCCCCTCGACGAAGCCGGAGCGCACGAGGTCCTCGACGCTCTCCATCGCGAGGTAGGGGTTGACGACCGCGGCGCCGTAGCCGACGAGCAGCGCGACGTGGTGGACCTCGCGGACGTCGCCGGCCTCGACGATGAGCCCGACCTGGGTGCGGGTCTTCTCCCGGATGAGGTGATGGTGGACCGCGGAGGTGAGCAGCAGCGACGGGATCGGCGCGAGGTCACGGCCGGAGTCCCGGTCGGACAGGACGACGAACCGGGTGCCCGCGGCGATGGCGTCGGAGACCTCGGCGAAGATCTCCTCGAGCCGGGCGCGCAGCGCGGCCTCGCCGCCCGTGACGTCGTAGAGCCCGCGGACGACGTGGGTGGCGAAGCCGGGCAGGTCCCCGTCGGCGTTGATGTGGACGATCTTGGCGAGGTCGTCGTTGTCGATGACCGGGAACGGCAGCACGACCTGGCGGGCCTGCGCCGGGGTGGCCTCGAGGGCGTTGCCCTCGGGCCCGATGACCGTCCCGAGCGCGGTGACGAGCTCCTCCCGGATCGCGTCGAGCGGCGGGTTGGTCACCTGGGCGAACTGCTGGGTGAAGTAGTCGAAGAGCAGCCGCGGCTTCTGGGACAGCACCGCGATCGGGCTGTCGGTCCCCATCGACCCGAGCGCCTCGGCGCCGGTGCGCGCCATCGGCGCGAGCAGCACCCGCAGCTCCTCGGCGGTGTAGCCGAAGGTCTGTTGGCGGCGCGCGACCGAGGACGCGGTGTGGAGGATGTGCTCGCGCGGCGGCAGGTCGCCGAGGTGGACCAGCCCGGCGTGGAGCCACTCGTCGTAGGGGTGCTCGGCGGCGAGCCCTGCCTTGACCTCGTCGTCGGCGACGAGCCGGCCCTGGGCGGTGTCGACGAGGAACATCCGGCCCGGCTTCAGCCGGCCCTTCTCGACGACGCGGTCCGGCTCGAGGTCGAGCACGCCGGCCTCGGAGGCGAGGACGACGAGGCCGTCGTCGGTGACCCAGTACCGGCCCGGGCGGAGGCCGTTCCGGTCGAGGACGGCGCCGGCGAGGGTGCCGTCGGTGAACGTCACGCAGGCCGGGCCGTCCCAGGGCTCCATGAACATCGAGTGCATCTCGTAGAACGCGCGCCGGGCGCCGTCCATCTCGTCGTGGTTCTCCCACGCCTCCGGGATCATCATGAGCACCGCGTGCGGCAGGGAGCGCCCGCCGAGGTGGAGCAGCTCGAGGACCTCGTCGAAGGACGCCGAGTCCGATGCCCCGGGGGTGCACACCGGGAACAGCCGGGTGAGGTCGCCCGGGATGACGTCGGAGACCAGCTGGGACTCGCGGGCCCGCATCCAGTTCCGGTTGCCCTTGACGGTGTTGATCTCGCCGTTGTGGGCGATGAGCCGGTACGGGTGGGACAGCGGCCACGACGGGAAGGTGTTCGTCGAGAACCGGGAGTGGACGAGGGCGAGCTCGCTCGTGAAGCGCTCGTCGGACAGGTCCGGGTAGAACGGCTCGAGCTGCTCGGTGGTGAGCATGCCCTTGTAGACGAGGGTCCGGCAGGACAGCGACGGGAAGTAGACGTCGGCGTCGTGCTCGGCCCGCTTGCGCAGGCAGAACGCGAGCCGGTCCAGCTCGATGCCCGACGCCCCCGAGCGGGCCTGGAGGAACACCTGACGGAACGTGGGCATGCACTCCCGCGACATCGTCCCGACGAGGTCGGGGGTCGTCGGGACGTCGCGCCAGCCGAGGACGTGAAGGCCCTCCTCCTCGGCGAGCTCCTCGACCCGGGCGACCGCGGCGTCGCGGTCCTCGTCCTCGGCGGGCAGGAAGGCGGTGCCGACGGCGTAGTGCCCGGCCGCGGGCAGCTCGACGCCGGAGACGGCGCGCAGGAACGCGTCCGGCACCTGGGTGAGGATGCCGGCGCCGTCCCCGACGAGCGGGTCGGCGCCGGTGGCGCCCCGGTGGTCGAGGTTGCGCAGCGCGGTGAGGGCGTGGACGACGATGTCGTGGCCGGGCTCACCCCGCGTGGTCGCCACCATGGCGACGCCGCAGGCGTCGTGCTCGAGGTCCCGGCGGTAGAGGCCGGTGTCGGGCGGGAGGGCCGAGAATCGCTCGGTGGTCACGTCGATGTCACCGTCCTGTCAAGAGTGCGGGCGGGTCGTGCCCCCGGCCGTCGACGGCGTCACCGAGGGTGTGCGGGCGTGGGCGGCGCTGGCCACGTCCGAGCGAGGATACCATCCCGTCGTCCTACGATATGAGCGAAGCCGTCTCACATCGTGGTATGAGCACGGTCCTCGGCCGGCTCGTCGTCGGGGACCGGGGACGACCCCGGGCGGCCGGCCCGCCGGCCGAGGACGACGTACATCGTCACGCCCGCGACGAAGACCACGAGCGAGGTCCAGATGTTCACCCGGAGCCCGAGGACGTGGTTGGCGAAGTCGCTGCGCATCGTCTCGACGACGACCCGGCCGAGGGGGTAGCCGGCGACGTAGAGCGCGAGGACCTGGCCGCGGGCGAACTCGTGCCGGCGGTCGAGGACGACGAGGACGAGCGCGAGGACGAGGCAGAACAGCGACTCGTAGAGGAACGTCGGCTGGAACGTCCCGAGCACGACCGGCTGCCCGGAGGCGTCGGTGACCGCCCGTCCCGCGGTGGTGTCGAACTGGTGGATCACCAGGCCCCAGGGCTGGTCGGTCGGTCGGCCGTAGAGCTCGTTGTTGAACCAGTTTCCCCACCGGCCGACGGCCTGGGCGACGAGGACGCCGGGGGCGGCCGCGTCGCAGAACACGAGCAGGCTCAGCCCCGTGCGGCGGCACGCGATCCAGGCGCCCACGGCGCCGAGGGCGACGGCACCCCAGATGCCGAGGCCGCCCTCCCAGATCGCGAACGCCCGCCACGGGTGACCGCCCTCGCCGAAGTACGGCTGCGGGGTCGTCACGAGGTGGTAGAGGCGCCCGCCGACGATGCCGAACGGGACCGCCCACGCGGCGACGTCGAGTGCGGTGCCGGGACCGGCGCGGCGGTCCTCGAGCCGCCGCTGCGTGGTCCAGACCGCGATGACGATGCCGAGCAGGATGCACAGCGCGTACGCCCGGATCGTCAGCGGGCCGACGCTCCACGCCGCGACGGTGGGGCTGGGGATGGACGCGAGGACGCCGGCGGTCACGGTCGAGGTCACTTGGCGGCGGCGAGGACGTTCTGGCGGAACTTCTCCGGGGTGAGGTTCGCCAGGTCGAGCTTGGAGCCGTTGAGCACGACCGTGGGGGTGCCGTTGACGCCGTCCTTCGAGGCCTGGGTCTGGACCGACTGCACGTACTGGTTGTGCGCGCGGTCGTCGTAGCACGACTGCCAGGCGTCGAGCCCGCTGCCGGTGATCCCGGCCTGGGTGGCGAACTGCGTGAGCTGGTCGTCGGTGTAGCCGTCACCCTCGTTCGTCGGCTGCCCGGCGTACACGGCGTCGTGGTAGCCGGGGAACTTGCCGCGGTCGGCGGCGCACATCGCCGCGTTGGCGGCGCGCAGCGAGGAGTCGTTGCCGAGGTTGTCGTCGAGGAAGGTGAGCACGTGATAGCGCACCTCTGCCTTCCCGCTCGAGCCGAGGTCCTTCACGGTGGAGCCGAAGAGCTGCTCGAACCGCTTGCAGATCGGGCACTGGAAGTCCTCGTAGATGTCCAGCGTCGGCGCCCCCTTGGCGGGGGTGACCCCCGGGTAGGCGTCGAGCCCGGCGCCCATCGCGCTCGCGCCCTTGGGCAGGGCGCTGCCCCCGGCGGAGGCGCGGTCCTTGCTCGACCGGTCGGCGATGATGACCCACGCCACGACGACCGCGATCGCGACGACGACGACGATCCCCCCGATGAGGATCCGGCTCGGCCCCTTCGCGCCGCGCGGGGTCGCCGCCTGGATCTTCGCCCGGCGGTCGGTGCCGCTCGAGGGCGGCTTGGGGTTCTTCGAGGCCAACGTGGATCCTTCCTTCCTCACCCGGACCAGAGGCGGTCGAGGCTGAACGGGGTGCGGGGCCGGACGAGCAGCCAGGTCCCGCAGAGGGCGAGCCCGGCGTCGCGCGCGAGCTCGAGCGGGTAGGCCGTGTCGGCCTCGGCGATCTGTCCACCGCCGCCGAAGCAGCCGCAGTCGATCGTCAGCCCGCGGGCCCAGGCCGAGGCGATGCCGATGACGAACGCGACCATGAGCAGGGCGCCGACGGCCGCCGAGGCCCGGGTGAACAGGCCGACCACGAGCAGCACGCCGACGAGGATCTCGACGACCGGCAGGGCGTAGCCGACGTAGGCGGCGAGGTCGAACGGCAGCAGCTGGTAGGCCCGCACCGCCCGGGCGGACGCGCTCGGGGAGCCCACCTTGAGCAGCCCGGCGGCGATCAGGACCCCGCCGAGGACGAGCCGGGCGAGCAGCCCGACGACGTCCGGGAGGCGGCCGCGGTCGCGGCCGGGGGGCGGGCGCACGCCCGTCTCGGTGGCGGTCACGCGCGCCGCCCCTCGCGCACCCCGGCGGCGAGCTCGCGCGTCAGCGCCCGCAGGTCCGCCAGGCCCGTCTCGGTGTCCCGGTCGAACAGCGACGCGACCAGCGCGGACCCGACGATGACCCCGTCGGCGAACGTGGCGACCTCGGCGGCCTGCTCCCGGGTGGACACCCCGAGCCCGACGCAGACCGGGGTGTCGGTGACGGCCTGCACCCGGGTGACGAGGTCCTTCGCGGCGCCCCCGACGGACGTCCGTGCGCCGGTGACGCCCATGGTCGAGGCCGCGTAGACGAACCCTCGGCAGTGCGACGTGACGAGCGCGAGCCGCTCGGGGGTCGAGCTCGGGGCGACGAGGAAGATCCGGTCCAGGCCCTCCTCCTCGCTCGCGGCGAGCCACTCGCCGGCCTCGTCGGGCACGAGGTCGGGGGTGATCAGCCCCGCTCCCCCGGCCTCGGCGAGCCGGTGGGCGAAGGCGGCGACCCCGCGGTGGAGGACGAGGTTCCAGTACGTCATGACGACCGGAGGGACCCCCGCCGCCCGGACCGCCTGGGTGGCGGTGAAGACGTCGTCGACGCGCACGCCGGCGGCGAGGGCGGTGGTCGCGGCCCGCTGGATGACGGCACCGTCCATGAGCGGGTCGCTGTAGGGCATCCCGACCTCGACGACGTCGACGCCGGACTCGGCCATGGCGACCATGGCCCGCACGGAGGTCTCGACGTCGGGGAAGCCGACGGGGAGGTAGCCGACGAGCGCGGCCCGGCCCTCCTCGCGGCAGGCTCGCAGGACGGGGCCGACGCCCCGCGTCGTCGTCGCGGTCATGTCGCCCGCCCGTCCTCGTCGAGGTAGCCGAACCAGCGGGCGGCGGTGTCGACGTCCTTGTCGCCGCGGCCGGAGAGGTTGACCAGCAGCAGGGCCTCGGGCCCGAGCTCGGAGCCGAGCTGCATCGCACCGGCGAGGGCGTGCGCGGACTCGATCGCCGGGATGATGCCCTCGGTCCGGCTGAGCAGCTCGAACGCCCGCATGGCCTGCTCGTCGGTGGCGTAGCGGTACTCGGCCCGGCCGGAGTCGCGCAGGAAGGCGTGCTCCGGCCCGACGCTGGGGTAGTCGAGGCCGGCCGAGATCGAGTGCGACTCGATGGTCTGTCCGTCGGCGTTCTGCATCAGGTAGCTGAACGTCCCGTGCAGCACCCCGGGTTCCGAGTCGGCGAAGCGGGCGGCGTGGTGCCCCGACGGGATGCCCTCGCCCCCGGCCTCGACCCCGACGAGGCGGACCCCGGCGTCGTCGATGAACCGGTGGAAGATCCCCATGGCGTTGGACCCGCCGCCGACGCAGGCGACGACCGCGTCGGGCAGCCGCCCGGCGAGGTCGAGCACCTGGCCGCGGGCCTCGACCCCGATGATCCGGTGGAAGTCGCGGACCATCTCCGGGAACGGGTGGGGCCCGGTGACGGTCCCGATGAGGTAGTGGGTGTCGGCGACGTTGGTGACCCAGTCCCGCATCGCCTCGTTGATCGCGTCCTTGAGGGTCGCGCTGCCGTGCGGGACGGGGACGACCTCGGCGCCGAGCATCCGCATCCGGGCGACGTTGAGGGCCTGGCGCTCGGTGTCCCGGCGTCCCATGTAGACGGTGCAGTCGAGACCGAGCAGGGCGGCCGCGGTCGCCGTGGCGACCCCGTGCTGGCCGGCGCCGGTCTCGGCGATGACCCTGGTCTTGCCCATCCGCCGGGTGAGCAGCGCCTGGGCGATGACGTTGTTGATCTTGTGCGAGCCGGTGTGGTTGAGGTCCTCGCGCTTGAGGAGGACCCGGGCGCCGCCGCAGTGCCCGGCGAACCGCGGGACCTCGGTGACGAGGCTCGGTCGCCCGGTGTAGGTGCGGTGCAGCCGGTCGAGCTCGCCGAGGAACGCGGGGTCGACCATCGCCTTGCGGCGGGCCTCGTCGAGCTGCTCGAGGGCCGGCACGAGGGCCTCGGGGACGTAGCGGCCGCCGAACCGGCCGAACCGCCCCGCGGTGGCGTGCCCCCCCGGCCCCGGGCCGGCGCTCATGCGACCACCCCCGCCCCCGCGATCTCCGCGGCCGCGGCCGCGGGATCACCCCCGGTGACGAGGGCCTCGCCGACGAGGACCGCGTCCGCGCCGAGGGCGGCGAGGGCGCGCGCGTCGGCGGCGTGCCGGACACCGGACTCGGCGACCGTGACGGCCCCGGCGGGGACGGCGGGCGCGAGCCGGCCGAACGTGTCCGGGTCGACCTCGAGGGTCTTGAGGTTGCGGGCGTTGACCCCGACGACGCGGGCTCCGGCCTCACCGGCCCGGACGAGCTCGGCCTCGTCGTGGACCTCGACGAGCGCGGTCATCCCGAGGTCGGTGGTCCGGGCGAGCAGGTCGACCAGGGTGGGCTGGTCGAGCGCGGCGACGATGAGCAGGACGATGTCGGCGCCGTGGGCGCGGGCCTCGTGGACCTGGTAGCCGGTGACGACGAAGTCCTTGCGCAGCACCGGCAGGTCGACGGCGGCCCGGACCGCGTCGAGGTCGGCGAGGCTGCCGCCGAATCGGCGGCCCTCGGTGAGGACGCTGACCGCGCTCGCCCCGCCGCGGGCGTACTCGGCGGCGAGGGCCGCCGGGTCGCCGATCTCCGCGAGCGGGCCCCGGCTCGGGCTGGACCGCTTGACCTCGGCGATGAGCGACAGTCCGGGCGCGCGGAGCGCGGCCTCGCCGTCGCGGGGGGCCGGCGCCCGCCCGGCCGCCCGGACCACCTCGTCGAGGGGGACCGCGGACTCGCGGTCGGCGAGGTCGGCGCGGACCCCGGCGATGATGTCGTCGAGCACGGTGGTCATGGCAGCAAGGCTAACTTGGCAGGGCCGGCTCCCGGGTCGAGGTCCGCGACCCAGACGACACGAACCGGACACCCGGGCGGCGCCGCGTCCCGCCGGGTCGGAAGGAGCCCCTCGCCCGGCAGCTTCCCGGCCCGTCCACTGGGCAGTCGAGTGAGCAGTAGATGTCTCCTCGGCCCCGGATCGAGGACACGTGGCGCTCACTCAACGTGGCGCGCGAGCACGTGGCGCTCACTCAACGTGGCGCGCGAGCACGTGGCGCTCACTCAACGTGGCGCGCGAGCACGTGGCGCTCACTCAACGTGGCGCGCGAGCACGTGGCGCTCACTCAACGTGGCGCGCGAGCAGGTCGATGGGAGCAGGTCGGTGGGAGCCGGTCGGTGGGAGCCGGTCAGTGGACGCCGCCGTGCTCCTGGGTGCGGCGCTGGCGGGCCTCCTCGCTGTCGGGCTTGCTCTCGCCGTAGCCGGCCATGGCGAGGATCTTGCCGGCGGCGACGCCGACGACCGCGACGACGGCACCGACGACGAACCACGTCACGCTCGGGAAGACCACGGCGAGGGACATGATCGCGGAGGCGACGAGGATGATCACGACGGCGGTCCAGGCCGCGACGCTGTGCCCGTGGCTCTCCTCGTGCTCGTGCCGGATGGTCTTCTCGGGCATGTCGGACATGGCGTCGGTCTCCTGTGCGTGCTCGTCCCTGGGCTGGCTCGGCACCCTCAGTCTGTCAGGTCTCGCCGCGGGAGGGTCCTTCGGTCGGGTCGTCGCCCTGGGTGAGGCGGTCCCAGTCGCTGGCGACCCGTTCCCCGCGCGAGCCCCGGCCCTCCCCGCGCGCTCCTCCGGGCGCGTCGTAGCGCGCGGACAGCCCGGACCAGCGCCGCAGCCCGGCCGCCGCCGCCGCGGTGGCCGCGAGCAGCAGGAGGACCGCGACGAGCCCGACCCACGGCCAGGCGCCCGCCACGGCGTGGGTCTCGATGCTGCCGGTGCGCCCGGTCGAGCGCGCGGCGACCGAGCCGAGCACCCCCGACGGGTCGAGCAGGACCCGGACGACGAGGGCGCCGAGCCCGAGCGCGGTGAGGCCGGCGACGACGAGGGTCACCCGGCGGGCGACCCGGCCCGACGTCGTCGTCGCGAGGACGGCCGCGAACGCGGCGAGCGAGAGGGCGACGAGGCCGGGGACGACGTCGGTGCCGCTCCCGGTGACCCGGCTCGCGCCGAGCACCGGGTCGTCGACGGTCCCGCTCACCCACGTGCGCGACCCGCCGGCGAGCAGCGCGCCGGCGCCGAGGAGGGCGAGCAGGACCACCCCGCCCTTCGAGGTCAGCCGGCCGCGCGCCCGGGAGGCGGGCACCTCAGGACACCGTCCGCATGGCCCGGGCGGCGGCGACCGCGCGCAGCGCCGACGTGGCCTTGTTGACGCACTCCTCGTACTCCGACGTGGGCACGGAGTCGGCGACGATCCCCGCCCCGGCGTGGACGTGGGCGGTGCCGTCCTTGACGAGCGCGGTCCGGATCGCGATCGCCATGTCCATGTCGCCGTGGAAGTCGAGGTAGCCGACGACGCCGCCGTAGACGCCCCGCCGCCCGCGCTCGTAGTGCTCGATGAGCGCGAGCGCCCGGGGCTTGGGGGCGCCGGACAGGGTCCCGGCGGGGAACGTCGCGGCGAGCACGTCGTAGGCCCCCACGGACCCGCCCATGTGGCCGACGACCGTGGACTCGAGGTGGATGACGTGGCTGTAGTGGCGGACGTTCATGAACTCGACGACGTCGACGGTGCCGGCGTCGCACACCCGCTGCAGGTCGTTGCGGCCGAGGTCGACGAGCATGACGTGCTCGGCCCGCTCCTTGGGGTCGGCGAGCAGGTCCTCCCCGAGGAGCAGGTCCTCCTCGGGGGACTTCCCCCGGCGCCGGGTGCCGGCGATCGGGTGGGTGATCGCCTGCCGTCCGGTGACCTTGACGAGCGCCTCCGGGGAGGAGCCGACGACGTCGTAGGAGCCGCCGTCCGGGTGGGGCAGCCGGAACAGGTACATGTACGGGCTCGGGTTCGTGGCCCGGAGCGTCCGGTAGACCTCGAGGGCGTCGACCGGGCACGGCATGCTGAACCGCTGCGCGAGGACGACCTGGAACACCTCGCCCGCGGCGATGTCCTCCTTGGCCCGTTCGACGACGGCCTCGTACTCCTCCCGGCTGAAGGTGCTGGCGACCTCGCCCATCGCGGCCTCGGCGGCGTCGTCGTCGACGACCGCGACCGTGCTCGGGGCGGGCTCGGACAGCTCGGCGGTCATCCGGTCGAGCCGCTCGACGGCGTCGGCCCACGCCTGCTCGGCGCGCTCGTCGGTGGCGTCGTAGTTGACGGCGTTGGCGACGAGGAGCAGCGAGCCGTCGGCGTGGTCGAGGACGGCCACGTCGGTGGCGAGCACCATCCCGAGCTCGGGCACCCCGAGCTCGTCCTCGCACTCCTGCGGGACCCGCTCCCAGCGCCGGACGGCGTCGTAGCCGACCGCGCCGACCATTCCCGAGGTCAGCGGCGGCAGGCCCGGCAGCGCCTCGGTCGCGAGCACCTGGAGGGTCTCGCGCAGCGCCGCCACCGGGTCGCCGGAGGTGGGGACCCCGACCGGCGGCTCGCCGACCCACGTCGCCTCGCCACCGGACTCGGTGAGGGTGGCGGCGCTGGCGGCGCCGACGATCGAGTACCGGGACCAGACCCCGCCGTGCTCGGCGGACTCGAGCAGGAACGTCCCGGGCCGGTTGCGGGCGAGCTTGCGGTAGACCCCGACCGGGGTCTCCCCGTCCGCGACGAGCCGGCGGACGACGGGGATGACGCGCCGGTCGGCGGCCATGACCATGAACGTCTCGAGGGAGGGCCACGTGCGGCCGAAGCCGAGGTCGGGCACGTGGGGGGCGGTCACGCGGCTCCCCCGCCCGTGACGGGCAGGCGACCGTCGTCGAAGCAGGTGCGGGTACCGGTGTGGCACGCCGGGCCGACCTGGTCGACCCGGACGAGGAGGGCGTCCCCGTCGCAGTCGAGCGCGACCGAGCGCACGTGCTGGACGTGGCCCGAGGTGTCCCCCTTGCGCCAGTACTCGCCGCGGCTGCGGGACCAGAACGTGACGCGGCCGGTGGTGAGCGTCCGGTGCAGCGCCTCGTCGTCCATCCAGCCGAGCATCAGCACCTCGCCGGTGTCGTGCTCCTGGACGACGGCGGCGACGAGACCGGCGTGGTCCCGCTTGAGGCGGGACGCGATGGCGGCGTCGAGGGAGGTCACCCGGTCATTGTGCCGCCGGGCGGGCGCGGCCCGGCACTCGGGGCGGGGCATGATGGGGCCCATGACGCACTTCGCCGCCCGTGAGCGCCAGGCCCTCTGCGACACCCTCGAGCGCGTGGGACCGGACGCCCCGACGCTGTGCGAGGGGTGGGCGGCCGCTGACCTCGCCGCCCACCTCGTCGTCCGGGAGCGCCGCCCCGACCTCGCCCTCGGCCTCCTCGTGCCGGCGCTCGGCGACCGGCTCGAGGCCGGGCAGGGGGCGACCGCGTCCCGGCCCTGGCCGGAGCTGGTCCGTCTGGTCCGCACCGGCCCTCCGGCGTGGAGCCCGGTGCGGCTGCCGTGGCTCGACGAGAAGGTCAACGCGGTCGAGATGTTCATCCACCACGAGGACGTCCTGCGCGGGGACGGGACCCGTGGACCGGTCCGCGAGCTCGACCCCGCCGACGAGCGGCTGCTGTGGGCGGCGCTGCGGCGGACCGGGCGGCTGCTGTTCCGCCGCTCCCGGGTCGGGGTCGTCCTCGTGTGCGACGAGGGCCGGGCCGCCGTGCGCCCGCCGACCGAGGCCGGCGCGGTGGTGCTCACCGGGGCCCCGGGCGAGCTGCTCCTGCTCGCCTCCGGCCGCGGACGCGCCGCGGACGTCGAGGTCTCCGGCTCGGCGGAGGCCACCGCCGCGCTGGGCGAGAGCGCGCTCGGCCTCTGAGGGCAGGCGCCCGGTCGGCGGAGACCACCGCCGCGCCGGGCGGGAGCGCGCTCGGCCTCTGAGGTCCCGGGTCCGTCGCGCGGGTCCGTCAGGCGGGTCCGGCCGCGGCACCGCTCGTGCCGCGGCGGACCGGGATCCCCTCGGCCGCCATCGCGTCCTTGACCTCGGCGATCGTCAGGTGGCCGAAGTGGAACACGCTCGCGGCGAGGACGGCGTCCGCGCCGGCCCGGACGGCGGGGGCGAAGTGCTCGACCTCGCCCGCGCCGCCGCTGGCGATGACGGGCACGTCGACGGCGGCTCGCACGAGCCGGATCAGCTCGAGGTCGAAGCCGTCCCGGGTCCCGTCGGCGTCCATCGAGTTGAGCAGGATCTCCCCGGCGCCGAGCGCGGCCGCGCGGGCGCACCAGTCGACCGCGTCCACCCCGGTGGAGGTCCGGCCGCCGTGCGTGGTCACCTCGAACCCGCCGGACGGCCGGCCCGCCTCGTCCCGCCGGCGCCGGACGTCGGCCGAGAGCACGAGCACCTGGGCCCCGAACCGGTCGGCGACCTCGGCGATGAGCTCGGGCCGGGCGAGCGCGGCCGTGTTGACACCGACCTTGTCGGCCCCGGCGCGCAGCAGCCGGTCGACGTCGTCGGCGCTGCGGACCCCGCCGCCGACGGTGAGCGGGATGAACACCTCCTCGGCGGTGCGCCGGACCACGTCGTACGTCGTCTCCCGGTTGCCGCTGCTCGCGGTGACGTCGAGGAAGGTGAGCTCGTCGGCGCCCGCCTCGCCGTACCGGCGGGCGAGCTCGACCGGGTCGCCCGCGTCGCGGAGGTTCTCGAAGTTCACCCCTTTGACGACACGGCCGGCGTCGACGTCGAGGCAGGGGATCACCCGGGTCGCCAGAGTCACGCGGCCAAGGCTACGCGGGCGTGCGCGTCGCCCCGCCGTCCGTCCGCTCCGTCCGCGTCCCCCGGTTAGTGTTCTCCGGTGACGGGAGCACAGGAGCCCGGCCGGAGGGCCGAGCACGTGGCCGGTCTGCTCGCCGCCCGCCGGCCGACGTGCGGCGGGCAGCGGGTCGTCGCCGTCGACGGGCCCAGCGGGTCCGGCAAGACGACCCTCGCCGACGCGCTCGCGGCCCGGCTCGGGGCCCCCGTGGTCCGCATGGACGACCTGTATCCCGGCTGGGACGGGCTCGCCGGCGCGGTCCGGCTGCTCGCCGCCGAGGTGCTCGCTCCGCTCGCGCGCACCGGCACCGCCCGGTTCCGGACGTGGGACTGGGCGCGCTCGCGCTGGGACGGTGTCCGCGACCTCTCCCCGGCCGGCGCGCTCGTCGTCGAGGGCGTCGGGTCCTCGGCCCGGCCGGGGGCCCGGTGGGTGACCGTCGCGGTGTGGCTCGAGGCCGACGCCGCCGTCCGCCGCGCCCGCGGCCTGGCCCGGGACGGTGAGGGCTACCGGCCGTACTGGGACCGGTGGGCCCGCCACGAGTCCGCGCTGTTCGGCGCCGACGCGACGCGGGAGCGGGCGGACGTGCGCGCCGACACCACCCGGGAGGTCCCGTGCGGGCCATGACGCCGGAGGCGTGGCGGGAGGTCGGCGAGCTCTACCCCCGGGCGCGCGAGCGGGGACGCCGCTCGCTGGGGGAACGGTGGCGCCGGCTGCGGCAGCGGTTCTTCTTCATCGTCCAGTGCGCCCTCGCCGCGGCCACGGCGTGGTTCGTGGCGCACGTCGTGTTCGGCCACCCGCTGCCGTTCTTCGCCCCGGTGACCGCGCTGATCTCCCTCGGCTTCTCCTACGGCCAGCGGGTGCGACGGGCCTTCGAGGTCATGGTCGGGGTCGCGGTCGGCGTGCTCGTCGGCGACCTGTTCATCCACGTCTTCGGCGGCGGCGTGTGGCAGCTCGGCGTCATCGCGCTGCTCGCGATGACGCTCGCGACCCTCCTCGACGCCGGGATGCTCGTCACCGTCCAGGCCGGGGTGCAGTCGATCATCATCGCGGTCTTCCTCGCCGAGCCCGGGCAGGCGTTCTCGCGCTGGCTCGACGCCGTCATCGGCGGCTCCGTGGCGCTCGTGTTCACCCTCGTCGCGCCGGCGGCCCCGGTGCACCGGCCCCGCCAGCGCGCGGCGGCGGTCGTCGAGGAGCTCTCGCAGATCCTCCGGGCCGCGGCGGGGGCGCTGCGGGAGCGGGACGGCGAGCTCGCCGAGGCGGCGCTCGCCCGGGCCCGGGCGAGCGAGTCCCTGCTCGACGACCTCCGCGACGCCTCGGCGGAGGGGGTGGCCGTCGTGCGGTACTCGCCGTTCCGCCGCGGCCAGCTCCCCGCGGTGCAGGCGATCGCCGACCTCCTCGAGCCGCTGGACCGGGCGGTGCGCAACCTGCGCGTCCTCGTCCGGCGGGCGGCGGTCGCGACCCACCGCGAGGAACGGGTGCCCACCGGCTACATCGTCCTGTTGACCTCGCTGGCCGAGGTGACCGACGAGATCGCCGAGGAGCTCGGCAGCCGGCGGCTGCCGACCGGCGCTCGCACCGGCCTGGTCCGGATCGGCGAGCTCACCGCGGTCATCGACCACCACACGGGACTGTCCGGGGAGGTCATGCGCGCCCAGATCCGCTCCATGGTCGTCGACCTGCTCCAGCTGACCGGGCTGACCGCGGACGAGGCCGCGGGCATGGTCCCCGACACCCACTCCGCGACGGAGACCCCCCGTGGGTGAGCCGCGCCCCGCCCGGACGCTGTCCGCCGGGCGGGCGGACGGCGGCCGCGGCGCGGGCCGTCGGAGCCGGTCCGGGCGCCCCGACTCCGACCGCCGCGATTCCGAGCGCCGCGACGTGGCGCCGTCGCTGCTGCTCACCGGGGTGGCGATGGTCGCGGTGGCGGCGAACCTGCGCACCCTCATGGCGAGCGTCCCACCGCTCGCCGACACCCTGCAGCGCGACCTCGGGCTGTCGAACGTGCTCGTCGGGGTGCTGACGACGCTGCCGGTGCTCTGCATGGGGGTGTTCGCCCCCGTGGCCCAGAAGCTCGCCCACCGGGCCGGCGCGCCGCGGGCCGTCCTGCTCGCGGTCGTGCTCGTCCTGCTCGGCACCCTGCTGCGCGGGCTCGGCGACCTCGTCTGGCCGCTCTACCTCGGCACGTTCGTCGCCGGCGCCGGCATCGCCGTCGCGGGGACGCTGCTGCCGGGACTGGTCAAGCAGCTCTTCCCGGCGGGCCGCGCCGGGATCGCGACCGGGACGTACATGGTCGCGATGATGCTCGGCGCGACCGCCTCGGCGGCGCTGTCGGTGCCACTGGCCGACCGGCTCGGCGGGTGGGCGCGCTCGCTCGCGTCGTGGTCGGTCCTCGCGGCGCTCGGCGTCGTCGTGTGGTGGCCGTTCGTCCGCCGGCTGCAGGGCGCCGGGGGTCACACCCCGGAGGCGGCCGCGGCCGAGCACCGGCTGCCGTGGCGGCACGCGACGGCGTGGCTCATGGCGGGCTACCTCGCGGCGTCGTCGTGGCAGTTCTACTCCTCCCTCGCCTGGCTCGCGCCCACCCTCGTCAGCGAGGGCTGGACCCCGGGCCGGGCGGCGTACGCCCTGTCGGCCTTCTCCGCGGTGCAGATCACCTCCGGCCTGCTCGGACCGGCGCTCGCCGACCGGGTCCGCGACCGCCGGGTCATCCTCGGGCCGACGGCGCTGTGCGCGCTCGCCGCGGAGCTCGGCCTCTGGCTCGCGCCGACGTCGGCGCCGTGGCTCTGGGCCGTCCTGCTCGGCATCGGTCAGGGCGCGGCCTTCGCGCTCGGCCTCGTCCTGCTCGTCTCGTACGCGGCCACCCCGACCGCGAGCGCCCGGCTGTCCGGGATGGCCCTGCTGTTCAGCTACGGCGTGGCCGCGCTCGGCCCGACGACGATGGGCGCGGTCCGGGACGCGAGCGGCTCGTTCACCCTCGTCTGGGCGCTGCTCGCGCTCGTCATGGTCCCGCAGCTCGCGTGCACCGCGGCGCTGTCGCCGGACCGGCGGCAGGTCGAGTAGCCGCACGGGTCGGCGCCGGAGGGTGACGGCCGGGCGGGGCTCGCGGCCTCAGCGGCCCAGGCGGTCGACGAGGGTGGCGAGGCGCTCGGCCTCGGCGGCGGAGCGCTCCCCGTCGGCGCGCTGGATCGCCATGACCGCGAGGGTGTCGCCGTCGACGAGGTCGAGGGTCACCCACGGCTCGCCGCCGCCGAAGCGGACCGCCTCGACCTCCTCCCAGGCGACGGTTCGGGTGAGGACGAGGTTGCGCACGGTGAGCCCGTCGGCGGTCGGGACGGCCCGGATCCTCGCGTACCGGGAGAGCAGGGCCGCGACCGCGACGCCGCAGAGGGCGAACAGGACCCGGTCGACGGCGGTCCAGTCCCCGCCGGCGACCCGGCCGGGCAGCAGGACCGAGATGACACCGAACAGGACGACCGCGGCCACCGCGACCACCGCGGCGACCGCGCGGCCCCGACGGGGCCGGAACGGCTCGAGGGGCAGCTCGGGGGGGCTGCCGGCCCCACCCGACCCGCCGTCGCCGTCGGGTCCCTCCTTCACGGGTGACCCGTCGCGGGCCGGGCCCCGAAGGTCGGCCCCCCGGCGCTCGCCCGGCCCGGCAGTCGCCGCGTCACAGCCGGCACGCGGTGATGTCGGTGACGAGGATCGCACGGGCGCCGAGCTCGTACAGCTCGTCCATGACCTGGTTCGTCGAGGTCCGCGGGACCATCGAGCGGACGGCGAACCAGCCGCGGTCGTGCAGCGGGGAGACGGTCGGCGACTCCAGCCCCGGGGTGAGGTCGCACGCCTGCTCGACGATCTCGGCCGGGCAGTCGTAGTCCATCATCACGTAGTGCCGGGCGGTGACGACGCCGGTCAGGCGCCGGCGGAGCACGTCCACCTGGGCGGTGTCGGTGACGTCCCTCCCCCGGATGAGGACGGCCTCGCTGCGCAGGATGGGGTCCCCGAAGACCTCGAGCCCCTGGCTGCGCAGGGTCGCGCCGGTCTCGACGACGTCCGCGATGACGTCGGCGACCCCGAGGGTGATGGCGGTCTCGACCGCGCCGTCGAGCCGGACGACGCTCGCCTCCACGCCGTTCTCGGCGAGGTGGTCGCGCACGAGCCCGGCGTAGCTCGTCGCGACCCGGGACCCGCGGACGTCGGCGAGGGTCGTCACCGAGCCCGCGGGGGCGGCGTACCGGAACGTCGACCCGCCGAACCCGAGGGCCATGAGCTCCTCGGCCGGACTGCCCGAGTCCAGCAGGAGGTCCCGGCCGGTGAGGCCGCAGTCGACGGTCCCGGAGCCGACGTAGACGGCGATGTCCCGCGGGCGGAGGTAGAAGAACTCGACGTCGTTGTCGACGTCGCGCAGGACGAGCTCCTTGGGGTCCCGGCGGACCCGGTAGCCGGCCTCGCGGAGCATCGCGAGGGCCGGTTCGGACAGGGACCCCTTGTTGGGCACGGCGATTCGCAGCATGGGTGGGCTCTTCGGTCTCCGGTCGGTCGCGAGGCTGGACGGGTGCGGCTGCTCAGAGGTGGGCGTAGACGTCGTCGAGCGTGACGTCGGAGGCGATCATCAGCACCTGGAGGTGGTAGAGCAGCTGGCTGATCTCCTCCGCGGTGCGGCCCGGGCCCTCGTGCTCGGCGGCCATCCACACCTCGGCGGCCTCCTCGACGACCTTCTTGCCGATCCCGTGGACCCCGGTGTCGAGCTCGGTGACGGTGCGGGAGCCCTCCGGTCGGGTGCGGGCCTTGTCGGTCAGCTCGGCGAACAGCGCGTCGAAGGTCTTCACGCCCCAAGGCTACGTGGAGCGAGCGGAGCGAGGGTGACCGCGGTGGACACCGCGGCGAGCGCGGCCTCACGCCCCTTGTCCTCCCGGCTTCCCGGCAGCCCGGCCCGGTCGAGCGCCTGGGCCTCGTCGTCGCACGTGAGCACGCCGAAGCCGATGGGCACCCCGGTGCGGACGCCGACCTCGGTCAGGCCCGAGGTCACCCCCGCGCAGACGTGGTCGAAGTGGGGGGTGCCGCCCCGGACGACGACCCCGAGCGCGACCAGCGCGTCGTGCACCGGGGCGAGCCGGGCGCACGCCACGGACAGCTCGAACGTGCCGGGCACGCGGTGGACCGGGACCCCGGTGAGGCCGCACTCGGCCAGGCCGCGCACGGCGCCGTCGACGAGCCCGTCCATGACCCGCTCGTGCCACGAGGCGGCGACCACGGCGACCGTCAGGCCGCTCCCGTCGGCGGTGAGGTCGGGAGCGCCGTGGCCGCTCACGCGCTGGCCCTTCCGTGGTCCCGCGAGCCGGTGGTGGAGACCGCTCCCGCCTGCGCCCCGGGCTCCTCGAGGAGGATCGCGTGCCCGAGCCGGTCCCGCTTCGCCCGCAGGTAGCGCTCGTTGTCGGCGTGCGGGGCGAGCGAGAGGCCGACGGGCTCGACGTCGAGCCCGCGCTCGCGCAGCGCGGCCGTCTTGGCGGGGTTGTTCGTCAGCAGCCGGGGGCGTGCGAGGCCGAGGTCGAGCAGGATCGCCGCGGCGGACGCGAACTCCCGGGCGTCGACCGGGAGGCCGAGCCGGGTCTGGGCGTCGACGGTGTCGACCCCGGTGTCCTGGAGCGCGTAGGCGCGCATCTTGTCGACGAGGCCGACCCCGCGGCCCTCGTGGCCGCGCAGGTAGACCACGGCTCCCCCGTCGCGGGCGACGACCTCCAGCGCGCGGTCCAGCTGCGGGCCGCAGTCGCAGCGGCGTGAGCCGAGGACGTCCCCGGTCAGGCACTCGGAGTGGACCCGGGCCAGGGGCCGGTCCCCGCCGAGCCCGGCGGGCGAGACGAGGGCGAGGTGCTCGGCGCCGGTGACGCGGTCCCGGTAGGCGTAGGCCGTGAACCGGCCGTGCGCGGTCGGGAGGGACGTCTCGGCGAGCCGGTCGACGCGGTCGTGGCGGTCCCGGTGGCGGGCGACGTCGGCGACGGTGAGCACCGGCAGGTCGTGGGCCCGGCCGAGCTCGAGGATCGCCGGGCGGCGCAGCAGCGCCCCCTCGTCGTCGACGAGCTCGGCCACCATCCCGACCGGGGGCAGCCCGGCGAGGCGGCACAGGTCGACCGCGGCCTCGGTGTGGCCGCGCCGCTCGAGCACCCCGCCGGCCCGGGCCCGCAGCGGGAGGACGTGCCCGGGCCGGGTGAGGTCGTCCCGGGTCGTGGCCGGGTCGGCGAGCGTCCGGAGGGTGTGGGTGCGGTCGGCGGCCCCGATCCCGGTGCCGACGCCGACGGCGTCGACGGACACGGTGTAGGCGGTGCCCTTGGGGTCCTCGTTCTCGGCGACCATCGGGGGCAGGCCGAGCAGGTCGGCCCGCTCCCCCGTCATCGGCGCGCACAGCACCCCGGAGGTGTGGCGGACGGTCCAGCCGACCCAGCGTGTCGACGCGGTCGCGGCGGCGAGGACGACGTCGCCCTCGTTCTCGCGGTCCTCGTCGTCGGTGACCAGGACCGGGAGGCCGGCGGCGAGTGCGGTCAGCGCCTCGGCCACCCGGGCGTCGGCACCCGCGGCGGGGCCGTCGGCCTGGCCTGCCTCCGCGGGGCCCGCGGGACCGGCGCCGAAGCGGCTCCCTCCCGGGCCGGTCATGACGACACCTCGGCCAGCCGCTCGCCCTCGGACGGGCTCTCCTCGCGGGAGACCCGGAGCCAGACGACGAAGCCCCAGACGACGAGCGCGCCGTACACGACGAACAGGATCGCGGTCGGGTAGTAGCCCGAGTGCCACAGCAGCGGGACGCCGACGAGGTCGACGCCGATCCAGCAGAGCCAGAAGTCGTTCCAGCCGCGGGCCATCGCGAACGTCGCGAGCATCGAGCCCACGAAGATCCACGCGTCGCACCAGAAGTACCAGCGAGGGGCGGGCCACCCGGCGCCGATGACCGAGAACAGCCACTGGAAGAGCACGACCGCGGCGGCCGCGGCGACGAGGTACGCCGTCCGCTCGGCCGCGGTCGCCCACCGCGGGCTGACCGCGGGGGCGCCCGACCCGCCGTGGGCGCGGCGGTACTCCCGCCAGCGGTGCCAGCCGTACACGCTGGTGACGATGAAGAACACCTGCCGGCCCGCCTGACCGAACAGGGGCTGCTGGGCCTCCGCCTCGAACGTCGCGGCGATGAAGACGGTGAACAGCAGCACGTTCCCGACGATGCCGACCGGCCAGGCCCACACCCGCCGTCGGAGCCCGCCGACGGCGCTGGCGAACCCGAAGGCGTTGCCGAGGATCTCGCGCCACGTGATCGGGTGGCCGGCGATGGTGACCTGGGCGTCGTAGAGCCAGGTGAGGACGTTCATGCGGGGTCCTTCGGGTCGGAGGTGGGCTCGTGGGTGGTGCGGTGGGTGGTGGGTCCTGCGGCCCGGTGGGTGGGCAGGGCGGTGGTGAGGCGCTCGACGTACTTCGCGAGGACGTCGACCTCGAGGTTGACGACGGTGCCGGGTGCGGCGCGGCCGAGCGTGGTCGCCTCGAGGGTGGTGGGGATGAGCGAGACCGTGAAGCTCGCGCCGGGGTCCTCGCCGCCGTCGGTGACGTCGGTGACGTCGGTGACGTCGGTGACGGTGAGGCTCACCCCGTCCACGGCGATCGACCCCTTGGTGACGACGTACCGGGCGAGCTCGCGGGGCAGTCCGAAACGGACCAGCTCCCAGGCCTCGCCCGGGGTGCGGTCGAGGACGACGCCGGTGCCGTCGACGTGGCCCTGGACGACGTGTCCGCCGAGCCGGCCGTCGGCCGCGAGCGCCCGCTCGAGGTTGACCCGGTGGCCGGGGGCGAGCCGGGCGAGGCCGCTCCGGGCGAGGGTCTCGGCCATGACGTCGACCGCGAAGGTGTCGCCGGTGGTCTCGGTGACGGTGAGGCAGACGCCGTTGACGGCGATCGAGGCACCGCGGGTCGCGTCGGCGGTGACCACCGGGCCGCGGACGGCGAGCCGCGCCGAGTCGGTCCCGGTCTCGACGGCGACGACCTCGCCGAGCTCCTCGACGATGCCGGTGAACATCACGCCACCCCCAGCGTCGCGACGAAGCGGACGTCGTCGCCGAGGCGGGTCGTGCGGGGAGCCGGCAGCCGGAGGGCCTCACCGATCGTCGTCACGCCGAGGTCGGTGACGACGTTGCGCCCACGGCCGAGGAGGACGGGGGCGACGTAGGCGACGACCTCGTCGACGAGCCGGGCGTCGAGGAACGCGGCCGCGAGGGTGGGGCCGCCCTCGAGCCAGGCGTGGTGGACCCCGCGCGCGGCGAGCTCGGCGACGACGGCCTTGACGTCGCGGGTACGCAGCACGAGGGTCTCGGCCGCACCGTCGAGCACCCGGGCCCCGGCGGGAACCTCGCGACGGCCGACGACGACGCGGACGGGCTGGCGACCCCGGACCTCGCCGTCGGCGTCCCGGGCGGTCAGGTGGGGGTCGTCCGCGAGCACCGTGCCGGTCCCGACGACCACCGCGCCGCACCGGGACCGCTGGGCGTGCACGTCGGCGCGGGCCTCAGGCCCCGTGATCCACCGGCTCGTGCCGTCGGCCGCGGCGACCCGGCCGTCGAGGCTGGCGGCGAGCTTCCACGTCAGCCAGGGGCGACCGGTGCGGACCAGGTGCATCCACGTCCGGGTCAGCGCCGCGGCCTCGTCCTCCGCGACCCCGCCGAGGACCTCGACGCCGGCGGCGCGCAGGACGGCGGCGCCGCCGCTCGCCCTCGGGGTGGGGTCGTCCTGGGCGTGGACCACGCGGGCGACGCCGGCAGCGAGGAGGGCATCGGCGCACGGGCCGGTGCGCCCGGTGTGGGCGCAGGGTTCGAGGGTGACGTACGCGGTGCCTCCGCGGGCCCGGCCGCGGGCCTCGGCGAGCGCGGCGACCTCGGCGTGCGCCGTTCCCGCGCCCTCGTGCCAGCCTTCGCCGACGACCCGTCCCGCGGCGTCGGTGACGACGCACCCCACCCTCGGATTGGGGTCGGCCGCCGGGCCCCGGTGCGCCAGCGCCACGGCACGGCGCATCACCGCGACGTCGTCGGGACTCCCGGGTCGCTCCCGCTCGGTGCGGTCCATGTCCTGCCCTCGTGCTCGAGACGGTCTCTCGTCGAGCTCCGGGTGGACCGAGAAGTCGGCGGCCTCCCCTGCCGTCCCGCGGCGTCGCCACCGAACGGGTCGAGCAGGTCGACCACCACGTGCTGCCTCCCATCCGGACTTTCACCGTCGGTCCCGGATTTCCACCGGGTCAACCGGCCGCTGGCTGCGGTCGGGTCGCGGACTGTCACCGCCGGCTCGGAGTTTCACCGACCCCGGAGCACGTCGCCTCCAGTATGCCACGACACCCGCACGGGGACCGTGCCCCTGACCCCTGTGCCCCTGACCCCTGTGCCCCTGACCCCTGTGGCCCTGACCCCTGTGGCCCTGACCCCTGTGCCCCTGACCCCTGTGCCCCTGACCCCTGTGCCCCTGACCCCTGTGGCCCGCACCCCTGTGGCCCGCACCCCTGTGGCCGTCCCCTTCTCAGTGGGCGTGGGCCCGGACGAGCTCGCGGAGGTCCGCCACGGCGCGGGCGGCGTCCTCGGCGCCGTAGACCGCGGAGCCCGCGACGAACACGTCGGCCCCGGCGTCGGCGCACTGCTCGATGGTGTCGGCGGACACACCGCCGTCGACCTGCACCCAGACGTCACCGCCCCGGCGGCGGACGGCCTCGCGGACCTGCCGGACCTTCGGCATCTGGTCGGCCATGAAGGACTGGCCGCCGAAACCCGGCTCGACGGTCATGACGAGCACCATGTCGAGGACGTCGAGCAGGTCCTCGTACGGGGCGAAGTCGGTGCCGGGCTTGACCGCCATGCCGGCCCGGGCGCCGGCGGCGCGGATGCCGCGGGCGACCCGACGAGGGTCGGCGGCCGCCTCGACGTGGAACGTCACCGACGAGGCCCCGGCCTCGGCGTACCCGGGCGCCCAGCGGTCCGGGTCCTCGATCATGAGGTGGCAGTCGATCGGGACGGGGGTCACCTCGGCGAGGCGGGCAACGACCGGCTGCCCGATCGTGAGGTTGGGCACGAAGTGGCCGTCCATGACGTCGACGTGGGCCCAGTCCGCGCTGCTGATGCGGGCCAGCTCTGACTCGAGGTTGGCGAAGTCGGCGGAGAGGATGCTCGGCGAGATCTGCACGACGGTCACCCTAATCGCCCGGGTCGCGGCCTCGTCAGAACGGCGGGGGGCCCGTGTCCCGGTGGTGGTGCCACCACCCGCGGCCCGGCAGCCGGGGCGGCTCGGACCGACCCGGGTGGTGCAGGTCAGGGCGCCGGCCCGTGTGACGGCCGGTGTGGCGGCACCCCCGCCCCGGTGACGGCTCGGCTCGCTCGGTGGGTGCGTCGGCGAGATGCAGCCGGTCGACGAGCAGCACCTCGAGCGCGCTGCCGCGCCGCGGTCCGCCGGTCCCCGGCAGCACCTCTCGCCCCGCAGCCGGGACCGATCGTGCGACGCCGCCCGACCCGGGCGCCGTCCGTTCCAGCCAAGCCGGCAGCCCCGGCGCGGATCTCTCGCACCCGGTCACCTCGTCGGGCAGCCGGTGCTCGGGCAGTGTGGTGTCCCGCCGGCCGACCGGGCTCACCCACGTCGCGGCCCCGTCCGGGGCGAGGGTCACCGACCAGCCGTGGCGCTGCTTGACCCGGTGGTGGCGGCGGCAGAGGCAGACGAGGTTGTCGGCGGACGTCGCGCCGAGGGGCCAGGGCCGGACGTGGTCGAGGTCGCACTGCCGCGCGGACACGGTGCACCGCGGGAACCGGCAGCGGCCGTCCCGGGCCCGGACGAGGTCGACGAGCCGTCGCGGGGGGCGGTAGCCCTCGCTGGTCCGGGGAACCGGCCGGCCGGAGGCGTCCTCCCCGAGGCGGGAGACCCGGACCGGGAGTCCGGCGAGCGCGGCGCCCAGCGCGTCGGAGGTCACGTCGCCGACACCCCCGACGGTGACGAGACGGTCGCCGTCGCCGCCCCCGCGGGCGGGGGCCGCCGGGTCGGCGGGGGTGGTGAGGGCCGACGGGCCCCCCGGGGTGGTGAGGACGACGTGGACGCTGGTGCGCGCCTGCCCGCGGACGAGGTCGAGGAGCGCGTCGGCCCGCGCCGCGTCGAGGGTCGGTGCCCGGCCCTCGTGCCGGTAGCGCCGCGCCACCTCGTCGACCGTGGCCCAGGCGAGGGCCGCGGAGTCGGCCGGCAGCCGCGCCTGCCACTCGGCGATCCCGGGCTCGGGCTGCCACCGGGTGAGGGACCGGTCCTCCCGCGCCCGCCGGGCCCGCTCGACCACGAGGTCGGGGGCGAGCTCGCCGAGCACCCGGCGGCACCGGCGGCGGGCGGGACCGGGGGTGTCCCCGAGGACGCCGCCGAGAACCCGGGCCTCCACCTCTCCGGCGAGGACGGGGTCGGCGAGCCCGAGCTCGTCGGCGACCGCGGTGGCCCGGGCGAGGTCGACCTCCCCGGCCGCCATGGCCCGCAGGTGGCCGGGCAGCTTCGCGGCGACGTCGGCAGCGGCAGCGACCCGGGCCGCCGCGACGCGCTCGGACACCCCGAGCTCGCCCGAGGCGAGCGACGCCGCGTCGAGGGAGACGTGCCCGAGGGGGTGGTCCTGCTCCACCCACACCCCGTCCTCGCCGGTGCGGCCGTCCCGGGCGGCGAGCTGCGCGAGAGCGAGGGTCTGCACTGCGTGGGCGGCGTCGACGACGCGCTGGGTCGCCCGCACCCGGTCCAGCAGCGCGTTCGTCGCCGGTCGGCCGCGACCCGCGGTCGCGGCCGACTCCCGCGCCGCCTCTGCCGCGGCGTGCGCGGCGAGCAGTCGGTGGGCCTCGACCAGATCCTCGAACACGTGTTCGATTCTAGCGGGGGCCACCGACAGCGGCCCGGCTCAGCAGGTGCGGCGCAGCAGGGCGAGGAACATCCCGTCCGTGCCGTGGACGTGGGGCCACAGCTGGACGTGGGGCCCCTCCCCCGTCCCGGCGAGCACGTCGCCGGCTGCGGCGTGGTCGCCGCCCTCGCCGGCCGCCGGTCCCGGGCCGGTCGCGACGTGGGCGAGGTGCGCGCGGGCGTCGAGCACCTCGACGTCGTCGCGCCGCTTGAGGACGTCGCCGACGACGAACGTCGTCTCGGCGACGTGCGGGCTGCACGTGGCGTACCCGACGACGCCGCCGGGGGCGGTCGCGTCGAGCGCGCTGGCGAGGAGCTCGCGCTGGAGCACCCCCAGCGGGCCGAGGTCGGCCGGGCTCCGCCGCCAGCGGGCCTCGGGTCGGCGGCGCAGCGCCCCGAGCCCGGTGCACGGGGCGTCGACGAGGACGCGGTCGTAGCCGCCGGGTTCGTCGCGGCCGACCTCCCGGCCGTCCCCGGTCCGCACGGTGACGGTGCGCCCGAGCTCGCCCGCCCGGGCCACCGCGGGCCGCAGCGTGCGGCGCACCAGCTCGGCGCGGTGCTCGCTGACCTCCACGGCGGTGAGGTCGGCGTCCCGGCCGGGCGCGAGCGCGGCGAGCAGCCCGGCCTTGCCGCCGGGGCCGGCGCAGAGGTCGAGCCACCGCTCGGGGCCGTCCCCGGTCCTGCCGGTCGTCAGCACCGGGGAGGCGAGGGTGAGGGCGACGAGCTGGGAGCCCTCGTCCTGGACCGCGGCACGGCCCTCGACGACCGCCGGGAGGCGGGCCGGGTCCCCGCCGTCGAGCACCGCGGCCGTCGGGGCCCACGCGCCCGGCGCCGCCCCGGCCGCGATGAGCTCCTCGACGTCGGCGAGGCCGGGCCGGGCGACGAGGGTCACCGGCGCCGGGGTGTTGTCGGCGACGAGCAGGGCGTCGAGGTCCTGCTCGACGCCCTCCGGCGTGCTCGCGGCGTGCCCGAGGAGTGCGCCCCGGAGGGCCTTGACGACCCACTCCGGGTGGGAGCGGAGCACGGCGAGGCGGGCCGCCGGCGGGCCCTCGGGCACGACCTCGTCCTGCCACTGCTCCAGACTGCGGTCGCTGACCCGGCGCATGACGGCGTTGACGAAGCCCCCGGCCCCGGAGCCGGCGACCGAGCGCGCGAGGGCGACGGTCTGGTCGGCGGCGGCGTGCGGCGGGACCCGCATCGCGAGGAGCTGGTGGGTGCCGAGCCGCAGGACGTCGAGCACGGGACCGTCGATGCGCGAGGTGGGCCGGTCGGCGGCGACGGCGATGACGGCGTCGGTGAGGCCGCGCATCCGGAGGGTGCCGTAGGCGAGCTCGGTGGCGAACGCGGCGTCACGGCCCTCGAGCCCGGCGGAGCGGAGGACGCGGGGCAGCTCGAGGTTGGCGTAGGCACCGTCGGCGACCGCCCGGAGCACGCGGTAGGCCGCGAACCGGGCCGGGTCGGTCCGGCGGGACCGCTCGCTCGGCCGCTGCCGGGACCGGGGACGCTGCCGACCGGGCTGCCGGTCCCCCTGTCGGGCGCGCGCAGGTCGCGGTCCGCGGCTGCGCCGGTCGCCCCCGCCGCCGGCGGCTCCTCCGGGCCGCTCCCGCTCACCCATCGCCGAGCCTCTCCCCCTCGGCGATGCGGGCTCCGCGCGCCCAGGCGGCGGCGTCCATCGCCTTCCGGCCCCGCGGGCGGACCGTGCCGAGCCGGACCGGGTCGGTCGCGGTCCCGACGAGGACCTCGCGCTTGCCGACGACGAGGTCGCCGGGCGCCGGCCGGCGAGCCCCGTTGCGCGGGCCGGCAGCCGGGGTGGCACCGGTGGCGGGCACGGCCGGCTCGACCGGGCCGAGGCCGAGGCGCTCGCCGCGGAACGTCGTCCAGGCCCCCGGGGCGGGGGTGCAGCCGCGGACGAGCCGGTCCACGACCACTGCCGGGCGGCCGAGGTCGACCCGGGCGTCCTCGGTGGTCACCTTCGGCGCGAGGCTGACGCCCTCGGCGGGCTGGGGCCTCGGGGTGAGCGAGCCGTCGGCGATCCCGTCGACGGTGGCGAGCAGCAGCTCCGCCCCGCCCTCGGCGAGCCTCGCCAGCAGGTCGCCCGCGGTGTCACGCTCCCGGACCCGTTCGGTCATGACGCCGTAGACGGGGCCGGTGTCGAGACCGGGCTCGATCCGGAACGTGCTCGCGCCGGTGACCGCGTCACCGGCGATGAGCGCGTGCTGCACGGGTGCCGCGCCGCGCCAGGCGGGCAGCACGGAGAAGTGGAGGTTGACCCAGCCGTGGGCCGGGACGGCCAGGGCCGTCTCGGGCAGCAGCGCGCCGTACGCGACGACCGGGCAGAGGTCGGGGGCGAGGGCGCGGAGGCGGTCGAGGAACCCGGGCTCGCTCGGGCGGGTGGGGGTGAGCACCTCGAGACCGTGCTCGAGGGCGAGCTCCTTGACCGGCGACGGGTGGAGCCGGCGGCCGCGGCCGGACGGCGCGTCGGGGCGGGTGAGGACGGCGACGACGTCGTGGTCGGAGGCGAGCAGGGCACGCAGGGAGGGCAGCGCCACCTCGGGGGTGCCGGCGAAGACGAGGCGCACGCTCACATCCCGAGGCCGAAGGTGCGGTGCGGGCTGACCTTGACCGTCGGCGGGGTCTCGTCCCACCACTCGGCCTCGCGGACGGCCCGCATCGCCTCCCGGCGCTGGTCGGGGTCGAGGCGGTCGACGAACAGGATGCCGTCGAGGTGGTCGGTCTCGTGCTGGATCGCCCGGGCGAGGAGGTCCGAGCCCTCGATCGTCACCGGCTCGCCGTGCACGTCCTGGCCGCGGGCGACCACCCGCAGGGCCCGGCGGGTGTCGAAGAGGAGTCCGGGGAAGCTCAGGCAGCCCTCGGGGCCGCACTGCTCCTCCTCGGACAGCTCGAGCCGGGGGTTGACGAGGTGGCCCACGACGCCCTCGACGTTGTACGTGAACACCCGCAGGCCCACCCCGATCTGCGGCGCCGCCAGCCCCGCGCCGGGCGCGTCGAGCATCGTCTCGGTGAGGTCCGCGACGAGCCCGCGGAGCTCCTTGTCGAAGTCGAGCACCGGCTCGGCCCGCGTCCTCAGGACCGGGTCGCCGAACAGGCGGATGGGCTGGATGGACACCCCGACAGTGTAGGTGTCACGGTCAGGCGGTGACCTCCGGCGGGTCGACCCGGACCCGGACGGTGTCCGCCTCCTTGCGGGCGCTGCGGGCCGCCCGGGCCCGTGCCAGGAGCCGGGCGACGGCCGAAGCCTCGTCGCGGGGGGCGCGGAGCAGGACCTGGTGCGCAGCCTCGGCGCCCTCGCCCGGGGGTCCGCCGCGGGCCGCGCTCGACGGCGGCAGCGGCAGCGGTCCGAGGACCTCGACGGGCGTTCGCAGGTCGGCCTCGTGGACGGCGTCGACGACCTCGCCCAGGGCGCGCCGGGAGCCGGTGACCTGGGCCATCCACGCCGCGGGGGGGAGCGCGAGCTCGCGGCGCTCGGCGAGCTCCCGCCCGGCGAACCACGCCGGGTCCCACCGGACGACGGCCTCGACCGGGGCCAGGGTCGTGTGCCCGGGAACGCCGCAGAGCACCGCGGCACCGCCGGCGGCCGCGCCGCGCGCCAGCGCCGCGGCTCCCAGCCACCGCCGGACCGCCTCCTCGCCCGCCCGCAGGCTGGGCCGGTCGAGCAGCGCCCATGCGTCGAGGAGGAGGACGGCGCCGTACCCGCCCTCGGCGACCGGCTCGGCGCCCGGCGTGGCGATGACGAGCGCCGGCTCGCCGGGGACGGTCTCGAGGACCGCACCCGCCCCCGAGGTGTGGACCGGGACCCCGGGGAAGGCGCGCCCGATCTCCTCGGCGGTGCGGCGAGCCCCCACGACGGCCGCCCGGAGCCGGTGGTCCCCGCACGTGGGGCACGTCCACGGCGTGGCGGCCACCCCGCACCAGCGGCACGCGGGGGGCGCGGCCGGGTCGGCGAGGGCGAGCGGGCCGTGGCAGGCGGTGCAGCGGGCCGGGGCCCGGCAGCCCTGGCACGACACCGCGGGCAGGTAGCCCCGGCGGGGCACCTGGACCAGGACGGGGGCCTCCCGCAGCGCCTCCTTGGCGGTGCGCCACGCCAGCGTCGGCAGGTGGGCGCCCCGGCCGGCGGGGTCGCGGTCCCCCTCCGGCCCCTCCCCGGCCACGCGGACCCGGGGGGCGACGCCGCGCAGCGTGGCACGCTCGGCGGCGACCGGCTTCAGGGTGCCGGCGTCGACGAGCGCCGCCGTGGCGGTCGTCCTCGAGAACCCGCCGACGACGAGCGCGGCGTCCTCGGCCCGGGCGCGCTCGAGCAGGACCTCGCGGACGTGGGGGTAGGGCGCCCGGGGCTCCTCGTGGAGGTCGTCGCCGTCGTCCCAGCACAGCAGCAGGCCCGGGTCGCGGACGGGCGCGAGGGCGGCGGCACGGGTGCCCACGACGACCCGCACGTGGCCGCGGAGCACCTTCAGGAACGCGGTGTAGCGGGCCTGCGGCCCCTGGTCGGCGGTGAGCCGGACGTGCCCTCCGCGCCCGAGGACGTCGGTCAGGGCGGCGTCGACGCGTTCGACGTCCCGACGGTCGGGGAGGACGAGGACGCTGCCGCGGCCGCCGGACAGCGCCGCTGCGGCCGCCTCCGCGATCGCGCGGGGCCAGTCCCCGGCCGGGTCGGCCGAGGGGGCGGCGGTCCACGCCGCCCACGGGGCCTCCCCGGCGCGGAGTCGGTGCAGCAGCGCGGGACCGGCCGGGTAGCGCCGCCACGCTCCCTCCCCGGCGGGCGGGACGGAGCCGTCGGAGCCGTCGGAGCCGTGGTCGATCTCGCCTCCCCCGGGCTCGTCGCTCCCGCGGGTCCCCCCCGGGGTCCCGGGCCCGTCGGGCCGCAGCGGGAGCGCCGCCTCCGCCCGCGCGTGCCGCGGCGGCACGGCGAGCCGGACGACGTCGCCCACGGTCCCGGCGTACCGGTCGGCGACCGCACGGGCGGCGGCGAGCACCGCGGGGGTGAGGACCGGCTCGTCGGACACGACCCGGCGCAGCGGGCTCAGCCGGCCCTCGTGCTCGGCCTCGTCGGCGCGCGCGAGCAGGAACCCGTCGCGGTCCTTCCCCGCGAAGCGCACCTTGACCCGCACCCCGGGGCGGGCGGCGTCGTCGAACCGCTCCGGGACGAGGTACTCGAACGGCCGGTCGAGGTGGGGCAGGCCGGTGTCGACGAGGACGCTCGCCACGGGCCGGTCCGCGGCCAGCGGGTCCGACCCGGGGCGGGGACGCCGGGCGCCGGTCAGCGACGCCCGGACGAGCTGGAGCTGCTCCCCCTCGGCCATGCAGGGAGTCTCCCGTCAGCCGGTGACAGCCCGCTGCAGGTCCTCGACCCGGTCGGTGCGCTCCCACGTGAACGGCTTGTCGTACCCGTCCGCGGTGGTCCGGCCGAAGTGGCCGTAGGCCGCGGTGGGGCGGTAGATCGGGCGGAGCAGCTCGAGCTCGTCGACGAGTGCCAGCGGGCGCAGGTCGAAGACGGCGTCGATCGCCTTCTGGATCCGGTCGACGGGGGCGGTCTCGGTGCCGAAGGTCTCGACGTAGAGCCCGACCGGCTGCGCCTTGCCGATCGCGTACGCGACCTGCACCTCGCAGCGCCGGGCGAGCCCCGCGGCGACGACGTTCTTCGCGACCCAGCGCATCGCGTAGGAGGCCGACCGGTCGACCTTCGAGGGGTCCTTGCCGGAGAACGCGCCGCCCCCGTGACGGGCCATCCCGCCGTAGGTGTCGACGATGATCTTCCGGCCGGTGAGCCCGGCGTCGCCCATCGGGCCGCCGATCTCGAAGCGGCCGGTCGGGTTGATCAGCGAGCGGTAGCCCGACACGTCGAGCTTGGTGCCGCCGTCGAGCAGCTCCTCCAGGACCGGGGTGAAGACGTGCTCGCGGACGTCGGGCGCGAGCAGGTCGTCCAGCGAGACGTCGGAGGCGTGCTGCGTCGACAGGACGAGGGTGTCCAGCCGCACGGCGGAGTCGCCGTCGTACTCGATGGTGACCTGGGTCTTGCCGTCCGGGCGGAGGTAGGCGAGCTCGCCGCTCTTGCGGACCTGCGAGAGCCGCTGGCTGAGCCGGTGGGCGAGGTGGATCGGCAGCGGCATGAGCTCGGGGGTGTCGTCGCAGGCGTACCCGAACATGAGCCCCTGGTCGCCGGCCCCCTGCTTGTCGAGCGGGTCGACCCCGCCGGTGCGGCTCTCGTAGGCGGTGTCCACGCCCTGGGCGATGTCAGGGCTCTGCTGCCCGATCGAGACCTCCACACCGCAGGACTGGCCGTCGAAGCCCTTGGTCGAGGAGTCGTAGCCGATGCCGAGCACCGTCTCGCGGACGATGGAGGGGATGTCGACGTAGCCCTCGGTCGTCACCTCGCCCGCGACGTGGACCAGCCCGGTCGTGACCATCGTCTCGACGGCGACCCGGCTGCGGGGATCCTGCCCGAGCATGCCGTCGAGGATCGCGTCGGAGACCTGGTCGCAGATCTTGTCCGGGTGACCCTCGGTCACGGACTCGGAAGTGAACAGACGGGACACCAGGCTCCTCCTGGGCGGCGGGTCGGGGATGGGCGCTCGGGCGAGTCTACCGAGCCTCAGAGCAGCCGCTCGATGGCGTCCCAGACGCCCGCGGAGACGGCCCGCTTGGTGTCCGGGCCGAGGTCGACGACGTCGTCGCTGCCGCGGGTGAGGACGTGCACCGTGGTGTCGTCGCGGCCGAAGGTCTTCTCGGTGCCGACCTCGTTGACGACGAGGAGGTCGCAGCCCTTCCGGGCGAGCTTGGCCCTGCCGAGGTCGAGGACGGAGCCGGTGTCGTCCCCGGTCTCGGCGGCGAAGCCGACGATGACGGGACTGGCGGGCTCCGCACGATCGGCACCTCCGGCACCGCCGGCACCTCCGGCGCGGTCGGCGACGAGGCCGGCGAGGACGTCGCGGGTGCGGACGAGCTCGACGACCTGGCCCTGCTCGGCGTCGTCGACGCCGTGGGTCTTCTTGATCTTCGTCACCGAGCTCTGCCGGGGCCGGAAGTCGGCGACCGCGGCGGCCATGACGACGACGTCGGCGTCGGCGGCCGCCGCCGTGACGGCGTCCCCGAGCTGCTCGGCGGTCTCGACGGGGACGACGTCGACCCCGGCGGGGGCGGGCAGCGCGGTGTTCGCCGCGACGAGGGTGACCTGGGCCCCCCGCCGGGCGGCGACCTCGGCGAGGGCGTAGCCCTGCTTGCCCGAGGACCGGTTGCCGAGGAAGCGGACCGGGTCCAGCGGCTCCCGGGTGCCGCCGGCGCTGACGACGACGCGCCGGCCGGCGAGCGAGCGGGCGCCGGCGTCGATGACGGCGAGGCAGGCGGCGTGGAGGTCCGCGGGCTCGGGCAGCCGCCCGGCGCCGGTGTCGGCGCCGGTGAGCCGTCCCGATGCGGGCTCGACGACGTGGACGCCGCGGGAGCGGAGCACCTCGACGTTGGCCCGGGTGGCGGGGTGCTCCCACATCTCGGTGTGCATCGCCGGGGCGAGCACGACCGGGCACCGGGCGGTGAGCAGGGTCGAGGTGAGCAGGTCGTCGGCGTGGCCGTGGGCGGCGCGGGCGAGCAGGTCCGCGGTCGCGGGGGCGACGACGACGAGGTCGGCGTCCTGCCCGAGCCGGACGTGCGGCACCCGTGGCACGTCGGACCACACCTCGGTCGGGGCGGGACGGCCCGAGAGCGCCTCCCACGTCGCGGTGCCGACGAACCGCAGCGACGCCGCGGTCGGCACGACGGTGACCTCGTGGCCGGCCTCGGTGAACAGCCGCAGCAGCGAGGGGACCTTGTACGCGGCGATCCCGCCGCCGACCCCGATGACGACGCGCATCAGCGACTCCCGTTCGGGGTCGTCACCGGTCGGCGGGCGTCAGGACGCGTCGGTGGGCTCGCTGGTGAGCAGGCCCTCGTTGATCTCGCGGAGCGCGATCGAGAGCGGCTTCTCGTGGACCTCGGAGTCCACGAGCGGGCCGACGTACTCCAGCAGGCCCTCCTGGAGCTGGGAGTAGTACGCGTTGATCTGGCGGGCGCGCTTGGCGCTGAAGATGACGAGCGCGTACTTGGAGTCGGCCTTCGTCAGGAGGTCGTCGATCGGCGGGTTGGTGATGCCGATGGGGTTGGCCTTGGTGCCGGACACGTGAGCCCTCTCGGGGTCGGGATCAGGGGGTCTTCATCAATGATACGAGCTCGTCCGCCGCACGCCGAACGTCGTCGTTGACGACGGTCTCGTCGAACTCCCGCTGGGCGGCGAGCTCGACGCGCGCGGTCGCGAGCCGGCGCTCGCGCTCGGTCTCCCCCTCGGTGCCCCGCCCGGTGAGGCGGCGGACGAGCTCCTCCCAGCTCGGGGGGGCGAGGAAGACGAACCGCGCCTCGGGCATCGTCTCACGGACCTGGCGGGCACCCTGCAGGTCGATCTCCAGCAGCGGCATCCGTCCCTCCGCGAGGGCCTGCTCGACCGGGGCCCGGGGGGTGCCGTACTTCGCGCGGCCGTGGACGACCGCCCACTCGAGGAACTCCCCCGCGGCGCGCATCCGCTCGAACTCGGGGTCGTCGACGAAGTGGTAGTGCACGCCCTCGGTCTCCCCGGGACGCGGAGGGCGCGTGGTCGCCGACACCGAGAGCCACACCTCGGGGAAGTGCTCGCGAACGTAGGCGGCGACGGTGCCCTTGCCCACCGCGGTGGGGCCGGCGAGGACGACGAGGCGTCCGGCCGTCACTCCTGGCCGAAGCGCACCAGGAGCGCCTGGATCTGGTTCGCCCCGAGCCCGCGCACGCGACGGCTCTCGGAGATGCCCACCTCGGCCATGATCTGCTTGGCCCGCACCCGACCCACGCCGGGCATCGACTCCAGCAGCGCCGAGACCTTCATCTTCCCGATGACGTCGTTGGTCTTGCCGTCCTCGATGACGTCGGCGATGGAGCCCTGCGCGTACTTGAGCCGGTTCTTCACCGCAGCGCGCTCGCGGCGGGCCACTGCGGCCTTCTCGAGGGCGGCTGCCCTCTGCTCCGGTGTCAGCGGCGGAAGTGCCACGGTTGCTCCTCGAGCCTCGTCTGCGATCCGGCGTCGGCGCCGTCTCCCCGGTCCGGGGACCCCCTCACTGTACTTCACCCGGCCACGGGTGGAACCGGTGACAGGCCGGTGGTGACGGGGGTCTCGGCCCGCGCCGCGGGGCACGCGCGTACCGCCCGTCCCGGGACCGTCAGCCGCCTGCTCCGGTGCCGAGCGCCCGCCCGAGACCGGCTGCGACGTCGGCGCACCGCCGGCGCAGGTCGGTCGCCGACGGCCCGGCGGAGAGCACCTCGCGGCTGGAGCTCGCGAGCACCCGGCCGGCGGCGGCCCCGAACACGGCCCGCGCGTCCTCCCCGGTCGCGCCCTGGGCCCCGATCCCGGGGGCGAGCAGCGGGCCACCGGCGCCGGCGAGGTCGAGCCCGAGGTCGGCCACGGCGGACCCCACGGTCGCTCCGACGACGAGCCCGACGCTGCCGAGCTCCCCCCGGGCGCGGGCGGGCGCGTTCTCGGCGGCCACCCCGTCGACGACGTGCCGGGCGACGCTGCGTCCGTCCCGGACGGCGTGCTGGACCGCGGCCCCCTCGGGGTTCGAGGTCAGGGCGAGGACGAACGCGCCCCGCCCCGTCGCGGCCGCGGTCTCCAGGGCCGGGGCGAGCGATCCGAAGCCGAGGTAGGGGCTGAGCGTCACCGCGTCGGCGCGCAGCGGCGAGGCGTCGGACAGGTAGGCCCGGGCGTAGCCGGCCATCGTCGAGCCGACGTCGCCGCGCTTGACGTCGAGGATGCTCAGCGTGCCGCTCGCGGCGATCGCCGCGAGCACCTCCTCGAGCACCGCGACGCCCTCGGCGCCGTGCTCCTCGAAGAACGCCGCCTGCGGCTTGACGGCGGCGGCGACCCCGACGAACGCCTCGGCGCACGTCAGCGCGAACGACCTCAGGCCGCCGGCGTCGTGCGGCAGGCCCCACTGCTCGAGCAGGGCCGGGTGGGGGTCGATCCCGACGCAGAGCGGGCCGACATCGGCCATCGCGGCCGCGAGCCGGGCACCGAAGGCCGGCGTGGCAACGGGTGTCGTGGTGGGCGTGCCGGGCTCGCTGGGCGTCGCGGCGGGGTCCGGGGCCGGGCCCGGGGTGGTCGGCACGGGCTCAGGCCCCCCGCTCGTGGGCGATCCCGACGGCCTCGCGCAGCGAGAGGCCGTGGCCGGCGAGGAGCACGGCGAGCTCGTCGCGGACCCGCAGCGGCGCGGTCGGGTCGTTGAACGTCGCCGTGCCCACCTGCACGGCGCTCGCGCCGGCGGCGACGAGCTCGAGGGCGTCGGCGCCGGTGCGCACCCCGCCGACCCCGACGACGGGGACGGTCGGCAGCGCGCCGGCCCGCATCGCCGCCGTGACCTGCCACACGGCGCGGACCGCGACCGGACGGACCGCGGGGCCGGACAGCCCCCCGGTGACCCCCGCGAGGCGGGGCCGGAGCAGCTCGGTGTCGACGGACATCCCGAGCAGGGTGTTGATCATCGTCAGTCCGTGGGCCCCCGCGGCGAGGCAGGCGGCGGCGACCTCGACGACGTCGGTGACGTCGGGGCTGAGCTTGGCGAGGACGGGCACCCCGGCGGGCGCCTCGGCACGGACGAGGTCGAGCACCCGGGCGGAGGCGACCGGGTCGCAGGCGAACACGAGGCCGCGGTCGGCGACGTTCGGGCAGGAGATGTTGACCTCGACGGCGACGACGCAGTCGGCCGCCTCGCTCGCGCCGAGGACCCGGACGACCTCGGCGAACTCCTCGGCGGTGCCGCCGGCGACCGAGACCACGACCCGGGCCCCGACCGAGCGCAGCCAGGGAAGGTCCTGCTCGACGAAGGCGTGCACGCCCGGCCCCTGCAGCCCGATGGAGTTGAGCATCCCGGACGGGGTCTCGGCCATCCGGGGAGTGCCCCGGCCCGAGACCGGGTCGGCCTTGACCGACTTCGTCACGAACGCGCCGAGCGCGGCGACGTCGAGGAACCGGTGGAGCTCGCGGCCGTTCGCGGCGCAGCCGGAGGCCGTCATGAGGGGGTGGGGCAGGACGCGCCCGGCGAGGTCGACGCTGAGGTCGGGTCCGGTCGCCGGCGACCCGGCCGGCGCGGGCACCGCCTGCCCGTGGGGGGCGGGGGCGCCACGGGGTGCGGCGCTGGGCGCCCGACCCTCGGCCCTGGCCTCGGCGGAGGCAGCGTCGTGCCCGGGCGAGCGGCGCAGGCCGGGGATGCGGACCACTCAGCCCACCTCCCCGGGGCGACCGGAGGTCAGCGGCGCGCCGACGGCGTCCTCGGGGACGCGCCCGTAGCCGCGCTCGAAGGCGTCCCAGCGGACCCGGTCGCCGCGGAACACCGGGCCGTCGACGCAGGAGCGCAGCATCCGGGTGCCGCCGTCCCGGCCGCGGACGGGCAGCACGCAGGTCATGCAGATCCCGATGCCGCACGCCATGGACTCCTCGACGGCGACCTGCGCGGCGGCGCCGTGGTCGGCGGCGACCGCGGTGACCGCCTCGAGCATCCCCATCGGGCCGCAGGCGTACACGGCGAGCGCGCCGGTACGGGCGACGACGTCGGGCAGGACGTCGGTGACCCGGCCGGGCACCCCGGCGGTGCCGTCCTCGGTCGTCACCGTCACCGGTGCGAGCTCGGCGATCCCGTCGACCCCGAAGAGCCGGTCGGCGGTCGCGGCCCCGAGGACGACCTCGACCGGGCAGCCGCGCCCGGCGAGCGCGGACGCGAGCCACCCCAGGGGGGCACTGCCGTAGCCCCCGCCGACGAGGACGGCGGGCACCGGCTCGGTCGGCAACGGGAACGGCCGGCCGAGGGGTCCGACGACGTCGACCTCCTCCCCGGGTCGGAGGGCGGTGATCCAGCGGGTCCCGGCGCCGTGGGCGGCGACGACGACCTCGACGGTGTCGCTGACCTCCCCGGCGTCGCTCCGGGCCCCGCCGGGGGTGGCGGCGTGGATGGAGAACGAGCGCCGCAGCAGCGTCGATGAGGTCGGCCCGCCGACGGCGAGGGCGACGAACTGCCCGGGACGGGCGAGCGCGGCGGCGCCGGGAACCGTGAGGACGAGGTGGCGGTAGTCCCCCGCGGGCCGGTTCGCGACGACCTCGGCGAGAACCTGGACGACGCCCGCGTCCGGGCGCGCGGCGACGACGGTGCTCACCGGTCGCCCAGGCGGCCGTAGAGGTCGATCGCGGCGGCGTGCTCCTGCAGCGGCGTGACCCGCAGGTCGTCGTGGATCCGCGCCTCGATGCCCTGCACCGCGGCCCCGAGCTGCTGGACGGTGGTGATGATCGGCTTGTCCATCGCCGTCGTGGCCGCCCGGATCGCGTACCCGTCGGCGCGGGCGTTCGGCCCCGACGGGGTGTTGACGACCATGTCGACCTCGCCGGCGAGGATGCGGTCGACGACGCTGGTCCCGCCCGGCGGGCGCTGGCTGTGCTTGCCGACGACCTCCGCGGCGATCCCGTTGCGGCGCAGCACCTGCGCGGTCCCCGCGGTCGCGAGCACCCGGAAGCCGAGGTCGGCGAGGCGCTTGACGGGGAAGATCATCGCCCGCTTGTCCCGGTTCGCGACCGAGACGAAGACCGTGCCGGTCGACGGGAGGCCGTTGATCGCCCCGAGCTGGCTCTTGGCGAACGCGGCGCCGAAGTCGCTGTCGATGCCCATGACCTCGCCGGTGGAGCGCATCTCGGGGCCGAGCAGGCTGTCGACGATCTCGCCCTCGCGGGTGCGGAACCGCTTGAACGGCAGGATCGCCTCCTTGACCGAGATCGGGGCGTCGTCGGGCAGGTCGCCACCGTCACCGGTGGCGGGCAGCACGCCCTCCTCCCGGAGCTCGGCGAGCGACGCGCCGAGCATGACCCGGGCGGCGGCCTTCGCGATCGGCACCCCGGTCGCCTTCGCGACGAACGGGACGGTCCGGGAGGCCCGGGGGTTGGCCTCGAGGACGTAGAGGATGTCCTGGGCGAGGGCGTACTGGACGTTGATGAGCCCGCGGACCCCGATGCCCTTCGCGAGCGCGAGGGTGCTCTCCCGGACCCGTTCGAGCTCGCCCCCGCCGAGGGTCGCCGGGGGCAGGGTGCACGCGGAGTCCCCGGAGTGGATCCCGGCCTCCTCGATGTGCTCCATGATCCCGCCGAGGTACATCTCGGTGCCGTCGTAGACGGCGTCGACGTCGATCTCGATCGCGTCGTCGAGGAACCGGTCGACGAGCACCGGGTGCTCGGGGGACGCGACCGCCGCCCGGGTGACGTACTCCCCCAGCGTCTCGTCGTCGTAGACGATCTCCATGCCGCGCCCGCCAAGGACGTAGGAGGGCCGCACGAGCACCGGGTAGCCGATGTCGCGGGCGATGTCGACGGCCTCGGCGGCGCTGTAGGCGGTGCCGTGCTTCGGGGCGGGCAGGTCGGCCTCGGCGAGGACCCGGCCGAACGCGCCCCGGTCCTCGGCGAGGTGGATCGCGTCCGGGCTGGTCCCGACGATCGGGACGCCCGCCTCCTCGAGGGCCTTCGCGAGCCCGAGCGGGGTCTGCCCGCCGAGCTGGACGATGACCCCGGCCACCGGGCCGGCGACCTGCTCGGCGTGGACGACCTCGAGGACGTCCTCGAGGGTGAGCGGCTCGAAGTAGAGCCGGGAGCTGGTGTCGTAGTCGGTCGAGACCGTCTCCGGGTTGCAGTTGACCATGACGGTCTCGTAGCCGGCCTCGCGGAGGGTGAAGGAGGCGTGCACGCACGAGTAGTCGAACTCGACGCCCTGGCCGATCCGGTTCGGCCCCGAGCCGAGGATGATCACCGCCGGGGTCTGCCGGGGCGCGACCTCGTTCTCCTCGTCGTAGGAGGAGTAGTGGTAGGGCGTCCGGGCGGCGAACTCGGCGGCGCACGTGTCGACCGTCTTGTACACCGGGCGCACCCCGAGGGCGTGCCGCACGCCCCGGACGACGGCCTCGGAGGTCCCGCCGAGCGCGGCGAGCTGGGTGTCGGAGAACCCGTTGCGCTTGGCGAGCCGGAGCAGCTCGGGGGTCAGCTGGGGCGCCTGCGCGACGCGGGTGGCGACGGCGTTGACGAGCTGGATCTGGTCGAGGAACCACGGGTCGATCGAGGTCACCTCGTGGGCCTCCTCGACCGACACGCCACCGCGCAGGGCCTGCTGGACCGTGACGAGCCGCCCGTCGGTGGGGGTCCGGGCGAGCTCGAGCAGCCCCCGGGCGGCCTCGAGGTCGGGGGTGGGGCCGTCCCAGTGGAAGCTGGAGTCGCTCCGCTCGGCCGAGCGGAGTGCCTTCTGGAGCGCCTCGGTGAAGTTCCGCCCGATCGCCATCGCCTCACCGACCGACTTCATCGTCGTCGTCAGGGTCGGGTCGGCCGCCGGGAACTTCTCGAACGCGAACCGGGGCACCTTGACGACGACGTAGTCCAGCGTCGGCTCGAAGGAGGCCGGGGTCTCGCGGGTGATGTCGTTGGGCACCTCGTCGAGGGAGTAGCCGATCGCCATCTTCGCGGCGATCTTCGCGATGGGGAACCCGGTCGCCTTCGAGGCCAGGGCCGAGCTGCGCGAGACCCGGGGGTTCATCTCGATGACGACGACCCGGCCGTCCTCGGGGTTGACCGCGAACTGGATGTTGCAGCCGCCGGTGTCGACGCCGACCTCGCGGATGACGTCGATCGCGACGTCCCGGAGGGTCTGGTACTCCCGGTCGGTGAGCGTGAGCGCGGGGGCGACCGTGATCGAGTCCCCGGTGTGGACCCCCATCGGGTCGAGGTTCTCGATGGAGCACACGACGACGACGTTGTCGGCGTGGTCGCGCATGACCTCGAGCTCGTACTCCTTCCAGCCGAGGATCGACTCCTCGAGGAGCACCTCGGTGGTCCGGGACGCCCGCAGCCCGGCCCCGGCGAACCGGCGCAGCTCCTCCTCGTCGTGGGCGAACCCGGAGCCGAGGCCACCCATCGTGTACGAGGGGCGGACGACGAGCGGGTAGCCGAACTCCTCGGCGATCTCGAGGCAGTCCTCCATCGTGTGGGCGATCGCCGACCGCGCGACGTCGGCGCCGCAGCGCTCGACGACCCCCTTGAAGGCCTGCCGGTCCTCGCCGAGCTGGATCGCCTCGACGTTGGCCCCGATGAGGGGGCAGTTGTACTTCTCGAGGACCCCGGACTCGTGCAGGCTGATCGCGGTGTTGAGCGCGGTCTGCCCGCCGAGGGTGGCGAGCACGGCGTCGGGGCGCTCCCGCTCGATGATCCGCTCGACGACCTCGGGGGTGATCGGCTCGACGTACGTGGCGTCGGCGAACTCCGGGTCGGTCATGATCGTCGCCGGGTTGGAGTTGACGAGGACGACCCGCAGGCCCTCCTCGCGCAGCACCCGGCAGGCCTGGGTGCCGGAGTAGTCGAACTCGCAGGCCTGGCCGATGACGATCGGGCCGGAGCCGATGACGAGGACGCTGGAGACGTCGGTGCGGCGGGGCATCAGCGGCCACCCTCCTGGTCGGCGGGTCCTTCTCGGTCGGCGGGTCCTTCTCGGTCGGCGCGGCCCTCGCGCTCGCGCGCCATGAGCTCGACGAACCGGTCGAACAGGTAGGCGGCGTCGTGCGGTCCGGCGGCGGCCTCCGGGTGGTACTGGACGGAGAACGCGGGCACGTCGAGGCACTCCAGGCCCTCGACGACGTCGTCGTTGAGGCAGACGTGGGACACCCGCACCCGGCCGTAGCGCGTGCCCCCCTCCCCGTCGGCGGCGTCGTCGGCGGGCGCGGTCACCTCGGCGTCGGTCGGGGCGTCGACGGCGAACCCGTGGTTGTGGGCGGTGACCTCGACGGTGCCGGTGCGTCGGTCGAGGACCGGCTGGTTGATCCCGCGGTGGCCGTAGGCGAGCTTGTACGTTCCGAACCCGAGCGCCCGGCCGAGGAGCTGGTTGCCGAAGCAGATCCCGAAGAACGGCACCCGGCGGGCGAGCACCTCCCGCAGCACGGTCACCTCGTGCTCGGCGGTGGCGGGGTCCCCCGGGCCGTTGGAGTAGAAGACCCCGTCCGGGTGGGAGGCGAGGACGTCCCGGGCCGTGGCGGTCGCGGGCAGGACGTGGACCTCGACGCCGCGCTCGGCGAGCATCCGCGGGGTCATCGCCTTGATGCCGAGGTCGAGCGCGGCGACCGTGAGCCGGCGCTCGCCGACGGCGGGGACGACGTACGGCTCGCTCGTCGTCACCTCGGCGGCGAGCGCGGACCCGGCCATCGCCGGTGCCTCCCGCACCGCGGCGGTCAGGGCCTGCGGGGTGGCCCCGGCGGCCTCCCCGGAGAAGATCCCGACGCGCATGGCCCCCCGCTCGCGCAGGTGGCGGGTCAGGGCCCGGGTGTCGACGCCGCAGATCCCGACGATCCCCTGGGCGCGCAGCTCGTCCTCGAGCGCGCGGCGGCTGCGCCAGCTCGACGGGCGCGGCGCGGGGTCGCGGACGACGTACCCGGCCACCCAGATCCGCCGGGACTCGTCGTCCTCGTCGTTCCAGCCGGTGTTGCCGACGTGCGGCGCGGTCATGACGACGACCTGGCGCCGGTAGGACGGGTCGGTCAGGGTCTCCTGGTAGCCGGTCATGCCGGTGGAGAAGACCGCCTCGCCGACGGTCGTGCCGGGCGCGCCGAAGGACTCGCCGGCGAACGTGCGCCCGTCCTCGAGGACGAGGACGGCGGGGGCGCGTCCCTCACCGGTCGGCGCGGTGGGAGCGGGTGCAGGTGTCGTCGCGGTCACAGCAGGGGCGTTCCGTTCTGGGAGGTGGGGGTGCCACGGAGGAGGGTGGTGTGGACCCGGCCGCGGAGGGTGCGGCCGTGCCACGGGGTGTTCCGGCCGAGGGAGCGCGACGCGGCGGCGTCGACGGTGACCTCGCCGTCGGGGTCGAGCAGGACGAGGTTGGCGGGCTCGCCGGTGGCGACCGGCCGGCCGTGGCCGGCGAGGCCCGCGATCCGGGCCGGTGTGGTCGACATGACGCGGGCGAGGTCGGCCCAGGACATGCGTCCGGGGGCGACCATGACGTCGACCAGGACCGCCAGCGCGGTCTCGAGGCCGGTCATGCCGAACGCGGCGTCGACGAAGGCGTGCTCCTTGTCGTGCCGGGCGTGCGGGGCGTGGTCGGTGGCGACCGCGTCGATGGTCCCGTCGGCGAGCGCGTCCCGGAGGGCCTCGACGTCCTCGCTCGGGCGCAGCGGCGGGTTGACCTTGTACACCGGGTCGTACCCGGCGAGCAGGTCGGTCGTCAGGGCGAGGTGGTGCGGGGTGACCTCGGCGGTCATCGCGACCCCCCTGGCCTTGGCCCAGCGGACGACGTCGACGCCCTCGGCGGTGGTGACGTGCGCGACGTGGACCCGGGAGCCGGTGTGCTCGGCGAGCATCGCGTCCCGGGCGATGACGGCGGACTCGGCGACCCCGGGCCAGCCGGGCAGCCCGAGCCGCCCGGACAGCTCGCCCTCGTGGCAGCACGCGTCGGGCCCGGCGAGATCGGGGTCCTGGGAGTGCTGCGAGACGACGCCTCCGAAGGCCCGGACGTACTCCAGCGCCCGGCGCATGACCCGGGCGTCGCCGACGCAGCGCCCGTCGTCGGAGAACACGCTGACCCGGGCCCGGGAGCGGTGCATGAGACCGAGCTCGGCGAGCTCGGCGCCGGCGAGGCCCTTGGTCACCGCCCCGACCGGCTGGACGTCGACGAGACCGGTGGCCCGGCCGAGGTCGAGGACGTGCTCGGCGGCCTCCCCGGTGTCGGTGACCGGGGTCGTGTTCGCCATCGCGAGGACGGCGGTGTAGCCGCCGGCCGCCGCGGCCTCGGCGCCGGTGCGGACCGTCTCGGCGTCCTCCCGGCCGGGCTCGCGCAGGTGGGTGTGGAGGTCGACGAGCCCGGGCAGGAGGACGAGGCCGTCGGCGTCGAGGACGGCCGCGTCCGCGGGGGCGTCGGGGGCACCGACCTCGGCGACCCGGCCGTCGACGACGAGCACGTCCGCGGCGTCGCCGCCGAGGACCCGGGCGCCGGTGAGGAGGAGGGCGCTCACGCGGCTCCCTCCCCCGAGGCGAGGAGGTGGTAGAGCACGGCCATCCGGACCGCCACCCCGGCCGAGACCTGGTCGAGCACGAGCGAGGACGCGGCGTCGGCGGCGTCCGCGGCGATCTCGAGCCCGCGGTTCATCGGCCCCGGGTGGGCGATGACCGCCTCCGGGTTGGCCGCGGTGAGGGCGGCGAGCCGCTCGCGGGTGAGGCCGTAGCCGACGGTGTACTCCCGCGGCGTCGGGAAGTAGCCGCCCGACATCCGCTCCCGCTGGACCCGGAGCATCATCGCGGCGTCGACCGGGCCGGCGACGTCGCCGGCGAGGACGGCGTCGAGGTCGTGGGAGAGGGCGAACCCGTCCCGGTCGGCCCAGTCGCCGATGCCGGCGGGCATGAGCGTCGGCGGCGCGACGAGGGTGACCCGGGCGCCGAGCAGGGCGAGGCAGATGAGGTTGGACCGGACGACCCGGGAGTGGGTGAGGTCCCCGACGACCGCGACGTGCCGCCCGGCGAGGTCCCCGAGGCGGCGCTGCATCGTGTACGCGTCGAGCAGGGCCTGGGTCGGGTGCTCGTGGGTGCCGTCGCCGGCGTTGACGACCTGGGCGTCGACCCACTGGCTCACCTGGTGGGCGGCCCCGCTCGCGCCGTGCCGGACGACGAGGGCGTCGACGCCCATCGCGGCGACGGTGCGGACGGTGTCGCGCAGCGACTCGCCCTTGGAGGCCGAGGACCCCTTCGCGGAGATGTTGATGACGTCCGCGGACAGCCACTTCCCGGCGATCTCGAACGAGCTGCGGGTGCGGGTGGAGTCCTCGAAGAACAGGTTGACGACGGTGCGGCCCCGCAGCGTCGGCAGCTTCTTGACCGAGCGGTGCTGCACCTCGTGCATCTCGGCGGCGGTGTGGAGGACCTCGCGGACCCGCTCGGCCCCGAGGTCGGCGACCGAGAGCAGGTGGCGCGGCCAGGTCCGCACGGTGGTCCGCTCCTTCACGGCGGCGGTCACGCGGCCCCCTCGCTGATCCGGACCGAGTCGTGGCCGTCGGTCTCCTCGAGCCGGACCATGACCCGCTCGCTCGTCGCGGTGGGCAGGTTCTTCCCGACGTGGTCGGCCCGGATCGGCAGCTCGCGGTGGCCCCGGTCGACGAGGACGGCGAGCCGGACCGCGCGCGGCCGGCCGTAGTCGGCGACCGCGTCGAGCGCGGCCCGGACGGTCCGGCCGGAGTAGAGCACGTCGTCGACGACGACGACGACCCGGCCCTCGACGCCGCCGGCGGGGATCTGGGTCTCGCTCGGCGCGCGGGTGGGCTGGGTACGCAGGTCGTCGCGGTACATCGTCACGTCGAGCGCGCCGACGGGGACCTCGCTCCCCTCGACCTCGGCGACGAGGGCGGCGAGCCGGTGGGCGAGCTCGACCCCGCGGGTGGGGATGCCGAGCAGGACGAGCCCGTCGGGCCCCTTGTTGTGCTCGAGGATCTCGTGCGCGATGCGGCGCAGGACCCGGGAGATGTCGGCGGCCGTCATCACCTCTCGCGAGGGGACGGCCGGACCGGGGGGCGTCGTCGTCGGGGACGCCGGGTGGGTGGGACCGGGCATGCGGCTCGGACCTCCTTCCCTGCCTCACGGGACAGGTCGTTAAAGGACGTCGGTCGGGTTCACCATACCCGCTCGGCCCCAGCGGCTCGCGACCGCCCCGCCGGACCCTCCCCCGGGCGCGCGGCCTGCGTCCGCAGGGTCGGCGCCGGAGCGACCATCCCCGCGGACGCACGCGACGGGGTGTCAGCCGAGCGTGAGCGTCGGCCTGACCTCGACGAGCCGGGCGAGCAGCCCGTTGACGAACCGGGGCGACTCGTCGGTGCTCAGCGACGTCGCGAGCTCGACGGCCTCGGAGATCGCGACCCCGTCGGGGACGTCGTCGGCCCAGAGCACCTCGAAGGTGCCGACCCGCAGGATGGCCCGGTCGACGTCGGGCATCCGCTCCAGCGGCCACCCCTGGCTGTAGGTGGAGAGCAGCTCGTTGATGTCGGCCCAGTGCGCGACGACGCCCTCGACGAGCTCACCGGTGTACGGGTTGAGCGGGGCCTCGGTCACCGGCGCCGCGACCCGCTCGGCGAGCAGGTCCGCGACGTTGACGCCGCGCTGCTCCGCCTCGTAGAGCAGGTCGACGGCCCGCTTGCGGGCCTTGGTCCTGGCTGCCACTCCCGCCCCGCTCAGCTCACGCGGCCGAGGTAGGACCCGTCGCGGGTGTCGACCTTGACCTTCGTGCCCTGCTCGACGAACAGCGGCACCTGGATCTGGGCGCCGGTCTCGACGGTCGCGGGCTTGGTGCCGCCGGTGGACCGGTCGCCCTGGAGGCCCGGCTCGGTGTAGGTGATCTCGAGCACGACCGACGGCGGCAGCTCGACGTAGAGCACGTCGCCCTCGTGACGGGCGACGGTCGCCTCGTTGTTCTCCAGCAGGAACCGGGAGGCGTCGCCGACGACGTCGGAGCGGACGTGGACCTGGTCGAAGGTGTCCGGGTCCATGAAGATGAAGTCGGTGCCGTCGTTGTAGAGGTACTGCATCGCGCGCCGGTCGACGGTCGCGGTGTCGACCTTGGTGCCGGCGTTGAAGGTGCGGTCGACGACCTTGCCGGTCGTCACCGACTTCAGCTTGGTCCGCACGAACGCGGGGCCCTTGCCGGGCTTGACGTGCTGGAACTCGACGACGCTCCAGAGCTGGCCGTCGATCCGCAGGACCATGCCGTTCTTCAGATCGTTGGTCGATGCCACAGGTGGGGGTCGCTTTCTCGTCTCGGGAGTGGGCCCTGCCGGGGCCGCGCGCAGGCGCGGGCACGCGCCGGGAGGGCGGAACCGGGGCGATCCTACCCGGCCGGGCGGGGTGGGCGGGACTCGCCCGCGAGCGGGGGCGGGACCCGCCCGTGTCAGCGTGGGCGGGACTCGCGCGGCCCGTGGCGGCGGGTGGCGGTGCTCGGCCGTGCCGCCCGGGACGGTCCCGAGGCGCTCAGCGCGGCGCCGGCGCCGTCCCGGGGACGGCGGAGTCCCGGGTCACCGCGTCGTGGGCCGCCTCGAGGAGGTCCTCGGCCGGTCCCTCGAGGCGCCCGGGCTGGGCGAGGGCGTCGAGGACGACGAAGCGCAGCGTCGCCCCGCGGGTCTTCTTGTCCCGCCGCATCGCGGTGAGCAGCGCGGGCCAGTGGCCGGGCGGGTACGTCGTGGGCAGCCCGACGCGACGCAGCAGCGTCCGGTGCCGATCGAGGACGGCGGGCTCGAGCCGGCCGGCGCGCACCGCGAGCTCGGCGGCGTAGACCATCCCGACCGCGACCGCCTCCCCGTGCCGGACCCGGTAGCCCTCGACCTGCTCGATCGCGTGCCCGAGGGTGTGGCCGTAGTTGAGGACCTCCCGCAGGGAGGACTCGCGCAGGTCGGCGGCGACGACCCGGGCCTTGACGGCGACGGCCCGCTCGACGAGCTCGGGCACGACCGCGCCCCGGGGGTCGGTGGCGCCGTCGGGGTCGGCCTCGACGAGCTCGAGGATGCCGGGGTCGGCGATGAAGCCGCACTTGACGACCTCGGCGAGCCCGGCGACGAGGTCGGCGCGCGGCAGGGTCGCGAGCGTGTCGAGGTCGCACAGCACCCCGGCCGGGGGGTGGAACGCGCCGACGAGGTTCTTCCCCTCCTGGGTGTTGATCCCGGTCTTGCCGCCGACCGCGGCGTCGACCATCCCGAGCAGGGTCGTCGGCACCGTGACGAGGGGGACCCCGCGCAGCCACGTCGCCGCGACGAACCCGGCGAGGTCGGTGGTCGCGCCGCCGCCGAGGCCGACGACGGCGTCGGTGCGGGTGAACCCGGCCCGACCGAGGACGCCCCAGAGCCCGGCGGCGACCTCGACGGTCTTGGCCTCCTCGGCGTCCGGGACGGCCGCGGTGACGACCCCGGCCCCGTGGGTGGTGAGGACGTCCCGCACCCGGTCGGCGAGGGCGCCGAGCCGCTCGGGGTGGACGAGCAGGACGCGCCGGCCACGCCCCCCGACGAGCGGGCCGAGCTCGTCCAGGACGCCCCGGCCGATGACGACGTCGTAGTCGTCCCCGACCGGGACCCGCGTCGGCACGTTCACACCGGCCCGTCCAGGGGGCCGGTGGAGCCTGCGGGGCCGGTGGAGCCTGCGGGGCCGGTGGGGTCTGCGGGCCGGGTGGGGCCGCCGGCGAGGCCCAGGGACGCGACGACGCCGTCGGCGACGTCCCCGGGCTCCCGGGCGGCGGTGTCGACCCGGTGGGTGGCGAGCGCCTCGTACGTCGGCCGTCGCTCGGCGAGCATGGCGGTCCACCGGGCGCGGGGGTTGACCGCGAGCAGCGGGCGGGAGCGGGCGAACCCGACCCGCCGGGCGGCGTCGGCGATGCCGACCTCGAGCAGGACGACGGTCTGCCCGGAGAGCGCTGCCTGCACCTCGGGGTCCATCGGGGCGCCGCCGCCGACCGCGACGACCCCGCGCTCGGCGCGCAGGGCCCGGAGGACCTCGGTCCGCTCGAGGTCTCGGAAGCGGGGCTCGCCGTCCTCGATGAAGATGTCGGAGATGGTCCGGCCCTGGTCGGTCTCGACCGCGGCGTCGGTGTCGTGGAAACCGACGCCGAGGCGCTCGGCGACGAGCGCGCCGACGGTGGTCTTGCCCGAGCCGGGCGGGCCGATGAGCACGCACACGGGGCCGGTGGCGCTCACCACGAGCGCATCCCCTCGGGCACCGCGGCGAGGTAGCCGTCGTGGTTGCGGGAGGTCTCGGCGACCGAGTCCCCGCCGAACTTCTCCAGGCAGGCCTCCGCGAGGACGAGGGCGACCATGGCCTCGGCGACGACCCCGGCGGCCGGGACCGCGCAGACGTCGGAGCGCTGGTGGATGGCCGTGGCCGGCTCGGGGCCGGTGACGTCGACGGTGTCGAGGGAGCGCGGAACCGTGCTGATCGGCTTCATGGCGGCCCGCACGCGGAGCACCTCCCCGGTCGACATGCCGCCCTCGGTACCGCCGGCCCTGCCGGTGCGGCGCCGGATCGTCCCGTTCTCGGCCCGCTCCATCTCGTCGTGGGCGGCCGACCCGCGGCGGGCCGCGGTCCGGAACCCGTCGCCGACCTCGACGCCCTTGATCGCCTGGATCCCCATGAGTCCGGCGGCGAGGCGCGCGTCGAGCCGGCGGTCCCAGTGGACGTGCGAGCCGAGCCCCGGGGGGAGCCCGTAGGCGAGCACCTCGACGACCCCGCCGAGCGTGTCGCCGTCGCCCCGGGCGGCGTCGACCGCGGCGACCATCGCGGCGGACCCGTCGGCGTCGAGGGTGCGCACGGGGTCCTCGTCGAGTGCGGCGACGTCGTCCGGCCCCGGCAGCGGGGCGTCGTCGGCGACACCGGCGGTCCCGATCGCGACGGTGTGGGAGACGAGCCGGATCCCGTACGCCTGCTCGAGGAAGCGCGCGACGACGGCGCCGAGGGCGACCCGGGCCGCGGTCTCGCGCGCCGAGGCCCGCTCCAGGACCGGGCGGGCCTCGTCGAACCCGTACTTCTGCATCCCGACGAGGTCGGCGTGCCCCGGCCGGGGACGGGTGAGCGGGCGGTTCCGGGCGAGCTCCTTCGGCGCGCCGACGTCGTCGGAGGTCGCGAGGTCCCCGGGGTCGACCGGGTCGGCGCCCATGACGGCGGACCACTTGGGCCACTCGGTGTTGCCGACCATGACCGCGACCGGCGAGCCGAGGGTCGAGCCGTGGCGGACGCCGCCGAGGAAGCTCACCTCGTCCTGCTCGAACGACATCCGGGCCCCGCGGCCGTAGCCGAGCCGGCGCCGGGCGAGCGCGGCCCGGACGTCGGCGGTGGTCACCCGGACGCCGGCGGGCAGGCCCTCGAGGGTCGCGACGAGGGCCGGGCCGTGGGACTCACCGGCGGTCAACCAACGCAGCATGCCGCCGATCCTGCCACGCGGCCCTCAGCCCCCCGTCGCGGCGGTCACGATCTGGAAGCCGCTGCCGGCGGCGAGCAGGCCGCCGACGAGCAGCGCCGGGCCGTAGGCGATCTCGGAGTGGCGGGTGCCGCGGCGGCTGACGAGGACGGCGGCGGCCTGTAGCCCACCGAGGAGGATGCTCGCGACCACCCCGAGCAGGAGCGTGCCCGGACCCCACCAGCCGAGCACGAGCCCGACGAGTCCGGCGACCTTGACGTCCCCCAGGCCCATCCACGGCGGCACGGCGACGGCGACCAGCCCGTAGGCGAGCAGCATGCCGGCACCGCCGTAGAGCGCCCAGAGGTGCCCGGCGTCGGGGTCGGCCGCGGTCGCGAGCAGCAGCAGCGCCGCGGTCGCGGGGTAGGCGGGGTAGACCAGGCCGTCGGGGAGGCGGTGGACGTCCAGGTCGGTCCACGCGAGCGCGACGGCGAGCCAGCCCAGCAGCAGCAGCGGGGGCAGCGCGGCCGCCGGGGCACCGGCGGTGGCGAGCAGCCACGTCGACCAGCCCCACGCGGCCGCGAGGGCGGGGGCGGGCCACCACCAGGGGCGCGGCAGCGGGCCGGTCTCGTCCTCGAGCCGGTACCCGCCCGTCCGCAGGCGTCCCGCGGTCGCCGTCCCGACCACGGCGCCGCCGAGCGCCGCGGCGCCCACCGCGAGCGGGGCGAGGCCGGTCAGCGGGCTCATCCCTGCCCGCGGGCCCGAGCGGCGAGCGCCTCGCGTCCGGCGGCGAGCATCGCCCCGACCGGAGCCGGGACCACCCCCGTGAACAGCTCGAACTGCGCGGCGGCCTGGTGGACGAGCATCTCGAGGCCGCTGACGACGGGACCGCCGGCGGCGGTCACGAGCCGGGCGAGCGGGGTGGGCCAGTCGGCGTAGACGACGTCGAGCAGCACCGGCACGGGGCCGCCGCCCCACGGGCGCATCGCGGGCCGACCGGCCGCCTCGGCGGCCGCGAGCGCGCCGGACGGCGGCAGCGTCGACACGACGAGCCGGGCGGGCTCGCCGGCCCAGTCCGCGAGCGGCACCCGGGACGTCGCGGCGCCGGGGACGAGCGAGCCGAACAGCGCCGTCAGCCGCTGGGCGGTCGCGGCGTTCCGGGCGGCGACGACGAGCTCGGTGACGCCGAGCCCGGCGAGGGCGAGCACGGCCGAGCGCGCCGTGGCGCCCGAGCCGAGCAGGGTCACCGGGCCGGGGAGCACCCGCTCCCGGACGCCCGCGAGGGCGCGGACGAGGCCCTCGACGTCGGTGTTGTCCGCGGCCCAGCCGCCCGGGGCACGGACGAGCGTGTTCGCGGCGCCGGCGCGGACGGCGACCTCGGAGCGGCGGTCGGCGACCTCGAGCGCGGCCTCCTTCAGCGGCATCGTCAGGCTGAGCCCGCGCCAGCCGTCGTCGAGGCCGGCGACGAAGCCGGGCAGGTCGGGGGCCGCGAGCTCGTGGACCTCGTACCGCCACCCGGTGAGCCCGGCGGCGGCGTACCCGGCGCGGTGGAGCACCGGGGACAGCGAGTGCTCGACCGGTGAGCCGAGGACGGCGGCGGTCAGCACGACCCGTCGTGCCGGCGGCACCACTGGTTGAACTCGGCGACGTTCGCGCGGTGCTCCTTCAGGGTCGAGGAGAACCTCGTCTCCCCGGTGTTCGGGTTGACCGTGACGAAGTACAACCACGGTCCCTTCGCCGGGTGCGCCGCGGCCTCGATCGACTTCTCCCCCGGGTTGTTGATCGGCCCGGGCGGCAGGCCCTCGTGCAGGTAGGTGTTGTACGGGCTCTTCGTCTTCCGGTCCGCGTCCGTGGTGCCCGCCCGGCCGCGCTCGTGGACCGCGTAGTGGACGGTGGAGTCCATCTGGAGCAGGCCGTAGTTCGGGGCGCCGGAGTGGTGCAGCCGGTTCTCGATGACCCGGGCGACCTTCGCCCGGTCCGCGTCGCCGTTGACCTCGCCCTCGATGATCGAGGCGACGGTGAGGGTGCGCTCCATCTGGCCCGGCTCCACCCCGGCCGCGTCGAGCTGGTCGAGGGCGTGGTGGACCATCATCCGCAGCTGCTCGGCCGCCGAGGAGTTGACGGGGAAGTCGTAGGTCGCGGGGAACAGGTAGCCCTCGAGCCGGCCGTGGGCCTGCGGCGGCAGGCCGAGGGAGGCGGGCTTCCTCGCCGCCTTCTCGTAGGCCTTGACCGGGGTGTCGGTGCCCTCGGAGAGCCGCTGGTAGATCTCGGTGGCCCACAGCCCCTCGGGGACGGTGACCCGCGGGAGGGAGGCGTTGTCCGGGTCGGCGAGGATCGCGAGCGCACCCCCGGCGCTCATGTGCCGTCGGAGGGTGTAGGCGCCCGGCTGGATCCCGGCGGCGCTGCTCGGGTCGTCGTTGACGGCGCCGATGAAGGCGTCGGTGGTCTTGACGACCCCGGCGTCGGCGAGGGCCTCGGCGATCGCGCGGCCGGAGTCGCCGGACTCGACGACGACCTCGACCTCGCCGGTGCCCGGGCCGGGGAAGTCGTTCGGCTCGGTCAGCGAGGCGACGACGGGCTGGACGACGGTGAAGGCGAGCGCGCCTCCGGCGGCGACGACGACGAGGCCCACGAGCAACGCGATCCAGCGGCGGTGCCGCCGGGGACGGCGGGGACCGTCGCCGCGGCCCCGGCCGTGCTGGCGCGGGTGCCCGAAGACCTCGTCCTCGAGGTGCTGTTCGGTCATCGGTCCGTGCCCTTCGCTCGCTTCGGTCTTCCGGCCCGGACCCGGGTCCCGGGGGGCCGGCCGCTGCGGCGCTCCGCGTCGAGCGCCGCCTGCAGGATGAGAACGGCCGCTGCCTGGTCGACGACCTGCCTCCGGCGCCGCCCCACCACCCCGCTCTCCGCGAGGCCACGGTGGGCGTCGACGGTGGTGAGCCGCTCGTCCTGCAGCCGAACCGGCACGGGGGCGAGCCGGACGGCGAGGTCCCGAGCATAGTCGCGTGCGGCCCGCGCCGCGGGACCCTCGCCGCCCGAGAGCGACATCGGCAGGCCGACGACGACCTCGAGCGCACCGGTGTCGGCGACGACGCGGGCGATCTCGCCGAGGTCGGCGCCGCCGGCCTCGTCGCGGGCGAGGGTGCGCAGCGGCGTGGCGAGCACCCCGTCCGGGTCGCTCGTGGCGAGGCCGACCCGGACGCTGCCGACGTCGACGCCGACCCGTACCCCGCGCCGGATGCCCCCCGGACCCTCCGCGCCGGCGGGGTCGGGGCCGCTCCCGCGCACCTCAGCCGCCGGCGACCGCGGCCTCGACCGCGGCGAGGGCCTCGGGCACCTTGGCCGGGTCCGTCCCGCCGCCCTGGGCGACGTCGTCCTTCCCGCCCCCGCCGCCTCCGAGGACGGAGGCCGCGGCCCGGACGAGGTCACCGGCCCGCAGGCCCGCCCCGCGAGCGGGCTCGTTCGTCGCGACGACGACGAGCGGGCGACCCTTGGCCTTGCCCGTGACGGCGACGACGACCGGGCGCTCGGCGCCGAGCCGACCGCGGACGTCGAGCGCGAGGGTGCGCACGTCGTCGGCCGTGGCGTCCCCGGCGTCGTGACCGACGAACGTCACCCCGCCCACGTCGCGGGCGGTGTCGGTGAGCGACCCGGCCGCGGCGACGGTCTGCGCCCGCCGCAGCCGCTCGAGCTCCTTCTCGCTCTCCCGGACCCGGGTGAGCAGGTCCTCGATGCGGCCGGGCAGCTCGGACTCGGGCACCTTGACCATCTGCGCGAGCCCCGCGACGAGGGCCCGCTCCCGGGCGAGGTGGCGCAGCGCCTCCATCCCGACGAAGGCCTCGATGCGGCGCACGCCCGACCCGACGGACGACTCGCCGGTCAGGGTGAGCGCGCCCACCTGGGAGGAGTGCTGGACGTGGGTGCCGCCGCAGAGCTCACGCGACCAGGGACCGCCGATCTCGACGACCCGGACCTGCTCGTCGTAGGTCTCGCCGAACAGGGCGAGCGCCCCGATCTCCCGGGCCTCGGGCAGCGTCATGTGCGCCGCCGAGACCGGCAGGTCGGAGCGGACGGCGAGGTTGGCGACCTCCTCGATCTCGCTGCGCGTCTCGGGCGAGAGCGACTGGTTCCACGCGAAGTCGAGCCGGAGGTAGCCGGGCTTGTTGAAGGACCCGGACTGCAGCGCCGACGGGCCGAGGACCTGCCGGAGCGCGGCGTGGACGACGTGGGTGCCGGAGTGGGCCTGGCAGGCCTCGAGCCGCCAGTCGGGGTCGACCTCGGCGAGCACGCCGGAGCCGGCCCGCACCGGGCCGTGGACGACCTCGACGGTGTGGGCCACCAGCCCCTTGACGGGCCGTTGGACGTCGACGACCTTGAGGTAGGCGCCGTCGGCGGTGATGACGCCGGCGTCGGCGGACTGGCCACCGGACTCGGCGTAGAACGGGGTCCGGCTGAGGACGACCTGGCCCTGCTGGCCGGGCTCGAGCTCGGGGACCCGCCGGCCGTCCTGGACGAGGCCGACGACCTCGGCCTCGCTGCTCAGGGTCTGGTAGGCGAGCCACTCGGTGGCCCCGACGTCGCGCAGCTCGCGCCACACCTCTCCGGTGGCGTGCCCGGACTTCTTCGCCCGGGCGTCGGCCTTGGCCCGCTGGCGCTGCTCGTCCATGAGCCGGGCGAACGCGTCCCGGTCGACGGCGAGCCCCTGCTCGGAGGCCATCTCGAGGGTGAGGTCGATGGGGAACCCGTAGGTGTCGTGGAGGGCGAACGCCTCGTCGCCGCTGAGGGTGCTCCCGCCGGCGTCCTTGGTCCGCGTCACCGCCGTGTCGAGGATCGTCGTCCCCTGGGCGAGGGTGCGCCGGAAGGTCTCCTCCTCGGCGTAGGCGATCTGGCTGATCCGGTCGAAGCCGTGCTCGAGCTCGGGGTAGGACTGCTTCATCCGTTCCAGCGAGACCGGCAGCAGGTGCGGCAGGCTCGGCTCCTCGACCCCGAGCAGGCGCATCGAGCGCACCGCGCGGCGCAGCATGCGACGGAGCACGTAGCCACGGCCCTCGTTGCCCGGGGTGACCCCGTCCCCGATGAGCATGAGCGAGGAGCGGACGTGGTCGGCGACGACCCGGAGGCGGACGTCGTCGGGGTGGGAGGAGCCGGCGGCGTGACTGGACCGGGCACCGTAGACCCGGCCGGACATCTCGGCCGCCGTCTGCAGGACCGGCGCGACCTCGTCGATCTCGTACATGTTGTCGACGCCCTGGAGCAGGCACGCCATCCGCTCCAGGCCCATGCCGGTGTCGATGTTCTTCTGCGGCAGCTCGCCGGAGATGTCGAAGTCGCCCTTGCTGCGGACCTGCGAGAGCACGTCCTGCATGAACACGAGGTTCCAGAACTCGAGGTAGCGGTCCTCGTCGACCGACGGGCCGCCCTCGGGGCCGTAGTCGGGACCGCGGTCGTAGAAGATCTCGCTGCACGGGCCGCCCGGGCCGGGCACGCCCATGTTCCAGTAGTTGTCGATCCGGCCGCGGCGGGTGATCCGGTCCGCGGGCACGCCGATGCCCCGGTGCCAGATGTCCCAGGCCTCGTCGTCGTCCTCGTAGACGGTCGGCCAGAGCCGGTCGGGGTCGAGCCCGAACCCGCCGCCCTCGACGGGGGTGGTGACGAGCTCCCAGGCCAGCTCGACGGCGCCCTGCTTGAAGTAGTCCCCGAACGAGAAGTTCCCGTTCATCTGGAAGAACGTCCCGTGCCGCGAGGTCTTGCCGACCTCGTCGATGTCCCCGGTGCGCACGCACTTCTGCACCGAGGTCGCCCGCTTCCACGGCGCGCGCTCCTGGCCGAGGAAGTACGGCTTGAACGGCACCATCCCGGCGTTGACGAACAGCAGGTTCGGGTCGTCGTGGATGAGCGGGGCGGAGGGGATCACCGTGTGGCCCCTGCCCTCGAAGAAGGCGAGCCAACGGCGCCTGATCTCAGCGGTCTCCATGGGGTCCTTCGCGTCGTGTCTCGTGCCGGGCGGCACCGTGAATCGTACGTGGCGGACGGGGGCGGGCGCCGAGCCGGTCCGCGCCCGCGGTCCCCGGGCCCGCCCCCGGAGCGCCCGACGTGCCCCGCGGAGGCGGCGGGTCGGGTCCGTCGGCCCGGGGGCTACGGCGTGGGCGCGTCGCCCCCGCCCCGGACCCGGCCGCGCAGCCACTCCCACCGGGGGCGGAGCCGCTCCTCGAACCCGCGGCCGGTGGGGCGGTAGTAGTCGGTTCGGCCCTCGAGGTCGTCGGGCAGGTACTGCTGGCGGGCGACGCCCTCCGGCTCGTCGTGGGCGTAGCGGTACCCCTCGCCGTGGCCGAGCCGGGACGCCCCGGCGTACCCGGTGCCGCGCAGGTGCGGCGGGACCGGCCCGCCCCGGCCGGCCCGCACGTCGGCGATCGCCTCGTTGATGCCGGTGTAGGCGGCGTTGGACTTCGGTGCCAGCGCGGAGTGCACCACCGCCTGGGCGAGCACGATCCGGGCCTCGGGCATGCCGATCTGCGCGACGGCGTGCATGGCGGCGACGGCGGTCTGCAGCGCGGTCGGGTCGGCCATGCCGACGTCCTCGCTCGCGGCGATGACGATCCGCCGGGCGACGAACCGGGGGTCCTCGCCGGCCTCGAGCATGCGGGCGAGGTAGTGCAGCGCGGCGTCGACGTCCGAGCCGCGCATCGACTTGATGAGCGCGGACGCGACGTCGTAGTGCTGGTCGCCGGTCCGGTCGTACCGGACGAGGGCGTGCGCGACCGCCCGCTCCACGTGCGCCGCGGTGACGGGGCAGCCTCCCTCGCGCCGGGAGCCGGGGGGCTCCTCGTCGAGCGCGACGCCGGCGGCCGCCTCGAGCGAGGTGAGGGCGCGGCGGGCGTCGCCGCCGGCGACCCGGACGAGGTGGTCGAGGGCGTCGTCGTCGAGGGCGAACCCGCCGTCGAGCCCGCGCTCCTCGACGAGCGCGGCCCGGACGACGTCGGCGACCTCCTCGTCGCCGAGCGGGGCGAGGGTGACGAGCATCGAGCGGGACAGCAGCGGCGCGATGACCGAGAACGACGGGTTCTCGGTCGTCGCGGCCACGAGGATGACCTGCCGGTTCTCCACCCCGGGCAGGAGCGCGTCCTGCTGGGCCTTGGTGAACCGGTGGATCTCGTCGAGGAACAGCACGGTCTGCCGGCCGTACATCGTCCGGGTCCGGGTGGCGGCGTCCATCACCGAGCGGACGTCCTTGACCCCGGCGGTCACCGCCGACAGCTCGACGAACTCGCGCTCGGCGGCGTTCGCGACGAGGTGGGCGAGCGTCGTCTTCCCGGTGCCCGGCGGGCCCCAGATGATCGCGGACAGCGGACCCGCGGCCCCGCCGTGGCCCTCGACGAGCCGGCGCAGCGGGCTGCCGGGGCCGAGGACCTGGCCCTGGCCGCGGACCTCCGCCAGGGTGCGGGGCCGCATCCGCACCGCGAGCGGTGGGAGGGAGGCCTCCTCGGGCCCGGGCGCCCCGCCGGACGGGGCGGCGCTCCGTGCGGGCCGCGGCGGGCCGCCGGGGCCACCGGCGTCCGCGGCGGCGCTGAAGAGGTCGTCGTCGGCAGTGGGGGGCACGGGTGGCAGGCTATCCGGGTGACCCGCCCGGCGACACGACCCCGCGACCGCGGTGGGCCCGCCGTGGGGCGCCCGCGGTGACCGGGCCCCGCCGGCTGCACTCCCGGAGCGACCTGCTCGCCGCGAGCGGCGACGACGCCTTCCTCGCCCACGAGCTGCCCGACCCCCTTCCCGGCCCCGCCTTCGCCAACGGGGACGCGGTCGCCGCGACCCGGGTGACGAGGCTGCGCGGGGCCCGGCTGTTCCTCCTCGGCCCGCCCGACGAGGTCGCCCGGCTGCTGCGCCACGCCACCGCCCGGCTCTGGGGACCCGGGGGCTCCCCGGGCCTGCGCGGGGTGTCGGTGCCCCCGGAGGCCCTCGAGGCGGCCGCGTCGGCGGTGCCACTCGGCCCGGGCGGCGACTGGGAGTGGATGGTCACCACGACGCCTCCCCCGGCTCCGGACCCCCCGCCGCGCGGCGAGGTGGCGTCGCTGCCGCTGCCGGCGGTGCCGACGGTGCCGCTCGGCCCGGAGGACGAGGCCGAGGTGCGGGCGCTGCTCGAGGACGGCAACACCCGCACCGACGCCCGGCCGTGGCGCTCCCCCGGCCAGGCGTGGGTCGGGGTCCGCGCCGGCGACGGGACGCTGCTCGCGTGCGGCTGCCGCGAGCCCGGGCCGACGGCCTCGGCGCAGGTCCTCACGGGGATCACCGTCGCCCGGGCCGCCCGGCGCCGGGGGCACGGGCGGGCGGTCACCGCGCGGCTCGCCACCGACGCCGTCGCCGCCGCCGGGGCCGCGACCCTCGGGGTGTACGCCGACAACCCCGCCGCCGGCGGGCTGTACCGCCGGCTCGGCTTCGGCGACGTCCACCCGTGGGCGAGCCGCTCCCTCCGCTGACCCGGCGAGGCCGGCGGGCACTTCACCCCGTCCCCGGCGGCGGTTAGGGTCGAACCACCCCGTCCCCCACCGGAAGGCCGCCACATGCCGACGTTCACCGTGTCCAGCGACTCACCCGTCGAGCTCCACTACGAGGACACCGGCGGCCGCGGACGTCCGGTCGTGCTCGTGCACGGCTGGCCGCTGAGCGGGGAGGCGTGGTCGGCCCAGGTGCCCGCCCTCGTCGACGCCGGGTACCGGGTGGTCACCTACGACCGCCGCGGCTTCGGGCACTCGACGAAGCCGACCGACGGGTACGACTACAACACCCTCGCCGGGGACCTGCGGGCCCTCGTCACCGGCCTCGACCTGCAGGGCGCGGTGCTCGTCGGGTTCTCCATGGGCGGCGGCGAGGTCGCCCGGTACGTCGGCCGGTTCGGCGAGGACCGGGTGGCCGGCCTCGTGTTCGCCGCCGCCGTCCCGCCGTGCCTGTACGCCAAGGCGGACAACCCCGAGGGCCCGCTCGACGACGACGCCATCGGCGAGATGCAGGACGGGCTGCGCGCGGGCCGCGAGGAGTTCTTCGACGGCTTCACCCGCCAGTTCTTCTCCGCCGGGGACACGCTCGCGGTGACCGAGGCCCAGCGCAGGGCCGCGGTCGAGCTCTGCCTCCAGTCCGACCAGACCGCGGCGCTGGAGTGCATCGGCTCGTTCTCCCGCGGGGACTTCCGCAACGACATCAGCCGGGTCACCGTGCCGACGCTCGTCATCCACGGCGACGCGGACGGCATCGTCCCGTTCGAGGCGAGCGGGAGCCGGACCCACCACGACATCGAGGGCAGCCGCCTCCACGTCGTCGAGGGCGGCCCGCACGGCATCAACACCAGCCACGCCGAGGAGTTCACCCGGACGCTGCTGGAGTTCCTCGCCGCCCTGCGCTGACGCCGCGCCGCGAGGAGAGCGCAGGCCGGCGTCTGGACCGGCTGCAGCCGGTCCAGACGCCCTCCGCCGGTGCGCCGGGGACCGGCGGGGTCGGGGCTCAGCCCGTGACCGTGACCCGGACCCGCTGGACCGCGTTGTTCGCCATGCCCTGGACGTTCCACCCGGGGTGGTCCGGCTGGCCGGCGCCCGTCGCGTCCCGAGCCCGGCAGGCGAGCTCGTGGACGCCGGGGCCGAGCCGCACGCGGGCCTCCCAGCCCCGCCAGGTCCACGGTCCGGCAGCGGGCTCGAGCCGGGCCGGGCGCCACCGGCCGTCCACGGCCACCTCGACGGAGGTGATCTCGGCGCTCCCGGACCACGCCCGCCCCGCGAGCCGGACCTCGCCGGCGTCGAGCACCCGCTCCCGGGTCGCGAAGTCGGCGGTGCCGGGGGGGACCATGAGCGCCCGCGGCCGGATCCGGCTCACCGGCTCCCCCGGGTCGTCGGGCCCGGACTGGACGCGGAAGGCCGTCGCCTGCTGGTAGCCCGTGAAGGGCGTCGTGCGCACCTCGACGTCGGTGAGCCACTTCACGCTCGCCATGCCGTACCAGCCGGGCACGAGAAGCCGGCACGGTGCGCCGTGCTGGTCGGGCAGCGGCGCCCCGTCCATGCCGTGGGCGAGGAGGACCTCGGGAGCGAGGGCGTCGCGCAGCGGGAGGCTGCGGGCGTAGCGGTGCCGGCAGCCGCCCTGGACCCCCTCGTCGGCGCCGGTGAACGCGACCTCGACCGCGGCGGGGTCGACCCCGGCGTCGGCGAGGACGTCGCGCAGCGGGACCCCGGTCCACCGGGCGGTCCCGACCCCGCCGTGCCGCCAGGGCTGGCTCACCGGGCGCGGCCGGAGGAAGGACCGCCCGTTGCCGGCGCACTCCATCGTGACCGTGACCGAGGAGGCGCTGCGCCCGAGGAGGTCCTCCAGCGACAGCGACAGCGGCCGGGCGACGGCCCCGCCGACCCGCAGCCGCCACGTGCCCGGGTCGAGGAAGGGGATGTCCCAGTGCACGACGAGGTAGTGCAGCCCGGCCGGGGTCACGGGCCTGGCGAGGGCCTCCAGCGGCATCGAGTGGTTCCTCGTCGCGAGGTGGTGCTCGCTCGCGGTCAGCTCCTCCCCCACGTCCGGCGGGGCCGGGGGCGCCTCCGCCGGCCGGTCGGCGCGGTGGGCTGCGGGCTCGAGGGTGTCCATCCCCCGAGCGTGCCGCGGTCCGGGCGGGCCGTCAGGAACCAGGGTTCCACCCGGGACCGTCCTGCTCGTCGAGCAGGCGAGAGGGGTCGAGCAGGGTGACGTGGTCCCGGCTCGTGGCGACCAGGCCCTCCTCCCGCAGGGCCCGCAGCTCCCGGACGACGACCTCGCGCACCGTGCCGACGGCGTCGGCGAGGTCGCCCTGCGAGGCCCGCACGACCGGGGCGCGACTGCCCTCCTCCCCATCGGTCGTGGACAGGTCGAGCAGGTGGCGGACCAGCCGGTGGCGCACGCTGGTGAAGACGCTGCCGGGGATCTCGCGGACGAACCCGTCGACCCGTTCGGCGAGCTCGGCGGCCATGGCACGCGCCACCCGGACGTCGGTGTCGGCGAGCCGCCTGGCCACCGGGACCGAGAGCCGCTCGACGACGGCGTCGCCGAGCGCGCAGACGGTGGCCGGCATGACGAAGGGCTCCCGGTAGAGCGAGACCACGCCGACCAGTGCCCCCCTGCGGCAGTAGCGGACCGTCAGGGAGCGTCCGTCCGGGGCCGAGACCGAGATCCGGAGCAGCCCGGTGAGGACGAGGTCGAGGTGGGGCCACTCGTCGCCCTCCCGGTGGCTCGCCTGCCCGGCGGGCACCCGCGACCGGGTGCTGTCGGTGAGCAGCGCGTCGAGGACGTCGTCGGGCAGCCCGCCGAGGTGCGAGACCTCGACCGCCGCCCTGACGAGGGAGTCCATCCCGTCCATTGTGCCGCGGACCGGCGGAACGAGTCGGGACCGGCGGCAGGTGCAGCCGGTCCCGACGACTTCCGCCGGCTCGCGCGGGGCGCGCCCGGTGCGCGGCCCCGGCCCGGCAGGTCGCGGCGGGGGCCCCGGCTCGGGCTCAGCTCCGGACGGGGTTGACCTCCGCGGCGCCCTGCGGGGCCCGCTGCTCGTCCTTCTCGGCCGGCTCGGCGTCGACGCCGGCCTCGCGTCGCTGCTCCGGGGTGATCGGGGCCGGGGCGCCGGTGAGGGGGTCGTAGCCGCCGCCGGACTTGGGGAAGGCGATGACGTCTCGGATCGAGTCGGTGCCGGCGAGCAGCGAGACGATCCGGTCCCACCCGAACGCGATGCCCCCGTGGGGAGGCGCGCCGTAGGAGAAGGCCTCCAGGAGGAACCCGAACTTCTCCTGCGCCTCCTCGGGGGTGACCCCCATGACGCGGAAGACGCGCTCCTGGACGTCGCGGCGGTGGATACGGATCGAGCCGCCGCCGATCTCGTTCCCGTTGCACACGAGGTCGTAGGCGTAGGCGAGCGCCTCGCCGGGCTTCTCGTCGAACGTGTCGAGGTACTCCGGCTTCGGTGAGGTGAAGGCGTGGTGCACCGCGGTCCACGCGCCCTCGCCGACGGCGACGTCGCCGGAGGCGACCGCGTCCGCCGCGGGCTCGAACAGCGGCGCGTCGACCACCCAGACCAGCGCCCAGGCGTCCTCGTCGACGAGCGAGCACCGGCGCCCGATCTCGAGCCGGGCCGCGCCGAGGAGGGCGCGGCTCTCCCGGGCCGCGCCGGCGGCGAAGAACACGCAGTCCCCCGGCTCCGCGCCGACGTGGGCGGCGAGCCCGGCCCGCTCCTCCTCGGACAGGTTCTTCGCGACCGGGCCGCCGAGGGTGCCGTCGCCCTGGACGAGGACGTAGGCCAGGCCGCGGGCGCCGCGCTGCTTGGCCCACTCCTGCCACGCGTCGAGCTGCTTGCGGGGCTGGCTCGCGCCACCGGGCATGACGACGGCCCCGACGTGCTCGGACTGGAACACCCGGAAGGGGGTCTGGGCGAAGTAGGCCGTGCAGTCGACGAGCTCGGTGCCGAAGCGCAGGTCGGGCTTGTCGGTGCCGAACCGGCGCATCGCCTCGGCGTAGGTCATCCGGGGGAACGGCGTCGGCAGGTCGACGTCGACGAGGGACCACAGCTCGCGGATGATCGCCTCCGAGAGCTCGATGACGTCGTCCTCCTCGACGAAGCTCATCTCGACGTCGAGCTGGGTGAACTCCGGCTGCCGGTCGGCGCGGAAGTCCTCGTCCCGGTAGCACCGCGCGATCTGGTAGTAGCGCTCCATGCCCGCGACCATGAGCAGCTGCTTGAACAGCTGCGGGCTCTGCGGCAGCGCGTACCAGCTGCCCGGTGCGAGCCGTGCCGGGACGAGGAAGTCCCGGGCCCCCTCGGGGGTGGAGCGGGTCAGGGTCGGGGTCTCGATCTCGACGAACTCCCGCTCCTGCAGGACCCGTCGGGCGGCGGCGTTGACCCGCGAGCGCAGTCGGATGGCCGACCCCGCCGACCGGGCGCCGGGGCGGCGCAGGTCGAGGTAGCGGTGCCGCAGCCGGGCCTCCTCGCCGACCGAGACCCGCTCGTCGACCTGGAACGGCAGCGGAGCGGAGGGGTTGAGCACCTCGAGGGTGTGTGCGACGACCTCCACGTCGCCGGTCGGCAGCTCCGGGTTGGCGTTGCCCTCGGGGCGGGCGCGCACCTGCCCGGTGACCGCGACGACGTACTCGGTGCGCACGTCGTGGGCGCCGCCCTCGGCGAGGACCTCGTCCCGGGCGACGACCTGGACGATCCCGCTCGCGTCCCGCAGGTCGAGGAAGGCGACCCCGCCGTGGTCCCGCCGGCGGTCGACCCACCCGGCGAGGGTGACGGTGTGGCCGGAGTCGGCGGCCCGCAGCGAGCCGGCCTCGTGGGAGCGGAGCACAGTGGGGGGTCCTTCGTGACGGGGGTGGGACTGCCACATCCTACGGACCGTCGACGGCGCCGCGAACTCCGCCGGGGCCGCCCCGCCGGGCGTGGGGACCATCGCCCCTAGCGGTGCCTCCCCGACCGGCGGGACCGTGGCCACGGGTCCGGCGGCACCGGTCACCGGAGCGTGGGAGGCGGCGACGATGGAGGACACGGCGACGGTGGGACGCTCGGGTGAGCGGGCCGCGGGCGGCGGGCCGGGCGCCCCGGCGGAGAGCCCGGCGGTGGCGCCTCCGGAGGCCTCCCCGGGGCAGGACCGCCCCGGGCCGCTGCCTGCCGACGTCGAGGCGCTCGTCGCCCGGGCCGCGCAGGCCGCCCGCGACTTCCGCGCCCTCGGCCAGGAGGAGGTCGACCGGATCGTCGACGCGATGGTGCGCGCCGGGGTCCGCGCGGCCTCCGAGCTGGCCCGGCTCGCGGTCGAGGAGACCGGGTTCGGGGTCTTCGAGGACAAGGTCGTGAAGAACTACGTCGCGACCGAGTTCCTCTGCGACCACCTCCGCGGCCGCCGGTCGGTCGGCGTCATCGAGGAGGACCCGGCCCGGGGCCTGGCGACCGTGGCCGAGCCCATCGGCGTCGTCCTCGCGGTCACCCCGGTGACCAATCCCACCTCGACGGTGCTGTTCAAGGCGATCGTCGCGGCGAAGACGAGGAACGCGATCGTCTTCCGCCCCTCGCCGCAGGCGGTCCGCTGCTGCGAGCGGGCGGTGGAGGTCCTCCGGGAGGCGGCCGAGGGGGCGGGGATGCCGCCCGGGGCCCTCGCCGTCGTGCCCGACCACCGGCAGTCCGTCACGCACGCGCTCCTGCGGCACCCGGCGGTGGACTTCGTCTGGGTCACCGGCGGACCGAAGATCGTCGCGGTCGCCAACGCCTCGGGCAAGCCGTCGCTCAGCGTCGGCCCCGGCAACGCGCCGGTGTACATCCACCGGACCGCCGACGTGCGCGGCGCCGTGGTCGACCTGCTCATCTCCAAGACGTTCGACGCCTCGGTCATCTGCCCCGCGGAGCAGACGTGCATCGTCGACGACCCGGTCTACGACGAGACCCTCGCCGAGCTCGAGCGGATGGGGGCCCGCCTGCTCACCGAGGAGGAGACCGCGCGCGTCGCCGAGTTCGCGTTCGGGTGCGACCGCGTGAACCTCGCCGCCCTCGGACGGCCGGCCCCGGAGCTGGCCCGCCGGGCGGGGGTCGACGTCGACCCCGCGACGAAGGTCCTCCTCGCCCCGCTCCCGGCCGACCTCGACCGGCTGCGGGCGCACCCCCTGGTCCGGGAGAAGCTCATGCCCGTGCTCGGGCTGGTCCGCTCTCCCGACGTCGCGCACGCCGTCGAGGCCGCGGTCCTCGTCACCGAGTCCGGCGGCCTCGGGCACACCTCGGCGGTGTACGCCCGCGACGAGTCCGTCATCGAGGCGTACGCGACCGCGGTCCGCACCGGGAGGATCCTCGTCAACGCCCCCACGGCCGTCGGGGCACTCGGCGGGGTCTACAACGACCTCACCCCGACGTTCTCCCTCGGCTGCGGCACCTGGGGCGGCTCGAGCACGACGGCGAACGTCAACTACCTCCAGCTGCTCAACCTCAAGACCGTCTCCCGACGCCGGACCCCCTCGCAGTGGTTCCGGGTCCCGCCCCGCACCCACTTCGGCGAGGGCGCGCTCGCGACCCTGGGCGAGATCGGCGGCGACGTGGTCGTCGTCGTCAGCGACGACGGCTGCGAGCGCCGTGGGCTCGTCGACGCCGTCCGGGCCGAGCTCGCGGGCCGACGGGTGGTCGCGTTCACCGACGTCGAGCCGGAGCCGGACGAGGCGACGGTCCGGGCGGGCGCGGCGGTCATGGACCGGGTCCGGCCGGACCTCGTCGTCGCCGTCGGCGGCGGGTCCGTCCTCGACGCCGCGAAGGTGATGCGCCTGCTCCACGAGCACCCGGAGTGCCGGCTGGAGGACCTCACCCTTCCCTTCCTCGACCCCCGCAAGCGGGTCGTCGAGTTCCCGGCCGGCCCCTACCGGTCCCGGCTGGTGGCCGTCCCGACGACCGCGGGCACCGGGTCCGAGGTCTCCCCCGCCGCCGTGGTCACGGTCGGGACGCGCAAGGAGAGCCTCGTCGACTACAGCCTCGTGCCCGACGTCGCCGTCGTCGACCCCACCCTCACCCTGACGATGCCGGACGCGGTCACCGTCGACAGCGGGGTCGACGCGCTGACCCACGCCCTCGAGGCGACCGTGTCGGTGTTCGCCTCGCCGTACACCGACGCCCTCGCGGCCCAGGCCGTCCGGCTCGTCCTCACCGCCCTCCCCCGGGTCCACGACGACCCTGGCGACCTCGACGCCCGGACGGACATGGCCAACGCCGCCACCCTCGCCGGCCTCGCGTTCGGGAACGCGTTCGTCGGGACGACCCACGCGCTCGCGCACGCGACCGGCGCCCGGTTCCACATCGCCCACGGACGCGCGAACGGGATCTTCCTGCCCCACGTGCTCGCCTACAACGCGGCGCTGCCGACGAAGTTCATGCCCGCTCCCGGCTACACCGCCTACGTCGCGCCGGACAAGTACGCCGAGCTCGCGCGGCAGGTGCTCGGTGCGGCGCCCGGGGAGGACGCGGAGGTGAGCCGGGGACGGCTCCTCGCGGCGGTCGAGGACCTGCTCGACCGGCTCGGGATGCCGCGCTCGCTCGCGGAGGCGGGGGTGGACGAGGCAGAGTTCCGGGCCGCCCTGCCCGAGGTCGCCGCGGCGGCCTTCGAGGACCTGAGCAACCGCACGAACCCGCGGATGCCGCTCCTCGCCGAGGTCACCGACCTGCTCGAGCGCGGCTACGCGGGAGACGGGAGCCGGACGTGACCGGTCGCCGGCCGATGGACCCGGTCGACGTGATCTGGCTCGACATGGACCGGCCGAACAACCTCATGGTCGTCGTCGCCCTCATCCTGCTCGACGCGGTCCCGACCCCCGACCGGTTCCTCGACGTCGTCCGGACCCGGCTCGTCGAGCCCTACCCCGTCTTCCGCCAGCGTCCGGTGCGCTCCCCGCTCGGCCGCACGTCCTGGGAGGACGACCCCGACTTCGTGCTCGGGCGGCACGTGCGCCGGTCCGCCCTGCCCGAGCCGGGGGACGAGGCGCAGCTGCGGGCCGCGGTCGACGCCCGGCTGCACGTGCCGCTCGAGCCCGACCACCCGCTGTGGGAGATGGAGGTGCTCGAGGGCCTCGGGGCCGGCGCCGCGGTGCTGTGCCGGTTCCACCACTGCCTCGCCGACGGCATGGCGCTCAGCCAGGTCCTCCTCTCCCTCACCGACCCGCGGGACGACCCGCGGGAGGACCAGGGCGTCGGCCCGGGCGCACCCGGGCGGTCCGCGGAGGGACCCGCCCGGCGTGAGGCCGCGGCCGCCGCCTCCGACGGTGCGGGCGGCGGGCCCGGGACGTGGTTCGCTGGGGCCACCGGGCCCGTGGCGCGCACGCTGGCCGCGCTCGCGAGCCCCGCCGCCGTCGGCGGACTCGCGACGACGGCGGCACGGTCGACGGCCGGCCTGGTCAGGACCGGTCTCGTCCTCTCCGAGCTCCTCACCGTCCGCAGCCCGGACTCCCCGCTGCGGGGCACGCCGTGGCCCCGGAAGCGGGCCGTGTGGTCACGGCCCTTCCCCGTCGGGCAGCTGAAGACCGTCGGTCGGCTCTGCGACGCGACCCTCAACGACGTCCTCCTGTCGGCGACCGCGGGGGCGCTGCGCCGGTACCAGCTCGACCACGGCGGCCCGGCCGCGGACCTGGTGACGATGGTGCCCGTCGACGTGCGCCGTCCCGGCGAGCCGCTGCCGCCCGAGCTCGGCAACCGGTTCGCCCTGGTCTACGTCTCCTACCCGTGCGGCGTCGCCGGCCCCCTCGCCCGCCTCGCCGAGACCAAGCGCCGGATGGACCGGGTGAAGGCGACCCCGGAGGCCGCGCTGACCTTCGGGCTCATCACCGCCATCGGCCGGGCGGGGACCGGCGTCGAGCGCCGGGTCGTCGACTTCTTCGCCGACAAGGCGCTCGGGGTGACGACCAACGTCAAGGGGCCCCCGGCGCCCCGACGGCTCGCCGGGGCAGGCGTCACCGCGGTCCTCGGCTGGGTCCCGGGGTCGGGCTCCCAGACCGTCGGGGTCTGCCTCTTCACGTACGCGGGGTCGCTCCGCGCGGGGTTCCTCGTCGACGCCGAGAGCGTCCCCGACCCCGAGGCGCTCGTGGCCGCCTTCGAGCTCGAGGTCGCCGAGCTCGTCCGGCTCGGCGACGCGGCCTGAGGAGGACCGGTGCCCACCGACAGCTGGAGGGAGACCGTGGAGGTCGACGCGCCGCTCGGCGACGTGCTCGCCACCGTGCGGGACGTCGCGAGCCAGCCCCAGTGGATCCCCGAGGTGCTCGAGGCCGAGGTCGTCGAGCGGACCGACACCGGACTGCCGGCGATCGCGAGGTTCGCGGCGAGCACGGCGGTCGGCACCGACCGGTACACCCTCGCCTACGAGCACGCCCCGGCGGGGATGAGCTGGCACCTGGTCCGGGGCCGGCTCCAGACCGGCCAGGAGGGCGTCTACCGGCTGGAGCCGCTCGGGCCGGCCCGCACCCGGGTGACGTTCTCCCTCACCGTCCACCACAACCTGCCGCTGCCGGGGTTCGTCCGGCGGCGGGTCATCCGGGGCCTGGTCCGCAGCACCGTGGACGGGCTCGTCGGCCGGGTCTCCGGCGCCGACGACGAGGTCGGCTGACCCCGGTCCCCGGTCCCCGGTCCCCGGGCCTCGGCACCGGCCGGGAGCGGACCGGCACTCGACCTCCGACGGGTGCCGCGGCCCCGGCCCGACGCATCAGCAGGGTGTCCACGCCGCGAGCCGGCGCCGGCTCGTGAAGACCCGCCGGGACCCGGTGAGCGGGTCGGTGAGCTCGAGCTCCCGGGCGAGGAGCTGCAGCGGCAGCCCCTCGTCCGGTGCGGCACCGGCCCCGTCGCGTGGGCCTGCCCCGGCCCGGCCCCGCCACTCGCCGAGGGGCCGCACGACCGGGTAGATCGGGTCGCCGAGCACGGGGACGCCGAGGGAGGCGAGGTGGACCCGGATCTGGTGGGTGCGGCCGGTGCGCGGGGTCAACCGGTACAGCCCGAGCCGGTCGCGGACTCCGAGGAGCTCGACACGAGTCTCGGCGAACCGTCCGGCGGGGGCGGCGCGCGACCCGGGCTGCCCGGCCCGCCGGTCGACCCCCTGGTCGGCCTCGTGGTCGGCCTGCTGCTCGGTCTGATCGTCGACCCCGTGGTCGGCCCGCTCGTCGAGGGGGTGGTCGACGGCGGCGAGCACGCCCGGGGTCTTCTCGATCCGGCTGCGGACCGTGCGAGGCAGGTCGAGCCCGGACCGGACCGGTGCGACGGCCTCGTACGTCTTCGTCACCCGGCCGGCGGCGAAGGCCTCCTGGTAGGGGCGGCGGGCCCCGCGGCGGGCGGTGAGGAGCAGTACGCCGGCGGTGTCGCGGTCGAGCCGGTGGGCCGGGGCGAGCTCGGGCAGGTCGAGCGCGCGGCGGAGGGCGACGACGACGCTGCGGGCGACGTGCTCACCGCCGGGGGTCGTGGCGAGGTCGTGCGGCTTGTCGACGACGACGAGGTCGGCGTCGCGGTGGATCACCAGGCGGGCCGCGCCCGCCGCGTCGAGTGCGCCGGCGGCGGCCTCGTCCGGGGCGTCGCGGTGGAGGTGGACCGCCGACCCCGGCCGGTACGGGGTGCCGCGGTCGACGACCCGCCCGCTCTCGAGGACGAGCTCGCCGTCCCGGGCGCGGCGGCGCAGCTCCGGGGCGGGGATGCCGTGCCGGTCGCGGAGGAAGTCCCAGACGGTGTCCCACCCGCCCGCGCGCGGCATCCGCAGCCGGGCCGCGGTGAGGCCGTCCTTCGGCGGCAGCGGGCCGCCGGGCCCCCGGCTCATCGCGGGCCCACGGCCCGGCTCAGCCCTCGCCGGGCCGCCGGGCGCCCGCCTCGTCGGCCCCGTGCGCCTCGTCAGCCTGCGCCTCGTCACGCCGGGTCGGGTGCTCGGGCCAGGGGGCGTCCGCGGGACGCAGCGACTTCCACCCGCGCTCCCGGCAGGCCCGGGCGGCGAGGACGCCGAGGGCGGCGGTGACGTTGTGCAGCCGCCCGGTGAGCACGGCGTCGACGGCGTCGTCGAGGTCGACCCACACCAGCGGCATCCCGAGCTCCTCGCCGGTCCGCTCGTGCCGGTCCTCCTCGGGGACGGCGGTGAGGTCACGGGCGAGGTAGACCCGCAGCGCCTCGTCCATGCCGCCCGGCGAGGAGAAGTAGTCCACGAGGACGTGCCACGTACCGGCGACGAGGTCGGCCTCCTCGCCGAGCTCCCGGGCGGCCGCCTCGTGCGCCGGCTCTCCGTCGACGTCGAGCAGCCCGGCCGGGACCTCCCACTCGGTGGCGCCGGCGGGGTGGCGGTACTGCCGGACCAGGCCGACCCGCCCCGCGTCGTCGAGGGCGACGACGGCGACCGCGCCGGGGTGGGCGACGTACTCCCGGGTGACCTCGCCGGCCTCGCCGAGGTCGACGACGTCCCGCCGGACGTCCCAGATCCGCCCGCGGAAGGGGACCTCGCTCGCGCGGACCGGCCGGCGGCCGAGCTCGTCGCGCAGCTCGTCGGGGGCCCGGAGCACCTGCCCGGGCAGCTCGGTGGGTGTGCCGGGTGCCATTCAGGCGCTCACCTCGGCGTGCACCTGCCGGGGACGCTCGACCTCGACGAGCCGCTGCTCGCGCTGGCGCGCGATGGCGGCCCCGACGAGCCCGGCGAACAGCGGGTGGGCCCGGTGCGGCCGGGACTTGAACTCGGGGTGGGCCTGGGTCGCGACGTAGTACGGGTGGACCTCCCGCGGCAGCTCGACGAACTCGACGAGCGTCCCGTCCGGGGAGGTCCCGCTGACCCGGAGCCCCCCGGCCTCGAGCTCGCCGCGGTAGGCGTTGTTGACCTCGTACCGGTGCCGGTGGCGCTCCTCGACGTCGCTCGCGCCGTACGCCTCGGCGACGACCGAGCCGGCCGCGAGCCGGGCCGGGTAGGACCCGAGGCGCATGGTCCCGCCGAGGTCGCCGGCGCCGTCGACGAACGCCTTCTGCTCGGCCATCGTCGCGATGACGGCGGCCGGGCTCTCCGGCTCGAACTCCGACGAGCTCGCCTCCTCGATGCCGCACACGTTCCGGGCGTACTCGATGACCATGCACTGCAGGCCGAGGCAGAGCCCCAACGTCGGGACCTGGCGCTCCCGCGCCCACCGCAGCGCGCCGAGCTTGCCCTCGATGCCGCGGATCCCGAACCCGCCGGGGACGATGACGGCGTCGACCCCGGCGAGGGACGCGGCGGCGCCGGACTCGGTGGCGCACTCGTCCGAGGGGACCCACCGGATGATGACGCGGGCGTCGTGGTGGAAGCCGCCGGCGCGGATGGCCTCGGTCACCGACAGGTAGGCGTCCGGGAGGTCGATGTACTTCCCGACGAGCGCCACCTCGACCTCGTGCTCGGGGTCGTGCACCCGGCGGAGCAGGTCGTCCCAGTCGCTCCAGTCGACGTCGCGGAAGTTCAGCCCGAGCCGCCGGATGACGTAGGCGTCGAGCCCCTCGGCGTGGACGACCTTGGGGATGTCGTAGATGCTCGGGGCGTCGACGGCGGCGGCCACCGCCTCGGCCTCGACGTCGCACATGAGCGAGATCTTCCGCTTGATCGACTCCGGGATCTCCCGGTCGGCGCGGAGCACGAGCCCGTCCGGCTGGATGCCGACCTGCCTCAGGGCCGCGACCGAGTGCTGCGTCGGCTTCGTCTTCAGCTCCCCGCTCGGGGCGAGGTAGGGCACGAGGGAGACGTGGAGGAAGAACACGTTGTCCCGGCCGACGTCGTGGCGCACCTGCCGCGCCGCCTCGAGGAAGGGCAGCGACTCGATGTCGCCGACGGTGCCGCCGATCTCGGTGATGATGAGGTCCGGCGCGTCCGCGGCGGTGACGCCGGGGCTGCCGACGGCCCGGGCGCGCATCCGGTCCTTGATCTCGTTCGTGATGTGCGGGATGACCTGGACGGTGTCGCCGAGGTACTCCCCGCGCCGCTCCCGGGCGATGACGTGGCTGTAGACCTGCCCGGTGGTGACGTTGGCCCACCCGGCGAGGTTGTCGTCGAGGAAGCGCTCGTAGTGGCCGATGTCGAGGTCGGTCTCGGCGCCGTCCTCGGTGACGAAGACCTCACCGTGCTGGAACGGGTTCATCGTCCCCGGGTCGACGTTGAGGTAGGGGTCCAGCTTCTGCATCGTGACCTTCAGGCCACGAGCGCGGAGCAGGTGTCCGAGGCTGGAGGCGGTCAGGCCCTTGCCGAGCGATGAGGCGACGCCTCCGGTCACGAAGATGTGTTTCGTCTGGAGCACCACGGACTTGCACTCTACGTCATCGAAACGAGGCTCGCGTACCAGCCGCGCCAGCGCCGGGCGGACTCCTCGCCGTCCTCCCATCCGGCCGCCCGCTCGCGGCCGGCGCGGACGGCCGCCTCCCGGGCGGACCCGGCGCCGGCCGCCCCGCCCTCGGGGCCTCGCGGGGTCCCGCCGAGCGCCCCGTCCAGCCCCTCGTCCAGCGCTTCGTCCGGCCCCTCGTCCAGCGCCTCGTCCAGGACCTCGTCGACGGCCGCCGCGAGCCCGGGCGCGTCACCGACGGGCACGAGCCGTCCGACGCCGTCGACGAGGTCGTGCAGCCCACCGGTGTCGGTGGCGACGACCGGCGTCCCCGCCGCGAGCGCCTCCTGGACGACGAGCGCCCGGGCCTCCCACGTGCTGCTCAGCGCGAAGACCTCGGCCGCCCGCAGCCACGGCCGGACGTCGCGGACCGGTCCGAGCAGCCGGACCGGCAGGCGCTCGGTGCGGACCCGCTCCTCGAGGTGGGCCCGCAGGGCCTCGTCGCCGTCGCCGAGGACGCACCAGGTCACCTCGTGCCGGAGGCGTCCGGCGGCGGTGAGCAGGGTCGGCAGGTCCTTCTGGGGAGCGAGGCGGGAGACGGTGACGACGAGCGGACGGTCCGGGGGCAGGCCGTGGACGGCGGCGAGCCCGGCCCGCAGCCGGGTCCGCTCGGTGGCGCCGGCCGGCGGCTCGGCGAGCAGCTCGGGAACCCGGGGCGCGGGAACGGGCGCGAGCCGGGCGGAGCGGGCGCCGAGGTCGGCGGCCCGGGCGACGAGGTCGCTGCTGGCCCCGGTCACGAGGTCGGCGCGGCGCGCGACGCCGGTCTCGGCGACGGTCGTCGCCCACGAGCGCCGCCGGCCGGGGGCGAGGACGGCGTTGTGGAGGCTGACGACGAGCGCCGGACCCCCGGGGACCGACCGGCGCGCCGCTCGCGCCCGGGGGCCCGCGGTCGCGAGGACGGCGACGACCCCGGCCTGGTGGCCGTGGGCGTGGACGACGTCGGCGGCGGCAGCGAGCCGCCGCAGCCGGGCCAGGTGGCGCGCGGCGGTGACGGGGTGGCTCGGGTCCGGCCACCACCGGCGGGCGTCCGGGGCGAACCGGTCGGCGGTGACGGGGTCGGTGACGACGACGACGTCGTCACCGAGCCGCCGCAGGCCCTCGGCGAGGTCGCGGACGTGGGTGCCGATCCCGCCCGTGCTGCGGCCCGCGAGGAGCAGGATCCTCATCGTTCTCCCTCGCGGGGCCGGGCCCCGCGAGGCCGGCGGGCCCGTGCGTGCTCGAGGGCGGCCCGAAGGGTCGGCCGGTCGAGCACGGCGAGCGTGGCGAGGTAGCAGGCCCCGACGACGGTGCCGGTGGCCGCCCCGGCCCCGACGGCTCCGGCCATCCCGTGGGGGTCGAGGGCCAGGAGCAGGAGGTCCCCCGCGGCGAGGCCGACCGCGACCCCGACGACGACGCCGCGCAGGGTGCGTCCGGTGCCGGCGAGCACCTCCGGCCCCCACGACCGGTGGACGAGGACGGCGAGCAGCACGGCCGTGAGCGTCATGCCGACCGAGGAGCCGATCCCGAGGAGGCGCAGCGTCGTGCCGGCCCCGACCCCGGGCGGGACGAGCGCGAGCGGCAGCAGCGCGGCGACGAGCCATCCCGCGGCGACCGCGCCGGCCGCGTGCACCGGCCGGCCGCGGACGTAGAGCGCGCGCGTGAGCAGGGCGGCGAGGCCGAAGCCGACGAGCCCGGGGGCGTAGGCGAGCATCGTCTCCGGCAGGGCCGCGAGCGCCGCCCGGCCCGCGCCGCCACCGCCCCGGTCGAGGGCGGTGAAGAACTGCCCGACCGGCCCGGCGACGGCGAGCAGCACCGCCGCGGCGCCGCCGGTGAGCAGCAGGACCGCCCGGGCCGAGCCGGCGAGGACCGGAGCCGCGTCGTGGCCGCCGGCGGTGTCGTGGGCCAGGGCGGGAAGCGCCGACGTCGCGACCGGGACGGCGAGGACGGCGTACGGCAGGAGGTAGACCGCCTGGACGTACTGGTAGACGTTGAGGGTGCCGGCGTCACCGCTGCGGTTGCTCAGCCAGATCGTCGTGAGGACGGCGACCTGCTGGCCGAGCAGCGCCAGGGCACCGGCGGCGGCGAGCGCCCCGGCGCGCCGTCCGGTTCCCGGGGGGAACGTCAGCCGGGGGCGCAGCCGGATGCCGGCACGGCGCGCCGGGACCGCGAGCGGGAGGCTGAGGACGACGACGCCCGCGGTGGTCCCGAGCCCGAGGAGGAGGACCGCGCCCCGGGGCGCGTCGCCGGCCGCCGTGCCCGGGTCGGTCATCGCCCCGTAGCCGAGGTAGGTGGCGATGACGACGAGGCTGGAGAGCAGCGGGGCGAGCGCGGCCCCGAGGAAGCGGCGGTGGGCCTGGAGGACCCCGGCGAGGACGATCCCGACGCCGTACAGCGGGACCTGGGGGGCGAACAGGACGATGAGCTCGGCCCCGAGGTCGGTCGCCGCCTGCGGCCCCCCGATGAGGGCGCGGCTGAGCGCGGGCGCGAACAGCGCCAGACCCGCGGCGAGCGGGGTGAGGACGACCACCGCCCAGGTGAGCATCGCCGACGCCGCCCGGTCCGCGGCCTCGGGGTCGCCGGCGCCGAGGCGACCCGCGACGACGGGCACGGCGACGGCGGCGAGCACTCCCCCGGCGGCCACCTCGTAGACGACGTTGGGGAGGGTGTTGGCGCTCTGGTACGCCGCGCCGACCCCGGTGGCGCCGACACCGGCCGAGAACGCGAGGGTGCGCAGGAACCCCGCCGCCCGGGCGAGGACGGTGACGAGCGCGATGAGGCCCGCGGCGGACGCGACCGCCCGCAGCGGCGTCGCCCCGGTCCTCGGGCTGCTCACCGCGCGACCGGGGTGGCCCGGCGGCCGAGGGCGTCGAGCTCGCGCAGCACCGGGGTCGACTCGATGACACGGGTGAAGCTGACCCGTTCCGAGGCGAGCGTGGCCGCGGTGACGGCCGCGAGCACGCCGAGACGCCCGCGCGTCCCCAGACGCTCCAGCACGGCCGCGCCGAGGAGCGCGCCCGCCGCGTTCGCGCCGGTGTCGCCGAGCATCGTCTCCCCCGCGAGGTCGCCCGGGAGGAGCGCGAGCGATGCCCCGGCGGCGGCCGCGGCGGGGACCGAGCCCCCGGCCGCCAGGGGTCCCGCCACGAGGAGGACGACCTTGAGCGCCCGGCCGGGACGCAGGTCGAGCAGGTTGACGAGGTTCGCCGTGCCCGCGACGAGCGCCCCGTCGGCGAGGACGCCGAGGACGCCTCCCGGCCCGCCACGGCGGGAGGGGGCGCCGGTGAGGGCGGCGGCGCCGACGCCGCCGGCCGCGAGGCCGAGAACCTTGACGGCGCCGGTCGTGACCTCACCACGGGCGAGGGCGGCGAGGTGGCCGGCGAGGCCCTTGCGGCGGGAGTCCCCGGCGAGGTCGTCGAGGGCGCCCACGACGCCGGCGGCGAGAGCCGCGACGGCCGGACCCCCGGCGCCGCCCCGGGTGGCGCGAGCGGCCGCGGCGACGCGTCCACAGGTCCTTCCGACGGTGTTCCCGATCGTGCTCCCGGAGACGGTCCCGAGGGTGGCGCCGAGCACCCACGCGGGCCCCTCGAGCAAGGACACCGGGGCGCCGGCGTGGTTGGTCCGTCGCCAGCGCGCCTCGCCGCCCGGGGGGCGGCGCGCGGACCAGCGACGCGCGAGCCCCGCGGACACGCCCGCGCAGACCGCCGCCGTGGCCACGCGGCCGGTGGCGGTCGCGCCAGTCGCGGGTGTGGCCCGCCCCCCGCCCGTCACGGGCGGAGCACGTCGGGGAACGGGGCGCCGGCGTCGGGTGCGACGCCGTACTGGCCGGCCGCGCCGCGGTACTGCTCCTCGAGGGCGCCGACGACGCTCGCGCGGCCCATGGGGATCCCGGCGTCGTCGACCGTCGACAGCCCGCCCGTCTCGGCCTGGTCCCCCCGGGAGGCCGTCACGACCGAGGCGGCGTCGCCGGCTCCGGTCACCCCGTCGTTCGAGGCGAGCACCGCGCCCGCGCCGGCGCCGTCGAGCACGCCGGCGAGGTCGGCGAGCGCGAGCGCCCGGTCGGAGGCGGACGTGCCGTCGCGGTCGGGGACCGGTCCGGACACGACGACGACGCCGGTCGAGGTCCGGTCGGGGTCGATCTCCCCCTCGACGAGACCGGTCTCGGTGAGCCGCGACCACGCGGTCCGGCGGGCCTTCTGCGGAACGGCGCCGACGAGGGCCTCCGAGCCGCCGTGGTCGAGCAGGGTGGCGCCGAGCACGGCGTCGAGCGGCCGCTCGCGACCGTGGTCCCCGGGCAGCCCGAGGGCGTCGGTGAGCCGGCGCGCAAGCCGGCGGTGGTCCGAGGTCCCGTGGGTCCACTCGGCGGTGACGCCGACGGTCGCGACGACGTCGGCACCGGCGGTGCTGAGCGCGTCGGTCGTCGAGGACACGAGCGAGGAGTCGGCCCCGGGCAGGGTGACCACGGTGACGGTGCGGCCGCCGAGCCGGTCCCCGACGAGCAGCGGCAGGGTCGCCGCCCCGAACTGGTCCCGCGCGTCGAGCTCGGCGTTCGCCTGGTCGAGCTGGGTGCGCAGCCCGGCCTTCTCCTCGCGCAGCTTGGTGACCTCGGTCGTCAGGGTGTTGCCGATGTCCTCCTTCAGCGGTCCGGCGCCGAGGACGATGCCGACGGCGAGCGCGATGAGGACCGAGGCGAGGGAGACGAGGTGGTAGCGGAAGTCGATCACGTGACGATCCCTACGACGGCGGCCCAGAGGTCGTCCCACCGGGCCGCGAAGAGCTGGACGATGGTGCGGCCGCCCGGCGTCGAGAACAGGGCGGCCCCGAGGGCGAGCAGGCCCACCGACAGCATGAGGAGCATCGCGAACGCGGAGATCCGCGAGCGGTAGAGCCTGCTGACCCCCTTGGCGTCGACGAGCTTGCCGCCGACGCGGAGCCGGGTGAGGAACGTGCTCGCCATGCCGGCGCGGCCCTTGTCGAGGAACTCGACGAGGGTGACGTGGGTGCCGACGGCGACGATGAGCGAGGCCCCCTTGTCGTCGGCGAGCAGCATCGCGACGTCCTCGCTCGTCCCGGTCGCCGGGAAGACGACGGGGTCGATGCCGAGCCCGATGACCCGGTCGGCCCCGGGCGCCTTCCCGTCGCGGTAGGCGTGGACGACCACCTCGGCGCCGCACCGCAGCGTCGCGTCCGAGACCGAGTCCATGTCGCCGACGATGACGTCGGGGGTGTGACCGGCCTCGACGAGCGCATCCGCGCCGCCGTCGACGCCGATGAGGACCGGCTTGAACTCGCGGATGTAGTGCCGCAGGGTCTGCAGGTCCTCCTTGTAGTGGTAGCCGCGGACGACGATGAGCGCGTGCCGTCCCTCGAGGTCGGTGGCGATGTCCGGGACGCCGACGCCGTCGAGGAGGAGCTCCCGCTCCCGGCGCAGGTAGTCCATCGTGTTCTCCGCGAACGCCTCGAGCTGCACGGACAGTCCGGCGCGGGCCTGGTCCATGTCGGCGTGGACCGCGTCGAGGTCGTACGCGCGTCCCGAGGCGACGACGTCGCCGTCGACGACGAGGTCGTCGCCGCGCACCTGCGCCCGCTGGCCCTCCCGGACCGCGGACATGACGTCCTCGCCGACGGCGTCCAGGAGCGGGATGCCGGCGGTGACGATGATCTCGGGGCCGAGGTTGGGGTAGCGCCCCGAGATGGACCGGGCCGCGTTGACGACGGCGCTGGGCTCGCAGGCGACGAGCGCCTCGGCGCTGATCCGGTCGATGTCGGTATGGTCGATGACGGCGACGTCCCCGGGCCGGAGTCGCTTGGTGAGGTTCTTCGTCCTGCGGTCCACCCTCACCTCCCCGGTCGTTCCGGGGAGGTCGCGACCGGAGCGCAGGTTCCTCAGGGCCATCCCTCCCATGGTGCCACGGGGGCCGCGCGCGGCCCGGCGAGCCACCCGCCGTCGGCGGGGGCCACGGCCGCGCTCACCTGTGCCGACCCGGGCGGGTGGCGGTCTCGAGCAGCTCGCGGGCGTGGCCGAGCGAGGTGGTCGAGTCGACGCCGCCCATCATCCGGGCGAGCTCGGCGAGCCGCTCCTCGCCCTCGAGCGGGACGACGTCGCTGGCGGTCACCTGGCCGTCGCTGGACTTGCGGACCGAGAGGTGGTGGTCGGCGTAGGCGGCGACCTGGGCGAGGTGGGTGACGACGACCACCTGGGCGTGCTCGGCGAGCCGGGCGAGCCGGGCGCCGACGTCGAGGGCGGTGCGGCCCCCCACCCCGGCGTCGACCTCGTCGAAGACGAACGTCGGGACCCCGGCCCGCTCCCCCGCCAGCACGACCTCGAGCGCGAGCATGACCCGGGACAGCTCGCCCCCGGACGCGGCCCGGGTCACCGACCGCGGGGTGCTCCCGCGGTTGGCCGCGAGCCGGATCTCGACGTCGTCGACGCCGTGCCGGCCGTGGCGGACCCGCTGCCCCTCGACGAGGAGGCCCTCCTCGTCCGGTCGACGGCTGACGTCGACGTCGACGACGGCCTCGGCCATCGCGAGGTGGCGCAGCTCCTCGGTCACCCGGGACGCGAGCTCGCCGGCGGCGGCCGAGCGCAGCCGGGACACCTCGGCGGCGGCGTCGGCGAGCTCCTCCTCGACCCGGCCCAGGGAGGCCTCGATCTCGGCGATGCGCTCGTCCGCGCCGAGCAGGGTGTCCAGCCGGGCGGCGGCGTCCCGGGACCACGCGAGCACCTCGTCGGCGCTGTCGCCGTAGGCGCGCATGAGGTCGCCGAGCTCGGCGCGCCGCTGCTGGACCCAGGCCAGCCGTCCCGGGTCGAGCTCGACCCCGGCCGCGTACCCGGCGAGGTCGGTGGCGACCTCGCCGGCGAGGATGCCGACCTCCCGCAGCCGGGACGCGAGCGCGCCGAGCTCGGGGTCGCGGTCGGCGACCCCGTCCACCGCGGACGTCGCCATCGCGAGGGCGTCCACGGCGCCGGCGCCGGCTCCGACGTCCCCGGAGGCGTCCATGCCGTCGCCGGTGAGCACGGCACGGGCCGACTCGGCGGCCGTGCGCAGCTCGTCGGCGTGGCTGAGCCGCTCGTCCTCGACGCGCAGCTCCGCGTCCTCCCCCGGCTCGGGGGCGACCGCCTCGATCCGCTCGAGCCCGAAGCGGAGCACGTCGGCCTCCCGGGCCCGGTCCCGCTCGGAGGTGCGCAGCCGGTCCAGCTCGGCACGGGCCTCGCGGTGACGGGTGTGCAGGTCCTCGTGGCGCCGGAGCGCCGCGGCGAGCTCGGGCCCGGCGAAGCCGTCGAGCACGGCGCGGTGCTCGTCCGGGCTGCGCAGCCGCCACTGGTCGGCCTGGCCGTGGACGGCGACGAGGTGCTCGGCGAGCTCGGCGAGCAGGCCGACCGGCGCGGTCCTGCCACCGACGTGGGCGCGGGAGCGTCCCTCGGCCGAGACGGTGCGCAGGAGCACGAGCCCGGAGTCGACGTCCCCGCCGGCCTCGGCGGCCCGTCGGGACGCGGGGTGGGTCGGGGGCAGGTCGAGGACGCCCTCGACGACGGCCCGTCCGGCTCCGGCACGCACGAGGCCGGCGTCGGCCCGGGCCCCGAGCAGCAGCCCGAGCCCGGAGACCACCATCGTCTTGCCGGCACCGGTCTCACCGCTGATGACGGTGAGGCCGGGGTGGAGCTCGAGGACGGCGTCGTCGATGACCCCGAGGTTCTGGATCCGGATCTCCTGCAGCACCGCGCTCACCCGACCCGACGGGCGGCCCCCCGCCAGCCGTGGACGGAGAGGTCGAACTTCGCGACGAGCCGGTCGGTGAACGGGGAGGACGTGAGCCGGGCGAGCCGGACGGGCACGTCCGAGCGCTCGACCTCGATCCTCGCGCCGGGAGGCAGGTCGACGGCGCGCCGGCCGTCGCACCACAGCACCCCGGTGCCCGTCGTGCCACCGACGACCTCGAGCGCGAGGTGCGAGCGCGGCCCGACGACGAGCGGGCGCGCGAACAGGGCGTGCGCACTGATCGGGACGATGAGGAGGGCCTCGACGTCGGGCCAGACCACCGGTCCCCCGGCCGAGAACGCGTACGCGGTCGACCCGGTCGGGGTCGCGACGACGGTGCCGTCGCAGCCCCACGTCGACAGGGGGCGGCCGTCGATCTCGATGGTGAGCTCGAGCATGCGCTCCCGGGCGGCCTTCTCGACCGTCACCTCGTTCAGCGCCCACCCGGTGCTCAGCACCTCGCCGTCGTGGCAGCTCGACACCTCGAGCGTCATCCGCTCCTCGACGTCGTAGTCCCGGGCGACGATCCGCTCGACGGTCATGCCGAGGTCCTCCCGCTCGGCCTCGGCGAGGAAGCCGACGTGCCCGAGGTTGACACCGAGCAGCGGGGCGTCGCTGCCGCGGGAGAGCTCGGCGCCGCGCAGGATCGTGCCGTCCCCGCCGAGCACGCAGACGAGCTCGCAGCCTCGGGCCGGGGCGTGCTCGTCGGCGGCCACGACGCCGGGGTGCCCGTGGAGGTCCATCGCCTCGATCTCGCTGGGCAGCAGCGCGGAGACCATGCCCTCGGCGTGGAGGCGCTCGACGACCCCGGCGGCGAGGTCGTGGGCCTCCCGCCGGCGCGGGTGCGCGACGAGCAGGACTCGGCGGTCAGCGGTCATGGGGTCCTTCCGAGGTCAGCCGGTCAGCGCTCTGCGCAAGAGCCTGCCACGTCAGCCCGACAGTCCGGCCGCGGCCCACCCGGAGGAGGTACTCGGTGTTGCCCTCGCCGCCTTCCACGGGGCTCACCGCGAGCCCGCCGGGTGTGAGGCCGGCGGCCTCAGCGGCCTCGAGCACCCCGTGGAGGGCGGCCCGGCGGTCCCGGGCGGAGCGCACGACACCCCGCTTGCCGAGCCGGGACCGACCCACCTCGAACTGGGGCTTGACGAGGAGGACGGCGTCCCCGTCGTCGGCGAGAAGTCCCGCGAGGGTGTCGAGGACGAGCCGCAGCGAGATGAAGCTGAGGTCGGCGACGACGACGTCGAACCGGCCGCCGAGGTCGGCAGGGGTGAGGCCGCGCACCGAGACCCCGGAGCGCTCGACGACCCGGGGGTCGTCGGCGAGGGCCCGGACGAGCTGGCCGGTGCCGACGTCGAGGGCGGTGACCTGCGCGGCGCCCCGGTCCAGGAGCACCTGGGTGAAGCCGCCGGTGGAGGCTCCGACGTCGAGGCACCGTCGACCGGCGACGTCGGGGCCGTCCAGGGCGGCGAGGCCGCCGAGGAGCTTGCCCGCGGCGCGGCTGACCCAGACCGGACCCTGAAAGGACACCTCGATGCGGCTGCCGTCGCCGACATCGGTGGCGGGCTTGCCGGCCGCCCGGTCGTCGACCGTCACCGCGCCGTCGCGCAGCAGGTCACGGGCGTGTCCCCGGGAGCGGGCCAGGCCCCGCCGGACCATCTCGGCGTCGAGCCGCGTGGCGATCTCACGCCTCCAGGTCGGCCAGGCGGGCGCGGAGGGCGTCCTGGACCCGCTCGGCCGCGGCGATCTGGGCGTCGAGGTCGCGGGCGTCCGCGGCGTCGAGGTCGGCGAGGGCCTCGTCGACGACGGGGTCCCCGGTCCTAGGGGTGGGCTCGGTCACGTCCCGCTCCTCGAGTCGTCGGTGCCGCTCGTCGTGGGGGTCGAGCTGGTCGCGCCGGTCGCACCCGTCGAGCTGGTCGCGTTCGACGGCGTCTCCTGTGTGGTGGCGCGCTTCGACGTCCCCTGCGTCGCCGTGCTCTTCTGCGGAGCGCTCTTCCGGCCGGTGCCCTTGGTCGCCGTGCTCTTCTGCGCCGTCCCCTGCGTCGCTGTGCTCTTCTTGGCCGCGCTCTTCTGCGCCGTGCTCTTCTTGTCCGCGGTCCCGCCGGACCGGCCGCCGGTCGCCCCGGCCGACCTGGCGCCGCGCCGGGTCGCGGCGGACTTCCGGCCCGTCGGGGACGCCGTGGCCGCCGACTTCGTCGGGGCGGGACGCGATTTCCGGCGGGTCGTGGTCTTGCGGGCCGACCGCGTGGCGGGAGCCTCCGGCGCGGCGGGCTCCTCGTCGGTCCCGGTCGCGTGTTCCCCGGGGGCGGCCACCCGTGACCTGGTGCGCGGCCTTCCCTCCGGCGGGGACGCGACGGCGCGCGGCCCCTCGGCCCGCCGTGCCCGCAGCGCCGCGGCGGCCTCGCCGAGGTCGGCCTCGGGCTCGGGGTGCCAGCGCTCGCGCCGCCTCCGCTCGCCCGCTCCCGGGGGGTCTCGGGCGGCTCGGAGGCCCCGCCGGTCCTCGGCTCGGACGGGGACCCGCCGTCGTCGAGGACCGACTCAGCGAGCCGGACGACGTCGAGGGCGCGGCTGAGCGCGAAGTCGGTCACGCCGAGGGCGATCTGAGCCAGCCCGCGCACGGGGTCGAGCGCCATGGGTCCTCCTCCGGGACGGTGTACCCCGCCCACCGTACTGCCCCTCCTACCGGGGCCCCGGGAGCATGCCGGCGAGGCGCCGTGCGGTGGCGTCGTCGACGTCCCCGCCGTCGAGGGCCTCGTGGAGCGCCGCGAGCATGGCCCGGGCGAGCGGTGTCGACGGGTCGGCCCCGTCGGCCGGGTCACGCGGCGCACCGTCCTCCGTGAGGTCCCACCGGCCGTCCACCACCCGCGCGGCGGCTGTGCCGCAGCGCCACCCGCCGCCGGAGCGGCGGGCCGGCTCGTAGGGGCGGGCGAGCTCGCGAAGGTCGGCGACGACGTAGGTGGGCCGCTGCTCCGGCGGCGCGAGGGCGGCGTGGCGGTAGCCGTGGACCCCGGTGAGGACGAGCACGCTGTCCATACCGGCAGCGGTGGCGCCGGCGACGTCGGTCTCGAGCCGGTCGCCGACGCCGAGTGTCCGGGTCGGGGTCGTGCCGACTGCCCGGCAACCGAGCAGGTACAACGGCTCGTGGGGCTTCCCGACGACCACCGGTGTCGCGCCCGTCGCCTGCGCCACGGCGGCGACGAGCGTGCCGTTGCCGGGGGCCACACCGCGCTCGGTGGGAAGGGTGAGGTCGTCGTTCGTCGCGACCCACGTCGCACCGGCCTCCACCGCGTACGCCGCCTCGGCGAGGTCGGCCGCGGTCACCTGCGCGCCGTAGCCCTGGAGGACGCCCTGCACTCCGGCAGCACCGGTGCCGGCGTCCTCGGGGCCGTTACCGGACCCGCGGCCCCCTCCGGGGCGCACCACCTGGAGGCCCTGCTCCGCGAGCGCGTGCGCCACGCCCGCGCCCCCGACGGCGAGCACCCGGGCGCCGGGCTCGAGCCGGTCGGCGACCTCGGCGGCGGCGGCCACCGAGCTGGTGAGGACGCCGTCCCGCGACACCTCGAGGCCGAGGTCGGTGAGGTGGGCCGCCACCTCGTCCGGGGTCCGGGAGGCGTTGTTCGTCACGTACACGACGGGCACGCCGAGGGAGCGCAGGCTCTCGACCGCGTGCGGGACGGCGTCGTCCCCTCGGTAGACGACCCCGTCGAGGTCGCAGACGACCCCGTCGTAGCCGTCCACGAGCGTGCTCACCGCGGCCCCTCCGCCGGGTCGTCCGCCGGGTCCTTCGCCGCCGGGGCGGCGGCATCCGACGTGTCGTTCGCGCTGGTCGGCCGGTCGGTCTCGCCCGCACCGTGGGCCCCGCCAAGGACGTGGGCCTCGCCCGTGTCGTCGCGCTCGCCCGTGTCGTCGCGCTCGCCCGTGTCGTCGCGCTCGCCCGTGTCGTCGCGCTCGCCCGTGTCGTCGCGCTCGCCCGCGTCGTCGCGCTCGCCCATGTCGTCGCGCTCGCCCGCGTCGTCGTCGGCGAGCTCGGTGTACTCCACCCCGTCGATCTCGTCGAGCCGTTCGGCGGCGTCGGTCTCCAGGTCGGTGTCCGCGGCCGCGGCACGGGCGAACCAGTCCCGCGCCCGGGCGACGTCGCCCCGGGCGAGCAGGGCGTCGGCGTAGGCGTAGGCGAGGCGTGGGGTCCACGGCCGCGAAGGACCGGTGAGCTCGGGCACCTGCAGCGCGACGACGGCCGCGTCGAGCTGGCCGAGGTCGCGGCGGATACCGGACACCACGATGGTGAGCTCGACCCGCTCGGCCTGGTCGAGACTCGCCGCCTCCGGCGACGCGGCGAGCTCGAGCGCCCGCTCGGCGCGACCGAGGCCGCGCTCGCAGTCGACCATGAGGGGCAGCACGTGCGAGGAGCCGCTGAGACGGCGGACCGTGCGGAACTCCCCGAGCGCGCGGGCATAGTCGCCCATCCGGTAGGCGACGAGACCGAGCGCCTCCCGGGCGGCCGGCACCCGGCCGGCCCGGCGCACCACGGTCTCCGCGTGCGCGAGCGCCCCGTCGAGGTCCTCGACGGCGAGCAGGTTCCCCACCATGACAAGGTGCTGCGCGACGCCCTCGGCGTTCTCCTTGCTCAGGGTCCGCAGCTGCTGGCGCACCGACCGGTCGAGCTCCTTGCCGGTGATCCCCTCGTCGATCCGGGGCTCCGGCAGCCGGGGACCGGTCGGAGCGAGCCGCTGGCCACCGCCGCGGCCGGCCCGTGCTGACCCCGCGTCGGAGCCCCCATGCCCGGTGCCGGTGCCGCCGCGGCCACCCCTGTCCCCACCGCCGCGAGGTCCACCCTCCCGGCCACCCCTGTCCGCACCGCCGCGGGGTCCGCCCTCACGGCTGCCGCCGCGGTCGCCACCCGCGCGGCCGCCGCGCCGGTCGTCACGACGACCCCCACCGTCACGCTGACCATCACGCCTCCGTGCACCCGCTCGGTCGCGGCCGTCCCGGCCGCCACCGCCGTCACGTGGACGCCCGCCGGAGCCGCGGCCTCCCGCGCCGCCGGCGCCACCTCCGCCGCCGCCCCGGCCACCGGAGCCACGCCCGCCCGCACCACGCCCCGTCCGGTCGGTGCCGTCGCGACCGCCCGCGCCGCGTGCGCCGGACCCGGAACCAGCCCCGGACCGGTCACCGGCCCCTCGGGCATCGCCCTCCCCGTTCGGGCCGGGTGCGCCTGGGTCCTTCTCGGACACGGTGTCCTCCTGCAAGCTCTCGGGGTGCGTCGTGAGTCTACGAGTGTCGGGTGGGACGCCCGTCCCCGCTCCGCTGCCCGAACACG
>CAWDAQ010000001.1:0-65151 GCA_963800325.1 uncultured Actinomycetota bacterium | reverse complement strand
GCCCGGCGCGTGCCCGCCGGGGGTTCGGCCGGACCGGGAAGTCGCGACGGGGACCCTGCCCGGCCTCGGACCGGTCATAGGCGACGGCTATGACTCGGGTAGCCCGGTTGCCGCTACCGACGGACCGGCCCGCGGGAGACGGTGGGACCCGTGACGACGACCGAACCGATCCACGAGCACCCGACCGCGCCGGCCGGCCCACCGCGGCCCGGCGGGTCCGTGTGGCCCGGGCTGCTGCTCGCTGCCGTCCTCGCCGTCCTCGCGACGGGCGCCGGGCGCGTCCTGCCCCTGCTCGGCGCGCCGGTGGCGGGAATCCTCCTCGGGGTCGTGCTCAGCCGTCGGGTCCGGCGTCGTCCCGTGGTCGCCCCCGGCATCGGCTTCGCGGCGTCGCGGGTCCTGCAGGCCGCCGTCGTCGTCGTCGGCACCCAGCTGTCGCTGCAGCAGGTCGCCGATGTCGGGCTCTCCTCGCTGCCGGTGATGCTCGGGACGCTGGCCGCGTGCCTGCTCGCGGCCCACCTCCTCGGCCGGCGGATGGGCCTCGACGCCGACCTGCGGACCCTGATCGGCGTCGGCACCGGGATCTGCGGCGCCTCGGCCATCGCCGCGGTGAGCCCGGTGATCCGGGCCCGCAGCGCCGCCGTCGCCTACGCCGTCTCGACGATCTTCTGCTTCAACATCGCCGCCGTCCTCCTCTTCCCGCCGCTCGGGCACCTGCTGGGGCTGAGCCAGGACGCCTTCGGGCTCTTCGCCGGCACCGCCGTCAACGACACCTCCTCGGTCGTCGCCGCGGCCACGACCTACGGCCCCCAGGCCGGGCACCACGCCGTCGTCGTCAAGCTCGTCCGGGCCCTGATGATCATCCCCGTCAGCCTCGCGCTCGGCGCCCTCGCCGGTCGGCGGGAGGCGGACGGTGAGGTCCTCACGCACCCGGTGGCCCGGGCGAGCAGGCTCGTGCCGTGGTTCCTCGTCGGGTTCCTCCTCACCGCCGCCGCGAACAGCGTCGGCGCGGTCCCGGCGGCGGCGCACCAGCCGCTGGAGCAGCTGTCGGTCTTCCTCGTCACCGCGGCCCTGGTGGGGATCGGCCTCTCGACCGACGTCGGCCGGCTCCGCCGGGCCGGGGTGCGGCCCCTGCTGTTCGGCGGGGTGCTGTGGCTCGTCGTGACCCTGACGAGCCTGCTGCTGCAGTGGGCGGGATCATAGGCGCGTGCTGCCGACCTGGACCCCCGACCTCGGGACGCTCGACCTGCTGCTGTCCGTCGCCGAGCTCGGCAGCGTCGGCCGGGCCGCGGCCGCCCACGGCATCAGCCAGCCCAGCGCCAGCGCGCGGCTCGCCCGGCTCGAGCGGCAGGTCGGGATCCCGGTGCTCGTCCGCGGCGCCCGCGGCAGCCGCCTCACCCCCGACGGGGAGGCGGTGCTGGCGTGGGCGACGACGGTCGTCGAGGGCGCCCACGCCCTGACCGACGGCGTCCGGACCCTCCAGGAGGTCGCGGACGCCCGCCTGCGGGTCGCCGCCAGCCTGACCGTCGCCGAGTACTGCATGCCCCCGTGGCTGCTCGCGCTCCGGCGCCGCCACCCCGAGGTCGAGGTCTCCGCCACCGTCGCCAACAGCCACGGGGTCTGCGACCGGGTGCGTTCCGGCGAGGCCGACGTCGGCTTCGTCGAGGGCCCCGACGTGCCCCCGGACCTGACCTCGGCGACGGTCGGCACCGACCGGCTCACCCTCGTCGTCGCCCCGACCTACCCGCTCGCCGGTCGTGCCCCGGCCGGCCTGTCGGCGCGTGACCTGCCGACCCTGCCGCTGCTGCTGCGCGAACCCGGGTCGGGGACCCGCGACACCCTGCTCGCCGGGCTGGCCGCCGCGCTGGGCGGGGCCCCGACGCTGCCGCACGCCGTGGAGCTCGGCTCCACGTCGACGATCGTGGCCACGGCGCGCGCCGGCGGGGGAGTGGGGGTCGTCAGCTCGCGGGCCGTCGCCGGCGACCTCGAGCGCGGCGCCCTCGTCGAGGTCCCGGTGCACGGTCTCGACGTCGTGCGGCCGCTGTCGGCGGTGTGGGTCGGCCGCCGCCCGACTCCGCTCGCGAGCGAGCTCATCGAGCGCGCCCGGGAGCGCGGGGCTGCGCCCGGGGACCCGAGGCCGTAACGCGAGCCGGCGTCCCGCCCGGTGTCGCGCTCGGGTGACCTCTTGTCGGACCCCTCGGCCCGAGGGCAGGGTGGGGCCATGAACTCGGTGTCCCTCCCCGCCCTCGTCGACGAGCAGCTCGAGGCGGCGCGCGCCGCCTCGAGCGGGCGCAGCGCCCTGACCCTGCACGGCGGACACGAGCACCCGCTGCGCCAGACCCTCATCGCCCTCGCCGCGGACCGCGAGCTCCGCGACCACGACAGCCCGGGTGAGGCCACCCTGCACGTGCTCCGCGGGCGGGTCCGGCTGGCCGCCGGCGACGACGCGTGGGAGGGCTCGGCCGGTGACCTGCTCGTCATCCCGCCCGAGCGGCACAGCCTGGTCGCGCGGGAGGACTCGGCCGTCCTGCTCACCGTCGCGGTGACCCTGACCTAGGCCTCAGGCGAGGACGACCTCGACCCCGGCCTCCTCGAGCAGGCGGACGTCCCGCCCGGAGGCGCCGGTGTCGGTGACGAGGACGTCCACGCTCGCGGTGTCGGCGTACTTGAACACCGACACCCGGCCGAGCTTGGTGTGGTCGGCGAGCAGCACCCGCTTCGCGGCCGCGGAGACCATCGCGCCCTTGACCGCCGCCTCGGCGTCGTCCGGGGTGAACAGGCCCTGCTCGACCGAGAACGCGTTCGTGCCGAGGAACGCCACGTCGACGCGAAGCTCCGCCAGCGAGCGCAGCGCCCACCGGTCGACCTCGGCCATGGTCGTCGCGCGCACCCGGCCGCCGAGCGTGTGCACGGTGAGGTTCGGGTGCGCCAGCAGGGTCAGGGCGATCGGCAGCGTGTTGGTCACGACCGTGAGCGTCGAGCCCGCGGGGATCTGCTCGGCGAGTGCGGCCGTCGTCGAGCCCGCGTCGATGAGGACCGCGCCGGTGGCGGGCACGAGGTCGGCGGCGGCCCGGGCGATCCGGCGCTTCTCCTCGGCGTGCTCGGTGCGCGCGGTGACGCTCGGCTCGTAGGAGATGCTCTCGACCGGCAGGGCGCCACCGTGGACCCGGCGGAGCAGCCCCCGCGCCTCGAGCTGGAGGAGGTCCTTGCGGATGGTCTCGTGGGTGACCCCGAGCTCCTCGGCGACGTCGACGGCCCGCAGCTGCCCGTCGGCCCGCAGCCGGCGCAGGATCAGCTGGTGGCGCTGGGCGGGGTGCACCACACCACCGCCGGCCGGGCCTCCCACGTCCGCTCCCCGCTTCCGCCGGGCACCGCGGGTCGGTGCCACCGCGCGCACCCTACCCGGCGGCGGCCGGGCCGGGCCGGAGGAGGACCTTGAGGTGCTCCCCGCTCGCCGAGGCCGCGAAGGCGTCCCCGGCGCGCTCGAGCGGGTACTCGGCCGTGACGACCCGGGCCGGGTCGACCGCCCCCGAGCGGAGCAGCGCGAACGCGTCCGCGTAGTCCTCGGACAGGTAGGTCGCGCTGCCCTGGATCCGCACCTGCTGGTCCTGCACGAGCGGCAGCGGGACGGTGACCTCGGACGCGGGGACCCCGACGACGACGACGGTCCCTCCATTGAGGGCCATCGCGACGGCCTGGCCGACCGTCGCCTGCACCGCGACGCAGTCGACGACGACGTCGGCGCTCTCGCCGAGGGCGGTGCGGACCTGCTCCGCGGTGTCGGGCGCGGACGCGTCGACGACGGCGTCGGCGCCCGCGGCCAGCGCCCGGTCCCGCTTGGCCTCCAGGACGTCGGTGACGACGACGCGGGAGGCGCCCGCGGCCCGGACGACGGCGAGCACGAGCATCCCGATCGTCCCGGCGCCGAGGACCGCGACCGCCCTGCCCCGCAGCGGACCGGCGAGACGGGCGGCGTGCACCGGCGTCGCGAGCGGCTCGACGAGGGCGGCACGGGCGTCGTCGAGGTCGTCGGGCACCTGGTGCAGCCGGGAGGCGGGCACCGTGAACTCCTCGGCCATGCCGCCCTGGGGGCCGCCGCACCCGAAGAAGCCGAGGCTCTCGCAGAGGTTCTCCCGGCCCGCGCGGCACTGCTTGCACCGCCAGCACGGCAGCGTCGGCTCGACGGTGACGCGGTCGCCGACGGCCACCTCGCCCACGGCGTCGACGACACCCTCGCCCACGGCGTCGACGACACCGACGACCTCGTGGCCGGGGGCGTAGGGGAGCGGGATGAACGGGTGGCGTCCGTGGAGGGCGTGGGTGTCGGAGCCGCAGACCCCGGCGAGGAGGGTGCGCACCCGCACCTCGCCCGGACCGGGCTCGGGCCGGTCGGTGGTCTCGAGGGCGACGCGGTGGTCGGCGGTGACGACGACCCTCGTCACGGTGCTCATGCCGTTCCCTCGATGACGACCTGGGTCTTCAGGCCGGTGCCGGCGCGGACGTGCTCGAGGGCGTCGGCGTAGCGCTCGAGCGGCAGGCGGGTCGTGACGAGCCGCGCGGGGTCGACGAGCCCGGCGGCGAGCAGGTCGGCGGCGCGCTCGAAGCTGTGCAGCACCGACATCGACCCGGTGATCGTGATCTCGTGGTTGTAGACCCGGAACGGCGAGTAGGAGGCGACGTCCTGCTCCCCGGGGACGCCGAAGTGGAGGAAGGTGCCGCCGCGCATGACCCGCCCCAGGCCGTCCTCGATCGCGGCGGGCACGCCGGTGGCGTCGATGACGACGTCCCAGCCGCGGGGCCCCTGGGCCTCCTCGGCGTGGGCCACGGTGGCGGCGGCGACGAGGCCGGAGGCCTGCTCCCGGCGTTCGGCGCGGGGCTCGACGAGGGTCACGCTCGCGGCGCCCACCCGCTCGGCCATGGCCGCGAGGAGGATCCCCATCGTCCCCGCGCCGTAGACGAGGTAGTGCTCACCGGGCCTGCGGGGGAGGGAGTCGAAGGCGTTGACGACGCACGCGACCGGCTCGACGAGGGCGTAGTCGGCGACCGCGGCGCCCTCGGGCACCCGGACGCAGTTGCCGACGGGCGCGAGCGCGTACTCCGCGGCGCCGCCGGGGGCGGTGACGCCGATCGCCGCCCAGCGCTCGCAGAGGTTCTCCCGCCCGCGGCGGCAGTAGTGGCACTCGTGGCACGGCAGCGACGGGTCCACCGCGACGGCGGCCCCGAGGGCGATCCCGTCGACGGCGCTGCCGACGGCGACGACCTCCCCGGCGAACTCGTGGCCGGGGACGATGGGCAGCCGGGGGGCGAACTCCCCACCGAGGATGTGCAGGTCCGTGCCGCAGACCCCGCTGCCGCGGACCGCGACGACGACCTCGCGGGGCCCCGGGGTCGGGTCCGGGACCTCCTCGACGTCGACGTGGCCGGGGGCGGTGACGACTGCTGCCTTCATCGTGGGTCTCCGTTCGTGTGGGCGTGCTGGGTGTGCAGGGCGTGCAGGGCGTGCGGGGTGTGCGGGCTCCTCGTGCTGGCCGGGAGCGAGACCTCCTCGACGCTGACCGGGCCGGGGTCGCGGCGGCCCGGCTCGGCGTCGACGGTGGTCGGGGAGAGGCACGCGGACCGGCCCCAGGTCACGGCGCGGGCGAGCCGGGCGCACGGGTCGCCGTCGGCCCCGAGCCAGCCGGCGAGGAGCGCGTCCCCGGCGCCGGCGGTGTTGACCGGCTCCAGCGGCGGCCCCCAGCCGCGGAGGACCGTGCGGCCGTCGGTGTGCAGGGCGCCGTCGCGGCCGAGGCTGACGAGGAGCTCGGCGCCGGCGGCGGCGGCCACGTCCCGCGCGGCCGCGGCGACCTCGGCGGTCGAGCGCGCGCCGTGCACCGCGTCGCTGACGGCGGCGAGCTCCTCGCCGTTCGGCGCGAGGAGGTCGGCGCCCGCCTCGAGGGCGGTCCGCAGGCCCTCACCGGAGGAGTCGACCGCGCAGCGGACGCCGTGGTGCCGGGCGAGCCCGATGAGCCGGGCGACGAGGTCCGGGCCCGCCCCCGGGGGGAGGGACCCACAGACCGCGAGCCACACCGGCCCGGGCCCGAGCACAGCCTGCGACACCGTGTCCGCGACTGCGTCGAGCAGCGCCTGCTGCTCGTGGGCGTTGAGCCGGCCCCCGGGCCCGTTGAGCTTCAGCGTCGCCCCCCCGGGACGCACGGCGCTGGTGTTGACACGGGTGTCGTGCGCCTGGGCCACGGTGACGTAGGGGACGCCCTCGAAGTCGAGGAGGTCGACCAGGGACCGGCCGGTGGACCCGCCGACGGGCACGACCGCCGTCGTCGGGACCCCGTCGGCGGCCAGGGCCCGGGAGATGTTGACCCCCTTGCCGCTCGCCTCGAGCGTGCTCGTCTCGGCCCGGTGGACGTCGACGTCGGTGCCCGGGTCGGTCGCCGGCAGCAGGTAGGTCAGGTCGAGCCCGGGGTTCGGGGTGACGGTGACGATCACGGCGACTCCACCCCGTCCGCCGCCTCGGCGTCGGAGACGACCGCGGCGAGGCGGGCGACGGTGTCGGCGACGGCGTCCCGTCCGGCGGCGAGGTACCGGCGCGGGTCGACGACCTCGGCGTCCTCGAGGACCGTCCGCACCGCCCGCGTGAAGCCGACGCCCAGGATCGTCCCGATGTTGACCTTGACCACGCCAGCCGCGACCGCGGCGGCGATCCGGTCGTCGGCGACCCCGGAGGAGCCGTGGAGGACGAGCGGCACCGGCACCGCGTCGCGCAGCCGGGTGACGAGGTCGAGGTCGATCTCCGCGGTGCGCCGGGTCATCGCGTGCGAGCTGCCGACGGCGACGGCGAGCGCGTCGACCTCGGTCGCCTCGACGAACTCGCGGGCCTGGCGCGGGTCGGTGCGCACCCCGGGGGCGTGGGCGCCGTCCTTGCCGCCGACCTCGCCGAGCTCGGCCTCGAGCCAGAGGCCGGACTCGTGGGCCCAGCGTGCGGCGTCGCGCGTCGCGGCGACGTTGTCGGCGTAGTCCAGCGTCGAGGCGTCGAACATCACCGAGCTGGCGCCGGTGCCGAGGCACCGCCGCAGCAGGTCGGGGTCGGTGACGTGGTCGAGGTGGACCGAGACCGGCACCCCCGCCCCCTCGGCGACCGCGCTCGCGGCGGCGGCCAGGGGTGCCAGCCGGCCCCCGTGGTAGCGCACGGCGTTCTCGCTGAGCTGGAGGACGACGGGACGTCCGGCCCGGTCGGCGCCCTCGACGATGCCCTCGGCGTGCTCGAGGGTGATGACGTTGAACGCGGGCACGCCGCCGCCGCGCCCGCGGGCCTGCGCGACGATGTCCTGGGTCTGCACGAGCGGCACGGTGGGGTCCGTTTCCCGGCCGGGTCGGCCGTTGTCGGGAGACTTGACGTTTGTCCAAGTAATGACAACACTATCCAAGTAAATCCAACCCCGCAACCGTCCCACCCGGAGGTGCCCATGCGGACCCGGTCCCAGCGGCTCGTCGTCGGCCTCGACGTCGGGACGACCTCGAGCAAGGCCGTCGTCTACGACGAGCACGGCGCCGCCGTGGCCACCGGACGCGCGCCCACGACGTGGGCCCCCACCGCGTCCGGCGCCGAGATCGACGCCCGCGACCTCCTCGAGGGCGCCGCCGTGGCCCTCGCCCGCGCCCTGGAGGACGCGCCCGCGGGCAAGGTCGCCGGCATCGGCGTCGCGAGCATGGGGGAGTCCGGGGTCCTGCTCGACGGGTCGGGGGAGCCCGTGGCGCCCGTGGTCGCCTGGCACGACACCCGGGACGAGGCGGAGCTCGCCTCGCTGTCCTCCGTCGTCGGCGAGCGGCGGTTCTCGGAGCGGACCGGGCTGCCCTTCCGGCACCAGTGGTCGCTGACGAAGCACCGCTGGCTGCTCGACCACGACGACGGCGCCCGCCGGGCGGTCCGGCGGCTGGGCGTCGCCGAGTGGGTGGTCCGCGGCCTCGGCGGGGAGGAGGGGTGCGAGCAGTCGCTGGCCTCCCGCACCGGGTGGCTCGACGTCGCCTCCCGGGCCTGGTGGGACGAGGCCCTCGACTGGTCCGGCGCCGACGTCGGGCTCATGCCCCCGCTCGTCGAGGCCGGCACGGCCCTCGGGCGGGTCGGGGGCGACCGCGCCCCCGACCGGGCCGCCGGTGCGGTCCTCACCATCGCCGGCCACGACCACCAGGCGGCCGCCGTCGGCGCCGGGGCGGTCGCCGAAGGGGACGAGCTCGACTCCTGCGGGACCGCCGAGGCCCTCGTGCGCACCGTCGCCCCCGGGATCCCGCCCGAGCGGGTCGTCGCGCTCGCCGAGGCCGGCGTCACCGTCGGCTGGCACGCCCTGCCCGGGTACTGGTGCCTGCTCGGGGCCACGACCGGCGGGCTCACCCTGCAGCGCGTGGCGGCCGCGCTCGGCCTCGACGCCGAGGCGAGGCGGGCCCTGCCGGTCCTCGACGCCGCCGGCCTCGGGAGCCTGCGGGTCACGACGTCCGGGGACGGGGTCGCCCTGACCGGGATCCGCGACGACGCCTCGCCGGCCGCGGTGTGGGCGGCCGCGGTCGCGTCGGCCTGCGACGACGCCGCCCGGCTCCACGAGGCGATGACCGAGCTCGGCGGGCCGCACCGGGAGGTCGTCGCCACCGGGGGCTGGTCCCGGGACCGGTCGTTCATGGCCGCGAAGCGGGCCCGTCTCGGCCCGGTGCGCACGAGCGAGGAGGACGAGGCCGGGGCCCGCGGCGCCGCCGTCTTCGCTGAGGTCGCGGCCGGCCTCCGCACCGGTCCGGCCGAGGAGCCCGCTGGCTCGGACCCCGCCGGCTACTCGCCGGGGGAGAACCGGTAGGTCGAGGGCACGTCGACCTTTGCGTCCGTGGGACCGTAGACGCGGGCGAACTGGCGGTGCGGGGTCAACCTGACGTCGGACGGGTCCCCGCCGACCCGCGTCCCGTCGACCCACGCCGTCAGCGACGTCGTCCCCTCCGCCGTCAGCCCCCCGAGGTGGCGCGCGTCGAGCCGGACCCCCCACTCGGTGAAGAGCTGCCCGAGCGTGTACGTCTTGCCCGTCGAGGGCGACTCGACGTGCAGCACGCCGCTGGTGTCGTGCGAGTGCAGCTCGCTCATCGCCCCGGTCGTCGTGTCGATGCCGATGTTCGCCGGGACCGTCACCTTCCGGCCGTCGACGAGGATGTCGAGGTGGCTGTGGAAGTGGGTCGCGGTGCCCTCCATCGTCGAGGCGTCGAGCCCGGCGGCGACGAGGACGGCGCCTCGGCGCCGTTCGGGCCTGCGGTCCTCGGCGCGGGCGGTGGCCAGCTTGGCCTCGCGGGCTGTGCGGGCCGCCTGCTCGCGGGTCGAACCTCGGGTCACGGGTGGGTCGTCCGTCCTGTCCGGCAGCGTCGTGCGCGGGTCCGGCTCAGCGGGAGGGCTCGTGGCCCGCGCGCAGCGTGTCCCGGCGGGTGGTGTACTCCTCGGCGTCGATCTCGCCGCGCGCGAAGCGCTCGTCGAGGATCTCCTCGGGGGTCCGGTCGCGCCGACGGGCCCGGGGAGCCTCCCCGGGCCGGACCCCGCGGAAGAGCGCGACGACGCCGAACACGACGAGCGCCCAGAACGCCAGCATCACGAGCGTCATGACGAGCCATCCGGCCCAGCCCATTCCCCATCCGGTCCCGTCGCCCCACCACATCATCACCGGTCACGTCCTCTCGCTCTCGGTCGTGGTTCCAGTGTCGGCCGCCCACCCCGACGTCTTCGTCGTGGTCCTGTGAAGATTCCCTGAAGAAGCGACCGGGACCCGGCCCGTGCCCGGGGCACCGGGCCGCCTCGTTGAGACGATGGGTCACATGGCGCAGATCCCACCCGGGCCACCGGACCCGCCCCGGGCCCTGGTCGTCGAGGACGAGCTCGCCCTCGCCGGCCTCGTCGGCAACTACCTCGAACGAGACGGTTTCACGGTCCGGCTCGCCCACGACGGCCCTACGGCGGTCTCGGTTGCTCGTGAGATGGACCCGGACGTCGTCGTGCTCGACCTCGGGCTCCCCGGGCTCGACGGCGTGGAGGTGTGCCGGCGGTTGCGCACGTTCTCCGACGCCTACGTCGTCATGCTCACCGCACGCAGTGACGAGGTCGACACCCTCGTCGGACTCTCCGTCGGCGCCGACGACTACATGACCAAGCCCTTCTCCCCGCGCGAGCTCACCGCGCGCGTCCGGGCGATGCTCCGCCGTCCGCGCCGGGGCCCCGACACCGGTGCCGGGGACGCGGAACGCCGGTTCGGTGCGCTGACGATCGACCCCGAGGGTCGGGAGGTGTGGCTGGGCGGGCGGCCGGTCCCCCTGACCCGCACCGAGTTCGACCTGCTCGCGACGCTCTCGGCGCGACCGGGGACGGTGTTCTCCCGCCGCCGGCTCGTCGAGACGGTGTGGGGGGCGGACTGGGTCGGCGACGAGCACCTCGTCGACGTGCACGTCGGCCATCTGCGCCGCAAGCTCGGTGACGACGCCGCCGCACCCCGGTTCGTGAGGACGGTCCGGGGGGTCGGGTACCGGATGGGTCAGGGCGAGTGAACGGCCAGCGGGACGACGCGCGGCGGGGCTGGCTCTCGACGTCGGGGGTGGGGGCGCGCCTGCTCGTCGCTCAGGCGCTGGTCCTGTTCGCCGGCGGGCTGACGTCCTGGCTCGTCGCGACGGCCGTCGGGCCGAGTCTGTTCCACGAGCACCTCGGCCGGGCGGGCGTGAGTCAGTCCGGGCGGGAGGCGGCCCACGTCGAGGCCGCGTTCGCGTCGGCGCTGCTCATCGCCGTCGTCGTCGCACTCGTCGTGTCGGTCCTCGTCGCGCTCGGGGTCACCTGGTACCTCACCCGGCGGGTCCGGGCCTCGGTCGGGGCGGTGGCCGAGGTCGCCGCCGAGATCGCCGACGGCGGCTACGGCCTGCGGGTCCCCGGCACCGGCCTCGGGGCCGAGTTCGACCAGCTCGCGGTCACGGTCAACCACCTCGCCGAGACGATGGAGTCGGTCGAGACGATGCGCCGCCGGATGCTCGCCGACCTCGCCCACGAGATGCGCACCCCCCTCGCGACGATCGACGCCCACCTCGAGGCGCTCGAGGACGGGGTGCTCACCCTCGACGACGCGAGCCTGCCGGGCACCCTCCGGGTCCTCCGGGACAGCACGGGGCGGCTGGAGCGGCTCGCGCGGGACGTCACGGACGTCTCGCGCGCCCAGGAGGGCAGGCTCGCCATCCAGCCGGTGCCCACCCCGGCGGACCGGCTGCTCCGGTCGGCGGCCGACGCGGCGCGGGAGGCGTCCGCCGCCGCGGGGGTCGAGCTCACGGTGCGGCCGGGGGGCGCGCCGGCCGTCCTCGCCGACCCCGGGCGCATGGGCCAGGTGTTCGGCAACCTGCTCGAGAACGCCCTGCGCCACACCCCCCCGGGGGGTTCGGTGACCCTCACCGCGCGCGCCTCCGGGCGCTGGGTCGAGCTCGCGGTCTCCGACACTGGGGACGGCATTGCCCCCGAGGCGCTCTCGCACGTGTTCGACCGCTTCTATCGTGCCGACACCGCCCGCGACCGCGACAGCGGCGGGAGCGGCATCGGCCTGACGATCAGCCGGGCCATCGTCGAGGCCCACGGCGGCCACCTCGTCGCCGACAGCCGCGGGCCCGGTGAGGGCGCCACCTTCACGGTGCGGCTGCCCGCCGCCGTCCCGGAACACCCCCGAGCGGCCACGCGTTGACGATCTATACCCTGTGGGGTATCACCCAGATGTCGTCACGACGAAGGGAACGGTGTCGCAGATGATGGGTGGCGGACTCGGGATGGGGCTCGGCTGGCTCTTCGGCCTCCTCGTCCTCGCCGGGGTGGCGGTGCTCGTGGTCGTCGCCGTCCGCGCGGTCGGCGGGGGCGTGAAGTCGGGCCGGGGGAGCGACTCCGAGGTGCCCGGCAGCCGGGCCCGGCAGATCCTCGAGGAGCGCTACGCCCGCGGGGAGATCACGACCGAGGAGTACCGGGAGCGGCTGCGGGCCCTCGGGGACGGGTCCTAGGTGGAGCCGATGACCCGGCGGCAGGCCCTCGGCCTGACGGCCGTCGGTGTCGTCGCGACCGCCACCGGCGGCGTGGGGCTGTGGCGGACCGCGGCGGCGGGTGGCGACGGCGCGGGCGTCACTGGCGGCAGCAGCGGCGCGGCGACCGGGGGCGCGCTCGCCGAGCCGACGTCGCTGCGCAGCACCGGCGGGCGGCTCGACGTCACCCTCCGGGCCTCCGCCGGGACGGTCGACGTGGCGGGCCGTCGCATCCGGGCGCTGTCCTACAACGGCGGCCTCCCGGGCCCCACCCTGCGCGTCGCCCCCGGGGACCGGCTCTCGGTCCGCCTCGTCAACGACCTCGACGAGCCGACGAACCTCCACGTCCACGGGCTGCACGTCTCGCCCCGGGGCCACTCCGACAACGTCTTCGTCTCGATCGCGCCCGGCGGCTCCTTCGACTACGCCTACGACCTCCCGGCCGACCACCCGCCGGGGGTCTACTGGTACCACCCCCACCACCACGGCACGGTCGCCGACCAGGTCTTCGGTGGCCTCTACGGCGCCATCGTCGTCGAGGACCCCGCAGGCGCAGAGGTGGCCGCCGACCGCGAGCGCGTCCTCGTCGTCTCCGACACGAGCGTCGAGGGCGGGGGAGTGGCCGAGGTCTCGCGGATGGAGCGCATGGCCGGGCGGGAGGGCGAGCTCGTCCTCCTCAACGGTCTCCGCCGCCCGGTCCTGACGTTGCGGGACGGGGCCCGGGAGCGCTGGCGCGTCGTCAACGCCTGCACCTCCCGGTACCTGCGCCTGCGCGCCCCCGGCCGGGAGGTCCGGCTGCTGGGGATCGACTCGGGGCGCTTCGCCGATCCCGAGGTGGTGGCGTGGGTCGACCTCGCGCCCGGCAATCGCGCCGACCTCCTCGTCGACGTCGGCTCAGGGTCCGGCTCGCTCGTCACCGACGCCGTGGACCGGGGCGGGCCCGGTCGCGGGCAGGGGATGAGGGGCCGGTCCGGGTCGACCGGGAGCGAGGCCGGGGGCCAGGTGGTGCTCGCGGACATCGAGACCCGCCCCGGTCCCACCCCGGCGTCCCGCACCGTACCGACCGGTCCGGGCCGGTCGACCATCAGGGACCTCCGGTCCCACGAGGTCGCCCGCAGGCGCCGGCACACGCTCGCAATGGGGATGGGCGGGGGGATGGGCGGGGGGATGGGCGGGGGGATGGGCGTCGGGACGGAGGGCTCCGGCCCCGCCTTCACGATCGACGGCCGCTCCTTCGACCACGAGCGGGTCGACGTCGCCCCGGCGCTCGGCGACGTCGAGGAGTGGACCTTCGTCAACACGACCCCGATGGACCACCCGATGCACCTCCACGTCTGGCTCATGCAGCTCACCGGCCCCGAGCAGGAGGGACGCCCGCCGCGCTGGCAGGACGTCGTCAACGTCCCCGCCGACAGCGAGGTGACCGTCCGGATCGCCTTCGAGGACTTCGACGGCCGCGCCGTGCAGCACTGCCACATCCTCGACCACGAGGACCTCGGGATGATGGGGACCGTCGAGGTCCGCTGAGACGCGAGGTGCGACGCCGCCGGCCTCTCGGTAGGGTGTTCGCCGCATACCCCCTGGGGGTAATGCGTGACGACCCGGACCGGACGTGGAGAGGAGAGGCCGTGTACGCCGGACTCCTCGCGGCGGGGGCCAGCGCGCTGCTCGTCGTCGGCGTCCTCCTCGGCCTGGGCCGGTGGCTCGCCCCCGGCGACGGCCCGCTGCAGTCGATGCCCTTCCAGTCCGGCTGGCTGCCCGAGGAGCACGCGCTGTCGCGGTTCCACGTCCGGTGGTACCTCGTCACCCTCGTCTTCCTCGCCTTCGACGTCGAGATGTTGTTCATGTACCCGTGGGCGGCCGCCCTGCCCGACCTCGGCGCCGAGGCCGTCGTCGAGATGTTCGTCTTCCTCGGGGCGCTGCTCGTCGCCGTGTTCTGGGCTCGCCGGGAGGGGGCCCTGCGGTGGGTGTGAGGGGAGCGGTCGCGCGCGCCGCGGCGGGCCGGGCCCACGTGCTGCTCGTCGAGGTCCCCGGCCGCCCGCGCCTGCGCGTCGAGGCCGAGCGTGTCCTCGCCCGTCGCGGGTGGGTCGTCGCGGACTCGCCCGCCGACGCCGACGTCCTGCTCGTCTGCGGCCCGGTCGAGGGTCGGCTCGCCGAGGCCGTCGAGCGCACCTGGGACGGCCTGCCCGGACCCAGGGCCCGCGTCGACCTCCCCGACGGGACCGGCGAGGCGGGGCTCGCCGAGGCGCTCGAGGACGCGCGCGCACGCCTGCTCGACCTCCGGCACCAGGACGAGGACGCCTCCGGCCGCGCCCCGGCCCCGCCGGAGGACGTCGCGGCGGACGCCGGCGACATGGCCCCCGACGGCGTCCCGCTCGCCGGGAACGACGACGCGGACCGGGACGGCCTCGAGATGGACGTCCTCCACCTGCCGCTCGGGCCCGTCCTGCGGCACTGGCCGGCCGGCCTCGTCCTCCGGGCCACCCTCGGCGGCGACGTCGTCACCCGGGCCGAGGTCGAGGTCCTGACCGCCACGGCCCCCTCCGACGCGCGCGCGCACGCCCTCACCGGGTCCGCGCTGCTCTGCGACGCCGCCGCCGGGGTGCTCGCCCTCGCCGGGGCCCGGTCCGCGGTCGGGGCCCGACGGGCCCGGGACGCGGCCGTCGACGGGGACCTCGAGCAGGCCCGGGTCGTCCTGGGTCGGGTCGACCGGCGGGTCCGGCGCTCGCGGCTGCTGCGCTGGATGCTGGGCGACGCCGGCCGCATCGGCCCTCGGGAGGGCGTCCCGACGGACCTCGCCGGCGACGTCCACGACCGGCTCCTCGGACTGCTCGAGCGGGCCGCGGCCGGCCTCGGGACCGGGCCCCGCGACCAGCCGCCGGCGGCGTCCGAGCCCGTGTCCCCGGACGTCCTCGGGGAGCTCGTCGTGGGACGGGAGCTCGCCGAGGTCCGCCTGCTCGTCGCGACCCTGGCACCCGACCTCGACCTGTGGGCGGCCGCCCGGGAGCAGGAGGCCTCCGGTGCCTGAGCCGCTGACCACGCTCGGACCGGCCTGGGCGCTCGTCGCCGCCGGGGCCCTGCTCGCCCTCACGCTCGTGGTCGGCGCGGTGACCGGCGCCGCCGACGCCCGGGCCGCCGACCGACCCCTCGCCGCCGGGGCCCTCGCGCCGCTGCGGGAGGCTGCAAGACTGCTGCGCCAGCGGCGTCGCTCGACCATCTCCTCGGACCGCCTGTTGTGGCGCGCCGCGACGGCGAGCGCGCTGCCCGTGGCCGTGCTCATGGTTGCCGTCGTCCCCCTCGGGCACCGGGCCCTGTTCGACTCCCCGGTGGGAGTCGTCTGGGTCAACGCGCTCGACGTGCTGATCTGGGCGGTCGTCTGGCTCGCCGGATGGGGGCCGAACTCGATCCACCCCCTCGTGGGCGGCTACCGGTTCCTCGCGCTCGCCCTCGGCTACGAGCTGCCGCTGATGTTCGCTCTCGTCGCGCCCGCCGTCGCCGCGGGCAGCCTGCGGCTCGGGGACGTCGTCGCCGCGCAGGCCGGGCTCTGGTACGTCGCGTGGATGCCCGTGGCCTTCCTCGTCGTCTGCCTCGGGGTCCTCGCCTTCTCCGTCACCGGGCCGTTCGGCGCGGTCGCCGCCGGTGACGACCTCGCCGGTGGGGTGCTCGCCGAGTCCTCCGGCCCGGACCGGCTCGCGCTGCTCGCGGGCCGGGAGGCGCTGCTCGTCGCCGGATCCGCGGTCACCGTCACCCTGTTCCTCGGCGGCGGCGCAGGCCCGCTCCTGCCCGGGTGGGCCTGGCTCGTCGTCAAGACACTCGTCCTCGCGACGGGGCTCGCACTGCTGGGCCGGCACCTGCCCGCGCTGCGGCCGGACCGGTTCGTCGAGGCGGCGTGGGTCGTCCTCCTGCCGGCGACGGTCCTGCAGGACCTCGTCGTCGCCGTCGTCGCCGTCGGGGGGAGCTGACGTGGCACCCGCACCCGGCCCCGACCTGCTCACCGACGTCGTCTTCGGGGTCGTCGGCGTCACCGCCGTGGTCGCCGGCGCCCTCGTGTTCGTCGTCGACTCCATGGCCCGCGCGACGTACGCGCTCGCCGTCTCCTTCGTCGCGGTCGGGGTGGCGGTGCTCCTGCTCCACCAGGACTACGTCGGGGTCGTGACGATCCTCATGATGGTCATGGAGATGGCCGTCATGGCCGTGTACATGGTCATGTACATGGGCATGAACCCGGCACTCATGCCGATGAGCATGGTCCACGCCAAGCGCGCCGCCCTCGCGGCCGCGGTCGGGATCTTCGTCCTCCTCGCAGCCGGGATCCTCCTCGCCCCGTGGCCCGACCGTTCCGGCGGGCCGCCGGCGGACGTGACCGACGCGCTCGGCACGGCCCTGATGGGCACCAAGATGCTCGTCATGGTCGCGGTGAGCCCGGTCATGGTCGCCACGATCGTCGCCGGAGTCGTCCTCGCCTCCCCCCGCGGCCGCTACGACCGGCTCGGGGACGACCTGGACCGGCGTCCCGCCGAGGACCCCCTGGGCGGAGGTGTCGGACGGTGATCCTGCAGGCGGTGCTCCTCGTCGCGGCGGCCCTGTTCAGCGTGGGCCTCTACGGCGCGATCTCCCAGCAGGTCGTCGTCATGGTGATGATGGGCCTCGAGCTCATGATCAACGGGGTCATCCTCGCGGCGGCCGCGCTGTGGTGGTTCCTCAGCCCCGACCCGTCCGGGCAGGTGCTGCTGCTCGTCGTCATCGCGGCGATGACCGTCGAGATGGCGATGGGCTTCGCCGTCGCGACCCTGCTGCACCGCCAGGCGGGCGCCGACATGACGGACATGGCTTCGGAGCTGAACGGGTGAGCGCCGTGTCGTGGTCGCTCGTGTCCCTCGTGCTGCTCCCGGCGCTCGCGGGTGGCGGGCTGCTCGTCGCAGGCCGCCGCGTGGACCGGGTCGCACCGGCCCTCTCCACCGGGACCGCGGCCCTCGTGCTCGCGCTGTCAATCGTCGTGGCCGTCGGCCGCCCGGACCCGGTGACGGCGCCCTTCGTCGCCGGCGGAGCGTGGGAGCTCGACGTCGACGGTCTCGCCGCCCTCGTGCTGCCGACGGTGGCCGCGGTCACCCTGGCCGTCCTCGTCTTCGCCACCGGCGACCCTCCCGGGCCCGCGGGACGCTTCCACGGCCTCATGCTCCTCTTCGCCGCTGCTGCGCTCGCCACCGTCGCCGCGGGCACGCTGCCCACCCTGCTCGCGGCGTGGGAGGTCATGGGGGCGACGTCCTGGGCGCTCATCGGGTTCCACTGGCGCGATCCCCGGCGGGTCTCCTCCGGGACGCTCGCCTTCGTCACCACCCGCAGCGCCGACCTCGGGCTCTACCTCGCGACGGCCGCCGCGCTCGGCGGAGGCACCGGGCTCGGCCTGTCAACCCTCGCCGGCGCCTCCCCGGGCTGGCGCGACCTGGCCGCCGCCGGGGTCCTCGTCGCGGCGCTCGGCAAGGCCGCCCAGCTGCCGCTCTCGTTCTGGCTGTCCCGGGCGATGGACGGCCCGAGCCCGGTGAGCGCCCTGCTCCACTCGGCGGCCATGGTCGCGATGGGCGGCTACCTCCTGCTGCGGGTGCAGCCGCTGCTCGAAGCCACCGGGTGGGCCGGTCCGGTCACCGCCTGGGCCGGCGCCGCCACGGCCGTGGTCCTCGGCGCGGTGGCGCTCGCCCAGTCCGACCTCAAGCAGCTCCTCGCCGCCTCGACCTCCGCCCAGCTCGGCTTCGTCGTCCTCGGCGCCGGCGTCGGGGCCACCGCGGGCGGGGCGAGCCACCTCGTCGCCCACGCGGCGACCAAGGCGCTGCTGTTCCTCGTCGCCGGGGCCTGGCTCACCCGGACCGGCGCCACCGGTCTCGACGCGTTGCGGGGGGTCGCCCGCTCGGACCGGGCGCTCGGCGTCGCGGTCACGGTCGGCGGCCTCTCCCTCGCGGGCGTCGTGCCGCTCTCGCTGTGGGCGACGAAGGACGCCGTCCTCGCCGGCGCCCTCGAGACCTCGCCCGCGCTCTACGGTGCCGGCCTCCTCGGCGCGGTGCTGTCCGCGGCGTACGCCGGACGCATGCTCGCGCTCGTCTGGCGCCAGCGCCCCCGGGCCGCGGCCGTTCGGCTCGAGCGCGAGCAGCGCCGGGCCCGCGTGCTCCAGCGGGTCGCGCTCACACCGCTCGCCGTCGGTGCGGCCACCCTCGGCGTGCTCGCGCTGCCGCCTGTGGCGGCGCCCGTGAAGGGGCTGGTGGGCGTCCCCGCCGAGCCGTCCTCGGGGCTCGGCGAGGCGGTGGCGTCGGCCGTCCTCGGGGTCGTGGTCGCCGGGGCCGCCGCCGGGTGGACGGCCCGCGCCCGGGGCGCGCACGCCGGCGCCGCGCCGCGACCGGTCACCCTGCTCGCGGGCTGGCTCGGTCTCGAGCGGGCCGCGGAGGTCCTCCTCGTCCACCCGGTGCTTGCGGCGTCCCGCGGCCTCGCGCGCGTCGACGACGGCCTCGACCGGGCGGTCGACGGTGCGGCCGCCCGGGTCGTCGCGCTCGGACGACGGGCTGCCGCGGTGGACCTGGACCTCGACCGGGCCGTCGACGCCGTCGGCGCCGGGGCGCGGGCCCTCGGTCGCCGGGTCCGGGCCGGACAGACCGGCCAGCTCCACCAGTACTACGTCCAGGCGGTCGCCGTGCTCGCGGCCGCGACGATCGTCCTCGTCCTCGTGAGGTGAGCGTGCTCAGCCTGATCGTGTTCCTCCCCGTGCTCGCCGCCGGGGTCCTCGCCGGCGCGCGCGGCGCCTCGGACCGCGTGGCCCGCTGGTGCCTCGTCGCGGTCACCGGCGCCGAGGTCGTCCTCGTCGGCCTCGCGTGGGCGGCCTACGACACGCCCGGGCCGGGTCGGCTGGCGCTGGAGGAGCGGGTGCCGTGGATCCCCGGCGTGAACAGCAGCTACCACGTCGGGGTCGACGGGCTGTCGCTGCCACTGGTGGCGATGACCGTCGTGGTGTTCCTCGCGGTCGCCGTCCACGCCCTGCACGAGCAGGAGCGGCCGCGCCTGCAGGCCGCCCTCCTGCTGTTCATCGAGGGGGTCTCGCTCGGGCTGTTCGTCTCGGCGGACCTCCTCGTGTTCTTCGTCTTCTTCGACCTCTCGATCGTCGGGATGTACTTCTCGATCGCCGGCTGGGGCCACGGGGACGCCGCCCGGTCGGCGCTGAAGTTCTTCCTCTACACCTTCCTCGGCTCGCTCGCGCTGCTGCTCGGCTTCATCGGGCTCTACGCCGCCGCCGACCCGCACACGTTCGACATCCCCCGGCTGACGGCCTCGCCGCCGACCGGTGGGCCCGTCGCGGCCGGGATCGTGCTCGCGGCGATCCTCGTCGGGCTCGCCGTCAAGACGCCCACCGTGCCGTTCCACTCGTGGCTGCCTCCGGCGCACACCGACGCACCCGCGGTCGGGTCGGTCGTCCTCGCGGCCGTCCTGCTGAAGATGGGCACCTACGGCTTCCTCCGGGTCGCCATGCCGCTGCTGCCGGCGACGTGGCGCGAGCAGGCGCCGGTCGTCGTCGCCGTCGGGGTGGTCTCGGTCCTCTACGGCGCGCTCGTCGCACTCGGGCAGCGCAACCTCAAGCGGATGATCGCGTACACCTCCGTCAACCACATGGGCTACGTCGTCCTCGCCGTCGGGGTGGCCGGGGTGCTCGCCGACTCCTCCCGGGCCGAGCGTGCGCTCGCGGTCACCGGCTCGGTGACGCAGATGGTCAGCCACGGCCTGGTCACCGGGGCCCTGTTCCTCCTCGCCGGGGTGATGCACGACCGGGCCGGCAGCTACGAGATGGGCGACTTCGGCGGACTGGCGGGACAGGCGCCCCGGTACACCGGGCTGTTCGCCGTGGCCGCGTTCGCCTCCCTCGGCCTGCCCGCGCTGTCCGGGTTCGTCGCCGAGCTGCAGATCTTCACCGGGAGCATCGCCACCCTGCCCGTCGCGGCGGTCGCGCTCCCGGGGATCGTGCTCACCGCCGCCTTGTTCCTCCGCGCGTTCCGGCAGGTCTTCACCGGGCCCACGAGCGGCCGGTCCGTCGGCTTCGCCGACGTCCGTCCCGCCGAGCTCCTCGCGACCGGCAGTCTGCTCGCGCTCTCGCTCGCCATCGGCGTGTGGCCCCGCCCGCTGCTCGCCGTCATCGAGCCGTCCGCCGAGGCCGTCGTCAGCCTCGTCGGCCGGTAGGGGGGCCGCGCGTGCTCGGCGACATCGCCCGCCTCGCCCCCGAGACCGTCCTGTTCGCCGGCGGTCTCGTCGTCCTGGTGCTCGGCTCGTTCACCCCGCGGGAGCAGCAGTGGCGTGCCGGCGTGGCCACGGTGGTCGTCCTCGCGGCCGCGGGCGCCCTCGCCGTCGCCGGCCTCGCCGGGCCGGACCGGGCCGTGTTCGGCGGGACCGCCGTCGTCGACACCGCGACCGGCGCGGCGCGGGTCGTCGCCGTCGTCGCCGCCGCCCTCGTCGTCGTCCTCGCGCGGGACGAGGTCGCGGGCCACCCCCGGGAGAGCGAGGTCCACGCCCTCGTGCTGTTCGCGACGACGGGGACGCTGGTGCTCGCCGCCGCGACCGACCTCGCGCTGCTCGCGGTGGCCTTCCTCCTCGCGAGCATCCCGCTCTACGGGCTCCTCGGGGTGCTCCGACGGCCCTCGTCCGCGGAGGCGACGCTCAAGACGTACCTGCTCGGGGCGCTGTTCGGGATCGTCCTGCTCGCGGGGGTCGTCCTCCTCTCCGGTCTCGGCGGGGAGACCGCCTACGGCGTGCTCCGCCCGGTGCTCGCCGACCTGCCCGCGGGGCTCGTCGCCGCCGGCGGTGTCGCCGTCGTCGCCGGCCTGATGTTCAAGGCCGGAGGGGTGCCGGCGCACTTCTGGGTCCCGGACGCCGCCCAGGGGGCGTCCGGGACGGCCGCGGCCTTCGCGACGACGGTCCCGAAGGTCGGCGCCCTCGTCGCGGCGTTCCGGCTCGCCCTCCTGCTGCCGCCGACCATCGCGTGGACCGGCCTCGTCGGGCTGCTCGCGGTCGCGAGCATGACCGTGGGCAACCTCGCCGCCCTCTCCCAGGACGACCCCCGCCGGCTGCTCGGCTGGTCGACGGTCAGCCAGGTCGGCTACCTCCTCGTGCCCGTCGCGGTGGCCGGCCACAGCGACCTCGCCCTGCCGTCGCTGCTGCTCTACCTCGGCGCCTACGCGGTGACGAACGTCGGCGCGTTCGCCGTGACGACCGCCCGCCCGGCCCGGCGGGACCTCGCCGCGTGGCGCGGCCTCGCCCGGTCGAGCCCGGTGCTCGCCGGCGCCCTGCTCGTCCTCCTCCTCGGGCTGCTCGGCACCCCGCCGACCGCGGTCCTCGTCGGCAAGGTCACCGTGGCCGCCGGTGCGTGGGAGGCCGGGGCAGCATGGCTCGCCCTGGCGCTCGCCGCGAACACCGTCCTCAGCCTCGGCTACTACCTGCGCTGGGTGGTGCCCGTCTTCCAGCGCGACACCGGCGCCTCCGGCGGGCAGGACGGGGGCGGTGACGGCTCCGGCGCCGTCACCGCCCGCACCGCCTCCACGGCGGTGGCAGTCGGCGGTGCGGTCCTCGCCGTCGCGGTCGGCATCGGTGCGGGCCTGCTGTGGCCGGCGCTCACGGGTGGGCTGCCCGGCTGAGCGCCCACCGGCAGCACCCCCACCCCCCGGGGGCCGCCGTGCCGAGCCGGCACCCCCGGCACGGTGGGGCCTTTGGGCCCGGGAGCGAAGGCGCGGACGGCGGGAGGATGGAGCCCGGGCTCCGGTCGGGTCGGGGGCTCAGGAGACGGGGCCGACACGGGGAGGGGTCATGCAAGCGATCAAGGACGCCGCGGCGGAGTTCCTCGCCCACCGGCGCATCGCGGTCACCGGGGTCTCCCGGAGCGGCAGCGACCACGGCAGCAACGTCGTCTACCAGCGGCTGCGGGAGCGGGGCTACGAGGTCGCCGCGGTCAACCCGAACGCCGAGGAGGTCGAGGGCGACCCGTGCTACCCGAGCCTGCGGGACGTGCCCGGCGGGGTCGAGGCGGTCGTCGTCGGGACGGCGCCGGAGCATGCCCTCGCCACCGTGCGCGAGTGCGAGGAGCTCGGCATCGGGCACGTCTGGATGCACCGCTCGTTCGGTGGCGGCAGCGTCTCGCAGGAGGCCACCCGGTACGGCCGGGAGCACGGGATGACCGTCATCGACGGCGGCTGCCCGCTGATGTTCGACCCGTGCTCCGACGGGGGGCACAGGATGATGCGCTGGGTGTTCACCGTGAACGGCCACGTCCCCCGCCGGGTCTGACCGGGACCAACCGGTAGCGCCGCGCCGGGGAGCAGGCGCGGGTGCGGGTGGCGCCGGCCCGAGACGCTCACCCGGGCGGCAGGAGGACGATCTTGCCGACGTGCCGAGAGGTGGCGAAGTCGTCCTGGGCGGCGTGGATCTCCGCCAGCGGGTAGCGCGCCGCGATCGGCGGCCGCACCGCGCCCCGGCGGGCGAGGTCGACGAGCGCCTCGAAGTCGGCCCGGGTGTGCATCGAGGAGCCGACGATGCTCAGGCTGTGGAGGTAGAGGCGGCGCAGGTCGAGCTCGACGAGGGGGCCGGCGATCGCCCCGGCGATGACCCAGCGGCCGTCGTCGCGCAGCAGCGGGAGCAGACCGGCCATGCCGGGGCCGCCGACGACGTCGGCGACGACGTGCGGGCCCTCCGGGACGGCGGCCCGCACCTGCTCGACGAGGTCGTGGCCACCGTCGCGGGTGACGACGTGGTGGGCCCCGGCGCGCTTGACGTCCTCGACCTTGGCGGTGGACGTCACCGCGACGACCTGCGCCCCGAGGGCGGCGGCGAGCTGGACGAGCGCGGTGCCGACCCCGCCCGAGGCGCCGGTCACCAGGGCGGTGTCTCCGTCGCGGAGGCCGACGCGGCGCAGCATCCGGGTCGCCGTGCCGTACGCGACCGGGAGGCAGGCGAGCTCCTCGTCGCTCAGCGGGGAGTCGGTCACGTCGTGGACGTGGTCCGCGGCGACGACGCAGTACCCGGCGAACCCGCCGTCGTGCTCGCTGCCGAGGTAGGCGACCGGGTCGGCGTCCGGGCTGTCGTCCCGGTAGCCCGCGGGGTCGACGACGACCCGCCGTCCGACCAGGTGCCCGCCCGCCTCGTCCCCGGCGGCGACGACGGTCCCGGAGACGTCGGCGCCCTGGATCCGCGGGAAGTCGAGCGGGCCGAGCCAACCGGCCTCCGCGTCCGGGTCGCCCGGCATCCCGTAGGCGCCCCGGCGGGTCCACAGGTCGGTGTTGTTCACCGCGGCCGCCGCCACCCGGACCAGCACCTCCCCGGGGCCGGGGTCGCGCACCCGCCAGTCGGTGCGCACCTGAAGGACCTCCGGGCCCCCGTGGGCGACGGTCACGGCGGCGGTCGTCTCTGTCGGCACGTCAGGAGTCTGGCACGGGTGGGTGGGCCGGGACAGGCCTCGGGAGGTCGCGACGGGTTCTGGTGGCGCCCCCGGTCTCACCCCGGTCGGGCGAGGTCCGGCGGACCGGGGCGCCGGTAGGCTCCGTGACCGGCGGGCCGCCCGCCACCGGAGGTGGGCCCGTGGAACCGGTCGAGGGGACCCGCTCGTTCGCGGCCGGCGCCGCGGCCTACGACGCGTTCATGGGCCGCTGGTCCCGCCCGCTCGCCCCGCTGTTCGCGGACGCGGCCGGCGTGGCCCGGGGGATGCGCGTGCTCGACGTCGGCTGCGGCCCGGGCGCGCTCACCGGGGTCCTCGTCGAGCGGCTCGGGGTCGACCACGTCGCCGCCGTCGACCCGTCGCCGGCCTTCCTCGCCGAGTGCGCCGCCCGTCACCCGGGCGTCGAGGCCCGGCAGGGGTCCGCGGAGGTGGTGCCGTTCCCGGAGGCCGCCTTCGACGGCGTGCTCAGCCAGCTCGTCCTGCACTTCGTCTCCGACCCCGGGCGGTGCGCCGCCGAGCTGCGGCGGGTCGTGCGCCCCGACGGGACCGTGGCCGCCTGCGTCTGGGACTTCGCCGAGGGCATGGAGATGCTCCGGCTGTTCTGGGACGCCGCGCTCGCGCTCGACCCGGACGCGCCCGACGAGGCCCGGGTGCTCCGGTTCGGGCGCGAGGGCGAGATCGCGGCGCTGTTCACCGGCGCCGGGCTCACCGACGTCACCGAGACCACCCTCGAGGTGACCTCGGTCTACGCCGGCTTCGACGAGCTGTGGGACGCCTTCCTCGCCGGGGTGGGGCCCGCCGGGTCGTACTGCGTGGCTCTGCCCGACGGGCACCGTGACGCCCTGCGCGCCGAGCTGCGGCGCCGGCTCGGGTCCCCGGCGGGCGGCTTCGGGCTGCGGGCGCTGGCCCGGGCGGCCGTGGCCCGGGCGCCGGGGTGAGGGCCACGGGGACGTCGCCCGGGTGGCACGCGGGTCAGCGGCTGCGGGCGACGCGGAACCCGATGTTGCCGGCGGCGGAGTCGGGGTCGTTGCGGGTGCGGGCGGCGACCCGGTAGCGGTTGCAGTACGAGGCGTGGCAGAGGTAGGAGCCGCCGCGCATGACCCGGGAGGTACCGGTGGCCGGGCCGCGGGGGTCGGTGGCCGGGGCGGGGGAGTGCCCGGTGCCCCACCAGTCGGCGCACCACTCCCAGACGTTGCCGGCGACGTCGACCAGGCCGTAGCCGTTGGCGGGGAAGCTGCCGACCGGGGCGGTCCCGGCGAACCCGTCCTCGACGGTGTTCGTGGTCGGGAAGCGGCCCTGCCAGATGTTGCAGCGGTGCTGCCCGCCCGGGGTGAGCTCCTCCCCCCACGCGTAGCGGGCCTGTTCGAGCCCGCCGCGGGCGGCGCGCTCCCACTCGGCCTCGGTGGGCAGCCGCAGCCCGGCCCAGGCGCAGTAGGCGCGGGCGTCGTCGTGGTCGACGTGGACCACGGGGTGGTCGGCGCGGCCGGTGAGGTCGCTGCCGGGGCCTTCGGGGCGGGCCCAGGTGGCGCCGTCGACGCGGCACCACCACGGCGCGGCGTCGGGCCGCTGGGCGCCCCGGCGCAGCCGGGCGGGGAGGAACCCGGCGAAGACGAACGACCAGCCGAAGCGCTCGGCGCCGGTGGTGTGGCCGGTGGCGTCGACGAACGCCGCGAACTCGGCGGTGGTCACCTGGGAGCGGCCGATGGCGTAGGGGGCGAGGGTGACCTCGCGGACCGGTCCCTCGCCGTCACCGGCGTTGACGTCGGGGCCGTCGGAACCCATGAGGAACGTCCCGCCCGGCACGTCGAGGAGCGGCGGACGCGCCTCGGCCGGCGCGGCGACGTGCCCGACGCGCGGCGTCGCCGCGGTCCCGGTCTCCGGCCGGGCGCGCTCGTCCCGACCGCCGCCGGGGGCACAGCACGAGCTCACGGGACCTCCCTCCGACTCCGCCGGTTCGACGTCTCTCCCATTGTCGCCGACGGAGGGCCCGGCCGGCCCTCCGACTCCACCCGACCTCACCGCGCGGGCAGCGGGACCGTGACGAGCCGCCCGACGTGCGCGGCGAGCCCGGCGGCCACGTCGACCGCGTCCCGGTCGAGCAGCCACTGCACCTGGAGCCCGTCCCAGACCGCGACGACCGACGCCGCGGCGCCCGGGACGCTCGTCCCGGGCGCGAGCAGGTCCCGGCGCCGCAGGTCCTCAAGCGAGGCCGACAGCGTCGCCCGCAACCGGGCGTACCGGTCGACGAAGTAGCCGTGCGCCGGGTGCTCGGGTGAGGTCGCCTCCGCCGAGAGGATGCAGTAGAGCTCGACGATCCCCGGCGCGGCGGCGTTGTCCCGGGCGATGCCGACGAGCTCGGCGAGGGCGGCGAGCCCGTCCCCGCCCGCGGTCTGGCCCGCCCGACTCAGCTCGTCCCGCCGGGCGAGCACCGCCGCGAGCAGGGCCGGCTTGCTCGGGAAGTGGTGCAGCAGGCCGGCCTCGCTCATCCCGACCCGCGCGGCCACCGCGCGCAGCGACCCGGCGCGGTACCCGGAACCGGCGAACACCTCGAGGGCGGCGTCGAGGATCGCCACCCGCCGTGCGGCGCTCTTGCGGTAGGCGCCCCGCGGTCCGCGGCGCCGGTCCGGTTCGGTCATGGCGCCAGCCTGTCAGTTCGGCACACAAAAACCTAGTACCCACTCGATATTGGTGCTACGGTCGGGGCCCTCCCCACGCGAAAGGCGCCCACCCATGCCCGACTCCGCCGACCACACCGACGCCGCACGCCCCGCCGCCGCACGCCCCGACGCCGCCGTCGGGCCGGGTGCCGACCTGCTCGAGCACCTCGGCAGGCTCGTCGACGGCCTCACCCTCGAGGAGAAGGTCCGCGTCCTCACCGGCCGCGACTCGTGGAGCACGTGGCCACTGGAGGGCATCGGACTGCGGTCCGTGGTCGTCTCGGACGGCCCCTCCGGCGTCCGCGGCGCGGTGTGGGACGAGCGCTCGCCGTCGCTCAACCTGCCCTCGGCGACGGCGCTCGCGTCCTCGTGGGACCGTTCCGTCGCCCGGCGCTACGGCAACGTCTCCGCGCAGGAGGCCCGTCGCAAGGGCGTCGACGTCGTGCTCGGGCCGACGATCAACCTCCACCGCTCCCCGCTCGGCGGGCGGCACTTCGAGGCCTTCAGCGAGGACCCGGTGCTGACCGCCGACCTCGCCGCGGCCTACGTCACCGGTGTGCAGGAGAACGGGGTCGGCGCGACCCCGAAGCACTACGTCGCCAACGACTACGAGACCGAGCGGTTCACGGCGAGCACCGAGGTCTCCGACCGGGCGCTGCGCGAGCTCTACCTCCTGCCGTTCGAGCGGGCCGTCACGCAGGCGCGGGCCTGGCTCGTCATGTCCTCCTACAACTCCGTCAACGGCACCCGGGCCTCCGAGCACGACCTGCTCGAGACGCCGCTCAACAGCGAGTGGGGCTTCGACGGCGTCGTCGTCAGCGACTGGGGCGGGGTGCGCAGCACGGCCGCGGCGAACGCCTCCCAGGACCTCGCCATGCCCGGCCCGGACGGGGCCTGGGGGGAGGCGCTCGTCGAGGCGGTCCGCCGGGGCGAGGTCCCCGAGGCCGCCGTCGACCGCAAGGTCGCCCGCCTGCTCCGCCTCGCCGCCCGGGTGGGCGCGCTCGAGGGTGTCGAGCCCCTCGTGCCCGCGCCGGTCACGACCGAGGACGGGCTCGCGTTCGCCCGGGAGGCCGCGAGCGAGGGCACGGTGCTGCTCGCCAACGACGGCACCCTGCCGCTGGACCCGGCCCGGCTGCGCCGGGTCGCCGTCGTCGGGCACAACGCCGACGCCGCCCGGACCCAGGGCGGCGGCTCGGCGACCGTCGTCCCGGAGAAGGTCGTCAGCCCGCTGGAGGGGATCACCGCCGCCCTGCCGGACGCCGAGGTCACCTACAGCCTCGGCGCCGTCGTCCAGCAGGGTCTCGCCCAGCTGCCGCTCGAGGAGATCACCAACCCGGCGACGGGCGAGCCCGGCATGCTCGTGCGCTTCCTCGACGAGAGCGGGGAGGAGCTCTACCGCGAGGACCGGTTCGCGACCTCGCTGGTGTACTTCGGCGGGGCCGCCCCGATCACCACCGCTGCCACCGCCGAGCTGTCGCTGACGTGGACCCCGACCTCCACGGGCGACGTCGGCCTCGGGTTCGCCTCCGTCGGCCACGGCCGGGTCCTCGTCGACGAGGTGGTCGCGCTCGACGAGACCGCGGTCACGACCGGGGACGACCCCGGGGAGGCGGTCCTCGGGCCGCCGTCGGTCTCGGCACCGGTGTCGGCGGTCGCGGGGCGGGCCACGCCGGTCCGGGTCGAGTTCGACCTCGCCTCCCGGCAGACGGACCTCGCCGGGGTGTTCGCGATCACCCTCGGGCTCGCCCCGCTGGTCGGCGACCCGGAGGCGCTGCTGGAGGAGGCGGCCCGGGCCGCGCGGGACGCGGACGTCGCGGTCGTCGTCGTCGGCACGAGCTCCGAGGTCGAGTCCGAGGGGTTCGACCGGAGCGACCTCGCCCTGCCCGGCCGGCAGGACGACCTCGTCCGGGCCGTCGGGGACACCGGCACCCCGACCGTCGTCGTCGTCAACTCCGGGTCCCCGGTGGAGATGCCGTGGCGCGACGACGTCGCCGCCGTCCTGCTGCCCTACTTCGCCGGGCAGGAGATGGGCACCGCGCTCGCCGACGTCCTTCTCGGCCGGGTCGAGCCCGGCGGCCGGCTCCCGACGACGTGGCCGGCGCGCGCCGCCGACGTCCCCGTCCTCGACGTCACCCCGACCGGCGGACGGCTCGCCTACGACGAGGGCGTCCACGTCGGCTACCGCGCGTGGCTGCGCGCCGGCACCGAGCCGGCCTACCCGTTCGGCCACGGCCTCGGGTTCACGACCTGGCGGCTGGAGGGCCTCGACGTCAGCCCGCACGTCGACGCCGCCGGCACCGTCCGGGTGCGGGCCACGGCGCACAACACCGGCGGCCGCCCGGGCAAGGAGGTCGTCCAGGTCTACCTCGCCCGGGAGGACTCCGAGGTCGACCGGCCGGTCCGCTGGCTCGCGGGCCACGCCGTCGTCCGGGCCGGGGCGGGGGAGTCCGCCGCGGTCGAGGTCGCCGTCCCCGCCCGCGCGCTCGCCCACTGGGACGGCGACGGCTGGGCGTGGGAGCCCGGCCGGTTCGAGGTCCACGTGGGGACCTCGGTGACCGACACCCCGCTGACGGGGAGCGTCGAGCTGCTGCCGTGACCACCCCGTCTGCCGTGCCGCGCCGGAGAGGTTAGGCTGCCCTAAGACCCAGACGGTGGACCGGAAGGACGAAGGTGGTCACGCGATGAACCTGGCGCAGCTGGTGCCCGGCAGCGAGGCGGCGGTCACGGCGGTCGAGGGCAGTCCCGCCCTCGCCCGACGCCTGGCGAGCCTGGGCTTTCGCCCGGGCACGGCCGTCCGGTGCGTCCGCCGCGCCCCGCTGGGTGACCCCACCGTCTACCGGCTGCGCTCGTACGAGGTGTGCCTGCGCCGCCGCGAGGCGGGACAGGTGTCGGTGGCGACCGCCGAGGCGTGAGGAGCACGGCCCGGCACGCCCCGCCGCAGGCGGGCACCCTCGTCGCGCTGCTCGGCAGCCCGAACGCGGGCAAGACGAGCGTCTTCAACCATCTCACCGGGCTCCGCGCCCGGACCGGGAACTACCCCGGGGTGACCGTCTCGAGCAGCACCGGGCCCGTCGCCGGCACCGACGTCGAGGTCGAGGACCTGCCGGGGACCTACTCCCTGGACCCGGTCAGCCCCGACGAGGAGGTCGTCGTCCGGGTGCTGCGCGGCGAGCACGAGCGGGTCGCCGCGCCGGACGCGCTCGCCGTCGTCGTCGACGCGACGAGCCTCGAGCGCTCGCTCTCGCTCGTCGCGGAGGCGCTCGCGCTCGGCCACCGGGTGGCGGTCGTGGTGACGATGACCGACGAGCTCGGCGCGCGCGGCGGCCACGTCGACCTCGACGGGCTCGCCGCGGGACTCGGGGTCCCGGTCGTCGGGGTCGTCGGCTCGACCGGCGCCGGCGTCGACCGGCTCCGGGAGCTGCTCACCGGCACCGCCTCGTGGCCGACCGCGCTCGTCCCGCCGCCCACCGACGGCCCCGAGCTCGACTCGTGGGCGGCGTCGGTCCTCGCCGCCGCGGGATACGTCCCCGCCGGCGGAGACACCCGCACCCAGCGCGTGGACGCCGTCCTGCTCCACCCGGTCTGGGGGACCCTGGTCTTCTTCGCCGCGATGTTCGCCTTCTTCCAGGTGATCTTCACGGTCGCGACGCCGGTCCAGGACCTCGTCCAGTCCGGGCTCGACCACCTCGGAGGGCTCGCCGGACGGATCCCGAACGCCACGCTCGCCGGCCTCGTCGGGAACGGGATCATCGGTGGCGTCGGCGCGGCCCTGGTGTTCCTCCCGCAGATCCTGCTGCTGTTCCTCCTGATCTCGCTCATGGAGGGCGTGGGCTACATGTCCCGCGCGGCGTTCCTCATGGACCGGGTCATGGCCCGCACCGGCCTCGAGGGCCGGGCGTTCGTGTCGATGCTGTCCTCGTTCGCGTGCGCGGTCCCCGGGATCATGGCGACCCGGACGATCCCGTCCTCCCGGGACCGGATCGCGACGATCATGGCGCTGCCGCTCATGACGTGCTCCGCCCGGCTGCCGGTCTTCATCCTCCTCACCGGGCTGCTCGTGCCCGGGGGCACCCGCGTCGGGCCGTTCGACGCGCGCGGGATCGTGCTGTTCGGGCTCTACGTCCTCGGCGGGGTGTCCTCGCTGCTCGTCGCGTGGGTGTTCAAGGCGACCGCGCTGCGGGACCCGCTGACCCCGTTCTACATGGAGATGCCGCCCTACCGGCTGCCCTCGGCGCGGTCGGTGCTCGCCTCGGTGTGGGGCTCGGCCGGGATGTTCCTGCGCAAGGTCGCCCGGATCATCTTCGTCGTCACCATGGTGCTCTGGCTGCTGCTCAACTTCCCCGCCCGCGGCGCCGAGACCGCCGACCTGTCCCCGGCCGAGGCGAGCGCGGTCACGGTCGAGCAGAGCTGGGGCGCCGACCTCGGCCGGGCCGTGGAGCCGGTGTTCGAGCCACTCGGCTTCGACTGGCGGATCGACGTCGGCCTCATCGGCTCGCTCGCGGCGCGTGAGGTGTTCGTCTCCACCCTTGGTCAGGTCTCCGCGGCCCAGGACCCCGAGAACCCGCACCAGGCGCTCGCGCAGGCTCGCTACACCAGCGGTCCGCGCGCCGGGGAGCTCGTGTTCACCGCGCCCACCGTCGTCGCGCTGCTCGTCTTCTTCGTCTACGCGCTGCAGTGCATGTCGACCGTGGCGGTCATGCGCCGGGAGACCAACTCGTGGCGCTGGCCCGCGGTCGCGGTCGGGTACATGTTCGTCCTCGCGTGGACCGCCGCGTTCGCGGCACGCCACCTGACGATGCTGCTCACGGGGTCGTGACGCCGGTGATCCCGATCCACCCGCGGCCGGGCCCGGACCCGGCCACGGTCCACTGGCACCTCCCGGACGGGACGCTTCCCGTCCGGGGACGGGCCACCGCCCTCCCGGCGTCGCTGACCGCGCTCGTCACCGCGGGCGTCGTCCTCGACGTCGACGTCGCCGACGACCACGTCGCGGTCACCCTCGCCCCGGGGCACGCGTGGGCCGACGCCGGACCCCGCGTGCGCACCGCCCTGCTCGCCGCGCTCGAGCGGCCGGAGGAGTGGGGGACCCACCGGCCTTCGGCGACCACCGGCGGCGGGCCCGAGGGAGAGGACGCCGCCGGCCGGGACGCGGCGTCGGACGACGTGGCCCTGCACGCGGCCGCGCTCGAGGCCCTCGCGGGCGAGGTCGGCGAGCTCGCCCGCTCCCACGGCGGGTCGATCGCCCTGGAGTCCGTCCGCGACGGGGTCGTCACGGTCCGGATGCGCGGCGCCTGCGCCGGCTGCCCGGCGGCCGGGCTGACCCTGCACGCCCGGCTCGAGCGCGAGCTGCGCCACCGGGTCCCGGGGCTGGTCGAGATCCGCTCGGTCGACGGCGGCTCCGGGCGGACCTTCCTCGGGCTGATCGGACGACGGTCGCGCTGACCCGGGGCGATCACGGTTCACCCGGGTCACCCGACTCACTCGGTGTTCGCGTGCGCCGCGCGGGCGGCGTCGTCGCCGACCTCCCGCACCCGGGCCAGGCGCAGGCAGACGACGTCGAGGACGAGGTGGCAGGCCTGGTCGAACAGGCTCGACAGGGGTTGGACGGTGCCGGCCTCGCCCTCCCGGCGGTGCTTCGTCGCCGCCGGCACGACCGCGACGAGGTCGGCGAGCCCGGCGAGGCGGGAGTCGGGGTCGGTCGTCACCGCGAGCACGGACGCGCCGACCGTGCGTGCCTGCTCGGCGGCGCGCACGGTGCCCGCGGTCGTCCCGGACCCGCTCACCGCGACGAGCGTGTCCCCCTCGCGCAGGGCCGGGGTCGTCGTCTCGCCGACGACGTCGACGACGGCCCCGAGGTGCATCAGCCGCATCGCGAACGCCCTCGCCATGAACCCCGAGCGGCCCTCGCCGGCGACGACGACGTGGCCCGCGGCATCGAGCCGGTCCGCGACGGCGTCGAGGGTGGCGTGGTCGAGCCCTCCCAGGACGGACTCGACCTCGGCGAGGACGACGGGCAGCAGGTCGGCGGTGCCCACGGCGGCGGGCCCGGACGGTCCGGAGGGGGTGGCGGGCGCGCTCACCGGGCACCTCCCTGCGTAGCGTCGACCGCGTCGAGGAGCGCGGCGACGGCCGCGACCGGGTCGGCGGCCCGGGTGACCGCGGAGCCGACGATCGCGCGCACCGCACCCTCCCGGGAGGCCAGGCCGGCGAGGTCGGCCGCGGTGAGCCCACCGGCGACGGCGAGCCGGCGACCGGCCGCCCACGACCCGAGCTGGGCCAGCGGGCCCTCCCCGGATGCCTGGCTGTCCTTGCCGACGTGCGCGCCGAGGACGACGTGGCCGGGCAGCCGGGCGGCGAGCTCGCCGCGACGGTTCTCACCGGTGTTCATGAGGTCGACGACGACCTCGGCTCCGTGCTCCTCGGCGACCGCGACTGCCGTGTCGATCGTCGAGTCCGCCGCGAGGCCGAGCACGGTCGCCGAGCGGGCGCCGGCCCGGTACGCCGTCGTCAGCTCCCACCGGGCGTCGTCGGCCGTCTTGAGGTCCGCCAGGACCGGGGTGCCGTCCGCGGCCTCGACGACCGCCCGGAGGAGGTCGACGCCGTCGCGCTTGACGAGCGAGGTCCCGACCTCGATCCAGTCGACCATGCCGGCGACGGCCCTCGTCACCCTGAGGGCGTCCTCGGCCGGCATCCGGTCGAGCGCGATCTGCAGCTCCATGTGTCTCCGTCCGTCGGTGTCGTGCATCGGTCTCATCCGGCCGCCGAGGCCGGGGGAGCGGCGGTCGTGGCGAGCAGCGCCCCCAGCGTGCCACGGTCGGGGAGGCCGTCCTTGTCCCCGGTCGACGTCGTCGCGAGGGCGCCGACGGCACACCCGCGGCGGAGCGCCTCGGCCGGTTCGAGCCCGTCGAGGACGCCGCTGACGAGTCCGGCCGCGAAGCCGTCCCCCGCGCCGACCGTGTCGACGACGTGGACCGGGAACACGTCCTGGTGCCACGCCCCGTCGGCCGTGAACAGGGTGGCGCCGCGCGCGCCGTCCTTGACGACGACCACCTCGGCCCCGGCGGCGAGGTGGTGCTCGGCGACAGCGCGCGGGGTGGTGGCGCCGGTGAGGAGCCGGCCCTCGGCGAGGCCGGGAAGCACCCAGCTCGCAAGCCGGGACATCCGGGTGACCACGTCGACCATCTCGTCGGCGTCGGCCCAGAGGGAGGGGCGCAGGTTCGGGTCGAAGGACACCGTGGCGCCGCGCTCGCGGGCCTGCTCGACCGCACGGAAGGCGAAGTCCCGGGTCGTCGCCGAGAGGGCGAGGGGGATGCCGGTGACGTGCAGGTGTCCGGCGCCGGCGAGGTAGGAGTCGGTCTCCGGGCCCGGGGCGAGCCGGCTCCCCGCCGACCCGGCCCGGAAGTAGACCACCTCGGGGTCGCCGCCCCCGGCGGCCGACTTGAGCTGGAACCCGGTCGGGGCGTGCGGGTCGACGCTCGCCGCGCTCGTGTCGACCCCGGCCGCGTCGAGCTCGCCCAGGGCATACCGCCCGAGCGGGTCCTCCCCGACCCGACCGACCCAGCCGACCGCGTGGCCGAGCCGGGCGAGTCCCACCGCGACGTTGGTCTCGGCGCCGGCGAGGGCGCGGGTGTAGGTCTCGACCCGCTCCAGCGGCCCCGGCTCGCGGGCGACGAACATCGCCATCACCTCGCCGAAGGTCGCGACGTCGAGCGACGGGCTCACCGGTGGGCCCCCGCGGCGGCGTCGTTCGCCGCCGGGTGGCTCCCGGCGCCGGCGCGGCCCCCACCCGTCGGCGCGGTCGGTTGGGTCGCCGCGGTGACGGGGTTGACGAGGTCGCCCACCCCGCCCACGCGGGCGCGCACGACCTGCCCGGGAGTGATCGGCACCTGATCGCCGGGGGCTCCGGTGAGCAGGACGTCGCCGGGCACCAGCGTCATGACGGAGGTGACGAACACGAGGCACTCGACGACCGATCGCGCCAGGTCGGCGGTGGAGGCCGGTCCGGCCTCGTGGCCGTCGACGTCGAGCGAGAGGGGGAGGTCGTCGGTGTCGAGGTCGGTGACGACCCACGGGCCGAGGGGGGTGAAGCCGTCGTGGCCCTTGGCCGTCGTCCACAGCGGGTCGGCCGCCTGGAGGTCCCGGGCGGTGACGTCGTTGCCGACGGTGACCCCCAGCACGTGCGCGAGCGCGTCGCGTGCGGTGAGGTGGCGGGCCGGGCGTCCGATGACGACCGCGAGCTCGGCCTCGGCGACGATCGTCCCCGCGCCCGTCGGGACCGGGACGGCCTCGCCCGGTCCGGTGACCGTCCCGGCGGGCTTGAGGAACGCCCGCGGGGGACGCTCCCGGCCCGCGAGGCGGGTGGGCTCGCCGGTGTTGTCGGCCATCCCGACGACGGTCCGGGGGGAGGCCGGGGCGAGGAGACGGGCCTCCTCGGCCGGGACGACCTCACCCGTCCGCCGGGGGTCGGCCGCGAACGGGTCCTCGACGACGGCGTAGCCGCCCTCCTCGACGAGCGCCCACGCGGCGCCGCCCGCGCGGCCGACCCTGGCGAGGCGCACCTCAGGCCGTCCCGGCGACGTCGGCGTCCGCGACGACCGGCGACGAGGGCCGCTCGGTGCCGCGGAGGAGGAACATCAGCCCGGCACCGGCGAGCAGCGAGGCGGCCATGAGGAGGAACGACGCCGAGGTGGTCCCGGTCGCCCCGTTGAGCCAGCCGACGAGGTAGCTGCCGGCGAAGCCGCCGACGGCGCCGAAGGAGTTGATGAGCGCGATCGAGGGACCGGCGACCTCGCGCGGGAGGAACTCCGGGATGTTCGCGAAGTACGGGCCGTACGGGGCGTACATGCAGGCGGCGGCGACGCAGAGGAGGACGAACCCGGCCCAGAAGTTGTCGCCGAACAGGTACGAGCCGTAGAACGCGAGCGCGCCGAGCCCGAGCCAGGGCCACACGTAGGCCCGGCGGCTGCCGCCACGGTCGGAGGCGCGGCCGTTGAGGACCATGGCGGCGATGGCGAAGACGTACGGGATGGCCGAGATGAGGCCGGTGGCGCCGATGCCCGCCCCGGCCCCGGCCTTGACCATCGAGGGCAGCCAGAACACGAAGCCGTAGACGCCGAGGCTCCACGCGAAGTACTGGGCGGAGAGGACGACGACGTTGCGGGACCGGAACGCCTCGAGGTAGCCCCCGGACTTCGGCAGCACGGTCTGCTCGGCCGCGAGGGCGTCGATGACGCCGCGCCTCTCGCGCTCCTCGAGCCAGTCGGCGTCCTTCGGCTCGTCCTGGACGAGGGCCCGGAAGACGAAGGCCCACACGAGGGCGGGGATGCCCTCGATGACGAACATGCCCCGCCAGCTCGTCCACTCGACGAGGTAGCCGGACACGGCGGTCAGCCAGAGCACGGTGACCGGGTTGCCGAGGATGAGGTAGGTGTTCGCCCGGCCGCGCTCGGACTTGGTGAACCAGTGCGAGAGGAAGATGACCATCGCCGGCAGCACCGCGGCCTCGACGGCGCCGATGAGGAACCGGACGACGATGAGGAGGGTGGCGCTGCTGAGCAGGCCCTGGACGGATGCGAGCACGCCCCAGGCGATGAGGCTCCAGAAGATGAGGGAGCGCACGCTGCGGCGCTCGGCGAACACGGCCCCGGGGATCTGGAACATGAAGTAGCCGAGGAAGAAGGCCGCCCCGACGAGGGCGGCGAGCCCGCTCGAGATCGCGAGCTCCTCCTTCATGCCGCCGGCGACGCCGACCGAGAAGTTGGACCGGTCGAGATAGGCCAGGGAGTAGGTGACGAACGAGATCGGGAGCAGCCGGTGCCACCGCTGGGTGCCGAGCACCTCCCCGACGCTCGTCCCGGGCTGTGCGGGTGGTGAGCCCGGTCCGGGGCCCGTGGGGTGTGGTGACTGCGTCGTCATGGGTCTCTCCTCGAGGCGTCGTTGCCGGCTTCCGTAATGCGGAAGTTAATTTCGGGATACAGAAACGATGGCGAGCGCCACGATCCCTGTCAACTCCTGCCTCTCATTTGGTGGATGTGGCTTCCAGATGATGGAAGTTGGCGTGGTAGTGTCAGGTCATGAGCGACGCACCCACCGCCTCCCGATCCGCGCCGCCCGCCGATATGGTCGGCAAGGCCTTGCTCCTGCTCTCGCTCGTCGGGGCGGGCCCGGTCGAGGGGCGGACGCTGTCCGACCTCGCGGCGGCGGCCGGCTTCCCCCTCTCGACCGCCCACCGGCTCGCCGGGACACTCGTCCGGGAGGGCTACCTCGAGGTGGGCCCCGGCCGGCACTACCGGCTCGGGCTCACCGTGTTCGGGTTGGCCGCGGCCGCCGCCAGCGCCCGCGGCTTCGACGGCGTGGCCCTCCCGGTGCTGCGGGCGCTCTCGGCGGACACCCACGAGTCGTCCTTGATGTCGGTCCGCCAGGGTCACGAGCAGCTCTACGTCCACCACGTCGACGGCCCTCGGCAGGTCAACGTCATCGGGGAGCCCGGACGGCGCGGACCGCTCCACTGCACCTCGATGGGCAAGGTCCTCATCGCCTTCGCGGCACCCGAGGAGCGCTCCGAGCTGCTCGAGACGCTCGAGCTGACCCCGCTCGGCCCCAACACCATCACCGACCGGGACGCGTTCGCCGAGGAGATCGCCGAGGTCCGCGCCCACGGCTACGCCCTGGCCGACCAGGAGCACGAGGAGGGCATCCGTGCGGTCGGCGTCCCCGTGAAGTCCGCGGCCGGCGTCGCAACCGCCGCGGTGTCGGTCGCCGCGCCCGCCTTCCGGCGCTCGCGCGAGGACATGATCGACCTCGTGCCCCGCCTCACGGCCGCGGCCCGCGAGCTCGAGGTGCTGCTCCCGGTCCGCTGACCCTCCGGCCTGCCTCGCTCCTCGGCGCCGATTTCGGGCAAATCGCCCCGTCGATCCTCTCGTTGGGGAAAGAATGCGGCACACAGGGCGTGCTGTTGGGGGGAAGGCCATGGGGAGTGAGGGGGTCGCGGACGCATCCGGGCCGGGTCCCGGGCGCGGTCCGCGTCGTGCGCGCCGACGCAGGTGGGGGACTGCGACCCTTCTGCTGGCCGTCGTCGCGCTCGCCTGCGGCTTCGGCTACAGCACGTACTCGGCCCGCACCTGGCAGGACGCGCAGACCCGCACCTCGGCACGCCTCGATGCGCAGGAGCAGCGCAGCGCCCGCCTGCAGGACCGGCTCACCCGCACCTCGGACGAGCTGTCGACCGTCCGGGCGGACCTCGCGAGCACCAGGAGCCGACTCGACGACACCCGGACGAGGTACGCCGGTGCCACCGCGAGGATTCGCGAGCTCGCCGACGAGAAGGCCCAGGTCGGGGACCGGGCGGCCTACCTCGCCGAGACGGCGGCGATGTCGGCGCAGGTGAGCAACGAGCTCGGCCAGTGCGTCGACGACCTCGAGCAGCTCCTGGGCTACCTCGCCACGATCGACCCCTCGACGTACGCCATGGTGCGCTCGTTCGCGGGCCACGTCGGCTCGGAGTGCGACGTCGCGAGGTCGCACGCCGACGACCTCGACGCCAGGCTCTCGTGAGCGGTCGACCGGAGCGAGGACGGCTCGCAGTGGCGGGCGTGCTCGCGACGTGCGCGGCGCTCCTCGCCGGGTGCGGGGTGGTGCCCGTCGCCGCACCGCGGGAGGCCGGCTCGCCGGCGACCTCGCGGACGACCGCCCCACGAACGGCCACGGCGTCGACGACCGCACGGCCGCCGTCGGCCCGGCCCACCACGGGCGGGACCCGGTCAGCGACGACGACCGCGTCCGTAGCCGGCGGCTTCACCCGGCTGGAGCGGGCGGCGGTCCGGGTCCGGAACGTCGGCTGCGCCGGGGTCGCCACCGGGTCGGGATTCGCCATCGGCCCGCACGCCTTCGTCACCAACCGCCACGTCGTCGGGGGCATGATCGAGCTCGAGGCGGAGGCCTACGACGGCCGGGACGTCGAGGTCTCCACGGCCGGGGCCGCGGTCGTCGCCGACCTCGCGATCGTCAGGACGGTCGACCGCCTGCCGGTCCACCTGCGCCTCGCACGCCACCGGGCCCGGGTCGGGGACCGCGTCACGGCGGTCGGCTACCCCCTCGGCGGCCCGCTGACCACGACCCGCGGATCCGTGCTCGGGTACCGGACCGACCCGCTCGGCGAGAGCTCGTCCCAGGCGCTCGTCAGCGACGCGCACGTCGAGCACGGCAGCTCCGGCAGCGCGCTCGTCGACCCGGCGGGCGACGTCGTCGGCGTCGTCTACGCGGGCGGGACCGACACCTCCGCCGCGGTTCCCGTCGACGTCCTGCGGAAGGTCCTCGGCGACCCGGACGCCTCCTCGAAGCCGGTGACCTGTACGCACGGCGCCGCGCACGGCCCACCCGCGGCGGGACCCGCCGCGGCGGGCGGCTCCCACCCCGCCGGGACCACGGCGTGCAGTCCGACCGTGAGCGTCGGCCCGGTGACGAGCTGCCCGTTCGGCCTCGAGGTCGAGGACGCGTGGGCCGGTGCCGGCGGCGGGTCCCGCGACCTCACCGCGTACAGCCCGGTGACCGGCCGGTGGTACCGCATGCGGTGCACGGCGGGCTCGCCGACGGTCTGCCGGGGCGGCCACGACGCGACGGTCTACCTCACCGGGTAGCCCCGGAACGGCGGCTCAGGGCAGCGGGAGGCCGAACGCGTCGGACATGGAGGCGGCGGTGGCGGCGTGGGCGAGGTGGCTGGTGCCGAGGACGTCCTCGTAGAGCCGGGTGAGGGAGTAGTGGGTCAGCGGCCGGTCGACGACGTCGTGGCTCTGGCTGGGGTGGATGACGACGGTGAGGACCCGGTTGTCCTGGTTGTGGTCGTCCTCGTCGGCGGTGAGGACGACGGCGAGGTGGCCGCTGGCCCAGTCGGGTCCGGCGAAGACCTCGTCCATGAGGGCGCGGAACCAGGCGTCGGCGTCGGCGAGGGGGCAGTCGTGGGCGTCGTTGCACGTGTCGGGGACGGCCATGCCGGCGTCGGGGAGCCGGCCGCCCGCGATGTCCTCGGCGAGCGTGGAGTAGGGCCGGTCGTGCGCTCGGCACGCGGCGCGTTCGTCGGTGAAGTAGGTCCAGGGGTTGTGGCGGACGGCGTAGCGCCCGTCGTCGGTGGCCTCGCACCTGCCTGTCATGCCCTCGGCGTACACCCCCGCGGTGTGGCCGGCGGCGAGGGCCTGCCCGAACACGGTCGCGCCGCGCAGCGGGTGCGCGGAGGGGTCCTCGTCGTCGGTGACGCCGTGGGTGGAGCCGCTGGCGATGGCGAGGTAGTTCGGCAGCGAGGGGTGGGTGATGGCGTCGTAGTGGGTGGCGTACCCGAACCGCGTGGCCAGCCCGAAGGTGTAGGGCATGTCCTGGCGCATCTGGTCCAGCGAGTGGTTCTCGACGACGACGACGAGCAGCTTGGTCACGGCCGCCGACGGCGCCGTCGCCGGCGTGCCCGCGCCGCCGGTGACGGTGGGGGTGGACGGCGTGCTCGCGCCCTGGCTGCAGCCGGCGAGCAGCACCAGTGCGACGACGGCGAGCAGGCCGGCGAGACGGCGGGACGCCGCCGTCGCCCTGGTGGTGCTCGTCCCGCGTCGCGCTCGCCTCACGTGCTCAGGCTAGGCGCCGGCCGGCGGGGCAGCATGCGCGAGGACCCGGAAGGTGAGTAGCTTCGCGCGGTCCTCGACGAGGAACCACACGAGGGCGTAGCCCCACACGAGCGCCACCCAGCCCCAGCCGAGCGGGGTCATGAGCAGGCCGAGCCCCGCGATGGCGGATGCGAGCACCTGGGTGCCGACGACCGCCAGCAGGAGGGGCCGGGACGGCGCGGGGGAGGACCAGAACGGCCCGCGCGCACGGGTGACGAAGATCGTCAGGTGCCCGGACACCGACAGCTTGAGGTAGACGAGGGTGCGGACCGTGTCGATGTCGAGGCCCAGGGCCAGGTGGGCGAGGGCGAACAGCAGGAAGGTCTCGGTCACCCCGAGGAGCCCGAGCACGGTGGCCACCGTGAGGACCGAGCGCATGTCCCAGGAGGCGGGACGGTCCGAGCCTCGCACGTGGTCGTAGGCGATCGCGAGGATCGCGCCGTCGTTGAGGACCGCGAGCAGGACGATCATGATCGCGGTGACGGGGAAGACGTTGACCGCGACCACGGCGACGCTGACGAGGAGGAGGACCCGGATGGTCTCGGCGATCCGGTAGGTCGCGTAGCTCGTCATCCGCGCGAAGATCTCCCGGGCGAGCCGGATGGCGTCCACGACGACCGACAGCCCCGGCGCGAGGAGGACGACGTCGGCCGCCGCGCGGGCGGCGTCCGTGGCTCCTGCGACGGCGATGCCGGCGTCGGCCTGCCCGAGGGCAGGCGCGTCGTTGACCCCGTCCCCGGTCATCCCGACGATGTGGCCGCGTCCCTGGAGGAGGCGGACGATCCGGTACTTGTGCTCGGGGAAGACCTGGGCGAAGCCGTCCGCGTCCTCGACGCGCCGGGCGACCGACTCGTCCGCGTCCTCGGCGGGCTCGCCGAGCGCCGACGCCGGCAGCACCGTCGGCCCGAGGCCGACCTGCCCCGCCACGTGGGCCGCGATGGGCACCTGGTCGCCGGTGACCATCTTGACGGCGACCCCGAGCCCGCGTGCCGCCTCGACCGTCGCAGCCGCGTCCTCCCTCGGCGGGTCGGCGAGCGCGAGCACACCGAGCAGCCGCCAGCCGTCGCCGTCGTCGCGCGCGACGCCCAGCGAACGGTCACCGCGCGCGGCGAAGCGCTCGACCGTGTCCCTGGCCGCGTCGAGGGCGGGATCCGCGCCGCACAGGTCCTCGATGACCTGCGGTGCGCCCTTCGTGACGCGGAAGGTCGCGGCGGGGTCGCCCTCCGACGGCGCGAGGGTGGCCTCCGTGCGCTTGGCGACCGGGTCGAACGGGGTGTACGCGACCACCCTGACGGTGCCGTCGGTGCCGTCGGTGCCGTCCGGTCCCGCTGCCCCGTCCTCCGTGGCCGCGGTGAGGACCGCCGCGTCCAGGGGGTCCCGGTCCTCGGTGCGTGAGGCGAGCGCGGCCGCGGCCAGCAGCTCGACCGCCGTGGTGCCCGGTGCGCACCAGGGCTCGACGACCGCGAGGGCGTTGCGGGTCAGGGTCCCGGTCTTGTCGGAGCAGAGGACGTCGATCCCGCCGAGCTCCTCGACGGCGGGCAGGTGGCTCACGACGGCCTGTCGGCGGGCGAGCTCGCGCGCGCCGACCGCCATGGTCACCGAGAGCACGGCGGGCAGTGCCACCGGCACCGACGCGATCGTCACCACGAGGGCGAACTCGAGGGTCTGCAGGGGCGGGTTGCCCCGCAGCAGCGACACCACCGTCGTCAGGGCGACGAGGACGGCGGCGAGGACGATGAGGTAGTTCCCGATCCGCAGCACGGCGCGCTGGAAGTGGCTCACCGTCCCGGCCCGCTCGACGAGCGCGGTGGTGCGACCGAAGAAGCTCGACGCCCCGGTGGCCACGACGAGCGCGTTCGCCTCGCCGCGGAGCACGACCGCCCCCGAGTACAGCAGCCCGCCACGGCGGTGGGTCACCGGCAGGGACTCGCCGGTCAGCGCCGACTCGTCGGCCTGGACCTCCTCACCGAGCAGCCGGCCGTCCGCGGGCACGACGTCGCCGAGCCTGAGACGGAGCACGTCGCCGGGGACGAGCTCGCGCGTCGGGACGTCGTCCCACCGCCCGTCGCGACGGACCCGGGCGGTGGCGGCGAGCCGCTCCTTCAGGGCGGCGACCGCGGACGCCGCCTGGTGCTCCTCGGTGAAGGCCACGACGCCGTTCATCGCGAGGAGCACCGCGATGATGACCGCGTCGGCCCAGTGGCGCGCCAGCAGCGACAGCACGAGGGCGGCCTCGATCATCCACGGGATCGGAGCCCAGAAGTACCCGGCGAACGCGAGCAGCGGGTTGCGCGTGTGCTCCGGGACCTCGTTCGCACCGTAGGTCCCCAGGCGCGCCGAGACCTCCGCGGCGCTCAGGCCGTCCTCGTCGACGCCGAGGACCTGCTCGACGGTCGTCAGCGGCGCCTCCGAGAGCTCGACGACATCGACGTCCTCGGTGGCCATCCCGGTTCGCTCCTCCCGCGCGCTGCACTCCCATGCTCGTGCGTGGGCGTGCCGCCGCGCCCGGGGCGAAGGTCCCCGCCGGGCGGTCGGCGCCGGCGCCGGACCTCGGCTCGGTGGCCGCTCCTCGACAGGTCTTCCCGGGAGCCCACCCCGGGTCTACCGCCGGCTCGGCGGCTCGAGACGAGGGGGGGCGGCGGTGGACGGTGGAGGCACGGGGCGGCGGGTCGGTCCCTCCGCTCGGGGGTCGGGTTCGGTGCCGGGTCGGGTGGCCGTCTCGGCGGCCGCAGTCGTCCTCGTCGCCGGTCTCGGCGGCTGTGGTCGGGCGGCCGCACGGGCTGCGCACCTACACCGTTCCGTGGGAGGTCCTGCGCCCCCTCATGACCGACAGCGCCCGACAGCTCCTCCCGTGAGGTCCGCCTGACGCTGCGCCGGATCCGGGACCGGGCGTCGGGCGCCGTCGTGAGCGCCGGGTCGGGGCCGGACCATTCCCGCTGCGGCACGGAGCCCACGCGGCCCCCCGGGCATTGGAGACGACACGGCGCCGCGGAACCCGGAGACCAGCACCTCGCCTCCCGTCGTAGCCCTACTCGTCGAGGCCGTCGGACACGATCCGTTCGCTCTCCGGCTCCTCCGCCTCCCGCCGGGCCTCACCCCGCTGGTCCTCGCGGCTCCCCTCGGCCCCCCGCTCGCCCGGCGTGGTCAGCTCGTCCGCCTGGATCCGTTCGCTCTCCGGCTCCTCCGCCTGCTCGTGCGGGGATCGTCCCTCGGGGTGTCCTGACATGGTCCCTCCCTCGTGACCGACGCCGTCGGGCCCGGTCCTCCCGTGCGCGCGGACACCGGCGCGAGGATCGCGACGGGCCACGGGCGGTGCGCTCATCGTCGTCCGCCCGCCGCGGCTTGGCAAGGCCTCCCAGCGGCCGAGCCGTGCCGGCGCGACCACCGCTCGACGGGCCGGGCGCGGCCACCGACGCCGGCGACGTCGGGCAACGCCACCGTGGGGCGATGGGGGAGTCGGTGCTCTCGACGTGAGCGGGTACCGTCGGCGTACGGTGGCCGCAGGCGGGGGGCGCAGATGGCCACTGTGAGCGTGCGGTACATCGTCGACGACGTCGACGAGGCGATCTCCTTCTACACCGACGCCCTCGGCTTCGTCGAGCAGATGCATCCCGCTCCGACGTTCGCGATGCTCGGACGGGGCGACCTCCGGCTCGTCCTCAGCGCCCCCAGCTCCGAGGGCGGCGGCGGCCAGGACCTGCCTGACGGTTCACGACCCGCACCGGGCGGGTGGAACCGCTTCATGGTCGAGGTCGACGACCTCGCTGCCCTCGTCACGAGACTCGACAGCCTCGGCGCCCACTTCCGCAGCCCGGTCATCGAAGGGATCGGCGGCAGGCAGGTGATCGTCGAGGACCCGTCGGGGAACCCGGTGGAGCTGTTCATGCCCACCCGGGACGAGGCACGGCTCGAGCACGACTGACCTCGTGTCGGACGCCGTGAGACGAGGCGACCGCCTTCCGGTCCTGCCGGACCGCGCCGTGAGCGACTCAGTGCCCGGCAGTACCGCCCTCGAGGACGGCCCAGCCGTGCGCACCGGCCACGAGGTCCTCTCCCCGCAGGCCCGAGCGCTCACCGGCGAGGAACCGGGCCGACGGCCCGACCGGGGTCGTCAGCTCGCCGTCCCCGATGTTGAGGGCGAGGACGAGGGGAGTCTCGCCGCGGGCCTCGTCGTGTGGCCGCATCTCGATCACGAGCGCCTCGTCGGACACGCTCACCACGTGGCTGCGTGCGGTGTGCAGCCACGGGTGTCGGCGGCGCAGGCCGACCAGCGTCCGCCAGCGGTCGAGCACTCCCGGCTCGGCCTCCACCAGCTCGTCGCTCGAGCGCGGGAACGCGGGCCGGATCGCGTCGTCACCGCCGAACCGCTCCTCCTTGACCGCCCGCCACCCGAGCTCGTCCCCGTAGTACAGCGACGGCGTCCCACCCAGGACGAGCAGGAGGGCGGCAGCGTGCCCGTGGTGTCGCTGGTCGTCGACCTGGCTCGCGATCCGGGTGACGTCGTGGTTGCCGACGAAGGTCATCGGCACGAACTCGTCGAGGAAGGAGTCGTGCCGGTGCAGCGCCCACGCGAGCTCGTGGAGGTTGCCGTCCTGCAGCGCGTGCCAGATGCCCTGCCAGAGCTCGTACTGGGTGACCGAGTCGAGCCCGCCCTCGCCGACGGCGGCGACGTAGTCGCCGTGGATCACCTCCCCGACCACCCAGAGCTCCGGGTGAGCGGCCCGCACCTCCGGAAGCACGGAACCCCAGAACTGCGACGGCACGGCGTAGGCGGCGTCCAGACGCCACGCGTCGACCCCCCGGTCACACCAGTAGGTCATGACCCCGGCCACCATCCGGGCGACCTCCGGGTTGGCGTGGTCGAGCGCGACGAGACCCTCGTGCCCCTCGAAGGTCGCGAACCGGCCGTCCTCGTCGACCCGGAACAGCGACCGCTCAGGGGCGTCCGGACTGCGTCGGGCGGCGAGCAGGGGCGCGAAGTCGGGGCCGACGTGGTTGAACACCCCGTCGAGCATCACCCGCACCCCCTTGGCATGGGCCGCCTCGACGAGATGCACGAGGTCGTCCTCCGTGCCCAGTCTGGGGTCCACGCGGTACCAGTCGACGGTGTCGTAGCCGTGGCTCGTGGAGTCGAACACCGGCCCGAGGGCCAACCCGTTCGCGCCGAGCGCCACGAGGTAGTCGAGCCACGGCTCGAGGTCGCGCAGGGTCGCGCGGGGTCCCCGGGTGTGACCCGTCGTGTCCGCCCCGAGGAAACCGAGCGGGTAGACGTGCCACCAGATGACGTGATCGACCCATTGCATCGGCCTCATCCTCGCAGAGGGGACCCAGGGACGCGGTCGGCGCTCTCGCAGTTCGGGCACGTTTCGCAGGAGCGGCACCGGCTGGCTGGTCGCCCCGGCTCGTGGAAGGCGTCGACGGTCGCGACTCGTCGGGGCCGGTCGATCGTCTCGTCACCGGCGACGAGGAGCCGACGACGATCCCGCCGGCGTCGACCGGCTCGACGCCGGCGGCTGCCATGTGGAGCTCGTGCCTGGACGCGGGTGTTCGTCGCGGCTTCGGACCTGATGGCCGACGCGGGACTACCGCTGACTTCGCTGATCACCATCGGCGAGGTCGTCCTCGTCCGGATCAAGCGCATCGGCGAGCCGTCGGGCAAGGGCGAAAGGCTCTCCGTGGTCGGCGGCGCATCCGCGCCCGAGGACACCGGCACGTCAGTCGCGGTCCCAGGTGGGTTCCGCGTCCGCGACGGGGAGCACGACCTCGTTGTGCCGCAGGAACCACGGGGTCCACGGGGGATCGAAGCGGGCCCACCGCGGGGGTCCGGTCACGGTCAGTCCGGCTCGGCCCACCGCGGCGTGCAGTCGTGCCACGCGCTCCCTGTACGCCGACTCGGTCCAGCGACCCGAGTAGCGCATCGCGGCGGCGAGCTCATCGGGCACCTCGCGGAGGGACACGGAGGCGTCCTCGGGCTCGGGCAGTGTCTCGAGCGTCTCCCCAGCGGGCATGACGAAGCCGACGACGTGGCGGTCGCCATGCTCCTCCTGCACGACCGGTGCCGTCATCTCGATCGTGCGGCCCGCCGTTGCCTGGACCACCGGCGCGGTCATCGCCAAGGAGCGCCGGGCCCGGTTCCGGCCGCCGATGTACCTCACGAGGCGGCGGAAGGCCCGGTTGCCGGCGCTGTCCATCGAGCCGGCCACCTCGACCTCGGCGACGACGCAAGCGTCGTACCGCCGGAGCTGGAACTCCGGATGGTCCGCGACGACAGTGAAGCGCTGTTGCTCGGTCACCCTCCCATTGTCCGCCCGCCGGCGCGACGACGCGGAGAGGCGTTGGACCTCGAAGGCCGTCAGCGAAGCTGGTACAGCCCCCTCGCGCGGGCGACGGCGAGCACACCGACGACCCCGGTGATGGCTACGAGGACCATCCCCAAGGTGGTGCCTCCGGGGTAGCCGGCCGACGCGACCTCGTTGGTGAGGTCACCGTCGAACAACCCGAACAGCAGGCTGATCAGGCAGAGCACGACGAGGACGACGGCGGCGATCAGACCGACCGGCGGCCGCACGTTGCGTGCGGCCAGCCAGGCAAGCGCGACCTGCACGGCCGCGAAGGGCACCGGCACGGTGAACACGGTCTCGAAGCCCCACGCCTCGCCCCACGTGGCGAGGCCCGAGACGACGGCAAGGAAGCCGCCGAACACGTCGCAGACGAACAGCGCCAGCACTCCGGCCCAGAGACACCGCCCGGAGGCCATGACCGTCGCGGTGGCCATCGTTGAGCAGACTCCCCGGCGGCCGGACCGGTCGACGTGGGTGCGCTGGGGTGCTGGGCACCCGGAGGGTCTGCTCACCGGGTGGCGCGACGCAAGTAGGACAGGACCGCCGCGACCCGCCGGTTGACCCCCTGCTCGGGGATGGCGAGCTTGGTGAAGATCGCGTTCGCGTGCTTCTCGACGGTCGACGACGAGAGGTGGAGGGTCTCCTCGATCCGGGCGTTGGTCTTGCCGGTCGCCATCTCACGGAGCACGTCCACCTCGCGCGGTGTCAGGGTGCCGAGCGGGTCGGCGGCGTCCCGCGCCCGCCGCCGGACGAGCGCGTCGACGATGAGCGGGTCGACGACGGACCCGTGGGCGGTCACCTCGAGCAGCGCGTGCACGAGGTCGTCGACGTCGCCGACGCGGTCCTTGAGAAGGTAGCCGAGACCGGCCGACCCGTCCTCGAACAGCGCGAGGGCGTAGGCGTCGTCGGTGTGCTGGGAGAGGACGACGACACCGATGTCCGGATGGGACGCGCGGATGGCGCGTGCCGCCTCGATGCCCTCGGTGCGGTGGGTCGGCGGCATCCGGATGTCGGTCATCACGGCGTCGGGCTGCAGCCGGCGTACGGCGTCGAGCAGCTCGGGGGCAGTGCCGACACCGGCCAGCACGCGGACCCGCCCGGAGTCCTCCAGCAGGCGGCGCACCCCCTCGCGCACGAGGTAGTTGTCCTCGGCCACGACGATGTCGAGCGGCTCAGGCACCGGCGGGCTCCGGGTCGCACACGGATACCTCCCGAGCCACGTCTCTCACGGATGGCCCCACGACGTCGGTGCCCGGTTCCGTCCGGGTCGGTGCCGGTAGCTCGACGCAGACCGAGCTCCCCCGACCGATGCCGCTCTCGACGACGAGCCGCCCACCGAGGGCGGTGACGCGGTCGTGCATGTTCGCGAGGCCACCACTCGTCGGGTGGGCGGGTGGCTCGAAGCCGGCGCCGTCGTCGCGGACCTCCACCTCGAGGGCCTCGTCGTCGAGGGCCATCCGCACGACGGCCTCCTCCGCCTCCGCATGCTTGGCGGTGTTGGCGAGCGCCTCGCTGACGACGTAGAGCGCGACCGCCTCGGTGTCGGCGTCCAGCCTGGTGTGCCGCACGTCCGCCCCCGCGAGAACGCGCACCGGAACCGGGAAGCGGGCCGTGCGCGACTCGACGGCCGCGACCAGTCCCCGGTCGGTCAGCACCTGGGGGTGGATGCCGCGGGCCAGCTCGCGGAGGTCCACGAGGACCTCGCGCGCCTGGTCCTGCACCTCGACGAGCTCGGCCTCGGCGAGCTGGCGTCGGTGCAGGCGCTGCCGGGCCAGGGCGAGGTTGGCGATGAGCGCCACCACGCTGGCCTGCACCCCGTCGTGGAGGTCGCGCTCGATCCGGCGACGCTCGGCATCCTGGACACTCACCAGCCGGGCCCGCGAGGCGCGCAGCTCCTCCAGGCCCTCCTCCAACCGCGTGGTCAGCCGCACCGCGGCCACCGTGCTCGTCGCCTGTCTCGCGACGGTGTCGAGAAGGGCCAGCTCGGACGCCGGGTACTCACCCCTTCGCCGGCTGCCGAGCTCGATGCGCCCGACCACGTCCTCGCCGTGCACGAGGTCACGCCTGACCACCGACGGCCCCGTCGGTGCCCCCGCGACCGCCGACCGGGGGGTGCCCGCGCCGCCCTCGGGCGCGTCCACGGCCACTCGCACCCACGAGGCGTCCAGCCCACCACGCACGCCGTCGGCGAGCGCGGTCAGCACCTCGTCGAGGCCCGGTGCCCGCTCGAGGCGCACGCCCAGCTCAGCGAGCAGCTCGAGGTGGCGTTCACGGTCGCCGAGGACCGCTCGTCGGACGGCGTCGGTCAGCCACCCTCGCAGCGGCAGGAGGGCGACCGCCGCGATCGTCGTGAGCAGCACCGCCCCGGCCGGTTCGATCCGGTCGAGGAGGAGGACGGCCGGGGCCGCGACCGCGATGCCGTACAGGAAGGTCACGATCGTCGAGGAGGAACGGATCAGGAGCTGGGGCCGGTCGTCGGCCGCCACGTCGAAAGCGCCGTGGCGCAGCACCCCCTGGATCAGCACGACCGGGAGGGCGAACAGTGCGCCCAGGTTGACGGCGCCCACGATCTCGGCGAACAGGACCGCGTCGATCGGCAGCCGGGAAAGCACGACCAGGGCTCCCCATGCCGCGGCCACGACCAGGAGGGTGATGCCGAGCGGTCGGAGGGCACGGGGGGTCTCCGGGTCCCTTCCGAAGGCACGACTGACGAACACCACGGCGGTGACCACGGTGGGGACCCACGCCGTGACGGCGACGGCGTCGACGACCGGCGCCAGCCACTCGAGCCCAGGCACCGCCACGGGGTTCGGGATCTCGGCGCCGACCTCGATGGAGGGCGGCAGGACGACGAGGGGGTTGGTCAGCAGCGTGAGCCCCCCGGCCAACGAGCAGACCCACACCGACCGGACGGCCACCCGCTGCCAGCGGTGCCCGAGGCGGCCGTCCGGGAAGGTGGCGATGAGCGCCATGAAGGCGGCGATCGCCACCCCGCCCCCGGTGAGGCTCACCGCGTTGAGCCAGGGAAACCATCGCTGCTCCATGAGCTGCGGGTAGAGGGGGACCACGGTCTCGTAGACGGCACCCACGGCCATCGCCGCGGCCGCCACCGCGACGTACACCGCGATCCGGGACCTGCTCACCGCGAGCAGCCACACGCCGAGGACCAGGAGCGGGAGGACACCGAGAAGCGGCCACTCCAGGCTCGCCCCGAGGTCCTCCTCCGGATGCAGGAAGGCGCGCTCGAGCACGACGTAGACCAGCGACGCCGTACCGACCACCCCGAGGGCCGCGACCGCGGTCCGCCTCACGAGCACGTCCCACATGATCCGCCGCATCGGCCCGCGGCGCCATAGGGGTCACCGCCCGGCCACCCTGCGGAAACCCGCGCCCGGGCGGAGGGCCGCCCGCGTTCCGCGGACGGTGACTGAGAGCCGACCGTGGTGGGACGGCCGAGGGCGGTCCCGGCCGGAACGAGAGGAGACCTCCCATGCGCAAGCTCTACTCGGGCCTCGCCTGGACCGTCGTCGCCGGCGTCGTCGTCCAGGCCGCGGTCATCGCGTTCGGGTACGGCGGGATGCAGGCGTACGTGGAGGGCGGCGGCGTCGTCGACGAGCTCCTGGTCGAGAGCGGCACCGGGTCGTTCACCGGCGACGTGGGCTTCCCCGTGCACGAGCTGGTCGGCGGCATCCTCCTGCCGGTCGTCGCCCTTGCCGGGGCCGTCGCGTCGTTCTGGGTCCGCGCACCGCGAGCGCGGCGCTGGGCGTGGGGCCTGTTCCTCCTCGTCGTCGTGCAGGGCGAGATGGGCTACGCCATCCCCGAGCTGCCCTACGTCGGACTCGTGCACGGCGCCAACGCCCTCGCCGTCCTCCTCGTCGCCGTGCACGTCGCCCGCCTGCCCCGCGGGGCATCCGCGGTCGGGGCGGCTGGTGACGACCGGGACGAGCCGGCGAGTCGCGTCCCGGCGTGACCCACTGCGGGGGGGTGCGGCCCTCTGGAGCGACGAGCCCGAGGGGCAAGTCGCGTGCTCCGACAGGCGGCGATGTGCCGCAGCTCCAGTCTTCGGCAGGGACGGCCACGGGAGGAGCGCGAGCCACCTGTACACCTGTAGGGCAGGCACGAGTTCTCGTCCACCTGGCGGGGAGCGCGTCGGCTAGCCTCACGGGATGGGAGCGCCTGAGCCCGGCACCGATGGCTCCTCGATGGTCGACGCCTTCTGGCAGGTGGCGAGAATGCGAGCCAGGCTCAACCCGACCGGCTACTACACCGGGGAGCGGCCACTGGACTCCCTTCCCCCTCCGGCGTGGGCCTTCGGGGCCACACCCGAACAGGCCGACGAGCTGCTCGGGCTGGTGTCGTCCGGCGCCAAGACCGCGACCGCCGGCGCGCTGTGGGACTACGAGGAAGCGGGAGAGGCGCTGCCGACGCCAGGGGCGCTCGGCATCGTCACCGACGGTCGGGGCGTCCCGCATGCCCTGGTCATCACGACGGCCGTCGAGGTCGTTCCCTTCGACGACGTGAGTGCCGAGCACGCCTACCTCGAAGGTGAGGGCGACCGGTCGCTGGCCACCTGGCGGGAGGTCCATCAGCGGTTCTTCACCGATCACGCAATGCACGATCGCGGGTTCAGCCGGGACATGCCCGTGGTCCTGCAGCGCTTCGCCGTCCTCTACAGCCACCCCGGCCCCGGTTCCTCGACCGGGTGACTCCTTCCTGCCGCTGCGGGCCCGGATCGTTCCCTTGCCAAGCTCCGCGCCAGCCACGACGATGGGTCCCCGGGCGAGCTGACGCGCTCACCGGAAGTCCGCTGGGCGGACCTCAGGACAACACCTCTACCCATGGAGGCGTCGATGGCAGCGAGTCCCTCGACGCGGGACCAGGCGGCGTTGGAGGCCCTGCGGCTGCGACGTGCTGAGCTGCGCCAGTCGATGAGCGTGCTGGAGTTCGCGATGGCCGAGCCAGCGCTGATCGGTCGTGAGCGCTGGGCCGGGCGAGTCCACGTGGCGCTGGTCGAGTTGTCGGCTGACCTTCGCGAGCACGTCGAGGTCACAGAGGGGGAGGCGGGGGTGCACTCCGACGTGCTCGCAGCAGCGCCGCGTCTCGCCGGTGCGGTCGCCCGCCTCGCCCGGGAGCACGTGCAGATCAGCGACCTCCTCGATGACCTGCTCGCCCGGACGTCCGGACCGGAGCCGCGGGTGGATCAGATCAGACGTCGTGGCACGACGCTGCTGGGGTTGCTGGTCAGCCACAGGCAACGAGGCTCCGACCTGCTCTACGAGGCCTACGAGTTCGACGCCGGGGGAGAGGCCTGACCACCAGCACCCGGCAGTGTCAGGGGGCGGCGGCGTCGAGCACCTCGGCGAGCCGGTCGGGCATCGAGAGCATCGGGCAGTGGGAGGAGTCGAGCCGCACGACGTCGTCGGCCTGTTGTGCCATCTGCTCCTGGGCCTCCGGGGGGAGCATCCGGTCCTGCGAGCAGACCACGTAGGTCACGGGGTGAGAGCGTGGCGGCGCGGACGACGGGATGGTGAACACGGCGGTTGCCTGCAGCCCGAAGCGGTCGAAGCACCGCATGAACGCGCTCGTCGATCACCGCCGACGCAGGGCCCCGACGCCCCCGGCAGCCCTCTCAGCCCCAGAGGGGGAACCAGCACCAGTTGCCATACGAGTCCTGGGCCACGCAGATGTCAACCGCCGGTCGGGTTCCCGGACTCAACCCATGGACCAGTGTCTCGGCGGCCGGGGTGGTAGCCGCGACTCCGGAACACCACGTCGGCGGCTGACCCGTGCCCTTCGGACAGGGCAGCGGCGGCATCGGCGCCGGCGAGCTCGGTCAGGAGGAAGGCGGTGACGTACTGGGCGATCACATCGCGGGCCGAGGCCCGGTTCCAGGCGGGGTCGTCGCAGAACCCGAACGGGACCACCGCCATGGCTCGCCGCACGGATGCGCACGGGCTGGTGAATGCGAAGTGCTCGGCGCCGCGCAGCCCGACCTCGATGGCTCGTCGCGAGTCGGCGTGGAGGTAGGTCAGCCGTGCGCCGGTCGTGTAGGGGGTGTCGCGGTCGGCGGTGCCGCCGAGTGCGGCCACCGGGACCTTCAGTGACGGCAGTCCGGCAGCGCCGAACATCACCGCGTCACCGGCCATGGAGACCACGGCGTCCACCCGCTCGTCCGACCAGTCGGGCCAGAGTCCGTCGGGAACGGCTGCGAGCCCCGCGCGGTCTGCCATCGCTCCCAGGTGCGGTTCGAGAGCGTCGCACAGGAACACGCCGGCGTCGTCGGCCTGCCGTGCGTCCGCACACGCATCCGACAGGGATCTCGTGTCGAGACGTGCACCACCCATGACCTGGGCGGCGTAGCCGCCGTAGGAGTGCCCGGTGAGGGCGATCCGCTCGGGGTCGACCAGCGCCGAGAGGGTGTCGTCACCCGCGGTGACGTGGTCGATGACGGCCCGCAGGTCGCGGGGGCGGTCGATGGTGGACTGCCACAGCCTCGAGGGGTCGAGGGTCTCCTCGTGGTCGGGCGCGACGACCAGGAAGCCGTGGGAGGCCAGGTGCTCGGCCAGCCACCCGTAGGCCCCGGGGCCGAGCGCGAAGCCGGGTGAGACGACGACCAGCGGGTACGGACCCGCGGCCCGGTCGGGCGGGACGCCGCGGCGGGCCTTGCCCGGGGAGGTCGCCAGCGTGACCGGGGTCGTCCCCGAGAACATCCCGACGGTGTACCGATAGGTGGCCCGCTCCCCCTCGCCGGCGGCCGCGGGGTACCAGACGGTGGCGTGCAGCGGCCTCTGCAGGGGAACGACGAGGTCGCGCACCCCGACGGGGTGGGGTCCCGGTTGGGCGTAGGGCACCGATGCCGGGTCCAGGGTGGAGTGCTCGGGTGCGACACGGACCATGCCGAGGCCCGTCGCCACGGTCCAGCCGAGGAGGACCACCGCTCCGAGGGCGATCACCCCGGCGCGCGTGGTCCAGCGTCGCAGCCGCGACGTGGGGGCGGCGGTGAGTGCGGTGGGTTCACGCATGACCCCGCGCCTCCCGCCACGTGGTCTCGGTGACGGCGACCGCGACCTTCCCGCGACCGTGCCCGCCCTGGAAGTGGGTGACGGCGGCGGCCACCTCCTCCAGCGGGTAGACGGCGGAGACCACCGGCCGGAGGCTGCCGCCGTCCGCGAACTGGGCGAGGGTGCGGAGGTCCTCGGCGTCGTCGCGGTGCACCAGCACCCGCAGCCGGTGCCGCACCAGCGGGTTCAGCAGTGCCGCGTGGAGGAACCCGCCGGTGCCCTTGAAGACGCGTCCGCCGGTGCCGCCGACGAGCACCAGGGTGCCGTCGGACCGGAGCGCGCGCCGATAGTCGGCCGCCGGACGGGCGCCGACCAGGTCGACGACCACGTCGAACCGGGTCGGGCCGGCGGCGACGTCGTCGCGGGTGTGGTCCAGGACGTGGTCGGCCCCCAGCTCCCGCACGAGGGCGCCGCCCCCCGGCCCCTGCAGGGCGGTGACCTCGGCGCCGAGCGTCTTGGCGATCTGGACGGCGAAGGTCCCGACGCCGCCGGAGCCGCCCACGATGAGGACGTGCTGTCTCGGACGGAGGCCGCCGGCGTCCCGCAGCGCCTGGAGTGCGGTGAACCCGGACACCGGGACGACTGCGGCCTCCACCAGGGACAGGCTGCTCGGCTTGAGGGTCAGCTGGCGTTCGGGGACGGCGGCGAACTCGGCGAGCCCGCCGTCGCCCCACCCGAAGACCTCGTCACCGGGCATCAGGTGGCGGACCTCGGGGCCGGTGGTCTCCACGACACCCGCGATCTCACGGCCGGGGATCCGACGTCGAGGACGGAGCAGCCCGGTGGCGGGGCGGGCCACCCACGGCCATCCCGCCATCAGGTGCCAGTCGTCGCCGGCGACGGCGGCGGCCTCGACCCGGACGAGGACCTGGTCCCCGCTCGGGCGCGGTCGGGGCACCTCCAGGACCCGCAGCACGTCCTGCGGGGTGCCGTAGCGGTCCTGCACGACGGTCCTCATGCCGTCACCTCGCCCGGGGCCTGGGCGCCGTCGACGTCCCGGCGCCAGGCGTCCATCCGCACGCCCTTGGAGAGGAGCCAGACGATCATGGAGAACTCCGCGACGACGGCCGGCGCCAGCAGCACCGGTGACAGGGTGCCGTCGTAGCCGGGAAGCAGGAAGAAGCCGAAGCTGTCCGCGGCGTACCCGACGCCGGCGACGCCCAGGAGGACGCCGAGCCAGCTGGGGAACCAGGACGACTTGATGAGCAGGTAGGCCAGGACGAGCAGGTGGGCGGCGAAGAAGACCAGGCCGATGAGGTAGCCGTAGGAGTGCGCCTCCATCGTCAGTCCGACCACCGCGTCCCGGTCATCGGCGCCGAGGCCGGCACCCGGGCCGTCGGGGTCGAGCACGATGAGCGCGGCGAACTGGGCGAGCAGGACGGAGCCCAGCACCGCGGCCTGGGTGAGCCGGAACGCCGCCGCCAACGTCGACAGGGTCCTGCTGACGCGGCGGAGCAGCACGTAGAGCAGTACCGCCACCGCGACGTCGCTGAGCACCATCACCGTGTCCGCCGCGAACCCGAGGCGGAACAAGCCCTCGGCGGCGGTGATGTTCGCCGCGGTGGCGGCGGCACTGGCCGGGTCGACCAGCGTCCCGCGGACGTAGAGCTCGCTGAACAGCCCGAACGTGAAGATGACCAGGTAGAGGATGCCCGCGGCCCTGGCGACCGTGCGCGGCGACCAGCCGCGCGGCGTCGGCGGCACGAGGTTGACGGGATCGGGGGTTGTTGTGACTGTGTTCATGGCTCGACACTCCCCGGAGCCGGTCGAGACACGGTCGGGATCGGGTCGAGCCCCGGTCGAGACCCGCGCGGGTCTCCTGAGCGGAGAGGCGCCACGCGGTGGCCGACAGCCAGCAATGCCCGCCAGGGCTCGACGTCCGACTGCTGGGCGGCGTCGCCGCAACGGTGGCCGGTGAGCGAGTCGACCTCGGGGCGCCGAAGAGCCGGACGCTGCTGGCAGCGCTCGCGCTGGTCTGCGGCGACACCGTGCCTGTGTCCCGACTGGTCGATCTCGTCTGGGGTCAGGACCCGCCCCGGACCGCGGAGAAGACGCTGCAGACCTACGTCATGCAACTCCGCGGCACGCTCGGGCCCCCCACGGTGGAACGCGTCGGAGCCGGGTACCGCCTCGCCGTGGACCCCGGCTGCGTCGACGCGAGGCGCTTCGAACAGTGTCTGACCGCTGGAGACGTCGACGGGGCCCTTGCCGAGTGGGCCGGCCCGCCGCTCGCGGGACTCGACGCGCCGGGTCTCGCCCCGCAGGTGGCGAGGCTCACCGAACGGTGGGTGGAGGCGACCGAGGCCCACATGGCGTGCCTGGTGGAGGACAGTCCTCGGGACGCGGTCGCGGTGCTGACCGGGCTGACCGCCGAGTACCCGTTCCGCGAGGAGCTGTGGGCGCTGCTCATGACGGCCCTGTACCGGGCGGGCCGGCAGGCCGAGGCCCTGTCGGCGTACCGCCTCGCCCGGGAGCGGCTGGTGGGGGAGCTCGGCGTCGAGCCCGGGCCGCGGTTGCGAAGGGTCGAGGCGATGGTTCTCGAGCACGACGAGGACCTGCGCCCGGCGCCCGCGCCCCGTGCGGCCGCCGCATCGCCGGACCCGACGCCCTCGAGCGCCTTGCCCGGGCTGACTGCCCCGCTCCTCGGTCGACACCGGGAGCTCGGGGAGGTGGAGCGGGCCCTCGAAGGGTCGCGCCTGGTGACCGTGACCGGACCCGGTGGTATCGGGAAGACCCACCTTGCGCTCGCGGTCGCGACCCGGGCGCGGACGTCCTACCGCGACGGCGTCCACCTGGTGGACCTCTCGGACCGGTCCGCTCACGACGACGTCGCCCGCGCCGTGCTCGAGGCACTTGCGGTCCCGGAGGCGCCCGGTCGGCAACCGGCCGAGACCGTGGTGGGAGCACTGCGGCGGCGTCGGACCCTGCTCCTCCTCGACAACTGCGAACACGTCATCGACAGTGCCGCCGCCACCTGCCGGGCGATTCTCGACCAGTGCCCGGACGTCCGGGTGCTGGCCACCTCCCGGGAACCGCTGGCGATCGGGGTCGAGCAGCTCATCCCGCTGCCCCCGTTGGATCCCGCCGGCGCCGGTACCGAGCTGTTCGCCCACCGCGCGTCGTCACTCGACCAGCACTTCGACCTCGAAGCCTGGCGGGCCGTCGTGACGGAGATCTGCCGCCGTCTCGACGGGGTGCCGCTGGCCATCGAGCTCGCCGCCGCACGCTCCCGGACCCTGACTCCGCCGCAGCTCCTCGAGCGCCTCCAGGACCGGCTCCGGCTTCTCGTCGGCGGACGGCGGGACCGGGTGGAACGGCATCGCACGCTTCGCGCGACCCTCGACTGGTCCCACGATCTCCTCAGCCCGCCCGAACAGGTCGCGTTCGGACGGCTCTCGACGTTCAGCGGATCGTTCGACCTCGACGCCGCCGAGGCTGTCGCGGCCGGCGGTGGTCTCGACGCGGCCGACGTCGACGACCTGGTGGGCTGTCTCGTGGACCGGTCACTGCTCACCGTGGAAGCGGACCTGCGGGGCGAGCGGCGGTACCGGATGCTGGAGACCATCCGCCAGTACGCCGCCGAGTCCCTCGCCGGTTCGGGCGAGGTCGTGACGGCGCATCGTCGCCACACGGACTGGTGCCGGCGGGAGGTCGCGCAGGTCCACCAGTTGTTGATCGGACCGGACGAAGTCTCCGGTGTCGACCGGCTGGAAGCCCTGTGGCCGGAGCTGAGGACAGCGGTCGACCGAGCGCTCCTCGCCGGCCGCCCCCGTCAGGTGGCCGAGCTGGTGGAGCCCATCGCCGGGGAGGTTCTGCTCCGCAGTCGCCAGGAGATCGGGGACTGGGCCGAGCGCGTCCTCGACGCGAGCGCCGGCGACCAGGAGCTGACCGTGTTCGGCCTCGTGTGGGCTGCCCACCGCTACGCCCTGGCGCAGAGTCCCGCCGCCTACGACCGGCTCCTCCGTCATCATCCCGAGCCCGATGACCCGCTCGTGCGTCACGCCCGTGCGTTCGCCCACGAGGACTGGGAAGCACTCCTGGGTCTGGTGCCCGAGGCGATCTCCGAACGCCGCCGCCGCGGGCAACCGTTTCTCGCAGAGCTCATGGAGACCGACATCCTCGCCGCGTACCTCAACCTCGGCCGGTTCTCCGACCTGGAGGACCTGGCACCCGTGATGGCGCAGCGATACCGCGACCACGGCCCGCCGACCCTCCTCAACTGGACCCTGATGCTCCACGGCTACGGCGCCGCCTTCCAAGGCGACCACCAGCGCGCCGACGAGCTCTTCGAGGAAGCAGCGCTGGTCGACGTGCCGGCACGGACCCACACCCCCACCACCGCCGTCGCGGCCCGTGTCGCCTTCCGACGCGGTGACACCCAGATGGCCTACTCGCTGCTCCTCCACCACGTCGCAGGCCTTCTCGACACCGGCAACATGCAAGGCGTCGGCGTCGCCGCCATCGAGCTCGTCCGGATCATGCACCACGCCGACCGGCTCGACGAGGTGGCCCCGCTCGTTCGATACCTGGAGGCGAGTCCACTCCTCGAGTCACCGTACTTTCGCGGGCTGGTCCCCGACCTCGCCGCCGGCAGCCCCACCCCGGAGGACTCTGCCTCGATCATGGGAGACCGCGCTGCCGCCCAGTACATGATCGACGTCCTCCAGCCGCTCGTGGGCTAGGCCCGCGGCGGCCCCAGTCGGACCCGAACGGTCGACCGGAGGCGGCTTGGTCATCTGACAAGCCCACGTGCGTGCCCTCGATCCGGCACGCGCAGTAGGCGGACAGACGGTCGACCGCCCGCGCACCCGTCGTCGTCGCCGGGTCACCCCCGTCGTGACCCGAAGCGCTCCCTCGCGGCCTCCCACACAGCGTCAGCCCGGTCGTGACCACCGAGACCTCGGGTGACGTAGGCGGCGCCGTAGCCCGCCGCCGGCTCGGCCCAGGCCGTGCAGCCGCCCGCGCCTCCCATCCCCACCTCCGATCGACCGTCCGTCACGTCGAGCTGGAATCCGAGGGTCCACGTGACGTGTCGGTCCAGCACCCGGTCGTGACCGGAGGCCGCCGGCTCGAGGAAGGCCCGCCAGAGCCCGTGCCCGAGGCGGGACGCGACGAACCCCTCGGGCCGGATCAGGTCGTCGTAGAACCGGGCCAACGACAACGCACTCGCGTGGAGCGCCACGGCCGGGAACGACGTCGTCCGGAACCGCTCCGAGTTCAGCACCGACACCTCGAGCAGGCCGGGAGGGCGTCCCAGCGCCGGAGCCCACCGCGGGTCGGCGAGGAGCCCGTCCCGCCAGGCGCCGGCAGGGTCCGCGAGGTCGGCCACCCGCGCCAGGTCTGTCGGCGCGACCCTCAGGTGCAGATCCCACCCGGCGTCCGCCGCCACGCGCGCGAACCGGTCGGCCAACGACTCACCGGTCGCTCGACGCAGCACCTCGTCGAGCAGGTGGCCATAGGTCAGCGCGTGCTCGGCGACGCCGGCGCCCGCGGGGTGGACCGGCGTGCCCGCCGCCAGCAGCCTGACCAGCCCGTCGCGGTCGTCGTACTCCACCCCGCTCGCCTCGGTGGGGAAGGCCGGGACCCCCGCCTGGTGAGAGATCAGGTGACGCATCGTCGTCGACGCCTTGCCTCCGGCGCCGAACTCGGGCCAGACCGAGGTCACCGGCTGGTCGAGGTCGAGCCCACCAGAGGCCACGACATCGAGGAACGTCAACGCAGCGAAGGGCTTGGCCACCGAGAAGGTCATCACCAGGGTGTCCGATGTCCACGGCTGCACGCCGTCCCGCGTGCCTACCGGATGGTCGACCTCCACCACCCCTCCCCGGACCACAGCGACCGCCCCACCCGGCTCCTGGCCCGAGGCGACCAGCTCGTCGAGCACCTCCGCTGGATCCCGGCTCACGCCCAGCACGCTACGGCCTCCTCCCGCACGCCAAGCCGGCCGGCGAAAGACATCCGACGCCGCCAGCCGCACTGCAGGTCTGAGAAGACCGATCCAGACAACGCACTCTCGTCGCTGCTCGGCGACTGCCGGTAGGGCCGCACTCCCGTCATCGCGACGAGTTCCTGCGTGCAGAGTCGTCGCCGGAGCCGAGTTGCCGTCCTCCGGCGGTCTCTCCAGGTATGAGCGACCACGTCGATCCGCGCGTCGAGCACTACCTCGACGCACTACCTCAGTGGCAGGCCGCCCGGGCCGCCGCCTCCGGGACGTCGTCCACGCCGCCGACCCGGACGTCAAGGAGACCTTCAAGCGCAGGGGGCTGCCGCACTTCGTGCTCGAGGGAAACGTGTGTGCCCTCCTGGCGGCGAAGGACCACGTGAACCTGTTCACATACGACGGGGCGATCGTGCCTGACCCGGACGGCATCATCACCGGGGGCCACGCCAACAGCGCCGCCCGGACCATTGCCTTCCACCACGGGGACCCGATCCCGGTGCAGCCGCTGACCACGATGCCGCGCCAGATCATCGCCAACAACAGAGCGGGGGGATGGCGCGCAGTCAGAGCGGCCGCAGCCGCGCGCGAGACGACCGGAGACTGAACACCCCGGGGTGCCGGCTCGCCCGTCCGTGAGTCCGTGGACACACAGGACCCGCCGAGCGCGACGGCCCTGCCTGTGGGGCTCCTGGTGCTCATCCACTCCGCCGTTCGTCGACGGCCGGTCAGTCCGGTGCCGGCGTCGTGCCGAGCAGTCGAGCAAGCTCATGCACCAGCTCGCCCGCGCGTCCGAGCTCTCGGGTGCTCAGGACCCTCTGCCGACCGCCGCGCCGCTGACCACTGGAGGGACCCTTCGCGTGGCGGACGGAAGAGCTCGGTCAACTGACCGATGTGCACGCCGTGCGGATGAAGCACAGTCGGCCCAGACACGAGTAGGACCCAAGGAGGTCTCATGCCAGAGTTCGCCGATCTCGTCTTCGTCGACGGCTCCGTCGTCACGGTCGACGACGATTTCACCGTCGCCCGCGCGCTTGCCGTCACCGAGGGGAGGATCAGCGCCGTCGGTGACCGGGCCACCGTCGAGCCGCTCATCGGCGCGCAGACCCGGGTCGTCGACCTGGCCGGTGCCACCCTGTTGCCGGGAATCAACGACTCGCACCTGCACGGGTGCGCCTACGGGCTGGCGTCCCCGCCCCTCGCGCTCGACGTCGCGCACCCCGCCGTGACCTCCATCGCCGACGTCGCCGAGGTCGTGCGCGCCGCCGCCGGACGAACCGAGGCGGGCCAGTGGATCGTCGGCATCGGGTGGGACACCGGCTACCTCGCCGAGTGCCTGACCGACTCCGACCGGATGCCGACCCGGCACGACCTCGACGGGGTCAGCCCGGATCACCCCGTGCTCCTGCAGGACTTCTCCGGGCACGCGTCCTGGGTCAACTCGCGGGCGCTGGAGCTGGCCGGCCTGGACCGCGACACCGTGCCACCGCCGGGAGGCATCATCCTCAAGGACGCAGGCGGCGAGCCGACCGGCCTGCTCCAGGAGGGCGCCCAGGCGATCGTCCAGCGTGTCCAGCCGCCGCTCGACGGGGACGCGCGCACGGCCGCGATCCGCTCCACGCTCGGCAAGCTGCGGGCTCTGGGGATCACGAGCTACACCGAGCCGGGTCTCGGCCCCGGTGGGGAGCAGATACTCGGGGGCGGGCTGGGCGCCGAGGGCCTCGAGGTCTATCGCCGGTTGCTGGCCGACGGGGAGCTGACGGCACGGGTCAGCGTTCTGCTGCTGCCGACCGGGCTCTCGAGCACGGCCGCCGCGTTCAGCGAGGCGCTCGGTGCCATGAACGAGAGGCACAGCGAGGACCCGCGGCGGCTCAACGTCGTCGGGGTGAAGGTGTTCGCGGACGGTATCCCGCCGAACAAGTCCTCGTGGATGCACGAGGAGTACGTCGGGGGAGGCTGCGGCTGTCTCAGCATTGCCGGGGAGACGGACGAGGAGCGCGTCGCCGAGATCACCGAGATGATCCGGTCCGCCCATGCGGCGGGATACCAGGTCGGCGTCCACGTCACCGGCGACCGCGGCATCGACACCGTGGTGGAGGCGTTCGACAAGGCGATGGCCGACCACCCGCGGGAGGACCCGCGGCACTACCTGATCCACGGCGACTTCCTGACACCGGCGGCGATGCGGTCGCTGGCGGAGCGCGGGCTCGGGGTGAACATGAACCCGACGATCAAGTGGACCATCGCCGACCTCGAGGTCGACTTCGTCGGACCCGAGCGTGCGGCTTACGAATGGCCCTACCGGGACGCGATCGACGCCGGCATCACGGTGATGAGCAGCTCCGACGCGCCGGTGACGTATCCGGACTGGCGCCAGGGCATCGCCACGATGCTGCTGCGGGAGTCGAAGGCGACCGGCTCGGTCAGCGGGCCGGACCAGAGGATCACGCTCGCCGAGGCGGTCCGCACGTACACGATCAACGCCGCGTGGCAGGACTTCGCCGGGGAGTGGAAGGGCTCGCTGGAGGTGGGCAAGGTCGCCGATCTCTGCGTTCTCGGCGGCGACCTCCTCGCGGCCGACCCGCACGACATCCCCACGATGCCGGTGCTGCTCACCGTCCTCGACGGCACGGTCGTCCACGACGCCACCTGAGTCCCGTTGACCCTGGCCGCGCCGGTCGTCCATCCTTCCCGGGTGACAGCGCGGCCCGGGTCAGCGGAGGCCATCCTCGAGGCCGTGACGACCGTTCGCGAACTCGCCGGCGACGCCGCGACCGGAGGCGCCGCGGCCGAGAGTCTGCTCGCCGCCCTGGCGCGCGTGGCGCCCTACGACCACGCCTCGATCGCACGCTGGGACGCCGCGCAGCGCCGACACGTCGAACTCGCCGGGGACTACGCCGAGCCGGCGGCCGAGCACCTCGCTGCGCGCCTTCACGAGGACCCGCTGTTCACCATGATCAGGCGCCCCGGCGGAACGCTGTGGCTGCGGGAGGTTCCGCCCCGGCTTCGACCCATCTCGACGACGATCCAGGAGGTGCTGGAACCGTCCGGCTTCGAGGACGGCATGACCAAGTGCCTCTTCGCTCGCGACGGCCGGTACGTCGGGGTCCTTCACCTGAGCCTGCGTCACCGGCGCGGTCCCTCGCGCGCGCCCGAGCTGGCGCTCGGCCTGCTCGACGACTGCCTGGCGGAGGCGGTGGCGGGCAACGTGACGGTCGGCACGTCACCGGGTCACGGGGGCACGAGCAGGCCGACGGTGCTGGTCGTGCCGTACCGGCCGGGTGGCGCCATCACCGCCCTGGCCGGGGTGCTCCCACCGGACCTGCGCGGCGCAGAGGTCGCGCTCGCCGACCTGGTTCGCCGGGTGGTCGCGACCCGTCAGCTGCCGGCGACGGTGCTGGTCCCGCACGCGGCCACCCTGCACGAGCTGACGCTGAGTCGCCGCGGGCCGAACGTCGTCGTCGTGTTCGGTGGCGGCTCCGCCCGGGAAGGCCTGTCCAGCCGTGAGCTCCAGGTGCTGGCGCAGCTCACCCTGGGCCGGACGAACCCGGAGATCGCGGTCCGCCTTCACGTCAGCGTTCGGACGGTCGCCACCAACGTCGAGCACCTCCTGGCCAAGATGGGCGTGCCGAACCGGGCCGCGGCCGCCAGTCGGGCAGCGGCCTGGGGGCTGGAGCCGATCAGCTGACCGAGGCTCGTACCGCGCGGTCGCGTGCAGACTCGATAGCGTGCGAGGCGTGCCCATCAAGATGGAGAACGTCGGGATCGCCGTCCGCGACCTCGAAGCGACGATCGCCTTCTTCACCGACCTCGGGCTCAGTGTCCTCGGCCGCGACACGGTCAGCGGGGAGTGGACCGATACCGCCGTCGGCCTCGACGGCAACCAGGCCAGGATCGCCATGCTCCAGACGCCAGACGGCCACGGGCGCCTCGAGCTGTTCGAGTACATCCACCCTGCTGCCATCGAAACCGCGCCCACCCGGGCGAACGAGATCGGCATGCACCGCGTGGCCTTCTCGGTCGACGACATCGACCAGGCCCTCGAGATCGCCGCCAAGCACGGCTGCCACCCGCTGCGCGGGGTGGCGACCTACGGCGACGTCTACAAGCTCAGCTATGTCCGCGGCCCCAGCGGCATCATCGTCATGCTGGCGCAAGAGCTCCGGTAGCGGGCGCACGCCGTCGCTCCGTCCGCGGCGCGTCATCCCACAGCCGTTCCGCTTCCGACCCGGCCAACCCCACAGCGGGGCTCTGCGGGCCACGCGTCCGGAGCGCCGACGGTTGTCGGTGCCCACCGCGACCATGACCTCATGACCAAGGAAGTGCAAGTCACGTTCGACTGCGCCGATCCAGGCGCGCTGGCAGCGTTCTGGGCCGAGGCACTGGGATACCGGGTGGAGCCGCCCCCCGACGGTTTCGACTCCTGGGAGGCGGCCCTCGAGGCGCTCGGCGTGCCGCGTGACCAGTGGAACTCGCGCTCGGCGATCGTTCCCGTCGAGGGGTCACGTCCTCGCGTCTTCTTCCAGCGGGTGCCCGAGAGCAAGACCGTGAAGAACCGGCTCCACCTCGATGTGCGCGCTGCCCCCGGGCTCGAGGGCAGCGAACGGATGAGCGCCCTGGAGGCCGAGGCCGACCGGCTCGAGGCCTTGGGCGCCACCCGTGCCTACCGGGTCGAGCCGGACCGAGCGGCCATGGAGTCGGGCTTCATCACGATGCGGGACCCGGAGGGCAACGAGTTCTGCCTCGACTGATCACCGGCCCGCCCATCGGGACGGTGCCGCCCAGCGCCGGACCACCGCACTCATCTCGGCAACGTCCTTGCGGAGCGTCGAAGGCCGGCGTCCTGTCGCCGGCAAGGCGGTGAGCCTGCCGGTGCCGCGCTCCTTCCGGATGCCGAGCAGGCGCTGGGACACTGGGCGCATGGTCAGGTTCCTCGTCACGTACGACACCCCTTCCGACCCAGAGGCGTTCGAGAGGCACTACGACGAGGTCCACGCGCCGTTGACGCGTCGGCTGCCCCACGTGGTGGGCTTCACCGTCCACCGCCGTCCGAAGACGGTGCGCGGTGTCGGGTACTTCCAGGTCACGGAGGTGACGTGGCGGAGCTGGGAGGCCGTGCAGACGGCATTCGCCTCGGAGGCAGGGCAGGCCGCTGCGGCGGACATGGCCAACCTCGACGCCCCCACTCGCAGCTGCCTGTACGAGGTGCCGGACGACCGTCGGCCGGATGCCTGCAACATCACTGCCTGATCGCTGAGGATTCCTCGGCCCGCGCAATCTGCTGCAGCGATCGCTCTCCTGCCACGATTCGATCGGACAGACCGAGCCGACCCCAGCGATGGCTCTCGGCTCCGCCGCCACACGACGGGCTGGCCGAGGTGGACGTCGACCCCGCCTCCGCGGCGTTCGGCACGATCGTCCACCAAGTGCCGATGCCGAATGCCGGTGACGAGTCCCACCACCTCGGCTACAACGCCTGCTCCTCGGCCCTGTCTCCGCTGACAGGGCACGCCTTCTCGGCGCGGCCCTTGCCGATGAGTTTTCCGCGCAGTGCTGGTCTGTACGCCGGGGAGCGACTCAGGGGAGGCTGTCACCGTGCGGAAACTGACCTTCGGCATGAACGTGAGCCTGGACGGCTACACCACCGCGCCCGGTGACGACCTCGGCTGGAGCGTGCCGAGCGACGAACTGTTCCAGTGGTGGTCCGACCGGGTGGGGGCGACCGGCCTGGCGCTGTACGGGCGCAGGCTGTGGGAGACGATGAGCTCCCACTGGCCGACCGCCGACCAGCAGCCGGGCGCCACGTCGGCGGAGGTCGAGTTCGCCCGCCGCTGGCGGGAGATGCCGAAGGTGGTGTTCTCCTCGAGGGCCAGCACGGTCGACTGGAACACCCGCCTGGTCACCGGCGACGCGGTCCCCGAGATCGCCCGGCTGAAGGCCGAGGACGGCGGGCCCATGGACATCGGCGGTGCCACGCTCGCCGCGGCGGCCATGCGGGCCGGGCTGATCGACGAGTACGTGTTGGCCAC